>NZ_JAKEVF010000001.1:0-1207500 GCF_022398315.1 Shewanella sp. Isolate11
GATGGTGATACTTGAACAAAAGAATACAGGCACTTGATTGAGTGTGAACCCATTTTATATCTCTTGTTTTTGAAATAGAGACGAGAGCAGCTTTTCAAATTTCCTTTTTTGTCTGGAAACCATAGCATTGTGGCCCCACCTGATCCCATYCCGAACTCAGAAGTGAAACGCAATCGCGCCGATGGTAGTGTGGGGTCTCCCCATGTGAGAGTAGGTCATTTCCAGGCGCCTAATTTAGTATCCCGCGTAAGCGTTTTACTAAAGGAGCGGTAGTTCAGTTGGTTAGAATACCGGCCTGTCACGCCGGGGGTCGCGGGTTCGAGTCCCGTCCGCTCCGCCAATTACATCGAAGCCTCGTCAGAAATGACGAGGCTTTTTTGTATTTGGAGCATAGGAAGAGTGGTGGTTCAGTGGATTGAGCTTCTCTTTAGAAATTAATTTAGACACGATGGCCTCTCACGCCGGAGACGCGGGTTCATTCTTGCAAAATCATGTCCGCTCCGCCAATTACATCGAAGCCTCGTCAGAAATGACGAGGCTTTTTTGTATTTGGGAGAAAGCAGTTTGGCGCTTAGTTACATTTTTCACTGCTAATGGTTGCCTCAACTTTTTCTGCTGGTGAGCCATCTATACTTTGTGGGAAATAGGTGTATTTTAATTGATCGAAGTTTAGAGAGATATTTTCAGTTAATCTGTCTTCTCCTCCTGAACCACCATTTGACAACGAAGACACATAGACATCAGTCATTTCGATGATGATATATTCTAGTGGATTTGCTCCCGCCTTTCTTACTGTTAATGTTGCTTTAGGATAGCTCACATGAGTTATTTGGTTCATTAACAGTGCTGGTGACGACTTGTCAGCCCATTTGGTGACAGACAGATCTTGGATGCAGATTCGTCGTGAGTCAGCACTGGTGCCCCATGACCATGCTAGGACATCAATTTCATTTTTATGGTCAATATCTTGGCTTTCACCTTCAATATCACCGATTTTAAGAAACATATCGACAGCGGCATACGTCGTAAATGTGCATATGCTAAGGGCTATCGACAAGATTAATTTATTCATCATTTTGTTGGCCTCTAAATATGGTATGACTTACCAAGGTGGTTTAATTAGTTTAGTCTGCAGCTGTGGTTTGGCTGGAAAATTGCCAGTGGTCGGATGCTTGCCCTAGCTGATTTTTAAATTTATAGCTAGGAATGATGTAAAGGATAACTATGAAGATTGAGATGATATGTACCGGCGAAGAAGTATTGGCTGGGCAAATAGTCGATACTAATGCGGCTTGGGTCGCTAATGTGCTAATGGATCATGGTATTGAGATGCAACGTCGGGTCACAGTGGGTGATCGATTAGAAGATTTGGTGGCTACCTTTGAAGAGCGTAGTCAACATGCTGATATTATCTTGGTTAATGGTGGTCTTGGACCAACATCGGATGATCTGTCTTCTTTAGCTATGGCGATGGCTAAGGAGGAAAAACTGGTTGAGTTTACCGAGTGGCGCCAAAGGCTGGAACAGTGGTTTAGCCGTAATGGTCGAGTGATGACAGATAGTAACTTGAAGCAGGCAATGTTACCTGAATCTGCGGTTATGGTGGATAATCCTGTTGGTACTGCTTGCGGCTTTAGAGTTAAGTTAAATAGAGCTTGGTTATTTTTTACTCCCGGTGTGCCGTTTGAATTTAAACAAATGGTTCATGAGCAGTTTATTCCTTTTGTCTTGTCTCAAGTCGATGAGCACGCTGCCGTATCCGTTCGAAAGTTGTTGACTCTAGGCCATGGTGAATCTGTGTTAGCCGATAAGTTATCGAGTCTTCCTTTGCCCGAAGGCATCACTATGGGCTATCGTTCTTTTATGCCTTATATCGAGATCAAGTTGTTTGCTCGTGGTGATAATGCAATAGGGCAATTACCAGTGGTCACAGAGACCATTAAGCAACATATAGGACATTGCGTTGTTGCTGAAGGTGTCGATTCTTTAGCAAAGGTAATACACACATTGTTGATTGAATCTGGCGCAAGTTTGAGTATTGCGGAGTCCTGTACCGGCGGCATGATCGCCAGTCAATTAGTGGCATTTGCGGGAAGCTCAGCTTATTTACATCAAGGCTTGGTGACATACAGTAATGAATCTAAAGTTAAAGTGCTGGGAGTGAGTCCTGTAACATTAGATGATCATGGTGCGGTATCTATTGCTACGGTAGAAGAGATGGCAGCGGGCGCACGTCAATTATTAGATAGTGATTATGCGCTAGCGACTAGTGGTATTGCAGGGCCTGATGGTGGAAGTGAACAGAAACCTGTAGGTACAGTGGCGATAGCATTAGCAACGCGACAGGGTATATATAGTCAAATGTTGAAGTTTTCTGCTCGCTCAAGAGAATTAGTACGGGCACTCAGTACTGCAGTAGCATTAGATATGCTTAGACGTGAACTGTTACAGCAAGCGGTGATTGTCGATTATGGCTCCTATCAGCGTTTTACCAAATAACAGAGTCGCACTCATATACAGAAATAATCGATAAATAGAAAATAAGCCATCGAGTTTGATGGCTTATTTTATCTGGCTGATAACACTTATTCGGTAAAAATCAGCTTTAATTCGCCCGGGACTACTTCGATACGTTTGGTCATTTCAGCAATTAAGGCTTGATTGCTCTCCTTAGTGTTTAACACATAAACCGGTTGGGTTTCTAAAAAGTGAGTCAGGAATGCCATGATCTGTGGTGCTACAGGTTTAATGGCTTTTTCTATATCTTTAGGTGTTGATTCCACTTTGGTTAGGCTCAGCTGACGAAGGTATACGCTGTGGTTCTCTGAGTCATACCAGGGTTGAGCTTCAAACTGGGTCGTTAGTTTGGCATCGATGGGCATTAATGGGTTGCGCACCTTGATGTGACTATGGGCTAAGATAGCCATAGTGTTAGGCTTTTGACCCAGAATGACATCGACATCATTTACCTTGAGCTCAATACCAAACAGTCGATTACCCTGTTTAACTTCGAAGTGCATCTCATCGTTAAGATATTCAGCCAGCTGTTTCTCACTGATGCTGTATTGACTGACACAGCCAGTCAACAACAGCACAGAGACGAACATAAATAACTTCAAGGTTGTCATTAGCCGGTATTTCTCATACCTGCGGCAACGCCTGCAATGGTAAGCATCAATGCTAATTCAACATTGCTGGATGAGGTTTCATTCTTACGTGTTCTTGCCAACAGTTCTGCTTGCAGGAAGTTGAGCGGATCGATGTACGGATTACGCAGTTCGATAGATTCTCTATTCCAAGGTGTATGAGACATTAAGGCTTCAGATTGGGTGAGGGCTAAGACTGCTTTAACCCCTGTAGCTAATCGCTCCCGTAAGGCATCGCCTAGATGATGTAGCTCTTTGGGTACCAGACAAGCTTCGTAGTATTTAGCGAGATTAGGCTCGGCTTTAGCGTAAACCATCTCCAGCATAGAGATACGGGTTTCGAAGAAGGGCCAATTTTGTTCCATCTCTTGCAATATGGGTAACTCGCCGCGATCGCTCGCGGCTTGCAATGCTTCACCAGCGCCCAACCATGCGGGTAGCATTAGGCGGTTTTGTGACCAAGCAAAAATCCAAGGAATAGCACGTAAACTCTCAATTCCGCCATCGACGCGACGTTTGGCTGGACGACTGCCTAAAGGCAGTTTTCCAAGCTCGACTTCAGGAGTGGCGGCACGGAAGTAAGCAACGAAGTCAGGCTCCTCTCTGACTATGCCACGATAGGCTTGAACCGAATCCGCAGCCAGACGCTCCATGACATCTCGCCACTCGGCTTTGGGCTCCGGTGGTGGTAGCAATGTGGCCTCCATCACCGCTGAGGTGTATAGCGCTAAGCTTTGTACTGCAAGTTTTGGCAGGCCAAATTTGAAGCGGATCATCTCACCTTGCTCGGTGACACGTATACGACCATCGACTGAACCCGGAGGCTGAGAAAGGATGGCTTTATGTGCTGGTCCGCCGCCACGACCGATAGTGCCACCGCGACCATGGAACAGCGTAAGTTTGATATCGGCACGTTGGCATACTTGTACCAATTGCTCTTGAGCACGATATTGTGCCCATGCCGCAGCCATCACACCGGCGTCTTTTGCCGAGTCAGAGTAGCCGATCATAACTTCTTGGATGCCTTTACAATAGCCACGATACCAGTCGATTTGGAACAGTGCTGTCATACAGCTTGCGGCATTATTTAAGTCATCTAAGGTTTCAAAGAGAGGCACGACTCGCATCGGGTGCGGGCAACCGGCTTCTTTTAGCAGTAACAGCACCGCTAATACATCTGATGGCTGGCTGGCCATTGAGATAACATAAGAGCCAAGCGCCTTAGATGATTGCTGGGCAACTAATCTTACGGTGTTGAGTACTTCAGCGACATCATCACTAGGTTGCCAGTTGTTTGGGATCAGTGGACGCTTACCGGTAAGCTCTCGTAACAAAAAGGCTTGTTTTTCTTTTTCATCCCAATGATTGTAATCGCCTAAACCTAAGTAACGGGTCAGTTCAGCGACAACATCGCTGTGGCGTTGGGCATCCTGTCTGATATCTAAGCGCAGCATGTGAATGCCAAAACAGGCCAGACGACGTAACATATCTAACAGCAAACCGTTAGCGATCAAGCTCATACCACAATCGCAGAGGCTGTTATAAAGTAAGGTCAGAGGCTGTTTAAGGTCGTCTTCGTGCCAGATAATTTGACTGAAATCGACCTCGGGTGAATGTCCCTCTATACGCAAGTTGAGATAATCAATGGTATCTCGCAACTTTTGTCTTAAATCGCGTAATACATCTCGGTAAGGTTCGTAACTGTTGTTGGTTAGCGCCAGTAATTCAGCATTGGCTTCTTTCATCGACAGCTCGTTGACCAGTAACACCACATCTTTAAGGAACAATCTTGCTGCTGTGTGGCGGTTACGATCGAGCACTTCTTGGGTTACTTTTGCGGTGACGAATGGATTGCCGTCGCGGTCTCCACCCATCCAACTTGAAAATCTAACCGGAGCAATATCGGTGGGGATCTGTTTACCAGTTCGCTCCTCAACTTGTTCATTCAGTTGACGTAAGAAGTCTGGAATGGCTTGCCAAAGTGAAGCCTCAATTGTGCTTAATCCCCATCGGGCTTCGTCGACCGGTGTCGGACGTTCATTACGAATTTCGTTGGTATGCCAGATTTGAGCGATCAGTTGACGTAATCTGAGATGATGCTGTTTTCTTTCGCGATCTGTCAGTTGTGGGTTTTCCAGTGTCGCTAGGCTATCGACTACCGCAGAGTATTTTTGAATTAAGGTCCGACGGGATATTTCGGTAGGGTGTGCGGTTAAGACTAAATCGATATCTAGGGTTTGCAGGCATTCGAGCATATTACTTTGATCGACACGACCATTTAGCATACGGCCTAAGAGTTGGTCGACGGGGTCGGGTACACAAACGAGCTCGTCGCAGTTACGGCTAATGGTATGGAACTGTTCGGCAATATTGGCAAGGTTCAGAAATTGGTTAAACGCTTTGGCGAAGGGAACAAGCTCATCGTCGGGGAGTGCATTTAATAGGGTTAACATCTCTTCTCGAGCGGCGTCATCGCCACGACGTGAACTCTTGGCTAAATGCCTAATCTGTTCAATTTTTTCTAGAAAAGGTTCATCTAGATGAGTGCGAATAGTATCGCCTAAGATCTGACCTAAAGTTCCTACGTTAGACCTTAGCGATGCGTACATATCTGCCATAAATGCTCCATACTTCTTTTATTGATTGGTCACAATAGGCGTCTATCGAAACAAGGTCAATAACGCGCACAGTGATAATGTGTGATGCTGCTCCATCTGCTTGCATGAGATATTTGTTTTGTTTTGGTTAATAATTGCGCCGGATCAATCAAAATATGTTGCTATGTGCTAGCCTAATTTGATTGGTAAAGGCATCAATCGTAACAAGTTCGTATTAGTTTTGTGAGATCATCATATTTTTAATTAAATATATATTCAATCATATTGCATAAATAATTTATCGTGATAGTCTATCAATCAGCTAAGTAAGCGCCATTATTTAAGGTTCATGATTGAGAAGAAAAATGAATATTTCATACTTAAAAATTGATGATAAGGTGATCTGTAAAAACTTCCTGCGACGATAAACTTGTCATATTGGTATCTCTACCAGGGCTAAAGTTGTGCCCCCTCTTTTTTCTTTACCGTTAATTTATAGAAGTCAAAAAGCATGAAAAGTATAGCTATCATTGGCGCCAGTGGTTACACAGGTGCGCAGATCACATCGTTAATTCAGGCCGATCCTAACTTGAGCGTTCAAGGTTTGTATGTATCTGAAAATAGTCTAGATAAAGGTAAAGCCTTAGCCGAACTTTATCCGGTATATAGTCATATCAAATTGCCTCTTGAGCCCCTTTCTGATGATGCAAAACAAACGATTGCAGCCGAAGCGGATGCGGTGGTTTTGGCAACCGATCATGGCGTGAGTTTACATTTGGCGGCTTGGTTTTATGACAAAGGTTTAAGCGTATTTGATTTAAGCGGTGCATACCGTTTTGCCGATGCGGCGCAATATCCGAAATGGTACGGTTTTGAACATGTCTATCCTGAGGTTTTATCGCAAGCTATATATGGTTTGGCTGAATGGAATTTTGATGCGATCGCTAAGACTAAAATGATTGCAGTACCGGGTTGTTATCCAACAGCATCGTTGACGGCACTGAAACCATTGAGTGATCTATTAGGTGATGGCTTACCTGTTATTAATGCCGTGAGTGGTGTGACTGGTGCAGGCAGAAAAGCACAGTTACACACTAGCTTTTGTGAAGTCAGCCTGACACCTTATGGTGTACTAGGTCATAGGCATCAACCTGAAATTGCTACACAATTAGGCAAAGAGGTGATCTTTACTCCTCATCTTGGTAACTTCAAACGTGGTATCTTGGCAACGATAACCGTGCAGTTAAAAGCGGATGTGACAGAGGCTGATATTGCACAGGCTTACAGTGTCTATAATGAGTCTGCACTCGTGAATGTTTATCAAAATCAATTTCCGAAAGTGGATGACGTGGTAAACACACCGAACTGCTTGCTGGGATGGAAGTTTGATCCTCAGACGGGTTATTTAGTGGTCGCCAGTGCGATAGATAACTTGATGAAAGGTGCAGCAAGCCAAGCCCATCAATGTATCAAAATTCATTTTAATTATTAATTCGTATCGTTTTTAAAGAGAGTTGTCATGATGTCTGCTGAAAAAAATACCTTAGTCTTAAAAGTTGGTGGTGCCCTGATGCAGTGCGAAATGGGTATGGCGAGACTAATGGCCACAGCTGCCAATATTATTAAATCGGGGCAGTCGGTCATTATGGTGCATGGTGGTGGCTATCTAGTTGATGAACAACTAAAAGCGAACGGCATGGAAACCGTAAAGTTGGATGGACTTCGAGTCACTCCGGCCGAGCAAGTACCCGTGGTCGTCGGGGCCTTGGCGGGGACATCAAATAAAGTATTGCAAGCGGCGGCACTAAAAGCAGGTATTACTTGTGTGGGTATGAGTTTAGCCGATGGCGGAATTGTTACGGCACAGGTTAAAGATGAAAAACTAGGTTTTGTCGGTGAAGTTAGCCCTAAAGACGCCACCTATTTAGAGTTTATTTTGGCGCAAGGATGGATGCCGATTGTCAGTTCGATTGCTGTGGATGATTTAGGCCAACTATTGAATGTGAATGCAGATCAGGCGGCAACGGTTTTAGCCAAACTGGTAAACGGTAAATTGGTGTTGCTATCTGATGTGAGTGGCGTGCTCGATGGTAAGGGGCAATTAATCCCTTCATTAACAAAAGCGCACGCAGATGAGCTGACTAAACTCGGTGTTATCGAGAAAGGCATGAAGGTCAAAGTTGAGGCGGCATTAGAAGTAGCGCAGTGGTTAGGCCAAGCGGTGCAAGTTGCATCCTGGCGCGATGCCGAGCAATTGGCGGCATTAGAGAAAGGTGAGGCTGTAGGAACACAAGTGCAACCACATTAAAGCGAACTATTTAATAGAAAGATATTTACAGGAGTCATGAATGGAGCATTTTTTATCGATCAATCAGTTAAGCCAAAAGCAACTGCTTGACCTACTTGCGCTAGCGAAACAGATTAAAGCTAATCCAAACGATTATCGTAAAGCTTTGGATGGCAAAAGCGTAGTGATGTTATTCGAGAAGCCTTCATTAAGAACTCGTGTAAGTTTTGACATTGGTATCAATAAATTGGGTGGCCATTGTCTCTATCTTGATCAACAAAATGGTGCTTTAGGTAAGCGTGAACCTGTGTCCGACTTCGCCGGTAATATTTCTTGCTGGGCCGATGCGATTGTGGCGAGAACGTTTGCTCACTCGACAATTGAAGAGTTAGCCGAACATGGCACCGTGCCGGTAATTAATGCACTGTCAGATCTATATCATCCATGCCAAGGTTTAGCCGACTTCCTAACCTTAGCAGAACAGTTTGATGACCTGAGTAAAGTAAAGCTGGCGTATGTGGGTGATGGCAATAACGTGACCCATTCATTGATGTATGGTGCGGCCTTATTAGGTGCAACCATGACAGTTATCTGCCCACCCGGTCATTTCCCTGATGGTGAGGTGGTGCTAGAAGTTCAGCAGATAGCTGCACAGCATGGTGGTGAGTTAATTCTGACTTCTGATATCGAGCAGATCCAAGCACAAGATGCAATCTATTCAGATACTTGGATCTCTATGGGAGACAATGTCAGTCTAGATGAAATTAAAGCCAAGTTTGAACCTTATCAAGTGAACAAGGCGTTAATGGATAAGGCGGGAGCCAAATACTTTATGCACTGTCTACCGGCTTATCGTGGTATCGAAGTCACTGCTGAGGTGATTGATGGCGAAGGCTCGTTGATTCTGCAGCAAGCTGAAAACAGAATGCATGCACAAAACGCAGTATTAGTTACATTATTGAGTTAACAGTTAGTCCAAATATGTTGTTGAAGGCGTTGGCGTTCAATCAAATTGATTAGGAAATTAAGTAATGTCTATTGAAAAGAAATCCGTTAAAAAAGTGGTACTGGCCTACTCTGGTGGCTTGGATACATCGGCGATCATTCCTTGGTTAAAAGAAACCTATGATGATTGTGAGATCGTTGCTTTTTGTGCCGATGTTGGACAAGGCGACGCTGAGCTAGAAGGCTTACATGAGAAAGCGATAGCTTCGGGCGCTTCTGAATGTTATATCGTCGATTTAAAAGAAGAGTTAGTTGCGGACTATATCTATCCGACTATCGCAACCGGAGCGATTTATGAGGGCACTTACCTGCTAGGTACCTCAATGGCTCGTCCTATTATTGCTAAGGCTCAGGTTGAGGTTGCCCGTAAAGTGGGTGCTGATGCGGTATGTCATGGTTGTACTGGTAAGGGTAATGACCAAGTGCGTTTCGAAGGCTGCTTTGCGGCATTGGCTCCAGACTTAACCGTGATCGCTCCTTGGCGTGAGTGGGAAATGGTCAGTCGTGAAGACCTGCTCGACTACCTTGCCGAAAGAAACATTAAGACCACGGCTTCAGCAACTAAGATCTACAGTCGTGATGCTAATGCGTGGCATATTTCTCATGAAGGTGGTGAGCTAGAAGATCCATGGAACGAGCCAAGCAAAGGTGTTTGGACCATGACAGTGGCGCCAGAAGACGCGCCAAATGAGCCAGAGTATGTTTCACTTGAACTTGAAGCGGGTCGTGTGACGAAAGTAAATGGTGAAGCATTATCGCCATATACCGCATTAATGAAACTCAATGAGATAGCCGGTGCACATGGTGTAGGCCGTATTGATATCACCGAAAACCGTCTTGTTGGTATGAAATCACGTGGTTGTTATGAAACTCCTGGCGGAACCGTGATGTTTGCCGCACTACGTGCCATCGAAGAATTAGTGTTAGATAAGACTAGTCGTGAATGGCGTGAAGAGATTGGCGCTAAGATGGCGCATCTTGTCTATGACGGTCGTTGGTTCACTCCATTATGTGAGTCCTTGATTGGTGCGTCTGAGCCATTAGCTAAACTGGTTAACGGTGAAGTGGTCATTAAGTTATATAAAGGCCAAGCACAAGCCGTTAAGAAGCGTTCGCCTAATAGCTTGTACTCAGAAGAGTTTGCTACTTTTGGGGCCGATGATGTGTATAACCAAAAAGATGCCGAAGGCTTTATTCGTTTGTACTCGCTTGCGAGTCGTATTCGCGCACTAAAAGCGCAATAAGCGAACTGTATTATCGTTTTCAAAGGGGCGTAATACGCCCCTTAATTTTATTAAATCAAAGAGGATGTCGAGATGGCGTTATGGGGTGGAAGGTTTAGTCAAGAGAGCAGTGCACTGTTCAAACTTTTTAATGATTCATTACCCGTCGATTACCGTTTGATCGAAGAAGATATTGTCGGTTCGATAGCATGGGCCGATGCGATCACGGCAGTGGGCATCTTAACTGATGTTGAGTGTGTTGAGCTTAAACAAGCTTTGAATCAATTGCTTGATGAAGTTAAAGATAAGCCAGAGTTAATTTTAGCGTCAGGCGCGGAAGATATTCACAGCTTTGTAGAGCAGTCATTAATCGCTAAAGTAGGCGATTTAGGTAAGAAGCTACATACAGGTCGTTCGCGTAATGATCAGGTGGCGACGGATCTTAAGTTATGGTGTAAGAAAGAGGGCAATGCTCTGCTTGAGCTGCTGATTAAGTTAAAGACTGCCTTATTGGATTTAGCCGAGCGCGAACTGGATGCCGTAATGCCGGGTTATACCCACCTTCAGCGTGCTCAACCTGTGGCGTTTGGTCATTGGTGTTTAGCCTATGTTGAAATGTTCGAGCGAGACATTAGCCGCCTGCAAGATGCCCTCAAGCGCGCCGATACCTGTCCTCTTGGTTGTGGCGCCTTGGCAGGAACCGCTTATCCTATGGATCGCTATGTGTTGGCTAAGTCGTTAGATTTTGCTTCACCAGCATTAAACAGTTTAGATGCAGTATCGGATCGTGATCATGTGATGGAGTTATGTAGTGACGCTTCGATTAGCATGATGCACTTAAGCCGTATGGCGGAAGACCTTATCTTCTTTAACAGTGGTGAAGCAGGCTTTATCGATCTTGCCGATGATGTGACTTCAGGTTCTTCATTGATGCCACAGAAGAAAAACCCCGATGCGTTAGAACTTATTCGTGGTAAGACAGGTCGCGTCTACGGTGCATTAGTGGGCATTTTAACGACAATGAAAGCCTTACCTTTGGCATATAACAAAGATATGCAAGAGGACAAAGAAGGCCTATTTGATGTGATGGATAGCTGGGCTATTTGCTTAGAGATGGCAGCCTTAGTGTTATCTGGCTTAAAGGTTAACCGTGAAAATACCTATAGCGCGGCGCAGCAAGGTTACGCCAATGCAACTGAATTAGCCGATTATCTGGTGGCGAAAGGAATGCCGTTCAGAGAGGCACACCATGTCGTGGGGGAGGTTGTTGTTGCCGCCATTGCCGAGAAGAAGCCGATTGAAGATTTTGAACTTGCAGCGTTACAAACCTTCGCTGAAAGCATTGAACAAGATGTATATGATTGTTTAACAATTGATTCTTGTTTAGCAAAACGTGAAGCACTAGGCGGTACCTCATTGCTACAAGTAAAAGCAGCATTGAGTGCAAAACAGCAAAAATAGTCGTATCAGTTGAACAAAAAAACCTGCAGATGCAGGTTTTTTTTCGTTTTTAAATTTATAGCATCAAAAAATTGGCGCTATAAATTCACTGGTTATCTCTTATTTATCCGCATTTTATGCTGAAAAATAAATCGATTTTGGTAACCCATTTTTACTGATTATTATTGAAATAATTCCTCAACAGGATCTTCATTGAAGATATTTTCTTGTTCTTCCGGTTCGGTCGCAAATTCGGTTGGCTCGGTACCGCGAATGAAGTATTCAAATGCGGTGGTGTAGTCGGTTTTTCTACTGAGTTTACCCGTGGCAAGATCGATACGCGCCGAGACGATACCTTCTGGAGGTTGAGAAGGAACTTCAGGGGTGCCTGCCAAGGCATTTTTCATGAATTCGTTCCAGCCTGGGCCCGCGGTTTTTGCACCGGCTTCTGCTCCAGATATTTGGTCTTTAGCGCCATTAGCATCCCAAGTGGTACGGCCAAGTTCAATGCTGTGATCATCGAAACCAACCCAAATTGTGGTTGCTAAATTAGGATTAAACCCACTGAACCAGGTGTCTCTGGATTCGTTAGTCGTACCCGTTTTACCCGCGATATCATGTCGGTTGACTACTCGTGCGGCCCGCCAAGCGGTACCGTTCCAGCCTGTGCCTTTATTCCAGTCACCACCGCCCCAAATTACACTCTTCAAGGCTTCGGTGATAAGGAAGGCGGTTTGTTCCGAAATAATCCTTGGTGCATGTCGAGCATCGATAGCACAACCGTTATCGGCAACTTTCGCAGTATTTTCATCGCTTGTGGCTAACTCTTTAGCCATAGCCGCAAAAGGATCGTCCGCTACGGGCGCTTCTGTTGCTGGTGGAGTACAGGCTAAGGTGGGATTAGACTCTTCCACGACTTGATCGTAAGCATTATTAATGTGATCGATAAAATAGGGCTCGACTTTATAACCGCCATTAGCAAACACAGAAAAAGCTGTGACCACTTGAAGTGGCGTTACTGATGCCGAACCGAGTGCTAATGATTCATTTTTGGGTAAATCGTCGCGGTCGAAACCAAACTTAACCAAAGTGTCTATAGCCGTATTTAGGCCTGTATAGCGCATGGCTCTCACTGACATGACGTTAATCGATTGCGCTAAGCCTACGCGTAATCGAGTTGGCCCAGTATATTTGTCTGGAGAGTTCTTCGGACGCCATGCGGTGCCCTGACGAATATCGGCATTATTGATCGGCGCATTATTGATCAGGGTTGCTAAGGTGTAACCTTTTTCAAGGGCTGCGGTATAGATAAAGGGTTTGATATTTGAGCCTAACTGACGTTTGGCTTGGGTCACACGGTTATATTGGCTGGTATAGAAACTATAGCCACCGACCAAGGTTTTGATCGAACCATTATGGGGGTCAACAGACACAATAGCGCTGGCTACTTCGGGGATTTGAGACAATTGCCAGATATCATTATTGTGTCTTATCCAAATTTGTTCGCCCACGGTAAGCACATCTGAAGCCTGCTTAGGGGCTTTGCTTTGACGTTTATTGCTGATGAATTTACGCGCCCACTGAAGCCCTGCCCAGGTCAGAGTATGCGTTTGTCCATCAGGAGTCAGTACTTGCGCGCTTTGCTCTGCAAGACTTAATACTGCTGCTGGAATCAATCCTTGGAAGGCTTGTGTTTCATCAAGTTTATCGATGATCTGCTCAGTGGCTGGGACATCACCTTGCCACAGCACCTTAGTGGCACCGCGATAACCATGACGTTCATCGTAGGAATACACATTGTCTCTAAGTGCCTGCTGAGCATAGAGCTGTAGCGTTGAGTCGATAGTGGTATAAACGTTATATCCACCAGTATAGGCTTCTTCTTCGCCATACTTTTCAACTAAATAATCACGCGCCATTTCAGAAATATAGGGAGCATACAACTCAACTTCCGCGCCGTGATATCTGGCGGTCACAGGTGCAGTGATAGCAGCTTGATATTGTGCCTGAGTTATATTTTCTTTTTCCAGCATTCGGCTGAGTACCCAGTTGCGGCGATTTTTGGCTCGCTCAGGGTTTCTAATCGGGTTAGCTGCAGACGGTGCTTGAGGTAAACCGGCAATCATGGCCATTTCAGGCAGGGTTAGTTGATCAAGCTCTTTACCATAATACACTTGCGCAGCCGCACCAACGCCATAGGCTCGGTTACCTAAAAACGAGCGATTGAGATAGAGAGTTAAGATTTCTTGCTTACTCAGTGCTTGTTCAATTTTTAAGGCTAAGAAGATCTCTTTAATCTTTCGGATATAGGTTTTTTCTCTTGATAAGAAAAAGCCACGAGCAACCTGCTGAGTAATGGTACTGGCACCTTGGCTTTTTTTGCCTGTGGTCGCTAATATGACCGCAGCACGCAAAATACCGATAGGATCGATCCCTTTATGTTCGAAGAAACGTGCATCTTCGGTATCGAGTACCGCATTGATCAATTGTTCAGGGACTTGTTCATATTCAATAGGAATCCGGCGTTTTTCACCAAATTGTGAAATTAATTTGCCATCATGACTATATATACGCAGTGGCGTCTGCAACTTTACCGTTTTTAAGGTAGTAACATCTGGTAGTTCAGGAAGTACATAAAAGTAAGCGGCGGCGATGGCAGCTATCCCTAAAAGGGTGAGGCTAAATAGCGCAATTATAATTCGTTTAAACCACTTCACCAGACGATTCCAATATTGTAATGCAGGCACAACAGTATATAAGGCGAGTCGCTAATGGTGAAGTAAAAATAATGGTCAAAAAAATGGCCATTGCAAATGTTGCAAACATTTTATATTAATATCTATAACGGGTTGATTTTGTGCTAATCTAATTCTGAAACTATAACAAAAGTGACAATGGACTATGCTTTCAAACTTATGGAAGCGTCAGGCTCCGCAGATGGTGGGGATCGATATCGGTTCGCACGAAATAAAAGCAATACTGCTGAGTAAGACTGCTGATGGCTATAAAATATTGAGTCACACGGCTGTGCCAGTTAAAAAAGGTGCGGTTAATGATCATGAAATTCGGGATACAGATGCTGTTTTAGAATCACTAAAAGTCATTAAGCGATCGCTTCCCAAAACGGTGAAATATGCAGCCGTTGCGGTTTCGGGATCGGCGGTAATGACCAAAGTTATCTATATGGATGCCGCATTGAGCGAAGAAGAGATGGAAACTCAGATTGAGATTGAGGCGGATAACCTTATTCCGTATTCACTCGATGAAGTAAGTATCGACTTCGAAACTCTGAACGTGAATGCTACCGACCCGTCTCGAGTGGATGTGCTACTCAGTGCTTGCCGAACAGAAAATATCGATGCGCGCGTTGAGAGCCTTGATGGCATTAACCTAGAAACCAAAGTGGTTGATATTGAAGGTTATGCTTTAGGCCGTTCGTTTGAGTTAATCGCATCACAATTACCCGAAAATGCTGAAAACAAAGTGGTTGCATTGGTCGACATTGGTGCCAATATGACTACAGTCGCTGTGATTGAAGGTGGCGAAACAACCTTCATTCGTGAGCAAGCCTTTGGCGGTGAGCAGTTTACTCAATCTATCCTTTCTTTTTATGGTATGGATCATGAGCAAGCTGAAAAGGCCAAAGTGGAAGGCGATTTACCACGCAACTATATGTTTGAAGTTTTATCTCCGTTTCAAACTCAACTCTTACAGCAAATTAAAAGAACAATTCAAATCTATTGCACTTCTAGCGGTAAAGATAAAGTCGACCATATTGTGTTATGTGGTGGTACTTCTAAATTGGAAGGCATGGCAAATTTGCTCACTAATGAATTGGGTGTGCACACGATAATTGCTGATCCATTCCAAGGTTGTCTTTATGCCGATGATGAGTTAAAAACCGCTTTGCAGCCCAATATTAATAAATATATGGTCGCTTGTGGATTGGCGCTGAGGAGTTATTCTGAATGGCGAACATAAATTTATTACCTTGGCGTGAAGAGGCAAGAGAAAAACAAAAGCGTGATTATTTAGGAATATTAGCGGCCGTTTTTATTTGCGCATCTTTGGTTGTCTATTTAGCGTTAACGGTGGTTGATATGATGACCGAAGAGCAAAAAGGCAGAAATGCTTATCTTCAATCAGAAATTCAATTATTAGAAAAACAGATTGCCGAAATTAAAAAGATTAAAGAGCGCAAAAAAGATATTGAGCGCCGAACAGATATTATTCTAAATCTACAGCAGGCTCGAAACTTACCAACCCATGTATTGGATGAGTTGGTGCGTATTGTACCGCCAGGAATATACCTCTCTAGTATTGAGAAAAAAGGTAGCCTACTTTGGATTGAGGGACGTAGTGAATCGAATAACAATGTCGCAAATATGATGCGAAAGGTGAAAACGTCACAATGGTTACACGATCCAAATATGCGCTCTATCGTTTCCCAAAACGAAGAGATGCGTCAATTGCAGCGATTTAGCCTACGCGTTTCAATTGGTGAGGAAGATGCCAACAGTGAAAAGCCAGCTGAAGGAGCCAGCAAATGAAACTCGATTTGAGTGAATTTAATGATATCGACTTCGAGAACATTGGCGGTTGGCCGAAACAAGTTAAAGTGGTTTTTGCTGCTTTCCTCGCAATAATTATTTTTATTGCGGGTTATTACCTTTTTGTTTCAGATTCCATCGATATTTTGCAGCGCGAACAAGATAAAGAAGTCACCTTGCGAGATGATTTTAAAGCGAAATATCAATTAGCAGCTAATCTTAAGCTATATCGAGAGCAGCTTGCCGTTATGGAAGTACAATTTGCTGAATTGTTGAAGATGCTGCCATCGCAGAATGAGATGCCCGGTTTATTAGATGACTTAACCTTTGTGGCGACTGATTCAGCATTAGGCATTCAAAGTTTAGAATGGAAAGAAGAAGTTCAACGCGATTTTTATATTGAATTCCCAATTAGCATGTCTGTGAGTGGTAATTATCATGAGATGGGGCAATTTGTTAGTGATGTAGCGAAACTTCCACGTATCGTCAGCTTGCATGATTTTGTGATTAAACGAAATGATTCTGGTAACTTAGCGATGGAAATTTTAGCTAAAACCTATCGTTTCAAAGAGGGTGCCGAGTTGCCTAAAGAAAAGGATGCAAAAAAGGGGGCTAAGAAATGAAGAAGCTTTCCCTATTGATCCTGAGTGTGCTAGTTACTGGCTGTATGGGAGACCGTAGCGATTTAGAACAGTTCGTCACTACGACGAAAGCTGAACATGTTGCGCGTATTCCACCGTTAAAAGAACCACCTAAGTTTGAGCATTTTAGTTATCAAGCAAGTTTAATGCGTAGTCCGTTTGTACCCCCTTCGCGTGAATTGACGGAAGAAGTTGTCGATACCACAAAAGATTGTTTACAGCCTGATTTGAAAAGAAGAAAAGGGCGATTGGAAACATATGCACTAGATAATCTTAAGATGCGTGGTACCTTAAGCGAAGATAAACAAATTTGGGCATTAATCGAAACTAATGATGGTAGTGTTTATCGTTTAGGGATCGGTGAATATTTGGGGCTTTATCACGGCAAAATTGCTAAAGTAACACCACAAACAATCGAAATAATTGAATTAATTCCGGATGGAACTGGTTGCTGGGCTGAAAGGATGAGCAACATGGAACTTACTGGTGGATAACGAGCGAAGGATGAGGGAATAATGGAATCTTCTGCCGCAAAAAACGCATTATTAAATATGTCACCTTTTTTTAAAGCAGCATTAATTTTGGCTTTAGCTTTAGGTGTGGCGCCGTATTCTTCTGCTGCAAACCGTTTGGTAGATGTAAAGTATCACTCGGTTGTTGATCATCAACTGGAATTACAGTTGGTATTTGAAGAGAGTGTTACAGAGCCTCAAATTAACTTGAATGCATCACCGGCCCAAATCGTTTTGGGTTTCGATGATAGTACTTCTAACTTGGAGAAAGATACGCTACCGATTAATAACGTTGATGTGAAATCGGTTGCAATCACTCAGGATAGCGCACAATTAAAAGTGCAGGTTAATTTAGCTAAGGTAAAAGCTTATCAAGGAAGAGTGGTAGGCAATACATATCGACTTACTATTAATGATGAAATTGCCAGTGGTAGTAATACTGCTTCTAATCCTTTCGTTAATGCGGTAAAAACCATTGATTTTCGTCGTGGTGCTAATGGCGGTGGTGAATTACTGGTTAATCTGAATAATGCCTCGGTAGCGGCCAACGTCGAGCAAGTGGGCGCTAAATTAGAGGTCAAACTCTATAACACTGACATTAATTCCGATTTGCTTTACGTTATGGATGTGCGTGATTTTGCCACTCCAGTGAAAAGTTTTGAGACCTTCAAAGAAGATTTAACGACACGAGTATTGGTGGATATTTCAGGTCAATATGATTACAGCTATAAACAAGAGGGTAATCTTTTCCGTCTGAGCATCGCTAAGGCCGAAAAGGCGACAGTGGAAAAGGAAGAGAAAAAATATAATGGTCGCTCATTGTCGTTGAACTTCCAAAGTATCTCAGTTCGTACCGTATTACAGATCATCGCCGATTATAACAACTTTAACTTAGTGACCAGTGACAGTGTCGAAGGTGATATTACACTTCGCTTAGACGATGTACCTTGGGATCAAGCACTGGATCTGATTCTACAAACCAAGGGCTTAGATAAGCGAATTGAAGGCAATATTTTAATGGTGGCACCCGCCGAAGAAATTGCTATTCGTGAAAGCCAAGAACTAAAGAATAAACAAGAAGTACAAGAACTAGCACCACTCTATTCTGAGTATTTGCAAATTAACTATGCCAAGGCGACAGACATTGCTGCGTTGTTAAAAGGTGATGATTCAAGTTTGCTATCGGGTAGAGGTTCCGTAGCCGTTGATGATCGAACTAACACCCTGTTAGTTAAAGACACTGAAGAAAGTTTAGAGAATATTCACCGTCTGATTGAGGTGTTAGATATTCCGATCCGTCAGGTGTTGATCGAATCACGCATGGTGACAGTTAAAGACAGTGTTGCTGAAGATCTTGGGATCAAATGGGGTGTTACCGATCAGCAAGGCTCTAAAGGTACATCGGGAACTATCGCCGGTGCGGCAGATATCGCGAATGGTATTGTGCCTAGTGTCAATGATAGATTGAACGTTAATTTACCCGCTGCAGCATCTAACCCAGCAAGTATCGCATTCCACGTTGCTAAACTTGCCGATGGTACCTTACTCGACCTTGAATTGAGCGCGCTAGAGCAAGAGAGTAAGGGTGAAATTATTGCCAGTCCACGTATCACTACTTCGAACCAAAAAGCGGCTTATATCGAGCAGGGTGTTGAAATCCCTTATGTTGAGTCTGCTTCAAGCGGTGCTGCGACAGTACAATTTAAGAAGGCTGTATTGTCGTTACGTGTGACGCCACAAATTACGCCAGATAATCGCGTTATCTTAGATCTTGAAATCACTCAAGATGCACAAGGTAAAACCGTAGATACTCCATTAGGGCAAGCGGTTTCTATCGATACTCAGCGTATCGGAACTCAAGTGCTGGTGGATCATGGTGAGACAATTGTTTTAGGTGGTATTTATCAGCAACAATTGATCAGTAGTGTGAGCAAGGTACCTGTATTAGGTGATATTCCATTCTTGGGTTATCTATTTAGAAATACTTCTGACTCGAACGAACGTCAAGAGCTATTGATTTTCGTGACGCCTAAAATCATCTCTGAAAAACTTTAATCTATGGGTTAATTCTCGCTCAGAGAAAAGATAGTTGAAAAAGCCAGCGCATTTGCGCTGGCTTTTTAGTCGAATAGTATAATTTCACAGAATTTACTCCCATCTCTTGCCTTTAAGGTGAGTTAACTGAGATAATCCATGGTCAAGTCTCATTAGAGCAAGGTAACATTTAAGGTCGGCCTGATTTTCTGGTTGACGTAGGCAAACTTCATATAAGATTCAGACGTAAAAGCAATGGCTGAAAAACGTAATATTTTCCTAGTAGGTCCTATGGGGGCTGGTAAAAGCACTATAGGTCGTCATCTGGCGCAGATGCTCCATTTAGAATTCCACGATTCCGATCAAGAAATTGAAAGCCGTACAGGTGCGGATATCGCGTGGGTATTTGACGTTGAAGGCGAAGAAGGATTTCGTCGTCGCGAAACACAAGTTGTCGCTGATTTAACTGAAAAACAAGGTATTGTTTTAGCTACCGGCGGCGGATCAATCCAGAGCAAAGATATTAGAAACAACCTGTCAGCTCGCGGTATTGTGGTTTATTTAGAAACAACTATTGATAAGCAAGTTGCGCGTACTCAACGTGATAAGCGTCGCCCATTATTACAAGTTGATGATCCTCGCGAGGTGTTAGAGAACCTTGCTGCTATTCGTAATCCACTTTACGAAGAGATTGCCGATGTCATCGTTAAAACCGATGAACAGAGTGCAAAGGTGGTTGCTAATCAAATCATCGAACAGTTAGGTTTTTAATCATTTAGGCGGTCACATGGAACAGATTCAGGTTGAGCTTGGAGTACGTAGTTACCCTATCTATATTGGCCCGAATCTGCTGGAGAAGCCCGAGCTATTTTTAGCGGCGATTCAGAATAAAAAAGTGTTGATCGTAACTAATGATACAGTAGCGCCTTTGTATTTAGCGAAAGTACAGGCGCTACTGACCCATTCTTTCTGTGCTGAACCTGTCATTCTTCCCGATGGTGAACAGTACAAAACCCTCACTCAAATGGATGCTATTTTTACCTCACTACTACAGCAGAATTTGGGGCGAGATACCATTATTTTAGCGCTTGGTGGTGGGGTGATTGGTGATATGGCCGGTTTCGCCGCTGCCTGTTATCAACGTGGTGTCGACTTTATCCAAGTACCAACGACACTCTTATCGCAAGTTGATTCATCTGTGGGTGGCAAAACCGCAGTTAATCATCCCATGGGTAAGAATATGATTGGGGCTTTTTATCAACCTCAATTAGTGGTGATAGATACTCACTGTCTTTCAAGCTTACCTGTAAGAGAATTTGCCGCAGGTATGGCGGAAGTCATCAAGTACGGGATTATTTGGGATCGTGACTTTTTCTCTTGGCTAGAAAATAACGTAGCAGCATTAAAATCTTTGGATGAGCAGGCATTAAAATATGCTATTGCCCGCTGCTGTCAGATAAAGGCCGACGTTGTCGCACAAGATGAAACGGAACAAGGTGTACGCGCACTGCTGAATTTAGGACACACTTTTGGCCATGCGATTGAGGCTGAAATGGGTTACGGCGTATGGTTACATGGCGAAGCCGTTGCTGCAGGAACAGTGTTAGCGGCGCAAACTGCTGCGGCAATGAAGCTGATTGATCAAGCAAGCGTAACGCGCATTACTCAGTTAATTAAGGCATTTGACTTGCCAATTACAGCGCCAGAAACGATGGGTTTTGAACAATTCATCAAGCATATGCGCCGCGATAAAAAAGTACTTCAGGGTAAACTTCGATTAGTGTTGCCTGAGAGTATCGGCAAGGCTGGCATCTATAGTGAGGTGCCAGAATCACTACTCGAAGAGGTTATCAGCCGCACTTAACTGCTCAGGTGACGCTGTGACTATTCAAACTGCTATTCTTTTACCTAGCCAAGAATCTTTACTGCATCGACTGCAGCATGTCGCTTTGTATGGTCAGCAACTCACGGTTCTGACGGGTGATTTCGGCTCTGGAAAAACCACCATAGTTACCGCACTTGTGGATGAATTGGAGGGCGTCAGTTCGGCCTTAGTAACTTGTCCACAGCATGCCGATAGCGCTGAAATCAGGCGTAAAATTTTAGTACAACTGTTATCTGAGCCGCTATTTGACGATGAACTTCCATTGCCTGAAACTTTGCTCGATCTTGCCGATTCATTGCCGACACAGTGTCATATCGTACTTGATGATGCACACCACTTGCCGCTAGAGATTTGGGCTGAATGCATTGTTTTAAGCCAGTTGGCGCTAGCCGGGAAAAGTATCTCTCTGACATTAACTACGCCGTTTCATTTTCTGTCGCAATTATTGACTGAGCTACCCGAATCACAACATCAACTGTTGTTGCCTATGACGATTGAAGCCTTGTCTCAAGTTGAAAGGGAGGGTTTATATTACACCTTGTTGCAACGTAGTGAGCAAACCCCGTTTACGCCAAGAGAGATAGTGCATCAGCAATTGCAACAGCAACAAGGCTTGCCTGGTGAGGTGGTTAAATTACTCGCGCTAGCTTTGGAGGGGGACGACAGTCACGCGGTCGCTAGATCTTGGCTATTACCTACTTTGGTCAGTGTAGTGGTGTTGGCGATAATGGTTTTGGGATACTCGATGATATTCCCTGAGCCTAAAACGGCGCAGATAACGCCGCAACCTACAGTGGCTTCGGTGAACGCCACTAAAGCCAATGATGCTTATGCTGAATTATTATTGGCGCCTTATTTTGAACAGAGACAAGCGCATGTACTGCCACTCGTATCAAAAATAAACCAAGATGCGCAACTGTCAGTTGTACAAGAAGCAAGTTTAGATGAACATATGGCAGACGAGTTAGATTCGCCATCCACCACTGAGAATGAAACCGTCATCCAACCTGAGCTGACAGAACTTGTTGCTGAAGAAGCCAGTGTGAATGAGATGCAGCAAAGCGAGCAATTTCAAGATACATCAGCCAATGAGGCCGTCGAGCTGTTTGCCGCAGAGCCAAGTCCGACGATTGAGAAATCAGTTTCTCCAGTTAAAACTGAACCCTCCAATAGTGAATTATCGAGCCAGCCTTCACCAGTTAGACCCACATCTGGCTATGTGTTGCAGCTTGCGAGTGTTAAGCGCCCCGAGTCATTAGAGCCACTGATAGATAAATTAGCGTCGAGTGATGGGATACAAATTGCCAAGTATCGGCAGCGATGGATCTTGCTCTTTGGTTTTTATGAAACCGCCGCACAGGCTCGGCAAGAGGCAAAACGTTTACAGCAAGAGTTATCTCTACCCACACCTTGGTTAAGAAACTGGACTGAGTTATCTGAATATCAATTACAACATGCGCTTCCTAGCTCGTGAAATTTAAAAATAAACAGAGTACAATCGATGACTTGTTTTCATAGCGTATTCAATCAATTTAGATGAGAAAAAAACAAAGAGCCTTTCTTAAATGGGCCGGTGGAAAATTTAAACTGGTTGAATCTCTTACCCAACATCTGCCTCAAGGCGAGAGATTGGTAGAGCCATTTGTTGGCGCGGGTTCGGTGTTTCTCAATACTGATTATGAAAGCTATCTGTTGTGCGATATTAATCATGATCTGATTAACCTTTATAAAATTGTCCAATCGACACCTGAGAAATACATTACGGCGGCTAAGGCGATGTTTGCCGACGCTAAAAATGATAAAGAAGTTTATTATCAGGTCCGTAATGAGTTTAATCAGACTCAAGATCCTTTCCTGCGCTCAGTTTACTTCCTGTATATGAATCGCCATGGCTTTAATGGCCTGTGTCGATACAATAAGAAAGGCGGTTTTAATGTGCCCTTTGGTTCATATAAAAAGCCTTACTTTCCCCACGATGAAATAATGGCATTCGCCGAGAAAGCTCAGGCGGCAGAGTTTCGTTGTATTGGCTATGAAAAAGCCTTTGAGCTGACTCAAGCCGGCGATGTTGTATATTGCGATCCACCATATGCTCCGCTGTCGACCACTTCGAGCTTTACTACCTACGTTGGTTCAGGTTTTAGCTTGGACGATCAAGCCTTACTGGCGAGACACGCTCGTCATACTGCGATTGAACGAGGTATTCCTGTACTGATCAGTAACCATGATATTCCGCTGACTCGTGAGCTCTATCATGGTGCCCGTTTTAGTACCATTCAGGTACAACGTAATATCAGTCAAAATGGTAACGGACGTAAAAAAGTGGATGAGCTAATGGCGCTCTATGATGATCGCTATCATAACGAGAATGATTAAAGCATTACCTTCGTATCGTTAAGCTAACTCAAGACAAGATTTACAATCATAATCAATGAGATAATAAGCAGTATTGCCAGCGCTATTCCCATGATGATAAAGGGGAGAGGTGATGTCGATTGGAAGTCTTTATGTCGATTGTTTTGACTCTGCACACCAAAAAATGCCGCTAAGGTGCTCAGTAGCAGTTGTATTATAGATGGGCGTTTAGAAGCTGTTTTGTTGGGTCGTAGGATTAACATCATCGATAGGACGATTGTTATGGCCGTGAAGTAATTCTAACAGATCGAGAAAATGGAATTGGCTCGAACGGCTATTACCCACTAACCAGTTTTTCCAGCTGACATCGTCAGTTGTTTGGGCACAGCGATTGTTAGGATGGCTGGCAGGCAATGCCGAGTTATATTGGCACTCACAAGCCTCAGATTGAGCAGTATCATTGGTGGAGCGAGTCATGTTTACAGCTAGCAGCCCTACAGCAAACGTCATAGCGGCAACCGCTGCTATCGATTTTAGGTTAACTGAAAGTTTGACTTTACTCTGCATTACTACTTCCTGTTGAATAATACGCAAACACAACGTTTGGCCGCATTATAGCAAATAAGGTTATATTTTGAACACAAATTTTGTTCGGGATGAAACTGGGACAATAAAATAATTCATTTTATTGATAATGTCGTCTTATTCCTCGATAAAGCCTAGAGAGGCAACAAGCCAATAAGGTAGAATAGCGTAATTCTTACCCAGATTAACGAGTGTTGTTATGCGCCCATTTTTAATTGCTCCTTCAATTTTATCTGCCGATTTTGCCCGTTTAGGTGAAGATGTCGACGCTGTGCTGAATGCCGGTGCCGATGTGGTGCACTTTGATGTGATGGACAATCATTATGTGCCTAATTTAACCATAGGCCCTATGGTGTGTAAGGCGCTTCGTGATTATGGCGTCACAGCCGATATTGACGTGCATCTCATGGTTAAACCGGTCGATCGTATTATTCCTGATTTTGTTGACGCTGGTGCTTCGATTATTACCTTCCACCCAGAAGCATCAGAGCATATTGACCGTACGCTGCAACTCATTAAAGAAGCGGGCTGTAAGGCTGGGTTAGTGTTCAACCCCGGTACGCCGCTGCATTACCTCGACTATGTCATGGATAAGCTCGATGTGATCTTGTTGATGTCGGTTAACCCAGGTTTTGGTGGTCAATCATTTATTCCTTCGACGTTAGACAAACTTCGCCAAGTACGCGAGCGTATCGATGCCAGTGGCTATGATATTCGTCTCGAAGTTGATGGTGGTGTGAAAGTCGATAATATTGCTGAAATTGCAGCAGCCGGTGCCGATATGTTTGTGGCCGGTTCTGCCATCTTCAATAAGCCAGATTATAAAGCGGTGATTGACGAGATGCGTGCAGAATTGGCTAAGGTTGACCAATAAGCATGATTGATGGCAAACAGATTAAGGCAATTGCCTTTGATTTAGATGGTACTTTGATCGATAGCGTGCCTGATCTTTATGTCGCCACTCAAGCGACCTTGGATGAGCTAGGTTTGGGCCAATGTAATGAAACTCAGGTGCGCGCTTGGGTGGGTAACGGTGCGCAAAAACTGATCGAGCGTGCGCTCACTTTTGCTAAAGAACGCGCTGTTGATGGCGACGAATTGCAAGCAGCGATGCCGCTGTTTATGAAGCATTATCAAGCAAATTTGCAGCAGCATAGTCAGTTATATGAAGGTGTAAAACTAGCCTTAGAGCAGCTTTCTCAAGCGGGCTATCAATTAGCTGTCGTCACCAATAAGCCTTATCGTTTTACCATCCCGCTATTAAAAGCTTTCGGTATCGACCATCATTTTAGTGAAATATTGGGTGGTGACTCTCTTGAGAAAATGAAACCCGATCCCTTGCCGTTGACGCATTTGTTGGATAAGTGGCAGTTATCTGCCGAACAACTTTTGATGGTGGGAGATTCTAAAAACGATATTTTTGCCGCTCAAGCTGCGGGTATTTGCTCGATCGGCTTGACCTATGGCTATAACTACGGTGAAGATATTGGCCTTAGCGGCCCAAGCGCCGTTTGTGAACATTTTAGTGAAGTAGTGGCGCACATAATTGATCGCCCACAAGTATTGGAGCAATAAAACCTATGACTAAACCTATCGTTCTTAGCGGTGCCCAGCCGTCTGGTGAATTAACCATTGGTAACTACATGGGCGCGTTACGTCAATGGGTTGCGATGCAAGATAGTCATGATTGCCTCTATTGTGTGGTTGATCTTCATGCGATCACGGTTCGCCAAGACCCCGCTAAGCTACGTGAAGCCTGTTTAGATACCTTGGCGCTGTATCTTGCTTGCGGTGTCGATCCGAAAAAGAGCACGGTATTTATTCAGTCACAAGTGCCACAGCATACTCAACTGGGTTGGGCGCTGAACTGTTACACCCAGATGGGTGAGTTAAATCGCATGACGCAGTTTAAAGATAAGTCGCAAAAGCATGCTAATAACATCAACGTGGGTTTATTTGGTTACCCAGTATTGATGGCGGCCGATATTTTGCTTTATCAAGCAAACGAAATCCCTGTTGGTCAAGATCAGAAGCAACATCTTGAGCTGACTCGTGATATCGCCACTCGCTTTAATAACGCTTATGGTGAAACCTTTACTATACCGGAGCCGTTTATTCCTGAATTAGGCGCAAAGGTGATGTCACTGCAAGATCCGCTGAAGAAGATGTCTAAATCAGATGATAACCGTAACAATGTTATCGGTTTGCTTGAAGATCCTAAAGCGGTTATGAAGAAGCTTAAGAAAGCGATGACCGACAGTGATGAGCCACCAGTGGTACGTTTTGATGTTGAAAATAAACCGGGTGTATCTAACTTATTAAGCTTAATGTCGGGTGTCAGCGGTCAGAGCATCGCCAGCATCGAAGCCGAGTTTGAAGGTAAGATGTATGGCCACCTTAAAGTGGCTGCGGGTGAAGCGGTAGTGGGGATGTTAGAGCCACTACAAGCTCGTTATAAAGAGTTTAGAGCGGATCAAAGCTTCCTTAATCAAGTGATGCATGAAGGTGCAGAAAAGGCGCAAGCTCGTGCAGAAGTGACTCTGAAAAAGGTTTACGAGAAAATCGGTTTATTGGTTTAACATCTAGCCTTAACTAACAAAGCCAGCTAATAGCTGGCTTTTTTGTATCAGGAAGTACTTATCTTCGGAGTTTATTTTAAACCCTTGGCTTAACTGTTTGGTGTATCAAATACCTTGATCACTTTACGCACGCCAGCGGTATTGCGGGTAATATCGACGGCTAAGTCAGCCTGATCCCGCGGCACTACGCCGAGCAAGAACACTTCTCCATTTTCAGTTACCACTTTAATCCGAGTCGTATCCAGCTCTTTATCGTTGATCATACGAGTCTTTACTTTGGTGGTGATCCAAGTGTCATTACTGCGTGTAGTAAATGAGGTTGGGTTACCAATACGGATTTGGTTATGGATCTTGCCGCCAAGATTAAGGGCTTTAACAAGGTTAATAGCCTTATCTCTGAGCATTGAATTGGGCGCCTGACCTATCATCAGCACGTTACCATTCATGGCTACGCCAGTAATGTTGGTCTGATTTCTTAAATCATCATGTTTGGCTAATTCGCTGGAGATTTGAAAATCGGCATTGGTATCGTCGAGCTGAGTAGAGAAACTCCGCTCGTCGTTAATCATCATGGCACCACCGACTGTACCGACCAGTACCGCGCCAGCACAGCCTTGGAGCATCAATACAATTGCAATTAATGGGAGCAGAGCTCTCATGCTTGCTCGTCCTGTGGGAATAGGGTGCGGTCGATATTGTCACATAAGCAGTGGATCACCAGTAGGTGAACTTCTTGAATACGCGCCGTGACATTAGACGGTACGCGCACCTCAACATCATTGACTCCCATTAAGCCGGCCATGGCACCGCCATCTTTACCCGTTAGCGCGACGATAGTCATATCACGGCTTAATGCGGCTTCCATCGCTTTAATAACGTTGCCCGAGTTACCGCTGGTTGAGATTGCTAATAAAATATCGCCCGGCTGGCCTAAGGCTAAAATCTGCTTAGAGAAAATCTCGTCATAGCTGTAATCATTACCGATAGCGGTAATGGTTGAAGTATCGGTTGTTAGCGCAATTGCAGGCAATGGTGGACGCTCAATCTCATAACGGTTTAGTAGTTCAGCAGAGAAATGCTGTGCGTCGCCAGCGCTGCCTCCGTTACCACAGGCTAGGATTTTGTTACCACCTAATAAACACTGCACCATCATCTCAGCCGCTTTTTCTATCGACTCAGGTAGCGCTTCAGCTGCATCGATTTTAGTTTGAATCGAATGAGTAAAGCTGTCTTTAATGCGTTCTAACATGGATTGTATCCTTAAAAAAATAAAACGGTTCAACTCGCCTCTTTAGGTCGTGATGAGGCTTATCGATCACTAAAATGCATTGGTGATCCAATTGATCTCGCTGGCATCGATGGCAACCACGTCGAAGCGACATTCAACATCGAGTTGGTTGCATTGCATATAATGGCTCGCCGCACGGCGTAACCGGTTAATCTTGCCCTGACTAATGGCTTGTAACGCACCGCCGAATTGTTTCGATTGGCGGTATTTTACCTCAATAAAAACCCATTTTTGACCCTGTTTCATGATCAGGTCAATTTCACCGAAGGGATAGCGAACATTACGTTCGACCAATTTCAGCCCTTGTTGTTCCAAATAACGTAACGCCGCATCTTCTCCACGTTGGCCTTGGGTTAGATGCTCGGCTTGGCTCATAGTGGTGTCAAATTGCCACGCTGATAACGTCCCCAGTTCAACTGACGGTTGATTGTACCATCGGGTGAGGCTGAAAGCAGTCCGCTAAAACCTGAATATTGATACCCGGGTAGCGCACGCATTTGAGCTAGTTTACTAACAAGCGCCAGTGCATCATAACCCATACCATACAGTCGTTTTTGACCATTATTCCAAGTTGGCCACAGCGCAGAAACGGATGCCGATTCAGGATTAGGCTGCAACAGCATAGGAATATCACTGATGGTTAAGTTGTTGAGCTCTTGTGCCGCATCACGGGAGTTACTCTCAATACGACTACGGCTGGTGGTATACAGAGGCACGGGTTGGGCGAAGACACTGAAATTAACATCGATAAAGGGCTTTAGCAGTGGTAAATCTTGGTTGCTGGATATCATGTAAATGGCATCAATATCACGACGTGATCTAAAATCGGCCTCAATGTTATTACCAAGTATGGCTTTGATACGGGCGATGCGCTCTTTACTGTCGATAACACCAAGTGACTTTTGCACTGTCACCTTCATCTCATCACCGCCGTTATAGAAGTGAACTTCAGCGTCTAGTCCGGTCAGTTTCTGCCATTTCTCATTGAAAGCCGCGGCCATGCGTTTGCCTATGCTGTCATTACTGGCGAGCAATAATGGTGTATTAATGCCATCATCGAAAAGCTTTTGCGCGGCATCGATAGCTTCATCTGTTGGCGAAAGTGCGAAGAAGAATTGGTCGTTGTTATGGCTGAGATTATCGGCGTTGTTGAGGTACAACTGCGGAATAGTGAGCGCAGGTGTTTCCGCTGTGGTGCTGTTGTGCTCAATTTGTAGCAGCGTGTCTACCTCTGACGGTAAGAGCGGGCCAATAATAAACTCAGCACCTGCAGTCACAGCCTGTTGATAGGCCACTTGCACGCCTAAGGCTGTATCGTAAAAATTCACTGCTACCGAATCGTCAGGGTTGGCAAGATAACTTGAGATAATGCCTTGTTTAACCGGATTTGCCAGTGCGGCTCTTTGACCTGTTAAGGGCAGTAAAACCGCAATGTGCTTTGGTTTATAGGGTTTAGTATTTAATGCTCGCTCAAGATCTGTCGGCAGCTTTAAGGCGCCTGGATGGCTTGGGTTTTCATGCTGCCAATCGCCTAAGCGTTGTACAAGCACTTGTGGGTCGGCGGCGTAATGTTTAGCGATATAGGCCAGTTGTAACCAACCTGCAAAAATGGGGTTGCTGTTATCTTGGCTAAATGACAATAAGGTCTGCTCATGCAAAGGTTGTAAAATAGCCCATATCTCATCATTGACTTCGTTGGCTTGTTCGCTTGGTAGGTAAGTACTTAACCAACTCAATTGTCTGGCTTGTTCGATAGGCTGTTTGGTTAGCTTGTACAGTTGCGCCCTTAGTTGGTAGTAAGAGACCATCTGCCAATTGGCTAATTGCCAGTTGCTTGGATACTCGAGCTCTTTAAGGGCTTCATCATAAGTCGAAGTGAGTTCTAAAACGCGTGCCGTTAGATATTTGTGTTCTGCTAACAACTCTGGCTTTTGGACTAAGCTGGTTTTAATCGATGCTAATGTTTGTGCCGCATTGCCTGTATCACCTTGATTAATAAAAGCGTGTGCAGCAAGAAGCATATAGCGGTCACGCTGTTCTGGCGATTTTGCATTGGCGGCATCAGCCAAATATTGGCTGGCATTTAGTGGTGCGCTGACTAAGGAAACTGAACGCGTTTCTTGTTTGACCGGCTTTGTGCTGGTGGCACAGCCGAATAAAGTGGTCGTTAAAAGCGTAACAATAATGAATTTAGTTGTATTCAGTCTTTTTAACACAGGTCTTCACTCTGGTAAGATGCTCGCTGTAGTTTAACCTTCTCTTACGCCAGACGAAAGTCTTGTGATAATCATTGCAGAGGTAGATATGGACCTGTCGGTCGCGCTTTACATTGTTCCTACGCCCATTGGCAATCTTGGAGACATCAGCCCTCGTGCTATTGACGTGCTAAATCAGGTGTCACTGATCGCCTGCGAGGACACCCGTCATAGTGGAAAATTATTGAGTCACTTTGGCATCGAGACCCGTAAGACGGCCTTGCATGATCATAATGAGAGAGATCGTGCCCAGTGGATTATTCAAAAACTGTCGGCTGGAGAAGCTATTGCCTTGATCTCTGACGCAGGTACGCCATTGATTTCAGACCCTGGCTATCATTTAGTGTCCCAGGTGCGGGAAGCGGGATTTAATGTGGTGCCGTTGCCGGGACCCTGTGCGGCCATTACGGCTTTATGTGCATCGGGTTTACCTTCAGATCGATTTTCATTCGAAGGTTTTTTACCTGCGAAAGAGAAGGGGCGACTGGATAAACTCGCTTCGCTTAGCGAAGACCCCCGCACACTGATTTTTTATGAATCACCTCATCGAATCGTCCACAGTCTGGAGTCGATCGTGACGGCTTTAGGCGATGAACGCCATGTCGTGATGGCTCGTGAAGTGACTAAAACGTTTGAGACCTTCCTATCTGGCACCGCCGCCGAAGTACTAGAAAAGGTAAAAAGCGACCCCAATCAGCAGAAAGGGGAAATCGTACTCATGTGCCACGGTCACCGTAGTATTGAAGAAGAAACCGTGCCAACAGTGGCAGTTAATACCCTAAAACTCCTTAGTGATGAGTTACCGTTGAAAAAGGCGGCGGCCATTGCGGCACAAATTCATGGTTTAAAAAAGAACGCCTTATACAAACATGGTCTTGATATTGGTTTGTAATCTCTACGATGCAAATTTAAGTTGTTATGTCAGATGCATCATCTGGGCGCAATATAAGGTGGTGCGGCGTTTATCATTAGGCTATAATCCGCGCCGAGTTGGCTAGACAGTTGCCGCGTTCAATAGAACGGGGAGGAAAGTCCGGGCTTCATAGAGCAGGGTACCAGGTAACGCCTGGGCGGTGTGAACCGACGACAAGTGCAGCAGAGAGAAGACCGCCAATCTTCGGATTGGTAAGGGTGAAAGGGTGCGGTAAGAGCGCACCGTGCGGCTGGTAACAGTCCGTAGCAAGGTAAACTCTACCCGAAGCAAGACCAAATAGGGTTCCGTATGGCGCTGCTCGCGTTGGAACCGGGTAGGTCGCTTGAGCCTGTGAGCGATTGCAGGCCTAGATGAATAACTGTCCACGACAGGACCCGGCTTATCGGCTAGCTCATTGAATATGTGGTAATCGTCTGTTTTCAGGCGGTTACCCAATTCTCTTACCTCAAATTATTCAATTGGTACACAACTTGAGACAAAAGTTGGTACACAATGCGCTATATCTTCCAAAGAAATCATATCTATTATTTTCGCTACAAAGTCCCAAGTAGATTTTTGAGGTATGGTTACCGGTTAAAGCTTACTTTCCTAAATCTACGCACGCTATATGTTATTGCTACAGGGGGATCGATCTTAAGTTGAGTCGCTCGGTTTTCAGTTGAACTTAACTCCTATCTTTTTCAAGTAAACCCATTAGTCCGACCAGGGCGGCAAATAAAACGCCCGCCACTGGCCAGATAATCCAGGTGACTCCCCAATTCATCGTCCATAAGCTCCAGCCCAGATAGATAGCAACCGTTAATGGCCAGTAAAATGGCGCGAGTTTGATAGCGTGTCGCTCACTGTGTGTTAAATCCCTGTTTTTGTCACCTTCATTCAGTATGTGCTTATAGGCTTCATGTTGGGCTGAAGCCGGAATAATAATCCATAGTCCTGCCGTTACGATAAACAGCAGGACGGGCAACATTAATAATACCAAATAGTCTTGACCGATAAATATAACAACTAGCAACAAGGGGATAGTGCTGGTAATAAACAAGGTAATCGCGAGTGATAATTTGTTGTTATAGGTTGGGGTAAAGGCTTCCTGCTTTTCGCCGCATGCACTGTGCACGCCATACGCGAGTTCAAACGGTGCTTTATCTATAGGGGCCAAGGCGCTGCTATATTGATTGGTTGAAATCACCTGTCTGATCCCGGCTGCAACCATTATAAAAATGGATATTAGCCCCAAGGCAACTGCAATATCCGCATCAAGAGCAACATTTTCATTTTTTGACAAGGCCAGTAAGAAAAACAACGGGACAGCCGAACAAACAAAGCATGCGACCCCTTTCGCGGTTAACTGAGCCTGTGCTGTTATATTGTCAATATAGCTCAGCGCCTGTTCAAGGTTTACCTGAATGACATCGGCCTCAGAATTTTCACTCAGGTATTCAGCGGTGTCTATATCATCTTTAAGTAAAAAGTCTGTTGATACATTAAATAATCCGGCCAGTCTGATAATTTTATTCAGGTCGGGAATGCTATTGGTGCTCTCCCATTTGGATACCGATTGTCTGGAAACGTTCACCTTGTCCGCTAGTTCTTCTTGTGACCAGCCAAGCTGCTTTCTTAATTTGATGATTTTCTCTGATAGAATCATGGTGTGCTCTCATGTTTTTTGAAACCGCCATCAGATTATAAATTACGCCAGTTGCAGGCCAGCAAGCTGGCTTGGTATTTTGTCAACCGGTGGTTGCATTGAGCAATTTTATAGAGAAAAAGCTAAAACAAATAGCAACTTCCTTATGATTTTAAACTTTTTAACATCCAATCTTGCCAGTGGTTTTATCGGCCAACTCGTCCCATTTCAGATAGCCTATTGAGTGTTTAAGCGGCTATTTAATCTCCATTATTATTTATGCGCCATTTCTATAAGTGTGTTGGTTACTCTAATGCCCGAGAGAATGGAATCGATTCCCCTTGTTGATCGTTGTGCGGCTGGCTTGCCAGTATTTGAGCGATGCTTAATAGGTTCTGGCTAATTTTCTTGGCTTTTTCTGGAGGAAATTTGTTCGCCAATGATTGCTGCAATTTCTCTTGTACATTACTGACAATCGCTTGTTTATCCGCTTCAGTGACGGCTTGTTTTAATTGTTTAACGCTGCTGGCGAATGTTTGCAGCTCTTCAATGACATGAGTATCTTTTAGAGAAGCAACGACTTGTAAGTCTTCTGCAGTTGCGTGTTCGACCTTGTTATCCAATGTTGTGAGTAGATGGTCGACTTTGTCGAAGGTGAGTTCACTTCGCTCGACGATGGGGCTGATGGCACTTTCTTGGAGCAGGTCAGTAAACTGATGTACCGTGGCGTAAAGGAGAAACGCAATCACAATGATCGGCAACAGGAGACCGGTAAATAGTCCCACCCAAAAATTGTTAATACCTGCGATGAAGTTTTTCATAATGCGCCTTTGATAATCACCGAAAAGTTTAAATTAGTTGAAGTGGGTGAATTAATCCAATTTGCTTAATTTAATTAAATTTTTATCGGGTTAGTTATCCATATTGTGCAAACTTAGGCTTGACATCGTGCAGTAAAATCACGCTTTAGTGCATGACAAGCGCATATAAAACCACAGGTAGAATAGGCACGACATTAACGATAACGAAGGCTATAGGCAGTATGCTTAAGAATTGCATACCTTGTTTGCCAAACAGCGCCAAAATATTTAAACCAATGACAATTAAGGCACCAATGCTGGCAATGTTGATCAGTAAAGAAATGGTTAGCATTTGATGTATCAGTGAAAGTTCATCGTAAATACCAGAGTTGGCTATATCAATCAGTGCTGCTTCTCGGTTGGCTACGGTTTTTGCAATCCACGCTTGGGTGATGACTTCGGCTGCTTGAGCATTAAAGCCAAGATCGTTTAGCAACAAATGTGGATAGTAGACGACATGGCTCCAATCGATATTAAATTTGTTTATCGAATTTCTTATTAGTTCAAAGAACATAATGGTGATGGCTTTATTGGCGATCAATTTACTCGCACCCACCAGATATTTGACAATATAGCCAGCTAGGGTTTTATTGGCACTTTTGGATTCGGCATCCATTTCTGGGCCGCTCATCATAGGAGTGGATTTCCCTGTGTTAAATGGCAGGGCTAAGATTACGATCAACAAGGGAAGTGCCAAACTGGCGATGAGAATTTGGTATACCGGAATACCTAAGGCTGATATTGAAATACAGCTGATCCCACCGGCAGAGCTAAGGCTAATCAGCAGTACCATATAGCGATCACGCAGGCTTAATTTGATGCGTTCTGTTTTAAGAAAAAGCAACAAGTTTGAACAGCCAAGGAAAAAAGTCAGACCAAATATCTTTTGATTTAAGTTGAGTTTAGATTTGTTAAAGGAGTAATCCAGCTTTTGATTAACCCAATAATGGATCACGCCAATAAAAGCGCAAATCAACATGGCCCTGGGAGCGATGTCACTTAAAAATTGCTGAGTAATACGCAGATTTGGTGTAAAACCATCTAGGGGTGTATTGGTGATAGCAAATATCGTCACGACCAGCATCATGAAGGATATTTGTAGTAATTTAATGTTCGGTTTTAATCGCTGTCTATAGCTCAAAATTAAACAACAAGCTTAAATATAATACGTTTATTATATCGTGTCCGAGAGCGGCCTTAGGCGATGGGGGACACATATTTTGATCTTGTATGAATGGAATGATAAAAATGTGATGTTTAAATCATCAGAGTTGCTTTTGTAGTGCCGGCAATGAAATTTGCAGCTCTTTAGACTGTCAGTTGCGATTTTTGTAACATTTTTCAAGAAGTTTTCTCGCTATACTGCAGTATATTATCTGATGGTTAGGGGCCTTTAAGGTGCATATCGATTTTTTATCTACCATTCCTCTCATAGCATCTACGGGCTGCCTGACTCGTACAGCAGAACTGATGGACGTTTCATCTTCGACTATTCATAAGCGCTTGAAAAAAGTAGAGACATATTACCAAATCATTATTTTTGAAAAAGCTAATGGCAAGTTGGTTCTTACCAGCGATGGTGAAGTGTTGCTTGATCGCATTAAGCAGATAGATGAGATCAATGCCTCGTTGATAAATCATGAACAGTTTCATAGCAATCAAGTTCATATTGCTATGAATCAAGGTGTCGCAGTCCGTTTGGTTAGGGAGATTATCTCTGATTATTTTAAGGAACATAGTCACTTGTCATTAAAAATTTCGACGATAGCTTCTCCTCAGAGTATTGAAAATTTTCGTGGTGATTTTGCGATTACCACAACGAGTATGAATAACCCTAATTTTATCTATCACGTTATCGATGATATGACATGCTATTTTGTGGCCAGTCTCGACTATCTAGACAAGCATGGTGAACCCCAAACTATTGAAGATTTAAGTCAGCATAATGTGATTGTGACCCCCATTGAAACGGTTAATGATGGCTATTTTTTTTGTGAAACCTTTGATGGTCTAAAATGCCAATTTAAATTAGTGAGCAGTATTAGTGTCGATTCGAAGTTTGTTTCTGATGAATTTGTATTAAGTGGTGATGGTATTGGTTTGATCCCATCTATCAGCTTGGCGGCAGGGAAATATAAAAATGTGAAAACCCTGTTTAATGGCACGATACAGAGTAAAAGCTTAGTGCAAGTAGCGGTTAAGCAAAATACCCATTTAAGTCCGGCTGCAAAGGGATTAATGGATAAAATCGTCAATAATTTCAGTATTCATTACGTTTAGTTAGGGGATGACTTTTTGTTAAGAATAGATGGTTCTATTACTTGGGGAAAAAAGCCGCCTTTAGTTTTAACTGGCTATAAATTAACTAGAGGCGGGTGGCAATTTATCTTGTCGTCATTTGGTTAGGCATTGGCAACAAGATAGGGGCCTACACAGAGATTGATGATGTTTTACTGATTGGTATTAAGCGTTACAAGTGAACCTTGATGCCGATATTAAGTGCATCACCTGAATAATCGTCGTTAAATTTTTCAGGAGCCTTATCATATAAAGCGCCCTCAACGAAGAAAGAAACCGCGTCACTGTATTTGTAATTAATACTCGCTATGATGAGCGACTGAGACTCATCTTCCCAGTTACCTTCATAGGTTTTATGTTGGTAAGAAGCACCGAATGTTAACTTGTCAAATTGATACTTGATAGCACCAACATAAGTGTTTTTTGCTGCACTTTGAAAGCCATTTTTGACGCTAAAGGCATTATCTGTAAGCTCTGCTAGCGCTGCGACCGTTAGATTGCCGAATTGAGTGTCTGCACCAATAGAATATCTATTGTAATTTTCTGCAGCGTTGGCACTTCCTGGTGCCATCTCTTTGTCGACGATAACAAGGCCTGCACTGAGATTGAATGGTTTTGATGTATAAACGATACGTCCGGTTGTTACGTCGTTGTCTGCACCGTTATCTTCTTTCGGAGTGGTGATTGACGTAACAAAGCGCAATTTACCACTGCCTACATCAAATCTCGGTGTACCGTAGGCAAATACATTGGTTCCGTATGTGGCTTGCTCCCAGAGCATGTTATTGCTACTGGCTAACTCTCCGTTATTTGATGGGTGGATATCTACACGTTGGTACATATCTGTATAAATACCAGAGTAAGAACGTCCAAGTACAAGTGAGCCATAATCTGTAATTAATATTGCTCGCCCAAGAGTAACTTGAATGTCATCTTGACCACGTTGACTGAAGTTATCTGAATATTGAGCTTCAAGTTCATATTTAACCTTAAAGTCATCAGCCGTATAGAAGCCATATGAGCCTAGGCGAACGAGCTGGGTTTCCGCTTGAAAATCTTTTTCTGATTGAGAAATGAGCTGCCCTTGGCCATCGGCATAAAATTGTGGTTCAAAGCTAGTTGCATGAGAAATAAATGGAACAGCCATTAACGCTGATAAAACTAATGTTTTCATGTGAATATTCCTTGAAAAAGCCATCGGACAACTGTCCGATGGCTTTTACATCCGAGGAGTTACTTGTTAAATGGAGGAGTAATGATTGTCGCTCGGTATCCTGGTGCACCAGGAGCCATGCCATGAACCCAAATTTCGACTGCAGGCTTGTCTTCACCGTGCTCAAATTCAAGGATCTTACCAATCGTTTTACCTGCATAAAGACCGGTACTCATTGATGCAACAAGGTTTGAATCTTTATCTGGGTAGTATTCAGTAATAGACGTCACGGGCGAATAGAACTCATAACCGCGATCTTTACCGTATTCCCATACTTGCTTAACCGTCATTTTTTTCTGATCGATAACGTATTCAACAGCACGAGTGTACTTATCTTCAGGCATAATAGGTTGTTCGTTGAAGCGACCATCACCGTTATCTAGTACAAATAGGTTGAAATTACGTTTTCCAGAATCTTTACCGATATAAGCTGTGTGTTGAGTCCAAGTGAAATCGAAAACGTCTGTATCAGGACATTTACCTTTCGCTGTACACTCAATCTTACGACCTTTGCTATCGACAGGTTGTAGTACTTTTTTGGCTAATTCGCCTTTCCAGCCTTCTCTAGCACCTAAGATCCATTTAACTTCATTATCTTTACCAATCTTGATGTTGGCAGATTGGTGACGTAATGAAAGAATAATAGAATCATCATTTTCATCGTACGCAACAGAGTTTACGTGTGCCCAGTTACGACCAGCGCCAACACCTGGGATATCGCCATATGGTGCATTCTTAAGCTGATCTAAAGACGCAGTTTGGCCTGCATGGTCGGCATCAACGTTTAAACAAACTGCACCCATATCTAAGCCTAGTAAGGTCACGTCACGAGTGTTATCTAAGATTTTATTCAAATCCCACTCATGTACGACTTTTCCTTGCGGATCGACTTCAATGATATGGTCACGAATCGTCGTTACATGATCACCCACTTCGTTGATATAGTCTTTTTTCGCTACACGGATGATCATATTTCCGTTAGGACGATGATGAATATCATGTGAGAAGTCAGCATATTGTCCTGGAAGGTCGCGAGAATATACATGCTCACCCATCAGACTCATTCTGTGATAAGCCTGACCAGCACCCCAAACGAGATCTTTGCCGACTTGCTTAATACCCATGACATAACCCGTTTTACGATAATGGTTAGCATCACGGAAAGCCTGGTAATCCATATACCAACGTAAATCACCATTGGTATCGTACATGCTTAGGGTTGGAGAGCGATCCCATAGACCAGCACCAGCAGCTTGGGGGTTGTTATGTGTCACGATTGAGCGTTGTGCACCATCACCAAAACCATCAACTAGATAGAGACGATCTTTAAACTTCTTAGAGGCTGCAACTTTAACTTCACCCACTAAAGATGAGCTTTTTGCATTTGCTTGTGGAGTAAATTTAATGCCACCCGTTCTCATATTGAATGTATGAGTCTGAGTTTTACCGTCTTCTTTCCAGTCAACTTTAACTTTATTTTGGTAATCAGCATAAAGACCGAATACAGGAATGCCTGAATGCTGTAATAGCTCATTACTTGCGACATCATAGCTGATATCAACGCCTTTATCGCCTTTGCCCAGTACGGTTACTTTTACATTGGATAGGCTACGGTTGCTTGGGATATCAATAACCGCAGTGAGAGGTGCATAACCATATTTGTTCATAAAAATAGTACCAATGACTTCGGTACCTGTTGAATATACTGCCATGCCTCGTGCAGATTTTAATGAACTCGCTTCTGCTACTGTGGCCATGCCTGCGCAGCTTACAGCAGCGACCAATAAAGCAATATTTGTAAATTTCATAGTAACTCCAAGATTTAAAAAATTTAAATTGAGTGCTTATTTAATAATTACTTTCTATTGAACCAACTTTTGATCCAGCCGATAGTTGCTGCGCCTAATCCGATAGTGAAAACGGTGTAAGCGATGATGCAGTATTCAGCCATGTTTAAACCAAGTAGTGACCAATCATCTTCACCACAAATACCTGATGGTTGGAACTCAAATGGGAACCACTCATGTAGTGGTAAACCAAGTGGGAATGAAGGTTCTGTTGAACAAGCAGCTCCACCACCACCAGCGGCAAATAGGTCACCACCCATTGCCATGGCATCGTCTAATGCGTGTGCGGTGTGGTGTAACTCGGCTAGTTCAATCGACCAAGCCATACCTTGAAGTACGCCATACCAAGCGATATACATACCTATGACTTTCAACCATAAATTGGTTGGTTTTATGGCGATAATTAGGCCTGCAAATAAAATACAGAACTGGCTGTATCGGATATAAACGCAGATTTCACAAGGATCCATTGCTAAGAAAAGCTGGAAGTAGCCCATAGCAGATAAGATTAGAAATGCTGCTGCACCACTCATAAGGAACCAAACCCTGCGCTGGTTTTGCCATTCACTTAATGTTTGAGTTGGTGAAGTTTTTAAGTCGCTGAAAGCTTTTGATAAATTAATCATGATGGGCCTCTATTACTTCTTTGAAAGGTCAGCAATGAGTTCATCAAGCATGGTCATTGAACGAATTGAAGAGGTTTTGATGAGATATTTACCATTGACTACAATTGCAGGAATGCCTTGAATTTTTGCGATTTCAACACCAGCATCATCCCATTTTTTGAGTAGCGCTTTTACTTCAGGAGAGCCCGCTTTCTGCATGAAATCTGCTTTACTCAGATTTAGCTCTTTTGCACCAAAATCATAAACTTCTTCGGTGTTAGTGAATTTTTCATGCTTGTCGTGGTAGCGGGCGTAGAGTGCCATTTTCGTTTTTTTGTATTCGGTATCACCTAATACTTTTGCTACAGCAATGACAGTGGCTTTTTCTTCGCCAAATGGAGGTTTGGTTGAAATATGGTAAGCATCGTAGCTCATGCCGCTGGGCAGATTTTTAATCATATTTGGCATAACGGCTTTTTCATACTTGTAGCAGAAAGGGCAGTTTGCCGAGTAAATCTTGACGACTTGATTATCGGCTTTGAATGATTTATCAGCTAAATCAATGTAGTGAGTGCCTTCTTTATAATCTCCAGCCGTTGCGGCTAAAGATAGAAATAATGTGCTTACAGTAAGTAATTTTTTTAACATGATAAATATCCTTGAAGTTGGTTTGCTCTTAAGCGAAACGATTAATGTCTTCTGTGATGGACTAGATAAATTAATTGGGTTCGGAAAGATTTTATTGAAATTGACGCGGTGAATTAATGATCTGAGGGCAATGGCTTATTGCTTATCAGGCAATCGTTAGTGTGATCAGGATCTCGTGACAGCCTAAATGTGTGTTGCTTGTAGTGATACTCGGTATGGTGAAGTGTGATTTATGTCAGCTTTTTGATTATGTTTGAGTTCAATGTGTGTCTTTTTTCAATATTTTTCGCAAAAAAAGGGTTATTGCCGCTATTGAACTTGAGGCGACAGCATCGAATGACGCCATTGCAGGTTTAGTTTGATTTCAGACATGAAAGTAAGCGTGAGTTGTACATGATAAAAGTGAGATTGAATAGAAAGGGTAATAAGAGTCATCCAGTTAACACGGGATAAGCGAGCTGATTGCGCATGGGAAACCGAGCAGCCATAGCGGGGTACATCTATTTTAATTCGGCTGCCGAGCGGATACTTAAATACTGATTCTGTTTAGAAGGGGATCCCTTTCATTGCTTTAATAGCGTTTTATTTCCTTCTGCTTGGTAAGCTTTGCCGTAAATAACTCAGTAAACCTGTTGCTGACACCCAGGCTAACCCGAGTCCGGCTAAGAGAATTAGCAGCTGATATATGCCATTTATCCCATATCCTGAATGCAGAGGATATGTCTGATTAATCAGGCGATATTGCCACGGTAGCTGATCGGCTACCTCCGTGGCTTCCATATTGCCCGAGCTTTGATCGACATTGATGTAGGTTCTGCCATTGGAGTGCCATTCATTGCTTAATCGATAGCGGAAGCGATAATGGCTGACCTCGTCTTGAGGAAAACGAATATAAGTCGGCCAACTTGCAGGTAATTGTGACTGCGCGAGCCGCATTGCTTGCGTGGCAGATAAACCGTCCTGCGATAAAGCTTGCTCAGGAGTGATGGAACGCAGTGGCAAGGCGGGTAATAATGGCGTAACCACTTTTTGCCACATCATAATCGCTGCAGTAAATACGATGATGGCCAAGACTGGAGTGACAACGATACCTGTATGACGATGAAACTGCAGCATCATCTTCATTTTCATCGGCCAAGGTTTTACAAAGCGCCAACGAAATCCTTTTTTCCCCGGCCACCACAACCACACGCCACTGAACAATAAAAATAATGACAATAGCGATGACAATAGTAATAGCGTTTTACCTGTCTTATCTAATAGCAGCTCGGTATGCAGATGGTGCACCACACTGAGGCCATCGAGCAGCCATAGATTTTGCTGGTAAGGTTTTAAGGTGCCTATTGCATATAATTGATGTTGCCCATGTTGATCGGTGAGAGTCCAATAAGGCTCCTGTTGGTTGGGGGCTTTTGCTCTTACAGCGTTTTGCAGACTAGCGAGCTGCGCGATGTTATCTAACTGTGTTGCAATTTTTTGTGGCGAATAATCTTGAGGCAGTGCCGCCTGCTGAGCGACAAAAAAGTGAATGATTGGTTTTTTATACACCAGAATAGTGCCAGTTAGCGACACGATAAGGAGTGGTAATAAGGCGCAAATCCCTATCCAGCGATGCCAAAAGCGTAAGCGAAAAACTGCAGATTTCATTGTTATATATTTTGTATCTAACAGAGCCTCACTATAACTGAAGCTCTGCTAGATAATCAGCCTAATTGATTAAAAGTTTAACTGGTAAGAAAGGGTAAAGCTACGCCCTAAACCTTTGAAGTTACGCAAATCATTTGGGTTAGATTGTGAGTAATAGGTGTAGTAATCCGTGTTGGTTAGGTTTTGTACGCCTAATGTTACCGCGCCAGCGACAACATCCAGAGTGGCACTTAAATCAAGGGTGGTGTAGCCATCAAACTGGTTTACTACATCACCATTACTATCTTCACGGTCTCTATCAAGCAGATGATTTACTTGTAAGCGAGTCGACAAACTATCGGTCCAGTATCTATCCCAGCTTGCATTGATTCGGTTTGGCGCAATATTCGAGCCACCAAGATCACTATCGACTTTACCATCTTGGTCTGAATCATATCGACCTTCAGCAATAGCCAACCTTAACCCTAGAAGGTCTGCATCACTGACGGTCCAGTTTACGCGAAATTCAACACCATCGACTTCAGTTTTTTCTCTTTTTACTGTGTAGATCCCATCAACGCCACGTTGTAAGCGTTGGCCGAAATCAGAGTCAGAGGTGTAGTAAGCCATCTGCGCTTGTAGGTTTGTTCCATTATATTCGATACCCAGTTCGGTGTTTTCAGTCAAAATTGGTTTCAAATCGAGGAAGGTTTCTACACTTTGGCCAGGCGTGTTGATGCCTCGTAAAACACGACCGACATCAGGCATAGAGAAGGCTTCAGAGTAATTAGCAAAGACGCGCCATTGTTCGGTAACTTTATAGGTTCCGCCTAAGTTATATAAGGTTTGTGAAAAATCAGGGTTACCGCCTTTTACAAATTGGCTGCCGTATGAGGCTAGGGTGGTAAAATCATCTACTTCAAGTTTTGACTTTTCATAACGAACACCTGCGGTAATTGTATAAGGAGCGTCAGGTGCAAACTCTAACTGAGCATAGGGGGCATAGTTGGTATATTCTGTTGGTGGCACCCAGCTACGTCCGGTTTGAATCAATGCTTGCCAGGTTTTGTCTTTTAACATGTCCAAGCCATAAATCAGGTCGACAGGCAGCTCAAACATCTGGCTATTGACCAAAGTAATTTTCATCCCGGTTTTTTCTGAATTATTTTGAGACTGGTCAATTAAGTCACTACCGTAAGCCGGATCTTGGAAGGTTTTAAGCGGAGTGCCTTCTGCACCATAAGTTGCTTCGAATTCTTGACGGAAAAGCTGTACAGAGAGTTTTTGGCTGAAGAAATCTTCGTTGTTGTAGCCTAGGCTGACTGTGGTTACCGCATTTTGTGCCGCTTCACCATCGGCGCTTCCTTCGATTGCCGAACTTGGAATATCGGCATCAACATCACCAGCAACCGAAAGCCAATTGTTGTTACCTTCGATTTGATAGCGGTTAACCATTAGCTCTATACGTTGTTGATCCCAGTTATAGCCCGTTTTGAGGAAACCATCGAAGGTTTCCGAGTCCATGGTATCGCCCTGAGTATTATCCACGCCAATCAGATTGCCATTAGCGTCATAAGCCATACCACTATGGCGGTAAGAGAGCGCCGCTAGTATGTCAGCATTATCCCAGCTGTTCGATAAGCTGTAGCTGACGCCATAATCCCCACTCTCAGCGAGGTCTTCAGTTTGAAATCCTGTGTCAATTTTGATCTGCTGATTTAAGCCTTGTTTAGGCTTTTTGGTGATTAAGTTGATGATACCGCCAGCAGCACCTAGACCATGAATGGCATTTGCACCATGAATCACTTCAACTCGCTCGATTAAGAATGGGTCTATGGTGTGTCCGTCACGACCGCCGCTACGTAATGGATTTGATTGAGGCACACCATCAATTAGGTATAGCGGTTTTCTGCCACGTAAACTCTCACCTGCACTGGTCATCTTTTGGCGACTAGGGGAAAAACTAGGAACCAGATTGCCGAGCACGGTCGATAGATCATTATTCAGCGACAGTTGTTGCGCTAATTCGGCTTGGTCGATGATGGTGATGGTATTGGGAATTTGGCTAAGTGGTTTTGCAACACGAGAGGCGGTGACCACGATTCTTTCGTAACTTTCTGCACTTGGAGTGGTTTCTGTCTCCTCTGCAAAGGCTTGTCCGGCCATGAATTGTCCAGCCAAAATGGCAAGGGTAAGTTTTGACAGATTGAAGTTCATACATTCACCTAAAAATCTAATTTACAGCTATATTTTTATGAACCGAAATGTAAATGAGAATCAATATTATTTCAATAGGTATTTGTATTATGGTTAAACTAAATTAGAGGATGTACTGAAAAAGGAGAACTTTGGTGATCGAAGTCACTTTTTGTTAACAAATTCTGAGGATGTCTCCTCAAATGAGATCAGGGGAGTCGCTGAAGTATTATTTGCTGTGAATAGGGAGTAAGGCTAGTTGCTGTTCGTTCATTATTATCTGAATACTTTAAAGTCCACTCCTTGATTCGATAAGAATATTTCAGCGTCGGGTCCTTGTAACATGGCCATGGTCGATAACATTCCGGCCATTAAGCAGTTTGGTGCGAGTACGGTAACTGAGCGCGGCGCAGCTTCAACTGGATAGCCAGTAAAGGGATTGATAATGTGGCCGTAAAGTTTGCCGTTGTGTTTGATATAGCGGCGAGTATCACCGCTGGTGGCGAGAGCACCCTGGCGAATTTCTAGCAGTGCAGCCGCTTGATCTAGGGCATAGGGGTTTTCAATGCCGACTTGCCACGGCTGGCTTGGAAGCGTTTTAGCAACGGGGCAGGCAATATCACCACCAAAATTGACCAGTACCGAAACCTGTGGCCAGCGCTGAGCGATTAGGCTTGCAGCGCTGTCGACCGCGTACTCTTTGGCTATGCCGCCAAAGTCTAAACTCATTCCTTTCGGCAGGGTTAAGCTGCTGGCGTCAAACTGCAGCGCGGAAAAACCGATAAAGGCTTTAGCGGCTTGGATCGCTTTATCTGAGGGAAGTGGGGTTTTAGCTCCCTTCTCGAAGCGCCACAGCTGCATCAAGGGGCCGGCGGTGATGTCGAATTGGCCGTCGCTGAGTTGGTAGCATTGCTGGGCAAAACACAAAAGGCGGTGAGTTTCGGCATCGATGGTGACCGATGGGTTATCGCTGTGATTCAGCTGCCAGAGGTAATTATGTTGCAGAAAGCGGCTATATTTGACCTCAATTCGTTTAGCCTCATTCATGGCTGTTATCAATATCGCCTCAGCCATTGCCTCGTTATGGCTATCGATCAGGATTTCGCAATGGTTTGCCATTGAGTAAAAGTGACCGATAAAGCCCCAGGGACGGGGCTCAAGTTGACACTCTTGTACGCTATCTTGCTGACGAGACATGTTACTGCTGCCTTGTTCTAAAAACTAATAGCTAGAACGAATAGCTAAATTGCGCCACGATGGCTTTTACCTCTGGGAACAGTTGCTGTTGCTGTAACTGACCAAAAAGCTCGGTGCCATTATTGTCGGGGGTTTGTTGGTAATACTCCAAGCGATAACTCAGTTCATTGCCGCCCGTCAAACGTTGGCCGAACTTTACCCCTAAAGTATAGGCGCTCATATCTCCTATGCGGTAGTCGGCACTGGCATATTTAGGTAGTGGATTATTATCGAGCAAAAACGGAGTATAAAATTCGGCCGCCTGCTGCTGATAGTAGCGCAGGTGTAATTGACCATAGAAGTTACCAGAGAAATAGTATCGATAATGGGTTTCTAAGGTATGTGACTGAATATCCCAATCATCACTACTAAATCGATACGAAAAATCGATAACGCCTTTTTGCAAAGCTCCTTTAGCCATCATAAATACACTTTGCTTGAGTCGAGAGTCGGGGCGATTTTCATACAGATAATTTAATGTTGTGCCGCTATTATCGACTTGGCTTAATACTTTATAAGGGTCAGTCAAATAGCCTGATACCGAGGACAAGCTGTAGTTTGCCTGGAATAACCAGTGCCGACTCAATACTTGGGTCAGGCTGACCATGGCATCGAAGGTATTTTTATTGTCTGAGCTATCGATACGAGTATTGTCGAATGCGGCCTGATAGGCGGCTTCGGTGAGGTAATCACTTCGATGTGCCATAGCGGATAAGGCTACTGGGCGTCCACCTACTGGGTCGACAATATCATAGGTGTAACCACCTGAAAGCGCTAAGGTTGTGTTGTTCTTATTAAAATTGTGCTCGACACCACCGTTAAGGCCAAGAGAGGTATAGTCAAATTCCCTAGAACCATATACTCCAGTGTTCACTTTCCAGCGCGGAGCTAGAATCTCACTCCAGTTTGCGCTGAGTTGTAAACGGGTATCTTGAAAGGTGTCATCCAGTGGAGTGTCGCCTGCAGTAACTTGATATTCCCCTTTACCTGATGGACGGGTAAACGTCTGGCTGTTGTTTTGTGCTACGGCTCCCGAAGCTGAGGCACCAGTTAGGCTATCTACTACGATTTTGGCATTCAGTAGGGATTTATCACCAAAGGACTTTTGTACATTACCTATGGCTTCGACTGCTTGCACTCTATCTTGCTCGCCGTAATACATAATTGCGGCATCGACTTTTAAATCATCCTGGCTGGGGTCTTGGGTCACCGCCTGCGCCGATTGTCCCACCAAGGCATAACTGGCTACTGCTAGGGCTTTGGCGATATTTTTATGTGATGTTAGTTGCATCCACAGCCCCCGCCGGCAAGCGCGCGACCCCCACTGGTTCCCTCTTTGCTGAAGTAGATATGATCATCGAGGGCCAAATCCAGTTTTTCCGCATCAAGCGCCATATCGGCTCTCGCGAGTTGATCTTTTTCCCAGGGCTGAACACCTAGGCTTGAGCAGCCAGACAGGCTGCAGGTAATGAGGATGGCAAGTAGGGTTTTCTTCACGGGTTACTCCTTAAGCAGACTTACGAGCTCTTGCTCATACTGCGCTGCATACTCTTCGAAGAAGCCAACATGGTTTTGAACCAATTCACCTTTTTTATTAAATAGATAGCTACTTGGCATACCTTGTAGGTCAAATGCTTCGGCGGCTTTGGTTTCGGGATCAAAATAAATTTTAAATTCGGCGGGAAGTTTAGTTAGAAACTCCTCGGCTAATGCTTTATCGGTATCAAGGTTAATCGCTACTATGACTAAGCCTTGAGCGGCATATTTCGCGTGCATGGCATTCATCCAAGGAAATGATTTACGGCAAGGGCCGCACCAGGATGCCCAAAAATCCACATAAACCACCTTGCCTTGGTATTGTTCTAAGGTGACGTTTTCACCTTGAGCATTTTGTAACGATTGTGACAGCGAAGGTGCAGCGTTGGCGGGTTGAACCCAACTGGTCATGATCAGTATGATTAAGCTTAAAACGACTCTCATCATTATTCTGCTCCGCTAAAAATGGTTTTTCACCTGAAAGCGCCACTCCCAACTGTTGACGTGTTCGCCTGAGTTGTAGGGCATTGAAAAATCGATATGGGCGACATTACCGTAGCTGGATCGTGACGAATAGATTCTGGCGCCGATACCAATGCTGCCAATAGGTTTAGTGGTTTCGTTATTTTGATCTGGACCGCCACTAGCTTGACCATAATCGGTAAACAGTGCCCAGCCCAGTTCAGCTATTTGATACAGATTCAGGTTGGGGTAATTACGCAGCTCAGCTGTCACTAACCATTGATTGTCACCATGTTGATAATCGTTGGGATAGCCTCTGACTCCAGTTTCATCTCCCATGGCAAATGTGCGGTCGAGATAGTTGTTTTTTGAGGTACTTAAGCGCACTTTGGAGTAAGCCGTCCATTTGGGGGCGATTTGATAAAAATATTCTGCTAGGGCTGTTGCCTTAAAATAATCGGCTTGGGTGGTGGCAAAGGTACCTTCGCCTTTGAGAGCCAACATAAGCAGGTGGTCGTCTTGTTGAAATCCACGAGATGAAAACAGATTAAGGTGATAACCTACAGGGGAGCTGTCGCCTGTGTCTAAGGTTTCAAACCCTAATTTAATATAATGTTGCCAGCCTAAATTAAAGTCTTCGTTTTTATTAATCAGGTGTACGTTGTTTAGCACCCGAAAGTCATCTTGTAGATATTGAAAGCTGACCCAGGGATAAAGGAAGTCACGGTCTTGGGGTAATGGTGAGTTAGGAAAGCTAACGATGTTGTCAAATTGGTTTTTATCTTGGGTTATCCCCACAGATAGTCGAGTACGCCAATCATCCTGTTTATTAATACGCCAACCATATTGTAGGTTGGCGTAATCAATTTTATGTTCGAACTCATTAATATCCATGCCGTTCTGACGTATGGTATCGACGCGTAAGTCATTGACATAAGTCGTTGAATACATATTGGTATCGTCGAGGGTGTAAAACGGCTTAGTAAAGTCCACCATGGCGGCTTCGCCATCGCTGTTATCATAAAAGTTAACCGATAGGGTGGAGTGCCTTGCCAAGCTGTCCATTGGCACCCTGAATGCCAGCTTATAACCCGTTCGATTGGCATCCGATTGGTATTTAAGCCGGGTGCGAATACCATAACCTAAGAGGTTATCTTCTTTTAGACCTGCAGAAAATGTGTTTTCTCCACCGCTACGACCAGCACTGAATGTCGGTAATAACGACCAATTATCCCAAGTTTCGACCAAGATGCTCTGTGAGCCATCGGGGGCACTTTCCGCTTCAGGGTCGGCTTCTGCAAAGCTGACTTTAGCATCTCGAATATAAGGTTCTTTACGTAAGATACGCTGGGCTTCATCGAGATCTTTTTGAGTAACCGCTTGGTTTTTTTCAAAGCTCAGATGATTGAGGGTGGTTGATTCGCGGGTGTTGATATGTAAATAGTTCGCCCAACGATGGATGAAAAATGCATCGGGATCCGATTCATCAAAAATGGCATGACTAACGACGACAATGTTACTGGCGGGTTGAGTTTTTACTTCAGTATCTTGCTTACCAGCTCTAACATCGTCTTCCGCTTTAAGCTCTTGAGCAATAACAAGTTTACAAAATAGCAAACTCAATATGGCCAAAGTTGCGCGTGAAACATAAGACATAAAGCAATCCAAGTTTATATTTTTGTTATTTTTTAGGTGCTGCTTTTACACATGTAACAGTGTGTTATAACACACTGTTAGTAGGGATTAGTCAAGGGAATAAAGGCTGAAAAAGTAACGATTATAATTGTGTAAACGCTGATGTAACCAAGCCGGTGACATCAGCATGTTTGTGGGGCTATAGGGTGCCGCGTGGAGGTACTGCAACGTTGGCGAAGATCAGCCCTGCAATCAATGACATGAAAATCAGGAATATTTGTGAGCCGATATGAGACTGGTTCAGCATGGTCTCACCTAGGATAAGGGTATTGAGACCGATATAGGTTTTGCTGCCAGGAACCAAAATCACTATGCCTTGCAGTAGAGCGATTGAAGCGGGTGCCTTCATCCAGCGTGCGTATAAGTTGGAATAAATGCCGACAGCTAAGGCGCCGAAAAAAATACCAATAGATTCACCGAGATAAATGCCTGCTAGCATGGCGGAAAAGAAGGCGATGATCCCAGCAAAAATCCCCCAAGGTGAATCTTTTAAACGGGCTTTAAAGATGATCACCAAGGCAGTTGAAAGGATAGGTACAGCCGACCATATTGCCCAGCGCGGAAGCGGCTCGGGTTCAAAATAGATTGCTTCACCGAAAATTGCGTTGCCAAGTACCATGCCAAATATAGCTCCAAAATAGAGCTTAAACAGCAACATACAAGCATCCATTATTCGCGCTGTGCCTGAGATTAAATCTCGGGCGGCTAATTCGGCTAAGCCTAAGGTGAGGGCGAGCCCGGGTACGAAAATGATGACACCTGAGAGGATCACCACCGGAATGTTGATATAAGGATCAAAATAAGCAATACCGCAGGCTGCAATAGCACACAGAATTGAGGCTAATGGTTCTAGAGATTCAGCCACGCGTTTAGAACGCTCGGCGCGAAACACTAAGCCATAAACCAGCAAACCCAACATGGCAGACCAAAAAACATCATGCCAGCTGGTGCCCATTAACATGGCAAAAGCCCCTGCTGAGCAGCCAAAAGCCAGTAAAGTCAGCAGCGAGCCATATGGGCTAGGTTTATTGGCAATCTCTTCTAAACGATCTAGGGCTTCTTGCAGGGTACGTTGGCCGGAAACCAGTTCACCGACTAATTCATCGGTACGAGCCAACGAACCAAGATCTAAGTCACCGGGGCGAACTCGGGCAAGGTGGTTATACTCTTGGTCGGTATCATGTTGCAACACGAAGGTCATGGTGGTGGGCGAAATTAGAAAGTAGCCCTCGATTCCCAATGATTTGGAAACCGTTTGTAGGTGAGATTCGAGTCGATAAGCTGGAGTACCAAACTTATGTAGCGCCTTACCTAGCTTAATAATAAAGCGACGCTTCTCTATAAATTCTTCGTTATCCAATGTTGCAGTCCATGAGTGCTAAAGCCCAGGGGGCTCGAATGCGCGCATATTAACCTATCTTTTACCAAATAAGTTAATGGCTTGGAAATTTTTTGACTAAAGCATAGAGTATCAAAAACTATTAAGGATAGAGATAACACATGTCAGTAGCAATTTCAGGGTTTTATATGGCATTAACTGCCATTATGGTGGTGTATTTTAGCTTGCGAGTGGTGTTATTAAGACGAAAACTCAAAGTGGGGCTGGGTAGCGGCGGACATGCTGATATTACCTTGGCCAATCGGGTGCATGGCAATCTAATGGAAAATGCACCCATCGCCATGGGATTACTGTTAATGGCTGAGTTAAATGGTTTGGCGCCTTTGTATTTACATCTGTTTGGCTTGAGTTGGCTGCTGGGACGAACATTACATGCCATCGGCTTGATTCAAGGTAAAGGTGGCTACCACTTTGGACGCTTTTGGGGCGTGTTAATTACCTGGGCGGTGCTGATTAAGTTAGCCGTGGTCAATATTGCTTTTTTTATTCTGCAGTAATTTGAGTTGTTGCTGCTTTTTTGTTCGCATATATTAGCCATTGGCTGTTATACTCCGCGTCCTTTTGATGTCGCGATTTGGCTTGTTTTGCCGATAGTGACGAAAGCGCATTGGGATCATGTTTTTTCATAGATAAAATCCCATTAACTACACTTACTAACAGGTAGGAAAGCAAAAACGCTTTTGCCCGTTAGTCATAGGTTATTCGTTGGACGTTAGGCAGTATTATTCATGCAGGTTGAATCCACATTATTTACCCATCCAAAGTATCTAGGTCGCACTGAAAAGGCTGCGCCGTTTTTACCTATGTCTCGGAAAGAGATGGATAAACTAGGTTGGGATAGTTGTGACATCATTATTGTAACCGGCGATGCCTACGTTGATCATCCTAGCTTTGGTATGGCAGTGATTGGCCGTATGCTTGAGGCGCAAGGTTTTCGGGTCGGTATTATTTCACAGCCAGACTGGTCGAATAAAAACGACTTTATGAAGCTGGGTAAACCTAATCTGTATTTTGGTGTAACGGCTGGCAACATGGATTCGATGATCAACCGTTATACAGCCGAGCGCCGTCTACGTCATGATGATGCTTATACTGCGGGTAATGTTGGTGGTAAGCGACCTGATCGCGCCGTCACTGTGTATACTCAGCGCTGTAAAGAAGCCTTTAAACAAGTGCCTGTTGTGATTGGTGGTATTGAAGCCAGTCTTCGCCGTATCGCACATTATGACTATTGGTCTGATAAGGTGCGCCGCTCGGTGATCCTCGATGCCAAGGCCGACATTTTGGTTTATGGCAATGCCGAGCGTCCACTGGTGGAGTTGTCACACCGTATTGCTTCGGGCGAACCGATAAGCGAAATCCATGATGTGCGCGGCACTACTGTGATTCGTAAACAGCCATTGGCTGGTTGGAAAGGCATGGACTCGCGTAAAATCGATCAGCTACATAAGATCGATCCAATTCCTAACCCTTATGGTGCCGACGATGTCGGTTGTCAGAATCTGTCTGGTCCCAGCGAAGCAAAGGTATTTGATAATGATGTACCCAAGCCTATCTCGGTGCAGCCTCCAAGACCTAAGCCTTGGGAGAATACCTACGTTTTATTACCCAGTTACGAGAAAGTCGCTGGCGATAAATACCTTTATGCTCATGCGTCGCGTATCTTGCATCAAGAGCAAAATCCGGGTTGTGCCCGCGCACTGTTCCAACCTCATGCCGAACGGGCTATATGGGTGAATCCACCTGCATGGCCGCTTAATACCGATGAGATGGATGGCGTGTTCGACTTGCCTTATCAGCGTGTGCCTCATCCTACTTATGGTAAGGAGAAAATTCCGGCATACGACATGATTAAGACCTCGATTAACATTATGCGAGGCTGCTTCGGTGGTTGCTCTTTCTGCTCGATCACCGAGCATGAAGGCCGTATCATCCAAAGTCGTTCACAAGACTCTATTATCAAAGAGATCAAAGACATTCAGGATAAAGTCCCCGGCTTTACTGGTGTGATCTCCGATCTTGGTGGTCCTACCGCCAACATGTATCGCTTAGGTTGTAAGAGTGAAAAAGCCGAGAAAACCTGTCGTCGACTCTCGTGTGTATTCCCATCGATCTGTGGCCATCTAGATACTGACCATCAGGCAACAATCGATCTTTATCGTGCTGCCCGTGACGTGCCTGGTATTAAGAAGGTATTGATTGCTTCGGGTGTGCGTTATGACTTGGCGACGGAAGATCCACGCTATGTTAAAGAACTGGCGAGTCATCATGTGGGCGGCTATCTGAAAATTGCTCCAGAGCACACCGAAGAGGGCCCGCTGAATAAGATGATGAAGCCGGGCATGGGCACATACGACAAGTTTAAAGAGTTATTTGATAAATACTCTAAAGAAGCGGGTAAGAAACAATATCTGATCCCATATTTCATCTCGGCGCATCCCGGCACCACAGATGAAGATATGGTGAACCTGGCATTATGGCTTAAAGGTGAGAAGTTTAAGCTGGATCAGGTGCAGAATTTTTATCCATCACCGATGGCTAATGCGACGACTATTTATCATACCGAACTGAATTCACTTAAAAATGTGAAACACAGTAGTGAAACCGTGTCTGTGCCGAAAGGTGGGCGTCAGCGCAAATTACACAAGGCCTTGCTGCGTTATCATGATCCTGCGGGTTGGCCAATAATCCGTGAAGCCTTAATTAATATGGGTAAGGCGCATCTGATTGGTGGTGGTATTAACTGTTTAGTGCCAGCAGAAACCCGTCAGGAGCGTCAAGGGCATAGACCTAAAGGCTCAAGTAAAGCGGCTGCTGGCAAAAAAGCAGTTACACGTTTTTCTGCTAATCAGTTCGATGAGCGTCAGGAGAAAGCTAAGCCGCAGGCTAAAGGTCAGAATAAATCTAACCATAGCCAAAATAGCAACAAGACGACGGCAAAACGTCCTGTAAAAAATGCTTGGGGGACCACGCCCAAACATCAAAGCAGTAAACCTAAGCGTTAAATTAGAACGAGTAGCAATTAGGAGCAGTAATGGCTTCCAAATCCAGCGGTGAAAATAGCCAAGACTATAGCGAAGAAAGTTTCTGGCAAAAGGTGAAACAGTTTGCCAAGCAGGCCGGACGCGAGGTGATCTATAAGGCGCTGTGTTTATATTATGCGGCGCAGCGCTCCGATACCCCAAAGTGGGCTAAAACCGTCATTTATGGGGCTTTGGCCTATTTCATTGCCCCGCTCGATGCGGTTCCTGATTTAACTCCTTTTGTAGGCTTCACCGATGACTTGGGGGCGATTGCCGCTGCGTTAGCTATGGTGAGTGTCTACATTAATGATGATGTAGAGCAACAAGCTGCCGCCAAAACCGCCCAGTGGTTTGAGTCTTAACCGAACTTTGCTCGTGTGAAGGCATTTTGGAATCGCTCCCATTTATGGGAGAGTCGATCAAATTTTGCCATGTAAAGATCAACTAAAGCGATTAGAAATCACACCTTGAAACATTAGGTCTCCTTGGTTGTTTTGTGTCAATTAAGCTTAGTTGAGAGACTTTGCCCCATTGCTAAAGTGTTATTCACTTCCCCAACTTATTTCCGCTAATTTCCGAATTAAGATCGTCTTTCCCGATATTTTATGTTGCTCAAAATGAAACAAGTGATTAACATTTGTTTCATGATTTTTCACGTTAAAAAATAATAAAAATCAATGCTTAAGTTAAGTCTGATGTAGGTGTTTGACATTACCTAGACGCCAATAAACACAATAATAAGGGCATTAAACATGCTGAAGAGATTGAAGCGGATAGGTGTTTTATCTGTTGTTTTGGGGATAATCACTGCCTGTGGTGGTGATGGTTCGGATGAAGTGAAACCGATTGTTAAGCTGAGCCAGAATTTGAGTTTCACCCAGCCAACCAGTGTCGATAAAACCTTTGGCGATGCCGATTTTACTAATACACTACAAGGTGTTGTAGGCTCGGGTGCCATAAGTTATAGCAGTTCAAATCCAGATGTGGCGACCGTTTCCACTGAAGGCGTAGTTACCCTGATCAGTGCCGGTAGTAGCCAAATTTCTGCCAATGTGGCTGAGGATGCCAATTACCTCAGTGCTTCGGTGTCATATCAATTAAATGTGGCCAAGGCCGAAAGAGATCTTAGCTTTGCAACGGGCATCATGACGAAAACCTATGGTGATGCCGATTTTAGCAATGTATTGCTGGGACGCTTAGGCAGCGGAACTGTCAGCTATTCCAGTTCGAATCCAGATGTGGCAACCATTTCCAGTGAAGGTCTGGTGACCATTATGGCTGCGGGAACGAGTAGCATCTCGGTGGATATTACCGAAGATGCTAATTTCTTAAGTGGCCTCGCGACTTATCAGCTCGAAGTCGCCAAAGGTGACCGGCAGCTGGCGTTTGATAATACCGGTACAGTGGCATTGTTTGTCGATCAAACTTATTTAAACGCCATTAATCTCGCTGTAGATGAGGTAACTTTTAGCAGTCAAGATCAAACGGTTGCATCGGTTGATGTCAGTGGTTTGGTGACGGCCCATGCTTCTGGCGAGTCTGAGATCTTTGCCGATATGGCTGAAACCGAAAATTATTTGGCGTCCAGCAGCAGTTTTATGGTGTCGGTAGCGCCTGAGTCGATGGCCATTAATCTGTTGATTGGCGAGGCTGATACCAGCGTGACGACCGATGCAGACACTCCGCTGCAGTTAGTGCGTACCACGCAGGCCGATTGCGATTATACCAATTTAACCAGTTGTGTTGATGGGCAGGTCGATGAGTTGGCTACTACGTCGCTGACCGATAGCGTGCTAACCACGACTCAAGGTGCCTATTTAAGCCTGCAGCATGGCGAGCACCATGGACAAACCAATTTTGTGTCCAGTCAGGTCGCACCGGGATTAAGTTCCACTAAACTGGTTTCCTTCGACGGTTACCTTTGGTTAGTCGGTGGGTTATCGATTCCATATAACAATAAGAGTGTATGGCGCTCGCGCGATGGAAATGTTTGGCAAAGTGTCACCGATGATGTGCCTTTTGACGATCGCTCTGCCGTTGCAGCCTTTGTTTTTAATGATCAGTTGTGGGTGATGGGGACAAGGAGTGATCGCACCATTAATGATCTTTGGCGTTCATCGGATGGCGTGAATTGGACCTTGGTTAATCGTGACATGGGGTTTGGCGATCGCAACAACTACAATGTTGTGCCTTTTGAGGGCAAGATGTGGGTTTTCGGGGGGTACGACTTTACCGACAGTGCCTATGTTAAAGAGATCTGGTCATCAACCGATGGGGTTAGCTGGACTGAGGAAGCCGCGGACGCAACAGCTACTCAAAGAGTGAGTGCGGCGTTTGTCGAATTTAACGGCAAGCTGTGGCAAATAGGTGGTCGTGACGATAGCGGTCAGCTGAGCGATGTTTGGAGCTCCAGCGATGGCGTTATTTGGACTCAGGAGATTGGCGATGCTGGATTTGAGGGGCGTGAACGGCATGATGTGCGGGTGCTGGACAATCAACTGGTCCTGCTGGGTGGAATGATCTCCAATGTCGATCCGAATCGCTCCAGTTTTCCAAATGATGTCTGGCTGTCATCAGATGGTATCAACTGGACACAGGCAAACGCCGATGCGCCATTTGGGGTAAAGACTACGGTAGGCTACAAGGCGCGAAAATTCTTCGCCACTAGTGTGCACCAAGGAACACTTATCGTGTTTGGTGGTCGCAGTGAAGATCTCGGCTCAGTGCTTAACGATGGCTGGCAGACCCGTGATGCTGCAGATTGGCAACCATTAACCTCGCAGTTCCCTGGATTATCCTTCGTTAAGGCTGTCAGCAACAATCAGCAGCTGCAACTCTTCTCGGGTAATAACCAGGATGGTATTGAAGTCCACTCGTTGTGGCACTCTAAAGGCGGTTCTAGCTGGTCACTGGATCAGAGTGTGGCACTTCCCTTTGCTAACGGTAGCGACATTATCATGTTTGCTGGCAAGTTATGGGCTTTCCATGTGTCGGGCATTTACTCTTCTCTTGACGGTAAAACCTGGTCCCTAGAGACGACGGCGACGCCATATACCTGGAATCAATACTCGCCGTTTGCTGTACATCAACTCAAGGGAGAGTTATGGACAGTTAATCCTCTGACTGGAGATATTTATTCCTCGGTGGATGGGGTGAATTGGACGGAAGAGAGCACTAATAATTATCCTCAAGGTAATGATGCTGCGCTGGTGAGTTTTCAAGATAAACTTTGGGCTGTGGCTGGTAACAAAAGCGGTAATAAATTGAGTGAGATCTGGTCATCAGCTGACGGTATTGATTGGAGTAAAGCCGTCGATAGTTCGGCGTTGGGGGCAAGAGCGGTTAATCAGTTGCTCGTTTTTGATAATAAACTTTGGGCGTTTGGTGGTTATGATGATAGCCAGCCACTCAAGGATCTCTGGAGCTCGGAAGATGGCACCACTTGGGTGAAAGTCATAGACGAGTTGCCATTTGCAGATACGCAAGGCTACCGGGTTATTGTCCATGACAATAAATTGATTGTCATGGGCGGGGCTAACACATCGGGGACACCAACCCATCAAGTCTGGATTTCGACCGATGGCAGCGATTGGCGTTTAGCCTTAAGGCAAGAGCTTAACTTTTAATTCTTGTCATTATTGTTATCCACTTAGCGTCTTCGTTCGAAGGCGCTATTGTTTTGCGGTGCTCATTTCAGTTTGAATTTATCTGCTTGTGCTAAGGTTCGTCACTTTATTGGAGATGGAAAAATATGAATAAAGCTTATTCCTTAGTTGCGTTGTTCGCATCGTTTGTAGCCCTTCCTAGTTATGCGAGCGTGAGTGAGCAAGATGTATTCTTTGATCGTATTGCAGCCCACTGTGGTCAGGCTTTTGAAGGTAAGATCACCGCAGGAGATAGCGCAGATTCGGCTTTTAGTGGTAAAAAGTTAGTGATGCATGTGCGCGAATGTAGCGATACTGAGCTGAAAATTCCGTTTCATGTGGGAGATGATCATTCTCGTACTTGGATTATTACCAAAACCGATAATGGCCTGCGTTTAAAGCACGATCATCGTCATCAAGATGGCAGTGAAGATAAGGTCACCATGTATGGTGGTGATACTGTGGCTAGTGGAACTGCCGAGTTACAATCTTTCCCTGTCGATCAATTTTCTATCGATAATTTTAACCAAAATGGTTTAAGCCAATCGGTGACCAATGTTTGGCATGTAGGTATTAATAACGATACTTATGTATACCGTCTGACGCGCGAGAATCGCGACTTTAAGGTGGACTTTGACCTGACTAAACCCGTTGCACTTCCACCAGTGCCTTGGGGTCATAAATAGTTTTTATGAAGGTTCTGCAGAGTTTGAGTTAATAAAAAAGCGCCAATAATGGCGCTTTTTTACGTTGATTTGAGTTTAGCGTTTGGCTCTAATTTATCGCCTTACCAAGCACATAATATTCAAACCATTTCTGATCCCAATCCATCTTCGCTTTTTTATGTTGGTATGTGCTTAGGCCATGACCTTCGCCGGGATAGATGGCTAACTCAACGGGTACATTGAGGTAATGTTTTAGGGCGCGATAGAGCCCTTGAGCATGACCCAATGGAACACGTTGATCATTTTCGCCAATATGGATCAAGGTTGGCGTCTTGATCTTATCCGCATGGGTGAGCGATGAACCGTGGGTATAAGCATCGGGTTTTTCCCAAGGAAGGCCTTGCATAAAATTGACCACATGACCAGGGGTATCTTCGAGCATCCATTGCAGACGCTGATCGAATACCCCCGCGCCTGAACTGGCAGCCTTGAAACGCGTAGTAGTGCTGATTAAGGCGTTAGTTAGGTAACCACCATTACTCCAGCCCATCACTGCCATCTTGTCACCGTCGGCAATACCCTGAGCGATGAGGTGATCGACTCCAGCCATGATGTCTTTCACTTCGATATCATGCTCGTGTCCAACCAGTTGGGTTAGGAACTGGTCACCATAACCGGTTGAGCCGCGATAGTTTGGCGATAACAGAGCCCAACCATTAGCGCTGAAGGTCGAACGACCGTAAGATCTATGTTGCAAGGCATAAGGTGTTGCTGAGGTTGGCCCGCCGTGAATTTGCACCACGAGCGGTAATGCGCCATCGCCTTTTTTATAGCCTGCAGGCAGTTCGAGAATACCTTCGACTTGGCTGCCGTCGCTTGCTTGCCATTTCACCACTGACACTTGTGGCAATATCCAGCTATCGACTTGCGGGTTGATATTGGTGATGCGTTTATATTTGGCTTTTCTACTGGCACCATCGGCTATAAATAAATCGCTAAAATGATCTTGTCCATTGTGGCTGAAGGCTAGTTTTTTGCCATCATGACTGAAGCTGTAGCTACCTATGACTAAGTCTCCAGCAACGACAGTGCGAGTATCGCCTTGTTGGTTGCCGTCAATTTCAGTGCAATACAGTTTGACGCGGGCGTGATCGAAGCCGCGAAAGCAAATCTCATTGCTATTAGGGCGCCAATGAATATCGCCAGCATTGAGTGTCATATCTCCACTGTGGGTAAGCTCAATGGCTTTATCTGTTTGAGGTGTGGCGACAAACAGCTTACCTGGATAACCATCGAAATCGATTCTAAAGGCCAGTTGCTGGTTGTTGTCATTCCAGTCCAATCCAAGGAGCCAACCATAAGGGGAAGGAGCGTTAGCACGCCAAGCGGTATCGGTTAATACCTTATTGTTAGTGGTTTTAGTGTCGAAGACTTCGATGTTTGACCAGCCTTCTAAATTTACTAATTCGTTATCGCTGGTGGTAATGCGGGCTATCTGGCTGGCATCAGCATTGACGCTAAATTCCCATACCACCTTGTCGTCATCTAGGATGAGTGACTGTTGATAATGTTGTAAGTCTATTTTATACAATGGGTTAGTAGTGACTTTACCATGAGCGTATTTGGGCGTGTTGTGTTTGGCACGCATATCAGCCCAGATATCTTTGTCTGTGGTGGCTTTGTTGGATAGAAAGTAAAGATTATTGCCATCGCTAGCGAGTTGGAAAGATTTTACTCCTTCGCTCTCTTTGGTGATGGGTACCGCTTCACCACCAGTGACTGCGAGTCTGAAGACTTGAGGTTTTCCGTTATAGGGAGCTTTTTTATCTTCATGGCTCTGCTTACTGATATAGTAAATATATTGGCCGTCAGGGCTCCATTGCGGGCTGGATTCACTTTCATTGGTAAAGGTTAGGCGTTGAGTCTGGCGACTCTTAGTGTTGACTAGCCAAAGGTCGCGTTGAGACTTATCTAGCTCTTTATCCCAACGGGATTCTAACCAGACTGCTTGTTTGCCATCAGGGCTCAGTTGCACCTTGCTCATGTTGGCAATAGTAAAAAAGTCATCATTGGTGATCTTGTGAGTACGCTCTATGGTATTGGCTTGGCCGTTGAGGCCGAATAATCCAGCAGAGATGGCTGCCAGTATGGTGAGTGTATTTACCCTTCCCATCAGATTCCCTTACATTTCAAATTATCATTATTTTTAGCAGCCTTAAGGCTAGGGATACCTTAACTCAAAATGCTCATGGGGTGAATTTAGTTACGCTTTTTTCTCGTCGTTGAGGATTTGCTGTAAGAAATTAATTTCTTCGTTTGAAAGGAGTTTGTGATAGGCAGGGCGTTGAGGGCTAGGACGCTGATGATGAGATTGGCTGCCGCGTAAATAGGCGGTGATCGTGATCTGTTTTAGACCGTAAATCGCTAACCCATAAACGGTCAACAGTAGGAATATATTGGTAAATGCTTGACTTGTAATGTTGACCTGATCGCCAAAATACACCGGAAAAATCACCATGAATGTTCGGATAAGCCAGTTGATCAGCATGGCCAAAGTTAATACCAGTAACCATTTTAGTTTGATCGCTTTAATTGTATTGTGGTGTGCTTTAGGTGTTTCATTTTTGAAGCGTTTCAGCAGCTTGAGAATACAATAAAAATAGATACAGGCATGTAAACTGAGTAAAACTGGCAGTATCGATGCAAGTAAGGTGACATGATTGAAAGCGTGGCGGCTTTCAGGATAGGTATAGAGTCTAAAATCACTATCGAACATAAAAGCAATCGAGATAATAAACGCCAACGAGCCTGCCGGGAAAAAATGCCAAGATCGTCGTGTGCTGCGTTTGGTATTGTGCAAGGTTTGATAGCAGTACAGATATAACAACGGCGTTAACAAAAAGTATGTGGGGACCAGTAGAATAAAAAATAACTGTAGTGGAAAAGGGGAGTTTTGCGGATTAACTAAACCCGTTAAAAAATAAACGGCAACCAGAGTGAAGAGCGTGCCTAAAAGTTTATGGTTTCCATGACGATCGCGGTAAAGATAACGGATATAAGTACCCAGCCCGATGCAATGCAGTCCACCGAGTAATGAGATCCACCAATACCCTTCATACAAGAAGTTGTTGTACGTTATATCCATATAACGGCATTGTGATGGAAATTAAGTCAATTAAGCAAGCTAAATGTATAAAATTACACCATTTAGGCGATTAATTATGCTTTTGGGCTTAAATTATCGTCCGCCTTTGTCTTTTTCTAATCGAACATGTCTATTTGATGCGCCAGCGGGTGGTTTTCCTGGAACTTCTCCAAAGCGTTCAGCGATCAGGTGACGTATCGCCATTATTGGATGAGGCAATAGCATGCGTGGCCCCGCATAAATCATGATTTCACGAGCCTTTGCTTTTAATTCGGGTTTATAACAGTGAACCGGACATTTATTGCATGTCGGTTTTTGTTGGCCGTATGGGCAGCGATCCAGTCGGGTGTGGGCATATTCTAGAAAAGCTTGGCATTGCTGACACTGATCTAGTTTACCTTTTGCTGCACAATGATCTTTACAGTATATCTGTACCATTGCGGTAATGGTTTGAAACTCTTGTTGCAGTTTGCCATTCAGTACTGGAGAAACCATAGGTATGCCTGAGTCATTTACTAGGTCTTTCCAGATTACCTCGGCGATTTTGTGAATACAAAAACGGCACGCTGTTTTATGAAGATGCGCACAAAATGAAGCTTTTAATCAGCCGTTGTGGTGGCTAAATCAGCACAATGTGCTTGCTTAACATCATATTCTTAACAATAAAATGGTCATTTTTAACACAATTTTTGATAGCTGGCTGAAAAAGAGGTATAAATAATTGATTTATAGTAACAGACACATATTTCTGTAGATTTATAACATGCAATAAGCCTAGCTAAGAGGCGATCAATCAACGGTGGATGATAATGAAATATATAGCCATTATTTTACTTGTAGCTGTCGGAGTATATTTATACAAACGAGCGCAGCGACTAGCACAAGAAGAGCAGCAGGACGCGCAGCAGCCTGTTGAGAAGATCGTTACAGAGGAGCCTGTAGCTCCCACGTCAACGGAGGAGGAGCAAGCCACTGAAGTTGTCGAACAAACGGCTGAGAGCGTCGAAGCTATTGCAGAGCCAGAGCCAGAGCCAGAGCCAGAGCCAGAGCCAGAGCCAGAGCCAGAGCCAGAGCCAGCTGTAACGGTTACCACTGAAGCGGCGTGGGCGAATGATAAATTGTCCAAGGCATTAGCTGATTACACTAGCGCTTCAGAGATCGAGGCTAAGCATAGTGCCTTACTGCAAGCTATCGGCGAATGTTATAAGCAGCGTAAAGACAGTCAATATTGTGAATATGGCGCAGGCTTATCAGGTGATTATCAAGCCATATTTAATCAACTTGCTTCTCCAAGCAGCGAGAAAGGGACAGGTTTTATGCACTTAGCCACCCTGCTTAATGACAGTGGTGATTTCGATGGTGCTTTGCAAGTGTGTCAGGCTGCACTAAACCATGGTTTAACCGATGGTACCGTTACCGGATTTGAAGGTCGTATTACCCGAATAGAAAAAGCCAAAGCAAAAGCGAGCAAGTAATCTGCTGCATCATGCTTATTCGCGGTGTAAACTTGCGGCGCGATTAATGTGTCATAGTGCGTGTTAATGGCAAATTGAATTAAAAGGCGAATTTAGTTTCGCCTTTTTTATGCCTCACGGCCTAGATTCGATAATATGCTAATTGATGCAAGCGTTATGACCAAATAAGGTTCTAAAGGAGAAGTTATGAAGGGTCGTTTTATTAGGGTACTAAGCCTGAGTTTTATCGCCCTGAGTTTTATCGCCCTGAGTTTATTAGGCCTGACGGCGTGTACCCAAGTGCCAACTTGGACACTGTTTTATTTTGCAGAGCAAGATACGATTCCGAAAGATGCTAAAGCTCATCATATTGCTGGCTATTATCAACAGCTAGATCAATGCTTAGCCAAAGGAGCTGGCATGGTGAAATTGAGTGAGTCGGGTAAAGGGGTTTATCAATGTGGATTTGAGTGCCAGGACGATGGTACCGGCAGTGTGCAATGCCAACGTTTTGAACAGGCTACAGCGTTATGAAAGTCACGCTAGATACTCAAGCGAAAAGCCTGTTGATTATTGCCGATATTCAGTTTGATCAATTTGAACATTTTGCCGAGCCATTGGCTCAATCTCTAGATTGTCGAGTGATAGAACGACATTGGGGCGCCGACCGCCATCAATGGTTATTGGAGTTTGAAGGTACGCTATTACAGCTTAACTATGAGTTCTATGGCGATATTTGTTGGCTGTCGGTTGAGCGAGAGCAAGATGTCGAAGTGCTTGAATATTTGGTGACACTATTGGAATCACATTCATGAGTAGTGAGCAGCAAGGAGCGTGTTTTCATTATCAAGCGCTAACACCGGACCTTATTCTGGATGCGATTGAGTCTTTGGCTATCTATCCCGAAACGGGATTATTAGCACTTAACAGCTATGAAAATCGCGTATATCAATTTCGCAGCGACGATAAAGTTCGTTATGTGGTCAAGTTTTATCGCCCAGAGCGTTGGAGCAACGAGCAGATATTGGAAGAGCACCAGTTTTCTGCCGAGTTAGCGGAGCAAGAGATCCCCATTGCTACCCCCATTATTATTGACGGTCATTCGCTGCATGAGTATCAAGGTTATCGTTTTGCGCTCTTTCCCTCAATGGGAGGTCGAGCCTTCGAAGTCGATAACTTAGATCAATTAGAAGAAGTGGGACGCTTTATTGGTCGTATTCATCAATATAGTCAGACTAAAGCCTTTGTTTATCGCGATAGCTTAACCCCGCAATTATTAGGCGATGAATCGCTCGCATGGCTGAAAGCGTCGGGACATGTTCCTGCAAGTTTGCAGACAGCCTATTTCACCATAGTGGAGCAGGTATTGGCTAAGGCTAAACAGATGTGGGCCGAGGTCGATGCGCGTTCGATTCGATTACATGGCGATCTGCATCCAAGCAATATTTTATGGACCCCAGATGGCCCAGGTTTTGTCGATCTCGATGACGCAAAGATGGGGCCTGCCATACAAGATATTTGGATGATGTTAGCCGGCGACCGTCAGCAGCAAACCCTACAACTCGAAGTGTTACTAGAAGCCTATCAAGAGTTTTGTGATTTCGATAATCGCGAGTTAACCCTAATTGAGCCGCTGCGAGCGATGCGGATGTTGCATTATAACGCTTGGCTTAGCCGTCGCTGGCAAGATCCTGCTTTTCCAATGAACTTCCCTTGGTATGGCGAGGAGAAATATTGGGAACAACAGATACTGGCATTTAAAGAACAATTGGCAATGCTAGATGAGCCGCCATTGAGCCTCACCCCACAATATTGACAACTGTCATTTTCATCGCTTGTTCATCTGATGTTCATTTCGGTTTTTGTACATTTAAATTTTTGTACAATGCAATTGCGAGAAGACGGCTTGGCTTAATTTGTAACAGAAAAATGAACTAATGCGCTTGAGCCTGACTCCAAAGGGCATTAAGGTATTGTCAAAATTCTAATAGTAATAGGTGTAGTACACCAACAAGGAATCATCATGAAAAAAGCGTTACTGGTTGCATTGGCTTTATTAGTGGCACCTATGGCCACCTTAGCCGCAAATTTTGAAGAAGGTGTTAATTACACCGTGATTAATCAAGGTCCTGCGACGGCTAAACCTGAAGTAACAGAGTTCTTCTCTTTCTTCTGTCCTCATTGTTATAATTTTGCTAAACAGCAAATTCCTGAAATTAAAGCCAAACTGCCAGAAGGCGTCGCCTTTAAACAAAACCATGTCGACTTTATTGGTCGTGAAATGGGTGTTGAAATGTCACGTGCTTTTGCCGTTGCTCATCAGTTAAACGTTGAAGATAAAATTGAACCGGCATTGTTTGCCGCTATTCATGATAAGAAGCAACGTTTCGTAAGTCGTAACGATATTCGCCAATTGTTTATTGCTAACGGCGTGGCAGGTAAAGATTTTGATGCAGCAGCAGACTCTTTCATGGTCAGCGCACAAATGGCACAAATGAAACGTGCGACTGAAAATGCTAAATTATCGGGTGTGCCTTCGTTAGTCGTTAATGGTAAATACCGTATTGAGATGGGCTCATTAAAGTCGATGAATGAATTGATGCAGTTAACTGACTACTTGATTCAGCTTAAGTAATTATTAGCCTTAAGCGGGGTTTATTCTTCGCGTGATAAAAATCCGATGACACTTTCATCGGATTTTTTATTGCCTTAATTTTAAGTTTGAGGTCATTTATATTAATCGGTATAAAGATCTCTATTCGTTTGATTGGCATAAAAATTTTTTTATTTGCATATAAATCTGAGTAATTGCTTACAAAAAAAGCATTCGATTTATGAAACTATCATGCTAAAAGTTATGTCCAATCTAACAATAATAATAAAGAACCTACTCGGTTCATTTGATTTGGAGGGCGGAATGAGAGTCTTTCCCGTTTATGCGCCAAAGCTGATCATCAAACATGTACGCATATTTGTATCTGGGGTGATTTGGGTAAAGGATTTAGGTCGACTAGAGTTCGACAAAGGGCGTTTTTTACTGCCTCGAGAGCAGTGTTTGCCTCAGGTTAAGCAGGCGATTTTAGAGTTGAATCAACTTATTCAGAGCCAACATGCAAATGAAGCGAAGACAGCTTAAGTCTTCGCTTATCATTGACGCTATTATTCGCTAACTTCGTCGTTAAGTAAGCCAACGAGTCCGGTGACTTTCTCATTCCATGAGTTAAGATCTTGGCTTAGCTGTTGGTTTTTCTCAGTTAGGCTTTGGTTTAACTGCTTCTCTTCTTCAAGCTCCATTTTTAGTAGCTCAATAGTTTCGAGTGCAGCTTGGATTTTTGTTTCCAGCTTGGACAGTAGTTCAAGGCTCATCGGGAGTCCTAATAGTTTCTGGATGGGGCTTCGATTCTATCAGCGCCGACCTCCCACTGAATAGTCAATTTATCTCAATTGCACAAAAATAAGACGAAAAATGATTAAAGATTAATTATTTTATCAGTATCGATTCAGTTTCAGGTTAAATTGAATCGATGAGGCTTATCACCTGTTCAGAAATCTGTACTACAGTTTGCTGAAGAAGTTTGTATAACGGCCGCAGCAACCCCCCATTGTGCTTGACTTTAAAGCAGTGCATCCATAGTCTGCATATTCAGTAATCAAGGTGGTAAACAATGCACATAAAATACAATTTAAAACCTGCGTCAGAGCGCCGTACTGAACAGTTTAAGCCGGAAACCAACGTTGGTTTTGGGCGGCTACGAACCGACCATATGTTTTTGATGGATTATCGAGATGGACAGTGGGCTGATCCACGTATCGTGCCTTATGGTCCATTTGAAATCGCCCCAGGGGCAATGTCGCTGCATTATGGGCAATCAATCTTTGAAGGTGCCAAGGCTTTCATGCATGAAGATGGTGAGATTTACACTTTCCGTCTCGACCAAAATGCTAAGCGTCTTAATCGTAGTGCTGAAATTGTTTGTATTCCTGAGCTGCCAGAAGATGTGGTTGAAGAGGGAATTAAGGCACTGATCGATGTCGAGCGTTTATGGTTCCCAATGCAAGAGGGTGCTTGTCTGTACATTCGTCCATTTGTATTTGCTACCGAAGACAGATTATCAGTGAGTCCAAGTCAGGAATACACTTTTTGTGTCATGTTGAGTCCTAGCGGAGCTTATTATAGCAATGGTTTTGACAGTGCGATTCGTTTGCTCATCACCGAGCGTTTCCATCGCGCAGTGACGGGCGGAACAGGTGCTTCGAAAGCGGCGGGTAACTACGCTGCATCTTTGCGAGCGGGCAAAGCGGCTGCGGAATATGGTGCAGCGCAGGTGTTGTACCTCGATTCGACAAATACCCAGATTGAAGAAGTGGGTGCGATGAACCATTTTCACGTACTCAAAGATGGCACCATTATTATTCCTAAATTTACTGACACCATTCTAAAATCGATCACCTCGCAATCTATCTTGGATCTGGGTGAACAGTTGGGCTGTGAAGTTCGCCAAGAAACTGTGATGTTAGATAAATTTATTGCCGATATTGAGTCGGGTGAAATTATCGAAGCAGGAGGCTTGGGAACTGCCGCTGTCGTCTCGCCAGTGGGCTCCTATATTTTTGAAGATCATCGAGTGGTAACTGTGGGCAATGGCGATGTTGGTGAACATACACGTCGTATTTACCAGGTACTAACCGATATTCAAAAAGGTAAGCGCCAAGGCCCTGAAGGCTGGATTAAGCGTGTAGAGCGGGTTGCTCCTTAAGCGTATTAATGCAATACATTGCCTGAATAAAAAAGCGCCGAATTAGGCGCTTTTTTATTGGTTTTTTGATTTAATACCAATCAGTTAAAGATATGATCGCTCAGCGATAATTTAGTGCTCCTGAGACAATTCCTTTAATTGTTCCTGCACTGAACGAATAGGAAGGTTTGTTGGCTTAACAGGGCTAACAAGTTACCGTCGCCTCGGCGTTAGACATCAGCGTAATCATCGTTAGACGCCGATCGATCGCAAGTTAACAGTCATAAACTAACAATGGACTTTTAGCTGTCTTGTGGCGCAACAAGCTGGTCTGAATTGTATTTCTGTAAGACTTGATGGATCTGTTCATCTTTTTGATACCAGATACCATTTAGCCAGCGTTGGAACTGAGCTCGGCTTTCTGCATCATTAAAATATTTAATATCATCCACTTCAGGTACAGGCAGGGTCTCAATACGAACGACGATGCGTTTGACCTTGCCATGCATTACTTCTGACAGTGTGTTGCCTGCTGAGTCAGGATAAACCAAGGTGACATTAAGCAGGCTGGTAAACTGTTCACCCATGGCCGAAATGGTAAAGGCTATCCCGCCGGCTTTAGGACGTAAAAGATAACGGTAAGGGGAGCGTTGACGATCGTGTTTCTCAGGCGTAAATCGACTGCCTTCGACATAATTTATTATCGATGTTGGAATGGTTTTAAACTTCTCACAAGAACGACGAGTGGTTTCAAGATCTTTACCACGTAATTTAGGATTTTTCTTTAATTGTTTGGCGCTGGTGCGATTCATAAATGGCATGTCTAATGCCCAGCAGCCCAGCCCCATAAAGGGAACGTAGAGCAGTTCTTTTTTTAAAAAGAACTTCAACATAGGAATATTGTTGCGTAGAACATAAGTCAATGCTGCAATATCAAAACCACTTAAATGGTTACTGATCAGTAAGTACCAGCCATCTTTTTTAAGCCCTTCTAAGCCTTCAATGTCCCATTCTATTTTGGCGATGAGAAATAATATGCCACCATTGACACTGGCCCAGCCCCACATGAATCGGTTCATGATTTTGGTGAGTAAGTTTCTAAAGCCTGTAATGGGTACCAGTAATTTTATTAGACCACCAACGCAAATAAGGCTGCTCCAAAGCACAGTGTTGACTATCAGTAGCAGCGTACTTAAAGCAAATAAAATTGGACCTGGTAAAAAATTTAGCATGGTTCTAACGCACCTTTTTGCAATAGATTATTACTTAGACATCTCTTCTAGAGTGGCATCTTTTTGCTTCCAGATGCGGTTGAGTTCATTTTGGAAACCAATTTTAAATTCTCGATCATTCATGTAATCCCCACGCATTGCGGGAGAGATATCTGAGACCTTGATGTTCACTTTAATCTGTTTCACTTGGCCAGAAATATATTCCCAGAAGGTGGGTGTTTTTCCGGTGTAATAGATGGAGACATCGATCAGCTTATGGATTTGTCCATCCATGGCTGATAGCGCAAATGCCATACCACCCGCTTTGGGCTTAAGCAGATGCTTGAATTCGGAATTTTGTTTGTCATGTTTTTGCTGTGTAAAGCGGGTGCCTTCGACAAAATTCATCACGCTCACTGGCTTAGTTTTAAACTTGGCGCAAGCCTTACGGGTGATCTCAATATCTTTGCCTTTAAGCTTGGGGTTTTTACGTAATTGGGCGCTGCTGTAGCGGCGCATAAAGGGAAAGTCTAACGCCCACCAAGCTAAACCTAAAACGGGGACATAGATGAGCTCTTGTTTTAAGAAGAATTTTAAAAATGGAATCTTATGATTTAACACTCGCTGCAATACTAAAATATCAACCCAAGACTGATGGTTTGCGACCACCATATACCACTCTTTAGTTGATAAATTTGTGTCGCCATCGATACTAATATTGACGCGATGAAAGATGCGCTCAATAACCGTATTAACGCTAATCCATGCGCTAGCACAGTGATCTAGAAGATAACTACAAACCGTACGCAGTGGCGTTATGGGAAGTAATTTTATTAGACTGACTAAGAGGATGGGAATAACCCAAAACAGTGTATTGATAACATAACAGCTAAACGCTAGGCAGCCTCTTAGTAGTGAAATCACTGAGCCCATTTATTTCCCCATAAAATTTTTGGAAACCTATGTTACTCGCCTAATGCACTTAGCTCAATGTTCTAGAGGCTATGTTGCGACAAACATGGCTATTTTTGATGATTGTCAGGCTCATTTCGATTAAAGCCTTATCTTCCTAACTATCGTGTTAGTAAGGACTTTTTAGACTGCTGAGCAGTCTGTCCATCGCTCGATAACCCAGTGCTTGGGCAATATGGCTGCGTTCGACATTAGGTGATTCTGCTAAATCGGCAATGGTGCGCGCTACACGTTGCAGGCGATGGTAGCTGCGAACGGATAAGTCGAGTTTGTTGACGCTCTGCTCTAAAAATTCCAAATCAGATTGTGAAAACCCACCAGTTTGCGACAGTTGCTTGCCCGTCAGCTCGGCATTCAATACACCTGCACGACTGAGTTGTCGCTCTCGAGCCGAGTGTACCCGTTTCGCTACCATGGTACTGGTTTCAGAGGTGGGTTGTGTTTGCGTTAAGGTGCCATCGGCCAATCGTGGAACATCGATAGTAAGATCAAACCTATCGATAAACGGGCCTGATAAGCGGGATAAATAGCGCTGAATTTGATCTGGTGTGGCTCGGGCATTAGCCGTATCACCACAGGGGCTGGGATTCATTGCGGCGATCAATTGAAAACGCGAGGCAAAGGTGAGTTTGGCGGCGGCGCGAGAGATCACTACTTCTCCGGTTTCCATTGGCTCTCGAAGACAGTCGAGTACTTTGCGCGGAAATTCCGCCACCTCATCGAGAAACAGTACTCCACGATGGGCGAGAGAAATCTCACCAGGTTTGGGCTGACCGCCACCGCCAACGAGTGAAATCGAGGAGCTAGTATGGTGTGGACTACGAAACGGTCTTTGGTAAAACTGACTGACAGGAATAGAATGACCTGCTACTGAATGAATCGCAGCGACCTCCAATGCTTCGTCATAGCTTAATGGCGGTAACAGCTGCATCATACGGCTTGCTAACATGGTTTTCCCCGTACCGGGAGGTCCAAGAAATAACAAATTATGATTACCTGCAGCCGCGATCTCTAAGGCTCGTTTAGCCTGATATTGGCCTATGACATCACTGAGGCATTTATCCTGAGTTTCCGCTTCTGGCGCTAGCCATTCCAGCCCTTGATTAATGCTTGGTAATGATTGTTGCCCATGTAAGTAGGCACTGAGCCCTTGTAAATGACTGGCAAAAATACTGTGTTGATAACCAACCAACTCTGCATCAGTGCGATTACCCAGTGGCATGACTAAGGTTTTATTCTGTTTACGAGCGGCAACAATCACAGGTAATAACCCTTGGCAGGGGCGGATCTCGCCTGATAGGGCTAATTCACCGACAAATTCATGTTCTTTTAAATTAATGTCGGGTATCTGTTTTGATGCAGCCAGAATACCCATTGCGATGGGTAAATCATAACGTCCCCCTTGTTTAGGCAGATCTGCTGGTGCAAGGTTGACAGTAATACGCCGCTGTGGAAACTCAAATCCCGCATTAATGAGCGCACTTCTGACGCGTTCTTTTGCTTCTTTAACCGAGGTCTCTGGTAACCCGACCAAGTTGAAAGCCGGTAGCCCATTACTAAGGTGGACTTCAACTGTGACTTCAGGGGCTTCGACTCCAAGGCTGGCTCGGGTCGTAACGCAGGCGATCGCCATAAACAAATCCTTTTGTTTTTTTATTACTTTTACATGCAGCTAGTGAGTGGTTTAAGTGTAGCAGCTAGTCATCAGACTGCTGTTTTTACTGGATTTAATTAAGAAAAACATGATGGTTTAGTCTCTGCAAATGATGCTCGATGATGACTCGTAATTTGCCATTATCGGTAAGCTGTTTAACCTTACGATCAAATAACTGCTTGATTTCTTTATGGTAGGGTGAGGACTTGCCTATCAGCATATAAAAAGGCTCTTGTTCGACACTGGTGAGCATTTTACCTTCGATAAGATCTGCTAGATAAGTGGTCTGATTCAGTGCCAATGTACCAACTAGTATCTCCTGACGGGCGAGAAAAAACTTGCAGCGGCCCTTGAGTAACATATAAGGCAACTGTGAAATTTCGCCTATTTTAAAAATATGATGGTCATCGTTCATACCAAAATTGTGATAGTTAAATCCTTTAATGCCACAAATATTGCCGTACCTTTCTAATTCACTAGCATTGTTGATGGTTAATCCGTCAGGAAAATCGGCTTTGAGATAGAAAAAACTAGGGGTGAGATAATAGTAAGGTTCGGAAAAATAAAAATCTTGTCTGCGTTGTTGGTTAGATGAAGCACTCATTAGCGCGTCGATATTTCCTTTTTTAACTTCTTCCTGGCAACGTTTCCAAGGGAGAGGCTGCACGGTATAAACAAATTGGGTACCCTCGAAAGTCATGCGTAAAAGGTCAATATCGTAGCCAGCATTTTGCTTTACTGTGTTGCTGTTACGCGGAACATAGTTATAGGGCGGATATTCGGCATTTGCGATGCAAATACTGATTGATTGAGTTTTTGTTACTTCGGCCGCCGAAGATAACAAGGAGACACATTCAAGTAATATCAAAATAATCAGTCGCTTGGCCATATGTTCTCCTAACTTTTTTACTGTAGAGACTACTCATCGCTGATATTAGATTGGATATTAGACAAAGGTAATTTGTAGGGTAAATTATAGTTGAACAGAGGCGACTACTCGCTATTGGCGTGAAAGATAACGGATTAAAATGGTTTAGTCATATCATACGTATTTTTTATTAATTTTATGTTTATATTAGAAATTTGAAGTATGTATCAGCGTCTGAATATGTTTGTCTATCATTGAGTGTAATTCCCCTTGGGCTGACAGTTCGGTTACTTTAGCATCGAATAGCTGTTTGATGTGTTTACGGTTGGGTGACGATTTACTGATCAACATATAAAAGGGTTCCTGTTCGACGCTGGTGAGCATTTCGCCTTGAATAAGATCGGATAAATAGGTGATTTTATTGAGAGCCAAGGTGCTAAAGAGGATCTCTTGCCGGGCAAGAAAAAAACGACAACGTTCTTTAATTAGCAAGTATGGCAGTTGCGGAATATGGTGGATCCTAAAAATAAATCTATCGTCATCGACACCAAAGTTTTTGTAGTTGAAGCTTTGTATACCACAAATGCTGCCATGGCCTTTTAACTCATTAATATCTCGAGTTGGTAAGCCGTTGGGATAGTCTGATTTTAGATAAAAGATAGCGGGCGTCAGGTAATAATAGGGCTCTGAAAAATCGAAATCTTGTCGGCGTTGCTCATTCGATGAAGCACTCATCAACGCATCGATATTACCTTTTTTGACCTCTAGCAAGCAGCGTTTCCACGGCAGGGCATGCACTTGAAAATTATATGGTGTTCCCTCAAAAGTCATCTTTAGCAGATCGATATCGTAGCCCATGTTTTGTTGGGCATGATTGGGATTATTCTGAAAATAGTTATAGGGTGGATAATCGGAGTTGCCTTTACAAAAATGCAGCGTCTGAGTTTTAACAGTGCTATCTGCTGCAGTTAATTGCGGTGAAATGAATAGTATTAAGCATATGATTAGCAGCTTGAACATCGTGGTTTCCCAAATACCCTTAACTAAAGGAGCTATAAAGTAACTGCCAGGCGAACTGAATACTTGTAACAAATTTGCGGATATCTGTTAAGGCATTTTGGTTAATGGAGTTGATTCAGTTCGCGTAAAAATGCGGCAATAATAGGTTCATCTTGGCGGCTATTTTTGCTGCAACAGCCCAGCTCGAAAGGCGGAATAGCGACTGGAGAGGGGATTTGCTGAATCCTGTCTTTAACCGGACTGTTATTAATCACCACTTCAGGCGTAATACTGACACCGCAGCCTAATGCCACCATAGAAGCGATCGCTTCCTGTCCAGAGACTTGAGCATACACATTAGCGTTGAGTCCTAATTGTTTAAACCAGTTTTCAATACGGCGCCGCCCGGGACCATGTTCTGGAATGATGAAAGGTAACCTGTCCCAAGGAATATAAGTATCTGTCAGTAGCTCCTGCACTGCACACTTAAATGTCGGGGCGATGATGACCAGAGGGATATCATCAATTTTAAAGAAACCCAGCGATTCATGTAGGTTTTCGGGTTTGGCAGCAATACTTATGTCTGCGGTATTTTGACGCACCATGTCAACGGCATTGGCCGGATCACCCGTGATTAGCGCTATTTCTACCAGTGGGTGTTCATTTCTAAATCTATCGAGTAATGCGGGTAAGTGGCTGTAGGCTGCGGTCACTGAGCAGTAAAGGTTTAGGCGGCCCCGCAGCATATCTTGTTGAGGATCGAGCCTATGTTTGAGCTTGCTCCAGCTATCTAAGGTTTGTTCGGCAAAATGGCGGTATTCGATACCGGCATTAGTTAGGGTGACACTGCGATTATCACGCTCAAACAGTTTGGCGCCCACTTCCTCTTCTAAACGTTGCATGGCACGACTTAATGTCGACGGACTGACATGCATTTGTTGTGCAGTTTTAGCAAAGTGCAAACTATTAGAGAGATGAAGGTAGAGCTTGATCGTCCGAATATCCATGTTTTATCTGCCACCAAATTTGATGGACAAACTTTAACCGCAATATTGCATAAAATGCAATACAGTATCCCGAATATATCATTTTAAGCAATGCCTGCTGTGGGCTATAGTAAATTCAATCAAAAACTTAACTCTTATGGTTAAGCTCTTATTTAAGTCGGCAATTAAAGGTGGAATCTCCGATGGCTAATTACTTTAACTCTTTGAATTTACGCCAGCAGTTAGAACAGCTTGGCCAATGTCGTTTCATGGACCGCAGCGAATTTAGCCAAGGTTGTGACTACATTAAAGGTTGGAATATCGTGATCTTAGGTTGTGGTGCTCAAGGCCTAAATCAAGGTTTGAATATGCGCGACTCCGGACTGAATATTTCTTTTGCGCTTCGTCCACAAGCGATTGCTGAAAAGCGCGCCTCTTACCAAAAAGCGACGGGTAACGGATTCCGTGTTGGCACTTTCGAAGAGTTGATCCCTGATGCCGATCTTGTTCTTAATCTTACGCCTGACAAACAGCATACCGATGCGGTTAACAGCGTCATGCCTCTGATGAAGCAAGGTGCTGTACTGTCGTATTCTCATGGCTTTAATATCGTTGAAGAGGGAATGCAGGTTCGTCCCGATATCACAGTGATCATGGTGGCGCCTAAGTGTCCGGGTACTGAGGTACGTGAAGAATATAAGCGTGGGTTTGGTGTGCCGACACTGATCGCCGTTCATCCTGAAAACGATCCTAAAGGCGATGGTTTTGAAGTGGCGAAAGCTTATGCCAGTGCCACTGGTGGCGATAGAGCTGGCGTATTGCACTCATCATTTATTGCCGAAGTAAAGTCTGACTTGATGGGTGAGCAAACCATCTTATGTGGCATGCTACAAACAGGGGCTATTCTCGGTTATGAGAAGATGGTCGCAGATGGTGTCGAGCCTGGTTATGCCGCTAAATTGATCCAGCAAGGTTGGGAAACCACCACTGAAGCGCTCAAACATGGCGGTATTACCCACATGATGGACCGTTTGTCTAATCCTGCGAAAATCAAAGCATTTGAGATGGCCGAAGAGCTTAAAGAGATCCTAACGCCACTGTTTGAAAAACACATGGATGACATCATCAGTGGTGAGTTCTCTAAAACCATGATGCAAGATTGGGCCAATGATGATGCTAACTTGCTGAAATGGCGTAACGAAACCAATGAAACTGGTTTTGAGAATGCTCCCCAGAGCGATGAAGTTATCGATGAACAAACCTATTTTGATAAAGGCATCTTCCTTGTTGCCATGATCAAAGCTGGTGTTGAATTAGCGTTCGATACCATGGTGTCGGCAGGTATTGTTGAAGAGTCGGCATATTACGAGTCGCTACATGAAACTCCGCTGATTGCCAATACCATTGCACGTAAGCGTTTATATGAGATGAACGTGGTGATTTCTGATACGGCTGAATATGGCTGTTATCTGTTCAACCACGCCGCAGTACCTCTACTACGTGATTATGTGAATGCTATGTCTGCTGAATATTTAGGTGGCGGATTAAAAGATAGTGGTAACGGCGTCGATAACCTACGTTTAATCGAGGTTAACGATGCGATTCGCCATACTTCTGTGGAATATATCGGCGCCGAGTTGCGTGGTTATATGACAGAGATGAAGCGTATTGTAGAAGAAGCATAACGTTTATTAATCAACAAAGTAGAGCCCGCACAGTTAATTAGTCATTGTGTGGGCTAATCAATACAGAGAAGTGATCTATGTTTATCAGCGGAAAGAAAACATAGCGAATAATTCGAACAAGTGAGTAGGAAAAGAAACCCGATATTCTGGGGCTAGAAAGACATTTTTTATGATATTTTAGTCATTTTTACAGGTATCGCAGGTTTTTGGTTGTGTTATTCGTTGGCTTTATGGTATTGATTAAAAGGTCTACTAAAATTGATAAGTGTAGATACCGAATTTAAGCAAAGATACCGATTAGGAATTGCCAATAACCATGTTTAACAACGTTGCCCTACTCATTCTCGAGATTATTACCGTAGTGATTATTAGATCACAGCGGGGGCAACGCATGGCGCATCGACAAACCTAATTAGGTCAAGATTGCAACAAAAACCCCCGCTCCGAAAGGACCGGGGGTTTTTTGTTTTTAGCAGCTTGAGTAGCTTACCCCAGACAAATTTGAATGCAGGAACAGCAAATGGAACCAGGGCAGAAGATAAGAGGCGCAGATGCCGTCATAAAAGTGCTAGCTGCACATGGCGTTACCACAGTATTTGGGTATCCCGGTGGGGCAATTATGCCGATTTATGATGCCCTCGTTGGTGCGCCTGTTGAGCATCTGCTCAGTCGCCATGAGCAAGGTGCTGCGTTTGCTGCCGTAGGTTATGCTCGTGCCAGTGGTAAAACCGGGGTGTGCTTTGCAACCTCAGGTCCTGGTGCAACTAACTTAGTCACCGCATTGGCCGATGCGCTACTCGATTCAGTACCTTTAGTGGCGATAACCGGTCAGGTATCGACCGCAGTGATTGGCACTGATGCATTTCAAGAGATCGATGTCTTGGGCATGTCGCTGTCATGCACTAAGCACAGTTTTATGGTGACAGATATTGATGAGTTGGTACCGACCTTGTACCGCGCCTTTGAAATCGCCGCTTCAGGGAGACCTGGCCCAGTACTTGTCGATATTCCAAAAGATATTCAAATTGCCGCATTGCATTATAAAACTCCCTTGCTGGGGATAAGCCCAGAGCCTCAGGCTCAAGAAGATGATTTGGCACAGGCGCGTCAATTGTTGGCCGCAGCTAAAAAGCCCATGCTGTATGTCGGTGGTGGCGTTGGGATGGCGGGCGCTGTTGATCAGCTAAGAGACTTTATCGAAGTCACCGCCATGCCATCGGTAGCGACACTAAAAGGCCTTGGCAGCATAGCTCATGACAGTGAAGGCTACTTGGGCATGTTAGGTATGCATGGAGGTAAGGCTGCGAATCTAGCGGTGCAAGAGTGCGACCTGCTAGTGGTGGTTGGAGCCCGTTTCGATGATCGTGTTACAGGCCGACTCGCTAGCTTTGCCGAGCACGCGAAAGTACTACACTTAGATATCGACATTGCCGAATTAGGTAAGTTGCGTCGCGCCGATGTGGCAATTGCCGGGGATTTACGTCAAGTTTTGCCCGCGATTGCTCAACCGTTAGACATTGCGCCTTGGCGAGCCGAAGTTGCGCAATTAAAAGCCCTGCATCAATGGAGTTATAACCGCCCCGGTGAGCTGATTTTTGCGCCGAAAATGCTCAATAGTTTGGCCAATAAATTACCGCAAGATAGCGTGATTGCTTGCGATGTGGGCCAACATCAGATGTGGGTCGCTCAGCATATGTGGTTTCGCCGTCCAGAAGATCATCTATCTAGCGCCGGTCTTGGCACTATGGGGTTTGGTCTGCCAGCGGCGATAGGCGCTAAAGTGGCTCGTCCTGACGCTTGCGTGGTTGCGATATCGGGAGATGGCTCATTCATGATGAATGTACAGGAGTTGACGACGGTGAAGCGTCGCCAAATCCCGCTGAAAATTTTACTTATCGACAATCAAAAATTAGGCATGGTTAAGCAGTGGCAGCAGCTATTTTTTGAAGAACGTTTTAGCGAAACCGATCTGTCTGATAATCCTGATTTTGTCACCATGGCATCGGCGTTTGATATTCCCGGACGTACGATCACCCACAGTAGTGAAGTCGATGAAGCATTAGACGAGATGCTAAACGCCAAGGGAGCGTTTCTATTGCACGTCAGAATAGATGAAGCCCACAACGTATGGCCACTGGTTCCGCCGGGGGCGAGTAACCGCGATATGATGGATGAGATGGAGAAGCAAACATGATTTATAACCTAGCCTTAACCTTAGCATCGCAGCCTGAAGTAGTAGAGCGTGTTTTACGTGTGACTCGTCACCGTGGTTTTAAAGTGAATACGCTGGATATGCAATTGGCTGCCAATGGTACGACCCAACTTGGTATGGTGGTGGAAAGCGAGAGGGCTTTGGAGCTACTCAGCCATCAATTAAATAAATTAATCGATGTGACCGAATGCAAAGAGCTAGCGCATAAGCCTTTGGCGCACATCGTCAGTGCTTAAAACGAATTATTTCAAGCTCATAATGCCTGTACATTTTTGAGCAAACAGAACAAGCAAGGCGCTTATGTCGCCTAATGACAAATTAAGGAAAGCAGTGTTATGGCAAAATTACGTTCAGCTACCAGTACCGAAGGTCGCAACATGGCCGGTGCTCGTGCACTCTGGCGAGCAACAGGGGTGAAAGATAACGATTTTGGTAAGCCGATCATTGCTATTGCCAACTCCTTTACTCAGTTTGTTCCTGGCCATGTGCATTTAAAGGATATGGGCTCGTTAGTTGCGGGCGCGATTGAAGAGGCAGGGGGTATTGCTAAAGAGTTCAATACGATTGCTGTCGATGACGGGATTGCCATGGGGCATGGTGGCATGCTCTATAGTCTGCCTTCTCGCGAGCTAATTGCCGATAGCGTCGAGTATATGGTTAACGCCCATTGCGCCGATGCGCTGGTGTGTATCTCTAACTGTGACAAGATCACACCCGGCATGTTAATGGCCGCGCTGCGATTGAATATTCCTGTGGTATTTGTTTCAGGTGGACCGATGGAAGCGGGTAAGACCAAGCTTTCTGACAAGTTGATTAAACTCGATTTGGTCGATGCCATGGTAGCTGCCGCCGATGACCGAGTTTCCGATGAAGACAGCGAAAAAATTGAGCGTAGTGCTTGTCCTACTTGTGGTTCTTGTTCGGGTATGTTTACTGCAAACTCGATGAACTGTTTAACCGAAGCCTTAGGTTTATCTCTACCAGGAAACGGTTCCATGCTCGCGACTCACGCGGATCGTCGCGAGCTGTTTTTAGAAGCGGGTCGTCGAGTAATGGAGCTGGCAACGCGATATTATCGTGATGATGATGAGTCGGCACTACCGCGCAATATTGCCAGTTTTAAAGCATTCGAGAACGCCATGGCGTTGGATATTGCAATGGGTGGTTCGAGCAATACCGTGTTGCACCTGTTAGCGGCAGCTCAAGAAGGTCAGGTCGATTTCACCATGAGCGATATCGATCGAATGTCGCGTAAAGTGCCCCATCTTTGTAAAGTTGCGCCTTCAACCCCTAAATATCATATGGAAGATGTACATCGTGCTGGTGGGGTTATGGGGATTTTAGGTGAATTAGATCGAGCGGGACTGCTACATACCGATGTAAGCCATGTGGCTGGCGACAACCTTAAAGCGGTATTGGCTAAATATGATATTGCTCAGAGCCAAGATGAAGCGGTGCATCGATTTTATTCTGCAGGCCCAGCGGGTATTCCAACGACTAAAGCCTTCAGCCAAGATTGCCGTTGGCCCAGTGTCGACATTGATCGCAAAGAGGGATGCATTCGTACCCGTGAATTCGCCTTTAGCCAAGAAGGTGGTTTAGCGGTACTGTCGGGTAATATCGCGGTCGATGGCTGTATTGTAAAAACCGCAGGGGTTGATGAGTCAAATCATACCTTTGTGGGTAGTGCGCGAGTTTATGAGAGCCAAGATGATGCCGTTGCAGGAATTTTAGGTGGAGAAGTTGTCGCTGGTGATGTAGTTGTGATCCGTTATGAAGGCCCTAAAGGTGGCCCGGGTATGCAGGAGATGCTGTATCCCACCAGTTATTTGAAATCTAAAGGTTTAGGTGCCGCTTGTGCTTTGATCACCGATGGGCGTTTCTCTGGTGGTACTTCGGGCTTATCCATTGGTCATGTGTCACCAGAAGCGGCTGCGGGTGGGGTTATCGCCCTAGTGGAAACCGGTGACCGTATTGAAATCGATATTCCGGCTCGCTCGATAACATTAGCGGTCAGTGATAGCGAACTTGCCAAGCGTCGCTCCCAAATGGAAGCTCGCGGTAAACAGGCTTGGAAACCGCAACATCGTGAACGTGCAGTATCGCTTGCACTTAAAGCCTACGCTATGCTCGCCACCAGTGCCGACAAAGGTGCGGTGCGCGATGTCAGTAAGCTGGAGGATTAACATGTTGGCATTAGCCTCGCAAACTCAGCTCGATTTGGCTCACTATTATCTACAGAAGATACTGCTTTCTTCGGTGTACGATGTCGCCAAGGTGACGCCGCTGTCTAGCCTGAATAAATTATCGGCGCGCCTGGGGTGTCAGGTGTTTCTTAAGCGTGAAGATATGCAGCCGGTGCATTCGTTTAAGCTGCGTGGTGCTTACAATCGAATCGCTGCGCTCGATAATGACGAGTGTCAGCGTGGCGTGGTGTGTGCGTCTGCCGGTAATCATGCTCAAGGTGTTGCTATGTCAGCCTCGGCACGAGGCATTAGCGCCGTTATCGTGATGCCGGAAACGACGCCGGATATCAAGGTCGATGCCGTACGTCGTCTCGGTGGCACAGTGGTGTTACATGGTCAGTCTTTCGATATGGCCAATGCTCATGCACAGATGCTAGCGCAGGAGGAAGGCCGAGTTTATGTCGCTCCGTTTGATGACGAAGCAGTGATTGCAGGCCAAGGCACCGTCGCTCAGGAGATGTTGCAGCAGCAGCGTGATCTTGAAGTGGTCTTTGTGCCAGTGGGTGGTGGAGGCTTAATTGCCGGTATTGCTGCTTATTACAAAGCCGTGATGCCACAAGTGAAAATTATCGGTGTCGAGCCTGAAGATTCAGCCTGTCTAAAAGCGGCGCTGGATGCCGATGAGCGCGTAGTATTACCTCAGGTGGGATTATTCGCCGATGGCGTGGCAGTGAAACAGATTGGCGCCGAGCCATTTAGATTGGCTCGCGAGTATGTTGATGATGTGGTTACTGTCAGCTCAGATGAGATCTGCGCGGCGGTGAAAGATATTTTTGAAGATACTCGTGCCATTGCCGAACCTGCTGGAGCCCTATCTTTAGCGGGACTAAAAAAATATGTGGCTGATGAAGGCAAAGGTCAGAAAGTCGCGGCGATCCTCAGTGGCGCGAATGTCAATTTTCATAGTCTGCGCTATGTTTCTGAGCGCTGCGAATTAGGCGAACAGAAAGAAGCGATTTTGGCCGTTAAAGTGCCCGAGCGTCCGGGGATATTCCTCCGCTTTTGTGAACTACTCGAAAAACGAGCCATGACCGAGTTCAATTATCGTTTTTCTAGCCGTGATAAGGCGGTGGTTTTTGCCGGTATCCGCCTTGCTAATGGGCAAGCCGAGCTCGATGAGATTATTGCTCGATTGGAAAGCGATGGATTCGAGGTGCAGGATCTATCTAGCGATGAGACCGCAAAACTGCATGTGCGCTATATGGTGGGCGGGCATCCGCCAGAGGTGCTAGAAGAGCGCTTATTTAGCTTTGAGTTTCCTGAGCATCCGGGCGCCTTGTTTAAGTTTTTAACTACTTTACAGAGCAAGTGGAATATTAGTCTATTCCACTATCGTAATCATGGCGCTGCTTACGGCAGGGTACTGGCTGGGTTTGAAGTGCCCGAAAGTGATAGCTTGGCATTTCAACAGTTTTTAACTGAGGTGGGGTTTGTTTATCAAGAGGAAACCCATAGTCCGGCCTATAAGTTGTTTTTAGATAATAGAGCTTAAGCGATGTAAAACTTTTAACCTTGAAAAGGACGCTTAGGCGTCTTTTTTTATGTTATCTTTCAAAGATTATAAGATGCCTGTAGGGCACAAAAAACAACTGATGTCTTTACACGTAGGGGAGTGCAACGCATTGTGTTCACTAAATAAGACGGACAGTTACCCTAAACCTGAATTTCTGAAGCTGGGGCTTCTTGAGGAAATAAGATGTTAGCAGCACCAAAAGTACAAGCATTTAATCCACCACGTCGCGTGTTAATGGGGCCCGGTCCTTCCGATGTTTATCCCGAAGTTTTAGCGGCTCAAGCTCGACCGACCATTGGCCACCTCGACCCTTTATTTGTGGGCATGATGGATGAACTTAAATCGCTGATCCAATATGCATTTCAAACCAGTAATCCCATGACATTAGCGGTATCAGCACCAGGAAGTGCGGGCATGGAAACCTGTTTTGTTAACTTGGTTGAGCCAGGCGAAAAGGTGATAGTGTGCCGTAATGGTGTTTTCGGCGAGCGTATGCGCCAAAATGTCGAACGTGTCGGTGCTACAGCAGTCGTTGTCGATAATGAATGGGGAGCCCCTGTATCCGTAAGCGATGTTGAGGCGGCCTTGATTGCTAATCCAGACGCTAAATTTTTAGCTTTCGTACATGCAGAAACCTCAACGGGGGCATTATCTGATGCCCAAGCTTTATGTGCCTTGGCGAAACAACATGGTTGTTTATCCATTGTCGATGCGGTGACTTCGCTTGGTGGCGTAGAATTGCGTGTCGATGAGTGGGGTATTGATGCCATCTATTCTGGTAGTCAAAAATGTCTCTCCTGTGTACCTGGTCTTTCACCAGTGTCGTTTTCTCCTGCAGCGGTCGACAAACTGAAAGCGCGCAAGACGCCTGTGCAGAGCTGGTTTTTAGATCAGAGTTTAGTCATGGGCTACTGGAGTGGCGATCAAGCAGCGGGTGGCAAGCGAAGCTATCATCATACCGCGCCAGTAAATGCGCTGTATTCCTTGCACGAGTCGTTACGTTTATTGGCTGAGGAAGGATTAGAAAACGCCTGGGCTCGTCATCAAAACATGCATCAAATATTGCGTGATGGCCTGGTGTCTTTAGGACTGAACTTTGTGGTTGAGGCGCAATCTCGCTTACCACAGCTGAATACGGTTTATATCCCTGATGGTGTCGATGATGCCCTAGTGCGTAAGCAGCTTTTAGAAAACTATAACCTGGAAATCGGTGCCGGACTAGGCGCTTTAGCGGGTAAAGCTTGGCGTATCGGCCTGATGGGATTCGGTGCTCGCCGCGAGAACGTTGCTTTATGTCTTAAGGCGCTGGAAGAAGTGCTGAACTAGTCATTTAAATTGTAATGTTGATTAAAAAACGGGCAGCTTAGACTGCCCGTTTTTTTTATGCTTTTACTTAACTTTTGACGATAAAAATGACCCAGAAATCTATTTATTCTTCACCTGTTTAGCGCCTCAAAATAGCGCGAAATTTCGGCATATTCTGTGCCTATTCGAAGAGGCCGAGACTGATATTTATCTTAGGTTTGATCTGGATTAACCCTAAGGGTAATTCTCTTTTTAAGTGCGACATAACTACTAAAATTGGAGTATGAGAGCCTAGAGGGCTTGCGCTTTAGGCTGTTTGTAAATCCTCTGAATCGCTCTTATTTAGGGAGATTCAGTCAACAAAGGAGTTTGTTATGCGATCTTTCTTCCCTTCCATCTTTCATAAAGATGATCCGCGAACTGCACTGCATTCGCGGCTAGATAACGTATTTGATGATTTTGCTAAAGACTGGCTAACCACTTGGCCAAATACTCGTGCCGAATTAGGGGTTATACCGGCTATCGATGTGAAAGAGTGTGCCGAATATGTCGAAATTAAGGCCGAATTACCCGACATGAATGAGAAAGATATTGATGTCGATGTTCGTGGTAACTATCTCACTATTAGTGGTGAGAAGCATCATGATCAGGATAAAGACGATAAAGGCTATCATTTAAGAGAACGATCATTTGGTTCTTTCCAGCGGCAGATCCCACTTGGTTTTAATATCAACGCCGAATTGATCACGGCGCAATACAACAAAGGGGTATTGGCTATTCATGTGCCTAAGCCTGCGGAATTGCAACAAGATGCTCAGAAGGTAAAAGTGGATTTTAAAGAGTAATGGTAAGTTGTTGAGAAAAGACAAAGGCACCGAGAGGTGCCTTTGTTTATTGGATGCTTTAACGCAGTATTTATGGCGTTGACGACTAATTGTTTGCCGCTATGAACAGCTACTTATCTTGGCTGTTTAACTTGGCTTCTAGGGCGTCAACTTGTGCTTGTAATGCTTCTAATTTTTCACGGGTTTTCAATAGCACATGTTGCTGAACATCGAATTCTTCTCGAGACACCACATCCAACTTCATTAATTGGTTTTGTAATACTTGCTTGGATTTTTCTTCAAATTCGCCAGCAAATTGCTTAAGGCCGCTAGGTAAGTTGTCGCTAAGCTGCTTAGCAACTTCTTCGATTTTCTTTGGATTGATCATGTATTAGGTCCGCTTGGCCAAAAAATATTGTTTCGATTGTACCTGAGGCTCATGCGTTAGCAAATACAAGCGACAGCTTTGTGAGCATGCTCGGTAAGCCTAAGCATCAACAAAGGGAAGATTATATCGGGATTTTTTGTCCATGACAGGGAGGAGATTCTGGTATCATCTGGCTCCGCTCCCTATTTCTTTTTAGTTTGGTAACGATTTTTAATGAAGCTCAATCCCGGTCAAAATGATGCTGTTCACTATGTTTCTGGTCCCTGCTTGGTATTGGCGGGAGCAGGCAGTGGAAAGACGCGCGTTATCATTAATAAAATTGCTTATCTGGTTCAAAAGTGTGGTTATCAGGCACGTAATATCGCGGCGGTGACTTTTACCAATAAAGCGGCGCGGGAGATGAAAGAACGTGTCGCTCAGTCTATGGGACGTAAAGAAGCGCGCGGATTATGGATCTCAACTTTTCATACATTAGGGTTAGAGATCGTTAAGCGTGAATATAAAGTCGTTGGTTTAAAGCCGGGTTTTTCGCTGTTTGATGATCAAGACACTTTAGCCTTACTCAAAGAGCTGACGGAAAACGAGCTCGACGGCGATAAAGATTTGCTGCGTATGTTGATGACGGCGATTTCTAATTGGAAAGGGGATTTAGTCGTACCCGAGCAGGCACGCAAACGCGCTAAAGATGAGCAGTCACAATTATTTGCCTTGCTTTATCAGCGTTATGCTCAGCATATGAAGGCTTATAATGCCCTCGATTTTGATGATTTGATCCTGATTCCCACGCTGTTGTTGCGCCATAATCAAGAGGTTCGTGAGCGCTGGCAAAAGCGTATTCAATACCTGCTGGTGGACGAATATCAAGACACCAATACCAGCCAATATGAATTGGTTAAGCTGCTAGTGGGTGAGCGTGCACGTTTTACCGTGGTCGGTGATGATGACCAATCAATTTACTCTTGGCGTGGGGCAAAGCCACAAAACTTGGTGTTACTGGGGCAAGATTTTCCAGCCTTGAGACTGATTAAACTCGAGCAAAACTATCGCTCTAGTCAGCGAATTTTGCGAGCGGCGAATATCTTAATCGCCAATAATCCCCATGTGTATGATAAGGCACTGTTTAGTGAACTTGGCTATGGCGAGCCCCTGCGAGTATTGATGGCCGCCAATGAAGAACAAGAGGCGGAGCGAGTCGTTGCTGAGATGATCCGCCATAAGTTTATGGGCAAGACGCAATTTGGAGACTACGCGATTTTGTATCGCGGAAATCATCAGTCTCGCCTACTTGAACGAGCCTTAATGACCAACCGTATCCCTTATAAACTCAGCGGTGGCACTTCATTTTTTGGTCGCGCTGAGATCAAAGATATCATGGCTTATCTGCGTTTAGTGGTGAATCCTGATGATGATAATGCTTTTTTGCGTGTGGTTAATTTACCTAAACGTGGCATTGGTCCTGCAACGCTTGAACGGTTAGGAAGTTATGCTAACGAGAAGCAAATCTCGCTGTTTGAGGCTATTTTCCAGTCTGAACTAAATCATTACCTGTCGCCTTCGGCAATGGCTTCATTGTATAAGTTTGGTAAATTTATCGTCGATACTGGCGAAGAAGCCACCCGGGGAGAACCTGTTGAGGCGGTGAAACACCTGATCCGTAATATCAATTACGAAGATTATCTTTATGAAACCAGCACCAGTGCTAAAGCAGCGGAGATGCGAATGAAGAACATCTCCGAGCTGTATCGCTGGGTGACCGAGATGCTACAGGGTGATGAACTCGATGAGCCTATGACCTTGCCCGAAGTTGTTACACGTCTTACTTTGCGAGACATGATGGAGCGCAATAGTGAAGATGAGGCGGGCGATCAGGTACAGTTGATGACTTTACATGCTTCTAAAGGTCTGGAGTTCCCTTACGTATTCATGGTCGGCGTAGAGGAGCGTATCCTACCCCACCAAACCAGTATCGATGAAGACAACGTCGAGGAAGAGCGTCGTTTAGCTTATGTGGGCATTACGCGTGCGCAAAAAGAGTTGTGGTTTATTATCTGCCGTGAACGTCGTCAGTTTGGCGAGGTGATGCGCTGTGAACCGAGTCGTTTCTTGATGGAGTTACCGCAAGATGATCTTGTTTGGGAAAATCGAAAGCCCGCTCAAACTGAACAGCAGCGTGTTCAGTCGGGTAAAGCCAATATTGCCAATCTGAGAGACATGTTTAAAAAGTAGCCTGATGTAAGCGTTATGCCGATAGGGTGTTTTTGTTTACTGGCGAATCGACATCATCGAGCTTAACCGATTTCCCCAGTCGTTGGCCTTGTCCTGTGGTAAAGCCTAATGCGATAAGTTGCTGCAGTTGCTGATCTGTTTTTACCCCTTGCAGATAAAGTGTGAGATCTAAGGCCTCTGCCGCTAGTTTGTGGGCTTTAAGCAATTTTAGATGCTGTGGATCATTTAAGTGGTTGATGTAGCTTTGGTCGAGTTTAAGCCCGCTGATAGGCAGAAAACTTAAACTGCTAAGCGAGCTATGAGCGCTACCATAGGCTCTAAGACCGAAATGAATATTGGTACTATTTAATACGTTGAAAGCATTTCGGTGATTTTCACTTTCCCGTACGAAGGATTTTTCATCGAAGAAGATCCATAGCTGTTTAGTATCGAAATAACAGTGTTTAATATGACTCTTAAGCTTACTTACCGCTTGTTTGTGTTTGAAATGAGCACTGGAAATATGCAGGTGTAGCTGAGTGTCATTATTTAATAAGTTTGACAGATTTGCATGGTCAACATTGAGCTGTTCCAGCAAGTATAAATCTAATTCTTTGATTAAATTACAATGTTCAGCAATGTTATTCAGCTGCTGCTGTTTAATTTTTCCCAGCTTGTCATGTTGCCAATATAACCTAGGTTCGTAAGCGACTACTTGCTCTGATTCGAGCTGCATAATAGGAAAATATTGCAGTGCCAGTTGTTTTTGGTTGATGGCTTGACGTAACTCCGTCTCAAGCAAAAAATCGTGATTTTGTTGCTGGCGAGTCTTATCATCAAAAATGACATAGCAGCCTTTACCGTTCGATTTAGCCTGATACATGGCCGTGTCAGCGCTTCTTAATAATAGTTCGCTGGAGTCGTTACTGCTTTGGCCACTGAAAGCAATACCGATACTGGCGCCAGAGGTGAAATATTGCTTGGCTAGTTCATAAGGTTTAGCCAATTCGCCGAGTATGCGCTCGGTGACTTCTATGGCATCGTTGGTATCTTTAATACTGTCGAGCAGGATAACAAATTCATCGCCGCCAATTCGCCCTAAAGTGTCGTTGTCACGGATACAAGATTTTAAGCGACGTGCAGTTTCTACTAAAAACTTATCGCCTTGGAAGTGTCCTAAGGTATCGTTAATCAGTTTAAAACGATCTAAGTCGATAAAGAGTAAGGCAAACCTATCTAAGGCGTGACGACGTACATGCTTTACAGCCTGGGATAAACATTCCATAAATTTAGCGCGATTGGGTAGACCTGTGAGACTGTCATGGCTCGCATCATGGACTAGCTGTTGCTCAACCTTACGTCGTTGTTCGATTTCTTTTGCTAAGTCCTTATTGAGACTCGCTAGGGCGTTAGTCCGTTCTGCGACTTTGACCTCTAACTGCTCATAACTCTGTTTAAGGGATTGTGCAGACTGTTTGCGCTCAATGGCGGTGGCAATATGTTGCGAAACGAAGGTCAATAAATCCAAGTCTTTTTCATGGTAGGTTTGAGAAGGGCTAAAGCTGTAAATCGTTAATGCGCCTTTGATCTCGCCTTGAATAAACAGCGGCACGCCTATCCATTGATGTATGGTGTCGGCATGATTAATTTGCGGCGCTTTTGCGTAGAGTTTTTTCGCTTGAATTAAGGCTTGTATGTCAGTGTTATCCAGTAGAACAGGGCGCTTGTGGTTTAAAATAAATTCAGTTAAACCATCGGACAAAGCACGTTTTGTGGGTAAGCCGACATTTAACTGTGACACATAAAATGGAAAGTCTAGTTGGTTATCATGATCTAATAAGCCAATGTAACAGTTATTAGCGGGCAGAAGATGGCTAATAACTCGGTGCAGCTCTGCATAGAAAGTGCTGTCATCTAAATTGGCATTGGAAAGCTGAGTGATCTCAAATAACGACTTTTGTAAGTTCTCCGCCTTGCGCCTCTCATTGACCTCTTGTTTTAGCTTATCATAGGCAACACTGAGCTCTTTTGTTCTATGTTCAATCGCCGCTTCGAGGTGATGCTGGTGTTGAACGCGTTCGATAACCCCTGAAATATGCTGACTGATAAAAGTCATCAGCTCTACTTCCATATCGCCATAGCTGATTTGAGGCTTATAGCTTTGAACAACGATAACCCCTAGAACTTGTTCACCACTGGCAATTGGGACGCCTAGCCATTGATGGCAAGCGGCTCCTCGACTGAGGATTTGTTTGTCGGCAAGTAGTTGTTGGAAAGTTGCATCATCACAAAGTAGCGGTTGCTTCTTTTTGAGCACATAACCTGTCAGACCACTATAAAGCGTGTTCGACAGATTTTCTGAGGGATAAAGTTCCTGCGGATGTGGATCTTTTTCATCGACAAAAAAAGGAATATGTAACTCTTGCGTAATTGGGTTTACCAGAGTGATAAAAAAATTGTCGGCAGGGATAAGTTTGTTGAGGTTATTTTGAATGCCAGAATAAAAATCCTCTGCACATTTAACCGTCGCTGCGAGATTAGAGATCTCAAGTAGCGTATTTTGGATAACTTCAGAACGCTTATATTTTAGCGCCAAGTGCTTTAAGCGGTTAATCCTTTTGTATAATCGCTTAACATCACAAGACGAAAGCTGATCTGTATCTTCCCTAGACATAGTCCCGCCAATCACAGTATTTACTTTCTTTATCAGGATGTTGGATAACATCTATAAATAGCATAAAAAACCACCACCACCAAGTCATTATTTTGACTCCCCAGCCTGTTTGTTGACGCTAAAATACGCTAATGAAAATTTAATCTGTTAAAAGTTGAGCAAACGCATAAAAAAATCTGTGTTTGCTATAGACGAGCAGTAAAATAATCCATACTATATGCGGCGCTAACAAGGCAGGCACCCATAGCTCAGCTGGATAGAGCGCACCCCTCCGGAGGGTGAGGCCGAGGGTTCGAATCCTTCTGGGTGCACCAGTTGGGTTTGAAGCAGTGTTAGCAAAGAAGATATCAGTGGTGATTGTAGCTCAGTTGGTAGAGCCCCGGATTGTGATTCCGGTTGTCGTGGGTTCAAGTCCCATCAGTCACCCCACTTCTTGTTAAATTTAAGACTCGCTGATTAATGCAATTTAGGTAACACATCCTGATTGTGATAAGAGCGGAGCAGAGGGGGACCCTCTATAAACATCCCTTATTAAATAAATTTCTCGGTGATTAGCGCAGCCCGGTAGCGCATCTGGTTTGGGACCAGAGGGTCAGAGGTTCGAATCCTCTATCACCGACCACATTTTAAGATAGCGAGTTTATTTCGGTATCTACACAGAATACGGTGATTAGCGCAGCCCGGTAGCGCATCTGGTTTGGGACCAGAGGGTCAGAGGTTCGAATCCTCTATCACCGACCACTTTAAAAGCCTTTCGAGTAATCGAAAGGCTTTTTTCATTTTACGGTTTCGGTGATTAGCTGAATTGGCTTGTATGTTTCTATGCGTTGAAATCTGGGGGTAACGGCTGATTTTGAAGTTGAGTTTCAGAGATTCGAATCCTCACTTTTTATAAAATCTAGCGAAGCTAAAGCGTCAGAAGCTCGAGTCCTTATTTTTTATAAAACCTAGCTGACCATATTAAAAAAGCCTTTCGGTTATCGAAAGGCTTTTGTTTTGAATAGCTCTAGGCTTAGAGCTGTATCTTTTCTGGAGGATAGATATAGCCCATGTAGGCATGGGTATTTAGCGGTTCAAAGCGTTCAAGTTGAACTTGCTCTTGGATACCTGTGACGATGACCTGAATATCTAAGCCGCGAGCAACGTTAACCAGTGCTCGACAAAGCTCACTACTGTGTTCATGTTCATCATAGTAGGCAAAAGATTGATCCAGTTTTACATAGCTGGGTCGTAAGTCGTGTAAATACGCCATAGAGCCAAATTGACGGCCAAAATGATCAATGCCAAAGTGGGCTCCATTATCACGAATAATGGTACACAGCTCCTGACAGGCTTCAGGGTCGCTATAAACGCCTGCTTCGGGGATGTCAAAAACTAAGCGTTGGGTATAATGAGTATTGCGTAAAAACTTGTTTAACCAGCGATGGAACTCTCTGTCGCTGAGACTGTGGAATGTTAAGTTAATCGCAATGGGTTCATGATTACGTTCTACTAATCCAGTTTCAGTAATGGTTTCGATGAGGCAGCGGTCGAGTAATGAGCCCAATGACAGTAGTTCCACATAAGGCATGAACTGTCCTGCATGGATCTCCTTATCACCGATATTTAACTGACAATACAGTTCTCTCTGTGACACCTCATCTCTATCGCTAAGGTAAACCGGCTGCCATTTAAATTTGAAGTCTTTGTTAGTGATGGCAGTGCTTAAATGACTACGCCATTGCTCGCGGGTATAAAGTTGTTTTTCATCACTTTCAAACCAGTGGAATACTTTATTTTCTGCAGCAGCTTTTTGTAATGCATTATCGGTTTGCGCCAACATATCCGATACTGTGATTTGGTCACTGCGGTGGGCAATCCCTATGGCAAACTGCTCATTAGGCTTACAGCCCGCTTTAGATATCTCTTGATTGACGGTTCGGATAAGTGTTTGTAAGTATTTGCTGCATTGCTCTTTTTCAGCACTGGTAATGAGGAAGGCAAACTCGTATGCCGCAATGCGGGCAATAACCGAAGGGGCAATATCATTTAGTTGCTGCTGCATTTTTTCAGCAAGTAGGTGAATGGTTTCGTCACGGACCTGGTAGCCATATTTACTGTGAACTTCTTCCAACCAATCAAACTTGGCCATCATGAGTGCACCATTGCTTGGCTCGCTCAACCAGCTATTGAGTCGTCCCATCATATACTGGCGGTTGGGAAGCCCTGAGACTTGATCTACAAGGTTTTTCTTTCTGAGTTCTGTGACTTCTTCATCTAATGAACTAAAAATACTCTTGAGTTGGTGAGACATGCTGTTGAACGCTTCAACAACAGACTTCAATTCAGAGGTTTTAGGTAGCGCCATATCTGGCCCAAATTTACGTTGGGCAATCTCTTTAGCATGTTCGGCAATATCATGCAGGGGCTTAAGGATCCAAGTTAATCCAAAGCGCGCTAATAAAATGGCTAATAAGAATAAGATAGAGATAACGATGATGGCATTGGTTAGGGTATGCCATAGCTCGTTATAGCCAAAACCAGGGTGAGCGGTAATTTCTAGTGTGGCCAACTGTAGCCAGCCAGAAGTAATCGTACTTTCTTTACGTATAGTTTGAAAAAGGCCTAAATCGATAAACCATTGAGGCACATCTTGAATAGTAATGGGGTTTTCCCAAACCTGTTGCTTACCATCTACTAACCAAGTCAGTTTAATTTGTTGATAGTAACCGCCTTCAAAAATGACATTTATGAGGGTTTCTGCACTGACAATATCTCCAGCTTCAAGGTCGGGAACCAACATAATGCCCAAACTATTGCTAGTATTATTAAGGTCAGATTTCATCTGCTCGGTGAGGAAGCTTTGGGTTTGAGTAAACTGCACATAGGCAAGGCTGATGACGACAACCAGAAAAAGCCCGAATAGTAGTGAGTAAATTTGTCGAAACAGTGTCATTATGCTAGCTACTCCAATCTTATTTTAGGCATTCTTAAGCGTTCAACACCTAGCCTGTGTTTGAGGTCAGTCCATTTATCTAGACGTGAAGATGAGCCGGCGAGCACACCACGTCCTTTCTCTTTGTTTAGCCATAACTGACGACCATTGAAACTGTATACTGGCAGTAAATCTGTTCTTTGGGTCGCGGGTTTGATCACGCGATCTAAGTTATCTAATACTAAAGGAATCGAACCGGGTGTTTCATAGTATGCCAACACCATATGATATTGATTGACAGTGGTTGCTTTAACCATGGTGATACGTAATTTGTCATCGGGAATGCCTAGCTGTAATAGAGTAAAATATTTTGCGATCGAGAAGTCTTCACAATCTCCTCCATTTACGCCAATAAACTCCATTGGGCTAGCCCAGTAATTACTGTCTCCCCACAATTTAATATCATCGATAAAGCGAAACAGATTAAAAAAGTGATTCACCTTTTCTATTTTTTCTCTTTCGCTTAATCCTTGCGATTCATTTAATACGTTAAACCAAGCTCTAATGCGTTTTCCGGCTTGCGTGCCATATCTGGACTCAATAGTGTGAGTAATATGGTTTACATCAAGCTGTTGCGTCGGAGAAGCGTAAAGGCATGAAAATCCTAGGGTCAGTGCCATCATGCTAAATTGGCAGACCTTCAGGTAACGTTTGTGCCTGCCTGGTTTTACTGTCATCTTCTCCGACTACATTTTAATGGTTATTTTTTGGGTTCATCTACGGTATAGATGTGCCACTTCATATCTGTGGTCGTATCATCACCGGTTAGTTCGGCAATAACACGACGATTTCGGGTATTGGCTAAGCTAGAATTGCCCTCGGCGATAGGCCTATCATAGCTGTAGCCGATTGCCGTAACTCGTCCTGCATCTATCCCAAACTGCTCAGATAACAATGAACCAACCGCATTGGCACGATTTTGTGAAAGTTCAAGGTTGTGTTCGTAACTCCCTGTTTTACTACAATGACCTTCAATAGTAACTATGGTATTAGGGAATTTTTTCATGAATGTCGCTACTTTCTCTACCTGATTATAATAATCTGGTTCGATATAGTAGGAATCATTAGCAAACAATATTTTGAGTTCTAATCGTTCATTGACGGGCTTCACTTTACCGCAACCATAGTTGTTAATTGAAGCGCCGCCAACGGTGCCATCACAAAGCTCACGGGCCACGATAACGCCATCGGTATCGCCATCGGTTAAGTCATGTTTCTGTTCTGTCGGCTGATCCATGGTAACGATGTTATCATCGGATGCGCAGCCACTCAGTAATACAAAACTTAATATAATTAATAAATATTTCATTATTTTACCCCTCCCTCATACTCACGTTCACCTTTCCAGATATCTGGGCGGGTGACTCGGAGTGATTCCAAGAGTCTTCCTGTTGCATTAAGAATGCGGTATTCGGCGATAACTTCGTCATATTCAGCCTCTAAATACTCTTTACGGGCTTCGAAAAGTTCATTTTCGGTATCGAGTAAATCGAGTAGAGTGCGTTGACCAAGGTTGAATTGTTGGCTGTAAGCAACCTGAGTATCTTTAGCTGCTACCACATGCTCACGGATGAACATTTTTTGTGGCTCAAGCATTTCATAGGCATTCCAAGCTAGATTGACACCTTCAACGACTTGGCGATAAGCACGTTGACGGATCTCTTTCGCTTCACCCACTTTGTAGGCCGCTTCTTTTTCGCGGTAATGATCTTTACCCCCTGCGAACAGGTTGTATCTCACTCTTACCATGGCAATGAGGTCGTTGTTATGTCCACCAACGTCTTGTGAGGCAAAAGCAGAATAACCATCTTCACCATCAATGTTGTTATTCCAATTGCCCGCGAGTTCTAATGAAATTTTGGGGTAGTAGTTAGACTGCGTAGTATCACGCTCATTGACTGCTGCCTCAATATCACTGGCTGCTGATTTCAATACTGGGTGATTTTCTTCAGCAAGCTTGACGCTATTATCAAGATCGGTTGGTAACATATCATCATCAGGTACCGGAACAATAAGGTTTTCGGGGTCATTATGAACGACACGAATAAACTGCGCCTTGGCATCATATAGGTTATTTCTAGCTGAGATGACATTGGCGTTCGCACGGGCTAAACGGCCGGTGATTTGTGATAGATCAGCGGTCGAGCCTAAACCCGAATCGGTACGCTGTTTAATCTGGTCGTAGATATCTTTATGCGTTTGTAAGTTTTTATCTGCCAGCGTTAAAATTTGCTCTTTACGCAGATAGTTGACATAAACTTTTGCGACTTCAAGTGCCATATCTTCGGCTGCAGCAAATAATGCCCATTGGTCAGCACTGGCTTCAAAGCTGTAGCGATCGACCTCACTGGAAACGTAAAAACCATCAAACAGCATTTGCTTGATGCTAAAACCAGCTTCACCACGCATTAGCTCAATGACACCATCATCATCTACGTCACCTTGACCCGCTCGTCTTCTAGTTGATGTGCTATTGGTTTGTTCCCAACCATAGCCACCACTAATTTCGACGTTAGGCATATAACCTGATACTGCTTGGTTCACTTTTTCTTCGCTGGCTTTAAAGCGATTAAACGCGATGCGAATTTCTGGATTGGTGTCTAGCGTATGAGCGACAGCTTGCTCTAATGTTTGGCTAGAACACACTCCAGGCAACAACATCGTACTAATCGCCAACGCCATAGCACTGAGTTTTAGTGGATGCTTAGCTAGATTTTTCATTGTTAACCCCCCTGGTTATTTGTTGTGAACTTAATGTTCACGTAGGGCAGTATCTCTTGCCCTCAAAATTGGATTAAGTATGTACTCTAAAACGGATCTTTGCCCAGTAATTACATCCACGGACGTTAGCATCCCTGGAATAATGGGCATTAAAGTTCCATCGTTTTTGGTCAAACTTGATAGTTCAGTTCTAACCCTTACAAGATAGAAACTGTTTCCCTCTTCGTCCTGTGTTGTATCGGCACTAATGTGCTCTACAACGCCGTTTAGACCGCCATAACGGGTAAAGTCATAGGCCGTCACTTTGACAACGGCGGGTAAGCCAGGATGTAAAAATGCGATATCTTTTGGCAGAATTTTGGTTTCGATGAGGAGTTGGTCTTCCGATGGGACGATTTCGATAATATCTATCCCAGGCTGAACCACACCGCCCAAGGTGTTTATATGAACTGTTTTAATGGTGCCATTAACCGGTGACACAATCTCAGCTTTACTGACTTTATCTCTAGCTCCGACTTGAGCTTCATTAATTCGAGATAAACGGGTTTGCATCTCATTGAGTTGCTTACGAGTATCGGCAGCAAATACTAACAAGGCTTCGCGGCGCTTTAAAATAGCTTCATCTTGTGAGGCTTTTAATTTAGGGCGTAGTAGGCGTAATGACGATAATTCACCTTGAATGTCATTCACCATACGTTCGAGTTTTAGCAGCTCAACTTCGGGTACTACCCCTTTATCTGCTAAAGGTTTCGTCAGATCTAACTCTCTACTGGCTAGACGAAAACTAGTGGTTAAAGTGTCGATTTTAGATGCGAGTTCTTGAGTTTCTTGCTGTTTCTGCTGAATTTGTCGTGCAAGAATTTCAAGCTGGTTGCTGAGATTATCTAGCCGCCCTTCATATTCCTCATTCTGTCTACGAACTAGGTCGGGTTCGTTGTCGATTAATGATTGGCTAAACTGCAGTGGACGTTTAACAATTTGTACTTGTTGACGCCAGTCGGTGGCAACGGTAGAAATAGTAATACTGTTAAGTTCAGTGCGTAGACGCAAAACGTTGGCTTGTAAGCTATAGACTTCCTGTTCTTGCTGGGCAAAATCAGATTTAAAGCGGGTATCATCGATACGCACCAAAGGTTGTCCTTTAGTAACCGTCATCCCTTCTTGGACATATAATTCTTTCATGATCCCACCATCTAAACTCTGAATAACTTGAATTTGAGAAGAAGGGATCACCTTACCAGTGCCTGTCGTCACTTGATCCAATTTTGAGAAACCTGCCCATATCAGAAAGCACACAGCAAATGCGGTAAGTGACCAAATGATCAATCGATGACTGGTTGGAGCATCAGTGAGCATGGCACCATAAACATCATCGACCATCTCTAAATCTTGACTGGTGATATGTTTACTCATTGCTTTGGCCCTCCGGAGATCAATCCATTGGCAAGTTGGTTGAGTACGGTTTCTTTTGGACCGTCGGCAACCAGGTGACCTCTATCGAGTACTATGATGCGATCGACGAGGTTAAGTAGATGCATTTTGTGAGTAATCAGCAGCAATGTGCGCTCTTTAGCGACATTACCCATAGCTCGGACAAATTGCTTTTCCGCTCGGGCATCTAAACTCGCGGTAGGTTCATCCATCAATAATACTGGAGGATCGTTCAGGGTTGCTCTGGCTAGAGCAATGGTTTGTCTCTGCCCACGAGATAGCGCCTGCCCCCCTTCACCTACCTGTTGATCTAAGCCTTCTGTTTCGATATCGGTAAACTGGTTAACCCCTGAAAGCTGAACGGCGCGGATGAGTTGATGCTCAGTCACTTGTCGAGTACCAAATAATATGTTGTCACGAATGGTGCCGTGAAACAGGGTGATATCTTGAGGCAAATAACCGAAGTTACGACGTAGATCGGTCGGATGAATTTGTGCTGAATCTAAGCCGTCATATCTTAGACTGCCCTTAGAGGGTTGATATAAACCGACAAGCAGTTTAGCTAGGGTGCTTTTTCCTGAACCATTACGACCGATAATGGCTACTCGTTCACCCGGATCAATGGATAATGACATTGGGTGGAGTACTGGGCGTTCAGAACCAGGGTAGTTGAAGCTGATGTGATCGGCATTTATCTGGCCTTGAAGGCGTTGTTTACTAACCAAGTGTCCCTTATTCTCAAACTCGCTTTCTTGCTCCATTATTTGATTCAATTGACGCAGGGCACTGGCAGTGTGATTACCGCGGGTCATCAATCCGGCAAGTTGTGCCATAGGCGATATTGCTCGGCTAGACAAGATTACCGCGGCGATGATACCCCCCATTGATATCGCATTATCTGATACTCGGTATACCCCAAGAATCACTACGCAGACAACGGTAAGCTGTACTGTAAAATTGGCTAAATTGGTAACTGAAGTTGATATTTTTTTGGCTTTAAGCTGCCAGTTCGCAGTATGACCAATCATTTGCTGCCAACTTTTTTGTACCAAACCTTCGGCACCGCTGGATTTAATAGACTCTAATGCAGCGAGAGATTCAATTAAGTGACCATGCTTTACACTGGCAAACTTACTGCTTTCTTCTATCGCAGCCTTGAGCCTCGGTTGCATGATAAGCGTATAGGCAAGAATGATGAGGCCACCGAGCAGTGGAATAACTGCTAAATCACCCGATACGATATAAATGATAATTAAGAAAAATACGGCAAAGGGCAGATCAACCAAAGTGGTAATAGTTGCTGATGTTAGGAGCTCTCGAATATTGTCAAACTCTCCCATCTGTCTCGCCATACCTCCAATACTAGAAGAACGCTTTTCCAGCGGGACGCCAATGACTTTAGCAAATAGCTTGGAGGAGACAATAATATCGACTTTTTTGCCTGCGACATCGATTAAGTAAGCCCTTAGTTGGCGCATGATAAGGTCAAAAATATAGGCGATACCTGCACCAATAGCTAAAACCCACAAAGATTCGAACGCGAGATTAGGCACCACTTTGTCATAAACATTCATGATAAACAGGGGGGAAACCAGTGCAAAAATGTTGACTAATACAGAAGCGATTAGCGCATCACGATAAATGGGGGCGGAGTCTTTCAGGGTTTGTAATAACCAATGAGTTTTACTTTCGTGCAGGTGAAGATTTGAGCCAACATCACCACGATATTGCTGTTTGACCATGAAGAGATAGCCAACATACATCGCTTCGAGTTCTTCAAGAGACAGTTTTTGTTCGCCACCTGTTTCAGGCAGTTGGATGATGGCATGTTGTTTATCGAAATCAATTTCTCGTAACAAGCAGGCTTTCTGATCTTTAAGTAATAAGATACAAGGTAAAAAAATCGGTGAGACTTGGTCTAAACCTTTGCGAATAAGTTTTGCAGTGAGTCCGGCTCTGCCTGCCGCTTGAGGTAATAATTCAGGCGTTAAAATATTACCAGCCAGTGGTAAACCTGCGGCTAATGATTCGCTTGAGCAGGGAGAACCGAAATATTCGGTGAGTAAAATTAAACTGTCTAATAATGGATCAACAGTCACTTTTTGTGAGGCTGAAACGGTCCACTGTTCAGTTTTTGGAGACGCTGTTGATTGCATCTTAAAAACTTATCCTTAAGATTTTATTAAAATTATTAGTTTGAATTAAAGTATAGAAGTAATACAGAAACTTACCAAAAGTATTTATAACACAATAGTTTATTCAAATTAATCATTAGTTGTTAATTTAATGTTTATGATACTTGATTAGCGCGAATTAGTAGCCATAAATTGAGATATAAATTTCAAATCGATAATTAAAAGAGCTAAGCATGTTTAATGTGCTTAGCTCTTTGTCATGAACAACCAAAATAGGCGTTCAATAGTCTAGGGAATGTTCTCTGTTATCAGGGTATGATTATCAAGCAGATGTTGAATTACAGTGCTATCACTCCCCTGGCCTGATAAGTCAACATCACTTAAAACGATAGTTAGAGACTCTTCCAAGCCACCATTCGCATGTATGGTGATTACTGTGTCTGTGTTGCCATCGTTATCATAATCTGTGAATTCGAAGTCAAGGTAAGCATCTAGCGTTGTCGCGTCAGTACTGCCTGCACCTACTCCGGTTAAGATTTCAGAGATATTAAGTGAATCAACGCCATCTTCGAAGTTATAAACGAGATCAGTGCTGCCATCAGCTGAACCCGCTTCCCATACTATGGTGTCAGCATCGTTATCGATACCAGCGTCTATCAAATCAGAACCTTGGCCACCGTATAGGATATCATTCCCTGTGCCACCATCAATTGTGTCGTCTCCGATTCCGCCAAGAATGGTATCGTTTCCGGCACCGCCATCGATAGTGTCATTACCTGAGCCGCCAAGTAGTACATCATCACCATCAAGGCCGAAAATCATATCGTCGCCTTCACGACCATAGATGTCATCATTTAAGTTAGCACCCGTAAGAGAGTCTCCCTCTGTGGTACCAAATATTAGGTTGTTGATGTCATCTGTTCCCGTAACTGTAATGGCATTATCTGGCAAGAGTTCGTGGGTGAATTCGGCTTGAACAAAGCGTGCCTGCCAGTTACCACCATTATTATCATAGTAAGTGATAGTCCATTGATCGCCAGCATCAACAGAATGATCGCTTAGATATTGGGCTAAATTAATTGGGTTATTAGGATCTATCACCGAGGAATCATTCGGATCTGCACTCCAGATATTACTGTAGTCAATACTGGCTTTCATTAATTCAGAATCACTATCGTAGTGCCAATCATCGACACCATTATCTGCAGCAAGAACGATAAAAATTATGCCATTGATAGTAAGTGATACAGATACCTCTGTTTCTCGTCTATCGCCAACGGTTGGATTAACTGTGTCGTAATAATCTGCGATAGCATCTTCTCTTTCATCGATAGGAATTGGTTTATCAAAAGGTGTTTCTTGAAAGTCGGTGAAAATATCAAGTGTTCCAGCTGAGGCGTTAGTGTTTATAGCTTCAGCAAGAGTATCACTAACCGTGAGAAGAGCATCTTGATCATTGCCAGACGTTAGTGGCGACTTTCCTCCTCCAATAATTACGGTGTTAATGTCAGAACTGTTTGCTGGAACGCTATGAATAATAAACACTCCATCAACTGATTGACCGCCAGAGTTAATGGTAAAGGTCAATGATACATCCACTTGATCAATAGCATCGGTATTATCACCCGGTACATAAACCAAGGTACTTAACTCTGAAGCAGAAAGCTCAACTGGGTTAAAAAAGTCATATTCTAATGCACTGTTACTACCATCTGGCATATACCAAATTTGACCGAGCTCAACGTCATTGGGAGAGCTAGCAGCATTTGTATTTTCAAGGATTAATGCTGTAATGGTCATCTCATCAGTGGCATCCACATCAATAGGAATAGGGATATTAAGTGGGTAACCCAGAGCATATGGATCGGCTAATTGAGCAGGATCTGCAGGAACCCAAATTTCTTTAGAGAATTCACCTTGAATAAGGTCTTCTTGACCATTGATTGTTATGGTAACGGTTTCTGTATCGGTGGCACCAAATTCATCAGTGACAGTCACATCAAAACTTAGCGTGATGGTTTCGTTAACATCCAAAAATTGAATTAAGTCATTGTCAATTTCGTATAGCCAATTACCATTATTATCGACACTGAAACCAGCTTTCAAGGTGGTAGCTAAGTCACTGAAACCATCAACTACAACATCCGTGTTATCACTCTGATGCCAAGTTATATCGTTGCCATCGTGTGCAGCACTGAGTGTTGGTTGATTGTTGACTATATTATCGACATCATTGACGGTCAACGTACCACTATCACTAATTTTACCATCGTTAACATCAATGTCTTCTGTCACTGAACCCGAAGCACTATCGCCATTTTCCAGCGAGATAATAGGGCTGTCGTTGGTGCCTTGAATATTAATGGTGACAACAATGGTGTCGGTGGCGCCGAATTCATCGGTGACGGTGACGACAAACTTCTCGGTGGCCGATTGACCTTCAGCGAGGGAGTCCGCAGTGCCATTATTTAAGTCGTAGGTCCACGCGCCTGTTGCAGGGTCAATATCGAAGCTACCGTAATTCGTGGTATTGCTTAGGTCGTCGGCGAATGACCAAACTGGGTTGTTGGCGATGATGGTATCAACATCGCTGACGGTGAGCGTGCCACTGACCTGAGGCGTGCCAGGAACCACTGTGCCGTCATCTAGGTTACCCGCTTCAACGACATTGCCTGAGTTACTGTCGCCATTTTCCAGCGAGATAATAGGGCTGTCGTTGGTGCCTTGAATATTAATGGTGACAACAATGGTGTCGGTGGCGCCGAATTCATCGGTRACRGTGACRACAAACTTCTCGGTGGCCGATTGACCTTCAGCGAGGGAGTCCGCAGTGCCATTATTTAAGTCGTAGGTCCACCCACCTGTGGTGGGGTCGATAGCGAAGCCGCCGTAGGTACCCTCATCATCGCCACTCCAAGTCAGTACTGCGCCGTTATCGACATCGGTGGCTGCCAGTGTGCCGCTGACCTGCGGTGTCCCTGGAACGACTGTACCGTCATCTAAATTACCGGCCTCGACAACGGTACCGGCATCATAACCATCGGTAGGTGTATCTCCTGGTGGTGGAGTGATCACTGGAGCATCGTTAGTACCCGTAATGGTTACCGTGACCATTTGGGTATCGGTAGCACCAAATTCATCAGTAACGGTAACCAAGAATTGTTCTACGACCTGTTCGCCCTCAGCCAGACTGTTGCTGGCGGCATTATCAAGGTTGTAAGTCCACTCACCTGTGGAAGGGTCGATAGCGAAGTCGCCGTAGGTACCCTCAGCATCGCCACTCCAAGTCAGTATTGCACCGGTATCAACATCTCCAGCAGTTAAAGTGCCGCCTGTGGTTTGTGGGCCCGATTGAATCTCACTGTCTTCTTGGTATTCAGTTACTGCGCCCGTGGCGTCTGCTTGAGATGAGGTGATAATTGGGCTGTCGTTGGTGCCTTCAATGGTGATAATGACTTCACGGGTATCAGTGCCACCAAACTCATCGGTGACGGTGACTAAGAAGGTTTCTGTGACAGAAGTACCTTCGGCTAAGCTATCGGCCAAGCTGTTATCTAAGTTATAAGTCCACTCGCCAGTCGCTGGATCGATAGAGAAGCTACCATAAATACCCGCAGCATTACCGCTCCAGGTGAGTACTGCACCATTATCTATATCAGTGGCTGCAAGTGTACCGCTGACCTGAGGTGTACCCTGAACTACAGTACCATCATCTAAATTACCTGCCTCGACAACGGTACCGGCATCATAACCATCGGTAGGTGTATCTCCAGGTGGCGGAGTGATCACTGGACCATCATTGGTACCAGTGATGGTGATAGTGACCATCTGGGTGTCGATAGCACCAAACTCGTCGGTGACCGTGACTAGGAATTGTTCTACGACCTGTTCGCCCTCAGCCAGACTGTTGCTGGCGGCATTATCAAGGTTGTAAGTCCACTCACCAGTTGTGGGATCGATAGCGAAGTCGCCGTAGGTACCCTCAGCATCGCCACTCCAAGTCAGTACAGCACCCGTATCGACATCGGTTGCAGTTAATGTGCCGCTTGCTGTTTGTGGGCCCGATTGAGTATCACTATCTTCTTGATATTCGGTAACTGCGCCCGTGGCGTCTGCTTGAGATGAGGTGATAATTGGGCTGTCGTTAGTGCCTTCAATGGTGATCACTACCTCACGGGTATCTGTAGCACCAAACTCATCGGAGACGGTGACTAAGAAGGTTTCGGTAACAGAAGTGCCTTCAGCCAAGCTATCGGCCAAGCTGTTATCTAAGTTATAAGTCCACTCGCCAGTCGCTGGATCGATAGAGAAACTACCAAAATTACTTGCACCATTGACACTCCAAGTCAGCGCAGCAGCGGTATCAATATCAGTTGCTACAAGCGTTCCACTAATTTGAGGAGTGCCGGGAACTAGGGTGCCATCATCTAAATTACCGGCTTCGATAACTGTACCAGCATCATAGCCATCAGTAGGTTCACCGCTAGTTGGAGGCGTAATAACCGGTGCATCATTTGAGCCTGTGATAGTGATTGTTAATGGTACTAAAACAGAATCACCATCTGTATCGGTAAGAAGGTAGTTGAAGGTTTCGGTAATCTGATCGCCTTCAGCAAGAGCTTGTACGGCAGTTGAGGTACTATTTAGCTGATAGGTATAATTTCCATCGCTGGTTAAGGTAAGTACGCCGAATTCACCTTGTATGCTTGTTGTACCGTTGATGGTTGATGCATCACCTTGGTTGTTAGTGACACTTGCAATTGACGCATTATCGGCGCCTAACGTGTCATTATCTAATAGGTTTCCTGCAACTTGTGCTGTTTGATCTTCACCTAGGCTATTGGCATCGGCTACGCCTGTAGGTTGATCATCAATAATGTTAACGGTAATTGAGCCTGAAGCAGTATTACCTTCGTTGTCGGTTAGTTCAATATTAAATACTAATTGCAGCTGATCATTGGCACTATGATCGACACTCGATCCTAAGGCATAGTCATAAATAAATTGACCCGTTGTACTATCAAAACCATTAATAGTTAACACGCCATTTGGTGTGTTAACAACGATAGGGCCATTGAACTGGCCATTGGAGATGATATCTGTGCCATTAATGGTCAGAGTTGCAATTCCTGCTTCGGCATTGGCTTGAATGTTTGAGGCTAGTTGCGTTAGTAGTGCAGATGGATCACTACCCTGAGGCAGGTTGGCCTCGAATATTGAGAAACTGGCTGACGATACGCTGGGCGCTGCAAATACGGGTAAAGGTTCAACAGGTAAAGTAGTGTCTGGAGTGGCCGCTGCAAGCGGGCTAACACCAGATGTATCCCAACCTGAGCCTGCTAAGGTTTCATCACCTACACGACCAAGAGCGACAAAATAGGAGTCTCCTTGGTTTGCAAGGCCAATGCCTGCGGCGGTTTCTGGTAGGCCTTCAGTCGGATCTTCACCGGCAAGAATTTGTGCTTGTAGTGCTGCGATTTCGGCATCGACTTCGGCTTGTGGTGTTGCAGCACTTTCAGGAGTTGGCATCGATGGCATATCACCATTACCATTTGCGGCATGCTGTTCTATTTCAGACGGCGATAAACTCGCTTGAGTCGCTGAGGAGCCGTCTTCATATTCCAAGTTAAACTGCACTTTTGGAGTAAATATGAGTTGTTCACCAGCGTGAATGATATCGCCGATAGTGACATTTCTGATATTACCTTGCTCATCTTTAACTTTTAGTTGGCCAACAAGGTTAATAACGACTGCGTCTTGAGTTGTAATTGATGCGCCCATAATGATTTCTCGCAATACCACAGAATAATAAATTAGAGCAGACAAAAACCGCATCATAAGTGATGCATAACTCTAACTAGTAATATGTTGTTTAAAATTTATCTATGTAATTGTGGATGGCTTTGAAATAGTGTCAATAGGCTGTTAAATCGTACAAAAAATAAGCAATCAAATAGTTGTTTATAACTTTTTGTTAACGTGTTGTTTTTGAAGAGATAGTTTTACTCGGCTTGGTAAATAAGTAAAGTCTTAAGCAATATTCGCTGATTATTATGGCTCCATATTCCAAAACGTTATAAAAAAAGCGTCAAAAAAATGCCGCCTGACGGTAACTGTATAAAGCAGCATTCTGTTCTCCGAGGTGTTCTTGTGCTTCCGCTAGTGCTAGCCAATAGTGTTTTGAAGGCGCAAGATCACAGGCTTTTCGCCACCATTTTTGTGACTCTCGGAACTCTTTACTTTGATCATATAGGCTGGCGATACAGGCTTGATAGTCAGGATTTTCAGCGTATTGTTTTTCCAGTTCAAATATCTGCTTTCTGGCATCGAGATCTGCAGGAGTTAATAGGTTAACAATAGCCTTTAATACCTCTTTATTCGGCTCACTTTTCAATGACTTAAGTAGGGTCTTTATTGCTTCTTTTTTACGGTCAAATTGCGCGATCCCTAGCGCGTACTGGGCGATAAAGCAAGCTTGCTTTCTTTCAGATCTACTTAACCAATGCCAGGCTTTCTCCAGTTCTTGCTCATTTTTACCTGCTGCAGATGATAATAATGCTAGGTTAGTTTGTGTATTGAGTTGCTCAAATTCTTCTTGTGAAAGTAGGTTTCTCTTTTTAATGATGGGTAAAATCAGCTTGAGTGCATTCCAATCTTGTTGAACTTGATAAAGCTCTAAAGCGAGTAATAACACAGGATGCTTACTCTTACTCGTTGGATTTAATTTATCCAATATGGCTCTGGCTTGATCTAGTTCACCTTGCTGAAGTAAATAGCGTAAACGTGTAGTTTGAACCGCTTTACTCGCCTGGGGATCTTTTTCCGCTTCTAGTAAATAGTTGTCCCGAGCCTGATTATTGTTTTGATGTTGTGCGGCTCTCGCTGCGGCTAACAAATTAAGTGCAGGAATTTCACCTTTATCAGCACCTCTAGCCATAGCTTGTTCTGCGCCAGCCCAATCTTCCTCTGCCAATGCCAGTGCACCTTGTAAGGTGTGCTTTCGGGCTTTTTTACGACGCCATTTCTCAGGTAATAAGCGACTATTTAAAATGATATTTAGCATCCAAACGATAATCGATTCGATGCAAACAAGTACTGCATAAAATAAGATGGCAGCAAATACGGCGAAGATCAGGCTGGTTTCTAGTTCATAATCACCGATGGCTAAATAGAGATAACCGTTAAATCCAGACAAATAAGGACTAATGATTAACCCAATAAGAATTATCGCAAGATATATCAGTAGTTTTATCATTGTCTCGCCCCTCTTTCAGTGACTAAACTGCCGTGAGTTACCAGCTGTTGTAAGAGAGGAGTCGAGGCAAATTGACTAATATTGGGTGACTGTAACTCTAAGGTGATTAAGGCATCCAGTGCCGATAAGGTTTGTTCTGTCTTGTTATCTTTAAGGTCGAAATATTGATAAATCCACTTGCGTGCCAGGCTGATGGAATTGCGATAATTGACCTGATCTTGACGGAACAAGGCTAGTTGAGCCTGCAACAGCTTATTTCTTATATTTTCGACCAGATACCACTGTTGATCAGGTGCCAGTAGCGGCGCATGATCGGTTGTGCGTTTACGGATAACCACAAATTGCTCGACTAAGGCTTGCCATGATTTCGCTAAATTAGTTTGCCAATCCTCAAGCGAGTCGGTCATTACTGTATCTTCTGTGGGCTTAATTTCTGCCTGAGCACGGTTTAATTTCAGCTTGTTAATATTATCTATCATGCTATCTAGTCTTAACACTGTTCCGGCGACATCGGTTGTTTTAACGGCTGCGACGGTTGCCATATCTTCTGCGATGGCCTTACGCAATGGCGTTAATGACGGATCTTTCATGGTTTCGATCCGGTCGTCCGCAGTTTGTAGCAATGACAGTGCGGTTTGAGGATCCTTCTCTAGCCACAATTTGCTGCCAGCCATTCTGACTAGATACTTGGCTTCTTCTGCCATCCAATGATTAGGATTTTGTTGTGCGAGTTTATCTATTTGATCTTGTAGCTGGTTTTGTGCACCGCTCAATTGAGAGAATTTATTACTGACATCGCGTTCGCTATTACGTTGTTGCTGTTCTAAATGAGTAATACGCGTGAGAGGATCGTCTAACCCCTGTTGAACTTGTGCTGCGAGTTGCGCCGATTTTTGCTTTTGAATGGTAAGTTCTTGGTACAGGTAGAATCCACCTGCGGAAGTGGCGAACAGTAATAGTAGGATAAACACCAAGTTAAACAAAAATCCCCACGTAACCCCTTTTGAAATAGTTTTGTCGTTGGGATATTCGGTTGAAGGAGAAGAGGGCGAAGTGTCTGCAAAGGTCGCATCTTCGGCCTGAGTTTTGTCTGGCGCAGGCGTGACGGCGTTGCTTTGTTGCGTATTCTTGTCCATTCAACAGATCCTTGAAGATGAAAGACGATATATTTGTGCAGCAGGTTAGCTGATTTAGTTAGCTAAGCCCAAAGCTGATAATACAGCATGGCTATTTGCCGCTTGTGCATTGGTGATTCGTGTAAATCCTGCTTGTTGAGCCTGATTATATACACGTTCGCTAGGCACTATAATATGACAAGCGAGCAGCCAATCAAATAGTTCTTTAGGCACAAGTGTAACTAGGTTGGAGAGAATTTCACCACTGGTCACCACAATAGTATCAATATCTTGCTGTTGCCAGCTTTGTGGTAGTAGAGGATCTATTGTGGGGGCTGCACGCTGATACACTTGCCAATAACTGACATTTGCTCCACGGGTTTGAAGCTGATCTGCTAATGCTTCTCTGCCGCCAACACCTCGAACTATGGTGATCTGTTTTCCATCGAGTCGTTGTAATTCGCTTAAGGTTAACAAGCCTTCAGTTTGTTGACAATCTTGCGGAGCTTCAGTCGCTTTAACCCCTAGAGATGCTAGTGCCTCAAAGGTTGCTTTACCTACAGCGAAATAACTGACAGAGTGCGGAAATTGATTATTGAGTGCTTTAGCGGCATATTCAACGGCGTTGGTGCTGATGAAGATAACCATATCGGCGTGATTAAATGCGGCGATTGCAGCAGGGTTCTTGATGTCGTCGGTGGCGACAACTTCGAGCAAAGGCGAAACAACAAAAGGAATTTGCCGTTCGCTCAGTGCTTCGATCATTGACTGATTGCGTCCTTGAGGACGCGTCAGTAACACTTTCATGCTATTTACTTAGCGTAAACTGCATCTAAGATTTCCTTAGCGCCTTTAGACAATAACTCTTCGGCTAAGGCAATTCCTAAGGCTTCGGCATCCGTTTTTGCACCAGTAGTGGTGCCTTCGATAATTTGGCTACCATCTGGGTTACCCACTAGACCGCGAAGTGTCAGGGTGTCACCTGTGATTTCAGCATAAGCACCAATTGGCACCTGACAACCGCCTTCGAGGCGAGTATTCATGGCGCGCTCGGCGATCACGCGATAACGTGTTTCAGTATGCTCAAGTGGAGCCAATAATGTTTTAACACGCTCATCATCGGTACGACATTCAATACCTACAGCACCTTGACCATTGGCTGGTAAAGAGTCTTCGGCTGAAATAAAGCTGGCGATACGCTCTTCAAGCTTAAGGCGTTTTAGACCTGCAGCTGCAAGAATAATGGCATCGTAGATTCCGGCATCGAGTTTACCTAAACGTGTGCCGACGTTGCCGCGAAGATCGCGAATTTCTAAGTCAGGACGAGCCGCACGGATTTGGCATTGGCGACGTAAACTTGAGGTTCCTACAATCGCACCATGAGGAAGTTCGTCGATAGTTTTGTAGGTGTTAGAGACAAATGCATCGCGAGGGTCTTCACGCTCACAGATCACTTGCAGGCCTAAACCTTCAGGAAAATCTACTGGAACATCTTTCATTGAATGCACTGCGATGTCTGCTTGGTTTTCAAGCATGGCAACTTCAAGCTCTTTAACAAACAAACCTTTACCGCCGACTTTAGCTAATGGCGTGTCTAAGATGACATCGCCTTTCGTGCTCATAGGTAGCAATTCGACGACTAATCCTGGATGGGCATTTTCTAGTTCAGCTTTAACAAATTCAGCTTGCCACATTGCGAGTGGACTTTTACGTGTTGCGATACGAATGACGTTTTGAGACATGCTCGATATTCCATCAGAGGCCATAGTTGCGCTAATGCTAACATTGGTTTTCATCTTATGTAAGAAAGCGCTTCCGATTCTTTGAAGTGTACCCATTTATCACAGCGTCATTACTCATTAAAAAGTGTGATCTACATCCCATTTGCTTGCTGTTTGTGATTTTGATGTTAGCATGTTTAAACAAGATGGTTTGTGATTAGGCATGATTACATTGAGTGAGCAAGAGCATTTTATCGAAACTGCTGAGCGCTTAAACCGGATCCGTTTAGCGCGGGCTCAGGCGATATTAACGCCGCTGCAACGCCATCTTTTTACGTTGATTCCACTATTATTTCATTATCACCGCTCTGGTTATCCCGGCTATAACAGCCCAATGACGCCCTCTGGAGTGGTGGATTATGTTGCCGACAGCAAAGCCACAGAAGCCTGCAATATCCTTCGACTCGATCCGCCATCTGCGACAAATTCGCAACAGCAAGCCATTTTAGGCGTTTACTCTATGGGTAGTACGGCCACATTTGGTCAAAATCCCAGAAGTGATATCGATGTTTGGGTGATCTACGATGCAGAGTTAACTCGCGGTGAAGTCATCGCCTTACAGCAAAAATCCAACTTGCTAACCTCATGGTTTGAACAGCATGATCTTGAGGTCAATATCTATCTAGTTCATCCGAAGCAATTTCTTGCTGCCGACGGCGATTGTGATGATTTGGGTTCTAGCATGGGCTGTGAAAACAGTGGTAGCGCGCAGCATTGGCTATTGCTTGAAGAGTTTTATCGTAGCCATATTTGCCTCGCGGGTAAGCCGATTGCTTGGTGGCCCGAAGCGGCGACACCTGCAACCCATCTGTTTTTAGGTGATGTGCGTAATCTAGCTGCCAGTGAATATTTTGGCGCCTCGCTGTGGCAGCTCTATAAAGGGCTCGATAAACCTCATAAAGCGTTACTTAAGGTATTGTTACTGGAAGCTTATGCCAGTAGTTATCCTAACACCGAGCTTGTGAGTAGTCAGGTTTGGCAATGCACCCTCGAAGGGGATTTCTCTGCGTTTAATGATGCTTATTATTTGTTGTATCAGTCAATTGAGCGCTATCTTGAGCAAAAAAATGATCTCCGCCGTTTAGAGATTATTCGTCGCTGTTTTTATCTGAAATGTGGTATTCGGCTTACCGCTACCGATCATCCCCAAGATTGGCGATACTTTAAATTACGCCACTTAGTGGAACGCTGGGGGTGGTCAGATAACTTATTAAGTACCTTAGATAAATGTGCCGACTGGCATTGTGGTCAATTGCAATGGTTCAACGAGCAACTTAACGAATTGATGCTTGGTAGTTATCAAACATTACTGCATTTTGCGGCGGAAAATAAACTGAGTGAAAAGCTTAAGATTTCCGAACTGGGTTTACTAACTCGAAAACTGCACACCTATTTTAGTGACGATGATAATCAGATCATTAGTCTAAATCGACTCTGGAGTCATTCAATTGCCGAGGCCTATTTAACGGTGATTTACAGCCATAATACTGAGGAGTTTTATCTTTATCGTTGTCAGCCGGAACCGAAAAATTTTATAGGTAATCGGGCTGTATTTCATTCACGCAGCAAAGCAAAATTACTGGTATGGGCAACACTTAATGGTGTCTCCACCGCGACCACTCAGTGGTACGACTTTGGTGGAAAAACCGCGCGCACCAAACAATTAACCAAGGCTGCCCGCCGTCTGCCATACCTATTACAACACAATGATTGGTGTCCATCGAAACTGAATTTATGTCAGCCTTGGCATTTTAAGAAGCTAGTGGTGCTGATTAACTTTAATAGCGATCCTACCGATGCCTGGCAAGGCCAAGAGATTATGATTGATTACATCAATGCCAATGTGTTTTCTCTGGGAAGTCAGAAAAAAAACATGCTGCAGTCTTTAGATGTGATCTGTCAAAACAGTTGGGGTGAATGGCATTGTCATCATTTCGATGGTGAGGAAGCGATTTTAAATGCCTTGGTGTATATCACTCCGGGGATGCAAAGGGCGCAAGATAAAGTTCAGGTCGATGTCGTGAGTTGTTCCACGCGTTTAAGCACACAATTTGAACGCGCGGTGAAGCAACTGATAGACAGAGCGAATGTGCTGAGTATTAAGGCACAAAGTTCATCGACCATGGTGCATCCACTTCAAGTTGGAAAGGTGAGGTATGGGTTGTTTTTCAACTCAAAAGGGATGATTTATCAAGACTTGAGCGATGCCAACGCTTTTTATCAAAAGCTATCTAAGAAGCAAGTATTGGAGCTACCAAGGCCTGATTTAGGTAATGATCCCTTTAGTAAAATTCCTCAAGTGATCCAAGAATATGCTGCTATTGGTGCGGTGCAATATTTTTTGCGTCAACGCCCTGAAGGTATAGATGTGTTTGTATTAGACGAGCACAACGAGGTAAATCATTATGTTCAGCCGGGGAATAATCTTGAAGAGTTGGTGAGTCAGGTGAGTCATCACCATGCATTTTCTGAATCTTATCTTGAAAAGCAGCGTTTTAATTTGCCACAATTTTTTAGATTAATTCGCGTTGAAGGCAAGTTGCAGGCGCAGCCATTTGGTGTGAATGTCGATGAAGCGGCAACTGAGTTTTAGTTACCGCATCGACAGTGATGGCTGATTTATAAACTTAGAACCACACCACTTTGGCGTTTAATCGAATCGATCACGAAGGGCATAAACTCACCGGCATTACCGCGCTCATCAATCCATTTACTATCAACATAAGCAAAATGATAGCCACCAAATTGAGTTGCTACCCAAATTTGATGTAGTGGCTCCTGTTTATTGATCACGATCTTTGAACGGTCTTGAAACTCAAGTTGTAAAACATTACCAGAGGCATCGATATCGATATCGGCATCTTGATCATCGATAGCGCTCTCGATGGCATCTTCAATTGCCGAAAACATTTCATCAGCGAGCTTATGGTATTCAGAGTCGGTCATTGCCATGACAGCTATCCTTAAATTGCAAAGAGTTGATAATGAATATAGTAACAATGGGGCTGCCGATGCTCCATCGATTTTTATCAACTGATAAAAATAGCTAAAATGGCATGAATTAGCATGATATCTACTTGACGTTTTGTGTCTATCTCTGCAACCATCGTACGAATCAAGATTTATGCTTAATTCATAGGTGCGCGAGCTGATACCAGCTGATATGGATATTTTGCTAAAGGGTGATGAACAGGCGATTATTAATCGACTAAACTTAATCTTTTAGCCTGTTATGCCAATTTTTATGCTGTTTTGATAAAAAAACGATTTTTGTTGTTAACAGCTGCGCGCATATCTCGATAGCCCAACCGTTATTAATGACAGTTATATCAAGGTTATCCCTGTGATAAATAGCACACAGATGGCTGCCAAGTGCAGCCTCGATTAATTTAAAATTCCGGAATGTCTGATGTTGAAAAAGATGAAGCTGATTTCGCTTGTGCTGCTAGGGTGCCTATCCATGGCGGCTTGCGGCCAAAAAGGGCCGCTATACAAGTCTCCCGAAATAGAAAATAATCAATCACAGCAACCCGCAGAAGCGCCAGTTCAACAGTCGACAACAACAAACAAAAAGGAACAATAGAGTGGATTATTTTTTATACCAAAATGATGAATTACATGCTGAGCAGTGCAAAGTTGCTGATTTAGCTGAGACTTATGGTACTCCTCTCTATATCTACTCTCGTGCAACTTTAGAGCGACATTGGCATGCGTTTGACAATGCTGTTGGTGAGCACCCACATCTGATCTGTTATGCAGTTAAAGCCAACTCAAACCTTGCGGTATTAAATGTTTTGGCTCGACTCGGCAGCGGTTTCGATATTGTTTCTGGTGGCGAATTAGCGCGCGTTATCGAAGCGGGAGGTGATCCTAGTAAAGTAGTCTTCTCTGGTGTGGGTAAAACAGTCCAAGAAATGGAAATGGCGCTTGAGATTGGTATTTACTGCTTTAATGTTGAATCGGAAGCTGAGCTTGAACAACTGAATCTAGTGGCTTCGCGCATGGGGAAAGTGGCACCCGTTTCACTGCGTGTAAATCCCGATGTAGATGCAGGCACTCATCCATATATTTCAACAGGCTTGAAAGAGAATAAATTTGGTATCGCCATGGAAGAAGCTGAGCGCATCTTCCTGCGAGCTGATGAGTTACCAGGATTGAGCGTAAAAGGAGCAGATTGTCATATCGGCTCGCAGTTAACTGAAATTCAACCTTTCCTCGATGCCATGGAGCGTATGCTAGGTTTGATTGACCGCTTAGCTGAGCAAGGGGTGACGATTTCTCATCTCGACGTTGGTGGGGGTTTAGGTGTGACTTATGATGATGAACAGCCTCCCCAACCAAGTGTTTACGCCGCGGCTTTGGTTGAAAAGTTAGCTGGCCGTGATTTAAAACTGATTTTTGAACCGGGTCGAGCGATTGCCGCGAATGCGGGTATTTTCGTGACTCAGGTTTTGTATCTCAAGCAAAATAGCGATAAGAACTTTGCTCTCGTTGACGGTGCGATGAATGATCTGATCCGCCCATCACTGTATAGCGCTTGGCAAAATATTATTCCTGTGCAGCCACGAGAAGGTTCGACGCTGAACTACGATATTGTCGGTCCTGTCTGCGAAACCGGTGATTTCTTAGGTAAAGACAGAATGTTAAACCTGCAAGCTAATGATTTGCTTGCGGTTCGTTCTTCTGGTGCCTATGGTTTTACTATGTCATCTAACTACAATTCTCGTCCTCGAGTGGCAGAAGTCATGGTAGATAAAGACAAGCACTATTTGGTGAGAGCGCGAGAAACTGTAGCGCAACTATGGCAAGGCGAGCAGTTACTGCCGTAACCTGTGTTTAGTTAGTTATTTTAAGGAAGACGTTTTTGATCCAATTCACCAAGATGCATGGTCTAGGCAACGACTTTATGGTGGTCGATGGCGTGACACAAAATGTGTACTTTTCGCCTGAGCAGATAAAGCGATTAGCCGATCGAAACTTTGGGATAGGCTTTGATCAATTATTATTGGTTGAAGCGCCATACGATCCTGAGTTGGATTTCCATTATCGTATTTTCAATGCCGACGGCAGCGAAGTTGAGCAGTGCGGAAATGGTGCGCGCTGTTTTGCTCGTTTTGTCCGTAATAAAGGATTGACTAACAAACAAAAAATTAAGGTCAGTACCTCGTCAGGTAAAATGACTTTACGTTTAGAGCGTGATGGCAATGTGACGGTGAACATGGGCGTACCCATTTTAGAGCCTAACCGTATTCCTTTTGCTGCTAAAAAAGCGGAAAAAACCTATTTACTGCAAGCCCAAGATATCGCCGGTGTAAGTACCTACTTATGCGGAGCGGTCTCTATGGGTAATCCTCATTGCGTACTCGATGTCGAAGATGTCGAGACGGCTGATGTAGAAAACGTCGGTGCGTTATTAACTAACCATGAACGTTTTCCTAAAGGGGTGAATGTTGGCTTTATGCAGGTGATTAATCGTGGCCACATTAAACTGCGGGTCTATGAACGTGGTGCGGCCGAAACCTTAGCCTGTGGTAGTGGTGCATGTGCGGCGATGGCTGTAGGCCTATTGCAAGGTAAATTAGATCAACAAGTTAGAGTCGATCTTCCCGGTGGTACTTTGACCATTAACTGGGAAGGCGAAGGCAAGCCCCTCTGGATGACCGGGCCGGCAGAACATGTATATGATGGACAGATACAGCAATGAATGATGCCATAAATAAAAAAACACCCCTGCCATTTGACGAGATATTAATTCGAGAGTATCTGCTGGATAACCCAGACTTTTTTAGTCGTTATCCAGAGTTGTTGTTAGCCATGCGTATTCCTCATGCAGAACGTGGCGTGGTGTCTTTGGTTGAACGTAAGCAAGAGATGCTGCGTGGTCGTGTGGCTCAGTTAGAAGAGGAGATCACCTCCTTACTAGGCATGGCTTCACGTAACGAAAAAATCTTCATGTTTAACTCGGCGTTATCACTGAAGTTATTGCAAGCCGAAGATCTTGGCGAACTGCGTCAAACCCTGTCTACCGAGTTGAAACAACAGTTTCAGTTTTCACATGTTCGCTTAATCACAGTACATGATATCGATAGCGATCTATCTCATATATGGAGTGAGCGCTTAAAGCCGGGTTACTATTTTGGCCGTTTAACTCAGAAGGAGTCGAAACGCCTTTTTGGTAGCGAAGTCGGCTCAGTAGCGTTATCACGATTATCAAATGAATGTGGCCAAGTGATCTTCGCGATTGCCAGTGATGATCCTATCCACTTTCATCCTGATATGGACAACTTGTTATTAGATCAACTCAAGCAGTTACTCGACCACCTTCTACCTAAGCTATAACCCAATGAAGAGTGCAGACTGGCTCAAGCGCTTTGAACATTATCTGGCTTCAGAGCGCCAGTTGTCTCCCCATACTGTACGTAATTACCGGTTTGAGCTACAGAGAGTTAGTGAGCTTTTACCCGACAATTTAGGTTGGCACAAGGTCAATAGCGATTATCTTCAAGCCGTGCTGAGCAAGCTCCATCGGCGAGGATTAGGTGCTCGTTCTATCGCTTTGTGTTTGTCGGCATTAAAGCAATTTTGCCAATATCTACTGCAAGAACGTTTGATCACCCTCGATCCCACTATCGGTTTAAGTGCGCCGAAACGTGCTAAGCCGTTGCCGAAAAATATGGATCTCGATTCAGTTACTCATCTGTTATCTATCGATGATGATTCGCCTCTGGCGATGCGTGATATGGCAATCATGGAGCTGTTTTACTCTTCTGGTTTACGTTTGGCTGAATTAGCCGCCCTTAACATCTCAGATATTCAATTTGGTGAACATCAAGTGAAGGTGATGGGGAAGGGCAGTAAAGAGCGTATTGTTCCCATTGGCACTCTGGCTATCGACGCGATTAAGCGCTGGTTGGATATTCGTCGTGGTTTTAGTTGTGAAGATGATGCCCTGTTTGTCACGGCAAAAGGCAAGCGTTTGGCACACCGTTCTATTCAAGCCAGGCTTAATAAATGGGGCCAGGAACAAGGGCTGAGTATGCATGTGCATCCGCATAAATTACGTCACTCTTTTGCGACTCATATGCTTGAGTCCAGTAGCGATTTGCGCGCGGTGCAAGAGCTCTTAGGTCATGCCAATTTATCCACCACTCAAGTCTATACCAGTTTAGATTTCCAACATTTAGCTAAGGTGTATGACGGCGCCCATCCCAGAGCCAAGAAGCGAGGTGGCAATGGTTAGAATTGCGATTAAGCCAAAGCCAATCACGGTGATTAGTTTCGATCTTGACGACACTCTGTATGACAACCGTGGCAATATCATTAATGCCGAACGTCAGCTACAGCTCTGGCTGGCTAAACAGTTTCCTAAGAGCGCTATGTGGCAAACACAAGATTGGTTAGCCCTGAAGCAGCAATTGATAAAACACACACCTAGTCTAGGCCATGATACCAGTGCTGCTCGCAAGGCGACGTTAATTCAGGGCTTAAGCCAATTAGGATATTCAACCGATGAGGCTACATCGGGTGCAGAGCAAGGGCTACAACATTTTCTGCATTATCGCTCCGACTTTAGCGTGCCGCCGCAAGTGTTAGCCACACTGAAACAGTTGTCACAGCATTTTAGACTTATTGGGATCACCAATGGTAATGTCGATGCCGCTCGGATTGGTTTAGGTGATGCTTTAGAATTTGTATTGCATCCGGGAAATGGACTGCGAATGAAGCCTTATGCCGATCTATTTGAACAAGCCATATCTCGATTACAGATAAGCCGCGAGCAGCTATTACATGTGGGTGACAGTTATCGCGCCGATGTCCAAGGTGCCCGTCGAGCCGGTTGTCAGGCGGCGTGGTTAAATCCTGCCGTAGCTAGAGCTCCTGAAGCTCATGGCGCAGGTTTATTGCCTCATATTCAATTAACCAGCATCGATGAATTACTGCATCTGGCTTGGATGTCTGTTTGATTTTGGCCAAGGTTTGAATATCGTCTCTAGCAATTAGCTAAAGGTTCTGTGCTATTGCTAAGGCAAATGGGGGGATTTACGGTGCTGTGAAGGTGTGCAACAAAACAACGGGGGACATATGGGGGGACATTTTAACAAAAAACGGGTTCCCATTTCTGGAAAACCCGTTTTAATACAACAGACTAAAATTGATTCTTAGTTCATGCCATACTTTTTCAATTTCTTGCGTAGTGTACCACGGTTGATACCTAGCATGTTGGCAGCGCGAGTTTGGTTGCCACGAGTGTGCTGCATGATGATATCTAGTAGAGGTGCTTCCACTTCACTTAACACCATTTCATACACTTCTTCAGCTTCTTGGCCGTCCATTTGAGCGAAAAAGTTAGTTACGGCGCGCTTTACAGCGTCACGAAGTAATTGAGGCTTGATTGTGCCGTTAGCGGTTTCGATTTTGCCTACGGTAAGCTGATGAGCTTCTGGTTGAGTTGTCTGATCAAACATTCGTATTCTGCTCTTTATTAATTCTTTACTAATTCATCAAAATAACGTTCCAACATGGAACATTGTTCTTCAACAGTTTCTAGCCGATTGAAGTCGGCTCTAAATGGTCTCTGCGCGTCTTGGTCGAGATACCATCCAACATGCTTTCTGGCGATACGTAAACCTTTGTATTCGCCATACAATGCATATAAGTCTTTGAGGTGTTCCAGCATCACTTGACGCTTTTCGTCCACTTCAATGGGCGCTAGCTTATTACCTGTTTCCAAGTAATGTTGGATCTCTCGAAATACCCAAGGTCTTCCTTGAGCGCCTCTTCCAATCATGATGGCATCTGCGCCGGTTTGATCCAGCACGAAACGTGCTTTCTCTGGGGTGCAGATGTCTCCGTTTGCCACGACAGGAATAGAGACATTTTGTTTAATAGCGGCAATCGTGTCGTACTCGGCTTCGCCTTTGTACATGCATTGTCTCGTCCGTCCATGAACGGCTAATGAGGCGATGCCACAATCTTGTGCTATTTGAGCTATTTCAACACCATTACGATGTTCAGGTGCCCATCCTGTGCGAATTTTCAGTGTAACCGGGACTTCAACTGCGGCAACCACAGCTTGTAAAATCGCTTTTACCTGCTCTGGATGCTGTAGTAACGCAGACCCTGCTAGCTTCTTATTCACTTTCTTTGCTGGACAACCCATATTGATATCGATGATCTGCGCCCCTTGTTGTACGTTGACAACGGCGGCGTGAGCCATCATATCTGGGTCGGCTCCTGCAATTTGTACTGAGCGAATCCCATTTTCACCTGCGTGTGTCATCCGCTGGCGGCTTTTATCGCTATCCCAGACTTCAGGATTTGATGAAAGCATCTCCGAAACGGCTAGGGCTGCGCCATAGCGTAGGCAGAGATTTCTAAAGGGCTGGTCGGTGACGCCTGCCATGGGTGCCACGATCAGCTGATTTTTCAGTTGATAGGGTCCAATCTGCATTTATCAATCACACCTTGCGCTTCAAAGGGGCGCTATAGTACGCCTTTTTCACGCCGCTGAAAAGGCCAATAAATGACCAGAATGAAACTTTTTTACTTGACTTTTGAAAGGTGAGAAGTCAACAGCGGCCTAGAGCCGCTGGCTATTAACGTGATTTACGTACCCCTGTCAAGCGGCTCCATTCCTCTTTGTGAGCAGGTGCGTCCATGTCAAACCATTGGTTGTAATGTTGGCAAATTTCGTCGGCTTGTTCTTTTAACAGGCCAGATAGTGCCAGTAAGCCACCGGGTTGCACTTTTTCAGCGATCAGTGGGGCTAGTTCGCGTAGTGGGCCTGCGAGGATATTGGCCACTAAGACTTCGGCCATTAGGTCAGCAGGCTGTTCTTCTGGAAGATATAATGCCAGCTTATCGGCAACGCCGTTGCGTTCTGCGTTGGCTTTAGAGGCATCAATGGCTTGATAGTCGATGTCGATCCCTGTGACTTTACCTGCACCAAGCTTAATCGCGGCAATGGCAAGAATGCCTGAACCACAGCCAAAGTCGATCACTTCTTTGTCGCTCAGATCGAGCCCGTCGAGCCACTCGAGACACAATGCGGTTGTTGGGTGGGTTCCGGTACCGAAAGCAAGGCCAGGGTCTAGCATGACATTGACCGCTTGTGGGTCAGGGACTTCACGCCAGCTTGGGCAGATCCATAGACGATTACCAAACTGAATCGGGTGGAAGTTATCCATCCATTCCCGCTCCCAATCTTTGTCTTCGACCTGCTCAATTTTATGGCTGAAGTCTGCACCTAAATAAGGTTGTAGTTTGAGCATTTCGACAATAGGCGCAAGGTCATAATCGGCTTCAAATAGTGCTGTCAGTACCGTGTGATTCCACAGCGGTGTTTCACCTAAGTTAGGTTCGTAGATAGGGGTGTCTTTACCATCTTCGTAGGTGATCGATAGGGCGCCAAACTCCATAAGCAGGTCGCTTAATGTTTCTGCGTGTTGATTGTCGGTATCAAGTTTTAACTGGATCCAAGCCATGGGATCTTCTCTCTCAAGTCAATAATGGCGTTATTGTAAACCATGGTGTGGCTTAAAGGCACAATGTTCTGAAATGGAGATCATAAAATCGACAAATTAAATTATCGATTCAATAGCTTATATTGATAAAGCTAATTTAACCATCTTGTTTGAAATGATCGTTTAAATGTATGATTAATATTGGTTAACTGGTATTACCTTTGTTTCTTTTTTTAGGTTTGTTTGTGACGCTTATCAAAGGTTGACGGACTTCTGGGTGAGCTGGATCACGCTTTGATTGTGGCAGGATTTGAAGAGCAGTACATACTGCTATGGTGTAGATCCCGATATTAGGCGCTAAAGAAAAGATGAACGATAAACGCAGTCAGCAACAAGCAATTCATTATGCTCCACTCAGTAGTCCGTGGTCAGCAAGGGCTGATACAGTGCAGAGTGCTACCGGAGTTTTACTTGGCTTTTTTCTACTAGCACACCTACATTTCGAGTCGAGCATACTATTAGGCAAAGAGGCCTTTTATCGTGTAGCGCAATTTCTCGAAGGCGGCATGTTTACGAGTTCTGGCCATGGTATGCCAATTCTTACTCAGCTCTTTTCAGCTTTTATTTTATTTGTGGTTGTACTGCATGCGGCGATGGCACTTCGCCGTTTTCCGGCTCAGCTCGGTCAGTGGCGTGCACTGCGTCGTAATATGCAAGTGATTAATCATAAAGACACCAATCTTTGGTTCTGGCAGATGGTGACAGGCTTCATTCTGTTCTTCTTAGCGCCAGTGCATATCTTTACCATGATCACTAATCCAGAAATTGGTCCTCATTTATCTGCCGAGCGTGTGTATCACGCCAATGCTTGGTTATTGTATGCCTTGTTATTACCGGCTGTGGTGGTTCATGCCATGTTTGGACTTTATCGTGTGGCGGTGAAATGGGGTTTCATAGCTAATCGTAATGGTTTACGTAAAGTGGCTAAGGTGCTGATTGTCTATTTGCTGGTGATAGGCCTATTGAGCCTTAGTGCTTATTTAATCATCGGTAGTGAGTTACCTCTGCCTATTACGCCATATTCACCAAATTAATCTGTGTGTTAGATATAAATCAATCTAATTAAATGATTCTGTGGGTGGAGTCCCAGTGAGCTTGGACTCATTCACTCAGGCAAGTCTATCTGTTCGTTAAGGAGCAAGTGTGAAACTGATATATACCGATTCTCTCGTGGTTGGCGCTGGGCTTGCGGGCTTAAGGGTTGCCATCGCCTCAAAAGAGCGTGGTTTAGATACAGTTGTATTGTCGCTTATTCCGGCGAAACGTTCGCACTCTGCTGCGGCACAAGGGGGGATGCAAGCCAGTCTGGGCAATACCGTCAAGGGGATGGGTGATGATGAAGATATCCATTTTCAAGATACGGTAAAAGGCTCCGATTGGGGCTGCGATCAAGAAGTAGCCCGGATGTTTGCCCATTGTGCACCCAAGGCGGTACGAGAATTAGCTAACTGGGGCGTGCCTTGGACGCGAGTGACTAAAGGTCAGCGTGAAGTGGTGGTGAATGCCGAGAAAGTTACCATTGAAGAAGCCGAAGCGGCTCATGGTTTGATTAATGCCCGTGATTTTGGTGGCACTAAGAAATGGCGCACCTGTTATACCGCAGATGGTACCGGTCATTCACTGCTATATGCGGTGGACAACAAAGCCATATCGTTGGACATTCCGGTGCATGAACGTGTTGAAGCCTTGGCATTGATCCACGATGGTGAGCGTTGTCATGGTGTGGTGGCTCGCTGCCTAATTACCGGTGAGCTGCGTGCCTATATTGGTAAATCGACCACCATTGCCACTGGCGGTTATGGTCGTCTGTATGAAGTATCAACCAATGCCATTATTTGTGAAGGCATAGGTCAAGCTCTGGCGCTGGAAACCGGCGTGGCTAAGCTAGGTAATATGGAAGCGGTACAGTTCCACCCCACTGCCATAGTGCCTGTCGGTATTCTTACCACAGAAGGTTGTCGTGGTGATGGTGGCTTGCTGCGAGATAAAGATGGTCATCGTTTCATGCCCGATTATGAGCCTGAAAAGAAAGAATTAGCTTCGCGAGATGTGGTGTCACGTCGTATGACAGAGCATATTCGTAAAGGCAAAGGGGTCGATAGTCCTTATGGGCCACACCTGTGGCTGGATATCACGTTACTTGGGCGTAAACACGTCGAAACTAACTTGCGTGAAGTTAAAGAGATCTGTGAGAACTTCTTAGGTATCGATCCGGCTACAGATTGGATCCCTGTGCGTCCCACTCAACATTATTCTATGGGCGGGATTCGTACCGATGCTAAAGGGCAAAGCCCTCAGCTTAAAGGTCTGTTTAGTGTCGGTGAGGCGGCCTGTTGGGACATGCACGGCTTTAACCGTCTTGGTGGCAACTCGCTGGCTGAAACAGTTGTGGGCGGCATGATCATCGGTAAATATGTGGCCGATTTCTGTGAGCAAGCCAGTTTAGAGATCGACACACAACTGGTTGAGAAGTTTGTTGCCAAAGTTGGCAGTGAAATCGATCAATTGATTGAGGGTGACGGCAAAGAGTCTGCGTTTACCATCAAACTTGAGATGCAACGCATCATGATGGATTACGTGGGGATTTTCCGTAATGGCCCTGAACTGAAAAAGGCCATCAGTGAACTAGAAGCCCTGCTTGTACGCTCTCGTAACCTGGGCTTGCGCTGTAAGAAGCGTCATGCCAATCCTGAGTTAGTTGAAGCGCTGCGAGTTAAGCGGATGCTTAAAGTGGCACTCACAGTAGCGTGCGGCGCAGAAGCGCGAACCGAGAGTCGCGGCGCTCATGCGCGTGAAGATTATCCGCAGCGTAACGATAAAGACTGGTTAAACCGAACGTTATCAAGCTGGCCAAGTGAAGATGCCACTTTGCCAGAATTGGATTATGAACAGTTAGATGTTATGAAGATGGAATTGCCGCCGGGGTATCGTGGTTACGGGATCAATAATGCGATTGAGCATCCTGATACCGAGAAGCGCCAACAGCAGATCACCGACATTTTGGCTGGGTTAGCTGACGATGCCGACCGCCATGAACGTCAGCATGCGCTGATGCCTTTCGAGGTGCCACCTTCACTGCAAGCGCGTAATGAGCGTTTGCATGATAAACCGCTTAGCAATAGTCAGTGTTGTGGAGATGAAACCAAATGAGTCAGGGTCGTACTTTAACCTTTAATATTTTCCGCTATGACCCGCAAGAGCCTGGCGATAAGCCCAAGATGGTTAAATACCAACTTGAAGAAGCCCCTGGGATGACGGTATTTATCGCGCTGAATATGCTGCGGGAACAACAAGATCCTTCATTGCAGTTTGATTTTGTCTGTCGTGCAGGTATCTGCGGCAGTTGCGCCATGGTGATCAATGGTATGCCAACATTGGCTTGCCGAACCTTAACCAGTAAATACCCTGACGCTGAAATAACCTTAATGCCGCTACCGGGTTTTGAGTTAATTGGTGATCTGTCGGTCAATACAGGTAAGTTTATGCGTGAACTTGCCGAGCGTTTAAAGCTGTGGCTTCATCCTAAAACCGATGAGGTGGATATTCACCGTATTGAGGCGCCAATGGCACCGGAAGAGGCGGCGCGTTTATATGAACTAGAGCGCTGTGTTGAATGTGGTGTGTGTGTCTCTGCATGTGCTACCAAGCAGATGCGCGATACTTTCGTTGGTGCGGTAGGCATGATGAAAATTGCTCGCTTCGAGCTCGATAGTCGTGATGCCCGTAGCGCCGAGGACTTCTATCATGTGATTGGTAATCAAGATGGCGTATTTGGTTGTATGACGCTATTGGGTTGTCAGGATAATTGTCCGAAAGATTTACCACATATGCAGCAGATCGCTTATCTGCGCCGTAAGATGGCCGTTACCTTGCTATAAGACGTGACCTTGCTATAAACCGTTATCCATGTTGAACATAAAAAGCCTGCAATTGCAGGCTTTTTGTTTGAGGAGCCCCCAATAACTAAAGCATGATAAACCAGTGGCTATCTTTTGTGTTATATGGTGTTTAGAAGCCTTCTAGCACCATCTTACCTATGGTGGTATTAGTCTCACTGGTTTTGTGGGCGCGGATCAAATTGGCTGCGTTAATTTGGCCGTAATGTTCTCCAACCGTGGTTTTAATTTTACCGGCATCGACCAGTTCGGCTAAGGTGTCGAGCAGTTGATGTTGCTTAATCATATCTTGGGTTTGGAACATAGAGCGAGTGAACATCAACTCCCAATGTAGTGAGAGGCTCTTACGTTTGAGTTTCATGATATCCAGCGGCTCTTTAGGATCATCAATCAGGGCTATCTTGCCTTGAGGACGTAAAATTTCGACGATTTCATCGAAGTGTTGATCAGTATGAGTCAGACTGATCACATGGGTGACATCGGCAATCTGTTGCTTAGCTAGTTCTTGGCTTAAAGGCTGGTGGTGATTAATCACGACATCGGCACCCAACTCTTTTACCCAATCGGCGGTTTGTGCTCTTGAGGCGGTTCCAATAACGGTGGCGCCAGTGAGTTTGCTAGCCAGTTGGGTAATGATAGAGCCAACACCGCCAGCGGCGCCGATGATCAAGACACGAGCATCGGTTGCCGAGCCATCTTGAGGTAATTGCAAGCGATCAAACAGCAGTTCCCAAGCGGTGATACCAGTTAAAGGCAGGGCGGCGGCATCAGCAAATGAGAGCGATTTGGGTTTGTGCCCAACGATACGTTCATCCACTAATTGATATTCGGCATTGCTACCACTGCGGGTAATATCGCCGGCATACCAGACTTCATCTCCTACTTGAAACAGACTGACTTGATCACCAACAGCGGTGACAACTCCAACGGCATCATAACCTAAGACTTTGTATTCACCTTCAGTTGGTGCGCTTGATTTTCTGACCTTAGTATCGACAGGGTTTGCAGCAATAGCTTTAACTTCAACGAGAAGATCATGGCCAGCGGCTTTTGGCATGGGCAAGTCGATATCGACTAATGCCTGCGGTGCATCGATAGAGCCGGGAATGGTGTATCCAATTGCTTTCATGATTCGTTACCTCTCAACAAGTCTATGTGAAATAAATGATGCTATAGCTCGATTGTGGTCTAGATTGAGTAAAATAAAAACCAGGTAATGCTTGTTAGTTTGTCAAAAATATTTTGATAATAATGGATGTCAGAATATGATGCATATTATAGGAACACTTTGGGACACTTTTGATGCAGTTGAATGATTTAATCCTCTTTGTGCGTGTAGCCGATTGCGGCAGCCTAACCGCGGCGGCTGCCGAGTTGGAAATATCCACTGCAGTAGCCAGTGCAGGATTAAAGCGTTTGGAGAAACAACTCGATACTGTGTTGTTTATCCGCAGTACCCGAAGTTTACGCTTGTCACAGCCTGGAGAGCATTATCTTAGTTATTGTCGTAGCGCCTTAGACGATCTGCGTTTAGGAGAGCAGGCTCTGGCCAGTGCCAAGGCGCAAATCTCAGGTAAGTTGAGTATTGCTTTACCATCCGATGCAGGACGTAATTTTGTGTTGTCTTGGCTGGATTTATTGATGGATGAGCATCCGCAACTGCAACTGAGGTTACATCTGGCTGACAGCATTACCGATTTCTATCACGATAAAATTGATGTCGCACTGCGCACTGGTACGCCGAAAGATTCGAACTTAGTGGCTTTTAAAATTTGCTCGGCACCACGAGTACTCTGCGCCTCGCCCGACTATATTGCTAAACATGGGAAAGTGACTCAGCTTAGTGAATTGAGTCAGCATAATTGTTTGTTTTTTAAGTTAGATGATCGCACCCATGATCAGTGGCAATTTTATCTTGATGGCCAGCCTCATAAGGTGAGGGTTTCGGGAAATCGAATGTGTAATGATGCGGAAGTGGCACGTAAATGGGCTTTAGCGGGTAAGGGCGTGGTTTATAAGTCGGCCATCGATTTAGCCGACGATCTTGCCACGGGAAGTTTAACGCCTATGTTGACCCAGTACACTGGTGAAGCTGCAGATCTGTATTTAGTATGTCCAGGACGACAGCATGTCACACCGTTAGTTATATTGCTGCGAGAACACCTACGTCAACTCTGCCAACAACGGATGTGAGACTTGCAACTCTAATACCGAATCAATGTGGCGCAATACAGATACAAAAATGCCGCTATCAATAGCGGCATTTTGATAAGTGTCTATATGGCGAGATTAGCTCTTAGCGCGCTTCATCGCAGTGAAGAACTCTTCATTGGTCTTAGTCATTGCCAGTTTGTCGATAAGGAACTCCATACCGCTGACTTCGTCCATTGGATTAAGTATCTTACGTAGGATCCACATCTTCTGGAGTTCATCTGGCGTAGTGAGTTTTTCTTCGCGACGAGTACCAGAACGGTTGAAGTCAATTGCTGGGAAAACACGCTTCTCTGCAGCTTTACGTGAAAGGTGCAGTTCTTGGTTACCCGTACCTTTAAATTCTTCGTAAATCACTTCATCCATCTTAGAGCCGGTATCGACAAGTGCTGTCGCGATAATGGTTAAGCTACCGCCATTTTCGATGTTACGTGCAGCACCGAAGAAACGCTTAGGACGGTGTAAGGCGTTCGCATCGACACCACCAGTCAGTACTTTACCCGATGATGGGATAACAGTGTTGTATGCGCGCGCTAGACGAGTGATAGAGTCGAGTAAAATGACCACATCTTTCTTGTGTTCAACTAGACGCTTGGCTTTTTCAATTACCATTTCAGCAACTTGAACGTGACGGCTAGCGGGTTCATCGAAGGTGGAAGCAATCACTTCACCTTTAACCATGCGCTGCATTTCGGTCACTTCTTCAGGACGTTCGTCGATAAGCAGTACCATCAACACCACTTCAGGATTGTTGTAGGTGATGCTCTGCGCCATGTTTTGTAGCAATAGGGTTTTACCGGCTTTTGGCGGTGCAACAATCAAACCGCGTTGACCTTTACCGATAGGAGAACAAAGATCCAGAATACGTGAAGTAATGTCTTCAGTTGAACCATTACCGCGTTCCATACGGATACGTTCTTCAGCATGTAGCGGGGTTAAGTTTTCAAATAGGATCTTGTTGCGGGAGTTTTCTGGCTTATCGAAGTTAACTTCGGTGACTTTCAGTAGGGCGAAGTAGCGTTCGCCTTCTTTTGGGGGACGAATCTTGCCGAAGATGGTATCACCGGTGCGCATATTGAAGCGGCGGATTTGGCTTGGCGAGACGTAGATGTCATCTGGGCCAGCAAGGTAAGAACCATCGGCACTTCGTAGGAAGCCAAAGCCGTCTTGTAAAATCTCTAAGACACCACCACCGAAGATATCTTCGCCACTTTTTGCATGGGCTTTAAGGATTGAGAAAATAATGTCCTGCTTGCGAGCACGGGCCATATTTTCCAGTTTCATATCTTGGGCGAGTTGTACTAAATCTGAAATCGATGTGTCTTTTAATTCTGATAAATTCATCTTGGTGGGTCTTGTTTTCACGTGACAATGCCATCACTGATCAACGAATGTGTAGCTTTTCAGAGTATCGAGCGGATAGCAAGAAGTGGGTTAGTTAGAAAGAGTCTGGTTATTAAAGTAGCACTATCGGTGCTAAGCGTCTAGAAATTTAGCGACTCTCGGGGCAAATACTTGAAAAGCTGTGCCGAGAGTCACCTTCTATGAACAAATGTCATAGCTTATTAGGATAAATGAAGCTGGTTATCAGCCTTATTTATCCTAAATCGAAGCACATTACAGCTGCGCGTCGATGAACTCTTTAAGTTGAGTTTTAGACAGTGCGCCAACTTTAGTGTCAGCCAGTTCACCGTTCTTGAAAAGAAGCAGTGTTGGAATGCCACGTACGCCATATTTAGCAGGTGATGCATTGTTTTGGTCAACGTTTAGCTTAGCGATAGTTACCTTGCCAGCATACTCGTCAGCGACATCATCTAAGATTGGGGCAATCATCTTACAAGGACCACACCATTCTGCCCAGAAATCCACTAGTACAGGAATGTCAGATTTAATTACGTCGCTCTCAAAGCTATCGTCAGTTAAGGTAATAATTTTATCGCTCATGATGTTCTCCAGTTGAGGTGCCATTGCTGGTTTGTTGATGGCTTAACCTGTATATTGGGTCTGAAATTAGCTTTTCAAGACATTGTAGCGGCTTTCAGCAATGTTTTTTCTATAGCCGTTATTTCAAACGATCGAGTTCCTTATTGCAACCCTAACTGGTATGCTTGCGCTATGAGCGAAACACATTTATCAAATCAAAAGTTTGCCGACTTTTCTCTGCATCCAGAGATCCAACAGGCACTAACCGAAAGCGGCTTTGAATATTGCACGCCAATCCAAGCATTATCATTACCGATTTTACTTCAGCAGAAAGATATCGCAGGCCAAGCGCAAACTGGTACGGGTAAAACCTTAGCCTTTCTTGTTGCGACTTTTAACCATCTGCTTTCTACTCCTATTCCCGAAGGACGCCAACTCAATCAGCCACGTGCAATCGTGATGGCACCTACCCGTGAATTGGCTATTCAAATCGCCAAAGATGCTAATTTGCTTGCGAAACATACCGGATTGAAAGTCGGCATTGTTTACGGCGGTGAAAGCTATGAAGTCCAGCGTAAGGTGCTCGACAACGGCGTTGATATTGTGATTGGTACCACAGGGCGAATTATCGATTACGTTCGCCAAGGGGTGATCAATGTGAGTGCGATTCAGGCCGTAGTGCTTGATGAAGCCGACCGCATGTTTGATTTGGGCTTTATTAAAGATATTCGTTTCCTATTTAGACGTATGCCCGATGCGAAATCGCGTCTGAATATGTTGTTCTCGGCAACCTTGTCGATGAAGGTGCAAGAGCTGGCTTATGATCATATGAATGATCCTGAAAAAGTGGAAATTGCGCCTAGCGAAAAGACTTCCAAAAATATTACCGAAGAGATTTTCTATCCTTCGCAGGAAGAGAAGATGCGCTTGCTGCTGACCTTGATTGAAGAAGATTGGCCAGAAAAAGCGATTGTATTTTCAAACACTAAGCACAGCTGTGAAAACCTGTGGGCACATCTTGAAGGTGATGGTCACCGTGTGGGTCTACTTACCGGCGATGTACCGCAGAAAAAGCGTATCCGCATTCTTGAGCAGTTTACCTCTGGCGAGTTAGATATCCTAGTGGCAACCGATGTTGCGGCGCGTGGTCTACATATTTCTGATGTGTCTCATGTGTATAATTACGACCTGCCTGATGATTGTGAAGATTACGTTCATCGTATCGGTCGTACTGGCCGTGCTGGTCAGAAAGGCATATCAATCAGTTTTGCTTGTGAAGAATATGCACTGAACCTACCTGCGATTGAAGGTTATATTCAGCATACGATTCCAGTCACTAACTATGATAGCGATGCACTACTCGATGATATTCCGCCACCAGTGCGCATTCATCGCAAACACACCACTCGTCCCGGCGGTCGTTCTGGAAGTGGTAAGCCACAAGGTGGTCGTCCAGGCGCGCGTCCAAGACGTCACGACAGGACTCGCAGACACAGCTAAATGACGCGACCCGCTCAAGGGCCGCGTTATGCGGCCATTACTTTAGGTTCAAATAGTTTCAATATGCTGGTGGCCACAAGTGTTGCCGGTAAACCTAAGGTGTTGGCCAAATACAAACGTAAGGTGCGTTTGGCCGAAGGCATTGGTGCCGATGGCATGCTGAGTGACGCCGTATTTGATCGTGGTATCGATTGTCTGGAGATGTTCGCTGACATGCTTGATAAAGAGCAAGTCAGCCGCAACCATATTGCCGTTATAGCGACGGCTACTCTACGTTGTATTACTAATGCCGATGCGTTTTGCGCAGCAGCACTTCCCATTTTAGGTCAGCCGATAGAGATCATTTCCGGTTTACGTGAAGCGGAATTGATTTACCAAGGCATGGCGGCGACAACCCAAGGTGAAGGTCGCCGATTAGTGATTGATATAGGTGGCGCCAGTACCGAATTCATTATTGGTGACGGCCATAAGGTGTTGCTTAAGACCAGTCTGGCTATGGGCAGCGTGACCTTTAACGAGCAATTTTTTAATAGCTTCCCTTTCCAATTACTCGATTTCGAGGCGGCGCAAACTCAGGTTGAAACTGAGCTTGGGGATTATCGTCATCAGTTGCTGAACTTGGGGTGGCATGGTGTCGTCGGCGCTTCAGGTGCGGTGCAATCTGTGGTTGAGTTACTTAACGCTCGTGGTCTGTCGCAAACGATCACCCTTGATGTGTTACGTCAGTTAAGAGATGAAATTCTGCGCCAAAGCGATGTCAGTCTGCGTGATATATCAGGTTTGCATACCGAGCGAGCACCGACCTTTGCCGCAGGCGTAGCGATTTTATTGGCGCTGTTTAATCTGCTGGAAATTGAGGCATTACACTTGTCTGGCGGTGCGTTACGAGAGGGTGTATTACAGCAGTTAGCGGATGGGGTGATGGCGAATTAACTAGCTGATATTCTTCAGATATAGATATAAAAAAGGCGCTCATTGAGCGCCTTTTTTGATTGAGCCTATTTTAAAATTTTCACTAAATCGACTTCTAATGACGTCTGCGGACGCTCGACGATACGGCCTATCTCTTCGCCTTTTTGCATCACGATAAAGGTTGGAATACGAGTGAAATCATATTTCGCCGCTAAACCTTCGGGATCTTGCTTCTTACGATCGACCCCGATATAGGTGATCTTGATATTGGGATTATTGACCGCTTCCATGATGCGAATAAAGCGTGGTGTTTCGCGGTGGCAGTCAGGACACCAAGTCCCAATGATCACCACAATTTCTGTCGCTTCGGTAACCGACTTAAGCGGTTCAATCGCTGCGGTATCTACCTCATAGGCATTGTAACTTTCGTCAAACCAATCAAGTTCGGTTAAGGTTTGTGTTGTCACGTTCCCAGTTAGAATCACTTCCTGTTTCTCCTCACTACAAGTGGCGATAAAGCCTTCTTGTTTTTCTTCGAAGCCACAGCCGCTGTTAGCCAGTACTTGAGTGCTGAAAAAGAGCGCGGTAGTGGCCAGTAATGCTGCGATGTTTTTGATCATGGTAATACCTCTGGCGGAAATAGGAAAATAACTCTGAATGATTTTCCATTCAATCACCTAAAGCGTGTTGAGAATAGCTTGGGACAAAAGAGCTGTTAACTTGATCACGTCATCTATTGTATTTTGCTTAATTAGTCACAAAATTAGCCTAAGCTTCCGAGCACAAAAAAGCACTCTCTTGGAGTGCTTAAGTTAGTTAGGAGCCTTGTTATTGGGGCTTTAATTTAGGCTTCAACCAGAGGTGTTAAATCAGCCGGACGATAATAAACCGACTTGAGTACCTTGCCTTGGCGAACCACTTTACCTGCCATTTCGACATCTTTGGCACACTTGGCGATGATAAAGTCGCCCTTTTGACTGCCAACGATTTCGACACCTTGCTTAGCATAATAGCTAATGGTTTCCTGCAGCTCTTGCTCGTTGCGGCACACTTTGCTCATATTGCTTGAGTGTACTTCATCCCAGCAACGGATAAAGTCGATATTGCGATTGTTAGCCACATGCAGCAGCAGATCGATCACATAGCTGATCTCAATATTATCTTGCACTTGTTTGGCGCCTAAGTGTACTAAGCGTCCCATTAATACATAGACAGAATCGACAATCGCATCGGCTTGCTCGACGCGGCAATCGGCTTCGGCCAATTCGGTGAGCTCTTCGATAGCAAGTGATGTATGTAGCGTATCGGCTTGGTGATCGAGTGTGCTGGCATCTTCAATCGGTAAGTCGAAGGTAGAGCGAAACTGATAGATATCACGATAAAGATGGTCGTATAAAGGTTGTTCTAGCGCGGTAAGTTTCATGATTTAGCTAAAGCCTGTAAAAGGTGATGTAACTATACTAATTGACGGTTTGGTTAATTTAAAGCGTTTAGGCTGTGGGGAAGTTAAGCCCTAGCCGCTGACTAGGGCTTAGAAACAGGTATTACTTGATAAAGGCAAAAGCGTCACCGAAAAGGTGCGCCTCTTCTACGCCGATAGTGCGGAATAGTTCACGCGCGGCGCCAACCATATCGAATCGACCTGCAATATAGATGTCGTAGCCGTTAAGGCTGATGAAGTCTTGCTTGATTTGTTCGAGTAGATTGGCTTGTTTGCCATCCCAGTCACTTGCGGCTTCTTCGACAACCGGAACAAAATGCAGCCAAGGATATTGTTGCTGCCATTGTCTGGCGATCGACTCATAATACATGGCGTCTTGATTGCGACAGCCCCAATATAAGGTGGTTTCCACCTTCTGTTCTAAGGCAATTTGTTGCTCGATAATACTCTTGATATAAGAGAAACCCGTACCGCCGGCAATCATCAAACGAGGACGTTTACTGTCTTGTCGAAGATGGGCTTCACCGCCGGGGGCTTCGATATCGATAAAGTCATTTTGCTTTAAGCGTTCAACAACTTGCATTGGATAACTTTCGCTAACCGCGGCGCCGATATGCAGTTCAAGCTGCTGTGCGCCAGGGGCCGATGCGATAGAGAAAGGGCGTTTATCTTTTTCACCCATAACGATGCAAAGGTACTGTCCGGCCTGGAAATCGAATGGGGTTTCAGGCGTTAATCCGACCTGATAAACGGCATCATTAAAGGCCGTGACATGTTCTACTTTACAGCGAATGGTGTTCATTAAGTTTCCTTCTTGACCTCTCTTGGGAGGCTTACTATTCCCATGAATAGTTGAGTGATTATATCAAGTATTCAAGCCGGCGGACTAGGACAAATTGGTCTATTTCATCATCCTAAGGCTTATAAGGTTGGTGCATCATCGATGCCCAGTTCGTCCCACATCTCATCGACTTTCTGTTTTACCGTTTCATCCATGACGATGGGGGTTCCCCATTCGCGATCGGTTTCGCCTGGCCACTTGTTGGTTGCATCCATGCCCATTTTGGAGCCAAGACCTGCCACAGGAGAAGCAAAGTCGAGATAGTCGATAGGAGTGTTGTCTATCATCACAGTATCGCGTTTAGGATCCATGCGAGTGGTGATAGCCCAGATCACATCGTTCCAGTCGCGACAGTTCACGTCTTCATCGACGATGATGATAAATTTGGTGTACATAAACTGACGCAAGAAAGACCATGCGCCCATCATTACCCGCTTGGCGTGTCCTGGATATTGTTTACGCATAGAGATCACCGCCATGCGATAGGAGCATCCTTCGGGTGGCAGATAGAAATCGACTATTTCGGGGTACTGTTTACGTAATATCGGCACAAATACTTCGTTAAGTGCCACACCTAACATTGCTGGCTCATCGGGTGGACGGCCTGTGTAGGTGCTGTGATAAATGGCATCTTTTCTGTGGCTGATATGGGTAACGGTAAATACCGGAAACTGGTCGGTTTCGTTGTAGTAACCAGTGTGATCCCCATAAGGGCCTTCTTCTGCCATCTCATCAGGATCGATATAGCCTTCAAGGATGATCTCGCTGGTGGCTGGAACTTCTAAATCGCAGCTAAGTGCTTTACAGACTTCGGTACGCTCACCGCGTAAAAGACCGGCAAAGGCATATTCGCTCATAGAGTCAGGAACTGGAGTAACCGCGCCTAAAATAGTCACAGGATCTGAACCTAAGGCGACCACAACTGGATAACGCTCGCCAGGGTGTTTTTCTTTAAAATCTTTAAAGTCTAGCGCGCCACCACGATGGTCAAGCCAGCGCATAATCAGCTTATCTTTACCTAAGAGTTGCTGGCGATAGATCCCAAGATTTTGTCGTTTCTGCCTTGGACCTTTGGTGATGGTCAATCCCCAGGTGACTAATGGTGCGACATCGCCCGGCCAGCAATGCTGGATTGGCAGTTGGGTTAAGTCGACATCATCACCTGTGATCACCACTTCCTGACAAGGCGCATTACGCACCGTTTTCGGAGGCATATTCAGCGCTTGTTTGAACATGGGGATCTTGGCGATGGCATCTTTAAAGCCACGTGGTGGCTCAGGCTCTTTAAGGAACGCCAGCAATTCACCCACATCTCGCAGGGCTAGGGGATCTTCTTTTCCGAGTGCCATGGCCACACGCTTAGGTGTGCCAAATAGGTTTGCGAGTACCGGCATAGTTTTACCAACCGGGTTTTCAAATAACAGCGCAGGGCCTTTCGCTCGCAGAACGCGGTCGGCAATTTCTGTCATTTCAAGATGAGGATCGACAGCATGGCTAATACGCTTGAGTTCACCATTTTGTTCTAGGTGTTCGATGAAACTGCGTAAATCCTTAAAACTCATTTGGAAATACTCGCAATGAAAATGTGATATGGCGCGCACTATACCATTTTTAGGCGTCATTCCCAAATGCGTTCGTTGTGGTTTAACTAAGAGGAATGGGTTATTTGAAGTGGAAAATATTAGGCGTAAGATGTGGCTAACGCATTTTACTGAGGTGCTGCAGATGAAATCGATTAATCGAGTCAAAATGCTGCCCGCTTTAATACTGATTATTATGGGCTTTTACTTGATTTCGCCAGCCATTAGCCAGGCAAAAGAACCTAGGGGGAAGACTCGTGGTTCCGGTCATCATGAGCACCATGGCGACAGATCCGCTAAGCGGCATTCAAATCATCATCAAGGATATGACCGATGGCGATGGGGCCTAGGTTTTGGCGCTAGTTTGGGCACTGGTTTGGCGTTGGGAATAGGGCAGCCTTATTGGAATATCTATCGACCCTATTGGGGGTCATCGGTTTATATGCCTTATCGTTACGTGAGGCCTAAGCCCACCTATACCGAAAGCAGCTTCACAGGAACATTCAGGACATCGCCGCTGTCGAGTTCGCCACAGCAAGTGACCACGCATATTGAAGTGAGTCATGCCATCAAGAGTTTGCCTGCCAATGCCAGAGTAAAACAACAAGATGGCCGTACAGTGTATGAGTGGCAAGGAGTGGAATATATCTACGATTGGCAAAGCGATAGCTATCAAATACTATCGCCACAAAATAAGTAACCTGAACTCTGGATAAGCAGAGCGCCTTGATATGCCCAAAAATCTGCGCATTCAGCCAGGAAATAGACTTTCCTTTTCATACTAATCCTTTATAGCATTGAATTAGCTTGTTAAATTTAGATTTTCCGACACTCGTTATCCCGAGTTCAGGTTAAGTAGTAAATATGCCAGTGTTATAGCGGGTGGTTGGAGAAATTAATGAAGTACCAATGGATATTGTTTGATGCCGATGAAACCCTGTTTCATTTCGATGCCTTTAAAGGGTTGCGGTTAATGTTTTCACGCTTTGGTGTCGACTTTACAGCAGAGGACTTTGAACAATATCAAAGCGTCAATCTGCCACTGTGGACCGAATATCAAAATGGCCAAATAACTGCGGCGCAGCTACAAGTGACGCGCTTTGAAGCCTGGGCGGAAAAACTCAAAGTCACCGCCCATCAGCTTAATAGTGCATTTTTAACTGCGATGGCCGATATCTGTACCTTGCTGCCAGGGGCTAAAGAACTTATCGATGCCCTACATGGCAAGGTGAACATGGGGATTATCACTAATGGTTTTACCGCACTGCAGCGCATACGTTTACAGCGAACAGGGCTGTTGGAGGTCTTTTCTCCGGTGATTATTTCTGAGCAGATAGGTGTCGCAAAACCCAATGTGGCGATTTTTGAACATGCGTTGAGCTTGATGAATCATCCACCAAGAGAGCATGTGTTGATGGTTGGCGATAACCTTCACTCTGATATCCTTGGTGGTTTAAATGCGGGGTTTGATACTTGCTGGTTGAATCATAGCAATCAAGTTTTACCTGCCGATATTGCGCCGCACTATCAGGTTGGCTCGTTATTTGAGCTGCAAACCTTATTAAAAGCAGAATAGAAACCAAGGTGTTGACTGCGATGAGGCGGTTAAAAGGCTATTTTTAAGGCATTTGTCGCTAAAATGGGATTAAATGGATATTTGTTGCTCAGTTAGTTAAATTTAGGCTTTACATTTAGCAATGGTATCCTTATTATTCTCGGCGTTCGGAGAGATGGCAGAGTGGTCGAATGCACCGGTCTTGAAAACCGGCACGGGTTTATAGCCCGTCTAGGGTTCAAATCCCTATCTCTCCGCCACATTAAGAGAAAAGGCTTCCAGGAATGGAAGCCTTTTTTCGTTTTGGTTGGCCATTATCTAAAGGCTGATCAGAGGGATGATTTGAACCTAGGGTTCCTAATATTTAAATCTGGCTATCTCTGCGCCACATTAAGAGAAAAGGCTTCCAGGAATGGAAGCCTTTTTTCGTTTTGGCTGGCCATTATCTAAAGTCTGATCAGAGGGATGATTTGAACCTAGGGTTCCTAATATTTAGATCTGGCTATCTCTCCGCCACATTAACAAAGCCCGCTTTTTAGTGGGCTTTGTGCTATCTAGCATATAGGAAATGAGCAATAGTCGGGTTCCTAATATTTGCTCTTTTTTAGAGAGCGCTGGCTATCTCTGCGCTACATTAAGAAAAAGGCTTCCAGGAATGGAAGCCTTTTTTCGTTTTGGCTGGCCATTATCTAAAGTCTGAGCATAGGAATGATTTGAACCTAGGCTTCCTATATTTAGATCTGGATATCTCAAAGTAGATCGCACATTTCTCTATTGGAGTTTTTGTCCGTAGATGGAAACTGGCAGCAGTTTTGATGGTTATTTATCTGTTGAGATGGAACAGGTTTGTTATTCCGGGGGAAGCCGATTCTCAGTTGTTCTCAAACTTAGAATTTCGTCGTTGGTTGTAGTTCTTCTTTCTGACGAAGTGAATAAATAGTCATAAGATGTGATTATCTAGTCGGTTAGTATATGGGTGGCGATAATGAGATTTTGATCAATTTCAGTCCTTCATCACCGTGAGCCTGGTCACTGATTGGTCTGTTTTTGTGATCTTTTTCGGTATAAACTTGGTTGTATCATTGTTAAATTTGGCTTTTTTATCGCTGTTTTGTCTATTTTTTGAGCGTTAGTTTTGTCGTTAACTTCCTTTCTCTTGTGGTTGTTTGTTATTCTCACCACGAATAAAAATACAGGTTGGTAAACACGTTTTTCAACCCTTGTTTAGTTGTTGTTCCATTCGGATTCTATTCATTGAATTATTCTTATCGACATTTTTTGCTACAGGCTCAGGCGAATTTAGCCCAGCAAGGTAGCAGTAACAGTAAACAGTTTGCTCAGTTTCTGAGTTTACTGATGGTTTGCTGTTGTTTGTCGGTAATGATGTCTAATTTTGTCGATGGGCCCGAATTGATGCAGTTACTGACTAATTGGTTTTTAGTCGAATCTGCCGATGTTACTTTAATGGGAGCCTTGTTGGTTTCACCATTCTACATGCAGCAATTATTCTGTTTATGCTTCATTATTTATCTGCTGTTTTATCATTTGGCGTCAGAGCGCGCCGAGCACTTCTCTGTTACTAGCCAGCTACACGGCATCGATTATGACGCCCATAGCTGTCGCGCCCCTCCACGTCTAACCCTAGACGTTTAATTTAATTTTTAGTATCTGGTTTTATAGCTTGAGCTATTGCGGTAACTGATTGTTCTAATTAGTTAACCTTTAACTTTCTCATGTCTATTTGGCTTAGATACCGCCGCTAATGGTCGATTTAGTGGCTTGGTAAACTAGGGTTAGAGGTTATTCCTTGTGTTAATTCGAAAATTTAGCAAAGTGTTGTTTGCCCTGATGCCGTTGATGCTTGCAGGGTGTGAAGGCGGCGTACTGGATCCCAAGGGACAAGTGGGTATCGATGAGAAACAGTTGATCATCATCTCGACATTATTGATGTTGATTGTGGTCATTCCCGTCATATTTATGACCCTTTTCTTTGCTTGGAAATATCGTGATGGTCGTGATCACGAAATCTATGCGCCTAAATGGGCACATTCAAAAACCATTGAGTTAGTCGTTTGGTTAGTGCCTATTGTGATTGTGGTTATTTTGGGTGTCATAACATGGGGTTCAACTCATAAACTTGATCCTTATAAGCCATTAGATCATGAGGCAAAACCTATTACTGTTGAGGTGGTTTCACTGAACTGGAAATGGTTATTTATTTATCCAGATCAAGGTATTGCTTCGGTCAATGAGTTGGCATTCCCTGTCAATGTGCCGGTGAACTTTAAAATTAGTTCGGATACGGCGATGAACTCTTTCTTTATTCCACAGCTTGGTAGCCAGATCTATTCGATGGCTGGCATGACCACCAAACTGCACCTTATCGCTAACGAGCCTGGAACCTACAAAGGGATTTCGGCCAATTACAGTGGTGCAGGCTTTACGGGAATGAAATTCGATGCGATTGCTACTGCTGATCAAGCCAGTTTTGATGCTTGGGTGGCGAAAGTGAAACACCAAGGCCAGACACTAGATAGCAAAAGTTATCAGGCACTGGCTGAAGAGAGCATCAATAATCCTGTGGCTTATTACAGCACTGTGAGCGATGGCCTATTCAATCAAATCGTTATGCAGTACATGCATAAAAACGATATGCAACATCATCAAGGCATGGAGATGCATGCGATGCACTCAAGTGAGCATTCTATTGCTGAATCAGGCCAAGAAATGGCGATGCCAAGCGCTTCATCTACTGAACAGACTCATGATTTTGAGTCATCTACCACAAAGGGAGGCGCGCAATAATGTCGTCTTTTCTCGGAAAATTAACACTGGATGCGGTTCCTTACCATGAACCCATCATTATGGTGACACTGGCGGTCGTTGCCGTGATGGGTGTTGTCATCGCTGCGCTGGTCACCAAGCATAATAAATGGGGCGTTTTGTGGCGCGATTGGTTGACCTCGGTTGATCATAAAAAACTCGGCATCATGTATATCATTTTGGCATTTGTGATGCTTATTCGTGGTTTCTCCGATGCCATCATGATGCGAACCCAGCAGGCATTGGCCACCAATGGCGCAGCGGGATATCTGCCGCCCGAGCATTATGACCAGATCTTTACTGCTCATGGGGTCATCATGATCATCTTTATGGCAATGCCATTTATGATTGGTCTGATGAACTTAGTGCTGCCGTTGCAGGTGGGGGCACGCGATGTAGCGTTTCCTTTCTTAAATAATCTTAGCTTCTGGCTAACGGTTTCTGGTGCGGTGTTGATCAATATATCGCTAGGGGTCGGGGAGTTTGCTAAGACAGGTTGGGTGGCGTATCCACCATTGTCTGAGCTGGCGTATAGTCCAGGAGTCGGGGTCGATTATTATATTTGGGCGCTGCAGATATCCGGTATAGGGACGACCTTAACCGGGGTCAATTTCTTAGTGACAGTGCTTAAGATGCGCGCTCCGGGTATGAAGTTGATGCAAATGCCCATTTTCACTTGGACTTGCACTTGGGCCAATATCTTAATTGTGGCCTCATTCCCAATTTTAACAGCAGTTTTAGCCTTACTCACCTTAGACAGATATATGGGGTTCCACTTCTTCACTAACGAAGGTGGTGGTAATGCCATGATGTATATCAACCTGTTTTGGGCTTGGGGACATCCAGAAGTTTACATTTTGATCTTACCCGCATTTGGTATTTTCTCTGAGGTGATTTCAACCTTTACCTCTAAGCGTTTGTTCGGCTATAAGTCGATGGTATGGGCCAGTGGTGCCATCTCTATCTTAGGTTTTATTGTTTGGCTGCATCACTTCTTTACTATGGGTTCGAGCGCCAATGTTAATGCCTTCTTTGGGGTAATGACCATGGTTATTGCTGTGCCGACAGGGGTTAAATTATTCAACTGGTTGTTCACTATCTATCGTGGACGCCTACGCTTAACCGTGCCAGTTTTATGGACTTTAGGTTTCATGGTCACCTTTACCATTGGTGGGATGACTGGAGTGTTATTGGCGGTGCCTGGCGCGGACTATGTATTGCATAACAGCTTATTTTTGATTGCCCATTTCCATAACACCATCATTGGTGGTGCGGTATTTGGCTACTTAGCCGGCTTTGCTTACTGGTTTCCTAAAGCGACAGGTTTCCATTTAAATGAGCGTTTAGGAAAGGCGGCGTTTTGGTGCTGGCAGGTCGGTTTCTATGTTGCCTTTATGCCGCTATACGTATTGGGATTCCTGGGTATGACTCGTCGTTTGAATCAGACGGATAATCCTGATTGGAACTTCTGGATCTACTTCGCCGCAGTCGGTGCCTGTATTATTTTAGTGGGTATTATTCTGCAGTTCGTGCAGCTGTACGTGAGTATTCGTGACCGTGAGCACAATAAAGATCTGACTGGTGATCCTTGGAATGGTCACACCCTAGAGTGGTCAACAGCCTCACCTCCACAGTTCTACAACTTCGCGAAATTACCTGAAGTTAACGATATCGATGCTTTTACCGATGCCAAAGAGAAAGGACAGGCATATCAAGTGCAGCAGAAGTATCAACCCATCCACATGCCAAAGAATACCGGTCATGGTGTATTGATGGCGCTGGGTATTACCGCTGCTGGTTTTGCCGCTATTTGGCACATTTTGTGGTTGGCCATTGTTGGTTTTGTGGGCGCATTTATTGTGTTCTTAGTTCGTGCCTACGACACAGATGTCGATTACTACGTGCAGCCTGATGAGGTTGAACGTGTTGAAAATGCGCACTTAAATAACTTATCTAAGGGGCTGATATGAGTATTGCAATCCCGTCGGACTTAAAAGTCGCTCAAGTAGAAGATCTACACCACGAGCATCATGATAGCGGGTCAAATACCTTGCTGGGTTTCTGGATCTATCTGATGACCGACTGCATCTTGTTTGCATCGGCTTTCGCCACCTACGCCGTACTGTATATGAACACCGACGGCGGGGTATCGGGCAAAGATATCTTCGAACTTGATTTCGTGTTGATCGAAACCGCTGCGTTACTGCTCAGTAGTATTACCTACGGTTTAGCCTTGATATTTGCCAAGCGCCACAACAAGTCAGCCACTCTGACATGGTTGGCGGTGACCTTTGCCTTAGGTTGTGTGTTTATTGGTATGGAAGTGTATGAGTTCCATCACCTGATCCTTGAAGGCAATGGTCCGCAGCGTAGTGCGTTCCTGTCATCCTTTTTTGCCTTAGTGGGCATGCATGGTTTGCACGTTACTGCGGGTTTGATCTGGATGGCGATCATGATGATTGAAGTCGCTAAAACCGGTTTAGGTGGGCGCAGTATTACTCGTCTGAGCTGCCTCAGCTTGTTCTGGCATTTCCTCGATATCGTATGGATCTGCGTGTTTACCGTAGTCTATCTAATGGGGGTCTTATAATGAGCCAAGCTAATACTCATGGTCATGCTGATCTGGCCGCCAGCATTAAGTCTTATGTCACAGGCTTTGTATTGTCAGTGGTTTTAACCGGTATTCCTTTTTGGGCAGTGATGACTCATAGCTTAGAGAGATCAACAACCTTAGCGGTTGTCTTGGTGTTAGCGATTGTGCAAATCATCGTGCATCTGAAGTACTTTTTGCACTTAGATTTTTCTAAAGAGGGTAAGATTAATACCTTCTCCTTTATGTTTACCGCTTTGGTGATTGTCATGGTGGTTGGGCTATCGGTATGGATTATCTATGCCGCTAACGACTTGATGATGTAATGGTTGAGAGGTTGAATATGAAAAACAGATCAGTTTCAGCTAATACAACAACAGACCTTGGTGCGCTTATTCGTCGTTATGTACAAGTCACCAAGCCGGGGATTATCTTCGGCAATTTGATCGCGGTTGTGGGCGGATTTTTATTGGCGTCTAAGGGTGAAGTCGATTTGGTTTTGATGTTCGCCACCTTAATCGGTTTATCCTTAGTGGTAGCCTCAGGCTGTGCCATCAATAACTATATTGACCGTGATATCGACGGCAAGATGCAACGAACCTGTAAACGGGCAACCGTCACAGGTGAAATCGATCTTGAGCGTGTGTTGTCTTTTGGCGTGCTGTTAGGCATTGCTGGTTTTGGCTTATTAGCCTGGTTTACCAATGTGGTGGCCTTGTTATTCGCCGCTTTCGGTTATCTGGTTTATGTGGGCTTATACAGCCTGTATATGAAGCGCAATTCTGTTTATGGCACTCTGGTTGGTAGCCTTTCTGGTGCGGTTCCACCTGTTGTGGGTTACTGCGCCGTGACAGGTCAGCTTGATGGTGCGGCATTGATTTTATTGCTGATGTTTAGCCTATGGCAGATGCCACATTCTTACGCCATCGCAATCTATCGTTTCAAAGATTATGAAGCCGCGAATATTCCCGTACTGCCCGTGGCGCAGGGGATTGATAAAGCTAAGCTGCATATTGTGTTTTATATTGCCGTATTTGCGATTGTCAGCACCATGTTGTCTTTAGCGGGCTATACAGGTATTGGCTTTATGGCGGTGGCCTGCGTAACCAGTTTTTGGTGGTTAGCTATGGCGTTAAAGGGCTATCGTAGCGATGTAAATCTGCTGCGTTGGTCGCGCCAAGTTTTTGGGTTTTCTATCCTGACCATCTCTCTGCTCAGCGTTACTATGGCGGTGGACTTTCAGGTAGTAACCCAATCTCCCTTATTGGTTATGCTGAACTAAAATAACCAGAACTCTGGATAACCTGAGTTCTGGATAACCTGAGTTCTGGATAACCTGAGTTCTGGATAAGCAGAGCGCCTCGATATGCCCAAAAATCTGCGCATTCAGTCAGAAAATAGACTTTTCTTTTCAAACTAATCCTTTATAGCATTGAATTAGCTTGTTAAATTTAGATTTTCCGACACTTGTTATCCCGACTTCTGTTTAAATAAAAGGTTATTCAAATAACAAAAGGCGACACGAGCATAAATGCGGTGCCGCCTTTTTATTGGCTTAATGAATGTAACCCATGAGGTTATTTCAACGAGAAATAGATATCGGTGATCAGCTCATGTTCGGCGACTTCGGGGAAGAAATTGATGTATTCAAAGTAAAGGGGAAAATCTCTTAATTCTTCGCCACTTTGCGGCAACCATTCTCGATAAAAGTGGTAAATTTTATCATCCATCTGATCGTGTGGGCCGTGATGGCGGATCACGGCGCAGCGGCCACCGGGTATCGCTTTGGTGATGATGCCAAAGTCATTCGCCGCCACATCTTGGGTGACAGAGCCACAAATATCGAAGCGAAACTCCTCGGGCGCGACCGTGTTGGGGTCGTTTAAGGGCACGCCGAAAGTCTGGCTACTGGCCACGGGGGATTCAGTGGTTTGTTTACGCCATGCAATAAATTGTTGAATCGATTGGTTGAGCGATGCTGGGCTGCCTTGGTGTTCTAATACCGCAACCTTAACGGTTTCTCTTTGGGTGATGTCGATATTCACATTGTCTCTCCGAGTGATTTTAACCTTGGCATAGTGTGCATTCCACGCTTCCCATTTCGGGGTTAACCTAAACTGAGATGGCGTCTGCTGAAATTGTGCTTTAAAAGCTCTGGAAAAAGATTCACTGTTTTCAAAGCCGGCATCGTAAGCGATATCGGTAATTTTCAGCTGTGGATGAAACACCAAACGGTATGAAGCACGCTTCAGACGTAACATGGTGATGTACTTGCCCACATTGATACCAGTAAATACCTGAAACTGCCGATGGAAATGGTACTTAGAAAAGTGTGCCACTTCGCTGAGTTGTTCTACGCTGAGGGGCTGCTCTAAGTGTTTAGCAATATAATCACAGACTGCTTCAATTCGCTTACTATAGTCTTGATTAGCTTGTGTATTCATATCCATCTCTGTTTCAAGTGAGAGGCTATTGTGCGCCTGAGCGGTGCAGATTACCTGACCGATATTGCTCTAATACTGCTAATGTTAAAAGCCGCGGCGTTTCCAAAATGAGGAGATTTGGCTCTGTTCATCATTAAGATGCACATTAAAGGTTTTCTCTGCGACGACTTTACCGCGCAGCTCTATGGTCATGCGCCATTTTCCGACCTTGGTTTCCTCGGGAGCCCAGATGGTATCACCGAGAAAAAATTTCCAATCGTTTGATTCGACAAATAACTCACCGTCAAAGGGCGGACGAACATTACCTTGGTCGTCTGGAATATCAGGATGATAGATGCAATATCTGAGCTTTTGATTCTTGGCTTTTTTGATCTGTGCCACGAAGCCAAACTCGATGTCGATTTGGGCAGGAATGTGTACCGTGGATTTTAAAAACTTGGGGAGATCGGCACTTTCTTCATCCCATTGACTAAAGATTCCGGCTTGTAAGATGGTGACGTCGGCTTTGAGTTTGGACACGCTAAATCGGTTTTCCTGATGAATGATTGCTTATGAGTAGTTAAATAACTTTCGTTTTAAGTTCAGCTGCTTAGTTATGGTATTTAACAGCCATATCTATCATGGGTTCACGGCTGGCTTTGGCGGCACGAATGCGAGCGAGATAGTTTTGCCACAACTCCACCTGATTGGTGGCCAAGTCGTACAACACCTTCCATGAAAACAGTCCGGTATCATGACCATCGTCGAAGACAATTTTCACTGCATAATTACCAACAGGGGTGATCGCATCGATATTGACGTTCTTTTTGTGGGTCACTAGCACGGGATTACCGTGACCGTGGACTTCAGCCGAAGGCGAATAAACTCGTAATAACTCGCAACTAATGGCATGAGTGCTGCCGTCATCGAAGCTGACTTCCAGCAGGCGCGACTTACGCTTGAGTTTTAGGTCGGTCACATTGGGGTGGGTATTTTGAGAACTCATCAAGGTGCTCCAAGTGCACTATCGAATTAGATAATAAGTGTAGCGGATAAGATTTGGGTCTAGCCAGACCCAAATCTTATTGCAACTGCAGTGAGTTAAGCGCGCTATTACAAGATGAAGCGGCTTAGGTCTTCATCTTGTACTAGGTTATCCAGATGCGCATTAACATAATCGGCGTCGATAACTGTGCTGCTACCTGATTTATCGGAGGCTTCAAACGACAGATCTTCCATTAAGCGCTCCATCACGGTATGTAGACGACGGGCACCAATGTTTTCGGTACGCTCGTTAACCTGCCATGCCGCTTCCGCGATTCGTTCGATACCTGATTCGCTGAACTCAACCTTAACGCCTTCGGTCGCCATTAATGCGACATATTGCTCGGTGAGTGAAGCATGAGGCTCGGTAAGAATACGTTTAAAGTCATCTGCTGACAGTGCCTGTAGCTCGACGCGAATAGGTAAACGACCCTGTAGCTCGGGGATCAAATCAGAAGGCTTAGACATCTGGAATGCGCCAGAAGCAATAAACAGAATGTGATCGGTTTTGACCATGCCGTGTTTGGTGGTCACAGTACAACCTTCTACCAAAGGTAGTAAGTCACGCTGTACCCCTTCACGAGAAACGTCAGGGCCTGAAGTATCACCACGCTTACAAATCTTGTCGATCTCATCGAGGAACACTATGCCGTGTTGCTCAACCAGCTCGATAGCTTGTTCTTTCAGATCGTCAGCATTAACTAACTTGGCCGCTTCCTCTTCAATCAGCAGCTTATAGGCTTCTTTGATTGGCATCTTACGACGCTTGCTGGCACCCGGTCCCATGTTTTGGAACATGCTTTGTAGCTGATTGGTCATCTCTTCCATGCCTGGAGGTGACATGATTTCGATGCCGACTTGCGGCGCCGCAATATCGATTTCGATTTCTTTATCGTCTAACTGGCCTTCACGCAGCTTCTTACGAAATACCTGGCGAGTGGCCGAGTCATCTTTATTTTCGCTGTCCCAATCTTCTTTCGGCTTTGGCAATAAAGCGTCGAGAATACGCTCTTCGGCGGCTTCTTCTGCTCTGAACTTGCACTTTGCCATCTGCTCTTCACGGGTAAGTTTTATGGCGGCATCGGTTAGATCGCGAATGATCTGTTCAACCTCTTTACCGACATAACCGACTTCGGTGAACTTGGTGGCTTCGACTTTAATAAATGGCGCTTTGGCTAGTTTAGCCAGACGACGGGCGATTTCGGTTTTACCGACACCGGTTGGGCCGATCATCAGAATATTTTTAGGAGTGACCTCTTGGCGCAGATCCGCTTCTAATTGCATGCGGCGCCAGCGGTTACGTAATGCGATGGCAACCGAGCGCTTTGCGGCTTGCTGGCCAATGATATGACTGTCCAACTCATGAACAATCTCTCTGGGAGTCATCTCAGACATAGTTTTCCCTTAATGCAGTAGCATAGGTTAGTAATTGAGTTCTTCAATCGTCTTAAATTGGTTGGTGAACACGCAGATATCACCTGCAATGGTTAACGATTTTTCAGCGATTTCTCGGGCACTGAGTTCGGTATTTTCAAGCAAAGCCGTTGCCGAAGCTTGGGCAAAGTTGCCGCCTGATCCGATAGCAATAAGATCGTTTTCTGGCTGCACCACATCACCATTACCGGTAATGATTAATGAACACTCGGTATCGGCGACGGCCAGTAAGGCTTCAAGTTTACGTAGCACCTTATCTGAGCGCCAATCTTTGGCCATCTCAACTGCGGCACGCATCAGGTGGCCTTGGTGCATTTCTAATTTTGCTTCGAAACGTTCGAATAGGGTAAAGGCGTCAGCGGTACCGCCGGCAAAACCTGCTAGCACTTTGTTGTGATAGAGACGACGAACCTTCTTGGCGTTTCCTTTCATCACGGTATTACCCAGTGAGACTTGGCCGTCTCCGGCGATGACAACTTGGTTGTTGCGGCGTACTGAAACGATAGTGGTCACGATATTTCCTCTTCTCTAGCCGATGAGCAGAAAGCCCATCGGTGGACAATGTTTAAGATATGGGGGAGGGGCTTTAAAAATTCAAGGGCCAAAGGCAAAGTGGCCACTTTATCGGGATGTTTATTTATTAGTTTTCACATTATTAACCGTTTGCCAAAGGCTTAAGTCATCAAGTCAGTAATAGAGTATGACGTCGTAATTAATACTTAAGTGGGGGCGGAAAATTGAAAACTAGCCTGTTGGTGTAAAGCTTTCATACCTTAGCTGGATGATGAAACTTGGGGTGAGAACCATACTCTTGCCTGTTGGCTTCGGCTAACAGTTCTGTGTCGCACTCTTTTAGCGGTCACGCTCAGATGAGTGTCAACAGAGCCGGGATTCTCCATATTGCGGATTTTCTATATTGGGATCTTTCCATATTGGAATAGTTGCAACGCAGGGCGAAACCTAATCTACGGCTAGTCTGGTCGCTAAAGGACTAGTGAGACGAAAATCAATGTAAAGGATATTACTCATGACTAAGCTACTTCCACTAGCTGCAGCGATTGCTATGGCTTTCGGTACGGCTCATGCAGATTCAAGCACTGCATCAACAACACAAAATGGTTCAGGCAATACAGCAACAACAACTCAAACTGGCTCAGGCCATAATGCAGAAATCAACACCATTTTGGGTGTTGATAGCAGCGCGGATATCACTCAGTCCGGTGTAGGTCAGGGTGCACTTATCACTCAGGGTCCAGAAGCTGTTACTGAATCCAGTGCAAAAATAATCCAGTCGGGTGGTGCTGCAAACACGGCTAGCATTAATCAAAACCACATGTATCAAACAACAGCATCAGTGGATCAAGTCGGTGCTGGTAATAACGCCAATATCGATCAACAGCATGTTGATCAAACTTCTGCTACTGCTGTGCAAACAGGTTCAGGTAATGATGCCGATATCAGACAGTGGGGCTACGGTGTGCATAACCCTGCTGGAGCCAGTATCAATCAAATGGGTAACGGTAATATAGCCAGCTCTGACCAAGATACCTCTACCAATGCGCTATCGACCATAGTGCAGACGGGTAATGGTAACTTCGCTGACGTTGAACAATATAACGGTTCTGTGAATTCTGAAGTTTGGGTAACTCAAATCACTGATGGTGCATCTGCCGATGCGAGCCAGAATGCATCTTCAGAATCAGTTATTACTATTTTGCAAAACGATAGCAGTCAAGGTTCAATCAGCGTGTCTCAGTCTAATGGTTCAACCAATATGGCGACCGCGACTCAAACCTACTCTACTGGTCCGTTATCCTCTATAGATGTGACACAGCAAGGCAGTAGCAATACGGTGAATGCTTATCAGGAGCATGTGTATGAGACAAGTATGGTAGTTTCTCAAACCGGTAACTCTAACACCGCTACAGTGAATCAGGAGCATGTTAATTTTAGTAGTGCCTCTGTCGATGTAACCGGTGATAACAACCAGACTACAGTGCGCCAATATGGTTGGGGAAATCATGAGCCAGCTTCTGCCACTGTTGAAACTGTAGGTGATTCGAACTTAGTAGATATTAATCAGGATACCTCTTTTGAAGCTGTTGCCTCTGTTATTCAAGAGGGGAACTTGAATAAGGCTTATGTCGATCAGGTTGATGAATCTGATGGCTCGTCTGTCTCTATTCAACAAATTGCGGGCAGCTTAAACGGCGATGTTGATGTCTATCAGTCTAGTGCCACCAATTCAAATTCATCGGTTGTGCAGTCGGGTGTTTCGGGCTCATCGATCGATATTGATCAAGTTAATGGTGATGACTTAAGAAGTTATGTGACTCAAACCGATACCATTGGTGGCAGTGTCACAGTTTACCAAACCGGTGCCAATCAGAGTGCGACTGTACACCAAGGTGGCGAAGGCAATGTTGCAGCTGTCGATCAATTTGCTACAGGTAATAAAGCCAATGTCAGTCAGTTCGGTGAGTTTGGCGATGCTGATATTGATCAAAGCGGCAATAACAACGAAGGTTGGGTAAATCAGAGCGCGGGTGCTTATAATGACGCTGACTTGTTCCAAAGTGGTGACGGCAACTATGCGATGATTTCTCAATCAGGTTTAGGTGTAGTTGGTTCGCATAATCAGGCCACAATCAATCAATATGGTACATCTGATGCGGCTGTCATATACCAAAGTGGCGGTGCAGGCAATTCAGCGACGATTAATCAAAGTAATTGATACAATGCATTAAACGGTTACGACTTGGCTTTTTAAGATGACTCTCTCCCATTTTTTAGAGCCAAGTTACTTTTATATTGATTGGTATCAAACCCGATTGATGCGATAGAAACAGAAGTAACAAAATTGATGTAATAAAAAGCCAGCGAATGCTGGCTTTATTATTTGCAATTTTAGTCGTTTAAGGGATGAAGAGTTAGCCTTCCCAGAACCAAATTTGGCAACCGTTCAAGCCACCACGCTGCAGAATATGGCGCTGCTTTTCGGCAACACGTTTACGGTCGTAAGGCCCTAACACCACCTTGTACCATACGCCGCTATTGCCTTCTACCCTGCGAACCTGAGCTTCTAAACCCTGGAAAGCGATCATTGCCTTCATCTCATCGGCTTGAGATTGCTTTCTGAACGAGCCACATTGCATCTGATAAGGACGTGTTGGTGCTGTATTTTCTGGAATATCCACTTCAACTTGCTTATTTTCAAGCTCTTGCTGATAGGTCCATTCCTCTTTTGGCTTAGGCGGTAAAGCGTTAGGATCTTTCTTCGTTACCTTAGGCTTACTTACCGGTTCAACCAATGTTGGCTCAGCATCACTGGCGCTGTTGTTGATGCTCCAGAGAAAATAGCCAAAGCCACCTAATAGACCTGCAGTTATTAAAAACAGCAGGAAGGGAAAACGCTTTGGTGCCGGTTTGGCTGTCTTGCGTCGTCCACCAGTTGCCCGCGACTTTCTCGCAGGCTTTCTATTTGCGTAATCACGATTGCTCATCTTACCGCCTTAGGTTACATGCGCTCTAAGGTGTCGATACCGAGGAGATCTAAACCTTGTTTCAATGTCTTAGCAGTAAGTTGTGCCAATAGCAGTCGGCTGGTTTTCTCAGCTTCTGAGTCGGCCGCCAGTACGGGACAGGCTTCATAGAAGCTAGAAAATGCGCCAGCCAATTCAAATAGGTAACCACAAAGAGCATGAGGCTGTCCTTTATCGACCATGCGATTCAGTACTTCGCCAAACTGAGCCAGTTTGGTGCCCAAGGCTTTCTCTTTTTCATGCTCAAGCACAATGGTGGCATTGCTGAGGTCAATATCTGTAGCACGCTTGAAAATACCGGCGACACGAGTATAGGCATATAGCAGATAAGGTGCGGTATTACCTTCAAAGCTGAGCATCTGCTCGAAACTGAAGATGTAATCGCTGGCGCGGTTTTTCGACAGGTCGGCATATTTAACCGAGCTGATCCCTACAACCTTAGCGATTTGAGCTAACTCTTGCTCATCCATATCTGGATTTTTAGAGCGAACCAACTCTAATGCACGAGTTTCCGCTTCACTTAAGAGATCTACTAACTTAACTACACCACCAGAACGCGTTTTGAATGGACGACCATCTTCACCGTTCATGGTGCCAAAGCCCATGTGTTCTAAGCTCATTGCTGGATCCACAAAGTTTGCTTGGCGTGCCAGACTAAATACTTGCTGGAAGTGCAGGCCTTGGCGTAAGTCGACAAAGTATAACGCGCGATCGGCTTTTAATACGTTTGAACGATAACGCATTGCTGCTAAGTCGCTGGTGGCATAAAGATAACCGCCATCGGCTTTTTGAATAATGACAGGCAGTGGCTCGCCTTCTTTGGTTTGGAATTCATCTTGGAATACCACCTTGGCGCCATTACTTTCAGACAATAAACCTTGTGCATCCAAGTCGCGAACCACTTGTTCAAGGTCGTCGTTATAGGCACTTTCGCCACGAACGTCAGCGCGAGTCAGACTTACCCCCAGACGCTCATAAACTTCATGGCAGTGACTAAGGGAAATGTCGTTGAATTCACGCCATAATTTGTTGCAATACTCATCACCAGATTGCAGTTCAACTACCAGTTTACGTGCGCGGGTGGCAAACTCTTCAGACTCATCGAAACGTACTTTAGCGGCGCGATAGAAACTTTCTAAATCTGACAGTTCCATCTGTGCTTGTTCGCCATTTTGGGCGCGCAGCTCTTCCATATAAGCCAGCAACATACCAAATTGAGTACCCCAGTCGCCCACATGGTTTTGGCGGATCACTTTATGACCTTGAAACTCCAGTGCACGTACGACACTGTCGCCAATAATGGTTGAACGTAGGTGACCTACGTGCATCTCTTTGGCTAGGTTTGGAGAAGAGTAATCCACGACTACGGTTTGTGGTGCTGGTAAGGTAACACCCAAATGCTCGTCATTTAATGCGGTCATTAACTGATTAGCTAGGGCATTTTCATCGATAAAGAAGTTGATGAATCCGGGTCCAGCTATCTCTACTTTAGCGACTTGGCTATCTTGAGGCAGGCTATCGATAATTAGCTGAGCCACTTCAAGAGGATTCTTGCGTGCCACTTTGGTCAGCATCATGGCAAGGTTGGTGGCAAAATCACCATGAGTTTTGTCTTTGGTTCGGTCTACCTGAATACGCGCGGCAAAATCCGCAGGAATAACGTCCTGTTGCTTGAGGGTGATGATCGCTTGTTCGAGCAAAGATTGGATATGTGATTTCATTGGCGTTTAATCGACACTTTCTTAAGATAAATGGATTCAGGGATAACCGAGTATTCTAGCCGTTAGTGGTGGCTAATTGCTATCCTCAGGGGCGAAATTCATGGTCTTTTTTGCAAATTTAGCCGCAAACTTTGGGCTTAGTTTAGATCACAGCAGATCTTGCGGATCGCGATCCAGACTCCAGCGACACTTTTTCGCCAGCGGTAGGGCTTCTATTTGCGGCAAAGCGGTTTCAAATCCTTGCTGTAGCAGTTGTCGTTCCTTGGTTTGAAACATCAGTTGGCGACGATATTTACCAGCCTTTTTATCCATAGGCGCCGGCATAGGGCCAATCACTTCACATTGGGCGTTTTGCGGCAACAAGGCGGCCACCTGATTGAGAAACTCATCGGCATCTTCTGGCTTATGAGCTTCGGCGCGCAGCAGTACCATATACCAGGCGGGTGGTAATAAGGCTTGTCGACGTTCTTCTAATTGGGCTCTGGCAAATTCGCCATAACCTTTATGCATCAGTTCGCGCAAAATTGGATTTTCACTCTGGTGAGTCTGCAGCAAGACGGTACCGGCTTTGCGTGCTCGTCCTGCTCGTCCTGACACTTGAGTATATAGCTGACCAAAGCGCTCTGGAGCACGAAAGTCGGCGCTGAACAGGGCGCCATCGACATCTAACAATCCCACTAAGGTGACATCCGGAAAATGATGCCCTTTAGCCAGCATTTGGGTGCCGACCAGAATCTTGTATTCCCCTTTATGGATCGCATTGAGGTGGCTTTCTAGCGCCCCTTTTCGGCTGGTGGTATCGCGATCGATTCTGACCACTGGGTAGTTAGGAAACTCTTTGGCCAGCGCCTCGGCTAACTGTTCGGTGCCAACTCCTTGGCCCATCAACATGGTGCTACCACATTGATGACACTGTTGGGGAATGGCATATTGATTACCACAGTGGTGACAACGGATCTCACCTAAGGACTGATGCACTGTAAAGAAGGCATCGCAGCGATCACATTCATGTAGATGACCACATTCGTGGCATAGCAGGGCCGGTGCAAACCCGCGGCGATTGAGAAACAGCAGCACCTGATTACCCGCATCGAGATGAATTCGCATTTCGTTGAGTAATGCGTGCGACAAGCCATTCTTTAGTGGCTGATTGCGGATATCTACTATGCCCTGACGAACCTTCTCTGCCGCTCCGGCGCGCTCACCGAGCTCCAGATGATGATAACGACCCGCTAAGGCATTTTGTAAGCTTTCCAATGAAGGTGTCGCACTGCCAAGCAGTACGGGGATCTTTTCTAGGTTCCCCCGCATCACGGCTAAGTCTCTGGCATGATAGCCCACGCCTTCTTGCTGTTTGAAGCTGCTGTCATGTTCTTCATCTAGGATGATAAGACCCGGATAGCGCATCGGGGTAAACAATGCCGAGCGGGTGCCAATGATGATGGCTGCTTCGCCACTGCGCGCCTGACGCCAGGCATTTAGTCGTTGGTTATCGGTTAATCCAGAATGGATCACCGCCACCTGTACGTTAAATCTATGCTTAAAACGACTGATAGTTTGTGGGGTTAGGCCTATTTCTGGCACCAAGATAAGTGCTTGTTTACCTTGTTTAAGTATGGTTTCCAGCAGCGCTAGGTAGACCTCTGTTTTGCCTGAGCCCGTGATCCCCTCTAATAAAGTGCAGTGATAACCTTGTTGTTGATTGAGTGTCGCGACGGCGATCGCTTGCTGCGGGTTAAGCTGATGGGGCTCTTCGCCTAAGGTTAACGAGTCACGCCATGACAGATCCAGTTGATTGTCTCTATCTTGAAAACCGATCCAATCTCTTTCTTGCAGGGCTTTTATGGCGGTTTTACTCAATTCAAGGGCGCTGAGTTCCTCTTGAGTGAGCACTTTACCTTGAAGTTGCTGCATGACTTTACGCTGTGCGGGAGCGCGACTTAGGCTGTTTAAATCGGCCGCTTGGCCAGCGGGAGTCAGTTGCCAATAGCGAGTGGTTTCTGCGCTGACTTGCGCGCCCTTACGCAAGGCGACGGGCAGGGCTTGCGACAGCATCTGGCCAACACTGCAAAAATAGTAACGCGCCGCCCACTGGGTCAACTTATATAATGATTCAGGCAGTAAGGGTTCATCATCTAAAAAGTTGATGACAGATTTAATCTGTTGGGGCGCTAAATCACAATCGGGGCTAGTGCCAGTAACTAAGCCGATAAGTTGCTGTCGACCGAAAGGGACTTTTACACGCACACCTTTTTGCGCTAGATGAGTATCGTTGTCTTTGACTCGATAACTAAATATTTGGCGCATGGGAACAGGCAGGGCAACTTCGACAAACAGTGGCATAGACACAGTAATTGAACTTTAGGTGTGACCAGTGTAACCAGCGTTGCAGACTAGAGCCACCACTATCTGGTGTTAAGCTGAGCTAAATGTGATTTTTACGATCTAGCAAAGAGAGTTGAATAGGCTAAGATTATTGTGCTTAATAGGTAAAGGTTTTCTATCATAAGGTGATGATATGAGAAGAGTTCTGATTATAGTGCTAACCAGCTTACTGCTTTTTTGTCAGTCCAGTCTGGCTGAGGTTAATCATGTCAGCATTAATAAGCAGCTCTTCGCTTTGGGTAAGGCGCCGATGCTCAAAGTCAATATTGTGACTCAAGACAGTCGTTACGATGAATTGCAGTTTATTGTGTCTCAGCGAAGTGGAGATGAAGTTTTGATGGTGAGTCCGTTAAATGATTACCTCTATCAGCTAACTGGGTTTGAAGATGTCACCGATAAAGATGCACTATTAATAGTTAAAGAGCATTACGTTAACCGCTGGCGTGAAGTGAAAAGGCTACGTTTGTTTGATGGTCGGGATGTCAGGCTATCAGGCGATAGTGAATTGGATGAGATAATGTATGGCCGAACCCGTGCGAGTCAATCGAACCGTTCTGCTTCAACAGCGGTCGCTACAGCCCAAAAGCGAACCAGTGGCAAGCTAAACAGTGTTGCCCAGACCGGTCAGGTCAAGCCTCAATGCCTGTTAGATTACCAAGGTAAGCGCACTTTGTGGCGTGTCGCCAGCCAATATGCACCTCAGTGGGGATTAAACACCTATGGCGCCATGTTAGCGATTTTTGATGCTAATCCTAAAGCCTTTAATGACTCTAATATCAATGGGTTGAGGGCTGATATTCAATTGAATTGCCCTGCCGAGTCGGTGATCAATAAATATCAAGATGCCAAGGTCGCTAAACAGACCTTTGAGGCTATGTCATCATAGTCGGGATTATTGTTGGCTGATACTTGTATCTATTGGTCGTATCCTGTACTATTTCGCGCCTAAATATTCTATTAACTACATGTGGTGTCCGACTGCGGGTCGGGAGTGCGACGTGGCCTTAAACTTGAGGTAATCCCAATGAAACCAGGCATTCATCCTGAATATGCTGAAATCACTGCAACTTGTACTTGTGGTAACGTTATCAAAGTAAACTCAACTGCAGGTAAGCCACTGCATTTGGACGTATGTGGTGCATGTCACCCATTCTACACTGGTACCCAGAAAGTTATGGATACTGGCGGACGTATCGACAAGTTCAACAAGCGTTTCGGTATGCTTGGCAAGAAGTAATCATTACTTCTGCAATGAACCTAGAAAAAGGTGCCTATATGGCGCCTTTTTTGTTGCCTGATATTTATGATGTCTTGTTGCAAAGGATTGCGCCGAATTATCATCACAGAACAACATTATCTAATGTGTTATAACTAGGCTTTGCATTGGGAACCTTATCCCAAGTTACTGTGCAAGGAGGCGATTTATGCTCAGATTACTGGTTTTATGTTTGAGTTTTTATCCTTGGCTAGTTCAAGCTGAGCCCAGCCGTTGTGTTCCTACCCATTTCGATGAAACTGTCACATTAAGTCAAGTTATCGATGGCGATACTATTAAACTTGATGATGGCCGTGTGGTGCGTTTGATTGGTATCGATGCGCCAGAGTTCGATCAGGCTTACCCTGAACTATCAGAGCCGTTTGCCGCGCAAGTCAGACAATTTTTGCTTCACAATGTGCAAGCGGGGCAGACATTGCATCTGGCTTTTGACATGAAGCGTCTCGATCCCCAAGGTCGCACCTTAGCTTATGTGTATACCGAAGCCGGACTTCATCTACAGGAGCTATTATTAAGCCATGGTTATGCTAAGGCGCGTGTCTATCAAAATGACTATTTTTGGCGATGCTTAGCGCAAGTTGAACAGCAGGCAAGAGAAAACCACATCGGATTATGGGCCGAATCTGCCTATCAACCTATGACGGTTGAACAGCTTTCTCGAGAGGACTTGAACCATTGGCGGGAGGTCAGAGGAGTTATCACGGGTTTTGAAAGAAAAGGTCAGGATTTCTGGTTAATAATCGACAAAAAGCTTTATGTGGATGTGCCTAGTGAGGAATTTGGTAATTTTAGCAACATTTTGCCCCTGAACATGCTTGAAACCCCCGTTATTGTCCGTGGTGAGTTGTATTATTCCTACAAAAAATGGCAGTTAATTAGTCATCATCCGTCACAGATAAGTTTGCAAAATAAGCCTTAGCATAATTTTTTCAATGATAAGTCTAAATTTTATAATCTTTAGTTTAAAAAATGACTTATTTCGAGTATCTTAGCGTCTAAAATATTCAGCTGCTTAAGACCTGTTAGATTTTGTTAAGCAGCAATAAAAACCAAGACCTTACTCGAACAGTTACTTTGTCGCATTTTTGCAGGATTATTAAAATGGCCGATTTCCGTCAACAAGCACTCGACTATCATGAATTTCCTATTCCAGGAAAAACCGCAGTTAGCCTAACAAAGCCCGCAGAGACCAGCATGGATCTGGCACTCGCATATAGCCCTGGAGTGGCTGAGCCAGTACGTGAAATTGCTGCTAATCCTGATGACGCTTACCGTTATACCGCAAAGGGGAATACGGTCGCGGTGATATCTAATGGTACCGCTATTCTTGGTCTAGGTAACTTGGGCCCTCTGGCTTCTAAGCCTGTAATGGAAGGTAAGGCATTATTATTCAAACACTTTGCCAATATTGATGCTACCGATATTGAAGTAAAGCATCGCACAGCGGAAGAGTTTATCAATACTGTAGAGGCGATTGCCGATACTTTCGGTGGTATCAACTTAGAAGATATTAAGGCGCCTGAATGTTTTGAAATAGAGAAGGCCTTAATCGAGCGTTGTAATGTCCCTGTGTTTCACGATGATCAACACGGCACAGCGATTGTGACTGCAGCAGGTATGATCAACGCATTAGAGATCCAGGGTAAAAAGCTAGAAGAATCAGTGTTTGTTTGTATGGGTGCTGGCGCGGCAGCCATCGCTTGTATGACCATGTTGGTAAAGTGTGGAGTTCAGCGTGAAAACGTATATATGCTTGACCGTAAAGGGGTTATTCATACTCGTCGCGAAGATATCAATGAATATAAATCGCTGTTTGCCAACAACACCGACAAGCGTACGCTACAAGATGTGATTAAAGGTGCCGATGCTTTCTTAGGGCTTTCTGGTGCTGATGTGCTGGAAGCGGAAGATGTACAGCTAATGGCTGAAAACCCAGTGATCTTCGCTTGTTCTAATCCTGATCCTGAGATTAAACCGGCATTGGCACACAGTGCTCGTAAAGATTTGATCATGGGAACAGGCCGTAGTGATTACCCTAACCAAGTGAATAACGTGCTTTGCTTCCCGTTCATTTTCCGAGGTGCATTGGACGTTCGTGCCGCACAGATCAATGATGAAATGAAAATTGCTGCGGTACACGCCATTGCTGATCTGGCTAAAGAGCCTGTACCTGCTGAAGTATTAGCGGCATATCCAGATGTTACTGAACTCAAGTTTGGTCCTGAATATGTGATCCCTAAGCCAATGGATCCTCGCTTATTGTCGAATGTGGCCAAAGCGGTGGCACAAGCAGCAATCGACTCGGGTGTGGCAGCGATTAACAGCTTACCTGAGCATTATTTAAGATAATGCCTAAAGGTGAGTAAGAAAGGGCCATTTATGGCCCTTTTTTATTGTGCCTAATCGGGTTTATTTGTATGGTGATTCTTTAAGCTTATTTATTAAGCTTAGATTAGCCAGATATAATGATCTTTACTCGGGCTATGAGTCCGTTCTGATGTTGTGGCATTAAATAACCTGAACTCTGGATAAGCAGAGCCGCTGAATAGGCATCTTTGCGTGCCTCTCTGCGTTGCTCTGCCTAACCATAGCTCGCTATGGTGTACGACAGAGCGCCTGGATATGCCCAAAAATCTGCGCATTCAGTCAGGAAATAGACTTTCCTTTTCGAAGTAATCCTTTATAACATTGAATTAGCTTGTTAAATTTAGATTTTCCGACACTCGTTATCCCGAGTTCAGGTTAAATAAAAATAATAATCCTGCAGGAAGCGGAAATGAAACTGACTGAAATTCTTACCAAAAAATTATCTGCTTTCTGGCTGCTTTCACTTGCAGCTGTGGCATTTATCTTTTTGCTTACCGCCTTAGTCAGTTTTGTGCAATTAACCTACCGGTTTCAGCAGCATCAGATGGTTGAGCTAGAAACCATATTGACTCAGCAGCAAAAACATCAGCTACAAAATCTCGACTTATGGTTACCGCAAATCCTTTCGGTTTACCGAGCGCAGCACTTTCAGTTAACTAGGAAGGGCGAGGTGCTATATCAATATGATCATCCCAATCCAAGTGTGGCAGTTCTGAGTTATGACCGAGTACTTGATGACAATTTAGATCTACAATTTCATATCAAGGTGCCCCAGCCCTTAGTGTTAGATAACTTAAGCTGGCACAGTGTATTGATTTTTGTGTTGGGAGCCTTGTCGTTATGGTTATTGGTACGCTGGGGTAACCGTTGGTTAAAGCAGCAGATGTCAGGGATTGAAGATTTGGCCAAGCGCAGTCATCTGATTTTATCTGGCGATTACGATAAGGCCTTGGCCGAAAGTGCCGATGGTCGCCCACGACTGATCAATCGTGCCTTAACCCAGATGTTACTTGAGCTGGATGATGCGCAAAAGCAGCGGGCCCGCTTCGACCAATTTATTCGTTCTAATACCTTCCTCGATTCAGAAACCGGCATCGGTAACTTACTGTTTTTGAAAAACCGTCTCGATGCCTTAAGCAATGATGCGGGGATGATGGCTCCGGGTGCCCTGTTGTTGATCGAGTTAGAAGACTTAGATCTGTTGCAGCAAGAGTCAGACCCTGAGGTGTTGCGCGAGTTTTTAACTCAGACCGTTAGCGGTATCGATCAGGTATTAGACACCCAGGCCAATAGTATTTTTTCGAGGCGCTCCTTCAACCAATTTGCCATTGTGGTGCCGCAGATCTCCTTGGTGGATGTGGAGAAGTTAGCGGCTAAGTTATTAAAAGTGTGTCTGGCCCAGCCGTTGGATTGGCTTGAAGACAGAGCAGATTTCTTCCATATCGGGGTTGCCTATTTCAAGGTTGGTGAGAGCAAAGACCAGTTGTTTGAAGAAGCCGAAATGGCATTGCGCGCGGCGCAATTTCAAGGTGGTAGCGGCTGGTTTATGTATGACAAAGGCGCCGTGGATGAAGAATTCGCCCGCGGTTCGGTGCGTTGGCGTAGCTTCTTAGAATATGCGCTAGCCAATAAACGTGTGGTGACATTCTCGCAGCCCGTGGTCGACAGTGATGGTATTGAGCATCACCGCGAGATCTCTTGTCGACTGAGAGATAACGCTGGCGGTTTAGTGAGGGCGACGCTATTTCTGCCTATGGCGACCAAATGTGGCTTAACGCCTCAAATTGAGCGACAAGTGATTGAAGCGGTGATTTCCGACTTATTAAGTGCCAAGGATAATACCGAGGTGAAGTACAGTATTAACCTGAGTTTGGATACCTTGCGCAGTCGGGCATTTACGCGCTGGTTAAAAACCACCTTATTGGAATATCGCCATTTGGTGCCCCAGTTAATCTTCGAGGTCAATGAAGATGTGTTGGTGAACAATATCGTGAGTCTTAAACCTCATCTGGATATGATCACTAAGATGGGGGCAAGCCTGTGTGTTGACCGAGTGGGTCAGCAAGTTGTCAGTATGGATTACATCCAGAACTGCAAGATAGAAATTATTAAACTGCATCGCTCTATCGTCAGACAGATCAATCTGCGCCAAGAGAACCAGTTGTTTATCCGTAGCTTAATTGGTGGCTTATATCGCTCCGATGTACAGTTTTTTGCCGAAGGTATCGAGTCCTTTGAGGAGTGGCAGACCCTAAAAATCTTAGGTGTTAGTGCCGGGCAGGGCAGCCTGTTTAGCGAACCGGTTGAGCAAGGTTAATGCGTTTATTGCTTGAATAAGTGAAAAGGTGTTTGTTAATTTAAAGTTAATTTCAGCATGAAATCTGGTTTATGGTTTGCTTAGTGGTGTTTATTTTTAAAATTAGCCACTTCAACATTAGGATGACGAAGATTTTTTTGACGCTAGGTGGCTTAAATATTTGACGCACCTCTCAGTTTTTATGGTTTTAAGATCAATAGTTGAATATCTATTGGGAAGATAAATTAATATTGCGCAATTAGGATAATGGATAGCTTTGATGGAAAAATTGTTGAGCAAATTTGCGTTCTGGCAAAAAAAGCATGAACGAGTCGATCTCGGCGTGCACGTTACTCCAGATGCGTTGACTGTCTATCAAGCTGATGCTGCGTTACGTCCTATTCCTCTGACCGATCACAATTGGCATGAGGCTTTCGAAACCCTCGCTAAACGGACTCCCGGTGCGCACCTGCAACTGGTGCTCAATGCGGCTTATTACCAGCTATTAATTGTCGATAAGCCTGTGGTGGAAGAGTCGGAAATCAGCCAAGCTCTGCCTTGGTCGATAAAAGATATGTTAGCCAAACCATTGAGTGAAGTGCATTTTGACTATTTTGAGTCACCTCAATCCAACAGTAATAAGTTAACTGTGGTGGTGGTCGAGCGTCAGCTACTGAGTAATATGGCTGTCGCTGCCCAGAACTGCGGCATTGTTATTGAAGGGATCACGATTCCCGAGATGGCGATCAGCCATGTCTTGGGTGATGCAAGCCAAGCCCAACTTGTGTTGTGCCACGAACCAAACCAAGAACTAAAACTGGCGGTGATCAAGCAAGGTCAGCTATTTATGCAACGCAGTGTCAGAGGGTTTAATCAGCTACATAGCATTTCAGCACAAGATTTAAGCCTAGGCGTGGCCGATAACCTCAGTTTGGAATTACAGCGTTCTATGGATTATTTCGAGAGCCAGTTGCGTCAGGCGCCCATCACTTCAATTAAGGTTTTGATGGAAGGTGCCAGCGAAGAGTTAGCTCAGCTGTTATCGAATAATTTTGACCAACAGGTGACCAGCATCGCTTGTACTCGAGTGGCTGATAAATTGGCCGAATTGGCTTATGCCGAATTCAGCTATTCACAGCAAGAGGTAGCATAGATGGCGACCAAACTGCGCGTTAACCTTTTTAGTGAATCTCTGCTACCAGCCAAGTTAAGACTCTCTTTTGCTAGATTATGCCAGGGAGCCTTGTTATTGCTGATAGTGATGTTGTCTGCCAACTTAGTGAGTTATGTTTTCGTTAGCGATCTAACACAGCAAAAAGCCCAATTGTCGATTCAAAATAAAGAGCACAATCGCATTAAGAACCAACTGGAACAGCAAGTGATCAATCGTAAGGCCTCGTCTGTCTTAGTGGCCGAGGTGGACTTGCTGACCCAACAGCTTGAGCTTAAGCGGCGTTTATTGGGCGAATTAGGCAATGTACAGAAGATGACTAGCCTAGGTTACTCCTCGTTATTAACTGATTTAGCGACGGTGGCCGATAACAAAATTTGGCTAAATCGCATCTATGTGGTTGATGGTCGTTTCGAGTTTGAAGGATTCAGTAGCGACCCGCTGAGTGTGCCGCTATGGGTTGATCGCTTACAGCAGGTAAAAACCTTGAAAGGACAGCATTTTAGTACCTTGACCATGAGTCGTGGTGAAGGTGAGCCTTTGTCATTCGTGCTGCGTAGCAGAAGCGATGAGGAGGCGACCCAATGAAGCGTAGATGGAGTTTAGCCGCAGAACGATTCAATCAGTTATCTCCACGGGAAAGAGGCATGGTTTCTATCGCGGTCGTGGCTGTCGTGGGGTTATTACTATACCTACCGCTGGAAGCTCAACTGGTTGAGCATCAACAGCTGCAACAGCAAGTGAAATCCATTACCGATGAGAACAACACCGCAGTAGCACAAATCGCCTTATACAAGCAGACGCTGGCACAAGATCCTGATGAGGAATATCGCTCGCGTCAGGCTCGTTTGAATCAGCAGATGGCAGCGATAGATAAACAGTTAGCGTTCGAAATGGTTGATATGGTGCCAGCGAAACATATGCCGGCCATGCTGAGTGAGTTATTAGGGCGGATTAAAGGGGTTAAGTTACTGGGGTTTGACACTATTGCACCAACGCCGCTGTTGAGCGTCGGTGAACAAGACAAACTGAATGTCTACAGCCACGGTATGAAGCTGACATTAGAAGGCGATTATTTTTCTACCTTAAGCTTTATTCAAGCGGTAGAAAATATGCCCAATAAACTCTATTGGAAACAACTTGATTATGCTGTCACTCAATATCCCAAAGCCAATGTGGTTTTAGAATTGTACAGCTTAAGTATCAATAAGGATTTTATCAGTGTTGCTAACTAAAGTAACAGCGTTTGCGCTGCTGATATTGACGCTAGTGGGTAACTGCTTGCCTGTGAACGCTCAGCCGCTAAGAGATCCGACTCGTCCTGGAGTCGGTGCAGTGGTGGAGAAAAGCCCACAGCAGCAACAAAAATTAAAATTAAACAGTGTATTGCTATCGGGTAGCAGTGCGACAGCAGTTTTCAATAATCAACTGTTCACCGTTGGCGACAAGGTCCAAGGTGTGAAAATAGTGCGCATTAATAACAACGGCGTTTGGCTGGCAGATGGCCGCCAATTCACTCTATATCAAGCCGTGACTGAGACTAAGGGACAATAATGACATCGATAAAAACAATTACGCCACTGATTGCGTTACTGCTTACGGCATGTCAGACGACGGATCGTCCTCAGCCAGTAGAATCGAAGCAGGCTTTATCACATTCTCTACAACAGCAAAGCCCAAAAACGGTTCCGCCTGCCGCGCAGATGCCAAGTTCAGTGCAGCAGGAGCTATCAAACTCTTCACTATTAAGTGATATGCCAGCTAATCAGCCTACTGAACGTCGTTTTGATGTGTCGGCAAATGATGTTGATGCAAGGGTATTCTTTCCTAGCTTAGTGCAAGGTACGCCGCTGAGTGTTGCAGTGCATCCCAATGTGACTGGCACTATTTCACTGTCATTGAAAGGGGTTACCTTGAGTGAAGCGCTTAAGGTGGTCGAAGATATTTATGGATATGAAGTGAGCCGTGATGGGCGTATTTTACGGGTATTCCCTGCTGGGATGCGCACCGAAACCTTTCCGTTAAATTATCTCTATATGGAGCGTCAGGGGCTATCGCTGACCTCAGTTAACTCTGGCCGTATTTCAGACAGTAATAACAACAATAACAGTAATAACAATAACAACGGCAACAATAACAACGGCAACAATAACAACGGCAACAGTAACAATAGTGATGCCAGCGGTAACTCGAGTAACAGTAGCAATGACACCACTAACGGTACCTTTATCCGTTCCAAAACCAAAACCGATTTTTGGGGCGAATTAAAAGACACGCTGGTATCGATAGTGGGTGATACCGGTGGTGGACGCCAAGTGGTGGTTTCGCCTCAGGCGGGGCTGGTAACGATTCGTGCCTATCCGAGTGAATTACGTCAGGTGAAGCGCTTTCTGCAGAAAGCCGAGAGCCATCTGCAGCGTCAAGTGATCCTCGAAGCTAAAATTTTAGAGGTGACTCTTTCTGATGGTTATCAGCAGGGAATTCAATGGGATAATGTGCTTGGTAGTGCCTTCGGTAATGGTAATACTAAAATTAATTTTGGTACCTCTGCGGGCAGCTATGGCGATCAAATTACAGCCTCTTTGGGGGGCGTAACCTCTTTAAGCCTTCAAGGCTCAGATTTTGGTGCCATGATCAACTTGCTCGACACTCAAGGCGATGTCGATGTGCTATCTAGCCCTAGAGTTACCGCCTCGAATAACCAAAAAGCGGTAATTAAGGTGGGTCGTGATGAGTACTTTGTTACCGACGTATCTTCAACGACGGTAGCGGGAACCACGCCGGTGACCTCACCCGAAGTCGAATTAACGCCCTTCTTCTCTGGTATTGCTTTAGATGTGACGCCTCAAATTGATGAAGAGGGCAATGTGCTGTTACATGTGCATCCTTCGGTCATCGATATTAAAGAGCAAAATAAATCGATTCAGATTGCAGACAGCACCCTTGAGCTGCCGCTGGCGCAAAGCGAGATCCGTGAGTCAGATACTGTCATCAAAGCGCGTAATGGCGATGTGGTGGTGATTGGCGGTTTGATGAAGAGCGAGAATGTTCAGCAAGTGTCTAAGGTGCCTTTACTGGGGGATATTCCCTTCTTAGGTGAAGCCTTTACCAATCGTTCTAATTCATTAAAGAAGACAGAGTTGGTGATCTTACTTAAACCGACGGTTGTCGGTGCTGAAACCTGGAAGAGTGAGCTTGAACGTTCGAAGGCCTTATTGGATCGCTGGTACCCAGAAGAAAGCAAGGAGTAATCGCGCTTGTATCTGCAGCATTTTGGATTAGCGGAAGCGCCATTTTCCCTGACGCCTAACACCGAATTCTTTTTTGGTTTAGCGCCTCATGTTGAGGCTCTGCAGGTGCTACAAACGGCGTTACAAACTGGTGAAGGTTTTATTAAGGTCACCGGTGAAGTGGGGACTGGTAAGACGCTTATCTGCAGAAAACTGCTTAACGATATTCCACAGCGTTTTCATTGTGCCTACCTGCCCAATCCTTATTTAAAGCCTGATGAATTACGTTGGGCGCTGGCGGCAGAATTGGGTCTTAAATATTCTCCTCAGATTGATCAGCAGCAACTGACCAGCTTAATCCAACAGCAATTGGTGGCGTTATCGGCTCATGGTCACTCCATCGTGTTAGTGCTCGACGAGGCGCAGGCCTTGCCTGATGAAAGCTTAGAAGCATTGCGTCTGTTTACTAATTTAGAGACTGAAAGCCGAAAATTGCTGCAAGTGGTGCTGTTTGCTCAACCCGAATTAGATGAGCGCCTGCAATTGAAACAGTTTCGTCAGTTGCGACAGCGTATCACCTTTAGTTATCGATTAAGGCCGTTAACGCGCCAGGAAACCACGGCGTATTTATCTCATCGACTGCAAATTGCCGGAGGTCAGGGCAAGGCGCTTTTCTCTATTTCCGATAGTCAGCGTATTGCCAAGGCGGCTAGAGGGATCCCTAGATTGATCAATGTTTTAGCTCATAAGGCTTTGTTAGTTGCTTTTGGAGAGGGACGACAACAGGTGTGTCGCGGCCATATCAATGCGGCGATAGCCGATACCGAAGATGCTACGCCTGTCACCATGAAGCGCTGGTGGTTGGCAGCATTAACGAGTGTCGCAGTGCTGAGTGCAATGGTATGGCATTGGTTCGTCGGAGCGCTGATATGAGTGTCATTAACACTATGCTCAAAGATCTCGATCGTCGTCAGCAGACGAGTGTGGCCGATGAATTACCTGTTCCAGAGTTGCAATATCAGCAGGTGTCTGCCAGCAAATTGCCTTGGATATTATTGATATTTGCCTTAGGCGTGCTGTTGTTAGGTGGCTTTTTTGGTTGGCGAAAATTGACCTTACTGCAACAAGATAATCAACAGATGAGTCAACAATTTGCCCAGAGTTTAGCGCAAGATGTGTCGCAAGCCAGTGAGCGAGCTTTGAAATCGACAGCATCAGACGAAAACCAGAGTGCGACCACGACTGAAGCAATAGTAGATCCTGCACCACAGCAAGTAGAAATACAAACGCTAGCCACTGCAGCCTCGGCTGAGCATCTTACTGTCGCCACTGAGGATAAAAGTGATGAGACAGTTATTTCGCCTAAGCCTTTGATAAAAAAACAGTCTCAGCCACAATCTCAGAAAAAGCATCAAGTTGAGTCCGTTGCACAGCAAGTTAAACAGAGCCAGCCTGATAGTGAAGTTTCGCATAGCACTGTGAGCGCCCGTTCCAGTTTAACAAGCAAGGCTGATGTTAATAATCAGCAGAACTCCAAGGCGAACACGGGGGCGATGGCGGTGACTGAGGTGAAGCTGTCCAATGAAGCGTTGGCGCAAAAGCGCTTCGATGCGGGTAAAGCGCTACAAGCTGAAGGTCAAATGCAGCAAGCACAGCAAAGTTTTACAGCTGCCATTAAGTTGAATCCCGCTCTGCATCAGGCGAGGCAGCATCTTGCAGCCTTGTACTACGGGCAACAGATGTTGAGCCAAGCCGAGTCGCTATTGAGCCAAGGACTGACACTTTATCCTCAAGAATACGATTATGCTTTACTGCTGGCTCGGGTATACCAGTCGGCGGGGTTAAATGATAAAGCGCTGCAAAGCCTCAAATTGATCCCCGACACTCACAGGTTGGCAGTGCAAAAGTGGACCATGGAGAGTTATCTTGCTCAGCAAACTCAGCAGTTTAGCTTAGCAGAACAGAGTTATCGCCAGTTGGCACGTGTCGAACCAGAACAGGCTAAATGGTGGATGGGATTGGCCTATGCACTAGACTCTCAAAGTAAATATTCTGCGGCCAAACAGGCCTATCAGCAGGCATTAATGCAAAAAGGCTTGTCTAGCCAAGCCAGTGCGTTTATCGAAGAAAGATTAACGCAGTTAGGAGATATCGAATGAAACCTAAGTTAAAGATGCGTTTAGGTGATCTATTAGTACAAGAGCAGATCATCACCGAAGAGCAACTGACTCAGGCCTTAGTTGAACAGCGAAACAGTGGTAAAAAACTGGGGCGAACCCTTATCGATCTCGCCTGTATTACCGAAGAGCAGCTACTGCACTTTTTAGCACAACAGCTCAATATTCCTTTTTTAGATATCAGTCGCCGAGCAATTTCTCCTGAGGTGGTGAACTTATTACCCGAAGTACAGGCTCGTCGTTATCGTGCGCTAGTGGTCGAAGATTTAGGCGATTATGTTGTTGTTGCCATGAGCGACCCCGCTGATTTGCAGGCGATGGATAATATCGAGGTGCTTTTAGCGCCAAAGAATCTGACCATTGCGGTTGTGACTGAGAGGCAGCTACTCGATGCTTTCGATAACCTCTATCGCCGCACTGGTGAAATTGCCCAAATTGCGGGTAAGTTGGAAGAAGAATATGCCGCCGATGATCAGTTTGATTTAGCCAGCATCACCGATGCCGACAGCGATAATGAAACCACAGTGGTTAAATTGTTGCAGTCGATTTTTGAAGATGCGGTACAGATGCGCGCCTCGGATATTCATATCGAGCCGGGGGAAAAAGTCCTGCGGATCAGACAACGTATCGATGGTCAATTGCAGGAAAATACCCTGCAAGAAGTGAATATTGCCTCGGCTTTGGTATTGCGGCTCAAGTTGATGGCAGGCTTAGATATCTCTGAAAAACGACTGCCACAAGATGGCCGTTTTCATATGGAAATCAAAGGACACAAGATTGACGTGCGTATGTCGACCATGCCGATTTATCACGGTGAATCTGTGGTAATGCGTCTGCTGGATCAGTCAGCGGGTCTGTTGACCTTGAACGAAACCGGTATGCCTGCGGCCATGTTAAACCGTGTGCGCAAACACATTAAGCGGCCTCATGGCATGCTACTGGTGACAGGACCAACAGGTAGCGGTAAAACGACCACCCTTTATGGCGTACTAAGTGAGTTAAATACTGCAGATAGAAAAATTATTACCGTCGAAGATCCGGTGGAATATCAACTGCCTCGTATCAACCAAGTGCAAGTTAACCACAAAATTGGCCTCGACTTCTCTAATGTGTTGCGTACCACTTTGCGTCAAGATCCAGACATCATTATGGTGGGTGAGATGCGTGATCAGGAAACGGTGGAGATTGGTCTGCGAGGCGCGTTAACCGGTCACTTTGTATTATCGACACTGCATACCAATGATGCGATAACCAGTGCCTTGCGATTACTCGATATGGGCGCGGCAAGTTATCTGGTTGCCAGTGCCCTGAGGGTGATTATTGCTCAGCGTCTGGTTCGACGCGTGTGTAAAAACTGTGCGCAGTCTTATGATGTGACACCGCAAGATATGGCTTGGCTTAATTCAGTATCCAAGAAAGATTTTTCTCAGGCGGTTTTTAAAATCGGCACGGGTTGTCAAAGCTGTAATGGCAGCGGCTATCGTGGACGAGTGGGGGTGTTTGAGATCTTGGAGCTTGATGAAGCCATGATTGAAGCCATGCGCACGGGCAATCCACAAGACTTTGCCAGTGCGGCATACAAGAGTCCAAGTTTTACTCCATTGGCAGAGTCAGCGCTGGAGTATTTAGCGCAAGGGGTGACGACAATCGAAGAAGTGGCCAAGGTTATTGAAGATGGCTTTGATAATCAGGTGCCATTGTCGGCTGAAATGACGCAATCTGCTGCGACTGAGCGATAACTATGCCTATCTACGAATACAGAGGACGGGATGCTCAGGGCAAAGTGGTGACGGGACGCGTTGACGCGGCTTCGGAAAGCGCTGCTGCCGATCAGTTATTGTCTCGAGCGGTGATTCCGTTATCTGTCATGGAAGCCAAGCTCAGCAGGGCGTTTACTTTAGATACGCTGTTTAAAGGCAAGGTCAGCCTAGATGAACTGCAGATTTTTACTCGGCAGATGTATTCGTTAACCCGTGCCGGTATTCCCATTTTGCGGGCGATTGCCGGACTGGCTGAAAGCACTCATTCGAAGCGAATGAAACAGGCGCTGCATGATATTTCAGAGCAATTAACCTCGGGACGTCCCTTGTCATCGGCAATGAACCATCATCCCGATGTATTCGATGCGTTGTTTGTGTCGATGATCCATGTTGGTGAAAACACAGGTAAGTTGGAAGATGCCTTTATTCAGTTATCGGGTTATATCGAACGCGAGCAGGAAACCCGACGTCGCATAAAGGCGGCGATGCGTTACCCAACGTTTGTGTTGATTGCTGTAGCGCTAGCCTTAGTGGTGCTGAATATCATGGTGATCCCCAAGTTTTCGGATATGTTTTCGCGCTTTGGGGCCGATCTCCCTTGGGCGACTAAGTTACTGATCAACACCTCTAACTTCTTCGTCAACTACTGGTATTTGTTGGTAGTGGCTACCATCTCGGGATTTATCGGCATTCGCTATTGGCATAATACCGACAAAGGCGAAAAACAGTGGGATGAGTGGAAGTTAAAACTGCCCGCCGTTGGCAGTATCATCGAACGTTCAACCTTGTCACGTTATTGCCGTAGTTTCGCCATGATGCTCAGCGCGGGCGTGCCTATGACTCAGGCGTTGAGCCTAGTGGCCGATGCGGTGGATAACGCATTTATGCATGATCGCATTGTCGGAATGCGCCGTGGCATAGAGTCTGGTGATTCCATGTTGAGGGTGTCGAACCAAAGCAAGTTGTTTACCCCGCTGGTATTGCAAATGGTGGCCGTGGGTGAAGAAACGGGTCAGATCGATCAGCTACTCAATGACGCTGCCGATTTTTATGAGGGTGAGGTCGACTACGACTTGAAGAACCTAACCGCTAAATTGGAGCCGATTCTGATCGGAATCGTAGCGGTTATCGTACTGATTTTAGCACTGGGCATATATCTTCCCATGTGGGATATGCTCAATGTGGTTAAGGGCGGATAACGCCATGCCTTTGAAAGCACGGTGATAAACATGCAAAGTCAGCAGCAAAGTGATAATCACTTATTGCAGGTTTATGGCAGGTTAGTGGCGTTATGTGTGTTATTGGTGATTTTAACGGTGTTTGGATTTCGCTATTTCAACGCCATTGAGCAAACTTCTGCGCAGAATTTACGCGTGGAGCAATCTCGATTACTCAATGTGTTGGCTATGATCCGTGGCCAATGGCTAGCGCAGGGACGGCCGCAGCAGATGAAATTAAATTGGCTGCTTCCAGAAAATGAACAAGACACAAGTATATTAATCAATGAATTAGGCTGGCCAACTCTAGCTCATGTCGATGAAAACAGTTGCAAAATATTATGGCAGCAGCTAATGGGAAGCGATAGCCGTTTTGAAGCATCGATAATGGCACAAGGGCTCGGCAGTGATATATGCCTGTATAGCAGTCGAAATGGTGATCAAATTCGCTACAAATTGTCCTCTGGAGAGGTTATTTTATTGACGTACAACTAAATTATTGACGTTCATCGCGTTTTAAATAGGGGAAGCTGATAGAATATTCAGCCTATCTGAGATATAAGATAACACTAAAGTACACAGAAAAATTTCATCATTAATTTAAGGTAATTGTATGACTAAAAGTAGGCAACAAGGATTTTCACTGATTGAATTAGTCATAGTGATAGTGATCTTGGGTATCTTAGCTGCAACGGCTATTCCGCGTTTTCTTAATGTTACCGACGATGCTGAAGATGCTAGTGTTGATGGCGTAGCGGGTGGTTTAGCAACGGCAGTAAGTTTTGTTCGTTCTCAGTGGGAAGTGTCGGGTCGTAACAATAGCAGTGTGATGCTAGATGGCACCACTATCAATGTTGATACACGTTTTGGCTTTCCTACCGGCTTAACGCTAACCAGTGCGACGGCGATGACGAATAATGCCTGTAAAGAGGTTTTCGATAACATTTTACAGAGCGCACCACGTAACGTGTTGTTTAACCAAGATGCTCGTTCGGCGCGTTATAGCGTTCGAATGTTAGACGGTGCTGGTGGTTCAGGAAATACTGTAGATGGTACCGCTGTGACTAATTTAGATCTGTGCGTGTATCACCAAGTGTCTTCACTGGCCATAGATCAAACTACTGGTGTGGCTAATCCCGCGCCAGATTTATCAACAACAGGTGCCAAAGGGATCTTATATAACCCAGGTACGGGGCGTGTTGAAAGCTTTATCAATTAATCATGGCCGTTAAGCGGTGATTTTCTGTAAAGATTTTTAATTTTAATATGTTAAGTTTAATTAAGTTAATTGGATAAATGGAAATGAAGATGAATAAACAAAGTGGTTTTACGCTAATCGAATTGGTTGTCGTGATCATTATCTTAGGTATTTTAGCGGTAACTGCAGCGCCTAAGTTTATCAATCTACAGACAGATGCGCGTGCGTCAACCGTGAGTGGCCTAGAAGCAGCGCTTAAAGGTGCGGATAGCTTGATCGTGTCTAAGTCGCTGATTAAAGGTAATAATACTCAATCCGTCGCAGCAACTATTGGAGTCGATAACGAACCATTTGTGACAGTTGATTCTGCCGGTGCTCAGGTAGCACTTGATGTAGGGCATGCAGTACCACAGTGGGAGTTTAGTCTAGCAAATATGTTAGATATCGATGCTGATGAATCTACTGTTACAGATTCAACCGCAGAGTGGTTGTATGTTGAAGCTAGCGATACCATATATTTTTATCCTCAAGGACAAGCTACTCCACCTACAGGCACTTGCTACGTGAGTTACGCAAATGCTGCTGGTGTTGTCACTATCGACAAAGATGTCTCTGGCTGCTAATTAAGCGTGTTTCCTAAAGGCCTGCAATGCAGGCCTTTTTTATCTCTTTTTATTATTTTTTCTTGTTGTTAAGCTGATTATCACTGCTTTTAAGACTAAAAGTTTTAAGCCTGAAAGTTTATAGTTTAGGGTTTCTGTAGCGTTTGCTCATAAGGACTCGAACCATTGCCCTGAGTAGCAGAAGCTATTGGCCAATATTATGGATAGTGTATCTATGCAAAAGCAGCAAGGTTTTAGCCTTGTCGAGTTAGTCACCACCATTACCTTGATTGCCATTCTTGCTGTGGTGGTATTGCCGCGCTTTTTTAACAGTTCCAGTTTCAGTGCTTACACCCTTAGAGATGAGTTTATTAGTGAGCTGCGACGGGTACAGATGATGGCGATGAATAATCAAGATCGCTGTTATGGAGTCGAGGTCAGTGCTAATGATTACCGCATGATGGCTTATCAAACCGATTGCACTAGTGTGATTGTCAGTGGCAACCCTCAAACACTGCCAAGTCAAAGCTCATTAACCCTCAATGGCAGTAACGATTTTGCCTTATTGTTTGATCGTCATGGGGTGATTGCGCCTACTTGTAGCTCGGGCTGTATTATCAAGGTTGTGGCGGATGAAAGTTTAGATCTCACTATCGAAAGTCAGGGCTATATCCATGGGCGCTAAGGTTAATTCCTCTCCTCACTTGCAGAGCAATTGTTTCGGTTGGCGTTATAGTCAAGGCCGTCGTTATTGTTTGAGTCAGGGGTTTACTCTGATTGAATTGGTGGTGGGAATGCTCGTGCTGGGTATCGCCCTAGTGTTATTAACCAGCCTGTTATTTCCTCAAGCAGATCGTGCCGCCGAGACATTACACCGAGTGCGCTCGGCCGAGTTGGCTCACTCTATTCTTAATGAAATATGGGGTAAGCGTTATGACCAACACACCAACGCTAATGGCGGGGTTCCAGCTTGTGGTGCGGCCGCTAAGCCCGAATTAGGTTTACCCGCTGGAGAGGCTTGCACCGATGCAGTCGATTTCGGTGCAAATGGCTTAAGCCGAAATGCTTATCGTGATGTCGACGATTACCAAGGCCTCAATCAAAATAGTCTGATGCTCAACTCCAGCAAAACTTATGCTCAAGAGTATGTTAATTATCAGCTGTTAGTCACTGTGACCTATCCAAACAGTAATAAAAATAGCAAGCTGATTGCCATAGATGTGACCACGCCCAATGGCGAAGTTATCACTTACCACGCCTTGAGGAGTAACTTTTGATTAAGGGTCGATGTTCTTCTCAAGTACAGTCTAAAATGCCTTCGAATATGAGAGCAAGCAGAGGTTTCACCTTGGTCGAGATGGTGACGGTTATCGTGATCTTAGGTGTCTTAGTGGTCGGCGTTAGTAGCTTTGTGGTTTTAGGCACGCGTATTTTTGTGGAATCAACCTCGGTCGATCAGGTATTGAGTCAGAGTCGATTTGTGGTTGAGCGTATGACTCGTGAATTACGTAATGCCTTACCTAACAGTTTACGGGTTACCTCGGCGACCAATTATCAATGTTTGGAATTTGTGCCTATTGTAACCAGCTCAAGCTACGTCGACTTGCCGATAGCGCCCGCTGTTGCAGCCGATAACGGCAGTGTGATGCCCGTGCCAATTGCGATAAATAGTACTGATAAAATAGTAGTTTACCCATTAACTCCGAGTCAGATCTACGGAACTAACCCCGCGGGAACCAGTGGGCGAGTGTTTAATATCAGCTCCCTCGCTGGTAATGCCATTGAATTTGAACGTGAAGTGCAGTTTAGCCAGGCATCGCCACAAAAACGTTATTTTGTGGTGTCAGATGCGCTGAGTTACTGTTTCTTATCTTCTGGTGAGGTTAGGCGTTATAGCCATTACGGATTACAGTCGCTACAACCGACGCCTGCGACCTTGGGCTCAGGTGTGTTAATGGCAGAAAATCTAGTCGATGATCTATCAATTCAGCCACCAATTAGCTTTACTCCCGGTACCTTAATCAATAATGCCGTGGTGCAATTGAGTCCTAAATTTGAAGTTAACGGCCAAGCATTTCAATATCAGCATCAAGTGCAGGTGATCAATGTTCCTTAAATTTGATCAGGCGCAACCGCGCAGACTCCGTCATCAACGAGGCAGTGCCTTGGTCGTCGGCGTGTTCATTATCACTGTGATGTTTCTGATGGCGGCGGCTTTGGTGAATATATTGCGTGATGCCGATGAGCAAGTGAATTTAGAGGTGTTGGGAACGAGAGCATTTGCCGCCGCAAATAGTGGCGCGGAAGTGGCGTTAGCACGACTGTTTCCTCTAAGTGGTTTAGCTGCCGATAGTGTTTGTTTGGCGAGCAGTAGTTGGACTCCTCCCGACATCGTTGGCTTTCGAGGCTGTAGTGTTAATTTAACTTGTAGTTCAACGACGTTTGCTGGAGAGACGCTGTATGCTATCTCCAGCGAAGCCACTTGTGGTGCAGCGAATTGTGATGGCGACTCTTGTATCCGAGTCAATCGTAAGGTGGAGGTACAGGCGCGTGATTAAGGGATTAAGACTGTTGCTGCTGATAGCAATACTATTTCCTGGTTATCTGTATGCCTTGCCGCAGTGTTCGGGTGTGTTTACCGATCCGCCATCTGGCAATGTGCCAAAACCCGATGAAAAGTTGGTACCACCTGATGATATAGGCCCTAAATTGGGTGATTTGTCATGTAATAATAAAGGGTGTAATCGAAGCGATTATTTTACTCCAGGTGACTATAACTTTAGGGATGGCAGCTTTAGTCATAATCGTTTTATAGACACCAATGGCACCACCACAAGACTCTATTTCGATAATTTAGAACTCAATAATTCCAGCCTCAATCAGTATGGCAAGGCTGAAGATCTTTTTATTTATGTCAGAGGCACATTTACCCTTTCTGGTCATAACTATATTAATGGCATCATCTATGTTGCAGGCGACATGGATATTAAACCCCAAACCAGTATTGATGGTGCTTTTGCTGCTGGTGGTGAACTCGATATTTACAGTAATACCTCTATCGATATCGATCTTTCGGTGATCGAAAATGCCGACCTGAATGATATCTGTAGTAAAGAGCAACTTGGCGAAGATCACTTCAGGCTCGAATTGACCTCGGGCGCGCTGACCTGCATGGCGAAAACCATTCAGTTACGTAGTTGCGCGAATGATGATTGCTCAACTGAGTCGAATACCGCTGCCAGTGTTGTGCTGACTAAGGGAGGGGTAAAGTATAGCGATGTCAGCTTTGTCGGTCATACGCAAACCTCTGTCTGGCATCCCAGTGGTGGAACTGTATTATTAGGGCTTGGTGGGGTTGCTCCTGCGCTGCCTTATCGCTGCTATATTGATGGCGTATTAGTGGCTAACAGCCAGTGTTTATTGACCTATGAAGATACAGGGTTGTATTTCGATGTGCCGAATACGACCTCAAGTAAAACCAGCAGTAACTTTTCGCTGTTTGCGGTGACTAAAGATACGCAAACTCAGCAATGCCAGCCGCTGTTTAGCAATCAAACTCAAGCGATTAACTTCAATTTCGATTATCTACGCCCATCTGTGGTGAACAATGCGGCGTCATTAGCCGTGACCAGTGTTAATGCCCCGAGTGTGTCGACTCAGATAGATGCTGGTACTAGCCAAAGTTTAAATGTGCAATTTGATGCAAACGGAGTCGCGACGCTCAATGTGAATTATCCCGAGGCTGGAGTGGTCTCTGTGAGTGGCGAATTTTTGTATTCCGTGGCGCTACCAGACGGTAGTAGTGAGACTTTAAGTCTCACTCATAGCGATAACTTTACCGCTGCGCCAGCAGGGTTTCATTTTGCCAATGTGAGCACTAACCCACGTTGTGATAGCAGCGATCCTTTTGATGCCAATTGTCAGGTGCTGGCCAAAGCAGGCGAAGGTTTTGCTATGCAGATTATCGCTGCGGGTTGGCAAAGTGATAGCGATAGCGACTTTAGCGATAATATGGCGCTACAAAACTTCCAACACAGCAATTTGTCGATGCAGTCTCAAGTGGCGCAGCCCAGTACAGGCAGTTCGGGTAGCCTTGGAGTGAGCAGTAGCGGATTTAGTTTAGCCAGTGGCGAAATGGCACAGCAGATCAGTAATCAAAGCTGGGATGAAGTGGGTACCATGACGGTACAATTAGCTAACGATGTGAGCTATGAAGGGATGACGATTTCAAAAGCCAATAGCAGCAGCGAACGGTTCGGACGCTTTACGCCTGCTTATCTCAAGGTTATTGGCAATGTTCCGGAAATCACGCCAAGTTGTGGTAGTTTTACCTATTTAGATCAGCCTTTTAGTTTTACTGCTGGGGCGGAGCCGCAACTTACGGTATTGGGCTTTAATGCGGCAAACAGTGAAACCCAGAATTATCAAATCGGCGATTGGTGGCGTTATAAACATCAGACGGCGGCTGAGCAGAATCAATGGCTTGAGCGCCAATATCAAGATGTGACTAGCTTGGCGACCATTGTCGATGGCGCCGAAACGGGTGTCAGTGGCACAGTGGTTTATCAAGCTTCGCCCAACAGCGCCGAATTGATTGGTGCTGAAGTACAATATCAGCGCAGCACAGATCCGCTAGCCCCATTTGACGCTAAATTTGATCTCGTTTTATCGGTTAATGATGTCAGCGATGAAGATGGTGTCTGCTATCAAGCTGATGCCGTGGGTAGCTGTTTGAGCTATCGGTTTGACAATATTGGTGAATCTCAGAGTATGCCACTGCGATATGGCCGAATGCTGTTAGATAATGGGTATGGGCCTGAGTCTGAAAGCTTGCGCTTACCGATTGAAGCCCAATATGTCGCCAGCCTGACGACAAGCGGTGAGGCGGTGTGGCAAACCAACATTGAAGATTATTGCTCTGTGTATCAAACGCCGAGTTCGAGTGATGCGGGAGAAACTGCGATTAGCGGGCTTTATATGAGCCTGCCTGTGAGTATTGCTTCTTTGTCAGCCTATAACGACAGTCGTTTGACTTCTCAATCTGGCATTGTAACGGGTGGGCTAGGTTATCTGTTTTTCTCTGTGCCCAATAGCGCCGGAGAAGTGCCACTTAAACAGCATGTACAACCTTGGTTGAAATGGTTTTGGAATTTTGATGCAGCCACACCAAGCACGCTTTACGATCCAAGAGCGACCGCTTATTTCGGAACTTATCGTGGTCATGACAAGGTGATCTTCTGGCGAGAAGTGAATTAATCGCGGTATTTTTTGATCTCGATTGCTTCGCGCGACTCCGCTAACTTGCTTGGATCACTAACCATTGAAGATGAACATATATTTATCATGGGATCTGCATAATCTCCTTGTGGAATCGGGGGGTGATTGATAAAGTTACCTGATCTTTATTCTTCCGACTCCACTGAGACAGGCTAAGTTACATGTTCAAGAAGCTGCGTGGCATTTTTTCTAACGATCTTTCGATCGATTTGGGTACGGCTAACACCTTAATTTACGTTCGCGAAGAGGGCATTGTATTAAACGAGCCTTCAGTAGTTGCCATTCGAGGCGAGCGCGGTAGTAACGGGCAAAAATCTGTTGCTGCTGTTGGAACAGAAGCGAAACAGATGCTCGGTCGTACGCCGGGAAATATTCAAGCAATTCGCCCAATGAAAGATGGCGTGATTGCAGACTTTTATGTGACCGAAAAAATGTTGCAGCACTTTATCAAGCAAGTGCATAACAACAGCGTTTTCCGTCCAAGCCCACGTGTACTGGTATGTGTGCCAGTAGGGGCGACTCAAGTTGAACGCCGTGCAATCCGCGAGTCAGCAATGGGGGCGGGTGCACGTGAAGTTTATCTTATCGAAGAGCCAATGGCGGCGGCAATCGGTGCTGGTCTGCCAGTTTCTGAAGCAACCGGTTCTATGGTTGTTGATATCGGTGGTGGTACTACTGAAGTGGCAATCATCTCGCTAAACGGTGTGGTTTATTCGTCATCAGTGCGTATCGGTGGTGACAAATTTGATGATGCCATTATCAATTATGTACGTCGTAACTATGGTAGTTTGATTGGTGAAGCCACGGCTGAACGCATTAAGCACACTATTGGTACTGCTTATCCTGGTGATGAAGTGCTCGAAATCGAAGTACGTGGCCGTAACTTAGCCGAAGGCGTACCTCGTAGCTTTACGCTAAATAGCAACGAGATCTTAGAAGCTTTGCAAGAGCCTTTATCTGGTATCGTGAGTGCGGTGATGGTGGCCCTTGAGCAGTCTCCTCCAGAACTGGCATCAGATATTTCAGAGCGCGGTATGGTGTTAACCGGTGGTGGTGCATTACTACGTGATCTTGACCGTTTGTTAATGCAAGAAACTGGCATTCCAGTGATGGTAGCCGACGATCCGCTAACCTGTGTTGCCCGTGGTGGTGGCAAGGCGTTAGAGATGATCGATATGCATGGCGGCGATCTATTCTCTGACGAAAATTAATTCAGCTTAATACGGGCAGCGAAATGCTGGCACCAGATTCGATGGGAGGTATTATGTATCTTTACCCATTTAATCAAACCTTTGTTCTAGTGCATGGGTTTATTCGGTCGCCACATCTAGCTGCCTTAAGTGTTTTATGAAACCCATTTTTGCGCGCGGTATCTCAAATCAATTCAGGCTGACATTGGCAATTTTTTTGTCGGTGATCTTACTGGTATCTAATGACAGGCTTGAGCCTGTTCGACTCTCTATCTCTTCAATTTTAAGCCCTCTACAGTATGTGGCTAACATTCCTGGTGCCATTCTGGACTGGTCGGCTGAAAGCATTGCTACTCGTAATATGCTGCAAAAGCAGAATAAAGAACTGTTGAGACAACAGTTGTTGATGAGTGAGCGTTTACAGCGTTTTGAGCATCTAAGACAAGAGAATGATCGCTTAAGAGCCTTATTAGGTTCACCGGTACACATGGATGCCAAGAAAGTGGTTGCCGAGGTGATGGAAGTGGCTAGCGATCCTTTCCGTCATTTTGTGGTGTTAGATCATGGTGAACGCAGTGGCGTGTATGTGGGTCAACCTGTGGTGGATGCCCGTGGTGTTGTTGGCCAAGTGGTTGAAGTAAATGCCTTAACCAGTCGCGTGTTGTTAATCTCTGATGTGACCCATGCCATTCCGGTGCGTGTGACCCGAAATGATGTGCGCCTTATTGCTCAAGGTACAGGTGAACTCGATGAGTTAGAGATACGTCATGTGGCCAAGAGTACCGACCTGCGAGTGGGCGACTTATTAGTGTCATCGGGTCTAGGAAAACGCTTCCCTGAAGGTTACCCTGTGGCGCGTATTTTAAGTGTTGAAAAAGACGATGGCCAAAGTTATGCCAAGGTCATTGCTCAGCCACTGGCAGCACTCGACCGTATTCGTTATCTGTTATTGATCTGGCCTGATGGCCTAACGCCAAAAGACAATCCAAAATCGGAAGATGAACTTAAAAGCGATGAATCAGATGTTGAGCCGCCTGCAGAAACAGAGGTGAGCCAATGAGTATGCACGTGCCGCATGGGCGCTGGGTGGTGTGGCTCAGCTTTTTAGTGGCCATGCTGCTACAGATCATGCCGCTACCCAGTCTTGTTGAGGACTGGCGTCCCGATTGGCTGCTATTAGTGATGTTTTATTGGGCTATGGCATTGCCGCATCGCTACAATATTTTATCTGCCTGGCTGTTAGGTGTGCTGCTGGATATCATGCTGGGAGCGCATCTTGGGATCCGTGCATTATCCATGTCTTTGGTTATCTATGTAGTGGTTCTACACTTCCAGCGGCTACGTAATTTCTCCATGTGGCAACAAACTTTGATGATGGCTGGCTTAGTATGTTTGCATCATTTACTGGTATTTTGGTTGCAGTTTGTGGTTAATGTCGCCAGCTTTGATACCAGCCTGTTTTTACCTGTTGTGTCGAGTGTCTTGCTTTGGCCTTGGGTATTTTTGATCCTCAGACGAGTGCGTCGGGTTTACAAGGTAAGATGATGCAGCGGGATAAGGTAGAATCAAGATCATTAGTGTTAGCCTCGGCATCGCCGCGTCGTAAAGAGTTACTGGCGCAATTGGGCTTGGGAAACACACAGTTTAGTTTTGATGTGTTATCGGCAGATATTGATGAAACCCATCAACAAGGTGAGCAAGCTGCTGATTATGTTGTTCGTCTTGCCATAGAAAAGGCACAAGCTGGTTTGACGCTCTACGGAAAGCGAGAGGCGGTTGTGCTAGGCTCAGATACGATAGTGGTCCTCGATGGGCAGATTTTAGGTAAGCCTAAAGATGAAGCGGATGCACATCATATGCTGCGGCAATTATCTCATCGTCAGCATAGTGTCATGACCGCAGTCGCGCTGACCGATGGACAACAAACATTGTCGACTTTGGTTGAGACTCAAGTGCAGTTTTGCCAATTAAGCGAGCAAGATATCTTCAACTATATCGCTACGGCTGAGCCTATGGATAAGGCGGGAGCCTACGGTATTCAGGGTCTTGGCGGATGTTTTGTGCAGCGCATCGAAGGTAGCTATTCTGCCGTGGTTGGTTTGCCTTTGGTCGAGACTAAGATGTTATTAGCTCAAATGCAGATTTTATAAATTCATCAACACTGTGTCGTAAAAATCAATTTTAAATAAGTGATTTAGGCGATCCGCAATATTGATTGAGTTATCTCCTTAGTAATATTGAGTAGGTATTCATGAGTCACCAAGTCAAAAACAGAGTACAGCGAAAGATTGGGTCTGAGTTATTGATCAATGTGACGCCGACCGAAGCGCGGGTGGCGCTGGTAGAATATGGCATCTTGCAAGAGGTGCATATTGAACGTCGCATGAAACGGGGCTTAGTGGGCAATATCTATAAAGGTAAAGTTAGCCGCGTACTTCCTGGAATGCAGGCGGCATTTGTCGATATTGGCTTAGATAAAGCGGCCTTTCTGCACGCTTCCGATATCGTGCCTCATACCGAATGTGTTGCCGATGTCGAAAAAGGCAATTTCGTGGTGCGTGATATTGGCGAATTGGTGCGCCAAGGTCAGGATATCATGGTGCAAGTGGTCAAAGACCCCTTGGGAACCAAAGGCGCCCGCCTCACGACCGATATTACATTGCCTTCTCGTTACTTGGTGTTTATGCCGGGATCAAGCCATATCGGCGTATCTCAACGTATTGAATCAGAAGAAATTCGCGCCAGACTAAAAGGGTTAACCGAACCTTTTGTTGACGAAGATGGCGGCTTTATTATTCGCACCGCAGCGGAAAATGCGGGTGAACAAGAGTTGGTACAAGATGCGGCATTTTTACGTCGAGTCTGGGCTAAAGTCAGCGAGCGCCGTAAGCGCCCTGGCGTGGCTTTGCTTTATCAAGACTTGGCCTTGCCCGTGCGCATAGTGCGTGATTTTGTTGGAACTGAACTGGATCAAATTCAAGTCGATTCACGTCAAACCTATGAAGAATTACTGCAATTTACTCAAGAGTTTATGCCTGAGATTGCCGATAAAATTGAGCATTACTCGGGTCGCGTGCCCATTTTTGATCTTTATGATGTCGAAAACGAAGTCCAGCGGGCATTGGGGCGTAAAGTTGAACTTAAATCTGGCGGTTATCTGATCATCGATCAGACCGAAGCCATGACCACGGTCGATATTAATACCGGCGCCTTTGTGGGCCATCGTAATCTCGAAGAAACTATTTTTAATACCAATCTTGAGGCGACACATGCGATTGCCCGTCAGCTCAGGTTGCGTAATTTGGGTGGTATTATCATTATCGATTTTATCGATATGCTTAATGAAGACCATAAAAAGCGGGTGTTATCGACATTAGAAGCGGCGCTGGCCAACGATAGAGTGAAAACCAATGTTAGCGGTTTCTCTGGTTTAGGCTTGGTGGAGATGACGCGCAAGCGTACTCGAGAAAGCCTTGAACATGTGCTCTGCGGCGAGTGCCCGGTCTGTCTAGGAAAAGGGACTTTAAAAACGGTTGAGACCGTTTCTTATGAGATTTTTAGAGAAATCATTCGCCTCGATCGTGGTTATGATGCCGATGAGTTTTTAGTCTATTGCGCCCCCGCGGTGCATAGCAGTCTCACCGGCGAAGAGAGCCATCTGTTGGCCGAGTTAGGTGCCTATATCGGTAAACGGGTGCGTGTCCAAAATGAGCCTATGTATGCTCAGAATAAATTTGATGTGGTGATAATGTAGTGCCACGTCTATTCAGCCTTCGCAATATCGGCCGTCTTTGTTGGCAGTCAGTCGCTATCATCTTAGTGGTTTTTGCTTTAAGCGTGAGCTTGTTTCGCGGTTTGCTGCCGAAGCTCGACCAGGTGCGTCATGATCTGGCAGATTATGTGGAGCAGCAGTATCAAGTTAAAGTGTATGTTAAAGAGTTGGCCGCTGAGTGGCAGGCTTTTGGTCCCGCGTTAACGGTGAGGCATCTGGTGTTGCCGCCACAAGAAAATTTGCCCATTACGATGATCGTCGACAATGTGCATGTGAAGTTGGATTTCTGGCAAAGTTTGTTGTCGCGTTCACCACAAATTGAAAATGTGATTTTTGAGGGTGTCAATGTGGCGCTCGACATGGATAAGCTTAATCAAAGTACCAGCGAATCTAACAGCGATACCGACGTCGATGCAGCGCCTCAGGCAACAAATGTCGATTGGGTATATCGACTCTTGTTAGAACAACTGGAACGCTTCTCTATTACCGATGTGACAGTGCAGCTCAACAGTCAGTCGGGGCATCAATATCGTCCTATTCATATCAATAATCTGCGTTGGCGTAATCGTGGCGAATCTCATCGAGGTCAGGGGCAATTGTATCTTGATAAAGCCGCTTCGGAAGTCGAAAGCCTTTCGTTACATGTTGATGTGAGCGGTAATGGTAATCGTCCTGACAGCCTTAGTGGACAGATCTATTTAGCGGCAAAATCGTTGGATTTAGGTGAATGGGCTTCTAGACAGGTCAACCCTTATAACAAAAAACAAGCCTTACCTTTAGAAGGTGTGGTGAATTTAGAGGCTTGGCTTGCCTTTGCAAATCGGCAGATCACGGCGGCGAATGTTGCTTTTCACCCGAGTTGGCTACAGTGGCAGCTTAATGGTGCACAGCAGAAGTTCGAGCTTAAATCTGGCCTTATCGATTTATCGCCAACAGCGAAAGGCTGGCAGTTAATGAGTCATGATTTAGCCTTCGCGACCAATGGTAATGATTGGCCTGAGTTTAATCTATTGGCGACTCAGTCCGATGGGCATCTTCGTGCCAGCCTAAATGAATTAGATACCAGTGTATTACTACCACTGTTGCCACTATTTCCTGGTATGAGTTTGGAAGGCTTGAACCATTGGCAGGCGATGTCGCCAACGGGCCAGATAAAAGATCTGCGTCTGGATTATCAACCCGATGGGAAGGTGCTTTTCTCGGCTGAGGGCAAACAACTGGCGTGGCAGTTTGCGGAAGGGATCCCTGGAAGTACTGCAATCGACCTGCAGCTCGGTTTAAGTGATAACAAGCTATATATCAGCTTGCCTGAACAGCAATATAACATCGATTTCGATACTGGTTTTGAGGCACCGATTCATCTTTCTGGGCAGGCTTTTAGTGTTAAATATGCGCTCGATACTGCCGAGTTAATTGCTCCTAAAGTCAGACTTGAAAATAACGACCTTAAACTCGATGCCGCGATGAAAATGCAGTTTGCTGATGAGACTTATCTCAGCTTAGCCGCCGATGTTGATGTCAAAAATGCTGCCAATGCCTATCTGTATTTTCCTAAACACGCCATGAGCGAAGAGTTAGTCGCCTACTTAACTGGCGCGATTAAAGCCGGTGAGAGTGATGACGCCAAAGTGGTGTGGAATGGCGCATTGGCCGATTTCCCTTATGCCGATAACAGTGGCGTATTTCAGGCGGGATTCTCACTCAAACAGGCGCGCTATCGTTTTCAACCCGATTGGCCTGAGGTAACAGACTTGAGCCTCAAGGCCCTGTTTGAAAATGCTTCTATGGGGATTTGGGTCGATAAAGGCCAGTTGATGGATGTCGCTGCCGATGGGGCTTATGTGGGCATTCCAGAGATGAGTTTACACAGTGAACTTGAGGTGAAAGCCGATCTACATACTGCTGGTGCGGCCGCTAAAACGGTATTGCTCGATTCGCCTCTAAAAGACAGCGTTGGAGCAACTTTGCAGGTGGTTCAGGTTCAAGGTGAGGTCGATGGAAAATTAGACTTAACCATCCCACTCTATGAGGGGGGAGAGGAGCAGATCCGCGGCAGTGTTAAATTTAGCGATACGCCTGTGTATATTAGCGAACCGGGAGTGCAGCTGACCAAGGTTAATGGCCAAGTTTATTTCGTTAATGATGTGGTCACTGGTGAGGCGATTGAAGCCAAATTGTTTGAGCAGCCGATTAAGCTGAGCTTCGATACTGGCAAGTTGAATAAAAATTATGGCCTGAATGTCGACCTTGAAGGTCAATGGCAACTGGACACATTACCTGAGAGTTTAGATAATCCCTTGAAAGGCTATTATCAAGGTACAGCCGATTGGCAGGGGGCATTGTCACTGATTTTTGATCCCATTGGTTATCGTATTCAGGCACAGGTTCATAGTGATTTGGCTGGGGTGTCACTAACCTTACCTGGCGCATTTGCTAAGGCCGCCGACAGTAAACGCGACTTATCAATAGAGTTAATTGGCGATAATAAACAATCTTCTCTCGGTGCCAAACTGGGCGATCAATTTGAGTTTTGGGGCGGCTTTAATGAGCAATCTGAAGGCAAGATAGCCCATTATGATCTCTTGCTTGGGCGAACTTTTAAGCCTGGTGATGAGTTGCAACGTGATAAAGGCCATTTACAGTTAGACCTACCTGCTACTGATTTAGCCGAGTGGCTGCCGATTATCACTGGATTTATTGATGATATTCCTAGCAGCGATGCCGTCTTGCAGCAACATGAATCAGCAGTGGAATCGGCCCAAGCTAACAGTGAAAGTGATGATTCAGTTACGCTTTCTATTTCTGAGGATGAAGCTACTGTAGCGACGACACAGCAGGGATATTTTCCGCCTTTAGTTACTATCGATGGTCAGTTTCAGCAGTTGATGATTTTGGGCTTACCTATGAATCAGCTGAATCTGCATGCTTATCCTACAGATCATGGTTGGCGGTTTGAGGGGCAAGCGCAAGAGTTCGATGGTCGAGTGGATCTTTACCCAAACTGGTCGACTCAAGGGATTAAAATCGTGGCTAAGCGTCTGGCGTTTTCGCCTCAGTTTAAAGCTTCTGACGAAGCCAAGTTTTCTAGCGATACTGTGCTCAGCAACTTACCGCCTTTGGCTGTAGATGTAGATGAATTTAGTGTTGAAGGTAAAGCCTTGGGTCATTTGGTGCTGCAAGGTACACCTGTCGATGGTGATTATCATATTCAAACCGTATCGCTGGATACACAGGATTCACGCCTAAATGGTAAAGGGGCTTGGTTCAACAATGATGGCCAGAATCTCACCGAGCTAGAATTGGATCTTAAGGTCAAAAACTTCGATGAAATCTCCGAGCGACTCGGTTTAGGCTCAGGCTTAAGAGAAGCGCCGCTGGATCTGCAGGCCAATCTATCTTGGAGCGGTGCACCTTATGATTTTGCCCTCGACACGTTAAATGGCAAGATTGACTACAAGTTAGGTAAAGGTCATCTGTCGGAAGTGAGTGATAAAGGTGCGCGGATTTTTTCGCTGTTCAGTTTAGATTCATTACTGCGTAAGTTGTCGTTAGATTTTTCCGATGTGTTTGGTAAGGGGCTTTATTTCGACTCTTTTGATGGTACCTTAAATGTCGATAACGGTGTGATGAAGACCACCAACTCAGAGATGCAAGCTGTAGCGGGCAACATGAAGGTCAGAGGATACACCGACTTGACCACGGAAAGCCTTAACTATGATATCCGTTTCGTGCCTAAGTTGGCTTCGAGTGTGCCGACTGTGGTGTTATTGAGTACCGGCGGTTGGACCTTAGGTTTGGGCGCATTTGCCTTAACTAAGGTATTAGAGCCGGTTATCGAAGTGATCTCGGAGATCCGTTTTAGGTTAACGGGCACCATGTCTGAACCTAAGCTCGAAGAGTTAGAACGTAAGAGTAAGGAAATTGAGATCCCTGAGTCTGCTTTGCCTGAGCATTTACGTAAGCCCAAAGCGGTGCCTGAAGCGACTCCTATGCCTGAGAATCAGCCACAAACAAACAGTGGCGCTGCTAAATCGACGACTCAGGTTGAGCCTGTTGTTCAAGCTGAAGTTAGCCAAGTTGAAGTGCAGCAAGCAGAAGTGAAGAAAACCAAGGTTGATCAACCTCTGGGCGAAGTGAATGCCGCTGGCGTCGAGCTGCCTAACACTGTAGTTGAAACACCGATGCAGTTTAATGAATCAGTGAAACCGTTACAGCAAGCAACACAGGTAAAAAAACAAGCTCAACCGACTCAGAATCAGGATGAGTTAAACAAGGACGACTCTGGCAGTAATAATGGTCGTGATAACGAGGAGCAGGGAGATGCAGGTAAGCTTATTACAATGTCAGAGTGGTCAAGATGTCAGAGCCAACCTCAACTTTATCAACGAGCAGCTTAATCAGCTAAAGGTCACGACTCGGCCTCATCTGGTGGTTTTACCCGAATGTTGTCTGTTATTTGGCGGCCATGAAAGCCAGCAGTTGGCTTATGCCTGTACCGACGAACATAGCGAGTTAAAACAAGAGTTAGCCGCTATGGCCGCAGCGTTCGGTATCTACCTGGTGGCGGGCACCATCCCAATTTTGGCGGGAGACGGCCGAATCTATAGTCGCAGCTACCTGTTTGACGATCAGGGACAAACCTTAGGTCATTATGACAAGCTACACCTGTTTGATGTGGATATTAAAGATAGCACCAAGAGTTATCGTGAAAGCGATACCTTTTGTCCCGGCGAACGGGTGAGTGTTGTCGATACTCCTTTCGGTAAAGTCGGTATGGCGATATGCTACGACCTTAGGTTTGCTGATCTGTTTCGAGCCATGAGGCTACAAGGCGCCGATATTATTGTGTTGCCCGCCGCGTTTACCCGAGTGACGGGAAAAGCCCATTGGCAACCCCTGTTACAGGCCAGAGCTATTGAGAATCAGTGTTTTGTGTTAGCGGCCGCACAGTGGGGTATACACAATGAGGGGCGCCGTGAAACATGGGGACATAGCAGTATCATAGGTCCTTGGGGGGAAGTGATAGCGCAAAAACCTGAACAGTGTGGTTGGTTAACCAGTAGTATCGATATCAGCGAAACAGTTGAGATACGCAAAGGGATCCCAGTCGTAGAACATAATCGTTTTAGTGATCCCAAATTAAGTTAATTCAAGCTTTGTTAACCTATGCTGCGTTAACCCTAGCTACATGAAATAAATAGATAAAATTACTCATCTGAAGCAACCGACCGAAGATGAGCCAAAGAGAGAGAATTAATGCCATTTTTAACCCAAGTAGAACAGAGCTTACTGCAAGACGGCTTGTCGCTGGATCAATTACAGGGCTACCTGAATCGTATTCATCAACATCAGGTCGATTTTTCCGACCTCTATTTTCAAGCTAGCCGCCATGAATCTTGGGTTTTAGAAGATGGCATAGTTAAAGATGGCAGTTTTCATATCGAACGGGGTGTGGGGGTGCGAGCAATTACCGGTGAGAAAACCGGTTTTGCCTATGCCGATGAAATAAACCCTAATGCATTAAATGCGGCGGTTGAAGCTGCTAGAGGGATCTCGGCTGCGGGTGAGCAAGGCAAAGTTCAGGCATGGAAAAAACAGAGTGTTAATCCGCTTTATCAAAGTGCTGACCCTATCGCTGCCATGGAAGAGGTGAAAAAAATCGCCCTGTTAAAACAGGCCGATGCCTATGTTCGTAGTTTAGACAGTCGCATTATCCAAGTGGTGATCAGTCTGTCGGGTGTACATGAAGAGATCTTAGTCGCCGCCAGCGATGGCACTTTGGCCGCCGATATTCGCCCTCTGGTTCGTTTTAACTGCAGCGTGATCTTAGAGCAAGATGGCAAGCGTGAACGCGGTGCTAGTGGTGGCGGTGGACGCCATGATTATCAAGTATTGTTCGATAATGATGAAACGGGTTTGCCGTACTGTTTTGCTTTTGCTCGCGAGGCGGTACGTCAAGCCTCAGTGAACTTAACCGCAATCGATGCGCCTGCGGGTGAAATGCCTGTGGTATTGGGTGCGGGTTGGCCAGGTGTATTACTGCATGAGGCGGTCGGTCATGGTTTAGAAGGTGACTTTAACCGTAAAGGTAGTAGCGCCTTTAGCGGCTTAGTCGGTCAACAAGTGGCATCGAGCCTAGTGACAGTTGTCGATGACGGCACTATGGCTAATCGCCGTGGTTCTTTAAGTATTGATGATGAAGGCGTTGTCAGTCAGAAGACGGTATTAATCGAGGACGGCATTCTCAAAGGCTATATGCAAGATAAGCTCAATGCGCGTTTAATGGGGCAGCAATCTACGGGTAATGGTCGCCGTGAGTCTTATGCTCACATGCCGATGCCTCGTATGACCAACACCTATATGGAAGCGGGTGAGTCAGATCCCGCAGATATTATTAAGTCGGTTGAGAAAGGCATTTATGCGCCTAACTTCGGTGGTGGGCAGGTGGATATTACCTCGGGCAAATTTGTGTTCTCAGCCTCTGAAGCTTATTTGATTGAGAAAGGTGAGATCACCCAAGCGATCAAAGGAGCGACCTTAATTGGTAATGGCCCAGAAGCCATGGGGCAGATCTCCATGGTGGGTAATGATTTAGCCTTAGACCAAGGTGTAGGGGTTTGTGGTAAAGATGGCCAGAGCGTACCTGTCGGTGTCGGTCAGCCTAGTTTGAAGCTGGATCGTTTAACCGTGGGTGGTACGGCGTAAACCTTGGTATAAAGCGTTATTACTTTGATATTGCTTTATATTTATCTTTCAACACAGTTTCTTTTCGCGGTTAATGGGTGTTAATCTTCACCAAGGAATTAGAGTTGTAACTCTAGAGGGTGTTAATGAAATATTCACATGTCGTGTTACTGCTGGCCAGCCTATTAAGTCTGCCGAGCGCTGAAGCGAAACAGATCGCTTTTGCCGATGCTTGGCAGCAACTGCTAAAGGTGAGCGACAAGCTGCAAGCCAGCGCCGAAGAGGTCAACCGCTCGACAGCCGAGCAGGAAGCGGGAGACGATCTTAATCTGCCTTCACTGTCGCTGAATGGTAGTTATACCCGTTTAGATAAGCCGATGGAGCTGGACTTGCGGGATCTCAATCCCTTAGCCAGTATCGATCCAGCCACACTTCCCCCCGCATTGGGAGGCGCATTAGGTGCCATTCCCAGCTCGATGTTTGTGACTCCCTTTACCGAGCAAGATATTTTCCGCTCCAGCTTACAAGCGATGTGGCCTATCTATACTGGTGGGCGAATAAGTGCAGCTCAAGGCATTCATGCAGCCCAAGTGGTTGAGAAACAGCAGCAATATCAACTATCGATGCGCGACCTATTTGTGCAGCTGGTGGAGCGTTATTATGCCGTGTCTGTGAGCCATTCCTTAGCCGATACCAAACTACAATTAGTGGCTTCGTTAACCGAGCATGCCGAGCATGCGATGAAGCTAGAGCAACAGGGACAAATCGCTAAGGTTGAACGCCTTAATGCTCAGGTTGCACTGGAAAATGCCAAGGTCGATGCTGCTAGTGCTCGTCGCCAATTAGAAATGACCCAAATTGCTCTGTCGCGCATGTTACATGAACAGCGGATCGATACCGACTCGCCACTATTTATCTTGCGTGATGCCCCATCACTATCAAAGCTGAATCAGTTGACCCTTGCTCAGCATCCGGCGCTGAAATTGCTTGAAGCTAAAGAAGTGCAGGCTCAAGGGTTAATCGAAGTCGAGCAAGGCAGTTATCATCCGACAGTATTTCTCTATGGAAATTACACCCTCTATGAGGATGACAGTCTATTAGCCAAGCTCGAGCCTGATTGGATGGTGGGTGTTGGCGTGAAAATTCCGCTGCTTAGTCGTGATGGCCGCAGCGGTAAAGTGGATGCCGCCAAGAGTGCGTTACTACAGGCTCGTTATACCAAGGCGCAAACTCAGCAAGACCTTAGCTTGCTGGTCGATCAAAGTTATCGCCAATTACAACAGGCACAAGAGGAGGTGGAGTCACTCGACTTGTCTCTGGAGTTAGCCGAAGAAAATAAACGTCTGCGAGATCTCGCCTTTAGCCAAGGGTTGTCGACCTCTATCGAGAAGGTGGATGCCGAATTAAAGTTGAGTGCCGTACAGACCAAACAGTTGGCGGCTCGGTATCGTTATGTATTAGCTTATGCCAAGTTAATGGCTGTCAGTGGTCAGTTAGATGAATTTATTGGTCGCGCCCGCGGCGAAGGAGAGGGATAAGATGCGCACTAATCGGATACTCGCTGTTGCCGCACTCTTAGTATTAGTGGTTATTTTAGCCTATGGCATCAAGTTGGCGTACACCCCAAAAGTTGAGCGCTTGCAGGGACAGATTGAGGCGCGGGAATATAACGTATCGTCAAAAGTACCGGGCCGAGTCTCTCAGGTTCTAGTACGCCGAGGAGATAAAGTTGCCGAAGGCGATCTGTTGTTTGCCATCGATAGCCCTGAGCTGGATGCCAAATTAATGCAGGCACAGGGTGGCCGAGATGCAGCCAAAGCGATGCAACTTGAGGCAGATAATGGCGCGCGTAAACAGCAAGTCACCGCCGCTAAAGAACAGTGGCTTAAGGCAAAAGCCGCCGCGACGCTCGCCGAGACCACTTATCAACGAGTCGAAGTATTATTTAACGAAGGTGTGTTGGCCAGACAGAAACGCGACGAAGCCTTTACTCAATGGCAGGCGGCGAAATACACAGAGCAGGCGGCTTATGCCATGTACCAGATGGCCGATGAAGGCGCGCGTGATGAAACCAAAGCGGCGGCCGCGGGCAATGCTCGCAGAGCCGAAGGTGCGGTAAATGAAGTCAGTGCCATCATGGCCGATAGTCAGATGCGCGCGCCAAAATCTGGCGAAGTGAGCGAAGTGCTATTACGGGGTGGTGAGCTTGCTCCTAGCGGTTTTCCTGTCGTCAGCCTTATCGATATGAGCGACGCATGGGCATTGTTTCAAGTACGAGAAGACAGACTCAAGGCCTATAAAGTTGGCCAACAAGTGCAAGTGGAGATCCCTGCTTTGGGTAACAGTTATCGTTTTACCATCGCGCATATTAGCGTGATGGGACATTTCGCTACTTGGCGCGCCACCGAAACTGGCCATGACTTCGATATGCGAACCTTCGAAATGGAGCTTCGTCCTAGTCAGCCGATTGCAGATCTGCGAGTCGGTATGACCACTTTGTTAGCGCAATAACGGTTAAACTGATGCTCAGCTCGAGCCCTGATTTTAAATCAAAGTCGAAACCCAATTCGAAACTAGAGTCGCAATCAAAGTCGATGCTTATTGCAATACAAGCGTCGACGCCTGACTCTATTTGGGGATTGATTAAACGTGAATTGCTTGCGTTGTGGCATGACCCATGGCAACTGGCGTTGGTGAGTTATATTCCCATCTTGGGAATTTTAGGCTTGTGGTGGTTATTCAGTGCCGGTCATCCGCAGCAACTGCCCGTGGCGATTGTCGATCATGATAATAGCCAAATGAGTCGCATGTTGACTCGTAACCTGCAAGCTAATTCAGTGATCTCAACGTTACATTATCAAGACGTTGCCAGCGCTAAAGCGGCGATGGAAAGTTCCACGGTTTATGCCATGGTGCAGTTACCACATCAATTGCAGCATGATCTGTTAACCGGACATCAGCCGAGTATCGATATTCGTTATAACAGCCAATACTTGTTAGTCGGCAAGCTGTTATCGAGCCAGTTGCAGTTGAGTCTGGCCGCTGGGCTTAAAGATAAAGCGTTGTTGAAGCAACTGGCTGCCGGGGTGCCTAAGGTACAAGCAGAGGTGAACCTTCACCTCATTGAAACCCAAATCAGCCCGTTATATAACGCCAATACCAACTATGTGGTATTTCTATTACCGCCAGTGTTGTTGGCATTGGTGCAGATTCTGGCAATGTTAGTGTTTGCTAACTCACTCAATCGAGAGTTGAACTGCAGCAGCCTCAAATTATGTTTCGATGCAGGGATTTACCGAGTCATCGTCGCCAAGCTGATGGTTAATACGCTGTTGCTTTTACTTCACGGGGCGTTGATCTTCAGCTTGTTATATGGGGTGCTTGGTTTGCCGTTGGCGGGCGATCCTTTGCAGTTACTAATCGCACAATTTGTGATGCTGATGGCGGTGTGGCTTATCGTGTTAACCATCTTCTTTATGCTGCAGGAGAGCGCCCGGGTGATCAGCTTCTGCACCGCGTTATTTGCGCCAGCTTTTGCTTTTATGGGAGTGACATTTCCGACTCAAGAGATGCCATTGATTGCCCAGTGGTGGCGGCAGATCATGCCATCGAGTCATTATATTGAAACTCATATCGGCGTGGTGAGTTATGGCCAAGACTATTTGACCCTTGCCCAGCAATTGACTAGCTATTGGGGCTTTGCCGTATTAATTCCGCTGATTGGCTTGTTGATTAACCGTGGTCTTAAAGGGGAGTCTTCAGCTGACTCGCAAGCTAACAACATGGCCAAGGAGCATTGAGATGACTTTTTGGCAACTTATGCTGGCCGAGTTTAAGGAAATCATCAGCGACAAAGCGATTGCCATTACCTTGTTTGGTGGGGTGGTGTTTTACTCTTTTTTGTATCCCTTGCCTTATCTGCATGAAGTGCCAACCCAGCAGCAGATTGTGGTGATTGACAAGGATCATTCCAGTCTAAGTCGAGAATTTATCCGTCATGCGAATGCCAGCCCCAAGTTACAGCTGGTGGCTGAAGTGCAAGATATAACTCAGGCACAAAAAATGATCGCCAAGGGTGATGCTCATGGCTTGTTAGTGATTCCCGAGGGATTCCGCCGAGATTTACTTCGTCAGCAGGGAGTAACATTAGCCTATGGCGGTGATGCTAATTATTTTCTTATCTATTCGGCGATTATCGAAGGGCTGATGTCCGTGGGGCTCGATAGCACAACTCAGATACAAGAGTTAGGTTTATTGGCAAAAGGTCAGGCGGCGAAAAAGGTACAACGGGATCTTAATCCAGTCACCTTGAACAGTGTTCCCGCGTTCAACCCCAGTTTAGGTTATACCTCTTACGTAGTGCCGGGCGTTCTGCTGTTGGTGTTGCATCAAACGTTATTGATTGGTGGTGGGATTCTGGGGGCAGGCCAGTGGCGGCAAGCGGGTTATTGGAATAGTGTCGGCGTGTTGCCGCTGATCATGGCGCGAGTGGCGACATTGGGGCTGATATACAGCTTGTTTACCAGCTTCTATTTTGGCTTTTGCTATTACTGGTATCGAGTCTCAGTGCAGGCTGAATTATTGCAAGTAGTGCTATTTTTAACGCCATTTATTTTATCGACCGCATTGGCGAGTGTTGCCTTGAGCTGTTTGTTTAGCCGTCGCGATCAACCTACCCAAGTGTTTTTACTGGTCTCTATGCCAATCTTGTTTGTCTCAGGTTTTATATGGCCGCTTGAATTGATCCCATCCCCCTTAATTTGGCTATCGCAATTGGTTCCGGCGGTGCTCTCTATTCAAGGGATGTTACAACTGAATCAAATGGGCGCAAGCTGGCAGAGTATCGCTCCTCTGTGGGGACAATTATGGGGATTAGTTGCGCTGTATCTGTTGTTGGCTTATTTCGGTGTGAAATACCGTTTATCTAAGAGTTAAGTGGTGGGTGAAATCGAGATAATTGTGGATATAAAAATAGGCATTTAAGTTAACTTAAATGCCTATTATTTTGATTCTGATCCCTGCGAGTCACGTGTCTGTTGCCGATTCAGGCGGGTTTGAATCCCTTGACGGTGTAACTCGGTAAATCTATTTGTCAGCGACGCTTTGAGGTGAAACCTTAGAGCGTGTTGCAAATTATAGACCTGCAGTTTGGATACTGTTTAGTGCTGTTTCTAAGCGAGTCAGGTTGTGCTTGTAGATGCTGTTTTCTTTGGCTTCTACTGCACGTTTAAAGTCAGCTAGTGCACCTAAGTTATCGTTTTTCATCAGTTTCATCACACCGCGGTTGTTGAAGGCATAAGCGCGAATCTCTTTGCTTGCTGCGAGTGAGGTGTGGAGTGCGCCGTCTACTGCTGCGCTGCAGGCTTTCTCTGCTTCATTAAACTGAGCTAACTTAGTGTAACCTACGCATAGGTTTAGGTTACGAGTGTAAGTATCTAATTCATCTGCCTCGGCTGACTGGGTCATTTGTACGCCATGAGCCACATCGCCAGATTGCAGTGCTTCAACGCCAGGAGTATCTTCAATGACTACCATTTTGTACTGACTTTTTTCGAAATCAGCAAAAGCAGTGCTAGAAATGGTAAGTAGAATACCTGCGGCAATTAATTCTAATGTTTTCATTTCGTCTATCCCTTTGTGAGTAGTAGCCCCTCGCTACAGGGCTAAATTTAGAGAGATCGCAGGCGAATGACAAACGAGAAAAACTGCTTCGATGGGTTAATTTTTTTCACTCATAGGGTTACAGCCTAATTAAACTGATGTTATTGCTAGATATCGTTTGAGTAAGTAAAGCGTTTCACAACCCAATCAATCAACAACTTAACTTCTTTTTTAGGTTGTTCTTTACCATGATGGATCAAAAAATAGCGGTCATGGCTGGTCAGTGCGGGTGGGAAAAGTTGGATCAAATTTCCACTGTCAAACCAAGCTTGACTGATTGGCAGGGGAACCAAAGCGACGCCTATGCCCTGTTCGGCGGCTCTTGCCACACTAAACATACTGTCGAGCTGGATGATCTGTTTCGGCTCAAAATCATCGAAACCTATGTTGTCAGCCCATTGATGCCAGGCGTGTGGACGTGCCTGATGCAGGATTAATGGAGTATCGGTAAGGGCTGCATATCCTTTGGCAGCAATCTGCTTATAGAGGGCTTTATTACAGGCTGGCACATAGGTCAGCGGAAACAGATCGAAGTTATGATCGGTTTGGGGTCTGTTACCTGATAGCACGATAGAAAGATCGGTATGGGTTTGCTGCTCGGAGCGAGTTTTTACGGTTTCTAGCTTAAGGTTGATATTGGGGTATTGTGTCGACCAACCCACCAATTGCGGTACAAACAATTCGCTGGCAAAAAACTCAGGCATAGAGATGCTCACTTCCAGCATCTGATCGATATGACTAAATTCATTCACTGTGGTGGTTAACTGCTGCATGAGCGGTTCTATCTGCTCGTAGAAGCGCGCGCCCGTTTCAGTGAGCGAGATAGAGCGAGTCTGACGGATAAACAGCGTTTGCTGTAGGTTCTCTTCTAGCTGTTTGATTTGATGACTAACAGCAGAAGGAGTAAGAAACAGCTTTTTAGCCGTTTCTTTAAAACTTAAACATTCAGCGGCGACACAAAAACAACGTAAGCCTCGAAGTGAGGTATGCAAAGGTAGCATGTCATACTCTTAAGTTGTGTAACGAATCTTTCTGTAAAGCAAGGCCTAGGCCAGTTATTAACATTTTTTATTTCAAGGCGTTATAACGGTTTAGGCCAATGCGCGTATTTTCTTCAGCAATCAATGTCCAAATTGGTGCAAGCCCCGCTTCATGGCGAGGCGAGGGCGTGAAGGGTAATGATATTTGGAAATTATTCTGTTATTTCGGCTTTGATATATTTCACCAGTTCGGTGGCCGACTTTGAGGTGGCTTCCGGCTTCTTAGTCAGCTCTTTATTAGCCTGACGTACAAGTTGTCTTAGCTTCTGTCTTTCCAGCGCTGGATATTGCTCAATCAGTGCTTGAATTGCATCATCACCGCCACTGAGTAACAGATCTTTGGTCTTTTCAGCCACATTTTGCTTTGAGCTTTCGTTGCGGTTTTGATTGAGTACATTTTTCAATGCTGCTTGTAATTCTTCAATATCGATATGACGCATCAACTTACCTATGTACTGTAAGTGACGACGATAGGCTTCGGTATTGATACGAATCGTTTTGGCTTTAAGTATGTTGTCATACAGAGATTCGTCGAGTTCAAGTTTGTCTAACTGGCTTTTGCTTAATGCCACCAGTTTAATGCCAAGGTCTTGATAAACAGCGATTTCACGCTTAGCTTCGGCGCGACTGACGTACTCATCGTCGTGGTCGAAGGGCTGTTTAAAATGTTCTGAATCACCAACAATTTTCATAATCAACTATCTCGCGGGTCCGTTGACCCTTTCTATTCTGTATCTGTGTCTGCTTTTTAGAGTGCCAATAGGCTGAACTTGTGTCTGGATATCATGGTTGATACCCAATACGTTGGCCGAAGGAGTCATCTCACTTTGAAAGATAAACAGACTCTGATAATAACTTTGTTAATAATAACATTTCCTTGCTATATCGCCTATTGAGAGAAGCAGTTATTTAGTGGAGAAGTTATTTAATGTGAAACCAAGTCGGGTTTGTTATGCTACAGAAATCCGAGATAATTAAAGAGTAGATTTGTGCCTTCACCTAGCATCGACACTGAACTGGATTCACTAAAAGACGCCGTTTCTATGGCATTAGAATATGCCGCAACCTTAGGCACATCAGGTGCTGAAGTTGCCATTAGTAAACAGCAAGGGTTATCGGTATCGACTCGATTAAAAGAGGTTGAAACCGTTGAGTTTAATAAAGATGGTGCCTTAGGCATCACCTTGTTTAGAGACGGTTGCAAAGGCAGTTCATCCACTTCAGATTTAAGTCCAGAGGCGATTCGTCGAGCGGTGAAAGCGGCGGATGATATCGCTAAATTCACTTCAGAAGATCCTTTCAATGGCCTGGCTGATGCCGAGCTAATGGCTAAGCACATTGACGATCTTGAGCTGTATTATCCACAAGATACCCCTCCGGCAGAGCTAGAACAGCTTGCCGCCCGCGCCGAAGAAGCCGCATTGAGTTACGATAGCCGCATTAAAAACTCCGACGGTGCCAGCGCCAATGCTCATACTGGAGCAAAGGTTTATGGTAATAGTCACGGGTTCTTAAATGGTTATGTCAGTTCTCGTTACAGCTTGAGCTGTGTCGTGATTGGTGAGCAAGATGGCCATATGCAACGTGATTATGATTACACAGTGGCACGTAAATTTTGCGACCTGTGGACACCTGAAACCGTGGGCAACAAAGCGGCACAAAAAACCGTAGATCGACTCGGCGCGCGTAAAATTGCCACGACTAAGTTACCTATTTTGTTTGCTCCCGATGTGGCAACTGGCTTGATTGGCCATCTGGTGAGTGCGATTAGCGGTAGCAGTTTGTACCGCCAATCCAGCTTCTTACAAGATGCTATCGATACCCAGATTTTCCCTGAGTGGTTCAGCATCGCCGAACAGCCTCATCTGAAAGGTGCCTTTGCCAGTGCTTGGTATGACAGCGAAGGGGTAGCGACAATCGATCGCGATATTATCGACAGTGGGGTTTTATCGACTTATCTGTTAACCAGTTATTCGGCGCGTAAGCTGGGATTGACCAATACAGGCCATGCTGGTGGTATTTATAACTGGACTCTGTCTCATAGTGGTCAAACCTTCGACGAGCTAGTGAAACAGATGGGCACAGGACTGATTGTTACCGAAGTTATGGGACAAGGCGTTAATGGTGTCACCGGTGATTATTCACGTGGTGCGGCTGGTTTTTACGTTGAAAACGGTGAGATCCAATATCCCGTCGAAGAGATCACCATCGCCGGAAACCTTAAAGATATGTACCGTAATATTATAGCCGTGAGTAAAGATAGAGACCTGCGCTCATCGGTACGTACCGGCGGTATCTTACTCGACGAGATGAAAATCGCGGGTAACTAAAAAACATGGCTGCTGCCATTAATGATGAAAACGAGCACAGGTTGCTCGTTTTTTTATGCTTGTTTTCAGGATATTTTGACTCGAAAAATCATGCCATAAAAGTTTAACTTGAATATATGAAAATCCATATATATGATTTTTCATATATCAAATGCTGTGGAGGCCAAATGGCGACTTCTCTGTTTAAAGCGCTTTCCGAAGAAACCCGTTTATTGAGTCTATTGTTGATTCACTCCCAAGGGGAGTTGTGCGTCTGTGAACTGATGCACGCACTCGATGAAAGCCAACCTAAGGTGTCACGCCATCTGGCGCAGCTTCGAAAAGCAGAGCTATTGAGCGACAGACGTCAGGGACAATGGGTATTTTATCGTATCAATCCAGCGTTGCCACAATGGTCGGCAAATATTATCGAGCAAACCTTTGCCGGTAATAGTGCGCTAGTTGAGCCTGCGATAGCGCGTTTGCAACGGATGGGACAACGTCCTGCAAGAGCTAAGTCCTGCTGTTAAATACGGTAGAGGGAAATATCCGGCAGCGGTCGGTGAGACCAGCCAAACTGAGTAAGTCATCTAAGTGAGTGATTAAGTTTTTATTTAAGTGGTAATTTCAGGAAAACGACATGACGATTAAAATTGGTATTAATGGCTTTGGCCGCATGGGGAGACTCGCGTTAAGAGCCGCGTGGGCATGGGACGATGTAGAGTTTGTACATATTAACGATCCTGCGGGGGACGCGACCACTTTAGCGCACCTATTGAGCTTCGATTCTGTGCATGGAAAATGGCAGCATCAGGCCGTGGCCGAAGCGTCTCAAATTGTTATTGGTGATCAGCGCATCAATACTAGTCGCAACAGCAATATCGGCGATACCGACTGGTCGGGCTGCGATCTGGTGATTGAGGCATCTGGGGTGATGAAGTCGAAAACTCTGCTGCAAGCCTATTTAGATCAAGGTGTTAAGCGTGTTGTCGTCACCGCTCCAGTGAAAGAAGAAGGCGTATTGAATATCGTGATGGGTGTGAATCATCAGCTCTACGATAAAGACAAGCATCCGATAGTGACCGCAGCCTCTTGTACCACCAATTGTCTGGCGCCTGTGGTTAAAGTGCTACATGAGCAAATTGGTATCAAGCATGGCTCGATGACTACCATTCATGATATTACCAATACGCAAACGATTTTAGACGCCCCCCATAAAGATCTGCGCCGTGCTCGTGCCTGCGGTCAATCTTTGATCCCAACAACGACAGGGTCGGCAACGGCGATCACCCATATTTTCCCTGAGCTAAAAGGCAAATTAAATGGTCATGCGGTACGCGTACCTTTGGCCAATGCTTCGATCACCGATTGTGTATTTGAGATGCAACGTCCGGTCACCGAGGCTGAAGTTAATGGGTTGTTTAAGCTGGCGGCAGAGGGTGAGCTTAAAGATATTCTAGGTTACGAAGAGCGTCCATTGGTATCGGTAGATTATAAGACAGATCCGCGCTCAAGTATTATAGATGCGCTGTCGACCATGGTGATCAATGAAACCCAGCTCAAGCTATATGTCTGGTATGACAATGAATGGGGTTATGCAAACCGTACCGCCGAATTGGCACGTATGGTTGGCCGTATGGATAAAGCCTAGTCTGAATTAAGAGGAATTGTGGATGTTCGCTAGCTTGCGTGCGCTGCCTGCCGAGATAAAACAATACCTGATAGTGACGGGTAACTATTGGGCATTTACCTTGACCGATGGTGCGCTGCGCATGCTGGTGGTGCTGCATTTTCATCAGTTGGGGTATTCGCCACTGTCGATTGCCATGCTGTTTATCTTCTATGAGTTTTTTGGCGTGGTAACCAACTTAGTCGGCGGTTATCTTGGGGCGCGATTAGGGCTCAATCGCACCATGAATATCGGTCTGGGGCTGCAAGTTGTGGCCTTGGGAATGTTACTCTTTCCCAGCGCTTGGCTGACTGTGGCTTGGGTTATGGCGGCGCAGGCCGTGTCTGGCATCGCTAAAGATCTCAATAAGATGAGTGCCAAAAGCAGTGTAAAAATGCTGGTAGCTAAGGGCGAAGAAGGCCGGCTTTATAAATATATCGCTATGCTGACAGGCTCGAAAAATGCACTGAAAGGAGCGGGCTTCTTCCTCGGTGGTGCGCTGTTGGCATTGCTTGGTTTTCAAGGCGCGATTGCCTTGATGGCAGGGCTGTTATGCTTGGTTTGGCTGCTGAGTATTATCAAGCTGAAACAGGATTTAGGTAAGGCCAAGAACAAGCCTAAATTTAGCGAAATGTTCTCAAAAAGCCGAGCCATCAATATTCTATCTGCCGCGCGAATGTGTCTATTTTCGGCTCGTGATGTTTGGTTTGTGGTGGCATTGCCGGTATATCTAGCGAGTCAATTTGGCTGGGATCACACTGCGGTGGGCGGCTTTCTCGCACTGTGGGTCATAGGTTATGGTGCGGTGCAGAGTATTGCGCCATCGCTCACCGGTAAGAAAGCCGGTAAGGTGCCCGATGGCCGCTCGGCGTTGTTTTGGGCCGGATTACTGACTCTTATTCCTGCCGTGATAGCACTGATGATGCAATACTTTAACGGTGACTCAACAACTGGCGCGGCCAGTGCCGAGGCGACACTGTTAATCGGTTTATTGTTGTTTGGTGTCGTTTTTGCGGTTAACTCCTCGCTACACAGTTATTTGATAGTCAGTTATGCCAGTGATGATGGCGTTTCCCTCGATGTTGGTTTCTATTACATGGCTAACGCATTAGGACGGCTGCTAGGAACCATCTTATCTGGCTGGGTTTATCAAGTTTACGGGCTTATTGCCTGTCTGTGGATCTCAGCGGCACTATTGGGACTGACTGTGGTGATCAGTATTTGGTTACCCAGACGCAGCAATGAAAGGATTTAATAGCGTGTTTCACTAAGCTCAAAGGCTCGCGGAGCGATAACAAACTTGTTAACTTGTATGCAAACAGGTTTAAAAGGACCGTTATGTATCAAGGACAATGCCACTGCGGCAACGTAAAGCTCAGTATCAATCGGCTAACGGAAACGGCAACTCGTTGCAATTGTTCTATCTGTCAGCGTTATGCCGGCGTGTGGGGTTATTTTTCTGAGAGTGAAGTTAGCGTAACGGTTGGCGAGTTGGGCCTCGACAGTTACGAGCAAGGGGATAAATTTCTCAGTGTTAAACGTTGTAAGCATTGTGGCTGCGTGACTCATTACACCTGTAGCGAACGCTATAAAAAGCTGGCCTTGGAACAGGGGTTGGATAATGGAGACCGATTCGCGGTGAACTACAATATGTTTCCCCGAGAGTTGATTGCACAGTTGACCATCAAGTATTTGGATGGCGCCGATACTTGGGAGTATCTGGATCAAGAGTGCAGAATCTAATTATATTCTGATTAACCTGAACTCGGGAAAACGAGTGTCGGAAAGTCTAAATTTAACAAGCTAATTCAATGCTATAAAGGATTAGTTCGAAAAAGAAAGTCTATTTCCTGACTGAATGCGCAGATTTTTGGGCATATCAAGGCGCTCTGTCGTACACCATAGCGAGCTATGGTTAGGCAGAGCTCAGGTTGATTTAGTCTAAGCAAAGGGGTCTGCCAATTGTGACCCTCTTTTAATACTCATACCTCCACTCATTTTTTCGATTGCTATTAGCGCTCATTCTCAACAAGGTTTTCGCTATATTCGCTCGGCGGCGAGTTTGGCTGCGCGGGCACCATGTTGGAACGCGCCATTAGCATTTTGGGCACCATTGAGCTCTGAGTGAGCAATGATGATGCGGCCATATCCTTGTTTGACGATCTCCAGCGGATTTTGAGAACCATCGCTACGCATCATAAAACCGGCTGGCCGGGCTAGGCGAGCATGCCCCCAACGATTCAGTACAATCCCGGCGATATCGCGTTTTGCATCGAAACCATATTTGCTAAACATGCGGGTCATCTGGCGGCGAAGCATTAGTTCGTAGTCGGCATATTGAGTGCTGAACATACGAATACGACCCGCCATTGTTTGTCGTTTAGCATCGGTTTCAGCGGTGTCGTAAAGCCCCATATATAGAGTAAAAATCGCAGGTTTATTGGGATCCATTGGCGGCGTATGGCCATCGACTTGCATCGGTGCACGCAGATTGCCGCAGAAACCTAATTGATGCTCATCATCGAACCAACGTACAGCGCCAACGCCGAGTTTGGCGAGGAACTTCCAGTTGCTGAGGGCGACGTTGATCACCAGTGCTGGTGCGTGAATAAACTCTTCATAGGCATTTGCTGTCACTTTGGGCATATCGGTCAGAATATGACGATTGACCCAGCCACCGCTGGCCATGATCACTTGTCCCGCAGTTAACTTGTGTAGAGTGCCAGCTTGTTCGTAGGTTATTTCCACCTTATCACTTTGATGATCTTGGTGTTGGTGCTCAACTTTAACTGCCGTTGCAGATAAGCGCATACGAGTAGCTTGTTCAGGGCTGTCCAAGGCTGCGAAATTGACAGAGCCGAATAGCATATTACTAAAGCTGTTATCGCCACTAATGGCGTGAGGGTTGATTTTGCGTGCTAAGGCACGGGTAAAGGCGCTGTTACCACCAGGAAAGGAGGGAATTGAGCGTTTCAGGTTCATCACAAAGTGGCTAGCCTCTTTGGCAGAGGCATTTTCTGGTGACAGTCCGGTAAGTAGGCCGACTAAAGGGCGAGCCATGTCGAGTACGGTTTTGTCATAGCCTTTGATTTGACTGAGAAAATGACTGTAGCTCATGTTATCTAGGGCAAAGTCTGTTAAGCCTTCATTGCCGCCTTGGTTTTGTCGCCAAGCTAACAAGTCACGTTTTGCGGTTGCGCTAAAGGGAGTCTTTTTGAGTTTATCGGCCCAAATGTTATTGCTGAAATAGGGGCGAGGCGCGCCTTCAGTTTTGCTGAAGTAATAGCCCACATCTACTAGATTCTCACCTATACCATCCATATTGGTGTAATTATCGGTCGATAAACGAATGTGCTGAAAGGGTTCGCTAGGCTGTACAAAATCATATTGGCGCGGCAGTTCAAGCTCAGTGAATAGTTTATCCATTTGGGTGCCTGAACCTGGTGCGGGAACCGCAAAATCGTTAGCGGCCTGAGGGCCCGTTAAACGCACACCATCGACCATAAAATCATTTTGCTTAGAGGCACCGCCGAATATGGCATGATTATCTAGTAACAAGCAGCGCTTCCTTCCTTGAGTCAGTTTTTGAAATTCGTAGGCTGCCAACATACCTGCCGGTCCGCCACCGACAATGACCAAATCAAAATGCTCGACATCGTCACTACTGGGTAGTTGTGACCAGGTATTGTCTCGAATACGGTGGGCGGAAGAGACAACATTATAGGTGTTGCCATTGGCTTCGCTGTAATCCCCCACACCGCCATAACCTGTCCATGGGTTCCATTGTGGACGGCTTGGAGTGGAATCCGCTTTTTCTGCAAAAGAGGGTGCCGATAAACCACATAACATCACAGCGCTGGTGGCTAATGTGCCATTGATAAAATCGCGTCGAGTGATGGGTTTATTCATGCCCAACTGAGAGGCAAGTTTGTCATTTTTGTTCATCGCAACACCATTATTGTTATTAGCTTTATTGGGAGATGACTGTTTGTTCATCAAATCTTGTTTTATCTGCGAACAATATTCAAGCCCCGATATTGTTAGCATTTGTTGACGTGCATTCATGGCAGCTAAGTCATAGCATTTATGTTGCAATTCATTAACATCTAACCTTCATTTGTAGTCGGTTTCGTTGTACTCTGAGGAGCAAGCAATAAGTGTGGCAAAGATCACCTGAATAACGATAAAAATGACGAGGTTTTAATGGAAGGAATTACTGAGTTTGTCAGTATGATCAACGGTTTTGTGTGGGGTACTCCCATGCTGGTGATGATCTTGGGGGTAGGGCTATTTCTGTCCTTCGGTTTGAAACTGATGCCCATCTTAAAACTAGGTACAGGCTTTAAGTTGCTATGGTCTGGCCGTATTCCCGATAAAGATAAAAATATGAAAGGGGAGATTAGCCCTTTCAATGCATTAATGACATCTCTGTCAGCCACCATAGGTACAGGTAATATTGCCGGGGTTGCCACGGCTATTTTCATTGGTGGCCCTGGCGCCCTGTTTTGGATGTGGTGTACCGCATTAGTGGGTATGGCGACTAAGTTTTCTGAAGCTGTGTTAGCGGTTAAATATCGTGAAGTTGATGATAACGGCAACCATATTGGTGGTCCTATGTATTACATCAAAAATGGTCTTGGCAGCAAATGGGCTTGGTTAGGTACTGCCTTTGCTTTGTTTGGATCGTTTGCGGGCTTCGGTATTGGCAATACGGTGCAGGCAAACTCAGTTGCCGATGCATTGAGCAGCAACTTTGGAGTACCGACTTGGGTCACTGGCGTGATCTTAATGCTGTTAGTGGGTGCGGTATTAGTGGGTGGTATCAAGCGTATTGCCGATGTTGCTGGTAAGCTGGTGCCATTAATGACGGTATTTTATATCACAGCAGGTTTAGCTGTGTTGGTGGTGAACGCGAGTGAAATTCCGGCAGCTATCGAATTGATTGTTCACAGTGCCTTTAATCCAGTTGCCGCGCAAGGCGGTTTTGCTGGTGCAGCGGTATGGGCGGCGATTCGTTTTGGTGTAGCCCGTGGTGTGTTCTCTAACGAAGCCGGTTTAGGTAGTGCTCCAATTGCTCATGCGGCGGCGCAAACCAATAATCCAGTTGCTCAAGGCCTAGTGGCGATGTTGGGTACCTTTATCGATACTTTAATTGTTTGTTCAATTACAGGTTTGGCGATTGTGGTCTCTGGTGCTTGGACTTCCGGTGAAAATGGTGCGGCATTAACCTCTTTTGCTTTCTCTCAGGCTCTACCTCTGGGTAACTATATTGTGGCTATCGCACTGTCGGTATTCGCATTTACCACCATCTTAGGCTGGAGTGTTTATAGTGAAAAATGTGTGCAGTATCTGTTTGGTGTTCGCGCGGTAAAACCGTTCCGTTTTATCTGGATCTTAGTGGTGCCATTAGGGGCGGTGAGTTCATTAGACTTTATCTGGTTACTGGCCGATACCCTAAACGCCATGATGGCAATCCCGAACCTTACTGCGCTGGCTTTACTAAGCCCTGTGGTATTTGGTTTGACTCGTGATTACTTTATTAAGAAGCGTCAGCAAGAAGCTAAAGCCTAATGGATTAGCTAAAAAGTTGTCGGAGAAAAAGCGCCTGTAGGCGCTTTTTTTGTTGGTATATGCCACTAATCCAAACGCTTAGTGAATCGTTTTGAAGCAACAAAAATGCCCAATAAGGTAAAGCCAACTAGCCATAGTGCATCGAAGCGCATATCGGCCAGCTCACCACCTCGTAAGACGATGGCGCGGATAATCCGCATAAAGTGAGTGGCTGGTAGCAGTTCGGCAATCCATTGAGCGGGTTTGGGCATGGCCTCGAAGGGAAACATAAAACCCGACAATAAGATGGTAGGAAGAATGATAAAAATGGTCATCTGCATTGCCTGAAGTTGAGACTTCGCAATGGTGGAGATGATCAAGCCTAAGGTGAGACTGGCGGCAATAAACAACAGTGTTCCCATAAGTAATTGGGCAATAGCACCGTTGATGGGCACATCGAAAATGTAATGCCCTAAGCTTAAGATAATGGTCATCTGAATGAGTCCCACCAAGATATAAGGCACAATTTTGCCTAACATCAGCTCTAGAGGTTTGATGGGGGTCGTGATCAACAGTTCTAGATTGCCTTTCTCCCGCTCACGAACGATGGCTGCCGAGGTAAATAGGATCATGGTCATGGTGAGAATGACTGCAATCAATCCCGGCACAATATTGACTGCTGAACGCTGCTCAGGATTATAAAACAGCGCCACTTCGAAGGTGGGTGAGTGGCTGGGCTCTTGGCCTGTTATCTGATCCAGCGGCATAGATCTTAATTGGCTAATGGCAGCGGCGACCATGGTATCTGAGCCATCGACAATCCATTGGCCTAAGGTTTCGCCATGGGCTAATTTTTCGGTGAGATTGGGCGGCAACACTAAGGCTGCACGGACTTCGCCTCGTGTAATGGCCGCCTGTGCCTCTTTGGTACTGGCATAATGCTGCTTAATCGATACCACTTGGGTCACTTTTATCGCCTCGACTATCCAGCGCCCGGCAGCGGAGTTGCTCTGATCGACAACCACTATGGGCACATTACGTACATCGGTATTGATGGCGTAACCAAATAGCAATAACTGGATCAGCGGGATCATAACCACCATGCCAAAGGTGATACGGTCGCGCTTTAGCTGTCTTAGCTCTTTGAGGGTGATCGACTTGATGCGTTTAAGGCTAGCCACCAGTGACATCTGTAGCCTCCAAGCGTTGGCGATTTTTCCCTGTGACGGTGACAAACAGATCTTCGATACTGGCTGGTACTTGATGTAGCTGAGCCTGGCTAAAGTCGATAGGCGTTTGTTTAAGCCAAGTAATGGGTTGGTCGATTTGATTATCGATTAATACCCTTAGCCGCTCGCCTAATTGCGCCGCTGACCGCACTTGCGGCAATTGAATAAGCTGTGCTTTTAGGTTTCTTAGATTGCTAGCCGTGACCTCAACCACATTAACGCCCATCTGTTGTAATAGTGCCTTAGGCTTCCCATCGGCCCGAATATGGCCTTGTTCCATGATTGCCAGTTTGTGACAACGCTCGGCTTCATCCATGTAGTGAGTGGTGACTAAGATGCTGGTGCCTTGCTCTGATAGATCGAATAATTGTTCCCAAAAGTCCCGCCGATTCTGAGGGTCTACCGCCGAAGTGGGTTCGTCGAGAAACAGCAGCTCGGGTGAGTTAACACAGGCGCAGGCTAAGGCGAGTCGTTGTTTTTGGCCGCCACTTAATGTGCCAGCTAATTGATTTTCTTGAGATTGTAGATGATAAGTTGACAAGAGTTCACTGAGCTTTTGCTTGCTGGTATTGGCGCTTAAACCATAAATATCGGCGATAAATTTAAGGTTCTCGGTTACGGTTAAATCTTCATAGAGGGAGAATTTTTGCGTCATATAGCCGATACGGCTGCGCAGGATTTCCGCCTGACGTGGGATAGAGAGTCCGAGAACCTGAATCGTCCCTTGAGTGGGTAACATTAAGCCGGTAAGCATACGTATAGTGGTGGATTTACCGCAGCCATTAGGGCCGAGAAAGCCGTAAATTTCCCCCTTAGTAATCTGCAAGTCGAGGTTGGCCACCGCGGTAAGGTGATCGAAGACCTTACTGATGCCACGCACATCGACAACCAATTCTGGCGCGGTCACTGGGGCAACTCCACTTGGGCGGGGAGGCCTGTGGCTAACTGTGCCGCGCCTTTCTCGAGGTCGAACTCGGCTAAATACACTAGGCGTGACCTGTCTTGCTGATTGAGGGCGTAATATGGGGTAAATGCAGGCTCTTTGCTTAACCATCTTAGCTGGCCAACAAAAGCCTTATCGACACCATCGACATAGACTTTAAGTTGTTGACCTATGGCCAGTTTTGCTACGTAGGGTTCAGGGATATAGACCCGAGCATAAGGGGCGTTATCGGCCTGAATTACGACTACCACGGCATTGGTGGGAACACGCTCTCCCAAGTTAAATGGCAGGCTGTCGAGCCGACCGCTGCGAGTCGCTATGATGCTTAAGTCGTCTAGGGTTTGTTGTTCGAGTGCTAATTTTGCCTTGGCGGCATCGAGGGATGCTTGGGCTTGAGTTATATCTTCTTGCCGTACGCCGACGATCAGTTTAGCTAGAGACTCGTTGGCGGCATTATGCTCTGCAATGGTGCGGTCGCGATTGGCGATTGCATCATCGAGGTCCGACTGACTAACAAGGTTTTGTTTTTTTAGACTGTTAATACGTTGGTAGGCTTTCTCTGCTTGCACCATGGCTGCCGTTGAGCGCTGCACATTGGCTTGGGCGCTGGCGATGTCCTCGGGTCTTTCACCATTGGTCAAACGCAGTAAGTAGGCTTGAGCTTGAGCCAGATCGGCCTTTGCAATGGCGACTCTACTGCTTTGTTTACGGTTATCGAGTTGTAGCAGCAGTTCGCCTTGTTCCACATGGCTACCCTCTTTCTTGGGAAGTTGGGTGATTAATTCACCCGCAGTAGCCCGCAGCAATACGCGATCTCGTTCCAGTGTGCCTAAAGCTTGATTAGTTACTTCAGGTTGGCAGGCGCTGATACTCAGAGTGCAGACGAAAAACAGCAGTACACTGTTGATTGAGCGATTCATTTTAGCCTCATATTTGCCGCTTGCATCAGGAAAAATCAATGTGTTAGTTAAGCTTAGCACTATTTTTTATTGGGCTAAATTGTGATTAATCGCGGCGGGTTATCGGGCGATAATTATTGCGCAATATTGATGATTGCAGAACTGATGGGGCGATATGATTCGCCCCGAATGGTGTAGCAATGATTAATAAAAATCGCCGCCCATGGCACGTTTCAAGGCTGCCTGTTCGAGTATCTCCTCTAAGCGTTTTTTCACTTCGCGTCGATGTTGCAACTCACAAGCTGCCTTGGGATTTTTAGGCATGGTGATGGCTTCGATTTCGGCATCGTTAGGAATAACATCAAGTAATTGAGCCATAGTGGACTCCTTAATAACTCAAAATCATCAATCGAAAGCACCTTAATGGTGCAGCTGATCACTTCTGCTTTGATCACCCTGGATGCGACAAGGCTAAAGTGATGATACGTGATAATGCTTTAACTATTAGCTCAAGGAATTAGTTTCACATTAGTCATCGCTAATAAGAAAAATAGCAGGGAGTTAAAAAAGATTTTGAGACTGAGTTAACATAATTGACGTTAACTTTTTAAAGCGGATTTTAGATAAAAATAGATTTTAATTTGTTGAATATATTAGGTTTAAAATGGGTTGCCACTCTAATTTAGTGGCAACTCATTTAGACAAAGATCACATATCGAAACTATAGCTATAGCCAATAATCACTTTAGGATCGTCGTCTTCTAAATCGGTATCGCTCACCATAAATGAGAAGCTACCGTACTCAGTTTCTTTATCGAGTGATACTGAATAGTCAGCGTAATTATCTTCACCAAACCACGAGGTAACCACATCACCAGTAGAGTAACCATAATGCGCCGAGATTGATAAACTGTCTGACAATGGGAAGCTTACGCCTGCATTGATATAGCTCATATCTTCATTATCTAATGGCGAGCTAGCAACGTCATCACCGGCATTGAGTATGGTAGAGTAGCTAAGGCTCAACCATTTCCAACTGACACCAACACTGACTTCACCAAAGTCTATTTCGCCGTCACTATCAGGATAGGCGTAGTAAAGGTAGCTAACGTCGTAGCCGAAATCTTCACCGATGCTACCTGAGTAGCCACCATAAACATCGAGTTCGTATGATGTATCATCGCCAAAGTCGACATTAGATGCCCATGTGCCTAAGTAAAAACCACTATCATGTTCGTAATCGATACCACCTTGAATTGCGGTAGCGTCACCCGTTTGGGTCACTCCGCGCCATAAGTAGTTCGAGGTTGCGCCCACATTGCCGGTTACACTAGCGCTTGCTGGCAATGCAATCATCATAGTTCCCACTAGGATGCTAAGGTTCCGAAGTGCTTGTTTCATACTCATTCCTTTTGTTGGTATATGGGAGCAGCCTAGCGTTATTGTTTTAAGTATTGTTAGGTTGCCTTAATCTTGTAGCGAAGAGCGTGCCAATTATTTAACTTATTTCTTTCAAACACTTAACAAGTTTTGCTCGCAAGTGGATGACGCTATTGATTATAAATGAGGCAGTGGCGCACAAATTTGGTGCATAAAAAAACCTCCATATAGGAGGTTTTTCAATAGCTTAAGAGTAATGCTTAGTTAACGCTGTCTTTAAGCGTTTTACCAGCTTTAAACTTAGGTACTGTCGCAGCAGGGATTTGGATCTCTTTACCTGTTTGTGGGTTACGGCCAGTACGAGCGGCACGGCTTGTTGTTTCAAAAGAACCAAAACCTACAATAGAGATTTTCTCGCCGTTCTTCATCGCTTCCGCTACTGTTTCTTCAAAAGATTTTAATGCGCGAGCAGCTTCAGCTTTAGTGAGTTCAGCGCTTTCCGCCATTTTTGCAACAAGTTCAGTTTTATTCATTTGGATAGTCTCTTCTTTCCGTAGATTAGGTATTACCAATTACATTAGATACTTGCAATTGCTGAACTAAACATGCCACAAGCATTTCGATAATGAAAGTGGTTTTATGCCGATAAACGCTGGATTTAGCCAATTTTTACAAAAATGTTAAATTTTTAGCGTAAATAGTTTCGTTTTTGTGCACTAAAGCTGAAAACCGCGCCCTAGCTAGGCTAGCGGTCAATTGGGTTTAAGAAGCTCTGATTCGGTTTCTATAGCAGGTTAACTAAGGCTAATCTTGAAGGGATTAAGCCTGTTTAACTTCAGATGAACTGAGATAGTGCTTAGTTGATGGTCGAAATGCCACCCACCACTGAAACAGCATGAACACAATAACGACGATGCTGATAACAGACATAGGAATATTGCGCCCAAACAGTACCACTTTGACGTCTTCTGGGGTGATTTGATAAGCGATAATGCCAGTGGCTCCCAGCGCGACAAAACCCAAGGTTTGGATGGCGATGTAGATTTTAAGCACCAAATTAGCCCATGGGGTACGCCAGAGAATCCCTATCAAAACAGGAATAACCCCTGCAGTAAATAGGTCGAGGTTATGAGTCTCTAATGTACGCAATACAGCCAGTATGGCGATAATAAAGTACAAACAGATAAGCAGTAATAGTGCTGGTTGAGGTCGAGTCATAATGCAAATTGGTTCATTTCTTAAATTGACGTTTTAGTTGGCTGGCATGTTTCGGTATACGTGCCAAACATGTCGTAAAAATTGTCAGCGAGTGTAGAAAAAACCACTCTAATAGTCCAATGGTTTACCGAGTCGTTTTGCCATAGTGTTTCAGCTCCCCAGTGCATATTCCAGTCAGTTAATTACCTTAGGCGTGAATTGCGTTAATATAAGCCATCATTTTAGCTCAATAGATTTTTCTGCAATGACACAAGCATCGACACCTAGCCAACACGAGAAGCCGACTCAAATACAAGCACTAACTGAAGAGCAATTTTGGCAATTGGTCACACGCAGCTCATTGGAACAAGATCAGCACAGTTTGGCCGAGAATTTGAAGTCTAAGCTGGATGCCTTGACCAATGATGAGCTTGCCGCCTTCGATAAGTTGTTTTCGCAAAAGATGCGCCTATGTTATCAATGGTCATTGTGGGGGGCGGCATATATTGTCACTGGTTGTGATAGCGAGTATGAATTTGCCGAGTTTCGTTGTTTCTTGATCTCTTTAGGTCAGGAATGGTTCGAGAAGGTGTTAGCCGAACCCGATGTTTTGGGCTTGTTGCCGCAATGGCCTGAGAAAGATGGTTATGCATATCCCTTTGTCGATGAATATGATCTGATCGCTGGGCAGATATTTGAACTGCGAACCAATGAGGAGTTGCCATTTGTGCCATCCGGTCGAGCTACGCCACAAGGTAAACAATTCTCTAATAAGAAGAAACAGCTAAAGGCGACTTACCCGAAGCTATTCCAGCGTTTTCCGTTTTAAAAATGAAATATATAGTAGATTCAGCATTTTAGTGCAGCATCGGGTTAATTATTTTGCATGGTCTCACATTGGAAGCCCTGGCGGCTGGAATCAAACCAGCAGCTTAGGCCACACTCCCAAACTACATCGCCCAGCTCATGAGCTTGCTGCTCGGCGAACGCTTTGCAGCTGGGGTAATCGTTAAAATCATCGGTTTTCTTATATGCGCCAGAAGCGTAGCCATTGGCATAGACGAAGGCTGACCAAGTTTCTGGCTGATCACTAGCTTGCTGTTGATTAATGCTAAATAGTGCAAGCCCTGCGGCGACAAACAGTAACAGGGTAAAAACGAGCGGGAGATACTTTTTCATAGTGATCTTATATAGCGCCATTTGATAGCACTATACTTTAGATTAATCGCTAACCGATACAAAGTGATACTGATAGTTATGGATTAACTTTATCGCTAATTTTGTCGCTCATCATCGCGATTTGATTTAGATTTTTGCGATAGTTTTTGATGACTTACCCCCTTAGTTGCATATTATTCAGTGGCAGAAGCGATGATGCGAGAGGGGGAACACTGTTTGACTGATTATTTCGGCATTTTTTATCGTTTTGCATTTAGCCGATATTCAGGTTAGTTTTTGTACCCTAGCATGCTAATGGCTGAATTTGTTAGCCAAATTCCGGAGGCGAATATGAAGCTTAAAGTGCTGATGATGGCGGCAGTGTTGCTGTCTTTGAATGTTTGTGCTGAAGAAGTTACCCCCGATCCAGTCACCCAAGAGGGGATGGTTAACATTACTTGGCAAGGTGTAGATAAATATCGAGATATTAAAGCCGTTAGCGAGATTCAGTCCCGTTATGAGCAGCGCGTCTTCGATGTAATCACTAAGCAGCTTAACAAGTCGGTTAGCAAAGTGTTTAAGGCTAATCAGACACTGAAAATGCAAGTCACCGATGTGGATTTAGCCGGTGACGTCAGACCTACTTTTGGTGCAACCGCAAGTCATGATATTCGTCTGATCACCGATCTGTATCCACCGCGTTTGACCTTTAGTTATCAGGTACTTGAAGATGAAAAAGTGATCATGGTTGGCGATGAAAAGCTAAAAGATATGGGCTTTTTACAAACAACCGGTGTGACCAGTAATCAGCCGTTACGTTATGAAGCCAAGATGTTAGATGAGTGGGTGAAGAAGAAAATCGCACCACAACTTTAAGTTATTTTATAGGCCGGGTAGCCGAGAGGTTACCCGTCACTCAGATGTTGAAGCAGGCTAAAAGCGTTAACGGCGGTTTTAGCCTGTTTTTTATGCCTCGAGTTGCATTGTGGCAATATTAAAAATTAAGTTGGATCAGACCGTAATGGCTACTTGTTCTATTATCCTGTTGAACCCTAGGTTAATATCAAAGTTTGTCATCTTGGTTCATTACGCTGAACAATGGCAGCGATTTTATGACCAATAGATGACAGCATTATGGCGTCTTCAGACCAAAATCATTATTTGGTCTGTGACTTGAAGGTTTGCAAGGTTTGCAGCAATACGCCAAGCTTACGCACTAACTTTTCTAGTGCTGGCGCTAGGGCTTCACCTTCGCTGGGAAGTTGAGTCATCTCTTGGGCAAGTTCTTGTACATAAGGACTAAAACGATTGCTACGGGCATCGAAACCCTCTTCTTGTGTGAAGATAGTACTAAACTTACCGTGACCTGCCTTCTTGAGTTCGTCGAGCTTATTGTCGGCATCGATAGCCTGGCGATAAGCAAGTTGCAGGGTTTCTTTCAATTGTTGCGTCAGTTGCGAATGTGGCATAACTGGCTCGATCATAAAAATTTAGGCAAATTATAAGGGGCTAGGCTGATGGCAACAAGTCGGCATTTCAGTTTACTGGTATTGATTGGCTTACTGAGCCTGTTTGCGATCACCAAGGTGATGGCTGCAGTAAGTGATAAACCGCCATTTTATAAGATAAGTTATCAAGGGAAGAGTGCCTACCTATTGGGCTCAATTCATGTGGGCAGCGAAGATTTTTATCCCATGGCACCACAAATTGAAACCGCCTTCGATAATGCCTCGGCCTTGGTCATTGAAGCGGATATTGAAAATGCAGATGTAGGCAAATTGATCAACCGCTATGGCAAAACACCTATTGCTAAGACTGAAGCCCAAGATCAGCTCACGGCCAAACGCTTGGAAGGCTATTGCCAAAATAACATTACCGTCTGTAACGCCTTAGCAGGTTATTCACCTTGGCTACAAGCAACCCAATTAAGCGTGATGCGTTTTGGACTGCTGGGTTATCAGCCACATTGGGGAGTCGATCAGGTGTTGATTGGCAAAAACCGTTCAAGGCCGATAATTGAGTTAGAGAACGCCGAGTTTCAATTTCAATTACTCTCTTCTTTCGGCGGTGAAGATCAATGGGACATGGTGTTAGAGGCGATTGAAGTCTCCGACGAGGAGATGATGGCGCTAATCAACGCATGGCGCAGTGGTGACGAAGTCGCTATCGATCAGTTGATGGTAGGACAATTACAGCACGGTGATGATATTGAGATGCTCGATAAAATACTCTGGCAACGTAATATCGATATGAGCCATAAGATTGCTAAGTTAATGACTAAGCAAGACTCTGACGAGCCCTTATTTATCGTGGTTGGCGCCGGACATGTGGTTGGCGATAAAGGGATCCCGATTAAAATGAAATCCCTCTACCAAGCCAGCATTCAAAATTGTTGGCAGCAAAAGTGTGTTGATTAAGCCACTTTTGAGGGCTGCACTAGTACAATTCTATATTTAACTGTCACACCAACGGCAGATAAAATGCACATATCGCCCGAGTCCAATATAGGCTGGATGCTGAGAATACTGCAGTTCCATCGCGATCAACTGCTGAAAGTCTGAGTTTGGTGGCTGGTGGGTTTTAAGGTAATCATGGATCACCCTGACGCCGGACTGACTCACTAAGACCATCTGCCATTCATTCAGCCAGTGTCTAACTTCATCGATATACAATGGATGAGTTGGGGTCAGACCGACTTTCTTTTTTACCTTGAAATCGGCGGCCACATAATCGAAGTTTCCCGAGATCAAACTGTGAAAACGCATCGCTTCTTTGTTATAGAACATTAAAGAAAACAGCCCATTGGGCTTGACGAGTTGCGTTAGCTGCGCCAATGTGGTTTTAGCATCTGTGAGCCACTCAGCGACCGCATGACATAACACGATATCGTATTGGCCATGTTCTGTTGGATTCAGAGCCTGGATCGGCGCATGAAGTAGCTCAATATCCAGTTGGGTTTGATGTTCGTTTTGATAAGTTTCAATTTGGTGTTTTGCCAGTGCTAACATCTCGCTTGAGATATCGCACAAGGTCACACTATGCCCCAACTTAGCTAGCTTTTGGCTGAAAAAACCAAAGCCACCGCCAGCATCTAAAATCCGTAGTTTGCTGTCGCCAAATTGAGTTAAAACTTGGCTCAGGTCGCGCCAAATCACGACGGCGCGCACTTCACCCTTAGGGGTGCCGTAAATGTTTTTGGCAAACTTGCCTGCCAGTTGATCAAAGTTTTTGTCTTGCACTGATGTTGCTCTAATGACAGTGGATCGGAGATAAATTCGATGGGCTATTTTGCCACAGGGAGGTTGGGTTCGCATCTGCCAGGGTAAGATTTCGGTATCAAAAGCGATTTTTGAGGTATACTTGGACGCTTGCCATTTTTTAGATTCGTTAAATATTGAAGGGTTTAGTTAGCGTGAATAAAGAAATTTGTGTTGAATTGAAGGCGATGCCGTCTCTGTTATCGCTTTACCGCAAGATTTTTTTTGGTCGTAAACCCGGGTGGGATCAACAACCATTGCCGCATATTCGTGTGTCTTGTCCTAACGTGAGTGTTAGCGGTGAAAATGTGCAGCAATATGCCAATGTGTGTGGTTTTGATTTCAATGGCAAGGTGTTACCTATCACCTATCTTTATGTGTTGGCGTTTCGCCTGCACGCTACCATCTTTACCCATCAGGCGGTCACTTTTCCGCTGCTTGGGATGATTCATCTAAAGAACAGCATCAGCCAATATCGTCAGGTCACAGTGAATGACAGCTTTAATATTGAATGTGAATTAACCAGCAGTCAGACCACAGATTCGGGCTTAGAGTTTGAATTGGTCTCAAAGGCATTTGTGGGTGATGAGTTAGTGTGGGAATCGCTATCGACTTACCTTTATCGTATCGAAAGTGCTGGTCGTCGTGTTCGTCCACCTAAAGCCAGTACCATGGAATGGAACGAGCCTGCAATTTGGGAACTTAGTGAAGATTTAGGCCGACGTTATGCAAAGGCTTCGGGTGATTATAACCTGATCCACTTGCATCCCGTGTTGTCTAAGCGTTTTGGTTTCGATCGAGTGTTGGCCCATGGAATGTGGTCAAAAGCACGCAGTATTGCCGAGTTGATGCCTAATATTGGCGACAAACCTTGTACTGTGGAAGTGGCCTTTAAACTGCCGTTATTAATGCCAGCGCAAGTAAGTTTCGGTATTGATGCCGCCCAAGAGTCGGGTTTGGCATTTGAGCTAAGAGATATCAAGGGGCGTCGACCTCATTTAACTGGCAGCGTTAAATTTCACGACTAGTCTCTGTCGATAAAACAGCGATGAAGCAGCGATAAAACAGCCAGCAATTATGCTGGCTTTTTTGTGGGTGATGCCTGTTGCTCATTTAATGCATTAGGCAACACTGTGGCCATTGGCAGCCTGTAGAATACTAAACCATTGCTGCCGGTCTAATTGGAGTTGTTGCGATGCAACCGCGGCGCTGATCCTATCTAACTGGCCACTGCCGATAATGGGTTTGGGCTGACAGGGCAAGGCTCGCACCCAAGCGTAGATAACTTGGCTGATATCCTTGATGCCGTGCTGCGTAGCAATTTCATTTAACGTATGGCGCAGGCGGACTAGTTTGTCTGAATTGCCGCTAAAAATGTCACCGCCACCTAGACAAGACCAGGCCATAGGTGAGCAGCGATATTGCTGACACTGATCTAGGCTGCCATCATTAAGGCTAGCTAACTGCATAGGAGATATTTCGAGTTGATTGGTCACCAGAGGCTGATCCAGACGAGATTGTAATAGCTCGAACTGGCTGGGACTGAAGTTTGATACCCCAAAATGCTTCACCTTACCGGTTTGATACAACTGCTCGAAGGCGCGGGCGACTTCATCGGCATTCATCAAAGGATCCGGGCGATGGATAAGTAGCAGATCGATACAATCGATATTCAATGCTTTAAGTGAGTTTTCAGCGCTGTGAATGATGTGCTCATAACTAGCATCATAATGGTTTACATAGCGTGCGGGTGTCGAGGCAAATGCGGGTTTGATGCCACATTTAGTGACGATTTGCATCTGCTCTCGCAGCGAAGGAGCCAAGTTTAATGCCTTACCGAACAACGTTTCACATTGATATTCACCATAGATATCGGCGTGATCCATGCTAGTGACCCCTAACTCGAGATAATGTTCAATCAAGCCTAAGGTTTGTTGGGCAGTTTGTTGCCAACTTGCGAGACGCCAAAAGCCGGCGATAAAAGGTGAAAGCGTCAAGGCTTTAGGGCTCATTTTAGGCTCCAGAAAAGGGCGATAAATAATGCAGTATGGTGGCAGTTTGTGTGAGAAGTGCCAAGCGTTACTGATTTTATAATGAGTAATAACTAAAAGTGACAAGGGGCGATAACGCCCCTTGTGGTTTAACCCTAATCCGCTTGGGTCTGATAGATATGTAGATCGCGCTGTGGGAAAGGAATAGTGATGTTTTCTTGATCGAAACGCATCTTCACTGCACGGGTTATATCCCAATACACTTCCCAGTAATCTTCGGGTTTCACCCAAGGGCGCACAATAAAGTCCACAGAAGACTCGTTGAGCAGATGCAACTTGACCGTCGGCTCTGGGGTTTTCATGACTTTCTCATGACTGCTGACAATTTCGGTCAGCACTTTCTCAGTCTTAGGAATATCATCGCCATAACCAATCCCAAAAGTCATATCAACGCGGCGAACATGCTCGGCGGTAATGTTATTAATGGTATCACCCCAAATTTTGTTGTTGGGGATGATAAGACGTTGGTTATCTAAGGTCTTAATGGTGGTTGATACTAAGCTCATTTGGCTGACTTTACCCGTCACTCCGGCGGCATTGATCAGGTCGCCGACGTCATAAGGACGGTAGATTAAGATCATCATTCCTGATGCGAAGTTCGACAAGGTATCTTGCAAGGCGAAACCGATAATCACACCCGCGACACCGAAACCGGCCAGTAGTGGGCCTAATTCAAAGCCAAGTTGAGAAAGGGCAATCATCAAACCTATGGCAAATACCACCTTGCCAGACAAAGACACAAAGAAGTCTTGTAATAACTGGCTAAATTTAAATTTAGAGGTATTAACCGCTTTTCTTACCACGCGTTGAGTTGCTTTGCCCGCTAGGCTGGCAAGGAATAAAATTAGCAAGAAAATAAATACTTTAAAGACGATTCCTGGACCATTATCCATGGCTTGGTTTTTGGCCGTATTCCACCACTGGCTGACAAGATCGCCAGCAACATCGATATTAAGTACATCCTGAGTAATATCCCCAGAAATACTAAAAAGGGTCTGTTTAAGGTTAGAGGTGTCTTTGTCTAGTTGATCTAGTAAGTTGATTGCGACCGATAGGCTACCACTGGTTAAAGATAGGCGCTCTTTAAGTCTAGTCACCAAGGTCGTTTGTTCGCTACTGACATCTGCGCCTGCTGTGGCAGCATCTTCGACGGCAGTCTTGAGCTTAGCTTGGGTAAATTGCACTAGGCTGTTAAGAATATCTGAGCGCTGTAATAACTGAGTCGTAAGCTGCGTTTTCTGTTCGCTAACATCTTGATTTAAGCTTTCAAGCCAGTTTAGGGTTTCCAATTTAGCCTTTAAAAAGTCGTCACGCTCACTCTCTCTGGTGGCTAAATTGAACATCACATGGGTGTCATTATTTTTGCCAAGTTGAGACTTAAATAATTCAATATCGTTGGCAAAATATTTTCCGACCTGATTAATAAAAGTTAAGTGTTCTTGTATTAATGGTACTAAGTCGGTTTTGTCGCTGTCTTTGTCTGTCATTAATAGTTTGATTTTATTGTGAAACTGAGTTGCATGCTCTTTGACTCGGTACTCAATAAACTGCTTCATTTCACCACTGCTACCAGGCAGTTTTTCTACATCGGCACTAATCGTTGCTTGAATCTGTCTGAGTTCCGCTATTGGCGGTGTTGTCACAGAGTCTGCAGTAGAAGTTTCGGCGTAAGAGGGGGAAAGACCCGTTGCCAAGAGGGTCAGCAACACAAATGTAAGGGCGCGCAACATAGCTAAGATCCTTTTATATGTAGAGATTTGAATCATAAACCCTCTTTGTATAGCTGTAAAATGACAACTGCGAAAAGTTAGCTTCATCTGTTAAACTGTGCGCCAAATTATGGGGGCTTGTATTGTGTTGTGTACTCACTGTAGTAAATCTTTTGGTGTCGATAGCGTAAAGGCGCAACGAGGAAAAGGGCTTAATGCGCAGATCCAATGTCCTCATTGTCAGGCTTGGTTAGGGAAAAGTCCGTTGCTGAGCCTATTAAAGATGTTGGGGTTTTATATTGGCGCTGCGGCGTTAGTGTATGGGTATTTTGACTCAGAACTGCGTTTTTTAACGATACCCGTGGGGATTTTAGCGGTAATGACCCTGTTGGTGTGTCACTTGATGGATCATCTCAAGGTGACTGAAGCACCAGAAGTTAAGCAAGTGGATGACAGTGAACACAGACGTAAATATCGTTGAGAGCCCCAAGCCCATTGTATGCTATTTAACAAAAAGGTGAGTTTGATGACTCACCTTGTGGCTCAGTTGGCTGTTAGTCGACAACCTGAACTTGTGCTTCTAGCGCCGCTTCAACGTAATAGATGCCGCCTAATATGGCAACAAAGAAGATGGTTGTCCAAAATATCATTTTTAAATTTTCACGGAAAAATTCTTTCATACTGTTATTCCTAGTATCTGAATCGTAGATATCTGGTATCAATTATTTAAGCTACATTTTAGTCACTATTACTTAAGACAGACTTAATTTAATCGCTAGTTGAGGTGACCTGGCTCATGCTTTAGCATTGGACTTACAGTTCGTTCGTCGATAGTTTTTGTTACAAAGCTAACATGTGATGTCGCGATTGTTGCTTGACTTCAAAGATGTGATCTATAACACTCCTCGCTCAAGACAAGGTCGCAATTGTTTAATTATTACTGTTTAGCACTATGGCATTTATCCATCCAAGGTTAGCAAAAAGCGTAGCAATGTGGCTCAGTGCCATACTGTTCTGCTTGTCTGTTGCTGCGCCTGCCCATAGTCTGGAACATTTTGATGATGCGGCGCAAAATCACTGTACCTTGTGTATTCATAAGGCACATTTCAATACGCTACTCCCTTGTGGCGATTTCAGTTTTACTCTTCCCCAGCAAAATTGTGCACCTCAAGTCGAGGCCGCGTTCTCGACCCAGAGCCGTCACGTTAGCTATTTTCACAGTCGTGCCCCTCCCGTTCTCCTATAAGCCATTTTTTAAAATTTAAATTTTTATCTCTTATTGTCTTTGACAAGAGAGAAACTTGCTTATATTTGGAGATTTTATGACTCGCTTTATTATCCGTTCATCTGTGGCGGCTGTCGCCTGTGCCTTAGTTTCAAACAGTGTGCTAGCCGAAGATGCGACACTCACTAATCCTGCTATCAGTGCGATTCTTGATGGTTATTATCAAAACACCGAGCGACCGATGGCGGAACGTAGCGAAGGGTTTGGTTTAGGCCATACCGAATTAGCGTTAAGTGCCAATATCGATGATATGTTTTATGGCAAGTTAACCACTGTGGTAGAAACGAATGACGGCGAGACTGAGATAGGTTTGGAAGAAGCCTTTATTCAGACTTTGTCTATGCCTGCAGGCTTCTCGGTTCGCGCCGGACGTTTCTTGTCTGATGTCGGTTACATGAATAATCAACATGTGCATGTTGATGCTTTTACCGACAGACCAGCCGCTTACCGTGCTTTCTTAGGCAGCCATTATTTCGATGATGGTTTACGTCTGGCTTATGTCGCCCCGACGGATCTCTATTGGACCTTAGGTGTTGAAGCCTTTAAAGGCGATAGCATGCGCGCCGAAGATGAAGTCGGAGATCGTGAGTTTAAAAACTTAGGGGTCTATACCGCCTTCACTAAATTTGGTGGTGATATTGGGGTTAGTAGTTCATGGATGATGGGCCTAAGTTACCTGCGCAATGAAAATGGACGTCTGTCAGAACCTTTATCCTCAGGGACTGCAGCGGTCGATGATCATGACCATGACCATGACCATAGCCACGGTGCTATGTACACAGGTGAAAACACTTATATCGCTGACTTTGTCTATAAGTGGGCGCCCAATGGTAACTATAAGTATCAACACTTGACCTTAAGCGGTGAGTTTTTCCGCGTCACCGATTATGCACCAGCAGAAGATCATGCCGCTACCCATGCACATGATGATGCTCCGGGTGATCACACGGGTTGGTACGTCAGCTCTGTGTATCAATTTACACCCAATTGGTCAGCGGGATTGCGTTATGGCCAGCTTGATACCCATGAACTGCATGACGATCATTTTGACGCGCAGAAGCTGAAAGAAACTGAAGTGAGTTTGGCTTGGCATAACAGTCATTTCTCTACCGTTCGTTTGCAATATACTCATCAGGATGGCACTAACTTCGATGGTATCGAAGATGACCATGTCATCACACTTCAATATGTTATGGCTTTGGGGGCTCACGGTGCGCATCAATTCTAAATTTATCAAAGCAAGCTGCGCGGCACTTGCACTCTCGTTTGTTAATACTGCACAGGCTGAACTGAATATTTTTGCCTGTGAACCTGAGTATGCTGCGCTGGCAAAAGCGTTGGCTCCTGATGCCAACATTTATTCGGCGACCACAGCGATGCAAGATCCGCATCAAGTGCAGGCCAGACCAAGCCTTATCGCTAAGCTGCGCCAGGCGGATTTAGCCATCTGTGCTGGTGCCGGATTAGAGGTGGGTTGGTTACCTATGCTGCAGATGAAATCGGCTAACGCCAAGGTGCGTTCGACCGACAATGGTCTGTTCTATGCCGCTGAGCATATTCAAACATTGGATAAGCTCGATAAAGTCGATCGCAGCATGGGTGATGTTCATGCCCAAGGTAATCCGCATCTGCATTTCGATCCTGAGCGTTTATTGCAAGTAGCTCAGGCGCTTAACCTGAAGTTGGTTCAATTAGATCCCGATGCAAAGCCGCAGTATGACGCGGCTTTCACCGATTTCTCTACTCGTTGGCAAGCGGCAACAGTAAAGTGGCAAACGCTCGCGGCGCCGCTTAAAGGCAAGAAAGTGATCGCTTACCACACCAGCTTCCGTTACCTGTTTAACTGGTTGGGTATGGAACAAGTGGGTGACTTAGAGCCTAAGCCTGGACTACCGCCGAGCACAAGTCATTTGGCCAGCTTGCAGAGTCGTGCCAAACAAGGGGATGTCATGGCGATTATCGTGGCATCTTATCAAGATGAGCGTGGTGCCGATTGGTTGGGGGAACGTACCGATCTTCCTGTGCAGATGTTACCTATGTCAGTAGGTGGCAACGACGATAGTCAAGACTTGTTCTCGCTCTACCAAAGTGTCATTACTTTATTGCTGAAAACTAGTCAAAAGTAGTGGTTTCAAGATAGCGTCTCGTTAATGAGACGCTATCGTGATTAATCGATAGGTACACATCATGTTGGATTTAGACCTACTGTCTATTTTATTACCTGCCTTTGCTGCTGGGATACTCGTGTTATCAACCCACGTGTTGCTAGGTAGCCAAGTGTTAAAGCGCGGTATTATTTTCATCGATTTGGCCATCGCTCAAGTGGCGGCCTTGGGGGCGATTATTGCCCACACCAATCATGATATTGAGCATATTGCTTACGCACATCTTTGGATGCCAGCGCTGTTTGCCTTAATGGGAGCCGGATTTATTGCTTGGTTATCTAAGCGCATGGCCGATGAGTTGGAAGCCATTATTGGTTGTTTCTATGTGTTATCGGCAGTGGCAGCCATGTTGTTATTGTCCAATGATCCTCATGGTGCTGAGATGCTCAAACAGTTGATGTCTGGTCAAATATTATGGGTCAATTGGTCTCAACTTTGGGTACCTGCGATTGTGTCTGCCCTGGTTTTAGTGGCCATCGCCTTAAGACCGCAGCTGTTGGATGGCGTGGCTTTTTATCTGATTTTTGCCTTAGTGATCACCTTGTCAGTGGAACTGGTAGGGGTCTACTTGGTGTTTAGTTCGCTGATTTTGCCAGCGTTGGCGGTAAATAAGTATCTGGGCAAATCTAAGTGGGCGATGGCTTACCTGGTCGGGATTATGGGTTATGCCGTGGGGTTGATTTTATCGGCGACCTTCGACTTGCCCAGTGGCGCGGCGATTGTGGCGACCTTGGCCCTGAGTGCGGTCGTTTTTCGTTATTTGAGCGCACTGGTAATTAAGGGAAAAACGATTTAATTGGCTAAAAGTCATTTGGAAAACCGATAACCGTGTGTCTTTCTACATAATGATAAGTAAGCTGGCTTGGCAAAGTCAGCTTATTTTTTTGTTTAAAATAAAAGACTTGTAAGTATGGGATGATAAGGATTCACCCGAAAATGAACGGTTGATGAAATCTTCAGCATACAGGTGTAAGTCATTTTTCTTACTGATATAATGGCGCCTCTTAAATCACGAGGGTTTATTGTGCTGTTAATTCTCAGGTCATTGATCTTGGCCACCATGTTATTACTGGCTTTTGTTTTTGGTGGACTCTATTGTCTACTGCGACCTCGTCACCGTGATAATGTTCACTTTTTTGCTAGAATCTTCTCTTGGGCTGCGCCTGTATTAGGGGTGAAAGTGGTCGTGCGTAAGGCCAAAGTCGACTTAAAAGAGCCTTGTATTTATCTTGCCAATCATCAAAATAACTTTGATTTGTTTACTCATACCGCAGTGGTGCCCAAAGGGACTGTAAGCTTGGGGAAAAAGAGTTTGGCTTGGATCCCTGTGTTTGGGCAGATCTATTGGTTATCGGGTAATATCCTGATCGACCGTAAGAATCGTAATCGCGCCTTTGAAACCATGGCACAGACAGCCAAGAAGATTAAAGACAAATGTTTGTCTATTTGGATTTTCCCTGAAGGCACTCGTTCTCGAGGTAAGGGCTTGTTACCTTTTAAGGCCGGAGCATTCCATACTGCGATCGAAGCCGGGGTCGCTATGGTGCCAGTATTGGCTTCTAACCAAGAGCATATTAAGCTTAATCGTTGGAACAATGGTGTGGTTATCATTGAGATGATGGAACCGATAGAAACCAAAGGTTTGGCGAAAAACCAAGTTAAAGAGCTTTCGGCGCACATTCATGCCATGATGGCCGAAAAGTTAGCGCAGTTAAATCAGGAAGCCAAAGTGTTAATGGCGCAAAAGGCCGTTTAACTCATTATTTTATTTGTTTAAGTTGGAGTGATCCATGTCTACACAACGTCAGTTACAGGAACAGAAACAAGAGAATCAAGAGATTGTCGATGCGATCCTTGCCGATGGTTCTGAGCCCGATGCTGAATACACTATTGAGCACCATTTTTCAGCAACTAACTTTGATCGTTTAGAGAAGGCTGCAGTTGAAGCCTTTAAAATGGGATTCGAAGTCAACGATGCCGAAGAGATGGAGCTAGACGATGGTTCGGTGATCTATTGTTTCGATGCCATTGCTTATCACAAACTAGATGTGGCTCTGTTGGATAAAGCCTGTGAAGATTTGATCCAGTTAGCGGCCAAACAGAAAGTGGATTATGACGGTTGGGGCACCTATTTTATTGGTGATCAGGCCGATGAAGAAGATGAGCTAGACGAACAGCAGGCTCGATTCCATTAATTATAAAAAAGCTCATCGATTGATGAGCTTTTTTATAACCAGCCATTTTACAGCCGTCGCTATTGCTGCTGGTAAACCTTGCAACAGTTACGTCCAGCATCTTTGGCGCTATATAAAGCCTTATCAGCCTGGGCCAGCCATTGGGCGCTACTGGTGATGCTAGGGTCGAGGCCACAAATACCAATGCTGATGGTGACACTCATATTGAAGCCTTCATAATGCATCTCGGTGGCGGCAATTTTCTCTCGTAATCGTTGGGCAAAATGCAACCCTTGTTCTGCCACCGTACTGGGTAGCAATACTGAAAACTCTTCCCCACCATAGCGGCCTGCATAATCGGTATCACGCAGCGATTGCTTTAATATTGTCGCCACATGCTGGATCACCTTATCACCAGCCACATGGCCATAGGTGTCATTGATTTTTTTGAAATGATCGATATCGAACATCACTAAAGTGGTGGGTTCACCATAGCGATTATAACGATCAAACTCGTGCTGCATACTGACTTGCCAATGGCGCCGATTATGTAGTTGCGTCAGTTCATCGGTTTGGCTCAGGTGTTCTAAACGTTCATTTGCCGACTTGAGCTGTAAACGGTTAATGGCCACGTCGGTCACATCATAGATAATCAAGCTGATGTGAGTAATTTCTCCTGTTGGCGATGAAATGGGCAACAGGGTGACATTTTGATACATGAAATCGGCTCGTCCGGTAATGGGACGATAATTACCGAATTTAAATATGTAAGGACGTTGTTCCCAGCTGATAAAGGCTCGATTTTTGAGCAGGAATACTGACTCCATTTTCTGCTTTAACCATGCCGCAGGTAGATAGTCCAGCTTGTCGAATAGGTTTTTCCCTCTGATGCTGCTAGGGGATATACCACTGTGGTTTTCCATAAAACCATTCCATAACTGCACATCGTAATGACGATCGAGCACCACTAAGCCGACTTCGATGGTTTGCACCATATCGATAAGCCAGTGTAATTCATTAATCGGGCTTTGCTTTTGTGTCATGTGATATCCAGATTAATCGAGCATATAGTTAAGCTTGTTGTTGAGCGTCGGCAATGAGTCTTCAGTAAACAGTAGCAACAAGTCGCATTGAATGTTGTGGCCTTCGATTCGATAGTTAATCTCCATCGCTAAGGTGCGAGACCACTTGCTGGCGTTTTCCTGCACTAAGTCGTTGACGCTACAATGTCTGCCCAATACCACAGGATGACTCTGACTAAATTGCATGTGCAGTTGTTCTGATATTCCGCTGAGGAAGGCACCAATCAGTACATTACCTGTATCTATCATCACCTCAATTTCAGTATTGCTGTCTTCTGGGTTTTCAAATCCCATTAATTTGGCCATATCTTTAAAAGAGGAATCATGGAACAGCAACAAGGCTTCACCTGCAACGCCAGCACCGATAAAGCCTTGGCATAGCGCCGAAATACTGCTGTATTGTTCGGTGGCTTTGAGCGTCATGGTGAGTTCGCTGACTTCGAGCACATTCACGCTGGGGATGGGCAGTAACACATAGACATTGAGCAATTTAGCCAACAGATCCGCCGCACGTCCCATGGCGATATTAGCCACTTCTTGACAGGCATCGCGAAAATCGACCTCAATCATTGCTGGCGTGTTGTTTTGATCTGAGCCTGTATTAAGAATGCCGTAAGCTTGCAAGATATGACTGATGCCATTAGTGCTGATTGGCTTTTGGATAAAGTCGAGGGCACCTAAGGATTTCACCTTAGCATGAGCTTGAGGCTGAATATCGCCAGAAACGACGATCACCATGGCTGGGAGATCTTCATCATGTATGGCTTGCAACACATCATAACCATCCATGACGGGCATATTGAGATCAAGAAAAACCACCTCGCCTTTGCCATTTCTAATGGCTTCGAGTCCCTCTGCGCCGTTAGTGGCGAAGGTGAGTTCGATATCCCAATCCTTAGGAAGTATTCGTGCCATCTGCTTTCTTGCTAGTGCAGAGTCATCGCAGATCAGTATTGGGAGTGACATCCTGTTATTCGGTCCTAATTTGGTCTGTAAATAGCTTGTTAAGCTGCTATTGACGACCAACTTTTGTAATTTCTAAAATTCCAACATTCATAACTATGCTAGATAATTCGTGGTTAATTTACTAAGACACTGCAAATTAACAAAAGCTCCCAGCTTTATTCTGTAAATTTATCTACAGCCAGTTAAATGAGAGTAAACCTTTCGTTTCATTATAAGTATCAAATTAAACTCGCTAGGTAAAATAGTGGGTGACATTTTATTGACGGCTGTCAGAAATTGGGCGGATGTTACATGTTTTAGCTGGATTTAACAAATGTGTTAACATCCAAGGTTATGGACAGACTTGTTGGTTTCGAAGGAGGGAAAAACCATGTTCCACCCCTGTGTTAAATTGACCCTTGAATCACAAATTGCCATCGTCGAGTTACAGCGTCCTGAAAAATACAATGCCCTGAATTATGAGATGTTTACTGAGATACGCAGGGTGCAAAAACGTCTGGCGAAAGATCGAGATATTCGTGTCGTGATCTTAACTGGTAGTGGCGGCAATTTCTGTTCTGGCCTCGATGTTGGTAGTGTTATGAGTTCGCCGCTACAGGCGTTAAAGCTGTTATTTAAGTGGTTGCCGGGTCAGGCTAATTTGGCCCAGCAAGTCTCTATAGGTTGGCGACGTTTACCTGTACCGGTTATTTGTGCCTTGGAAGGCATTTGTTATGGTGGCGGGATGCAAATTGCGTTAGGTGCCGATATCCGTGTGGCCAGCCCAGATTGTCGTTTGTCGATCATGGAGGCTAAATGGGGGCTAGTGCCGGACATGGCCGGCTTCGTAGGTTTAAGAGAGCTAGTGACTAAAGACATTGCCATGTTGCTCACCTTAAGTGCGGATATTATCGATGCACAACAAGCGCAGCAATATGGTCTAGTGACACAGATAAGTGAACATCCGCTAGCACATGCTAAGACCTTAGCTAAACAGTTACTCAATACTTCTCCCGATGCCAGTGCTGCCATTAAGCATAATATCAATCGAAGTTGGCGAGCCTGTGAGTCCAGCTTGCTGCGCCGCGAGACCTGGAGTCAAATTCGACTATTGTTGGGCAAGAATCGGGCGATCGCCGCGCTACGACAGACGAAAGATCCACAGCGTCGTTATGGTCAACGTCAGCCGTGGTGGTAGTCGATAAACATGAGCTTAATCACACTCTATTTAGATTGTTGAGATCTTAGTGCAACAGACGATTAGGATCTTATGCCAATCAGTATTAAGTCATAACAACAATAGGAAAGAATACATGCGTGAACTGTTTGAACGTTTTCTGTGGAGTAGTCGCCTCTCGGTTATGGTGGGTGTGTTTGCCTGTATCGTGGCCGCCTTCGTCGTGTTCATTATGGGAATTAAAGATGTGGTGCATATGACGGCGCTGATCTGGGATTACCTAATGACGGGGAGCCATCAAGTGCGTAATGAACTGGTCATGGTGGTGGTTGAGATACTCGATACTTTCCTATTGGGCTCGGTATTACTCATCTTCGCTTTTGGGCTTTATGAACTATTTATTAGCAACTTACAGGCGGCAGAAGACAGTGAGGCCGGTGGTAAAATCTTGGTGATCAGTAGCATCGATTCGCTCAAAAGTAAGCTAGGTAAAGTGATCTTAATGATGTTAATCATTAAGGTGTTTTCTTACTTTACTGAGATGAAACCCGCTTCCATGTTGGAACTGCTGTATATGGGCATTATCGTGGTGTTGGTCGCACTGGCATTAATGCTGAGCAAAGATAAAAAATAGTCTACTAATGCTACGGATAGGCCTTGTCTATCCGTCTGGCAAATCCATCAATCATCTTCAACACTTCAAGCCAAGTACTCGGCTGATCCAGGTTCAGTGCCAGTCGCTGCTGTTCATAGCGTAACGGTTTATTTTGCGGTGCTAATTGCAGCCTTTGCTCGGCGGTCGCCAAGGCTTCTGCTGTGGCATCGGGAGACTGAATATCCAGCACGGCAAGATTCAGTTTTCCCAGTTGTTGTGGCAATTGGCGGTTTTCTTCACTGTGTGGCGAATAGGGGTTTATCACCACTAAAATATCCGGCGTGGCTAAACGGCCGTGAAACAGTTGGTCGATAACAATGCCTGCTCCACGAGCCTCTACAATCAACATACGCTTACCTGCATAGGGTTGGCCTAGCGGGTCAATCTGATTAATGGTTTGGATCAGCTGCTGGTTTTGGCTGTCTCGGATCTCACGCCACTGAGATTGAGTATACATAGACTGGGCTGTATCGGTTTGTGGCTCTAGCTGTTTTTCTCCCGCTTTGGGGATCTCGCCCGCTTTCGTTTCAAAATTGACCTGAGCCGCTGCATCGGGAGCGGGTAGGCTAATGGTGGCCCAGCCCTGCTGATTCAGATGACGTCGTAAATAACTGATGATACCGACAGGATCAGCATGAGTGCCTAAATCTCCGATTAAGATGGCGGCGCCCATTTGATGTTGGCCTTGCCAAGGGCGGACTAAGACTTGACTTGGACTGCCGTTAATTTGGATCTCGGCAATCTCATCAGTCGGTACGTAGTCATATTTTGCTAGGGTAAAACCGCTGCTGGCGACAAGGCTGATGAGCAAGGTGATGAGTAATAGCGGTTTCATGAAGCTAAGGTCATTCTATTGGCTTGTTGAGCCTAACAGTATGCCCGTTTTCAGATCTGCTGCCAATATAGTGCAGTGCAGTGCAGTGCGGTGATAAACAGCAATGCGGCAGTCTAAACTGCCGCATTGCTGACTTTAGGTATCGCAGAGACACATTATGCGTGGCTGACGAGCACTAGGCGCACAGCATCGAGTTGTAACAGGCAACCGTCAAGGTACTGATTCAGTTCGCTCATCTGCTCTTTAAGGTGGGTTAACTCTTCGTCACGAATATTGGGGTTAACCGCTTTAAGCGCCTCTAAACGTGCTAGCTCGTTGGTGAGTTGGCTGGTCATCTTAGCGCGAGCGCTCTCGGTAAGTTGTTGCAGTTCGACCTGTGCATAAGTTTCAGCCTTGGCAAACAGCGGATGCAGCAGGGTTTGCGAGGCGTTAACCAATTTGCTGGCGATATGACGATTAACCGCGCTGAGCTGCTTATCGAAACTTTCGTAACTCACATTATCTGACAAGTTATTGCCATTTTTGTCTAGCAAGATCCGCACAGGTGTCGGTGGCATATAGCGATACAGTTGGCTCGACTTAGGTGCAGATGCATCGGCCATATAAATAAGCTCAAGGAAAATTGTTCCTGCAGGTAGCGCCTTATTCTTCAATACGGCTACGCTGGTGGTGCCGGTTTCTGACGAGGTGATTAAATCCAATCCGGTTTGTACCAAAGGATGCTCTTGGGTGATCAGCGCAATATCGTCACGAGACAGTGCCATTTCACGATCGAAGGTGACGGTTAAGCCATCTTCCGGCAGCCCTGGATAGGTTGGGAACATCATGTGCTCACTTGGGTGAAGCACGATGGCGTTTTCACCGCTGTCTTCCTGCTCGACACCTATGATGTCCCACAGGCGGATAACCGAACCAATCAGCTGAGTATCTTGATCTCGCGCCGCAAGACTGGCGACCAGTTTATTGGCCTTGTCGCCGCCGTGAGAGTTAATCTCCAGCAGCTTATCGCGGCCTTGTTCCATCGCCTTTTTCAATGCTTTATAGCGAGTCTGAGTGTGATTAAGCAGCTGAGTGAAATGAGTTTCATCTTGTTCTAACAGCTGAGTTAGCAGCTCTTGGGAAAACTCATTAAACAGAATATGGCCAATAGGGCAGGTCTGCTCGAAGGCATTTAGGCCTTGGTTATACCACTGCATTAAACGTTCTTGCGCCGTATCGGCGAGATAAGGCAGATGGATCTCGACATCGTTTGCCTGACCGATTCGATCGAGACGACCGATACGCTGCTCAAGCAGATCGGGATTAAGCGGCAGATCGAACAAGACTAAATGACTGGCAAACTGGAAGTTACGTCCTTCAGAGCCAATTTCGCTACAGATCAATGCCTGCGCGCCACCGGTTTCTTGGGCAAAATAAGCCCCGGCCTTATCGCGCTCGATAATCGACATGCCTTCATGGAATACCGTTGCCTGAATACCTTCACGGGTACGCAAGGCTTCTTCTAGACTCAGCGCGGTTTCGGCGCGGCTGGCGATGATCAACACCTTCTTGCTGCGATGAGTCTTTAAGAAGTCGATTAACCAATCGACTCGAGGATCGAATTTCCACCAACTGGCGCTATCGCTCTCGAAGGCTTGATAGAGTTTTTCTGGGCTTAATGCCTGTTTTACCTTGGCATCGATATCTTTACTGCCGTCCATCATGGCTGCCACTCTGGCGGCGGTCACATATTGGGCGGGCATCGTCTGCGGGTGAGCATGGAACAGACGCTTAGGGAACCCTTTTACTGAGGCGCGACTGTTACGATACAGCACGCGACCCGTACCGTGGCGGTCTAATAGCTCTTGCAATAGTTCATCGCGAGCCTCGTTGCGCAAATCCACATCGACGGATTCATCTTCAATCAGACGTAGCGCCGGCGTGATATCTTTTTCATTAAGCAGTTCGGTGAGGCTGACAACAGCGCTATCGGGTAACTTACTGCCTTTGGCTAAGGCATCGGCTGCGCTGGCCACTTCTTTGTAGCTTTCTTCCTCTTTCAGGAAGGCTTGATAGTCGTAGAAACGATCGGGGTCGAGTAAGCGCAAACGGGCAAAGTGACTCTGGTGTCCTAGCTGATCTGGGGTGGCGGTTAATAGCAACACGCCTGGGACGACTTGGCTTAAGGCTTCAACGACACTGTAAGCACGACTTGGTGCCTCTTCACTCCACTCAAGATGATGCGCTTCATCGACAACCATCAGATCCCAATCGGCATCTAAGGCTTGCTCTAGGCGTTTCTTCTTGCGTAGCAGTTCTAAAGAGCAGATGACGAGCTGCTCTGTATAGAACGGATTGTCGTTATCGGCATAGGCTTCGACACAGCGGTCTTCATCGAATACCGAAAAACGCAAATTAAAGCGACGCAGCATTTCAACCAACCACTGATGACGCAAGGTATCAGGAACGATCACCAAGATACGTTCGGCGCGTCCGGTAAGCAGTTGTTGGTGGATGATTAAGCCCGCTTCGATGGTTTTACCTAAACCCACTTCATCGGCAAGTAGCACTCTTGGAGCAAAACGTTGACCCACCTCATGGGCGATCCATTGTTGATGCGGGATCAAGCCAACTCTCGGACCTTGTAGTCCCAATAGATCTGATGTCGCCAGTTTATGTCTTAATAACTGACATTGATAACGCACACCAAAACGGTCGAGACGGTCAATCTGTCCCGCAAACAATCGGTCTTGAGGTTTGTTAAAACGGATATTGTGATTGAGCAGGGTTTCTCTGAGGCTAACCTGTTGTTCGGTTTCACTGTGGATACCGTGGTAGATAACCAGGCCGTCTTTTTCTTCTAGCTCGCTGACGGTGAGGCTCCAGCCTTCGTGACTTTCAATAGTATCGCCTGGGTTATAAATCACTCGGGTCAATGGCGCGTCGGCGCGGGAAAACATACGGTTTTCATCGGTGGCAGGAAACATCAAAGTCACCATGCGGCCTTCTAATCCGACAACGGTACCTAAACCAAGCTCTGATTCGGTATCACTGATCCAACGTTGACCTAAAGAAAAGGGCATTACTAAATTCTCACTACTGGGCTAGAAAGGGCGCGTATGTTATCCAATCAAGGCGGTGATGTCGAACACAAAACCCGCCCTAAACGACCTTTAAAGCCTAATTGCTTGACGAGTAGATTACAAATTGAGCAGTTGTAATTAAGTGGTCAAAAACTGTCATCTTAACGTCATATACAGGGGGCAATCTCGGTAAAGCATTGAAGTTTAAATTGGTGATAATTTTCCGTTGATGCCGATCCATTTTGGTGTCAGTATGGATTTAAAGCGAGGTTGTTAACCTCATGTTACTGACAACAAGGAGACCATGGATTATCGCAGTTCTATCTAATTAAAAATTTATCCCTACGCACAAATTGGAGGCGCCATGGAGCAAGACGACAAAAAGTTGTTTGTACTGGATACCAATGTGTTACTGCATGAACCTTTAGCTATCTATTCGTTTAAAGAGCATGACGTAGTTGTCCCCATGACTGTTCTGGAAGAACTGGATCAGATCAAAGATAGAAAAAGAGACGTAAGCCGAGACGCACGAGTCGCAATCAGAGCATTAGAAGACATCCTCGGTGGAGAAACCACTCCAGAGCAAATTGTTAAAGGAGTGCAATTACCCTTACGTGAAGGCCATGGTGACGCCGTTGGACATCTTTCCATCTTCCCCGACCATCAATTGGAATTTACTCAAGCATCGCTACCTGGCGATAACAATGATAATCGTATTATCAACACCGCACTGCATCTACAACATCTGCATCATCCTCGTAAAGTGGTACTGGTTACCAAAGATATCAATATGCGTCTCAAGGCTAAGGGCGCAGGGATTGAACTGGTTGAAGATTACCGTACCGATCAGCTGATTGACGATATTCGCTTCTTAACTAAAGGTTTTCACCAATTCGAAGGGGATTTTTGGGCGCGCAAAGAACATGTTGTTACCGAAGGTCAGGGGCGTCATACGGTGCACCGAGTGCCTGTGGCTGAAGTGGGGGAAGAGAACTACTACACCAACCAATATCTGATTGACCAAGAGTCTAATTTTTGTGGCCGCGTACTGAGTAATACCGATCAAGAGCTTGAGATTTTAGACTTGGGACGAGATCGCATGATGCATCTCGATGCCTGGGGCATCAAGCCGAAAAACATTTATCAGGGCATGGCGATGCAGGCGCTGCTGGATCCCGATATCGACTTGGTTATCCTTACTGGCCCAGCTGGCTGTGGTAAAACCTTGCTGGCAATGGCTGCCGCACTGGAGATGGTGGTTGAACGTGGCCTATACGAGAAAGTGATCGTTACTCGTAATACCCCAGAAATTGCCGAATCTATCGGCTTCTTACCCGGTACCGAAGAGGAAAAAATGGCGCCTTGGCTGGCGGCAATCACGGATACCTTGGAAGTGCTTCATAAGAACGATGTTAACCCTAGCGGTAGCATGAACTACATCATGGACAAGGCCAACATTCAGTTTAAGTCGATTAACTTTATGCGTGGTCGCTCAATTCAAAATTCAGTGGTGTTACTCGATGAGTGTCAAAACCTGACCGCATCGCAAATTAAGACCATGATCACCCGTATGGGTGAGGGCACTAAACTTATCTGTAGCGGCAACTTAGCGCAGATCGATTCTAACTACTTAACCCCAGTGACATCGGGCCTGACATATATAGTCGAACGTTTTAAGAACTTTGAAGGCAGTGCCAATGTTTACCTAAACGGCGTGGTACGTTCGCGTCTGGCAGAATTTGCCGAGGAGAATTTGTAAGCTCAAGTTCGCTAATCTGACCTAGTTAGCCAGCAATAGGCTAACCTACAAAGACTTCACAATGTGGAGTCTTTTTGCATCAAATGGACATAAATCTTATTTACTTTGACCTAAGTCTATTATGCTAAGTATTCCAATGCCCTAGCTTCCTGATACTATATGATGAGTATTGAAAACCACCAAAGGGATGCTTGGTGGTAGGAGTTTGTTCTCAAAGGTAATGAATGAAATCGACAGAGCCTGACTTACAGCTTAAGTCACCGATCCAAAAAAACTACAACCGCGCTGTATTTTATACCTATATTGGTGTGATCATTATGGCTTTGTTAACGGCGTGGTTTTTCTTCGAGCGCCAGAAAGCGCAGATGATGACGCAACGAGAAGAATTGGTTGAGCGTCACGTATTGCAAATCGACTTATTGTTGGAGTCGAGTATTCGAGCGGTAAAAAGCCTGAGAAACGTGGCGGTGGACCACTTAAAACTTGGCGAATTAGTGCGTACCGATCGCCTGCCTAAATATGAAAAATTCAACGAGAGTGGGCAATATTTTACTCTAGAGCCCAATTACGCTACCAGCGGTGAGCCTTTTACCAATATGGGACGGATCACCGGCGCAGGTTCCCTCAATGGCCGCACCGACAAGTTTTATCAAGAACTTGAGATGCTGTTTGAGCTATCGCTCTCTTTTCCAGTAGCGACAGAGGCGGCGCCAAAAGCCTCATCGATTTACTACATCTCTAAGCACAAGATGATGTCCTACTATCCGTGGCCATCGGACGAGCAACGCTTTAGAGAAGAGTTACTCAACAAGAACCAATTCCAACTGGCTACCCCAGCGATGAACCCCCAGCGTAGCGTGTTCTGGAGTCCTGCCTATGTCGAGCCAAATGGTAAAGGTCTGCTGACTACCTTAGGTGTGCCCATCTATTTGGAAGATGAATTTATTGGCTCAATCAACCTCGACTTAACGCTGTCATCGTTGGCGAAACAGATCCGCCTCTATTTTAAGATGCCAGGTACGGTGATTTTGCTCGATCAGCAAAACAATATTCTGTCCCATAGCGATATTGACACTGCCGATATTAATCGGGTGTATCACATCAGTCAGAAGATCCCTTCAGCGCTACATTCGGTGTCAGAGTCAGAGCTGTTCGATGCCCACGAAGGCATCATGCGTAATGGCTATTATATTCACTCGGTTGCGCTGCAAAATGCACCTTGGCGATTGCTGTATCTGCAAAACGAAAACGAACTGTTTAAAGACTCCTGGGAAAAGCTCGAGCTGACCTTCTTATTAGTGGTGATTGCACTGTCAGTGTTGGTGACTATTGTTCATTGGCAGACACGCCGCTCCTTTGTGAGCCCAGCTTCGCGGCTGCTGACTCACCTAGAGGGCTGTTCGCAGGAGCCACGTAAACCGCCTAAGAAGATTACCCAAGGTTGGGAGCCTTGGTTCCAGCTGGTCAGTCGTATTTTCGAAGAAAACCAGCAATATACTCGCCATCTGGCGGAGCAGAATCGTCGTTTGGATAATCTGGTTGCGCGGCGTACCGAACGCTTAAAAGAGACCACTGAGCGGCGCGAGCGTGAATATGCCTTGCTACGTTCCTTGTTGGACTCTATTCCTGAAGCGATTGTATTTAAAGATAAAGAGGGGAAATACCTCGGTTGTAACAAGTCGGCCGAGCGCATGTTGGGTTACACCGAAAGTGAGATCATCGGTCAAGATTCTATCTCCATGACCTCTAACGAACAGTCGGTGCGAATCCGCGCCGAAGATGAGCGGGTGCTTGCCGAACGAACTCCGCTGCGTTATCAAGAAAAAGTCGAGTTGTCCGGTAAGCCTGTGTTGCTTGATACCCTGAAGATTCCTTTCTATAACCGCCGTGGCGAGTTATTGGGTTTGATTGCGGTATGGCGTGATGTCACCCGTGAATATGAATCGGCAGAACAGTTGCGTTTGTCAGAGGAGCGGTATCACTTGGCGATGGATGCGGTAGAAGATGGTTTGTGGGATTGGTATCTCGACTCAGAACAGATCATCTGCAACCCAGCTTATTACTCAATGCTGGGCTATGAAACCAATGAATTTCCTGCGTTAGTGTCGGCGATTGATGAGTTAATTCACCCAGATGATCAGATCCGCGTCGAAGAGTATCGTCAGCAATATCTTGCCGATCCGGTTGGCGCTTATGATATTGAGTTCAGGATGCGCGGTAAGAGCGGCATGTACCACTGGGTGCTGAGTCGTGGTCGAGTGGTCGAGTTTACCTCTGACAATCAGCCAAAACGTATGGTGGGTACCCATAAAGATATTACTCGTCATAAGAGCAACGAAGTAGCCCTGCTCGAAGCAAAGCAAGATGCCGAATCGGCTAACCTTTATAAGAGTGAGTTTCTGGCCAACATGAGTCATGAAATTCGTACACCGATGAATGCCATTATCGGTATGTTACAGCTAGCTAGCCGTACTTCGCTGACGCAACAACAGGCAGATTATCTCGATAAAGCTGGATTCTCGGCGCAGTCATTGCTGCGGATCATCAACGATATTCTCGACTTTTCTAAGATTGAAGCCGGTAAGTTAGAGCTGGAGCGAGTCTCTTTCCCACTGGACAAAGTGCTGGATCATGCGTTGGATCTCAACGCCCTAAAAGCGCAAGAGAAAGGAGTCGAACTGCTACTCTACGCGCCGGTGACGGCGGGACTGATCCTCGAAGGCGATCCACTGCGTCTAGGACAAGTGTTGATTAACATGCTCAGTAACGCGGTGAAGTTTACCCAAAATGGTGAAATTGAACTGGGCTGTGAAGATGTTGGCGAGCGCGATCATCGTATCACGCTGAAATTCTGGGTACGCGATACGGGTATCGGGATCAGCAAAGAGCAGCAAGAGAGCCTGTTCGATGCCTTTGCTCAGGCCGATGGTTCGACGACCCGCAAATATGGCGGTACCGGGCTGGGCTTATCGATCAGTAAACACTTGGTTTCCATGATGGGCGGTACCATGCAGGTGGAAAGTGAGCTGGGTGTCGGTAGTACCTTTAGCTTCACCATTAGCTTTGAAATTGCCGAAGAAGCCGAAGTGAAGCCGCTGGTGGTGCCAGAAATTTTAGGCAACCTTAAAACCTTAGTGGTGGATGATAACCCGACCGCACTGCAGATCTATTCCAGTGCCATGCGCGATTTCCATTTTGATGTTGAAACCGCAGCCAGCGGCACCGAAGGTTTATATAAGCTGGTCCGTCGCCCCGTAGACTTACTGTTGATTGACTGGATGATGCCCGAGATGGATGGGGTTGAGGTGATCAAAGAGATCGATGCCATGGTTGCCGATGGCCGTTTAGAGAAACGTCCGGTGATCATCATGATGACCGCTTACGCCTCTGAGCCGCTGAAGGAAGATTTGAGCGACCTCGAAATTGCGGCCATGCTGCAAAAGCCCTTTAAGGCCTCGTCCTTGTTCGATGAAATCATTTCCGCCTTTGTGGATAAACCGACAATTAAGCCGGTAAGCGAGAAAGTGAAAGAGCGCGATTTACAGGTATCGGGTTTGGTTTTATTGGTTGAAGATAACTTTATTAACCAGCAGGTCGCGACTGAACTGCTAAAGAGTGCTGGTTATGAAGTGGATGTGGCAGAAAATGGTCAGATAGCCTTAGATATGGTTGACAGTAAATCTTACGATGCGGTGTTGATGGATATTCAAATGCCTGTGATGGATGGCCTTACGGCCACCAAAGAGCTACGTAAGAAATACACGCAGCAAGAGTTGCCAGTGATTGCGATGACGGCACATGCTATGTCAGGTGATAGGGAGAAGAGTTTGGCTGCAGGCATGAACGCCCATATTACTAAACCCATAGTGCTCAATGAGCTGTTTGACACCTTAAACGAGTGGATTAATAAAAAGATGTAGTCCAATAATATCGACAATAAGGCAGCTTCGGCTGCCTTATTTTTTGCCGCCGTAGATTAGCGCTTGAGGCTTGAAAAATACCTGTTAAGCTAGGGTTTTATGTATGTATGACATGCGATTGGTATAGAAAAATAACAAGTTGCCAAGTATAGGAGTCACGATGAAACCCTCTACACTCGCGTTGGCCGTCGCGTTAGCGATCTTCCCCGCCGCCAATGCCTTTGCTGCAGCTGATAGCAGCGCTAAACTCATTCAATCTAGCCAAGCGGCTAGCGGGTTTATCAACCTCTTTTATGAAAAAGACTCGGGCGATCTTTATTTAGAAGCCAATCGCGTTAATCAGCCATTTTTATTGTTAACCAGTTTGCCTCACGGGGTAGGGTCTAATGACATTGGGCTTGACCGTGGTCAGCTAGGCCGCACGCGTATGGTGCAGTTTGAGCGTCATGGCCCCTATTTAATTCTCAAGCAACTCAATACCTATTATCGCGCCGAAACCGATAACGCCGCCGAACAAAGAGCAGTCAAAGAAGCCTTTGCCGAGTCGGTATTGTGGCGCGGTAAAGTGGTTGAAGGTAAACGTACCCTAGTTGCCATCAATGATTTAGTGATTAATGATCTGCATGGCATTACCGATGTGTTAGAGCAGACCAAGCAGGGTAACTATCGTCTCGATAAAGAACATTCGCTGATTTTACCGAAAGGGGTTAAGTCATTTAAGCGTAACAGCGATGTGGATGTGTTACTGACGTTTAATAGCAATAAGCCGGGCGAACAGGTGGCGCAAGTCACGCCAGAGGCTAAGCAGATGTCAGTGCGTATGCGTTACTCGTTTATTGAATTGCCCGATGATAACTATCAGCCGCGTGACTATCACCCAAATAGTGGTTATCTATCCGATGAGTATTTTGATTATGGTACGCAGCTCAATCACGATATCGTTAAGCGTCACCTCCTACGCCACCGTTTAACTAAGGTGACTCCCGGTGATGCGCCGTCAAAAGTGGTCAAGCCTATCGTTTATTATCTTGACCCCGGTGTACCTGAGCCCATCCGCAGCGCCTTACTCGATGGCGCACGCTGGTGGGAAGCTGCCTTTACTGAGGCGGGCTTTATCGATGGTTTCAAAGTAGAGCTATTACCGGAAGATGCTGACCCACAAGATATTCGTTACAACGTGATCCAATGGGTACATCGTGCGACGCGCGGCTGGTCATATGGTAGTGCTGTCACCGACCCTCGCACCGGTGAAATTATCAAAGGCCATGTGACGTTAGGTAGTCAACGTGTGCGGCAAGATCACCTTATTGCTCGTGGTTTAACTGCGGGGTGGGCCGACCGCAATAAGGCCGAAGATGCGGCAACCGCATTGTCATTAGCGCGGATTCGTCAGCTTGCAGCCCATGAAGTAGGACATACCTTAGGCTTAGATCATAACTTTGCTGCCTCAAGTAACGATAATGCATCTGTGATGGACTATCCCCATCCCTACGTCAGCCTCAATGGCCATAGTATAGACATCTCAAAACCTTATGACGTGGGTGTAGGACCTTGGGATAAATTTACTATCGCCTATGGTTATGGCCAGTTCAGCAAGGCAACTCAAGCTGGCAAGTTGGCTAAGCTGATGACGGATGTTGAGCAAAAAGGTTTGCGTTATATCGGTGAGGCGGATTCGCGCCGCGCCGGATCCAGTAACGCCTACGCTAGTCTTTGGGATAACGGTAATGATCCTGTCGCCGAGCTGGAGCGTCTTAGCGCCGTGCGTCAGCAAGCTTTAATGCAGTTCTCAGACTCGGCTTTACTCGATGGTCAGCCCTATGGTGAATTGCGTGATGCCTTAGTGCCTGTGTATCTGCTGACCCGTTATCAAATTACCGCCGCCGCTAAATTTATTGGTGGTACCGATTACAGCTATTCCACGGCATCTAGCGGTAAAGAGTGGCACTATATTGCACCAGAGTTGCAAAAAAATGCCCTAGAGATTCTGCTGGCAAGCCTAGCACCAGAGTCATTGACGATACCGGCCGAATTAGAACGAGCCTTAGTGCCAAAATCTGGCAATTATCAGCCAACCCGCGAAAGTTTTGATAGTGCGACGGGAGTGGTCATCGATGCTATCGGCATGGCTGAAGTGTTGAGCCGCCATGTGTGTCAGCAGCTGCTTAATCCAACGCGCTTAAATCGGGTTGAACAGGAGTACTTAGCCGATAAAGAGCAATTGTCAGTCACAACGATAGTAGACCGTTTACTGGCCACCACCCTTTACAACGAATCACCTAAGGGTGAAAGCTTAGGGGTATGGATGCGAGTCAATAGCGTGGTGCTTGAACAGTTATTGGCAAGCTATCACAGCGAGGTCAGTTCACCAGAGGTGAAAGCCCATATTGGTGCGCGTTTAGATTATGTGCTTAAGCAATTGAGTCGTAAAGCGAAACGCAGCAGTGCTTATGAAGCGGCACACTTTGAATGGTTGGAGCGAGTATTGCAAAAAGGCTTGGATGATCCGCAAGTCAAAATTATTGCTAAGCCACTAAAAATGCCCCCTGGCTCACCTATCTAAGGGATAAATAGATCTCTCTAAAGCCTCTTTTTAAGGGGCTTTTTTATCCCAGTATCATTAGGATGACCTCTGCAATCTTAGGGCGTGTTTATCTTTGTTGTTTAATTAGGAGGTAAGGCCATTAATTGTGCCTGCATTAAGGGCATTAACAGCATCCCTGTTGATTCGAGTGAAGCGCACTTCCTTAGACCGATTGGTATAAACCCTATAAAAGTGAGATCTGGTTCACACTTTGTCCGTTTTGGGTTAAGATGCCTGAGTGATTAATAATCAAAATTTGTGGTCAAAAAGATTGGAGTACATATGAAAGTGTTAGCCAGCGCGACCCTAGTATTAACCTCTTTGGTAGTGTCTATCCCTGCATTAGCCGAAAGGCCTGACTTCTCAAAAACCGCAGCGGCTCAATCTGATTATCATTTTGCCGATAACCCATCGGTAAATCATAGTTATCAGTTGAAACGCTCGACTCGCCATGACTTCTCTAAGACAACGGCGGCTAATAGTCAGTACAGCTTTAGTGATAACCCTGCCAGCAGCCATTGTTTGAATCCGACTTTTTCGAGTCAACATGACTTCTCTAAAACAAAAGCGGTAAGAACGGCAAGTTAGTTAACCTGAACTCGGGATAACGAGTGTCGGAAAATCTAAATTTAACAAGCTAATTCAATGCTATAAAGGATTAGTTCGAAAAGGAAAGTCTATTTCCTGACTGAATGTGCAGATTTTTGGGCATATCAAGGCGCTCTGTCGTACACCATAGCGTGCTATGGTTAGGCAGAGCAACGCAGAGAGGCACGCAAAGGTGCCTATTCAGCGGCTCTGCTTATCCAGAGCTCAGGTTAGTTAATCAGTAAAACTTAAAAAGGAGCCAAATGGCTCCTTTTTATTTCAACAAACAGCCTATATTTCAAAATCTGTTTTTAAATCTGACTTAAATCGATTGTTAATTTTCGGCTTGTTGCTTACCAATTCGATAGGCATCGACAATGCCGACAATCCAGCTGATCACAAAGGCATAGGTGGCGATGTTAATCCATAGTGCGCTGCTGCCCGCTGGTGTTTGGGTTACCTGTTGATAAATTAAATCCATATCCAGTGGTAGTTCACCCGATAGAATACGATCGGCAACCGATTGTGCCTGCTGCACCGCATAATAAAGCAAATAAACCAAACCAGTTAAACTGATGCAAGACAGCAGAGTGCCCGTATTGTGTCGCTTAAGGTAGAAATGGCCACTGCCGGGGCAGATAAAAGCGGATAACAGGGCGGCAGTAACGGCTTTACTCATAGGTTTCTCATCACCATAGCAGACTAAAATCGATTAGCTTTAGCCTGATATCTTCACTCAGTCGGCAAGGCTAAGCAAGTGAAGCTTGTTTAATTTGTCGGGACGATAATTGTTAATCAGCTTGAATGATAAGACCAAGCGGCGCTAACAATTGGCTTTGCTGCCAACCGCTAATGATCACCCCGTCGAGTGACACTGTTCTGGGGTCGAGGCCATGCAGTTCAACGCGAGTGAGATTGGCGCCGCGCAGATCAAAACAGCCCCACTGCTCAGGAGAAAACTCGCCGCCGCTGAGGTCAGCACCGCGCATCGATGCGCCGTTGAGATTAGCACCCAGCCAGCGATTATCTGTGAGTTCACACTCTTCCAGTAATACCCCATCCAAGTTGGCATAGGCCAGGTTAGATTCGGTGATTTTCCCACTGCAAAAATAACTTTTTTGAGTAATGTAATTGGTAAAACTAGCACGATGAAAGTCTGCGCCCTTGAGGTTTGAGGCGTTAAATTCGGCGCCGAAACAATGGCTGCCTTTAAACTGACTCAGGCTCAAATTGCATTGATTAAACTGGCAACTAGTCAAGGTGGCGTAACTGAAATCACAGCCAATAAGGTCGCCACTTTCTAAGAATTGGCAGGCTTCAAATTGGCTATCGCTCAGGTCGCTATGATTAAAGTTGCAACGGTAAAAATGGCAATTGATGAAGTGATGGTCTTGCAGATCTTCACCGCTAAAGTCATGGTCGACGTAATGCACGGCTTGTACGGTGATCATTTGCGAATCATCTCGGCATGGCGGGCGGCTTTCTCACCTTCACTGATACGACTGGCCAAGATATAACAGGCAATGCCCATAATGGTGTTTGTGATAGGCAAGGCCAGCAATAACCCCTTAACGCCACCCAAATACGACCCCAGTGCCGCTAAAGGCAGTAAGATTAAAAACAGTCGACACAGGTTAAGCACTAAAGAGCTCATAGGTCTATGATAGGCGTTCAGTGTCATCGCCATGATGATCACTATGCCCAGCGGTCCATAAGCTGCAGGCAGGGCGATAATATAGAAACTGAGCCACTCAATCACCTGAGCATCATTACTGAATAACTGAGCTATGGGCTCGGCACACAGCAATAAAGGAAGATAGAGCAAGGTTTGAAATAGCAACACAAATCGTAGCGATAACATCAAGGCATGGTGAGCGCGCTCAGTTTGGCCAGCACCTAAGTTTTGCGCCACAAAGGGCACTAGGCTTGAGGCCAATGCCATTACCACTATCAGTAACACCGACTCTAATCGCGTTCCGGCACCGAATGCCGCCACCGCGCTGTGATCGATACGCGCCAGCATTGCCATCATTGCCGCATTGGCTAGCGGATTAAGTAGATTCATCAAGGCCGCAGGCTGGGCAATGTGCGCCAGTTGCTTCCAGTTACAACGCATTCGGTCGATATTCAGTCCGGCAAAATGTACCAGTTTACGTTTGATGATCAACAGGTAACCCGACAGGGAGAGTGCCAGCGCCCAAGAGATCAGCGAGGCAATCGCAGCACCTTGGATTTCTAAGCGCGGGAAAGGTCCGATACCGAAGATCAGCAAGGGGTCGAGGATTAAATTTATCAAGGATGCCAATGCCATAATTTTGGCCGGAGAACGGGTATCGCCAGTGGCTCTAAGCCCTTGGTTGCCCACCATTAACAGCACTAATATTGGCGCGCCGATATACCAGAGGGTCATGTACTCTTGGATCAAGGGCAGACTTAAATCGTTGGCGCCGAGTAAACTAAACAGCGGCGCAATAAATAAGCTGCCTATAATTGATAGCGCCGTAATTAAACTGACGGTGAGCAGCAGTGCATCGTGTAAAAATACTTTGGCCTTGGCGCTATGACCACTGCCTATCAGCCTAGCAAGATTGGTCGAAACCCCAGCGCCGATACCGATAGCCAGGCTGGATATGATCAAGGTCACCGGGAAGGTAAAGCTGATAGCCGCCAGAGATTCAGTGCCGAGCTGGCTGATAAAAAAGGTATCCACCAGACTAAAGCCGAGCACGGTCAAGATACCAACCAGATTTGGCAGGCTCAGTTTTAGCAGCACTTGGCCGATGGGTTGGCTTAAGATCCCGTGTCTGTCTTTCATTAAATCTGGATGACCCTAATCAGAGAAGGAGGGCAATTCTAACAGGATTGCTCAGGCTTTAATAAAACCCAGTTAAAAATTTGAGATTTTTTTTGTAAAGCCCTTGGATCTGACAATAGTGACCCCCATATAGCAAACATCAGTCGGCATAAGGTATATGTCGAATTACTTTGATAAACCGCCAACGTTTGTTGGGCAAAAGAATCATTAGGAGAGTCCATAGATGAATATTCGTCCATTACATGACCGCGTCATCGTTAAGCGTTCTGAAGTTGAATCAAAATCAGCCGGTGGCATCGTATTGACAGGCAGTGCCGCTGAGCAATCAACTCGCGGTGAAGTACTTGCTGTAGGCAATGGCCGAATTCTTGAAAACGGCACAGTACAGCCTCTCGACGTTAAAGTCGGTGACATTGTTATCTTCAACGAAGGTTATGGCGTGAAGAAAGAGAAGATCGATGGTGAAGAAGTATTGATCCTATCTGAAGCCGACCTTGTAGCTGTAGTGGAATAATCCACTAAGTTAGTTTTCTCCAGTTAACCCGATTTTCTTAAAGGATACAGAACATGGCAGCTAAAGAAGTATTATTTGGTAATGACGCACGCGTAAAAATGCTAGCGGGCGTAAACGTACTAGCTAACGCAGTGAAAGTGACTTTAGGCCCTAAAGGTCGTAACGTCGTATTAGACAAAAGCTTTGGTGCACCACTTATCACTAAAGACGGTGTGTCAGTAGCAAAAGAGATCGAACTAGAAGATAAGTTCGAAAACATGGGCGCGCAAATGGTGAAAGAAGTTGCTTCTAAAGCCAACGATGCCGCCGGTGACGGTACCACCACTGCAACTGTACTAGCGCAAGCTATCGTAACTGAAGGCCTAAAAGCCGTTGCAGCGGGCATGAACCCAATGGATCTTAAGCGTGGTATCGACAAAGCCGTTGTTGCAGCCGTTGCTGAGCTTAAAGCCCTATCTCAAGAGTGTGCAGACACTAAAGCGATTGCTCAGGTAGGTACTATCTCTGCAAACTCTGACGAATCAATCGGTGAAATCATCGCAACAGCGATGGAACGCGTCGGTAAAGAAGGCGTGATTACAGTTGAAGAAGGTCAAGCACTAGAAAACGAACTCGACGTTGTTGAAGGTATGCAGTTCGACCGTGGTTACCTATCTCCATACTTCATCAACAAGCCAGAAACTGGCAGTGTTGAACTTGAAAACCCATACATCCTATTGGTTGACAAGAAAATCTCTAACATCCGTGAGCTACTGCCAATCCTTGAAGGTCTAGCGAAAACAGGTAAGCCACTGCTTATCGTTGCAGAAGACGTTGAAGGTGAAGCACTAGCAACATTGGTTGTAAACAACATGCGCGGCATCGTTAAAGTGGCTGCGGTTAAAGCACCAGGCTTTGGCGACCGTCGTAAGGCGATGCTACAAGATATCGCTATCCTCACTGGCGGTACTGTTATCGCTGAAGAGATCGGCCTAGAGCTTGAAAAAGCGACCCTAGAAGACCTAGGTACGGCTAAGCGCGTTGTTATCACTAAAGATGACACCACCATTATCGACGGTAACGGTGAACAAGAGCAGATCCAAGCTCGCGTTACCCAGATTAAAGTACAAGCTGAAGAATCAACTTCTGACTACGACAAAGAGAAACTACAAGAGCGTATGGCTAAACTAGCTGGCGGTGTTGCAGTGATCAAAGTGGGCGCAGCCACAGAAGTTGAAATGAAAGAGAAAAAAGCTCGCGTAGAAGATGCACTACACGCGACTCGCGCCGCTGTTGAAGAAGGTGTGGTTGCTGGTGGTGGTGTTGCACTCATCCGCGTAGCAAGCAAAATTGGTGAAGTTGAAGTCGCTAACGAAGACCAAAAACACGGTGTGGTTATCGCACTACGTGCAATGGAAGCGCCTCTACGTCAAATCGCGACCAACGCTGGTGAAGAAGCGTCAGTTGTGGCTAACAACGTTAAGAACGGTACTGGTAACTACGGTTACAACGCAGGTAGCGACGTATACGGTGACATGCTAGAGATGGGTATTCTTGACCCAACTAAAGTGACTCGTAGCGCGCTACAGTTTGCCTCTTCAATTGCTGGCCTGATGATCACTACCGAAGCTATGGTTGGTGAGGTTCCACAAGACGCTGCTGCACCTGATATGGGTGGCATGGGCGGAATGGGTGGTATGGGCGGTATGGGCGGCATGATGTAATTTTTACGGGCCTAAATCTGTGATAGCTGCGTTGCTTCACCACTCATTTAGTGTACTAAACGTCGCGGTAAAGCGCCTTGCTCTAACAAGATTTATACCACGTAAAATGCTCTGCTGGTCTTAAGTTCAAAGCTTATAACGTAAACATGAAAGCCCCGATGTCTAACGACATCGGGGCTTTTTGTAACTGGATTATCTTACCTCTTGTTGGCTGTTGTAAGCTAGAACATTGATTTCAATCAATATGTACATTGTGTAGTTAGTTGATTATTATCACTATTTAAAAAATGGAAATTATATATTTGGTGGCGTAAAGCCCCATATAACTAAAGGGACATTAAAATGAGAAAGATAATATTCGGTTTGTTTTTAATAGCGATTACAGGCTGTTCAAGCAATGGGCTAACAACGCTGAAGCCAATGGATTCAAACTTTGATAAAGAAATCGTGATGACAAACGATCCAAATCAAACCGCAAAAGTTAGGGGCATTGTGACCAACTGGATGGTTGATAATGGTTACAAAGTATCTAAAACAACTGCAAGTCCCAATGCTGAGTTAAACGATGATCAAGTCATGTTTGAATTTAATGCTAACTGGTGGTGGGACGTGGCTACTTATATGCGTTACGTAAACTTAGATGTAACTGATAATAAAGGAATGAAGCTAGCAGAACTTGATTTTGACTCCGTAAGGTATGGAGGCATGGACAAGTTTGGAGACGCAGAAGAAAGATTAAATCTAATTATGGAAGTGTTTTTCCAAAAGATTTCTGTACAAGATGCTGAACGTCAATTAGAGCATGGGAGAGATAAAAAGACTAAATCTGGACCTACCTGTGCTTATGACTGCTAACTAAGTTATGGTTAAGGTCTCTTTCTAAAACGATTTTTCCTGCGCTAGAAACAGTGCTGGTCTGAAGCTTAAAAGCCTAAAACCAAGTTAATAAAAAACCGATACTGTTTTTAGTATCGGTTTTTTTATGGCTTTCATTTGTGATAGATATTAGTTACATAACTGCCTTTCGCAGGGGATTCCGTCACCATCGCCGTCCATTTTTGTATCTGGGCAATAGCGGTTGTAATACTTAGCTTCAGCACAGGAGCGCATCTGGCTACAGTGGGTTTTGCCTGCTTCGCAGCTAAAGTTCTGCACTGGGTTAAACTGCATCTGTTCGACATCTTGGTTGGTGAGCACTGGCGTTGAGGTCAGCTCTTCGTATTTTTTAAAGCCAAATATGCCAAGGCCGAGTACGACTAAAAGTGGCAGCAGTAATCCGCTTAATGATTTACGTTTGTACTGGCCATTGTGTTGGCCATTATATTTGTTATCGCGGCGGTTTGAACTGGCAGCAATAATTGCCACACCTTCAATATTGGCTTTTATTGCCTTGATCTTGCCGTCACTCTGCAACTCAGAGAAATAGTTGATTTGGTCGCCAACAACGGGCTTTCTCGCCATCTGCTTTAATGCCGAGATATGAATAAACACATCTTGAGCATTGGCTGTATCTGGCTTGATAAACCCGAAGCCTTTTTCACTGTTCCAGCGAACGAGAGTTCCTTTCTCCATGCTATTCAAGTTCTGTTCCTTAGATTATCTGCTGGCTGAAGCTGCATTCTTGGCAGTGTAGCGTGTAGGTCTCTCTACGTTTTTGTACTTTAGTATTCTTGCTTTGACAATGTGGACAGGCTTGTTTCATCGGCGTGTTTTTAGTGCACGGAGTACAGTGAATGTAATAGCCGAACTTGCCATACATTGGCGTGTAATCACTTGATTCACCACAATGTTTACAACTTAATTTGATGGAGCTGCCTGCGGTTGGGTGTTGTGTTTGGTAAGTTACAGGTGTTGGTTGCCGAATTTGATTTATCGGCAGTTGTTCTATTTCTGTAAGCTGGGTTTCTGACGTTTGCATCTCGACGCTGTTGCTTGTTTTTTGAAACTCCCCGAGGTGCTGGTCAATTAAGAAATTTGCGATAGAGTCGAGTTCGGTTTGGTTAAAGTCGGGGCGGGTATCGGTGAAGTTTACTGTGCGAATAAACTTATTTTTTAAGTTCATTACTTGATTAAGTTTATCGACAAGGAATTCAGTTTTTACCAGTTTGTCTGAAATAGCCTTTGGCATAGTATCACGGTTGATCACCGCATCGCTTGAAACAGCACAGAGGTGATCCCAGCAACGCAGTCTGAAGCCCTGTTGTTTTATCCCAAGTAACTTGCCTAGAATGTCGGTTCGATGATGCGTTAACAGATCGAGAAGTAGTGCTTGCTGTAGTTCGATTTGCTTAATCGGAGATGGCATCCCAAACCAGCGGTTTTGGTAACTGCGCGTCCATTCTTGTTGTTGATTTACTTGAATTCGACCTTTGATGCTTTTCGATTCAATTAATACGAACCCATAGGGATATATGATGAGGTGGTCGATTTGTGCTGTTTCGTCGTTAAAGCGGAACTTGAAGTCGTTGATGACCAGCACTTGTTTATGTTCTTTGTAGGCACGACGCAGAAAAAAGGCGACGTCTTGTTCCTGCTTCTGTCCTGCACAGGCTTGAGGTGATGTTACTGCTTGTGGTGATTTGGCTTTTAGAATCATTTATCAATCGCATCCATTCATTGCTCAATCATGAGCAACTTGATAAAAATCAATTTAATAGTACACATCTTATACAGTTCAGGTAAAGCGTTACTGCGGCGAGATTCAGGCATTTTTGTTTATCTTATCTAGCTATTTTTAATCTCTGCCTCAGGTTGCTTGGTTACAATCTCCGATTAATTTTTTTTCGAGTCTGGTTTGAATAAGTGAGTGAGGGATTATCATTGTGGGAAATCGACATTTAAATGGAGTTAAACGTGGGCCGTGGGTGGCGGTTGGGGTTTCGCTTTCAGTAGTGGCCTTAATAGGACTGTTGTTAATGATGATGCCTAAAGGCTTTAAGGCGACTCATGAGCAAATTGGTACCGGCAAGCCAGCGGTCGTTTTTGTTTACGATCCCAATTATGCATCGAGTAATAGTCAGACTGAACAGATGAATGAGGCGCGTGAGCATTTGGGGGATAATGTCCATTTCCTGCTTGCTAGGGTTGGTACGCCAGAAGGCGACCAATTGATTGCTAAACACCGTGCCGGAGCTTCTGAACTCTTGCTGTTTGATGGCGCTGGCAAGTTGATCAAAAGGCAGTTTGCGGTAAAAGATGCTAACCAGCTGATGCGCTGGGTGCGATAACCAATCATAGAGTGGGCTGAGTTATAATTCTGTTGTTGAGCGGCGAGCCGCTGTCTGAGGGTGCTGATTTATTCTAGGTTGTCCTCGTCGCCTCTAAAGGCTAGTACTAGCGCTTGTTTGGTCATAACGCTGTAGGGGTTGATGCCTCAAAAACCTTCTTATACAGAGTGGTATTATTTGGATTAAAATAGGCATCCCTTATTGCAAGGGATGCCTGATTTAAGTGGAACTCCAATTTGCTATAAATTATTGTGCTTCAAACCCGCTTGGCAATGGTGGGCAGTTCGCAGGATCGCTAGGGATAAATTGCACCCCACCACCTTCTTCACCTACCTTCATATTATTAAAGTCATCGAGCTGTGTTTTATACTCGTTTTGGCTGGTTGCATCTGTGCCTTGCCAAGCGGCTATGGCTTCATCAATTAATGTTTGTGCCGAAATAGTGCCTCCTCCAGAAAGTATTAATTGAGCGTCGCCACCGAGGCGGTATTCGACATTAAATAGGAAGGCCAGTAATTGCTGAGCAAGCTGCTCTCTTGGATCGCCACCGCCATTACTGTCGACTAAGAAGTGTGAAACCTCTGCTTTTACCGTTCCTGCCTGAGCCGATAATGCATCGTTTATATCGTCATTATTGAAGGCTGCATCGACATTTGTATTATCAGAATATTTGCCGTCGAAGGGCTCATCACCGGCACCAAAATAGCTGGTTTCGCTATCGTAAGGATCTAGGGTGTTGATGTAGCTAGTAACAAATGACTCTTCCATTTCACCTAGGCCATTTTTGTTATGCCAATAACCTTTCGTGCCGAAGCTGACTTCATTAAAGCACAGATTCGTAAACACAATTTCCTCTAGTCCGGTATCGCTATCGTCCATATAGGTTTTACCCATAATCGGGGTTAATCTGCCTTCTACACCACTGGCCTCTGAACGTACGTCGAAGTTCATCGCCATATTTGAACTTGCCTGCCAACCCTGGGCACTAGCTTCTTCTACTTGATAGTAGTCAGACGGATGCAGCGTGAATGGTGCATCGCCATAGCCATTAGGTAGCAAGAGTTTAAAGGTGTGCTCACCGTTGGAATCTGTCATACGAGTCGCGATACCATTGACGAGCAAGGCTTCACCCGGTTCAACATTTGGCTGGAAACGAGCAATGATTTCATCGTAAAGATCGGCGTTTTCGGTGGGACTGATGGTGTCAGGTACTGGACCACCACTGGACTGTAATAGGCTGGGGGCGTATTTAATACGTACCGGCCAGTTAGGAATCCCCATCTCTCCATCATCGGCAACGCCGTTACCGTTGGTGTCGAATATTTTGGTGACTTTCATATTGGCGAAACCCACCTGACCTAAGGTGAGGGTAATTTGTGGATCCTCATTGTTAATTTCGGGCACTACACCCAGTGCTGATGGGGTAAATCCAGTAAACTCATTGGCAGTTTGTGGTCCATCACCGGAGTCCACAGCATCTAAACAGACCATTTCCATCAGGAATCGCTCTAGGTAATCGCTGGGCTCGTCCCACAGTGCGGGATCCTCTGGCCCGGTGTTGGTCGAGGTGAATGCTTGGTAAGCATGGGCGTAACCAGAAGTTGTGAAGTATTGACTGTTGAGGTTTTTATCCTCATCTTCGGTCCAACGATAATGGTCTAAGTTCCATAAATCATCTAATTTACCGAGCGCCTCTTGCATTAAAATAGTGCTGGGATCACCACCTGACTCATCTTGGGTAACACCGGTATTACGCACGCCTAAACCATCATCAATCCCATATTCCCAGCCCCAAATAAATTTCTCGCCTGGGTCTAAACGACAGTTGAGGTTGGCATCATGGTAGTTACGTAGGGCAATAATCCCATATTCCTGTCTACGTTTTTGTTTTACCTTGTAATTATCGGTTTTAGAAAAACGTGGGATAAACCCATGGAAGTTACCGGCTTGGTAACCCTCTTGATTGACGGCTTGATGCTTATTGCCATCTAAATCCAATTCATTAACAGGGTCATAGTTGTCAACTGGGGTGATCCAGACTTTGTAGACACCGCCGCTGTTAGGTGTGTCGTCATAAGGGTAAAGCTGAATAACCATGGCATAAAGGGGATCGCCGCCATGATCGACATCAGTATTAAAGGCGTGACCAGTACATTCCTCTTCAATCCAGCCACCATTTTGACCATTTTTATAACTGTAATTGTGACCATCGGCGCCATGGTACTCGGTTATTACGCCATTGTTGATGGTGATTTTACGACAACTGATATGGTCACTCGAAAGCAGATCTTTACCACTTGGGTCGGTCACCTGAAAATAATAGTCACCGTCAGGGAGCGACGCTGCGGATGCAGGGGCATTCATTCTTGGCCCACCATCTAAATAGACATCTAATTTATCTTGATACCTCACGTTTTCATTTACGATTGCGCCATCTTCTGTTGTGGTAAAAATGGCACCTGATAATGCACTTACGAAAAACGGCACCGCTGCCAGCAGAGATAAGCTACTGGTTAACAATGGCGTAAGTTTCAATTTTGGTGATTTACTCATGGTGACCTCCAACATCATCAGAATTAACCACTTAAAGGTTAATTAAGCCGCTTATTTAAGGTTCATCATGATGCACAAAGGACGAACTAAATGAGCGGTCGAATTATGTTTGTTGCCACCTTTTAAAGGCATTAACTATGCCACAAAATTAAGGGGTTGATTTATAGAGATAAAAATTTTGCCTCTGAGCCGTAAATTCATTCCTGAATGTTAAAGGTAAGTAAAATCCTTTATCTAATTGAATATTTAGGGTTTATTGGTTGACACACAGTGTCTCATTTTTGAGACACTTTAGTGTATTTGTCTATAGCCCCTTCTTGTTCAGCAGCTTAATTCAATATGTTATGTGCTGTAGTTCAACGGTCAAAGGCGTTAACACAGCATCAGAAGTGCTAAAACTCGTTCGTTAGGCAAACTTTTACAAACGTCATAAGTTTGTTTTTGGGTTAGCGACTGCTTTTAATTGAAGATTCAAGCAAGATCAGGACAGATGAAAAAACAGCGACTACACTCAAATCGGGTGAGTTAACCTATTGATGTAATAATGATTGGCATAAAATGAGTTTTATAAAATATCCAAGGAGAAGGGATGAAGCGCTTATTATCTTTAGTTTTGTTGAGTGGTCTGTGTAGTCCTGTGATGGCTGATAACGGCGTCTACAGTGAAACCAGCCATGCCATTGGTGGAGCCTTAATTGCTGGGACAGTGACTTGGGGCACCGATAAATTTTTTCCAGAGCAAGACAGATTTTGGATGGGATTCGGGGTTAGCTCAGCCTTTGGTGTGTTAATTCAATATCATGAATATGATAAGTCCACCAATACTGCCGAGGAAGCGTTGCTGGATGCTGGAGCCCATGTTATCGGTGCGGCAATTGGTGCCTATTTAACCGATAGCTATATCTTAACGCCAGTGGTTAAGCCCGAGGTGGGTGGCAGCTATGTTGGCTTAGATGTTAATTTTCGTTTCTAGCACTTCACTTATCTCATCTACCCTATTCAAATCTCATCATATTCCAGTAATCACATTGAACATTTAGCACTAAAAAAGCCCAAGTTGAGACTTGGGCTTTTGAGCATACACCTTGCTAGCATTAAAAATTTTGGCGATTAAACCGTTATTTTTGCAATTGTGCTTTGGCGGCTTCAACCTTAGAAAAGTCCAAGCCTAGCTCTAACACCGCTTCTTTGATCAACGCAGGATTTTGCATCACCAAAGCCATCAGCTGCTGTAACTTTTCTTGCGGAATTCCCAGTTGCCCTACAATGCCCATTGCCATCAATGGGTTGTCGGTGAGGGCTTGAAATAGCTGGTTAATTTTTTCGTCGCTGACGTTATGTTCTTTTAAGATGGCAATAATCGGATTCATTGCTTTACCTTGCTGGTGACTATAATTGGCGGCGATTTTAGCACATCTATATGGCTTTCTGATACGAGCGTAAGTTATGTAAAATATCATCTGTATAGCCAGAAGTTATGAAGATAATGAAAATTTGTCATTTGTATGACTTAAGAGGCTAGTGATATAAAGTCACCATAAACATCTATTAGAATTGAGTCGCAAACAGACTCTGTTTTCCTACCTGTATTACCTATCCTATTTTGTTGTTGGAGTTGTAAAAAGTGAGTCATTCACCGCAGTCTAGATCGTCGCATTCGTCGAGTCCGTTTTGGGTTATCTTTGCCCTTGCGCTGGGAACCTTTGCATTGGGAACGACTGAATTTGCCTCGATGACCTTAGTGCCTTATATCGCAAGGGATTTAGGTGTGGATGTGGCGCAAGTGAGTTATGCCATCAGCGCCTATGCGCTCGGGGTCGTGGTGGGATCGCCGATCATCATGGTATTTGGGGTGAAGGTTCGACGCCGTACCTTACTGATCGCCTTGGCTTCGACCATGGCTATTGCCAATGGTTTGAGCGCGCTGGCGCCTTCGCTCTCTTGGTTGGTGTTTTTCCGCTTTCTTAGCGGGTTGCCTCATGGTGCTTACTTTGGTTTCGCTATGCTGTTGGCGGCATCGTTAGTTCCGCCAGATAAAAAAGCCCGTGCTCTGTCGCGCGTGATCATCGGCCTGACGCTGGCAACGATTGTCGGTGTGCCTTTAGCAACTTGGATTGGGCAGGTTATTGGCTGGCGTGCGGGCTTTATTTTGGTGTCGATTATCGCCACGACAGCGGCGCTGCTGATCTTTCTCAAAGCCCCGAATATTGCCGTAGATGCTAATGTGAGTCTCAAGAAAGAGTTGCAAAGCCTGAAGAACAAAGAAGTGTGGTTAATTCTTGGTATTGCGGTGATCGGTTTCGGCGGTGTGTTTTGTGTGTATACCTACTTGGCCGAAACCTTAATTAATGTCACCCAGGTTCAAGGTTTATATATTCCTATTATGATGGCGGTGTTTGGTGTCGGAGCAACCGCAGGCACCTTAGTATGTGGATCCCTCGCCGATAAGGCGGCAATGAATGTGGCATTTTGGTCACTCTGTTTATCCACTTTGGTTTTGGCACTGTATCCCTCTGTGGCTCACTCCTATTGGGCTCTGGTGCCTGTGGTGTTTTTTATCGGTTGTGGCATCGGATTGGCGGGGGKTTTACAGTCAAGATTGCTCGATGTTGCCCCAGAAGGGCAGGCAATGACTCAAGCCTTAGCCCAATGTGCCTTTAATATGGCTAACGCGATTGGCCCTTGGGTGGGCAGTTTAGTCATTTTGTCTGGTTACGGTATCGAGATGACAGGTTATGCCGCAGCATTATTGTCGCTCGGTGGATTAGTGATGTGGTGGCTAACTCGTCAGCAGGCATTACGTACACAAATCGTTTACGGACAAGCTGTGGCGAACACTAGCAAATTATCACAAGCGAACTAACCTAAGACACCCCAAAGCAAGCGAATACCGACCACTATCATCAATCCAAAGATGATCTGCTTAAATAGGGATTCGCTGAGCTTGTCTTGGATCGCTAGCCCTAATCGCACGCCTATGTAGGCGATGGGAGCAAGCATTAAAGACACCAACAAATTATTCAGGTTAACCTGACCCAGCAGACTATAAGGGATCAGCTTGACCGCGTTCACCACGGCAAAAAACATCACTGCCGTCGCCAAGTATTCGCTTTTGATTAATCTCAGCGGTAGCAAATAAGTGTTCAGTGGCGGGCCTCCGGCGTGAGCGACAAAGCTGGTAAAGCCTGCCAGCGCGCCGCACAAACGGCCAAATAGTGGTGAAGGCGTTTTGCTAAAGCGGCCACTGAGCAGTAATCCATACAGGCCAAATAGCAGAGCAATAGCACCTAGAATCGCCTTTAGATAGGTTTCGTTGAGTCGATCAAATAGTAGATAACCCACCGCAATTCCCAATACCGCAGCAGGCAGTAAAATCAGTAGATGGCGATTGTTTTGCTGTCCCCACCACGAACGCACACTCAGTATGTCCATATAGATAAGTAGCGGTAACATCAGCGCCGCTGCAGTAGTTGGGCTGACCGCTAATGCCAGCAAGGGAACCGTTAATCCTCCGGCGCCGCCCGCAAAGCCTGACTTTGAGATGCCGGTGATCAGGACTGCAGGTATGGCGACCAGCCAAAATAGGGGATCCGTTAACACAGCAGCTCCAATTACAAAAAAGTCCAATAGCGGTGGGGAGATTATAAAATGCTTAAACTTATTAAGCTGCTACAACTTCTCAAATTAATCTACTGCCTATAATGTCAGCAATAGTGATAATAGCTATAATTTAGGCTTACACAATATAGCTAAAACTAATATTGCTTTCGAGATTAACTGTAGTAGGCTGAGGCGTTGTTCAGTTGCGGCAATCCCTAGGCTTTTTGGGATTGATTGATAAACTTAACAGGCAAAGCCACCTCTTTGCAATACGACCAATTGTTGATTGACCGTTTGACTTGAGCTAAAGAAAATTGGTTGTTTAAAAAAAACTTACAAAACAATGGATGGTGATAACAATGCTAATATTTTTTATTTGTATTGCGTTACTAATATTAGCCTTTAAATTCTACAGTCCTTTTGTAGAACGTCAGGCTGGTATTGACCCTAGCGCAAAAACCCCACAAGCACGATTTGATGACGGCGTCGATTATGTCGCGGTTCATCCAGTCAAAGCCTACTTAATTCAGTTCCTTAACGTAGCTGGTGTAGGTCCTATCTTTGGTCCAATTTTGGGTGCCCTGTATGGCCCAGTTGCTCTGGTTTGGATTGTACTAGGTAACATTATTGGTGGTGCAGTACACGATTACTTCTCTGGCGTTTTAAGTATCAAAGAAGATGGTAAGAGTCTGCCTGAAATCGCCGGTCACTACTTTAATATTTATTTCAAAGGCTTAATGCTGATTTTTACCGCCATGCTATTGTTCTTTGTGGGTGTGGTATTCATCATGAGCCCAGCAGGTTTGCTGAGCCACCTAGATATGTTTGAAGGCACGATTATGGCCAGCAATACATTCTGGGTATTGGTGATTTTAGGTTACTACTTCCTAGCGACCTTGCTACCTATCGATAAAATCATCACTAAACTTTACCCTGCGTTTGGTCTGTTGATGATCACCATGACAGTCTCAATCGGTGTTGCTTTGTTAATCAATGCACCGCACCTTCCGGTTGCAGATGACATCTTCGCTTATTTCGATCACGGTGCACACGAAGCCTTATTAACCCCTAATCCTGATGGATTACCTGTATGGCCGCTATTATTCGTGACCATTACTTGTGGTGCGATCAGTGGTTTCCACTCGACACAGGCTCCAATCATGGCGCGCTGTCTCACTAACGAAAAATATGTTCGTCCTGTGTACTACGGTGCAATGATGTCTGAAGGTATCGTGGCATGTGTATGGGCATTGGCGGGTATTGCCGCATTCCCAGGTGGTTATGCTGAACTGAAGAGCGTGTTAGATGCAGGTGGTCCAGGTCTTGTGGTTAACCAGGTAGCGACCTCTTACCTTGGTGTTGCTGGTGGTATTATGGCGATTATCGCGGTAGCGATTTTCCCAATCACCTCTGGTGATACGGCTTTCCGCTCATTGCGTCTGACCATTATCGATGCATTCAAGATCCCACAAAGCATTCGCAACCGTCTGCTGGTTGCTGTGCCTATCTTGGTGATTGCTTACTTCATGACCATGATTAACTTCTCCTTGGTATGGCGTTACTTTGCGTTCTCAAACATGCTGCTATCAACCAGCGTGCTTTGGCTAGCGACTAAGTATCTGTTTGACCGTGGCACCATCCATTGGATTGTGAGTCTGCCGGCAATCATAGGTACCGCTGTAACTGTCTCTTATATCGCAACAGCGGGTATTGGTTTAGGCCTTGAGCAATCACTAAGCGATCCTATTGGTATTGCCACAGGTATTATCTGTCTAATCGCGCTTATCTTCGCTGATAAGAAGCGCCGTGATCGTGCGGTTGCCGTTTAATTAAACTGCATTGACTGAACTCATCCATTAATTGGATCAGTTATAGATTAACCGTCCAATGGCAACATTGGGCGGTTTTTTATTGCTCGTTATTTTTGCAGCAGCTTGACTTAAAACAGTTGCCAAAAAACACGCTGAGTAGCTCACTTTCTTATACTGATTGGTATAACCTAAACGTTCACTATGTAACAGATGAGAGAACAAATGCTTGCTAATAAGAATAATAACTTGAGCCGCTATTCTATTCTCTGGCTGCTGTGTTTGACCTTGCTGCCTCAGATCTGCCTAGGCGCTGCTACCGATGAGATTTTGCCCCTGCGTGAGCGCGCGGCATTGATCGACAATTTGACCCATAAACGTGTTCAGCAGTTGTTGCCTGAGTTGATGCGCGAGAGCGATATCGATATGTGGCTGCTGATTAGCCGCGAATACAACGAAGACCCTGTGCTTAAAACTATGTTACCCGCCACTTGGCTGTCGGCGCGGCGTACCACTATATTGGTGTTTGCCCGTGATAAGCAGGGCAAGGTGAACGCCTATGCTATCGCGCCCTACAGTGTTGGCAAACTGTTCACTAAGGCTTGGGATAAGGAGAAGCATCCCAGTCAGTGGCAGGCGCTAAATGCTTTGGTGGAGCGTTATCAGCCAAAACGTATCGGCGTTAACCGCTCAACGAGTTGGGCTCATGCCGACGGTCTAGTGTCGGGTGACGAGCAGCGACTCTTGAATCATCTCCCCGAAGGTTATCGACAGACTCTGGTGTCTGCTGAGCCGCTGGCCATTGGCTGGTTGGAGCGTCGCATCCCAGAGGAGATCGCCCTTTATCCGAGTCTGGTCAAGATGGCTCACGAGATCATTGCTCAGGGGTTTTCTAATGAGGTGATACAAGTTGGCCAGACAACCAGCGAAGATCTAGTGTGGTGGTTTAGAGAACGGGTTCGGGAGCTGAAATTGCAAACCTGGTTTCAGCCCAGTGTCACCATACAGAGGGCTAATCAGGAGGATCTTTCAGGTGATACTGTGATTATGCCGGGGGATCTTCTGCATGTTGATTTTGGCATTACTTACCTGAGGTTGAACACTGATACTCAGCAACTCGCTTATGTGTTACAGCCCTTAGAAACCCAAGCGCCAGACTATTTGGTGAAGGCGTTTAACAGCGGTAATCAACTGCAAGATATATTGACCGCTCAGTTTGCAAAGGACCGAACGGGCAACGAGGTGCTCAAGGCTGCGCGCGAGCAGGCCATTGCTGCCGGACTTAAGCCGACGATTTACTCTCATCCTATTGGCTATCACGGTCATGGGGCTGGCACGACTTTAGGTATGTGGGACGCCCAGCAAGGGGTCGCAGGTTCGGGGGATTATCCGCTGCACCTCAATACCGCTTATTCTATCGAGCTAAACAATGCGGTGTTTATCCCCGAATGGCAACGAGAGATCCGCATCATGCTGGAAGAAGATGCCATGTTTGATGCAAGTGGAGTCTGGTATCTCAACGGTCGCCAGCAGGCGCTTATCTTAATCAAACCAGAATAAAGTAGCGTTCACTGACTAGCTGGGTAAAACTGTTTAGCACTTCAAGAGTCCGGCATGCCTATAAAGAGGTATTTAAATTCAATATCATAGCGAATTTATCCGCTATAGATCACACTTATCTAAACTGCATCGATTATTGATTGTTCGTCGTTATCGCTGTGGTTAATATGGCCACATATTAAAGATGTATTTTATATGTTTGTTATTTGCTACCGATTCCATTTGCTAATCGATTAGAGATAAGACGTGATGCTTAATATTGATGATCCCCGCGAAATTGACAAAACACCCGCGATATGGCGTTTGGGTTTTAGGCCGTTCTTTCTCGGTGGCGCCTTGTTAGCTTGCCTGTATATTCCGCTGTGGCTGGTGACTTGGTATATCCCTGAATTTAGCCTGATGCGAGAGAGCTTTTGGGTTAAAGTCGTGCCTCTATGGTGGCATCCCCATGAGATGTTATTTGGCTTTGCCATGGCAATTGCCTGTGGTTTCTTACTGACGTCGGTACAAACTTGGACTAATCAACCCAGTTTAAAAGGCTGGCCGTTGGCGCTGACTTTTGCTTGTTGGTTGCTGGCGCGGGTGCTGTTGTTGCTGCCAATGGACTTACCTATCTGGTTGCCTGCGATTTTCGATAGCCTGTTCTTATTGCTGTGCGCCGCTAAATTGTGGTCTTGTATTTACCGGGTTAAACAGTGGCGTAATATCGGTTTTCCTATCATGTTGCTGCTGGCTGCCTTGATAAATCTCTATAGCTATTACTGCCTAATGCAGCGGGATTTTATCAGCAGTAATCAACTCTGGCAGGGCATGCTTTGGTGGCTTGGGGTGATTATTACCATAGTCGCTGGCCGCGTGATCCCCTTTTTTACCGCCGTAAAAATTCAGCAACCTAAACCTGAGCCGATTAAGTTACTGGACTTTAGCCTGATCGGCCTAATGTTACTGCTGATTGTACAGGGAGTGACTAAGTTTTTACCTATCGCGGTCGAGCAACTCTTGCTGGCGGCTGCGGCGCTGTTGCATCTGCTGCGCTGGTTACGTTGGTATCCTCATAAAACCCTTGGCGAACCCATGTTGTGGTCGTTGCATCTGGCTTATGTCTGTTTACCTATCACTTTGGCAGCGCTGGCCTACAATATTGATAATGAAAATGCCTATCGTCACTTACTGCATCTGTTTGCCATTGGCACTATGGCTGGCCTGTGTTTATCGATGATTTCTCGGGTATCGCTTGGGCACACCAGTCGCAACATCTATCAAGGGCCCAAGATGTCTTGGGCATTTTTGTCTGTCGCTTTAGCGGCCATGTTTCGTGCCTTAATGCCGCTGTGGTTTCCACAACATGCCGAACTTTGGCTCTGGCTGGCTGGCACGTGTTGGAGCTTAGGTTTTGGTTGGTTTGTATTTTGTTATGCGCCGATCTTGTTACGCCCTAGAGTCGATGGCAGACCGGGTTAATGATTGTCGTCTCGGCAGTAAAGCAAATAAATTAGATATAAATGAGTTTAAAATGAATAGATTAAGACGTTATTTAATTCTCTCGATCACCAGCAGTTCCTTATTAATGGGGGCGGTGGCAAATGCCGAAGATGTCAGCGCCGAGGCGATGCAAGCCAAATTCCCTAATCAGTACCAAAGCTGGGCGGCAACGGCTGAGCAGTCACAGCGACAAGATATGCTGGCCAACTATCCGGCAGCTATCGTGCTCTGGGCGGGTTCCTCCTATGCCAAGGAATACCACAGTCCGCGAGGACATCATTTTGCTGTTGCCGATGTCACTCACACATTGAGAACCGGTGTTGCCCCCGCCAAAGGTGAAAAAGGTTTATCGGCCAGTTGCTGGACTTGTAAGTCTCCGGACGTGCCACGTTTAATTGGTGAACTTGGCGTCGAAGGCTTCTCGGGCAAAAACTTCACCGATCTCGGTAAAGAGATGCAGAGTGTAGTGTATTGTACCGACTGTCATGTCAAAGGTTCGGCTGAGCTTGCGTTACCTAGACCCCATGCGCAAGAAGCCATGGCTAAGGTGCAGCTGCCATTTGAACAGCAGAACGCCAATATGCAGGGATCTCAAGTTTGTGGCCAATGTCATGTGACTTACTATTTTCAGCCTGAGCGTAGCAATCGAGTTAATATTCCGTGGATTTTCGGCAGTACCGCCGACTTGATTGAGAAATATTATGATACTCGCCGTTTCTACGAGTGGATCCATCCGATCTCTAGAACCCCAATCGTTAAGGCGCGTCATCCTGAGTTTGAACACTGGAGTCGCAGCGAACACGCTAAGGCGGGAGTCAGCTGTATCAGCTGCCACATGCCAGAGTCGGTTGACAGCAATGGCAAGTCATTTACCAATCATCAAATTGGTCAGGCGCTACCCAATTATGAGCAAGTTTGTCAGGCCTGTCATAGCAATAAAACTAAGCTCGTCAGCAAGCTAGAAACTAACAAGGCACAGATAGAAGCCAAGGCGCGCGAAGTAGAGCAACTATTAGTTAAGGCTCATTATGAGGCGGGCGCTGCGTGGGATGCCGGTGCAAGTTGGCCAATTATGAATGATGCCATTATGGCCATTCGTCACGCCCAGTGGCGCTGGGATTTCGCCATGTCATCACACGGTTTGTATGCCCATAACCCTCAAGAGGGGATGGCGTTACTCGATGCGGCGATTGAGCATGCCACCCATGCACGCAATGCGCTGTCTGAAATTTTAAGCATGTTAAAAGTCGCCAAGGTGAATTATCCCGATATTTCGACGAAAGCCTCGGCGCAAAAAGCTGTGGGTATCGAACTGGATAAATTAACCGCAGAGAAAAAGGCCTTTATCGAACAAGAGGTAGATAAGCATTGGCCTGAGGTCAGCCGTCACGGCTATTAAGTCGCAGTGATACAGTTAACAACTGAAATAACGCCAGCATGGCCAAAGCTATGCTGGCGTTTTATTTAGGTGCAGAGTTTTATCTACCATGACCTAAAGCTGTGGCCTAGAGAGGTCAAATCTATGCTCTTCTGAAATGCCATAGTAGGCGCTCGGCCCGCCTGCACGCAGTATGGGGTCGGCCAGTGCGGTTTGGTAAATACCCGTGGCATCGAGCAGGCGTTCGGCAATATGTACCACCACCACTTCACCCAAGACTAACCAAGTGTCGATGGCTTCACCGTTAGCAGCTTGCAATTGAATACATTGAGTTAACTTACACTCGAAGTTCACCGGGCTTTCCAGCACTCGGTCTGCCCCCACCACATTGCCTGCCACGGCCGTTAAACCGGCAAATTCAAACTCATCTTGCCCATGGGGTAGCGCCGCCGAGGTTTGGTTCATCTGCTCGGCTAAAGGGCGCGTGGCGAGATTCCAAACAAACTCTCCGGTTTCGACAATATTGGCCACACTGTCTTTATAGCCGACACTGGCAAAGCCAATAATGGGCGGATGATAATTGAAGCAGTTGAAAAAACTATAGGGAGCCAGATTTCTTTGCCCCTGTTTATTACGTGAAGCGATCCAGCCTATGGGTCTAGGGCCTACGATGGCATTTAAGGGATCATGAGGTAATCCATGTCCTTCACTTGGCCTGTAAAAATAGGTCTCTGGCTGAGTCATTGTGGCTCCTTATCATATCGCTATAGCGGGGATAGTTATCGAGTTATTAAACGCTTCATTACTGTGGTTTTCAACCGGCGTATTCTATTTAACCTGAACTTGGGATAACCAGTGTCGGAAAATCTAAATTTAACAAGCCTATTCAGCGGCTCTGCTTATCCAGAGCTCAGGTTATTTAGTCTGGTTTGATAATCTGTTGCTAATGCACAGTGCTTCAAACAGTGCTAAATTTAATTCTAATAGGGTTACTTATTTGTAGCTCAGCATTTGCTGATGGTTGTCACAATTAAGTTAAATGGAAAGGGTTAATGCTGGAGTAGCAAAATGACAATGTTTAAGCACATTAAGTATATCTGTGTGTTATCGGCTTTATATTCATGTAGCAGTTTGGCGGGGATCGAGGTTTACGGCTCGCCAGAAAAACAAGTGGCTTTTAAAAGTGCATCAGAGCTTTCACATCATTTAGATAACTCGGGGTTACAACTGCTGTCGGCTCGCAGTGAAAGGCAAGTGCCTCGGGTGTTTGTCAGTCATGTGCCCAAGGATCTCGCCGAGCTAAGTGTCGATCAGAAAACCCGTACTTTCATACGTATGATCCTCACCAACATTTTGCAGGCTAATGATTATATTCTGCAAGACCGAGCCGCACTGCATGCAGCTTATGCCGACAATCATCTTGACGGAGAAGAGGCCAAGTGGGTTGAAGACTTATCTCACCGTTATGGCTTCGAGCAGGCGCCAAGTTATGAGGAGTTACGTAAGCGGGTCGATACTATTCCGGTCTCGTTAGCCTTGGCGCAAGCGATTGATGAAAGTGCTTGGGGTACATCGCATTTTGCCGTAGAAGGTAATGCGTTGTTTGGTGAACATTTACCGCCCCATTCCAAGTCGAAAAAGTATGTGCAAGCTAAAGGCGCCGATGTGAAGCTGGCGGCATTCGATACCATCTTAGAAACCTGCATGGAGTATCTGCATAATCTCAATACTAACCATGCTTATCATCACCTAAGAGAGATGCGACATGATGCCCGAGAAATTGAGCGGGAATTAAATGGCATCGAATTAGCCGAGGCGCTACAACATTACAGCGAACGAGGCATGCTTTATGTCGATGACTTGAGAAGTATTATTCGTCACCGTGATCTACATGAGTTAGATCCGACGCGGCTGCAAGAGGGACAAACGACCGTGTTTCATATCGAAAGCATCGATTAAAAAATCATAGATTAAAAAAAACTGGTTAGATCTCCTATCAAAAGCCCAATATTAATTGGGCTTTTTGCTGCATAAATTAATACCAAGCAGCATAAGGATTATCTTTTTGTAGGTGCCGACTGATTTTGTTCTATCACTTTGGCTAATCCCACCAAGATAGGCGAAGCATAATCGAAAAAGTCTTGTAAGCCAGAGCAGAGATAATTTAGCCCAATGTCACCGGACGGGGTTTTGATAATGCGGTTTTTAGGGCATTCACCCCAGCATAATTTAAGGTGTTTACACTCCAAGCAGTAATCGGGCAGGCTATCGCGTTTCGACATGCCGAAAGCTTCTTGGCGAATAGAAAACGCCATATTATTAAGCTGCTTATCGTTAATATTACCGATTTTATATTCGGGATAAACAAAGTGATCGCAAGAATAAACCGAGCCATCGTGCTCAATTGCCAAGGCTTTACCGCAAAACTCGGCGGTGACACATAGCTGTGACGGCATGCCCATGGTTTGAGCGAGCGCGGTTTCGAACAGATTAACCAACACTTTGCCCAGATCATTATTGATCCACTCTTCAAACACCACTTTAAGGAAATTGCCCCAATCATCTGGGTCTACCGACCAATCGGTCACCACCGACATCGGATGGCCAGGTTTACTGAGCTCGCTGCCCAATTTGGGGCGCATACTCTCGTTCCAAAACTGCGGTGCCGTGGACTTAAAGTCTTTGGCTTCGACACAGGGAGTGAACTGAATATAACTGGCGCCCAGTTCTTGGGTTAAAAAGCGATACACTTCCAGCGGATGTTTGGCGTTTAGGCGATTAACCACTGTCAGAGCATTAAAAGGGACTTGGTGTTTGCGTAGATTTTGCGCCGCTTTCATCACTAAATCGAAGGTGGGTTTACCGCTATTGGTGACGCGGTATTTATCGTGTAACTCGCGCGGCCCATCAATAGACAAACCGACTAAGAATTGATGTTCTTTTAAGAAGGCGCACCAAGCATCGTTAAGCAGTAGGCCATTGGTTTGCAGATCGTTATTAATCTGAACCCCCTCGGGTTGATAACGCTTCTGTAGCGCAACCACTTTCTTATAGTAATCCAGCCCCAGTAGCGTTGGCTCTCCTCCTTGCCAAGAGAAGGTGATCTGTTCGCCATCTTGGCTTTCAATATAGCTTTTGATGAACCGCTCTAAGGTTTCGTCGTCCATCTTGGGTTGCTTGGGCTGATGCAATAAGCCCTCTTTATGCAGGTAAAAACAGTATTGGCAGTCGATATTGCATTTGGCACCACCGGGCTTAGCCATCACATGAAACTGTCTATGGTATTTAACTTCATCACTGTTGTCTTTTACTGCGGTTTTAAGCGGTACAACCGGAAGATGTGTTGTGTCGCTGGTTTGAGTGCGTCTCATATAAAAAGCGGATTCCATGCCAAAAAGGAGTCAATAATAAACTCTGTCATATTGCGGCGAGCTTGTAAAAACCATCGACGGGTAAATGTCGCCAAAAAGACGATGACCCCATGAGAGGGGCCATCGATTTAGGTTGCTTATTGCTGTGTTTTCTTCATCGCATCTTCAATGGTTTTAGTCATGTCGAAGCTACTACCACCTTGAACCGGCGGATACTCGACCAAGCTCTTAACATGCTCTGTCACCATCTCACTTACAGGGGCCAATAACCAGGAGACTTTCTGTACCAAATGGCCATTAGCATCAATTGAGTCATAGCTCTCAAAGGGGTCGGCTCTTAGGTTATAGACTTTAGGTTTGGCCAATGGCAACAGGTTATCGTAGTAATGCTCGGCAATAGCGAAGTGGAACTTCCAAGGCCCCATTCGGATTGCAGAGAGTTGCCCCTCAAAGTAATAGAACATCGACTGGCGTTCTGAGACATCTGATTTGCCTTCCCAATAAGCTAAGTTATTCACCCCGTCGATATATTGCTTCTTCTCATCCATCACCTTCTTGTTCACATCTTTAATGCCCGCCGCAGCGGCTAAGGTGGTGAACAAATCTTGGTGGCTTTGGATGCCATTGAGGGTTCTGCCTGCCGGAATATGATCTGGCCAGCGTACCATCATAGGCACACGAACACCGCCTTCATAGGTGGTCATCTTCTCGCCTCTGAAAGGCGTGGTTGCGCCATGGGGCCAAGAAGAGTGTTCAGGGCCATTATCTGTGGTGTACAGAATAATGGTATTTTTATCTAGGTTACGCTTCTTAAGTTCACTCAGTAAGTAACCGATATCAGCATCGTGCTGCATCATGCCGCTACCGTGAAGATCGTATTCACTGGTGTACTTTTCAGCAGCATAGCGCCACTTGTCGTTAAGACGAGTATATAGGTGCATACGGCTGGTGTTGATCCAGGTAAAGAAGGGCTTATCCTCTTTAAGCGACTTGTCGATAAACTTCAGCGCCGCAGGCAGCATCTCTGCGCGGTCAAAGTCTTTCATTCGCTCGCCGCCTAGCGGGCCAGTATCGGTACATTTTTGCTTGCCGACCACACCAAAACGCGGGTCGTTAGTGGTGTCAGCCTTATCTGTGGCATAACAATGTAATACGCCGCGGGTACCAAATTTCTTCTGGTAGGCTTCTAATGAGCCAGAGTAAGCCTTAGCGAAGTTTTGGTAATCGCGCTGCTCATGTTCTTCCTGAGTATTAAGGTGATATAAATTACCAAAAAACTCATCGAAACCATGCACAGTCGGCAGGGCAAAGTTGTGGTCGCCCAAATGGTTTTTACCGAACTGACCTGTGGCATAGCCAATCTTTTTCAGTTCTTCGGCTAAGGTGGGTGACTCTTTTTTGAGCCCTAACTCACCACCCGGCATGGCTACCGTGGTCATACCCGAACGTATCGGATATTGGCCGGTGATAAACGCCGCACGTCCTGCCGTTGAACTTGGCTGAGCATAGTGGTCGGTGAACTTAACCCCTTCATTGGCGATACGGTCAATGTTGGGGGTGGTGTAACCCATGGTACCCATGCCGTAGGCGCTGACGTTTTGCCAGCCAATATCATCACCAAAGATGACAACAATGTTGGGTTTATCTTGGGCAAGTGCGCTGGCCGTGAAGGCCGCACCTATGGTGGAAGCTAAACATGTTTTACCTATCGTACCTATTTTCATAACTCAAATCCCTGTTATAAAGACGCCGATCAAGCCTGTAACACTAATATAGTGTAGAACAACAAACAATCAATTTTACATTGAATTACGCTGTTTTAGCTAAAAAAATCAAAATCATAAATTAACAAGCGTAACAGTTTTAGTATTTTATACTGGCTGTTAGTTTTGGCCTGTGACTGCAATCCATCTAAGTTACTGGCTACAAAGCTAAATGCAATTTGTATCCGTGTTCGCTTATGATGTTTGGGTTGGACGCACAGTCTAAATTAAGGGCGTAGATCGTTATACAGCAGCCATTGACGACGACCCATTTCAATCAATACGCCAGCTGCAAGTCCGGCGGCGGTATTGACCCATAAACACACGCCAGCGGTGGTGAGTATGACGAGCATGCAAAAAGGTTTGCCGTCGGTAAAGCGTTTCGACCAAGCCAACTGCAATCCGGCGATGGCTAATAAACTGCCTAAGACTGCCAGTGGGATTAATGATAATAAACCGGCAACCGTGTCACCCCAGCACAAGGCGATCAGTAAACAACTGATCCCAAAAATGATCGGCGCTAACCAGGTTCTGGCGCCAAAATGATGTTGTACTGCCAGCCCGCCTGCACCATGACACATGGCGGTAGCGCCCCAAGGAGCGAGTAATAAGTTCGCCCAACCTGAGCTGGTGGCTAATCGCTTAGGCGAAAAACGTTGCTGTTTGACTTCATCGACGTCGGTAAATTTATCGCTGGCCATGGCCGAGGTGGCAATAACCGCATTGGTCAGCGTTAATGCCAGTTGTGGTAAAACTAACAAGCCCGCTGCCGAGGTCCATTCTTCTAGCGTGGGTAACCCTAACTGCCAATGGCTGCTGGCCGACAGTTGAAAACTGGGCGCAAAACCGTGGGAGTATTGCCACAAAATACCTATCACTAACACCAAGGGCATAATCAAATAGGGCAAAGGGAGAAAGCGGCTTAGAAACAGCGCCGCAAACGCGATTGCGCCGACAAGCCAAGTGTCGGTCATCATCTGGCCCCCCATCCAAATAAGCTGTAAACCAATGGCTAGCTGAATACCAATGCTGATGGCGGGGGAGAGTTGTTTGGCCATCCAGGTAATGGCGCCACTATAGGCTAGTAGCAGTAATATGGCGCCCATCATAATGCCGCTGGCTTGTAACATTCCTGGCGTTAAGCCTTGGGCGATCACCAATGCGGCGATCACTTTCATCGGTTGAACCGGGATGGGTCTGCGGTAATAGAAAGCGGTAAATAGAGCAAACAGGCCAAAGCCGACAAAAATGCCTTGGGGAGAGAAGTGGTTTATCGCAATCAGGCCAAGGACTAATGGCAGAAATGTGCCTAAGTCGGCAAAGGCACCACTGACTTCGCCAGTGTATCGGTTAAGGTGGTCAATCGGTTTAGTCTTGCATCTCATATGGCTTGCCGTGGGAAATAGTCAGAGCTAACACCGCAATTTTAGTGCCATTTTTTCACGCTATTTGGGCTATAAAAAGCCGATAAATAGCTTAAATTAGCAACCACATAAGACAAAATGGCCAATCCGAATACAAAACTGTATCGAATTGACCATTTTCAGTGCTGCTGAAACTCAGAGCTGCTAAAAGTGCCTTGTGGCTAAACCTGATTATGCATATCGTTTAGGGCGTTATGCAGCAGGTCATCGTCGTTGAGGCCAGTATCCAAGTTATCCGCCGCGTCATCGATATGGGCTAAATCATCAACCGCATCAGTCTTATCGTCATCGTCAGTTAATGGATTATCGAAGTGATCGACTTGGCTCACGTCCAGCATATCGGCATCGACATCATTACTGGCACTGGTTTGCACCTCTGGCAGATCCGCAGCACTTGAGCCGGTATCGGTACTGCCCACTTGCTGCGGCGTTAAGCCCACCATCTGTAGATAATGATCCACAGGCGAACTCGCTACTTGATCCGCCTGCGGATCACTCACCGCAGTGCTAACCACATCGGCGGCTTGATCATCCGCTTGAGCAACAGCTTGTTCGCTGTCAGCAGTATCAGCCTGAGCATCGGCTTGAGCGACAGCCTGAGCGTCTGATTGAGCATTAGCTTGATCATCCGCTTGAGCAACAGCTTGAGCGTCTGATTGAGCATTAGCTTGATCATCCGCTTGGGGGACAAACTGATCATCGGCTTGAGCAACAGCCTGATCATCCGCTTGAGCGACAGCTTGTTCGCTGTCAGCAGTATCGGCCGGAGCATCATCTTGTGCAATCAAGCTGACTTCATCTACCACATTTTCATCAGGCATATCGTGTTGCACAGGTGGTGCTGGTGGCAGTCCTGAAGGATTATTTATAATCACATTTGTCACGCCAGATGCATCAGTTTGTGAGCAATAGTACTCACTATTATCTTGTAAAAAAGCGGTATTGGTAGTGACACCAGTGTGTTGGTTGTAGAATTCAACGAGACTATTAATACTAAACATTATAGGTGTATTTGAGACTACAACGGCATCGGCAGTTCCGTCGCCATTTAAAGGTACATACCAATTACCATCAGGATCTTGCGGGATGACATTACCGTTGTGGTCCTTTAAGGTCATGCCCGTTACCATTGTATCAAATTTAATTGATTTTAGATGTTCGTTGGGATCGTTAATGGTTGTATCCCAATGCATCGCATAATGGTATTCAGTGACCACTGGAGGCGATTGTAGCCAGGCAGGCTCAGGACCAAAGATCATCTGGCCATCGCTGCCAACTATGCTTTCGACGTCCTTGATAATACTGTTTCCATTGAGTTTAACCTCACCATGGCCATCTATGGTGATACCTGGCTGGCTCATGAATTCAGCTTTGGTAAAACCTTGCAGGATCACCACATCAGTGCCGCCGCCGCCGTCTATCTGGGCTGAAATTTGACCGATGACTGGTCCTGATGGATTACTCTGAATTTGCCCAACGACCATGACATCATCGTCATTTTCAAGTTGGGTTTTCGACAGAACATCGCCCTTAATGACGACAATATCATGGCCTTCACCGGTTTTGAGATCGCTTTCAATATTGCCATCAATAAGCAGCTGATCATCGCCTCTTTTAAGATCGAGATCGCTAGTGAGAGAGGTATAGTGAAGTGTTTCTGCATTATCTGAAGCACCACCTACTAATGTCTGAGCAGTAGCAGTAGCAGTAGCAGTAGCAGGCGCGAGCAGCGTATCAAGATAGTTTGTTAACAACTCCTGTTTGGTTGGCACATTGTGGTTTTGCACTACTAAAGGATTTGCCAAATCAACATCAATTTGAATCTGTGGCCGTGCATAAATTTCATCGACACCTAAAATATCAATTTTGATCACTTGAGTGGTGCCGTCGACACTTTTAACGGTGAAGTATTCATGTGAAGCAGCGCCTTTATCCATATCCTGAATGGCAGTCTGGGTATTGTCTGCGGAGTAAGTCCAGTTACCATCTTCATGGATTTCCAAACTGCCAAACTTTCCTTGCAGCGCATTAGCCCCCAAGTGAGCAATAAATTTATCTTCACCCGGGTTAGGGTCTGTGATTGTAAGCTGGCCAGTAACCTCCAGCATATCGCTGCCTAATGGATTAGTATCTTCGGTGACATCAGCTGAGGTATCCCCGCCAATCACAGCTGGCACGCCGTCATCGGTACCTTGTATGGTGACCGTAATGTCGTGGGTTGTTCCATCTACCGATTTTACTGTCAGTGTATCAGTGAGCGACTCACCCGTATTTAAAGCCTGAATTGTTGGGTTGCTGTTATCGGCGCTGTAGCTCCAGTGACCAGCCGGTGATATTTGAAACAAGCCATAACCACCGGAACCGGCGGCATCAATTTGTGACATCAATTGCGCCTCACCTTTATCGACATCAATGATGCTCAGGTCTCCGGAGGTGGTGAGCTTGCCTGTACCGGAAACACCACTGTCTTCAGTGACCGTGCCTGTATCAGTTCCACTAATTTGAGCTTTATCGTTGGTGCCTTCAATAGTGATGGTGATGGTGTGCTGCGTGCCGTCGGCACTGGTCATGGTGAAACTGTCAGTTAATGTTTTACCAGCCGCTAAAGCTTGAATGGCGGGGTTAGCATTATCTGCGGCATACCACCAATCACCACTGTCTTTAACAGAGAATGTGCCATATCCTTTATCACTCGTGGTATCAGGTACTGCCTTGAATAATGCCTCGCCTTTATCCTCATCAGTAATGGCTAAACGTCCTGCTGTGACAAGAAGGTCAGGATTAACAATCTTTGTATCTTCAATCAGTAAGACTTGGTCAAGACCTGTGATCACAGGTGCATCGTTAGTACCTGTGAGGTTTATAACAAGCATTTGTGTATCAGTATCACCTGTTGGATCAGTCACTGTTATCGGTATGGATAATGGCAGGAGCTCGCCATCTTTTAAGTATTGGTAGTCAGAATGAGAGGGATCGAAAGTCCAGTGACCGTTTTGATCAATGCTAAATCCTCCAATAACTAAACCTCCATTTGAACCACCACTATAGAGTAATGTACTGCTAGCATCGTCCACGTCGGTTGCTTTGATATCGCCCGAGAGTAGACCGCCATCTTCTACCGCGCTGACACTATTAATAGGGTCAAGCACAGGAGCATCGTTGACATTGTTAACCACCAGATTAAAGGTACTAAAGGTTGTTCCCCCGTGCCCGTCACTGGCAGTGACTGTGATGGTTTCCGTTCCCACGTAGTCCTTAGGCGGTGTACCGCTTAAGGTACTGGTACTGGCGTCAAAATTGACCCAAGTAGGTGCGCTTGTCACACTCAATGTCAGGCTGTCGCTGGCATCTAAATCCGCAAACGTATCGGCAGGCACTGTGAAACTGAAACTTGTGTCTTCGTCGATAGTCTTAACTGTCAGAGCATGCGACACCGTTGGCGCATCGTTGGTGCCTTCAATGGTGATGGTAATGTCATGGGTTGTTCCATCTACCGATTTTACTGTCAGTGTATCAGTGAGCGAGTCGCCTTCACCAAGTTGCTGGACATCTGTATCGGCATTGTTAATCGAGTAACGCCAGGAACCCGCACCATTAATAGTGAGTGTGCCGTGAGCTCCCAAGACAGTGTTTGAAATGAAACGATTCTCGCCTGAATCAAGATCGCTGACGGTCAAGGTGCCTGAGGCTTCCAGAGGCCCTTCCTCCTTAACAGATCCCACATCGACACCGGCAATCTTTGCTACATCGTTGGTGCCCGTCAGGTTGATGACCAAATCTTGCTGAGCAGTTAGGTTACCCGAATCGGTCACAGTTACTGGGATGGTCAGAGTTTGTGTTTGGCCATCGGGCAGCGATTGGTAGGCGGCATCTGACGGGTCAAACATCCAGTTGCCATCGGCGTTGAAGGTCAGGCCAGCAACCGGGTTGGCAATGGCATAAGTTAAAACATCGCCCGTATCCGCATCGGTGGCGGTAATGGTACCGGTGGCGTGTTGCCCATCCTCGGTCACAGTGACCTGGCTGATCGGGTTTAACACCGGAGCATCATTGACATTGTTCACCACCAGATTAAAGGTACTAGAAACCAGAGCGCCCTGACCGTCAGTGGCAGTGACTCTGATAGCCGTTGTACCGACATCGGCGTTATCCGGTGTACCGCTGAAGGTACCTGTTTTCTGATCAAATGAAAGCCAAGCAGGCAAACCTGTCGCAGTGAGAGTCAGGCTATCGCTGGTGTCTAAATCCGCAAACGTATCGGCAGGCACTGTGAAACTGAATGCGCTGTCTTCGTCGATAGTCTGATCCGTCAGAGCATGCGACACCGTTGGCGCATCGTTGGTGCCGGTAATGGTGACTTCAAGCAGTTGCTTGGTGCCATCGAGTGCGGTTGCTTCAAATGTGTCGATTAAGGTTTCACCCTCGGCTAATGCCTGAATTGCTGGATTAGTATTGTCTAAGGTGTATATCCAGAAACCACTCGACATCACTTCAAACTCACCAAAACCACCTAAACTGGTTTGATATGCTTCAGCCTTAAATTGCGATTCACCCGTATCAGCATCGGTAATGGATAAATTACCAAATGTGATTGACTTGGTGTCTTCTGTGACATTTGCAGTGGAGACACCACCGATCACCGCTGCATCATTGGTACCGGTTAAATTGATATCTAAATTTTGGGTGGTCGAGTCACCATGACTGTCTGTCGCTGTAATTGTAACCGTGATGGGTAATGGCGTTCCTTCTGGCAGACTCTGATATGTTGCATGTGAAGGGTCAAAACTCCAAGAGCCATCGGGATGAAGCGTAAAACCGTCGACCTTAGATGCAATAAGTGTGACTCTGTCGCCATCAGGATCGGTAGCATTAATCTGTCCTGTGAGGATTTTGCCATCTTCCTGAGTCGATCGGCTACGCAGACCACTTATGACTGGCGCATCGTTAGTCCCTGTAATGGTTATTTCAGCAGTACGCTCCATACTTTCGAGCTGGCCATTGGCAACACCATTGACGTCATACCTTAAGAATATCTGTTGGCTATCACCCACTGCGAGCTGATTAAACTGCGGGCTATCCGCATCCACTAACAATGTTTTACCATCGGCGCTCAATACAAATCCATTGGGTGCCTGGCTGCTAAAATGCGTGCCGTCAAGTGAATAGCTGAGGCCGCCAGCAACAAGACCGGCGGTTCCAGCTATTAGATCGATTACCTGTGAACTTCCTTCGTCGACGGTTTCCGTTAATCCGGCTGTTGCCGTTAACTGAGTACTTGTCGATAAGCTGTTACCTGATTGATCGTGAGTGATTGCATCTACCTGCCAATTATGAGCCCCAGGTGTGAAATGCAGATCGTTATGGTCAATCGTTAATGACCATTTGCCACCCGAAACCGTTGTGTTTAAGGCGCTTGTTGTCCCCGGATTGAGTGCATCCTGAATATTGATTGTGATCTGTTCACCATCAGCAACCCCAACTACCGAACCTACAACGGTGATCTCACCACTGGAGATTTGATAGGAACTGGTTTGCCAGTTAGCGCTGTGACCAGGGAAATGACTACCATGCTGTGGATGTCCGCCAGTGGTAACCATTTGATCGGTTAGCGCATTGTCGACACTTTCGATGGTGATCATCGGCGTTGGCTGGATATCAATAATCGCATTGGCAGTGGTTTGGGTTATACCATCACTGACTTGAATAGTGATAGGTACATCATCCTGAGTAACGCCCGGCACTGTGGTTAAGGTCCAATAACCATTTTGATCAACAGAAAACGAACCATAAGCGGGATCGATATCGACAGAGGTAATGGACAGTTGGTCGTTAACATCAACGTCGGCTGCGCCAATTTTGCTGAGCAAATCATTATCCAAGAAGCTGATGATTTGAGTATCATACATGCTGCCAAAATCATGGACTTGGGCATTAACCGTCGGCGCGTCATTAGATCCGGTTATTATCAGGTGGATAGTCTGAGACGTACCATCAATACTTTGTACCGTAATAGAATCAGTAAGCTTTTCGCCTTCACCTAACTGCTGGATTGCGGTATCTGCATTATAACTGGTGTAGGTCCATCCGCCTGTTGAGTCGATATCCAATGAACCAAAAGCGCCCGGAATCGTTCCTGCAGTAAACGCCGCCTCACCGGCATCAACATCTGACACCTGCAGCTGACCCGTTGCAGATAACACGTTATCTTCAACAACAATTCCAACACTGACACCAGAGATCTTGGCTGCATCGTTGGTGCCTTCGATGGTGACCGTAATATCATGGGCTGTACCGTCAACCGAATGCACGGTCAGCGTATCCGTTAGCAAATCCCCCTTGGCCAGCGTTTGAATGGCCGTATTGCTGTTATCCGCCGTGTAAATCCAGCCACCGGCAGGCGAGACCTGGAATTCCCCGTAGCCACCAGAGCCCACTGCACCAACCTGTGATACCAGCTGAGCTTCGCCAGCATCAAGGTCGACGATATTCAGCATGCCTGAGGTTGAAAGGGTATTGCTGCTCGAAACATTAATGTCTTCTGTCAACGCTCCGGAATCCTGCCCACTAATCACAGCCTCAACACCGTAATCATGCAGTGTCGTAACCGTGGTCTGATTACCGGCGTTGTCCTCGGTGGTAACACTGCCTTGAATGATGGTAGTAGCATCTGCAGCCAGATCGGCACCCGGCACGTCGATGCTGAAATGCCCACTGGCATCAGCGGAGCCGCTAAAGGTTTTGCCGTTAACCGTCAGTTCAACAACATCACCAGCACTGAACTCACCGCCAACCATACCCGTGACTGCCACATTAGCGCCGCTTTCGCTGGCGCTCAGAGTGTCATCAGCGGTGACTGCATCAATCGTCAGCGTCGTGCTTGGCGCGGTAGCGTCCACCCCAATAGCCAAGGGTTGCGAATCCGAGGCGACGGAGTCTGCAGGACCCGTTGCATGAGCGGTAAAGGTGTGGAAACCATCGCTAAGCGTCGGCGTCACCACACTGAATAAACCCTGTGCATCGGAGTAGGTGCTGGTAATCACCTGACCGCCTTCAGAAATTTCAACCAGCGAGAACGGAATACGGGTTGAACCAGTCAATTCGGGAGTATTTATGTTTGTTTCGTCGTCCGTTGAGGAGATACCAGAGTCACTACTGGCCGCCAAATCCAATGTCACATCATTTGGCTGAGGTGTGCTCGGTGTACTACCGACGCCGGGTGGTGTCGTTGTCAGGGTGGGAGTGGCATTGACTGTAATGGTCACTGTTGGCGCTCCACCTGTGACCGTTGGTGCTACCACATTAGCCGTTGGATTGAAGGTTAGGTACTTAGTATTTGTGCCACCGTGACCGTCAGAGACAGTCACTTCGAAAACGTCAGTCCCTTGGTAAACGCCAGTGGTAGTATCAAAGGTCATACCGACCGCATTCGGGTTTAGCGTATAGACATAATCGCCAGTACCCGCATCAACACTGAGGCTGCCAAAATTCCCGGTACTTTGAGTCACACTGTAGGTGTGGGTATCAGTGGTATCGACATCGGTTTCGGTGAGGCTGCCCGCCACGTTTGAGGTTTGTGAAAAACTCAATACCGGGTCGTCGTTAGTACCTTTCAGGGTGACGGTAATTGTATGTTTAGTCCCATCGATACTCTGAACGATGATTGAATCGGTTACTTGCTGATTTTCTGCCAGTGCTTGAATCGCCGGATTGGCATTATCGGCAACGTAATTCCAGCCTCCTGCAGGAGTAACTGAAAACTCACCGTACTGACCATGGCCTGCTGCGCCGGACACTACTTGGAAAGATGCCTCGCCCGCGTCGATGTCTGTCACCTGCAATTGTCCCGAAGCACTGAGGTAACCCGTATTCGTCAGGCCCTGATCTTCCGTCACTGTCATCTGGTCGTTACCAGTGATAACAGCTGCATCATTGGTGCCTTCGATGGTGACAGTGATAGTGTGAGCGGTGCCATCAATACTGGTGACGGTTACGCTATCCGTTAAAGGAGTTGCCCCTTCACCCAAAGCCTGTACAGCTGGTGAATTGTTATCCACAACATATTTCCAGGCCCCATCAGCCAACAACATAAAGGAGCCGAGACCGGCACTTCCCTGTCCAGTGAAAAACTGGAACGAGGCTTCGCCCTGATCGACATCTGTTACCTGCAGCTGACCCTCTACAGATATTTGGCCCTGAGTTACTGCTGTATCTTCTTTAACCAATCCGCTGGATACACCCGAAATCGTAGCGCTGTCATTGGTGCCGGTAATTTCAATAATGAGGTCCCGGGTGTCCGTGGCCCCTGCTGCATCTGTTACCGTAACCGGAATGGTCAGGGTTTGCAGTACGCCATCGCCAAGCGATTGGTAGGTGGTGTCGGCCGGATCAAATGTCCAGCTGCCATCGGGTTGCAGATCAAATCCAGCGTTTCCGGAGCCACCACTGTAGGTCAGCGTATCGCCGGTATCCGGATCGGTAGCGGTGAGCTGGCCTTTGGCCAGCTGGCCATCTTCATCGACCGATACGGTGTTGATTGGACCTAACACAGGTGCATCGTTGACGTTGTTGACGGTCAAGTCGAAGGTGGTTGATACAGTCGAACCTTGTGTATCGGTATCGGTGACAGTGATTTGGGTTGTGCCCACATCATTGTTTGCCGGTGTGCCGGAAAATGTGCCGGTTGACGAGTCGAAGGTTAGCCACGAAGGCAAACCTGAAACAGTGATGGATTGCGTATCTCTAGTATCAATATCACCAAAAGTATCGGAAGGAAGTGTAAAGCTTTTCGCTGCATCTTGCGTAGCGCTCTGGTCACCTAAGGCATGATCTACGAATGGCTTGTCATTAGTCCCGTTGATCTGAATAGTAATATCTTGGGTCGTGCCATCGGCAGTCTGCACGGTAACAACATCAGTTAATTTGTCACCAGCGCCTAGATTTTGGATTACATCCGCACTGTTATCTAAGTCATAGGTCCAGCTACCTGTAGCATCGATGCTAAGAGAACCATAGAGCCCCTTTAGCGTATCAGGCTGAAACTCTGACTGACCCGCATCAGCATCCGCAATGGTCATCACACCAGTAGCTTGGGTCTTCTTATCTTCAGTAACCACACCCGCGAGATCACCACTGACAACAGGCACATCATTGGTGCCGGTGATGGTGACGGTGATGGTCTCAGTGGCGGTGCCATCGCTGCTGGTGACCGTGATCGTGTCGGTCAGCCCCGGGCTATTGGCGCCGAGCTGTTGCACCGCTGGATTGGTGTTATCTAAATCGTAAGTCCAGCCACCGCTTGCATCAATCGAGAAACTGCCGTAACTCGCCGCAGTACCGGTTTGTGCTGCAAAGCTCGACTCGCCCTTATCGACATCGGCAATCGTTAACTGACCGGACGCTGAAAGTGATGTGTCTTCGGTGACGGAACCGGTACTGACACCCCCAATGCTCGGGACGTCATTGCTGCCCGTGATTTTTATGGTGAGATTGGTTGTGTCGGTCGCGCCCGCGCTGTCGGTCACTGTCACTGGTATCGTTAAGGTCTGACCCTGTCCATCCGGAAGGGATTGATACGCCGCATCCGACGGGTCGAATGACCAACTGCCGTCGCTGTTAAAGGTCAGCCCATCCACTGACGACGCAATGCTGTACTTTGCACTGTCGCCTGCATCCACATCGGTGGAAGTGATGACCCCTGAAGCACTCTTGCCATCTTCAGTTACATATACTGTTGAAATCGGGTCAAGCACCGGCGCGTCGTTGGTGTTCGCCACATTTAAATTAAAGGTGGTCGATACACTCGCGCTTTGGCTGTCGGTGGCCGTCACGGTGACTTGCGTGGTACCGACATCGCTGTTGGTCGGTGTACCACTGAAGGTCTGGGTAGCAGCATCAAAACTCAGCCAGCCGGGTAGGCTACTGGTTGAGAAAGTTAATGTATCACCCGTATCAATATCCGCAAAGGTGCCCGCAGGCACGCCAAAGCTGAAGGCTGCGTCTTCATCCACCGNCGGTGTACCACTGAAGGTCTGGGTAGCAGCATCAAAACTCAGCCAGCCGGGTAGGCTACTGGTTGAGAAAGTTAATGTATCACCCGTATCAATATCCGCAAAGGTGCCCGCAGGCACGCCAAAGCTGAAGGCTGCGTCTTCATCCACSGCTTGCGCACTGATGGCCGTGGCYGTCGGTGCGTCATTGGTACCGATGAGGTTGATCACCAGATCCTGGGTGTCGGTCGCGCCCTGCGAGTCGGTGCCGGTGACAGTCACCGTCAGGGTTTGCTGCGCGCCTTCCGCCAGCGACTGATAGGCTGCGTGGCTCGGATCAAAACTCCAGCTGCCGTCGGTGTTCACCGTCAGGCCGTCCACCGGGTTGGCNGTGTCGGTCGCGCCCTGCGAGTCGGTGCCGGTGACAGTCACCGTCAGGGTTTGCTGCGCGCCTTCCGCCAGCGACTGATAGGCTGCGTGGCTCGGATCAAAACTCCAGCTGCCGTCGGTGTTCACCGTCAGGCCGTCCACCGGGTTGGCAATGCTGTAGGTGATTGAGTCGCCGGTATCGATGTCGGTGCCGGTCACCTGACCCGTAATCGCAGCGGCATCTTCTTTTACGGACTGAGCCGCGATGCTGTTCATTACCGGTACATCGTTGGTGCCGGTGATGGTGATCTCCAGATCCTGAGTATCTGTGGCCCCCGCCGCATCGGTGACGGTCACTGGAATGGTTAACGTCTGCGCCTGACCGTCCGCCAAACTTTGATATGCGGCATGACTAGGATCGAAGCTGTAACTGCCATCGCTGTTCAGGTTAAAGCCTGCCACTGTCGCACTGGTGCTGTAGCTCGCGCTGTCGCCGACATCCGGATCTTGAGAGGTGATCGTGCCGTTGACGATGTTGCCGTCTTCATTGGCAGTAACGCTGCTGATCGGAGCCAGCACCGGTGCATCGTTGGTGTTGTTGACCGTCAGATCGAAGGTGGTGCTTACCGTTGCGCCTTGGCTATCGGTCGCCGTCACCGTCACTTGCGTTGTGCCAACATCACCGTTAGCCGGTGTACCACTGAAGGTCTGGGTAGCAGCATCAAAACTCAGCCAGCCGGGTAGGCTACTGGTTGAGAAAGTTAATGTATCACCCGTATCAATATCCGCAAAGGTGCCCGCAGGCACGCCAAAGCTGAAGGCTGCGTCTTCATCCACCGGGTGTCGGTCGCGCCCTGCGAGTCGGTGCCGGTGACAGTCACCGTCAGGGTTTGCTGCGCGCCTTCCGCCAGCGACTGATAGGCTGCGTGGCTCGGATCAAAACTCCAGCTGCCGTCGGTGTTCACCGTCAGGCCGTCCACCGGGTTGGCRATGCTGTAGGTGATTGAGTCGCCGGTATCGATGTCGGTGCCGGTCACCTGTCCGGTAATACTTGGCGCATCTTCTTTCACCGACCGTGCCGCGATGCTGTTGAGCACCGGCGTGTCGTTGGTGCCGGTGAGGTTAATCACCAAATCCTGGGTATCGCTATCGCCCGCGGTATCGGTGACTGTGACCGGAATGGTCAAGGTCTGAGTGTCACCTTTGCCCATCGACTGATAGGCCGCGTCTGTTGGGTCGAAGGTATACGAGCCGTTACTATTGAGTACGAAGCCGGCCACGGTTGCAGTGGTGCTGTACGTAGCGGTATCACCGGTATCGATATCTGTCGAAGTGATGTTACCGCTAGTCACATTACCGTCTTCGACGGTAGTCACTTGCGCAATCGGATCCAGCACCGGCGCATCGTTGGTGTTGTTGACTGTGAGATCGAAGGTGGTACTCACCATTGTACTCTGTGAGTCGGTGGCGGTAACTGTAACCTGCGTGGTACCCACATCGCCGTTGGTCGGGGTGCCAGTAAAGGTGCCGGTGCTGGCATCGAAGCTGAGCCATGCAGGCAGTGTTGAGGTACTGAGCGTTAAGGTATCGCCCGTGTCGATATCGGCGAAGGTGCCGGCTGGAATACCGAAGCTAAAGGCGGCGTCTTCATCCACTGCTTGCGCACTGATGGCCGTGACCGTCGGTGCATCGTTGGTCCCGGTCAGGTTGATGACCAGATCCTGGGTATCGGTGGCACCGGTTTGATCCTTGCCAGTCACGGTAACCGTGATCGTTTGCTGTTGGCCATCGGCCAGAYTTTGGTAGGCCTGATTACTCGGATCGAATGACCAAGAGCCATCGGTATTCACGGTTAAACCGTCTACAGGGGTAGCAACTGAATAAGTAATTTGGTCACCGGTATCGATGTCGCTGCCGGTGATGGTGCCGCCGATAATGGTTGCATCTNTTTGGTAGGCCTGATTACTCGGATCGAATGACCAAGAGCCATCGGTATTCACGGTTAAACCGTCTACAGGGGTAGCAACTGAATAAGTAATTTGGTCACCGGTATCGATGTCGCTGCCGGTGATGGTGCCGCCGATAATGGTTGCATCTTCTTTGACGGACTGCGCAGCGATGCTGTTGAGCACCGGATCATCGTTGGTGCCGGTAATAGTGATCACGAGGTTTTGCGTATCGGTAGCACCTGAACCATCAGTAACTGTCACCGGAATGGTTAGCGTCTGCGCCTGACCATCCGCCAAACTTTGATAGGCCGCATCACTCGGATCAAAGCTGTAGCTGCCATCGTTGGTGCCGGTAATAGTGATCACGAGGTTTTGCGTATCGGTAGCACCTGAACCATCAGTAACTGTCACCGGAATGGTTAGCGTCTGCGCCTGACCATCCGCCAAACTTTGATAGGCCGCATCACTCGGATCAAAGCTGTAGCTGCCGTCCGCATTTAAGGTAAAGCCCGCCACCGTGCCTGCCATTGAGTACGTCGCGGTATCACCCGCATCAACATCTTGTGATGTGATGGTGCCGCTCACTACCGCACCGTCTTCGATAGCAGTGACGCTGCTGATAGGGTCAAGTACCGGGGCGTCATTGGTATTGTTCACAGTCAGGTCGAAGGTGGTGGTAACTTGAGCGCCTTGTGAATCTGTCGCCGTAACGGTGACTTGTGTCGTGCCGACATCACTGTTGGTCGGCGTGCCCGTAAACTCGCCGGTTGTGTCATCGAAGCTGAGCCAGCCAGGTAAGTTTGAAGCGGACAGACTTAGGGTATCTGTGGCATCCACATCACCAAAGGTGCCGGTGGGAACAGTAAAGGTAAACGCGGCATCTTCGGTGGCCGCCTGGCCGGTTAAGGCCGTGCTGACCGTCGGTGCATCGTTGGTCCCGGTCAGGTTGATGACCAGATCCTGGGTATCGGTGGCACCGGTTTGATCCTTGCCAGTCACGGTAACCGTGATCGTTTGCTGTTGGCCATCGGCCAGACTTTGGTAGGCCTGATTACTCGGATCGAATGACCAAGAGCCATCGGTATTCACGGTTAAACCGTCTACAGGGGTAGCAACTGAATAAGTAATTTGGTCACCGGTATCGATGTCGCTGCCGGTGATGGTGCCGCCGATAATGGTTGCATCTATCGTTGGTGCCGGTAATAGTGATCACGAGGTTTTGCGTATCGGTAGCACCTGAACCATCAGTAACTGTCACCGGAATGGTTAGCGTCTGCGCCTGACCATCCGCCAAACTTTGATAGGCCGCATCACTCGGATCAAAGCTGTAGCTGCCATCAGCATTGAGCACAAAACCTGCAATTGTTGCGGTGGTGCTGTAAGTAGCAGTATCGCCAACATCGATATCGGTTGAGGTAATTTGACCGCTGACAAGAGAACCGTCTTCTACCGCTGAAACGCTACTGATCGGATCGAGCACCGGCGCGTCGTTGATGTTGTTGACCACCAAGTCGAAGGTACTGGTAACGGACGCACCTTGGCTGTCGGTAGCGGTGACGGTAATCGCTGTGACGCCCACATCGCTGTTGGTTGGCGTACCGCTAAATAAGCCTGTGTTAGCGTCAAAGTTGAGCCAAGCAGGTAAGCCACTGGCGGATAGCGTTAGTGTGTCGCTGGTATCGACATCGGCGAAGGTGCCACTGGGTACAGCAAAGCTGAACGCAGCATCTTCGTCGGTAATTTGGCTTTGTAAAACGGCGGTAACGCTGGGCGCATTGTTGCTTCCTGCGATGGTAATACTGATCTGCTGCTGGGTGCCGTCGGCTGATTGCACCACTAAAATATCGGTAAAGGATTCACCAACACCGAGAGCTTGAATGATCGAGTTTGAGTTATCGGCAGTGTATGTCCAGTAACCTGTTGCATCGATAGCTAAACTACCTAATTGTCCTTGGATGGTTTCGGCGACGAAATAGCTTTGGCCACTATCAGGATCTGTGATGCTAAGCTGACCATCGGTATGCAGGTTGCCAGCTATGAGGTTCTGACCTTCCACTAAAGAGGAGCTGAAAATGCCGTTGATGGTGGCAGTTTGATCGGTACCATGCACATCAATGGTGACGGTTTGGCTAACGGGTTGGCCTGAACTGTCGGTTGCCGTTACCGTGAAGATGTCACTGGCAATATCGCCTGCATTGAGTCCTTGGGTGTTGGCCGAGTTGTTGTCTAACAAATACTGCCATTGGCCGTTTGCATCGATAGATAGTTGACCATAGAGCCCTGCAGATTGATCCACTGCCCATTGAATACTATCGCCATTATCTGGATCGGTTGCGACTAATATGCCTGAAACCGTATCAATACTTCCTTGCTCATTTAGGCTGGCATTATGCACGCCGCTTATCTGCGGCAGGTCATTGCTGCCATTTACCACAACATCTATAACCGTATTAACTTGATCGCCAATACTGTTGGTTGCTGTGATGATAAATTGCTCTGTATGTTGCTCACCTGCGGCTAAGGCATTGGTTGCCGTGGCACTATTGTCTAACTGGTATTGCCATTGACCGCTGTTTTGATCTAATACAAGTTCACCAAATTGGCCTTGAGTATGATCAGATGACCAGATCACTGTTGCACTTTTTAAACCACGCGCGATTAGGTGGCCGCTAACGGTATCGATGGCGGCATCTTCGGTGACATCTTGGCTTGGTTGAGCATCGACCTGTAGTTGTGGCTTATTGGTGCTACTGGCTTGAATCGCACCGGGTTTCATGGCTGGGTTAGGTAATGGCGTAATACTGCTAACAGCTTGATCTGCCACCATAGTGATAGTAAACGCCACCTGATCTGAGCTTAGCGAATGTGCAATAGGCGTTAATGTGGGTGTTAGCGCTGGTGTTAACGGTGCATTAGATCTAAAACCTGAAAAATGCTGTATTCCGGTAGTTTCAGTTGAACCTTCTTCTTCAATGATCTGTTGTTTTGCTAATTCGGTTTCATCGGCTGTGGGGGATTCTGCAGCCGCTGCTACTTCAGTTTCGCTAGGCGTTTTTTCAGCTTCGCTACTGGCGATTTGCGTTGCTGTATCATCGTCAAGCTCTGGAGTAATCAGCTCATCTTGTTTGGCTGCGGTTGCACCATGAGTCGTTTGCCAAGATTTATTGGCAACAAGATCTTGATTAAAATTGCTTTTAATTTTTGAGCTTTGCAGTTCTTTTGTTTTTAAACTCTCGACATCTTTATCGAGTTGTTTAGCCTTGCGCTTTGACTTTTCGTCATTTTTTTTGGCTTCAGCTTTGGCTTTTAAATCGGCTTGTTTTGCCAACTCTTCAGCTGTTGGATTTTGCTTTTGACTCATAGATCTTGCTCCTAACGCTCACCAAAGGCTTCTGTGACGTTGGTAAATACGGGTTTCCACAAGTATTGGAATACAGTTTTGTCACCTGTGACGATGTCGGCTTCGCCTGTCATCCCGGGGATGAGCATCAATTTGCCTGGTTCGTCACCAAAATAGGGCTTTTCGATGGCTATCTTCACCTTATAGTATACGCCACCCTTTTCATCGGAGTCGGTACTGGGTGAGATCCGCTCTACAACACCATCAATGGCGCCATAGCGGCTGTAATCGAAAGCATCAATTTTGATTCTGGCTTTCTGCCCTACGGTCACAAAACCAATGTCTCTAGGTGACAATTTGGCTTCGAGTAAGGCGGTAGGTGTGGTGGGGACAATAACCGCAACTGTACCTCCGGGCTGGATAACACTGCCGGAAGAGTTTGTGGGGATAGATTGAATTATGCCATCGACGGGTGAGATCACTGTGGTCTGTTGTACCTGTGAATCGGACGATTTTAAGCGTGCGATAACACCCAGTAATTCGGCCTGAGCCTCGGTACGTTTTTCAACAACCTCTTTCCGTAATGTGGCTTGTTTTTGTTCGAGCTGCTTTTGTAAGTTCTCAATATTACGATTGAGAACAGCTTCTTTACCTTCCAGGGTTTTTAGCTCGCGAACGTAAGAGTCTAGTTTTTGTTGCGACTCTAGCATGGTTAATTTAGAAACTGCCTGAGCTTCTTTAACCGAATTCATCATGTCTAAGGTTTGGTTAGCCGACTTAATCTGGTTTTTTAGTGAAGGCAATTCTTGCTCAAGGCTGTTTAATTCCGCTTTAGACTTGGCGATATCTGATAACGAAAGCTCAATGATAGCTTGTCGCTCTTCGTTCATTCTGATCAAGCTTTGTCGATGCTCGTTAACCAGTGTTGGGTAGTCAATCAGGTATGCGTCGAACTTGGCATCTCGCTGTTCGATGAAGGCGTTATATCGCTCTATTTTTAGCTCTAAGTTGGCTTGTTTACTGAGTAACTCTTCGGCTACGGCTTGGCTGTCTGTGGCTACAAAGTTAGCCACCACATCGCCTTTTTTAACTAAGTCGCCTTCGGCAACCTCAATCGAGGCGATAGTGCCGCCCACTTGGCTTTGGATCACTTGTCTATGGCCCAAAGGCACCACTTGTCCTGGCGCTACAGCGATCTCTTCGATATTGGTAAATACAGACCAAATAAACATGATCAGAACGACACTGGCGGTAAACAGGGTGATTTGTTTAATCGCCTTTTTTTCAGCTGGCGCTTCAATGGCTTCGGTAAATTCATGTTCTGGCCATGAACGGTGTGTTAGTTGGCGATCATTCATTTTGAAGTCTCCGGAATCGATGTTGCAGGCACGTCAGCATTCTCTGCTTCTTGATTAGGAATTGGGCCTGCATAGACCACTGCGCCTTTATCTAAAATAACTACTTTATCAGCCTGTTGTATAAGCTCTTGATCATGGCTGGTAAATAAAATTGTGGTGTTGCCTTTGAGTTTTTTAAGGGTCTCTATGAACGCTTTTTTAGAGCTGGGGTTACGGTTAGCAATCGGTTCATCGATGACCAAAAGTTTGGATTGTTTTAACAAGGCTCTGGTTAAGCTGAGATAACCTCGATAGCCGCCTTCGATGCCAGAAAACATATTGTCCTTATTGGATAAGACTTCAGTATCGATATCGTTATCTAGAGTCTGTAAGAAGTGTTCACCACCGGCATCAATAATGGCTTGGCGTAACTCTTTATCGGTGGCATTGGGTTTAGCCAAACGTAAGTTATCCGCTATGGTGCCGGGTAAGAGTTCACTGGCGTCTGAGCCATAGCCTACCCATTGACGAAATGCTTCTGGGTCATATTGTTTGAGGTTTTTGCCGTTAATGGTCACATAGCCCGCTTGGGCATCGATGAGCCCGATAGTCGATAGTAATAATGAGGTTTTACCACAACCATTGGGGCCAATAATGGCCACAATTTCGCCAGGCTCAACATCAAAACTCACCCCTGATAAGGCTGACTCAGTATCTGCGCTGTAACGAAGCGTGAGGTGTTTGACCGAGATAGCAGGGGCTTTATCCATGTTTGGGATATCTAATCTAAGATCATTAAACTCAGTCGTCACTTCCATAAAACGGTCAAATTGCTTCACCGAGTTATCCATCATGGAGAGTTTTTGGCGTGAAGAGAACGCCATCTGCGCTGGGCCAGTAATGCGCCAAATCAGCATCACACAAGCAATTAAAGCCCCTGATGAAATTGTCTGATTAAGCACTAAGAAGATGCCCGAGAATACCGTTGCTAGGGCAGTTAATAGGCCCATAGCATGAGCTACGGCTTGCTGTAAGCCGCTACGCTGCGCGTACAAGAAATTTTGTCGACTATTTTCTTTGGTACGGCGCAGGAACTGGGTATACCAGCCTTCGGTATCACCGGCTTTTTTCAGATCTAATAGATTACGTGAAAGTTCGCTCAAGCTGTTTTGATACTCAGTACCGATCTTAGGTGCGGCTGATTGAGTAAACTTATTTAGCCCTTTCATTATCAGGTAGAACAACAGCAACATCACCAGAGGAACCAAGACTAACCAACCACTTAATGCCGCTATGGTAATTAACGCGATTAGGGTAAATGGCAGGTCGATTAATCCCGCGCCGCCAGGCCCTGAAATTAGGGTACGGACTTTCTCTGCATTACGTAGACGCGACAGATGGTTATAGACACCGACCCGAGACAGAATGGTCAGCGGCATACTGAGTAGGCGGTTAAAGGTGATGCCTGAGAGATCTCGTGCAAAACGGTTACTGGCCACCGACACCATATATGCTCTTATTAGCCGGCTTGAGATAAAGATAGCCAGCGCTAATATCGCACCCAAGGCGATTTCGGGCAGAATATTCGGCGCTTGTCCACCGATAACACGGTCATAGACCACCATAGTAAATATTGGAATGGCCAATCCGGTCACGCTAGACAATAAACTTAACCAGAAAATTGGTTTAAACCATTTTTTCCGTTTCTTTAAATGGGAAGTAAATAAACTGACTTTTTTATCAGCCGAAGGCAGACTTTCGATGATAAACACACGCCCGTCGGTTGGTAGTGTCTCTAAGGCTTCCCATTTGCCGTTTTCGGCTAAATATTGAAACTTTTGTTCGCTGCGACGTGCCACACAAGGCTCGCCCGTTTCAGGCAATAAGATAAAAGGATACACAGTATGTATCAGCAGGTTTTTATCTAAAGTGTGCACATTGATTGCTACATGATGTTTTTTCAACAAGATGTAGATTTCGAGATGCGAAAGGCTCTCTTTTAAATCTCCGCTCTCAATATTGCTCGCCTGTACGCTTAAGCCTAACTGTTTGAATAGGTTAACCAGTAACGATTTGGGGCAGTGGCTTTGGTTTAATGCGCTATCCATTAATTGCCCCCTTGTTGGCGGTCATCTTGGCGTGACCTGATTGCGAGATATCGATGATGAAGTCGCTGACGTTGGCTATCTCAGTAAAGTAAGAGCTGATAAGAATGGTCATTTCACCTTTCTGTTGCTGCAGTAGTGACAATAAACGTGCTTGAGACTCAACATCGAGCGACACCATAGGCTCGTCGAGTAGCAGTATAGAGGGTGATTGTGAAAGGGCTCTTACCATAGCTATTAATTTCACGGTTCCCTTATTGAGCAGCTGATTATTGTTACCACCGACAATGGTTTGATAGCCAGAAGGCAGTTGTGCTATGACTTCTGACAAACCTAATTGGTGTGCTAACTCCATGGCGTAGGTGTTTCTTTCATGCCTGAATAGGGTCAAATTATCAAGAATCGAACCATTAAATAGTGTGGCCCAAGGTGCGACATAACAGATAGATTGGCGATATTCATTAGCGTCATGATCTTTTTGTGCAACACCTGCAATGGTGATTTCACCTTGTTCTACCTGCTGATAAGCGCCAATTGTGCTAAGCAATAAACTGGCATTAGTAAGCGGGTTAGATCTGAGTGTCACCATAGTTCCGGCAGGGATCTCAAGATTAATATCTGTCAGTTGTTTATTCGGCTGTTGGATACTTACTTGGCTGAAGCTGATGGGGCCATGGGGTAATTTTTGTTGGTATTGGGTTTTACCATTAAAAGATTCTTGCGGCGCAGCAACCAATTGGTTGACCTCATCCATGGCACTTTGAGCCGAGATAAATTTGGCTCGCAGACTGCCTATGGCACTTAGAGGCGCGACGGCACGGCCCGCGAGAATCGAACAGGCGGCTAATCCACCCGTGGTGAGGTCGCCATTTAACACTTCAAAACAACCGATCAACACTAAAGCTAATGTAGTGGCCTGAGACGCACCTTGAATAGTTTCTTGCAGATGTGAAGAAAGCCAATCTACTTCGGCCTGTTGTGCAAGACGTTTATGATTGAGCTCTTTATAGGTGTAAGTAATACGTGACTCTAGCGCCATCGCCTTGGTGGTGCTTAGCCCAGATAACACTAGCATTAGTAAACGCGTAAACTCGTTTTCGCTGATGTTGAGTTCTTTAGTGGCTACGGTGAGTTTTTGGCTGATTTTCCACACTCTAAACCCTGCAATTAACCACACTAATATCGGAATAAACACTAGCGGGCCGCCGATATAGGCAACGAGCGCGAGGAAAATGAGCACGAAAGGAAAGTCCATCAAGGCTACAGCCGCTTGGCCTGAGTAGATTTCTCTCATGGAACTAATACTGTTGAGGCCGTGGAAAACCTTACCTGTGCCTAATGACTCGATATGGTGATAATCGGCTTTCAGTAAGCGCTCAACCAGCTTCTTAGTCGATTGCAATTCGAAGTTAGCCGCCGATGCACCCAACAGCCAGCTGCGAGTGTAACGTAATAAAAGTTCGAGCAAAATCGCCAAACTCACGCCGATAACTAATACCGTTGCCGTACCATAACCTTCATTGGGAAGGATACGATCATAGATTTGTAAAATCGTAAAAGGCAGCGCTAGCGACAACAAATTAATCAGTGTCGACGACAGAAAGAGCTCGGTAAACGACTTATTTTTAAATAAAAGACGAAACGATTGAGTCATTATTTTTGGGCCCAGGACAACATATCAGCCTAAATTACCTATTTATACAAATTTTCATTCGTTAACATTACCATTAACAAAAAGGTGTGTAAATCTGACAAATCATTCTAATTTATATATAAAAATCGGATTTTAATCATCCCTACCTCCTTTTGTTATCATGCAAAGATTGTACAGTTTTAGATGTGTTTTAGATCACTATTTACATGGCAAATCGATGACGATTTTTTAATAATCAAGCTAAATGTAAATGCTTTGAAAAATATGTTTGATGTCCCTGTAGTGGGTTGTTTTAAATATCATTAGCGATCGCTTATGTATTAACAAACTGTTTTCAAATTATTATTAGTTTATACAGTTAATACAATTGCTTAGTATTTATGCTGCATCTGTTTCTGATAGGTTGCGAAATGTGTTGATTTATAATTTATATTAACTGCATAACTACCCAGTTGGTTTGTCGGTAATAAAAGGCGAATTGAGAGTTCAGTTAAGACTCCTGAGAGGGGGGATCACTGAAGATTTCTATGGTATCAAAGGGATTATACGGATTGGCATAATATGGCTCTGGCGAGTGTCAGAGCCATAGTGATTATCAGAGTCACGTGAAGTTGAACGCTTATTTAGCGTGACGCTGTCCTTGTTTGTGTTTCATTGGGTCAGCTTGGTAACCTAGCGCCTGCCAATCCATACGAGTGCCTTTGTTGTGGCAGTCGTTACATTGCAACGCTTGATCTTTAGGTGAAACCATATGGTTGATTCGCCACCACATTTCGGTTGCAGCAAAACCATGTTCACCACTGTAGCTTATGCCTTTTTCGGCGAGGGCTTGGTTTGCTTCCATACCTAGTTTTGCGGCTTTATCCCAGTCAAAGTCTTTCCAGTAACCGCCTTTACCATAGACCTTGGCAGTGACAAAAATGTTTAGTTTCTTGTCATAAATCTGCTTGCCTCTATGTACTTTAAAGGGGTAGATCTTGGCCTTAGGATCTTGGATGTCGCCCAGTGGTGTACTGAGTTTGGTCACCTTGCTTGGATCCATCTTGTCACCCGCCATGTAGGCATCGGCCTTGCCGTTATACCAAGCGTATTCTGGTTGAACCATCTTTTGCCAAACGAAACTGCCTTTCTTTTTCATAAAGGTATGCTTGCCGTATTCGTCTACGGTTTCTGGCTGATCACTGCCTGCTGTTGACCAATCCCAGCTCATCTTAGTGGGCTCGTTACGAGCGAAGAAAGGAATATGGCAAGTCTGACAAGCCACGCTGGCAGTATGGGTGTTGAGACGTTTGTTACTGTGCGGCGCGCTATCATGACAGTTTTCACAGCCAATATCGTTAGTGCCACCTGGCGAGACACCCATGGCATTACCACTGATTTGGTGTTTCTCGGTGGCATGACAGGTTTGACATTGGAAGTCATTACCGTCGCTATCCATGTGAACGTCGGTTGTCTTGTCAGGGTAGGCCATAGATGAGTCTAAATCACCATGTTTAACCGCATCACCGCCGCCACCATAAAAGTGGCAGGTTCCGCAGTTATCTCGTACCGGAGTCCCCACATTTTGCGCCACACGTTCCAAGTTTACTTTAGCCAAGACTTCGCCTGCACCGGCGGGATCTTTGACATAAGTTCCTGTGGTGTCATGACACACAAGGCAATCGACCTTGGTCATATCGGTAAAGTCGAAGTCATTGTCTTTCCAACCATAGCCAGCATGACAACTGGTACATCTTGGTTCATTTCCTGAAATAGACGTACAGAAGTTATTGATGGCATTTTTCTTGCCGCGTTTAACGGTTCTTCCGGGTAATTCCTGTTCAAGTTCCCAGGTCCAGTGGGAGGATTTCATAAAGTCTTTAGCATGTTCTTCATGACAGCTAATACATTGCTGTGTTACTTGCGAACCTTGAGTAAATGGCCCCTGTAGCACTTGCTTGTGTGGATTTTCGGCGGCGGAATTAAAGCTGGCGACGGCTAAACCCACTGCGGTAATCATCGAAACAAAATAGAGTCGTGTTTTCATCGAATAGTCCCTATCCTCGGCCGAAGCCGAGGGAGTGTAGATTTAGAAATTAACCACTAGCGATGCGTTAACATCGTAGGCAGTATCGACAACAGGCAGCATGGAATAAGCGGTGCCTTGAATGACATCATCTATCTTCTGCGGAGCCCCCACAGGTGTCCCACTACCTGTGTACTCATAGTCGTAATAGAGTCCTGCGAGTTTGATGAACATTCGAGGGTTGATATCAAACATATAGTAGGCTTCTGCGACGTGACCACGGGTAGCTAATTTACTGCCAATTGGGTCATCTTGAGCTTGTGTAAAAGGTGTCCAATACTTGGAGCCATAGTTATATTCCAAGCCGAATTTACCGTACGGGGCTGGGATTTGAATACCCACATAAACCCCATAACCATCTTTGCTATCGTCACTGTCGGCCGCACTTGGCATCATGATTATTTCACTGCCATCGGCATTCAGCTGTGCTTCGAATATGGCATCACTTAACATGCCGCCAAACATACCGGCATTGCCGTTACCTTCGGCGCGCGTCCAACCTAGAGAGGCGAAGAACTTCATCTCTTCATCACTTTCATAGGCATAGCCAACGCCACCTAAGTACATATCGCCAATGACACCGCTAGGCTGAACTCGGGTTTGGAAGTTGAAGTTGCTGAACTTTTGTAAGTCTTGATACATGGTGGGAGCAAAAATTCCCGCCAATTGAGTTGGAAATGCCATGGTGCCTTTAAAGCCATCGTTGATGTCTTTGGCGCCAAACAGGGTGAATTGCAGGAAGTGATTACCATCATTGATGGCATCAATATTAAAACCACCAAGGTGAGTATCTTTAGTGACTATGTCACCAAACATTTCACCATTACCCCATTGGGACTCGAAACCTTGGCCATAGCAGAAGCGCACTACTTGGCCTTCGATACCTGTGATATCGCCCAAGTTATAGCCAAGGGTGGCACCGTCGAAATTGAAGTTCACTAAATGGCCTGAAGGTGTACCGCCGCGTTTTTCGTTTTCTCTATAGTGGGATGGTGGGCCGTAAGTCGAGGGGCGACGACCGATAGATAAGTAGGTATTTGATCCACCGATGTTTTTCCAGTCGAAATAGGCGCGTTCGACTCTGAGCCAATCGCCGCTAGTGTTGCCGCTGCTGGTGCCGTCCATAGTAAATGAACGCCAAGAATCAAACACTTGGGTGCCTGTTGAGTCGCCCCAGTTTTTATACATACTGAGTCGCCCGGCAAATCCAACATTGTCCCAAACCTTAGCTTTGAGGTTTAGGCGCAAACGAGTGGTATACAAAATATCGTTGTCGATATCTTGGGTGTTACTTGGGGCTAGGACGTAAGGCATTACACCTTGCAACATGCCACTTTGAAATGCGCTAGCCAGCGATGGATTTGCGGCTAACATCTGTCCTAATGGTGAGTCTGGATCGCTGGGCATACCAAAGGCACCCGACATAGCTTTTTGGCCAAAGTCGTTGAAGTCGACTTTGATCGCTGGATTCCAGGTGACATTGCGGTAATGGAGTGAATGGGCTTTTGTTCGAAAATCACCGGTGATTTCGAGTCTATCGAGGGAAGTGTGACGTTCGTTTTTATCTACACGGCTATTTAGATCTTCGATTTCTTCAGATAATTCTGCCAGTTGTTGTTTGAGTTGGTCGATTTTTTGTTGTTCTTGCTCTGCGCTATAAACGCTGCCAGAAAACGCTAACGCATTGGCAATTAATAGTGAAAGTAGAGTACGCATTGGATCTCTCCCTATGGATCAAGATGCATTAAATGAGGGCGCTTTGGTTAACCACAGGTTTGAGGCTGATCTGAGTCGGCCGCATGGTCATAAAGGAACTGTTGAATATCTAAGCGATCTTTTTCCGATATTTTTTCAAATACTTGTGGATCTTTTTTATGCATATCTCGTTCGAAGAAGCGATCCCATTGGCTCATGGTTTTGCTCATGGGGGTGAGTTCTCCAGCGGTGTCACCTTCGCTGTGACAGACTTTGCATTGTTTTTTGTAGAGGTGTTTTCCTTTTTTAGGGTTTCCGCCATCGGCGGCGTAGACTTGCGCGCCGAGTGAGAGAGTGAGCATTAAGCAGGTTGTCAGTTTAAGCAGGTTATTCATCATCTTTTCCTTAGCCATTTCTGGAAATGGCCTATTTGATATGAAACAAGATGTTTGTTTCTTGTTGGAAAATTTATCAAAAGGATTTAGATGTTAATTTGAGGTTGATCACTTTCATTAAAAAAATCTAATTGATAAAAATATCATTAATAAAAATCTAATTGATATTATTTAAGTGTATGTTTATATTTATTTTTTAATTTCATTTTTATAGTGGGTAGAGGAGTGAGGTGCAAAAATCACGATGATTTAGTTCACAGATTATTAGTTTAGCAGGCACTAAATTAAGGCGGGGTAATGCAGATTGTTTATTATGGTGGGAGAGGTTGTGACGGATTGTTATCAAACTGTAATCAGATTTTGTTAGAATAATTTTGTGATTTTTTAAGTTTGAGAACTCCAAAGTTGCTCATAATGGACTATTTTTAAATCTCGCTGCACGATCATTAAAACAATAACGATTAGGGAATATAGAATGAAGCTCTTTACTGCATTATTCGCATTGCTATTGTGTGTTTTTTCTGTCACTTCATCGGCTGGTCAGCAATATTATGAAGCTCGTAGCGTCGCAATGGGCGGCTCGGCTGTAGCTGCCTCGAATCGGGAAGGTGCGGCTTTTATTAATCCGGCATTATTGGCCGTGCATGCACCGCAATATGACAGTTCAAGCGGACTGATGATGTTGCCGATGATTGCCGCAGAAGCGACAAACCTTAATAGTTTCAATGATAAATTCGATGATCTTCAAGACTCTTACGATAGACTAGATGACGCCATAAGTGCTAATGATTCGGCGGCAATTGATCGCTACCGCGCGAGCTTAATCGATGACTTGCAGGGATTGGATGGTGAAATGGGCATCGTTGGTGCTGGTTTGGGCATGTCTATCGTTATTCCCACTGAAAAGATGCCAATGGCGATATTTTATAAGACCTATATCGATGCTATAGGCATGACCGATATCGCTCAATCTGATATCGATACATTACAAAATCTTTCCACTAGTACCCGAACCATCCCGGATCTCGATTCTGAAGGGATTGTCGTCGCTGCTGGTGTGTCTGAGTTAGGTGTCGCACTGAGTTTTCCGCTGTCGATAGTGAATATGCCAATCGCGGTGGGGATATCACCTAAGTTTCAGCGTGTCGATACCTACAATTATGCGGTGAACGCCAATAATTTTGATTCTGGGGATTTTGATAATGAAAAATATCACGATGACGATACCAGTTTAAACCTCGATTTAGGTGTCGCCATGCAGCCGAGTGAAAACATTATTGTGGGTTTGTCTGGCCGCAATATGATTAGTAATAATGTTGATACCGTTAATAACTTTAATCGTGAATTTACCTATCACGTTGAACCACTTTATACCGCAGGGGTTGCCTATGAAGGCAACAGTTATACCTTGACCACTGATTTAGACCTCAACAGTAATAAGCGTTTCAGTAACGAGACTGATACTCAATATTGGCGTGTGGGTGGTGAACTTAGACCTATGGGGTGGATCGCTTTGCGTTTAGGCTATCGTCATGATTTAAAAGATGCTTCTGAAGATGTTTACTCATTCGGTACCGGTTTTTCTATCGGTAATACCTTCAATTTTGATCTGAGTGGCTTAGTGGGAAGTGAAGATACCTTAGGTGGCGTGATTCAAACTTCTTACCATTTTTAGCCGCTCATTCTGCTGCAATAATTCAAGACAGGTTTAGTTAGCCAGTGCGACAATCGACTTACTGGCTAACAAAATTGCACTCAAGCTACAGAGAAATAAGGTGAGTATTTTAATTTTCTGTTTATCGACTCGGCCGACCAAGCGGTTAGCGACCAGATAGCCCAATATCACCGAGGGTAGTAACAAGGCCGATAAAAAGAAATGATGAATGGTCACCAGTCCAGCGAAGCTTAAGATGATCAAGGCGATGGTTGAGCTAAAGATGAAAAAGGCTGATAGCGCGGCTCGAAACTGTTTTGCATCTTTACCTGCCAGTAAGATAGCCAATGGAGGTCCACCTATGGCTGCGATAGTGCCAAAGACGCCTGAGAGAAACCCAGCGGTAAACAGGCTGGTGCGGGTGATGGGCGCGGTAAATTTGAAGATGCTTAATATCACTGCAAGGGCAACGATGCTGGCGATAGCCAACCCTAAAATAGCTTGTGGTGCCAGTACCAGTAAGGCGGCACCGAGAATTCCGCCAGGTAATCGGCCTAGCAGAGCATATTGAAGACCGTTAAATTCAAGTCCACCGCGTTCTCTAAATAGGGTAAGTAGTGAAATTGAAAAACCCATGACGATGATGGGCACGGGAACCAGCTCAGGCTCGACAAGATAGAGTAACGGTGATGCGACCACGGCTAAGCCAAAACCGATAAGGCTTTGGGTCAAAGCTCCGAGGAATATGATAAAAGAGGCCAGTGCTATGATGCTAGGATCAAAAACCAGATCGGCCATCGTCACTTCCTTAATGGATTATTACTATTTAAAGTGGATTGTTGAAACAAAAAAGGGATCAGTGATGATCCCTTTTAACGTTAGCACATTGGTGAGTTTCTGGATTACTCCAGTTCTTCCCATTCGATGCCCATTTCGGTCATGAGTTTTTTTACTTCCGCTGGAATGCTGTCTGGCTTATCTTTAGATAAGTCATCATCGTGAGGTAGCGGTTGACCCGTGTAAGCATGTAAAAAGGCTTCGCAGAGTAATTCACTGTTAGTGGCGTGGCGTAAGTTATTCACCTGACGACGAGTGCGTTCGTCGGTTAATACCTTCAGCACTTTTAGAGGAATTGAAACGGTAATTTTTTTTACCTGTTCATTCTTCTTACCATGTTCAGCATAAGGGCTGATGTAATCGCCATTCCACTCAGTCATTGACTCACCTGTAAATTCTAAAAATTCGGGGCAGATTTTATACCCTTACAAATTACAGTCAAATTATTGCCTTTAATTTTTGACAAATGCAAATAGATTTCTAAATGTGTGGACGTCTACACGTCTAAATATGTTGACGCTCATGCTTGGCTTAGGTACATTTAGACGTCCAGACATCTCTTTTTGAATAAAGATTGACCGAGTTTCGATTTTAGGAGTAGTAAGATGACAGAGCGTAAATTAGCTACCGCAGCGGTTCGCAGGGGAATTGAGTCAGATACTCAACACGGTGCTGTGGTTCCGCCTATCTATCTATCCACCAATTACTCCTTCGACGGTCATAAAAATCCCCGTGATTTCGATTATAGTCGCTCAGGAAATCCGACTCGCTCGATTTTAGGTGATGCCATTGCCGAATTAGAACAAGGTGCGACAGGCGTGATCACTTGTACCGGAATGGCGGCGATCACTCTGGTAACCAGTCTATTAACGCCTGAAGATCTGCTGATTGTGCCCCACGATTGCTACGGTGGCAGCTATCGCTTATTTACCAATTTGGCCAAGAAAGGGGCATTTAAACTGATTGTGGTGGATCAAACCGACAGTCAGGCTTTAGCCGATGCCATTGCTCAGCAGCCGAAAATGGTGTGGCTAGAAACGCCATCGAATCCGTTATTGCGTGTTGTCGATATAGCCGCCATTGCCGAGGCCAGCCATAAGGTGGGTGCGCAAGTGGTGGTCGATAACACCTTCTTGTCGCCTATCTTGCAGCAACCCTTATTATTGGGTGCCGATATCGTGATTCATTCCACAACCAAATATATTAATGGTCACAGTGATGTGGTTGGTGGTGCAGTTGTGGCTAAAGACGCCGAAGTGGGTGAGCTGTTGCATTGGTGGTCGAACACATTAGGTTTAACTGGCTCAGCGTTCGATAGTTATTTAACCTTGCGTGGCTTGCGTACCTTAGCGCTGCGAATTCGAGAGCACCAGGCGAATGCGGAAAAAGTGTTGGCGCTGCTGACCCGTCATGAAGCGGTCGAAAAAGTGTATTACCCAGGCCTTAAGGATCATCCAGGTCATGAGATTGCCGCTAAGCAACAAAAAGGCTTCGGCGCCATGCTGAGTTTTGAGCTCAAAGGTAGTGAAGATCAATTAGTGGCATTTTTAGATAAATTAAGTTGTTTTTCTGTGGCAGAAAGTCTCGGTGGAGTGGAGAGCTTAGTGGCGGTTCCTGCTACTATGACTCACAGAGCCATGGAAAGAGAAGCTCGTCTCGAAGCGGGTGTAAAAGATACGCTGATCCGCTTGTCAGTGGGTATCGAAGATGGTGAAGATCTGGTGGCAGATATTCAAGCGGGACTCGATGCTGCTCATGCAGTCAGTTGTTAAAGGTATTAGGGAGCACAAAATGACACGTTGTCATTTGCATAAATTTGGTGGATCGAGTTTAGCGGATGCAGATTGTTACCGCCGAGTCGCTCATATATTACTGACTCATGGTCATAGCGACGATCTTATTGTGGTATCTGCTGCAGGTAAAAGTACCAACTTCTTATATAAACTACTGGAGCTGAGCGATAGCAAACAGCTATGGCAAGAAGAGCTGCAAGTGCTGATTAATTATCAGCAAAACCTGATTGAGCAACTGCTTTCAAATGAACAGGCGCGTAGTTTACGCGAGCGTTTATCTACCGATAAAGCTCAGCTTGGCAGCTTGCTTTCAATTAACGAGCTTAACGATTATCAACGTAATCAGGTGGTGAGTTTTGGTGAGCGTTGGTCATCAAGATTACTCGCTGCTCTGTTGCGGGAGTCCGGCGTTGCTGCTTCTGATGTCGATGCTCGCACCTTATTGGTGGCCGACGAAGGCGCCGTACCACAGATCCGTATTGAGCAATCTAAGCAGAAAGTGCACAGCTTACTTGAAGCGCACCCTAATGAGCGTTTGGTGATCACTGGCTTTATCTGTGCCAACGATAAAGGAGACACCTTACTGCTCGGTCGTAATGGTTCTGACTTTAGCGCCACGTTATTTGCCAGTTTAGCCAATATTGAACGGGTTACGATTTGGACCGATGTCGAAGGGGTATTTAATGCCGATCCGAATCGCATTAATGACGCTAAGCTGCTTAAAAGCATGTCGTTGACAGAGGCTAATCGTCTTGCGCACCTTGGCTCTCCAGTGTTGCATAACCGTACCTTGCAGCCGTTGTTTGATACTCAAGTGAGTCTAGCGGTGCGTTCGAGTTACGCTCCGCACACCGACTTTACTTTGATAGCACCTAAAAGCTCTCAGGCGAGCGCGCCTGTGGTCACTAGCTTGCCGAGTGTGTCACTGTTTAGTCTGAGTTTAACTGCCGATTTGCCGCAGCTGCTTAATTGTTTTGCTGAAGCGGGATTAACGCCCTTGGCATATTGGTCGCTGGCTAATGGCCGTGTCGAACTGGCTTTCACCCATGAAAACCAAAAGCAAGCATTGGCAATATTTAATGCCCATCAACAACTGCTCGGCATCGAAGAGATACAAGCACGAGATGACCTTGGTCTGGTGGCCTTAGTTAGCGCCGATGCCAATTTATATCGTCGTGGTTTTGCTCGATTACTGAGCCGTGATGCCCATCCATTATGTAATGATGGTTTGAGTTTAGTGACTTTAGTGCCTAAGTCTCAGGTGAATTTACTGACTCAAAAAGTTCATCGTCGCTGTGCCGGCCCGCGCAAACGTATTGGCGTATTGGTACTGGGGATTGGCAATATCGGCGAAGCTTGGATTGAACTATTTAAGCGTGCACGTCCTTCGCTTAATCGTGAGCTGGAAGTCAGTGTCGAATTGGTCGGTTTGTTGAGTTCTAAGAAAGCCCTGTTAAGTGAAACCGATATTGACATTAATAACTGGAAACAACAGTTCGAGCAGGGTGCGACTCTTTGGCAATATAATCATCTGTTTGAACAGTTACAGAATCTTGATTGTGATGAGATTATCGCTCTGGATATCAGTGCTAGTGCCGATTTGACCCTGCAATATCCTGAGTTTTTTGCTCGTGGTATACATATTGTCAGCGCCAATAAATTAGCCGGTTCTGGGCCATTGGCTTTCTATCAAGAACTCAAGCAGCAGTTGGGTAACCGCCGTCTATTTTGGCGTTACAACGCCAGTTGTGGTGCGGGTTTGCCAGTACAACATGTGCTAAACGACTTGCATAACAGTGGCGATGGTATCAAGGCCGTTGGTGGGATTTTTTCTGGGACTTTATGTTGGCTGTTTGAAAATTATGATGCCAAGAAACCGTTTTCAGAATTGGTGTTAGAAGCCAAAGGCTTGGGGATCACCGAACCTGATCCGCGTGATGATCTTTCTGGCCGCGATATGCAGCGTAAATTATTGATTCTGGCTCGTGAGATTGGCTATGACATCGAGCTCGATAATATTGAATTGCAATCCTTAGTGCCGGGTCATTTGGCTGATATTAAGTTAAGTGAATTTATGCAACGGATGCCTGAACTCGATGATGAGATGTTTAGGCAATATCAGGCTGCTGCCGAGCAAAATAAGGTACTGCGTTATGTGGCTTCGCTCGACTGTCTCGATGGCGAGTTGAAGGCGCAGGTAGGTATTGAGTGGGTGGATAGCGTACATCCTTACGCTAACTTAACGCCTGGGGATAACGTGTTTGTGATCACCAGTGATTTTTATCAGACCAACCCTTTGATCATTCGTGGTCCTGGCGCGGGTCGTGAAGTGACCGCAGCAGCAGTGCAATCGGATCTGGTACAGATCTGTCGCGATCTGTTACAAGAATAAAACGCTTTAACTGAAAGCCCCGCCTTTGGTTACCCCAGAGGTGGGGCTTTTTTGTATTTATGGCTGCGCTGTTTAGCGACAATTACCAAAGATCATGGCGCGATCAACCCTTAGGTCTATCTTATAAACAGAGAATTTATATTTGAGTCAATTTTTAGGCTTGACTTCATCCAGAGCTTCTCTATTATATGGACATATAGACGTCCAAACGTCCATTTAATAATTTTATCGAACGTCTGAGGAAAATAGAGATGGCTTTTCACCACGCGCAACATGCAAACTCGTTGAACCAAAGCTTGTCTGAGCTCAATGGTGATATCAACGTGTCATTTGAATTTTTCCCGCCTTCATCTCCAGAGATGGAAACCATCTTATGGAATTCGATCAGACGCCTTGCACCACTCAACCCTAAGTTTGTTTCGGTCACCTATGGGGCAAACTCGGGTGTACGTGACCGTACTCATAGCGTTATCGAGCGCATTCAAAAAGAAACCGACTTGGTTGCAGCACCTCACTTGACCTTAGTCGATGCAAGCGATGAAGAGTTGGTTAACTTGGCTAAGCATTATTGGAATTCTGGCATTCGCGATATCGTTGCGCTACGTGGAGATTTACCTGAAGGCAGTCCAAAGCCCACTCGTTTTGCCAATGACTTAGTACGCTTGTTGCGTTCGGTAGCCGACTTCGATATTTCGGTGGCGGCATATCCTGAAGGACACCCAGATGCTACCAATGCTCAGGCAGATTTAATCAATTTGAAGAAGAAGATCGATGCCGGTGCTAACCGCGCGATCACGCAATTTTTCTTTGATGTAGAGTCTTACCTGCGTTTTCGTGACCGTTGTGTGGCGGCAGGTATCGATGTTGAAATCGTACCAGGAATCTTGCCTGTGACTAATTTCAAGCAGTTAAAACGTTTCGCCGGTATGACCAATGTGTCGATTCCGACGTGGTTACATAAGCAGTTTGAAGGCTTAGATGACGACCCTTCGACCCGTCAATTGGTGGGGGCTAACGTAGCTATTGATATGGTGAAAGTATTGTCTCGTGAAGGGGTGAAGGATTTCCATTTCTACACCTTAAACCGTGCCGAGTTAACCTATGCGATTTGCCATACATTAGGCGTCAGACCTGGAAAATAAGTCAGCCGCATTATTAGCATAATTTAACGCCTCAGCTTGCTGCTGGGGCGTTGTTGTTTGTAGCGGCTGATCTTAATCAAAATAAGCTGGTTTTCTCGCTCATTCAATTATCTTATTACCATATCCCTTCTATGATTATCTGAGCGATTTAATTTGTTAAATGTAGCTAGGCTCCGAGGGTTTTAGCTTATTCATTCCTAAGCCTATTTGGTTTTTAACGGTGATAGGTTGGCAGAGTAAAAGTCCATTGTATGTTCAGAAAATATCGCCTACGACTATTGCATTAAAAAAATCTAATGTAGAATAATTGCATGGTTAATTTTTTGCCTTGTTTCGGCACAGCGTCAAGTGGCTGAACCTGCGAACGTATAACAACAAAAAAGCTCAAGAGACCTAAATAAGGAGGTTTACATGAGAGCATTTATAATCAGTTCGGTTTTACTCTTTTTCTCGCTGCCACTGATGGCCGAGCCTGTGGCGATGCCGCCATCGGCGCAGCTGTGTGGTAGTTGTCATGGCCCAACCGGTCAGGGGGTTGAACCTTTAGGGCCTCGACTCGCTGGATTATCGGCAGAATATATCAGTCAGCAAATTAAGTTGTTTCAAACCGGTAAGCGCCAAAATGCCACAATGGCACCCATGTCGATGACGTTACAGGGCGATGCGATAGAACAAGTTGCTCAGTATTTTTCATCTCAAGAGGTGGCTTTAGTGACGCCACATCTACGTGGCGAGTCGGCAGTGTATGCCAATCCAACAATCAAGCTCGTATATCAAGGTGATTGGGACAGATTGATTCCCGCTTGTGTGACTTGTCATGGTCCCTCTGGGCTGGGTGGCGGTCAGTTTCCACGTTTAGCAGGGCAGCAAGCCAGTTACATTAAAACTCAGTTGCTCGCTTGGCAGGCGGAAACTCGAAGCGGTGATGCCGATAATATGATGGGCAATATTGCTAAAAAACTCACGGTTAAAGAGATTGATGAATTAGCCAAATATTTTGCTGAAATTAAATAAGGGGAGCCAACAATGAATCAATTTAACTCACTGCTGAGCTTAACCCTTGGGTTAGCGGGACTTAGCCTAGTGACGGTGTCGAACCCGAGTGCCGCTGAGACTAATCAAACTGCGTTGCCCGATAAGCAAGCCGAATTAAAACTCGCCCCCGTAGCGAGTACTGATTACCTGCAGCCCGACGAATTGGTAGATATTCCTCAAGGCGCGTTTGGAGATAAAGTGAGATTGGGTTATCGCTTATTTGTCGATACCCAGCAGCTTAGAGGTAAATACGTTGGCAATGAACTGAACTGTTCAAATTGCCACATGGATGCCGGGCGTAAAGCCAATGCTTCGCCTTTGTGGGCCGCCTATTTAGCTTATCCTGCTTATCGCAAGAAAAACGATAAAGTGAATAGTTACCAAGAGCGGATCCAAGGCTGCTTTACTTATTCGATGAATGGCAAGGCTCCGCAAGCGGGCAGTGAAGAGTTAGTTGCTTTATCTGCTTATTCTTATTGGTTGGCCATGAGCGGTTTAATGGACAAGTACAAAGTGGCCGGCAAGGTTCCTGAATTATCCGATGCCGAATTGCTCAAAGGCGGAAAGCGAGACGATTTTGTCTTACCGGAAGTGATTGCCAGTGCGATGACGGTGGACGAGCGGGCTAAATTGCCGGGTCGAGGTTTTCCTGCGATCCCTAAGCCAGAACTTGCATACTCGCCAGAGCGGGGGGCCGAAGTGTATCAGGCGCATTGTCAGTCTTGTCATGGCGATCAAGGGCAAGGGTTAGAGATTGCTGGGGTTTATAGTCTGCCACCTTTGTGGGGAGTCAATAGTTTCAACTGGGGTGCGGGTATGCATAGAGTGAATACGGCGGCTAATTTTATCTATGAAAATATGCCGTTAGGTAAGAGTATTCAGCTAACTAACCAGCAGGCGTGGGATGTAGCAGCCTTTGTGGTGTCTCATGAGCGGCCACAAGATCCTAGATATAAAGGTGATATCCAGGCCCTACAACAGAAATACCATAAGCATCAGGGCTACTATGGTGAGAGCCTTAGTGGCAGTGCAGTATTAGGTAGCAAAGCTTTCCCGATTAACCCAGTGAAACAGTAGCTTATTAAAGTATTTGTTGTTTCATAAACTGAGTGTTAGCGTAAAAAACTGACACTCATTTTTTATATTAACTATGCCAGAGCAAGATAAGTATTGTCCTTTGTGTAGCGGTCTTAATGGCTGTGCTGTCGCCGATGGGGCAACGGCAGAAGATTGTTGGTGTCATTTTCAGGTTTTTGCGCCGAAAACGGTGGTAGATTCCAAAAACATTCCGTCAACAGTTTGCATCTGTCAGAAATGTGCCAAAGCGTTATCTGAAGAGGCTAGTAAGGGGATCCGTCGTATCGATTGATAAAAGGATAAGTGAATTTATGGATGATGATAAATGGAGTAATTTGGCGATTGTTTTTCTCGGTATTGCCTTTTTGTCGGGATGTTCGACGATGCGTATCAATGCCAGTGTTAATCCATCTCCCGAGGAGGCATTGAAGACCTATAAGGTTGAAGAATACTCTTTAACCGAGATAACCCGCTATAAGGCGGAGCCATTAGGCAAAGTAACTTCTTCTTATTGCCGTAGGCGAACTCATCAGCCTGAACCGAGTGAGTCTATGCTCATGGGTAACTTGAAATACAAAGCGCAGCGCCTCGGGGCTAATGGCATAGTCATGATGGAATGTGTCGATCATCAGCTTAATGACTCGTGCGAAGCATTTTTACGCTGCGATGCGCTTGCTTACAAGGTTGACTTTGATCGTCTGTAGTCGAGAAGAATATAAGTCGAGTAGAATATAAAAAGAGGCGAAACAGCCTCTTTTGGATTTTTTATGTCTGCAATATTCGATAATTAACGTTCATCGATCCTAAATGACAGGGTTTCAAGTCCCCAATCCGATAGCATCACATCACGGATTCGTAAGCTATCAGCTTCAGAGCTACAACCCCACATCTCAGCACAGGTGCGGCCCGCAATATTTGAGCCTGTGCCCGTTTCGGTATCGGGGCGACTGTTATTTAGGCGGGCAATTTCATCATTGAAATAGCGATTATAGTCAGGCGCGGTAACAGTAATGGTTTCCATCTCTCCCACAGGAGCCGGGCTTCCGCTTGGCACCGATTTATCGGCATCGATTAAGGCGTAGAGTGCGGGCAAAGCTAAGGTTTCACCTTGAGGTGAGCTTTTGAGTTTTTTTGAGAAATATTGTGCTTGTTTGTTGTCTAGTTCATAAGCCTTCGCCAGCCAATGATCTGCTTCTGCTAAGTCTTGTTTGCCCAAGTCATTACTCAGGTAGACTTTACCTAACACGAATGCGCTGGGTGAAAAGTCGACTTTAGTGCTGCGTTTTAGCAGTGTGATGCCTTTATCGATATCTTGCTCGTCAGTATCTTGTAAATACATGACACCGGCTTTGTATTGTGCTGTGGTATTGCCGAATTTTGCCGCGCGCCTAAACCATTTTAGTGCCTGTTCTGGGTCTTTTTCTGTGCCATATCCAGCGTAGTAAAGCTCTCCAAGGGTAGCCATAGCATCGGAGTGGCCGCGCTTAGTTAAGATTTTATAGGCCTTGAAATACTCTTTGCACTCAGAGGTGTCACATTCAGGCAGACTGGAAGCGTAGCTAAAGCTAGTGATAGACAGTAGTGTCAGTGCGAGGATCATCCTTGTCATTTTTTATCCCTATATAATTGAATAAATAGATTTACCTTGTTTTGCCACAACTGGAGATACAAAACGAAGTTGTTCGGCAGGCAGTTTTAGCTGTGCCTGTTTTATCGTGAGTAGTTATTATTAACAATAACTTATACGCAAGACCATAATACTAAAGTGCTGTTACTGAGTTTGCTGATTGATAAAGCTTTGCTAGCTTAATCCTGAGCGCATTTTTGGGTGAGCTGATTATTGAATAGGCGTTTTAGCAGGGTGATTTCATTGGTTCTAACATAATTGGGTCTGATCACTAATGAAATGGTGCGGTGCGGACCAGGTTCGTTCAAGTGAATAGCGCGTAGCTCAGACTCGTTATAGATAAGCTGATCTAAGGCCATCTGTGGGACTAATGTGCTGCCCAGTTTGCCTGCGACCATCTGGATCAAAGTATGTAAACTTGCCGAGTCAAACTCTGACTCTTGATTCTGTTTTTGTAGACTACAGGCTGCAAGGGCATGCTCTTTCAGGCAGTGACCATCTTTGAGCAGCATAAGTTTTTTGATTTCTAACTCTTCACTGGTGATCTCTTGCATCTGGCTTGAGCATTCGTCTTTATGGCTAACCCAGTAAAAATCTTCCTGCCAAAAATCGAAACTCATTAATCCGTCGATGGGAAAAGGCAAGGCTAATACCGCGGCATCGATTTCACCATCTCTAAGCATATCCACTAGGTTCTGTGATTGATCTTCGATGATCTTAAGCTTGAATTCGGGGTACTGCTTTCTTAATTCGGGTAGGACTTTTGGCAGTAAATAGGGGCCAATTGTAGGGATCACTCCTAGGGTCATTTGACTGCTAAACGGTTGTTTGTTGGTGCGTGACAGTTGTAATAACTCATCCATTTCCAGCTTCACTTTCTTGGCTTTAGCCAAGATAATTTGACCTTCGTGGGTAACCAATACTTGTTTGTTATTACGCTCAAAGATCATCAGTCCTAACTGCTTTTCAAGCTCGTTTATGGCCGTACTTAAAGTTGACTGTGACACGTTGCAGGCATCGGCGGCTTTTTTAAAGTGCAGGGTCTTTTCCAGTGCCAACGCATAACAGAGCTGTTTTATTGAGATCATTAGGTTACCAAATGTATATCACGGCAGTGATAAGTTAAAAAATCAATCTAATTCAATAGATTAGTACATTAACATAAATGCAGTTTTATTTTTATCACCCCGGCCTTTCTGTAACGAGTGAATATTCGCTTTTTTCATTTTAATTCATTGTTTTAAATGATATTTGTTTGTCATTTTGATAACGATTGAATTTATTGAACATTATCTTCAATCTAATCAATTAGTCAAAAATAATTCTCATTTCTATTCTAAATAGGAAGTTTATTTATGAGCACATTCTAAAGTGAGGAATTATTATGATTAAAAGGATGCTCCCCGTTGCTGCAGCACTTTCAGTTGCATTGTCGACGGCCACCTTATCAACACCTGTAGCAGCAGAGGCTAAAACCAATCAATTTTGGTGGCCTGATCAACTGAATTTAAGCCCATTACGTCAACATGGTGCAGAGTCAAATCCTTATGGGGAAGATTTTGATTATGCAAAAGAATTCTCGACGATCGATCTTGCTCAACTGAAAAAAGACATTCAAACCACATTGACCGACTCTAAAGCCTGGTGGCCTGCAGATTGGGGGCATTATGGCCCATTAATGATCCGTATGGCATGGCACAGTGCCGGTGTTTATCGTGTCAACGATGGTCGTGGTGGTGCTTCTGGTGGTCAACAACGTTTCGACCCACTCAACAGCTGGCCAGATAATGCCAACCTAGATAAAGCTCGTCGTCTACTTTGGCCAGTCAAGCAAAAGTATGGTCGTAAGATATCTTGGGCTGACTTGATGGTGCTGTCGGGTAACGTTGCACTTGAATCTATGGGCTTTAAGACCTTTGGTTTTGCTGGCGGCCGTACCGATGATTGGGAACCAGATTTAGTTTACTGGGGGCCAGAAACTGCGATGCTGAAAGATGAGCGTCGTGATAAAAAAGGTAAGTTAAAAGGGCCGTTAGCCGCGGTTGAAATGGGCTTAATCTACGTTAACCCAGAAGGTCCTCATGGTAAGCCTGATCCACTATTAGCCGCTGAAGATATCAGAATGGCTTTCGGTCGTATGGCGATGAACGACGAAGAGATCGTTGCGCTTATCGCGGGTGGTCACACCTTAGGTAAGGCCCACGGTGCTAAAAAGCCTAAAGATTGTATCGGTAAAGAGCCTGCCGCTGCGGCGATTGAAGATCAAGGTTTAGGTTGGAAGAACAAGTGTGGTTCAGGTGTGGGTGCCGATACCACTACTAGTGGCCTAGAAGGTGCTTGGACTGTAACCCCAACACAATGGTCATCAAATTACTTAGATAACTTGATGAACTTTAACTGGGTACAAACTAAGAGTCCTGCTGGTGCGACACAATGGGTCCCAGATAATGCTGCGGCAGCGACTTTAGTGCCTGATGCGCATATTCCTAATAAGCGCCACGCACCTATCATGTTCACCACTGACTTGGCACTGAAAGAAGATCCTAGCTTCCGTAAGATTGTGGAACGTTTCAGAAAAGATCCAACTGAGTTCGATAAGGCCTTTGCTAAGGCGTGGTTCAAGCTGACTCACCGTGATATGGGCCCACGTGCTCGTTACGTAGGTAGTGAAGTGCCAAGCGAAGTCTTGTTATGGCAAGATCCATTACCAAAGGCTGAAGGTAAGACTATCTCTGCTAGCGATGTTGCTAGCCTGAAGAAGCAGTTGTTAGATTCTGGCCTAAGTAACGCGGATCTTATTCGTACCGCATGGGCGGCGGCATCTAGCCACCGTGTAACCGATATGCGTGGCGGTGCTAATGGTGCTCGTATCAATCTTGAGCCTCAAAATCAATGGGAAGTAAACAACCCTAAAACGTTGAGCAAAGTACTGGCTAAGCTTGAATCGGTACAATCTAAGTTCAACAAGAAGTCATCTAGCAAAGTATCTTTGGCTGACGTGATTGTTCTTGGTGGTGCAGCAGCGATTGAAGATGCGGCTAAGCAAGCGGGTCATAAGGTGACTGTGCCATTTAGCCCTGGTCGTGTAGATGCAACGCAAGCACAAACCGACGTGAAATCATTCAACTACCTTAAGCCTGATGCTGATGGTTTCCGTAACTACTACTCTACCGAGAGCTACATGTCACCAACAGAGATGTTGGTTGATAAGGCAAACTTACTGGGTTTGAATGTACCTGAAATGACAGTATTGGTTGGTGGTTTACGTAGTCTTAATGCGAACTATGATGGCTCATCTTACGGTGTATTTACCGATAAGCCTGGCCAACTAAGCAATGACTTCTTCGTTAACTTACTCGACATGTCTACAGTGTGGACCAAAGATGGTAAGCAAGAAGGTATCTATCTTGGTCATGACCGTGCATCAGGTAAGTTGAAGTGGCAAGCGACGCCAGTTGACCTTATCTTCGGTTCTAGCTCAGAGTTAAGAGCAATTGCTGAAGTGTATGCATCGGACGATGCTGATAACAAGTTTGTTGATGATTTCGTATCGGCTTGGGTGAAAGTGATGCAGCTAGATCGCTTCGACCTGAAATAAACTAACTATGTGTTGACTTGTTAAGCCTAGTTAACCGAAATAAAAACGGCTATCGCCTTAGGTGATAGCCGTTTTTTTAATGGTTTTTACCAATCAGTATAAAGATGTGAAATTTAACCCAATAAAAAGGAGCCATTAGGCTCCTTTTTTGCATTTACGATCCGCAATTAAGCGTTATCTTTACCACCTTTGCGGTGTGGTTTACGATCACCAGCAGGCTTACGACGACGTGGTGGACGACCAGTGTCAGCACTCGCACCACCTTTAGCCATTTCAGTACCCGCTTCACGGATATTTAGAGGCTTGCCACAAACACGTACTTTCTTAAGGTGTTGCAGTACATCTTTCGGCATACCGTCTGGTAAATCGATAGCAGTGATTTGGTCGAATAACTGGATTTGACCAATGTAACGGCTGTCGATGTTGGCTTCGTTTGCTACGGCACCAACGATGTTACCCACACCGACACCATGGTCACGACCCACATCAAGCACGTAACGACACATCTTCACATCTGGATGATCTTTAAGAGTATCGGCTTGACCTAGGTTAGTCGGTGTTGGACGTGAATCACGACGACCACGTTCACGAGAACCTCGCTCACCACGCTCACCACGCTCACCACGATCACGAGAGTTACGCTCATCACGGCTATCGCGTTGACGCTCTTGAATAGAAGGTAACTGTAGTGGACGCTCTTTCTGAACGATATTCAACAGTGCAGCGGCTAGGATATCGGTATCGACTTCCAGTTGTTGACATAGTTGAGCGACAGCGCCTTCCATGAAATCTAAAGAATCATTTTGGATACTGTTCGCCACTTGCTCACCTAAACGAGAAAGACGACGCTCAGTTACTGTTTCTGGGCTAGGCACGTTCATTGGCGAGATACGGCTCTTCGTGGCACGTTCGATGGTGCGTAGCATACGCATCTCTCTGTGTGTCACGAATAGAATAGCCATACCAGTACGACCAGCGCGACCTGTACGGCCGATACGGTGAACGTAAGCTTCAGTATCGTAAGGAATATCGTAGTTAATTACATGACCAATACGCTCAACGTCAAGACCACGAGCCGCAACGTCGGTGGCAATGAGGATATCTAATTTGCCACGCTTAAGTTGGTCAACGGCACGCTCACGGGCTTGCTGATTCATATCACCATGCAGGGGCGATGAAGCATAACCACGGGCTTCGAGTTTCTCGGCCAGTTCGACACAGCTGTTACGGGTACGAACGAAGATGATAATACCTTCGGTATTTTCAACTTCTAATACGCGCACTAAGGCTTCAAGTTTGTTGTGTTGTGACACTTGAACGAAGCGCTGTTCGATTGACTCAACCGTAGTATGGCTTGCAGCGATACTAATGTGTGTTGGGGCTTCTAAATATTTGTTGGCAACACGCTTAATTTGCTCAGGCATGGTGGCTGAGAAGAGTGCCAATTGGCGACTTTTTGGCGTGTGCTCAAGGATCCATTCGATATCATCGATGAAGCCCATTTTTAACATTTCATCGGCTTCATCTAATACCATGGCCTTCAAGCTATCAAGCTTAAGGGTACCGCGACGCATATGATCCATCACACGACCTGGTGTACCAACGATGATTTGTGGACCACGACGTAGGGCATTAAGCTGCTGATGCATGCTTTGGCCACCGTAGATAGGTAATACGTGTAGGCCTTTCATAAATTTAGAGTAGCTAGCAAACGCTTCGGCAACTTGCACAGCAAGTTCACGGGTCGGTGCTAATACTAAAATTTGTGGAATATTGGCAGTTGGATCAATGGCATTAAGTAGCGGTAGCGCGAATGCGCCGGTTTTGCCGGTACCTGTTTGTGCTTGACCTAAAATGTCTTTACCGGCCATTAATGGCTCGATACTGGCAGACTGGATTGGCGTTGGTTTTTCGTAACCTAGCTCGTCAAGAGCACGCAACAAAGGCTCGGCAAGGCCGAGTTCACGGAAAGTTTTTTCACTGGATGACATGGGTTGTAGCCTTGTGGTGTAACAAAGTGCATGGAATGCACCTAAGATTTTATAGACAGAAAATCAACCCCGTGTCGACTTCCCGTACCAAAACGAATCAGTAAGCCGATTATTATAGCAGTATCTCAAGTTGTTGGCTATATCATGGTAGATCTTTAGCAGTTAATCAGAGTGTTATAGTTTAATATCTATATTTAACAATYAGTTATAAAAATAGAAAATAAAAAATTGTCGTTTGATCAAGCTACTTTTTTAAAAGATAACTATCAATAACTAGCAGTTGGTAGGCTGTTTCTGTTACAGCGGCTAAAAAATTCATATCTATCTTAGATACGACATCGGTAGATTGATGGTAATCCTCATGTGGTGGTACACCGAAGTAGAGCCAAGGAACCCCGGCTTTATGGAAAGGGTAGTGATCTGAAGCGCGTAGCCAATCGACGCGTTGAATAGATTTACCGGCTTCAGGAGGTTGATTGGCTTGAATACATAAACCGACCTTGTTTTGCAGTAAGCTCTTGAGTTGTTCAAATTGGCTAAAGTTACGGCGGCCTTCCAGATATATTTTTTGGTTTCTACCTGGACGTCCCACCATATCTAGATTCACCACTAGTTCGATTTGTGATTGGCGCGGCACACTGTCAAATTGAGTCAGTTGCTCTATAAATGCACTACTACCAAATAATCCTGGTTCTTCGGCGTCGGTGGCGATAAACAACAGGTTCGTCGGCATGACTTGGGTTGAAGCTTGAGTCGATAAGGCGAGCATTGCTGCAATGCCTGACGCGTTATCATCGGCGCCAGGGTAGAGTTTTGAACCTTTCTGTCCTAAATGATCATAATGTGCGATGACGATACGCCATTTATTGGTAGGGGTGTCAGCCATTTGCATGCCAACGAGGTTAATGCCTCGACGTTTACCGAACTGATAGTCGTACTCAAACTCCTGCTCGAAGCCATTTTTCCAAGGCTCCATGCCGGTTTGTAACATGCGCACCATAAGGTATTCACGTGCCAGTGCCGCCCCTTGGGTGTTAGTTTTGCGTCCTTGAAATTGCGCTGAACTGAGCGTCTTAATATCTTTGGCGAGTTGACGTTGGTTGCTCCAACTCAATTGATAAGGTGAATGGCAATCGACAGGGTTACTCGAACAACCTGAAATTAGCGCGGCAAGTAATAGGCTTACCAGTATGAAAAACTTAGATTGGACCGAGTGACGAAAATCGATAAATTCCATTTAAAACGAGTCGTTAGATAAGTTGAATTTTTAAACTAGCGTTTATAGCAGCAGAAATAAAGCGAAAAATAACAACCAGCATGATAGTGATGATCATGCTGGTGTTAGACTCTATTTAGATTTTGCTCGGCTTAAGTTTACAGCACCGGCTTATAGTAAAGGTTTTAAGAAGCGTGCGGTGTGAGAGCTTGCGTGTTCGGCCACTTGTTCTGGGGTACCGCTGACCAGAATAGTACCACCACCTGAGCCACCCTCTGGGCCAAGGTCGATAATCCAATCGGCCGTTTTTATCACGTCCAGATTATGCTCAATCACCACTATGGTATTGCCATGAGCCTTGAGGCGATGCAAGACATCCAGTAGCAACTGAATATCGGCAAAATGTAACCCTGTAGTAGGTTCATCCAAGATATATAAGGTTTTGCCAGTATCGCGTTTGGATAACTCTTTGGCCAGTTTAACCCGCTGAGCTTCACCGCCGGAAAGCGTCGTCGCACTTTGACCTAAGCCAATATAAGACAAGCCCACTTCCATTAAGGTTTGCAGTTTACGCGCAATGGCAGGTACCGCATCGAAAAATTCTCGCGCCTCTTCGACTGTCATCTCCAGCACTTCGTGAATATTCTTGCCTTTGTAGCGTACTTCGAGAGTTTCGCGGTTATAACGCTTACTTTTACAGCTATCACAAGGCACATACACATCGGGTAGGAAGTGCATTTCAACCTTGATTAAACCATCGCCTTGGCAAGCCTCACAGCGACCGCCTTTAACGTTAAAGGAGAAACGCCCCGGCTTGTAACCGCGACTTCTCGATTCTTGGGTGGCGGCAAACAGTTCACGGATTGGGGTGAAAATGCCGGTATAGGTTGCCGGATTTGAACGCGGCGTTCGACCGATAGGACTCTGATCGATATCGACTACCTTGTCACAATGATCCATACCCTTGACCGAAGCATAAGGTGCAGGTTCATCGACCGTGGCGCCATTGAGTTCACGATGGGCTATCTTGTAGAAAGTATCATTGATCAGCGTCGATTTACCCGAGCCTGAAACCCCTGTTACGCAGGTAAATAGACCCGCAGGAATGGTTAAGTCGACATTTTTAAGGTTATTGCCCGTTGCGCCAAACAGTTCGATGACCTTGTTAGGGTCATATTCGGCGCGGCTTTCACTGATTTGGATCTGCTTGGTGCCTGAAATATATTGGCCAGTGACCGACTCTTTACACTTGATGATGTCATCGAGGCTACCATCACAAATCACTTCGCCGCCATGAACACCAGCGCCAGGGCCGATGTCGATAATATGGTCTGCCATGCGAATGGCATCTTCATCGTGTTCGACCACGATAACCGTATTGCCCAAGTCCCTTAGGTGGATCAGAGTCTTGAGCAGACGTTCGTTATCGCGCTGATGCAAACCGATAGAGGGCTCATCCAAAACATACATTACGCCGACTAATCCTGCGCCGATCTGACTTGCCAGACGGATACGTTGGGCTTCGCCGCCAGATAAGGTATCAGCAGAGCGGGATAGGCTTAAATAATTTAGGCCGACATTGACCAAGAAACCTAAGCGATCACGTACCTCTTTTAAAATTTTCTCGGCGATTTGTGCACGCTGACCGCTTAAGGATAGCTGCTCAAAATATTCCATCGCTTCGCCAATCGACCAATGGGTCAATGTGGGTAAGTTAAGGTCGGCAATAAAGACGTTTCGTGCTTCTTCTCGTAAACGCGAACCGCCACAGCTTTTACAGGCCTGAGTATTAATGTATTTAGCCAGCTCTTCACGTACCGAGTTTGATTCGGTCTCGCGATAACGGCGATCCATGTTATTTAAGATCCCTTCGAAGGGGTGGTTACGCACCACCACATCGCCGCGATCATTGATGTACTTAAAGGCAATGCTTTCTTTGCCTGAGCCATGCAACACGATTTGTTGGATCTTGTCACTGAGTTGCTGATAAGGCTGCTCGACATCAAATTTATAATGTTCGGCTAATGAACTGAGCATCTGGAAGTAGTAGAAATTGCGTCTATCCCAACCTCGAATAGCTCCGCCTGCCAGAGATAGCTCGGTATTTGTGATCACTCTGTCGGCATCGAAAAACTGCTGTACGCCCAAGCCATCACAAGTCGGACAGGCTCCGGCCGGATTGTTAAACGAGAAGATGCGAGGTTCGAGTTCGGTCATCGAGTAGCCACAATGGGGACAAGCGAAGTTAGCCGAAAACAGCAGTTCTTCTTTGTTGTCATCCATAGAGGCAACCGTAGCAACACCGCCCGAAAGCTCGAGGGCCGTTTCGAACGATTCGGCTAAACGCTGCTGAATGTCGTCACGCACCTTGAAACGATCGACGACCACTTCGATGGTGTGTTTCACATGCAGTTCGAGGGTTGGTGGATCGGACAGGTCACAGACTTCACCGTCGATACGGGCACGAATAAAGCCCTGCGCCGACAAACTATCAAGCAGCTTAACGTGCTCACCTTTACGGTTGTTGATCACTGGAGCCAACAACATGAGTCGGCTACCTTCAGGTTGCTCTAAGACTTTATCGACCATCTGGCTGATAGTTTGTGCCGCCAGCGGTTGATTATGGGTTGGACATCTGGGTTCACCCACTCGGGCGAATAGGAGTCTTAAGTAATCGTAAATTTCGGTAATAGTACCCACGGTCGAGCGTGGGTTGTGAGAGGTGGACTTTTGCTCAATAGAGATAGCCGGACTCAAGCCTTCGATATGATCGACATCGGGTTTTTCCATCAGGCTTAAAAATTGGCGAGCATAGGCGGAGAGTGACTCCACATAACGTCGTTGACCTTCGGCATATAAGGTATCGAACGCTAATGATGATTTGCCGGATCCGGATAAGCCCGTAACAACAATCAGCTTATCTCTGGGAATTGTCAGGTTGATGTTTTTTAGATTGTGGGTACGGGCACCACGAACTTCAATCTTGTCCATCTGTCTCTCTGATTGGCCGATAAAAAAGAGACTGATTATCGCATAAAATTGAACTAGGTCATAGAAAAGCGACGCCTAAAATCTTGACTATCCTGTTTGGATCCCTGTGCGAAATTTAATATCGAAATTAGTCACAGATGGATTATGTTTCATTTTTTTCCTTTTGAGCTAAATCGATCCTTCGTGATAACATGCGCTTCTTATTTATGAATTCAGATCAGGGCGAATAATGGCCAAAAATGGACTGTCTAAGACTGAGCAAAGAGTCGCGTTCTCGTTAGCCAGTGTATTTGGTTTGCGCATGATGGGCTTGTTTATGATCATGCCTGTGTTTGCGCTTTATGGGCAACACTTAGAGGGATTCTCGCCATTATGGGTGGGGGTTGCCATTGGTGCTTACGGCTTAACTCAAGCGGTTTTGCAGATCCCAATGGGGATTTTATCTGACAAATATGGCCGTAAGCCTATCATTCTTATTGGCTTAGTTTTATTTGCTATAGGTAGTGTTGTCGCGGCGATGTCAGATACCATCTATGGAGTGGTTGCTGGTCGTGCGATGCAAGGCATGGGCGCGATTGCCGCCGCCGTTCTTGCACTTGCGGCCGATTTAACTCGAGATGAACAGCGTACCAAAGTGATGGCGATAATCGGTATGTGTATCGGTTCATCCTTTGCGCTCTCTCTGCTATTTGGTCCGATTGTGGCTCAGCATCTCGGTTTATCCGGCCTGTTTGGCATGACCGCAGGTTTAGCACTTTTAGGCATGGTTATCGTGCAGTTATTAGTACCTAACCCGATTGCACAAGCGCCTAAGGGCGATACCGTTGCCGCGCCAGCCAAACTTAAAGCTATGCTCACCGACCCTCAACTATTCAGGCTCGATGCGGGGATTTTTATCCTGCACTTAGTACTGACTGCGGTGTTCGTTGCTCTACCGTTAGATCTTGTCGATGCCGGACTGGTGAAAGAAAAGCACTGGATGCTGTATTTCCCGGCATTTGTGGGCGCATTCTTCCTTATGGTGCCGCTGATCATCATTGGCGTGAAAAAGAAAAATACCAAAGCGACCTTCCAAGTCGCGCTGCTTATTATGATGGCCGCGTTAGGTGCGATGGCGCTATTTGCTAACAGTTTAGTGGTGCTCAGTATCGCAGTGGTACTGTTCTTTACTGGCTTTAATTACCTCGAAGCTTCATTACCCAGCTTAATTGCTAAATTCTGTCCGGTTGGCGATAAAGGCTCTGCCATGGGCGTGTATTCCACCAGTCAGTTTTTAGGTGCGTTTTGTGGTGGTCTTTTAGGCGGTGGAGCTTATCAATTAGTCGGTGCGGCAGGTGTCTTTGCCGTGGGTCTTGGCTTGATGGCCATCTGGCTATTACTGACACTGGGAATGAAAAATCCAGTGCTATTAAAAAGCTACACCTTAGAGGCTGATGTGCAAGGTAAAGAGCAAGCTCGAGCCATGGCCACTAAGCTGTCAGAGTTGACAGGTGTCGCAGAAGCCATCGTTGTTGTTGAAGAGAAAGTGGCTTATTTAAAAGTTGATGAGCATTTCGATTTGAGACAAGCGCGAGCTGTGTTAGGCTCTGTCAACTAACTGTTTAAGACTTGAGTTTTGCTCGCTAGTTAAGCAGTATTTATAACTTAAGTTTGTAAGAATATCTCAGGAGATCTCAATGGCCAGTCGTGGTGTCAATAAAGTAATTTTGGTCGGTAACTTAGGGAAAGACCCTGAAGTACGCTACATGCCTAATGGCAATGCCGTAGCCAACTTTACAGTGGCAACCAGTGAGTCTTGGAAAGACCAACAAGGTCAAGTGCAAGAGCGTACTGAGTGGCACAATATTGTGATGTATCGTCGTTTAGCCGAAGTGGCCGGCGAATACCTTAAAAAAGGGTCAAAAGTTTACTTAGAAGGTAAATTGCAGACCAGTAAGTGGCAAGATCAGCAAACTGGCCAAGATCGTTATAAGACCGAAATTAACGCCAGTGAAATGCAGATGCTAGACAGCCGTGGTCAAGGTGGTCAGCAACAAGGTGGTATGGGTCAAAGCGCCGGTGGTTATGCACCACAGCAAAACCAATATGCGCCGCAGCAAGCACCCGCTCAGCGTCAAGCTCCTGCAGCGCCGCAGCAGCAAGGTAGTTATGCGCCAGCACCACAGCAAGCTGCTCCAGCTTACGCGCCTAAGCCTCAAGCGCAACAATCAGCGCCTCAGCAACAGGCTCCACAGCAGCGCCCAGCGCCACAGCCTCAAGCTCAGCCACAGCAAAACTATACTCCAGATTTGGATGATGGTTGGGATGATGATATCCCGTTCTAAAACCGGCTGCTTTTAAAGCGTGTATTAATAAAAACCCAGCATTTATGCTGGGTTTTTTGTTATTGGTTTAGCGGTAATGTTAGCCGGCGGCTTTTGCTGCTATAAGTGCAATGAAGAAGATGGTCCAGTCATTAATAATATGGGCACCGGAACAGACGAGAAGATTTTTGGTTTTGAGATAAGCTAGCGTCAGTATGAGCCGGGCCGTACCTATAAGTATCAAACATTGAGCCAGGTTCCAATCATAGGTGTGCAGATGTAGCGCACCGAAGTAGAGCGAGCTGAGTAGCCAAGAACACAAGAGCGCCTGAGTACGAGACCATTTTAGTCGCTCGACAAACAGGTACATCATGGCTAAAAATGGAAAGATGGTGATCAGCTCTTCACCTACCAGTTGAGGAAGGGTGGATATAAGCAGTAGCACCAACTCGCTGGTTTGTTTTTCTGCCAGCATCTTAATGATTGGATTTTTCGCAGTTTCAAAAAATTGGCTGACCAAGTAACCCAAAGCTACAGTCAGAGTTAAAGTTAACAGCCCGAAGAAAATCATCCATAAAATATCTTTGAACTTAATCGGCTTAAAAATGGCTTGCCAATGGCCTTTACTAACCCAGTTCAATGTCACCAAGGGCAAAACCACAAAGGTAATCGATTTCAAAAAGCCTAAATAACCGTTTATGCTTGGGATTAATAAAATAGCAAAGGCCAATAAGGTGCTGGCGATTGCGATAAGCCAGCTTTTACCATTGAGTAAAATAGGATCGCCCTGATAATAGGGGAAGTCGCTACTGCCGCGTTCAATCCAGAGCATTTTAGCTTGAGCAGTTAATTGATTTTTTGTATTCATCTTCACCCTATAAAGTATCTGCTTAATATTTATACTTTAGCACTACTATTTTCATTACAACTATCGGTGTTGATCGCAAAAATGAATTTGGCCTTATATTGAAAATCCATAGGATATAGCAATAAAGCAGTCTCATGGTGATTACCATCATTAACACTGATAAATCTCAGCAAAAACAGACATGCCTGCTAGATAGCATGTTATAAACCATTTCAATGTAGTCACTGCCCCTCTATCGAGTTGAGGAAAAATATGAATATCCGATGTCAACAGATCCATTTCGACCATGCTGGTGGGCCTGATGTGCTTTACTTGGCGGAGGGGGAAATCCCTGCACCGGCACCTCAGCAAGTGATGATTAAAGTCAGTTATGCCGGAGTGAATGGCCCCGATTTAGCTCAACGAAAAGGCCTCTACCCACCCCCACCAGGAGCCAGTGCAATTCTAGGTTTGGAAGTATCGGGGACCATTGTTGCTGTGGGTGAATCTGTGGCCCAGTGGCAGGTGGGCGATACGGTTTGTGCTCTAGTGCCCGGAGGTGGTTACAGTGAATACGTCATGACCTGGGCTGAACATTGCCTGCCTATCCCCACAGGGCTATCTCTTGCACAAGCTGCGGCATTACCAGAGACTTTTTTTACTCTGTGGGGGCATCTGTTTATGCGTGGAGGATTAAGCGCGGGCGATACCTTGTTACTGCATGGTGGCTCTGGTGGTATTGGTTCGGCGGCAATCGTGCTGGCTAAGCAGTTTGGTGTCACTGTGATTGTCACCAGTGGCAGTCAACAAAAATGCGCTTACTGTTTAGCGCTTGGCGCAGATTATGCGTTTGATTATCACACTGATTGGTTACAGCAAGTCTTAGCCGTTGCCCCTGAAGGGGTCGATATTGTGCTGGATATGGCTTCCGGAGATATGATTAATCTCAACCTTAAAGCCTTGGCAGAAGAGGGCAGATTAGTGACTATCGCCTTGCTGCGTGGGGCGACCGCGAATGTTGATGTGTTTAGGTTGATGGCCAAACGCATTACTTGGACTGGAGCGACCTTGAGACCGCAATCTGTAGAGACCAAGGCATTGATTGCCAAGGGCCTCAAACAGCAGGTGTGGCCGCTTTTTGCTACTACAGCAGGTCAGTCGATTACGCCTACGTTATTTGCCGAGTTTTTGCTTGCTGATGCGGCGCAGGCACATCGCTTAATGGAGTCTGGACAGCACAGAGGGAAATTGGTATTAAAGGTTGCAGAAGATGCGCTCTAAGCGGTTTATTTCGCAATCGTAATTAAATTTAAATAGAGGTCATTTACCCTGTAGAAAAAACTTGAATAACTGATTCGATCGGCTAAATTCGTTACTAGTATCTACAGAGCGCACAAATTGATAGCAATTGAATAAAATAGATCGATTTGGCTATTGATTTCTGTCGATATTTAATAAGAATGTGGCCATTATCGCAGTTGTCTGATTCAGTGCGGTGACAATCATTGGGCCTAGTGGGCTTAATTGTTTAAATAATTGGTATGTGTTGATTTAAGGGTATTAGCATATATGTATGACACTTCTAAAGAACCTGTTTGGTATGGTGAGCTAAGAACGGCTCGAGGTAACACCGTTCTCATCCATGATAAGGATTTTCCCGAGGCAACTGCGGGACGTGTTTATCTTTATAACACAATAAGAAATGCTGTTATTGAGTATGCAGTTGATATCGTAAAAGTGAATCTGCATGAGCTGACAGATGAAGAGTTGAAAGCTGCTAAATCTGAATACGATGCCAACTGGCAGGCGGCACGTTCGGCATTTATGCAGCAACATTCGGGTTGGATTGAAGCCATTCATGCTAAGCCTGCTCCGGCGCCGAAAAAGCCGCGACCCGAAGCGAAAGATAGCGATGAAGACGACGATGATGTCGAACTCGAAGTCGATAGCTTAGATGATGATTATGATGATTGGTCAGATGACGATGATTCTTAAACGCTAAACATGAGTATGAGGCATATTTCTACTGCCTCATACCTTTTTAATTTATTAAATGATCGCTTATTACTGCTTGATAACCCCGAAAGATTTTCTCGCGCTTTATCGGCGAGACTTTATTGCCTTTTGTTACAACAGATCATAAATCTCATCATCGATGCGGGTTGCCCCATCGCTGGCCGAACAAAGATACACTGTCGCTTCGATCCCCGTTTGCTGCTGATATTGGCTTTCGATGGCATCAACTACCGCATCGGTCAACTCATGATCTACTAGTGCCACCACACAGCCACCAAATCCACCACCTGTCATGCGTACTCCTCCACGTTCACCAATTACCTTGGCAACGATATCGACCAAGGTATCTATTTCAGGTGTGGTGATTTCAAAATCGTCTCGCATCGAGGTGTGAGACTGAGCCATCAGTTCGCTAAGTTTACTGATATTGCCATCTTGTAACGCATGGGCTGCGTTCTGTGTGCGGCGGTTTTCGGTAATCACATGACGGGCACGGCGATAATGAATGTCAGATAATCGCGGTTGCTCGGCTTCTAAGTTTGCGAGTTCCAGGTGACGCAGACTCTCAATGCCAAAATGTTCGGCAACCTGTTCACATTGTAGCTGGCGTACTCGGTAGGCCTCAGCGGCTTCATCAAGCTTCACATTGGAGTTGACTATGATAAGGCTAAGACTTTCTGGAATAGGGACGGGCTCACTGTCGAGATCTTCACAGTCGATCAATAACGCATGGTCTTGTTTTCCCTGGGCACTGATGATGTGATCCATGATGCCGCAGGCAAAACCAACATATTGGCTTTCACCGCGTTGGGCTAATTGGGCGACGGCCAGCGGAGATAGTCGCAGCTGGCAACTGTCGTTGATGGCGGTGCCAAATGCGATTTCCAGTGCCGATGACGATGCCAATCCAGCGCCAACAGGTACATTACCCACTACGGCAATATCCATGCCTTTGGCGGGTAAACCAGAGGCTGCCATAGCAGCGGTAAAGCCTTTAAGATAGTTGACCCAGGAATCATTTGGGTTCATCGAGCCTTCCTGACCGAAATGCCAACTATTTAATTGACCGGGGTAGGCATCCGAGACGGCACGAAATAACCCATCGTCACGGCGTTTTACGGCAATAATAGTATGGAAATTTATCGCGGCGGGGAGCACAAAACCGTCGTTATAATCTGTGTGTTCACCGATTAAGTTAACTCTGCCTGGAGCGAGGTAGAGATCATCTGCATTGGTACCAAAAGTCTGCACAAAAAGTTTATTAGCGCGCTGTGCGGGATTCGACATGCTTTCACACTTCTCAAAAAAAGATAATCACTCTCTGCACCATTTTTGGTCGCAGTCATATTCACAACAGGGTTGTGACTCGTTCCTTATCATTTTTATATCACGACTCAGCTTAGGTATAACAGCGTTTTTATTATCGATTTAGCCGATTATGTTGTTCTGATTATCTAGAAATGAAAAAAACCGCAGGAAATAGTAAAGCCAAGTATTGCACTCGGCTTTAAATGATTATGGGGAAATAGTGCACCTAAATGGTGAAATATTTAACCGCTACTGCTATTTAACCTGTACTGTTTTGCGTATCAACGGCAATGTCGGCTTCGTGTTGTTGCCCTGACTTTAGCTCTTGGATCACATGGTCAACAAAACCGGCACCGGCGGCTTCGTAGAGGTTAAATACACTATGGACGCCAGATTCCTTCAGCGAGGCGGCATCTTCACTGTACTGGACTATGGCGCTGAGTTGGCCTTGATAATTAAGGCGCTTAAGTTGCTCAACCGCAAACAGATTACCCGAGTGATGTGGCATTGCCAGTAGCACTAGCTCTAGGTTGGGGGCGCGATCCAGTTTTTCCCAAAAATCGGTATCACCCGCATCTCCTTGTACTACGTTGCGGCCTTTGCTTTTATGAAAATCCACCAATTCTTGTTTATGTTCGATACCTAAGATCTCACCTTGGAACCGGTTAGCCAGTTCATCGTAGGCACCACCACCAATACGACCCATACCTAAGATCAGAAAACGTGGATTACCAACTCGGATCGGACGATCTTCTGGATGCAGTGGATGACGCTCTAGTTTTTGAAGTCTTGCTTGGTAACGTTGATAGAAGCGGTTGGAAATATTATTCAGTGGCGCCGCAAACAGGAAACTTAAGCTTAAGGCGACCGCAAGGATGATCATCCACTGCGCTGGCAACCAGCCTTTATTGGTGGCAACAGCTGCGACGATAAGCCCGAATTCGCTATAGTTACCTAAGCTAAATGAAGTCATTAGCGAAGTACGAGATCTGAGTTTGAAATAGGTCAATAAGTATAAAAACAGGATGATTTTAATCGGTACGATAAGCACCAACAGCACCGCTAGACCTATGTCGGAAAAACTCGGCAAGCCGTTTAAGCCGACGGTGAGGAAGAAGGCGACCAAGAATAGCTCTTTAAAGTAAAACAGCGATTTTGCCAGCTCGGAAGATTTTGCGTGTCCCGCCAGTAAAATACCTATGATCAAGGCGCCAAGGTCGGGCTTTAATCCCACAAGTTCAAACAGTCCTGCACCGACAACCAGCGCCATGACTAAGCCAAATAGTACTAATAATTCTCCATGGCCGACGCGATCGAAGGCCTTATAAATAAGCGGCTTGGCCAGTGGTAGTAACAATAAGCCAAATGCCCATACCGAGGGGATATCGCCTTTAGAGATAGTAAGAAACAGCACGGCGAAGATATCTTGCATGATCAAGATACCGATGGCGACGCGGCCATAGAGCGACTGCATATCACCTTTGTCTTCCAGTACTTTAACGGCAAAAATGGTGCTAGAAAAACTTAAGGCAAAAGCTAATAACGCCAGCTGGTTGAGTTCGAGTCCACTGAGCTGCTCCAAGCCGAGTAAGCCCAGCAGTTTTAGCAGCGGAACCAAGAAAATAATCGAGCCTAATAAATGAAGACTAGAGCCTGCCCACACTTCGGCCTTAAATAGACTACGGATATCCAGCTTTAGGCCAATGGCGAACAACAGCAGGGTGACACCTAAATTGGCGAATTGCTCAAGTAGCGGCAGGCTTGATTCATCAATGCCAAACAGATATAGCGCAAAACCTGCGACCAAGTAGCCAATTAAAGGGGGGAGGCCGATGCGACTGACAAAGATGCCGCAGGCGAGGGTAATGATAAGAATGGCCGGTTCCATGTTGCTCCTTGGAAATGGGAAATGTCCCTGAATCTAACGCTTCTCTATTGTATAAGAATAGCGTGAACTTTAAATGAAAATTACTGGTTTTGCAGAATGTTATCGTTATGGCTTAATGAGTGATTATCCTAGGTTAGATAATAAAAAAGCCTCATAAAGAGGCTTTTTCATCGAAGTCTAGCCTATTTAGCGAGTAATAAATCCAGATGAGCAGCAAAGGCTTCTGGTTTCATAAAGCCGGTGACGCGCAGGTCATCGCGAAGTTCGCCTTGGTCATCGAACATTAACAGTGTAGGTAAGCCCAGTACGCTGTAATGTTCGAGTAGTTCGATATCGATAGCATCGTTTTTGGTGACATCGGCCTGTAAAAATACCATTTGTGACAGACGTTGCTGCACCGCAGGATCTTTGAAAGTGATGTTTTCAAACTCCTTACAAGCCACACACCAGTCGGCGTACAGATCTAGCATCACAGCTTTACCTTGAGCCTTGGCGTTGGCCACTTCGGTTTCGAGTTCTGCTAATGACTTAATGGTTTTATGGCTAGCCGCTTGAGTGTTGTTGCTGAGGTTATGTGACTGAAAACCTAAGCCATTCATTACCGACTGGAAGCCGTAAGAGAAGCTAGCAAGTAATAGCAGTAGCAATAAAACAGAGCGTGTTGATTGTTTCCAGTTAAATTCACTCTGCTTATTCTGGTGCATTAAGTAACCTGCAAGCGTGATCCCCCAAATTGCCCAAAGTAGGTCTGAGACTAGACCTGTCCATATTCGGCCAAGCATCACGATTGAAACTAAGATTAACAGGAAGCCGAAGATGGTCTTGATGACATCCATCCACGCACCTGCTCTTGGAAGCAATTTACCGCCAGAAGAACCTATGATCAGTAACGGCACACCCATACCCATGCTGAGTACATAAAGAGCGAGGAAACCTTGTAGTAAGTCGCCAGTAGAAGCCACATAGACTAGCGCGCCAGACAGAGGTGCAGTGGTGCAAGGCGAGGCGACTAAACCTGAGATGATCCCCATAATAAATACTCCAGCGACGTTACCGCCTTTCTGGTTATTGGAGAACTTGTTCATCTTCTCTTGCCAGCTCGATGGCAGTTTAATGTCGTACAAGCCGAACATCGACAAACTGAGCACAAAGAACAGAATCGCTAATCCAACTAACACAGCTGGGTGTTGTAGGGCCGCTTGATATTTCATTCCCGCCGAGGCTACCACTAGACCCAAAATCGAGTAAGTGATTGCCATGCCTTGAACGTAAACCATCGACAGACTAAAGGCTTTGGCTGTAGACAGCTTTTCACCTTGTCCGACAATAATACCCGACAAAATCGGATACATAGGGAATACACACGGGGTTAGCGCCAAGCCAATACCTAAACAAAAGAACACCACTAAGGTCCAAAGTAGGCTGTCGCCGGATAACATCTGGGTTAATGAATCTTGTTGTGTAACGGCTGCGGGCTGAGTTTGCGTTGGGGCTGCAGCGGCGACAGTATCAGACTGAGGTAATACGCCATCGTTGGCAGCCACAGCTTGCAGATTGGCATTGCGTTTGGTTGGCGGATAACACAGTTTACCTTCGGCACAGCCCATAAAGGTTACGGTTAATTGACTGTCTTGAGCGGCTTGTTTAATGGCAATAGGGACTTCGACATAGCTGTAATAAACCTGCTGTTCACCAAAGTATTCATCGGTATGAGGCTTGCCTTGAGGTAGTTGGATTTCACCTAAGCTGGCGCCATCGGCTTCAAACACGAGCTTGTCGCGATACATGTAGTAGCCGTCGGCAATCACCCAGCTCAGCTTGATGATTTCACCTTGCTGCTGAAAATCGAATACAAATGCCTGTTCTACGGGCATTAGTTTCGGCTCGTCTTTTAAGAAGCCAAATTTGTTGCTGCTAAAGATATTTTCGCTGTGAACTGCTGGAGCGAGAACGAGTAGCGATGAAAGTAAAAGGAACAGTATTTTTTTCATAGTTGTGTGGTTTCTTTTATCCAATCTAAATAAGCCGTCGAGCCAGAGACAATTTGTGTCGCGATGAGCTCAGGTACCTCATAGGGATGTAAACGATTGATCATCTCAGCTAACTCATCATAACGCTGTTGATGGCATTTTATCTGTAACGCAAACTCTTGCTCTTCACAGACTTCGCCTTGCCATTGATAGACCGAAGTTACCGCTGATGATACCTGTACACAGGCAGCCAATTTAGCATCGACTAATGCTCGAGCTAGCTTGCTGGCGGATTGTTGGTCAGGACAAGTTGTCATGACCAACAAGTAACTATCGTTAACGGTTTCGCTGCTATTCATGGCAGTGTAAGCCTTCTCTTATTGGGTTTTAAAGCTGTTTTAAGTCAAAAGAGTTACACTGACATCTATAGACTTTGGGGCCGAGCGTAATGGCTGATACTTTACGTGTTTTAACATCATCTTGCATTAAGCTATTGCTAAAATAGTGAGCTTATCCAAGTTTGCTAGGGTTATAACGGCTGTTGTAACCCATGGGTAGACTTAGTCCTAGCCCGTAGCTGTTTACACTATTTGCTTGAAAGTAGACCCGTTCGTCCCCATTTAGTTTTCATTGGATAAGAAAAAATTTTCTTCTGTGAGGTCAGTGTGTTTTTCATTCTATTGATTATTTTTGTGCTGGTGCCAGTTATTGAGTTGAATGTACTGATCCGTGTTGGAGAAGCATTGGGCAGTTGGACTACCGTGGGTTTAGTGCTATTTACTGCTGTGGTCGGCGTCTCTTTGGTCAGAAGCCAAGGCATCAATACCTTGATGCAGGTGCAACAAAAATTGGCGCGAGGTGAGGCTCCAGGCAAAGAAATCGTTGAGGGAATGATGTTGGCCATGGCGGGATTACTCTTGTTAATCCCTGGTTTTGTCACCGATTTTATAGGCTTGCTATTATTGACACCTGTGACTCGTTCACCTATTGCGGCTGTGTTGTATAAACGTATGCAGTTAAAAGTAGTGGGTAAAGGTGGATTCCAGGCAGGCTTTGGCCCTGGTGGTTTTGGGGCTGGCCGATCACCTTTTGGCGATCAACAAGATGAAGGTAATACTTTCGATGGTGATTTCGAGCGCAAGAGTGACCCTACTGATAAAAAAGATGAATCCCATCAACTCGATGATAAAAATGACCCTAAAAGTTAATCGGTTAATCAGTGATTAACCTTCGGCGGTAATTGCCTTAGGGTTTTTAGGGTAGAAGTGATCGGGTTTGCTATCAATATGGGTAAAGCGGCGAGTGTTTTTATAGGGTAGCTTCATAAAGCCTGACACCCCTTTGCCCTGAATCTTATCGACATGACTTAAAATGCGGTCGAGGCTGGCACGAAATGCCGCTTGCTTGCGCGGATTGAGCAGTCTCAAGTAGCTGTGAATTTTCATGTGATTGGGTAATGCCTCGAAGATGATACAACCGGTATGGTGAATTTGGTTGATACGGCCAAGCTCAGCCATGATCTCCGCAGGCAGCTCCAGATTTTCGTCGGGATCTCGACCATCTTCGAAGTAAGAATGTAATCTTGATTTATCTTCTAGCGATGGCACATCACCCACTTCAAAAGGCAATTGCAACTCTGGATTGGGAATAAAGGGCTGTGTGGTATCTTCACGCTCTAAATGCAATGTGTCGCGGGCATTAAAGAAGCAGGCTTTAAATACCCCGATACGGCGAATACCTCTGGCTAAGGTCACCATATTATTTACCGCTAAAACTAAGGCGGCTTTCTCTTCACCGTTATAGATCGCCAAGTTGGAGTCGATAAACACCCCAGATTCTTGCCAGTGGATCGCTAATCCACCCACAATAGAGTATTGGCCGATGCGGCTTACTGCGGCGATAAAGCCCTTCTCGGTATCGCCCATGCCAGCCATAAAGTTGCGGTAATATTTTTCCAGTTGCAGATCATCCATTTTGGCGATGGGATCGTCGACATTATGTTCTTTCAGAAAAGATTTACGTGAGCTATAGGTGACGGTTTCGACGTCTTTATTACGTGCCAGCTCCCACACTGGGATCTCGGCTGTCAAAGGTGGCTTAGGTAGCTCAGGAAGCAGCAGTCTGTGACTCTGATTCATGCTTTTAAGAAAGTAATCTCCGGCTTTATTGCGCGTAGCGGGATCATCACTGAGCATGCCGTCTAAGGTTCTGGCAAGCTCAATGGGTAATCCTATGCTGGTGGCGGGAATCACCTTGCTGCCAAAGCGGCTCGATTGTCCCGATGCCAGTGCATACAAGGTGGCAGCCACACCTTGCTCGTCGAATCTCGGGCTGGATAGGGCACCGTTAAGTTGCTCTTCACCAATAAAGTACACATCGCCCATGCGCGCATTGGTATGTTGCTGATCACTAGAGAGTAGATCCATTACATTACCGTTGACAGGGTCGCCGTTGCCGTCACGTTGGGCAAATACTGCCGAGCCCCAATCGATTAAAGAGAGATGATGGGTCTGTAAGTCATACACTAAATTTGAGGGTTTAATATCGCCATGCACTAAAGGGCGACCGTGATGTAAATACTGCAAAATATGCGCGAGTTGCCTAGCAATGCTCATGATGATCGGCACTGGCAGCGCCCCTAAGCGTAGACAGAGTTTATCGAGATCCTCACCGGGCGCTCTAGCCATCACTAAGATGCCCTGTTTACCGACATGTTCAAATTTAATGACAGGTGGCACATTAGGGTGCTTGACCTGCGACAACATAAAAGCCTCTTCCTCAAGGCGATCTTGAATATGCTGCGGCAAGGTGAGGCGCGAAAATTTAAAAACATGGGCATGATGATATTTATCTATGCCCGCAAAAACAAAGCCATAGGCGCCTTTACCCACCAGTTCGATATCGTGATAACCCAGCTTACTCAGTTGCTGTTTACACAGGCGGATCCAGGCGCGATGTTTACGGGCATCATCGGCTTTGAGCAGATAAACAGATTGCTCTTCTGAAATATAAAAGTGCTGGAGTTGTGGTGTTGGCGTGCTTGAGTTAGGCATCATTGGCATATTTTCAAGGGGATATTGTTTTATAGCAAGAACGGCGCCTAATGCACAATAGCTAGATTTGCTGGCTCTGTGATTCCTAACGCATTTTTTCGGCGCCGATGTTGACCTATATCAATCTTGCTAAATAGGCATAAGGGTAATCTGAAACTAACATAAATTAAGCCTCTTAAATTTGAAGAAGGAGAGGGTTATGAAGGAACCAGATAAAGCCCTGTTAATTGAATTACTCGCTTATCCCAGAAGACGGATCGTGCAATCGATGGAGTTGAGATATTGCCCTCATGCTGGTTTTTTTAATAGCACCGATCCTCAGTGCATTCATTGCCATCAAGGCATGGAGTGTACTTGGATGAATCATAATGATGAGTTGGTCGCGGTGGAGCGTAAATCGGTGCAGGAGTTGAAGCAGCAGTTGTTAATCGCTGTGGATTTTATCGATTCAAGCCTGACGCCACACCACCTTTCTCGGCGTAATTGCGAATGTGAAAATTGTGTCTGGCTGCGAAAGGTACAGAAGGTGTTAGATCTACCTTAGCCACATGCCTGAGCACTAGGCTCGTTTTGCATCTGTTTGGAGTTGGTATTAGAGTAGCTGGCATTATTGGCTTTCTATACGGATAGAGATGGTATGCAACCAAGTTTTTGGCATGATAAATGGGCATCGCAGCAGATCGGTTTTCACCTGGGAGAAGTAAATCCATTACTGATTAACTATTGGCAGCAGTTAGGCGTTGCCGCTGGTGAACAGGTGTTTGTTCCTCTGTGTGGCAAGAGTTTGGATATGTGCTTTTTGGCCGAGCAGGGACTCGATGTTATCGGTTGTGAGCTTAACCAAAGCGCCGTAGAACAGTTCTTTAGTGAAAATCAGCTCAGTGTACAGCACAAAACTTTGGATGAGCATCAGTGTTATCAAACGGAGCAGGTCACCCTCTATCAAGGTGATATCTTCAGTTTACCCGCTCAATATCTTGAGCATGTTTCCGCATTCTATGATCGAGCAGCGCTGATAGCCTGGCCAGAAGAGATGCGCCTGCAATATGCCAAGCAGCTTGCTCGGCTTATTCCGGCTAGCAGTGTCGGTTTACTCATCACCTTAGACTACCCTCAGCAGGCCCTCAGTGGCCCACCCTTTGCGGTATCCGATGATTGGGTGATGACTAACATGAGCGCAGATTTCGAGATTGAACGCTTAAGTTGTCTTGATGTACTGGCAGATAACCCAAGATTTATTAAAAAGCAGGTTCCTTGGCTAACTGAGTCGGTATATCTTTTGAGGAAAAGAGGCTAGTTGTAGCTGCACAATCTGAGTTTCTTAGCTTGAGTTACTTAGCTTGAATGACTGAGCTTGAAATACGGGCTTGAGATGTGAGCGCTGCGCCACAGAATCTGAAACACGGTAAAGCGTAAAACAAAAAGGCGACATCGGTCGCCTTTTTTATCATATTTGAGCCTGTTGCTCAGATGATTTAGAAGTCGTAACGAACACCAACAGTGAATACGTTATCATCTTCTAGGTCCATTTTTAGACCGCCAACTTTGTAGTCACCTTCGTACATAGCATAGTGGCCATATACTAGCGTTGACTTAGCTACACGGTAGTCAGCACCAACAGTGATCTGTTGTACGTTGATGTCTGTACCAGCTGCAGCTTGCTTAGAGTATTTACCGAAGCCTGCTTCATCAATACCGTACTCAGCTTTTAGGTTAATACCGTTTAAGTTGTAAGCCACGTTAACGAAGTAAGTGTTGTTGTCATCAGAACCGTCAACAATGCTTTCTGAGTTTTGGAATAGGCCACCAATTTTGAAGTCGCCAAGTTTAACTTGAGCAACACCACGGTATGCGTCGATACCAGCAATACCTTTGTTGTAAGCTACAGCAACATAGTAGTTTTGCGCCTTGAAGCCTTTATCACCTAGAGTTGCACTTAGTGCGTACTGGTCATCAGCATCGGCAACACCTGCTTGATTGTTATCTGTCATCAAGTAAGTGGCGTTGATTGTTACTAGGTCAGCAATTTTTGGAGAGTAGTACCAGATACCATCTGCACTACGAGTTTGTGCACCCACTAAACGGTCGATATCGGCGTTAGAGTTACCGAATAGGTCGATGCCGCCTTCAGATTGCTTAAATACGGTATCGTTACGACCAACAAGTACAGTACCTGCTGCGCTCTTAATACCTAGGAAAGTGTTACGAGCTTTGAAAACATCACCGCTAGAAGACGTGTTTTCTACTTGGAATTCCATTTGGTAAACAATATCAAGGCCATCAGAAATAGTTTCTGAACCCTTCACACCTACGTTTGAGAAGTTATTCTCAATTACAGTGCCTTCTTTACCTTCTTGAGTGGTAACGCCTGTGTCTGAGTTAGTTAAAGACAGGTCTAGGCGGCCATAGAAGTTAGGACCGTCTGCTAACGCACCGAATGAAGCAAGAGTTAAAACTGATGCAACAGATGCAGAGATTAGAGATTTTTTCATGTGTGTGCTCCCAAGAACTAAGTTCTTTCCATTTTTGTAATGGTTATTAACATTTTCTTTATTTTTTGTTCCAAGCGTCCAATCCTGCAACAAATCTGGGCTGAGTTTACAGTTTTATGTCATTAAGGTTGTGGCCTAGATCAAACTTTTGTCCTTTCACCTTAGCTTTCAAACTAATTTGTGAGTGTTTGGTCTATTTTGTACATAATTTGTACTGTGTTTGTAAAAACACAGCGATTTAGCCTACTTATAAAGGAGTAGTCAAAAATATTGCGTTAATTTAACTGTAACTTCATAAGTGAACGCTAAAATTGTAGGTGTTTTGCTAACAAATGCGCCTAAATGTTTAAAAAATGTACCTTTTATGCGGATGACACTTTAATTGTGTGATCTTGATCACCAAAATAGCGGCTGCAGTAAACCGCTGAGCTACATTATCCATCTCAGTGTTTCGAATTTGTTATGAGTGATAATGGGTGACAAATCGGCGTTACATTCGTATTTGGGTTTAAATAACCTGAGCTCTGGATAAGCAGAGCCGCTGAATAGGCATCTTTGCGTGCCTTTCTGCGTTGCTCTGCCTAACAATAGCTCGCTATGGTGTACGACAGAGCGCCTTGATATGCCCAAAAATCTGCGCATTCAGTCAGGAAATAGACTTTCCTTTTCGAACTAATCCTTTATAGCATTGAATTTGCTTGTTAAATTTAGATTTTCCGACACTCGTTATCCCGAGTTCAGGTTAAATATGGCATTTGTTGTCAGTGGAAATTGCTCGGAGTTTAATCTTTAGGAATCAGATTAATCTTGGTGACTGTTCTCGGTTTGGTTTGCTGTGATAGCTTCTTTGATTGTCGCTCGGCGAGGTATTATACCAATCGCAGTAATTATCAGATCATTCTTGCTAGTTAAAATCGCCGATAATCCAGTTGTACATTTTGTAATTAGAATAACTGGTTACTGCAATTTACGCCTTTTCTCGACAATTTTTCCTGTGCCCTTTTCTGTTACAAACGGGCTGATCACTAATTTACTTTGATTGGTATTAGGATAAAATCCACGGCTAATGTTATTTGCTTGTGGAGCACACTTTGAGTCAACCTATATTAACCGATGCTTACCTCAATCGTTTTGCCGGGATCGGACGACTCTATGGCGTTTCAGCATTACAACAATTCTCTCAATCACATGTTGCTGTTGTAGGTATAGGCGGCGTCGGTACCTGGGTTGCTGAGTCATTAGTTCGTAGTGGTATAGGTGAAATTACCCTTATCGATCTTGACGATATCTGCGTCACTAATACCAATAGGCAGTTACATGCCCTCAAGCAGACCATTGGCAGTTCTAAAGTCGAAGTGATGGCCGAACGGCTGAGGGCGATCAATCCCGAATGTAAAGTAAATGAAGTGGAAGACTTTATTACTACAGATAATCTTAACGACTACTTTAACGGTAAGAAAGTGGGGGGCAGCCTAGATTACGTGGTTGATTGTATCGATGCGGTAAAGCCTAAAGCCGCTTTAATTGCTTGGTGTAAAAGGCAAAAACTACCCATAGTGACTGTTGGTGGTGCGGGTGGGCAAACCGATCCGACGCAAGTTCAAGTGGCTGATCTAGCTAAGACTTATCAAGATCCTTTATTGGCAAAAGTCAGAAATCTATTAAGACGCGAATACCATTTTTCTAAAAATGTGCAGCGTCGATTTGGTATTGAAGCGGTATTCTCTACCGAACAACTTGTTTATCCTCAAGCCGATGGCAGAGTTTGTAATACTAAAGCCACAGCTGAGGGAAGCATGCGTATGGATTGTGCTTCAGGGTTTGGTGCAGTAACCGTGGTGACGGGAACTTTTGGTTTTGTGGCGGTGAGCCGAGTGCTAAGTAAAATTGCGGCCAAAAGCTAACTAAACCGATCAGTAAAAGATGTGACCGCTCAGTGAGAGCTTAGCGCTTCAGAGGCATGCTCCTGCATTAAGGGCATTCAAAACATCCCAGTTGATTGCAATGAGTAAAGAGTATCGTTACTCTCCGGTCAAACTCGTTAACACAGCATCAGCAGTGCTAAAACTCGCCTGTTAGGCGTGTTTTTGGCTTGCGACTTCTATATTGAATGGCTTCACAAGGAAATAACTATTCCATCATCCATTTACCTTGATGAGTTGCCAAAAAACACACTGAGTAGAGCACTTCCTTATACAGATTGGTATTAGGTAATCGGTTTATTGACTGCAGAGCTTGGCACTATATTTGCTTTAGCTAGTGTCTATACAGTTTTTTTGACACTAGGTATCGGGATGGACAAGCTCAATCGTTTGTTGTTTAAACACATAATGCCAAAACAAGTGATCTTCAATTCGATCTTGTGGTTGACCTTGGTCAGTGCCGCGTTACTTTTTGCGCCAGCAACATTGCTCAGTAGCTTGCAGTTAGAGGGTATCGTCACTCAATACGCACAATATATTGGCTTGGGTTTGATTGCCGGCAGCGCTTATCTTTTGATGAAACTGGCTAATTATGGTCTCGACGAAGCTATTAGGCATCTTCGCAATAAACGCACCATCGAACTGATTGAGCAAAAGGTGTTACTACTCGACCCTACTGAGCGTGCCTTATTACGTGAGTTTTTCTTACAAGGCGTGACGGTATTAACCTTGCCAGAAAATGAAGCAGCGGTAAAAAGCTTACTCGAAAGCAATATATTGCAGTCGTTAGGTAATCAAAAGCATTACGCGATCCAAGGACCTACAGCCGATTATAAGATTGCGATGCTAGCACGAAGTTATCTTAATCGTCAGGTATTACGTTTGCCGGTAGGAGAGCCAAACCAAGAGCAAATGCAATTATTGCTGAAGGCGCGACCTCATTTCGTCCATAGCATGGTATCCAATCGTAAACATGCGGCCTAAAAGATAAATCTGAATTTGACATAAAAAATGGGGGCTTAAATGCCCCCAAAATGTATCTGAAAAGTGCGTTGAAAGTCAGTTATGAGACCTTTATTGTGGTTTTGACTTCGATATAAACATCCAAGTGAGGTATGACATGATACCTATGGTTGCGAAAATAACGATCATAGACATAAAGCCTATGGGGTGACCAAACATTAAATCTAACCAAAATGCCATTTGAGAAATCCTCTTTCGCAATGTTTATATTGATGTCATGTCTAAATTAGCGCGATATAAACTAACGGTTTTTGATCTTGGACAATAATTTGCTATCAAAATGATCATTTTTGGCATCGTTAATGTTAAACCTGCGCTAGGTCACATTGGGTATTGGGGCAATAAAAGTGCAAGAAAGTGGCTTGAAGGCTGAATTTTGCTCATTCGATAAATTGCTGTCGTCAAAAGACTTGCCATTAGCTAAAGCAAAGGTATAATTCCGTTCACTTGCTGAAAGCAAACCTTTTAGTACAGTCTATTTGATAATGCCGGAGTGGTGGAATTGGTAGACACGACGGATTCAAAATCCGTTTCCTTCGGGAGTGACGGTTCAAGTCCGTCCTTCGGTACCATTATCAAAAAGCTCTCTTTACAGAGATTAAAACCTGCTTAGAGAGCAGGTTTTTTTATGGCTGATTTTCAATGCAGATGTGGTGGAATTGGTAGACACGCTAGCTTCAGGTGCTAGTGGCTTAACGGCCGTGCGAGTTCAAGTCTCGCCATCTGTACCAAATTTTAGAACCTTGCTTATGCAAGGTTTTTTTATGCCTGAAATATAGTGTGTCACTGTACTTCCCTTAGTCATGCAACTCGATATATGGTTGCACTACATTTTTGGGGTTTAGTCTTAGTAAAATCATAAGGGAAGCCGATGGCTTCCCTTTTAGCGCTTTAGGTGATGCTCTATTTAATCATCATAGCAATGCTAGCTCTGCAAAATTTTCAGTGGCAGGCCAAGCATGTCATCGCCCGTTCCGGCAAAATACCAGATGATGCCGATCAGGGCGCCAACGGTGAGTAGATACCAAATTGCCGAGAACACTTGGCCGTACCTGTCTAGCGGTAGCAGATGGCTTTGATGGCGGGCCTTCCACTCGAAGCCTATTTCCAAACTGCCGATCAGCAGTAAAAAACCTAATAAGGCTAGCCCAAGGCTGTAACTGATAAATACCCCGATAGCTGCGCCAGAAATACAAGCGATTAAGCCGATAATGCTGTTCATCGAGAAGCTAATGCTTTTTAGTATGTGGCCACCGTCCAGTGGCAGAATAGGCAACAGGTTAAACAGATTCAGTAGGGCATTAAAGGTGGCAAGGCCTGCAAAGAAGATATTACCCGTGATCCAATAAGCGATCAGCGAAGCGATCGACATAAACAAGCCAAAGGTGGGTCCCATGATGGATATCACCACATCTTGCCAACGGGTGTTAATTTTCTCATCACTAAGCGCTAGGCCGCCCATAAAGGGGATAAGATAAATACCTTTGGTTTTCATGCCGAAATATTTCATTGCCCGAATGTGACCATACTCGTGAAACATCAAGCAGGCGATAAGCGCTAAGGCAAACTGAAACGAAAATAGCCATGAGTAGGCGGCAATACTGGCACCTGCAAGTACTACTTTTATCATCTTGGCACTTTTCAGCAGCTTGAAGCCCAATGATACTAAGCCAACGACGCTGAGTTGTTTTTTGACTTTAATGGGCTGAACCGGCGTTTGGCGTTCGATATCTTTACTGTTACGGCTGCCTTGCTCGAGCACTTCATCTTCGGTCAGCAGGCGATAGTCGAGTTTAAAAGGTTGCCAGAGCAGATCGACTTCTAAAGTGATTTTGATGCTGTTAATGGTGTTGGGTTCACCTTCTGCAGTGGTAGCTTGTGACTGTTGTTTTAGCTCGAATTCATGATTGCTCAGGCCATCATTTTGGGCTGAAGCTTGTTTGACCGAAACCAACTGATTGTCCCAATAGAGTTGTTGCCAACCCGCTAATGAGCCTTCTAAGCGCAGCTCTTTTCCTAAACAGTCTATTCTGAGCAGTTCCACGTAATATCTCTTAATTAATGTCGCGTTATAGTGGCAAATTATGCCTGTAATACCAATGAGTATAAAGATGTGATTGCTCGCGAGAATTTAGCGTTTCAGAGGCAAGGCCCTACTGATTGGTATAAAAGGCGATGAAATAAATGGCGTAGTGAGAGTGAGGTCTCGACTACGCCAGACAATGGTAGGTATGACGATATTAGCTACGGCTACTGTGATCGAAATGGATCTCTTGATTTTCGTTTACCACGATACAAGGACCATGCTCACGCTGAGTCCGGTTAAAAGCGGGGCCAATATGCAATTCGACGTTGGCAAAAATATGTTTACTGGCCTGAATACGGTAATGGCGGTAATAGTGCTCAATTTCTTGTTCGACTGAACGATATTCCGCTTCTTCTTTGGCTGCATCGGCCTGAATGCGACGTTTTTCTTGGAGCATGCCTTTGACTTGCTCCACCATTAACTCATCATCCTGCCACTGAGCCTTCGGCGGCAATTTATTTAGGCTGGCTTCAATATTCAGTCTGGCAACCGTCATCTGTTTCAGACGGTGATCGAAATGTTTGAGTGACTCTTTGAGTTCACTTTGATGCATAGCGCAATAAATTTCAGTTTTGGTACCCGCTGTGGCGCCTATGATCACCGCCTTCACCCCTTTATTCGCCTCCACGATACCGCCAACCAGATCACCACGGCGTTCGCTGGAGTCACTGACAGTTAAGGTTTTTGAGGTTGCAGTATGACTGTGGAGTAACTGTTTGGTGACTAAGATGTCACCTTCAGCCTTGAGTTCTGAGTATTGAACAAATTGGGCCGAAATTTGCCCCTTGGCATGGAGTTTAGTCGATAGCTGATCATCTTTAAGCTGTCTGCCTATCACACCTTTACTGACGGTGATATCGCCCTCAGCAATTAACTGGGCCGAGTCGACAAATCCCATGACGGTAATATCGCCTGTGCTTTTTACTACCATGCCTTCGTGGACATCACCGCTGACTAAAATACTGCCTTCGAAATCGACATTACCGAAACCGATATCGACATCTTTGATCTGTAAAACGTTATCAACCTGCATACCCGTTTGGGTTTCAACCGGCTGGCCTGCAACCGAGGCGATTAATACGTTGGGATCAGATTCGAGCAGTCGGCTTCCGGTTCCCGGTAGCATGTTGGTATCTTTACCCGGGGTAGCAAGTAGGGTTTCACCTTTGACATTGTAACCAGGGCTGCCCTCTGTGGCAGGGGTTTTAACCATCAAGATATCGTTGGCTTTTACCATGATCACTTCACCCAAGTTGCGCATATCGACCGTGCCGTCTTCGCGCTCTTGGGGTTGCAATAGCCTTTCCCTTGCGAGAGGCACCTTACGTTCAACTTTGGCATTTTTTCCTTGAATAGGTGCTTTGCCTGTAGCAATGATGTCGCTGCAGCTTAGTCCGGGTTCAAGCTGGCTGAGTTGTTTTAATAACGATTGGATTTTCTGCTTGCTCAGGCCTAACTTGATCTTGTGTTGTTTCAAACTGTTAAGTATGTCTGGCAGGGTGATTTCGTGGCCACCCCAAGCGGCGAATAAGGTCATTTCCGCTTGCATGGCATCTTCACTGATTAGGATTTCAATTTTGCCATCTTGCTGTTCGGCAATCTCATAAATCAGCTCTGATTTTCCAGCGTCTTGATTCACTAGTTGATTGATTTGAGTGACGGCTTGCTCAATGACCTGAGTTTTAGGTTTTAGGGATGAAAATTCAGGGAGGCCAAGCAGTTCATTAATCGCATCTAAAGTCACCTCGCCGTGAGTGTTGGGGATGACTCTTAATTCGGCGGTACGTTTGTCACTGCTAAGTTGTATAAGCCCTGGAGCCAGCATAGGTTGATTCCGATGTTTTATTTTTGTTATTAGTGCATGTGTCCCGAGTATAACAGCATAAAGTTTGACCTATGAAGTCTTTATTTATGAACAATTTGAACTGTATCAGACGATGATCTCATTTTGCTATTATTGTCAGATAAAATCACTGATATTTGAGCCAGCAAAAGTGATTTACCAGCTCAACATCTGAGCCTAACGATTGGAATAAACTTTATAACGATTGTTTTCAGCGGTGACATTGACGCTATTAAAATATTGGGCAATCACATCACTGTAGGGCAGGTGGCGGTTGGCGACGATGCGCCATTGACCATGAGCTTTGAGCTTTGCGGCGCTATCTTGTACAAATTGAGCCGCAATATTCGTCGTGCTGTTTAAGCCATCATGAAAAGGTGGATTAGAGATAATGGCATCGAATGTGCCTTGAGCTTGGTTGAGTCCGTCAGAAGGATAGACTTTGGCCTGCATACCATTAGCCGCTAGAGTTAACTCACATGCTGCCAGTGCCATGGCATTAATATCGACACTCTCGACTTCAAGTTGTGGGCAAGCCTTGAGCAGGGCTGCAGTGATAACCCCTGCGCCACAGCCAAAATCCAGTACTCGCCCTTGGAGCGATGGCAAGTGTTCGAGTAACAGCTTGGTGCCTTCATCGAGACGTTTTTCACTGAATACACCGACTAAATTACAGATGGTAATGTCGCCTTGTGGCGTGTTGAGTGAGTATTGACTCGTCCAGTCTTGCAGCTTGATGGCTGGCGCCGATGCAATAAGTTCGCTGCTAAACAGCAGGCAATGACGTGCATTATCCAGTTTGGTGGCACTATCGAAATAGGCTGGAAGCTGCTTAGGAATAGAGCGAACTCCCCCCTTATTCTCACCGACAATATAAAGTTCGCCAGCTTGTTTTAAATGGCAAGCAGCGAGATTGATTAGATAGGGAGCTAAGCTTTTAGATTTTGGATAGAAGACCACGACACAATCAAATAATTGCTCATTTGGCAGTTGATGACCAAAGTGAACTTGTAAACGTGAAGATTGCTGGGATTCGAGCTGTTGATAATGATTAAAGTCTAAGGCTAAAGCGGTCACATTCGCGGCATTGGCTAGCAGATCCTTAGCTAACTGGTCACTTTCAAAATTTATCAGTAAAACGTTTTTTGATTCAAAAAGCTCACTGTTTCTTAAAATAATTTGTGAAGGATTAGATAGCACGGAAAACCAATATCTGAGAGGAAATTTGGCTTAATTATATCCCCTACACATATCTTAAGTAATTATTTTATTATGTGATTTTATGCATTTTTGTCTAAGCTGTATTGTTGAGCTGTATATCCTCTTAGAAATTAAAGAGGTTTTAAACAAATGGAATGCTTAAACAATTAACTAGGACGGTGAAATGCAGCGTTTGTGGACATGGATGTTCTTACTGATTTTCTGTTGCTGTCCGGTTATGGCAGTGCCGGTTCTCATTCATCCCTCTGTTGATTCTCAACAACTGCTACAGCATTTAAGGTTTAGCCGTTACAAGCCGCAACCGTATGAGGAAGGTGGTCACAAGCTCCATGTGCTAGTTTTGCCTTCTAATTCATCGATTCACCGACAGCCTTATGGTCAACAATTGAGCTTGACGGCTCATTTATTACCATCAGGTGTATTGCAATCTAGATGGGAAACATCAGCGTTTTCAGGTGTCGTTATCGAATATGATCAAGTTACCAATACCTTACGGGAACAACCATTGGTCAATCTAAACGCGATAGCGCAGCAACAGCCGAGGGCGTTACTGGTTGTTGAACCGTCTTACAAGTTGCAGTGGTGAGCTCATGCCGATAGCCTTGTTACCACAATTTTTAAGCATTAAATGGAAATTACTGCTGGGGGTTGTTTCCATTTTGACTCTCGTTGGTGGATTAATGGCGGGCTTTGCTTATTATCAACTGCTGGGTCAGCAAAAGGTGTTACTTGAATCTCAGCGAGATCAATTGGCTTTGGGACTGAGCTCATCAATAAACACGGCGATTGAGCATTCATTTCAAGCGGCAATGCAGCTGGCATTTGTTGCCAATCATAATAATGCTCAAGGTGCTGAAGCGTATCGGAACATGTTGCAGCAAGATTGGCTTGATATTCAGCTGTATTGGGGATTAAGGTCGTTTAGTCTCTACAGTCTTGATGGCATAGAGCTAGCCCATGCCGGTCAGCCGCTCACAGAGAATGATCTGGCTTGGATATTGTCTTCTGAGGCGTCCTATGAATCCACTTCTCGGGTGATCTGTGTGGAAAGTTGTGTTATCCAGATGTTGATCCCAACATTGGTTAATAGCAAACCGCACCTGTTTCTATTTGAATCAACTCTATCCGAAGTTCTGAGACATTTTCCAATTGATAGCAATATCGAATTGGCCGTGTTGGGAAAGAGGGTGCAGCCTGAGAGCCAGGAGCAATTTTGGCAACGAAACTTATACAGTATTAGCAATCACCCAAGTAATTATAGTGTGCTGCGTTATATGGCGGATCACTACGATTGGCCGCAGGTGATCTCGGCCGATACCATCTTTGAATTCAATGAACTCCGTTGGGCAGTTTGGGCTTTTCCTCTGGATAAGGCTGATAACTCTCCTGAGATGGTGGTGTTAGTCGGCTTGGAACAGTGGCAGCTGATGCTCGAGGCCTTCCAGCAAGGGATGTTGGGTACCTTGCTATTAGGGCTGTTGCTGGCAAGCGGTTTTATCTTGTTGATGGTGTGGCGACCGGTACGGCGCCTTGCCAAACATGCCAATTTGCTGCCTCTACTGGCTGAACATGATTTCGATGCCGTGCGTGCAGATACTCCACAAACGAAAGGGTTTATCCCCGATGAAATTGATTTGATCCATCAGGCGACCCATAAATTAGCCCTTAAAATGGAAGGACTGGAAAATGATGCGGATCAGTTTACTCAGGAGCTACAGCGACAGGCGATGTTAGATCCGCTAACCGGATTGCCCAACAAATCCATGCTGGTTAGTGAAGTTCAAAAAGCCATTGCTTGTATCGGTGTCACCAAAGAAAAGCTCGTCCTGCTATTTCTCAATCTCGATGAGTTTAAACGTATCAACGATACCTTAGGGCATATACAAGGGGATGAACTGCTGAAAATTATCTCGGCTCGATTAAATAACAGTGTGCGTGAGGTGGATACGGTATTTCGACAAGGCGGCGATGAGTTTTTAATTTTACTACGGCAGGTGCAGGAAGAGCATGAGGTGCGCACCCTGATCCACCGTATTTTTGCATCGCTACAATATCCCGTTGTACTGGGAAGCCATAAGTTAATTGTGACCACCAGTATTGGCGTTGCTTATTGTGATGAGCCAACCTTAGCTGCAGAAACCTTGATCCAATATGCGGGGCTGGCTATGTATCAAGCTAAGCGAGCCGGGCGCAGCAATTTTCGAGTGTTTGACCATGAGATTGGCGTTGCCAAACTGGGGAGCTGAACTCAAAAATTGCCTTGGCAATAAAGCGAACCTTATGGCTGCTTTGGTGCTTCTAAAAGCTCGGCTACGCTGTCATCAATGGACGAGGCCGCAGGCTCAACGGCAGGTTTTGCTTCAGACCTAGCTTTTTCAGACCTAGCTTTTTCAGATATTGCATCTTCAGGCATTGCAGGTGCCTTTACCATGGTACTGGTCTCTAAGCTCACCACACTCGGTAGCGATGAACTCGTTTGTGCGGGCTTAACTTCACTGGCGGCTACGGCCTTGATCTTAGGCAGTAGACTGATCAGCTTATTCGCTATATCGGTATTGTCTTGATGGCCATAAAACAATGTTGATGCAGGGCCAGATGCAAATACTTGCACATCGACTCCTGTGTGACCATGGGTTGTCCATCCTGTGTTTGAACGGGTATCGATCACTTGTTTTAAGGTTTGATGCAACACTTTCTGACCTTGCATTCGCGCCGTGGCGAGAAGTTGCTGTTCTTCTGGGCTTAGCTGTGATCCAAGACGTGAGGCGATGAGCGCTTGCCAGTCATCGATAGCTATTGCGTCTTTAGCGATCACCTCTGGGCTATTTTTAATGCTGCGTAGCACTTGTCCATCCCAGCGATATTGATCATTACTACCGATAGATAAACCGCCGGTATTATGATCGGCTGTGACCACCATTAGTGTGTCGTTGTGGCTACGAATGTATTGCTCTACTACCTCGAGGGCATTAGCAAACTCATTCATCTCAGCCATCGCCGAAGCAATGTCATTGTCGTGACCCGCCCAGTCAATCAGGCTGCCTTCCACTAACAATACAAAGCCTTTGTCATTTTGTGACAGTAGCTCTAATGCTTTTTGGGTCATCTTGCTAAGGCGATTTGCCTCTGGCTCATTGATTGCCCATGGCAGCTGTATATCGGCGAACAAACCGATGACCTTTGGTTGGGTTAAACTATCGAGTTGAGAAAAGTCGCTGAGATATTGATATCCCTTAGCTTCAAACTGTTTTATTAATGGCGCTGGAAAGTATTTCTGCCCGCCACCAAGTAAAACATCGGCATCGGTATTGAGGTAACTTTGAGCGAGTTCATCATAGTTGCGACGGCTCTCATTATGGCTTAGAAAGGCTGCCGGAGTAGCATGGTTAATTTGCGAGGTTACCGCTACACCTGTACTTAAGCCGCGTTTTTTAGCTAGCTCCATAATGGTGGCTATAGGGTGTTTGTTCACATCAACCGAAATCGCACCATTGTAACTTTTAATGCCGGTGGCCAATGCCGTTGCCGCAGCGGCCGAGTCTGTCACTGTGCCGCTAATGGTCGCAGGATAGGTGCTGGCGTTGCCCACTAAGAGGCGGTCAAATACGGTTTGTTCTATCTCTTGAGTATCTGGATTATCTTGATAGTAACGATAGGCACTGGTGTAGGCTGGCCCCATACCATCGCCAACCATGATGACAATATTCTTGGGGCGGCTAGGGGCATTTTCTGGCATTAGGTTTTCGCCATAAACGACGCCGCTTCCTAGTAGCGTCGTGGCAATAGTAAGTGTTGCGATAAGCTGATTGAGCTTCATCATGACTCCGGTCTATGAATTAATACGCTGTTCGATGGCATCCATTAGCATACCTGTGATGTCCACATCGAAGGCAGCTTGGATCTCTTTAATACAGGTTGGGCTGGTGACATTGATCTCGGTGAGCTTGTCGCCGATAACGTCCAGGCCGACAAAAATGAGGCCGCGTTTTTTTAGTTCAGGTCCAATGGCGTTAGCAATTGCCCAATCGCTGTCAGACAATGGCTGCGCCACACCGCGTCCACCTGCGGCTAAATTACCGCGAGTTTCGCCTTTCTGTGGAATACGCGCCAAGCTATAGGGTACGGGAACACCATCGACCACTAAAATACGTTTATCGCCTGAAGTGATATCGGGAATGAAGGCTTGTGCCATGGCGTATTCTTGACCGTGATTGGTCAATGTCTCGATGATCACACCCAGATTAGGATCTTGCGGTTTAACGCGGAAAATAGAACTGCCACCCATACCATCGAGGGGCTTAAGGATAATGTCACCTTTCTCTTGATAGAAAGCACGAATACGTGTGGCATCACGAGTAACCAGGGTTTCAGGAGTAAATTCGCTAAACCACGCGGTAAACAGTTTTTCGTTGGCGTCGCGCAGACTCTGAGGCTTGTTGACGATTAAGGTGCCTTGTTCTTCGGCGCGCTCAAGCATGTAAGTGGCGTAAACAAACTCAGTATCAAATGGCGGATCTTTACGCATCAAAATAACGTCTAGATCGGCTAAAGGTGTATCGCTTGTCTCACCAAGCTGATACCAACTGAGAGGGTCATCTTGCACTGTTAATGGGGTCATGGTTGCCATCGCCACGCCATTGACCATTGCTAGGTCTTTCATTTCCATATAAAACAACTGATAGCCACGCGCTTGAGCAGCCAACAGCATGGCGAAACTCGAATCTTTCTTGATGTTAATCTCACTGATGGGATCCATCACAATGCCAAGCTTAATCATCTGGTTTTCCTTATTCGATCTCTGTGTTTTGATTTGGACTTATTTAGCCTAAGTCGCCAAATCTAAGTTGTAGGGCGCTTATGGTTGTTAATGCCGCCGTTTCGGTGCGCAATACTCGGGGGCCAAGTAGCACATCGGTAAAGTGATGCTGCTCTGTCATGGCTATCTCGGTTGCTGATAATCCACCTTCTGGGCCGATTAGCAGCCGCACACGCTGAGTGTCTAATGCTAAGCCATTGATACCGTGTGAGGCTCTGGGATGCAAGTTGAGTTTCAAAGCATCACTGTTTTCAGCACACCAGAGCTCAAGCGTCATTGCAGGTCGCACTTCGGGAACCACACTGCGACCACATTGCTCACAGGCGCTGATGACAATTTTTTGCCATTGCTGAATCTTTTTGTCCAGACGCTCGCCACTGAGCTTGACGCCGCAGCGCTCGGAAAACAGTGGTGTTATGGTGTTGACCCCAAGCTCAACCGATTTCTGAATGGTGAAGTCCATTCTATCGCCGCGGGAGATCACCTGCCCGAGGTGTAAATTGAGGGGCGACTCACTGGGATTTGCACTCTGGCTGATGGTGGTCACTTCGACGTTTTTCTTGCTGGCGGCGACGATCTCACTCAAGTAGTTGTTGCCATCACCGTTGAATAATTCGATTTGCTCGCCGGCGGACATACGAAGTACGCGGCCGACATGACCAGCAGCTTCGCTGTCGAGCATGATGTTTTGACCTTGTGCTAAAGCACTGGATTGATAAATTCTCGGTACTCGCATCCTTTACTCCGCAACTTGTTTTACTTGTGTCCGCTTTTGACACTGCTCTTGTACGAAGGGATTGTGATTGCCCTGATGCTCTGCAATGGCATTATCCCGTTGGCATTCAATAGTATCAACTGGATAGCTTTTATCCCATGCTTGAAACAGTTTTAACTGACTTTTTGCGATTTTTAAGCCGTAAGCCTGCTGCATATACAGATAGGTTCTGGCGATCTGACCGCGAGTATAGGCTGGAGGCTCTACTTTTCGGTCTTTAAAATCGACCGTCATGGCGCATTGACCATATTGGATCGGGGTCGCATTCCACTGGCTGAAACGGTAATTACTGCGGTCGCCATTGACTTCTCCGATGGCGGGAACCAAGTTGTGTAGATCGCTTTCCATCTTTTTAAATTGTTGATCGCTTTTACCGCAATTTTTGCGTCCACCTTGCTGCCAGCACTGGCGCTGATGACCAAACTCCCAGGCCGGTACTATATGTTCCCACTCTATGCGGTTGGCGCGTTTAACTTGTTTGCGCACTTGAAAGCCGCAGGCTTCGAAGTCCGGTTGCCATTGTTTACCCTTGATCTTGATATCACAGCCGCAGTAAAAGCTGGTGGCGGGAACTTGAGAACTATAAATCAGCCGGGCGACTTTTTTGGCTTGATTAAAACTGCTGGGGTGAGAAGCCCAAACACTGCTTGGCAGTGTCGCGAGCATAAGCAAAGTCGCCAGCACCAATCGGCACCGACTAAATGAAATCATCAATGTATAAATCCCTAAATAAAAAAGGTGCTCGGATTTTTTACTATTGGCTCTTATGGCCTGGTAATGGAGCGACCTGAGACTGCAAACCCAATGATGGGTAACTCGCTGTTGATTTTACGGGATGGGGCCTAGTTGAGGCAAGGGGGCTTATGACGCTTAAGCTTGGCTAGTTGTTGTGGAGGCTGCCGTGAGGGTTTGTTTGCAACGACGGCAACGATATTGAGTTTGTTGGCGGCGGATCTTGTTGTGTCTGCGAATGGTGAGATGCACGGGGCCACAGTTGCAATAGTAGGTAAAGGTTTTACCTTCTACCGAGCTGATATCTAAGTTATGGGTGGTGTCGGGACGTAAGCCAAAGATATTCACCATTAACGATTGCCACTCTTTGCCGTGAGGTTTGACTCGGCCAAACAGTTGGTGGGCCAACAGGTGGCAAATTTCGTGGGCAACCACTTGGTCGAGAAATGCTTGCGGGTTTTCTTCGAGTAGGGTGGCATTAAAACGCAGTTTATTGAGTTGAAGATGAGCGGTGCCAGCACTTTTACCACGTAATTTAAAGTTAACTTCTGGTCGAGAAAAACGTCTATTGAGTTGTTGTTCGGCCTGCAGGTAACAGCTCTCTACCCGTTTGATGACGGCGCTTTGATTGTCAGTTGCAGGAACTGTCGCAATCGAAGAGGATCGGGTTTGCGAACGAGGAGAATGACTGCTGAACATAGCTTTGAGTTGGCGATACATAGGTGAGGCTTTAGCGTTTATATCATGAGCTCGATGTGAGCCCATGATATAACGATTTAGCTAAGATTGCGTAGCTTTAGCTTAGATTAAAAGGTCGATGCGGCGGCAATGACCATCTCAGTAATTTGCTCAACAATCTCAGTTTCAGTCTGTGCATCATAGGCTTGAATACGCGGAGTATGGATATGACCGACAGGAATTGAGCTATTAAATTGTTTGCCAAGTAATACTGCACGATAGGAGATTTCGTTAGAGAGATAGCCACCACCCGAACCTTCTACCGAAGTGGTGCTTTGTAATTCCAGTAGCGACTGGGCATCAAACTCACCTCTGGCTAAGGTGCTGACAGTATGGTTATCGTTGATTTTCCACTTGCCGTTGACGCTTTGCATCGCGGTCACAGGAAGAGAGAACTCGACAAATTCAGGGCCATTTAAAGTCTTGCCGTCAAACATGGGAGGCTTTGGCGCTGTGGTGCTTGCCCCGGTTAATACATTTAGATTGTCCGGTGCAGCAGCACTGCGATTACGTGCTGGAAAACGTTCAAGATCGAAGTCATCACGGCCCATACTGACGGTAAAAATGCCATTAACACTGTTTTCTCTATAAATGGGTGTGAGTAGGGATTCAATTATGCCTTGATCGAAATCGGCAAAACGCACAGGAATCATCACGGTTTCAATTTGTGCCTGTTTACCATTGACCATGAATTTGTAACCATCGAGTGCCAATGCGGCTAAACCCGAAGGATTACTCTGGTCGATATGTTTATCGAGGAAGAAAGGATCGAAGCCAGTTAATAAGATGCGAATTTGGCTACTGTCATCGAATTGTACATTACTAAAACCACGTGACGCTTTTTCTACCGCATTAAGTAGGATGTCACGTTGCCATGGCGCGATATTAAATGCAGGCTTATTTTGTTTGAGCAGCTTTCTCATTTCGAGACGCCCCCAATAAAGCGATCTGTCATCTTTACCACCTGACTGAACATCTCTCACTGCTTGTTGCCACAAACGTTCGCCTTGACGCGCCACCATACGGGTCATGATCAGCTCATCTTTTTGTTGACGATACTGCCCGCCAAGATCATCCACTATGGCCTGATAACGCTGCACCACTTCTGGCATTGCTTGAATTGCCGTCGGAATTCGCTGTTCTTCGACGTCAAGATTGGCAAATGCACATGTGCTACTAAGAAGAGTGGTCATTGCGAGCGCGATGGCGGTTTTACTCATGGCTTGATTCCTTTGCAAAATACGTTTGGTGTTTGTGCCGAATATGGCGTCAGCAGATTAACCAAACGGCTTAGGGCAGTGTTTATTTTGAAGTTATTATAGTCAACAACTGAGTATGCACGACATCTAAGTCTAAATAAAGACTTGAGATGACTTGATAAAATGCTCGACGGCGACGCTTGTTGTTGCGTAGCCAAAGGACTTATATATCATCGATTGGCCCTGTTGGGGGCAGACATTCTTAGCGGATAAGACTGAAGATCATATCATTAAGGATTGAATTGATTCGTGGCTACTAAAACGTTTAGTAAAGAAGTCGAGGAATACGCTGATATTGGTCGCCAACTGTCGACGACTGGAATAAACACCATAGACCTTAAATGGCTCGATAGGCCAGTCCTGTAATAGCGGCACTAAACTGCCACTGGCTAGCTCATTTTTACAGACCGAATAAGAGATCATCGCGATGCCAAAGTCATCTAGGGTCAACTGTTTTACCATGGTGGCACTATTAACCCTGACTTTACGTTTAAAGTTCACCATGGTCTTACGATCCCCTTTGCCCAGAGGCCAAATAGGCGCTGAGCGCGAGGTACCTAGTAAGATACCGCTGTGTGTACTAAGCTCTTGTGGGGTAGCCGGAGTACCGTTGGCTTTAAGGTATGCGGGGCTGGCGACTAAAACAGGTTGTCGTTCGATCAATAATTTGGCGACTAAATCTGATGATTGTAGTGGACCATATTTGATGGCAATGTCGTAACCTTCACCGACAAGTCCGACATCGTTATCGGTAAATTGAACATCAAGTTCAACATTGGGGTAGAGGCGTAAAAAACTGCTGCAGAGATTGGCGATCAGTTCCTGACTAAACGAAACGGGAATGGCAATGCGTAATGAACCCGATACGTCGTTATGGGTATTTTCAATGGTGGCCTTTGCTGCTTCTATTTCGTCGTTAATACTATTGCAGTGTTGATAAAACAGGGCACCAACTTGAGTCAGGCTTAAATTACGAGTATCGCGTTGCAAAAGACGGACGCCGAGGGTCTCTTCAAGCTGAGCAACTTTACGACTTATGGTGGATTTTGGCATCCCCGTATTACGTGCTGCTTGAGAGAAACCTTTGGCTCTAACAACTGCTGCAAACAGCATCATACCGTTTAAATCTGGCATTTTTTTATCACTGTCTCAAATATGGAACAAAGCGTCTAACCCAGTTTAATAGCATTTGACCCTATAACAAAGCTATATTTATTGGCTAAAAATTTTAGAGGCTAAAGCAGAGGATCTATTTAATGACCAGCAACAATCAGCCCGCAAACATGACTCAGGTGCAAACAGCCGATCCGCTTTTTCTTCAAGCGGAACATTTGGCAAAAGATTTTTCTCTGTTTCCTAAGCACAGTAAGCAGAGCCTTTCAGTACAGATCAATGGTCTGTTAAGCGAAGACGCGATCCAGGCTAACTTAAAAGAGTTAGCGCATTTAGATGTGGACGGTTATGTCGCAAAAGTTATTCAGCCTACCTTGGATAAGAGTCGCCCTGGCGCTAAACGCGTTATTGCTGACCTTAAAGGTAAGTTGATTGCCGAGAAACATATCGGTTCTTTTTATAGTGCTGAAGTTGAACTTAATTTCGGTGCTCGTACACGTCGTATCGGTTTTATTGCCCAAGACCGTGGCACCAACAACGGTGCGTGGATGCCAGAGCATCACCTTGCGGCTTGTAGTGCAATTCGTCATTTTGCCGAATTGTCTATGCCAATCGTTTACCTTATTGACACTCCTGGCGCAGATGCGGGCGAAGTGGCTAACAGCCAAAATCAAGCTCACACAATCTCTAAAGCCATCGCAGAGAGTGCTAACGTAGACGTACCCACCGTAGGTATCGTTATTGGTGCCGGTTATTCTGGCGGTGCGATTCCACTGGCTGCGGCTAATATCTTATTATCACTGCGTGACGGTATTTTTAACACGATTCAGCCACAAGGTTTGCAGAGCATTGCACGTAAGTACAATCTGTCTTGGCAAGAGTGTGCTAAGTCTGTGGGTGTGTCACCAGAAGAGCTTTATACCTCTGGTTGTATCGATGGCATCATCGATTTCTCACCATCTGATAAAGATGAGCGCCAGCACAACCTACGTCGTGCCATCATTAGCAGTATTGAAGCTGTTGAGCGTGCTGCGGTGCAATTCGTACGCGAGTCAAAAGACTTACGTGAGCACTACGATCGTAGTTTGGCGCGTTTCCTTGAGCCTTCGAAGAATCTTGAAGCGCTTGAGAACCATGCAGAGTTGGCCGTGGCTAACAACCCAACGATGCACCTTAACTTATTTGGTAGTTCATACCGTTACCTGCGTTACTTAACGCTGCGCAGTCGTATTCATTCTATTTCGCAAGAACAATACGGCCGTCTGTCAAAGGTGAGTATTCCTGAAGGCGACCTATTGGCGCGTATTCAGCAAGAGCAGGATAAAGTTTTCCAATCTTGGTTATCTAGCCCAGATAAGCTGGTTTATGATGAAGAGCTAAATAAGCTGTGGAGCAATTTCACCACCAAGCGTGATGATATCTCTACCGAGCGTAACATGCTGACTCGTTTCATCTTGGGTGAGCCCAAGGAGAATTATAAGAAAGCGCGTAAGGCGTTGTTATTCAATATTGGTTGGTCTCTGTATCACCGCTGGAAGAGTAACGCAGAAAATAACTTCAAAGGCTTGATTCAATATCTTGAGAGCCTACCGGATGAAGTGACTCAAGCCGATTGGCCTGAGCTAAAAGAGCTGACTGTACTCGACGTGATTGTTCACGATGAACTACGTGAAGACTTTATTTGGCAATGTTATAACATTCTGATCTTTAACGCACTTTATGACAATGTTGTGGGTAACTTAGCTTCTATCGCTAAAGAAGCCATGATGGCTAAGAGCCTGTCACGTGCTTCGGTTGATAATCTGCTTCACGATTCTATCGACCGTGCTATCTCTAAGCAGGATACGGCGAGCGATAAGAACAAGTTCTACAAGTGGCTGAAGTACTTTATGTCACAGTCAAACCGTGCGGATCTACTGACTAAAACTGAGCAGTGGAAGAGTGTGGGTTTCCCGCAGCTTAACGACAGTTTATTCGTTATCTTGACCTATTTCTTCGAGCGTCTATTGCCTGAATATTTCGCTAGCGAAGAAGAGAGCAGTGAGTACACTGGTGCGATTAACCCTGTACGTATTGGTCGTCGTAAAGACTTCTGGAACCGCTTAACCATGGGTTACCAAGATCTCCTTATCCAGAAAGTTCTTCGTGATGAGAAACGTACCGGTAAGATGACTTGGGAAAATGTTATCGCTAAATTCTTCACTCAATTTGAAGAGCTTAATGGCGATAAAATGTCGGCTAACCTACTTAATTTCCCTGGTTTCCGTTTATCGATTGAAGACGCGCTAGATAAGGGGATTCGCCCTTGTGGTTTGATCACTGGTCTGGCCGATTTCGAGCAAAATGGTCAAACGCTGCGTGTGGGTGTCGCCGTTTCGAATACGGCATTCCAAGCGGGTGCGTTTGATATGGCCAGTGCCGAAAAATTCAGTGCGCTACTGATCGAATGTGCTAAGCGTAAGCTACCTGTAATCTGCTTTATCAGCTCGGGTGGTATGCAGACCAAAGAAGGTGCTGCGGCGCTGTTCTCTATGGCTGTGGTTAACGACCGTATTACACGCTTTATTCGTGATAACGAATTGCCAGTATTGATGTTCGGTTTCGGTGACTGTACCGGTGGTGCACAGGCGAGTTTTGTTACTCATCCATTAGTCCAAACTTACTACTTCTCAGGGACTAACATGCCGTTTGCGGGTCAAATGGTGGTACCTGCTTACTTACCATCTACTTCGACCTTATCGAACTACTTGTCGAAAGTACCGGGTGCGATGAACGCATTAGTGTGCAACCCATTTAGTACTACAATCGACGATCAGCTTGGCAGCATTGACCCATTAATGCCTAAGCCAACCATTAAAGTTGAAGACGTAATTGGCAATGCATTATCGACCTTAGTGCCTGAGATGTTAGTGGCAGAAGAGGAAATTGTTCAAGACGATCCTCGTGCACTGATGAAGCCTATCGAGAAAGTATTGGTTCACGCTCGTGGTTGTACTGCTGTGAAACTTATTCGTAAGGCTCATGACAACAACATCAATGTGGTATTGGTTGCATCAGATCCTGATATGACTTCAGTTCCAGCAGATATGCTGACTGAAAACGATAAGCTGGTTTGTATCGGTGGTAATACTTCAGATGAAAGTTACCTAAACGCTTATTCGGTTCTTAAAGTGGCTGAATATGAGAATGTTGATGCGCTTCATCCTGGTATCGGTTTCCTATCGGAAAGCCCACAGTTTGCTGCGTTATGTGTTAACAACGGGGTTAACTTTGTTGGCCCAAGCGTACACAGCATGACCACAATGGGTAACAAGTCTAACGCGATTAAGACTTCACAGGCGCAAAATGTGCCGGTTGTTCCAGGTAGCCACGGTATCTTGAATAACGCCGAACAAGCGGTGAATGTAGCCAATGAAATTGGTTACCCTGTACTGCTTAAAGCGGTGCAAGGTGGTGGCGGTAAAGGTATCCAAGTGGTTGAGCGTCCAGAAGATATGATCTCTCTGTTCCAAAAAACCTCTACCGAAGCCGCAGCGGCATTTGGTAACGGTGACCTATACCTAGAAAAATATGTGACTTCACTTCGTCACATCGAAGTACAGTTATTACGTGATAAGTTTGGTAATACCAAAGTATTGGGTCTACGTGACTGTTCTGTTCAACGTAACAACCAGAAAGTGGTTGAAGAGTCAGGTTCAACCATGTTGCCTGATGAGCTTAAACAGCAAGTGATGGCCTACACTCGTGCCCTTGGTGATGCTACCGATTACATGGGCGCAGGTACGGTTGAATTTATTTACAACCTAGACGCCAACGAAGTGTACTTCATGGAGATGAACACTCGTCTGCAGGTTGAGCATCCTGTGACCGAAGCGACTTCTGGTATCGATATCGTTAGCGCAGGCTTCGATATTGCAGCGGGTCGTTCGATTGAAGATCTCGAGCCACAAGATATTGGTTATGCAATCGAAGTGCGTGTGACTGCAGAGAAGGCGGCATTGGATAGCAATGGCATTCTGCAATTGGTTCCACATCCAGGTTTAATCACCGAATATGCGATGCCAGCACGTGATGACATCGAAGTGATCTCTATCGCAGGTGAAGGTAAAGAAGTTTCACCTTACTACGATAGCTTGATAGCACAGATCATCTGCCGTGGTGAGTCTCGTGATGATGTGATTAACAAGCTTCACGACTACTTAGCTAACGAAGTGGTTATCAAGGGTATTGCGACTAACATTCCATTGTTAACTCGCATCCTGAAAGACGGTACCTTCAACGAAGGCGTTTATGATACTAACTATCTACCACGCTTCATGGCTGAGCTTGATATTCCTGAGCTGATTGCTGAAATGGAAGCGGCTGTAGAAGTGGTCGGTGTCGATACTGAGTCACTACGTGTGGGCGAAAGTAATGAGCTGAAAGTCTTGGCACAAGGTGCTGGTATCTTCTATACCTCTCCAGCACCAGGTGAAGCCGACTTCGTTAAAGAAGGCGATATCGTTACCGTAGATCAGACGCTCGCGTTGACTGAAGCGATGAAGATGTTCTCTCAGGTGACTCTTGCCGGTTTTAATCGCCAAAATGCCGTGTTGTATCCTGAAGATAAGCAATATCGTATTGAGCGTATTCTTAACAGCAATGGTCAACAGGTTTCACAAGGCGAGTTGCTGTTCGTCGTATCGCCTGTGTAATAGCTGTTTTAAGATGTAATAAAAATACCCATCCTTAGTGATGGGTATTTTTTTATTTGGATGGCTATGAGTTAGTGACAAATCTTGTCAAAGGTTTTAGTTAACCCTTTTTTTATATTGTTTGCTATTAATTCATTAAGGGATGGTTTTCTGGAAGCTGTCGGCTGATCCAGAGGATCAATTTGTGCTTCATGTTGGGTCCATCTTCTTTATCGACGGCCAGCGGTTGGATTAATTTGTCTTGAACTAACAGTCGATAGATACACTCGACTTTATCTTTGGGAGAAATTCCCTTATCAAAATCGGCAAAGCCGCGTTTTTTTGCGTAGCCAACGCCAATTTCCAGGGCGAGTTTTAACAGTTGTGCGTCGTGCTTACCTTGTTTCATAAAACGCTCCATCTATACAGATATTCACAAGCTACCCTAATTTAGGCAAATCACAAAATCGGTAATACCAATCAAAGTAAATTAGTGATCAGAATATTGCGCAGGAAAAATTGTCGAGAACAAGGCGTAAATTGCAGTCACTAGTTATTCTAATAACAAAATTTACAACACGGTTATCGGCGATTTTAACGAGCAAGAATGATCAGATAATTACTGCGATTGGTATCATTAACAATTTTGAGGCTTGGATCGATTTTGAGCTAAAGTGACATAATCAGTACGGCATAATAGTGTTAGGTGAACAGTATGATTACAGTAAAAGGTTTAGATCATGTGGTGTTACGCACGACCTCGCTTGAGGATATGCTGAGCTTTTATGTGGATATTCTCAACTGTCCGTTAGAGCGACAATTACTGGCAGAGGGCTTAATTCAGTTACGGGCGGGGAATGCGTTAATTGATATTGTTACCTGTGATAGTCCATTGGGAAAATTAGGCGGTAAGCCGCCGCAACAAGATGGCCGTAATGTCGATCATATCTGTCTGCAAATTGCCCCATGCGAAGAAAAAGCCTTACTTAATTACCTTGAGGTTAATGATATTAGCCATCAAGGTTTTACTCAGCGCTACGGTGCCGAGGGCTTCGGCCGTTCGGTTTACATTGAAGATCCTGAAGGGAATGTTGTCGAGCTGAAATTCGCTCTTGAGTCTTAATCGTTACATCTACAGGTTACGCTTTAGCATAAAAATAAAGCCACTTCGCATTGAACTGCAAAGTGGCTTTATGGTTTTTACACTGGTTTGTGGCTATTGATTAAAACTGTTATCCACTAGCTGGGTTTTATTGTCAGCTTGAGGCACATGACATTGATTACAATTGTAATAATGGTCATTCAACTTTGTATCTGCCAGCAGATGTGAGTCATGGATCTCGGTGGCCTTCATACGCTGCGCCTTAGCTGGTGCATGGCAAGTCATGCAGCCATTTTTCTTCAGTGTAATAGGATAATCCGCTTTGTGTGGGATCAGCGGGGGCTGATGCACAAAGTCACGCTCGATAGCTTTGCCACGACTAGGATAAGTCGGCATGGCGTCTGCCGCACGAATGTCGGTTATCTCTGATTTACCCAGAGAGCTGATATTAACGGGCTCGGCACTGGTATCTGCTTGTTGACCAGAGCAGGCACTTAGCGCCATAAGCGCAACTAAAGTGAGTACTTTTTTCATGTTTGTGTTCTCCGCCTTAGGCTATTCGAATTAAGCTTTGGTCACTTTTACTGGACACTTCTTGAAATCCGTCTCTTTCGAGAGCGGATCGGTCGCATCGAGCAGTAACTTGTTGACCAGCTGTCGTGCATCGAAAAATGGCATAAACGCCACGCCTCTTGGGGGCTTATTACGTCCCTTGGTTTCTACGCGGGTTTTGACTTCACCACGCGGTGAAGCAACGATGACTTCGTCACCTCGCTGAAGACCACGGGCTTTTGCGTCTTCTGGATGCAAGAAGATCTGTGCATCTGGATAGGCGCGGTAAAGCTCTGGTACGCGAGCCGTCATCGAACCCGTGTGCCAGTGTTCTAGGACACGCCCTGTGGATAACCAAAGATCATATTCACTGTTTGGCTCTTCGGCGGCAGGCTCATATGGCAGGGCAAAAATCACCGCTTTACCATCTGGCTTACCGTAGAAGTTATAACCTTCACCCGCTTTAACATAAGGGTCACTACCTTCGACAAAGCGACGTAGGGTTTCTTTACCCTTAACTACAGGCCAGCGAGCGCCTCGGTTTTCATGGTAAGTGTCGAAATCTGCTAAGTCGTGGCCGTGTCCGCGGCCAAATTGGGCGTACTCTTCAAACAGGCCTTTTTGTAGATAGAAGCCAAACGCATCGGCTTCGTCATTCAATTCGCCTTTACAGTCGGATTCTGGGTACTTATCAACCACACCGTTAGCAAATAACACATCATAAAGTGTCTTATCTGCGTATTCTGGTTTCTTGGCAATAAGCTCTGCAGGCCAGACTTCAGCAACTTTGAAGCGTTTAGAGAATTCGACTAGCTGCCATAAGTCAGACTTAGCCCCTTCAGGCGCTTTGACTTGCTGATGCCACATGTGAGTACGACGCTCGGCATTACCGTAAGCGCCTTCTTTTTCGACCCACATTGCCGTCGGTAAGATTAAGTCTGCCGCTAAAGCCGTTACGGTTGGGTAGGGGTCTGATACCACGATAAAGTTTTCAGGGTTACGGAAACCGGGATAAATTTCATCGTTAATGTTCGGGCCAGCCTGCATGTTGTTGGTACACATGGTCCAGTAACAGTTGAGCTTGCCATCTTTTAGCATGCGGCTTTGCAGTACCGCGTGATAACCTGGCTTTGGCGGAATAGTGCCTTCAGGCAGCTGCCACATTTTCTCGGTAATATCACGATGCTTAGGATTAGCGACCACCATGTCGGCAGGTAAGCGGTGAGCAAAAGTTCCCACTTCTCGGGCGGTACCACAGGCCGAAGGTTGACCCGTTAGTGAGAACGGACTGTTACCTGGAGTGGCAATTTTCCCCGTTAGTAAGTGGATGTTGTACAGCATGTTATTAGCCCAAACACCACGTACGTGCTGGTTGATACCCATGGTCCACAGGCTCATCACTTTTACGTTTGGATCGGCGTAAGCTTTAGCCATCAGTTCGAGTTTTTCTGGCTCAACACCACTCATCTTAGCGGCATATTCTAAGGTGTAAGTGCTAACAAATTTTGCGTATTCGTCGAAGCTAATCGGTGTGGATTTACCATTACCTGGATTTTTGGCTTTTTTCTCCAATGGATGATCGGGGCGCAAGCCGTAACCAATGTCTGTGGTTCCCAAGGCAAATTTAGTGTGTTTATTTACGAACTCTTTGTTAACCGCATCGTTTTGGATGATGTAGTTAGCGATATAGTTGAGGATCACTAAGTCTGATTGCGGACGGAATACCATGGCATTATCTGCTAAGTCGAAACTACGGTTCTCGAAGGTCGATAACACATGCACTTGGCTGTTAGGGTTACTGAGGCGGCGATCTGATAGGCGAGCCCATAAAATAGGGTGCATCTCTGCCATATTCGCGCCCCAAAGCACAAAATGATCGGCTGCTTCGAAGTCATCATAACAACCCATAGGTTCATCAATACCAAAGGTACGCATGAAGCCACCCACTGCGGATGCCATACAGTGGCGAGCGTTAGGATCGATATTATTGGTAAGGAAACCCGCCTTATGTAGCTTAGATGCGGCGTAACCTTCCCAGACAGTCCATTGGCCTGAGCCGAACATACCTACCGCAGTAGGGCCTTTGGTTTTGAGTGTGTTTTTCCATTTCTCAGCCATGGTATCTAAAGCCTGATCCCAGCTGACAGGGGTAAATTCACCCTCTTTGTCGTATTGACCATTCTTCATCCGCAACAATGGCGTAGTTAGTCGGTCTTTGCCGTACATGATCTTAGATAAAAAATAGCCCTTGATACAGTTAAGGCCTTTGTTGACTGGGCTTTCAGGATCACCTTGAGTGGCAACCACCTTACCATTTTGAGTGCCGACTAAGACGCTACAACCCACGCCACAAAAACGGCATGGTGCCTTATCCCATTTGATATTGTCATTTTGCTCGGCGGCCTCAACGACCTTAACTGGGAGTGCTACGCCAACCGCAGTTGCAGCTGCAACGGCTGCGTTGGCTTTTAGAAACTCGCGACGGCTAATGCTCATGGTGTTTCCTCGTTATTTTCTTTTATTGGTTCAACTTGGTGATAGACAAGACTGCTAGATAACACCCCGTTAAGGGCGTTGATGGTTTCGACGTTGTCGAGTATGGAGGCTTGAGTTGCTCCCTCTAAGGTAATGATAAATTTACCTTCGTCGGTGATGGCATGGATATCTGCGCCAACTAATGCGCTGATATCGCTTTTTACTTGCAACACGAGATTCGGCGAAGCATGAACGACTAAACTCGTGACATGGTATTCCTGACTCATTTAGGTAACCTTACCGGGAGAGTGAGTGCTTTAAACCTATACCAGTATAGAAGCTGTCACCCTAATAGAATTAAATTAGTCTAAACCTTGCTTTTAGTAGGGCTATACCTCAATGGAGGTAAACACAGCAGAGCTGGATCGAGATCAAATTTTTTCTGTTGATTAAGTTCACAAATTCGACGCTAAGGGACGTGGTTAAAGTCGAGATTGAGCCAGAGTCTTGATGCAGCAGCCTTAATAACCGGTTAACTCCATGTAGCCAACACCTTGATGCGACCCTTTTACGCTAATAGGGCCTTCCCAATAGTTAACTGACAGCGACATGACTGCGTTAGGGTTGAGTGCAGAGAGTTCAATATCTATTTGTTGGCTGGCGATTTTCACCTGCCAGGCAATGGGGCGAGTCACTGAATCCATCTGCTGCCATTTGGTGGCACTAAGCTGGATCTCCTCATTAGGAATCTGTACGCCTGTGCCGTCGCTAAACATACGTCTAGCGCTGTAGAAGTGACCGCCAGCGGTTTCACTGGTTCTTAACTGGAACAACATCAGCGCGGAGCCGTCATCGAGATGAATGGCAAACCAATCCCAACCCTGTTGATGTTTATTGAGAAACTGTGAGCTCCACTCTCGGTCGAGCCAAGCCTGACCGGAGACTTTTTGACGTTTGCCATGCAGGGTTATTTCACCGCTGACTTGGATAAAAGGCTGGCTATAGTAATAGGATGCAACGCTGCCATCTTTACTCTTGATGCTGTAGCCCTTTTCGCCTTGCAGTTGAAAGGGAGCGGTCGAGTCAAGTTGTAATGAATAGTGATACTCTGCCGTCTGTACATTGAGCTGCGCCGGAAACAAGTTATCGCCTTGGCTCTGCCAAATCCAGTCTTCTAGCTTAATGTTCAGTGGCGATGGCGTGACGCCCGCAAGTTGTGGCTGACCTCGGGACCAGCGCTCATTGGCCCAATGTTGCTCTGATGTCGTTAGTCCGCTATGGGCCATATATAGTTGATTCGTCGCCCAGCTTGAGCCTGTTTTACTGGGAGCATTAGGTGATAAGGCGATGCGAAACTGGGTCCATTGCAGGCCTAATGGTTCGCCCTGTTCATTGGTGAGATTGGCGGTGAGATACCACCATTCCTGCCTAAATTGATCATGAGCCAGATGGTCTGCCGGAAAGTTAAATTGTTTACCTGGGATCACCTTGGAGAAGCCTTCGCTGCTTTGTCCCATAATGCTGCTCATGGGCGTCACTCTGTCCATGGGCATTACTCTGTCAGCAGATGGCTGTTCGCATCCGCAGAGAATGAAGCTGATGAGTGATAATAAAATTAACCTTTTTCTGATCATAATACTTCTCGCTGCAAGCTGCTGATCAGCGGCCGCTTGGTTTGTTGGTATAGCGGAAATGCCACTGCAATGGCGCTAGTGACAATGGCCAGCAATACGACTTCAAAATAGGCTAGCCAATCCCACACCATGGCTATGCTCCAGCCGAAAGCTTGTAGGGTGACTTTGTTGATTAACAGGTAACCGAGAATGGCGCCCATGGGTAAGGCTACTAAGCAGGTCAGCAGTACCATAAATAGCATTTGGCTGACGACCATCAAGCCTAGCTGGCGGCGATTAACCCCTAAGGTGTAAAGCCGTGCGATCGGTGCCAGTCGCGCCTGTGTCAGTAGGTAACAGGCACTGAAGAGGCCAATGGCAGCAACCAGTAAGGTTAAGCTATTCAGCACTTGGGTAATGGAAAAGGTGCGCTTAAACATGGCAATCGCCTGAGCTTTAATCTTGGCTTGGCTATAAATTAAGGCTTCGGGTAATGCAAATTTTTGCTGTAGCTGCTGGCTCAATCTATCCAGCTGTTGTTCTGTCAGGTTACCGCCATAACCTATAGCCAGACTCAGAGGTTGCTTGCCTAGCCCTGCTTGTTGCCATAAGCTCAGCGGAATTAAAACCTCGCCATAGGGATTACCATAGTCGTAGTAAATTGCGGCGATGGTTAGCGGCTGCTCATCCAGTGGTGCGAGCTTGATATTGTCTCCCAGCTTGAGGTTATGTTTGATGGCAAAGGGTTCACTGACTAACACCAGTCTGCTGGGTTCGCCGTTGGCATTAGCTGCGAAAAATCGCGGCCAGAGTTGATCTTGCGCCTGTTTGATGATGCTGGTTCGTTGAATTGATTGCGGATCTCGGGTCAATAAATGAGTGGGTGCATTTTTGAAGTGGGTTGTGGTCTGCCACTGCTTGTAGATAGCCTTCACTTGTGAGTCTTGCTGCAGATAGGCTTCAATGTCAGCCATCTTATTTTGACTCGGCCTAAGATAAAGGTCGGCATGTAAGCGCGAATCCAGCCATTGCTTTAGGGTGATCTCGAAACTTCCCACCAGACTGTTCATGGAGATATTGGCAGTGAGTGCTAATAACATGGCCATCATGGCTAAGGACAATGGCGGAATTAATTCTCTGGTCTCGCCCAGCAGGTAACCGATTAATCCCTTATGTATTTTTGTTCGTATAGTCAGCTTTTCGAACAAACCGACTAAGCGCTGCAGTAACCAAGGTAGAGCGAGAGGGAAAGATAAGATCACCAGCCCTAGCATCGCCATGGTGACGGTGTAATTTTGGCTGAGCGCAATCACAATCGATGCGATTAACGCCAGTGCTATCGCGACTCTTATCTGCCATTGCTGAATAAAAAGCGCGTGTCGTTGCTGACTAAATTGGTCGCTACTTTGGGCGAGGGGTTGGCGCAATAATTCGATAAACAGTGAGCTACAGGCTAATAACGCGGCGACAAATGTTAGCAGTGTGGCTTGGGCTAACCACTGCCAGCGCCAATGGCCTGCAAAAATTTGTGCGCCATAAAGCTGCTCCAGTGTCACCGAAACCATAGGCTGTAGCCAATAACTCAGCTCAAGCCCTAAGATGAATCCCAGCAGCGATCCTAGCAATACCAATAGCAGTAATTCGGCGGCGAGGGCGAGCATCAGAGATGGCTTCATTATTCCTTGTTGCTGCAGCTGGGTTAGTAAACGCTTACGCTTGAGCAAACTGTAACGTACGCCGTTATAGGCGATAAACAGACCGACAATAAACGCCAGCAGACTCATGGCGGTTAAGTTGAGATGAAAGCTGTTAGTCAGAGCTTTCATGCTTGCGCCCTGATCGTTTTGGCTTAACTGCGCGCGGTCTGCCAACCAAGTCTCGAGTTGTGATTTTCGATCGCCGATATCGCTAAAGATGGCGATGTAACTTAGCTGCTGGGGTTTGGCTAACAGCTGCTGCGCCAAAGAAATATCCATCAGCAGTCTATCCCCCTGCTGATAACTATCATCGACGGCGATAACCTCAAGTTTCTGGCCCGCCAGAGTCAGGCTGTTGCCCGTCAGTTGTTGTGCCTGTGAACGGCTCATTAACACAAGAGGTTTACCAGCCAGCATATCGCCAAGAGGGATGTCGATATGCTGGAAACTAGGTGTGTTTTTTGTTTGGCTTGTATTTTTCGCTGAGGAATTATCTGAGCTGTTAGAAACGGTACTCATTGCGGCGATTAAATCGCTGCCACTGATTTGCCAGCGCTGTTGTTTGTCATCGCTCAGCCAGCCCTGCAATACTGCCAGACTTTGGTGAATACCCAGCTGTTTAAGCTCAAAATAACGTTGCTGATCTAAGTATGTGGTGCGATTAGCTGTGATTAACCATTTAGCCTGTTGACTGAGTAATTCGCTGGCATTGCTGTAACTGTTGATGGCGTTTTCATTGGTGGCTCTAACCCCAATTAGCAAGCTGACGGCCAGAATGATACCGATAATAATCGCCCCAGCTTGTAGCGGTGCTTGGTGATAATGAGCCCAAAATACCTTGAGGGTTAACTGAGTGCCTCGAAGGATACTTAGTTCTGAGGGAAGCTTCTTTGGCTTATTCATTGATCTTACCGCTGTCAAGGTGCCAGCGTGTTTGCATAAATTCGGCGCACTCTTGGCTATGGGTCACCATGAGTATGCTGGTGTGATGCTCGCCAGCCAGTTGGCAAATCAGCTGCATGACCTCAAGGCTGTTGCTTTGATCTAAATTACCCGTGGGTTCATCGGCAAGTAGCAGTGCGGGCTTATGCGCCAGTGCTCTGGCGATGGCAACGCGTTGTTGTTGGCCGCCAGAAAGAGCCTCGATATGGCGTTTTAATATTGGTCTTAGGCCTAAACTATCGACAAGATGATCGCACCAGTTATCCCAACGTTGGTGATTCAAGTGCAAAGGAAAGGCGATATTATCTTCGACATTGAGTGGCGTGAGCAGATTAAATTGTTGGAATACCATACCCAATTGCTGTTGTCTAAATTGGCTCCAGCGGCGATCTTTCCATGATTGAGTATTCTCTCCCAGTAGACTTAAGTTACCTGAAATGGGAGGCTCAAATCCCGCAATGATATTGAGCAGGGTACTCTTACCGCTACCACTGGGGCCGGTTAGTGCCACGGTTTCAGACTGATGTAACTGTAATGACAACTGATTGAGCACCAGATGAAACTTATCACCATCGGCAAAGCCTTTGCTGATATGGTCTAAGGTGATCACGCTGTTATCCATTACGACTCCTCGGGTTTTGCGTTAACGACTCAGTGAACTATTCGCTTGCGCTCATCATTGCTGTTTTTAATTAGGTTTTCGCCACTCATTTTTGACTAGTTGAGTATGACATAAGCTGTTTGTAAATGAATAAAACAGTTTGATTTTATTGTTGAAAGCTCGCTGTCAAGCTGCTTAAATGAATAGCTTGCGTGGTCATTTTGTGTGACATATTTATCTATACGAAAATGGGGCGCACAAGGATCGATCTCGTAATGCTTCAGGTTTGTCTACACTGAAGCTACATGCTGTACCTTTGGTATTATGGATTATAGGGACATGGACAAACTTCGTAGTTTTCGTAGCAGAATTCTTTCTCAAATTGCGCTGCCGCTGATTGGGATCATGGCTATCGTTTATGGCGTTAGCGCTTGGTACAATTATCAGGCAGAAGAACAATATATCTACGATGACTTAGGGCATCAGACAGAAAGCGTTGCTCGTCGATTACAGGTGTTTTTTTCCTCTGCTGAAAAAGATACCCAAACGATTGCCGAAATGTTGGGTGAAGTCGAAAACAACAAGCTTTATAACAACGATGCCCAGCTGCGTTTGTTATTGACTCGTCGTCTCGAACGACACAGCGGTTTTTATGGCACTGCCATTGCCTTTCAAAGAAATACTATCGAAGGAAGAGAGCTCTACTCGCCTTATGCTTATCGTGGTGCTGAGCATATCGAGATTATCGATATTGGCGTCGATGGCTATGACTATACCGATGGTCAGTGGGATTGGTGGACGGAGGCGATAGATAATCGTCAAGGCCATTGGACCGTCCCCTATTTCGATGAAGGCGCGGGTAATATTTTAATGATCACTTTCTCGCAACCCTTTGGTCATAATTCCCCATATGATGGTGTGTTAACCGTTGATTTAGCTTTAGACGCTATTCCAAAAATTGCCCGAGTAGAGTCCAGTCGTATTGTCGTTTTCGATGCTCAAGACAGGCTGATATATCATCCAAATTCCGATCTGCTACTCACTAATGGCATCGACAATTGGTTAGAGAGCAATAAAACCAATCAAAAGTTTATCCAGTTGCTCAATGGCAGTAGCAAGGGTAGCAGCCTGATCCAAGACAGGAAAAATAACACTTACCTCGCCAGTATTGGTGTCGTGCCTAAGCTGAATTGGCGCGTGGTTGTGATGACGCCAGAAGAGCAGCTGTTTGATAAGTTCTACTATGATTCTTCATCGCTCACCCTCAAGTTGATGTTGATTTCCTTCGTGCTCTTGCTAACCGGTTTTCTTACTGCCAAACGACTCACCCGTCCTATCGAAGAATTGGAGCAAGGCATAGTCGAGTTTGCTGAGGGGAAAACTAAGCGTATTGATAAGCCTTATGGCGCGGTGAGTGAAATCGTCACTTTAACTGACAAGTTTAATGATATGGCCAGAGTGTTAGAGGAGAGAGAGCAGGCCTTACTCGACTCTCGCGGTAACCGCTTTGCCAAGCTTATCGACGGCATGAGTGATAAGTCTTTTTATTGCTCAGTAGAGCCTGATGGTCAAATAGCGCAAGTGAGTGCTGGGGTCGAAAAAGTGTTAGGGGTTTCGCCAGACCTATTGAAGCGCAAGTATCAGCGTATGTTCTCAGATAATCCGCTGAATGAGCAAAACTGGCAATATATGGATCTGGCGATGCAAGGGGAAAACGTACCGCCGCATCAAGTTGAGATGCTTGATAGCCAAGGGAAGTTACGCCGGTTAGATCTGTTTATGCAGCCGCTGCTTTCAGACAGTAAAGAGTTGCTGTCGATTGAGATGCTGTTTAACGACGTGACCGAGCAGTTTTCGGCTGCAGCGTGGTCGAATGCGGTGTTGGAATCGGCGCCGGAAGCCATGTTGATCGTCGATGAAGCTGGCACAATTGTGTTTACTAATACCCGCTGTCATATCCTGTTTGGTTATGAAGATAAGCAGATGTTGGGGATGTCAGTAGATCAACTGGTACCGGACAGAATCCGATCGCAGCACCCTGAGCTTAGGGCTAAGTTTATCGCTGCTGGTCAAGACAGAAAAATGGGTTATGACTCTGGTGCTGAGTTGATGGCCGTTAGAGCCGATGGCAGTCAGTTTCCGGTTGAGATCAGCCTAGGTGTTTTACCCCTTGATGCCGAGGGCGGGCGTCAAGTGGCTGCCTCAGTGCGTGATATGACCGAAGAGTTGGCTACGGCGAAGCGTATTCGTGACAGTGAAAACCGTTTCCGTGGTTTGGTGACAAATATTCCAGGCGCGGTTTATCGGATGAAGATAGGCGAAACCTGGGAGATAGAATACGTCAGTGACAATATCAGTGAGATCACAGGTTATCTTGCCAGCGATTTTATGGGGGAGAACAAACGTGATTATGCCGAATTAATTCTGCCTGAAGATGTGCAACTGGTGCGCAACGTCATCAAGCAAGGCTTGACCTCCAGAAGTGGATTCGAGGTGCAATATCGCATCAAGCATCGCGATGGCAGTCTGCATTGGGTGCAAGAGAAAGGCAATGCCATTTACGATGATGATGGTGTGGCATTATGGTTTGACGGCAGTATTAATGACATAACTAGTAGCAAGCTGGCTCATGAAAAAATTGCTCAGTCTCAACAGCAATTGGAGACGATCACCGAGTCTATTCCGAGCACGGTATATCAATTACGTTGGGTCTCAGGTGAAGATCGTAATTTCACCTTTCTCTCTAGTGCTTGTATAAGCACTTTAGGTTTTCATCGTGACCAAGCCCTTAAAAACTTCGACTTAGTCGCCGATTGTATCGGTGAACAAGAGCGTCCGCGAATCGTACAATTATTGTCAGGTAAAGGGCTCACAGAGCTGAAGTGGATAGAAGAGTTTAAGTATCGCCACCCAACGGGCGATATCCGTTGGTTGCAAGCCGGAGCTCACGGCAGCTATCAAGAAGATGGCAGCATATTGTGGAACGGCTATCTGATGGATGTAACCGAGCGTAAGCTGCTGGATAAAGAGTTAGAAAACCGCGAGGCGCATTTCCGTGCATTGTTTGACAATGCGGGGATCGGCATAGTTAACGTCGATGGGCGTGGCACTATTCTCGATTGTAATGAGCAGTTTAGTCAGTATATGCAGTTACCTGTGTCAGAGCTAAAGGGGAACTCTTTTTACGATTTCCAAGATGAGCAAGATCGTGAAAAAGCCAAAGCCATGATGGATGCTCAGGTTGATGAGCAAGGTGGTAGTAATAGGGAAGAGCTGCGTATTGTCAGTCGTCATGGTGAGCGGATGTGGATGGACGTTACCTTGACTCGCCTGCTTGACAAACAAGGTAATCTCACCTCGGCGGTGTTGTCGATGGCGAATATCACCTCACTAAAACAGCTTTCTCAAGAGTTGATCAAGGCAAAAGATATCGCCGATGCGGCCAGTAAGGCTAAGAGTGATTTCCTCGCTAACATGTCCCATGAAATTCGCACGCCCATGAATGCCATTATCGGTATGTCACAGTTGTGTCTACAAACTGAGCTGGATAAGCAGCAGACCAATTATGTGCAAAAGATTGACCGCGCCTCTAAGTCACTACTTGGGATCATCAACGATATTCTCGATTTTTCCAAGATTGAGGCCGGTAAGTTAGATATTGAATGTGTGCCATTCCAGCTCGATACTATGCTCGAAGATCTTAGCGATATGTTCTCGGTTAAGGCGGCCGACAAACAGTTGGAGTTGCTGTTTTCTGTCGCACCCAATATTCCTAGCCATCTCGAGGGCGATCCGCTGCGTCTGAGTCAAGTGCTGATCAACCTGATGAATAATGCCATCAAGTTTACCGAACAAGGCGAAGTCTTACTCTCGATTAGCCAGCTTGAACGAGTCGAAGACGATATTATGCTGCGCTTTAGCGTACGCGATAACGGCATTGGTTTAACCGAAGAACAGCGTAGTAAGCTGTTTAAATCATTCAGTCAGGCCGACACATCAACGACGCGTAAATATGGCGGCACAGGGCTTGGATTAGCTATCTGTAAGCAGCTGGTGGAGCTCATGGGCGGCGAAATTGGCGTCGATAGCCAGTTTGGTAATGGTAGCACCTTCTACTTCTCGGTGCGCTTCAAAGTGGCAGATAGTCAGCTGCTTAAGGTTGAGCAAGAACTAGAAGGCATGCATATCTTAGTGGTCGATGATAACTCGACCGCAAGAGATATTCTGCGTACTACGTTGGAAAGCATGGGTTTTAGTGTCGATACCGTCAAAAGTGGCGCCGAAGCCATTAGTCGCTGTGAACAAAACGCTTATCCTATCGCACTCATCGACTGGCGTATGCCAGAGATGGACGGGCTAGAAACCGCTGAGAAGATCCTTGCTTTAGGGGGAACCCCTCCGAAAATGTTGATCGTTTCTGCTCATGCGAATGCCGATTTTATGGATAAAATCGACAGTACGGGGATTTCGGGTTACATCACTAAGCCGGTGAGTGCTTCGCGTTTGCTTGATGGCATCATGTCGGCATTCGGTAAGCAAGGCGGTATGCCGGTACGCCGTAAAGGCATAGGTATCAATAAAGAGGTACTTAAACAGCTTAAGGGCAAGCGCATCTTAGTGGTTGAAGATAACGAAATGAACCAAGAGGTTGCAACCGAGTTCCTTGAACAAGTGGGGGTGATTTTATCGATTGCCGATAACGGCCAAGTGGCGTTGGAGAAGTTAGCGACGCAGAAGTTTGATCTGGTCTTAATGGATTGTCAGATGCCGGTTATGGATGGTTATCAAGCCACTGAAGCCATTCGAAAAATTCCAGAGCTGAAGTCTTTACCTGTGATCGCCATGACCGCCAATGCCATGGCGGGCGATAAAGAGATGTGTTTGCGTGCGGGAATGAATGATCATATCGCTAAACCCATTGAAGTGTCGGTACTGTACCAAACCTTGTTGGAATATTTAGGCACTAAAGCCTTGAAGACTGACACTAAACAGCAAGGGCAGGATGAGCATGAAGAGACAGATATGTTCTGGCCGCAACATGAAGATCTTGATATCGATAAGGGCTTGCAGCTAGTACAAAACTCGGCGCGTCTCTATCGCCGCATCTTTGAGCGTTTCTATACTGGACAGATGCATGCTACTGAGCAAATTGAATTAGCCTTGTCACAAGGTAAGGTTGATGATGCCATTCGCTGTGCTCACACCTTAAAAGGGGTTTCGGGCAATTTAAGCTCGCCGCGTTTGGTAGAGCTGGCGAAAAATGTCGAAAATAAATTGATGGAATCTGAAAAGGCCGATATTAGTGAAGAGCTGCAGCAGTTAAACCGATTGGTAACATCGATTTGTGAGGCCATTTCTGATTGGATGACTCACACTCAATTCGATGAAAAATCGGCACAGTCACAAAGCCAACCACTCTTATCTGACGCTGAGTTAGAAGAGGCGATCAAAGTCTTGTTACAGATGTTAGAAGATGCCGATTCTGGTGCCGTCGACAAGATGAATGAGATGAAAGATCGTATTCCTGCTGAGTTGTGGCAAAAAATTAGTCCCGCAGTGTCTATGGTCAATAGTTATCAGTTCGATGAAGCCAGCGAATTGATTGAAGAGTATTTTTCAAGTAAATAAATGAAACTGAAATTTTGCCAAAGGGCCTATTAATGCTGGCTATACTAAAATCAGCTCAGCATTTTGTGATGAAAGTGAGAGGAGAAGGAGTGTTATGGATAATGCCACTGTGCTTGTCGTAGATGATACACCAGAGAATATTGATATTCTGGTGGGGATCTTAGGCGGTGAATATAAGGTTAAAGTGGCTATCGATGGACCTAAGGCATTGGCTTTAGCGGCAAAGAGTGCACCGGATATTATTTTATTGGATGTGATGATGCCGGGCATGAACGGTTATGAGGTATGCAAACGCTTAAAGCAAGATCCGTTAACCAGCCATATTCCGATTATTTTTGTCACTGCGCTCGCAGATGTTTCTGACGAGACTCAAGGATTCGAGCTTGGGGCGGTGGACTATATTACTAAGCCTGTCAGTGCGCCTGTTGTGAAGGCTAGAGTGAAAACCCATTTAGCTTTATATGATCAAAAACGCTTGCTAGAAGAAGAAGTTAAAGTTCGTACCAAGGAGTTGGAGGAAACACGATTTGAGATCATTCGTCGCCTTGGTCGTGCCGCCGAATATAAAGACAATGAAACGGGTTTGCACGTTATTCGCATGAGTCATTATGCTAGGTTATTAGCCAAGCAAGCCGGATTGCCCGACAAGTATTGTGAGCTGATTTATAACGCTGCTCCTATGCATGATATTGGTAAAATTGGTACCCCTGACTCGATCCTTAAGAAGCCGGCAAAGCTAGATGATGCTGAGTGGCTTGAGATGCAGCGTCATGCGGAAATTGGCGCCGAAATTATCGGTGAACATAAGGATCCTCTGTTAGCAATGGCACGTCGTATTGCATTGACTCACCATGAAAAATGGGATGGTAGTGGTTACCCTAATGGATTGTCCGGCACAGATATTCCTATCGAAGGACGTATCGTGGCCATTGCCGATGTGTTCGATGCATTAACGTCGATTCGTCCATACAAGAAAGCCTGGAGTGTCGAAGATACGATGAAGTTAATCGAAGATGAGGCGGGTACGCAGTTTGACCCAGAATTGGTCGAACATTTTAAACAGATCTTGGATGAAGCGATTAAGATCCGCGATACGCATCATGAGACAGAGTAATACCCATCAGTATAAAGGTGCTGAGTAGAGCACTGTCTTATATTGATGGGTATAAGATTAAAATCGTAACAAAAAAGGCGCTAATAGCGCCTTTTTCATTTTTGTATCGAAAGCTTACACAACTGATAAAGTTAAGCTTCCTCATCCAGCGAATAAGGCAGAGGCAATAGGCTTAAGCTTGAGGCTTCATCACCAGAGATACGTAATTTCGCATCCATTGGTGTGTCGTTAGCTAGCACCGCGGTTAACAGCACGTGTCCGTCTCTTTGTACCGCTTCGATAATACTGCCACCTCGGCGATAACCTTCACCGTCTTCTTGGGCGATTTCCAGTTGGCTCTCATCAGTGATGGGCGCAGTCACATTACCCGTGACAATATACAGTGCACGCTTGTTGCCGCCACGATATTTCATTCTGGCAACCGTCTCTTGACCCATGTAGCAGCCTTTATTGAAGCTGATACCATTAATGGCCTGGACATTACACATCTGTGGCACAAACTGACCCGAATGGCCTGCACCTAGGTTTGGATAACCCGCGGTGATTTCCAGTTCTTGCCATGCGCTGGCATCATAAATAGTCGGTTCAAGGTTGGCTAATAAAACCGCGCCAATATCTTTGGTTAATCCGAGGATATAACGACCGGCATCGTGCAATACAAAACCATGCTCTATTAGCGTCAGTTCATTGCCGATGTCGCCGAACTGTGCGGTTAACCATGCGTTAGCTTGCTCACCCGCTACGCCTAATAACAACCAGTCTTGGCTGACATCGCTAAGCTCGACTTTGCTAAACACCGCATATTTTTGCAGCTGGGGGAGATCTACGGCCAAGGTGTCTTTTGGCATGAGCAGCATCAAGGCATCATCTTTAGCAAAGGTTCTAAAGCTGGCAAGCATCTTACCTTTAGGATCACAATGAGCCCCCCAGCGCCACTGGTCTTGGGCTAATGAGGTGATGTCTGTGGTGACTTGCCCATGAATAAAGCTGCGTCCCTGTTCACCTGTGACAGCAATTAATCCAAGATGAGTAATTGATGAGAAAAGCAGTTGCGGTTGTTGTCCGTTTAGGGGCCAAGTAGGCTGAGAGGTCGACACTGTCATGAATGAGTCCAAGGAGTAAACGAAGTAGAGTAGCGATTGTAACGCTAATCAATTGCAGCGCAAAGAGGGCATGTTGTGATCCCTCTTAAGCGTCTAGCTTTAGGTTTATAATTCGAAGTGGAAAACGTAATTATGCTTACCATCTTCTTGGATAATATCGAGCGTTCCAGAGAGTCCTGCAAGTTCGCCAGTACCTGAACCGGGAAGCACGTAAATCGTTAATGTTTGCTCTTGTGGTGACATAAAACCGCTATGAATAAGGGTAAAGGTTCCCTGTTTACCTGACACAGAACCGGAAAACTCTTCTATTGCAGCATAGGCCGCCGCGCCGCCTTCTACTCGCTTACTGAGCATTTGTCCAATGCCTGAGCCGACAAGGTCGCCGCTATAAGTTTTATGCAGAATCATTCTACCGGCTGGCGCTTCGGTATCTCGCTGAGGTTCTATGTTAACTTCAAAACTTCCTGTTGCTGTCATATTCGCTTCCTTATGGTTAACTTGTTGTGCATATGTGGAACCTGAGTACACAAATAAAATCATGATGAATAAGCTAGAAACTATTTTCAGCATTGCATTGCTTCCCTGAGAACATAACATAATATTTACTCAACTAGAGGCCAGCTTAGTGTTCGATAGTATTTTTTCAAATATTGTCAGGTAGTTATCAAAAATACTCCTATCATTGATAGGGCTTGGCAAAACGAGCCAATCAACAGGTTAATCGCTTGTTCATTCATGTTCTCAAACAGCCATAAAAAAACCGCTTAATATAGTAAGCGGTTTTGTGTTTGAAGGTATCTTTTTCGCTGTTAGATAATTAGAACAACAGGCGAGTTCTGATGGTGCCGTCGATGGCCTTCAACTCTTCCAATGCTTCTTCGGCCTGGTCTGAGTCGACTTCCATTACCACATAACCGATTTCCGCTGTTGTTTGTAGATACTGTGCGGCGATGTTGATGCCTTTCTCTGCAAACGCTTGGTTAATCTTAATCAAGATACCTGGGCGGTTATGGTGAATGTGCAGTAGACGAGAAGCATCTTTATGCTGTGCAAGTGATACTTCTGGGAAGTTAACTGCGGTCATGGTTGAACCGTTATCTGAGTATTTCGCGAGTTTGCCTGCCACTTCGATACCGATGTTTTCCTGCGCTTCTTGAGTGCTACCACCGATGTGCGGCGTCAAGATCACATTGTCTAATCCACGCAGTGGTGAGACAAATTCATCATCATTTGATTTCGGTTCGACAGGGAAAACGTCGATAGCTGCCCCCGCAATACGCTGTTCACGGATTGCTTCTGCTAGGGCGTCGATGTCAACCACAGTACCACGAGATGCATTGATGAGAATACCGCCTGGCTTCAAGCAAGCCAGTTCTGCTCTTCCTAGCATCTCTTTAGTTTGCGCTGTTTCAGGCACGTGCAAACTGACCACGTCGGCTTGAGAAAGCAGTTGCTCAAGCGAGTGAATCTGCATTGCATTACCCAGGGGAAGTTTGTCTTCAATATCGTAAAATACTACACGCATACCTAAGGTTTCTGCCAAGATCCCCAATTGAGTACCAATGTGGCCGTAACCAATAAGACCTAAGGTTTTACCACGGGCTTCGAAGCTACCAGCTGCGCTCTTTAACCAGCCACCACGATGAGCGATCGCATTGCGTTGTGGAATACCACGGAACAACATGATGATTTCACCAAGCACTAACTCGGCAACACTACGAGTGTTTGAGAAAGGTGCGTTGAAAACAGGGATACCCAGTTTTTCGGCGGTAGCAAGATCGACCTGATTGGTACCGATACAGAAGCAACCGACAGCAACAAGTTTATCGGCGTGATTAAGCACAGATTCGGTGAGTTGCGTTCGCGAGCGAAGCCCTACAAAATGCGCATCTTTGATTGAAGCCAATAGCTCTTCTTCACCCAGTGATGCTTTGTGGTATTCAATGTTGGTATAACCTGCGCGTGTAAACACATCTACAGCAGATTGGTGGACGCCTTCCAATAGCAGGATCTTAATTTTATCCTTGTCCAGCGAGTGTTTCGCCATGATTTGAGTACCCTCTTCGTCTGTTGTTGCTAGTATGGGATGAGCATTTTGGTTATTGTGCATTATTTCCTCCACAAAATAGCATTTTTTTTTGCTACTGTGGAGGGCTAGATGGCTAAAGTTATTATTCGGATATTAAAACAATATCGTCTAAGGAGTTCCTATTTTGAATAAAAGCACCGTTTGGATCACACTCTTTTCTGCCGTGCTTATTTGGTCAGGTATTGAACCCAAAGACAGTTTTACTTGGTTGCTCGAAGTTGCGCCAGCCTTGATTGCCTTACCCATTCTGTTTTTTACTCGTAAACGCTTCCCGCTGACGCCATTGGCTTATTGGCTTATTTTACTTCATGCCATCATTTTAATGGTGGGGGGGCATTACACATATGCAGAGGTACCTTTATTTGATCGGTTGGCGGAGATAATGGGCAGCACGCGCAATAACTACGATAAAGTTGGCCATTTCGCTCAAGGTTTTATTCCTGCCTTATTAGCACGGGAAGTGTTTATTCGAGTGGTAGGGATTAATAGCCGAGCTTGGTGTAATTTTATGGTCTGCTGTTTCGCACTCGCATTATCCGCGTTTTATGAATTGATAGAGTGGTGGGTAGCACTGCTTGTGGGTGAAGATGCCGAGTCATTTTTAGGCACTCAAGGTTATATTTGGGATACTCAATCTGATATGGGCATGGCGTTGTTAGGCGCACTAGCTTGCATTGTTTTGTTGAGCAAATGGCATGACCGTTCGTTAGCACAATTAACATCAGAGTCGAAAGCTAATGAATAGCTCAATCATGTCCTCATTTTGGTTGATATTTTCATAAAAATATCACCTAAAGGTATGACTGATGCTTTTATAATCTACGAAGACAATGTAAATTTTGCATATTGTCGTATACAGTTTGTCTATACTGGACGCTCGTAAATTATATACAGTCGCAGGATTGGATGTTAAATGCGGTCATTATGCGTTTAATTGAATCATTCAACACTTTTCAGGGAGAGAAGTTGATGAGTAAAGTTCGTGAGTTGGTTTTTTTGCACCAACTCTCTATGCCTTGTCATTTAGCGGTACTTGCCGAGTCAATAGGGTTGAAGACTCGGGTGGTTAAGCAGGTTGCTGATCTCGATCCCGAGCGCGATCGTAATAGCTTCTATCTGATTGCCCAGCAGGGCGCCGCATTAGACAATAGCGGCGTTCCCTTAATCGTATCTCGTTTACTACCTCATGTTCCCATTGCTTTATATCTGGTCGATCGCGAGAGTCTTGAGCCTGAGTCGGCTTTGTTGCTTGGAGTTAGAGGATTACTATTTTCAGATCAACGGATGGACTTATTACTTACCGGACTACGTAAGATGGTGGGCGACGAGCTTTGGTATGATAGACCCTTAATATCTAAAGTTTTTAGACGTTTAGTTAACAGTCAGGATAGCGGTGTTGAGTTGGCGCAAGAAACCATGGCGTTATTACAAACCCTCACTGGCCGAGAGTGTACCATTATTCAATTAGTGGCTAGCGGCGCTAGAAACAAAGAGATAGCCGATGAACTTTGCATCAGTGAACATACGGTAAAGGCGCATATCTCCTCTATTTTCCGCAAGACTCAGTCTCGAAATCGTGTTGAGTTATTACGTTGGTCGCAAGCTAACGCCTGTCATTTCTAGTGGAGAATGGTTACAGCTAGTATGTAATTCATTGCTCCTTCTGCGTTGAATGGAAACAAAGAAATAACCATCTCATCATCCACAGCATTGAATACGTTGCCAAAAAACACGCTAAGTCGATCACTTTCCTATTCCGATTGGTATCAGAATTCATTGCAGCAGATTATTCATACAGGTGTTTAACTTTGGCTGTGAACCCAGTAGACTAGGTCTTTCACAACTCTGATAACCATGGAATAACGGATGAGTATTTGGTTTAGGCCTGTCACTTTGGAGGTCTGTAAAAAAATGGAGCAGGGCATTAGCGGTCTAGGAACTTTAATGCAGACTTTAGGCATTGAAATTGTTGAGATTGGCGATGACTATATGAAAGCAACCATGCCTGCTTCTCCTGCGGTGCATAATCCGTTAGGGATTGTCCACGGTGGCGCTAACGTTGCCCTAGCAGAAACTGTTGCCAGCTATGCGGCTAATTTTGCAGTGGATTTTGAGCAATATTACTGTGTCGGCCAAGAGATCAACGCCAACCATCTCAAAGCCTCACGTAAGGGCGTATTGACCGCCACCACTAAGCCTGTTCATTTAGGTAAACGCAGTTCAGTGTGGGAAATCCTTATCCATAATAGTGCCGGCGAACTGTGTTGTATTTCACGGATGACTGCGGCAGTGGTTAAGCGCTAGTTTACATTTATCAATTTAAACTCAGATTTGAAGGCTTTCACTATCTATGGTGGAAGCCTTTTTATTATTTAACCTGAACTCGGGATAACGAGTGTCGAAAAGATGCTTATTCAGCGGCTCTGCTTATTTCGAATTCAGGTTATTTATTACTGCAGAAAATAACTTGTCACCTTTTCTCCGCATTGCCCATACTTGATTGACTTTAGGTTACTGAGTGTAAGTAATGGATAGTGTCAATATTTGGGAGTGGGTGGGCTATTTAGCCTCGGTGGTGGTGGCGATTTCTTTGATGATGGCCAACATCAAGAAGCTGCGCTGGTGGAACTTGATTGGTGCGGCTCTGTTTGTTGCCTATGGTGTGGCAATTGCGGCTTATCCAGTGGCATTAGTTAATTTCTTTATCGTACTCATCGATGCCTATTATTTGGTGAAGATTTACCGAGAGCAGGCCCAGAGCACTAGCAATTAGTTCGCAGTTTAGTCTCGTTGCTAACTTACTTGCTATTACATAACTTCAATTATCGATGCACGAGCCAGTAACGAAACTGGCTGGGTAATTGTCCTGTCCAACGTTTGAAAGAGCGTCTGAAATTATTACTGTCGGCAAACTGCAACCGCTTGGCAACATTGGGATTACTTGCTCCTGTGATGGCTAACATATACAAGGCTTTCTGCAGGTTGACCTGATCTTGCAGTTGTTGATAGCTGATATGATATTCCTTTAGGCGTCGTTTCAAGGTGGCTGGACTGAGGCCAAGCTGTTCGGCGATGCTTGGCAAGCAATAACTTTGCTGTGGACTAAGTAGTAAGAGTCTGATCTTTCCAGGTAACCCAATTCGGTAGCTAGATTGGTTCATCTGTAATAAGGCTTGTTGTTTCGCGAGCCGATAACCTTGCTGATTAGCTAGTTCAAAAGGCTGTTTATTAAGCGTTGACGGGTAACTGATCACACATAACGGTTGTTCAAAACTAAGGCGATCACCCAGATATTTATAATATTGGTCGAGGTTATCCGGCTTAGGGTAAGGCAGGGAAAATTCACCGATCCAGTGGTTTCGGCTCAGGCGTTTATAGCTAGCGACTAAACTGGACAAAGTGAGTTCGATAAAGAAGCGTTGTTGGCGATGGCAACCTAAATCTAATTGCAGTAATAAGTGATGAGTTTGCTGACTCTGCCAGCGCCATCCCTGCAGCCAAGGTTGGCATTGCCAATGTAGCTGTTGCCATAGATTCAGCATCTGTTGTAAGTTTTTACAACACAGCAAACCATTGGTGAGATCACCACTCTGGCTGGGAAGCCATTGTTGACCGAGTAAAAATGCTAAATCGTCGCCGGGCCAGAGCCTGAGTGCGTTAGCGATCAGTTTGTGCAATTGTTGTGGGCTGATCTTATGCTGTGCCTGTTGCAAATCTTGAGTGAAGATCTGCGTGCTGCTGAGTAAGTCATCGACATTCAACTGTCGATGTTGAAACAGGCTAACCAAGTTAGCGACCAGCAGTTGGCTGGCGATACATTTGTCTTGGGCATAAGCAATGTTTTGCATGGTTAGCTTGCCTTGACGCAGTGCTTAGCCCGTTTTAGCTCGGTCATTTGAGTATTAATCTTAGCGATAAGCTGATCGCTATCTATGTTAGTTAAATCATCACAATGGAGAACCACATAGCTGATTTGACAGTGATGACGTTCAATAGTTTCTACCAGATGCTGCGCCATCGCATCGGCAAAGATTTCTGAAGTATCGGGTAGCATAATGATGAAGCGATCGCCGGCAAAACGACAAACCAAATCTTGTGATCGCAATTGGCTGGTAAGTAGTTGAGCCATCTCGCTCAACAAGCGATCACCTTGGTCAAACCCATACTGCTGATTTATGCTGCTGAAATCGTCGATGTCGAGCATGATCAAACTGATATTCTGGTAACGATACAGATGGGTATTGATTTGGTGGCGCATCGAGCGGGCGTCATAAATTTTGGTCAGGCGATCGACCAACTGATGTTGGCGATAAAACTGTTCACGGGTTCGCAGTTGCTCATTGATCGTCAGCTGCTCTTCACGCCATAGCCATAAGCCGTAAGTGAGTGTTATTAAACCTATGGGCGTCGGCAGTTTCTCTAAGATTGCAAACCAAGTGGGTAAACTGCTGTGGAGAAAAAATTCATCCAGCAGATCCATGTAACATCCTAAACAATAACCTTGTAATCCCAAGATTAATAGATAAGTCACTCGGCCTTCTGGGCGTGCCTGTAACATGAGCCATAGCCAACTTAACCCCAGAATTAACAGGGCTCCTTCGGTTGTTACATCAAACCAATCGATAATCGCAAAGGGTTTTGTTTGCGCCTGTAGGCCGCATAAAAGCAGGATGAGAGAGCCAATAAAAAGGATGCTGAGCATAATACGCATCTTGGTGAGGGGGATCATAAGCGTGACTAATTTAAGCGATAAATGAGATCACCTTAGCCGAGCTATATGACGTTTGTGTGACGTTAAGGAGGGGGGTAAATTAGCTCAGTGGATGTGAGCTAGGAATTCAAAAAATCTATTTTATATGCCTATCCTGAAATTTGTTTGATATTAAATTGTTATTTATCAGATGCTTATTTTTTATTTGTGCTTTTTAGACATAGAGCCTCTATCACTATTTTATCGTTTTTTTCACAGGCAAATTAGCTCACTCAGGCTTGAATGTGGCTGAATTAGGTCCTAAAACCCTTGTTACCGCATCAGCTGTCACGGAAATGTCATCTATCTATTTTAGGTTTGCAGCCAATATCGCTAACCGACAATAGGATTGTAACCATGAGGTTCCCGAAAAGGCTTTCGCCACTTTATCTAGCATTAATGACATCAAGCCTGTGCTTTTCCTCCCAAGCTTTAGCTGGACGAGTCGAAGGTGCCATTAAAGATAGTCATACCCAAACGCCGCTGGAAGGGGCGTTAATTAGTATCGAAGAGTTGAAGCTCAAGCAAGAGTCTAACCGTGATGGTCGTTTCTTTTTCCATGATATTCCCCAGGGCCAATATACATTAATCGCACAATACATAGGTGGTGAAACCTATAGACAAACAATTGAAGTAGGACAAACCAGTGTCACCAATACCGAGATTAAGCTCAGTGGCGAAGGCATTGAGCACCTTCAAGTTGTCGGACAACGTGGTGCCTTGAGTAAGTCTCTGAACCGTCAGCGTGCAGCGGATAATTTGATTAGCGTCTTGAGCGCCGATGCTTTAGGTAATTTTCCTGATACCAACATTAGTGAGGCGCTGCAGCGTGTACCGGGAGTATCGGTTGAGCGCGATCAAGGTGAAGGCCGCTTTGTGCGGGTTAGGGGGATGGCGCCAGACTATAACTCAGTGTCGATGAACGGTACTCGCTTACCTTCACCAGACAGTGATCGCCGAGCGGTGGCGCTAGATGTTGTACCCGCCGACTTGCTGCAATCTGTGTCAGTAACCAAGACTGTCACTCCCGATATGGATGGCGACTCGTTAGGTGGCGCGATTGAAGTTAAGAGTTTGTCGGCTTTTGATCGTGACGATACCTATTTCAATCTGAGCGCTGAAGGGAGTTTCGATGAAATGACGGAAAGCACCAACCCTAAACTCGCCGCTAGCTATAGCGATATTTTCGGCGAAAAGCTGGGTTTAGCCATCGCCGCCAGTTGGTATAACCGTGACTTTGGCTCAGACAACGTCGAGTCCGGTGGTAAATGGAACTTTGATAATGAGCCATTATTGGAAACAGCCGAGCAGCGCGATTATCTGATTAATCGTGAACGTGTTGGCCTTGGGGTTAACTTGGATTTTCGCCCTAATGATAATCATGACGTGTATCTTCGCAGCTTATATAGCCGCTTTATCGATACTGAATCGCGTAATGGCAACGAAATTGAGTGGGAAGATGGTATCGAAGAGAAGGTGCTTGGCAGCGCAGAGGCGAAGCGTTCATTAAAGTCACGCGAAGAAGATCAAGCCATTATCTCATTGGTTTTAGGTGGCGAATCGCGCTTGGATAAGTGGATTGTGGATTATCAAACCAGTTGGAGCCGCGCTAACGCTGATAAGCCAGATCATATTGCCGCCGCTGAGTTTAAAGCCGAGTTTGATGATGTCAGTTATCAAGATTCAAAAACACCAATCATTACGGCGCCAGAGGCATTTTATCAGGCTGATGAATATGAGCTCGACAGTGTCGAAATTGGTGACACTCATGCCGTCGATACCATGATGGCGGCCAAAATGGATTTCACTCGTGATGGGTTTGTTGGCGAATTTCCTGTGGCGGTGAAGTTTGGTGGCAAGTACAGCCGTCGTAGTAAAGAGTACCGTGAAGATATCTGGATCTATGAAGATTTCGATCAGCAGGGCGTTACTGGTGATGGCTTGTTGTTAACAGGTTATGCTGGCAGTGAGCCAGATTACAACTTGGGACGCTTTGGCCCAACGATAGATGATAAAGCGATTTGGCAGCTAATTAGGCCGCTGGATAAAGATGCTGCCCTCGATGATATTGAATCACGCATTAATGATTTCGATATCGATGAAGATATTGCGGCGGCTTACTTGATGGGGCATATCGATATCGACAACCTGCGTATTTTGGCTGGGGTGCGCTACGAGCATACCGCTATGAAGGCTCAAGGCACAGGTTATGACGAGAGTTTAGATGCCTTTATCGATAATCGGATCGATACTGATTACCAGCATTGGTTACCCGGCGTTCACCTAAACTACAAATGGGGTGAAAACACTGTGGTTCGTGCCTCTTGGAATAACACCATAGTCAGACCGACATTTGGTCAATTAGCTCCGGGTTATCTGATCGAGCAAGATGGACAAGAGCTTGAAGCTAGTTTCGGTAATCCAGAATTAGAAGCGCTGACATCGACCAACTGGGATATTAGTTTAGAACATTACATGGGCGGCCTAGGTGTGGTTTCCGCTAGTGGTTTCTATAAAGATATCAGTAACTTTGTATATGAAGCCGACTTAGGCGGCTATGCCCAATATAGTAATTTTGATAAAGCAGAGACTTTTGTTAACGGTGATGATGCAGAGATTTTAGGTCTCGAACTGGCCTATGTGCAGGAGTTTGGTTTTATGCCTGAAGGCTGGCGAGGGTTGATTTTCACCAGTAATCTGACACTAAGTGATTCGACGGCAAGTATCAGTTGGTTAGATGGCGGGAGAAAGTCACGCGATATTCCTATGCCAAGCCAATCTAAGATCACGGCTAATGCTTCATTTGGTTATGAAAATCCTTACGTTAGCGTGCGTCTCTCTGCAGCTTATAAATCGAAATATCTGCTAGAAGTTCAAGAGCTTGATGATGCTCAGTTCGATATTTATCAAGATGCACATACCCAATGGGACTTGGTTGCCAAGAGCTTTATTACTGACAAGGTCACAGTATATTTCAAAGCGATTAACCTAACCGACGAGCCATTTTATGCCTATACCGGTGAGCAGCGTTTCAACGCGCAATATGAGGAATATGGGCGCACCTTCCAATTAGGCATTCAATTTATCAATCTATAGAGAATAACAATATGAATAAGCATTTAATCTTGACCGCTGGGGTTTGGTTGTCATTGATATCGGGGTTACCGAGCGTATGGGCTAGTTCTCCGGCATTAGAGGCAAAGGTGATGTTGAGTCCTAAAGCTGGCAGTGAAATGACCTTGTGGCAACAGCAGCCACTGTTTGTCAGTGAAACGCAAGGTTTGATATTGGCAGATAAAGATCAACTTAAAGTGATGATGCCGGGTCAATTTGAATATCTGAGCGTCTATCAGGATGTGGCGCTGACCTATGATACTCAGGTGGATCAGGTACAAGGTATACATCTGAATTTAGGAAAAACTTACCGTCTCCCATTGCTGCCAAAGCGTGATTTTCAGGTAGAGTGGCTCTGTTTACAGGCTCGTCAGGTGGATCAAAATCTCTATGCCTGGATTGGCGATGATGCAGGCCATGCCGAGCAGTGGTTGCTCAGTAGCAAGCAGCAATGGCAGCCACAATTGGTTAGACGTTTATCGGTGGCCATGGGGGCACAAAAATGTGCCGTGGACGTCGAAGAGAATCTGCTAATCATCGATCAGCATCAAGGGCTGTGGGCATATCCGGCCGCGCCGCATATGCCAGCAGAGTCAGAGCTATTAGCTTCGATGCCTGATAATAATTTATCAGGGTTGGTGGTGCGTGATGGCCAAGTGTATTTACTCGATGAGTCAGGCACTGTCTACGATGACCAGGGTCGTGCATTAGGCCAACCTTTTGTCGGAGTCGGTGGGATGGAAAGCCTATATATGAGTGCCGATGCCACTTTTGCCTATTCAGACGATGAAGATCAGTTTTATCGTATTGCTTGGTCTCCTATGGCGCAAACCGGTGCGATGAAGTCAGCGGAAATTATCAAAGAGATCCCTACCGCGGTTGAGAGTGATATTGCCGATAGAGCGGGTGATACCATGGATGACCCCGCCATTTGGGTACATCCTACTCAGCCGGAGAAAAGCCGCGTCATCGGCACTAACAAGCGTTGGGGCTTATTGAGCTTTTCGATGCAAGGTGAGCAGCTACAGGGGATTCCAGTCGGACGTGTTAATAATGTCGATATTCGTCAGCAGGTTCTTCTTGGCGGTAAGCTACGAGATATTGCCGTTGCCAGTAACCGAGATCGTGACAGCCTGAGCCTGTTTGAGATCGATGCAAATGGTGTTTTGACGCAACTGCCTGAGCAGTCGACCGGATTAACAGAGATCTATGGTCTGTGCCTATTTCAACCTAATGAGGATACCTTGTTTGCCTTGGTGAATGATAAGTCTGGTGTGATCCATCAAATCGCTCTGGAGTGGCAAGGAATAGGTTTACAAGCTCGTGAAGTGCGTCAGTTTAAGGTGCCGAGCCAGCCTGAAGGTTGTGTTGTCGATGATGCCACAGGGCGTCTGTTTACCGGAGAGGAAGACCAGGGTATCTGGTTATTTGACTTAACCGATAAGCAGCATTCTCAAGGCGAGATGATCATCGAAGCTGGTGGCCCATTAGTGGCCGATATTGAGGGAGTTGCCTTATATCAACCCGCTAAGGGCGATGATTATTTAGTGGTTTCTAGCCAAGGCAACGACAGTTATATCTTGTATCAGGCTGAGGCGCCTTATGACTATGTGGCCCGTTTTCGCATTGGTGTTAACGGTACTAAAGGTTTTGATGGCAGCGCCGAAACCGATGGTTTAGACGTTACAGCTCTTAGTGTCGGTACTGGAAAATGGGCACAAGGCATGATGGTGGTACAAGATGGCCGTAACCGTTTGCCAGAGCAAAATCAGAACTTCAAGTGGATTCCTTGGAGTGATATACAGGTCATCTTGGAATTGCCCAAATAAGTTAGCTTGATTTCATCATCTTAATCCTTTGCATTTTTAGCGCAGCGATGAGCCGTTTCCGGTTCATCGCTTTTTTTATTGTAATTTTAAATTTTAATCTGAAAAATCTATTGATGTAATTTGTTTTAATCGATTTATCTATTTTTGCGATTGAAATACTATTTATCCATCGAGACAGTGAATTGATTACTTTTTAAATGTAGGAGTTATCAGATGTCCACAATTTATGACGTGATTGAACAGTGGGTTAATGAACAACATTAACCGAGTTTTAAACAGATACGCACACAGAATTGAAATTGGAGAAATGAATATGAACACACAAGTAAATAATATCTTGACCAGCCAAAATGGCGCACCTATCAGCGACGATCAAAACTCATTGTCAGCAGGCGAACGTGGTCCACTGTTGTTACAAGATTGGCACCTTATCGAGAAGTTAGCTCACTTCAACCGTGAGCGTATTCCTGAGCGTATCGTGCACGCCAAAGGTACTGGCGTTTATGGTACCTTCACCCTGACCAAAGATTTAAGTGACTACACTATTGCTGACCACTTCAATGGTGTAGGTAAGCAGACTGAAACCTTCGTTCGCTTCTCTACCGTCGGTGGTGAGATGGGTTCAGCAGATGCTGAACGCGACCCTCGTGGCTTTGGTTTACGTTTTTACACTGCTCGCGGTAATCACGATATCGTCGGTAATAATACGCCGACCTTCTTCTTGCGTGATGGTATTAAGTTCCCTGATTTTATCCATACACAGAAGCGTAATCCACTGACAAACCTTAAAGATCCACAAGCGATGTGGGACTTCTGGTCATTAAATCCAGAAGCGATGCATCAAGTGACAGTGTTGATGTCGGACCGTGGTATTCCTGCAAACTATCGCCAGATGCACGGTTATGGTTCGCACACTTTTTCTTTCTGGAATGCGAAAGGTGAGCGTTTCTGGGTCAAGTTCCACTTTAAATCACAGCAAGGTGTGGTCAACTTAACTAACGAGCAGGCCGATATTCTCAAAGGGATCGATCCTGATTCATCGCAGCGTGACATGGTTGCGGCGATTAACGATGCTAACTTCCCGCGCTGGACCGTGAACGTACAGATCATGCCAGAAGCCGATGCTAACACTTATCATATCAACCCGTTTGATCTGACCAAGGTATGGCCACATGGCGATTACCCTCTGATTGAAATTGGTGTACTTGAGCTTAATCGTTTGCCGCAAAACTACTTTGCCGAGGTTGAACAAGTGGCACTAGCACCAAGTAACTTGGTTCCTGGTGTTGGGGCTTCACCAGATAAGATGCTTCAGGCGCGCTTGTTCGCTTATGCCGATGCACAGCGTTACCGTATTGGGGCGAATTACAACCAGTTACCGGTTAACTGCCCACATGCCACTCAGGCTAATCACCATCAGCGTGGCGGTGCTATGGCGGGAACTCAATGCCCATTTAGCGGCAGCCAAACCGGTGGTGATAACAGCGCAAACTATGGTCCGAATACCACGGAATCAGCATTGGTTGAATCAGTGAACTTAGCCGAGCCACCATTAAGACTCGATGGTGAAGCTGCACGTTACAGCCGTTATGGTCAAGATGATTATACTCAGGCCGGTAACCTGTACCGTCTATTCTCTGAAGAGGAAAAACAACGCTTAGTGGCAACTATCACTGGGTCATTGAGCCAGGTAAGTGTCGATGTACAGCTACGTATGGTTGAGCATTTTACTCAGGCGGATAGCGATTATGGTCAACGTATCAAGCAGGCGTTAAGCTTATAATCGGGTAGAAATATTAGTTTATAAACGTTAGCTTTCGTAAGTGTTAACTTTGTAAAGTGTGTAGTAGTCGATAAAGCAAAAGCCAGTGATAGTTATCACTGGCTTTTTAAATGCTGCCCTAGGGGGTCGGCTAAAAGTATTTTACTCTTTGTTATGAGCTGACTTGCTTAGATGACTAAGCGTTACAGCTTATGCCGCGATTAAAATGCTTTTATTTTGAACAAAAATCAAAAATCAAAAATCAAAAATCAAAAATCAAATAGCAAAGATAAACACGCCTAATTCGATCTACAGTATGAGTGTCGCGACGCCGAGCATGAAAAACAGTAGAGCACAGCCGCGGTGGATCCATTTAAGCGGTAATTTTTCGGCACTAAAATGGCCGGCAATCACTACCGGCACATTAGCGATCATCATCCCTAATGTGGTGCCCATTACCACCATGGCTAAGGCATCATATTTAGCCGACAAAATTACGGTTGCGACTTGTGTCTTGTCCCCCATTTCCGCCAGAAAGAACAAGATAAAGGTAGCAATAAAAGGTCCCATTTTATAAAAGCGATTCTCTTCTGCATCGACTTTATCTGGTACTAATACCCAAAGAGCAATAGCAAAAAACGAACCTGCTACCAGATAGGTTGCTATTTCGGGGCTGAGCCAATCAATCGCCCATTGGCCAAACCAGGCGGCGGCAAAATGGTTAGCGAGAGTCGACAGTAAAATACCTAAGATAATGGCGGTTTTATTTTTAAATCGCGCAGCCAGCAATAGCGCTAATAGCTGGGTTTTATCGCCTATTTCGGCAATGGCTACGGTGACGGTTGATGCGAGTAGAGCTTCCATAAAATTTCCGAAGGGGGCAAAAATCCAAGCACAGTCCGCCGCCCCCATTCGTTAAGCGGTAACTGTACTTAGGTCTTGCCGGGCAAATGTTGGTTTAACAACCGAGATATTTGCTGTGGATACCATGGCATGTGGCCAAGTATGTTGATACCCACCCGTGAACGCTGGCGCAATCACGTTAGCTACTCCCCTAAAGCAGAGGCCGCCATTATACGTTTTTAGTTTTTGTTGGCAAGTTGGCCGCAGTGGCAGCTTAAGTAAAGATAATGAAACTGGCTCAAGGATAAAGTATTGCGTCAGTAGTCAATTGGTTGTGAAATTGTTTTGGATCTGCTAACTGTCGGCTGTTTGTAAGTCGCTCTCTTGCCCGCTGGGGCTGCCTCTGTTAATGTGCCAGACAGTCAAATTTATAGAGTTAAGGTAGTGGTTAAGCAAACTGCATCGGATCAGATATAGAAAGGATGCGATATAGTGACTATCTGCAGTGTTTAATCACTCGATCCCGCCTTCGAAGTTGTTTTAAATCTGACCTTCCAAAAATAAAGAATAAATTAAAGACAGGACAATTTTGTGAACTTAAAAATGCTTGGCTCAATAGCCATTGTTGCGGGGACTGCCATCGGTGGCGGCATGTTGGCCTTGCCGTTAGCCACGGCGTCGCTAGGCACCATTCCTGCGCTGCTGTTATTGGTCGTTATTTGGGGTATTTCTATTTATACCTCTTTGTTAATGTTAGAAATTAATTTACGCGCTGGTGTCGGTTTAAATGTTCATGCGATTACCGGTAAAACCTTAGGTAAGCTGGGGCAATTAATTCAAGGAGGTTCATTTTTAAGCCTGCTTTTTGCGTTAACTATGGTGTATCTCTTAGGCGGGTCTTCGCTGTTAGAGTCACGTTTTGAACCCCTAGGGATCTCGATGAGTCACGAAGTCGCGGTATTGCTATTTACGGTTTTCTTCGGTGGTTTTATTGCCATTGGCGTGTCTTGGATCGACAAGGCTTCACGAGTGTTGTTTACCGCAATGGTTGTTTTGTTTGTGATTGTGGTGTTGTTCCTATTACCCGAAGTGAGCCCTACGTATTTGCTACGCGAGTCGGCCAGTGAATTAGTCTCTAAAGGGGAGTTAGGTGATCTCTGGCTTGCGGCCATTCCAGTGGTGTTTACCTCTTTTGGTTTTCATGTATGTATTGCCACTATTGTGCGTTACCTCGACGGTGATGCTGTGTCATTACGTAAGGTCTTAGTCATCGGATCGACCATTCCTTTGGTGTGCTACATCTTATGGCTGATGGTGACTTTAGGGACTGTTGGCGGTGCGACAGTATATGGTTTTTCCGGTTCATTACCTAAGTTGGTAGCCGCGTTACAAGGCGTAGCGCAATCGGCGATTTTACAACAGTGTATCGACCTATTTGCCAATCTAGCGCTGATCACCTCCTTCCTTGGGGTGACCATGAGTCTATTTGATTACATTTCTGAGTTAACTCGTGCTAAAGAAAACATGCTTGGGCGGCTGCAGACTTGGTTGGTGACCTTTATTCCACCGCTATTGTGCGCTCTGTATTACCCTGATGGCTTTATTCAATTGCTTGGATTTGCCGCTATTCCTTTGGTGGTGATGATTGTCTTTTTGCCGATAGCCATGGCACTGGTTCAGCGTCCACAGAAGTTAGGTGGCTATCAAGTGAGGGGGGGTAAAGCGGCGCTAACCTTATCGGGTATTTTGGGGCTGGTGATTATTGCCGCTCAGTTGTGGATTGCACTGTAATAGCCAATTTTACAGTTGCTTACAACTTCATGCTGTTGCTGAGCAGCTGATTGAATGTGTTTTAGTCGTTTTATGTTAAAGTCGGGCACTTAGCCCGACTTTTTTATGTCTGTCAGGCAATAAAATCTATTTTCATTAGCGGTATATATCGGCTTGATGCTTTGGCTAAGGTTGAGTTTCACTTTGTATTCCAGAGTTTGATGGGTTGGTTTGATATTCGGTTAATGATTGAGATTGGATGATCATCAAGTATTCGATGAAATAACAATTACAAAACGGACTTAGCAAAAATGAAAAAATTGATGTTAACCGCAGCGCTAGTGGCTTCATGTGCAGCGCAGGCAGATGAAGGTATGTGGCAGCCTTATCAGCTTCCGGCGATGGCCGATGAGCTAAAAGCAAAAGGCTTAGAAATTGATGCTAAATCGATTTCTAAATTAACTGAATTTCCAATGAACGCTGTGATTAGCCTAGGTGGCTGTACCGCTTCATTTGTGTCACCCAAAGGTCTGGTGGTGACCAATCATCACTGTGCTTATGGCTCGATTCAATACAACTCAACACCTGAGAAAAACTTGCTTGAAGATGGCTTCTTAGCCAAGTCGCTCGATCAAGAATTACCGGCGACACCGGGTTCGCGTATCTATGTTACCGAAGCGGTGACCAATGTGACCGATCAAGTAAAGCAGGGGCTTGAGAGCAAAGTTGGTAACGAGTTCTACCAAGGCATCGAAGCGAAAGAAAAATCTTTAGTGGCACAGTGTGAAGCCGAAGGTGGCTATCGCTGCCAAGTGTATAGCTTCCATGGTGGATTAGAATATTACCTAGTAAAACAGCTTGAGATCCGCGATGTGCGCCTAGTGTATAACCCAGCAGCCAGCGTGGGTAAATATGGTGGTGATATTGATAACTGGATGTGGCCACGTCATACCGGTGACTTCTCTTTTTATCGTGGCTATGTGGCTAAAGACGGTAAGCCTGCAGACTTTAGCAAAGACAACGTCCCATACGAGCCAAAGAGCTTCCTAAAAGTTTCTGCTAAAGGCGTGAGTGACGGTGATTTTGTGATGGTAGCGGGTTATCCCGGACGCACCAACCGTTACCGCACCGCGAATGAAGTAGAAAACCAGTTTGAGTGGGCTTACCCCGAAGGCAAGATGTTGCGTGAGCGCATTATCGAAATCATTAAAGAAACTGCTGCAGATGGTAGCGATGAGCGTATCAAGTATGAAAGTTTGATCGCTGGTTTGGCTAACTACGCTAAAAACTTCACCTCGATGATCGAGTTCTATGGCAAATCGACCATGCTCGAAGATCGCAAGGCGTTAGAAGCTGAGTTGACCGCTTGGATCAATAAAGATAGCGATCGTAAAGCCAAATATGGCAAGACGTTAGCCGAGTTGGATAGCCTAATTGTGACTAGTCAGGAGCATCAGGCGCGCAAGACATTAATGGGTTACTTAGGTTACACCACTATGTTACCTACAGCGCGTCAGCTTTATCGTTTGGCGAATGAAAAGCAGCTCGATGACATGGCACGTGAGCCTGGATACCAAGAGCGAGACATGACTCGCTTTAAGTCGGGCCTAGAGCGTATCGATCGCCGTTACGCGGCGAGTGTCGATAAGGCTATTGCTTTAGAACTATTGAGTCGCTACGCCGCTTTACCTAAGGAAGATCATATTGCTGCTCTCGATAAAGCCTTCGGGATCGGCAGTAAGTTTGATGCAGCTAAGCTAAGCAAAACCTTAGATAAGATGTATGCCAAAACCGAGCTAGGTGATAAAGCTGTGCGTCTGGCATGGATGGATAAATCGGTTAGCGATTTCAAAGCATCGAAAGATCCTTTCATCCAGTTGGCGGTAGCACTTTACGATACCGATATGGCCCAAGAGAAACAGCAGAAAGAGCTTACGGGTAAGTTGATGAAGGTGCGTCCACAATATATGGATGCCATCATTGCTTACAATAAGGCGCAGGGTAAGCCGGTATATGCCGATGCTAACTCTAGTCTGCGTGTGACTGTGGGTAATGTAAAAGGCTACTCGCCTCAAGATGGTTTGCATGCTGTGCCATTTACTCGCCTCGAAGGGATTGTGGCTAAAGACACGGGTGTTGAGCCATTTAATGCACCTCAGAAACAGTTAGAGTTAATCAAGCAGAAGCAATATGGTGATTTTTACGTGAAAGCCATCGATTCTGTGCCAGTTAACTTCCTATCGACGCTAGATACCACTGGGGGCAACTCAGGTTCTCCAACCTTGAATGGCCGTGCCGAATTAGTAGGCCTACTGTTTGATGGCGTGTATGAAAGTATTATTGGCGATTGGGGTTATGACCCTGAGACTAATCGCTCAATCCAAGTCGATAGCCGTTATATGTTGTGGGTGATGAAGTATTTAGATAATGCTGACAACCTACTAGCAGAAATGGAAATCGTACATTAATCGCCGATTCATGTAGTTCAAATACTGTTTAGTACAAGCTGAAAGGGACGAAGGTGAAAACCTGCGTCCTTTTTTATTGCCATGGATATGTGGGCGATAATGGCATTTGTTTACCGCTATGCTTAATGGTAAGTTGCTTAATTATACTGATTGCTATCAGTAGCTTAATGGTAACCCTTAAACTAAAGGATTAGTCAGATGAAATGAAGCTAATTTAACGCTGTTGCACTAACAATAAAAAACCACCTTAAAAAGGTGGTTTTTGAATGCAGGGATGATGATTTAACTGTGTGGCCTAAGGTACTACGAAATCGAAACGTAGGTGGCAGCTACCACAGTAGTTTTCAGATTTTTCGTGTACGTTGTGGCATGAAGCACAATCTAGCTCAGTGTCAAAGTGACGGTTTTTGTGTGGGTTAGTCGGTTTAACATTTTTGGTTTTTTCCGCTAACTTTTTAGTGTTGTGGCACTGAATACACTTAGTCATTTTCACAGCTTCACGAGTCTCAGCCTTACCATGACAGCTAGCGCATTTTACGCCCGCTTCAAGGTGAGTTTGGTCAAGTAAAGGACTGCTTTTTGCTGCTAGCGCATTACCAGCGAAGACGCTTAGTACAAGAGATAGTACGATGGTTAACTTCTTCATTGTCTTATTTCCATTATTCAATTCGTTTGACTGGATGCCTGCTTGGGCAGGCATCCACCATTGATGACTCGGCGCCTTATAACTTGGCTACGTGTCTACCAGTCAGGTAACCGAAGGTGTAACAACGGCCTAGAGATAGACCGAATACGGTTAGTGGGTAATCAACGCCACCGTAGAAACCGCCGCCCATGTTACCGACGATGAATAAGCCGCCGATTGGCTTACCGTCAGCATCAAGAGCTTGGTGATTTGCGTCAACCAGTACACCTGAAGTGATAGCTGAGATACGCATACGACGGTGGATACCGTAGAATGGTGCTTTCAGTACAGGAGCCATCTTGCTTGGCGCTTTACCGAAGTCTTCATCTCTACCTGACTTGCATAGTTCGTTGTAACGCTTAACGTTTTTAACAAAAGTCTTAGGATCACAACCTAGTTTTTCTGCCAGCTCTTCTAAGGTGTCAGCAACGAAGGTATTGATTTGAGATGCGTAAACACCTTTCTTCTCACCTTTCACTTCAGGCATGTAGTGCTTCATCTCTTCAGGCGTGTAAGCGCGTCCTGGCCAACCTTTTGCTTGCTCCATGTAGTTAGAGTCGAAGATTTGGTTGTAACGACCTTGGTTAACTTCATCACGTAGGTAGTTGTTCATTAATGACATTTCTACCTGTTCGTTAACGAAACGCTCACCTTTACCGTTAACAGCTAGGAATGGCATATCACACATTGCCGCTGGACCTGCATCGAAGTCGTGAAGCATCTTAGTGTGACCCGCTGGTTCGATAACACCGCCAGCCCAGTACGCCATAGCGAAACCGTCACCGGTACGATCCATCTGCTTGCGTTCGAAGTTCTTCAAGTCAGGGATAAAGAAGTCGCACATCGCTTTGTTGTTTTGGTAGTCACCGGCTGAAAGAATGACACCTTTCTTCGCCATGAACTTGTGGTACTTACCATCACGGTTTTGTGCAATAACACCGATCACTTTGCCAGTTTCATCTTGGATTAACTGTTGTGCAGGGGTGTTGAAGAAGAATTTAACACCCGCTTTCTCAGCGGTTTTGGCTAGCGCACGCATACCGTCGCCAGCCGTGTATGGCTTAGGACCGAAGTATGAAGTGACGAACTCAAGTGGGTATTCTGTAATACCATGAATGCCGTGTTGTGGCTTAGTGCCTTGGTCAACACCTTGAGCACCACCTTTGTTCGCACGGTCAAGAACCCATTTTACCGCTTCACCTGAGTTATAAGCCCAGCTTCTGATCAGTTCTGGGTGGCTACGGTGAGCGTTATCCGCCATTAGACGGTTAACTAGGGCTTCGATACCTGCTTTGTCACTCGTCTTAAGATCAAGGCCTGAACCTGTGTTACCTTGAGAAACTACGATGGCTTGCTTTTGTAGTACAGCAACACTTGCACCATTTTCTCTAGCTGAAAGTGCAGCTGGAACACCTGAAGCACCTGCACCAACGACAACAACATCAAAAGTTTGTGTTGAAGCAATTTCTGCATCAGAAATTGGCTTAGGTTTAGGCATAAACTCTAAAGAAGCATTCCCAATGTGAGCATACTCTTGAGTAGAAGCAGGTGCCGCGCTAGCAGAACCTGTCAAACCCGCAAGGGCTAAGCCACCCGTTCCCATCGCTGCGCGAGTTAGGAAAGAACGTCGTGAAATCCCATTTTTCAGGACATTGGCAGTGTATTGATCAATTTCGTTCGGTTTCTGTGAATCGTCTTTACTCATTTTCATTCTCCTTTGGCTCTCGCTGTATTAGGGGATGACGCCGATAACAACAACAGATGAGCCAGTCTTAGCCGCATTTTGTGTACTTGCTTTAATCTCTCGAGGCGTAGCTGAGTGACATGGGTAATGCTCACTCAATCAACATGGATTTAAATGTATGACATATGATGGTTAACGAAAAGTATTATTCGTTACATCTTTGCAGTGCTTCACAAAATGCTGTCATTTTGAGCTCTGTTATACGAAAAATTTTATTATCTTTAAAAAACAGTCTAATACAGTGAAATCTAAACTATTTGAGTTATTAAAAGCTGCGTAATTAACGCATGTTTAGATTTAACAAATATTTAAAATCAGTCGTTGTCAGGCTAGGAAATGAAATCATTTAGAGAGCTAAAAGGTGGTTTTATTTAATTTGAACTCGGGATAATCAGTGTCGAAAGATCTAAATTTAATAAGCTAAATCATTGCTATAAATGATTAGCTTGAACAGGAAATCTATTCAGCGGCTCTGCTTATCCAGAGTTCAGGTTATTTACTTTTGTGGGTTTTTTGTCACCACTAATAGGGTGTTTACTTCGACTTGGCTTAATGGTCGCATCCCGCCGGGAGGAAGATCGCCAAGTTGCAATGTTTCGATGCTACAGCGTTTTAAATCGATAACCTTATAACCGAGGGCGAGGCTCATGCGGCGAATTTGTCGATTCAAGCCTTGGGTGAGAATGATTTCAAAGCGGTCGTCAGTCAGCCTTTGAACTTGGCAAGGGAGTGTGGTGAGGTTTTTATAACTGACGCCAGCGGCCATCTGTTGTAGAAAGTGGTCATCATAGGGGCGATTTAACTGAACTTGATAACGCTTGCTATGACTAAAGTCTGGATGCATCAACTTATGGGTTAACTCGCCATCATTGGTGAGTAATAACAAACCGCGGGAGTCTTTATCGAGTCGGCCGACAGGATACAGTCGAGGCTGTTTTGGTAGCAGGTGTAATAGGCTGCAGGGGTCTTGAGGCAATAGGCGGCAATCGGTGCCCACCTGTTTATTGAGGACCCAGTATTGTTTAGTTTCGACAACACCCAAAGGTTGATTGTCGATATAAATAGCCTGACTGGCTTGTTGCCCTTGCTCTGTCTTAACTAGATTTATTTGGTCAATATGATTGGCTTGTCGTTGCTCGATTCTAACTCGGCCATCACGAATCAATCGACTGGCTGTGCGGCGAGAGCAGTACCCAGTTAAGGCAATATATTGTGCCAGCCGCATGGGTTAATAGCTGGCTGAGAGCTGAGTTGAAATGCTCTCTCGATAACTCTTCAACGCAAGCTTATTAATGGTCAGTGCCAATACAATACACCACAGCATGATAAAGTGGGTTTGGCACCACATGATCACCGAGACTGCACAGATGCTGCTCGCTTCATGTAGACAAGGATCGAAATCAAAGTTGTTCCAATTCAGCATGAGTGCTAATGCTGTAGCACAAATCAGTCCCAATAAACTCACCACAAATAGTGGCATTGGACAGAGGGGTTTATGGTTTATGCGTGCGCATAAGCTGAGAAAATACAACAATATAGTGGCGAGTAAGAAAGCGGTTGAAAACAGCCGGTGTTCTTCAAGGAAATTAATTGGATAGATTCCCATCAAGATGATGGTAGCACCTACCACAAAACCCGCTAAGGAAATGTAACGGCCGAAATAACCTAAACGTAATTGTTGTAGTCCATACATAGCAAGTAGGGTACAGACACCGGCTAAAATCAGCCCCATGTTAAAGATGTAGGCTAATGGAGAGTCAACATAATTACCCAACATATCGGGACGCTGGTTAAAGACCAAAAAACCTAACTGTAAGTACTTAGCGGCTAGGGTAATGGAAATGCCTAAGGCAGAGATAACGGCACCGGCTAAGATGGTAAAGATGACCATGCGGTGAAAATCATAATTGATAGGTTGATAGGTAGACATAGTATCGCCAGTTATTATTGTTATATAAAAAAGAGCGCGAACAGTCGCACTCCTTTCTTAGCTTGGCGTTGGGTTATTGGCCGTCTCATAGGGTCGATTGATTTATATCAGACGCTTTGAGAGGCAAATAGACACAAAATGCTGCACGCCATCTGTGATATCCCTATGGCTACAGTCTAAGTGAATTTTAGCGATTATTAAACTCAAATTTTTAACAAATGAAACAGGGCGCTAAGAGCGCGTCTGTTTCAGATATTCGACAGTTAGTGACGTTTACGCAGAGTCACTATCACGACTGCTACAAGAGCCAATACTAAACAGTACCAAGCGTGGCTAATGGCATCGACAGGGCTGATGCTAAAGGTTGATGCGATTAATAGGGCTTGGGCGCCGTATGGAATTAACCCCTGAATAATACAAGAGAAAATATCTAAAATACTGGCGGCGCGCTTAGGCGACACCTTATGTTTTTGCGCTAATTCTTTGGCAATATCACCGGTAACCACGATAGACACGGTATTGTTAGCCACACAGGTGTTGGTCAACGCGACTATGCCAGCCATGCCTAATTCGGCGGCGCGAGGAGAAGCATCGCCTCTGGCTTTTGAAAAGCGCATGATTAATTTTTCAATTTGCTTGCTAACAAATGCTAATCCACCTTGTTGTTGCATTAGTGCCGCTAGACCGCCGACTAACATCGACAGGATAAAGATCTCTTGCATGTTGCTAAAACCAGCATAGATATCTTGGCCAAATTTAATCACTCCGTAATCACTGGTTGCTAGGCCTGTCACGCCGGCTAGCACTATGCCCAGTGTCAGCACTACAAAGACATTTAGTCCCGCCACCGCCAAAATTAATATGGTGAGATAAGGGATCACTTTAATAAAATCGATATCGGGTGCCGCGACGTCGGCTTGGCCTTGGCCTGCAAGCGTAAATAACACCAGGGTGATAATGGAAGCCGGAATGGCAAAGATCAGGTTTTCTCTAAACTTATCTTTCATCTCACAGCCTTGAGTTCGGGTCGAGGCAATGGTGGTATCGGAAATAATCGATAAGTTATCACCAAATAAGGCGCCCGAAATGACCGCACCGGCCATTAAAGCAAGATCGATCTGTGCTTGGTCGGCAACACCTAATGCGATTGGCGCTACGGCGGCAATGGTGCCCATTGAAGTCCCCATAGCTGTTGCGATAAAGGCGGCAATCACGAAAAAGCCTGGCAGCAATAAGCTCGATGGAACCAAAGACAAACCAAGTGCGACAGTGGCATCAACGCCGCCAGTGGCTTTGGCTACAGAGGCGAATGCCCCCGCGAGCAGGTAGATAAGACACATGGCAATGATATTGGAGTGACCAATACCTGAGATAAAGGTTTCAATTCCCTGATTGAGCCTCTGTTTAGAGATGATCAGTGCCAAAATAATTGCGGGTAAAATGGCGATCACACTGGGGAGTTGATAGAAGGCAAAATCTACTCCTTGGCTTTGGAAATAGACGCCAGCACCAATAAATAGTGCTAAAAATAGAAACAGCGGAAGTAGGGCAACAAAAGAGGGTTGCACACTCGCTGCAGATGTTGGGGCACTGGTTGAATTAGTCAAAGTGATCTCTCTTTAAGCTAAACGTCTCTTTTGAGCACGTAATGTAAAAACGATATAACCATTGGTTTCCACGCCCTCCTTGCCGGAATATTTCGTTAGCTTATTTTTGTCGTTAAGCCAACGGGTCATCTTTATAGGTTAGAGGATATGGGATTGATATTTATCTGTCAATTTAGACGTCTAGATGTTTTTACTTCTATTTATGTTTTTTCGTGATTTTTGAGCTAAGTCCGCTTTTTAGCGGTTGCTGAAATATGATTCGCTTAATTTATGATTGACTTAAGTATAGAAAACAAATATTTGTTTGCTCTATTAACATCGGCTTAAGTTGTGGCGTGCTAATCTAGGTATCCGCTGCAGCACTATTCTATGAGAGAAAATGAAGTTAATTGCTATCGATAAGCAGGTTTACCGCCAGCATCTTAGTCGCGTTATCAGTATATTTATTGCCAGCCTGGCTATCTTGTCGCTGTTGTTTGGGCAGCTATTGATCCACTTTTTTGGCAATACCGAAATTGTTTCGGGTGAGTCGACGGGAAATTTGCCACTCAACTTCTTAGGCGTGCTATTAGGATTTACGATTTCGGCGCTGACGGTTTATCGGTTGCGACACCGAGACTATTTCAAAGAAATCTATTACGTCTCGCGTTTAAAGGTGCTGCACAATCGAATTTACCGCAAACTGACTTCAATTAAGTCTGCGGCTGAACAAGATAATATTAATGCGTTGATTATATTGAACTTCTATTACACCAGCCTGAAACTAGTGTATCAGTTAGATGATAATACCCTGACTTTAAGTCATGTCGAAAGTGAACTGGCGGCCATACAGCAGAAACTGACCGCGTTAGGTTTAACCGTCAATGAACAAGACTTTAGCCAGGAACTATTAGCATCGTTTTAAGCCGCTTGCTAGTTAAGCTTCATGCTGATGACGATATTCATCTTCGATGAATTTCAGACGCGAGATGAATTCAGTGAGATGTTCGCGCATGGCGATTTCTGCTTGAACTTGATCTCTTGCGACTACCGCATCGATAATGGATTTGTGCATTCCCAATGGGTGTATTAGGTTGGTATCGGGTTGGAATTTTTGAGTAATATTAGCGACAATTTGGATCAATGATTTGTCGATAGCCGTCAAGAATCGGTTCTGACACATGTCTGCTAAGAGGTAATGCACTTTTTGGCGAAGTTGGACGGTTTCTGGGTACTCAATGGTTTGGTTTTCATTATTGTCGGCTTCGATGAGGGCTTGGATTTGCTCGTCGGTACCATTAATGGCTGCCAGACCTGCTACCATGGGTTCGATAGCCAGTCGAGCCTGACAGATCTCAGAAAAAGACATCTTGCCCAAGAAAAACAGATCATGACATTCGCGGCTTAAGCGTTCGAAAGTGAACTCTTTAACGAAAGCGCCGCCAGTGGCACCTTGCTTAATTTCAATTAACCCTTTTGCCTCTAATCGTTTTATTGCTTCTCTAATCACGGTACGACTGACTTGGAAAGTTTCGATTAACTCTCGCTCAGAGGGGAGTTTATCACCTACACCATATCGACCTTGAAAAATGGCTTGGTGAAGTTGATTAGAGACTTCTTCAGAGGCTTTAACTTGTTTGATCGGCTGAAAGTGATTCAAGACAATTTCCATATAAATTAGAGAAGCAAAATTATACCATAGCAACCAATCGAGTGAGTAGCATTGAGCATTATTTACTTACAGTTTCCCTAGCAGTGTCTGTGTTAATAATTCAATAGCCAAGATAACAATTATTAACATCTAATGATCATAAAAGTGATCCTTTCCCCAGTTTAAATATTTTCGTGAGCGACTTTTCAGATCTAAGTCGATTAAATATACGGTTAAATATAAACATCGTACATTTGACGTATAACGTTAAATGGTTGGGCGTTATGTTTCAAAAACGCTTCTGAAAAGTAAGTTGTCGTTAACTCTGCTGAGTCATATTCACAGCATTGAAGTCGCAACAATTAAAATACGATGATCTCGTGACCCTGTTTATTCAGAGTCTTTATCGAGAGAAAGGGAATAAGATGATGAAAAAAAAATATATATCGCTTCTCATTATGTCAGCTATTTCAATTCCAGCTGTCGCTGATACCACAATCGATAAGATGTTCAGTGAAGGCAATCTTAGAGGCGAAATGCGTCTTTATGATTTCACTCGTGACTTCGATGGTGTAACTAACACAAAACATGACACCTCTTTCGGTGGACTCTTCTATTACAATACCGCAGCGGTTAATGGCATCAGCTTCGGTACCAGCTTTGCATCTTCTAATCCTATTTGGATTGACGACTCAGCCAGTGTTTATGGTTTGGTTGGTCGTGATGGCACTGGCGCTCATGATAGTGTCAACCGTCTACAAGAGTATTTTGTTCAGGGTGAATGGTTTGATACCAAGTTGAAGTATGGTGCTCAAGAGCTACGTACTCCGATGATGAACCCACATGATATTCGTGCTATCCCTAGAACTTTTCGTGGCTTCTCTGCCGTTAATAATAGCGTTGAAAACCTAACCCTATCAGCGTTGTACATCACTGATTCAATGGGATGGTCTGATGAAAGCTTTGTCTCGGTAAAAGAAGCGGTTGAGGGCGATTTAGCTCGCGCAGGTGTGATTGCTGATGTGGCAGATAATCCAGTGATTGCCTTTGGTGCTAAATATAAGCTGCCATTTGATGCAGTGAAAGCATCGGCTAACGTGTGGCATTACCGCATGGAAGATGTGTTTAATCAAACTTATGCAAAGTTAGAACTTTCTAAGCAATTGGGTGATGTGAATGTTTATTTCAATCCATCTTACTTAACTCAGCAGTCTTCTGGTGATGAAACCGCAGGCGAGCTAGATACTTATCAATATGGCGCTCACTTAGGTGTCATGTTTTCAGGTTTAAACTTAACATATTTGTATGCCAAAACGGGCGATGACACTGTTTTAACCCCTTGGGGTGATGACAAGGTTGTGATCCAGCAGGTATACCAATCGGCTCGGGGCGAAGAAACAGTAAACGCCGCTCGAGTCGCTTATGACTTCAGCAATGTTGGAGTTAAGGGGCTAAATGCTTACGTGTTCTATGGTGAGTATGATGTTCCTGATAGCGCATCAGGTAGTGACTTTAGCGAGCTGGATTTCTCAGTAAGCTATGCCTTGGATAACGTACTTAAAGGATTAAGTGTACGTGCTCGCCATGCTATCGTTGATTTCGATACGGGCGAAGATCTTCAAGATACTCGTTTCTACTTGAAATATAAGTTTAATCTTAGTGGCCTATAACCCGCACTAGGTTTATTGATTTAGACTCTTCCCCCATGCTCCCTGCTCTCCATTGGGGGTGGAGTCTTCTTTTTTTCGCCGTAACAACACTTATTCCGCTAGCGCAAATACCTCTTTAAATGCTGCTAGTAGCAACTCAACTTTAGCGCTTTCACGCGCGCTTGGCTTCACCACCATAGACAAATTAAATTGATAACTAGCTTCATCACCATGGATGATTTTCATCTGCTTGGCTTGCAGCTCTTGCTGAATATAGCTTAGGGGCAGATAGCCAAGATAGCAGCCAGACATGATTAAGGTTTTACGAGTATCAAACTGATAGGCTTTGGCCGATAGATTCAAGCGCTTTAATTGTTCTCGACCTTCAGGATCGATATCGATCCCAGGATGAATCGAAGGGGTTTTAGCGAGCATTTCGGCGCTGATCTGCTCATCTTCAAGTTTAAAATAGGGATGATCTTGGCTACAACACAGATAAATAGGCTCACTAAACAAGGTTTGATAGTGTAAACCTTGGATCTGCTGGTAGCTCGGTAATAAGCCTATATGAGCTTTATCTTGTAACAGCGACTTTTCAATATGATGTAAGGCCTCTCCATCTAAGATGAGATGCAGTTGTGGTTGGCGAGCATGAATATAGGCGACCACCTGTGCTAGTTTTTGTTGCATGGTGTGATCGAGCTGATCGGCACATAAGATCACTAACTCACCAATTAATTCCTCACCTAAGTTATTAACAAACATAGAAAAATTATTAAGCGACTCGAACAGTTCGATACAGGCGTGATACACAGCCTGCCCCGCTTCCGTCAATGCAAAACCACCACGACCTCGGCTACATAGCTTGAGTTTCATGCGACTTTCTAAGTTAGCCATATGCACACTGATAGTGGAGCGAGTGACGCCTAATTCGGTTTCAGCAGCGGCGAATCCGCCATTTTCGACTACAGTACGAAAAATTCGTAGTAATCTTAGATCATACTCAGTGACAGGCTTGGGAATAATTGACTGCTTACTCATAAGTTTTACCACGACAAAACATTGCGTTGATTATTTGGTATTTAACCTGAGATAGTTTTAGGATTCAATAGACAAAAGTAAGCAGTAAAGGTACCCCTAGTGGGTCTGGAGTGATGATGCAGGGAATTAAAGACAGTCAGTTGATCAAGTTAACCTCATATATCGATGGTAACTGGGTTGAGAGTAGTAAACAGTTTGCCGTAGTTAATCCTGCTAATCAGCAGGTGATTGCTCAAGTGGCCGATGCCGGTTGTGATGAAACTGAGGCGGCGATCATCGCGGCAAAGCGAGCCTTACCTGCTTGGTCAAAGAAGTCTGCCAACGAACGTGCAGCCTTGATGCGTAAATGGTTCAACCTCATGATGGAACATCAAGAGGATTTGGGGCGGTTACTGACGTTAGAACAAGGTAAACCTCTAGCCGAAGCCAAAGGTGAAATTGCCTATGGAGCCGCCTTTATTGACTGGTTTGCCGAAGAGGGTAAGCGTGTCTACGGCGATACCATTCCGGCCCCTGCCAGTGATAAACGTATCTTAGTGTTGAAACAGCCTGTTGGGGTGGTGGCATCAATTACACCGTGGAATTTCCCTAATGCAATGATTGCCCGTAAAGCGGCGGCAGCCTTGGGTGCTGGTTGTACTTTTGTAGCGCGTCCTTCGCCATTGACGCCGTTATCGGCGCTAGCAATGGCAGAACTGGCCGAGCGAGCTGGCATCCCTGCTGGGGTATTTAATATCGTAGTCGGTGAAGACGCCGTCGGTATGGGCAAGGTACTGACTCAGCATCCCGATGTGGCTAAGTTTACTTTTACTGGCTCTACGGCTGTCGGCAAGATTTTACTGGCTCAGTGTGCGACCAGTGTAAAGAAAGTCTCGATGGAGCTAGGTGGTAATGCCCCTTTTATTGTGTTTGATGATGCCGATATTGATGCAGCGGTGCAGGGCGCATTGATCTCTAAATATCGTAATGCGGGTCAAACCTGTGTCTGTACTAATCGTATCTTGGTTCAAAGCAAAGTCGCGGTGGAATTCACCGAAAAGTTCAGTGCCGCTGTGGCGAGCCTGAAGATGGGCGATGGCTTAGGCGATGGAATCACTGTCGGGCCGATGATCTCAAAAAATGCTGTCGACAATGTGCTGAAGCTGGTGGATGAAACTAAGGCTGCTGGCGCCCAGGTGATCAGTGGTGGTGAACGTAGCCCATTGGGAGAAAGCTTTCTGGAGCCGGTGATTGTCACTGGAGTCACCAATGAGATGGCTCTGGCCCGCAATGAAATTTTTGGCCCGGTGACCCCCATTATCAGCTTCGATACCGAAGCTGAGGCGATTGCGATGGCTAACGATACCGAGTATGGCTTAGCGGCTTACTTCTATGCCCGTGATATAGGTCGTATCTTCCGTGTGGGTGAAGCGCTGGAGTACGGTATGGTTGGAGTTAACGAAGGCATTATTTCTAACGCTGCCGCACCTTTTGGCGGGGTGAAACAATCGGGTAATGGTCGTGAAGGCTCTAAATATGGCCTAGATGATTATTTGGAAATTAAGTATTTGTGTCTTGGCGGTTTAGATAACTAATTTGCCACTTTTAAGGATGTCAGAGATGAGTAATGCAGATTTACAAGCGCGTAAGGTAAAAGCCATTGCCCGTGGTCAAGGTAATGCCTATCCAGTTTATGTTGAGCGTGCGAAAAACGCCGAAATTTGGGATGTGGAAGGCAAGCGATATATCGATTTTGGCACTGGTATCGCGGTATGTAATACAGGCCATAGTCACCCAAAAGTGGTTGAAGCGGTTAAGGCACAGTTGGATAATTTCAGCCATACCTGCGTGATGGTAAACCCATACGAGTCGGCGGTCGAATTAGCGGAAAAGCTTACTAATATCGCCCCTGGCGACAGTGACAAGAAAGCGATTTTTGTCACCACAGGTGCTGAGGCGGTAGAGAACTGCGTCAAGATTGCTCGTGCTTATACGGGGCGTCGTGGTGTGATCGCTTTTAATGGTGGATTCCATGGGCGTACCAATTTAACCATGGCTTTGACAGGTAAAATCAGTCCTTACAAACATCAATTTGGGCCCTTTGCTGGCGATATCTATCACGCACCATTTCCTATCGCGATGCATGATATCAGCGTAAAAGACTCACTTAAGGCGATTGAAAACCTGTTTAAGGTGGATATTGCGCCTTGTGATGTGGCGGCGATCATCGTTGAGCCTGTGCAAGGTGAAGGTGGTTTCTATGCCGCTCCTGCCGAGTTTTTACAGGCGCTGCGTCAACTGTGTGATCAGCATGGTATTGTGCTGATCATGGATGAAATCCAAACCGGTTTTGGTCGTACCGGTAAGATGTTTAGCTGTATGCATGCTGAAGTTGAACCTGATTTAATCACTATGGCGAAAGGCATTGCAGGTGGTTTTCCTCTCGCGGCCGTGGTCGGTAAGAGTGAGATCATGGATGCGCCATTACCCGGTGGTCTAGGTGGGACTTATGGCGGTTCGCCAGTAGGTTGTGTTGCCGCATTGGCCGTATTGGATGTGATGGCTGAGGAAAACTTAGTTCAGCGCGCGGTGCAGATTGGCGCCACTTTCAATGAGCAATTAACCGCACTTCAGCAGCAATATCCACAATTGATTGGCGAAGTCCGTAATCAAGGGGCGATGATTGCGATGGAGCTGATTGTCGACGGCGACCCACATCAGCCAAATAGTGCTTTAACCCAAGCTATTATTGCTCAAGCGGCTGAGCATGGATTGGTGCTATTAGCCTGCGGCTTCTACGGCAACGTGATCCGTTTTCTGCCAGCCCTAACGATAAGCGACGAGGTGATGTTGGAAGGTTTACAGAAGTTCACGCAATTGTTTACTCAACTGGCCGAGGCGTAAGCGGCTCTCAAGTCTGCAAAATTGTTCAATACTAGGGCTGAGTAACCTAAGGTAACTCAGCCTTTTTATTTACGCTTGAAATGGCGATTTATCACCATCAAACCCTTGAATAATCTTGGGGAAGCGCGTAAAACTGCCTGTCATACGAGAGTTTTTGCCTGTCTGCAGCGCTGATAGAGTCGCACTGATGATGGCTGGCACAATATGGAGCAAAAGGTTTGGAGCACATTATCTGGAATATCGATCCCTTGATGGTTTCTTTCATGGGGTTAAAGATACATTGGTATGGCGTGTTGTTTGCGGTGGCGATTGCCAGTGGTTATCAGGTAATGAAGCGTATCTATGTACGTGAAGGGCTGGATGTCGACTCCCTTGATAATTTATTGATTTATTGTGCCATTGGTATTGTTGTCGGTGCCCGATTAGCCCATGTGGTGTTTTACGATCCCAGCTATTACTTCTCCCATCCGCTGAAGATATTGGCTATTTGGGAAGGGGGCTTGGCCAGTCATGGCGGCGGCCTTGGTGCCATCGTCGCCCTGTATTATTACCGTCGACAGGTGCAATTACCGTTTCTGTACTTGTTAGATCGCCTTGCCATCGCGACCGCTATTTTTGGCTTTTTCGTGCGAATGGGTAACTTTGCCAATTCAGAAATTCTAGGGGTGCCTAGTGATAAACCTTGGGCGATCATCTTCCAGCGTATCGACATGCTGCCGCGTCATCCAGCGCAGTTATACGAGGGTTTTACCTACTTAGGGATTTTTATCACCCTGTGGTTGATTTATCGTTTCACCGAGATGAAGCAGAAACAGGGGGCGATATTTGGCCTGTTTTTAGTGTTGGTGTTCAGCGCCCGTTTCGCGATTGAACTCATAAAAGAGAAGCAGGCCGAATATGCTCATGATTGGGCGATTAGCACCGGACAGATGTTGAGTGTGCCTTTCTTGTTGGTGGGCATCGCTCTGTTGGCAATCCCTTATTTAAAGCGCCGTTAAGCTCGTTTAGACGCTATTAAAAAATAGGCTCGACTTAGGTTGAGCCTTTTTTATAGTGCTGTTTTCTATAGTGCGGGTTCTATTGTGCTAAAGCTGCTGCTATCGAACCGCTTGCTAAAAAGCCCTCGCTGAATAAATCATCCCAGTCAGAATAATTAAGCTGGGATAAATCGAGTCTATTGCGACAGTTGGTATATGACCTCAACCCGATCGCTAATGCTGATCTGCGCCTGCTGATAGCTCTGCGCTACATCGGCCTTCTGGGCAGCTTCCATACGGTACATCACGGATTGTATAGGACGCTGATCGTAATAGCGGATTTTCCAAATACCGCCAAGTTGTTGTCCAAACCCTTGTGCCAGCGATTGTGCTTTTTGTTGAGCATCCTTAATGGCAAGCAGTCGTGCCTTTTCGATTAAGGCTTGCTGCTGACTGGATTTAAAGGCGATATTGTTAACTCGATTGAGCCCTTCGGCTAAGGCGTTATCTAAAATCTGGTTGAGCATATCGAGTTTGTTGACTGTGATCGTTAGTTGGCGATTAGCTTTATACCCCACCTTGTTATTACGACGGGTTTCTGTGTCGTAAACATACCTTGGACTCAGTTGTAGGTTGGCACTTTGAATATCTGTTCTAGGCACCCCCTCGTCAATGAGGCGAGCGATAAAATCAGCGACTGCCTTATCGGCTTGGTTTTTGGCCTGCACAGGTGTGAGTTCCTGCACCATCACTTCGACATTGATTTCTGCCATATCGGCATCAATCTGAATTTCGCTGCTGCCTATGGTTTCTATATGGGGAAAATTCACTTCGTTGGCGCTGATGGGGCCTGAAAATAATATTGTCAGGGCTAATGCCGCAGCACAGGCACTGGTAATTAACCGATTGGTAGGGGGTAGGCTAGCTTGTGTATTTAAATTGGTTGGTATCGATTGCTGCATTGTGTACTCCCAAAAATGGATTGTTAGTACAGGTTAAACGCCGATAACGAGAAAAAGGGTTAAATGGTGGCAAATTATTTTGTCAGAGTTAGAAAAATTGAGTGAGATTAAATAGAGACGTGCAAAAAAAGAAAAAGCCTGATGAATGAGCATCCTGCCATTCACCAGGCGAAAAGCGCCTTTGGGGGTGCGCCTCAAGATACCACCTGTAAAGTATCTCGATAAAAAAGGTTGCTATGATCGAATGTCGCCTATTGGCATGGGCTATTATGTATGCTGCCCTCTAACAATCGCTCACTTACTTCCTAAAAATGCTTGTTATTGTTGTTAACCTTCGCAGGTTTAAATCTGAGTAGCTCTAACACTTAATCGATTTTACCGTATTAATGTTTCAGCAGTTTGAACCTACACACTCGTAAACTAATATCTTGCATCAATTTACTCATTTTGCCTTGGGAGACTTGTTGTTCACTCTGCTTCACGAGTTGATAAACCGTGTTGTCTGAAACGCCAAACTTGCTTGCGACTTCCGACATTACTTGGTTATTTCTCACCTCATCCACAATGCGTTGTGCTTTTTTAGGGCTGATGCATCGACGAACTGATTGACTCATCTTGTCACCTCATAAAACTCTTATCGACCTTAGTTGTTGCGTTAGCGATATACTTGGTTAATCCATATCCCATTGGCTAATGCCTAGATGAGTGAAAAATTGCCATTGTTGCTGAAGCAGTAAACTAATTTGGGTAAGATTTTTCATGATTGACTCCTTAACCAACACTTCTCATTTGTAGATGTTGAACTTTTATCAACTACCTATTTAGATATATGTAAGTTCCGTGCCAACTTTTTAAGTTTTAGCTAAGTCACTGATTTTAAGTTGAATAAATGTGTTTTTAGTTTTTGTGACATTTTTGCCGAAAACTTATAGCTCACCAAATTGGAGCAAGCCGTGCTTAACTGTGGTGCGTGGTGAAAATGTAGACAGCAACTGGGCTGGAGAATAATTGAGCGTAACTAAAATAGGCTAGTTCGCAAGCAAACTAGCCTATTTTTTGATTGTAATATGTGAAGGCTTAGTTGGCTTGCTGTGTTGCTGGCAAAGATACTGCGACTTCTGTTTTAGATATTGCTGATCTCAGCCACTATCATAACCAAGCTGTAACTAGATAGATTAAGCGCTAACCTAAATTAGCGCTTATGTCGTCTCGGTGCCTTACCTTTATTAGCGCCAGCTTTACCGCCGGCGCTTTTACGTTTCTGGCCGCCATGATGCTGCATAAAGTGCTCAGGTCCTTCAATCTTATCTCGCGCACCACGGTTGGTTTTTTTCGCTGGCTTTTTAGCGGGCTTCTTGGCGCTGGCTTTCTTATCTTCAGATGACGAGTTTTCGATGAGTTTAAACAGGGTCGCCAATTCATCATCATCTAGATCACGCCATTCGCCTAAGGGTAAGCCTTTAAGGCTGACATTCATGATGCTTTGGCGTTCAAGCTTAGTGACTTCAAAATTAAAGTGTTCACACATGCGGCGGATTTGACGATTCAGCCCTTGCACCAATACGATTTTAAATACGAAGGTGGAGACTTGTTCGACCTTACATTTCTTGGTGATCACCCCCAGCATGGGGACGCCAGCACGCATACCGGTTAAGAACGCCTCGGTGATCGGTTTGTTGACGGTAACTAGGTATTCTTTCTCATGATTATTGCCCGCACGGAGGATCTTATTGACCAGATCGCCGTTGTTGGTCAGGAAGATCAAGCCTTGGGAGTCTTTATCTAAGCGGCCGATAGGGAAGATGCGTTCACTATGATTGGTAAAGTCGACGATATTATCGCGCTCGCTGCTTTCTGTAGTACTAACAATCCCCACTGGCTTGTTTAATGCGATAAAGACCAAGTCCTCTTCGGCTCTAGGTTCAATGTCGCGACCATTCACTTTAACCTTGTCCCCAAGACTCACTGTGTCACCAATTTGCGCGCGTTTGCCATTAATAAACACATTGCCTTGTTCGATAAAACGATCGGCTTCACGGCGAGAGCAGATTCCACTTTCACTGATATATTTATTGAGACGGATGGCAGAACTGTTCACTAGGGCTTCCTTTGAGCTAAATGGTTGCGGCAATGTCCAACTGAAAAATACACAAGTGAACACAGGCAGGGAGTGAGGCGAATGCTAACATAATTTGCCACTTATCGTTAGATGGTCAGCGCTGGAAAAGTGGCTTATCTTGTGGCCGATTGTAACGCCGAAATTGACTCTGGTTGAGGCTGCCAGAAACAGTAGTCATGTTTGCCACGGTTTTTCACTTGGTACATTGCACTGTCGGCATGTTCACAGCAGGTGGCAAAATCATCATCGGCAGTGAAACAGTAGATACCGATACTCAAACCTAGGCTAATTGTTTGGCCATCGAGTGTAAAACTGTGTCGATAAGCATCGAGCATAGATTGCGCTATTTGACTGAGTTGTTGATGATTATTATCAGGAAATAGGATCAAGAATTCATCACCACCAAAGCGAGCACATTCGGCAGAATCGAAGGCTAAGGTTTTAAGGTTATTCGCCACATCAATCAGCAGCTGATCGCCAAATTGATGGCCTAGTTTGTCATTTAGTTGCTTGAAGCCATCGAGGTCGATAAAAAACAGTGCGCCGCCAGCCTGGGTACTGGCCTGATAATCGAAAAATGCCTGACTAATGGCCTGACGATTACACAGCTTGGTTAATGGATCGCTGAGGGCAAGCAGTGATAACTCTGCTTCATAGCGTTTCTCTTGGGTGATATCGACATGGGAGCCCATCATGCGTAATGGAGAACCATCGGCTTTACGCTCGACGATACGGCCTCGGTCAGACACCCAAGTGATTGAGCCATCTTTGTGCAGCATGCGATGCACGACTTCATAGTAATCCGACTTACCTTCGACGTGATCTTCGAATGCCTTGATGACCCAATCTTTATCTTCGGGGTGGAGATTTTGTTTCCAGCTATCGACATGGGCGGCTAACTCTTCACGGCTATAACCCAGTAATGCGCCCCAACGCATATTGAAAATAGTTAGATTGCCACTGGGGATATGTTGCTCCCATAAACACAGCCGATTACCATCGAGAGCGGCAAATAGCTTCTCTTCGGCGCGTTTGTTCAGAAGCTTGAGTTTGGCATTTTCGCGCTTAAGTTCGGCCAACTCTTGCTGTATTTGAGCAAATAAGGCTTGCTCGTCAGAGTTCATCAGCTTTGTATTCCTTGGATATGACCAGATAAATTTACTCATAATTGGCCTATTTCACAACTGGCAGAGGATGATCGACTGTGATGGCATGCAGTTTTAGGGATATCCTTTGCAGGTATTTGCCGTAAAATATCCCTAAATATTGAGAGAGATAAAGCCAGTATCAGCCTTAGGCTCCGGTCATCTGTCCTGTGTAGAGAATAAAGTTTCGCAGTAAAAAAACACCGATAAGACTGAAACTTGCGGTTACCGCAACATAAGTAAATTTGCGGTCGGCAGAGACTTTCATCCAAAGGTTAAAGGCTAAAGGAAGAGTTAGGCCGACACCTATGATCCCCGCCCAGAATATCCAACCCCAAAAACCGAAGCCAATAGCGTTAAATGCCGCCACTTCACTTTGGCCACCGGATAAGATCAGCCCGACAAAGAAGGTGAATATCAAGATGATCTCAATTAGGATCAAGGGGATTTCGATGCTATGAATAAAGCGCACTTCTACGCCGTTGGGATTGCCTCGGAGCAGCACGCCACCGAGTAAGGTTGCTGCCGCGCCCGAACTCAGGCCAGAGATTAAAAATAGTAGCGGTAATACTGGGTTATTCAGTAGTGGGAAACCAATCAATGCCGATAACAAGAAGCCGGTATACGCGCCAAGCGCCAGTGATAAGATCACTAACACCCCAGTGATCGCCGCTTCTTGGCGAACCAGCCATAAGGTCAGTCGTTGCAGTAGTGGCAATCTATCATCGAGCCATTGCAACAGGGCTTGATGAAACACCACTAATATCCAGGCAAACAGTGCTAACTGATAAGCCATCAGCACCAATACTCCCATGGACATTACCGAGGTGGTGTTATAGAAAACCAAAATTTTCCAAAATTCCAATGGTTTGGTCAGGTCGAAAATCAAGATCCCCAAGCCGCCAAACACCGCGATAGGCGCGATAATGGCTGCGGCTTGCACGAAGTGAGAGTGGCTGGCCTGACTGGCCAGTTTGAAATGTTTGAGCATAATCGCGAAAAATACCGCCCCAGCAGATAAGCCTGCCAGAAACAGGTAGATCGCAATCGGCCAGTGCCAGACTAGCCCGTCGAAGTGAAAGGCACTCATAATATGATCTCCCCATCGATGGTTTGCACATGGAATAATTTAGGTCGAGTACCGAGGTCGACCTTTTCGCGATAAGTGGGGCGGCTTTTTAGCAGCTGAACAACATCAGACTGAGGATCATTTAAGTCGCCGAAAGTTAACGCTTTAGTCGGGCAAGCGACTACACAAGCCGGCTGTTTTCCTTGTTTCAACTGGGTTTGTTGGCAAAAGTCACACTTATCGGCACTGTGGGTCTGCGGATTAATAAAGCGTACTTTATAAGGGCAGGCCGCAACACAGTATTGACAGCCAACACAGCGGTCGCCGTTAACGGAGACAATCCCAGTTTTGCTGTCCTTGTAGGCGGCGCCAGTTGGGCACACCTTGACGCAGGGAGCGGACTCACATTGCTGACATGAATGACGGATAAAGCGATAACGTTGATCGGGATATTCGCCAAATGGACCGATACGTTCGATATGGATACGACTTACGCTATCGGGCACCTGATTTGTCTCACGGCAAGTGTTGGCACAAGCATTACAGCCGATACAGGCATTTTCATCATGCACCATGGCATATTTGATCTGTGAAGGATCGTCATGGCTGCTGGCTTGTGGCGCGCTGGCTAAGGGAGATTGAGTTATGCCGTAAATGGATACTCCAGTCAGAAGTGCGCCGCATCCTTTAATAAACTGTCGTTTTGAGCGTTGCATCTTGAGCCTCCTAGTGTGATTTCTGGTGGCAACTAACACACAATTGGCTGCGCTGGGTGTTGCTGAGAGATAACATTGGATCGGTCTCGGTATGAAGCCGATGACACTGAGCACAACTGACCTTGTTACTGTGGACGTTATGAGTCCACTCTTGTTCGCCAAGCTGCTGAGAAGAATGACAATGGAGGCAGATCTCGGTCTGCTGCGCATTGGTCAATGAACTATCATTAGCAAAGCGATTAATATTGGAGCCTTTTTTAGGGTGAGTGGCTTTTTCACCGTGGCAATCCTGACATAAGATTGCTAATCCCTCGCTGCTATGAATACCCAGCAGCTGACCATTGCGCTTATGACATTTAATGCAGATTTGACTGCTTTCCTTGCTGCTATCTGTGTTTTCAGCCTGAGCCGGAAGCATAAACAGGGCGCAAGTTAATCCGCCTAATAACAGCGTTATGATACTGATAGATTGATAGGGATTGACTTGGCGCATAGGAGATCCTTACACCTAGTGGTGGCTTCGAAGTTGAGCTTAAGTGAGCGTCAACCTTGTTGACGCTCAGAGAGTGGCTAATGGTTAGGCAGCGAGTGCTGTCCGGATTAGTGTTGGGTCACACTGTTTATGCTTATCCAGTTTGATAAACTGAACCCCGACGTAGTCTAAACATTTCTGGATAAACTTGACCTGCTCTGGTGAACTTTCCTCTGGGTTGCTTACGACCAATTTGACCGCAGAGGATTCATTGTCCACGACAACATAGTCGAGATGGCAATGTTCCATAAAGTCCTGAACTTCATCATGGTTTTTTATCGAATCATCGATATCGACCACATTGATTAACGAGGCTCCGTACAACACATCGTAGCGATTGCTAGCGATGGACTTTAAGCTCTTTAGAAAATTCATTGACTCTTGATCTAACAGATGAGGTTTGATGCTAACAGCCGCATCAACCATTTGAGCGTCGTTTGATCTAAAGAACTTGATGCAAGTCATCACGAAAGTCACGATAACGAGAGGTACAATGACAAAAAAAACAAAGTACATAAACGCATAACTTAAAATAACGGTTGCTGTGGTGTTCATAATAAACCTCCAAACGTACTTTTACTTTAAACTCTCTATTGTATTATTACCCATTTGTTTAACTTGGCAATAAATTTAAAAATCAATTTATTAAAACTTTGGTATTGGTTTTATTTCTATTTATTTGTTTTATATTTTGCGTATTTTCATATATTGAAAATATGTTTTTAAATAAATAGAAATCTAATTTATCGGAATTTGGATTTATTTTATTGTTTTAAAATTCAGGTTATTGCGTCACCTCTTGGCTTGGTTGAAATTGTTTTAATAATAACTTTTATTTGTTGTGGATAAATATTGTTTTTCGAGTAATATATTCTATAATTCTAAACTCTGTTAAAAGTATTAGTTGGGGTGAATAATATGAAAGATGTCAACTTAGATAATCTTGATATGCTCAGCGCTAATATTTTAGTTAATTTATATGAAACGCATTCGGCGACCAGTGTTGCCGATAATATGAATATTCCTGCCCCCAAGGTAAGCCGTTGTTTGCAGCATGCCAGAGTCATGTTTAATAATCCGCTATTTATTCGTAAGAAGTATGGCTTGGAGCCCAATGAGTTTACTCGGCAACTTTATCCAATAGTAAAAGAGCTAGTACAGTGCGCTGAACACCTGTATCAATTTAATGAAGTCAAAGGCCTTGATTACGATCAGCCCTGTATCATCTACGTTAGTGATCTATTGATCCCCCATCTTCCTCAGCAATTAAGTCGTGCCATTTGTCAGGAACATCAGACTATTAGTTATGAGCTACGTAGCGAGTCTGTCGATCCCTTAGCGGATATTGATGCGGGTATTTTGGATATTGCCATCTTCACTCAGCCGAGTCTTAGTCGCCAGCATCAGACGCTGCGAATCGAGCAACAATGGCCACAGCTGGAGTTTATTGCTCTGAAAAGTCTGCGTCAGTTGTATCTGGTGTGTGGTGAGCAACATCCATTGCTGCAAGCCGAGATAAATTTAACCAGCTTGGCGGCTTATCCCTATCTTAGTGCCTTTAATTTAATGGACAAACAACTGCGAGATCCGTTTGAGTATTATTGCCAGCAACATAGACTCGACTGCCAGCCAGTAGTGCGTGAGCTAGCAGGGCCAGAACTAGGGTTTCATCAGTTATATCGCTATCTTGCCGATAACAATACTATCAGTCTGTTGCCTTACAGTAAGGTCTATGAACAGAGCCAGCTGTTACCGGGTTTGCATGTTTGTCATCTGTCGGAGCAACTTACCGAGCAGCTCTATGGCGAGCAAGCTTACCCCGAGTTATATCTGGTCTATGCCCGCCATCAGCAACGGCCTCAAATTAACTGGTTGTTGCAAGAGATGCAGTTATTGATTCGACAGAACGTGCATTAGCGGTACTCTGCTTGCTGGCTTGATATTGCTGCTTTACCTCGGTGATCTTATCTTTCAGTAGTCCGGCTATGCACTGGACTAACTGCTCTTTGAGTCCTTGATGACAATGCAGATAGTAACTGTTTTGAGGCAGGCTTAAGTGATGCTGGCACAAAGCTGAAATATCGATAAATTCCACATCCTCCCTATGTTGGAAATAGGGTAATGACATCACAGAACATAGCATGCATACATCATCTGTTTTACTGGCATGGTCAACCAACATTCGTAAGCTTGGGCTTTTTATGCCGACTTTAAACTTAATATTATTCTCAGCGGCGAAATGCTCCAGTGGATGAAGATGATCGCTATGCTGAGTGTTAATCAAACCAATAGGATAGTTAAATAATTCGGTCATTGGCTGTGGTGAGTTAAAGATCGGATGGCCTTTCTTGGCGACAATAAAGAAATGATCGATATCGTCCAACTTAATGTTATTCACCATAGGATGCTCGATGAGCTGAGTCGAAATACAGCAGTTGATCAACCCCTGAGATAACCTCAAGGGAGTATTTTCAGTCCAAGGCAGTACATTAATATTGATGCCGCCCTCGATGCAATGACAGGTTTGATTGATGCCATTGAGCACGATAAGCGACCAGTGTTCATAGGTGGCGATACTCAATTGAAATGGCAAAGGTGCGCGGTTCAATGCGGTGTCGATGATCTGACTATACTGCTCCAGAATCTTCTGTACCATAGGATAGAGTTTTAGCGCCAGTTGAGTGGGTTCGAAACCATATTGATGGCGGATAAATAGTTCATTATCGAGTACTTCACGCATACAGGTTAAGGCTCGACTCACCTTAGACTGTGGCGTACGCAGCCTCTCAGCTACAGCGCTACCACTCTTGAGTTCGATTAAGCCGATAAATACATGCAGAGTGAAATAGTCTAAACGGCTCGCTTTCTTGAGCATAATGGTGACCTTCATTGATAAGTCAGTTATTCATCTAATCGGATTGCACAATTTATTTGTATAAAAAATATACACGTACTTTCGGTTTATCATTTTTGAATCAATAACGCCTTGAGTTAGATCATGCTTGATGCAGATTTTACTAATGGTTAATAAATAAGAGGCTTAATGGTCATGAGGCGACATAAAGAGATTTAAAGTGTTATAAATCAATGGGTTTTCGTTTTTATATCAGGCTTTTTGTTAGTTTTTATTTGTTATCAAAATGCTTCAATTTTGTTGCGGTCGCTACATAAAGGTACATTTTTCCTTAGATGGATTTGTTATATATGAGATGCGTAATTATACGTAAAAAATAATAAATACATGATTAAAAAGGAAATTTAATGTTACCGTCACAATTGTTTAAGCACAGCGCGATAGCGAGCCTCACCGCTCTCTATATCGGTGGTGCTTGCTCTGTTGCTGTAGCCTCTCCTGGCATGGAGAAGGTTACTGGTACCAGTTTTTATACCCCTACTTTTACTGCTGAAGATATCAAACGTGTGAATGAAGCACGTAAGCTCGAATTATCCGGTGATGTTTATCTCGGTCGCCCAGGCCAGATTAACCGTGTGATGAAAAAACGCACCCCAGAAGAGATCTTTCAGCCTGAACAACAATCTACTGGCACTAATACCTATATTGTCCAGTTAGAAGCTGAGCCTATAGCAACCTATGCGGGCGATATCCCTGGTTATGCTGCTACTACTGCACCGAAAAATCGCTCAGTAATTGCTAAAGGCCGCGTTAGTGTTAATACCGCTTCAGCACAGTCTTATAAGAGCTATTTGCTAGGTCAGCAAGATAAGTTTATCTCTAAGGTGACTCAAGCCGGTGCTTCGGTGAAAGTGAATAAGCAGTTCACTGTTGCCAGCAATGCTATGGTGGTTGAGATGACTCAAGACGATGCGATCAAGATGTCACATCAGTCTGGTGTTAAGCGTATTAGCCTTAACCGTGTATTCCAACTGCGTACCGACCGTGGTCCAGAATTTATCGGTGCCGATAAAGTTTGGCAGGGCACCGCAACTTCAAGCAATAGCTTGAATGCCAAAGGTGAAGGTATGTTGGTGGGTATTATCGATACTGGTATTAACTCTGACCATATCGCTTTTGCCGATGACGAAGCTTACGCAAGTTTAAACCCATTCGGTGAGGGTACCTTTGTGGGTGATTGTGTCGAATCTCCAGAGCTGTGTAACAACAAGCTAGTGGGTATGCACTCTTACCCTGAGATCACCGATATTTATGCGGCTGATGAGTTTCAAACGTCTTATCGTAAAGAGATGATCCGTCCTGCCAATGGTGAAGACTATAACGGCCACGGTTCACATACTGCCAGTACCGTTGTTGGTAACACTTTAGAAAATGTGCCGCTGCAAAGTTTTGACGGTGAGCCGACCAGTGATGGTATCGATGTGCCATTTACTTTCCCGAAAGTGAGCGGTGTCGCACCTCGTGCCCATGTAATTTCATATCAAGTTTGTTGGCCTGGTAATGGTGGTGATCCTTATGCGGGTTGTCCCGAGTCAGCGATTCTATCTGCATTCGAAGATGCTATTGCCGATGGTGTCGATGCGATTAACTTCTCTATCGGTGGCGCCGAGTCATTACCTTGGGCCGATCCAATGGAGCTGGCTTTTTTAGCTGCTCGTGAAGCGGGAATTTCTGTCGCCGTTGCAGCAGGTAACAGCGGGGCTTACTGGACAGCTGATCACTCATCTCCTTGGGTGACCACTGTGGGCGCAAGCACTCATGATCGCCAACTTGCCACGGGTGTGAAAACTTTAGGTGACTTTGAAGGTAGCGGTGCACCTTCTGCAGCTATCGAAGGGGTCAGTTTCTCGGGTGGCATCACGGGTCAAGTGGTATTGGCGGATAACTTTGCCGACCCAGATACCACAGATGAATACAAAGCGGCTACCTGTAATGTGCCTTTCCCTGCTGATACCTTCACTGCCGATCAAATCGTAGTGTGTGAGCGTGGTGATATTGCCCGTATCGATAAGGCTAAGAACGTTGCCGCTGGTGGTGCTGGTGGGATTATTCTGCAAAACATCGACTACTCGGTAGATAACATCGTTGCCGATAGCTATGTGATCCCGGGGATCCATGTAAAAGTTGCCGAACGTTGGAAGATCCGTAACTGGGTCAACCGTAACGGTGCCGAGGCGCGTGCGACGATTTCTGATTACAGTAACGAATACACATTCGATGCCGAGTTAGGCAATAACCTAGCGACTTTCAGCTCTATGGGTCCAAGCTCAACTAACAACACCTTGGTTCCTGATTTAACTGCGCCTGGTGTCGATATCTATGCGGCTAACGCCGATGATCAACCTTTCACGTCTGCGCCAACAGCGTCTGATTGGACTTTCATGAGCGGTACCTCTATGGCTGCTCCGCATGTGACGGGTGCCATGACCTTGTTGACTCAGCTACATCCTGAATGGACGCCTGCTGAGATTCAATCTGCGTTGATGATGACGGCAGGCCCAGTCATGCTCAATACAGGCTATGAGCTGATCGAGCCCTTCTATAACTTTATGGCTGGAGCCGGTGCGATTGATGTTGCACGCGCGGCTGATAGCGGTTTAGTGATGGATGAAACTATTGATAATTACCGTAATGCCGATCCAACCAATGGTGGATTAGTTAACTGGTTGAACATTCCTTCTATGGTTGAGATGGAATGTGAAAAGTCTTGTAGCTGGATGCGTACCGTTAAAGCGACTCGCGATGGTAGTTGGACTATTGAAGGTGTAGGTAAAGAAGAGGGCTTTGAAGTTACTGTATCTCCTGCTCAATTTACTTTGAAAGCGGGTGAGTCTCAAAGCTTCATAGTTACAGCAACCACACCTAGCATGATCGAAATGAATATTGATCCTGCAGATACCGGTGCTCCATGGAAAACCATACTGAACAAAAATACTTTCTTTAATGGTCAGGTTAACCTGAAGGAAGTGAGTGGTAATGCTCCTGATGTGCATATGCCTGTCGTGGTTGCGGCGGTTGCTGATCAATTACCTGTATCTCACCGTTTTGACATTAGCCGTGATCAAGGTACTGAAACCTTGATGGTGAATACCGACTCTTACAGCGAACTCACGCCCCGCTTCTATGGTCCAGTCAAACCTGAGGTGTATAACAATACCTTAACTGCAGTTTCTGCTTTCTTGTATCCAGATAACATCGAAGCAGGCTGGGATATTCGCCCAATTACTATTCCAGAAGGTACTAAGCGTTTAGTGGTCGAAGTACAAGATGCGCATACTGTTACTACGCTAGAGAACCTAGACCCAAGATATAATGTCCCACATCCATTTGTGGCAATAGGCCGTGATGAAAATGGTAACGGTACTTTCGTACCGGATGGCACTGTTGATAGTGCAGAGATCAAAGCTGAATATAGCGAAGAGATCTTGTGTCTATCTAGCAGCCAGGCTGAACATAACTACTGTAGCATTGAGAGCCCAACACCGGGCACTTACTGGATTGCTACAGCAATGGCCTATGGTGCGGGTGAAATCAATGTCGATACGGGTTATGCCATTATTATGGAAGATGATGATCGCGGCCAACTAAGTATTTCTGGTCCTGCATCTCATGATGGTAACGGCAATTATAACATCGACCTAAACTGGAATATTCCAGGTACCCAAGCGGGTGATACTTACTATGGTGGCTTCGACATGGGTAGTATGCCGGGTGCAGAAGGTACCTTAGGTTTTACGGCTCTGGATATCCATCGCAGTGATGATGCTGTGACTTGGGAAGTCAGCCAAGATACCGCTCGTAGCATGGATGTGTTGGATATTAAGTTAAGTATCGCGCCTAATTTGGAAACTCAAGATCGTAGCTATAACTTCGAGCTTAAATTACCAGAAGGAATGCGATTAGCATCAGATACTATCGAAACCAATAAAGAAGCTGTGACTGAGTCAGTGGTTGCAACAGAAACTGGTTTTGTTCTGTCAGGCTTGCAGCCATCAACTCGCGATGTGCAACGTGATTATAAGGTAAGTACTAACTTCACCAATAAGATGTGTCATACACCACTGATTGATGAGTATTCAACCGGTGGTTATATCGATTTATTCGGTGAGTTTAAGCTTCAACCTCTAGCTGATTGGTTTGTTGGTGATTTTAACGCTAACTTCGATGTGCCTATCGATTGGTTGTTCTACAAAGAAGGCGCTAAATTTGAGCTTTATAATCAGCCAAATGCAGGTTATTTACGTATGCACACCGTGGGTGCATTACAGTTAAATACCGCCTACTGGTACATGAAGTTACATCGTGGTCCAGGCTTCTTAACCGAAGCCATGGCACCGTTCTGGCGTGGTGATTTTGAAGCTAAATATCGTCGTCACTATGAAGATCCATGGGGACTGACGATTGCTTCACAATATGCTGAAGAGCGTCCAGATCTTGGTGATCTACTGTTCTTAGAGTTCGATAATATTACCGATGCTAAGACGGGAGAAGAATTCGACTTCGAAGTGATCCTACGTAGTGGTATCGATGATCGTCAAGGTCAATATGAGATTATCTATGCCTACGATAACCTAGGTGCTGATGTGGCCAAAGGTGCGGTGATGATTGAAGGCTTTGATTCAGCTTGGTCAAACAATGTTGGTCCTAAAGAAGGCGCCTTATACAACGTATTCGGTTATGACAATCTTGATGAGGTGCTTTCTGAAGATCTCGTAATCTGTTATGACTATGTTGGACCAGAGCAGAGCCGTCTCGAAGTTAACTTTAAGGCTGTTATTAAGCCTGAAGCTACAGGTACGACGATGGACGTGATCTTAGATTACGATCTAGAAGGTGCTGAGTCTGTCAGTATGAGCCATGCGATCAGCGTACAAGGTAACATCAAGTTAGCCGAGATTGCTGATCAAACAGTGGCTGAAAACACGCCGCTCGAGCTGAGTGTCATGTATATCGATGCTAACAAGGTGCCAAACACTGTTGAAGTTAGTGGTGAATATATTACTGCCGAGGTAGATGGTAATAACTTTACTATTACACCGAAGAAAAACTGGAATGGTGAGACAACAGTGACAGTGACAGTTCGAGATAACGAACATAGTGGCGATGCGGCTAGCACCAGCTTTAAACTGATTGTAGAGTCAGATGGGAAAGGGCCTGAATCTCAAGGTTCTGAAGCTGAAGATGAAACTGAAGAAGTGGTTGAGGCTGAGCCTGAATCAGAGGACAGTTCAGGTGGTGCATTAGGCTTTGGTTTACTGACGCTATTGCCATTAGCCTTCCTACGTCGTCGCAGCAACAAAGTTGTGCGTCATTAATGGCTAAGTAGAGATATAAGGTGATTTAGGCTCCTGCCTGAAATTGCCTAATCTGTGTTGAAAGAGGAGCTTCGGCTCCTCTTTTTCATGTTGAAGAATCACAGATATTTAGGCCGTCTTTTAGTGACTTTTTTAAGGTAGTTGCGGCTTTCTTGTCTGATGTGACGATGGGTTAAAAACCAATAAAACTCGCTGATGGTCATCTTATTGATCCGTGCCAATGCTTGTTTGCGACTGCCGCCGGGATGCAAGCTTTTAAATAAATTTCCTGTGCCGCCGTTGTAGCTTGAAATAACCGCATATTCGCGTTTTTGAGGATCATGAATTCCCTTCAAATAACGGCTCGATAATAAATGAAGATAACCCGCTGCGACCTCAATATTCTTTTGTGGATCATAGAGGTAAGTAGAACTTGGCGTATGTTTATATCCCTTAATCAATGAAAAGTAGTCACGACCAGCGGTATTGGCCTTAATTTGCATTAATCCAAGTGCATTTGAGCGAGAGCGCGCTAGCGGATTAAACGAGCTTTCGGTTTCCATTATCGCCATGATTAAGTCGGTTTTTACGCTAAACTTTTGCGCCGATTGGCGAGCAAAATTAATATATTTATCGCCGGCAATTTGAGTGTGATTACTGACCATTTTTATGGCCACTTGATAGCGGCTATTTTGCCGTAGACTCTGGCTGACAAGATAATCGGCATAACGGCTTGCTCGCCATTGATATTCGATGGGCTGACCATCTGTATCGCGAATTTGTCCCCAAAAGAATGGCTTCTGTTTGCTGTTGATTAATCCGAAATCAGCAGCAGTTTTCGCATCGATCACAGTGGGATCAATTTGAGTCAGCAAGACCTGTACTATGGCTTGTTTTAACTGAGCTTTATTCTGGCTTTCGAGTAGAATCATCCCACGCTTAAAATCGACATAGGTGCTTTGTTGTTCGGCCTGATTAAAGATCAGTAGTGAAGGTTCGGCTGAGTGAGGTTGAGCGTTTTGCTGGTACTCATGTAATAAGGCGGCAACATCGTCTTCATATTGACTGAGGTCCAATGCAAAAGCGTTGCAGCTAAGTAATAAAACACACGCTGAAAATTTAATGTATTTAGACATTTATAAATATGTTAACCATGTGTGGCTTCAGTATATGGATAAGGGCCCCAAGGAGCAATTGGCGGCTTTTAACTTGTGAACTCGAGATGGCATAATGCTTGATTAATGAGGTGATTTCTTACATCTATAGTGGTTTTATTACCTCGATTTGTTGGCTTGTTGTTCGGTTATTGATTAACTTCATCTGGGCTTCTCTGTTGATTAGGTCAGCGATTGCACTTTGGGTGTCAGCCATTCAAACGCAATTTGAAAACATGTCCTTATAGCGTTAGCCACGAAAAAAGTTATTTAAACCATTGTTAACTGACAATGGCATCCCAAATCGTTAGAATGTCAGCAGATTATTCCTCATCTGAGCCAACCCCATGCATGTACATATCTTAGGCATCTGTGGCACCTTTATGGGTGGTCTTGCCCTTTTAGCTAGAGCCAATGGTCACAAGGTGACGGGCAGCGATGCTAACGTTTATCCGCCAATGAGTACCCAGTTAGAACAGCAAGGGATCGAGTTGATCCAAGGTTTCGATCCTAGTCAATTGGGGGGAACTGAAGATGATGCGCCAGATTTAGTGGTCATAGGTAATGCCATGAGTCGAGGCAATCCTTGTGTTGAGGCTGTGCTCAATCGGGGCCTAAAATACACCTCTGGACCGCAATTCTTGGCGGAGCATATTTTGCCAAATCGTTGGGTTTTAGCGGTTTCCGGCACTCATGGAAAAACCTCGACTTCGAGCATGTTAGCTTGGATTTTAGAAGATTGTGGCTATGAGCCGGGTTTCTTAATTGGCGGCGTGCCGCAAAACTTCGGTGTGTCGGCGCGTCTGGGTAATTCGCCATTTTTCGTGGTGGAAGCCGATGAATACGACAGCGCATTTTTCGATAAGCGCTCTAAGTTTGTGCATTACCAGCCACGTACTTTAGTGATCAATAACCTCGAATTCGATCACGCCGATATTTTTGATGATTTAAAAGCGATTCAACGCCAGTTTAATCATGTGATTCGTACTGTGCCGGGGCAAGGCAAGATTATCTGGCCTGCACAGAGTGATGCTGTGCGTAAGGTGATCGACATGGGCTGCTGGAGTGAGCAGGAAACCTATGGTGCCGAAGGAACCCAAGGATGGCATACGCAGCTGCTTAGCGAGGATGGTCATAAGTTTGAATTACTATTTAATGGCGAGTCTCAAGGGGTTTTAGACTGGCAGTTGATTGGTCAGCACAATGTAGAAAATGCCACTATGGCGATTGCAGCGGCGCGTCATGTGGGTGTGTTGCCGCAAATGGCGATTGCCTCTTTGGCTAAGTTTGCTCCGCCTAAGCGCCGGATGGAACTTATTGGGTCGGTAAAAGGCATAGATGTATATGATGACTTTGCGCATCATCCCACCGCAATAGCTACGACCCTACAAGGCTGCCGTGCCAAAGTGGGTGAAGGACGGATCATTGTGGTGCTTGAACCCCGCTCGAACACCATGAAGCGAGGCGTTCATAAAGATACTTTGGCAGGCTCAATGGCATTGGCCGATGCGGCTTATTTGTATCAAGCAGATAATATCGATTGGGACGTTGAGGCGGCGATGGCGTCTGCTGAGTTGCCAGTAACTGTGCTATACCAAATTGATGAATTAGTTGAAGTCGTTGCCAGTCAGGCGCACAGCGGCGATACCATTATTGTGATGAGTAATGGTGGTTTTGGCGGTTTGCATGGCAAGCTGCTTGAAAGGCTGGCGGGCTAAAACGCTGCCGAGCAATTACAGATTCAAATATAGCGCTTAGCGCGTTTAAAGAGATTGATATGAATTATCCAAGAAAGGCCAAGTCGATCAGTTTAGCCTGGACCGGGGCATCGGGTGCTCCCTATGGTCTAAAGCTGCTTGAGTGTTTGCTGCGCGCCGATTACCAAGTGTTTTTAATGATCTCTAGTGCCGCTCGCGTCGTATTGGCTACCGAACATGGCCTGCAATTAAGCAGTAATGGTGATAAAGCCAAGGCGCAGTTACGTGAGTTGTTTGCCGCCAATGATGCCGAGCTAGCCGGTGAGCTGTTTGTCTTAGGGAAAGAGGAGTGGTTTTCACCGCCAGCTTCAGGTTCGGCAGCACCAAAACAGATGGTGATCTGCCCCTGTAGCACCGGAACCCTAGCGGCAGTTGCAACCGGAATGAGTAACAGTTTATTAGAACGTGCAGCTGACGTGGTAATAAAAGAGCGTGGGCAATTAATCTTAGTGCCAAGAGAAACCCCCTTTAACAGCATACACTTAGAGCATATGTTGTCGTTATCTAAGTTAGGAGCGACCATCATGCCTGCCGCGCCGGGGTTTTATCATGATCCCAAATCAATTGAAGATCTGATAGACTTCATGGTCGCCCGGATTTTAGACCATCTGGGTGTTGAGCACACACTCACTCAGCGCTGGGGATATAGTAAGTAGATATAGCAAATAGCGTTTATCCAATAAGGCGTTCCCTGCAGAGCGAGATGTAGTCGCAACAATTCACACAAGTTTTGAGAAGTTTATGAAACACACCACCGAAGTGATGATCTCGGCCGATGAGATTGAGCAACAACTGGACATTTTAGCTGAGCAAATTAATGCTCATTATGCCAATAGCGAACGCCTATTAATGGTGGGTTTGCTTAAAGGTTCAGTGGTCTTTATGGCCGATTTATGTCGCCGAATTAAGGGTCATGTGGAGATCGATTTTATGTCGGTTTCAAGCTACGGAAATGCGATGACCAGTTCACGGGATGTGAAGATTCTTAAAGATGTACAATCCGATATCGAAGGTCGTGACGTACTGATCGTCGAAGATCTTATCGACTCGGGTAATACCTTAAATAAAGTGCGCGATATGCTGTTACTGCGTGAGCCAAAAAGCTTAGCCTTATGTACGCTGCTGGATAAGCCAGAGCGCCGTGAAGTTAATGTTCCTGTGGATTTTATCGGTTTCACTATCCCTGATGAATTTATTGTGGGTTACGGTATCGATTACGCCGAGCAGTATCGTAACTTACCTTATATCGCTAAAGTTGTGCCACTCGATTAAGGTATTGAAACAGTTAGTTTAAAACTCCTGCTTTGTGCGGGAGTTTTTGTTCCTGAATAACCAAATAACGGAAGTAAGTAATGACCAACGAGCCATACGCTTTAGTTATCGACTCGCTCAGAAAAACCTACAAGGGCGGTGTTGAAGCAGTAAAAGGAATTAGCCTTAAGGTCAAGGCGGGGGATTTTTTTGCCCTGCTAGGCCCGAACGGTGCGGGTAAGTCGACCACTATTGGGGTGATCTGCTCACTCGTTCAAAAGTCGGCAGGTAAGGTGAGTGTTTTTGAACACGATATCGATACCGATCTTGAGTTGGCTAAAATGTCGATTGGCCTGGTGCCACAGGAATTTAACTTTAACCAGTTTGAAACCGTACAGCAGATTGTGGTTAATCAGGCAGGTTACTTTGGTGTTGACCGTGAGCTTGCCTTGGAGCGCGCCAAGAAATATCTGTCGCAGTTAGATCTCTGGGAAAAGCGTAATAGCCCAGCCCGAGCTCTGTCTGGTGGTATGAAGCGTCGCTTGATGATCGCCCGAGCCTTGATGCATGAGCCCAAGTTATTGATCCTCGATGAACCAACAGCGGGTGTGGATATCGAGCTGCGACGTTCGATGTGGACCTTCTTAACCGAGCTAAATCAGCAAGGTGTCACTATTATCCTGACGACTCATTATCTGGAAGAAGCCGAGATGCTGTGTCGTAATATCGGCATTATCGATAAAGGGGTTTTGGTTGAGTGCACCAGCATGAAGTCGTTGTTAAGCCGCCTGAATATTGAAACCTTTGTATTCGATCTGAAAAGTGATCTTAGCAGCTTGCCACAGCTTAAAGGCATCACGTGTCGTTTGAGCGACCCACATACTTTAGAGGTGGATGTGGCCAAGGAGCACAGCATCAACAGTGTATTTGCTCAGCTGAGCGAGCAGGGAATTGAAGTATTATCGATGCGCAACAAGGCCAACCGCCTCGAAGAGTTGTTTGTCGAGTTAGTGGAACAAGGCAAGGGGGCTCAAGCATGAGTATGAGCATGAAGCAGGTTTACTTCACTGCATTTAAAAGTATTTTAATTAAAGAGATCACCCGTTTTACCCGTATTTGGGTACAAACGCTGGTGCCGCCAGCGATCTCCATGACCCTGTATTTCCTTATTTTCGGTAACTTGGTCGGTAAGCGTATTGGTGAGATGGGTGGCGTAAGCTATATGGAGTTTATTGCGCCGGGTCTGATCATGATGGCGGTGATCACAGCCTCTTATTCCAATGTAGCTTCTTCGTTTTTCAGTGCTAAGTTTCAGCGTAACCTCGAAGAGTTGATTGTCGCACCAGTGCCTCATTATGTGATGATTGCCGGCTATGTGGGCGGCGGTGTTGCTCGGGGCTTGTGCGTAGGTACCATAGTGACAGTAGTGGCAATGTTCTTTGTCGATATTAGCCTGCATCATGCTGGATTAGTGGCGATTACTGTGCTGCTGACGTCGATTTTGTTCGCCTTGGGCGGTTTGATTAATGCGGTATTTGCAAAGAGTTACGATGATATCAGTATCGTGCCGACCTTCGTACTAACGCCACTAACGTATTTGGGCGGGGTGTTTTACTCATTAAGCTTGTTGCCTGGCTTCTGGCAAGGGGTGTCGCAGCTGAATCCTGTGGTCTATATGATCAACGTGTTTCGCTACGGTTTCCTTGGCTATGCCGATATCAGTATTCCAGTGTCGATGGCCGTTATTGTGGGCTTCTGCGTGGCATTCTGGGCTGTTGCTTATTACTTGATTAGTCGTGGTATCGGCTTGAGAACCTAGTAAACGCTAACCTGTGATGGTTAAAGAAGTTGAAACCAAAACGGCAGTTGAGCTTGGCTCACTGCCGTTTTTGTTGCTGGTTCAGTCAGGTTTATACAGATTGGCATTACTCTTGTTCTAAATAACGCAGAATCTCGAACACTTGCTTTATGTTATTCGCCCCTAATTTGGCGGTACAGCAGTGGCCATTGAGGCTAGCATGGACTCTGAGCCAAGCGATAAGTTGCTCAAGAGGGATACGCGGCGCTGCAACAAATTCACCTTGCTGCCAGTGATAACATAGACCCTCTGCATCTATGATGGTCAGGCTATTGGCCTGCAGTTGCTCATACTCTTGTCGCCATTGCTCAGGGCTGTCTAGCAGTTGCAGCAAATCATCATCGGTGTGTTTTATCATGACTGGCCATTGCAGCATTAAATGATCTCTTGGGTTTTGGTGATGGGTTGCAACCATTGTTGGCAGGCTAACGCATCGAAAGTTGCTTGCTTGTCATCGATACCGTGGACTAAGCCAAAGGCATAGCCTTTGAGATAGATTAACAGATCTCGCGCCTGTTGTTGTCCTTGATTAAATGGCGTTAGTTGCTGTTCTAACTGCAGATGTAGTTGTGGATAGTCAATCTCGATATCTAAATCTGAGGCGAGTTTAGCGCACAGCAGTGGTTGAATAATCTCGCTTCGTTGCAGTAAGTGCTGAGCGTGGCGCATAAAGACATAAGGATCACTAGGGACAACTTGAGGCTTGGGCAGCATTTTTAAGGCGACAAGATGGCTGAGCAGCGCACCCAATAATACACCGATGATCAGCAGAGTGAAGCTAGTGAGTCGATGCATCTTGCCTCTCCTCAAGTTGAGCAGTAACTAAATTATTGGACCTTATCCGCAGGTTTGGCAACTTCGTCACTGATGGATTCGGCTTGGATCTGTACTCTGTGCTGTTTTAACAGTTCGATAGAGTCGAGATTTAACTTAATTAAGCCATCGAAATAGAGGTTCATCTCTTCCAGTTGCGATAAAAACTCAGGGTCATCTTTAGGTTTCTTCTGCCAATAGCGCTTACGATCGATCTTTTGTTTCTCGCTGGCACGTAAAATGTCGTAGTAACTGTTTTCTTGCTTGAGACGGTAAATTTCGCTGCCAATTAACTGCAGTAACTTTTCTTGTGAGACTGCTTCTTTGCTGAGTAAACTCTGTAACGGGTCGATAATTTTTTGCTGCTCATCACTGTCGATTTCGGTGGCGATACCGAGTTGATATGTGATTTCGTGTTGGCGGAACTCTTTGGGGCAGGAAGTCTGACTGAAGATGATCTTGTCATCTTTGATGCACTTATAGATATTATTTGCCTGTGCGGTGAGTGGGAGCACTAATAAGGTGAGTGCTATTAAAAACTTTGCCATTGGGCGATATTTCCTCTATCTGCCTAATACCAATTGTAGCAACTATCTGAGCATTCTTGCTGGTTAAAAAGGTCGATAACTGGGTTGCTTTTTCGTTTACAAAATCAGTTTGTATGTAGACTTACCCACTTAACGAAAATCTTCACCTTGTTCTCAACCATTGTCCCAGCGCAAACTCTCATAGCTAATTACTTTAATGGGTATAAAGTATTAGTGTAACTAAAACTTCAGATGAGAAAACTTAATCGGCAATACCGTACATCCATGTTACCTCATCAAACTTGTTTACTATGGCGTAACTTGGTGATAAAAACCAGTTTTTCTTCATTAAAATAGATATTTAGCACTATATAAAATGGGCCAATATCAGTAATAGGTCGCATAGTTTTAAATTTTATACTGTTTGGTATTAGGGGGGTGATGTTGATGTTTTTGGCCTTTGCAGACACAAAAAACGCCGCGCTAGGTGAGTATCTATCGCGGCGTTTTATCTTTTTAAGTGACTGTTAGCGACTAAACATATTGAATTGTTTAGCGACTGCACTCTTCGAGCAAGTAAGCCAAGTGACGATATGAGATCCCGCTGTGCTGGGTTAAACCTACTTCACACATACGGTTAGCGTAGTAACCCTCTTTGATCTCTACCGGAATGAGCTTCTTGATATTGCGCAGTGCGCTGGCGTTGATCTCGGGTTTATATAACCCTTTCTCACCGGCGTAACCACAACAAGTGATCCCTTCAGGCAATTTAACGCTGCCACTACAGGCATCGGCGATCGCTTGCATCTTAGGCTCTAGTTTCATCTTACGAGCACTACAACCTAAATGCAGCGCAACATTAGCCTTTTTAGTTAATGTCAGTTTAGGCAGCAGTTTATCGTGCATAAACTCGACTAAGTCGGTGATCTCAACCTTAGGATTACCAGTTAAGGCGCGATAAGTACAAGACAGTGCATCGACCACAACAGGCACTTTGCCGTTTTCGCTTAATTTGCTTAGTGCATCGATAAGCTCTTCACGCTTGGCATCGGCGTTCTTAAAGTCACCCTTAGATTCCCACATCTGGCCGCAGCACAGGTGACGAGTATTCTCGGGTGTCACTACGTTGTAACCGGCGCGTTCAAGCAAAGTTACGACCACGTCGGGCAGAGTGCGATTATCTGGATCTTTGGGTGTTGGGCCAAAAGTTCGACCGCCACACGCCGGGAAGTAGACCACAGTCTCTTTGTCTGGTGACGCTGGCGCAGGTTTAGGTAAATTACCGCCTTTTGCGAAGTCAGGGTTCCAATAAGGCACCTCTTTTGACACCATGCGCCCCACTTTCATCAGACCGTTAGTAACGCTGTCACCTGTTACTTTGTGGATGATATTCAACACATCGAAACCTGTGCTGATCACTTGGTTTACCGCGCCAAAATGCTTGGCCTGGAAATCGAGCACTTTCTGTTCTGTCGTAGTGATATAAGGCGTGCGAAGCTTACGTACCAGTTGTCCCATGCTGTTATCGACAGGACAAGAAATGGTGCATAGCTGACAGGCGGCGCAGGTATCTATCACATCATATTTCGCCGCAGCACGCATCTCATCGGCGGCTTGTTTATCGCCAGAGGCATCTAAGCGTGCGATTTCACGCAGGGTTGCGATACGCTGACGCGGAGTAAAGTTAAGCGCCGAAGTGGGGCAGGTTTTTTCACAGAAGCCACACTCGATACACTTATCGACAAAATCATCGACTACGGGGCAAGGCTTGATGTTTTTCACATGTACCTTGGCATCATCATTGAGGATCACCCCAGGATTCAGTAGGCCTTGTGGATCGAAGATTTGCTTGATGCGTTTCATCAAGGTGTAAGCATCTGCGCCCCATTCCATCTCGACGAACGGAGCGACCGCACGGCCTGTACCGTGCTCGGCTTTCATCGAGCCATCGTATTTGTCGATCACCATCTCGGCCACATCTTGCATAAAGCCGTGGAAGCGGTCGATATCCGCTTGAGAACCGAAAGTTGGCGTGATGATAAAGTGGAAGTTACCCGCTAAGGCGTGACCATAAATTACCCCTTCAGGATATCCATGTTTATGGAATAGATCGGTTAGATCACTGGCGGCATTAGCTAAGTGCTCTAACTCGAATGCCACATCTTCGATGATCACCGAAGTGCCTTTTGGACGTTCACCACCAATGATAGGGAACAGGCCTGAGCGCATCGCCCAATATTCGCCATAAACGGCAGGATCGCTACTGAAAGTGATTGGGCGTTCGGTTTCAATATGTGCCAGTTTGGCAATCACATCTTGGGTATATTGGTTGAGGGTCGCTTCATCATTAGCGCGAGACTCGATAAGCAAAATCGCCGCGCCTTCAGGTAACTCGCTTAACCATTCTGGCATCCCATTTTTGCCAGTAACCGACTTGATCGATGCCCAGTCTAATAACTCTGCGGCGGCGACACTGTCACATTTGATAGGTGGAATCGCACGCGCGGCATCAACCATGTTGTAAAATACTGCCATGGCTGAGGCTTTAAATTTAGCTTCATCGACTGTGTTGTAAGTGACCTCTTCAACGAAAGCCAGTGTGCCTTCTGCACCCACAATCAGGTGATTGATCAAATCGAAAGGATCTTCGAAATCGACCAAGGCATTGATGCTATAACCTGTGGTGTTTTTGATAGAAAACTTTTTACGAATACGGTTTGCCAACACCTCATTATTTCGGGTGAGTTGGCTCAGTTCGGTTAACTCGGCCAGTAGCGCCTTATTACTTTCGGCGAAGGCGGCTTTTGACTGTTCACAGCCGGTATCGAGTTCGGTGCCATCTGCAAATAACAGCTTGGCTGACGAGATAGTCTGGTAGCTGTTTTGTGCCGTACCACAACACATGCCTGATGCGTTGTTAGACACAATTCCGCCCACCATTGCCGAAGCTAATGTTGCCGGGTCTGGACCAATCTTCTTATTGAAAGGCTTTAGTGCCATATTGGCGTCGGCACCGATCACCGCAACCCCAAGCGAGACTTTTTGATGATCTTCACTGATATCGATTTTTCTAAAACCGTCGTGACCTAAGATCAACAAGATGCCTTCACCAATTGCTTGACCCGATAAACTGGTGCCCGCCGCACGAAAGGTGACCGGAGCATTATGTTGGCGTGCTACAGCCAAGGTTTGCTTAGCCTGCTCTAAGGTTTCGGCGTGGACTACAACTTCAGGAACAATACGGAAATAACTGGCATCGGTTGACCACGCGAAACGACGTACTGCATCATCGGTGACGGCATCTTGGCCAAGTTGTGCTTTAAGATCTGCAACAACAGCTGAATAGTTAATAGACATAAGATTACTCTATTTTTGCGGCTAAAGAGCGAGCAGTTATCTGCTCGCTCACCAGTGAACTTTTGTGACGAGCTTAGAATCCACCCCAGAGTGTGGCAATAGTACCTGCAACTAAGGCGTAACCGATTGCAATGGGCATGGTCTTACGAATGATTTCTGATTCACGTCCGGCCATTCCCACAACGGTCGCAGCGGCAACGACGTTCATGACACACATCATATTACCGGCGTTCGCACCAATGCCTTGCAGGGCCAACACAATCGCGTGATTCATGCCAATATTGTCGGCCACACTATATTGTAGTCCCGAGAACATCATGTTGGAGAAGGTTGCCGAGCCAGATAGGAAGGCACCAAAGATCCCCACAATCGGAGACATCCAAGCCCAAACTGCACCCATAGAACCAGCTAGCATATCGGCTAGGGCTACAGGCATAGAGGCTAAACCTGATTCGTTAGCGCCTGAGTTAAGGAAAATTTTCACCATAGGTACTGAGGCGCCTAATGAGATGATGGTAGGCAGCATAGATTTACAGGATACCGTGAACGACTCTTTGATCGCTGGCGATTTCATCTTAAATAGGAAAAAGCCTAAGATACACACGATAACGAAGAAGGCGCCCGGCGCGTAAAGCGTGGCAAAGCCGGCTTTGAGTTCGGTACCTAATAAACCTGTCCAACTGATGTTAAAGCTGGTTAACCAAGCTTTGAGTGGCGCCACGGTACGAGAAAGTACCAGTAGTGCTGCCATGATGATATAAGGTGTCCAAGCGGCAACTTGTGAGAACTTTGCCTTGGTTTCAAGATTTGATTGTGCTTGATTGTCATTTTCGGCGAAATCGTTCCATGGCGTCTCAGGTAGTAACCAACCTTTACGTGCCACAGGAATAACCAGCGCCATGCCAACAAGCGCACCGATCACCGATGGGAATTCAGGGCCAGCGACATAGTTGATGATCCAGGCTGGAACCGTGAAAGCAAGACCTGCGAACAGGGCAAACTTCCAGATGGCGAAGCCTTCTTTGAATGACTTATTACGGCCAAAGAAGCCGGTGAGTACACAGACCAGTACCAGTGGAATTAAAGTACCTGTGATCAGATCGATAGTGATCATGTGCATGGCAATAAACTGAGCATAGTCGGCGAAGGTACCGCCGTGGTGAGCAATATGCTCCGCAGCCATACTGACGCCACCTTCGGTCAAGCCTTGTTCCATACCGAAGAGGACGGGTAAGCCGATAGCACCGAATGATACGCTGGTTGAGTCAGCAATTAGGGCAACTACGGCGGCGGCAATTGGTGGCACGCCGAGTAATACCAGCAGTGGAGCACCGATAGCTGCTGGCGTCCCAAAGCCTGCAGAACCTTCAATGAACGAACCGAATAACCAACAGATGATAATCACCTGCACGCGAGCATCACCACTGATATTGGTGAAACCTGCCCGTATGGTATCCATTGCGCCAGAATATTTCAGGGTATTAAGCAGGAATACCGCACCGAAGATAATACTTAACGGGGTCAAGGCAGCGAGCAAGCCTTCCACCACTGAGGCACTTAAAATAGTCGTGTCCATCTGCCAGATAAAGATGGCCGCGAGACCCGTCATTACCATGGAGATGGGCATGGCGCGTGATGCTGGCATTTTTAACAATACCAGGAACAGCATAACGCTTATTACAGGCGTTAGACTGGCGATGAGTTGAAGTAAGGTCATGATTGCCTCTTTATCCGTTTACACAGGGTTTTAATTTTTATGAGGGCTGGTTCAATGGACTCAGCACTGCTTGTTTTATTCACTCAGCGATAGGTCCGTTGAGCTAGACATGTACTAAACGCTAAATCAATCCAATGACAATTGATCTAGATCAGTCTGTAGAGATTATGTGAGAGAAGGTGAACTAGGTGTGAGCTCTATCTTGTTACGGTTTGTTGAAGTGTGAACTTGGTCACCTGTTGGTGGGGGTTTATATATCAAAATCGACTAATTATTCATTTTTTAAGTTGTTTTTACCTGTTATAGCCAATAAGTAGGCGGAATTTGTTCTCATTTTTGCAAATATCTGATCCAATAATTTCAAATAAGGAATCAATCAGACATACCTCGATGATGAGTGATTGTGATGCAGATCACCTTATTTCTCTTAATTAAAACAATACAATCAAATTATCAAAGCCATCTTTTTGATTTTAAATGGTTTTATTGTTTTTGTTGGTGGGGAGACATTGTGGTTTGACCTAGGGGAAACTTAAGCTAGGCAGTTAATATCTTTAGATTAATCCCTTTATTGTAATTCCATTTCAATCGTTACTTGCTTGAGAGAGTCTTTAGTTGAGTGCTAATTAATCTGAACTTGGGATAAATAGTGAATAACAAAAAAGCCCATGATGGACTTTTTTGTTGTTATTGCATTTATTGGCGATAGCGATGGCTTTGGGATAAATCCCCTCAAGGCATTCAGCTAGCTTATTAATGAAAAGGGTTAGCGGCTAAAAACCAAGTTATCGATCAGCCGAGTTTTACCCATAAAGGCTGCGGCTAGAATCACTAGTTCTTTGTCTTCAGCGGTGGCCTGATAGAGGTTATTGGCATTTCTTACCGATAAATAGTCGAGCTTAAAGCCGGCTTGTATCAGCTGCTGCTCTGCCTGAGCAATAACTTGTGCTATCGATTGGCCCTGCTTTATATCGTTAGCCATAGTATCCATCGCCTGTTTTAGGGCGGCGGCCTGCTGTTTTTGCTGCTCACTGAGGTAGCCATTACGTGAACTCATGGCTAAGCCTGAGTCTTCTCGAATGGTATCTACGCCGACGATTTCTACTGGCATAGACAGATCTTCCACCATAGTGGTGATCACCATGAGCTGTTGAAAATCTTTCTTGCCGAAAAGAGCGATATCGGGTTGCACGATATTGAGCAGTTTACAGACAATGGTTGCAACCCCGCGGAAATGTCCTGGACGACTGGCGCCACACAATTCATCAGAGATCGCAGGCACTTCAACAAAAGTTTGTTTATCCATACCCTTGGGGTAGATGAGCTCGGGTGTGGGGGTAAACAGCAGCTCGGCACCGGCATCAACTAAGGCGGCTTTGTCGGCTTCTAGGGTACGCGGATAGGCATCGAGATCTTCATTTTTACCAAACTGCATTGGATTAACAAAGATGGAGACCACCACATGATCGGCACGTTTAATCGCTTCTTTGACTAAGGTGATATGACCTAAGTGCAGATTCCCCATAGTGGGAATAAACGCCACGGTTTCTCCTTGGCGTTTCCATTGGCTGACTTGGGCTCTTACTTGTGCAATATTCTGGCAAGTTAACATCTTAGCTGTGACCTTTGGCTCTGATCTGATTTATCTTTTGCGTGATATTTTTTATGGGACTTAATTGAAGGTGTGTTCGTCACTAGGGAACACACCTTGCCCGACTTCTTCTATGTAGGCGCGGATGGCACTACGGATTTCACCCGTTTGGGCCAGATAGTTTTTCGAGAAGCGCGGAATATAGCCGCTAGAGATCCCAAGTACGTCATGCATTACTAGAATTTGACCATCTGTGTCAGCACCAGCACCAATACCGATAACCGGAATTGTCAGTGCTTCGGTAATGGTTTTAGCCAGCGCGGCTGGAATACATTCAACCACAAGTAATTGGGCGCCTGCGGCTTCGAGTGCCTTAGCTTCATCTAAGATACGTTGAGCGTTGTCGGCGTCGCGACCCTGAACCTTAAAACCACCAAAGACATGTACCGATTGAGGTGTTAGCCCTAGGTGGGCACACACAGGAATACCGCGCTCAGTTAGCTTAGTCACGGTTTCAAGTAACCAGTGACCGCCTTCAACTTTGACCATGTTAGCCCCTGCCTGCATCAGCTTAGTGGCATTCAACATAGCTTGCTCTGGATTTGAATAGGTCATAAATGGCATATCAGCCATTAATAAGGCGCGCTTGATACCGCGACGAACACAACGAGTATGGTAAGCAATATCATCAATGGTGACAGGTAAGGTGTCATCATGGCCTTGGAGTACCATCCCTAAAGAATCACCGACAAGTAGGACATCGACCCCTTCGCTGTCGAACGCACCTGCAAAGCTGGCGTCATAGGCAGTGAGTGACGTGAATTTCTTTCCTTCATGTTTAAACTTAAGCAGGGTTGAACTGGTTATCTTAGACATAATGATGGTCTTAATTTGATTTAAAAAAGTTCGCTAGCCACAGTAGTCTGCTTTATATGCTAACTGGCTATTAAGTTCAATGATCTAGGCCGAGTTGTTGCACTTCGGCTAAGCAATTTTCATCGATTAAACTGACTAAACTTGTGCCACAGGGTAAGACAAGTTCAGGCGCTATGTCTTGCAAAGGCACCAACACAAAACTACGCTGTTTCATGCCGTAGTGCGGCACAGTTAGTCGCGGCAGATTTATCTGCTGTTGGTCATATAACAGTATATCAAGATCTAGGGTTCGTGCGCCCCAGCGCACTTCTCGTACCCGTCCCTGTTGTTGTTCGATGGCTTGTAAGGCATCTAACAGTGCGATGGGGTTAAGCTGAGTGCGAAAACTGGCTACTGCATTAACATAGTCGGGCTGCTCGACATCGCCCATAGGGGCGCTGCGATAATAGGGTGAGACGGTAACTTGCTTATCGTCGGCTAACTGGCTCAGGGCGATTACCGCGTCATTGAGCTGTGCGACAGGGGAGCTAAGGTTAGCTCCCAATGCAATATAGACCTTAGCCATTATTCAGCGGGTTTTGTGCTGCTTTTAGGCTTGCGGCGACGACGAGTGGTACTGCGGTTACGAGTGCCCTTAGCAGCACTGCGAGCGATAACACTGCGTTGCTCTTCACTGCCTTCGACGAAACTGGTCCACCAGGCTGCCGATTTTGCTAAGTTTCCACCTTCAGCTTCGGCGCGCAGTAAGAGTAAATCATAGGCGGCGCGGAATTTAGGATGTTCGATAAACTTGAAGGCGCGTGTGCCTTGGTTGCGTTCGAAACGCAATTGCAGTTGCCAAATGTCCTTAGCAGGAGTGCTAAAGCGACGTGGAATACTGATAGAGCGACATTGCTGTTCCATCACATCACCCATGGCCGCATAGAAAGCATCATAGGGTTTTAGACCACTTTCTAACGCGATATCGTCAGCGCGTTGACTCAATGGATACCATAGAATCGCGGCGTAGAAGAAGGCTGGGGTGATGGTTTTGCCCGCTTCGACACGCAGATCGGTATTGCGCATGATGGCGTTGATCATCTTGGCCGCGGGTCCTTTAGGATCATCGGCAAGAATGGTTTCAACTAATGGGAACAGTGGCTCGAACAGGCCAAAGTCACGCATCATCTGATAGTTGGTTTGCGCTTCACCATTAAAGAAGAGTTTAAGCACTTCTTCATACATACGGGCAGCAGGAATATCTTTTAATAGCGGAGCGAGCTCATAAATTGGCTCGGCGGCAGCGGTGTCGATTTGCATATCCAGCTTAGTGGCGAAACGCACGGCTCTGAGCATACGAACAGGGTCTTCGCGGTAACGCTTTTGTGGATCGCCAATCAGACGCAGAGTGCGAGAGTTCAGATCTTGCAGTCCTCCGCCATAACTATGAATCGAGAAGTCGCTGATATCGTAGTAGAGCGCGTTGACGGTAAAGTCACGGCGCTCGGCATCTTCATCGATTGTGCCGTAAACATTGTCTCTTAGTAGGCGACCTTCGGCATTGACCTTAGAGATCTTCTCACCGCTGTCGACGTGATGACCACGAAGGGTCGCGACTTCGATAACATCACGGCCAAAGACGATGTGCGCCAGACGGAATCTACGCCCGACTAGACGGCAGTTACGAAATAGCTTTTTGATCTCTTCTGGTGTGGCGTTGGTGACCACATCAAAATCTTTCGGTTCGAGGCCGAGTAAAATGTCACGTACACCACCACCCACTAAGTAAGCTTTAAAGCCGGCTTTGTGTAGTCGGTAGAGCACTTTTATAGCGTTTTCGCTAATCTGCTTGCGAGAGATTGCATGATGTTTTCTCGCAACGATCTCCAAGCTTAGTCCCGCTTGTGTGGTTTCTGTGGTGTTTTGATTGTCGTCAAACAGCTGCTTACAGAATTGACTAATACGGCGAAAAATAGGACACCTCGAACATGGATCATAACTAAATATCAATCTTATGGGTTATCTGCCAATTTTGTTCGGCTAACACCTCTTCATCTGATGCTAGCGAATTATCTTGCAAAATAACTATTTAACGAAAAATCCTTGGCTTCTCAACGGATTTTTCGACCGCTTAACTCGCGTGATTGATATAAGGGTTAAAATAAGGTCGCTATCATAACCCAAATATGGGTTAAAGAGTATACCCATGGGGGGCGAGCAAATTTGGCTTTCGTGATGGCGTTAGCGTTTTACTACTTGGTTATAGCAAGATCTCTTGCTGCTGAGGAATCGCGGCCAAATCAAACTGTTCGACAGCCTGTTTGAGCATGATTTCCGGGGCGTCGATATCGACTTTAGCTTGACCCAGAAAACCCAGTGCCGCTTGAATACTCTGCTGCGGTGCTTTGTTATCTATGGCTTGAGCATGATTTTGTTTGGATAATTTATGTCCCGGAGCATCGCAGGCCAGTGGCAGGTGTAACCATTCAGGAACGGGGGCGTGAAATTGTTGAAATAGGCTAATTTGTCTGGCACTTGAAGTCAGCAAATCGCTCCCTCGAACCACTTCAGTGATCCCTTGAAAAGCATCATCCATCACCACTGCAAGTTGATAGGCGTACAAGCCATCACGGCGCTTAATAATGAAATCTTCTTCGGCAAATGCCTTGTCGACGCTGACGTTGCCCATGAGCTGATCGTGAAACTGAGCTATTGCAGCGGTGTTTTTTATACGAATCGCTCCATGGGTTAAAGGCGGATGAAGTCTAGCGCAGCGCCCGTCGTAACTGTCTGGCATTGCTTGAATTTGTTTACGAGTACATTGGCAGAAATAGGCTTGTTCGTCGGCTAATAATTGTTGCAGTTTGGCTTCGTAGACATTGAGACGAGTGCTTTGATAGAGCTCGGTGTCATCCCAATAAAGACCATAGGCTTCTAAAGTTGAGAGGATCAGCGTGCTGGCGCCAGCAACTTCTCTGGGGGGATCGATATCTTCAATACGCACTAACCATTTTCCCTGCTGTGACCGCGCTCGCAGATAACTGCCGAGTGCGGCAATAAGGGAACCAAAATGGAGAGGACCTGAAGGAGAGGGGGCGAATCGACCTATATATGCTTGACCTTGCACAGAGCAGCCTTGGCAATATTGATAAAAGTAATAAATGAAGGATAACAAAAAGCGGGGCAATCCCCGCTTTATTGATGCTTGCTTAGCCAGCCATCTGTTTTTCTTTGATCTCGGCTAGTGTCTTACAGTCGATACATTGGTCTGCTGTAGGACGGGCTTCGAGACGGCGAATACCGATTTCGATACCGCAAGAGTCGCAGAAACCGAAATCATCATCTTCGATCTTTTGCAGTGTCTTCTCAATCTTCTTAATCAGCTTACGTTCTCTGTCACGCGCACGAAGTTCTAAGCTGAACTCCTCTTCTTGTGCAGCACGATCCACAGGATCAGGGAAGTTTGCTGCTTCATCCTGCATGTGGCTCAAAGTGCGGTCGACTTCTTCACGAAGTTGGCTACGCCATGCATCAAGAATTTTTTTAAAGTGATTCAGTTGAGCGCCATTCATGTACTCCTCACCCGGGGTTTCCTGGTAAGGATCTACTCCTGCGATAGCGAGTACGCCAAGTTTTTTAGTGCCTTCAGGCATAACGCATCTCCTGTTGATCATTTGCGTTGTAGAGCGGCTTTCATTAAAGGCCGATATCTATATCAGAAACTTATATACCACGCAAATTTTTTATGCAGCATTTGACTATCTTTTGACTATGTCCTCTATTTTGCACAGATTCAACCTAAAACGTCTATTTATAGTTTGACAGGGCAGGATTTAGTCAACTTTGCGCCTGCGGGTGAAAGCTCGGTACTGTAGGCTAAAATTTCAACTCCTGCCTGATATGCCTGCTTTAATAACCTGCTGTAGTCGGGATCGATATGGCTGGCTGCGCTGACACAATTAATACCTGTGTGTTGCACCACAAATAACAATACAGCACGGTGGCCTAAGCTCACCATTTCCATCAATTCTCGCAGATGTTTCTGTCCACGAGAGGTTACCGCATCGGGGAAATAACCTTGTCCCTGCTCTAATAAAGTACAGCTTTTGACTTCTATATAGCAGAGGCCACGTTGTGGATCTTCCAGCAGCAGATCGATTCGGCTGTTTTCGCTGCCATATTTCACTTCACGGCGCTGGGTTTGATAGCCACTTAATTCGCTAATCACCTGCTCCTTGATGGCTTCGGCGGCCAGCTCGTTGGCGCGCCCTGTATTAATGCCAATAATATGGCCTGCATCGGTTTGGTGTTGCTCCCAAGTATTTGGATATTTGCGTTTGGGATTATCAGAAGTGGAATACCACACCGCTTCGCCGGGGAACAAACAGTTGCGCATCGAGCCAGTATTAGGACAGTGAATGGTGATTTGCGAACCGTCGCTCAGTTCGATATCGGCCAAAAAACGTTTGTAACGCTTGATCAGCGTACCTTGTTTAAATTGTGGTTCAAAAAGCATAGCTTGTCAGGTTTTCTCTTGGGTGAAGTCAGGTTATCAGAAAGGAGTGGGTGTGACTAATTGTGCTCATTTTGGGTGTTATACTCGATAGCATTTGTGGTTATACTTGCGCAATATGACGCAGGTATAACCCTGCAATGCATCCAGCTGTACATAACAAGGAATCAATATGAGCGACGCGATGAAGATTTATCTGACCAACGACGCCCCCGCTGCCCATTGGGGTAGTGCCGAGGTGACATTTACCCAAGGCCAAGCGAACATCCACCTGCAAGAGGGTGATGCCTTGTTACAGATCCAGCAAGCAGGACGTAAGCTGCGTAGCCAAGGTTTGTCAGAAGTCGAATTGAGCGGCGAAGGTTGGCAGGTAAATCAGCAGTGGGCATTTGCCTTAGGTTTTGCCACGGCAAAAAGTGAAGGTAAGATTCATTGGTGTGGTGATGAGCAAACACAACAGGCGCTCGAACATCGCCTAGAAAGTGCTAATTTTGCCCGTTTATTGATTAATGAAACCCCAGAAAACCTCTCTCCAGTGAAACTCGCTAGTCAGGCAGCCTTGTGGCTGACGCAAATCGGTGGCGACAAAGTGAGCTATCGCATCATCGAAGGTGAAGCCCTACTGGAAAACAAATGGTTTGGTATTCACGCCGTCGGCCGTGGTAGCGAGCGTCCACCTGCATTATTAGAGTTGGACTTTAATCCATTAGGTGAAGATGCACCGGTATCGGTTGCCTTAGTGGGTAAAGGGATCACTTTCGATTCTGGTGGTTATAGCATCAAGGCCTCAGAAGGCATGTTAGGTATGAAGTGCGACATGGGCGGAGCTGCAACCGTCACAGCGGCGCTAGGCTTGGCAATGCGCTCAGGTCTGAACAAGCGAGTGAAGTTGTTCCTTTGCTGTGCGGAGAACTTGATCAGTGGTCGTGCTTATAAACTGGGCGATATCATTACCTATAAAAATGGTGTGTCGGTAGAAGTGGTTAACACCGATGCCGAAGGGCGTTTGGTATTGGCCGATGGTTTACAAGCGGCCTCTGAAACCGGCGCTCCTGTGATTATCGATGCCGCAACATTAACGGGCGCGGCCGTTATGGCTGTGGGTGGAAATTATAACGCTATCTTCTCGCCTAATGCTGAGCTGTTAGTTAAGACCCAAAGCAAAGCGGTAGAAGTGGCCGAGCGAGTGTGGCCTCTACCTTTAGATCCTTGGCATAAAGATATGTGCCCATCCGCTTATGCTGATACAGCGAACAGTCGCCCAATGAAGGGGGGCGGAGCGGGTGGAGCCTCAAATGCTGCAGGTTTCCTATGGCGCTTTGTTTCTCCACAGGCGCAGTGGTTGCATGTGGATTTAGCGGGGGCTTTCAGTGATAGCGCGAATGCCTTATGGGCTGCTGGAGCGACGACTCATGGTGTGCTGACTATTTCGAGTTTATTACAAGACTAGGCAGCGTTTGTTGTCACTTCTACTGCGTTAGCGACCGAATGCGTCCTAAGTGATGAATTAGCTTTATGCTATGAATTGCTTAGGACGTTTTTTATGGCTAGTTTGTGAGTGGCCAAGAGTGGACAATGGGGTAGCGTACCCCGTTATCAGTGCTGAGCGATTGATACAGATGAAGTGTGCGAGCCTGTAGATGAATTAACGATACTGGCAGGCTTTGCTGCTCAACCGCATGATAATGGCGCGCCTTACGGAAGAGGGTGATATGTGGCGTCAATGGATTATCACCACAGGAGATATCGAGCTTGTCACACAGCCTTTGGCACTGTTGATGCAGTGAAATTAACGCGCTGCTGTTAGCTTTATCTATCTCTTTCCCTGTTTTTATCTCTTTTTCTTTATTAAGCTCCTCAATCAGGTCGGCTTTAATACATAGTACCTTAGGTTTAGGCCAGTGATGCAGGCGATTGAGGCAGACGTTAAAGGTGGCCAGTTTCTGCTGCCGGCTTAACTTATCTAAGGCGTGGATTAAAGCCTGCTCTTGAGTTGAGGTTAACTGTCCAAGAAAACTCAGGGTCATGTGAAAGTTGTCTGCAGGCACTGGCCTGCCATCGGTCTTTATCGCTTGCTGCAAGGATAGCAGTGTTTGGGTTTGCGCTGCTGTGGGACTGACGCCGAGAAACATTCTTTTGCTCATGACACTCATGACTTATTTGTGATTAGTTATTTGTTTTACTTTAGGGGTTTATTTACCTGAATTAGCTTTAGCCTTCATTGCACGAATGCCCTGACATAGAGCCTGAACAGTCAGACTCATGGCGACTCAATTGACGATAGCACAGTTTGGCTGCTGTTTTATGCTTCGAAACCGCTGAAGCGCGGTTCACAGCATTTAATTTTTACTATAGACCTTGTACACTCAAGGCTGTTTTTTCCAATCGATAATGACTTTTGCTGCAACTACCCATCCATGACATTTTACCAGCCATTAAGGTGGCCTTGTCGGAATCAACTCAGCTGATTTTGCAGGCGCCCACAGGTGCAGGTAAATCAACGGCCTTGCCCCTTGCCATGCTGGATTGGCCTGAGATTGACGGCAAAATTTTAATGTTGGAGCCTCGGCGGATGGCGGCGCGAAATGTGGCGCAATTTATTGCTAAGCAGCGCGGCGAGCCCATAGGTCAGAGTGTCGGTTTTCGGGTACGCGGTGAGTCGAAAGTCAGTGCTCAGACTCGATTAGAGGTGGTGACCGAAGGGGTGCTGACACGAATGATCCAGCAAGACCCAGAACTCACGGGTTATGCTCTGGTGATCTTCGATGAGATCCATGAGCGTCATTTGACTACAGATTTGGGTTTAGCCTTAGCGTTGGAGTTACAAGGTTCATTCCGAGAAGACCTGATAATTTTAGCCATGTCGGCAACCCTCAGCGGTTTGCCCTTGGCTGAATTAATGCCAGACGCGCAGTTTTTAGAAAGTGAAGGTCGCAGTTTCCCTGTCAGTATCGATTATTGCGCCCCAAGCGGCTCGGTGGATTGGCTTGACCATATGGCAAAGGTGATTGTTGAAGCCCTAGCTGAAAATGGCAAGGGCTCACTACTGGCTTTCTTGCCCGGGCAGCGAGAGATCACCCGTTTGGCCGAGCGTTTACGAGCACGACTCGATCCACAAGCGTTTTTGATTGCGCCTTTATATGGCAGCCTACCAGCTAAGGCCCAAGACAGCGCTATTGCCCCCGCGCCCGATGGACTGCGCAAAGTGGTGTTATCGACCAATGTGGCCGAGTCCAGTTTAACCATCGAAGGTATCACCATAGTGGTGGACTCGGGTTATAAACGCCAAGCGAGTTTTAATCCTAAGACGGCGGTAAGCCGTTTGTCCTTAAAGCGTATTAGTCAGTCATCGGCGGCGCAGCGTGCCGGTCGAGCTGGACGCTTATCTGCCGGGCATTGTATTCGTCTCTGGGGACAAGAGGAGCAGGGAAGATTGTTGCAGGCCGATGAGGCGGAAATTTTACACAGCGACTTAACCAGTGTGGTACTCGATGCGGCCTACTGGGGCGTTACAGCACTTGAGCAATTACCCTTGATCAGCCCCGCTTCAATTGCCAATGAAACAGTGGCTTGGCAGCTATTGACTCAGTTGGCGCTGGTGGACGAAACGCGGCGCATTACACCCCATGGCCGAGCGGCCTATCAACTGGGTTGCCATCCGCGCTTGGCGCATATGTTACTCACGGCTAAGCAAAGCCAAGAGCCATCGTTAGTCAGCTTAGCCGCTGTATTGGCCGGTGTATTAGAATCTCGTAGCCGACAACGACGCGGCGCCGATATTATGCATTATCTGGCTGATGCTAAAAGCGGTGAAACGGCGCAGCTGGCGCGCAGTTATCTGCAGAGGATTAAGGCCAAGGGCGAGCTTGAAACCGCGATCACTCATGCTACGGCTGACGATATCGCTATGTTGTTGGCCTTGGCTTTTCCCGATCGCATCGCTAAAGCCAGAGGCCATAGCGGCTATCAACTGGCTGGTGGAGCGGGTGTAAGCTTAGGTCAAGATGACAGCTTAACGGGCAAAGACTGGTTAGTGGTGGCCGATTTTCAAGAATCCCAAGGGCAGAGTAGCGGCAGAATTCATCTGGCGGTGGGTTTTAATCCTGAGGCGTTTAACCACAGCTTAAAACATTGTGTTAGCCAACAACTGGTCTGTGGCTGGGATGATGACAAGCAGCGTTTCTTTGCTCAAGAGCAACGACGTGTCGGCGCGATAGTGCTGGATAAACGTTCTATAGAACAATTGGATGCAGAGCTGATCCAGCAGGCCATCTTGGGCTTGATCCGTAGCAAAGGTTTAGCGGTACTGGCTTTTGATGATAAGGTAAGCCAGCTGAGGCAGCGGGTCGCATTGGCGCGGCATTATCAATTGCCCGGTGAGTGGCCGCAGATGGATGATAAGGCGTTATTGCAAGGCTTAGAGCATTGGCTAGCGCCCTATTTGGATAATGTGCGTCGTCTCAATCAATTAACCTCACTGGATTTTTATAGTCTGCTGACAAATTTACTGCCGTGGGATCTGCAGCAGCTATTAAATGAGCATTTGCCGACCCATTGGCCGATGAAAACCGGCACCCGAGCGCAGATCCGCTATGAGGGCATCGATAGAGCCTTGCTCAGCATACGATTACAAGAAGCCTTGGGGATGGCACAAAGCCCAACGCTAGCCCAAGGCAAACTGGTGGTGACCATGGAGTTATTATCTCCAGCACAAAGGCCATTGGCCTTAACTGCCGATTTGGCAAATTTCTGGCAAGGGCCTTATAAAGAAGTGCAAAAAGAGATGAAAGGTCGTTATCCAAAGCATCTTTGGCCTGATGATCCTGCCAATACCTTGCCGACTAAATTTACTAAGAAAAGAACATTAAATAGCGGCCAGTAGTGCCGTTATGCCGTTAATGGAATACCGATGACAAGCAAACAAACGCCGAAGAAAAGAGCCGCAAAAAAAACGTCTAAATCACGTCGCAAGGCATCTCCAGGTTGGGGCGCTAAAGTATGGTCGCTCAGTTGGAAGTTGGGCTTGGTCCTTATCGCAGGGTTAACTATCTATTGTATCTATCTGGATCAAGTCATTGCCCGTAAATTTGAGGGGCAAAAATGGCACCTGCCCGCGCAGGTGTTTAGTCGCTCGATGGCACTGTATCCCGGCGCGGCAGTGAGTCATGAACAACTGATCGCCGAACTTAAACTGTTAGGGTATCGCAAAGTGGCTAATCCGCGCCAAGTGGGTGAGTTCTCAGCCTCCAGAACTAAAGTCGATTTGTGGCGTCGTCCTTTCTTGCATCCTCAAGGGTCACAAGTCGAGCAGAGAGTGATGATCAGTTTCGATAGCCAAGGTGTATCCTCGGTGGCGCGTCAGAGCGATCAACGTCAGTTGGCGGTATTTCATTTAGAACCGGTATTGTTGGATAGAATGATTGCCGGAGATGGTGAAGATCGCCTGTTTGTGGCTACAGATAAGATGCCGCCAGCCATTGTTCAGGCATTATTATTGGTGGAAGATCGCACCTTCTATGATCATTACGGTGTCAATCCTTTTGCGATTATTCGTGCGGCTTTAGTCAACCTCAGCGCTGGGCGTACCGTGCAAGGTGGCTCGACGCTAACCCAGCAGTTAGCGAAAAACTTCTTTCTTTCGAGTGAACGTTCTCTGTCCCGTAAACTCAGGGAAGCGTTAATGGCGATCATCATCGATTTTCGCTATGACAAGGATGAGATCTTAGAAGCTTACCTAAACGAAGTGTATATGGGGCAAGATAAGTCTCGCGCAGTTCATGGTATGGGACTGGCCTCACAATTCTATTTTGGCCGTCCGATTGCTGAACTTACTCTCGATCAGCAGGCTTTCTTAGTCGCGGCGATCAAGGGACCTTCTTATTACAATCCTTGGCGTTATCCTGAGCGCGCCCAAGAGCGGCGTGATTTAGTGCTGCGCCTTTTGATGGAGTCGGAAAAAATCTCAGTGGCGCAATATAAAGCGGCAGCGAGTTCGCCTTTGGGGCTACGTAAGTTTGAAAAGTCGGTGCATCAGAAGTTACCCGCCTTCTTTGCTGTGGTGAAAAACGAACTTAATCGCCGCTTCGGTGATGCGTTGTTGCAACAGTCGGGCATCAAGGTGTATACCACTTTAGATCCTATGGCGCAGGAAGCGGCCGAAAAAGCCGTAGAGTCGACCATGAAGCGCCTAGATGAGCGTAATAAAGATCTTCAAGTAGGTATGGTGGTGACCGACAAATATTCGGCGGGTATTGCCGCGATGGTGGGGGATAAGGTTCCTAGCTATCAAGGCTTTAACCGTGCGGTTGAGATCCGCCGTCCTATCGGCTCACTGATCAAACCTTTTGTCTATGTCAGTGCGCTTGAGCAACCAAAACGTTTTAACTTAGCCACACCGCTGCAAGATCAACCCATTACCTTGAAGAATGAACAAGGTAAAACTTGGTCACCGCAGAATTTTGATAAGCAGTTTTCAGGTGAGGTGTCGTTACTCACGGCGATGAAAAACTCGATGAACGTGCCGACGGTAAACCTAGGCATGGCAATCGGTACCGATACCGTTGCCACTACTTTAGACAAGGCGGGATGGCACGACAGGATCCCTGAATATCCTTCCATGCTATTAGGTGCGATTAACGGTTCTCCCTTGATGGTCGCGCAGGTGTATCAGACATTGGCGGACAATGGCCGCTATCGCCAGCTCAGCGCCGTGACTCATGTATTGGATGTCAATAATCAACCCTTAAGCGGTAGTGGTATTGCTTCTGCACAAGCGATACCTGCGGGCAGTGACTTTTTAGTGCAGCATGCGATGACCGAAGTGGTTCGCTCGGGTACGGCTAAACGCTTGGGGCAGGCATTTCCTGAGGTGACATTAGCGGGTAAGACGGGAACCAGTAATGATTCTCGCGATTCGTGGTTTGCGGGTTTTGATGAGCGTAATGTCGCCGCCATTTGGGTGGGATTAGATGATAATGGCAAGACCAGCCTGTATGGCAGCAGCGGAGCCATGGCGGTATATCAGAGCTTCTTGAAAAATCGATCGCCCATTAGCCTCAGACGCACGCCAGTGAATGGTGTGGTACAAGGTTACTTCGATAATAAAGGGGTGGCCAAGGAGCGTGGCTGCGATAATGTGACTGCCTTGCCTACCTTGGTCGACAGCTATCATCCGGCTAAAAACTGTGGTCAACCTCTGTCTTGGTGGCAGAAATTGACGGGCGGTTAAGTCATCGGGTGTGTGCTTTAACATTTTTGTTATAAACTGTGCATCCTTAATTTTGACCATTTTCTGATTAATAGAGCCAGTATGTTTCTAAGTCCTTATTATAAAAAAGATATGCAGCTTGTTGCTGTTACACAACAACAAGCCAGTGACTTTGCCAAAGGCGTCGCACAAGATTTCAATCCGATCCATGATGTGGCTGCAAAACGTTTCTGTGTGCCAGGGGATTTGTTGTTCGCCTTGGTATTAGGACAATATGGTCTAAGTCAGCAGATGAGCTTCAGCTTCGAAGGCATGGTGGGTGATGGGGTGCAGTTGGTATTCCCTGAGCAGGTTGGCGATAGCTTTACCATTGTTGACGATAAAGATAAGCCTTATCTCAGCGTTGAGCGCAGTGGTGATAACACTATCTGTGATGTACAAACCGAGTCGTTTATTCGCAGCTACGTGGCTTTCTCTGGCCTGAACTTCACCCACATACTAGTGCCTATGATGCGTAAGCACGGCATGATGATTAACCCCGCACGTCCATTGGTGATATATGAAAGCATGTCATTTGATCTACAAACGCTGGATTTTGATAACATCGAACTGGTTTTAGTCGAACAAGATTTAGTGATTGACGGTAAACGTGGTGATGTGACCCTAAGTTTTGAATTACACTGTGGAGACAAGTTAGTGGGTACGGGTCGTAAAACCTTAGTCTTGAGTGGCTTACGTCCTCTAGAGGAAGAAAGCTTGACCGATATGGTCGATCGCTATGAAGCGCGTCGAATAGACTTCCAAGGTGCCTAATTAAAGGCGACTAAATGTAAGGCTGCTAATTAATCGGTTAATCAGTCAGTTTTCGAAAAAGCCCGTATCTTACGGGCTTTTTTTCGCTAGTAATAAGGATGACAGCCTTATACTGATTGGTATAACAGTCAAAGCTTGTTAAATCTCAGCTCTCCTATTTCTTATCTCTGGCCGTTCGAGCTGCAAATCTTTAATTCTCAAGCCTCCTTAACTCTATATCCCCATCTGCGGACACCCTTTACTCTGATCGGACAGTTAAATTGTGTCCGCGGACACTTTCTGGCTTTAAATAAAATAGTATATAAAAGTATCTTTTTGATTTTGATGAAAATTAATTTTTTGGCACAGTAATTGTTTATATACCCTATAACACAAGATTTTTACCATAACGGACACCTTTAGGAACCCAGGATGATCAAAGATACTAGCGGACAGGATAAAGTCGTAGCGCCAAGTTTAGCTAGCCGTTTTAAGTGGCCCGTTATCTTAGGTGGCTCAGTATTATTGGTATCAGGCTTGATTTGGGCCAGTGTGAGTGGAAGTCATGTTAGTGAGTCAATCGATGGAAGCGAGTTAAAGTTTGCCACTTTAGTGCGTGGCACTTTAACCCGTGATATTGCTACTACAGGTAAGATAGTCGCTGCTAATGCCCCAATCCTTTATAGCCCAGAAAAAGGCACTGTGACCTTGATATCCAACCCCGGCGATCGAGTCGAGCAAGGACAAGTGGTCGCCACGATTGAAAGTCATAGTTTGACCAATAGCCTCAAACAACAACAAGCCGTTCTCGAAGGGATGAAAAGCGCTTTGGAGCGAACCCGTCTCGATGCTCGTCGTCAACAACTTAAGGCCCTGCAAGCTATCGATATGGCTAAGGTCGATTTAGAAGCAGCAGAACGCGAGAGCCGCCGCGGCGATCAATTGATTGAAAATGATCTGATTTCTCGAATTGATTTTGAAAAGAACAAGGATGATCTGCATAAGGCCAAGTTATTGTTTGCGCATACCAAGCAAGAGGCCGATCTGATGAAAGATACCTTGGCTTTTGAACTGAAGAATAAGGCTGCCGAGGTAGATCGTCAGGCGTTGGTCGTGACTGAGTTAGAGCGTCAAGTTGCCGCATTAAACATTATCGCGCCAGTTGGCGGCATCATAGGTAACTGGTTAATTGAGCAGAAAGCGCAAATCGGCCAAAGCCAGCCCATTTTAACCGTCGTTGATTTGAGTGCCTTTGAGGCCGAGTTAGCTGTGCCAGAGAGTTATGCCGATGAGCTGGGCTTAGGGATGGAGGTGGAGCTTAATTTCGGTGGCGTGATGGTGATGGGTAAACTTTCTTCTATTTCACCTGAAGTCCGTAATCGTGAGGTCGCGACTCGAGTCAGATTTGAACAAAATCCTGAGTTACATCTACGCCAGAATCAACGTCTTTCAGCCCGAGTGTTATTAGAAAATCGTCCCGACGTGCTGATGGTGAAGCGTGGTGCTTTCGTGACCAGTGGCGGCGGTCGAGTAGTGTATCGCATTCAAGGTGACATTGCCGAGCGTACCGAGATCCAGCTCGGCGCACGTAGCATGAGCCAGATTGAAGTATTAGAAGGTGGTGAGGCTGGAGATCAATGGGTGATCTCTAACATCGACCTATTTAAAAATGCCGAACAAGTTTTGGTTCGCTAAGGAGCTACGATGAGAAAGCGTATTTCTATCATGACCTCAGAGAGTTTGGTTGCCATTCTCGCGCTATTACTGCTGTTGGTGGCGACTCAAGTATTTACTCAAAATGTCTCAAGCTGGTTTTTGTTTGGACTGCATATTAGTGAAATGGCCGATATGTACCAAATCAGCAGAGAAATCCCCCGACTTCCCGACGTTGCCAATATGGGCGGCGATATCACTCAATGCGTGTTAGATAGCCTGAGGCTACTGCAAGCATTTTTGAAATAACTTATTGAATAACGCAAAAATTGAAGGAATTAAACCATGTTAATCATGAAAAATATCAACAAGGTGTTCAAAACGGATTTAGTAGAAACCCATGCGTTACGGGATTTTAATTTATCGGTACAAGAGGGTGAGTTTGTTGCCGTGACAGGCCCTTCTGGCTCGGGTAAGACGACGTTTCTTAATATCGCAGGTTTGCTAGAGGGCTTTACTAATGGCGAATATCACTTGGATGATGTCAACATCTCTAATCTGAGTGACAACAAGGCTGCGGCAATTCGAAATGAAAAAATAGGTTTTATATTTCAGGGTTTTAACTTGATTCCCGATCTGAATTTGGCTGAAAACGTCGAAGTGCCTTTGCGCTATCGTGGCTTTAGTGCCAAGGAGCGCCAACGTCGTGTACAAGCTGCGTTAGAGCAAGTGGGTCTAGGTGCGCGTATGAAGCATCTTCCCTCACAACTTTCAGGTGGTCAGCAGCAGCGTGTGGCAATCGCCCGTGCGCTAGCTGGCGAACCAAGATTTCTCCTCGCCGATGAGCCAACAGGTAACTTGGACAGCCTGATGGCTCGTCAGGTGATGGAGCTTTTAGAAGAGATCAACAAGGCGGGGACCACCATCATCATGGTGACTCATGATCCCGAATTAGCCCGTCGTGCTCAGCGCAATATTCAGATTGTCGATGGTCAAGTGTGTGACTTTACCCTATATCAGGGCGGACAGGCAGAGACGCTGGAAGCGACAGAAAAAGCGGCGAGCTAAGGAGCACAAACATGTTTTTATATTATGTTGACCTTGCCTGGCGCAGCATTAAGAAGACGCCGATCTTATCCCTGCTGATGGTGCTTGCCATCTCAGTAGGTATAGGGATCACCATTACCACATTAAATGTATACAAGATGATGTCATTTAATCCCGCAGGGGAGCGCGCCGAGCAGCTAAACACGGTGCAGCTGTGGACTCAAGGGGTTGACTCTTGGGATGACTTCCATTCGCTGGTGACTTATCAGGACGTGATGAACCTGCGTAATAGCAAGCTGGCGAAACAGCAAGCAGCGATGTTTCGCAGTGGAATGGCGGTCCAGACTGATGATCCTGAGGTTTTACCCTCACTCTATGGCGTTCGTGTTACCGATGGTGATTTTTTCTCGCTGTTTGAGGTGCCCTTCATCTTCGGTCAACGCTGGGATAAATCGGTGGATAATCAAGCTGCTTTTCAGGCTGTGATAGGCAAGAAGCTAAATCAGAAACTGTTTGGTGGCGAAAATAGCATAGGTAAGACGCTTTATCTTGATCGTAAGCCCTATCAAGTTGTCGGCGTGATCGATGATTGGAGTCCTCAGCCTAAATACTACGATCCCACCAGTGGTGCTTTTTCCCCAGCGGAACAGATTTATATTCCTTTTTCTCTAGCCGCGAATGAAGAGTTTGCGATTTGGGGCAATATGTCTGGCTGGAAGTACGAACGTATCAACAATTATCAGGAGCGGCTAACTTCGGAGAAAGTGTGGCTTGAGTATTGGGTCGATTTACCGACGGCAGAAGATCGTCAGGCATATCAAAACTACCTAAGTCAATATGTCGAACAGCAGAAGGAGTTAGGACGTTTTGCCGATAATAAGTCGGCAGCCGAATCGGCGCAGCTATCCGATGTGGATGCCTGGCTTGAGCGAAATCATGTCGTGCCAGAAGACAACAAGATTCTGGTTGGCCTGAGTGTGCTCTTTCTAAGTGTGTGTCTGGTTAATATCTTGGGCTTAATGTTGACCAAGTTCCTCAAGCGCGCTCCCGAGGTTGGGGTGAGACGTGCTATCGGTGCCAGCCGTGCACAAATCTTCTCGCAATATATGGTTGAAGTTGGAGTGATTGGACTGTTTGGTGGTCTGTTAGGACTGGCTTGGGCATGGGGTGCACTCTATGGCCTTTCGGCACGCTTTGGCGTGGTCGAAGGGTTAACCCATTTGTCCTTGAGCATGTGGTTTGTTACGCCAGCCATTGCAGTGGGTACAGCGATGCTCGCGGGTCTCTATCCTGCTTGGGTTGTATGTAGAACCAAGCCTAGCGTTTATTTAAAAAGCCAGTAAGGGGTTAAAACATGCTTCATATTAAACCAGTTTTTAGCAGCTTGCTGCGCAGTAAGAGCGGCCCGATATTATTGTTAATGCAGATTATTTTATCTGTTGCTATCGTTGCCAATGCCAGTTTTATTATCCACGAACGTTTAAGCATGATGCAGCGTGATTCGGGGATACTCGAGAAGCAGGTGCTAACTTTCAATCTGTATAACTTTGATCCGAGTATTGACGAGACGCTACAGAATAAGGTCGATCAGCGTATTTTACGCAGTATCCCTCATGTCGAGGCGGCAACCTCGACCAATATGTTACCCCTGAGCGGCAGCGGTTGGTCCAGCACGCTGAATTTAGGCCCCGATCCAGAGACGGCAAAGAGCACGCCGCAACTGGCCATGTATCTGGGGACAGAGCATACCATTGAGACCTTAGGGCTTAAGCTTATCGAGGGGCGTAACTTCTATCCCGATGAGATCAGTGACGATGTGAACAGCCCAGATAAGCTGTTGATCATTAGTAAGGCATTGGCCGATGAAGTTTGGCCAAACGATTCTGCTGTGGGTAAAAACTTGTGGGTGGGCGCTGATGAACAAGTGACTATTATCGGCGTTGTCGACAAGATGCAAGGGGCTTGGGTCGATTCAAATGATCTTGAATACAGTATTATCCAAAATGTCGATTATGCTGGACGCTCATATATGTTGCGTGTGGCGCCAGAGTATCAGGCAAGGGTGCAAGAGGCGGTGATTGCGGCCTTAATGAAAGAGAACCCAAATAGAGTGATTGATGACTTCCGATCTATCGCCGAGGTGAAGACAAACTCTTATCGTGATCATGAGTTGATGGTCACTGTGTTATCTATGATGGTGGTGTTACTGCTGTTGATCACCAGCTTAGGGCTTACGGGAATGGTGATGTTTAATATTCAGCGCCGTACCAAGCAGATTGGTACTCGTCGCGCATTAGGTGCCACAAAACACGATATCCTCAGCCTGTTCTTAACCGAAAACTACATCATTTGTGTCGTTGGCGGTTTATTGGGTGGCAGCTTAGCAGTGTTACTGGGTCAGCAGTTGATGAAACATTATGCTCTGCCACAGCTGGATCTTGTCTATCCCGTGATGACAGTTATAGGCATGCTGCTGGTGACGACGGTGGCTGTGGTATTACCGGCGCGTAAGGCGGCCAATATATCGCCGGCAATGGCGACCCGTAGCGTTTAGTTTCGAGTAATTAACCGAGAGTGTTTTAATTGCAGGCGCTTTCGGTTAGTTTTGTGGCTCTAGCTGTTAAAAACTTAATTAGAATATATGGATACGATTCTCATCGTCGACGACAATCAGGCCGTTTGTAGTGCTCTGGCTCTGATGCTCGAATTACAAGGATTTAAGACGCTTAGCTGTTTTTCCCCAGAAGCGGCGCTCAGCATGTTGGCTGAGCAGGAAGTGTCACTGGTGATCCAGGATATGAACTTTACCCAGGACACGACTTCTGGTGAAGAGGGGAAGCGGCTGTTTTATGACATTCGTCAGCAATCGCCGCAGCTGCCTATTATCCTGTTGACCGCCTGGACTCAGTTAGAGCTGGCGGTGGAGCTGGTGAAAGAAGGCAGTGCCGATTACATGGGTAAGCCTTGGGACGACGATAAGCTACTCAATAGCGTGAATAATCTTATCTCTCTGCATGCCTTGTCACAGCAAAACAATCAACTCAGTCGCTCGGAAAACCAACGTATGTCGGCGATAAAAGACGCCGATCTTTGTGGGATCGTTTTTGGTAGTGGTGCCATGCAGCGTTGTATTGATTTGGCGCTGCAAATTGCAAAGTCTGATGTGTCTGTGTTGGTCACTGGGCCTAACGGAGCCGGTAAAGATAAGTTGGCGGACATTATCCACGCCAACTCGCCGCTGAAAGACAAGCCTTTTATCAAGGTCAATATTGGCGCACTGCCGATGGAACTGCTAGAGGCCGAGTTGTTTGGTGCCGAGGCGGGAGCCTTTACCGGTGCCAATAAGACCCGTATCGGCCGTTTCGAAGCGGCCGATGGTGGTACGCTATTTTTAGATGAAATAGGAAACTTACCCCTGTCAGGGCAGGTTAAGTTGCTGCGGGTGTTGCAAACCGGTGAGTTTGAACGCTTGGGCAGTCACCAAACCCGCAAGGTCAAGGTAAGAGTGATCAGCGCCACGAATGCCGACTTAGCCGATGATATTGCTAGTGGTCGTTTTCGTGAAGATCTCTTCTATCGTCTTAATGTGATTGAGCTGGCTTTACCGCCGCTTAATCAACGCCAAGACGATATTTTACCCCTAGTGAGTCATTTTATAGGTAGAGACTTTTCGTTGCCTAAGCCGACGCGACAAGCCTTGCTTGATTATCCTTGGCCGGGCAATGTTCGTGAGCTGGAAAATGCCTGTAAACGAGCGGTGATCTTAGCCAGTAGTCCAGCGCTAAAGCTGGCAGACTTCGGACTCAGGCCGCTAGTAGCAGCGCAAACGCTACATCATGCACAAGATATGCTGGGTGACGCATCAGGTGCGTCGTCAAGTGCGCTTGAAAGTCAGCATGAGCCAGTGGCCAAAAGTGAGCCAGAAAAAGCCGATATCGAACAGGCTTTGGCACAGCATAATGGGGTGATTGCCAGAGTAGCGAAGTCGCTCGGTCTTAGCCGTCAGGCACTGTATCGGCGCATGGATAAGTTTGGGATCGACAGATGAACTTGTCTTTAACCAGTAAGCTTATCTTAGGTAATCTCGTTGCCACTCTCTTAGGCATGAGCTGTATCTTATGGCTGCTGGCCAGCGTTAAGCCTCAGTTGTTTGCTGAGTTGAGTGGGCTGGTAATTGCAGCCTGTCTGTTGTTTGGAATCTTGCTCTCTTGGGGCGTGAGTCACTTCATGACTCGCTCGCTAAATAAGGGATTGAAGGCGCTTGAAGTTGGCCTGCTTAATTTCAAAGATAATGATTTCAGTGTCCATATTCCTATTCAAGGAGACAGTCAGCTAAAGTCATTGGCTAGTCTGTTTAACGAGTCTGCCGCGGTATTGCGCCGGGAACGTCAATATATTTATCAGCGCGAACTCTTGCTCGATAAGGTAATTCAAAGCTCTCCTAATGTGATGTTATTGCTCGATGATCGCCAACGGGTGATCTATGCCAACGATGCCGCTCGTCACCTGTTTGCTCAGGGAACTCGCATCGAAGGGGGACTTCTGCCAGACCTGCTAGAAGGCAAGAGTGAAGAGCTGGTCTGCGCCCTGAGCAATCCTAAAGGCGGATTGTTTACTTTGCCAAGTCAGGAGGAAGAGGGCGAAGATGAGACTTGGCATCTGTCGCGAGGACGCTTCTTGCTCAATGGTCAGTATCATCATTTGATCCTGCTAAAGCAGATGACCCGAGAGCTTAATCGTCAGGAAGTTGCGGTATGGAAAAAGGTGATCCGCATTATCAGTCATGAACTGAATAATTCGGTGGCGCCCATTGCCTCTATGGTTAAATCTGGACGAAAAATAACTGCCCACCTTGAAGATGAGAAACTACAACTGATCTTCGACACTATTGAGGATAGAACCCATCATCTTAGCCAGTTTATCTTTAATTATGCCCGTTTCGCTAAGCTGCCCCTACCGAAAAAGAGTGCGGTTGATTGGGTTAAGTTTACTGCGCAGTTAGCTCAACATTTTGACTTTAAACTGATTGGTGAGCTTCCTCAGCAATCCGGTTATTTCGACCTGATCCAGCTTGAACAAGTGCTACTGAATCTGCTGAAAAATGCCCATGAATCTGGCTCAGCCCCCGAGGATGTTTCCCTGCATATTTACAGCCATTTGTTAGCGGATGGTGTGTCAGGGGTATCAATAGAAGTTAAAGATGCGGGCACTGGGATGCCGCCAGAAGTACTGCCACAGGCTCTGTTGCCTTTTTACTCCACCAAACAATCGGGTACAGGCTTAGGTTTACCTTTATGTCGAGAGATCATCGAGGCTCATGATGGCCGGATCAGTCTACATAACTGTGAGCCGAAAGGATTGCTGGTACGGATCTGGTTACCTAATAGTGAGTTATAAAAAACACCGCTAACAGGCGGTGTTTTTATAGAGTTAGTATCGCTAGTTGTGACGTTAAGCTTCAACCTGCCAGTCAATGCTCTCACCAGCACGAATCGGCACGACACCTGAATCACCTAATGGATAAGTCGCTGGAACTTGCCATGGACGTTTCACTAAGGTGATGGTATCGCTATTGCGTGGCAGGCCGTAGAAGTCAGGGCCGTTAAAGCTAGCGAAGGCTTCTAATTTGTCTAGCGCGTTCACTGACTCGAAGGCTTCGGCATATAACTCGATGGCCGCATGCGCAGTATATGAACCCGCACAGCCACAAGCGGCTTCTTTGCGATCTTTAGTGTGCGGCGCTGAATCTGTACCGAGGAAAAACTTCTTATTACCGCTGGCCGCAGCTGCAAGTAAAGCTTGCTGGTGAATATTTCGCTTCAGGATAGGTAAACAATAGAAGTGTGGACGAATACCGCCAGCCAGCATGTGATTACGGTTATACAACAGGTGATGGGCTGTAATGGTTGCTGCAACATTGTCGCCCGCACAGGTGACGAAATCGACCGCATCTTTAGTGGTAATATGTTCCAGCACTATCTTCAATTTTGGAAAATCGTGCACCACTTTTTTTAGGGTATTTTCGATAAACACCGCTTCTCTGTCGAAGATGTCTATGGCTGAGTCGGTGACTTCACCGTGAACCAAAAACAGCATACCCACTTCCTGCATCGCTTCGAGTACCGGGTAGATATTGCTTACGTCGGTGACGCCAGAATCTGAGTTAGTTGTCGCGCCCGCAGGATAGAGTTTCGCGGCCACTACTTTACCTGAGGCTTTTGCCGCTCGAATATCTTCAGCCGTTGTATTGTCGGTGAGATATAGCACCATCAAGGGTTCAAACTGGGTCGTCGATACAGATTTAATGCGCTCGTAATAAGCCAGTGCGCTATCAACATTTGTTGCTGGTGGCACTAGGTTAGGCATGATGATGGCGCGTCCCATGTAGCGGCCAGCATCTTTAACGGTATCGGCAAGAACGTCACCATCGCGTAGGTGGATATGCCAGTCATCGGGGCGAGTAATCGTTAGTGTGGTCATCGAAATCTCTTTGTTCAGCGTAGAGTGGCTGGATCTTATGTGGCCAAGCCAGCGCTGTAAAGGGCAAACTGAGATTGGGTTAGATTTAACCAAACCCTGTTGCTTGTTGAGGCCGATCAAAATTTCATTAATTCATTAGAGTTTTATAATAAATAAAATTTGCATGAACTGTTAAATGTAATAGACTGACGCGCATATTTTGGCGGTAGATTGATGCGAGTTTAGGGCGTGGCAGGGCGTATTAATCGAGAGACGAATTGAGGCATTAGATGAAAAAATTACTCATTATTGGTGGTGTAGCAGGTGGTGCATCGGCGGCAGCAAGAGCACGTAGACTCAGTGAAGATGCTGAGATCATCATGTTTGAGCGGGGGGAGTATGTCTCTTTTGCCAACTGTGGTTTGCCTTATCACATCAGTGGGGAAATCGATCAACGTAGTGCCTTAGTGCTACAAACGCCACAGAGTTTTAAGGCGCGCTTTAATGTCGATGTACGAGTTCAGCATGAAGTGGTTTCTATCGATGCCGCTGCTAAAACCGTGTCGGTTAAAAACCTGCTCAGTGGTGAAGTCTATCAAGAGGATTATGATGCTTTAGTCTTGTCACCCGGTGCTGCGCCTGTGGTGCCGCCCATTCCTGGTTTGATTAACCCGTTGACGTTCTCTTTGCGTAATTTACCCGATATGGACCGTATTCTCGACAGATTAAAACAGACCAAACCGACTCATGCGACGGTAGTTGGCGGTGGTTTTATTGGCCTTGAGATGGTCGAAGCCTTACGTCATCTCGGTATTGAAGTGACCCTGCTTGAGCTGTCGAATCAGGTGATGATGCCAGTGGATCTTGAAATGGCCAATATGCTGCATCAAGAGTTAGTAGCGAAAGGGGTGGATCTTAAATTAAATTGTGGCCTGCAAGCGGTTGAGCATAAAGCATCAGGTTTGAGCTTATCTCTGAGTACGGGTGAAAGTCTGGAAACTGAGCTACTGATCAGTGCGATTGGCGTGAAACCTGAGATCCGTTTGGCTCTCGACGCCGGACTAGCCATTGGTGAGCTGGGCGGTATTTTAGTCGATGAGCAGATGCGAACCAGTGATGCGGCGATTTTTGCCGTTGGTGATGCGGTGGAAGAAACAGATTTACTCACTGGCGAGAAGGCGTTGATCCCGTTGGCGGGACCGGCTAATCGTCAAGGTCGCATTGCGGCTAATAATATCTTCGGCATGAACGAAGGTTACAACAAGACCCAAGGTACGGCGATTTGTCGCGTATTCGATTTAGCTGTGGCAAGCACAGGATTAAATGAAAAACGGTTGCAGAAATTATCGATTCCTTATGACAAGGTTTATGTGCATGGTGCAAGCCATGCGAGTTATTTCCCTGGCGCGCATCCGGTTTCGTTAAAGCTGTTGTATAACACAGACACTGGACAGATTTTGGGTGCACAAGCCGTGGGTCGAGATGGTATCGATAAGCGTATCGATGTGTTAGCCGTTGCGATCCGAGGTGGCATGACAGTGTATGACATGCAAGAGATGGAACTGACTTATGCGCCGCCTTTTGGCTCGGCTAAAGATGTATTGAACCAAGCGGGTTTTGTAGCATCGAATGTGTTAAATGGTATGAGCCGTTTATGTCATACCAATGAGATCGATGCGGCCACCGAACATCAGTTACTGCTGGATGTGCGTAATCCGGGTGAGTTATCCAAGATGGGCGCCATAGAAGGTGCGGTGAATATTCCACTGGATCAGCTGCGTGACAGACTCGATGAGTTACCCAAAGATAAAGAAATTTTGGTTTTCTGTTATGTGGGTTTACGGGGTCATGTAGCCTATCGTATGCTGGTTAATTCAGGTTTTAAAGCGAAAAACCTCACTGGTGGTATCAAGACATACCAGATGGTTAAGGCGCGTTACTAATCTTATTGAAACACCTGAAATTGCTATTTTGTAAAGAGGTTTAGCATGGTTTCTTCTTATCTCATCTCGCTGGGTGGCGGGGTGTTAATTGGTCTGGCGGCGATTTTATTGATGCTGTGCAATGGCCGTATTGCTGGGGTCAGCGGTATTTTGTCGGCAGCCTTGTGGCCTAACGCCGAACAAAAGAACGTGAAAGGCGTTAGCTGGCAATGGTATTTTTTAGGCGGCATGATAATCAGCGGACTACTGCTAGCGGCACCATTACAGTCGCTATTAGATATTATGCCTATCGACCCAGCGAGTTTTACGATTTCGACACCGATATTAGTGCTATCGGGTTTATTTGTCGGCTTAGGCTGTAGTTTAGGTAACGGCTGTACTAGTGGTCATGGTGTATGTGGGATCGGCCGTTTGTCACTACGCTCGATTGTGGCAACCTGTGTCTTCATGTTGGTGGCATTTATTGTCGCTACTTTACTGCATTAAGGAGCGTTTATGAGTAAGTTTATTGCGCTCTTATGTGGCGTGTTATTTGGTACTGGGCTACTGATGTCGGGTCTTGCCGATCCTGCAAAAGTGTTGAGCTTTTTGAATCTTAGCTTGTTACAAACCGGTGAGTGGGATCCTTCATTGATCTTGGTAATGTTAGGAGCTATTGGGATCTATTTGCCTTTTTACTGGTTTATCGTCAAACCCAGAGCCAAAGCTAACTTAGCACCAGCATTTGCAAGTCATTATCATCTACCGACTAAAAAATTGATTGATGCGCCTTTGTTGTTAGGTGCGGCACTATTTGGTTTAGGTTGGGGGTTAGTCGGTATCTGTCCAGGGCCAGCTATTGTCAACCTATCTCACGGGGATTGGCAGATAGGTATATTCGTTCTAGCCATGTTAGTGGGCAGCTTTATTGCACATAAACTACATGCTTCAAGATTGTTGTTAAAAACCTCGGTAGCGGAAGACTTATAGTGAAGGTTGGCTTGCCTATTTTGCTCTAAGGTTTAGTGCTATGAGTAAAGTCGTTATTTTACTGATTGCTACTAGGCAAGCCATTGGATTTAATTAAATTTTATAAGCTAGTGTAAGGTTTAACTATTTGACCTGAACTCGGGGTAATCAACAGCACTTTCAACTCCTATACTGGTGGAGCTACGAAAGAACATGAAGTAGTGCAAACTTGCCGCGCTGAACCAAGAGAGGGTTAAACTCCAAACATCGTGCGACAGGAAGTGCGCTCCGCGTAGTTGTTGCGCTATGCCAAAAGCGAGTCCTAATGTTATTCCAAAGGCCAATCCCATCCAGCGATACTCTCGTTTATATGCTAGTGCCAGAAAATACAGAGCTACCCAAGCATACCCTGAGCTGGAGTGTCCGGCAGGAAAGCATTGTCCTGTCGATGGTGTGGTTGGCTGCTCTGAAAACAGGCTAAAATATTCCGCTTTTCCGCCAAACATCTTCAGATCCCAAGGACAGTCAATATGGATAAATGTCTTGCCTAATCTAACTAAAATTAAACTGGTCGCGATGCTCAATAGCAGGAATATTAAGCCTTTTCGGTAGGGTTTAAGCTTGGGCTGCTTAAAGCTAGCGATGATAAAACCAATGATGATCACCCCCAGCAATATGATAAAGAATCGGCCTCCGACATGGAACACGTTTTCGGTTAGCCAATATTGACGTAACGGCCAATGGTCAACGCCACCTTCGAGGTGAAAGAGCCACTGACTTAAATGTACGTCGATGTGAAACCACTCAATAATGAATATACAGATGATAAAAGCCAATGCAGGCAGTACCACGTGATTACGAACATAATCTGGTGGCGTAAAAGTATTGGGATCTTGAGTCATAATTATTATTGCTTTCCAAGTGCTAACCGCTAAATTCGATATCTAATACTGATTGGTTTAATACTTTAGTACTCAGACATCGAATATTTATAAGAGTTCGCTTTATTATTATTTTTGCATGCAATGCATCATTTACATTAGATTACATTGTTAAATGGATAGCAATATAGGTGTGAAAAATGAGCTATTGGCTGGCGGCAAGTTTGATTGCCATGGCCAAGGCAAAAAGTCCGTTGGTGCGAGACGGACTTAATTGACCACTAAGGCCTAAATCATTGAAATACTTTTCGATATTCAGTGCCGCTATAGTTTGTGCGTCTTTGCCATGAGTCGCAGCCAGTAACAGCGCTATTAGGCCTTTGACGATTCGCGCATCGCTGTCGGCAAGAAAATAATGCTTGTTGTCGATACAGCGATGATAAAGCCAAGCATTGCTCTCACAGCCTCTCACTTGGGCTTGTTCTACTCGAAAGCTGTCATCTAGGGCAGGTATGGATTTACCCAATAACATGATTTCACGATAACGAGCCTGCCAATCTCCCGCTTGTTTAAAGCGTTGTAAAATCGTCTTGCCATCTAACTCTTGTGCTAAGAAGGCATCGATATTGGGAAGGTTTTGGGCTGTCGAAATCATGCAGTTCCTTGAATTTGCTTAAGGTGATAAATGGGGTTGTGTTAAAGCAATAAGTCTTTAACTGAGCCCAGTGCGGCGATAAAGCGGTCGATATCTTCAGTGCTAGTATACACGCCGATAGAGGCACGGCAGCAGCCTTTTAATTGCAGTGCTTGCATCAATGGCATAGCACAGTGATGGCCGCAACGTACTGCTATGCCTTGTTGGTCGAGCAAAATCCCGACATCTTGATGATGTTCATTGGCCAGATTAAATGCCACCGCCCCTAAGTTATCTGCATGTGCGCCATAGAGAGTGATATCTCCTAGTGCTAACAACGACTGTTGTAAGTAGTGCAGCAGCTCAGCTTCATGTTGTCTTGTCTGTGGTTGAGGCAAAGACTGGAGAAAATTGATGGCTTCTCCTAGACCGATAACCGCACTGATGGGCGGAGTGCCTGCTTCTAAGCGATTAGGCAAAATGGCAAATTCGGTGTTGTCAAAGCTAACGCTTTTTATCATTTCGCCACCCGTCAGCAGTGGCGTTAGGCTGTCGAGGCGATCAAATTGTCCGTAGAGGATACCCACTCCAGTAGGGCCATACATTTTATGGCCTGAGAATAGATAAAAGTCACAACCAAGATCTTGAACGTCGATATCCATATGGGCAATAGCCTGAGCGCCATCAACAATAGTTATTGCGTCAACGGCCTTTGCTTGAGCCGCCATCTGCTTAATGGGGTTAACCGTACCCAGTACATTCGATACATGGCTTAAGGCGACTAATGCCGGACGCCGTTGTAACTGTGCGCTAAATTTTGCCTGATCGATACGGCAGGTTTCATTCAGCGCGATGGCCTCAATAGTGGCTCCGGTTCGTTGAGCCAGCATCTGCCAAGGCACCAGATTGGCATGGTGTGCGGCGGTATCAATTAAGATCAACGAGCCGGCTTTAATTTGAGAACTCAGTCCATGGGCGATGAGGTTTATGCCTTCGGTTGTGCCATGGGTGAAGATTATCTCTTCGCGCCGTTGCGCGCCGATAAACTGCTGCACGCTGTCACGCACTGCTTCATAACGGTTGGTGGCACGACTGGAGAGTTGGTGAGCCGCGCGATGAACGTTGGCATTATCATTCTGGTAATAACTATCAATGGCTTCGATCACTCGCAGAGGCTTTTGGCTGGTGGCCGCCGTATCGAGGTAACACAAAGGGTGATCCCCAAGTGTTTGAGCGAGAGCGGGAAACTGCTTACGCAGTAGATTCACGTCCATCTAAGTTCCAAGGTAGATAAAGTAAAAAGGCGCTAAGATCTTGGGAGATCTTAGCGCCTATTGCAAGCGGGAATTTAGCTTAATCGATTCAGTGTTACACACAGGACTCAATGATTAAGCTGAGCCATTAAGGGCAAGGAATACGGTACAGGGCTGACAGCTCGTCGAGTCGAGCTAATAATGGCTCGCTAAGGCTGACATTAATACTGTCGATGTTTTCTTTTAATTGGCTTACATTGGTAGCGCCAATAATGTTGGAACCGACAAACTGACGGCTATTAACGAACGCCAATGCCATCTGCGCCGGGCTTAATTGGAACTCCCGTGCCAGATCCACATAAGCTTTAGTTGCATCTAATGCCATCTGTGAATTAGTGTAACGGGCAAAACGCTTAAACAGAGTGAGACGAGCACCTTCAGGCCATTGGTCATTGACATATTTACCGCTTAGGGCACCGAAGGCCAGAGGCGAATAGGCTAGTAAGGGTAACTCTTCACGATGAGCAATTTCAGCCATACCTACTTCGAAACTACGATTAAGCAGGTTGTAGGGATTTTGAATACTGATAATACGCGGTAAGTCGTGTTTTTCAGCAAGCTGTAGGTATTTCATGATCCCCCAAGGGGTCTCATTAGATACACCTATATAACGAATTTTTCCGGCTTTAACCAGAGCCGCTAAGGCTTCTAAGGTTTCGAGAATCGGGGTGTTTTTTTCGTTATCTTGCTGCTCGTAAAACAGATCACCGAAAAAGTTGGTATTACGATTGGGCCAATGCAACTGGTATAGGTCGATGGTGTCTATTTGCAGACGAGAAAGTGAATCATCAACCGCTTGATGTATGTTGCTCCAATCCAGCGCCATATTTGGGCGAATGCCATCACTTTTGTCACCCGGTCCAGCGACTTTTGTGGCGATGACCAAGTTGTCACGGTTACCACGAGCCTTAAGATAATTACCGAGAATCCGCTCCGTTTCACCTTGGGTTTCAGCTTTAGGCGGTACGGGATAGAGCTCGGCGGTGTCGATGAAGTTAATTCCTGCACCGATAGCATAATCGAGCTGTTCAAAGGCTTCGCTTTGGGTATTTTGTTCGCCCCAAGTCATAGTGCCGAGGCAGATTTTACTAACTTCAAGGCTGGAATGTGGAAGTCGTTTATAGTCCATTCGAATCTCCAGAATGAGCAACTGTTATCACTGAGGCTAGCAAGCTTTGATATGAAACACTAGCTAAATTCAGTGGTGATTAATAACTATATTAGCTAATTGATTTCAATATGATTTATTGGTTAAAGTTTGAGCATCATTGGCAGTTCACAGGCATCGTGCCCCGTGTTTCCCAAGGGCTGTTGCAGGTATTCAAATCCCAGTTTTTCATAGAGTTTTATCGCTTCTTGTAAACAGGCGGTAGTTTCTAAATAGCAGTGACTATAGCCTTGAGCTCGGGCGAAGGTTAATGCTTGTAGTGCCAGACGTTTGGCAAAACCTTTACCGCGGATGTTGCTGTCAAAATACATTTTTTGTAGTTCGCAGACTCCCGGATTTCCCGCCAGTGGAGCGATCCCCGCGCCGCCGTAGACTCTGTTTTTAGCTTCTATGATCCAGTAATGGGCATCGGCAGCCTGATAGACTTGATATAAATTATCTAGGGTGGGATCGGCAACGCCATAGCCTTTATCTGGCGTCAGTCCATATTCGGCTGACACTTGACGGATCACCCGAGCAATATGTGGGTTATCTTCGGTTGTTATACTGCGGATGGTGAATCCTTGCTGCATCTTGGCTTGCTCTATGGCGCGACTATATTGGGTTAATGAGCTGGTGAGTTGGTCTATTTGCGCTTGAGATAATTGCGCTAAAATCTGCTCAAAAACTTGGTTTTGCTGATCATTTAATGCCTTTAACTGACGTTTACCCTGAGGGGTGAGTTGGCATAAAGAACTGCGGCTATCTCGGGGATTATTGCGAGTCGTCGCATAGCCTTTTTCACACAGCTGGCTGACAGCGCGGCTGGCATTGGACTTATCTATGTTTAAACAGCTTGCCAGTTGTTTGATTGATAGTGCTTGCGTATCCATTTCTATGATGGCGTGAGCCTGAACTGGGGAGAGTGGCAAATCACCATATACTGAATCGAGTAGGCCTAACTGCTTAGCTAATGATCTGGAGAGGCTTCGCAAGGAAGTACAGGTTTGTGGCAGTACTGACTCTTGTGAGTCTACGGCATCATTAATAGGATTGGGGCAATAGTGTGTCATTAGCGAAAAATAAAAGCCAAGTTAGTTGCGGTTTACATCTAACTTAGTGGGCTTGATCTGCAAATGCAAGGACTTACTAATATAGAATAGCGTTTAGTCGATATAGCAACTTAATCTAAGTGCCAAGTCACTATATTTCATCAACTTCTAATCAAATTGTTGTGGATTAACAAAGGGAGCCATAGCCAGCACTAAGGCCTGAGTATAGACGCTTTCACGACTGGCTTTGCCTGCAGTAAACAGGCTAATGGCACCGCCTTTTTGCTTGATGTTGACCGTGTTAAATAGGGTGTCCATCACATCGCCAAGCTCTTGTCCCGCTTTAAGTGCTTGATAAACATGATTTGGCAGAGGCAGTTGCGCGCTGCGGCCTATAGATAATTTATCTTGATAGATGATAGCCATGTAGGCGAAAGTGGCTGCGCCATGTTCGAAACAATCCACTCCACCTTCCATTGCAATATATAAATCGGCTTCGAGTTGGTTTTCGAGTTTGGCTTGCTGCTGGCAAAAACGGGCGCGGTTTATGGCGCCCAGTTTGGTTTCATCATCTGTCATCGGTTGATCGGCAACGCCTGAGGGAGCATGCATACCTTGGCTAAGTATTTCCGCATCGGGAAATAACATGGCGACAGCATGGTGAGCGGCACTAATTTTCACCGGATTATTTGAACCTACGGTAATTCGAATCTTTGTCGCGCTGCTGAGACCTGTGTTCATTGAGTTATTTCTCTTCGTACATCAAGTAGTAACTTTCATCCATGCCTAGTGCTTGGTAGGTTTGCTGCGCCTTAGTGTTTTCTTGTTCGACGTAAAGTCTGAAACTGGCAGCGCCACCATTTGCTTCTGCGATGGTTTTTACCGCTTGGTATAGTTTGCTGTAGATGCCTTGGCGACGATTTTCTGGACGAATATAGACGCTTTGGATCCAGTAATAATCTTTAGCTCGCCAATCGCTCCATTCAAAGGTCACCATAAGTGAACCCACAATGTCACCATCAAGTTCGGCCACCAGATAAAAGCCTTTTTGTGGATTATCGAGTAAGGTTTTAACCCCAACTGAGAGTGTTTCATTATCCAGTTGTAGTCCTTCGGTTTCTTCAGCCATCGCCTGATTAAATTGCACTAATGCGCTCAGATCTGATTGTTGGCCTTTTCTTATTTGCATCATTTTCTCCTCGGATAAGCGCGCTACTTTACCATGAATTGGTTTTTGGGTTTGGCAGATTTTTCGCAATTTCTTATACGACTAAAGTCTAACTCTGCTAAGCTTTTATCATATTGTTTTCGATATATCTAAGGATGAAAATATGACGTGTCGCCAGCCACAGAAACCTCGAAATGGCATTGAGGAAACAGTATCCCAATCATCAAATAAGAGTAACAATACCATTCAGTTAGTCCACGCTATTCCTCACTCAGAGGAAGTGCATCACCTGTGGCATTTTAGCTTAACCTTGTTAACTTTTGGCCTGTGGGGCATAGTGTGGTGGCGCATAATTATTAAATCCCAAGGAGAAGACTCTCAGTTTTTCGATGGTTTCGACGACGCCTACTGGAGCCATTTGATCGAGCGAGAACAACCTCCAGCAGCCCTGTATACCATTCAATTCGATGCTAAGCAGCGCTCGGCGCAGTTTGATGCGTGAATTTTAGTTACTGTATATTTATCTTTATGATTAATCCGTTTTATTGAATTGTTATTCACTTTCTGCGCTACTTATAAACAGACATGAATCACATCATGGGCTTTAAGCACATGCTAGACTGCATATCTTGGTTAAACCTGCATACTTATTCGGTGCTTGTTGGGATCGTTAAGCCCATGCTAGGTTAGATTACTTCTTATTTTCAGGGCTAAAAAACATGTCTCAACAATCCTCGTCTGTACTGGGTAAGGCTTGGTCTGGCTGGATGTCTGTACCATTATGGTTACAAATTCTAATGGGTATGATGCTGGGTATCATTGCGGGTATCGCTCTTGGTGAGCAAGCTGTACTGCTTAAACCCATAGGTACGCTGTTTGTGAATACCATTAAGATGCTCATTGTCCCTCTGGTGTTCTGTTCTTTAATTGTCGGTGTCACCTCAATGCAAGACACGGCTAAGATGGGCCGCATCGGTTTTAAATCTTTTGTTTTCTATCTCGGTACTACTTCAATTGCAATTACACTGGGTCTAGGGGTTGGGCATCTACTTGCACCTGGGGTAGGGCTGAATATGACACCCGATGCCGGCACGGCTGCTGCTAAAGCTGCACCCTCTGTAATGGAAACCTTAATTAATATTGTACCGACTAACCCTGTTGCTGCATTGGCAAATGGACAGATATTACAAGTGATCGTTTTTGCGGTTGCTTTAGGGATTGCCTTGGTATTGATTGGTGAGCGTGGCAAACCAGCAATTAAGATGTTTGAAAGCCTGGCTGAGGCCATGTTCAAGCTCACCGACATGGTCATGAAGTTAGCGCCTTACGGGGTATTCGGCTTGATGGCTTGGGTTGCTGGCGCTTATGGGATCGATATGTTAGCGCCGCTGATAAAGGTGATTATTGCCGTCTATCTGGGTTGCTTACTACATATACTGGGCTTCTATAGCTTACTACTTAGTACAGTGGCTAAACTTAATCCGCTGCAATTTTTCAAAGGAATTCGTAGTGCATTAGCCGTGGCTTATACCACATCTAGTTCGGCAGGAACTCTGCCTGTGAGTATGAAATGTGCCAATGAATCACTAGGGGTTAACAAGAAGATTTCTAGCTTCGTATTACCTTTAGGTACCACAATTAATATGGATGGTACGGCGCTATACCAAGGGGTGACAGCCTTATTTGTTGCTCAGGCATTTGGTATCGATCTGACCTGGGTTGATTACATCACCATTATTCTTACTGCGACATTAGCTTCCATCGGAACAGCAGGTGTTCCAGGGGCAGGTTTAGTGATGTTGACACTCGTGCTAACCACAGTGGGTTTACCCCTTGAAGGTGTAGCAATTATTGCCGGTATAGATCGTGTACTCGATATGGCGCGTACTGTGGTGAATGTGGCTGGAGACTTAGTCGCAACCACGATTATTGCTAAGTCTGAAGATGAGTTAGATATTGAGCATTACAATGCCGATGAGCAGCAGAGCCTGCTACTGGCTGAGAAGCTAGATCAAGTTTAATTATTGATTTAAATCTTCTACAAATATCGTTTAAGCCGCCCTGGAGTATACCTGTGGCGGCTTTTTATTAGCGTAAAGATTTTACTGGCTTAAGACCAGTAAGGTTTTGCCCTTGGTATCTTTAAGTAATAGTTTACCTTTGGCCAGTGTGGCTTGGTTAACTAACGGCATGGCTTGCATGACGCGCTGCTCTTGATCCATTAAAGCATCGACACAAGCTTTCATTGTGTTGCCCGTTGGCGATAGGCTAAGTTGTTCACCATTTAATTGGTATTGACCAAAAAATTGGTTGCAGCTGTTATTACCGCTCAATTGATTATCTTCACCGAAGGTCAGCTGGGCAGGGCTATAGTCTATCACGGGGCGGCCTTGAACTGACTCTATGTGCCAGGTGCCGGCAATGGCGATATTAGTTGGGGTGGTCGAGGTAGTTTGACAGGCCGCTAAACTTAATAATGCACAGGCGGCTAAAAGAAATTGCTTTGACATGAGATGATCCGAAAAAGAGTAAGAATGACTATTTTGACAATGATAGTCCGATTTAAAAAGCATTTTGGCATTTTTTCAGAAATTTCTTAACTTTTTTAGAGTTATATTGACTACTCAATGGCAAACTAAGAGGCAATAGTCATATCTAAGGGGCTTTAAACGAGATGATGACACTGTTAAAAGTAGTGCATTGGATAGGCTTATTGTTGCTGATCGCCGGTTTGACTCTTTATGGATTAACTGAAGTCACTCACAAAATAGCCGGAATGGTGTTAGTAGCTAGTCTTATTGGTTTTGGTTTAGTGATGATGTCACCTTTTCCTATCGTATTATTTATCCAATGGGCTAAAGCACAAGATGATTCCAAGAAAGATTGTGATAATTAAGGTAAACAGATATGAGGTTAAGTTAGCTAAACAGCCGCCTCAAGGTGGCTGTTTAGGTTCTCATTTAGCGTGGGGTTATCTTGCTTTGAACCTCAACTCTACTGGTTAGTAAATTCTGTTTTGCCACCTCGACCATAGGCTCAATGGCTAAGTGAGAGCGGGGAGAAAAGAAGCTACTGCCGATAGCGATACTATGTTGAATGTCTTCTTTAGCGAGCTGCTTTCTTAAGCGTCGAGTCAAGGCATCTAAGTTTGCTTGGCTATCAACGAATGCCAGAATGGCAAATAAGCGATCTTCTACTCTAGCCGAGACGTCGGCGTCCCGCATATTGTGATGGATCACTCTGGCCAATTTTCTTAATGCTTGTGTTTGTGAAAGTTTATCTGGATAGCTGTTGAGATCCTCCAGCAGCACCACTGCGGCGTTAGATCCAAAACGTCGGCTTAAACTGAGCTGTCTAGGTGCCATCAGATTGAAGCCGTAGGGATTGAGCATACAAGTCAGTTCATCTTGTAATGACATCATCTGTACTTGTTGCATTAAAAAGAGATGTTTGAGTTCTGCCTGAATTAAAGCCTTGCTAGTTTCCAAGAGCGGATGGAGTCGATCGAATTGCGCCTTACGTTTGCTATTACAGATCAGGATAGCACCAAAAACTTGTCCATCGGACCAATACAGAGGCAGGGCACTGAGTTGGTGAAATTGTGCGAGATGCTTACAGCCGGTTTGGTTGAACACCAGTAGATCATAACCTGTGTAACTAAACAGCTCTTTTGCAAGCCAGGGGTCGCTAAATTGAGTTCCAGCGTACAGACCTAGATTCGTGGCTTGGCGACTACAAACTACCTGAAACTCATCTTGGTGATATTGCAAGATGAGACAGGCATCTGCTTGATAACAGTCACTCAGTAAATCGACTTGCTGTTGCCATCTTGGCAGCGTAATTGCCGGGTGATCGCGCTCGCGAAGCCAAGAAGTTTTTTCGGCTGATTGAAGTAACATTGATTGCTCTCTTATTATTTTTATTAGTTTAAGCGAGTGAATTTTGTACTAAATCATATTTATATCACAATCGAATCTGCTTTGTTGAGAGAATGTTATTTATAGTGAATTAGCTCTCTATTTCATATCAACTCCGTGATGCAGATTGATTTTACATAATGATTTTATTGATTTTTTATATGTTGTTATTGTCATGTTTTATAACAGTTTCATGCCGCCGCCGTCGCTATCAGTTGGCTGATTAGCTTGCTGCGAACGCAGTTGGGATTTAGCTTTTTCTATCATGGGCGCTAATTTGACGCTGGACTCAGGAGAGAAAAACGAATAAGCCGAATCGAGATGAAGTTGGTCACTTTGCTGTATTAATAGCTTTTCGACCCGTCTAATAATATGCGGAATATCCCGCTCAGAATCGATAAACACCAAGACCACGAATTGGGCTTTTTGGTAGTGGGCGGCAATATCGGCAGTTCGTATGGTGTCTTGAATGATACGACCCAGTAACCTGATATGTTTATCTTCTAAGGTTTCTAGTCTAGGTGCATTGGGATACAACTCGAAAAATAGCACTGCGGCATGAGCTCCGAAGCGACGGCCAAGGTTAAGTTGTCTCGGTGCCATCATAATAAAACCATAATGATTGAGCATTCCGGTATCACGGTCGCGCATCGACAGCGATTCAATCCGTTGATTTTGACAGAGCAGTGCCAAGTCTTGTTGCAGTAAAATTTGGAATGGCTCGAGCATAAATGAGCTATTTTCGCCCTGCTCATCAACCTTGCTATTGAGCACACACAGACAACCAAAAGGACTACCGTCAGGCCAGAGAATGGGCCTGGAGAGAATATTGCTTTCGGCGCTAAAGTCGTCGGGTAGGGGGAAGGCGACGCTGGAGAGATTGATGCTAATCCCTTCTGGTTGCGAGGTCGTGAAGCGGTGAAACAGTTCAGTATTTTCACTGTAAACCGTACCCGACAGGTATTTGCGTGAGTCGTTAATTGAACTGACAATGACTTCATATCCTAGGTCAGTTTTTTGTAAAACCAAGGCTACATCAGCCTGATAATAGCGTTTCATCAATTCACATTGATGCATCCATCTGACTAAGTTAATCTGCGCGTTATCGTTTTCCAGTATACTGATACCGGGTTTTATATTTTCTGGCAGCATATATGTTCCAAGTCCTTGTCAACTTTATTAATTGTGGTTGTGAGTTGGCTGTTTTGCAAATAGGTTCAGTGTGATGAATCTATTTGCTTTTTGATGAATTATAGATGAGTTCACCGTGTTAATAAGATTAGCCCAAATTAATGATGTTCAAGCACTTTTTTTTCTGGAACATAGCCAACTCGAAGCAGAATTGGCCGCAAGTCAGAGAGGCGGCGTAATGCAAGGGCAAGCGTTTAGTCAGGATGAACTTTCTATCCTTGTTAAACAGCACTGGATTGTGGTGGCAGAGTCCGATGGCGAGATAGTGGGGTATGTGATTGCAGGAAGCTGGTCTTTCTTCGAAAATTGGCCCATTTATCGTCGACTGTTGAGCCGGATACATCAGCACTCGATCGAGCAGCAAGGGTTAACTCAGACTAATTGCTGCCAATATGGCCCAATTTGGATCAGCCCTGCTCACCGAGGTAAAGGCATCTTTGAAGCTTTGGTCAGTGAACTTAAATCCCAAGTCAAAGTACGATACCCCTTTATGTTGACTTTCATCGCCGAAGATAATGATCGCTCATTTGCCGCCCATACTCAAAAAGCGGCAATGCAGGTGGTAGATTTTTTCGACTTTGATGGCCGTGATTATTACTTATTAGCGACAGCTACGTCATAAGGGGGGAATTATGCCGACTCTGATTGAGCAATTATTAGCGCCATATCGTCAACTCAACTTGAGTGCCTTCGATAATATGAAGTTATTAAAAGGCCTACTTGCTGAGCAACAACAGCCTTGCCAGTGCTTTGAGTTACAAAGGCAATATGAGCAGCAATCCCGAGGTTATTATTGTATTGAGTGGCAACAAACTTGGATTGATTGCGGTTGGAGTAATGACTATAGCGCCAGTTTTTCAACCATGGATGCTCCGAGCGAGTTGCAAGTGAGTCAGGCTAAAGAGGTTGAAGTCCCGTTATTAACACTGCAACAGTTGAGTTTTATGTGCATGCAGTACAGCCATTTCGATCACTGTTGATTGAAGCTAAATATGTTGGGAAGATCACCTTCTTACTATTGATGGGTATTAAAACTCATTAATAAAAAACCGCCATGAAGGCGGTTTTTTGATATTTAGCGGACTGTCGAGTCAATGACAGGCCAAGACTAAAGCTTAGCGTCAGCGCGTAAAACCTCAGCTTTATCGGTACGTTCCCATGGGAATTCGTTGCGGCCAAAGTGCCCATAAGCAGCAGTCGCTTGATAGATAGGACGAGCCAGATCTAGCATTTCAGTTAGGCCATAAGGACGTAAGTCGAAGTGTTGACGTACTAGCTTGATCAATACTTCTTCAGACACTTTACCCGTGCCAAATGTTTCTACACTGATAGATGTTGGTTCAGCTACACCAATGGCGTAAGACACTTGGATCTCACAGCGATCGGCTAGACCCGCAGCAACGATATTCTTAGCGACATAACGAGCAGCATAAGCGGCACTACGGTCTACTTTTGAAGGATCTTTACCAGAGAATGCACCGCCACCGTGACGAGCCATGCCGCCGTAGGTATCAACGATGATCTTACGACCCGTTAGACCACAGTCACCCACTGGACCACCAATCACGAAGCGACCGGTCGGGTTAATGAAGTATTTAGTGTCTTTAGTTAACCATTGCTCTGGCAGTACAGGCTTGATAATAGTTTCCATCACGCCTTCAATCAGATCAGCTTGGCTAACGCTGTCGCAGTGTTGAGTCGATAACACTACGGCGTCGATACCAGCGATGCTACCGTCACTGTTATATGCAAACGTGACCTGACTTTTTGCATCTGGACGTAACCAAGGCAAAATTTCATTCTTACGAACTTCAGATTGACGCTTCACCAACTTATGGGAATAAGTGATAGGTGCTGGCATCAACACATCAGTCTCATTGTTGGCATAACCGAACATTAAGCCTTGGTCACCAGCGCCTTGCTCTTTAGGATCCGCGCGGTCAACACCTTGGTTAATATCTGGAGACTGTTTACCAATGGCATTTAAAACCGCACATGAATCGGCATCGAAGCCCATGTCTGAATGGGTATATCCGATATCGCGTACCGTCTTACGGGTGATCTCTTCGATATCTACCCATGCTGAAGTAGTGACTTCGCCGCCTACCATCACCATACCGGTTTTTACGTAAGTTTCACACGCAACACGCGCCTTAGGATCTTGCTCTAAGATTGCGTCAAGTACCGCATCAGAAATTTGATCGGCGATTTTATCTGGATGACCTTCTGAGACCGACTCAGAGGTAAACAAGTGCTTTGCCATATTGGAAAATCTCGTCTTTAATCAATTTGAATGTGTAGAAGTATCTACATCTAGACGTCTATTTTAGTGGAAATTGATTTGGATAACACCCCTTTCAGCAAAAATTGTGCTGTATAACGCAGTAAATATTTTTTAGGAGCTGATTTTGCAGCGATTAATATTAGGGCGTGTTGATCTTTAAAGTCTGTTTTTGCAGCGATTTGTTGGATATTAATATTAAGGCAGCGCTGTTGATGTGTGTTATTTCACGTGAAAAAGTACTAACGCAGTATAAATGACAACAAACGCTGCCTAGACGCTTGGTTAAAAACCTTTTCTCTTTGTGATGAGCTGATTTGCTTAGCTGATTAGGCATCACACCTTATGCCAGGATTAAAACACTTTTACTTAACCTGAACTCGGGATAACGAGTGTCGGAAAATCTAAATTTAACCAGCTAATTCAATGCTATAAAGGATTAGTTTGAAAAGGAAAGTTTATTTTTGACTGAATGCGCAGATTTTTGAGCATATCAATGCGCTCTGTCGTACACCATAGCGAGCTATGGTTAGGCAGAGCAACGCAGAGAGGCACGCAAAGATGCCTATTCAGCGGCTCTGCTTATTCAGAGCTCAGGTTACTTAGACCAAAAACGAAACAGCAAAGATCAACGCGCACAGGGTAATACACTGTTTTAAAATCGATTCCCCTTATCTGTGCCGCCATTGAATTTTGGTTATTTTGCCCATCTCATGGCCTATATGTAGATTATCTCTATTACAGAACGATTTTTATTTGCGTCCCACCGCCTAGTAGGGGAAAATGTGTCCCCATTAATACCTTACATAATCCCTAAAAATCAGCAGGAGAGAGCATGTCATCTCGTAAAGAACTCGCAAACGCTATCCGCGTATTAAGTATGGATGCCGTTCAGAAAGCCAACTCTGGTCACCCAGGTGCTCCAATGGGAATGGCGGATATCGCTGAAGTCCTTTGGAATGACTTCCTAAAGCATAACCCAACTAATCCACAGTGGGCTGATCGTGACCGTTTCGTCCTTTCAAATGGCCATGGCTCAATGCTGATCTACTCTTTGTTACACCTGAGTGGCTACGCTCTACCTATCGAAGAGATTAAGAATTTCCGTCAACTGCACTCTAAAACGCCGGGTCACCCAGAATATGGTTACACTCCAGGTGTTGAAACGACCACTGGCCCACTAGGCGCTGGTATCAGTAATGCGGTTGGTATGGCGATTGCTGAAAAGACATTAGCTGCACAATTTAACCGTCCAGGCCATGATATCGTTGATCACTTCACTTACTGTTTCTTAGGTGATGGCTGTTTGATGGAAGGTATCTCTCATGAAGCTTGTTCATTAGCGGGTACTTTAGGCCTCGGCAAACTGATCGCATTCTGGGATGACAACGGTATTTCTATCGATGGTCACGTTGAAGGTTGGTTTACTGACGATACCGCTAAGCGTTTCGAATCTTACGGCTGGCATGTCATTGCCGGTGTTGATGGTCACGATCCACAAGCGATCAGTGCCGCAATCGCCGAGGCAAAATCTGTTACCGACAAGCCAACAATGATCTGCTGTAAAACCATTATTGGCTTCGGTTCGCCAAACAAGTCTGGTAGCCATGACTGTCACGGTGCACCACTGGGGGATGCTGAAATTGCAGCAGCACGTGAATTCCTAGGTTGGGAACACGGTGCATTTGAAATTCCAGAAGACGTATACGCAGGCTGGGATGCCAAAGAAGTTGGCGCAAGCAATGAGTCGGCTTGGAACGAAAAACTAGCCGCTTATGAAGCTGCTCACCCAGAATTGGCAGCGGAATATAAGCGTCGCGTTATCGATGGTGAATTACCAGCCGATTTCGAAGCTAAAGCACAAGCTTTCATCAAAGAGTGTCAAGAGAAAGGCGAAAGCATTGCTAGCCGTAAAGCATCACAAAATGCTATCGGTGCATTCGGTGCGTTACTTCCTGAACTACTTGGTGGTAGTGCTGATTTAGCTGGTTCTAACCTGACGCTATGGTCTGGTTCAAAAGGTATCCAAGAAGATCCAGCTGGTAACTACATTTACTATGGTGTACGTGAATTCGGTATGAGCGGTATCATGAACGGTATCTCATTACACGGTGGCTTCATCAATTATGGCGCGACTTTCATGATGTTCATGGAATACGCACGTAATGCGGTACGTATGTCAGCACTTATGGGTATTCAAAACATCTTCGTTTATACCCATGATTCAATCGGTCAAGGTGAAGATGGTCCAACTCACCAACCTGTTGAGCAGTTAGCTAACTTACGTATGACACCTAACATGATGGTATGGCGCCCTTGTGATGCTGCTGAAACAGCAGTGGCTTGGAAGTCGGCTATCGAGCGTCGTGATGCACCAACGTCATTGATCTTCAGCCGTCAAGGCTTACCTGCTCAAAGTCGTAGTGAAGCGCAATTAGCTGATGTTGCTAAAGGTGGTTACGTCCTGAGTGACTGTGCTGGCACACCAGATGTGATTCTTATTGCAACTGGTAGTGAAGTACAGCTAGCCCTTGATTCTGCAGCGGCACTGGCTGAGCAAGGCAAGCAAGTTCGCGTAGTTTCTATGCCATCGACTAATGCGTTTGATGCACAAGATGCTGAATACAAAGAGTCTGTATTGCCTAGAGCGGTAACTAAGCGTGTCGCTATCGAAGCGGCTCACGTTGATTTCTGGCATAAGTATGTTGGTTTCGACGGTGGCGTTGTCGGTATGGCCACCTTCGGTGAGTCAGCGCCAGGCGGTGAATTGCTGAAGTACTTTGGCTTCACTGTTGAAAACGTAGTTGCAACAGTTAACGCTCTAGCTTAAGGCTGAAACGTTATATTAAGTATTAGTTGTCTTGCCGACTAATGCTCATTAGGCGGCTTATCCGGTAGCAATACTGGATAAGCCGTTGTTGCATTGATAGTTTGACCCTGCAGAAAAGATGTAAGGAGCTAACGGGCTTAATGATCAAAGTTGCTATTAATGGTTATGGCCGTATTGGCCGTTCAATTCTCCGTGCGCTTTATGAATCGGGTAAGCGAGATCGTATTCAGATCGTGGCTATCAATGAGCTTGCCAAACCCGAAGCTATGCTTCATCTGACTCAGTACGATACTACTCATGGGCGTTTCCAATCGCCGACCTCATTAGTCGATAATTACCTGACAGTCGGTGATGATCGCATTGCATTACTGCATGAAAGCGAGCCAGAGAATCTGCCTTGGGCTGAGATGGATATCGATATCGTCTTCGAAGCCACTGGCGCATTAACCGATCGACAAGCCTGTGAAGCCCATATCAAAGCCGGTGCAAAACAAGTATTGATAAGTAACCCCTCTTCTAGCGATGTTGACGCGACCATTGTTTATGGCGTTAATCATGAGGAGTTAAAGGCTGAGCACACCATAGTTTCAAATGCTTCCTGCACCACCAATTGCTTAGTGCCGATCATTCAGGTGCTGGATCGCGCCTTCAAAGTAAAGAGCGGTGCCATTACTACGATTCACTCTGCGATGAACGATCAGCAAGTGATCGACGCATATCATGATGATCTTCGTAGAACCCGCGCCGCCGGACAATCGATTATTCCGGTAGATACTAAACTTGCCCGAGGTATTGAGCGCATTTTGCCTGAGATGAAAGATAAGTTTGAGGCGATCTCGGTACGCGTGCCAACCATCAATGTGACCGCAATCGACTTGTCGGTCACCTTAGATAAACGCGTCGATATTGACACTGTGAACCAAGTTTTATCCCAAGCCGCCGATGGCTTATATAGTGGCGTGGTAGGCTATACTAATGCGCCCTTGGTATCGTGTGACTTTAACCATGATCCCCGCTCGAGCATTGTCGATGGCACCCAGACGCGTGTCAGCGATGGCCATCTGGTGAAGCTATTATTATGGTGTGATAACGAATGGGGCTTTGCCAATCGCATGCTCGATACCAGTTTAGAGATGATTAAAGCCGTTAGGGCTGAATAGTAATAATGCTGGTGGCAAAGCCGCCAGTAGATGTAATGGTGTGATGACCCATACATATTGATTTAGAACCGAATTTTTGCACTTTTATGTTTTATTTTTAACTTTAAAGGAAACCGATAATGGCGATTATTAATATGTCAGCCTTAGATCTTCAAGGTAAGCGTGTGCTTATTCGTGAAGATTTGAACGTACCAGTAAGCGAAGGTGTGGTAACCAGTGATGCACGTCTGCGAGCTTCATTACCGACCATTAAGCTGGCGTTAGAAAAAGGCGCTGCAGTCATGGTGATGTCTCACTTAGGGCGACCAACGGAAGGTGAATTCAATAGCGAGTTTTCATTACAACCAGTCGTTGATTATCTTGCTAATGCTCTTGATTGTCCTGTACGTCTTGCTAGCGATTATCTTGACGGTGTCGAAGCGAATGTGGGTGAAGTTGTTGTGTTCGAAAACGTGCGCTTCAATGTGGGCGAGAAGAAAAACGATGAAGCACTAGCCAAGAAGTTAGCCGCACTGTGTGACGTTTATGTCATGGATGCGTTCGGCACTGCTCATCGCGCTCAAGCATCGACTCATGGCGTGGGTTTACATGCGCCTATCGCTTGCGCTGGTCCGCTATTAGCCGGTGAATTAGAAGCGCTAGGTAAAGCGATGGACAACCCTGCTCGTCCACTTGTGGCGATTGTAGGTGGTTCTAAAGTATCGACTAAGCTAACCGTACTGGAAAGCTTATCGGGCATCGTCGACCAGTTAGTTGTCGGCGGCGGTATTGCCAATACCTTTATTGCTGCCGCAGGCCATGAAGTGGGTAAGTCACTCTATGAAGCCGATTTAATCGAGGAAGCTAAGCGCTTAGTAGCCAATGCACAAAGCCGCGGCGGTGATATTCCTGTGCCAACCGATGTGGTTGTTGCTGGCGAGTTCAGCCCAACGGCAGCGGCAACCTTGAAACAGGTGAGCGAAGTTAGCAGTGATGATATGATCTTCGATATCGGCCCAGATAGTGCTGAAGCGCTGGCTGAGATCTTAAAAAATGCAGGCACTATTGTCTGGAACGGTCCTGTTGGTGTGTTTGAGTTTGATCAGTTTGGTGAAGGTACCAAACGAATCGCACAAGCTATCGCCGAGTCTTCAGCTTTTTCGATTGCCGGTGGTGGAGATACCTTAGCAGCCGTTGATAAATATGAGATCGCTGATAAAGTGTCGTACATCTCAACCGGTGGTGGTGCCTTCTTAGAGTTTTTAGAAGGTAAAGAACTACCCGCTGTGGCTATGTTGGAAAGCCGCGGCAACTAATAAAAATTAATAAAAACTAGAAAAATAATTTAAAAAAAACCGCTGGCAATCAGGTTCAACTTAGGACGAACCTGAGCGTCAGCATTAAAATCCGTCCAAACGATAGTGACCTAGGTGACTAAGCTAAAAATAATGGCTTATCACCCTATTTATTGGAGTAAAAAAATGGCCTTAATATCCCTACGTCAAATGCTGGATCATGCAGCAGAACATGGCTATGGTGTACCTGCTTTTAACGTAAATAACTTGGAGCAAATGCGTGCAATTATGCAAGCGGCTGAAGCTACGGATAGCCCTGTTATCGTACAAGCATCGGCAGGTGCGCGTAAGTATGCTCGCCCTCAGTTTTTGAAATATTTGATGGCTGCAGCTTTAGAGCAGTATCCTGATATTCCTGTGTGTATTCACCAAGATCACGGTACCGACCCTGATATTTGTCAGCGTTCGATTCAGTTAGGCATGTCATCAGTCATGATGGATGGCTCTTTGATGGCAGACGGTAAGACGCCTGCATCTTATGAATATAACGTCGATGTGACGCGTAAAACTGTGGCTTTTGCTCACGCCTGTGGTGTGTCTGTTGAAGGTGAGATCGGTTGTTTAGGTAGTCTAGAAACGGGCATGGCGGGTGAAGAAGATGGTGTCGGCGCCGAAGGCGTATTGAGCCACGATCAGCTATTGACCTCGCCTGAAGAAGCCGCGCAATTTGTGCGTGATACCCATGTCGATGCCTTGGCTATCGCGATTGGTACCAGTCACGGTGCTTATAAGTTTAGCCGTAAGCCTACCGGCGACGTATTGCGTATCGACCGTATCAAAGAGATCCACGCGCGTATTCCTAACACCCACCTTGTGATGCATGGTTCTTCTTCAGTACCACAAGAGTGGTTAAAAGTGATAAATCAATATGGCGGCGCAATTCCTGAAACTTACGGTGTACCGCTTGAGGAGATCGTAGAAGGGATTAAGCACGGTGTGCGTAAAGTCAATATTGATACCGACTTGCGTCTAGCTTCTACCGGTGCAGTGCGTAAATTCTTAGCTGAAAACCCAGCAGAGTTTGACCCACGTAAATTCCTGAAAGCATCTATGGAAGCGATGGCAGATATCTGTACTACACGTTATGAAGCCTTCGGTTGTGCGGGTATGGGGTCAAAAATCAAGCCTAAGTCACTACAAGCTATGTATAAAGCTTATCAGTCTGGTGAGCTTGACCCACAAGTGAACTAAATACTACTACATCGCAATAAGCTTCTAATTTTAATGCCAGTCGTTAATCCGACTGGCATTTTATTTTGTGAAGTGAGTAAATCATATAATTTATGACTAATAGTCTAAAAGTGAGATTTTGCCAGCACAATTTTCATTTTTGTGCTTCAAATGGTAATATTGCGCCAGTTTTTAAGGGACTTTAATCACAGGTAAGATAACAATGAAAAAATTGCTAACAGCTACGGCGATTCTGCTCGTCGTGCCGTTTACTGCCCATGCGGGGGCAGATTTCGTCGAAGGGGATAAGATCTTTGCTGCTGATGCAGAGCTAGGTGCAACAGTGACGACAGGTAACACCGAGTCAACTTCGGTTAAAGCCCGTCTTGATATGAAACATGAGCTAGGGAATTGGGAAAACCAATACCTGATTGAAACTTTGTATAAAGAAGATGATGGCGAAGAAACCGGTAAGCGTTACTACGGTTTAATTCAAGCCGATTATTTGATCAACGAAAAAAACTACCTGTTCGCAAATGCGAATCACGAAATTGACCCTTTTACGGGTTATGAATCAACAACTACAGCTTCATCGGGTTATGGTCATAAGTTCATTAACTCAGAAACCACACTTTTCGCGATTGAAGTCGGTCCTGGTTACCGTTATAAGCGTCTTGATGAAGAAAGTGCGTTCGATGCTGGTTATGACACAGAAAGTGGCTGGATTGGTCATGGTGTGATGAACTTCGAGACCAAAATCAGTGAAAGCTCTAAGTTCAAGCAGATGTTTATTGCCGACGTAGGTAAAAGCATAGAAGGTCGTTCAGAAACATCAATTACGGCCAACATCGCAGGTTCGCTCGCGATGAAGTTTGCAGTGATTGTGCGTTACAACGGTGATCCATTAGAAGACACCAAGAGTACAGATACCGAAACAAATATGACTTTGCTTTACTCTTTTTAAGTCAATTTGTTAGCAATAAAAAAAGCGCCTTTGATGGGCGCTTTTTTTGTACATATCAGTTACTGTTCGCTGAAATGATAAATATAAAATCTTAAATATGTCTTAATAAATCAGCTCGTTACCAAAATAATTTTGTTATGTGGAACGCTTCACGAAAGCAACAAATACACAATTGAGCGTAACGTCTATCACAGTTTAATGAGCTCTGGAAGGGTATAATCCCCGCATATTCTTTCGGAAAAGGCTTATTATGCAAATTGGTAGTTGTTGGTTTGATATTGCTAAGGCAGAACTGGTTAATCATGAAAATGACACCAGTTGGCAGATGCCTGAGGCTGACTTTCAGGTGCTTAAACTTATGGTTAAGCATCGCGGCCAAGTGCTATCTAAACAACAGCTTCAAGACTGTGTAAACCAAGGGACAACGGCTTCGGCTAGTTTTGAAGAAACACTCTACCGTATTCGATTGTTTGTCGGCAACACCAATGCCACATTATTTGAAGCTATCGACAATCAAGGCTATGTATTACATCAAAAAGTGAAACGTACCTCACGTTCATTTATGGATCTCCCTGGTAATGATGTGACCTACAAAAATACCATGTTGATTATTTCACAAGTGTTGTTGCTGTTTATCTTGTTGTACGCCTTTTTTGAGCCCACTAAAAACTTATTCTTTTTTAAAGAGCAAAGCCTGATAACTCAAAATGGCAGCTTAGGTTATTACTCGGTGTTCTCTTCTGATGAAGTGGCACAAGATGCCAATCCCAATGTGAATCATTTTTTAGCCGAACTACAAGGTTGTGATCACTTGGATTGGGAGAAAATGTTTTATTCGCTTTCAAAAGACGAAAGGGTACTCAATATCGCATTGAAGCGTTACGACCAGCAGGGACTGGCTATCAAGAATGTTAAAGCCATCGCACCCGAAAATGACTTCAAATTTATTGATCAGCCTTGGCTGAAATCAATGGAGATATGTATCTAATGATTAAACGTTTTGTCAGTCAGCGAGTAAAACTGCTGTCTTGGTTTGGCTTATTTATTATTGTGGGAGCAGGGTTATCGACCTGGCAATCATTTAAGAGTGAACCTAAACACCTTAATTTTTCTTGTTTTTCTAAATCCTTTGAGGCAGGTGGGGATTTACGCTCGGAAGTCTTGCTAAATATCGAGACTATGGGGCAATTGGTGACCTTCAATTATGAATTTCTCGATGACGGTGAGGTCGCGAGTCGAGCAAGCTTGTCGGGCAGCTTTAAAGAGCTGGATGTCACCAACTTAGATTATCGACTGCAAGTGGATAGCGCCGAAATTGATACCGGTGATAACGATGATTGGCAGCTACAAGATATCGCCGATATTATTAATTTCGCTCAAGAAACGATAGAGCTTGGCGAGTCGGTATTATTCGATGTCAGAGTGGTCGTGATGGAGATTGAAAAAGGTTACGCCGTATTGCAATTCTGTCCTGGTAACTCTTTGTGGATCTGTGAGCTATAACGCCTCGTTTATTCTAATCTAACGCTTAATCTTTCTGTAGCCACTGAATCGGGTAACACAGATTTAGTGGCTTTGTCTTATTTGTTTAGCAATTCAGTCTTTGCTTATCCCGTTATTGTTAATGATGAACCTAGGTTGTGTTTCCTTGTGGTGATGACCAGTGCTGGGATAAAAAAAGGAGAGCTTACGCTCTCCAAATGGTGCAGTGATTTACATTGCTGGCTGTAAAATCAAATCGTTGTCTGCTTGCGCGCCTTTAATTTGAATGGCGACTTTATATTTTTTCACTGAGCCTGCAGCGGTATTTTCATCCCAATTTAGACCCGTAGCATCGAAGGTGTAACTGCCTTGTTCAGTTTCTTGCAATATGCCTTCACAATTGGCTGCGGCAGTGTCGCAATCGTAGCTGGTGGTAACATGCCAGCGCTTCCATGCTTTGGCTTTTGTTGACGAACTGCTGTCATCAGGAAAGCCGAAGTAGGTAATGTGATAATCTTGTGCATTAGTAATGGCTACCGCATCTGCGTCGCTTAAGTTGAAGCTTAAAGCTCCACTAACACCATCGAAACTCACTAACTCAAGGTTTATCGAAGTCGCATCTTTAATATCAACACTATCTGTGACTTCTACGGGTGGGGGGGTGACAACGACTTCTTCATCTGCATCGTCGCTACCACAGCCTGTACATATTAATAAAGAGCCCAATAGGCCGGTTATCAGTTTGTTATTCATGAGGACTCCTTAGTTAAAGTGTCCGGTATGGCATGTGGTACATTCCATATCAGTTTTAACGCTGGCAGCACTGCCCATTGTTGAGTCAACACCATGACAGCTCTGACAGTTTTGTGCATCCGCTGAAGGTTTAGATTCGGATAGCGCGGCAATATCTTCACCATTGTAAGCACGGTTGAGTAGCTCGACTAAGTGATAGGCTATAGAAGCTGATAGACGCTTACAACGCTCGCCTTTTTCAGCAAAAGTTAACCCTGAAGCTTTAGACCAGTTACTGATTGAAGAGTGGCAAAGTACGCTGTTGGCGATAGAGGAAGCACCTACAAGCGCTGTTTTTTCTGCGGTAGAGCCTATGCCTGCAACAAACTCATCACTTGAAAAAGGCAGCTCTTCATTTTCATAGTAACGGAAAGTTGCGCCGATCACGGCTGAGTTTTGACCGTTTAGGTCATCGAGAATATTGACTAACATACCTGTGGCGTTAATGTTGCCACATACAGTACCTTGAGCAGCAATACCCGCTGCGCCATAGCCTGCAATGGCCGTTGGGATAGTGGCGAATTTTGCCGCATCGGCACTGGAAGAATTAGCCAGCATAGTTACTAAAGCGTGGAATACCTGATGCATACATCCGCCGCCTGTTTCATAAGCCAGCTTAGCTGTAGCCATAGCATCCAGCGGTACATACTTTAATTTGTCGCCCAATTCTAAGCGAAAGTTTCCTTGCGCATCCGTTCCTGCAAAGGCAGAGGTTCCCATTAATGTTGCACCGGCAGCCGCTGTGCTGATACCAATAATTTTGGTGAGTGCTTGGCGTCTATTTATTGTCATGAAAGTGTCCTCACATGGATAGTGTTATTTAATAATTATTTGATAAAAAATGTTGATGAAAAATGTTTGCACCTAGAAGGTTGGAGCCATTGTGGGAGGTGAGAACTGCAAATAGTGTGATGGCAAGCTAATGAAGCTTGCCAATGAATTATGAGTTTTTTGATTGGGTTCTGTATCGGTTTGGTAGATTAATCGAGCCACATCTACACTGTAAAAACGCTTGTGGTGTGACAGGGGTCACCTTATTTGGCTCATTCATGTTAATTCATCAATATTAAGCCATGTCGTTAACTGTAAATTATTGCCATGAAGAGTGTGATATCGATCTCATATGTGAAAAATCTAATGCTTAATTTTATTTGAATACCATAACAATTCTAAGGAAATAGAGGCGATCACAGAATTTTTTGGCCAGTTTAAATAAGCTGTCTGGGTTACTGATGACAGGGTAGATAGCAATGCAATTAGGTGATTGCCTATTTGATAGCCAAAGAGGGCTGCTGACCAATCAACTGAATGGTGATGTGTGGCATTTACCTCGTGCCGAATTACAGGTGTTAAGTTTACTTGTTGCCAATAAGAATAAAATTGTCTCCAAGGAGAAGCTTGGTGTTGGCGATGAAGATCATCCTGCATTAAGTGATTCATCGGTAACGCGTGCCGTATTTATGCTGCGCTCTTTTTTAGGGCCGATGCATGAGCATATGATCGAAACCGTAAAGGGGAAAGGCTATCGTTTAAAGATAGATAAACGTCTCAACGTTTCGACTTCCAGACTGATTGGCCATAAAGTCGATAGATACTATCAGGCTTGCATTACCTGGTTATTCGGTAAATATCATCGCAAGTTTAAAGCTTGGGTAGGCGTGTTGGTTCTACTATTGGCTGTGGGCGTTGCACTGCAATGGTATTATGCTGATCATCAGAAACCCCTGCATACTCAGCCTTTTTCTCGCCAGGTGATCACCTTAGATTCTGGGCAGCAAATCGAAATCATTAGCTATTCAAAGTCGAATACCAATAACCGTTCTTTAATCGACTTATCTGAACGCCTATCGCAAGATTTTGCCTTGTGCCATAACACGCCTTGGCGTCAGATCTACTTGTCTTTATCTCATGATAAGCAGGTTTTTAATATCACCATGCGTGGCGAGAAGATGGGCTTATCTTTAGTGAGAAACCTGAAGTTAACGGATTACCGCCAGCAAAAATCCTTTATTTCTAAGCTGTGGTTCGATGAGGTATCGCTCTGTGAATAGAAGAGTATTGTGGAGTATTAACCTAGTTGTATTACTGCTATTGCTGGTAAGCATTACCGTTAGTTATCGCTATCTATTTCCCTCTAAATCATTAATGCTCAGTTGTAGCTCTGAGCTATTCGATACCCCTTATGTGAAAAGCGATGACGGTCGCCACTATTTGTTGGTGGATATCATGGCGAAATCTCAGCAGGCACAGATTAATTACCGCTATTTTAATCTCGATGGTAGCTCGGCAGGTACCATTCGTATGCAGGGCAAACTGCTTGATTATGATGAACAAGCTGAACGTTTTAATTTCTCTGTTTACACTAAAGAGGAGAGTGATCATAATCAGGTAGAGGAGATGCCACGGCATATGCAATACCTGTCTTATATCAGTTCCTTCAACTTAGACAGCAAAGGCATGCATAACTTGTCTATCGAGTTATTAGATTTCGACCAACATCGAGATTACGCCGTGGTGCTGTTTCAACCCAGCAATACCGTATGTGGTTGCCGTCTAGTGCATTAATTTCCTCAACTAGATAACGAGTCTATCAATCTATTACTCTGGTTATTTGAGGTTTTGTGTCTAAGGTCAATGTAAAGCGTGAAGAGTCGCTGTCGATAAAATTTACCCACCAGATGGAAGAGGGGGATCATCGACGCTTAGATCTGTATTTTTTTCTGCCTACCGAGATGGGGATTAACCCACAAAGCCTAGACGAAGAGGAATATTACCACTCAGCCATTGTTGGGCGTCGTTCTTACTACTCATCTGGCTTACACCTCCCCTTAGTGCAAGGGCGATTTATCAGCCAGAATAAGCGTACCGTGGAAGAGTTTCGACTCTATCTCAACCTGTTTGCCTATCAATTTGCAGTCGCCATTGAGACTGATCGTAAAGAGCTGTCACAAATCGACGATGTCGCTCAGTTTTATAGTGCGCTTAAAGATCTCAGTGAAATTGTGACTCAGTTGCTGAAGAAGTTTCGTCGTAATGAACCAAGTGAGCCTAAATGGAAGCATTATTTCGAGAATTCAGATAATTACTTATCTTGGTTTTGTGAACAACAGTTGTTGAAACTCATGGCTCATGCGCCACGTAGCAGCGATTATAGTGACATCATTGAAGAGGTGTTAACCCTGTGTCGTAATGAGCGCAGCTATCGTGAATCTAAAGATTACAACTCATCACAAACCAAAGACGACCCTAACCGTATCTCCAATAAAATGTTGCTACTACGCCGTTTGATCCAGCAAGGGGTAGTACTCAAAGAGGAGTTAAAGACCTTAGGCGTGGGGCTGAAAAAACTCACCACAGGTATCGCAACCGGCTTTGTAATGTTAGTGGTGTCGGCGTTGATCATTAAGGCACAAGGGGTGTTTAGTGGCCTGACACTGTCGTTGGTGCTGACGCTTGCGGTGATTTATGGCTTTCGTGAAATATTTAAAGAGGATATCCGCAACGCTTTATGGCGCATGATCCAAAAAGGGCGACCTCGCTGGAGCAGGATATTAAGAGATACCACAAGTCAGGCGGTGATCGGTCGCCAGCTGGTGTGGATCGATTTTATCAAGCGTAAAGATCTTCCTAGTGAGATTGATGAGATCCTCAATCAACGTCATAGCCAGAATAAGGTGGATGCCGATATTTTGCATTACGGTATCAGCTCACGAATATCGCAAAAAGGTTTCTTGGCGGGCTATTCGACCATACAAGAGCAGGTCAACTTTAGCTTAGTGCCCTTTGCTCGCTATCTTGAGCGGGGCAAGGCAAAGATATATAAAGAAGCCGATGGGAAGATAAGCAGTGATTCGGTGGAGCGACGTTACCAAGTGTATTTAGTGTTAAGACTGACAGAAGGACGAGAAAATCCACAGTTTGCCCGCTATAAGATCATTATGAATCGTTCGAGTATTATCGAAATTACCGAGAGTAAATTGCCCGATGGTGTTGAGCCTATTGGCAGCGAACTTACTGAAGAGACAAAGTAATACCAATCGGTATCAGAAGCACTAAATTCTCGCAGAGCGATCTCCTCTTTATACTGATTGGTATAGTGACGGAAAGTTCGGCTCAAAAGAAAAGGCACTTAATCGATAAGTGCCTTTTTAGTTTCAAAATGGCAGCTTAGGACTGGCGGGTAAAGGCCTGACAGATGTTTTTCTCACCAATCTGTTTAGCCCGCTTAAGTGCCACTTCGGCATTGTTGATGTATTGCTCTAAGGTTTGCTCTGGCTGATAACTGGCGATCCCCATACATATACCCGCGCCTAAACCTATTTCGTTTAGACTATCAAGGGTGCTCAAGGCGAAGTGGTGTGCTTCATCGGAATGAGTATTCGGCATGATGACAATTAGCTTACCCAGCTGCCAGTGGGACATTTGATAGCCTGATGGCAACGATTTTAGAATGTGGATCTCCACTTCACGCTGACGGCTTTCTAACTGGCCAATATCGCTCATGTGGCTGAGCATGCTTTCTGCAGTAATGTCTAATAACAACAGGCTGGAGTCTTCACGGCTGGCCTTGTCCAGACCGCTGAAATAATCTTCCAGATCTTTGTGATTAATCAAGATGGTACTGCGATGTGGCATAAACTCACCGCGGTGCTGATCAAGGTAATTCTGGGAGCAGGACTCTAATGTACACACAATATATTCCACTTCACCGGCTTGATCTAAATGGCCTTTAAGTGTCGCCTGCAGGCTGTTGTTTTCTTTACTGTCAGGATTGCAAAGCACTTGCCCCTTCCAGGTGCCTTGTAATTGCAGCTGTTGAACAATTCGCGACCATTGGGTTTCGATGTCATTGTTGAGCAGTTGAGTGAGTTTTTTATCGCTGACATCATGAATTGCAAACAGCTGTAAAAATTCGTCGTTGCTTAATAGCAAATCACCATTGGCTTGCAACAAGGCGCTGGCTACGGCGTTGTCGTTGAGTAATTGACTCAAATGAGCCTGTTGTTGCACTTGCTTTAGCTGAGAAATATCTTCGAAGGTGACCACCAAATAGCTGCCTTTCTTATTACGGCGCTTAGATTGGCTGACGGTAACCGACAGACTACAACCATATTGCTCTTCAAAATCGATAACACTATGCCATTTATTATTCTTTTGGAGTTGCTCGATGATCTCGCCGTATTGATCATTTTCCAGTTGCAAAATGCGCTGTAAATTCCGATCGGAAAGTTCATCTAAAGGCATGCTCAGCAGCTTTGCGGCTTTTTCATTCGCTGTAACCACACGGTTGTTTTCATTGACGATAATGCAGCCGATATCGCTGCTAAATAACCTATTGGCTAGCTCGATGCTAAATTCTCTTGAACGTTGACCAATGCGATAAGCATGGCTGAGGAAGATCAACAGGATCCCGAGTAAGGTCATCACTATGGCACCCACAATCAGCACATTGCTCCAGTCGGAAAAGTTTTCCGCAATCTCACTGTTACGCACATAAGAAGCTAGATAGTATTCGCGGCGAGTCTCATATTGCGTGGTTAACTCAATTTTTAAATATACGAAAGTGGCGTCGTCACCATGAAACTGACCAAAGTTGGTATTAGCCATTTTGCGCCACAAAGCCGGGTAGCTTTGGCGTAGGCTACCGCCCATTATGTCAGGAATACGATTAACGTTAAGCTTCTTATCGACACCAGCATAGATAAGCCCTTGGGTATCTAACATCAACAGCGGCGCTTCAAGTGCCGAGTATCCTGGCTTAATACTTTTCAACATGCGGCTCATGGACTGATAGGTCACTAGGTAACCGCGAATCGTCTGATCGGGATTTTCCAGCCACGCCAGCTGATACATGTAGGGCTCAAGTTTGCCATTGATTGGGATAAACTCTAGTGGCGAGGTATAGATTTCAGAGCCGCCCATATTGCGAGCGCCACCCAGTAATGAGGCGGGTAAAGGTTGGCGGCTAAATAAGTTAGTGGTGGAAAATTTAAATTCTCCTTGAGCATCGAACAGGGCGATATCTAACAATTCCGGAGTATTGCCCGTCATACCTGTCCAGTTTTGCTGTAACTTTTTCTGCCTTTCTTCACTGGGAATCGTTAGGTAGCGTTTAAGTAACTCGGAGCTGGCAAACATTTGGGTTCTAAATTGCTGAAAGGAAACCCTGTCGGCTAGCAGGGTGCCGACGGTCTGCAGTTCACTATAACGCTGTGCCGCCCAATCTTCCTGAAGGCGACGCTCACCAATGGTGATAATGACCTTGGTGAGCAACACCATGCTAATCAGCAAAATAGTAATCTGGGTCGCCACTGAAACAATACGTTGGGTTGACCAATGAAGCCCTTGGCCGGCGAGCAGCAGTTGAGTTTTTTGCTTCAGCATTGAGAGAGATTATTCCAAGTGATTTTGCGCTTATGTTAGCACGATTCTAGCGGCTTGTTACAGTCAGATACAAGGGCGATGAAGCTAGATTTACCTTATCCTACTATGCCTAAATGACGATGTTTAAATTCGGCATTTGCTGATTCAACAAAGTCACGGCAACGTTCTATATTCACCCCTTCAAGCCCCTCAATGGCTGAGACTTGTACCTTATTGATGTAGTTTGGAGCTTGTCGAATAAATGCTCTGACTGCGGCATAAGAGTCCTTTAGTTTCGGCTGACAATGTTGCACATATGCCGTTTCGTTATCGGCATTCAGTGAGATAGACAGAGCATCAACCACTGGAGCAAGTTCGGGGAGTATATTACGTCGATGAAACAGGTTACCTAGGCCGTCGGTATTTACTCTGACTTGGCCGCCTAAACGTTTTATCTCGCTGGCAACGGCTATCAAAGTGGCTAGATTTAAAGTGGGCTCACCGTATCCACAAAACACATATTCATCAAACTGGCTGACATCACCAAGCAATGGAATAAGCTCTTGGGCTGTGGGCTGGTGGTCTAGATCCAGTTGATATTCATGCACTTGTTTGCTGCCATTATGTTTAGGGCAAAATTGGCAACGAAGCGTGCAGCGACCAGTGATATTAAGGTAGCGGCTGTTACGAATATCATAAACGAGAGTGGATTGGCTCATGGTTGAATTTTCACGGTGAACAATGAGTACAGTGTAACGGGCTTGGCTAATATAAAATGTTGCTTAGATCAAAAAGGGAGGCAATGCCTCCCTTCTTCAATCAACCTAATTCTGTAAATTTGGTGTCGGTACACCTGATTTATAATAAATTTTAGTGGTTGGCTTCTTGTTGTTTCGGACGCCACCACCAATGGTAGAAGCGGCGTAGGTTAACACTAAAATCATTCAAAATAATGTATAACACAGGTACCAGAATTAAGGTCACCACAGTGGAGAACAAAATACCGAAGGCTAATGAAGCTGCCATCGGAATCACGATTTGTGCCTGCAGGCTCTTCTCCATAATGATAGGAACCAGACCCACAAAGGTGGTCATAGAGGTTAAGATAATCGCCCTGAAGCGATAACAGCCGGCGTCAATGGCTGACTCCACCAGTCCCAATCCCTGTTCTCTGGCGCGGTTAACGAAATCAACCAAAATCAAGGAGTCATTCACCACCACCCCTGCTAATGCCACTATGCCACACAAGCTCAACACACTCATGGATAACCCAAGAATAAAGTGACCAAACAGGGCACCAATAATACCGAAGGGAATTACTGACATGATGATCAGCGGCTGACTATAAGATTTCAGTGGAATGGCCATTAAGGCGTAGATGGTAAACATGGCGAAGAAGAAACCTTGCAGTAGCCCAACCATCGCGCTTTGCTCATCGGCACTCCCACCGTCTAAATCGGTCGAAATATGAGGATATTTAGCCTGAAGATAGGGGAAGAAATCTTTTTGGATTTCGCCAACCACTTTAGAGGGCTCGACCACATTTTTATTGGCACTGGCAACAATGGTGATCGCACGACGTCCATCGACACGGGTGATAGAAGAGTAGGAATCACCTAACTCTATCTTGGCAACCGACGAGAATGGCATCAAAGTGCCTTGAGGCGTACGGATCATCATATTTTCTAAGTCGCCGACGGTGCGTCGCTGATCCAATGGATATCGCACCATGACTTTGACTTCTTCTTTGTTGCGCAAGATACGCTGAGCTTCGAAACCATAGAATCCATAGCGTACTTGGCTCGCTAGATCCGACAAGGTTAAACCTAATGCTTCAGCCTCAGGAGTAATGGCTAAGCGGATCTCGTGGCTACCAGAGGAGTAGTTATCGAAGATGTCATAAACCCCTTCATAGGTTCTCAGCTTCTGTTTTAGTTCATCAGCCGCTAACGATAATTGGCTTAGATCGCTCGAGGTCAACCTAAAGGAGATGTCCCCACCGCCTTCGTTAGTGCTGGCATTGATATTGAGCTTTTTAACCGAGATCAGTTCAGGCAAGGCTTGACGCCATGCAGCAGCAATGGTGACACCATCGACATCGCGATCTTCCCCTTTGGTCAGCTCGGCAAAGATAAATGCAGATGTACGTGAATTCATGCTGATAAAACTATGATTAACAACAGGGTAGCCATACTTTTCCTGCATCTCATCATTCATGGTGTAGAGTGCATCTTCAATCTCTTTTACCACCTTTAAGGTATTGGCTTCAGAGCTACCCACATCCATATCCAGATGAACTTGGATAAAGTCAGATGGGATATCTGGGAAGAATACCCAACGTACTTTACCACTGGCGACCAAGGCTATAGACAAGATGAGTACACCGATAAAGGTGGCGACTACGCTATAACGCTGGCGAATACATTTGCCGATAAACGAGCGATAGTTATGGTGAATAAAGTGCTGCACCTTGTTGTTAAGCTCAGTCTTAAATCGCACAAAAACATTAGGTTTAGGATTGGGTTTTCTTGGTTTTAAATGAGCTAAGTGAGCCGGTAAAATTAACTTTGACTCGACGAGTGAGAAAGCCAGACAGAGGATCACCACCAAACCGATGGATTTCCATATAATCGCCATCGGGCCAGAAACCATCAACATTGGCATAAAGGCGGCGATGGTAGTCAGTACCCCGAAGGTTGCGGGCATGGCGACTTTTAATGCGCCTTTGACCACATTATCGAGGGAGTGACCGTGGTTTTCTATTTCGGTATAGGCGCTTTCCCCAATGACAATGGCGTCATCGACCACTATCCCCAGCACCAGAATAAAGGCAAATAGGGTCAGCATGTTGATTGACATGGAGAAAGGTTCCAGTGGCATAAGGAACATAGCACCAAGGAAACACACAGGTAGTCCCATCATTACCCAGAACGCCAGTCTCAAATCGAGGAACAAGGCTAAGATAATGAAGACCAGCAAGGCACCATAAAACATGTTAGATAACATCATGTTTAGGCGACCTTTTAGATAATGGGTTAAGTCGCCCCAAGTGTCTAATTGCACATTAGCCGGTAGGGTCGCGCGGCGCTTTTCTATGTAATCTTTGACTTGCGCAGAGATATCCAATGCGTTTTGTTTGTCGACGCTGAGCACTTCAATAATCGCCGCTGGCTTACCATCGAAACGGGTGTAATCTAAGCGCTCTTCAAAGCCATCTTGAATGGTGGCGACCTGAGGCAGCATGATACGGCTGCCATCGGGACGAGTGCTAACCACAATTTGCGAAAAGTCATCGGCATTATAGGCTTGGCCTTTGGTACGTAGCAGAATATCGCCATCTTCGGCTTTAATTGAACCACCTGGAAGATCCAGCGAAGAGTTGCGTACTGCTAGGGCGACGTCGGCAAAACTTAGGCTATATTCACGTAGCTTGTTTTCCGAAAGCTCGATACTAATTTCATAATCTCTAACCCCAGTTACTTGGGCACGAGTGACCGCAGGTAGGTTAGTGATCTCTTCACGAACCGTTTTCGCCAGTTCTTTCATTTCATGCAGATCCATGTCGCCATAGACAGAGACCCAAATGACATTATTTTCTGGTTTTATACGGTAGATATTAGGTTTTTCGATATTCTCAGGGAAAGTCGCGATGGCATCGATGCGCAGTTTTGCCTCGTCGAGGATCTCTTGCGGGTCGTAGCCATCTTCAACTTCGATACTGACACTGCCGGAGCCTTCACTGGCGACAGAGGTGATCTTCTTGATGCCAGTAATATCTTGCAGTGCTTCCTCAATTTTGATGTTAATCCCTTCCTCAATTTCCTGCGGTGCAGCGCCGGGGTAGGCAACTGAAATTTGCAGGTAGTTGAGTTCGAAAGAGGGGAAAATCTCTTTATTGATCATAATGGTGCTAAACAGACCACCGACCAGCAAGATGATCATCAGCAAGTTTGCTGCAACACTATTGCGGGCAAACCAAGCAATTACGCCTTTGTTTGTGTCCATTATTTATCGCCCGCTGCCATTAAGGTGTCATTCGATGCGCCCTCAGAGTCATCAATGTCAGAGCTGTTTTTTTGCTCGCCAATCACTTTAACAAGCTGGCCAGTGGCCATATTGTTGACATTGGTCAGCGAGATCCGCTCGCCATCTTGCAGGCTGCCTTTGATATACACAGAGTCGATATCAGAACGAACAATGTTTACCTGACGAATTTCTAGGGTATTGTCATCTTTTACCACGGCAACGCGATCTTTTCTCACAACGTGGCGAGGCAGTTTAACGATACCATCTACGGTTCGGCCCTTGATCACTGCGGTGACGAAACTGCCGTATTTCAGTGGTAACTGGCCGGGAGCCTTGTTGTCTCTCAAATATGGATCTTTAACTTCGGCAACCAGATAGACCATACGGTTTTCAGCGTCGATAACCCCTTCGCTACGAATGATTTTACCTTTCCAGGTGACTTGTCGCTCGGCTAGCTCAGTGCTGAGGGTCACTTCGGTATCGGGATTATCAATCGATTCCAGATAAGCTAATTCGTTGTTCGCAATGGGCAGTCTAACTTCTGCAGTTGCGGTGTCATACAGTTCACCTAAGGTGGTTCCTATGGTGACATATTGGCCAAGGTCCACCGAACGCGCCTTGATAATGCCGTCGAAGGGGGCACGGATCACGGTACGCTTTAAGTTACGCTGTGCTCTCTCTAGTGCGGCTTCGGCAAATTTGACGTTGGCTTGTTCTTGCTTCAACTGAGGAATACGTAACCCCAATTCTGGCGCTGGACCTTTTTGGTAATCTTCCCAATCTTTTTTCGCGACTTCACCCAGGGCTATCTCTTCATCAAGCTGCGCTCTGGCTTGAGCCAAACTGGCTTGAGCCTGCATTAGATCGGCTTGGTAATCTGACGGTTCAATTTCGGCTAAGGTATCGCCGCGTTTGACTACTCCGCCAGCAACGAACTTATCAGAGATATGTAGTAAACGTCCTTGTACCTCAGTCACCAAGAAGGTCTTGTATTTCGGCGTGACGACCCCATAAGAGGGGAGATTGAGCGAGACCGTTTCTTGTTTCACATCGTATACATCGACGATAGGTACGGGGATTTCATCCTCTTTTTGTTCCGGTGCTTGTTTGGTGCTCATCAATAATAGAGCTAGCCCAATAAATACAACTAGGATAATAAGAGGCAGGCTTCTTCGTATAATTATTTTAATCATTGACTTAGTGCTATTCCATGCTGAATTGCTTGCCTTATAAACTACCAGAGTCTGCCCTTGGGGCAAAAGGATTTTTGTAATTAAAGTGTGACAAGTTTGTGTGCTGAGAGATGGTATAAGGTATTGATATTGAAGATGGCTTCAACAACATTGAAGCAGGTTGTTACATTTATTCAAAAAAAAACGCCTTAAAAAAGGCGTTTTTAAATTGCTTAATATCAGCTTGGTTATTTTTTCTTCTTTAGTGCTTTTTGTTTTTTGCTGACGCTTTTCTCTTTAGCCTTGGTTTTCTTTTTCGAAGGTGGACGAGCCTCTTTATGTTTAGGACGTAGCTCTTCGATAATACGACGTTTTAACGGTTGCTCGATATAGCGCTCAATTTTGGCGACCACACGCATATCATGGGCTTCGGCCAGTGAAATTGCTGTGCCCTTGTTACCCGCACGGCCGGTACGACCGATACGGTGAACATAAGTGTCGGCAGAGCGTGGCATGTCGAAGTTAATCACATGGGTAATATCATCCACGTCGATACCACGAGCGGCCACATCGGTCGCCAGTAACACATTAACTTCGCCCTTGGTGAAACGACCTAATGCTTGGAAGCGCGCTTTTTGTTCCATATCGCCGCGCATAAAGGCGCAGTCGATACCGACTTGGCGCAGTTGTCCTTCAAGACTAGCAACCACTTCTCGGGTTTTAACGAACACGATGGCGCGTGTAACTTCTTCACGGTTAAGGATGTTGCATAGCAGTGCAAACTTATGTTCGCGATTATCGGCCAAATGGATCCATTGGTGGATCTTGGCTTTCTCGCTACGAGGAGGCTTAGTTTCTATGGTCACCGGATTGTTCAACAAGCCTTGAGCAAAACGACTGACTCCACCGCCCTCTAAAGTGGCTGAGAACAACATATTTTGCTTACGGCCTTGAGCCGCAATAGCGATAGATTGTACTACTGAGCTAAAGCCCATATCCAACATACGATCGGCTTCGTCGATGATTAAGGTTTCGATATCTTGGGGTTCGAATAGCTCTTTATCCAAATACTCCATCAGACGACCAGGAGTGGCGACTAAGATATCGATATTTTCTTTGAGCGCTTTTTCTTGTGGTGCATAAGGTACACCGCCAGTAACAATGGCGATATCCAAATCGAGACCTGTGGCTAAATGGCATGCATATCGGTGGACCTGGCTGGCTAATTCACGAGTTGGCGTCAGGATTAATACTCGCGCATTGCCAGAAAAGCGGCGTGGAAAGTCGATCAGGTGTTGCAGTGCTGGCAGCAAGAAACTTGCAGTTTTTCCCGTTCCTGTAGGCGCGCGCGCAAGAATATCTTGCTGCTCTAGCCCGAGGGGAATGGTCTGTTGCTGAATCGTCGTTGGGGTATTGTGCCCCATAGCCTTGAGTGAGTTGAGTAAGGTTTCATCAAGGTGAAAATCTTCAAATTGCATGCGCAGCGTCTCAATAAATAATAGCGCGGCATTATACAACTAAAACCGTGCCAAGTGCGAGGAGCTCGAAGTTTAGTTCAGAGGGGAGTTTTTGCTACAGCTTTAAATAAAATGCCTGTGTAAGCGCAACCATTTCAGGGCTATAACGACCACAAGGAGTGCGAATAGTTAAGCTGTGTATCTGCGGCTCGTTTGCCTGTCGTTGATCATCAAGTTGCGCTTGATGTCCCAGGAGCAATAAGTGTCTATGGGGCGTTTTTCCTTCTACGCTGATAACATCGACCCGAGTCAGTAGTGCCAGCCGATGCTGATTCAACAAGGAGATAAAGGCACTCAGGCTAGCCGAAGGTAAAATCAGGCTCGCTTGTCCCTGTTCACTCATGATCTGGCCTATCACTCCAAGTAACGAATCGAAGTCTAAGCTGTCGGTGTGTCTGGCGGTGGCGCGGCGCTGATCTTCCGACTGTGGCCCATTGGCGAAGTAGGGCGGATTACACACAATGTGATCAAAGCTATGTTCTGCGGTACTGGCCCAATGCAATACGCTCTGATGTTGTAACTCAATTCGATGGGCCCAAGGGCTGGCGTCGATATTGCTTTGGCAATCTAACGCGGCGTCGTTATCTATCTCGACGGCAGTGATCTTGGCCTGACTGCGCTGAGCAGCCATTAGGGATAATAAGCCGCTACCGGCACCGATATCGACAATCCTTTTAGCCTGAGCCAGTGGTGCCCAAGCCCCTAAAACGACGCCATCAGTGCTGACAGCCATGCCGCAGCGCGAATCATCTATATGGAATTGTTTAAAACTGAAAGGCATGGTGATCGGATATGAGTGAAACGACTCGTCATTGTACGACATCGGCGCGCGACTAAACAGCAGATCGATGAGTGTCACTAGTGTTAGTCAGATTCTCTAAGGGGATGTACGCCCAGTTGTAATAGCTGTGATCGGCAGGCGGCTTAGTTGTTAAATTCTTGCTGTTAATTGGCCTAAACCCAGACCGTTTGCTTGTTAATCTACAGAGAGTTTGCTAATAGTATGGCCTTAATTTAAGGCCAGAAGCCGTAAATTAAGCTAGGTAATCGAGTTTGAATGCATTGTTAGCGTCAGTTAATCCTGCTGTTGTTCAAAAAGTAATCCAATCTGGATTAGATTTACCATTAAGTGGTGTAATTAAATTTTTACACTGAATTTGATTGGGAGCATATCACCTTCCAATATGTAAGTTATTAATATAATTATAAAAGCAGATTAACGAGGCCTTTTTGTGCACAAGAGTAAAATGAGTTTGACCGATACACTGGGTTTGGGGTTTATGACCTTTGCCTTTTTCTTAGGTGCAGGTAACCTGATTTTTCCCCCATTGGCAGGATTCTTAGCCGGTGAAAATATGCCGCTGGCGATGATTGGCTTCTTACTTACCGCCGTTAGTTTACCTCTGATCACCTTGATTGCCGTGGCGAAAGCTCAGGGTAAAGTGATGGGCTTATTACCTGCATTTGCGGCAACCGCGTTTGCAATCGCCATCTATATTATTATCGGTCCAGCTTTTGCGGCGCCGCGTGCGGGCTTAGTGGCTTATGAAATGGGCTTCAAGCCGTTTATTGAAAATAGCGAACAGACCTTCACCTTGGCGGGTATCGTTTTCAATAGCTCACAGTTGCTTTATACCTTAGTTTTTTTCGGTATCGCCATGATGTTGTCTCTGTTTCCCGGCAAGTTACTTGATAGCGTTGGTAAAGTCCTTACCCCCATTATGATCGTGTTATTGGTTGGCTTGGCACTTTCGGTGCTAATTTTACCTGGCTCTGACGTGGGACAAGCCGTAGGTGAATATCAATCGCACGCCTTGGTGAAAGGAATACTCGATGGTTATAACACCATGGATGCCTTGGCTTCGCTGATTTTCGGTATGTTGATTATCGATATTTTACGCAAGAAAGGGGTCGACGAACCCAAAGAGCAGACTAAGTATCTTATCCGTGCAGCCTTAATTGCCGCTGCAGGTTTGGCTTTTGTTTATATCTCATTGTTTTTCTTAGGTGCCAGTGCCGGTGAATTAGCCGCAGGTGCCGACAATGGTGGCGTGATTCTAACGAACTACGTTAATAGCCAGTTTGGTGAGTTAGGACAAATATTATTGGCCGCTGTCGTGACCTTAGCTTGTTTAACCACTGTCGTAGGTTTAGTGTCTGCCTGCGCCGAATACTTTAATGAGTTGATGCCTAAGCTTTCCTATCGCTTATTGGCTGTGGTGATGAGCGTGAGCTGTGCGATCGTGGCCAATGTGGGTCTAGCCGAGCTAATTAAAATTAGCATTCCAGTGTTAGTGACCATTTATCCTGTGGCGATTGCCTTGGTCGCTGTGACCTACTTAACCGAACGTTTTGCTAAGCCGGAATTGGCCCATCGTGCGGTACTGAGTGTGGCGCTGTTCTTTGGCATCATTGATGGTTTAAGTGCCGCGGGTTTCGATATGAGCCTGTTTAGTGGTATGCCATTATTTGCCGAAGGTATGGCATGGTTATTACCAACTGCGGTGGCCATTGTGGTTTGTTTATTTATTAAAGGATCGACGCAACAGACTGCCGTAAATTGATCGTCACTTATTTTGTCGCGTAATATAACGGTGTTAACTTGTTAGCACCGTTTTTTTATGGGGGATCCCGTGGCAAATAGCCAGAAACACTATCAAATGGATGAGTTAATCGAGCCTTTTCTCGATGACTTGTGGTCTCGCAAGGGGCTGAGTGACAACACCTTGCAGGCATATCGCAGTGACTTGTGTCATTTTGATAAGTTTGTGCAGACTAAAAAGCGCCGTTTGCTAGATGCCGATCAGCAGTTGATCCGCGATTACCTCAGTGTTCGGTTCGATAAAGGCTTTGCTAAAACCAGCAGTGCCAGAGTGCTTAGCAGCTTGCGGGCCTTCTATAAATATTTGCTGCTGAAAAAGCAGTTGGCTGTCGACCCTGTGGCCATGATAAAGCCGCCAAAACTGGCACGAAAGTTACCCGACTCACTCAGCGAGGCCGATGTCGACCGGTTATTAAGTGAACCCAATGTCGAAGATGCCGTCGAGTGTCGCGACCGTGCCATGTTAGAACTGCTGTATGCCAGTGGTCTGCGGGTGACAGAATTGGTGAGTTTAACCATGGATCAGATGAGTCTGCGCCAAGGCGTGGTACGGATTATCGGTAAAGGCAGTAAAGAGCGTCTGGTGCCATTAGGAGAAATGGCGGTCAATGAAATTGAAGCCTATTTGGCCTCGGCGCGTTTTGAGTTATTAAAAGGGCACAGTAGCGACGTGGTGTTTCCCTCCAAGCGTGGCACCATGATGACCAGACAAACCTTCTGGCATCGCATCAAGCTTTATGCGCTGCGAGCGGGGATCAGTGTGCACCTGTCACCGCATACTCTCAGGCATGCTTTTGCCACCCACCTATTAAATCACGGCGCCGATCTGCGGGTAGTGCAATTACTGTTGGGGCACAGTGACTTATCGACCACCCAAATCTACACCCATGTGGCGAAAGCCAGACTGTCCCAGCTTCATAAGCAGCATCATCCTAGAGGCTAAATCTAGGCTGCTTAATTTTTGTAACATTTAAATTACTGACTCTAGGTCGCTAAAGCAGGGAATAATTTGCTTTCAATGCAGCGACCATGTAACTTTTCAGCCCTTAGTCGGGTCTAATTGTGATGACCCCATAGTGATTTTATTTACGCAAATACTGTACAGGATTTTTCATGAAGTTTACTCGAGCCCTAACCTTAGTCTGTGCCATGCTGGTGGTGCCTTTTTCGATGGCGGCATCGAATAACACGGCAGATGATACCGAGCAATTAAAACAAAAATTGGCGGACACTTTGAACGTAGATGTTCAAAGCTTAAATGCTTCGCCAATCCCAGGGCTTTATGAAGCCATCACTAACCGTGGTGTGCTGTATATCTCTGAAGATGGTTCAAAACTGCTTCACGGTAATATCTACGATCTAAATCAAGGCATGAAAAACCTGACCGAAGCCGCTCTTGCCGGCCCTCGCTTAGCGCAAATTAAGCCATTTGAAAAAAACATGCTGGTTTACAAAGCGGATAACGAAAAGCATGTGGTGACAGTATTTACCGATATCACTTGTGGGTATTGCCGTAAGCTGCATAACCAGATGGCTGAATACAATGATTTAGGCATTACTGTGCGTTACCTAGCTTTCCCTCGTCAGGGCGCGGCGTCTAAAAATGCCAGCGATATGGCCGCGGTTTGGTGTTCCGCCGATCCGTTAAAAGCGATGGACGATGCCAAGGCGGGCAAGCCGGTTGCTAACGCTAAGAAATGTGATGCGAAAATTGCCGAGCAATATAATTTAGGTCAAAGCTTAGGCGTTAACGGTACGCCAGCTATCGTGCTTGAAGATGGCAGCATGGTCCCAGGCTATCAGCCACCTAAAGAGCTGTTTAAAGCGCTAGAAGCAACACAATAATCCCATTCGATATGTAACATACGATAGGTAAAAGGTGAGCCAAGGCTCACCTTTTTTATTCCACATGAAAAAGTGCTAACGCAGTAGAAATGGCAACAAAGGCTTTTACCTTGGACAAATACTAAACAGCAAAGCTCAACAGGCCCAAGTTTTGCGGTGTGTTATTGCACAGGCTTTGTTAAGCTAGAGCCATCGTTTTCTCAGGCTGTGTTTATTGTGATCCATAAGATAGTTCGTCGCCCTAAAGTGGATGATAGTCATCTTCCCGCCCACCTTTCTCCCATCTTAAAACAGATCTATGCCAGCCGGGGATGCAGTGACAGCGATTGCGAGTTAGCGCTGGCTAACCTGCTAAGACCCAATACCATGAAAGGCGTTGAACAGGCGGCGAGTTTGATTGCCGATGCGCTGGCCGATAACCGCAAGATTTTGATCATGGGCGATTTCGATGCCGATGGCGCAACCTCAACCAGTGTGTGTCTACTCGCTCTACGCATGATGGGTGCTGCCCAGGTCGATTATCTCATTCCCAATCGTTTCGATTATGGCTATGGCCTCAGCCCCGAAATCGTCGCCGTAGCTTACGAGAAAGGTGCCGAGCTGTTGATCACCGTCGACAATGGCATCTCTTCTATCGAAGGGGTGGCCGCCGCCAAAGCCCTCGGCATGCAAGTGGTCATTACCGACCATCACTTACCCGGTAACCAAGTGCCCGACGCCGATGCCATTGTTAATCCCAACCAAGTGGATTGTCAGTTTGCCAGTAAGTCTATTGCAGGGGTGGGAGTGGCTTTCTATTTGATGACCACCCTGCGAGCCGAACTTAGACAGCGTAACTGGTTTCAGCGTTTAGCTATCGGTGAGCCGAATCTCGCCACGCTGCTGGATATCGTGGCTCTGGGCACAGTTGCAGACGTGGTGTCCCTTGATACTAATAACCGCATCTTGGTCGATGCCGGCCTTAAAAGGGTGCGTGCCGGACGTTGTCGACCTGGGATCACCGCCTTGCTAGAGGTAGCTAAACGTAATACACATCGTATCGTAGCCTCAGATTTTGGTTTTGCCGTCGGGCCGAGACTAAATGCCGCAGGGCGACTCGATGAAATGGCGCTTGGGGTCGAAACCTTACTCTGCGATGACATCATGTTGGCTCGGCGCATGGCCAGTGAACTTGACAGTCTCAATGCCGAAAGGCGCGACTTAGAGTCGGATATGCAGCAAGAGGCATTAAAAAGTCTCGAAGCCTTGTCGCTCAATGAGGCCGACCTGCCTTGGGGCATCGCCCTGTATCAGAGTGATTGGCATCAAGGGGTTATCGGAATTTTAGCCTCGCGTATTAAAGACAGATATCACCGTCCTGTGATCGCCTTTGCTAAGGCCAATAATGAAGAGATCAAAGGGTCGGCGCGCTCAATCAAAGGCTTGCATATGCGTGACTTGCTTGAGCTGATCAATGCGCGAAATCCCGGAATGATCATTAAGTTTGGCGGTCATGCAATGGCGGCCGGACTCTCCTTGAAAGCCGGCGAGTTTGACCGATTCAATCAAGCCTACGATCTGGCTGTACGTGAACTGTTAGCCCCTGAGCAACTTACCGGCGAGTTGCTTAGCGATGGTGAACTGTTACCGCAGCAGATGAATATGGATCTTGCCAGAACGCTGCGTGATGCAGGCCCTTGGGGACAGAATTTCCCAGAGCCCTTGTTCGATGGCTATTTCAGGATTGTTCAGCAGCGAATCGTGGGCGAACGTCATCTTAAACTGGTGCTGGAAACAGAGTGCGGTCAAACCATGGTGGATGCCATCGCCTTTAATGTCGATTTAAAGACTTGGCCCGATGCCACCATTCAGTTCGCGCAAGTGGTTTATAAACTCGACATCAACGAGTTCAGAGGCAATGAAACCTTGCAGTTGATGGTGGAGCAGATAGAGCCAAGATAGTTGCTCCCATATCCCTATGGGGAGGGGGAAAGATTCCCCTTTGGGGCTTGGGTTGTAACATTGAGCTTCAATGTATTGAATTGCCTGCGGTTAGGTGTTAAGCATTCTGGTTTTCAATCACCTGCGGTGGGCGAATGTGCAGATGCTACTTCGGGACGCTTTACGCCATCCATGGCCGCTTAACGAAAACATCCCTGTTTTCGATACCCTCAGCCGCATCTACACTTGGTCATTCTATCTCTTCGATTTAACGGTATTTACTGCTAACCGAAAAATCTAAAGCTAACTTAGTTTTGCTACAAAATTACTTGTCCCACGTTCCTCATCCATAAAAGGCACTAACCGACGGCTTTCAGTAAGACCTTTGTATCAATGCGAACTTCCGATTAAGAGTGCTCGTTCTTTAAGCATTACTCTGATAGAGTGCTTATTAATCAATAGTTTTGATTTGTTATGTCATAAATAATAGGTTTATCAAATGCGCATGCGCACTAAAAGCTGTTATGTGTAAAGGCAAGGGATTAGAATCGTATGCATTTTTGGTTTGATCTTATAGACAAGTGGGTTAAAAGTGGCAGAGGCCAGTATGGAATAAGCTTTCCATTTTTAGTTGGAGCCATTGCATTAAAAACCAAGGAAAAATCTGCCAAAAATCTCATTGATGAAATTTTCGAAAATATTATCAGCAATCCTGTTCCTGGATATTATTGCGAAGTTCGGTGGTGTGGAAAAATAAAGGAGCCAGTTGCATCTATTAAAGAAATTGAGTCGATTGCTAGAGTAGCCATAAAAGATAAGTACGATTCAGGTGGTCAAGTCTCTTTAGCATTCACTACAGATCTTATGAGCATGTTCAATCTAGACTGTGAAACTAAAGAAGAGTGTGTGCTAAAACTTAAAGACTTAACTATGGGGATTGTCGAGAAAGGCGTATTTTCCAAAAATTGTGGCGCATTTACTGAGTTTACAAATGATGATTTAGTCTTTATTAATCAAGTCTATGAGAAAATCTAATCAACGCCAGAAAGCTGGCTCGGATCTCCACTCCGGAGTTTCATGCTTGCGTTACTGTCCATTGTTAGGGAGTTATAAGCCAAAAGGAGTTCGGCATCAATTTTATCCAATTATGGCTTCTTAGAAAGCTAAACCAAAAACCTGCACCAGATACAATATCACGTTCAGGCGATGCTGCTCACTTGGTTGACTGTGTCGTTATTTATGTAAGAGCAATAGATGATAGTTGGACTTTACTCGTTAAAAATGTGCACAAAAAAGGATTTGAAGGTAAGTTCTGGAGTGGTGTAAAGGAGCATTCTGACGTATGCATTCCTTTTTCTTTACTGAAAGGTGAAAAGTTAGATATCACCCACTTTTTTGGATCTTATGATCTTAAATATAAATCCCTAACCAATTATTTTTTATCAGGTGTAATACCCGTTAATAGGTGTAAAATCTGGTTAGGTAAATTAGATCAATTTCTTTTTAACAGAAAAGGATTAATTAGATCTGAACGTATGGATACTCTGAAACTTATTTTAGAGAAAACAATCGAGAATAAAAATTTTAAACTTAATGAGTCTTCGTTAGCTACCTTGCTCCATACACAAAAGTGGGTCTTTCATCCAGATAAAGAGCGTCAGCTGAGTTACGGAAAATTATTATTGGAGTCTCTAGTTGAAAGTGGTGAATTAATACAAGAGCGCTATGAATACAAACTTTCAGCTAAAGCATTGAATACAATTTCTGATTATGAAGATGAATTGAAAAAGCACAATCAAAATTTAGCATAATCTAAATCAATGAAATGGCTAACAATTGTATTAATAATAGTAGCTATAGTGCAGACAACGGTATCTTACATAACATCAGGGTAAATGGCTTATAACAAGTATTTCAAAAGGAAAAAACAGTTGGTTTTTACACCTCCTCGCTTACTTTAATCAACTATTATTTGCCTCTTAATTAGGTGTTACCAATATCAATATTACTCCAAACTAAGTGTGTTAAATCTAATAATCTAACTCGCTTTGTCCAAAACTTTCTCATACGGTCAAATCGAAGAGACTGAATATCCCAGTGTAGGTGCGGCTGCGGACGTTGATGGCATGGATGCCATCGTCGAGCCTACAGGGATGTACTCGTGGCGTGTAGCAGAAGTACCTACACATAGCCTGCTGCAAGCAATTCAAAACCATAAAGCCAAACGCTAAAGTTAAGTGAATACAGCTTAATGATCAGGGATACTAAGCTGCCTGTATCTAAGGCAAGCAATCAACCAACCTCATGAAGCAACCGAGGGGCTGAATGCTAATCAGCCCACTATTAGCCTGTTACCCTAATACATCACCCAACACCCGTTGCCAGTTTTCGCCCATGATCTTAGCGCGCTGACTGCTACTGAATCCTGCTTGAGACAGGGCATTATCGATGCGCTCCATGCGCTGAATATGGTTAAGCTCTGGTATCACCACATGCTCTGGTTCGACATCAAACCCTAAAACGCCACGGGCGCGTAAGCTGTGCCACCACTCTACATATTGTTTCACCCCTTCGGCGTTATCATTATTGAGTTTGAGCAGATTCTTTTGTCCGCGAAGTGGGTAGTCGTTGGCAATGGCGACGGCATTGATGCCGCCAATATTGGCCACATGCTTTAACTGAGCTACATAATGTTCAGTGGTGGGAACCTTGTCGTTGGTGAGCCAGAAGCTCATCATAAACACGCCGAACAAACCGCCGGTATCGGCAATGGCTTTGATCACCTCATCCGGTGAGCAGCGGGCGTGATTAACCAGCGCCCTTACGGCACCGTGACTCTGTACTATGGGCGCACGGCTGGCTTTGGCGCTGTCTAATGCCGACTGTGGGCTGGAATGGCTGACATCGATAAGCATCTTGTGGCTATTGAGCTTGTCGATTAACTGATGACCCGCAGCTGTCAGAGGCAAATTGAGCCCTTGTTTGCCATCGTTATCTAATGCGCCACCGCTGAATTTGTTGCCATAGTGATGAGTCAGTTGCAGCACTCTGAGACCGCGTTGATAAAACTCATCCACTTGGTTTAAGCCTTGGTCGATACTGTCTTCGACGCAATCGGCTCCTTGAATTTGGAAGAACACTGCGGTGCGGCCACTGCTGTGAGCACGTTTAATATCTTGGGATGATTGACCCAGCAGTAGTTTATCTGGATGTTGATTCACTCTGGCTAAGGCATCGCTGATACTTTTTACACAGGCGTTATAGGTGCGCTTGTAATTGGTGGTGCCATCGCTTTGTTTGATGGCTTCGATGGCAGAGATATCACACAGATAGGCATCGAGCTTAGATGCGCCAAGATCGGCTAAATCATCAGGAAGAAACGACAGGCCATCGATATACAAAGGCTTATCAGATTGTGCCCAGGCTGTGATGGGGGGGAGTTGTGACAGTAGGCCCGCTGCGGCTAAACTTTTAATCAGTTGGCGTCGGTTAACTTCGATGGCCATAAATTGCCTCTAATGGTGTGGCGGATAAAAAATGGCTGATAAACTCAGCTCGCGATGGCATGCCAAAATAGTTTAAAGCTGGCTTGTTTATGACTATCTATGTGCCAGTAATCGGGATTGTCGCTGAAGTAACGGGTCGCCGCAAGGAACTGGCCGTGGCAATTGTCTTGCATCAGCTTAATAGGGTAATCGGCAATCATTGCCTTAGCCTGTCCCTGTTTTATTAAGTCGGTGATAAAGCCTAAAATACTGTTCATCGCTTGCTCGCGCAGCTCTGTGGCTATGGTTGGGGAAAGCGAATAAAGCTGGAAGAAATGTTGTTTTACGGGATTATTCGCCGCCCATTCTAATGCGCTAAACCATAAATTTCTGGCATTGGCTTTCAGTCCATCATCAGGATTCATACTGCTTTTAATTGCATCGGCAAACTCCTGTTTGATGTTCAAAAACAGGTATTCCATCAAGGCTTCTTTCGACGGGAAGTGATGAAATAGCGTACCAGTGGCAACCCCGGCGCCGCGAGCTATGGCTGCGGTGCTGGTGGCATGAAAACCTTGCTCTACAAACAGGGTTAATGCGGTATCTAAGATGGCTTTTTTCTTATCGGTGATCTTCATTGCTTTGTCTCACCTAGCGTAGAAATAGCTTCATCAGGAATTTCTGGATGCCTTTGCCATACGGTGGGTGCACCAGCTTACCGGTATTGAGCTTGCCACGGCTAAAGACGGTTTTGGCATGGCTCATGGTTAAGAAACCTTCCTTGCCATGATAATGCCCCATCCCAGATGGACCAATGCCGCCAAACGGTGCGTCATCGGCGGCCACATGAAATACCGTTTCGTTAACACACACGCCACCAGAGTGGGTTTGATTGAGAACTTGCTCCACGGCGGCATTATCGAAACTCATGATATACAAGGCCAGCGGACGTGGTCTTTGGTTGATGTAATCTATGGCTTCACTCAGCTTGTCATATTCGAGTACGGGCAGCAGTGGACCAAATATCTCCTGCTGCATGATCAACATTTCATCCGACACATTAGTGACCAGCTGAGTCGGCATTTTACGTTGCAGACTATCTATGGCTAAGTTGTTGACTGAATGGATAGTTGCGCCTTTTTGTTTGGCATCATCGAGCACATTAAGTAAGCGATCAAACTGGCTTTGATTGATGATGGCGCCATAGTCTGGATTATCGGCAAAGCTGCCGTATAACTGGGTAAATTTGCGCTCAAATGCCTGCTTAAACTGGGCTAGTTTGCCTTTAGGCAGCAATACATAATCTGGTGCAACGCAGATCTGTCCTGCGTTGAGGCACTTGCCATAAATCATTCGCTCAACCGCAATATCTAGGTCCATATCTGGAGCAATAATGACGGGCGATTTACCGCCTAATTCTAAGGTCACAGGCGTGAGATTGTCGGCTGCGGCGCGCATCACCAAACGTCCTACTTGGGTTGAACCAGTAAACAGCAGATGGTCAAAGGCGAGGGCTGAGAAGGCCGCGGCGACATCGGCTTCGCCTTCAATCACCATGACTTGTTCGGCTTCAAACTGACTAGCTAAAAGCTGTTTTAACACCTGATTAGTATTCGGGGTGAATTCCGACAGCTTTAACATGGCGCAGTTACCCGCGGCCAGTGCGGTGATTAAAGGACCAATCGATAACATCACCGGAAAGTTCCACGGCACAATAATGCCAATGACACCTAATGGCTGATAATGCACCGACACTTTGGCTGGTGCCAGTAACAATCCCGCGTGTCTGTGGCTGGGCTTAAGCCACTTTTTGAGGTTTTTCAGGGTGTAATTGATGTTGTTGATACAGGGCATGATATCGGAAATCAAACTATCGTCAGGGCTACGATGGCCATAATCTTTCGATAACGCTTCGAGTAACGCTTGCTGGTTGGCTAGCAGTGCAGTCTTTAGTTTGTGCAAGTTGGCCTCTCGTGTTGCCAAGCTCGGTACAGGCTGTTGTTGATAAAAGGCTTTTTGCTGTTTTAAGCGCTGATTTAATTCGGTAGCGATATCGATGGCAACTGACATTTTGGTTTCCTATCTCGTTTTTGCATCAGGGTTTTGATGCGAGTTTGCGGTGGTTATTTTAAGGTGTTTAATCTGCTTAAAACAAAACCGACTGATTAGTCGGTCTGATATTAAATCGTATCTTGATTGAGGTCAAATAAAAGCCACTTTTTCCACTTTGATGTGATCTTGATCAACATTTAGCCACTTCCTAGCACTACACTTAAAGTATCTGCTGAGGTTGATTTTATTGCTGGGGAGGTTGAAATGGAAAAGCTCACTCATGGACTCTCAATAGGCATAGAGCGCAATGATAACCGGTTGTTTTTGGTGCTTAATGTTTCGGGTCGTTTATCCCATAGTGATTATCAGACCATGACCCCAATGCTCGAATCTGCATTGGAAGGGGTTGAGCAAGCTGAAATTTTGGCATTAGTGGATATTCGTCAGTTAGAAGGTATGTCTCTGCATGCAGCATGGGACGATCTGAAACTGGGGATTAAGCATGGTCGTGAGTTTAAAAAAATTGCCATAGTGGGTAAGGGGGAATTCCAACATTGGATGACTCGCGTTGGCAATTGGTTTACCTCTGGAGAATGTAAATTCTTCGATGACAAGCAAAAAGCGGTTAGCTGGTTGGCTTAGGGTTATTTAAGCCAACCAATATCAGAGGCTTACCTGCAACATCATTGGCGTAATTTATCCTATTGATGATGACGATAAGCTGGATGTTATCGACTATGCTAATAACCTTGCACACCAGCTAAGGAGTATAAGATGAGAAAAGGTCAAATTTTGTGTCCAACAGATTTTTCTGAAACGGCATCGCATGCCCTCTCTTATGCGGTCGAAATGGCCAATTTGTACCAAGTCGGTTTTCGCTTGCTACATGTGGTTGAGCCACCGATAGGTGATGAAAGCTTTCAAATTTTAGCCATTACGCCAGAAGAGCTGGCGCAGTCGATGGAAGAGGCCGCTGCCAATAAGATGCGCTCTTTACTGGCGCAGCTTGATAGCAAATTACCCGTTGAAACCATGATACGCCGTGGCGATGCGGTTACCGAGATATTGTCTGAAGCAGAAGAGAGCAAGGTAGGTATGATAGTTATCGCCAGCCATGGTCGTAGTGGAATTTCCCATTTTCTGCATACTAATGTGGCGGAAGCCGTTGCCAATAAAGCCAAGTGTCCGGTACTCGTGGTGAAATAAACCTGTCATTCACCAGGCAATCTCATCTGTAAATTGGAAAGGTTCTTTATCCTCTAATAAGGCATATAGCCAATAAATAAGGAAAAGGGATTATGCGAACACAGCAAATATTATGTCCAACCGACTTCTCGGAGACGGCTTCACATGCACTCACTTATGCCATTGAAATGGCAAATCTCTATGGAGTTAATTTGCGAATACTCCATGTAGCGAGTGAACCCTACGGTACTCATAACTATGGTATTTCGGTTCATAGCGATCATGAAATAGAAGATAAGATGTTTGCCTATGCCCATGGCAGGTTAGATAAGATGATGCAAGAGGCGCTGTCTAAGTTGAATCCGGGTTTGAAAGTAGAAAGCCAAATTCGGGTTGGCGGTGTGCTGGGGCAGATCTTAATTGATGCCGAGAGCTGCAAAGTGGGTATGATAGTGATTGCCAGTCACGGCCATACAGGGTTATCACACCTGTTAAATTCGAATGTAGCCGAGGCGGTCGCCAATAAAGCCAAGTGTCCGGTTTTAGTGGTTAAATAGCGCCTGCTTTCGTCTTTTTAATCGATTAATCCGTGCCTGTCGAACGTGCCCGTCAAAAAAAGCGTAGGGCAAAGTTTAAGTTAATGACAGGCAGGTGTCTTGATAGAGTTGCTGAGCCAGATTATTAAGCACTTCTGGCTCAGGGTGACTATGTGCAAAGGTGCGCAAACCATATATGCCCATCACAAAGTAGCGTGCTAAATCTAAGCTACTTCTGTCGGTTTTTATCTCGCCATTATCGATAGCCTGTTGATAATTATCTGCCAAAATTTGATGCCAGTTCTGTAGATATTGATTAATAATATCTCTGACTTCTTCATCTTGTTCCGCTAATTCATTCAGTGCCTTGGTCAATAGACAGGCCCTGGCTGAGTCACAACTAACACATTCAACGACTATCTGATCTAAATAGTTTTTGAGCCTGAGAGCAAAGCTGATTTGTTGCCCGAAACAGGCGCTAATCTGTGTATCGCGATCATTCACATATTGCTCAAGTGCCGCCAACAATAGACCGCGTTTATTGTCGAACGCGCAATAGATAGATCCCGGATGTAAACCGGTAGCCTTGGTTAAATCTTGCATGCTGGTTTTGGCGTAGCCTTTAGCCATAAAGGCGGTCATGGCCTGCCTGAGCACTTGTTGACGATCAAATTCGGCGTTTCTCATGGGGTCTATCTATCAGAGTTGGATTGTCACCTAGTGTACTCAACTTTGAATGTTTGTTCAAAAAAGATCTTGAACGTTCATTCAACAAGGGGTATCTTGAACGTACATTCAAGATATACATGTCAAGATACGCATGTTTCACAGATGCTGAGTCACGACAACTGAACCGATAGAGAAATAGATTATGACTGCCAAGCTTTTTACTCCTTATAAACTCAACGACAGCATTACCCTCAACAATAAGATTTTGATGGCGCCACTGACACGTTGTATGGCCGATGACGATTTAGTGCCAACGGCGGCTATGGCGGAATACTATGCACGTCGCGCTGAAGCCGGTTTGATTATTTCTGAGGCGGTGATCATTCGCCCTGACGGCCAAGGTTATCCTAATACCCCAGGCCTTTTTACCCCAGCGCAGATCGATGGCTGGCGTAAAGTGAATGATGCGGTACATGCTAAAGGCGGTAAAATTTTTGCTCAGCTTTGGCACACTGGCCGTGTGGCTCATTCGCATTTCTTCGGCGGCGAAATCATTGCACCATCAGCGGTAGCGATTGAAGGTACAGTGCCAAGAATGCGTGAACTAGCTTATGAAACGCCAAAGGCAGTGAGTGTTGAAGAGATTGCTCAGCTGGTAAAAGATTATTCTCAAGCCGCTGCTAATGCGATTGACGCAGGCTTCGATGGCGTTGAAATTCATGGTGCTAATGCGTATCTAATCGACCAGTTCTTACACCATGACAGTAACCGTCGCAGCGACGAATATGGCCAGACGCCTGAAAATATGGCGCGTTTCCCACTGGCGGTAGTCGATGCCATCTGTGAGCGCATCGGTAACGAGCGCACTGCGCTACGCGTGTCTCCAGGTGCTTACGTCAACATGAAGGGCGATAGTCGTGACCGCCAAGTGTTTGATTACTTCTTAAAGCAGCTTGAGCTTCGTGACTTGGCTTATCTGCATATTGGCATTTTTGATGATGCGTTAGAGTTTGATTATCTTGATGGTACTGCATCTAGCTATACCCGCGCGCATTACAATAAAACCTTAGTGGGTGTCGGCAGTTACAGCGCAGAAAGTGGTGCAGCAGCAATTGAGAATAACCAGTTCGACCTACTGGCCATCGGTCGTCCTTTCATTGCCAACCCTGATTATGTTGAGCGTGTTCGTGACAATCAGCCATTAGTGGCTTATTCAGATGAGATGCTTGCAAGCCTAGTGTAATAGCCATCTAAGCGTGACAGATATGCAGCCATAACCCTGATATTCAATCTATGGGTTATGGCTGTTTTTTTTATGCGTTTGAGTGCAACCGATTAGTTCATCATGGCGGCGATACAGCCACATAGGGTCATGATAAACAGAAACCATTTTAGGGTTTTGCTACTCACCTTGATGGCCAGTTTGACGGCGAAATGAGCCCCCACTAAAGTGCCCACGGCCAAGATGAGTCCCGGCAGCCAGAGGATAAGATCTTCGGCGATAAAGATCACCAGTGACGCTAAGGTGAAAAACAGCGTACACATGACTTTTAGGGCGTTAGCTCTGACTAAGTCGTAACGTAAACTGCCTGCTAAGGCGGCCAGTAACACAAACCCCACTCCCGCTTGAACGAAGCCGCCATAGATCCCCGCGACAAGCAGCCACAACCACGAACTCGGCGTTTCACTGACCTTATTTATCGGCGTGCCTTCTTCGGGGGCGATCATGCTGGGCTTGATGAGGATAATTAGCGCCATTGCCAACATGGTGCCTAACAACAGGGGCTTGATGATGCCTGCGGGTGCATAAGCCGCCGCACCTGCGCCAATAAAGCCGCCGAGGATGGTGGGTAATAAAATGGGCGCTTTGTCTGTACTATCGAGTCGACCATGTTTGTTAAAGCCGATAAGGGCGGTGATCGATTGCACCGTAACCCCAACACGGTTTGTCGCATTGGCGACTTCGGCGGGCATTCCCATCACCATTAAGGCGGGCAGGGTCAGGTTAGAACCGCCACCGGCTAAGGTGTTGATCACTCCAGCCAATAATCCTGTAAATAACAGCAATAACGCTTGGCTTAGGCTGACATCCATGTGAACTCCTGAATATATACGACTTAAAAATGGGAACCCGGTTGTTGTAAGAAGGCTAATTCATCCTTGCTGGACTGCCGACCTAGAATGGCATTGCGGTGAGGATAACGACCAAATCTGTCGATGATCGCTTTATGGCGACGTTCAAACTCTAAGTTGCTTTGGGTCGCAGGCTGATTAAACAGTTTGATGGCGATCGCGTGGATCACCGCCGATTCGCTGTGCATGTAAGGCATGTATAGAAAAGCCAATTGTTCATCTGGCAGTTGTTTGTCGACGCCGCAGGCAACTGCTTCTTGGGCGAGGACTAAGGCAATGGTGTCGGCAGCAAAAGACGCTGCTTGGTCACGATAGATATTACGGCTAAATTGATCTAATACGATAATTTCTGCTAATCGGCCTTTAGGGCTAGTTCTCCATGTGTAGAGTTCACCGCGTTTGGCCTGCTCAAGTAAGCCTTGGAAACGCTGGCTTAGCATGACGTCAAACTCAGCATCTTTGTTAAACCAAGCTTTAGGCTCTATCTCGCTAAACCAGAACTGGATAACCTCATCAGGCGTGTGCGTTATGCTGGGCATAATGGCTCCTTATATCCAATTACTATGATCGTGTTTGGTTAAATTTAACGCGCTTTCGGCAATGGTTCTAGCCACTTCTACAGGGATGTAAGGCAGCTTTTGTTCACCACTGGCGAGTCCAATATGTAAAGTCGCCAGTTGCTTTCGCTTCTGGCTTGCGGTTTGGCAAATAATCACATGCTGCACCTTGTTCAGCGCAAATAAGTGCCAGCTTTGACCCAAGACGCCGGTGTGGATCCACAGATCGTTGCCTTGAACATGATATCCCCATTGGCGATATGTAAGGTAGATGCCAGCCATAACCAACAGTGCCGCGAGCCACATCAGTTCGCTGACGGGATTAACCCCTAAAATGAACGTCGCAGGCACAGGTACAAGCAGTGGTAGAAAGGCGCGGCGCCAAAACCAGCCGATATTAATCCGCTGATATTGCTCGGGGAGTTGCTTGGCTTGGCTAGATAAGCCCGTAAGCTGCGTTAGTGTCGATGCAATCTGAGTTTGGGTCATGCTGGGGATTAACATATAGCGTTTAGTCATCGACTCCACTTCGTTGCCTTTGACCTGCAAAAAGTTCGCCGTCCATAGGCCAAGAAGTCTGCCAATGATCGGCTGATTAAAGCGCAGTAGTTGCACCCGAGATAACGCCAAGGCATCTTGCTGCTTGGCAATAATGCCGCCAGTTCGATGCAGAGTATGTTGATGTAGGCTGAGTTGATAAGGGTGATATTTCAGTATCGCCGAAGTCACCGACAGCAAAGATAGCAGCAACACCAGCAAGGTGATGGCTATCACGGCAAACAACAGTTTATTAAGATCGCTGCTGGCAATATCCTGTTGATACCACTGTACTAGCAGTTGAATCAAGGCATTACTTTCAATGTCGTCCCAATCTACTTGGCCTAAAATCGAGCCCGATACCACAGACAACCAAAACAGGTTGTTTTGATAAAGGCCAAATAATACTAAGTCTTTGAGGCTTTTACTCACCACAAGCGTTTTACTGGTTGCGGTTTTAGTGCTGCTGGTATTAGTGGCGGATGACTCAAAGGCACTAGGGTTAACAGCGTCTTGTTTAAACTCACTGTTTGAAGCGATATTGGCATCATTTTTTTGCAGCATTAACTGCTTTTTAAGTTGCAGCGCCTGACGATAGTTCACTGCAGACAGTATGGCTTCATCCTTTTTTGAGCCCGCGGTTTCCACCACCAAGCTATACAGGTTCAGCGGGCGAAAATAGAAGGGTTGTTCCAGCCTGACGTTCTGGATCTTGTTCAAGGGGATTTCATGGGCGTGTTTGAAAAACAGCCCTTGGTTTATGCCCAGTTTGCCTTGGCTTAAACGGTAACGATATTGGCTCCATTGAATAATGCCGAAGCTTAAAATCGCCAGCACCACACCGATTGCAACTAAGATCACCCAAGGAGAACTAAAGCCTTTTTGCCAACCGGTATACACCACAGGGATCAGCGCATAACCATTGCTGAATAAGCTTTTTAGGCTGTGCAGACTAAAGCTGATAATCGACCAAGGAGAGAGGCTCACCCAATCGGTGAAACGCTTACTCATCAGTAAGTTCCTGAGTTGGCGTTTGAGACTGCTTAGCGGTTTCGCGCAGCGCCGCCGCTTTGTTGAGTAGGTGGTGACGTAAAGGTTCGGCGATATCGCTTGGGATCCCTGGCAAGCTGATTTCAGCATTACCGCTGCCGGCACTAAAACACTTGAGAGTATGATGTTGAAAGTAGCGTTCTAACGGCCCTTGAGACAGGGTGACATGCTGAAGTCGGCTATAGGGTAAGGCTATTTTCTTATGCCAAATCAGGCCTTGTTGCATCAATAGTTCATGTTCAAACACCCCATAAGCCAAGGATTGTGCGAAACGATAGCGGCCAAAGCTAACTATGCCAGCCAGAATCAACACTCCGGTTACCAGCAGTAATAAGATTAACATTGGCAGGTTAGCCAATATGCCTATGATGGGAACTGCTATCAGTGTGGGTACAAATACCAATAGATTTTCCGTCATGACTTGGTTGATGTAGCGGGGATCGACCGGTGTCAGTTCCAGTTGATCGAAGCTCAGCCAGGCTGAGGGTGCTTGAATGTGGCGTGGTTGCGGCTGCTGTGATGGCGCTGGGGTAACATCTTCCATTTGTTATCCTAACTTTGATTATTTTTTGTTATTGGTCACTATATCAGCATCTTGCAGCAATTCACTAGCCTAAGAGATAATTGATTTCTATTCGTTTCCAGGCTCTGATATGTTACTGATAATAACGATGCCAATCCCGTGAGGTGCTTGAGTGAGTGATGTGATTTCGAAACAGAAAAAGGCGTTTCTAAGAAAGCTCTATCTAGCTCATCTTATTGATAATCAGCGACATAACCTATTGTCTCTCAATAAAGAAACCGGCATGCCAAGACGCACTCTACAAGACGCCTTAGCCGCGTTGGTGGACTTAGGCATCGAGTGCCAGTTTGTCCAAGATGGCGAGCGTAATAATGCCGGTTATTATCATATCGAAACATGGGGGCCTATCAGCAGTAGCTGGGTTTGTACTCATCTCGATGATATCGTTAAACAACTCAACATCGAATGAGCGCCTCGTTACATCAAAGCCTGTGGTTCGACACCTTAGGCGAACCTCTGACCTATCGCGCAAGCCTCAACCAAGACATTAATGCCGACGTTGCCATTATCGGCGCCGGATATACCGGGCTATGGACGGCTTATTATCTAAAGCAAAAAGCCCCACAGCTGAATATTGTAATCGTCGATGCACAATGTGCAGGTGAGGGCGCTTCGGGTCGAAATGGTGGCTGGTTGATGGGCAGTTTTGTCGGCGACAGTCATTACCTTGCAGGGCAGAGCGGTGAAGCATTTCAACAGACCAAGCAGTTGATCCAAAGTCCGATCGCCGAAGTCGAAAATATTCTCTCCCGTCATCAACTCGATTGCGACTTTGTGCATAGCGGTAACTTGCGCGTCGCAGCGCGATACCCTGAGCAACTAGCCGCGCTGCGACAAGAATTTAACGACCTCTATGCCCAAGGCTATGATGAAACCGATTTTCGCTTTATTCAGGGCGATGAATTAGCGGCATCAATCAAAATGCGTGCAGGCCAGGGCGCAATCTACACGCCACACTGCGCCACGATTCATCCGTTAAAACTGGTGCGAGGACTGGCGAACATCGTCGAATCTATGGGAGTAGGCTTGTATGACAACACCAAAGTGGTCGGGTTTGGCGACGGCTTAGTTCGTTGTGAAAACGCATCGATTCGAGCCGATATCATAGTGCCAGCCCTTGAAGGCTATCAAGGGGAAGTCCATGGACAAGGTGAAGTCAGTAGCCTAGGACGATACACCTTACCAGTGCAAAGTCTGTTGATCGCAACCGAGCCATTAGATGACAGTCAGTGGCAACTGATAGGACTGAGTCACCGCGCCACTTTCAGCGACGCTGCCCGTCAGGTCACTTATGGTCAACGCACCCTTGATGGTCGCTTAGTCTTTGGCGCTCGCGGTGGTTATCGTTATGGCGGTAAGACGCAGACAGCGTTCGAGCCAAACAGTGAAGCCTTTCGCTGGCGCAGTGACTTGTTAGTGGACTTGTTTCCCAGCCTTAAATCGATACAAATTACCCACGGCTGGGGCGGCACATTAGCCATGGCCAGACGCTTTGCGCCTCACGCCATATTTGATAAACGCAACGGCATAGCACTGGCCGGAGGCTACGGCGGCGAAGGTGTCGGTGCCTCTAATCTGTTTGGTCGCACGTTAAGTGATTTAATCTTAGAACGAGACAGTCAACTGGCACGCTCGCCTTGGGCACATGTTAGTGAAGTTAAAGCTGTGCTTAAACCTTGGGAGCCAGAACCTTTTCGTTGGCTCAGTTATCAGTTGATCAACCGCGTCTTTAGTTGGGAAGAACGCCTCTGCCAACAAGCAAGCGGCTCAAGTTTGCAAAAGTGCGTAGCCACAGCGCTGGCAAAGCGGCTTGAGGCTTTGATGCATTAAGGGGAGCTTACCTACATCAAATTATCTCCGACTCTCTTAGAAGCTTTTGGACATTTTTGCTTTACGAGTCGGCATAAAAATGGCTGGTTTCAGATTCGAAAAAGTATGAAATGGCTCTAAACCTTTGCTCAATCTTTATTGGCCACAACATCATTACTTTCTCCCTGTATATAAACAATTATAATTGCGTAATCATCGCCTCAGCGCTCAACACATAATATGATGAAAAACCAGCAAAACCTGATTTAATTTCGATATACAACCAAGCTTCTCCGTTTTCATCAGATTTGAAGGTATATAACTCATCATTCGACAGCGATTTCAACTCCCATGGTCGTTCATCTTTGCATTCTACGTCCAATCCTAGGTGCCCTAAATCAGCCGTACTTCCCTCAACAAGACTATTTTCTATATTTATTTCGTAATGACTGACATCAACTCCATTTATATGCTTTGTGTAAATGATTTTTTTGGGTTCAATATTAAAAAAACCAGCCTTAACCTTTTCAGAAAAACCTGGGACACCACCAACCCCTACACAATTTAATGATGCAGAAGTTAATACATCTACATTAAATTCAGCAGAAAATTTTTTGTTAGGATGCAGGCCCTTGATTTTGGTTTTCATAAAACCTTGTATACTTGAAGAATAATTATCCCACTCAAATAATACACCTTCTCTATACTCATATGGAGACGGAAGCTTTGCTAGGTTAGATTTTATTGTATTATTCAATTCATGGGTTACATCATGATTAGTCGTGCCAAACTCAAACCCAACATTGGAATCTATAAATTCATATTCGAAATACTCGGACTGCTTTTCATTATCAGAACCACATGCTGAGAGCAAAACACACAAGAACACTATAGCCTTTCTTTCTATCATATAACCTCCTGTATTTGTGGGAGAACAAGCCTAATCCCGTTCGATACATTCTACACATTTTGTGAATAAATTGTTAATATATCATTGCATTTATATTAACGAAAGGAGTAAATACGCTTATCGTCCACTAGGCGACAGTACAAAGATAATTGTTAATTTGCATCCACATATTTAATTAACTTCTGAACCGATAAAGCGGGAAAATATAGAGTGTTCAATATGTAATTATTAAGAGTCACTAGCCGTTTGCATTTTCATGGTGAGATAATTTTATTTCTTATATGGCTAAACTAAATCTGTGACTAGTCATAGCCACAGTTATTCACGCAACATTTAAGCATTACTAAATTTTGGTAAAATGGCTAGTAGCGCACAGGATTTGTTAGGTAATGAGTAACAAGAAATGGGGCTGTTACGAGTCGGCATAAAAATGGCTGGTTTCAGATTCGAAAAAGTATGAAATGGCTCTAAACCTTTGCTCAATCTTTATTGGCCACAACATCAATAGAAAGTGTGGTAGTTTTTAAATATGTTTTCACTCCATTATTAGAACTATGAATATTGGTGAATTAGCAAGAAAAACCGGCTTAGCTCCTTCTAAGATCCGATTTTATGAAAAGGTTGGTTTGTTAAAAACTGTCAAGCGCAAAGCTAACGGTTATCGTACCTATCCACCGGAAACAGTAGCGGTATTAGAAATGATTACCGCAGGGCAGCGGGCAGGATTCAGTCTCGATGAGTTAGGTTCATTGCTTCCTGCTGATTTTTCTCAATGGAATCATGATCATTTGTTAAAAGCGCTAAAACAAAAGGTTGAGGATTTGGAAGAGATTGAACGTAGAATCGCGAGTAATAAAGCTCGGCTACTAGAGCTTCTGAGTGAAGTTGAAGCAAAACCAGAAAATATGGACTGCGCGACCAATGCCGAACGGGTTATGTCTCAATTTGGCTGGGATATTTTGCCTCACAAATCCGCTACGAAAGAAGATCAGTAAGGTTAAACCCTCACTTAACAACTTAGAACGATTTCTAGCGGTCGTCTTGAGAGGTCAGTTCAAAGACGATTACTTCCACCAACAATATTCCACCAATCAATGTAGTACAATTTCTTATTGACCTTAAACCTAACTTTAATCTTAGGATGTTTCATAGAGAGAAGCGAAAGTCTGGAGAAGTAATCTATGCAAACAATACTGGGTGCCAATGGGCAGATTGGTCGGGAGCTAGCGATCAGCCTCAAACAAAACTATACCAGCAACATTCGCTTGGTCAGCCGTCGTCCTCAACAAGTAAACAACACTGATGAGTTATTCCAGGCAGATCTTCTCGATCCACAGCAAACTTTAGATGCCGTACAGGGATCAGAAATAGTTTACCTAACGGCAGGGTTACCGATGGATACCAAGTTATGGGTTGAACAGTGGCCAACATTTATGCGAAATGTCATCGCGGCATGTGAAACGCACGGCGCTAAGCTGGTCTATTTCGACAATACCTATATGTATCCACAAACCGATACACCACAATCAGAGAATGCACCTTTTGCACCTAATGGTGATAAAGGACGAGTTCGTGCTCAGATCACTTGCATGTTACTTGATGCGATGAAACAAGGTTCAATCGAAGCTGTTATTTGTCGTGCTCCTGAATTCTATGGTCCCGGCAAGACGCAAAGCATTACGAACTCGACCATTATCGACGCTCTTGTTGCAGGTAAAAGTGCTAAAGTCTTTTTGCGTGATGATGTAAAACGTAGCCTCATTTATACGCCAGATGCTAGCCGGGCAATGGCTCTTATCGGTAACAGTCCGGATACGTACGGACAGACCTGGCACTTGCCATGTGATGACAACAGGCTTAATTACCGCCAGTTTATCGAGCTAGCCGCAGAGGTATTTCACGTTCAACCCAAATATCACGTGCTTAAATGCTGGCAATTATGGCTTGCAGGTAAAGTGAGTCAGACCGTTCGTGATGCGGCAGAACTCCTTCCTCGTTACGAAACTGAAAATATTTTTGTCTCTGACAAATTTAAGACTCGTTTCCCGGAGTTTAAAGTCACAACCTTCAAAAAGGGACTGCAAGCAATTTGGAATGAAAGGCAGCAATAGCGATAAGCCAGCCCTCGGGCTGGCATTGAATAGCCACTGCACCTATAGGCACATGGTCACATTACTAAAATTTGGCCACAGAATTGATTAAACTGTTCAGGCTCCCTCAGTCCGTAACACCGAAAGGGCAAAACAAAGTTAGCTTTTGAACTAGCGACTTACACCAGATGAAGTCAAATCGAAGAGAGTTAATAACCCTGTGTAAACGCGGTTTTGGCCTTCGAAATCATGGCCGAAAATGTTCCTGACATCTTTCGGCATTCCCAACTTCCTTGTAGGTCAGATGATTTTGCAGAGCCCACATGGACGACGCACAACGATATCCCTATCTAAAAGCCAGTTCGGCAATCCCTGTCTCTTGTTCGTGAGCTCGAAGCTACGCTTCACTCACGTGCCAAAAGCGTGTTTGCACATTCGCTTACCTCAGGTGATTCAAAACCAGCATGCTTTACGCCTAACCTAGGCTATTCAAAACCGTGAAGGTTGGCCTTCAATACACTTTTTTGTGGCCAGTGTCTTTTTACGCTCAGGGGTATAAGCCCACCAAGATTTAGGTTCTTCACCCTTGATGAAACGAGTAATTGAGATGAACACATCGATCACACAAGGGTCGTGTTTTTGGCCTGTGAGAGTACAGAGTTGGTCGAACATCTGGTAAGGATCGCGCCCGACGAGATCCTTGGGGCTATGGATACCCAACAATTGAAGATCGACAGAACTCGCCTTGCCTATATTCGGCAGGTCGGTGAGTTGCTTGATGTTACTGCGATCGACTTTGGCCGGGTTCATAATGACCTCACGGCGATGATGCTTGACCAAGCTTTACTGGGAGTAGCTTTTGAGTGACCGGCTTTTGAGAGATTAGCCTTGAAAGGGTGAAGTTGGATCGGGTTGTTAGTCACGGTTGGAAACGCTATTGCTTGTCATCTTTTTGTTGTTTTTTCTTTTGTTCTAGGGCGATAGCGGCACCGATTGCAATGCCCAGCCCAATACCGAGCGCAATATTGCCCAGCGCGACACCAACACCTGAACCGATTGCTATGCCTATTCCAAGACCAAAGGCGACAGGATTGTTTTTAGCGCGACTATTTTTGTTGCCGTTATCCATTTGAACTCCATTTGCAAATTAGCGAACAGGGCGAGGGTGTTTAAAGCTTATGCCAGCAATAAATATCCTGCAAAACCAATCCAAGATAGTAGTAATAAAATCCATGGCAGTTTAGCTGAGCTAGGCTGATCCTTGTGCTCAGTTTCGATTGGCGATTCGGTTTCGCTACGCTGTTTGGCTTTAAGCTCTTGCTTGCGGGCTTTATCTTTTTGACGAGCTTTACTCTTTTGCTGTTTTTTGTATTCGGCGATGCCTTTTTCGATACCTAGAGCGATAAGCTTAGTTTGCTCTTTAGTCTGCCCAGGCTTCTGCGTGGCTTTGGCCACTTTTAGGGCTTCATTTTTGGTTTCGCTGGAGATGTTCTTATTCATAACGACTGGCATAACAAAGTGATGGCCAAACTATATCACAAAGATTGCAGTGGAAAATGCGCTCGGATTATACAAAATTGATCAATCTCAGGCGGTAGTTTTTGTTACTCTTATCTCATCGACTATCTCGTTCAAGTAATTGAAGTCAACCTTATATGAGTCAAGCCACATCCCTTAAGCCCAAACCAAGCCCGCAGACTCGCGCCAAAGACTGCAGCGCAAAACCGAGTGAGGCCAAACATGCGGTATTGCCTTGGATTGGCACTTTTTTACGCCCCTACCGGGTAAAAGTGATCGCCGCTATTGTATTTCTGTTTATTGGTTCATTGGCCTGGTTATCTCTGGGGCAAGGCGTGCGCCTGATGGTGGATGAGGGCTTCTTGCAAGATAATAGCGAGCGCCTAAATGAGATCATCTTATTGGTGATTGGTATCACGGCGCTGAGTAGCTCTGCGATTTTTTGTCGTTTCTATTTAATGACTTGGCTGGGGGAACGGGTAAGCGCCGATATTCGATTAAAGGTCTACGATCACCTACTTAAGTTGTCTCCCAATTTTTACGCCAAGCTGAGAACCGGCGAGGTGATTTCTCGTTTCACTGCCGACTCTACCTTGCTGCAATCTGTGGTGGGTTCCAGCCTGTCGATGGCACTGCGTTCTGGCGTGACTGTGATTGGCGGCATAGTGATGATGGCGATCACCAGCTTGAAACTCACTGCCTTAGTGTTACTTGCGGTGCCTATGGTGTTGGTGCCTATTTTTATTTTAGGTCGCAGAGTACGAGACTTATCGCGCAAGAGTCAGGATAGAGTCGGCGATTTAGGGGCGTATGTGGATGAAACCCTGCACGAGATCCATACCGTGCAGGCCTACTGTCATGAAGACCGAGACCGTAAACTGTTTAATCAGCGAGTCGAGGCGGTAATGACGGCGGCCAGTGGCCGGATTAAATACCGCTCGATATTGATTTCATTAGTGATGTTTCTCAGCATTTTGGCTATCGCCTTAGTTACATGGGTAGGGGCCAAAGATGTGATGCAAGGTCTTATCAGCGGTGGTGAGCTGTCGGCATTTATGTTTTATGCGGTGATGGTTGCCGGAGGGGTTGCGACCATTAGTGAGGTGATTGGTGAGATCCAGCGTGCCGCCGGAGCGACCGAACGCTTAATTGAGTTGGTGGAAACGCCAATCGATATTCCATTGCCAAGTAAACCACAATCTTTGCCAGCCAAGGTGCGCGGAGAGCTGCAACTACAAGATGTACGTTTTGCGTACCACTCCATTGAAAACGTGGTACAGGGCGAAGATGCCAGCAGCGACAGCGAAGTGATCCGCGGGCTGAATTTGCATATTCAACCCGGTGAGCGAGTGGCGTTAGTGGGTGAAAGCGGTGCAGGCAAGAGCACCTTGTTTGAACTGCTACAACGCTTTTATGTGCTCAACGGTGGCAAGATAATGCTCGATGGTGTCGATATTGCCCAGCTAGCCCCCCATGAGCTACGTCAGCAATATGCCTTAGTACCGCAGGAGTCGGTGATCTTCGCCAGCAGCGTACTTGAAAACGTACGTTATGGTCGTCCCGAAGCTACCGAGCAGCAGGTGATAGATGCTTGTATTGCGGCGCGTGCCCACGAGTTTATAAGCGATTTTCCTAGCGGCTATCAAACCTATTTAGGTGAGCGCGGCGTGCGTTTATCGGGTGGTCAGAAGCAGCGAATTGCTATCGCCAGAGCGATTCTGGCCGAGCGTCCCGTATTGTTACTCGATGAAGCAACCAGCGCCCTCGATGCGGTGAGCGAGCAGAAAGTGAAACAAGCATTAGATGTGTTAATGCAGGGCAGAACCACATTAATCATTGCTCATCGTCTGGCAACGGTATTGAATGCCGATAGGATTGTGGTGATGCAAAAGGGACAAATTGTGGCGATTGGTCGCCACAGTGAGTTGATGCAAAGCAGCGATCTTTATCGCGAGTTTGCCAGTCTGCAACTGCTCACCGACGAGAGTCAAAGTGAAGCGAGCGAGACTGACAAACCTGTTAGCCAGTAAGTAACCCTTATGCGCGAAGTTCGCGGCGCAAGATTTTACCTACGGTGGATTTAGGTAAAGTTGGCATAAACTCGATAATTTTCGGTACTTTATACGCGGTCAGCTGTGTACGGCAATGTTCGATGATAGCGGCCTTGGCGGTTTCGGTATCTTGGGTTTGATCTTTGAGTACGATAACGGCTTTGACCGCTTCACCGCTGTGATTATCTTCGACACCAATTACGGCACATTCCATTACGGCATCGTGGCTGGCGAGTACATCTTCAACCTCGTTGGGGTAAACGTTGAAGCCAGAGACGATGATCATATCTTTCTTACGATCGACGATTTTGTGCATGCCATCAGGAGTGGCGACAGCAATATCGCCAGTCTTAAAGAAACCATCTTGGGTCATTACCTTGGCAGTTTCTTCTGGTTTATTCCAGTAGCCGCTCATCACTTGAGGTCCCTTCACTGCCAGCTCACCGGGTTCGCCTAGTGGCACTTCCTTATCATCTAAATCGAGGATTTTCACTTGGGTATCGATAGCAGGCTTACCTATGGTGCCGAGTTTTTCAAGGCCGGGTGCGTTGATTGATACCAGTGGCGAGGTTTCCGATAAGCCATAGCCTTCAGAAATGGTACAGCCTGTTGTCGCTTGCCACACGTTAGCCGCGGCCTGAGTTAGCGCCGTTCCCCCTGAAATCGTGATTTTTAGATGACTAAAATCGAGCGCCTGAAATTCTTTTTGATGACATAAGCCGACAAACAAGGTGTTGAGTCCGGCAAATGCAGTAAATGGATGCTGTGATAGGGTCTTAATTAGCGATGCAATATCCCGTGGATTGGGGATCAACACCGAGCAACCGCCGCGCTCAAAATAGACCACCAGATTCACCATAAAGGCGTAAATATGGTAGATGGGCAGTGGCGCAACAAAGATCTCTTCCCCTTGGACTAATTTTGCGCCTAAACGAGATTTAATCTGTAGCGCATTGGCTATGAGGTTTTTATGGCTCAGCATCGCACCTTTAGACAGCCCCGTGGTACCGCCAGTGTATTGCAGTGCCGCTAAGTCATTGAGGTTGGCGCTGACCGGAGTAAAGTCTTGCTTGCTACCGAGTTCGAGTACCTGATTGAAACTGACGGTATTGAGCTCAGTTTCGCCATGTTCTTGCGGCGCGATTAGATCCAGTGCGTGGGTTGAAATAATGGTTTCGATTGCGGTTACCGGAACCACTTTGCTCAAGGTGGGTAACAGATCACTGAGCACCACTAAAGCTTTGGCGCCTGAATCATTATATTGGTGGATTAGTTCGCGCTCTGTGTATAGCGGATTGGTGTTGACCAGTACTAAACCTGCACGAATTGCACCGTAGGCTGCAATTACAAATTGAGTGATGTTAGGCAATTGAATGGCAATTCTGTCGCCCGGTTGCAATGAGGTGTGTCTTTGAAGATAGGCGGCAAAGTAACGTGAATCACGTTCAATATCGTTAAAGCTACTGGATTTGCCCAAGCAAACATAGGCCGTTTTATCGCCATAGCGTGCAGCGGATGTTTCGATCAGATCGATTAACGAATCATACAGGGTGAGATCGACGTGGGTATCAACATCGTAAGCCATAGTGAGCCTCTAAATTTTATTTTAATTTTTGTTTTAATTGTTAGGGTCTGTTGACCTTGTATGACGAAAATCACTTGCAAGGTGAACAGCCGCTATTTAAACAGGTGTTGTTATCGAATCAATGGATTCAATAAAAATCAAACAGGTGTTTAGATTGTGCTAAAACGACTTTAAGATCAACTGTGAAGCCGATTTAGCGAGCCAAGCGATAAGAGGTGTTAAAGAGATGTAACACTAGGTTGTTGTTATTCATGTAATTTCTGTGTGGTCTGACCATTGCTGTTGCTAGTGTCTTATTGGGTAGCGATTTACTGTAGCAAATTGGCCGATATGCTAGGTTGAATCAGACAGCGTATTTGCAGCTAGAGAAGGAGCTTGAGTCCGAAGAGGTAAGTGGATATTTTGCCTTGTCGATGAAATATTTGTAAGCTGCGCGGCGTGACGCATAGAAGCATTTAATTAAAATCAATAAATAGGCTGGTGGGATTTAAAGATGAGTTTTAGTACCTGGTTAGGTTTGTTGGCTATTTGCTGTTTGGGCGCCATGTCGCCGGGGCCAAGTTTGGCCATGGTGGTGCGCCACACCTTAGGTGGTGGCCGTGCTAAAGGTATTGTCTGTGCGTGGGCGCATTCTATCGGAATTGGGGTTTATGCCCTAGTGACTCTGCTGGGCTTAGCCGTGTTATTGAAACAAGCACCGTTGATCTTTAATGGAATCGCTATTGCGGGTGCCTTGTACTTGGCTTATATGGGCGTTCAGGCACTGCGCTCTAAAGGTGGCATGTCGCAAAAGCTGGCGGCGGGCGAGCCTACCAGCGCATTAACGGCGGCGCGTGATGGCATAGCAATCTCTCTGTTTAATCCTAAAATCATGTTGTTTTTCTTGGCACTATTTAGTCAGTTTGTCATGGTGGCTGACGATGTGTGGGGTAAGTCTTTAATCGTGTTTACTCCCTTGGTTGTCGATGGCCTGTGGTACACCATTATCGCGCTGCTTTTGTCTCATCAAGCGGTATTGCCTAAGCTGCGGGAGAAAGCCGCCTTGATCGATAAGTTATCAGGTGTGGTGTTGATATTGCTTGCTGTTAGAGTGTTGATCACTATCTAAGTTAACGACATTATTATCAAACCTTTTCATGAGCTTAGAGTTGAACTTTAGCTCAAACTATCGTCGATAGCTCTGCTCATATCTTAGTTCATATTCTTAGTCCAAACTTTAGTCATTGGCTTGATGATATTGTTAATGACAACGCTGTCATTTGTGGTTATAGTAATGTTATCAAATCTGGAGTTGCAGATAACATTCGCTATTATTAGCTCGATTAGTCGTGCGCCAAGTGTTGATTCTGCTGGGTTTGATGGAAACCGTTTGTTTCTCCACCTAAGGCAAAATGAGTCAAATTATGCAAATTGTAATTTTAAAAGACAGCGCAGCAGTAGCCGAGTATGGCGCGAATATCTTTGTTAAACAGCTTCAAAAGAAGCCTGACTCTGTCTTAGGTTTGGCAACGGGTTCGACACCGGTTTCTCTATATCAGCGTTTGATTGCCGCTAATCAAGCGGGCGAGGTGTCATTTAAGCAAGTAACCAGCTTTAACCTAGACGAATACTTAGGTCTCGATGGCAGCCATAAGCAGAGTTATCGTTACTTTATGAACCAGCAGTTGTTCGATGCTATAGATATCGACAAGGCTAATACCCATGTGCCACCGGGTGATGCCGCCGATCCTATCGAGGCTTGTGAAGGTTATGAGCAGCAGATTGCGGCAGCGGGTGGGATAGATATTCAATTGTTGGGCATTGGCCGTAATGGTCATATTGGTTTTAACGAACCCTCTTCGGGTTTGATGTCTCGTACACGAGTGAAAACTCTGACTAAAGCCACCATCGAAGATAATGCGCGCTTTTTTGCCGCCGATGAATTCCAACCCCATCTGTCAATTACCATGGGGATTGGGACGATTCTTGATGCCAAGAAAGTGGTGTTATTAGCCACAGGCGAAAATAAGGCTGAGGCAATTAAGGCGACGGTCGAAGGAGCATTAAGTGCTTCTTGTCCGGCATCGGCGCTGCAACTACATCGTGACGCGGTATTAGTATTGGATGAAGCTGCAGCATCGCAATTGAGCGATTGTGAGTTTTATAAGCATATCGAAGCTGAAAACCAAAAGTTAAGACAGCAACTGGCTAAGTGATAATCAATTAAGATTAGCTAAGTAAAAATTAGTTAAAGTGATAATGATTGGGCTATAGCCGAAAAGCTTTGCATATTATTAAAAGGCGCATTTAGCGCCTTTTTTGCATATCAATTGTTGGCAAGATTGCAATTCACCGTAGATTAATCGATGTTATCTAGGTTTAGGTCATATATGACACTTTGATTTATGTCGACTGTTAGCTGGATTAAGGAACGAATATGCTAAAAAAAATATTAATCGTGCTGTTGGTGCTGATTGCCAGCCCCTTTATTGCCGCGTTGTTTATCGAACAGGATTACGCCGTCGATACCCAAGTGACTATCAATAAGCCAGTGGAGCAGGTATTCGACTATGTTCGTTTACTGAAAAATCAGGATAACTTCAGTGTTTGGTCTTCGATGGATACTGCAATGGTCAAAACCTATAAAGGGGTCGATGGCAGCGTGGGGTTTGTGTCGGCATGGAAGAGTGACAATCCAGATGTTGGCCAAGGTGAACAGGAGATCATGGCGATAGTGCCTGGTAAACGTATCGATTATGATCTGCGTTTTATCTCCCCTTTTGAGGCGGTATCTCCCGCCTATTTGACCACATCGGCAATATCGGAAGGTCAAACAGAGGTGCATTGGGGCTTTAGTGGACACATGGATTATCCGATGAATATTCTATTACCCTTGATGAAGGTCGATCAGGTCATTGCACAAGATCTACAGCAAGGCTTGGAAAACTTAAAACAAATACTCGAAAGCCAATAGCCTACATCATCTAGCGGCATCAAGTTTAAAAGGCGCATTTAGCGCCTTTTTTATTGGCCAATAACATGGGCCGTGATCACTTGTTAACTGCAACAACGCAATACTGGCGGGAAATGGCTACAATTTATCAATCATCCCCGTGCTATGTTAGCCGTGTCTGTTATAATCGCCGCCTATTTTTATGTGCTGTGAGTTGATTGAGTAACGTCCCATGGATAAGCCAGAGATTTTTCGTCCTGAACCTGTATCTGTTGCAACAGAGCCTGCTAAGCCGGTAGAGCATGTCTCAAACCGCTTAGAGCTGTTGGCGCCAGCGAAAAATGCCGATTATGGTATTGAAGCGATTCGTCACGGTGCCGATGCTGTGTATATCGGTGGACCGGCCTTTGGAGCCCGTGCTACGGCGGGTAATAGTGTCGAAGATATTGCTCGTCTGTGTGAGTTTGCTCATCGATATCATGCACAGGTGTTTGTCGCCATTAATACTATTTTGATGGACGATGAACTTGAGGCCGCCGAGAAGCTGATTTGGCAAGTGTATGAAGCGGGCGCCGATGCCTTAATTGTGCAAGATATGGGGATTTTACAACTCAATATTCCGCCTATCGCTTTGCATGCCAGTACCCAAATGGATAACCGTAATCCAGAGAAGGTGGCGTTTTTAGAGCAGGTGGGGTTCTCACAAGTAGTACTGGCTCGCGAGTTAGGGTTGAGCCAAATTCGTGAAGTGGCTAAGCATACCAATATGCAGCTGGAGTTCTTTATTCATGGCGCTTTATGCGTGGCCTATAGTGGCTTGTGTAATTTAAGTCATGCCTTTAGTAATCGCAGTGCCAACCGTGGTGAATGTTCACAGATGTGTCGTTTGCCAGGGGATCTTAAGACACGTCAAGGTGAAGTCTTAGCTCAAAATGAGCACTTACTGTCCCTTAAAGACAATAACCAGACTGACAACTTAGAGGCGTTGATTGACGCCGGTGTACGCTCATTCAAGATTGAAGGCCGCCTGAAAGATTTAAGCTATGTTAAAAACGTTACTGCGCATTATCGTCAAGAGTTAGACAAGATCTTAGCCCGTCGGCCTGAGTTTGTGGCATCGAGCCATGGTCGCTGTGAGCACAGTTTTACCCCTAATACCGAGAAAACCTTTAACCGTGGTCGCACCGACTATTTCGTTAATGACCGTAATCAAGGTGTGAGTGACTTCCGCTCGCCAAAATATATTGGTGAAGAAGTGGGAACCGTTAAGGCGCTGGGTAAAGATTATATTCAGGTCAACTCCAGCGAACGCTTTAATAACGGTGACGGCTTATGTTATTTCCCGCCTAACTATGAGAAAGCCAAGCAGTCGGACGACAAACTGCAAGGGTTGCGAGTAAACCGTGCCGATGGCGATAAGCTACACGTAATTGCCGTGCCGGGAGATCTAAAAGTGGGCGCGACTCTTTATCGCAACCATGATCAGGCTTTCGAGGCTTTGCTGGCCAAAGAGTCGTCTAAGCGGATTATCAATGTGGATATGTGCCTTAGCGATACCGTTGATGGCATCGCCTTAACCATGACAGATCAATATGGTTTAGCTGCGACCACTGAGCTAGTGATGGATAAAGTTGCAGCTAGCGATAGCGATAAAGCACTGCAAAATCTGCGTAAGCAATTAAGTAAATTAGGTAGCACAGACTTTAGTGCTCGAGCGATCAATATTGAAACGGCTCAGCCTTGGTTTGTGCCCGCTTCGGTATTAAATGGCTTGCGCCGTGACACTGTGGCGGCACTAGAACTTGCGCGTGTTGCCGGCTATGAGCGTCCTAAGGCTTGGCAATATAACCAAGAAGCGGTTTATCCGGTGAAACATTTAAGCTTCTTGGGCAATGTGGCTAACGAGAAAGCCAAAGCCTTCTACACTCGCCATGGCGTTATTGAGATTGAAGATACTTACGAGAAAAATGGCATTACCGAAGATGCGCCATTAATGGTAACTAAGCATTGCCTGCGATTTAACTTTAACTTGTGCCCTAAAGAAGTGCCTGGAATCAAGGCTGAGCCTATGGTGCTAGAGATAGGAAAGGATGTGTTAAAGCTGGTATTTGACTGCCCTAAGTGTGAGATGATGGTGGTGGGAGCCAACCGTCAGGTATAGACCTGCTGGTGTATGTATCTCGCCTAAAAATAGGTAAGATAGGTTGCATTAAAAAAGCCTAAGCAATTGCTTAGGCTTTTTAGGGTGTGCTTACCTTTCAAGTTCATTTCGAACAAAAATCAAAAAGCAAAGATAAACACCCTAGTTAAACGGCTTTAATATCAGCGCTGTTTTGCCAGCTATTTTACGGTTTTCACTCCGTCAGGGGTTCCGACAAGTAAGACATCGGCACCGCGCTTAGCGAACAGGCCGTTAGTGACAACACCAACGATTTGATTGATCTTTTCTTCCATCTCTTTCGGATTAAGGATCTTCATGTTGTAGACATCGAGAATGATGTTGCCGTTATCGGTCACCACACCTTCACGGTAAACTGGGTCACCACCTAGTTTTACCAATTGACGTGCAACATAAGAGCGCGCCATTGGGATCACTTCAACCGGCAGTGGAAACTCGCCAAGTATGTCCACTTCCTTAGTATTGTCTACGATACAGATAAACTTTTCGGCTACCGCTGAAACAATTTTCTCGCGGGTCAGCGCCGCGCCGCCACCTTTGATCATATCCATGTGTGGATTGATCTCGTCGGCACCATCGACGTAAACCGATAACTCATTGACAGAATTGAGTTCAAATACGGGAATGCCCAAGGCTTTTAGCTTTTCAGTTGAGGCTTCAGAGCTAGAAACCGCACCTTCAATATCGCCTTTGATACTGCCTAAAGCATCAATAAAGTAGTTAACAGTAGAACCGGTTCCCACACCGACAATACTATCTTTTTCAACGTATTCTAAAGCGGCCCAGCCAGCGGCTTTTTTCATTTCATCTTGAGTCATCACAGGTTCCTATTAGGAAAAATAGATCAGTTGCAGGCATTATACCTCTTGTTATCCTTGTCGGGATGAGAAATGGGTAATTTTGTTTAGTCGCTAGGTGTTTTTGTCTGTATAGCCCTAGTATTCAAATGGTTATGCGCGTAATTTATTGCAGGTAATGATTTAATTTATCGCTCAAGGAGAGCCAATGGCTGGCGCGAGTTTATTAACTTTGCTCGATGATATCGCAGCAATTTTGGATGATGTGGCTTTAATGAGTAAGGTGGCTGCCCGTAAGACCGCCGGTGTATTGGGGGATGATTTAGCCCTTAATGCTCAGCAGGTCAGTGGCGTTAATGCCGACCGTGAGTTACCTGTGGTGTGGGCAGTGGCGAAAGGTTCGCTGCGTAACAAATGCATTTTGGTTCCTGCGGCGCTGTTGATCAGTGCTTTTATCCCCTGGGCGGTGACGCCGCTATTGATGCTTGGTGGGTTATTCCTCTGCTATGAAGGTTTTGAAAAACTGTATCATTCGGTGACCCAAGATAAAGCGGCGGATCAAGATGATCTAGAGCAGGAATTAAGCCAGGTTGGGGGCGACCTTAAAGCCTATGAAACCAATAAGATTAAAGGCGCGATCCGCACCGATTTTGTATTATCGGCGGAGATCATCGCCATTACTCTCGGCGTGGTTTCTGACAGCAGCTTTATGACCCAAGTAGTGACCTTGAGCATTATCGCATTGGTGATGACTATCGGAGTTTATGGCTTGGTTGCAGGGATCGTCAAACTCGATGATGCGGGGCTTTATCTAAGCCGACGCCAAGGTGAGGGTGTGTTGACTCGTATTGGCCGCTGGTTCGGTGGTGGTTTAGTCAATGCCGCGCCCTATTTAATGCGTGGCTTAACCGTGGTTGGCACAATTGCCATGTTTATGGTGGGCGGCGGCATTTTAACCCATGGTTTGCATATGATTAGTCATCAATTTGAATATTGGGCTAGCCTAGTGGCTCAGTGGCAAGTTGTGGGACCGCTATTGTCAATGTTGACCCCAAGTGTGCTTAATTCACTGTTTGGGGTGTTAGCCGGTGCGATAACCTTATTGGTTATCTCTGGCGTGAGTAAGTTGCGCCAATAGTGGTTGTTGGCGCGGGTTACTGTTTTTCGGCCAGATGTTGCTGTAGCAGTTCTATCATGGCATTGGCGGCAAATGAGAGCGGCCTATCTTTGGGCCAAAACAGGCTCATACGCCAGCAAAGGTCGGTATCCACCAGATCGCGGCTAACCACACCTTCTAACTGATAACGCATGGCGATAAATTTCGGCAATATCATTACGCCAATATCGGCGGCCACTAGGGCGATACCAAAGTCTGGCTGATTAACGTGGGTGGGATTATCTATCGTCACTCCTGCGTTGTCACAGGCATCGATAATCATCTTGTGCAGGGTAAATTCAGGCTCGAACAGGATTTGAGCGTAGCCATTAAGCTGACCGATGGGGATCTGCTCCAAAGCTGCCAGTGGATGGCGACTGGGTAATACCACCACCATAGGTTCGCTGTGGATCGCAATGCCATCAAACTCCTGCTTAAGATCGATGATCCCTGTGGCTAGCTCAATTTCGCCTTGTTGTAATGCAAAGGTCTGCTGCACACCGCCACGCACTAATAATTGTGTCTTGATATTGGGAAAACGGCGTCGATATTTGGCAATAATAGGCGCAAACAGTTCGGCGCTGCCCAGTGGCGCAAGCCCCAGTTTTAACACACCTTGATTTAAGCCCTTGAGTTGGTCGAGTTCGTCAAACAGTGCCTGTTTGGTCTCTAGGAGTTTTTGTGCGTATTGGTAAACCAACTCGCCATGAGTGGTGAGGGTGACGCTGGTACCTCTTTTACCACGAGTCAGTAAAGGCAGTTCAAGCTCGGCTTCTAATTGATTTAAGGATTTCGATAATGCTGGCTGGCTAATATGCACCTTGGCTGCTGCGCGATTAAAACCGCCGCAATTAACGATTTCAACGAAATAGTGCAGGGCTTTGAGATCCATAATCGATACCTTTTATGATTCATTTTGGTAATGAAGTTTATAAATAATATTCATTTTTTTTATTAAAAATACCAGCGTAAAATAAATATTTCAATAAATCAGCCATCTGTAATTATTCCGATGAAAAGCCGAGTCGCCAACCTTAAACATATTGTGCAAGCCTTGATACAGGTGGGTTCGCTGTGCTTATTAGCCTATTTAGCCCAATTCCTGGTCGAGTGGTTTTCGCTGCCGATCCCTGCTGGCGTGTTAGGCCTTGCCTGTCTGCTATTGCTGTTGGGTTTGAACTGGTTGCCTGAGCGTTTTGTCGCCTTAGGGGCAACTTGGTTATTAAGTGAGTTACTGCTGTTTTTCATTCCACCCGTCGTCGCCTCGGTACATTATGCCCCCATATTGGAGCAATATGGCGTTAATTTATTACTGACGCTGGTATTGGGTAGCACTAGTGTATTGCTGATCACAGGTTTCGTTATCGATAGGGTGTTCAGATTTGAACGTCGACGTAACCGCGCCAAGCGGCAGTTAGCACTGAAGTCGGCTCAGTTAGTTAGGGGGTGATATGGAGCCGATGTTATCGTCTGCGCTACTTAGCTCTCAGCCATTAGCCATCTTGTGTTTGTTGGTGACCCTGCTGGGATATTTTTGCAGTAAGGCCCTGTATCGTTACTGCGGTTATTGGTGGCTCTCTCCGATGATCATCACGCCTATCAGCCTGTTGATGTTTGTGGTGTTGTTTACCATTCCGTTACCCACCTATTTTGAATATAACCACTACCTTACGGCTATGTTAGCGCCGGCAACCATAGCGTTTGCTTTGCCGATCTATCGTGAACGACGTTTGATTACTCGCTATCCATTAACTATCAGTGTTGGGGTATTTACTGGCTTGATTGCGGGGTTGTTTTCCTCATGGTTATTAGTGCGATTTATCGACTTGCCACCTGAGCTTTCTCATAGCTTGCTGGTGCGTTCGGTATCGACCCCATTTGCCATTGAAGCAACCACAGCTTTTGGTGGAGTACCGGATCTTACTGCCATGTTGGTGTTGTTTACTGGCGTCATCGGCATGTTGCTTTGTGGCCCAGTATTTAAGCTTGCCAAGATTAGAAGCGCATTGGCTAAGGGCGCCGCATTAGGCGCATCGGCTCATGGTGCCGGAGCTGCTAAAGCCGCCGAAATTGGTCAAGAAGAGGGGGTTGTTGCCAGCCTGACAATGATATTTACCGGGATTACTATGGTGCTTGCCGCGCCGCTGTTTGCGGGTTATTTGGTGTGATGCATGCCTGTAAAGTCATGATGACTTTGTAAAAGTGAAACCTAACGCCAATTTTAATGATTTAATTCAGCAGCCCAATCCATTTTAGTATAGAATTCTGCCCCAAAATCCCGTAGCAAGAAGTTGAACTGTTCACCGAACCCTTTCGGTTGATTTGTGCTACGTTGAGTTTGGGTAAGATAAATCGGTGGAGATTTGCTTTCCCATAGGTGATGCTAAATATAACAAGGTGGAGACAGTCAGATGTCTGAGAAACGCTTTATTACCGCACAAGAGCTGCTGGAAGATTCTTTTCGTTTAGCGGCGCAAGTTTATGAAAGTGGCTTTAGACCTCAGTTTATTGTTGGGATATGGCGTGGCGGCGCACCTATTGGTATTGCGGTACAAGAGTATTTCGATTTCAAAAAGGTCGAGACCGATCATATTGCCGTGCGTACTTCTTCCTATTACGGTATTAACCAACAGAGTAAGAAGATTAAGGTTCATGGACTGCATTACATCGTCGAAAATGCCAATGCTGGCGATGGTTTGTTAATTGTCGATGACGTGTTTGACTCTGGTCGTAGTATCGATGCCTTGATCAACAAGCTACAAGAGTTGATGCGACTCAATATGCCTACAGATGTACGTATTGCTTGTCCTTACTATAAGCCGAAGAACACGGCTGTTGAGATGAAACCTGACTATTTTATTCATGAGTCAGAAGAGTGGTTGGTGTTCCCGCATGAAGTGTCAGGTTTATCACCTGAAGAGCTGGCCGAAGGTAAAGGCGATTTGAAAAATATTAAAGAGCTGTTTATCTAAGCTTTATACTGATTTGGTATTAGCTTTTAATTAGCCACAAAAAACCACCATTAACGGTGGTTTTTTTATGACTCAATTATCGGTCAAGTTGCTCTTTAATCATCACGCAGCGCTGCTCATTTTGTATTGCCTTTGCTATGCCTTGTTGAGTCGTGGGGCTAAAATCTTGCTCTGAAGTCTGTAATCGCATTAGTCGCGATACTCCCGAATAGGAGCAGTCCATCGGCAACATATATTGGCTGTAGATACGCATAAACTCGCTACTATTGTTTTTATCTAGCTCGGCAAGTTGTGCAAGTCGTTGCTCAGCCGTCGCCATACTCAGGGCTTTTTGCTCGCTAGGATACAAGTGCTGCATCACGCCAATTAACTTAGGCAAATTGATACTATCGCCATCAGACGTATGTTGTTGTACTCGCTCAAACCATTGACGTTTTTGATTCGCCCTAGGTTGAGAGACTTCGGCATCGATCGCAAGCATTTGGCCATTAGAGGAACTGTCCTGCTGTTTTTCCTGTATAACCAGACGATTAGCAGCAAGATAATCATAACGATTCAGATGGATTATCATTGCCCAGCGACGGGCTTGGTTGAGTTCGATACCAGGCAGTTGCTCTGTACCTTCGAGCAGTGCGGCGAGGTGCTGTTTTGCCTGAAAGCTAGTGGCAAATTGTACATAATTATCAAACCACAATGTTTGCAAAGGGCTTTCTGGTGTTGAACTCATGGTGAGGCGCAGGCTCATCTGTTCCATTGCCTTTAGGGCACGTTGGCTATAGCTGCGCTGATTTGGGCTTATCTGTTCGAGTAATGCTTTGGTTTGCCTTAGTTTATTAAGCAAGTGAGGCAATACTTGTGGATCTTGTTCTTGGGGCGCATTAATCATCACACTGCCGATAAAGCGCTTTAGCGAAATGTCACCGCTAAGCACACTGTCCCATAAGGTTTGCCACAGCATGATCCTAAACTGGGGATCCTCAATTTTGCTCAGGTTCATCAGCGTAGTTTCTAAGGAGTTAGGGTCGAGTTCGACTTTAACGTAGCCCCAATCTTGATAGTTGGGAAAGACGAGGTCTGGACAGCGGCTACCGTGTAAACGCTTCACTTCTGTGTTGGCACCTTTATAGGTCACCGCAATACTTTGGTTGCGATACAGCCCTTGTCTACCCAGAGTAAAAAGACCGACTTTGACTTTCTGCTCTCTCAGCACTGGGTGCTCTTTAATCGCCGTTTGCTGCAAGCTAAACTGGCTGATGCGGTCATTGCTGCATTGATATACGGCTCTGATGCTATTAACCCCGCTTTGATATAACCAATTCTTGCTCCATTCATCCAAAGGACGTTTGGCCGCGTGGCTAAGGCTTACGATAAAATCATCGACGCTGGCAGTACCAAAGCGGTGTTGTTCAAGATACCGCTTTAACCCTTGGTTAAAGGCTTTCTCTCCCAACAGAAAGTTAAGCTGTGTCAGCAGGGCAATACCTTTGTCAATTTTGTCTTGGTTAAGGCCATCTTCCACTTCTAGACTCGATACCACCGCGGCTTCGATGGGGCGACTGTTACGTCTATCATCGACTTGGTAGACGTTGTGTTTGTCTTGATACCAAGCCGGGATCTCAAGTGTACCCACTCGTGCCTTTTTCGCCATAAAACGTGCCAGACTTTGGCTTAGCCAGAGCTCGTCCCACCAAGGTAAACTGATAGTGTTACTGACCCACTGTTCGGCTAAGGTGCTGAGTTGATTGAGTTGTAACGCCTCAGTCTCCAGTAAACTCTCATCGAAGGTCGATACCGCGGCATTGGACATGGCTTTAATCGGCAATTTAGGCACGATCAGTTGGTCGTATTTATTAAATGGAAATATGACGCCAAACTGCTGCTGGTAGAAGAGAATAGCCTCAGTGGTTTGCTGTAGCCATTGCTGGCCGTCGATATTGGTGGCGATGGATTGGCGAGCATATAAGTTAAGCGGTAATTTCTCTACTGTAGTTTGCCAATGCTTATAGGGCCCGGCATGAAGCGAGAAACTGTGTGGACTGATACTGTTAGTGGTGGCAAATTGCCAAAGAGTGCTGGCTTCTCCAGGGACGAGTGCTTTGCTGGTACTGGCACTGATCACTTGCCAATCCTTGGGTGCCGAGACACTCAAGGAGAATGCTGCTTTGAGATCCGGTTGATCGAAAAGTGGCATCATCATCTGGGCGCTCGAAGGCAAAAAGTGCGAGTAAATATACGCTTGGCCATCGCTGGGGTCTGTGTAGCGAATCAAACCTTCATCGCTTTGACTATAAGGCTTAGTGTATTGCACGCTGACCTGATTACTGCCACTGCTGAGCAAGGCTTGAGAGATGATCAGACTCTTGCCATTGTAATTAGGATAAATTTTGCTGCCGTTAATGCTGAACTGGCTGATTCTGGCTTGATTAAGATCTAGAACTAAGGCTTGACTCTTGTCGCTCAGATAAAATTGAATATCGGCTTTACCGCTAAAGCTACTCGCTTGAGTAAGATCTAACTCGACCCGATAACTAACCTGACTCACACGTTGCGAGCGTTGTTGCGCCAGTTGTTCACTGACGGCGTTTCCATACTGAAGCTGCTTGTTGAACTTAGGTTGTTGTGGGCTTTGGCAAGCGCTGCCGACGAGCACCACAATACCAATAATACAAAGCTGAAGCAGTTTCAAAATGGGTCCTCAATGAGTTAATAGAGGTGGCTATTCTTAACTCGATGACATAAAAAAACCAGCACTTTTGCTGGTTTTTTAACATGCTTGGCTTTTTACATGCCAAAGAGTGATTTTGATTTGACTTTGCGGATCTCTTTTTCATCAGACCATTCGATAAGGCCGGTTTCCAGATCCATCAGACGCATGGTCATCTTGTAGTATACATCTTTGGTGCTGCCATCTTGCTTAACTATGCTAGACAGGTTGCCGTAAAGCATAAACTGAGCACCGATTTGGCGACCAAAATTGATAGCGGTTGAAGGGTCAACCATGCCTGAGTTGTTTTGGTAATCTAATTGCTTACGCACAGAATCAACTTTTGTCATGTCGATAAAACGGAACTTACCTGAGCGCAGTAACTTGTTGCTGATAGAGTCGGTTACCGATTCTGTGTCTATATGCTCTGAAGTTTTGTTTTTAATGCTGTCGACGAAGATGATAGGTCTGTCGTTGGCAGTCATGGCGACCACAGGCGGGAAAGTTAACATGCTATCGACCATTTTAGCGGCAATAGCTTGTAGATCGGTAGAACCGAAGTTTTCATTGACGGTTTCTACTTCAGTTGCATCACCGTACTCAACTTTAGATTGACAGCCCACCAAGCCGATTGCCACTGCAATAATAAAAATGAGGTTGAATTTTTTCATAAAAATACCGATTCCTAGTAAGTAGTTAAATGATTATGGAATAAAAACGGCGGTAATTGCCAGTATCTATTATCCAAATTAATGTTGTTTTTCCTCGTTGTACTTCAACTGCTTGTGACGCACCGTTGTCGAGGCTAATGGCATATTGCCCTTCATTGACATATTGGCGCGCCAACTGTGCCTGTTTAGGCAGTGTCAGCCAGCTGCGTCTATCTGCTTGCTCACTAACAATGTTGTAAATCTGCATCGCAATGGCCGCGGCATCAATTTGATCATGGCGGCGTTTGGTTTCGCTTCGAACGCTTTGGGCCATTTCGGCTTTGGCATATATGCGCGCCGCCTGACGAAACAGTGCCGCAGGTAACTCCTCCTTTAGCGCGGTAATCGCCAGCGCATCGATATTGGCCAGTGGCGCGGCTTTTAATACTGTGCCTAAGCCGGTTATTTGTCCCGCTGACACGCTGGCTCTACTGGGATAGTAAGTTGCTAGCGAGGCTGTTTGCCAATTGCCATTAATTCGAAAAGGCACAGTAAAACTTTGTTTCTCTGGTACGAAGCCTCTTTCTAACAGCAGCACAACCTGACCTTGAGTGGGTTTTGGCAATACCGCTTCGCCCCAGCGACGTTTAAACTCTTCATATTGAGGCATGGCTAATTGCTTAGCTATGCGTACTAAATCTTGTTGTAAGTATGGATTATTCGGCGCAATTTGAGCGGCTTTACGGTAATCGATAAAGGCATCGTTGGCTTGGCCGAATAATTCATACAGTAGCCCCGTTGTGTAATAACTATAGGCATTTAAGAAGGAACTGGTTGTCGAACCTGCGGCACTGGCTAACTTGTCCATTTCAGCATCGATAGTTCCGTTGGCCATGGATTGCACCGACTTATTCGATTTCTGATAGCGTTCTTGTTCTATGCTTTGCAGCTCATTACTGCGACGGACTTCCACCAATGCGCCCTGACTATCACCGCTAAATAGATAATTTAACGCTTGGTATTGGTGTAACATGATGCGTTCATAACCAGGGCCGCGATAGGGGATCACGTTATCGTTGACGAACAGACTACTGGCGCTGGCACTTACATCGCTGACACTCAATAATGCCTTGTCATCGAATTTTTTATAGGCAGCTTCTGCTTGTTGATAGTAGCTTTTACTGGCGTCTAAATCGCCGCTGATCTGGGCTAATCTTCCCGCTTCTTGTGCGTATAACAGACCATCGTTTCCGCTAATTTTGTCTTCCAGCTGTTGATAAAGCGCTGGCGTTGTTTGCTGGTTTAACTGAGCTTTTAGTGGGGCGATCTGTGAGGGGTAGTTAATGAATATGCTGTTAAAGGCACAACCCGACATACTCAAGACTAATAAGGTGAAGATAACCAGACGTAATATCATCTTGTGGCCTTATTAGTCAGTAAAGTGTGTGGTGTCAGCATATCCATATCTGATCCTTCTACATTGTCCTTGGTTCTACAACTGGCAGGAGTTTCATTGTCGCTTTAATAATGCGGTGGCGGCGTTTCTTCTGCCTGGCTGGCGATATTACTTGGCTCGACTTGTTGTATTTTACTGATGAGCACCCGCAGCTTTTCTTGCTGCTCTACGACCACATGATGCAGTTTTATCACCTGTTGGTCGAGTGCCTCTATGGTACTTTCCTGAAAAGCGAGTTTCATTTCAAGTTCTTCAATTCGTTGCTCTAATTGCACCAAGTTTACCTCTATAGGACTGGGACGATATTGGCTTTTCACGTCGCAGTTAGTCTAGATTGTTGAGCCTTTGAATTTTGGCTGTTATCGACAGAGTATACAACGGCTTAGTCCATTTGGGGATCTACTGTTAGCTTAATTAAGCCACAGCGGTTTGCCGTTGTTTAAATTAACAGCAAACTGTGACAAGCCAGCGAACTAGTTAGCTTAGCGATTGTCTGTAGTTCAAGTGTTATGCGATGTTTGATGTTTTCAGCTTAGCTAAGTTCTGTGTTGATTAAACTTCGATAATGTAATTGGTATCTGTCAAATAACTAGTATAAAGTGGTTCGTCTTAAAGAAATAAGGTTACTGTAACCACAAGAATACGCTAAGGAAGCTTTAATGAAGTCGATTTACAAAATCTCTCTGGTCGCACTTGCAGTAGTGGGTTTAACTGCTTGTAATCAAGAAGAAAAAACAACAGCGCCAGAAGTAAAACTAGAAACTACAGCGCAAAAACAATCTTATAGTGTTGGTGCTTCTCTTGGTAAGTACATTGCTGACCACATCAACGAGCAAGAAGAGCTAGGTCTGCCAATCGACCGTAGTCTCGTTGTCCAAGGTTTTGATAACGGTCTGAACGACACGCTTAAATTAAGCCAAGAAGAGATGCAAACTGTATTACAAAGCTTAGATGAAACCCTAAAGCAAAAGCGTGAAGAGCACGCTGCAGAATTAGCCGATAAAGCTAATGCTGAAGGCAAGGCGTTCTTAGAAGCTAACAAGGCTAAAGAAGGTGTAGTGACTACCGATTCTGGTCTACAATATGAAGTATTACAACAAGGTGAAGGTGAAAAACCTTCGGCTGAAGATACGGTAGAAGTTCACTATGTCGGTACCCTTATCGATGGTACCAAGTTCGATAGTTCAATCGATCGTGGTGAGCCTGCTAAGTTCCCATTAAATCGTGTTATCCCAGGTTGGACAGAAGGCGTACAGCTGATGTCAGTGGGTTCAAAGTATAAGTTTGTTATCCCTGCAGAGCTTGCTTACGGCAACCGCGACACTGGTAGCATCCCAGCTAACTCAACACTAGTGTTCGAAGTTGAATTGCTTTCAATTGAAAAAGCAGCAACGCCAGCAACTGAAGAAGCTGCAGCAAAATAATCGTTTGCGATATTTTGAGATATAAAAAAGGGCGCTTAGCGCCCTTTTTTCTTGGCTGCATTTGTCGAGTTCAGTATCGAACTAAGTATCGAGCGAGCTAAATTAATACTTAATGGTTTATGTTGCGCTTCTAATGAGAGCGTCATCACTTCGGGGCGATGAGGCTAGATTGGGGAAATTGGTCTAGATTAACAATGCAGCCGAGCGACTTGTTTAACACTATGCTGTTAATAGCAACAAATAAGGGGCGCTTTGGGTAAAATTTGCTGAGGATGACTTGGGTTTGAGTTACCATTTGCCGAGGATAAGTTTGGATAGCACACCATGGAATATGAATTTCGCCGTAACACAATGACCGGCACTCTCATCGCTAATTTTACAATGGATCATGAGATCCTAGGCTTATGGTTTACCGAAGAACTAGGTGAAGATGCGGCTTTATACACGCAGTTGGTTGAGGATATCGCTAAGTTACAACAAGGGAGTATTAGTGCTCTGCGACGTGTTGGCAAAGCTATTTCGCTGGATCTGGATAACGAGCAAGTAAGGGTGTTTGCTAATGTTCTGGAAATGGATGACGAGCTGGAGTTAGATGAATCTATGTCACTCTATAATGGCGAGTCAGAAGCTTTTTGCGGTTTAGAAGACTTTGAGGCTGCACTGCTTAGCTGGCAACAATTTCTGGCTGAATCGAGATAACAGCGACGGTCGCTGTTATCCCATGATCTTCCAGCATCAGCGTTATTGATTAAGGTAACGCACTGCCATTTCGGTGCGAGACTTGGCATTAGCCTTACGAAGTAAGTTCTTCACATGCACTTTTACTGTGCCTTCACTGATATGCAATAACTCAGAGATCATCCGGTTACTCTTACCCTCGGCCAATTGTTCCATTATTTGGAGTTCTCTGGGCGTCAGGCTGGCAATCCAAACTTGTTCATCTTCACCATCGCTGGCCTCTGCCAGAAATGCTTCGACCGCTTCAGAGATCACTCGCTGACCTTGCATTGCCTCTTTAAGCTGATTAAGCAGCAGATCGGGCTCGGTATCTTTAAGTAGATAGCCGTCGGCGCCGGCGCGGATCAGGCGGGTGACATCTTGTTTTGCATCGGAGACGGTTAAAATTACGATACGACTGGTGACTCCTTCCTGACGCATGGCATTGAGGGTATCTAGTCCTGTCATACCTTTCATATTCAGATCGAGTAATACGATATCGGGTTCATTCTCATCGATAGCAGAAAGCGCATCTAAACCGCTGCCGGCTTCACCAAAAAGGGTGAAGTCACTGTCTGAGGTGATCAATTGGCAGATCCCTCGGCGTAGTAGTGGATGATCATCGACAACGAGTATCGAATAGGGCTTACCCATGTTTAGCCTCCTGCTGAGAATATGTTGTAAATAATAGGGTTATTACCGCTATTGAAGCGGTTCTTTTTCCGGTGGAAACACCAAGGTTACAGTTGTGCCGCCCTGAGGGTTACCACTGAAGCTTACCACACCCGAAAGTCGACTGGCGCGTTCATGCATGATCCCAATGCCAAAATGTTGATCTCGCTCTTGCAGTTTATCGACACCGACACCGTTATCACTGATTGCAATCTGCACGATTTCTCCATCTGTGGTACAGCTGATGTTGATCTCGCTGGCATCGGCATGTTTGATGGCATTTAGTGCTGCTTCTCTGGTGAGCTGCAGTACATGTACGTGTTGATGTGCTCCTAAAAGCTGCGAGGGTAATTTATAGTCGAGGTTAAGGCTGGCATCGGTTTGATGACGTAGCTGATCGACCATGACTTCGATAGCATGGTTTAGATTGGGATCATTAATGGTTAACCGGAAGGTTGATAGCAGTTCCCTAAGCTGAACGTATGCGGTGTTTACCCCTTCATTGATTTCACTGAGTTGTTGCTCAATTTGCGGATCGCTGGCTTGTTTTTTTAGTTGCTTGGATAGCAGATTGACTTGAATTTTCAAGAATGCCAGTAGTTGACCCAGAGAGTCATGTAGCTCCCTAGCAATCACCCCACGCTCTTCCATTAATGCCAATTGTTGCCTTTGTTCTCCCGCCTGATAAAGCACCATAGAGCGAGCAAGCATGATGGCAAAGTTATCAAATAAGGCGTGGTTAATTTCATCGGCTGAACACACTTCTAAATAGCCTAAAGTTTTATCATCAAAAACCAGCGCAAAGCGAATGTGTGTCAGAGGCTCTATTGGCCAGCCACCTTCGGCGTCTATCTGAAGCGGTTCCTGCTCTTGTTGGCAGATAACCAAACGGATAAAACTGTTAGCTTCATGTTTTTTTAATTGATCTAGGGCTTTTTTAATCGTGCTCTTATCTAGCTGGCTCGAATGCAGCATGACTAAGTTATCGTACAGCAACTTGAGTTCGTTATTGGCGCGAGTTAGGGCTAAGGTTTTTTGTTTGACCTGATTTTCCAAGTTGCCATAGAGGGTGGAAAGTTCTTTTGCGGTACTGGCGAGCGCATTACTTAGCGCGTTTAATTCGAGAAAGTCGCTGTGGGGAACGTCGACATCAAACTGGCCTTTAGAGATAGTATTGGCCGATTGCATTAGCTGATTAATGGGGGTCACGACCTTGCGTTTGGTATAGCGCACAGCAAAGAAGGCGAGAATTAACATGATGATTAAACCGATAATTTGACTTGCGGTTAGCAGCCTGAGCTTAAAAGCGGCAAATTCTTCGGTGCGTAGCACTAGCAGGTCTATGGTATCGACAAAGTCTTTCAGTGATGCGGCGTAATCGCGGGAGTTTTCGGCCTCAATATATTGCTTCATGGTTTTCCATTTCTGAATAACCAGTAAATACTGCGAAACCAAAGGATCGGGAGACATCCAATCTAAGGAGCGTTTGAGGGCATCAGAATAGAGAGTAGCTTCAAATTCTTCTATTTTGTCATCGGCTTCATTACTGCCTGAATTAGCATAGAACATCAAACGGTAGCTTTGCATACGCAAAGAGCCAGAAGCGTTAATGGCTCTGGCATCGCCTAAACTGTATGCCAAGTTTGCTATAGCAAAGGTGGCTAATCCGCTTGAAAGTAAAATAAAGGTTAACATTAACCCAAAAATGGTGGCGGTTAAACTGCCTTTCTTCATGTATTAGAACTCGTTAAATAATGGGCGATACAAGCCAATTTGAGCTGACTTTATGTTTAGCGTTTGCTGAACAAATTAACATCTTTGTAAAAACGTGATCTAGAACACGTAAACATTATGATCTGTCTCAAGTTTTATCTCGGATACCTCCTAAGGGGTATGTCTTTACCCCCTATATGGCACTAATTTTATTCCCGGAGATGATGTGGTTGTCTAAACTACTATAAAAAGTAACACGGAGATGAGATGGTGAGAAGATTAACGACGAAAACCTGGGCACTGAGTGCATTGGTCGCTGCAGGCTTAATGACCAGCGGTGTGATGGCAAGCGATAAGACAGAACCTCGTAATGAAGTCTATAAAGATAAATTTTCTAATCAATATGCTAGCTGGCACGATACTGCTGAAAGCAAAGAAGTGATCGATGCGTTAGAAGCCGATCCTAATCTTGTGATCTTATGGGCGGGTTATGGTTTTGCTAAAGATTATAACAAGGCTCGTGGTCACATGTATGCGGTGACAGACCTACGTAATACACTGCGTACCGGTGCACCAAAGTCAGCCGAAGATGGTCCTATGCCAATGGCATGTTGGTCTTGTAAGAGCCCTGACGTACCTCGCGTTATCGAAGAGCAGGGTGAAGACGGTTACTTCACTGGTAAGTGGGCTAAAGGTGGTGCTGAAATCGTTAACACTATCGGTTGTAGCGATTGTCATGAAAAGGGCTCACCAAAACTGCGCATTTCACGTCCATTTGCTGAGCGCGGTATGGAAGCGTTAGGTACACCATTCGATAAAGCTTCTCGCAAAGACAAGCAATCTATGGTGTGTGGTCAGTGTCACGTTGAGTACTACTTCGAAAAGACCAAAGAGCACAAAGGTTTTGTTAAATTCCCATGGGATATGGGGACAACTGTTGAGCAGATGGAAGTCTACTACGATAACTTAGAATTTGCTGATTGGACTCATGCGGTTTCTAAGACCCCAATGCTTAAAGCACAACATCCAGGTTATGAAACTTGGCAGCTAGGTATGCACGGCAAGAACAATGTCAGCTGTACTGATTGCCATATGCCACGCGTGACTAGCCCAGAGGGTCGTAAGTTTACCGACCACAAAGTGGGTAATCCATTTGACCGCTTTGAAGAAACTTGTGGTACTTGCCATGAGCAAAGCAAAGAGTTCATGGTTAACCTAGATAAAGAGCGTAAAGCTAAGGTTAAGCAGATCCAGCTTAAAGCTGAAAATCAACTTGTTAAGGCACACTTCGAAGCGGGCGCTGCTTGGGAAGCGGGTGCTACTGAAGCTGAAATGAAGCCAATTCTAATGGATATTCGTCATGCACAGTGGCGTTGGGATTATGCTATCGCCTCTCACGGTGTCGCATCTCATGCTCCTGATGAAGCACTACGTGTGCTAGGTACTGCAGTAGATAAAGCTGCCGATGCACGAGTGAAGTTAGCACAGCTACTAGCAAGCAAAGGTGTTAAGCAGCCAATCAGCTTCCCAGATGTTTCAACTAAGGCGAAAGCACAAGCAGCCCTAGGTATGGACATGAAGAAGATGAATGCCGATAAGGAAGAGTTCAAGAAGACTGTGCTTCCTAAGTGGGACGCTGAAGCTAAGAAGCGTGAAGCGACTTACTAATTAATAGCGCTAATTTAGATTAGCGACTGGATAGTATGAAAAAGGCCTTGGTATCCACCAAGGCCTTTTTGTTTTTATTCCTTTTCTATCAGAAATCCATGGCTTCGAGAGTGCATTCGGCTACTTAATCATCTTTAGCAGTTGCTTAAAACGTTCTCCTTGAGCTTGATGCTGCAATTCAAATAGCAGAGATTCACAATTGGTGAGTAGCGCGCCATATTGGGTCATCATATCTATTCCCAACTGTTTATTTTCTAAGGTTCGCGAAGACACGCCGTCAGAGACGATATGTACGCAGAAGTCGTTGTCCAGCAAATCTCTACAGGTTTGGTAAACACAGATATGGGTTTCAATCCCAGTGATGAGTATCTGCTTTCTGTCATGTTTTATGAGTGATTCACGAAAATCTTCGGCTTGCCATGCACTAAAATGGGCTTTGGTGATCGGCTGTTGCTTAGGGCTCAGTAACTCCTGGAGTCTGGGCGTAGTGGTTCCGAGTTTGTCTGGCAGTTGTTCCAGCCAAAGGATCGGGATCTCAAACAGCTCTGCCGCAGTTATCAAAGTGGCTAATTTTTCTATAAGAACATCACTTTGGTGGACGACCTGTGCCAGTTTTCCCTGTACATCGACGAGTACAAGTACACATTGTTCAGCTTTTAACATGCTTACCTCCAGTGGTTATCTCATCATCATACCTAAGATTATATTTTGACCCATTCGTCATAGGTCGAATATTGGGTTGCCCATTTTTTGTGCGTGAGCTGCTCCTGTGCACCTTGTTGGTGCATAAAGATACATTTTTATAACATCTGTTTTTGTTAATTCATTGTATTTAAAGGTTTTATATTTTTGGCCTAATGCTTGAATTGCTTTGTTGCATAACAAATTACAACGACGAGTCGGAGGCTGGAATGAAATTAATCAGCGCAATAATCAAACCATTTAAATTGGATGATGTGCGAGAGGCAATTGCTGGGCTGGGTATCGAAGGTATGACAGTCACTGAAGTTAAGGGTTTTGGTCGTCAGAAGGGCCATACCGAATTATACCGAGGTGCAGAGTACCAAGTTGATTTCTTACCTAAGGTCAAATTGGACATTGCTACTAAAGCTGAAAATGTTGATCACTTAATCGAATCTATCGTTTCAGCGGCTCGTACGGGCAAGATTGGTGATGGCAAAATTTTCGTGACGGATCTGGATCAGGTGATTCGAATTCGTACTGGCGAACTCGATAACGAAGCACTTTAAGGGGATAAGATAATGGAAGAGTTAAAGGCATTAGGCGCAACGGTGACTGAGTTGCGATTCGCATTGGATACATTCTACTTTCTTATTTCCGGTGCATTAGTCATGTGGATGGCGGCGGGTTTCGCCATGCTGGAAGCTGGCTTAGTTCGCTCTAAAAACACGACAGAAATTCTAACTAAAAACGTTTGCCTATATGCGATTGCATGCATCATGTATCTGATTGTGGGTTACAACATTATGTATGTTGATAATGTTGAAGCGGGTTGGTTACCTTCATTAGGCAGCCTGATTGGTTCGCAAGCGGGTGATGCTGATCATGCGTTAGAATCAGACTTCTTCTTCCAAGTGGTGTTTGTTGCAACGGCGATGTCGATTGTTTCAGGTGCAGTTGCTGAGCGTATGAAGCTTTGGGCATTCTTAGTCTTCTCGGTATTCATGACAGCTGTTATCTATCCTGTTGAGGGCTACTGGACTTGGGGAGGTGGATTCCTATCTGAAGCCGGCTTTGTTGATTTCGCAGGTAGCGGGATTGTGCACATGGCTGGTGCAGCGGCAGCGATTTCAGGTGTATTGTTATTGGGTGCGCGTAAAGGTAAATACAGTGCCGATGGTCAAGTAAACCCAATTCCTGGTTCTAACCTACCTATGGCGACGCTAGGTATGTTCATTCTGTGGATGGGCTGGTTTGGTTTCAACGGTGGTTCTCAGCTACTAGTATCAGATGCTGAAAATGCATCTGCAGTTGCTAAGATTTTCGTTAACACTAACTCTGCGGCGGCTTTTGGTGCAGTTTCTGCTCTGATTGTTTGTAAGATGGTTTGGGGTAAGGCAGATCTGACGATGATCTTAAATGGTGCATTGGCTGGTTTAGTCGCTATTACTGCAGACCCACTATCACCTTCATTGCCTTTAGCGGGTGTTATCGGTCTAGTGGCGGGTGGTATCGTAGTATTCTCAATTGTTATGTTTGACCGTATCAAGATTGATGACCCAGTGGGGGCAATCTCTGTTCACGGTGTTGCAGGTCTATTTGGTTTGGTACTTGTGCCACTTTCAAATGCCGATGCGACCCTTGTTGGTCAGCTTTACGGTGCGGCTGTGATTTTTGCTTGGGTATTCAGCGCATCATTCGTTGTTTGGTACATCCTGAAAGTGACTATGGGTATCCGTGTTACTGAAGAAGAAGAGTACAACGGTATGGACGCTTCTGATTGTGGTATTGATGCTTACCCTGAGTTTGTATCATTAAAAAGCGCAAGTTAATCAATTAACTTAGCTGTTATAAAAAGGCCTCTACGATTCGCGTAGAGGCCTTTTATTATTTATGCTTGTTTAATATAGCTATTGTTGTTTAAGTGTATTTAACAGTCATTGTTGTTGAGGTATTGAAATGCGGCTAAAACTGACACTGTGTATTTTGTTGAGTTTGCTTTTGAGTACATTGGCCTTCAGTGGCGAAATCGTGGTGACTAAGTCTAGTAAACCATTCGATGCTTTTGCTGTCAGAGATCAGGTGCTTAAAGATGCTCAATGGCAGCAAGCACTGCGCATGCAGCAACAAATTAATATTTTGCAGGCGTTGCCGTCAGGGTGTGTGATGACGCAAGGTCATCGGCCGTATTTCCATTGTGGTCAGCAATTCTATCGGCCTTATAATTATAAGGGAGCTAATAACGGCTCAAAAAAAGTGTATATCCAGATCGATCCACCGAAATAATTCATATTTTGTAACCCTTTGACAGGGCAAAGATAGCACTATCTTTTATGCTTAACCTAAGACCTGATAATTATAGGTTAAGTAGATGAGAAGAATATTATGCCTAAGCTTTGTACTGATACTGCTTATTGGTTGTACTTCCTCGGCAAAACCCAAGGTTGAACATATTGAGCAATATTTCAAAGATGATCAATTTGTTGCAGTAGATGATCTCATTGAACCTGAGCAATTATTTGCACTATCTAAAGCATCAACTCAAGCATTAAAGCAAGAGTTTAGTCGCGCTCGTATGGCGAGAGACACCACCATGGCTAATCAATGGTTAGCCAATTACATTAACGCCAGTAATGGTGGTTTTGAATATCAAGACAATGTCACTCGGGTTGCGCAAAAGACCTTCGAGGAAAGAACCGGTAACTGTTTGTCTTTGGTACTGGTATCAGCAGCCATTGCAGATGCCTTAGGGGTCGATGTTGAATTTCAAGAGATTGAAATTCCGCCAGTGTGGGACAGGCAAGGGGACTTTTATCTGGTCAATGGCCACATTAATATTCGCTTAATCCCAAGAGAGTCACATGACACCTATTTGGTGAGTAAGAGTGCTATTTTAGTGGATTTTATTCCCGAAAAAACTATGCGAGGTTATGCAAAAAAACGCATAGATAAACAGACTGTTATAGCAATGTTCTATAATAATATCGCCGCTGAATCGTTAATTTTTGGTCGTTATGATATGGCCTATGGTTATATTAAAAAAAGCCTGCTTACCAAGCCTAACTTTGGCCCAGCTTTAAATACGCTCGCTATATTGTATCGTTATAAAGGGCTCAATGACGCAGCGGAAACCTTGTATAAATTGGCATTGTCGCAAGATGGAGAGGATTTGAATGCGCTGTATAACTATGCCTTATTATTATCCAGCCAAGATAGATTGAATGAATGGGCAGAAGTTCATAAAACCCTTGAACTAGCACGTATTCGCAACCCTTATTATTACTACGACATGGCGCAGCAAGCCTATTTTGACCATGAGTATCAAACGGCATTGACTTGGTATAAACGTGCGGTTGAAAAAGCCAATTACCGTCATGAGTTTTATTTTGGTTTATCCCGTGCCTATCTGGCCACAGGAGATGAAGATAGGGCGCAGTCGAATCTTGAGAAAGCCTTGGCACTGAGTACCGATGAAATGAATAAGCGTCGATACCAGGCAAAACTGCAAGCATTCAAAAATCATTAACCTTTAAATTTCACTCTAGTCATGGTCAACAGCATTGGATAATTTGTTACAGTTAGGCTTAGGAAGATATTGATTGAAATGTTAATTATTTGTTTTGTTTAAATTCGGCATTTTCAACAGTTAAGTGCTGAGTTTACTTATATTCTCGATATTAAAAATATAGTTATAACATATAGTTAATTTTGAAGTTTTAAATGTGACAAGGTTTGGTTGCATTGGTAGTTAATACTGGCTAAATTGAAAGAAGTATTGCAATAGTGAGATAGTTATTTAAACGTTAGCCGGAGTATTAAAAGTTATCATGTATTATCAGAATGACGATGTACGCATCAATCAAATTAAAGAGTTATTACCTCCTATCGCGATTCTCGAGCGATTTCCGGCTACAGAAAATGCATCATCTACCGTTTTTAATGCACGTCAAAATATTCATGAAATTTTGAAGCAAGGTGATGATCGGCTACTTGTGGTTATTGGTCCTTGTTCTATTCATGATCCAAAAGCGGCGCTCGAGTATGGTCAGCGTTTAGTCAAGTTGCGTGAGCAATATAAAGATCAACTTGAGATCGTGATGCGAGTTTATTTTGAAAAGCCTCGTACGACGGTGGGTTGGAAAGGCCTGATTAATGATCCTTATATGGATAACAGCTTTAAATTGAATGATGGATTACGCACCGCGCGTAAATTATTGTTGGATTTGAATGATATCGGTATTCCAACGGCTGGTGAGTTTTTAGATATGATCACACCGCAATATGTGGCCGACTTAATGTGCTGGGGGGCGATTGGTGCTCGTACTACAGAATCACAGGTACATCGCGAACTGGCTTCGGGCCTGTCTTGTCCTGTCGGCTTTAAAAATGGCACTGATGGCACTATTAAGGTTGCAATTGACGCTATCGGTGCAGCAAGTGCACCACATCACTTTCTCTCTGTAACTAAGTTTGGCCATTCAGCAATCGTGTCGACTAAGGGCAATCCCGATTGCCATATTATTTTGCGCGGTGGTAAAGCACCAAATTACAGTGCTGAAGATGTACAAGCCATTAAACAGCAACTGATTAAGGCTGAGTTACCTGCCAACATCATGGTCGACTTTAGCCATGCCAATAGCAGTAAGCAGTTTAAACGTCAGATGGTGGTTGCCGAAGATGTGGCGTCGCAGATCAGTGCCGGTGAGCGTGCGCTTTTTGGGGTCATGGTGGAGAGTCACCTAGTGGAAGGTCGTCAAGATTATGTAGAAGGTCAGCCATTATGCTATGGCCAAAGCATAACCGATGCTTGTATTGGTTGGGACGATACCGAGAGCCTATTAGCTACGTTAAACCAGAGTGTTATCGAGCGGCGCTCAGTTTAGGGCATGAAAAAGGAAGCTATATGCTTCCTTTTTTTATGCTGACATTAAGCAGATTGGGTCGAAAGTTTCTGTACTAAATACTCATGTGCTTTTGCTAAGCTACCAAAAGACGATATCAAATTACTTTGCCCTTTTTGTTGGATCTCTGGGCTATTCGATTCGGTCATCATCCATACCCAAGTCTGTATTAACGGTAGTGGAGGGTATTGAGCTTCAGATGATTGTGGCATATCGGCTTCCTTTAACAATATTGGTGACTATTTCCAGCGTTTGTGAGTTAAGCTTTGTTGGTCTTAACAGATCACTGAGATTATCAAAATATGGATTGAGAGATAATAATAACTACTCTTATTACATATTTTCTAGCAAAAAATTTAGCTTAGTCTAATACTTTTTTACTAACTTTTCGCCCGATAATAGCGCCAAAGACTGATTTTTTAGGGATATAAACTTTTATTAGCTGTCGCGAGTACGGTTCGTTATGATGGCTATGGCTTCCTTAGTGTCTGTTTCATATCACATTCATCTGTTGAGCAAGCAGATATGATATCAGTAAATCGATAGTAATTTTTTGGGCTTATGTACTTACAGCATGAGCCTGTTATTCAATGGAGTTGATATGCGTCCTACGCTGTATTTTGATGGTCCAATCGATCAGTTAAATTGGAAAGTGCTTAAAAAGCTATGGCCATATCTCCTTGAATTTAAGGGACGAATTGCACTGGCATTGCTGTGTTTAGTGGTCGCAAAAATGGCGAGTGTCGGACTACCATTCGTTCTGAAATCACTGGTTGATACCTTAAGTAGCGCCTCTACCGAGCAGATGATCAGTGTACCTATTGCGTTGGTGGTAGCTTATGGGGCAATGCGCTTACTGAACACGGTTATTTCAGAGGTACGCGATACCCTTTTTGGGCGAGTGACTGAACGTGCTATTCGGCGCTTGGGCTTATCGGTTTTTGAACATCTACATAACTTAGACTTAGCATTTCATCTAGAGCGCCGTACGGGCGGTTTGTCGCGTGATATTGAAAGAGGCACTAGCGGTGTCAGCTTTTTGATGCGCTTTATGGTGTTCAATATCGTACCGACTTTGCTTGAAATCGCTTTAGTGGTTGGAATTTTATTTTATAACTATGGTTGGCTTTACGCCTTGATCACCTTAAGTGCGGTAACCACGTATATTCTGTTTTCCGTGATGGCGACGGAGTGGCGTACCGGATTCGTTCGCGAGGCTGCAAAAGCCGACTCACAGTCTAATACCCGGGCTATTGATAGTTTGCTGAATTATGAAACGGTTAAATATTTCAATAATGAAGGCTATGAATCTGAGAAGTACGACGAAGCATTGACTCAATGGGAAACCGCTAAGCGTAAAAATCGTCTGTCTTTGTTTGCCTTAAATGCTGGACAGGCATTGATCATCTCGGTGGCTATGACTCTGATGCTGGCTTTTGCGGCTCAGCATGTGAGTCAAGGCGTGATGACCATCGGTGACTTTGTGTTGATCAACGCCTTTATGATGCAACTTTTTATGCCACTTAACTTTTTAGGTTTTGTATATAGAGAGATCCGCGGTGCCTTAGCCAACATTGAACGTATGTTCTCTTTGCTAGAAAGAGTACCCAAGATTCAAGATAAGCAAGGCGCATTGAGGCCTGTGATTAATCGAGGTGGATTACGCTTTGAAAATGTGCACTTCAATTATGATGGTCGCGCTATTCTGAATGATGTTAGTTTCGAGCTATTGCCAGGCAAAAAGGTTGCGATTGTCGGTGATAGCGGAGCAGGTAAATCGACCATAGTGAAGTTACTGTTCCGCTTTTATGAGGCGCAACAGGGGAAAATTTTTATCGATGATCATGACATTACCTCTTTAACCCAAGATGCGCTTCGTCAGGCGATCGCTATCGTGCCTCAAGATACCGTGTTGTTTAATGATACTTTGTTAGAAAACATCCGTTATGGTTCGCCCCATGCCAGCGATGAACAGGTGAAACAGGCGATAAAGATGGCTCATCTGAGTGGGTTTGTTGAGAAATTAAACGATGGTTGGCATACCAAAGTGGGCGAGCGTGGACTTAAGCTTTCTGGTGGAGAGAAACAAAGAGTTGCCATCGCCAGAGCCATTTTGAAAGATTCACCGTTATTGGTGTTCGACGAGGCGACCTCATCATTAGATAGTCACTCAGAGCAGGCAATTTTGACTGCGTTAAAAGAGATGGAGAAAGGGCATACAAGTTTAGTGATAGCCCATAGACTTTCCACTGTGGTCGATGCCGATATGATCTTAGTATTGAGTCAAGGCCGAGTTGTCGAACGAGGCGACCATCAAGCCTTGTTAGAGGCTAAAGGTTTGTATCATAAGCTATGGACAGTGCAGCATCAGCATTAAATCATCAATATCACCATTTGAAATAGGATTGGTGATGTAGTCAGTGGAATAGTCGGGATTTACTGAGAAGTTTGCGGGAGTCTTTCCCGTTATTTGAAGTGCTGGAGTTAGGCTGTTTTAGAGCTGTTAACGGTCTTCCAGCTGTCACACAGTAAAGAGAGTTTATTACTTTCTTGTGCGTAAGGTGTCAGTCGAATGATCTCTCCGCCCTTGAAGCAGATAGTTTCACCTTCAATAACCGTTAATCGTTCGCAACTTTGGCAGCTGACCGACAGTGGTTTGCATTTACTGCCTGAACCAAAAAATGAATCGCCCATCAGTAATCCTCCTTGGTAATACACTTGCTGACTAGCTAATACTGCTTTATGTATTACTAATGTACTTAAGTCTAGCGGATAAATCTAGGCTTATCTAGGTTCAGTACTTAGTTACCCGCTGATTCAAGCTTATCGATACCATATTGGGTTTGGATGAGACTTACGGCTCCCTTGTCTGGAATGGATAGAATGAATAGTTGGTCATACTGTTCCTCTTTTAGCGAGGGAAGTTTTGGGCCTCCTAGTGCTTGGATAATTAATGGCACGGTATTGGAGTGACCCGCAATAATAATATTACCGCTGTGCTGATTAATGGTCTGTTTTATCTCAGCGATATGAGCCGTTATATTTCTACTGGCAGCGACCATGATATGTGGCAGTTCACGGGCCTTGATAAGAGGAGCTAGTGTTTCTCGGGTGCGAGCAAATTGGGTGGTGATGGCCAGAGAAAGCGGGGTCTTGTTGAGCACTTCGACTAATGCCTTTGCTCGTTGTTGCCCTTGTACAGTTAAACCTGGATCATCGGTATCCGACAGCTTTTCAGCATGTCTGACTAAGATGATTGTTCGTGATGACGCCTCTTCTGCAGTAGCATTTATGCCGATTAAAGTATAAAGACTCAGGCTACAGGCGATCGCCAAGGTTATCCAAGATTTCATATCACCCCCATTTTTATCGAACTGGATTTATCGAACTCAAGAGAGCTTACCTTAATCTGATTAAAAGTCCGAGGTGCTTTTAAGGCTTCGTTAGATGCCATTTTCATTTAGGTTTGTCATTGATGAGCCTCCTTGACTATAGCGACAATAACCACAATGATGAGGGTAAACCTTAAGTAACATCATTAGATGGAGGCACTATGTGGGGCGAGGCGAAAGTTATCGAACGCATTGATTGGACTGATAAATTATTTAGTTTGAAATTAGAGGCCGACATCGGAGATTTTATTGCTGGGCAATTTATTAAACTGTCTCAGCATGTGGGGGAAAAGCGTATCGCTAGAGCCTATTCGTTAGTTAATGCCCCTGGGGATGACTTTGTTGAGGTATTGGCGGTAAGCGTCGAAGATGGTCTGTTATCGCCAAACCTGCAAGCGCTTAAAATAGGCGATAGTATCGATATTTCCACTAAAGCGGCTGGCTTTATGACTTTAGATGAGCTGCCACATGACGGACGACATTTATGGTTTTTTGCTACAGGAACCGCGGTTGGCCCGTTTATCTCTATGATGCGAACTGAACAACCTTGGCATCGTTTCGACAAAGTGATCTTGGTTTATGGAGTGAGATATGCCGAAGACCTTGCCTATATCGACGAGCTAAAATCATTTAAGCAAAAATATCCACAGCAATTTGAACTAGTGACTTCGGTGACTCGAGAATCCTGTGACGGTTCATTGAATAAACGCATTACCGATGCCATTGAATCTGGGGAGATCGAGGATCAACTAGGAGTTAAGATAACCGCTGAAGATGCTCAAGTGATGATTTGTGGTCACCCTCAGATGATCACCGATTTGAATGAGTTATTAAAAGAGCGGGGCTTAGTAAAGAATTTAAGGCGTGCGCCAGGGCAGATCACGGTAGAAAAATATTGGTAAAAACGCTTGTCAGTCTTTGGTTTCGTTAAGCAAGCCTTGTTATGTATCAGTAATACGACGACCGCCAGCCTTAATGCCACGGCGGTTCTTTTCTCCAAATACGCCATATAACTCATGGGTGACACCATAGTCAACGCGTCGCCCTTTATTATCATTTCTACGATCTTCAAAATGAATATAGTGGCAACGACAGTCACTATTTTTGCATCCAAAAAGGGGTAACGTGGGAGCTTCTTGAGATAGATAGCGCTTGCCTTTTAAGGTAAGGGCATTTTTGCACTTGCCTGTGTCATCGACAATTTCGACGCTATGGTAGGGATGAGTACTCGATAAGTTTACCGGCTGAGCCACAGGGGGCTTGTCGGTGATAGGTACAGGTTTTCGCTGCAAAGTCGTGTTTTTTTGTGCAGGTTTAATACGAAACTGAACCAGCCTATGCTTGAACATAAATAGCAGTAATGCAATGGCTAATAATAAAGTAAAAATCTCCACCAACATCTTATTCCTATCCGATAAAGGTTACTCAAGTTTAGTTAGTGTCTGCTTGTTGGTCAAAACACACCGATTAGGGATCACTAATTCGACTTGCCGTTTAGTGCGCGATTGATTAATATCTGCCTGGAAGTGATAATTATTATCATTAGCATTGTTATGGAGAGGGTAGATGAGACTTGCAACAAGCATAGCTATTTTAGGATTAGCATGGATGAGTTCTATGGCTAATGCGGCAGAAACGTTAACGGTTTATTCATATCGACAAGCATTCTTGATAGATCCTATTTTGGAAGATTTCACCAAACAAACCGGTGTCAAAGTTGAGGTGGTTTTTTCTAAAAATGGTATCGCAGAACGCATGGCTCGTGAGGGACGTCTATCGCCAGCGGACTTGGTGTTAACTTCAGATTTTTCTCGTTTAATAGAGCTGGCTGATAAGGGCTTAGTGGCACCGGCTGAAAGTGAGCAATTAGCCAAGAATATTCCCGCGGTTTATCGTTCACCCAATAATGATTGGTATGCTCTGACTAAACGAGTAAGAAACGTCTATTCATCTAAAGAAAGACTCGGCGCGCTGGATATCGACTATGAAGATCTGGCTTTGCCTAAATACAAAGGTAAAATTTGTACTCGTAGTGGTAAGCACCCTTACAATGTGTCTTTGGTGGCATCGATGATTGCCCATCACGGTGAACAAGAGGCTAAAACCTGGCTCTTGGGCGTCAAGGATAACTTAGCCCGTAAGCCTCAGGGTAACGACCGCGCTCAAGTGAAAGCAGTGAAAGAGGGCTTGTGTGATATCGCCATTGGTAACAGCTACTACTTAGGTAAGATGTTACAAGACCCGCAGCAAGTGTCTTGGGCTGAAGCAGTTAATATCAACTTCCCAAACCAGGCTAATCGTGGTTCCCACATCAATGTTTCAGGAATGGCGTTGGCAAAATATGCTCCTCATAAAGACAACGCCATTAAGTTGATGGAATACCTTTCAGGTGAAAAGGCACAGCAGTCTTATGCTGAGGTCAATATGGAATATCCGGTTAACCCAGTAGTCTCTCCTTCGCAATTGGTTGCTTCTTGGGGAGATTACAAAGCAGATGAATTGCCTATTTACAAGTTGGCTGAATTTCATCAGGCAGCAGTTAAGTTGTTAGATGAAGTGAAGTTTGATCTGTGATTGGGCATTAAGCGACTTGGTGTAACTTGATAGATAAATAGCCTTCTTCCGAGAAGGCTATTTTAGTTTTTATCGTCAGCAAGTGCTGATAGAGTGAGTTATCGATCTGCTTGTTTAAGCTTGATTTTATGTTGTTAGTGGATAATAACCGGACTCAAATAATAGAGAAGATGGATGATCTTAGGTTTTTCTAAAAGTTGGTCTGCGTTTAGCTATGTGATAGCGATATTGTTTACACTTCCCTTAGTTGCGATTTTAGTGCAATCGGCAGTGCCGGATGAGTCGATATTTTCTCACCTGCTTAACACTGTGTTACCTACTTATATCGCGAACACCTTGTTGTTAATGGTTTCAGTTTGTCTGGGGGCTTTATTGCTTGCGATTCCAGCCGCGTGGTTAGTGGCTCGCTGTGAATTTCCCGGCAGAAAACTGTTTCAATGGAGCTTGCTGCTGCCGTTAGCCATGCCTGCTTATGTCGTTGCCTATGTTTATACCGATCTGCTTGACTATGCTGGACCGGTTCAAATGGGGTTGCGGCAATATTTTGGCTGGCAGTCACCGCAAGATTATTTTTTCCCTGATGTTCGCACGTTAGCTGGGGCAGCCATCATGCTGTCGCTAGTGCTTTTCCCCTATATTTATCTGTTAGCGCGAACGGCGTTTATGGAGCAGTCTTCAAGTTTACAGCATGCTGCGCGGGTGATGGGCTGTAGTCCTTGGCGAAGTTTTTGGCGTTTAAGCTTACCAATGACTCGTCCCGCATTAGCTGTTGGCGCCGCTTTAGTGGCGATGGAAACCGCAGCTGATTTTGCTACCGTGAGCTATTTTGCTGTGCCGACGTTAACCACCGCTGTGTATGATACTTGGTTGGGGTACGGTAGTTTATCAGCAGCGGCAAAGTTATCGGCAATCATGCTTCTGGTGGTGTTTTGTCTTATCGGTGTTGAACGTTTCGGCAGAAGAAAACAAAAGCTATTTCAAAAGCAGACACAGCTGAGCGAACAAGATAGATACAAGTTATCAGTTAGCAAGCAACTCGCCGCGACAGGTTATTGCTTAGGATTGTTGTTTTTTGCCTTCTTATTGCCTTTCATTATTCTGCTCGATTACGGCTGGCATTATTTTGCTGTGAGTTGGAATGATGAATTCATCCAGTACAGTATTAACAGTCTTTATATCTCGGCGATTGTCAGCGTGATAACCGTTGTTGTGGCAATAGTGCTGATGTTTATCCGTCGCGCTAGCCCTCGTAAGTTGGATCTATTGCCATCGCGCTTAGCCTCGACTGGTTATGCGTTACCGGGCACAGTCTTAGCTATTGGTGTATTAGTCCCGTTAACTTATTTGGATTTCGCCATTAACGATGTTTATGGCTTCTTTGAGTTACGCGGCCCTGGATTATTACTCAGTGGTAGCATTTTTGTATTGCTGTTTGCCTTCGCCGTGCGCTTTGCCGCTATCGCGATTGGCAGTGTCGAGAACAGTTACAAGCGTATTAGTCCCACATTAGACATGGCATCAATTACCATGGGATTAAAACCCAAGTTATTGCTATGGCGAGTTCATCTACCTTTGTTGCGCAAAGGTGTTTTTGCCGGATTACTGTTAGTGTTTATCGAGTGTATGAAAGAACTTCCTGCCGCACTCTTACTCAGGCCCGTGGGGTTTGAAAATCTTGCAACTTATGTTTTTCAGTTCGTTTCAGATGAACAGCTGGAACATGGCGCATTAGCTGCGATTGTTATTGTGCTGGTGGGCTTAGTACCGCTGATTTATCTAAATCGTTCATTGGAGCAAGTGAATTAAATGTCGACCTTGAGTATCGAAAACGTCCACAGCGGATATCAAGATCAAGTTATCCTTAAAGGCCTAAACCTGAATCTCGAACAGGGTGAGATAGTGGCATTGCTTGGGCCCAGTGGCTGCGGTAAAACTACTTTGCTGCGCGCGATTGCGGGCTTGCAAGCCATTTCGCAAGGTCGCATCAGCATAAATAAGCGTCTATTGTCGGGTGATGGTTGTTTTGTTCCCAGTGAAGAACGGGAAGTGGGCATGATATTTCAAGATTATGCTTTATTTCCACATCTGACGGTGGCGGAAAATGTGTTATTTGGCGTCAAAGGATTATCGAAATCGGAACGTCAGGCGCGACTCGATGAGATGCTGGCGTTAGTAAAATTAGCAGGTCTAGGTAGTCGTTATCCCCATGAGCTTTCTGGTGGACAACAGCAAAGGGTTTCTATTGCTCGCGCCTTGGCCTACGAGCCAGAACTACTTTTGCTGGATGAACCTTTTTCAAATATCGATGCCAAAGTTCGCCATGAGATGATGCTTGAAATCCGTAATATTCTTAAACTACGTAATGTGAGTGCTATCTTTGTCACTCATAGTAAGGATGAGGCCTTTGTATTTGCCGATAAGCTTGCCTTGTTTAATCGAGGTAGGATTGTGCAATATGGCACAGCCGAGTGTTTATATCATGAGCCAACCGATAAATATGTTGCCGAGTTTTTAGGTGAGGCCAATTTTGTTACGGCTAAAATACTCGACGAGAATGAAGTGTTAACCAGTTTAGGTAGAGTAAGCAGCAATAAAAAACTATCTCATTCGAATAAAGTCACGCAGGCGTTACTATTAAGACCTGAGCAGATTTTACTGTCAGCGGATGAGCAAGGTATTGGTGTGATTACCGAGCGACGTTTTTTAGGTAATGTTTGTCGCTATCGGGTTGCGGTGGATACGGATATTTTTGAAGTAAGCAGCGCTGAAACCGCTTATCAAATTGGCCAAAGTGTGGCGCTAAAGGTAACGCCCCATAGCCTAGTATTGCTTGATGACTGAGCTTGTTAACATTTTTACAACTCTTAGGTGGTTGTTGTATAAAAAACACAGTAATCTAGCATGTTAAAGGGTTTCATTTTAACGCTTTGTGGGCTGTGTAATACTAATTAACGTTAAAGTTTCGGATAATATGGCCGAAAATTGAAACTGACAAAGGTGGGTTTATATGGATAGTCAGGTTATGCCACGTGAACAATTGGGTGTGTGTGCAGAAGGTAATTTACATAGTGTCTATTTGATGCTCAATGCCAACGATGGTGTTGAAGACCAATTACGTCCGTGTGTGGCTAATGTGGCTCAGTATATCTATGAGTTATCTGATCAATATGCCGACAGCGCTTTCAATGGTTTTGTCGCCATTGGTGCCAATTACTGGGACAGCTTGTATCCAGATGCACGACCTGCAGAGCTTAAACCATTTCCAGCAATGAGTGCCGACAATCGTGATGCTCCGGCACATGAATACGATCTGTTTGTTCATCTTCGTTGCGATCGTTATGACATCCTGCATTTAGTGGCCAATGAAGTGTGCCAAATGTTTGAAGACTTGGTTGAGCTGGTTGATGAAGAGCGTGGCTTCCAATTTATGGATTGCCGTGATTTAACAGGCTTTGTTGACGGCACTGAAAATCCTAAAGGTCGTAATCGTCAGCAAGTAGCATTAGTGGGTGAGGAAGATAACGAGTTCCGTGCGGGCAGCTATATTCATGTGCAAAAGTTTGCCCATAACCTGAGTAAGTGGAATCGTTTGCCTCAGAAGAAGCAGGAAGATATTGTTGGTCGCACTAAGATCGATAACATCGAATATGCTTCTGAAGATAAGCCGCTGACGAGTCATATCAAGCGGGTGAACCTTAAAGACAGCGATGGTAACTCGATGGAAATTCTAAGACAGAGCATGCCTTTTGGTTCGATGAAACAGCAAGGACTGATGTTTATCTCTAATTGCCGTAACTCGGTTAACTTTGAGAAAATGCTGCACAGCATGATCCACGGCGACGGTGAAGGAAATCATGACCATTTGATGCATTTTACTCAAGCGGTTACTGGCTCTGCCTTTTTTGCGCCTTCATTAGACTTTATGGAAAAAGCAGCCGAGTAACCCTTGGCTTGCTGAAAATAAAAAACACACCGAATGGTGTGTTTTTTTGTGTTTAAGGCCGAGATTATTCGGTGTAATTAAACAGGGATTTAACCGTTTCGAGTGTCTTGTCGACCTGTTGGATATTCGATGGACAGATGAAAATCGTATCATCCCCAGCAATGGTACCTAAAATCCCTTCCGGTTTACCAATGGAGTCTAATAGTCGGGCAATAAGCTGTGCGGCACCTGGGCTGGTTCTAACGACAATCATTGATTGATTGTGATCCACATCTAACACCAAGTTTTTCAGTGGGCTTCCTGCCGTCGGTACACCTAATTCAGCTGGGAGACAATAAACCATCTCTTGTTTAGCATTTCGAGTACGAACCGCACCGAACTTACTCAACATCCTTGAGACTTTAGATTGGTTAATATTGTTATACCCTTCTGATTGAAGTGCATTAACTATTTCGCTTTGAGAGCCGAATCGCTCCTCTTTCAAAATAGCTTTAAAGGTTTTTACTAGGTCGTCTTGATTTTTATTTGCTTGCATAATTTTATTATTCTTTATTCAAAAAATCTGCTCTATTTTGAATAAACTAGCAGCTGCAGTCAAGTGTTATTCGGTTTTTTTGAATAAAAATTCAAGCTGGAGGCGTGGTTAATGCAGTAAGTTTAACTAGGAGGGGCTTGCTGCGATGCACTATACGAGTATATAAGCGAAATAGCAAATAACGGTCGGCGGAAAATAGTTGCCTAGTGGACTAACGGATAATTGAATTCTTGCTGTGATTGCAGTAATGTTGCGCCATCCTAAAAGAAGATCTATATCACATAATACCCAAGAATTGACGGAGATAACTATGAAAGTTGCTGTACTTGGTGCCGCTGGTGGTATTGGCCAGGCTCTAGCTTTATTGCTTAAAACTCAACTACCTGCTGGCTCAAAACTATCCCTTTATGATATTGCACCTGTTACGCCTGGTGTTGCGGTTGACTTAAGTCATATCCCAACAGCAGTTGAAGTTAAAGGTTTTGCTGGTGAAGATCCAAGCCCTGCATTAGAAGGCGCTGATGTGGTTCTTATCTCTGCTGGTGTTGCGCGTAAGCCTGGTATGGATCGTTCAGATCTATTCAACATCAATGCGGGTATCGTAAGAAACTTGGTAGAAAAATGTGCGGCGACTTGTCCAAAAGCACTGATTGGAATCATCACTAACCCAGTTAACACGACAGTAGCGATTGCTGCTGAAGTATTAAAAGCGGCAGGTGTTTACGATAAGAACCGTCTATTTGGTGTAACAACACTAGACGTTATTCGTTCAGAGACTTTTGTTGCTGAAGCAAAAGGTTTGGATGTTGCCGATGTTAAAGTTAACGTGATCGGTGGCCACAGTGGTGTGACGATTCTTCCACTACTTTCACAAATCGAAGGCGTAAGCTTCACAGATGAAGAAGTGGCAGCATTAACGACACGTATCCAGAATGCGGGTACTGAAGTTGTTGAAGCGAAAGCCGGTGGCGGTAGCGCGACACTTTCTATGGGTCAAGCGGCTTGTCGTTTCGGTCTATCATTAGTTCGTGGCCTGCAGGGCGAAGCTAATGTGATTGAATGTGCTTATGTTGATGGTGGCAGCGAACACGCAGAGTTCTTCGCGCAACCTGTTGTACTAGGTAAGAACGGTGTTGAACAAGTGCTAGCTTATGGTGACGTAAGCGAGTTCGAAGCTAACGCTCGCGATTCTATGCTAGATACTTTAAAAGCTGATATTACACTTGGCGTAGAATTCGTTAAGTAATCGCTAACTAAAAACAGCATAAAAAAATGGAGCCAACGGGCTCCATTTTTTATACAAACTTATTGAGATTAGTAAGTGCGGTCTACGGCCAGACGTGCCAGCGAAATTAACGCTTGCTTGTATTGGGTATCTGGTAGTATTGCTAATGCATTTACAGCCTTCTCTGCTTCTTCCTGAGCCCTTGTAGCCGTGTATTTTAGTGCTCCACAGTGATTGAGAGCATTTAAAATGGTTTCGATATGCCCTGTTCCATCACCTTGTTCGATTGCACTACGAATTAACGCCTGTTCTTCCTCTGTACCATTAGCAATCGCATAGATAAGTGGCAGGGTAGGTTTACCTTCAGCTAGATCATCACCGATGTTCTTACCTAACTCTTCGGTTTCGGCTGTGTAATCGAGGAGATCGTCAGTTAATTGGAAAGCCGTTCCTAAATATTTACCGTAATCCGCCAGCGCATTTTGCACATCTATACTACTGTCGGCTAACACACCAGCTAAGCGAGTAGCTGCTTCAAACAGTTTGGCTGTTTTGCAATAGATGACTCGCATATAGCTTTCTTCTGTGGTGTCAGGGTCGTTGCAGTTCATTAATTGCAGCACTTCACCTTCGGCGAGAATGTTAGTTGCATCGGCAAGCACTTCTAACACTTGCATGCTACCCAGTTCGGTCATCATCTGAAATGAACGAGTGTAGAGAAAGTCACCGACTAATACGCTAGCACTGTTACCAAAGAGGGCATTAGCTGTTTCTCTACCACGTCGCAGCATTGACTCATCGACAACATCATCGTGAAGCAGAGAGGCTGTATGAATAAACTCGACAATCGCGGCAAGCTTATGATGAGCCTCACCTTGATAGTCAATTGATCGGGCGGCTAAGACAGAAAGCAATGGCCGTAGTCTTTTACCGCCGCCATTGATGATGTAAAACCCTAGCTGATTAATCAGGGCAACATCAGATTCCAACTGTTTATAAATAAGTTGGTTGACGGCTTCCATATCGGCGTCAGCCAACTGACGAATGGCGTTTAAATCCATATATAAGCTCTACTTTAGGGTTGTTAACTAAAAATCGGTAGTATTAACAGCCCGAATTAAGGCGAAAATGTTATAATGTTTAGATTCTACCTAAAAATAGAACGTAAGACAGTAGTTAGTCGGGCAATGTGAGAGTAATTCCGATCTTTTTTTGATCAAAGCAAATTAACACTTGTCAGCTTAGTGAAGTTAGCGTAAACTCCGCGACCATTGTCATTAAAGCTTTTATAGCGCCCAGCCAAACTTAAACGGTCTGCGTGCTAGAAATATCGGAGTAAAATAGCTATGTACGCTGTTTTTCAAAGTGGTGGTAAGCAGCACCGTGTTGCTGAAGGCCATACTGTACGTCTAGAAAAATTAGAAGTCGCAACAGGCGAAACTATCGAATTTGACCAAGTTCTTTTGGTTGCAGATGGTGAGACTGTTCATGTTGGTGCACCTTTAGTTGAAGGTGGTAAGGTTGTTGCTGAAGTTATCAGCCATGGCCGTGGCGAGAAAGTAACTATCGTTAAGTTCCGTCGTCGTAAGCACCACGACAAGAAGATGGGCCACCGTCAGTGGTTCACCGAAGTTAAAATCAAAGCTATCAACGCTTAATAAGGAGTCTGACTAATGGCACATAAAAAAGCTGGCGGTTCTACTCGTAACGGCCGCGATTCAGAAAGCAAACGTCTTGGTGTAAAGCGTTTCGGTGGTGAATCAGTTCTTGCTGGTAACATCATCGTTCGTCAACGTGGTACTAAATTCCACGCAGGTGTTAACGTAGGTATCGGTCGTGACCATACTCTATTCGCACTAACTGACGGTAAAGTTAAGTTTGAAGTTAAAGGTCCTAATAACCGTAAGTTCATTAGCATCGAAGCTTAATTCTTAGTACACCTAAGATAGTCATAAAGCCCTGCCTCTGGTAGGGCTTTATTGTTTGTATAGTCTGGTGAAGTGAGCTTATACCATGCTCCAGCGCCAGTAGAGCATCGGGTCAACACAGTGGAAGCAAAAGTGGTTGACGCGATACAGAAATTGTTTTTTGGCGGTACGATCAGATAGGCAGTATAATCGGTCTATTGCGTGACGCTTGGAGTAGGTATGAAGTTTGTTGATGAAGCTGTGATCAGAGTTGAAGCTGGTGATGGTGGTAGTGGTTGTGTCAGTTTTCGACGCGAGAAATATGTGCCAGATGGTGGCCCAGATGGTGGTGACGGTGGCGATGGTGGCAGCGTATACCTACAAGCGGATGAAAACCTCAATACTCTGATCGATTACCGTTTCGAGCGTTTTCATTTTGCTGAGCGAGGCAAAAATGGTCGTGGTCGTGATTGTACCGGTCACGGCGGTCAAGACTTAATTCTTAAAGTGCCTGTGGGTACTCGTGCGGTGGACGAAGAAACCCAAGAGTCATTGGGTGACTTGAAAGTACATGATCAAAAGCTATTAGTGGCTAAAGGCGGTTTCCACGGTTTAGGTAATACGCGTTTCAAGAGCAGCACCAACCGTGCACCAAGACAGAAAACTTTAGGTACTCCAGGTGAAGTAAGAAGTCTGCGCCTTGAGTTGATGTTACTTGCCGATGTGGGCTTACTTGGTATGCCTAATGCGGGTAAGTCGACCTTCATTCGTTCAGTTTCTCGTGCTAAGCCTAAAGTCGCCGACTATCCATTTACGACCTTGGTGCCAAACCTTGGGGTAGTGAATCCACGTCATGGTCAAAGCTTTGTTATCGCTGATATTCCAGGTTTGATTGAAGGTGCTGCAGAAGGTGCCGGTTTAGGTATACGCTTTCTTAAGCACCTTGAACGTTGCCGAGTGTTATTGCATATCCTAGATATAGAACCAATTGACGGTAGCGATCCTGTTGAGTCTGCTCGCGCGATTGTCGGAGAGTTAGAAAAGCATTCGCCCATGTTGGCAAGTAAACCGCGTTGGTTAGTTTTTAACAAAACCGATCTATTGCTGGAAGAAGAGCTACAAGAGCGTGTCGATCGCATTGTAAAAGAGCTTGATTGGCAAGGTGAGGTGTTCACCATTTCTGCTTATAATCGTGAGGGGACTGAAGCCCTATCGCTAAAGTTAATGGACTTTATTGAGTCATTACCTGCAGAAGAAGAGCAAGATCCTGATGCCGAAGTTGAGTTTAAGTGGGATAACTACCATCAGCAAAATCAAGAGGTAGTTAATGAAGACTACGACGATGATTTTGATGATGACTTCGACGATGATGATTATGATGTTGAGATCATCTATCAAAGGTAATCTTGGCTAGGTCTCTAGCTTCACAATAAGAATAACGTGTACGCAGATACTCAAAATGATATTACTCGGCAAGTTGTCCGGGTTGCACAATTACTTCTAGCCTATGGTGCTGAATCTGAACTCGTCGAAGAGATCAGTCAGCGCCTTGGTTTTGCGTTAGGTCTGGCTAGCGTCGAAATTTCAATTTCCTCTAACTCCCTCGTTTTAACTAGTTTGGTTCATGGACGCTGTATTACGACCACTCGCCGTATCCGCGAGCATGGCATTAATATGGCTATTGTTTGTGAACTGCAGCGAGTCTGTTTACTGACAGAAAAGGGGATCTATGGCCTGAATGAGGTGCGTAAACGTGTATCGCGTATTGAGCCAAGGGCTTACCCGAAGCGCTATCTTGTGCCTATGATAGGCTTGTCATGTGCGAGTTTTTGTCATCTATTTGGTGGCGATAGCATGGCTATGCTAATCACTTTTATTGCTTCCTCAATTGGTATGTTTATTCGCCTTGCGATTGCTAAGCGTCATTTTAACCTGCTGATTAATTTTGCCATCACAGCATTCGTTACAACCTTAGTGGCTCAGCTTGGATATCAGTTAGATCTCACTGCTACACCGAAATTACCTATGGCGGCAAGCGTGCTGATGTTAGTGCCGGGCTTTCCAATGATTAACTCAATTTCTGACATGGTCAAAGGTCACTTAAATGTCGGTATTTCTCGTTGGGGACACGCGACTTTACTGACGGTATCATCTGTAATAGGCATTACCATAGCAATGCAGCTGGGGGGCTTATTCCTATGATGGAACTGCTACTCAACATTGTAAATGACGCGCTGTTTTCAGCAGTGCCAGCAATTGGTTTTGCTATGGTATTTAATGTACCTAAACGATTTTTACCCTACTGTGCACTCGCAGGTGCTGTGGGCCATAGTCTCAGAACGCTATTAATGCACTTTAATATGCCTATTGAATGGGCCACTTTTGTTGCTGCAGCCGTGGTAGGTGTGCTGACAATTGGCTTTGCAAAACGCCATCTAGCGCCGCCGTTAATGTATGCAGTGGCAGCGATTATCCCGATGATCCCAGGAACATATGCGTATAACACCGTGATTGCTTTGGTGCAATTAACGGCTCAGTCTGACATCAGTCCTGAACTGACTTCAGAAGTCATTAACAATGGTTTAAAAACCGTGTTTATCTTGGGAGCACTTTCTGTTGGATTGGCTATGCCAAGCTTACTCTATTATCGTACTCGTCCTGTAATTTAACTTTCTACTGAAGCGGCAGAAGACCGCTGGAGCTGCCATGAAAATAGCAATGATTGCCGCAATGGCTAATAAGCGTGTGATAGGTAAGGATAACCAGATGCCCTGGCATCTTCCTGAAGATTTACGCCATTTTAAAGCGATGACCCTGGGTAAACCTGTGGTGATGGGCAGAAAAACCTTTGAATCTATAGGTAAACCTTTACCAGGAAGACACAATATTGTCATTAGTCGACAAGCTGATTTAACCATTGAAGGGGTGAGTTGTGTAACCTCTTTTGATGAAGCCATTGCCCTTGTAGGTGAATGTGATGAATTAGTTATCATTGGTGGTGGACAATTGTATCAAGCTTTACTTCCTCGTGCCGATAAACTCTATATCACCGAAATTGACTTAGATGTTGAAGGTGATACCTATTTTCCATTTTGGGATGATGGCAGCTGGCTAATTGAACATAGCGAAGCGCATACAAATGATAAAGGTTTGCGTTATGCCTTTATTAATTTGTCAAAGAAATGTTAAATTAAGGTGTTGTTTTAGGTCGTCTTTAGAATGATGTGTCAAAGGTCATTCTGCTGCAAAATAAAAAATATTATAGGAGTACCCGATGCGTCTGTTACCCATGACGATTGCTGTAGTCATTGCTGCTTCAGCTTACTCAGTACCAGTGAAAGCGAATGATCAGTTAGTAGCTAATATTTGCAACTATGTTCAAGCCGATGATAAAAACCGTTTACGTAGCAAACTAAAAGAGACTCGCGTTAAATTACGTAATGTCTATACCGGTATTGCTTGTGATGGCGAGAGTTTGCTTCGCTTTGCAATGAAAAGTGGTGCAAATGATGTTGGCTCATTTATGGCTAAACGTCTATCAACGGATGAGCTATCAGCTAAAGAAGCTGATGGTAAGACGGTTCTGGAGTGGGCTCAAGCTAATGGACATGGTGGTAGTGAAATTACTGCGGCTATCCAAGAGCGAGTTGGCGGTTAATCAGTCATGCCGCTAGTGGCTAAGGTCACTACAGCTTAACAACACTTTTAGCTTAAATAGCAAATAAGTGTATAGAAAGTCACCCTCGAGGTGGCTTTTTTATTGGGTTTTATTAATGGCGGTGAACTGATCAAATGCTTACATCGTGGGATATCACTTTTTTCATATAACCAACAAATTTATATGGCTAGAGAGAGGCTAAATCTGTCGATAAAGCGAATTAGTTTTCAGGGGCTACTGGATTAATAGTAATACCAATCGCAGTAATTATCTGATCATTCTTGCTAGTTAAAATCGCCGATAACCGTGTTGTAAATTTTGTTATTAGAATAACTAGTGATTGCAATTTACGCCTTGTTCTCGACAATTTTTCCTGCGCCCTTTTCTGTTACAAACGGGCTGCTCACTAATTTACTTTGATTGGTATAAGGTAGAAAAAGGCCCGAGAAGTTCTGAACTGCTCGGGCCTGATTGTTGCTGTAAATTTAAGGTTAGATCTTAAACTCACCTACTGAGTTTTGCAGTTCTTCCGCTAATTGAGCCACTTGATGACTCGATTGCGCCGTTTGATCTGCGCCCGTTGCGGTCTCTTCCGAAATAGCGGCAATATGCTCGAGCTTCTCAGAAACCTGTTGGCTGACAATGTTTTGCTCTTGAGCAGCATTGGCAATATGAGTTCCGGCATCGTGGGCGTTATGTACCGCTTCACTGATGCTCTCAAGTGCGATATTGGCTTGCTCCGTTTTTTCAACACAGCTATTGGCTTGAGTTCGTCCTAGTTCCATTACCGATACCGCTTCTTGTGTCCCTTGTTGCAAGACTTCGATCATCTGCTGGATCTCTTGAGTCGAGTCTTGGGTACGTGATGCAAGGCTACGTACTTCATCGGCGACTACCGCAAAGCCTCGCCCCTGTTCACCTGCACGTGCCGCTTCGATGGCAGCGTTAAGTGCCAGTAGGTTGGTCTGCTCTGCAATACCGCGAATAACATCCAAAATAGAGCCAATAGAAGCGCTGTCGGCATGGACTTTGTTAATTACGGTCGAGGCTTTGGCAACTTCATCGGCAAGGGAAAGAATCGTGCGCTTGTTTTCATCGGCAATCGTACGCATGTGCAGCGCTTCTTCATCGGCCTGTTTAATTTGACTTAGGGCTTCATCTGCACTGTGGTTTACTTGAGTAGCGCTAGAACTTAGTTCCGTCGTCGCTGCAGCCACTTGGTCAACCTGATTTTTTTGCTCTTGGATGCCAGCGGTTGTTTGCGCGGTAATTGCTGAGGTTTCTTCTGCCGCTGCAGCTAATTGATTTGAGCGATCTAAGATCCCTTGGATCAAGGCGCGTAAACTGTCGATAAGGCGATTACAGTTGCGTGAAAGCTCGGCAAACTCATCGTGGCCTGAATCGTCGAGTTTGTGAGTGAGGTTGCCCGATGCCAACACATGTAGCGCGTTATTAATCTTATCCAGTGAGCTTTTTAGTGGGCGTATAACCGCAATGCTGACAGCGATGGCGACGGCAATGGCAATTAGCATCAATGCCAATGTTTTGTAACTAGCGCTATCGATGCTATCAATGGCCTCATTACTGATATCGCGGGAGATAGTTTCTATCTGCTTGTTTAGGTTATTCATGCTTTTGTTAACGGCCGCAACGTTAACTTCAACTTGACTGAGTAAAGATTTCGCTGATAAATCGAAATCGATCTGCTTCCCTTTACTTACCTGAATCGAATTCGGGCCGTTTAGCATTTTAAGGGCTTTTTGTGCTTCGCTATTGATCTCATCTAAGGTGTCTTGAGCTATCACACCTTCCCAATGACGGCCTATATACTCAAGTTTGTTGGTGATATCACTGATTATGTATTCTAGCTCTTTCGAGATAGTTTCATATTTTGATTTGTCAGTCGCTTTGACAAGATCCACACTGCTAGTTACTAAGGTGCTAAAGCTGTTATCTATATTGCTGGCGGTGGCGGCAATCTCTTTTTCAGTTGGATCGCTACTGGTTTCATAGTCGATAAGATCGATTAACAATGAAGCTGTGTCATCGATAGCCAGTTCAAGATCGTCAACTTGGTTAAGCAAACTTTCTTGGGTTTTCAGCGATTGCTCACGCGCAGTGATCATCTTTAAACTGTTATTTTTGAAAAGCGAGTATTTACTCTCCAGTGTTTGGATATGGCCTTCTAAGTCTTTGTCCTGTCCTTTAATTAGCGTTTCTAATGCCCTAATTTCAGCCATAAAGCTTTTAGAGAAATCACTGAACGCCTTTTGAACTGCTGGCATTTGAGATGAGTGGTCACTGTGATATGCCACCAATAGCTGTTTCTCTTGCAGTGCCAAGCTTTGGGTTAAATGGTTACTGCTTTCTAAGGCGGGAATACTCAACTCTTGCAGTACTTGAGTGCTGTTTTTGATGCTGTCGTTGGTAAATAGCGATGCAATGCCAAGGGCGATTAGCAAAAACGTCACAACGCTAAATCCACCGATCACTCGAGTGGCTACATTTAATTTCATGGGTACTCCGCTTGTTGTTATATCCCTCAACTCAATAACCGTTGGGGGTGAGGCTTTATCTAGCTCTTTATCGGCTAGTTGGTGGTGAAGTTTAACTCTTTTTTAACTTATTTTGAGTAATTTTCTGATTTGTTTCGAGGTGCCAGAGGGTTAGGTGCTCTCCCCAACAGCAGCCAGTATCTAAGGCCTTAAACTGTGGAGAATCGACTTGTCCCATTAATGCTGCCCAGTGGCCAAAGACCATAATAGACTGATTATTATCTGCTCGTGGATATAGAAACCAAGGCTTTATGAGTGGATTAGTATTGCTTTCAGGGGGCTGTTTGCAGTCGAAATCCAGTCTGCCATCGGCATAGAGATAACGCATTCTGGTTAATGCGTTGACACAATAGACTAACTGCTCAGTCTCAGGCATCTCTGCTGACCAACTATCGATGTCATTAGTGTACATTTGAGCGATTAATTGGCTGAGATAGTTGTCGCTTCGCAAGACTTGCTCTACGGCTGCGGCTTGTGTTGTAGCTGTGTTAATGTTCCATTGCGGCGGAATACCCGCATGTGTCATGACTATTTGCTGTTTAGGATGCTGTCTTATTAAAGGCTGGGTTCTGAGCCAGTCGATGAGCTGCGGGCAATCGGGAGCGTTGAGTAATTCGCCGAGTTTATCGCTTGGATTGACTCGCTTGATCTTATTGTGCAGTGCCAGCAGGTGCAGGTCATGGTTGCCCAATACAGGCTTAGCGGCATCATCGAGCGACTTGATATACCTTAACGTTTCAAGTGACTTATCACCTCTGGCGACCATATCGCCGACAATCCACAGTTCATCCTTTGAGGGATTGAATTCGACCTTAGCTAAGATGGCTTGTAGTTCATCAAAACAACCTTGAATATCACCGATAAAATAGGTGGCCATGGTCACTTATTCCGTTGTGGGTGGAGGGCTGGTGAACTCACTAGTGGATTAGTCCTGGGGCGGCTAATCTAAAGGGCGCGATTGGCGCCTTAAACTCGGTGCCGTCTTCGCTGACCATGACATAAAAACCCTGCATAACTGCAAATGGCGTTTCACAGACGGTTCCACTGGTGTAACGGTATGCGGTATCGGGTTTGATGGTTGGGGTTTCACCGACAACACCTGCGCCCTGAACTTCGCTGTGATGGCCATTGGCGTCAGTGATAGACCACATGCGGCTTTTTAGGGTGGCCGCTTTATCACCGAGGTTGATGATGGTGATGGTGTAACTAAACAGGTAACGCTCCTCTTCAGGAGATGACTGCTCTTCAATATATTCAGTTTTAACCTCAATTTTAATTGAGGATTCAAGTTCCTTCATTGAATGTCCTAAATGCACAGAGAGTGGGGCTTTATGCCCCAAATTGTTTAGCTGTTTTTCCTGCTGGCGACCAAGTTAGCCATGGCAACATATTGCTCAACCGTGATCTGCTCTGGACGCTTAGTTGCATCAATATTGAGCGTGGCAAAATCATCGTCTGATAACATCTGCTTTAGGTTATTTCGCAGTGTTTTACGACGCATATTAAATGCGGTAGTACACAGATTACGCAGCAGGTCGACATCCTGACAAGGCCAAGGTTTAGTCTTGTAAGGTACCAGTCTTACTACGGCAGATTCAACTTTTGGTGGTGGAGTAAAGCAACCTGGTGGCACTTCGAGTACGGGCATCACCTGACAGAAGTATTGTGCCATTACAGTTAAGCGGCCATAGGCTTTGGTACCTGGAGCGGCAGATAGACGCAGCACCACCTCTTTTTGCAGCATAAAGTGCATGTTTTCAATATGCTCTGCAAATTCAAAAAGGTGGAACATCAGTGGTGTAGAGATGTTATAAGGTAAGTTACCAAATACCTTCATCTGCTTACCTTCTTCGACCAGTTGGTTAAAGTCGAATTTCAAGGCATCACCTTGATGGATCTCTAGCTTATCTTTTAGGAACGGATGGGTTTTAAGGCGTTCTACCAAATCTTTATCAAGCTCGACAACAGTTAGCTTGTCGATGCTTTCCGCTACGGGTTCGGTCAGCGCGGCAAGGCCGGGACCAATTTCTACCATCACATGGTCGTTGTCGGGTGAAATTGCGCCGACAATACGATTAATTACATTGGTGTCGGTCAAAAAGTTTTGTCCGAAACGTTTTCGTGCGGTGTGACCTAAATGTACTTTATTGCTCATTACTTCTCTTATTTGACTCATTATTGTTAGCCAGTTCAATCGCCTTATTGAGCGCGCAGACAAAGCTACCAATTTCAGCCTTGCCCGTTCCGGCAAGGTCTAGTGCGGTGCCGTGATCCACAGAAGTGCGGATATAGGGCAGGCCTAATGTAATATTAACTGAGCTACCAAAACCTTGTGACTTCAGTACGGGTAAACCTTGATCGTGATACATAGCCAGTACGACATCGGCATCTTCAAGGTATTTAGGTTGGAACAAAGTATCTGCGGGTAATGGGCCAACGATGTCCATATTTAACTCACGCAGCTCGTTCAGGGCGGGAATGATAACATCGATCTCTTCTCGACCTAAATGGCCATCTTCACCGGCATGTGGATTTAAGCCACAAACATAAATTTTAGGGTTTTCGATACCGAACTTTTCGACTAAATCCCCATGTAAAATCTTAATGATTTGATGTAGGCGATCACGGGTGATGGCTTTAGACACATAAGCCAGCGGAATATGGGTCGTCACTAAGGCAACTTGCAACCCTGGTGCTGCCAGCAACATGACCACATCTTGACAACCGGCTTGGTGAGCAAAAAACTCGGTATGGCCACTAAAGGGAATACAGGCTTGGTTAATAATACCTTTATGTACTGGACCTGTGACCACTGCGTCAAACTCACCGCTCATGTTTTTCTCGCCAGCATAGCTTAAGGTTTCGATAACATAAGCACTGTTACGCTCATCGAGTACACCACAATGTGACTCACAGGCTAACGGGAAGGGGACAATCGTCAGTGTTCCCGCTTCTTGCGGTTTTGGAGGTTGATTGGGTTGATAAGGACGCAGTTGGATCGGCAGACCAATTTTCTTGGCTCTGGCTTTTAATAAAGCCGGATCGGCACAAACAACAAGCTCAGCGGGCCAAGCACGCTGAGCAAGTTGAATCGCTAAATCTGGCCCCACACCGGCAGGTTCTCCCGGTGTGATGGCGATACGTTTAGTCGTCACTATGATTAACCTCGATTGTAATCGGCATCGAACACTTCAATGTAAGCCTCGGCACGCATTTCGTCTAACCAGTTTTGTAACTCTTCGTTAAATTTGCGGCGGAAGATCAGCTGATGAGCACGGTTAGTGTTAAACTGTTCGGTGGCATCGGTTTTACGCTTCTCTTCGAGTTGGACAATATGCCAACCGTGGCTAGAGCGGAAGGGGTCACTGATCTCATCGATTTTAAGTGATTTTAGGGTTTGTGCAAAGGCTGGAACATAAACTGAAGGATCGGCCCAACCTAATTCTCCGCCTTTAGCGGCAGAACCTGGATCTTCACTGTATTGGCGTGCTAAGTCAGCAAATTTTGCCTTACCTTCACGGACTTCTTTGACGAACTTATCTAGCATGGCCTTGGCGCGCTCTTCAGATAGAATTGGCGAAGGCTTGATCAGAATGTGGCGTGAACGCACTTCATCAATCTCTTTCGTTTGTAGGCCGCGAGCATCCATTACCTTAATGATGTGGAAACCAGCACCACTACGTACAGGGCCGATAATGTCGTTAGTCTTCGCACCTGTGAGTAACTCGGCAAACAGGGTTGGCATTTCATTGATGTTCATATAATCCCAAATACCACCTTCAAGGGCTTTAGGACCTGCAGACGAAGCGATGGCAGTTTGTTTAAAGTCGCCACCTTCTTGTAAACGATTTAATACTGCATCGGCTCGTTTTTTGGCGCTTTCAAGTTGTTCGCTGGTTGGCGTATTTGGCACTTCAATCAGGATGTGGCCAATTTTATATTCCACCTGCTGCATGCCTTGTTCTTCAATCAACTTCACTAAACTGTTGATCTCTTGTGGAGAGACTTGAATACGTCTTTGTACTTGAATACGTTGGATTTCACCTAGGGTGATCTCTTCACGCAATTGTTCGCGATATTGACTCCAACTACTGCCACTGGCTTCAACTTTTTCGCGCATCGCTTCAGGTGTCATGTTCTGTTCTTTTGCGATGTTATCTATGGTTTGATCTAGCTGTAAATCACCAATATGTAAGCCGATTCGTTCTGCCATTTGTAGCTGCAGACGAGTCATAATAAGACGCTCAATAACCTGAGTGCGAAGGGCTTTATCAGAAGGCAGTGCTTGGCCAGCCGCTTGAGCATTGGCTTTAACGGTTTTGAGCATGTTGTTGATTTCGCTTTCTAACACTATGCCTTCGTTTATTTGCACTGCAACTCTATCTAAAGGTTTAGCGGTCGCGACGCCGTGACACAGGGTCAATGTTAACAAAGCAGTAATCAGTTTTTTAAAGGGTGTCATTAACAAAAAATCCTTGGCATATTGAGGTCGTTTTGTCGTTATTTGACCGACCACTTAATTCTATTATTTGGGTTGGACTACAAGTCCGTACCTAGGTTCAGCGAAATGTTAATTAAATATCACTCGCTGGTTTAGTTATTTTCTAGTTCTTCAAATACAAAGGCTTACGATAGTTAAATAAGCCGTCGTTAAGCATGTCGGTTACTCCAAGTGGACCCGAACCGCCTAAGCCTTTGATAACAAAGTTGAGAAAGTAACCATGTTCGAATAGTTCTCTATCGGTAAAGTTAGGATCTAAGTCATCTTCATAGTTAGTTTTAATGCGGTAATGATAACCGAAGCGCACCGCCCAGCAACACGATTCGTATTGAAGTCCAGTGTAGGTCTCGACAGTTCGGCTTTCGTTGAGATCATAATACCAGTTGCCCACAATATACCAGTTGTCGCTGATTGGCCAAGCGGTGCGTAAACCGGTTTGCGATACATTAACCGATTGGTTGGTGTTGCTGTTAATTAAATCCGGTACATAGCGGTAGCTGAGTTGTAATAATTTATTTGCTTCGGGTCTAAAGTCTAAGGTGACTTCACTTTTTTTATTATCTTGGTTTTTAGTGTCGTATTGAATGGCACCACTCATAAACCAATGGTTGTAGATCTTAGTATTGAGTTCTGCTGCTAATACCGAGTTAGAGGTGTTTTGCTGCTGTAAGATCTGGTTCGGTTGTGAAGGGTCGATAAGGCCGACACGACTGTCTTCAAAATAGAAGATTTGACCGATACTAAACTTAAAGCTTTCTAAGTTATGTTCGTCAAACAGTCGAGTGGTCAAACCTAGGGTCATCTGGTTGGCATCGGAGATCCGATCTAAACCAGAGAAACGACGATCCCTAAATAAGCCATAGTAGTCATCTTGTAGGCGTGCGGTGTCATACAGGCCGATATTAGTTTGGTCTTCATAACCCACATACAAGTATTGGAATTGTGGCTCTAAAGTCTGGCGATAGTTGTCGTTAAAATAATCGGTATAACGTTCAAAGTTGATCTGGCCGTGGATACGCACCTGTGGAATAGTACGGCTGACGTTGGTATCGAGATTGTTGGCGATATTGGTGTTTTCAACATCTTGCCAATAGTTGGTTTGCATTAATTTAAGTTCACTGGTCAATGAACCCGCTGGGCCATGCAGTGGCAGTGAGATGCTAGGTTCTATATGAACTCGGTTGGCACTGGCGTATTGGTCATCCTTATGGCGGAAACTGGTGGCTTCACCTAATAGGTCAAAGTCCAAACCTTGCCATAAGGAAGGCGAGCGATAGTTAAAGCCGACCTGTGGCATCACCTGATAGGGTGATTCATCTTCACCCAATACCTTGATATCTTGCACTCGGGCGGTGATGTCCCAATTTCTTTCGAAATAAGCTATCTCGCCAACTCGAGAAATTTGGTTATCTGTGGCGCGTAATACGTCAGATTTTAAATCGTTAAAATAGTTGTTATCAGACACATCTGTGTAGTTTGCCAGCACGCGCCAGTTTTTATCGAGCTTGCCCTGGTGTTGCCAGTGATACAGGTAGCGGTCATCGTGATTGGGCATTAAGTCATCATTAGCCAAGTACTCGGCATTAAGCTGACCATGCTGATCATCACCGGCAAGATAACGAAACTCATTTTTTAAGAATAAGCCCCGCTCCGACATGTAATGAGGCGTGAAGGTTAAGTCATATTCTGGTGCGATATTCCAATAATAGGGCGTTGCTACTTCTACACCATTGGTGGTGCTGGTGCTGAACATCGGAAACAAAAAGCCCGTTTTGCGTTTTTCTGACACAGGTATTGTCATGTAAGGCAGATAAAACACCGGAATATCCGCCACTCTGAGCTTAGCGTTCCACAGTTCGCCCCATTCCTCTTCACTGTCTATTTTGATGGTCTCGGCTTCCAGTAACCAGGAACTATCTCCAGGGGGACAAGTGGTGAAGTTGGTATTAGTCAGATGCAGGTTGTTGTTTTGTGTTATCTCTAGTTTCTGCGCCTCGCCATGGATCTGTTGTCCATGTAGCCAGTACTGAGCCTGATTCAGTTCAGCGCGATTATTTTGCATCTCAGCGCTCAATGAATCTGCGGTGACTGTGAACATATCGTGCTGAAACACTAAGTTGCCGTTAGCATCGAAGCGTTCATTGGCTTGATCTAGCGTGGCGCTGTCGGCATAAATGTGGCGGCCGCCTTGGCTAAAACTGACATCACCTTCAAACTTGGCTTTATCTCCCATCTTGGCCGATGAGCGATCTGAGATGATTTTGATCTCTTGTTGCTGAGCTTGATCAACTTGGGTGGGATCCGTTGCTGTTGGCGCAGGGATTGGAGGCTCAACAAGGCATTGTGCGCTAGCATCAATGGATGTTGTTGATTCGTCTGCCAAGACTAGGTGCGGAAGCAGGACTAAAGCCAATAGGTATCGGATTTGCATCTTTTATCGTTTTTGTGATTTCTTAGTCTAGACAAGTTATCGGAGAGAATAGTTGCATCCATACGCGTAAGCAACTTTGCAGCTAAGACAAAATCATCTTAATTGCTGATTCCATTTTGCTTTATAATAAAGCAATTTTCACATAAGAGCCATGAGGTGCCCTTGTCAGATCTAAGATTTATTGACCTTCAAGCGTGGATTGCGCGAACTTTAGGCACAGATGCTCAGATACTGCTCATTTCAGGAGATGCGAGTTTTAGACGTTACTTCCGTGTAACCCATTTTGGCGACAATCAGAGCTTATCTTATATCGTGATGGATTCTCCACCGCAGTTGATCGATGTAGTCCCCTTTATCTCTCTCGCCAATGAATATCATCATCACGGCATTCTCGCGCCGCAAGTGATTAATCAGAACCCAGAGCAAGGCTTTTTGCTGTTAAGCGATCTTGGCGATACCCAACTGCTCAGCGTGCTCAATCAAGATAACGTCAGCGATTATTATCAACAGGCATTGCAATTACTCAACACCATCGCCAATATCACCACTTCGGCATGCGAGCCGTTGCCGATTTATGATGACGAGTTCGTGCTACGTGAATTGGGTATTTTTACCGAGTGGCTGCTGCAGCATCATTTAGGTTTGGCTATTACAGATGCAGAGCAACACATGTTGAAGCAAGTGTTTCAGCTATTGGTCGACAACGTAGCTGATCAACCTAAGGTGGGAATGCACCGAGATTATCATAGCCGTAACCTAATGCTGTGCGATGACCAATTAGCGGTTATTGATTTTCAAGATAGTGTATTAGGCCCCATTACCTATGATGCGGTCTCGCTGCTCAGAGATTGTTATGTTCGCTGGCCGGCAGATAAGGTCGAGGCTTTGATGCAAGTACATTATCAGCAGATGCAGCAAATTGGTTTGTTGTCGCCAACAGTGAGTATCAATCAGTACCGACGTTGGTTTGATCTGACAGGATTACAGCGCCACTTAAAAGCGGCGGGTATTTTTTGTCGGTTAAATTATCGTGACGCTAAACCGGGATATATGAAAGATATTCCATTAACTTTGCGCTATGTTCGCGATGTTGCTCAGGGCTATGATGAGTTAATCGAGTTTGCTAACTGGTTAGATACAAAGGTGATTGTCCCTATGGAGTCGATATCTTGAAAGCAATGATTTTGGCCGCAGGGCGAGGCGAGCGCTTGCGGCCCCTCACCGATACTGTTCCTAAGCCCTTGGTGGAAGTGGCGGGTAAGCCGCTGATTGTTTACCACATAGAGCGACTTGCAGCGTTAGGCGTAAAACAGATTGTGATTAACCATGCTTGGCTGGGGAGTAAGATAGAGCAAGCCTTGGGCGATGGCAGTCGCTGGAATGTCAACTTACAATACAGTGCAGAAACTCAAGCGTTAGAAACTGGTGGTGGAATTAAAAAAGCCTTGCCGTTGCTGGGTGATGACCCATTTTTTGTCGTTAATGGTGATGTGTTTATTGATACGCTGCCGACCTTGGACGGTTTACCCTTATCCCTTGAATCCATAGAAGCGAAGCTGCAAGCTTGTCAGGCTTACTTGTGGCTGGTTGACAATCCACCGCAACATCCCGATGGCGATTTTTACTTAAACAAAGGTTTGGTGAACGATACCGCCGACAACCATGTTAGCCAGAATAAGCTGACCTTCTCGGGCATTGGGGTGTATCGTCCTCAGTTATTCGATGATACGCCAGAAGGGCGATTTGGATTGGCGCCCTTGCTCAAAACTTATATGAGCCAAGGCTTAGTCGCAGGGGAGTATTACTCGAAATATTGGTGTGATGTCGGCACATTAGACAGATTAGCGACGTTAAATCAGCGTCAGAGTGACGCTAACGGATAGTCATTTAATTGAACCGTTATCGAATTAAACAAGTAACTGAGCAGGTTATGAAATGAGAATTTGGGGTAAGTTTTTCGGCTTCGCCATCGGCTTTATGTTTGGCCGTATTATAGGTGGAATCATCGGTCTGTGGCTGGGACACCTTTATGATAAAAAGCGCGCCGAACTCAGCGCGATTGTAGGCAAAGGCACAGATCGCCAGTCGCTGTTTTTTAATACCACATTTGCCGTGATGGGCCACGTAGCCAAAGCGTCTGGGCAAGTCACTCAAGATGACATTCGCATGGCGACCACCTTGATGGATCAGATGCAGTTGCAGGGACAGGCTCGTCGTGATGCACAAGCGGCTTTTAATCAGGGTAAAGCCAGTGATTTTGATTTAACAGCCTGCTTAAAAACCTTTCGATTGATCTCTATGGGGCGCAGGGAACTGCTACAGATGTTCCTTGAGATCCAAATTCAAACGGCACTGACAGATGCTAAACTCGATGCTAAAGAGCATGCCATTTTGCTCACCATTGCCAAAGAGCTGGGCTATAGCCAGTTACAACTCGATGAGTTATTAAAACGCTGGCAAGCCGAGTTTAATTTCCATAGCGGTGGTCGTAATCAACAAACTTCACTGGAAGATGCTTATGCACTTTTAGGTGTTGATGAGTCTGCGGCAGATCAACAGATTAAACGCGCTTATCGCAAACTAATGAATGAACATCATCCTGATAAATTGGTGGCAAAAGGATTACCGCCTGAAATGATGGAGCTGGCCAAGAATAAAGCACAGGATATTCAGGCGGCGTACGATAGAGTCAAACAAGATAGAGGTATGAAATAACGGCGTTTTGTTACTTAAACGAGCCGATATAAGGAGATAACGATGAGGCCATTTCAGCGCTATTTGTGGATCAGAAGATTGCCGACAAGGATATTGACGAGAGCAGGGATATTGCTGGGCATATTGGCCGTCGGCTTTACTACTCAGCTACAGGCGCGGGAAACTTGGTTTATCGCGCCGTTCGCTGGCTATGACTTCGGTACTAACCAGTTCGAAGCTAGCAATTCAAATATTAACCTGGACTCTCAGGTCAAGGTGGCCGATGGTGAGCATGTTGGAGTCGTCATAGGTGTGAAGACTCGAGAGCCGGGGGATATTTATCTGCTATACAGCCACCAATCCAGTGAACTACGGCTTGCTGAAAACTTTATGAGTTCGACGGTTTTAAGCGAGCTTGACCTAGATTATATGCATGTTGGAGGCTCTTTATATTTCCCAACTGGCAATTTACGTCCTTATGTTACCGTGAGTATAGGTTTTACTCAGATGCGTCCATCAAGCGATTACAGTAATGAGACTCGTTTTTCTATGGGGTTTGGTGCTGGGGTTGAGTATCAATTTAATCAAAGTATTGCCTTGTTTGTTGATGCGCGAGGTTATAGTACCTTTCTTAGTAGCGATAACGATCTATTCTGCCAATCTAACAAATGTGTCTGGCATATTGACGCCGATATGATGTGGCAAGCTCAGGTGAACGCGGGACTTAAAATTTCATTCTAGAGAAGTTGATATGAAAATAGTTGTACTGGATGGATACACCCTAAATCCCGGTGATTTAGATTGGCAAGGATTTAGCGAACAGGCAGATTTTAGCTGCTTCGATCGCACACCTGCGAATTTGTTACTCGAACGCGCTAACGGCGCTGAAATATTGCTAACCAACAAAACCTCCATCGATGCTGAGGCGATTGCGCAGTTACCACAGTTGAAATATATCGGTGTTCTAGCCACTGGTACCAATGTGGTGGATATCGATGCCGCCAAAGCCGCTGATGTGGTGGTTACCAATGTACCGGGATATGGCCCTGATGCCGTAGCGCAGATGGTGTTTGCTCATATTTTACATCATACCCAAGGCGTTGCAGCTCACCATCAGGCGGTTGTTGCTGGCCAGTGGGTTAATAATTCAGATTTTTGTTTTACGCTGTCGCCACTGCAATCCCTTAAAGGTAAAACCTTAGGCTTAGTGGGTTATGGTGATATAGGTCAGCAAGTGGCGAATATTGCTCGAGCCTTTCAGATGCAGGTATTGGTTAACAGTCATAGACCTAAAACCGACTTACCTGAAGGGGTAACTTGGTGCGAGCTAGCAAGGCTTTACCAACAAGCGGATATTATTTCATTGCATTGTCCGTTAACCACAGAAACCGGCAAGATGATTAATCACCAGTCCTTAGCGCAAATGAAGGGCACTGCATTGCTGATCAATACCGCTCGTGGCGGCTTGATTGATGAGGCGGCGCTGGCCGATGCACTGGAGCGCGGCGTGATTGCCGCCGCCGGTGTCGATGTATTATCGACCGAGCCTCCACTGGCGAACAACCCGCTGCTGCAGGCTAAAAATATCAGTATCAGTCCTCATAATGCTTGGGCGACACGCGAAGCCAGAAAAAACTTGATGGCCATTGCGCTGCAGAATCTTAACGCGTATTTAGCGGGGGAATCGCTAAATAGAGTGAGTTAACTCGGTTCGGAAACGCTATTTAGGACGGGTCAACCCCAATAAAAAAGGCGCTTTATGCGCCTTTTTTGTTTTCTTATACAGATTGGTATTAAACGCTATGCTTAGAAAATCACTTCAACCTTGCTGGCAACATTGAGCGCTTTTTCAATAGCATTATCAATGGATTCACCGCGAGCTAATCCAACACCTAAACGTCTACGACCGTCGATTGTTGGCTTAGCAAATAAGCGCAATTGGGTATCAGGTTCGGCCAAGGCGCTAGCCATGCCTTGATAACGGATATCGCTAGAGGTGCCTTCAGCTAAAATCACCGCTGATGCCGATGGGCCGTGTTGAGCAATATTGGCAATAGGCAGACCTAAGATAGCGCGCACATGCAGGGCAAACTCTGACAAATCTTGGCTAATGAGGGTGACTAAGCCTGTGTCATGTGGGCGAGGTGATACTTCAGAGAAATAGACTTCATCACCTTTAATAAACAGCTCTACACCAAACAGGCCATATCCACCTAAGGCTTCAACCACTTTACGGCCAATCTCTTGTGACTTAGCTAACACAGTGTCAGACATTTGCTGTGGCTGCCAAGATTCACGGTAATCACCATCTTCTTGTCTGTGGCCGATAGGCGCGCAGAAATGGATACCGTTAACGGCGCTAATGGTGAGCAGGGTGATCTCATAGTCGAAGGGAACAAAACCTTCGACTATGACTCGGCCACCACCGGCTCGGCCCCCTTCTTGGGCGTATTGCCATGCGGTGACAATTTGTTCCGCTTGACGGATAACGCTTTGCCCTTTACCCGATGAACTCATAACAGGTTTTACCACACAAGGTAAACCAATTTCGGCAACTGCTTGTTCAAACTCAGATTGGGTATCGCAGAAGAAATAAGGTGAGGTAGGTAAACCTAAGGTTTCTGCGGCAAGGCGACGAATACCTTCTCTGTCCATGGTGAGCTGAGTCGCTTTAGCAGTGGGGATGACGTTAACGCCTTCTGCTTCCATTTCAACTAAGGTCTGCGTGGCAATAGCTTCAATTTCGGGGATCACCAGATGCGGTTTTTCTTCGGTGATAATGGCTCTTAGGGCGTCTGCATCGAGCATATTGATCACATGAAAGCGGTGTGCAACCTGCATAGCTGGGGCATTAGGATAGCGGTCGACGCCAATCACTTCAACGCCCATACGTTGTAGTTCAATCGCAACTTCTTTGCCGAGTTCTCCGCAGCCGAGCAACATGGCTCTTATCGCGCCATTAGAATGTGGTGTGCCTATCATTTTGTGGGTACCTTATATGGATGATTGGTCTGTAAGTGCGCCAATTGTTTACTATTATTCTAATATATCTTACCTTCTTGAAGGCAATATAAGCGCTTTTCCCCAAACAAGTGTGTACTCGATCACCAAATTTTGTCGGGAATAAAGCAATAATACCAAGCAATATATCTGTCATCGGTCAAAACAAAAAGAGAGCTGAGTGTTTGCAGTTGGCTGAACATTAAAGGATTTAAGCTCATTGAAGTGAGGTTTTACTTCACGCTGAAGATGTTAAGGAGAGAGCCGTGTTTTTGGATTACTTCGCGTTAGGCGTGATTGTTTTCGTCGTCGTATTTATCTTTTACGGCATTATTGTCATTCATGATATTCCCTACGAAATAGCAAAGAAGCGTAATCATCCTCAGCAAGATGCCTTGCATGTTGCGGGTTGGGTGAGTTTATTTACCTTGCATGCCCTGTGGCCATTCTTATGGATTTGGGCGACCTTGTATCGTGAAGATCGGGGGTGGGGCTTTACCAAAGTTGTCGAGCGTGAACTGGCACTCGAAGATGAAGTCAAGCAGCTGAAACAACAGCTATCGGAACTCAGCCAGCGCCTTGCGGTGGTAGAAAATACAGATAAGCATTTGTCTACAGCGACTGTGTCAACAGATGCGGCTAACACTGGGGTTAGTGCAGAGGTTGGCGAAACGACGTTGGCAGCAACAAAACCTTCTCAAGCAACTCAAGCAACTCAAGTAAGTGAAGCAAAACCTACTTCTGATAAGGACGCATAAAGATGGATCTTTTATTAATTCTTACCTACGCGTCGATCTGCATTGCCATTTTTAAGATTTTTAAAATCCCGTTAAATAAATGGACAGTACCCACGGCCATTTTAGGTGGTGTGGTGCTGGTGGGCACCTTAGTGCTATTGATGAACTACAACCATCCATACAGCCCATTTGCTAAAGAGGTCTTTATCTCGGTGCCGATTAATCCTGCGGTGCGCGGCGTTGTTAAAGAGGTGAATGTAAAGCCAAATGTTCCTGTAAAGAAAGGCGATGTATTGTTTAAAATTAATCCAACGCCCTTTGAAGCGGTTGTGATGCAAAAGCGTGCGGCATTGGCTGCGGCTGAAATGGAAGTTCCCCAATTAGAAGCATCATGGAAAACGGCGCAGGCCACGATGCGGCAAGCAAAATCCAATCGAGACCGTACTAAATCAGCTTATGAACGCTATGAAGAGGGGCGCAAACGTGGCGGTGTTAATTCTCCATTCTCTGAGCTTGAGTTAGATAATCGACGTCAGCTTTATATTTCGGCACAGGCTCAGTTAACTGCTGCGGAGTCTGAAGAACGTCGCTTTCGACTGGCTTATGAATCTAATGTCGATGGGGTTAATACCAAGGTTGCCGGTATTCAGGCTGAACTGGATAAAGCGCTATTTGATCTTGAACAAACGGTGGTATTGGCGCCCAGTGATGGCATGGTGACTCAGATGGCGCTGCGTCCAGGGATTATTGCCGTGCCAATGCCGCTCCGATCTTTAATGAGTTTTATTCCCGATGAAGAGCGTTATATGGCGGGAGCATTTCGACAAAACTCGCTATTGCGTCTAGAAGCGGGCGATGAAGCTGAAGTGATCTTGGATGGCGCCCCAGGGCAAGTGTTTAAAGGTAAGGTAGCAAAAGTGCTACCCGCGATGGCAGAAGGGGAGATTCAATCAACTGGCAGTTTAATTCCTTCCAGTATGTTAATGCAGCCTGGGCGTGTCGTGGTGCTGATTAAAGTGGATGACGATGCCATTAAGCATGGTTTCCCGGCGGGTGCTGCTGGCCAAATTGCCATTTATACCGAACATTTTCATCATGTTGCTGTAATGAGAAAGGTGTTATTGCGAATGCAAGGTTGGCTCAATTACCTGTTCCATTAGTTTGAATCGAAAATTAATCTAATAAAAAGCCCCTCACTATTTTCTAGTAAGGGGCTTTTTGATGACGCTAAAGCTTTTTTAACCGGCTAAGTCTTTTAAGGTTTAGGCGGAAACTCGGCCAAAATTTTACTGACAGTAGCCTGAGTGTCATTGGCTTTTTCTTCACCGCCATCATCAAATTCAAATTTATCACTGCCGCGCCAAATTAATTTGTTGCTGGCCATATCGATAATATCGATTTGAATGGTCTCAATTTTGGTTGATCCGCTTCCCAGAGGAACGCCGACACTCGTACCGACACCTACACCGCTAGATTTTCCCCAAGAACCACCACCTATACCGATAGAAAGTCCTGAGCTTTTAGGCTTGTCGGCAACATTTAATGCGTAAGTAACCGCAAACTGAGCAGCTTCATCTGACTTGCTATAGCCCTGTGAGGTTAAGGCGATATCGATGGCTTTCTCAATACGTCCACCACTTAATGGGTCAGCAAGGGCTTGTGGAGATTGAATGGTGAATTGTTTCAACTGGCTAAAATTATAATCGACATCGTAATCCTGTTTGGGTTTTGCTGAACAGGCTGCGAGTGTAATGCAAGAGACCAACAATATAAGCGTTTTTTTGAGCTTCATTATTCACTACCTATCTGAACTTATTTTCATCAATGTGCAGCTATCAGTTTATTTATGCAAGGTTTTTTTAAATTGATTTTAATGAATAAAGTTTAGCCTACCGACACTAAATCGGTTATGTTTTAGCTAATTCGAAGGTATTTCATTTCCTAACCCTAGGGGAAATACTGGCGATAGAGTCGCGATCAACTAGGATTTTAAGACAGGTCTTTTACTTTAATGGTTATGGAACAGTTAGAGTTTTTTGAAATACCCAGCCCTTGTATTGGTGTTTGTCAGACCGATGCCAGAGGCTATTGCAAAGGGTGTTTACGCAATCGAGATGAGCGCTTTAATTGGCTGCATTTTTCCGATGCGCAAAAATATGATGTGATTCGCTTATGCAAACAGCGTAAGCGCAGACGTCAGCTAGCACTGTTAAAAGCCAAAAAAATTGAGGTGTTACAGCAACGAGCGGCGGCAACCTCGAGTCTTGATTTCGATACCGAGGATTAACTTTTTGTCGCAGGACTATGCTTAATTTGTGGCCAACTTAAGGTAAAGCGTGTCACGCCATCTTGGCTAAACAGTGTTACTTTGCCGTAATGACGTTCCATAATGCGTTTGATAATAGCCAGTCCTAATCCATGCCCTTTATTGCCGTTTTGCACCGATTTACTGCGATAAAAAGGCTCAAAAATCTGCTGTTGATCTTCGCTATTAATTCCCGGTCCATCATCGATGACACTTAATTCTATTAGCTTATTCTGCGAGTTGAGTTGCACGCGAATAGTCGTTGCCGCAAAGCGTTGAGCATTGATGATCAGATTTTGTAGCGCCCTTTCTATTAAGGCCGCATCGCCCATAACTTGTAATTGTTTGGCCTGAGTATCAAAGGTAATGGGTGTCGGATTTAGCTTTTGCAGCCGTAAAATGGTTTGCCGTGTGATCTTGGTGAGATCGCAGCGTTCAATTTGAATGGATTTGCGTTGAGATTCTAAGCTGGCATAAGTGAGAAGTTCTTGCAGCAGATTTTCCATCTCCTTGATATCGAGTTTCATCTCTTCTAGGAATGCGTCTCTTCGCTGAGGATCTGACTCTGGTAAGCAATACTGAGGGATCAGCGCCATGGCAAATTTGAGTCGAGCCAGCGGAGTGCGGATCTCATGGGATACTGCATTGGAAAGGTGCTTTTGGTTTTCAATAAGCTCACGAATATGCTTAGCCATCTCGTTAAAGGTGGTCGCTAATGGTTGTACTTGTGAACTGGGCGGTAAGGTAATTTGGGTGTCCCAATTGGATTGACCAAACTCTTCTGTGGCGCGTTTAAGGGTCTTTAGATCCCGTGATAACGGCCATACCCAGATGAGTGCCACTAAGGCTAAAGAAAGATAGAAAAAGAGGGTGAACAGGCCTCTTAAACGCTCGCGAGAGTCAATCTCGATGGGGCCTGCCATCAACACTTGCTGATCATCAATTTTAATAAAATGCAGTTCGTGTTCTTCACCTCGCTCGGCAACTAAGACTTGATTATGGGCAAGTTGTTCGCCGTCAGCTAAGGCAATTTTGTTACTATTTAATAACCGCAGAGGGTAATTGGGTATATGTTCTAGTTTATCAAGATAACTCTGGCGCTGCTGGGGGGATATTTGCGCCAGCATTTGAGCAAGTACGATCAATGGAGCATTAATCTCACTATTATCGGCGAAATTTTTTTGCCACAGACTATCGAGTGTCCAGCCTATGCCTAGCATACTTAAGCTTAGTAGTAGATATAGGCTGATAAAAAGCCGCTTCACCGAATCACCTTAGTTATTCCAGGCTTCAGGGGCAAACAGGTAACCTTGACCCCAAACCGTCTTGATTCTGAAGGGCGTTTCAATGTTATCGCCGAGCTTTTTACGCAGCCGAGAAATACGCACATCGATTTTTCGGTCTTTACCATCAAAGTCGATATTGAGCAGGTATTGATAGATGTACTGGCGGCTTAACACTTGTCCCGCCTGTGAGGCCAGTAGCCATAACAGTTCAAACTCATGGCTGGTGAGGTCTACTTCCTTCTCGCCTAAACGAATGGTTTGGGTGTGAGGATCGATACTTAGTTTACCGAAGATAAGACAATGTGATTCGGCCTGTTGTGGTTTGGCGTTGCGGCGTAATAAATTATTGATTCTGGCAACTAACAGCGCAGGGTCGACCGGCTTCACCACGTAATCGTCAGCGCCCAATTCGAAGCCTTTAATTTGATCTTCATTTGAGCCCAAAGCGCTCATTAATAAGATGGGGCCGGCAAAATAATCTGGCAGTTTTTCACATAGAGAAAGACCATCGATACCGGGCAACATGATATCAAGCAAGATGATATCAGGTTTATAGTTAATCAGGCGGGTCATTACCGTGTCGCCACGACGCTCAACTTCTACATGCATACCATGTGACTTCAAATAATCCACAATCAAATTAGCGAGACGAATATCGTCTTCGACCAGTAATACTCTGTGTGTCGATTGAGGTTCGGTCATTAGAAAAGGCTCCATGGTTTTTGGTAGCGGCTGCGATACTTGGGTTCGGCCGTAGGGGTTATTTTTAGTTTTTTTGTAGCCAAAGTTTGGTTGGTTTCTTTATCGATCAACATGAATTGAATGTCGCGATTAGTTGAGACATTCACTGCATAAGAGTGGATCTCTTCTGACGGTGCACACCAGTGTGTGAGGGACTGATGATCCGACATAAGACAAACAGTCTGTGACGTTTGTGTTTGCCATTTAAGCTCAAGTTCCACTTCACAACTCTGATCTGGCTGTGTTGTTATACAAAATTGCGGCGATAAAGAGAGCGTCGCATTGACAAGGTCGTTCGATGCGAAAGCGCTACTGACCAGTGTGATAAACACTAACGCTGTTTGTAATAGTCTATTCATTAAAGTTTGCACTGACATAAAACCTAATAAGCCGTGCCGACAAATACCATATTGGTGTATTTTTTAATCACCAATTGGTTTGCGACAATTCCGTTGTCTAAATATGAAGAGTGAACAAGGTCGGAATTTTGCCATCACGAATTTATGTTTGTGAGGGGCATTCCTGCTTTTATTGATAACTGAGCTGGTAGTGTCATGCTTACTACAGTGATCATTTCACTCAAATTTTTGTCGTGGTAATTATTAACCTTTTGGTCGCGATTCCATCTGCGGTTAATGCGATTAAAACTGCTAATTTCCACGGCCTGATTGTAAAGCCATTTTAATTTTGCTTTGGTGCCTGAGTGCACAATAAATGGATTGAGCACTATTGAGAAGATGATTATACCGACATTAATGTAAACAAACGCTTCAGCATCGCCAAGAAGTGTAAAGTTTCTATGTGCAAGTGAGTCAAACGGCGTTGTTAAACTGCATAAAAAAACAGAACAAGCTTGCATGAAAACATCATTCGCAAAATGTCTATAACCGTCTGAAAACTCTTAAGGATGCTAAATCAAATGCTGTTTCATCAAAGCTGGGACATCGGCTACAGCCATTGACTTTATTAGGCTAGGAGCCTGTCAAGGGATTGACTCTATGAGTCACTTAACCGAGATTTGGGTTATCAGCTCGAATGACACAGCCATTAATTTGATTACATTTTTCGGTAGGTTAGCATTAAAGGGCTGTATAAGCAGTGGCTTAATGATAAGTGTTGCAAATTGATACAGATGTAGGGGCTTAAGTAAAGATGTGTCAATTAAAGTGAGGTTTGTCTGTGTTGTCGATAAAGGTATATATGGTAATAATAAAAGGCTACAAATCGGCAGCCTTTTATTATTTCAGTATGACAATCAGAAGTTTAACTTGGATTCAATGGCGTTAAAATAATTTCAACCCGGCGGTTTTGGGCACGGCCTTGCTCGTTACTGTTACTCGCTATAGGGCGAGACTCCCCTAAGCCCTGAGAGCTGATCCGCTGGTTAGCGACATTTTGGGTCATCAAGTAGTTGGCCACTTCAGAAGCTCGCACCTGAGAAAGACGAAGGTTGTAAGCTTCGCTACCAGTGCTATCGGTATATCCAAGGATATTTAAACGAGTTTCATCATATTCGTCAGCCACTAACGCCACACTGCCTAGTACCTGTTTAGCGCGTTGACTTAGATTAGATTGATCAATGCCAAAGGTAATGTCGTTAGGCATATTTAAGATAATACTATCGCCACTTCGGGTCACGCTGACGCCAGTCGATTGTAGCTGCTTACGTAGTTCGGCTTCTTGGACATCCATATAATAACCGATACCGCCACCCACAGCCGCTCCTGAAGCGGCACCAATTAATGCGCCTTTACCACGATCGTTTTTGCTCGATGAGGCGACACCAATCGCCGCGCCAGCAATGGCACCAATGATTGCACCGTTAGTTGCTTTAGCATTTTGCGATTCGTTGGTATATGGATTGGTGGTTTGGCAAGCAGACAACAGCAAGCTAGAACTTAACGCTAGCGCGGTGAATGAGAGTTTGTTAAACATGATAGCTCCAAATGATGCCGCCGCAGCAAAGCGCAGGGCATGCTTATATCATAGGGTTTGTTGCATTCGATTGTCGCACTTCTGTGATGAGGGATTAAGTGGTATATGCTGAACCTGAGCTGACTGCTGTAATATTATTCAGTTAACGCTAACGGCTGGAGAACATTAGCGTTAACAGTAGCTTGTTCAGATTATATCTTGCTGCGGATAAAGTCTGTGGCGCTGTCGTCTAAGTAACGTTTAGATAGATAGTTTTTACCTTTGGCGACAATGATTAAGAAACCCTTATCGGTTTCGTTAATGCGATAGACTTGCTGCCACTCAATAAGGGTGTTGATGTAGTCTGATTGAGTATGAATGCCGGTGTCATCAATAGTGAGAGTGACATCATTACCTGCTGCACGACTCCACATCTGGCGCAGAAGCCACCAAGGGCGTTTAAATTTGATGCTCAAGGCTTCAAGTACACCGAGGGCGATAATAAACCAAGAAGCATAATTGTTGGCTGCGGTTAATAACAGTGCACAACCAGCTAGCCCAAACAAGATGGCTTTAGTGTAGGTTTTTATCGAGTGAACCTGATTGACCGATTCATCAAAGCATTCGCTGTAATAACTCTTATCTAAGGTAAATGTGCTGGTGTAGCTAAAAGGTGCAGTCATTGAGATCAAAGCTAACAAAATTTGCTCTAGTGTAATGTTTCACCAGTTTTGTGCAATGCTTGCCTGAGTTTACTCGGTAGAATCGTTAACTGGGTCGACGATTCCACCGCTTATTACTGCAACACAGCTAATCTGAACTCATCTTTTAACAGATCACTGCAGTGAAGTTTTATCTGGCTTGCAGTCTAGCATGGCTAATTAGGCGTTTTCATAACCATTGCGCTCGCTGGGAATATCACTGTGGTATTGCACAAATTCAACCTCAATACCATCGGGGTCAATGAAGTACACATTACGGCGAAATACATCATCACTTCCGGGTTTATCAATAGTGAAACCTGCGTCTTCAAGACGTGCGATCAACTTATCGAGATCGTGAGTGACAAAGGCAAAGTGTGCCAGCCCCACTTGATGGCCCTGCAGATCTCTTGCCGCTTGCTCACCATCATTGTTGAAAGCCAAATACTGGTAGTCATCTCCAAAATGTACCCACTGTCTTGGCTTACCGTACCAAGTGCCATTGCCGCCACCGCGGATCTGCCAATGAGGAAATGCAGCACGGTAAAAACTTAGGCTAGTGTCGATATCGCGTACCACGAGGTTGATATGTTCTAAATGGATCATCAGTACTCTCCTTGTCGATTAGTAAATGCTACATGCCGTAGCTGTACTCTTGTTGTTTCGGGTAAGGTCTGTCTTGATGGTTATTACGGATCGTACTCAATGCCGTGCTGTATTGATGCAGCATATGCAAGCTGTAGCCGATGCGCTGTTTGAGGTCGGCATCTCGAGGATCATGGCCGCCTTGTTGCAGTACTTTGTTGCTGTTTCGAATAATTAAATGATCGGGTATTGCGACTAATTTATTGTTCTTTAAAGCATTCATTTTCAATTCAGCAATGGGATAAGCACCACTAATACCACTGGAAACCGCGACTAATAATGTCGGCTTGTGGGCTGTGTGTTGGTTATCACACAGTAAGAGAAAGTTTTTTAATAATGGTGAAGCCATACCGCCCCATTCTGGGGTGATTAGCACCAACGCATCGGCGGCTGCTACTTGCTGACTTATCTGTGGCCAATCGCTGTCGAGTAGCTGTTCACTTTGCCGATCACCATCCCAAAATGGCAGCCGATACTGGCAAAGTTCAAGATGGGCGATTGAAGAAAACTGCTGGCTATTTTCAGCAATATAACGGCCGACATTCGCGCTTTGGGAGGGACTGCGCTGGCTGGAACTAATGATAAGTAACTTCATAATATAAACCTTTTTGTTTACTTAATATTTAGTAATGTAAATGCTTTATTTAATATTGTAAATAATAAATAAACAAAAAACTTTATTTAACTCTTGGGTTGAGCTCGATGATAGGTAATAATGAAGCGGTAATACGGGAGTAGGAGTGTGGTGAGTATATGAAAACCAGCGATAAAATAGTCGATTACCTTAAACAGCAAGGGCCTTCAACGGCCAAGGTGTTGGCTGAGCAATTTTCACTGACCACTATGGGGGTTCGCCAGCATCTGCAGGCCCTGGAAGACGAGGGCATGCTGACATTTGAAGACCGAAAAGCCGCTCGTGGAAGACCAACACGTTATTGGTCACTTACCCCAAAAAGTAATCAACTGTTTCCCAATAAGCATGATGAGCTAACGGCTCAGCTCATTGAATCGGTGAAGGTGGTGTTTGGCGATAGCGGTTTGGAACAATTGATCGCTCATCGCGAAACCTCAAGCAAGCAGGTTTACCAGCAGGCATTAGCCGATAAGCAGGGGATACTAGCCAAATTACAAACCTTAGCCGACTTAAGAAGCCAGGAAGGTTATGTGGCAAAGGTTGAAGCTGAACAAGATCATTTTTGGCTGCTAGAAAACCATTGTCCTATCTGCGCCGCAGCGAGTAGCTGTGCTAATTTTTGTCGATCTGAATTACAGCTATTTCAATGGCTATTTGCCGATTCCGCCGATATTAGCCGAGAGGAGCATATTATCGAAGGCGCACGCCGTTGTGCCTATAAAGTGGTGCCGCTTGTCTAGGTTTTGTTATGCAATCTAAGCGTTCACGATTAGACCGCTTTATCTGTCAGCATAAGCAGTTACCCAAAAAGCAGGTGCGTTTACTGCTGGCTCAAGGACGGGTATCGGTCGATGACGAAATAGTGCGAGATATGGATCGCCAAATCGATCAATTCACCACTATCAGCTTAGATGGTCAGCTATTACAGCAACGTCAAGCTCGCTACCTTATGTTACATAAGCCGTTGGGTGTGGTGTGTGCAACAAAAGATGATAAACATCAAACCGTTATCGATCTGCTGCCGGAATATGTCAATGACGACCTGCATATTGTTGGCCGTTTAGATTTGAATACTTCAGGTCTAGTGCTGCTCACCAACGATGGCCAGTGGTCAAAACGCATCATGTCACCGCAGTATAAGGTGAATAAAACCTATCTGGTTGGGTTACAAAATCCTTTGGATGACAGCTATATAACGGCTTTTGCCAGAGGCTTTTATTTTGAATATGAAGATATTACCACCTTGCCGGCCAAGCTTGAGATTATAGATAGCCATCATGCTCGAGTGACGCTACAAGAGGGACGTTATCATCAAATAAAGCGCATGTTTGGCCGTTTTCGTAATCCGGTTATCGCCCTACATCGTCAGTCTGTGGGGAATCTCTCTTTAGATGATTTGGCAGTAGGTGAAAGTCGTTTATTGACTGTCGATGAAGTGAGCTCAATCTGAAGTTGAGCGATATTTGTGCATTAGTAAATGTTGATCTAAGTCTGATTTTAAAGATTTAAGCTTCAATTAATAAAGTAAAAGTCCAGAGTGTGATCGTCTTCGGTAGTCCTGTTTTAGTTTGCCATGTTATACAGTTGATACGATTTAGCTAAAATAATGTGTCATGGGTAATCATCACGCCAAAAAGATCTGCGAGCTGGATGTTTTCTGCTTAATGGTTTTTAAAGTTATTTTTCAAACAGGTCACGCTAACATTGCGGCTAAGCAGCTTAATGTGTCGGCGCCTAAAATTAGTCGTTGTTTGAATATGCTGCGTGCCACCTTTGATGACGAGCTGTTTTATCGTCGTCAGTTAGGCTTAAAACCCACTCCTGTGGCTGAATTTCTCTATGAGCCTATCTGTCAGTTTTGCGATGCAGTATCGAAAATTGAACAATCACTCACCGACAAGCCTGGTGAAGACTGCCCATCCATCCTAAAAATTGCTGTCACCTCGTGCATTATGGCCAGCCTGTCGCTAGCATTTTCCCGCAGCGAGTATCGTCCGCTGATCGGCGCTGTGCAGTTTGTGACTTGGGATGATAATTCGGCCGACCTTATCCATAATGGTGAGATTGATATGGGGATCTCCTTCGATGGCTCAAGTGAGCACCCTTTATCCGTTGAATCCTTAGGCGGCTTGTCGAAAGTCTGCTTGGCAGCAGAAGAGATGCATCCAATATGGAAGAGTGAGTCGGGTATTAGCTTAGAAAATATTTGTCACTATCCCTTCTTATGTTTAGATAGCGTCGGCTTTAATGACAAAATAGATCCCTTAGAAGTATTTGCTCGTCAGTCGGGTGGCAATATTCTCGATGTTTCCCGAGTTAATACGCGTGATGAGTGGTATAGCCATCTGTTAACGATGGGAACTGTGTCATTTTTGCCCTGTTCTGAGGCTGGAATTGGCCATCATCTACCTGGAGTGCGAGTCGAGCGTTTGTGTGATGATGAAGTCGCTCGACTACATGGCGACAGCATGGCGCCGGAATTTATGTTGATTGAAACTCAGCAAGAACATCGCCGTTACTCAGTCGAGCAGCGCGAATTAATTATCCAACTAATCAAGCAGCTACTCAGCGCGAGTTAGTTTCAATTTCTGAAATTAACTATTTTACATTTTGAATTTTCCGTTAATGAATCTTTAAATTACAGTCACAACTTAGACTCAATTAACTAACAATCCTGTGTCATTTATTTATATTTGGGGTACTGCAATAGCAGGAATACCTAGTAAGGGATAGATGATGAAAAAAAATAATAGAACATTACTAGCCATGGCACTGATGTGTGCCATAGGTGTGAGCGCGTGTAGTGATGGTGACGACGGTAAAGATGGTGCTGATGGTGCTGATGGCTCACATGGCTCTAATGGCACTTCTACTGTAACTGTTGATACTGTAAGTACTGCCGCAGATTTTATTTTAACCGTTGATCCTGCCGCAACGGTAGTAGTTGGAGCTGATGACTTCACTATTACGTTTACCGCGACGGGTAAAGACAGTAAAGGGGACGATGTTCCATTTACTGGTCTAGAAAAAGTAGCATTGTATGTGACGAACCAAATGCCTAATGACACTGGTACAGGTGCACCTATGGTGTGGTCAAACAATGCCATTGCAAATAACTTTGGTTCAAGCATGTACTGTACGCCAACGGGTAAAGCTGAAGCTCGTGGTGGTGCAGAAGTTGATGCTTGTACATTAGTTGAAGATGAAGAAAATCCAGGCACTTATACAGGTACTTGGGAACACGACGGCAATGCACCTGTAGTCAGTGCCGACGGCGATCCTAATACCTTATTCCGTGTGATGGTTCGTACTTATGATGTGACTGATAGCTCAGGTGTAGCTATTGGCGATAAACTGCTTTCAACTCCTGTTGACTTTATTCCAGCCACTGGTGCTTTAGCCGTATCTGAAAAAGATTCTGTTTCAAGTGCCGCTTGTGCTAAGTGTCACAGTTCGATGGATGGCTATGAAGCTGGAGATGATCGCATCGCTAATATCGGTGCCCACCACAACTATCAAAAAGTTGAAAACTGTGTTGCTTGTCATAACCCTGCCTATGCAACAGACCAAACCGATCCTGCGAAGGGCTGGAACGCTAACTTCAATGCCATGATCCATACCATTCACGTGGCGGGTCATGTAAAAGATTACGGTTGGGTTCAAGGTGAAGCGCTTGAAGAGTTTGGTGAAGTGAACTACCCTGCCGAATTGAATGAATGTACTGTCTGTCACGACAATGGTACTCAGTGGAATGACAATGTCTACGCAGAAGCGTGTATCGGTTGTCACTTGACGGTTGATTTAACTACGGGTACAGGTCATGCAGGCATTATTCCTGCCGACGATACTGCTTGTGTGGGGTGTCATGGTGCGGGTAGCTTGAGTCCTATTATTGCTCATAAAGTGGGTAATCGTGCGATTGAGCAAGAACAAGTTGTGCTTGATTTCCAAGACGTAGCAGTGGTTGACAATGGCGACGGTACTAGCACATTGACTGTAACCACTAATGTGACTATCAATGGTGCAGTACCTGCTGACGGAACTGTACTAGATCCATATATCAGCATGGCTGGAAGCTTGTTAATCGGTAATATCGATAGTGATGGAACCCCTATTCGCGGATTGGGAATGTCAGTTAGTGGTGTAGCAATTACAGGTGGAGTATTAACTACTACAAAATCTGATGCTGATACATCTCGTATGACTGGTTCTATCTATGTGACTGCCGATATGCTGGTATGTGCTGAAGATGGTGAGGCTGTTGAGTGTGCTAGTGTTACTCGACCTTCTACAGTGTCTGCAAGCGCTCCTGTTAAGTACTTCAACTTAGATGACCCAACTGCAGCAGCAGATGAGCCACGCTTTGTGGATCCAGACCGTATTACAATTACAACTGATAAGTGTAATGCATGTCATGAAAACTTAACTCACGTTAAGGAAGCTCATCATGGTGTTAGCGAGATCACCCAATGTATGGACTGTCACAACAACCGTTACCCTGGTTCTTACCATGGTGCTGTTGAATATGATACAGGAACAGTTGATGCGAACGGTGATAAGGTGTTCGAAACTCTAGATGGTGTGACCTTCAGTAACCGTGATTTGATGACTGTAGCTCACCGTTTCCACTCAGGTTCATTCGGTGGTGGTATCTACTTAAATGAAGATCTAGAAACCGTTGGTTACCCTGCATTAGCCACTGATTGTCAGGCTTGTCACAAAGATGGTGCCGAGTTCTTCGCTCCAGACGGTGGCTTGACTTCAGGTAAGAGTTCAATTGAAGTTCCTGGTGGGTATATCTCTCCAGTAGCTGAAACTTGTCGCACTTGTCATATCAGCGAGTCTGCATTAGCTCACTTCAAGAGTAATGGCGCAACAGTTGAAGGCATGCCTGATACTACAGCCGACCTCCCAGTTGAGTCTTGTGCAACTTGTCACGCTGAAGGTAAGACATACGGTGTTGATGTAGTTCACGCTGGTGGTTCACACTAGTACCTACTCGATACGAGTTATAATAAGAATCGATCCGATGCAGTAAGCTTATCCCTGCTACGAGTTTACTGAAACCACACTTTTGGGGCCTATATAGGCCCCTTTTTTTATCTACTTTTCGTGATAGATAAGAGACTGGTATTAGCTAAGCCGAAGCGCGACTATTTAAGCATTAAGTAAGGGTGTGAAAATAGAGGGATAGAACAGGTTGCTGTAAGTTGAAAACCCGATAGCGAGGGCTTAAAACAGAGGGCTTAACACTGGAGGCTTAAAGCTGCCCGCTTATGACTGAGGGCTTATTCTTAAAGCTTATTCCTAAAGCTTATTCTTAAAACTTAAAGCCAAGAGCCAAGAGCCAAGAGCCAAGAGCCAAGAGCCAAGAGCCAAGAGCCAAGAGCCAAGAGCCACGAGCCACGAGCCACGAGCCACGAGCCTAACGCTCATGACCCGTGACTTTAGATTTATTACGATTTATTAAGCTTGTGCGCGTTGCAGTTTCAGTAACCACTTACCATAGATAAAAATACCCACGGCTGAGATGGTGCCAATTGCGGCAATGATATACCAAGCCATGCCGATATTATGGGTGTTATACAACAACGTCGTTAACGCCTCTGGGCTTTCACCTGTGTAGCTGACTAAGGTCTTAAAGGCTTCACCTTGTGGAATAGCCACAACATCAGTTGCTTCCATGCCACGCTGACTTAATAGCTCTCTTGAGAAAATCTCTTTTGAGGCATACATCTCATACAGTTTCGGTCCGAAATAACCTTCCAGACCCCAGCCGATCCCTTGAGGCAGCATAACAAAACCTAGGTACATGGCTTTCTTGCCTTCAGGTGCGATGTTACCCATAAACTCATTTTTCTTCGGGCTGATCATCATCTCACCGAATGAGAACATGGCAATGGCCAGGACAATCATCCATGCCGCATTGGTGGCACCGATGAACACGAAAGCCAGGATACTCAGCAAACAGCCGCCTAACATTGCCGTGGTGATACGGTATTTTGCGGTTAGCGCAGCGACTAAGAAACAGCTGGTCATGATCATACCGGCATTAAGGTTAAGCATGCCTTCTGGCATCACCTTGGTGCCGCTGTTATCTAACCCAAGCCAGAACTGTAAGATGCCATTTGAAGTCCCTTCAGCGCCAAACAGACTGGTGACAATCACACTGGTATCGACCCATTCGGCAATATGGATTGGCAGTACATCGAATAACGAATTGAACAGGAACCAGAAACCCGCAAACACCAACATGTAGTAGATCACCACTGGCTTTTTAAGCTCATGCCAGGCATCTCTCCATAAGGCTTCTTGCTTGATTTCACCACTTTTAATCTTACGGTTACGCTCTAAACGTTCCTCTTTACCAGGCTCTTTATAGGCAAGTAAGAATAGGAAGTTAAGCGAGATAATGGCCGCACAGGCATAAAACACATTATCCCAAGACAGCTGACGCATATGCACCGCAACTAGCGGCCCGAGGAAGCCACCTATGTTGACCACTTGATAGAAGATACCCCAAGCCATCGAGGTATTTTGTCTGCCAGTGGACAGTACTAAAGTGCCCTGAATACCAGGTTTAAATATCCCGGTTCCCCCTGCAAGCAAGATAGCACCGAATAAGAAACCCCAGAAATTAGGGAAGAAGGCCATCACTAAATAGCCTGAGATTTTAATCAGGGTCGAAGCGAAAATGGTCTCTTTATAACCAACACGATCGGAAATACCGCCAGTAAATACTGGGATGAAGGTTTGCATTAACGCCCAAATGGAGATGATCACACCATAGTCATGTAGGCTGATCCCCAAGCCACCTTCAGATACCGGGGCTTTGGCATATAAGCCCGCACTGGCTTTCACGCCGTAGTAGGCGATTCGCTCGACCAGCTCCATGCCGCCGACGATCCAGAAAATGTAACTTAAGCTGGCGATGGAGGCCCACATTCCCAGCTGTTTAACTTCTCGCAGGTCATTGCCTGCGTAAGCTTCATTGGAGTCGCTCATACTCTTCCTTTACTTATTTATTGTTGTTTTATTCACTTTAAATTTCGACAGCACACTTTACCTAAATTCCACCAGAAAGACCAAAATTGCGCATAAAAAATGCCGACAGAACGCATATCCTGTCGGCATTTGGGTATTTTTCTCGGTTAAATAATCGAGTTTATGCGCCGCAACACTTCTTATACTTGGCGCCGCTGCCACAAGGACAGGGATCGTTACGATTGGGTTTTGCCTCAAAAGTCGTGGTTTTAGGCTTATTGAGCAGACCCGTTAGCGCCTTGATGTTTTCTTCAAGCTGACTGTCTACGGTAATCGTCGCTACAAGCTGCTGCTCATCGACCATAGCTTGAACTTCTGCTTTGCGCGCTTCATCTTGTACCGTTAATTGTAACGGTGATGCAGCTGTGCCTAGTTTTGCGGCACGTTTAGTGTTGTAACCGCTTTCGCCATAGGCGGGTTTTGGCGTTCTACGGCCTTTAAAGAAAAATTTATCAGACATGTCTGTGCCTTAATCGCTTAGGTTCTAAAGCTTAGGTTCTAAAGCTGAATGCTGAAACCTAGCGTGCCAATGAGCCTAAGTCGTTCATGTGGAAATTATCTGAGCTTATACAGTAAAAACCGCTTTTGAGATATCACTGACGAAAAATAAATTTATACCAATCAGTATAAAGATGTGGTCGCTCAGCGAGAGTAGAGTAAAAATAGAAAAGGCAGTCAATTGACTGCCTTTTCTCACCAGAAGCTTAACGCTTGTTGTGACTCAATTAAGCTTCTAATTTTGCTAGCTCGGCTTTTTGCTCGGTTAGCTTGTCCATATCACGCTGGTATTCTGCCTGCTTAGCACGCTCTTTCTCAATCACAGCTGCTGGCGCTTTGGCGACAAAGCCCTGGTTTGAGAGCTTGCCTTCGATACGTTTAAACTCACCAGCCAGTTTCTCAAGCTGCTTGTCGATACGCGCCATCTCGGCCGCCACATCGATAAGACCCGCCATTGGGATCAATAGCTCCATGTCGCCAATCAACTGCGTGGTTGACATAGGTGCGGTGTCGTCGCCAAGAATGGTCATGCTTTCAAGTTTTGCCAAGGTCTTAAAGAAGGCCTGGTTGGTCTCGATACGCGCCTTGTCGCGTTCGCTCACGCCACGCAGCAGTGCATTAAGCGGCTTACTTGGGGCTATGTTTAGCTCGGCTCGAATGTTACGTACCGCAGTGATCACTTGCTTCACCCACTCAAGGTCTTCCATCGCGGTGGCATCGACTTTGTCTGCCTGATACTCAGGGAACGGTGCCAACATCAAGGTGTCGCCTTCAACGCCTGCCAGCGGTTTAACGCGCTGCCAAATGGTCTCAGTCAGGTAAGGCATCATGGGGTGCATTAGGCGCTGCATCGCTTCAAGAATCGTTACCAAGGTATGACGCGTACCACGAAGCTGTGCTTCAGTGCCGTTTTGCATCACAGGCTTAGTAAGCTCTAAATACCAGTCACAGAATTGGTTCCAAGTGAACTCATAGATGGTGTTGGCCGCCAAGTCGAAGCGGTAGTTTTCCATGTGCTCATCGTAAGTTTTAACGGTTTGGTTAAACAGACCGATAATCCAGCGATCGGCTAACGACAGCTCCATTTCACCGCCATGCTGGCCGCAATCTAACGGCTCGCCAGCCACATCGCTGTCAGCATCAGACTGTACTTCTGTGTTCATCAACACGTAGCGTGATGCGTTCCAGATCTTGTTACAGAAGCTGCGGTAACCGTCGAGACGCTTCATGTCCCAGTTGATATCACGGCCAGTAGAAGCCATTGATGCCAAAGTGAAACGCAGGGCGTCGGTACCGTGGGCTTCGATGCCATCGCTAAATTCTTTACGAGTGCTCTTTTCAATCTTTGCGGCCAGCTGTGGCTGCATCATGTTGCCGGTGCGTTTTTCGACTAAGGCTTCAAGATCGATACCGTCAATCATATCCAGTGGATCGAGCACGTTACCCTTAGACTTTGACATCTTGTTGCCTGACTCATCACGAATAAGGCCAGTTACATAGACAGTCTTAAATGGCACTTGTGGTTTGCCATTTTCATCTTTGATGAAGTGCATGGTCATCATGATCATGCGCGCCACCCAGAAGAAGATGATGTCGAAACCGGTAACCAGCACATCGGTTGGATGGAAGGTTTTTAATGCGTCAGTGTCTTCTGGCCAACCTAAAGTTGAGAAGGTCCATAATGCTGAGCTGAACCAGGTATCTAATACATCTGGATCTTGGCGAAGTACCACTGAATCGGCGAGGCCATGCTTAGCTCGAACTTCGGCTTCATCGCGGCCGACATAGACTTTACCGGCTTCGTCATACCAAGCTGGAATACGGTGACCCCACCATAGCTGGCGCGAGATACACCAGTCTTGAATGTCACGCATCCAAGAGTTGTACATGTTTTCGTACTGCTGTGGCACGAACTTGATATCACCGTTTTCAACGGCTTCCATCGCAGTCTTCGCCATAGGCGCCACTGCGACATACCATTGGTCTGTCAGTAGTGGCTCAATGACCACACCTGAGCGGTCGCCATAAGGTACTTTTAAAGCGTGTGGATCAATTTTGCCCAGCAGACCTAAGGTTTCAAACTCTTCGACAATGGCTGTACGTGCCTTGAAACGGTCTAGTCCGGCGTAACGCTCGGGTAGGCTGTTATCCAGTTCGTTGTTCGCTGTGCCATCAGTGTTGACCACTTCGGCTTGTGAGCGAATGGCTGCATCTATGGTTAAGATGTTGTACATCGGCAGAGCGTGACGTTTACCTACTTCATAGTCGTTGAAGTCGTGGGCAGGGGTGATTTTCACACAGCCAGTACCAAACTCCATGTCGACGTAATCGTCAGCGACGATAGGAATAAGACGGTTAACAATAGGCAGCAGGATAAATTTGCCAATTAGCGATTGATAACGTTCATCATCTGGATGAACGGCAACCGCGCTGTCACCTAACATGGTTTCAGGACGCGTAGTGGCCACTTCGAGGTAGTCTTTACCGTCAGCGGTTAGCGCGCCATTGGCTAGCGGGTAGCGGAAATGCCACATACTGCCTTGTTTTTCTTTGTTCTCAACTTCGAGATCGGAAATCGCAGTGTGCAGTTTAGGATCCCAGTTCACTAGACGCTTACCACGGTAGATGAGCTCATCGTCATACAGACGAACAAACACCTCTTGTACCGCTTCAGACATACCTTCATCCATAGTGAAGCGTTCACGATCCCAGTCTACCGATGCTCCAAGGCGACGTAACTGTTTAGTGATGGTGCCGCCAGACTGGTTTTTCCAATCCCAAATACGGTCGATAAAGGTTTCACGGCCAAGGTCGTGACGACTCTTGCCTTCTTCGGCTTCAACTTTACGCTCAACCAACATCTGGGTAGCGATACCTGCGTGGTCGGTACCCACTTGCCAAAGGGTATTTTTGCCCTTCATACGTTGATAGCGGGTGAGGGTATCCATAATGGTATCTTGGAAGGCATGACCCATGTGCAGACTACCGGTCACATTTGGTGGCGGGATCATGATGCAATAGTTGCCTTTTGACTCATCGCCGTGGGGCTTAAAGTAACCTTTCTCTTCCCAGTTTTGGTATAGAGACTGTTCGATTGACTGCGGGTTATATGTCTTTTCCATAGGAGCGTGTGCTTCTCAAACTAATTAATTGGTTGTGTTACGCATTCTGGGTCGTCAGTGCGATCCCTAAATCCCGATATTGGCGATAACGATCACGAGCGATCGCTTTTTTAGCCGCATCGTTAGCAACGAAGTCGATAATCTGGCCAAAGTTTACCGCAAATTGCGGCGCTTGGTCTGCAAGATTGATCAGTAGCTGTCTATTTTTGTTGGGGCCGAGCTTATCAAAGCCTATTTCTACAGGCGCCCCTCCGATTGGCCCTTCACCTTTAAGGTTATGGGGCACGAATGCCGTCGGCTCAAATTGCCATAAAATTTCATCAATCGCATAAGCCTGTTGCTGATCTTGGCAATGAATATAGACCAGTTGGTGACCCGTAAATGCTTGCTGAGCGATCTGACAAGCCAAATAGTAGACCGCATCTTGGCTGGCATCCGCCGTTGGCGCAGTATGAGTATCAGCTGTTTGCATCAGGTAAAACAGGGCGTTAGGCATTATCTGGTTCTATCTCGCTGCATCTGGCTTGAAGGTTGACGGAACAGGAGATTTTACACTAAAACGTGGGTGTTAAACCAGAGGGGAGGGAATTTGTTGAATAACAAATTGGGGAATATTGGGGTTTTGTAGGCCAAGGCCTTTTGGGATTAAATTTTGATTGCTGGAGGCCAATGCCGCATTGTTTTGAATTGCTTGCCGCAGGCCTTTCGTGCAGGTACTTCTGTGACACGCCGCAAGTACAATCCCTGTAGGCTCTGCCGTGACATCCTTGTCACGGAAGGTCACAGCCGCACCTACACCGAGTTATCTATCTCTTCGATTTAGCCTTGTGGGGACCACTTGGGCAATCACAAGTTAACTCATTCCTGGACATTTGTGAGTTAGAACTTTAGCTCTATAGATGAGAGTTTCAGATTAATATTTCTATGGGCTAACGCCCTGTTAAGGGGCTTATAATAGTTGGCTAAAATGTGAAGCGAAGTGGAACTGAGCCAACTATTAGAAGTCCCGCTTAAACAGCTTGTTAGCTGCTATATACTCTGAAGTTCAGTTTTCATTTGTTTAATTAAACTTGTTCTTATAACTTCGTTTTGTTGCCCAAGATCAGTTAGAACTGTTGTCAAATTAGCTTGATTCTCTTTATCTTGCATCCCCGCGGGGGTTGCAAGATATTGCATAAACTCATTAGATAAATTTTTAGTTTGCTCTAGATTGACAAGTAATTCATTTAACAAGTTTTCAGCTTCGTCAGAAGTTATCAATCGTAATTTATTAGTTTGATTTTTAACTTCTACAAAAGCTAGATTCAAGTCGTTACATAACAAAAGCATTTCTGAAAAATATTCAGCGAATGAAAATTCAAGTGTTTCAGCAGAACCATCGCCATTCTCTATTGAAGAAAATAACCTAGTCATCATTGGCATCATTCTTTCTTTAAAGATGACTTGCCCTTGGCTCTGGTATTTATCTAGGTCATTACAAAAATCAGAATATACTTTTCTTTTATATTCGTATTGATATTTTCGGTGTTCAATTTCTAAATTGTGTTCTTTTTTTACTTGCTCTATTTCTACTACGAATTTCTTTTCAACAGCTCTTTTTTCTTCTTCGAGTCGCTTTATATCTTCTAATAGTGCACGATTTTGTGCTTTCTTTTTTAAGTACGTAGCCAAAAAACCACCAACGGCACCAAGAACAATCCCTATTATAATTTCGATTGGAGACTCCAAAATATTCCTTAGCAGCTAACAGCTTATTAGCGCGACCTTGCAAGGTACACTACCTTGTAAGGTAGGAGGCCAAGCATGTATAGACACACTAGTAAGACTCAAAAAAATTATCGTAAATCATACAGTAAAGTAAATTCTGCTTCAGAACAATACGAACAAGGTGATGTATCTGTGCAATGTATTCCTGAGCTTCGAAGANAGCATGTATAGACACACTAGTAAGACTCAAAAAAATTATCGTAAATCATACAGTAAAGTAAATTCTGCTTCAGAACAATACGAACAAGGTGATGTATCTGTGCAATGTATTCCTGAGCTTCGAAGAGTGATTGAAATTACAGATTACGACAATGGAGTGCCAACTACGCACACGTTAGAGTTATATAAAACCAATCGTATTGACTGCTACAGAGTAATAGTCGATGGCAAGCTTTGGAAAGAACGTATTGGGTGGAGCAACTTTCTTGCAGGCATTAGAAAAGCACTTCCAAGATTAGCTAAAGGGTAAGTGTCCGTTACTCGCTCAAAGCCATCCTTAGAGTAATTACGTTAACAAACTTTGAGGCAAAACCAAGTTAGCTTTTGAATTAGCGACTCACATCAGATGAAGTAAAATCGAAGAGAGTTAATAACCCTGTGCAAACGCGGTTTTGGCCTTCGAAATCATGGATGATTTCGCAGAGCCCACATGGACGACTCACAACGATATCCCTATCTAAAAGCCAGTTCGGCAATCCCTGCCTCTCGTTCGTGAGCTCGAAGCTACGCTTCACTCACCGTGCCAAAAGCGTGTTTGCACATTCGCTCACCGCAGGTGATAGATTGCCATCAAGGTAGACCTTCAAACACACTTTCCAAAAAGAACTCAGCCAACCGCTACACAGCAAATAACAAAAATGCCATACCTTCATTCCAAGGCCAACCCATTTTGGGGCAAAACCAAGTTAGCTTTTGAACTAGCAACTTGCACCAGAAGAAGTCAAATCGAAGAGATTAAATAACCCTGTGTAAACGCGGTTCTGGCCTTCGAAATCATGGCCGAAAATGTTCCTGACATCTTTCGGCATTCCCAACTTCCTTGTAGGTCAGATGATTTCGCAGAGCCCACATGGACGTGCTTGCGGTGTGCCAAAAGCGTGTTTGCACATTCGCTCACCGCAGGTGATAGATTGCCATGAAGGCACACTTTCAAACACACTTTCCAAAAAGAACTCAGCCAAACGCTACTCAGCAAATAACAAAAAAGCCTTCATTCGAAGGCTTTCTTAAACTAGATTTCTGTTGTCGAAATCAAAATATCAAACTTGGGGTTTTCTCTGAGGTTGGCGAAGTCAGCCTCGTTGGTAGCCACTTCTTTTAAGGAGACACTGTTTTCAATGGCTTGCTCTAAATCGAATAGGGCTTGGTCAACCTGACCTAAACAGGAATAAGCACAGGCACGTTGGTAGAGGGCTTGGGCATTATTGTTATCAACTTCTAAGACGCGATTACACAGGCTGAGCGCCCAGTTGAACTCGCGCATTTCCATGGCCGCATCGGCCTTGTAGGTCATGGCTTCTAAATCGCCAGGACGGATGTTTAAGATCTCGTTGTAGACGGCAATCTTCTGCTCAGGGGTTTGTGCGCTTTGAGCATGTAGCCATAAGGTGTGGATCTCGTTGATGATTTCGATCTCACGGTTGTTCTTGGTGATGATACGGCTCTTACGTTTAAGGTCGTGTTCCAGCTCCTTAAACTTTTCTTCGTAATGTTCGGTGATGCTCTGTAGCTGTTCGGCGGCCAGCTTTGCGGTGTTGGTTTTAATCTCTCGCAGTGATTGCCAGCCGATAAAGGCGATCAAGGATGCCACACCGGCGATGATGTAGAAGAAATAAGTCACGGTGACATTGGCATAGTTGAGCGATTTGTCGGCAACAGCCAGCTCACGGTCGGTGATCTCTATGGTGAGACGACGCTCTAAATCTTGCTGATCCATGCGCAGAGACTTGAGTTCATCCAGTATGTAACGCTCGATCAGTGGTCTGTCGAGGATATTGAGTTCAGAGTGAGCTTGTGGCTTGGTTTGCTGCGGTGTTTGAACATCGCCTATGTCGGCGTTATTGGTTGGAGTTGCGGCAGCAACGTTCAGATGAACACTTATCAGCAGCAGGGTGATAAGAGCAACAAAGAGTCGTGACATTGGAGTTCCTTTTTCGATTAGGCGCATCTGTCAGCAGACAAATAAATTTGTGTACACCCTAGCAAGATACACCTAATGATGCCAATAAATTAGGTTGAAATCGCTGCGGTTATCGCAGTTCTGCAGCATGATGTTAGTTTAGTGTATGGAGTAAATAAAAAAGGTGACATCCGTAGATGCCACCTTTGATTTGAGCTTGAGTGACAAAGCGAGATTATTCGCCTTGTTCAACCCCTGCACGATTGATCAAAAATTGAGTCAATAGTGGCACAGGACGACCTGTTGAGCCTTTATTAGCACCGCTGTTCCAAGCTGTACCAGCAACATCGAGATGTGCCCAGTTGTACTTCTTAGCAAAGCGAGACAAGAAGCAAGCCGCAGTAATCGCACCTGCTGGACGGCCGCCTAAGTTGGTCATGTCAGCAAATGGGCTTTCCAAGTGTTCTTGATACTCATCCCATAATGGCATGCGCCATGCGCGGTCACCACTTTGCTCACCAGCGTTTAATAGCTCGTGTGCTAATGGGTTGTGTGACGAGAACAGACCTGAAGCGTGTTTACCTAGGGCAATCACACAGGCACCAGTTAAGGTCGCGGTATCGACAACCAATTCTGGGTCGAAACGCTCAACATAGGTCAGCACATCACACAATACCAAACGCCCTTCGGCATCGGTATTAAGCACTTCAACGGTTTGACCCGACATAGTGGTTAAGATGTCACCAGGACGATAAGCATTACTCGATGGCATGTTTTCGCAGCCTGCAAGAATACCGACCACATTGATTGGCAACTTAAGCTCACATAGGGCTTTCATTGCACCAATTACACCAGCGGCACCGCCCATGTCATATTTCATCTCATCCATAGCTTCGCCAGGTTTGAGTGAGATCCCGCCGGAGTCGAATGTCAGACCTTTACCCACCAGAACGATAGGTTTTTCAGTGCTGTCTACTGCGCCTTTGTATTCCATAACCGTCATAACTGATTCGTTATGGCTACCACGGCCAACGGCAAGGTAAGAGTTCATGCCCAGTTTAGCCATCTGCTCTTCGCCAACAGTGGTGACGGTAAGAGTGTCATGATGTTCGGCAATTTGGCGCGCTTGTGAAGCCAAATAAGCTGGGTTACAGATGTTAGGTGGCATGTTGGCAACGTCACGACATAGGTGCGTACCAGAAGAGATTGCCATACCGTGCTCGATTGCGCGCTCACCTACAGTTAGATCACGACGAGTCGATACATTAAACACTAACTTGCGAAGTGGTCGACGAGTCTCGCCTTTGCGGGTTTTTAATGCGTCGAAGCTATATAGGCTGTTTTGTGTGGTTTCAACTGCTTCACGTACTTTCCAGTAGGTGTCACGCCCCTTCACATGCAGTTCGGTTAGGAAACATACCGCTTCCATAGAGCCTGTGTCATTTAAGGTGTTGATGGTTTTCTTGATGATTTGCTTGTACTGACGCTCGTCTAGCTCGCGCTCTTTACCACAGCCAACCAGTAGAACTCGCTCGCTGAGCACATTAGGAACATGATGCAGTAATAGCATCTGGCCAGGTTTACCTTCTAAATCGCCACGGCGAAGCAGGTTGCTTATGTAGCCTTCACTGATTTTATCCAGTTGCTCAGCAATACCAGAGAGGCGTCTAGGTTCATAGACACCAACGACAATACAGGCCGAACGTTGTTTTTCCGGGCTGCCGCTCTTAACGCTAAACTCCATGAGCTCTCCTAGATTATTTAAAGACAAATTTTATTATTTATTAGATAATGTCTGCTTGTGTCCAAATTGGACCTAAAATTGGTACATCAAAGTTGATTTTTCCGGTGTTTTTTTGCCATTTATTAGGTTAATGGTTGGTCACAAAACTACCAAAAGTAGACAGTCTACATGAAAAGTGGGCTGATACCAGCATAAATATAAGTTTAGGGACTGGATCCTGCCTGTGATTGTATTTAGATACTTGATTCGAGAAGTTTTAAAAGCGCAAATGGCGGTGCTTTTAGTATTATTAGCTATTTTTATCAGCCAACATTTTGTGCGGGTGCTCGCTGACGCGTCAGATGGTGAGTTTCCAGCTTCTCTGGTGATGACCCTGTTGGGGTTAAATTTACCTTACCTTGCCGTATTAGTGGTACCTCTGAGCCTATTCTTAGGTATTTTGGTCGCCCATGGGCGTATGTATGCCGAAAGCGAGATGGTGGTCTTCCATGGCGTGGGGATCAGCGAATGGTATATTACTCGAGTCACTTTACTGCTTGCGGTATTCAACATGCTGTTTACCGGTTTTCTGTCGATTTACGTTACCCCTTGGGCCGAAGAGACGCAAAACCGTGTGTTAGAGAAAGCCCAATCAGAAGCGGGCTTAGCCGCATTAACTCAAGGACGCTTTCAAACTAGCCCCAATGGTCGTGCGGTATTGTTTGTCGAGCGTATCGGCCGTGACAATCGTTTAGATAAAGTGTTTGTTGCTCAATTACCCGAACCCACCGATGCCTTAGGGCAAGTCAATATCGTTGTCGCTCAAGGTGGTAGTGTTGTCGAAGACAGCAGCGGGGCTCAAAGATTAAAACTCAATGATGGTATTCAGTATCAGAGTACGGCTAAGAGTCTCGATTATCAGGTGGCTGACTTTGGTGGCTACGAGATGCAAATTAAAGAGCAAGAGGTCGACCAACGCCGACGTAAGTTGTCGGCGCTGCCAATCGATCAATTGTTAGCAACAGAAGGCCCTGGCGCGGTGGCAGAGTTTCATTGGCGTTTAGCGATTCCGATCGCGATCCTGTTTATGACCATGATTGCAGTTCCTATGTCGCGTGTGAATGTGCGCCAAGGTAAGTTTGCTAAGATGTTCCCGGCTATTTTGCTCTATCTTGGCTATTTTGGTTTGATGATCGCGGGGCGAAAAGCCCTCGAAGATGAGGTGGTTCCCGCCTATTTGGGCATGTGGTGGATCCATCTGTCGGCATTTATTCTAGGGGTATTATTGTTGGGTAAGGAACGACCGACTGGGGTGAGGCTCAAAGGGCTGCTAAAACGTAAGAAGGCGGCTACATGAGAATCTTAGACTTTTATATTGCACGAGTATTATTAAGCACTTCGGCGCTGTGCCTGCTTATTTTAACTGGGCTATCAGGCATTATTAAGTGGGTCGATCAGCTGCGATTAGTGGGGCGTGGTACCTATAGCATGCTCGATGCTGGCTTGTACGTGTTGTTCTTGGTGCCTCGTGATGTGGAGATGTTTTTCCCCATGGCGGTATTGTTAGGAGCACTGATTGGCATGGGGATGCTAGCTTCTAATTCCGAGTTAGTGGTGATGCAATCTTCTGGGTTATCACGCTTTCAAATTACGCTATCGGCGATGAAAACGGCGGTGCCGTTAATGATCATGGTGATGGCGCTGGGTGAGTGGGGCGCGCCGATTGCCGAGCGTCATGCTAAAGAGCTAAAAGCGGTGAAGTTATCAGGCGGTAGTCTGATCCAGTCAAGCCGAGGTATTTGGGCTAAAGATGGTGACCTTTTCGTTAATATTGGCGAAGTGGAAGATATCGATAAGCTACGTAACGTTACCCTATATGAGTTTGATGATCAGCTGCGTCTTATCAGTACCATTGAGGCTAAACGTGGCCTGTATTCCAAGGACCATTGGCGGCTGTTAGATGTTCGGCAAACACATATTAGTGATGACAAAGTGAGTATGACGGATCTGACCCTTTATCGTTGGGAGTCGACACTGACTCCGGATAAATTAAATGTGGTGTCGGTGAAGCCTGAGTCTCTGTCTATTGAAGGCTTGGTGGATTACCTCGAGTATCTCAAAATTAACAATCAAGACTCTGGTCGATACGAGCTGGCCTTGTGGCGCAAGGTGATGCAGCCGATCACTGTGGCGGTGATGATGTTAGTAGCACTGTCGTTTGTCTTTGGTCCGCTGCGTACTGTGACCATGGGTGGAAGAGTGTTACTTGGGGTCGTCGCCGGTTTTAGTTTCTATATTTGTAATGAGATTTTCGGTCCTATGACCTTGGTCTATGGCATTCCTGCTTATGTGGGCGCTATGTTGCCGCCCATGATATTCAGCACGATTGCGGTGTACTATATTCGTAAGTGATATATTCGTAAGCGATTTATCTTTTCATCTGACAAAAAAGCCCCTTATGCTGACATAAGGGGCTTTTTATTGAGCGAATAAAATGTGGCTTAGACGCCACGCCAATTGCGCAATTGGTTGGCTTCTTTTGACAGAACCACGACTTCTGAGCGAGTCATCATATCTTGTAGGGCAAGTTTATCGCCATTGATTAAAATCCACAGATTACCTATGCCCAGCAGTGACCAGACTAAACGAGCCGTTGCGGTGATCATGCTGAGGCTCTGTCCATTGGGATGTTGGATCTTCAAACGCCAGGCTCTCATACCTAAAGTCTGGCCGCCGTAGCTCCAAAACAGCACATAAAACAGACCAACGCAGATGGCGATCCACAGCTGATAAAGCCCTTTGTAAAACGGCACGCCGTTAATTAAATCTGAAATATGCTGATAATCTTGCATCGCAACTAGGCCTGAGGCTGTGAGTGCGGTAAAAATTCCGAAGCCGATGGCACCTGCGACCATATAGACAGCCACTGCGAGTAACAGATCATAAACGATGGCGCCGAGACGACGAATAAATCCGGCTCTGGGAAAGTTGGCGTGTTCACTATTGGACATCTTGGTTCCTACATAGAGTGGTTTGTTTGAGCGAATCGAGAGCAATCTTGATTGTGTGATTACTCGATTTCATCTCGAATGAAGTGAATATTGCTGAATCCAAAACGCTCGAATTCTTTTAGTCGATAATCTTTAACGGCTTGTGAGCCTTTTGAGGTCATGGCGACCTGGGCTTCCATCGCATGATAACGCGTCAGATCGACACCTTCGGCGGCGGCGACAGCTTCATACATATCGTTATATTTATCGTAAACAAAGTTGATCTCTTTATATTGCTTTTTAAAGGTATAACCGACTCTACGGGCCATATTTATCTCTTAATCTAATTGGGTTTAGCCTCGGGCTATTGTCCTAGCTGATACACCATGTAGCAGGCGTCAGCTGGATAGTTGTCGAGGGATTTGTCGATTATACGCGATTTAAAACCTAAACGTTGCCAATAAGTGTCAGCTCCTTCTACTGCCACTAGCGATATTGAGTCAAAATTGAATTGTTTTGTCTTTTGTTTCAGCAAATTAAATATTTTCTCTCCAGCTTTAAGTCCACGCGCCTTAGCCGACAAGGCGATATCATGTAGATAAAGGGTATCGGGAGAATTCATAGCATCTATCTGCTGCTCAAGGCTGGGAGGCTGGTTAATGACCCAAGGATGTGCCAAACAGTAGCCCACTACTTGTGCATTCACTTCGACCACGTAACAGGAATCGGCGGAGACCTTAACCTTACTTTCTAATGCGGCCTGAGTTTCATGGGCGATCTCTGGATAACATTCCTGCTGAATAGATAAGATTGCCGGCCAATCATTAGGTTGAATATGACGAATAATCATTTAGTTATCGACTACCATGCTGTAAAAAATCGAGTCATTGCCTTAGCTTGCTATAACAATCTAAGGCGTGAATGGGTTGATTATAGATATCTGCCGCTTAAATGTTGCTGAAAATGAATCGGATTGAGTGCCTCGCCGGTAGCCTGGATCACCAGTTCATCAGTGGTCAATATAGAGCCTTGCGACCAGATGTTGTCCTCTAACCATTGAATAATTTTAGTCAGCTGATTGTCGGCCACTAAGCTGTCTATATCGCCTATTTGGCTTTCCATCTTAGCCTTGAACTGCGCTGCATACATGGCGCCCAGCGTATAACTGGGGAAGTAACCTAGCTCGCCTAAGGTCCAGTGAATATCTTGCATGCAACCATTTTGATAATCGCCATCGGTGTTGATACCCAATAAAGATTGCATTTGGCTAGACCAAAAATCGGGTAAGTCGGCAACCGCTAGCGAGCCATCAATCAGGGCTTTTTCGGCCTCGAAGCGCAGCAAAATATGGCAAGGGTAGGTGACTTCGTCAGCATCGACACGGATTTTCCCCGGGTTGACTCGGCTGTAAATATTAGCCAGTTGTGCTTGAGTATAATGGGTGTTGAGTTGCTGGTTTAATCGCGGTAACAACTGCTTGAGAAATCCCTGCCCACGACCTAGTTGCATCTCAAAGAACAAGCTCTGGCTTTCGTGGATCCCCATCGACCTAGCTAATCCCACAGGCTGTCCACGCCAAGTTTTGGGTAAACCCTGTTCGTAACAGGCGTGGCCCGTTTCGTGGATAGTGCCCATGACGGCGCTGGTAAAGTCCTGTTCATCATAGCGGGTAGTGATACGAAGATCGCCGGGAACACCGCTGCTAAAAGGGTGGCTACTGCAGTCGAGGCGGCCAGAGTCAAAATCAAATCCCAGCAGTTGCATCAGTTCTCGACTTAGTGCTTGTTGTCCTTCAATGGGAAAAGGCCCTTGGATCGTGACTTTAGCTTCACTGGCTTGCTTGTCGACCACTTGCGTAATTAATTGTGGCAGCCAAGTTTTTAATTGTCCGAAAGTGGATTCTAGTTTTTCGCTGGTCATTCCCGGTTCAAACTTATCCAGCAAGGCATCGTAAGGCGAAACGCCCAGCGCTTCACTTCGAATTTGGGCTTCTTCTCGGGTGAGGGCAATAACCGCTTCTAAATTCGGTTTAAAGCCTTGCCAATCGTTGTTTTTTCGTTGTTCGCGCCAGGCGTTTTCACAGCGATAACCTGTTTTGGTTTGTGCTTCGACTAACTGTGCCGGAACGACATTGGCTTGATGGTATTGGTAATTCATTTCACGCACATTTGCCTGCTCGATAGCCGAGAGTGGGGCCTGGGCCGCGGCGGCTAAATGCTCGGCCAGATCGGGCTGAGTTTTAAGCTGGTGGATATGTTTTGCCAGAGTCGCCATGGCATCACTACGGGGTTCACTGCCGCCTTTTGGCATCATGGTCGCCTGATCCCAATCTCCCAGAATACTAAAATGCTCGAAATGAGAGATGGTTTGAAAATGCTGACAAAGTGCATCGTAATGCCTGCGGAGGGACTTTGACATAGGTTTCCTTTGCAATTAATAAAATGAATTTCTGTTGGTCAATCTCTACAAAATGAGTTGGGGATACCAATTTGTAACAGAGTTAAGTAATCTGGATGTTAGCTAAAATGCTACGGCTTGTCACAGGGCAAATCTTGGCTGAATTGAGTTTATTTTATGGGATTGGACGGAGGAGTATCTGCAATGCTTGATGGTATTGTTCCTGTTTTTGTTCAGCTTATGTCAATGTTAATTATCATAATGTAGGAATTTACCATGTTATTGCGAACTTCTTTACCCTTGTTGAAGTCCATGAAACTTGCCGCTGCTAAGCCGCTTTTGATCTTGGGATGCGGTTTTGCTTTGTTATCGACCACAGCGGTTGCGGGGCCAGAGGCATTTCAACCCGGTCCAGTATTTAAAGCGTTTGGTCATATTGCTAAGGTAGATAATCAGCTGCCTATCCCTAAGCAGATGAAATTTAAAGTGGTGTTTGATACTAGCAATGCGGCTAAGCCCGGTGAAGTTAATCGCCATCTGGACAGCCTGGCGCGCTTTATTAATATGCATGTGGCAGCAGGAGTTAAGCGAGAAGATATTGAAGTCGCTTTGGTTGTGCACGGCAAGGCGGCTACGGATTTGGTGAACAATCCAAAGTATGTAGAGATTAATAAAGGTGCGGTAAACGGCAATCTTCCCTTGGTTAAAGCGTTAACTGAGCAGGGGGTTCAGCTGTATGTCTGTGGTCAAACTGCGGCCTATTTTGATATTCAAAATAGCGATTTATTACCTGGCGTGAAGATGGCGCTTTCAGCGATGACGGCTCATGCGATTTTGGCGCAACAAGGCTACAGTTTAAATCCATTTTAGTGGCATGGGTTAAACCTATATGGAGCAATAACCTTCAATATTAAAACAGATAAGGATGCCTATGACGTTATTGATTCGATTATCGAGTGTTTTGATTTTTAGCGTGTTGCTGTCGGCTTGCCAAGGAGGTGATAGCGAAGAAACCAGTGTTGAAGAGGTCGTGATTGGCGAAAGTGCCAGTGGCGGTACGGTTAATCGTCAAGCATTGGTGGAAGATGCGCTAAAAACCGGCAAGCTAGACACTAGCCTTAGAGCCAATGACGTGATTAAAGTCTTGTTGTCTCGCTATCAACAAGGACAGGAAGTTCAGCAACAGGTGATGTCGAAGATGTTTGCCGATGCGACTCAACCTATCAGTTATGATCCCTATCATCGCAGTCAATTGGTGGCGATAACTTCATCTAGAACCGTTCCTCTGTTGTATTCAAAGGCTTCGCCTGATCTTATGCCTGGTCCTGCCTTTGCCGTTTACGGCACATTAGAACAGGGGCAATATGCTTATTTTGCGACTGGCTTAATACAAAAAATTTGGCAGCAAAAGAGTATTAGCGGTACTTTCCCCGGTAAGGATGAGATTGATTATCAGCCTTTTGATACGCCGATGACTCATCTGATGCAATCTCTACTCCCCGAAAATAATGATGCGCCGACCCTTGTTTTTGCTTTTGAAGATAATGGCGGATATGCCCGAGCTTGGTTTAAAGATAAGTTTCCTCAAGCCAACATTGCTCGCTGTCGTTTGGGAACTGAGTTTAGCAATCTCGATGAGTTTAAAACTTGCATCGAGACCGCCGATTTACTGTTTGTCGGTAAGTCTCCCGATAATGATATCGAAAGGCTGATGAGCTTTGATGATATTGCCGCGGCCGTTCAAGCTCAGTTAGCCTCCGGTAGCAGTGTTTATATGGAGCAAAACAATTACGAACACAGAACCGATTTCACTATTGCATTAGCGCCAATATTTGGCATTGCTTTTCCTTATCAGGCTGGCAATTACTGGGATGCTTTGACAATGGCGTCGACTCCGCTGAGTGAAAGTGGTGCATTTCAAGCTGAAATTGCACTGCTTGAGCATTTACGCGATGGCAGTTTTACCCAAGTCGACTTGTCTGTGTGTGGTGATTATAAGTGCCCACAATCTGAACGATTAACACAAGAGTTACTCAGATTAAGTGATTGGTGGAAAGTCAGTTTAGATGCCGTAGATGTCACTAGTGGTGAACTGTTTAGCCAACCAGATTTGGATATGGTTAAGCTGCAAGTGCTGTTGGGGGATTTGTTACGACAAGAGATCCAATATCCCGTCGACCCTCACGCCGATTTACAAGTTTTTGCCAGAGCCTATCTAGCAGATCATCTTAACTTCTATCGTCGTCAAGTGACGCCGATGCAGCCTGATTTAGGTGATTTTAGCTATCAGCATGATGCTTTAAGTAAGGTGAGCTCGCAGAGCATTGTCGATCAATTGTCAGATAAAGTGCTCGATACTAACTATGTGAGTCAGTTAAATAGCGATAACGAGCTTACTCGGCTTACTGGCTACTACCTACTGCCGGGCAGTAGCATTACCCTGAAACGCACCGACAGTAACAGTGGTGAAGTTTATGCGCTTATCAATGCTCAGGCTCGAGGTAACACTCATGAGTATCATGTCAGTAATCAGGGTGTAAGTGATTACCAACGTCCCATTTATCTGCAGTCACCGTCATTTTTATTGCCTGTTGGAGAAGAGGTGGTGTTATCCACCCCTTATGGCGGCAGCTTGTTAATTGAGCAGCCTATGGGCTCTGGGGATATTTCGGTGGCCATTGAAGGTGTGTATCCCTATACCTTCTTAGATGATTTTAATGACCAACAACAGATAGATAATTTTGTCGATAGCTTAGCCAGCAGCCCGATTAAATGGTTAGGCATTAAGAGTGATTTCGTCGAAATCAATGCGCCGAAAGACAGGATCGAAGACACCATTACCAATGCTAGCTATAGAGGTGATGTGCAGCTGTACATGCAAGATATCTGGCGTTATCTCATTAAGGGAGCCTATGAACTGGCGGGTTTTGTCGATAGTGCCTCGGGGTTAGTGCAAACTGCCGGAGTCACTGCTACTTGCCAGTCGATGGGGTGGGACTGTAGTGATGAAGAGATCCATCGTAAGCCCAAATTGCAGCGAATTAATGTCGATTACAATCCTCGTTGTGGTGCCGCCTGTTCGGGTAATCCGTTCGATGTTACCGGACTTGATCCAATCGGCCGACTAGAGAGTCATGAACTCGGTCATGGATTGCAGCGCAGCAGAATGCACATTCTTAATCGTAGTGGCACAAGAACCACTGGCGAGACTTCTAACTTGCTGTTTGAGCGCTACAAAGCATGGCAATATTATCAAGGCAAGCCAGGAGCCGAAGATGTGGGCATCAATATGATCCGCGCCCGTAACTCCTTCTTGATGCTGCAATGTGCCCAGCGTGGCACTAGTGTACTTGATACCATGCAAGCCGTATTGTGGGAGCCAACGGGGACCTACACTAATGCGGCAGAACGCCTCAATTTCTATGGCCAGTTAGTGATGAAGGCCGATAGAGAGCAAACTCAGTTAGGCTTTAGCGGCTGGGATATTATCACCTTAATTTATAAGCATGAACGCTTACTGAGTCAGGCGCTTGAAGATGGCGATAAAGCGGCGCTAGATAAGCTGGGTTTGAGCCTTTATAGCATAGGTGCGGCCGATACTATCAGTAGCAATGATTATCTGCTGATCATCAGTTCTATGTTGTTTAAGCAAAACATGAACGCTTATTTTGATGCGTGGGGCATAGTGATTTCCGATGTGGCTAAGCAGCAAGTAACTGCGCTAGGTTATGCCAGTGCTCCATTGGAATATTACTATTTCGATAAAGATGTCTGGACCGAAATGGGTCTTGCGTCCTCGAAAGCTTTAGCTATCGATGGCACCACGCCGTGGCCGCTCAATACTGGCCATGCCAGAGATGGATTTAGCTGCGATGCTAATGGCAATTATGTTAATAATCTCTATTGACCTAGCCTTGGTCTAAAAATCGGCCATCAGTAAACAAAATCGCCCTTATTGTGATTATCAATAAGGGCGATTTTTTATGGATTATAAATAACCTGAGCTCTGCCTAACCATAGCTCGCTATGGTGTACGACAGAGCGCCTTGATATGCCCAAAAATCTGCGCATTTAGTCAGGAAATAGACTTTCCTTTTCGAACTAATCCTTTATAGCATTGAATTAGCTTGTTAAATTTAGACTTTCCGACACTCGTTATCCCGAGTTCAGGTTAAATAGCGACTTGTGCTGATTGGAGCGTTCACTTGTCTTGACTATCAACCAACAGGGCTAATGCGGGCTGCTGATTTTTAGGATAGAGTCGATAGGTCTTATGATGCTTTACTAAGGCGGTTTTCTTGTTGCCTTGGCTGATTAATAGACCCTGTTGTAAGGCTAATTTAGCTAACTGTTGCTCGTCGCCACGGACATACATATTGATGGGTTTAATCATTTCGCCTTGCACAATATGCTGCTCATACTCGGGAGCGGAAATGATTAAACTGGCTTGGCCATCACTGTCGAGTTTAAGCTTGGTATCCACTTCGCTATCGGTGAATATCAACCAATCTTGCTGTTCAAGCTCGGATAATAATAGAGCTAGCTTGTCGCCTAACTTGTCGCTGGTATCTTTAACTTGTTGATACTGGTTGGTGATACTCATCAGTAGGCCTTTAAGATTAGCTCCTGCGCCCATGCTGCGCCCTTGGCGGATCCACTGGGTTAAATCATCGGCAACCAATTTTGAAAAGCGGCGCTCCTTGAGTGATTGCACCATCCAGCTGCAGATAAAGTGACTCTCTGCCGCCGGTGTTTTCATCGCAGTGCTGCTCTCATCACGCTGTTTAACGGCTTCGAGTCCTGCTTGAGCCAATTCAAGCAGGGCTTTGTTATAGGTTTGTTGTGTCATTGCTGCTCCGAATCGCTTTTACGGCCAAGTTGTCTGTGATTATTTTGATTTCTTAATCTTGGCGTTAGAAGAGTTTTTCACTTTGACTCGACGCGAACCCAAATTCTTTTCGGCTATCACCTGAGCACCAACATTGTCGCTCCGCTGCTGTTTCTTGGCGAAACTACGACGTTTCTGTAACTGTTTAATCAGTAGCTCGCGGCTGCCTACTTCATAACCTGGGATAGTAATACGGCGGATCTTATTACCGATCAGTTTTTCGATATCGGCTAAGGTGCGCTCCTCTTCACGGCTGACTAATGAAATTGCCACACCGCTGCGACCGGCTCGGCCGGTACGGCCAATACGGTGAACATAATCTTCGGCAAGGAAGGGGAGATCGTAATTGACGACATATTCCAACGCTGGGATATCTAAGCCTCGGGCAGCAACTTCGGTTGCCACTAACGCGCGAACCTTGCCCTCTTTAAATTCGCGTAGGGCGCGGCGACGATTGCCTTGGGCTTTCTCGCTATGAACAACCGCTGCCGGAATACCATCGAGATTAAGTTCTTTAACTAAGGTGTCGGCAGCTTCACGTGTGGCAGTAAATACTAAGACTTGTTGCCAGTTTTTCTTACCGATGAGCTCTGATAACAGCTCGCGCTTACGGCGCTGTTCTACCGGATACACCACTTGGCTAACAGTTACTGCCGTGGTGTTTTGTTTATCGACGCTGATAAGTTTAGGTTTAACCAACATCTCATTGGCCAGTTGCTTAACCGCATTAGAGAAAGTGGCCGAAAACAGCAGGTTTTGACGCTTGCTGTTCACCGCTTGCAGAATCTTTTGAATGTCGCTGATAAAGCCCATGTCGAGCATACGGTCGGCTTCATCGAGGACTAAGAAGTCTACGTTCGACAGGCTTAGGTTACAGGCTTGGATATGCTCTAGTAGACGACCGGGCGTAGCGACAATAATATCGGCGCCTTTTTTAAGTTTTTGAGCTTGGGTATCCATCTTCACGCCGCCATAGATGGTCAGTACCGAGATGGGAAGATAGCGGCTGTATTCTTTGATGTTATCGGCAACTTGAGCAGCTAGTTCGCGGGTAGGTGCTAAAATCAGTGCGCGGGCATTAGAACGCTGAGTCTCACTTGGCGTATCAACCATTTTCTGCAAAATAGGCAGCGCGAAGGCCGCGGTTTTACCGGTACCGGTTTGAGCACTCGCCAGTACATCTTGGCCACGACGAATGGCTGGAATGGCTTGCTGCTGGATAGGCGTCATTTTTTGATAACCGCAGTCTGAGATCGCACGAACTATCTCTGGCGCAAAACTAAAAGATTCAAATCTCATTGGGATATCCTGTTATTACCTATCTTTAAACAAACTAACATCATTCGCACTAAACAGCGCAAGCCTAAATAGCGGCCGCGGAGTATAGCAAAATTTTGTCTTAAAGCCTGTATTTTATCAGATTAATTTGTTGATTATCTCATCAGTTTTATCGGTGATGTTTACTGTGTTAACTCGTCATTATTGTAGTCGATTGAGCGACTTATCGGTTTAGAGACAAAAACAGCACCCGAAGGTGCTGTTTAATATGGTGATAAGTCTTGGCTATTTACCCAAGTTGATTTAGCTAGGAACGTGCTTAAATCGCTTCTGTCACGCGTAACAACCAGTTTAGCTCATCGCCTTGCATCAATGGCGCAAGGGTTTCACGTACTCTTTGGTGATACTCATTGAACCAAGTCACTTCGGCTTGAGTTAATAACTGCTTATCGATCAGTCTGGCATCGATAGGGATTAAAGTAAGCGCGTTAAATTCATAGCTTTCGCGCTCGGCGCCTTGTAAGGCTTCGCAGTGACGCACTTCGACTAGGTTCTCGATACGGATACCGAAGGCGTCTGCGCGGTAGTAACCAGGTTCATTCGACAGCACCATGCCTGGCAGTATCGCTACATTGTTTACGTTTTTACCGATACGCTGTGGGCCTTCATGTACGCTGAGGAAGTGACCGACACCGTGGCCTGTACCATGGTCATAATCGAAGCCATGTTGCCATAGGTACTGGCGGGCAAAAGCATCCAACTGTTGACCTGTCGTGCCTTTCGGAAAACGCGCTTGGTCGAGTGCGATATGGCCTTTTAGCACTAAGGTCACCATTTTACGTTGCTCATCGGTGACTTCGCCGATGGCGATAGTACGAGTGACATCCGTGGTGCCGTCCAGATACTGAGCACCTGAGTCAACCAGATAGATGCTGTTCATGGTCATGGTCGCAGGTGTGCCATTGTTATGGTTGTAATGACACATAGCCGCGTTAGCACCAGTCGCCGAAATGGTATCGAAACTCGGCTCTTTGTATAGGTCATCTTCGAGACGGAAGCTTTCCAGTTTATCGGCCAGTACGGCTTCATCATACAGATGGCCCATAGCGACTTCGGCGTCTAACCAAGCGAGGAAACGACTCACTGCCACGCCATCGCGAATATGGCTGGCACGCATGCCTGCTAACTCGGCAGCATTTTTTTGCGCTTTAGGTAAGGCAACAGGATCTTGGCCGCTGATGAGCTTTGCACCGCCTTGTTGAGCGGTGACTTGCATCCAAGCATTAGCGTTGTCGGGATCGGCAAGTAGCTTAATGCCATTGAGATCGGCTAAAGCCGTGGCCAATTCGGTTTCAGCTTTGAAACTCACGCCCGCACCAACATGTTGTTCTATGCCTTGTGGCAGCTTGTTGAGGTCGGTAAATAACACCATGTCGCCATTACTGTGTAGCAGGGCGGTTCCCAACACCACAGGCAGACGGGGGACATCGCTACCTCGAATGTTAAGCAACCAACAGAAAGAATCTAACGCCGAGATAAGTGCGCAGTTGGCACCCGCTTGTTTGATTTTTACGCCAATTTGGGCGCGTTTTTCGCTGCTGGAAACACCGGCACTGACTTGATCAAATAAGATGATGGGTGCAGTTGGCGCGGCTGGGCGATCTTGCCAATGCAGATCGATAGGGTTGTCAGTCACAGATACCAGCTCAATGTCGGCTCTTTGTAGTTGGGCTTGGGCCGTTTGTAACCAACTCAATGGATGTAGACGAGGATCGACACCGACTCGAGCTCCAGACTCAAGCTGCTCGATCAGCCAAGGAATTTGTGGTGTATCAGTCAGGCTGAGATATTGATAAAGGTTGCCATCCACTTGTTGTTTAACTTGTACGGTATAACGACCATCGATAAAAATCGCCGCGGTTTGCTTCAAGACGATGGCCATGCCAGCAGAACCTGTAAAATCAGTTAGCCAGTGTAGGCGTTCATTACATTCAGGAACATATTCACCAAGGTATTCATCGGCGCGTGGCACAATAAAAGCGTCGAGGTTAGCTGAATTGAGTTCCTGGCGTACGAGGCTGAGGCGATCGAGAGAAGAGGTCGTCATGTTGGCTCCTGTTATAGCTACCAAAGTAGCAGCGGGCTTAATCAAATGGGGTTGTATTTATCGCGATTATCTCAGGTGCGCGCTTAGGTTGGAAGGGGGAGCACCATGGCGAAGGCTTATTCGTGGCAATAATTTGTGGCAATTTTTGCGGCAACCCTTTGTGGTAAAGAAGGGGAAATGGTTTTCGAGAGTTATGTGATAAATAAAAAACGCGCCTAATGGCGCGTTTTTTAATGGAGAGTCTTGCTTAAAAGGTTCGATTAAAATGCTTTTGCATCGAACAAAATAGCCAAAATAAACACGCTTTAGTTATCTATGCTGATCAACTCCACGTCGAAAATCAGCACCGAGCCACCGGGAATTTTCCCTGCGCTGCGGTTGCCATAGGCTAAATTACTTGGGATAAAGAAACGGGCTTTTTCACCAGTGACCATCAGCTGCACACCTTCGGTCCAACCTTTGATCACCTGATTGAGCGGGAAGGCGATAGGCTGGCCGCGCTCAACTGAGCTATCGAAGATACTGCCATCGATAAGTGTACCGTGATAGTGCACGGTGACCGTATCACTAGCTTTGGGATGAACGCTACCATCGCCCTTATTCAGCACTAGATATTGCAAGCCCGAATGGGTTTCGACTACGCCAGGTTGGCTTTTGTTTTGTTCGAGAAACTGCTGACCTTTAGCAATATTTTCTTTGGCCACTTTTTGGTTATTCATGCTGGTGAAGAAATAAAAAATTATTCCAGCAATCACCACTACCGCTAATATCATTTTCATTATTAAGGCTTCCAGTTTAATTTGTCCGTGATGATAACTAATCTCAGGGGGGAAATATACTCAGCACACATAGGCGCCGCCGGAATCTATTGAGTTTAAATTGATTGGGGCACTATACCGCCGACGAGCAGGCCAGTTATTTTGGGTGCTCAGTATTTCAAGTGAACCATGCCTGTATCGATTGCAATTTTTGGCTGGTGGCCAGCCAAGTCAATAATGCACTATTTGCGCAAATCATCGACCACAGTCCGAGTCGAAAGCTTAGCTTTTGAGATTTGTGTCTTAAATGGTATTGCCCCATTAACGCACCTGGCCAACCACCGAGCAGGGACAATAGCTGCAGAGTTTGTTCGGAGGTTCGCCAGCGTCCCCGACGCGCAGCACGTTTATCGAGGGCGAAGGCGATATAGGTGATAAGACTGATGAGTAAGTAATAGAGAATGAAAAACAGCGGCAAGCGCTGTTGTAAACTGGCAATAAAAATACCGATAAATAGCGCTGCGATCAGCAGTAACTTTAGTCCCAAGTATTCACTTTTAACTGAGCTAGCCTTGTTTGAATTTCTGGCCATTATTATCCCTAATATATGGTTTGCCAATGTCGCTGATGCTGATTGTAAAAGCCGCAGCTTGTTATCGTTACCGACTGTAAAATAAGTTGTTTTTCTGTGGAAGCGGCTTATTTTTTATAAAGCGGAATTCGGTTTTGCCGAGATCCATAGCTTGATATGTCCTTGAACCACGACCACATCATTGTCATCTATGGCGGTAACTTTTACCAGCATATCACCCTCTTGCCACTGCTCAGGTGTGACTTCGGCGATACAACGAATATCACTGGCCGCCTTAGCGGTGTAATCGACACTCATGCCTTTAGGGATCCAACGTAAATGTCGCGGAATAGAAGCTTCGGCCATTACGCCCATAGCCATCTCTAAACCATTACAGATGGCGATTACATGTACGGTTTTTATATGGTTATGCACCGAGTTGCGTTTCTTAATCAGACACTGACAATAATGAGGCTTTAGCTCGGTGATTAAGGGTTTGATACTGCCAAAGTAGGGTGCCATGCGGGCAACCATAATAGAGAACAGTTTATGGCCGAAGGGGAGTTTTGTGAGCTTGTGATATAGCGCCATCACTTTGGTGGGCTTTGAGTTCATATTGAATGACGTTCCTGTCTGGTCAGATGAGTTGCTAGGTTAGCTTAACCTTAAGCCGTTAACAACAGCGGCATGATGCTAGCTTTGGGGGTAAATTGAAGGTGTTTGTTTTATTGCGCCAACTCCCTAGCGTATATGCAGTTGAGGAGTAAGTAGAAAAATTTAACTGAACAAAACTTCATTTTCCCTTGAGAGGGTACAGCGCGTATAATCGCGCTAACGATTTTATTCAGCACAGGCTGAGCATTATTGCTATTGAAGTCATTAAGATAATTAAAAGATGACTGTGATTGGCATAATTATAAGGATTATTAGTGAAATACTTGCTGACGTATTTGAAGGGAATGGCGATGGGCGCTGCGGATGTGGTTCCTGGGGTTTCGGGAGGCACGATTGCATTTATTACAGGGATTTTAGATACCCTGTTAGATAGCATACGTCGAATCAATCCTAGCTTGATCAAGGTGATCCGCGCTCAGGGTATAAAAGCGGCATTTATTCATATCAATGGTCCTTTTCTTATTGCAGTATTTGGCGGCATATTAACCAGCATCTTTACCTTTGCGAAGTTAATCTCCTATTTGTTAGAGACTCATCCCATTCCGGTATGGTCATTCTTTTTTGGACTGATCATTATCTCTGTGGTGCACATGCTAAAACAGGTCAGCGGTTTTTCGCTGGCAAGATTGCTGCTATTCGCAATTGGGGCTGCGCTGGCCTGGGGCATTACTATGCTGAACCCTGTCACTCTCGAGGTGAATTATCTTAACGTCTTTCTCGGCGGCAGTATCGCCATTTGCGCCATGTTACTTCCGGGCATTTCAGGCAGTTTTATCTTGTTGTTATTGGGACTGTACACTTCGGTTTTACACGCCGCTAAGAGCTTCGATATTACGATTTTAGCCATGTTTGGCTTGGGTTGTGTTTGTGGCTTATTGTCTTTTAGCCATCTGTTATCGGCGTTATTACGTAAATATCATGATGCCACAATTATGTTTCTGACAGGCTTGATGTTAGGCACCTTAGGCAAAATATGGCCATGGAAAGAGGTACTGACTTGGCGAGAAAACTCTCATGGTAAGATGGTGCCATTACTTGAGCAAAATTTGTCTCCATTACAATTTGAGGCAGTCACTGGGCAACCCGCTTATATTCTGTGGGCTGTTATTGCTATGGTATTTGGTATTGCACTGGTTTGGGGGTTAGAGCGTTTTGCTGGGAGTAAATCACCGAATGAATAAATGGCTTTTTTTAGCGCTCCTAGCTGTTGGTGGTTGTGCTAATGACTTTAGTTTTACCATAGAGCAACCACCAGAAGAGGATCCTTTAGAGGTAAAGGATCCTATGTCTCAGGATAATGAACGAATTATTGAGCAAGCCCGTGATGATGGGCGTTTAGACACTGGATTTTAACGCTGGTTTATCGTGCTTTATTATCCTGCCTGACGTGAATTATCGACACTCTTCTTGTCGTAATAGTCGAATGGGAATTGGTTACGAATACGCTGGGTAATAGCATCACCGACATTGGCGGAAACATGTAGGCGTACGCTACCCGCTTTCTCGGCACGCACCACACAAGTTAGCTTTTCGGACTTGGCTATACCACGGCACTCGCGCTCAAACTTCTCTGGGATCTTACCTTTATGGCTGGTCATTCTTCCTTGTTTAAAGTGCATTTCAAATAGGGTTAATCCCTTCTTGCCACTAAAAATAAGCTTATAAATAACCACTAGACCAATAACAATAAAACCGATTTTAAATAGGGTGTCTGTCATGGAAAATCCTCACAATATTTTATCTTTGAAGATACTCCCAGTCAGCCATTTTGCCTAGTGGCTTAGATCATGTTTTGCGGTAATACTGAGGGTATGAAATTTAAGTAATAAAAAACCGCCCATTGGCGGTTTTTCATTATTCAAGATAAAGCCAGTTTTAGAAGGCGTAGCTAGCAGAGGCTAATACCGTGCCGCTGTTTTTCCATGGACCATCGCTGATCTCATTGTCGCTGCTCAGATTTGTGTCTAACCAAGCCAGAGATAGACCAAAGCCTGCAACTTCGGTAGAAACTCCGATAGAGTAATCGATATAGTTTTCACCCCAATCTAAGTCAGCGCCATCACCATAGCTGTAACCCACATGAGCGTCGATGCTCCAGTTTTCGGCAATTTCATAAGAGTAATTTAGCTCACTGTAATGAAGATCCACATCGGCATTTGCATAGTTGTTGGTATACCACTGAGCGAAATGAAAACCTTCATAATAGAAACCAATATTAGCTTCTAGGTAACGGCTGCTATCGTCTTGGCCAGGGTAGGTGTAATAGGTCAAGGTGACATCGTATTCAATGGCGTCGTCGGCACCAAAAGCACCGGCATAACCTGCATATAAATCCACTTCGACATCGGCATCGTAACTGTCATCATCGACATTACTGGCCCAGGCACCTAAGAAGATGCCGTTGTCCATGCTGTAGTCGAGACTGCCTTGTACTGCAAAGTCGCCGGCAGTCTGTGATACACCACGGAAGCGGTAATCGTTGGTAACACTCACTTCGCCAGAAACTTCAGCTTGGGCAAATGGGGTAATTAGCGCCGTTGCCAAGACTAATCCAGTTACTTGGGCAATCCGTTTATTATTAAATTTTTTATACACTGTGGTTTCTCCATTTCACTTTGTTGACATCAATCTGCTTTAACTAGTAAATCAGCGTCTTAACAGACTAAATTTAGCCAAACATCAGCCTAATAGCTGAGACCGCATGGCGATTACTCACTATCGAACCAGGTTATTTCTGTTCAAAAATGACGTAAATTTTTCTACAGGTATCTATGACTTTCCACACGCCACTAAAGCCTGCGGGGATCACGAAACGATCCCCTTTAGTGACTGTGATGCTTTTGCCTGAGTTATCTGTGATTTCGCTACAGCCTTGCAAAATTTCGCAATATTCATACTCGGTATAATTGACCTTCCAGCTCCCCTTTTCACCTTGCCAGACTCCTGCATGAAATTGCTCGCAGGGGCTAGAGTAATGGTTGTTCAGTTGCTGCTTGGGGTCGCCTGAAATCACTTTTTCTTTCGCTACATCATAATACTCGGTTTCCGTTTGCTGTTGGCTGAAGTTAATGATGGCGTCGATATTTATGCTCATTAAAGGCCCCGCTTATTTCATGGTTGGCATAACAAACTCTGCCTGAGCCGATGATGCTTTAGGCCAGCGAGCTGTGATCGCCTTGCGCTTGATGTAAAAACGAACCCCATCTGGGCCATGCATATGAAGTGGACCAAATAGTGAGCGCTTCCATCCACCAAAACTGTGGAACGCCATTGGTACAGGGATTGGCACGTTAACCCCCACCATACCCACTTGAACGTGATGACAGAAGTGGCGCGCCGCTTCACCGCTTTGAGTAAAGATGGCGGTACCGTTACCAAATTCATGGTCGTTAATGAGCTGTAGGGCCTGAGCGTAATCTTCTACTCGAACTATCGCTAACACCGGGCCGAAGATCTCCTCTTTATAGATGGTCATCTCTGGGGTGACATTATCGAATAGGCAGCCGCCTAAGAAGTAACCCTGTTGATGATCTGTGACACTTAATTGGCGTCCATCGGCAAGCAAAGTAGCGCCTTCGGCAACGCCGATATCCACATAGTCACGAACTTTAGCAAGGTGCTGCTGCGACACCAGTGGCCCCATATCCATATCAGCTTCGAGTCCGTTACCGACACGCAGCGCTTGAATTTGGGGTAAAAGTTTATCAATCAATTTGTCGCCAACATCACCAACGGCAAGTACTACAGATATCGCCATGCAGCGCTCACCAGCCGAACCGTAAGCGGCGCCCATTAATGCGCCAACGGCTTGATCGAGATCGGCATCTGGCATTAACAACATGTGATTCTTAGCACCGCCTAAAGCTTGAACTCGCTTGCCATGTTTAGAAGCGGTTTCATAGATATATTGTGCAATCGGGGTTGAGCCAACAAAGCTGACCGCTTGAATATCTTGATGACTCAGTAGGGTATCAACAGCCTCTTTGTCACCGTTGACCACATTAAACACGCCTTCTGGAAGACCGGCTTGGGTTAGCAGCTCAGCCATTCGCATTACCGAGGTTGGGTCTTTCTCTGAAGGTTTCATGATAAAGGTGTTGCCTGCGGCAATTGCGATGGGGAACATCCACATAGGCACCATCACTGGGAAGTTAAATGGCGCAATACCGGCCACTACACCTAAAGACTGATTTAAGGTCCAGGCATCGACGCCGCCGCCGACTTGTTCAGTGTGCTCGCCTTTGAGTAAGTGTGGGATACCACAAGCAAACTCGACCACTTCTAGGCCGCGGATGATCTCGCCTTTGGCATCGTCGAGGACTTTACCGTGTTCGCGGGTGATCATCGCTGCCAGTTCATCCATGTTGGCCTCTACTAGCGCCTTGAATTTAAAAAGAATGCGTGAACGATTCAGCGGTGTCATTTGCGACCAAGGGCCGTGGGCTTTCTTTGCCAGCTCAATAGCTCCGGCAACTTCGGCTGCGCTGGCAAGAGAAACATTGGCTTTATGATCGCCTGTCGCGGGCTCATATACGGCGCTATAACGCTCGCTCTGCTCTGTGTGTCGTCCGTTGATATAATGGTTTATCTGCTGCATAACACTATTATTCCTGCACTCTTTTAAAAAATGAATATAAAGGTGAAGTGGGCTGTTTAGCCCACAGATTTAATGGCATCACTAAGGGTATTGACCATCTGATCTATCTGCTCTTTCTCAACAATGAGCGGTGGAGACAGGGCGATGGTATCGGCGGTAGCTCTGACTAAGGTGCCGTTTTTAAAGCAAGTCTCGAAAATGCCAAACCCACGTTTACCTATGCCTTTTTCACTCGGATTAAATTGAATCCCTGCAACCAGTCCTGTGTTACGAATATCAATCAGGTTTGGTAAGCCTTTGAGGCTGTGTACCGCCTGTTCGAAATATGATTCAAGAGATTTACTGCGCTCAAATAGCTGTTCTTGATGATAAATATCTAAGGTTGCTAATGCGGCTGCTGCGGCAACAGGGTGTCCCGAATAAGTGTAACCATGGAAGAGTTCGATGGCGCCTTCGGGCGCATCCATACTGGCATCATAGATCGCATCATCGATTAACACCGCGCCCATGGGGATGGTGCCATTATTGAGGGCTTTAGCTGTGGTGATCATATCGGGTTTAACATTCCAGCGCTGGCTAGCGAAGGCGTCACCGACACGACCAAAACCTGTGATCACTTCATCGAAAATCAATAGAATGCCGTGTTTTTGGGTGATCTCACGTAATTGCTTGAGATAGCCTTGTGGTGGCAAAATGACCCCGGCAGAACCCGACATAGGTTCGACTATGACGGCGGCAATATTTTCTGCGCCGTGCAGGGCGATAAGTTGCTCTAACACCTGCGCTTTTTCTGCGCCTGTTTCAGGCAATCCCTTGCAGAAGGCATTAGTGGCGATATCTAAGGTGTGGGGGAGGTGATCGACACCTTGAAGTAACTGCTGGCTGAAGGTGCGGCGGTTACCGCCAATGCCACCGACAGAAATGCCACCGAAGCCAACGCCGTGATAACCCAGTTCTCGACCGATAAAACGAGTTCGTGTGGCTTCACCGCGAGCACGGTGATAGTTGAGGGCAATTTTTAGTGCGGTATCTACCGACTCAGAACCTGAGTTAGTAAAAAAGACCTTATTAATACCTTCAGGAGCAATAGCGGCCAGACGTTCGGCAAGTTCAAATGCCAGTGGGTGTCCCATCTGGAAAGAGGGGGCGTAATCCATCTCATGGATCTGTTTGCTGACGGCTTCTGAAATAGCTTTACGGCCATGGCCAGCGTTACAACACCAAAGACCTGCGGTTGCATCTAGAACAGGGCGACCGTCTACATCTTTGTAATACATTCCCTCAGCCTGTGCTAGCAGTCTCGGGCTTTGTTTAAACTGCCTGTTAGCAGTAAATGGCATCCAATAGTGTTCTAATGAACCTGTGTGTCCCGCCTTCTTAAAGTCTTCCATATCATCTACCCTGATTAGGTCATTGTGTTAATTAGCGTTGTTATTTAGAGTGCTCGATATTTCGCTATGCTATGTCAGAAATAATGAACATGAAAGTAATTTGTTCATTATTTATAGCAAAAAATAACTTTTTGTAAAAAATATTGAAATTAAACTGATGAAAAGCGTAATCTAGGGCAAGATTTGCTTTAACTTGCTAAGGGCAAGCGAAAGCTAGGTTGAATATTAATAGATTTGAGTGATGCGTTATCACCCGTTAAGAGGTCAGAATGAGTACTCCCCAAAGTCGTGAACAGTGGCAACAGATGGCCGATGCGTTATCCATTAACGGTCAGGCTTTTATTGATGGCGAATATTGTAGTGCAGTCTCTGGAGATAGTTTTGATTGCATCAGTCCTATCGACGGTAAGGTCTTGGTTCAGGTGGCCAGTTGTGATCTCGCCGATGCCGATATAGCGGTGGCGAACGCCCGTGAAGTCTTTGAGCGTGGTGATTGGGCACAAATGGCGCCAGTAAAACGTAAGCAAGTCATGATTCGTTTTGCCGAGCTACTTGAGCAAAATCAACAAGAGTTAGCCCTGCTTGAAACCTTAGATATGGGTAAACCGATTGCTCACTCTCAGAGTGTCGATGTCGCTGGTGCGGCGCGAGCCTTGCGCTGGTCTGGTGAAGCTATCGATAAAATTTATGATGAAATTGCACCAACGGCTCACAATGAGATCGGTATGATCACCCGTGAAGCCGTGGGGGTGGTTGCTGCTATTGTGCCTTGGAACTTCCCTTTGCTCATGGCGTGCTGGAAATTAGGCCCAGCCTTGGCTACGGGTAATAGTGTAGTGCTAAAACCATCAGAAAAATCGCCATTAACCGCGATCCGCATTGCCGCGTTAGCGATCGAAGCAGGTATTCCTAAAGGTGTGCTTAACGTGTTGCCTGGTTTTGGTCACACTGTGGGCAAGGCGCTAGGTTTACATATGGATGTGGATACCTTGGTATTTACAGGTTCGACCAAAATTGCCAAGCAATTGATGGTTTATGCTGGTGAATCGAACATGAAACGCGTTTGGTTAGAGGCGGGTGGCAAGAGCCCGAATATCGTGTTTAATGATGCGCCGGATCTCAAACAAGCTGCCAGTGCCGCCGCTTCGGCAATTGCCTTTAACCAAGGGGAAGTGTGTACCGCTGGTTCCCGTTTGCTGGTGGAAGCCGGGGTGAAAGACGAGCTGATTAAACTTATCGCCGAAGAGATGCAGGCATGGCAACCGGGTCATCCGTTAGATCCAAATACCACTTGCGGTGCCGTAGTCGATAAGCAACAGCTGGATAATGTACTGCGTTACATTCGTTCGGGAATCGATGAAGGCGCTAACTTGGTTCAAGGTGGTCAGCAGGTGATGGCACAATCGGGTGGAGTCTATGTTGAGCCGACGATTTTCTCTGGAGTTAATAACCAGATGACGATCGCCAAAGAGGAGATTTTTGGTCCTGTACTGTCGGTGATCACCTTTGACGGTATGGATGAGGCGATCAGTATTGCCAACGATACTATTTATGGTTTGGCCGCCGGAGTGTGGACTGCCGATATCAGTAAAGCACACAAAACGGCGAAAGCCTTACGCAGTGGCATGGTTTGGATTAATCATTATGATGGCGGAGATATGACCGCACCATTTGGTGGCTATAAACAGTCGGGTAATGGCCGTGATAAGTCGCTACATGCCTTTGAAAAATACACAGAAATTAAAGCGACTTGGATAGTACTGTAATCTAAGTACTTTTTTATTAAATCCCGTAGCTAAGATCTGCAGATCTTAGCTGCGGGATTTTTTTTTGCTGCAAATCATTCGGTGCATTTTTTAGATCCAGCACTCATGTGAATAAATTTTTACTTGTCCTTGGTGAGAATATTCGTATATGTTGCAAAAGGTTGATATTCATCGAGTGCTATTTTGGGGATTGATAGTCAATAATAGTCAGGTTTTGAATACAGCTTTAAAAATTAATAATTATAATTAAGTCAAACAGTTGACCTGTATTTGTTGGGATTGGTTTTCAGCTTTTTTGTTACGGATATCTGTTTGGATGAGCGATTGGCTGCGGCCAATTTGGAGCGATTATGCAATATCCACTGGTAAGTACAGCGTGGTTAGAAGCTAACCTGTTTGACAGTAATGTCGTGGTTTTAGATGCCAGCATGGCATCTGTAATTGGCAAAGAGCCGATTGTTTATCCGCAATTCACTGCCATTCCCAGAGCTGAAAAGTTCGATCTTGAAACCGTCTTTGTCGATAAGAACTCCTCACAAATTCATGCGATGCCCACCCCTGAACAGTTCATGCAAGGTATTGCTCATCTTGGGCTAAATAGCGACAGCCAAGTGGTTATTTATGATGATCAAGGTATCTACTCATCACCACGAGCTTGGTGGATGTTTAAGCTGATGGGCTTCGATAGGGTATTTGTACTCGATGGAGGCTTGCCTCAATGGTTGAGTGAAGAGCGGATGACGGTAGATGAATATCAGTCATTGGATTTCGTGCCTCAAGGAGACTTTGTCGCCGATTATCAAGCCAATTTAATTTGTGACTTGCCCCATGTATTAGCGCGCTTTGATGCCGAAAGTGTGCAAGTCTTCGATGCCAGAGGTGAAGCTCGGTTCTGCGGTCAAGCGCCGGAACCCAGAGAAAATATGCGCAGTGGCCATATTCCTGGCTCAATTAATGTGCCTTTTGCTCAGGTGCTCGATGGCTATAAGATTAAAGATGTTGAAACACTGCAGGCGCTGTTTGAATCTCCTGGTGAAGATATTCGGGAACGTATCTTTAGTTGTGGCTCTGGGATCACTGCGTGTATTTTAATCTTGGCGGCGGTAGCGGCAGGTCATCAAAATACTGTGCTTTATGATGGTTCTTGGGCCGATTGGGGCAGTAATCCACAAGTGCCAATCAGTTGTTGTTAATATTTGATTTATAATGAAAAAGGAGCCATAGGCTCCTTTTTCATTATTAGTCATTATAAGATCAAAACAGGTCTTTGAATCTGTGATACAGCATGCCTGCTGCCAGCATGGGAGAGCGGAATGTTGGCCCGCCGGGGAAAGTCATGTGCTTCACTTTGTTAAAGATATCGAACCGCTCAGCTTGCTGAGTCAGTGCTTCTGCTATTAATTTAGCTGCCATATGGGTCGCGTTGACACCATGACCAGCATAAGCTTGGGCATAAAAGATGTTTGGGCAATCGTCTAGACGACCAATTTGCGGCAACCGATTAGCGCCAATACCTATCATGCCGCCCCATTCATAATCGATTTTCACCCCTTTTAGCTGGGGGAAAACTTTTTCAAGGTTAGGCCTTAACGCTTTATTGATATCTCTTGGATCATTGCCTGAATAGGTACATAAACCACCAAACAGTAAGCGATTATCTTGTGAAAGGTGGAAGTAATCCAAATCGATACGCATATCGGCAAAGGCCATATTTTGCGGAATAATCTCATCACACATGGCTTGGCTTAATGGTTCGGTTGCCAATAAGTAGCTGCCCGCAGGCAGCACTTTTCCACCGACATGGCTGTCGAGCTTATGGCCAATATAGGCATTACCCGCGAGCACTAGATATTGACAATCGACTTGGCCGTGTTCGGTGAGCACTTTAGGTTTATCGCCTTTGATGATTTGTGTCGCCGCACTGTTTTCAAACATTTGTACACCAAGGCTTCGGGCTACACGAGCCTCGCCTAAAGCTAAATTGAGTGGATGTAGGTGGCCACTGTTCATATCGACCAAGGCGCCTTGATAGATTTCTGAGCCAATGACTTGGCTGATTTCATCTTGTTGTAGAAGCTTAAAACCGTCGCCTCGACCTTCATCGCACATGGCTTGATAGTCGGCACTGAGTTCGGTCATGTGGCGTGGTTTGGTGGCCAGATCGCAATAGCCCATTTGCAGGTTACAGTCGATCTGATGTTGTTTTACACGTTGCCTTACAATCTCAACCGCTTCAAAACCCATCTCGTGGATAGCTTGTACGCCTTCACTACCAATTTCATTGCGAAACTGTTCAACATTATGACCAATCCCACGAATGAGTTCACCGCCATTACGGCCTGATGCTCCCCAGCCGATGCGTTTAGCTTCCAGTAACGCTACGCTAAAACCCTTTTGTGCCAGCTCGATTGAGGTATTGATGCCACTGAAGCCGCCGCCGATGATACACACGTCGACACTGATATGTTCGCTAAGCTGTGGCTGAGGTTCCAGTGCATTTGCGGTGGCGAAATAGTAAGAGTCGGGATAATTATCACTATGAACTGGGGCTTTACTAGACATGCTGTCTCCGAAATCGTTTTTATTGTTGTTTTTCGACTAAATTGGCCTGAGTCAGTATACTTTTGGCCTTTGAGTTGGTTATAATTCACGCTTGTTGATTATATTTAACATGCTTTTTTGTTTGAGACAAACTAGTATGGGAATTATTTCATCTTCAATTCGTTGATAGGAGACGTTTTTTGGATATAGGCGCGAATCTCAAAGCTGTTCGTAAAATGAAAGGCTTATCACAACGAGAGTTGGCCAAACGAGCGGGTGTGACTAACAGTACTATCTCTATGATAGAGAAAAACAGTGTCAGTCCCTCAGTGAGCTCATTGAAAAAAGTCTTGTCTGGATTACCTATGTCTTTGGTAGACTTTTTCTCTATAGAAGAAAGTTTACCATCTGAACAGAAGGTGGTTTATCGAGCCGGGGAACTGTTAGATATTGGTGACGGTAATCTTGAATATAAATTGATAGGCCGTGATTATCCTAATCGTTCGATGTCGGTAATGAATGAAGTCTATCCTCCTGGTGCTGATACCGGTGAAGAGATGCTGCAACATGAAGGTGAAGAAGCGGCAATGGTCATCGAAGGTAAAATAGAAATTACCGTTGGTGATGAAGTTTTTGTGTTGGGTGAAGGCGATAGTTATTACTTCAACAGCGAGTTGCCACACCGTTTTCGTAATCCTTATGACACCCCTTGCCGCATCGTTAGCGCGACCACTCCAGCTAATTTCTAATTGGTTATCTTCCTTTCGTTTTCTAGGTGCAATAGTGCGCCTAGTGATTGGATTTACTTGCTTTTTTTCGATAAATCATCAGGTTTGATTTTTGATACATATATTATTTAAGTGTAAATAATTTTACCCATAAAGCCGCTTTATACGCCAAAAAGCCTCCGCTGTTATTGACCTCTCTAGTTCACAATTATTTTTAAAACTTGCGCTAAGTAGCTGAGTGATAATAAATGCTATTCATTATTTGCTCATTGTTTTAATTGACTTTTATGCTCAGAAGTAGGCTTGTTACTATTTTGTTTATTAAGACCTATTGCCTAGTGATATTTTTCAGTGTAGTGTGTGAAAAAATGAACATTAAGTTAGTCAGTGTTCATCATTAATAACGATATAAGAACATCAAGACTGTATAGGTGAAATATGTCCGCACAAGGACTGGCTGTTATCGGCGTCACAGCGTGTAATCAACAATTAGGTTTACATCCTTTTAATATTGTCGGTGAGAAGTACCTCATGAGCATCGTTGATGCTACGGAGGCTTGGCCGCTGGTGATCCCCTCATTGGGTCAATGTCCTCCAGAGGCGATTCTTGCTCGACTGGATGGTATTTTGTTTACCGGATCGCCATCCAATATCGAACCTCATCATTATCAAGGTGAACCCAGTGCCGAAGGCACTCACCATGATCCTAAACGTGACGCCACCACTTTACCTCTGTTAAAAGCCGCGATAGATGCGGGTATTCCTGTGTTAGCTATCTGTCGCGGATTCCAAGAGATGAATGTCGTATATGGCGGCAGTCTGCATCAGAAATTGCATGAAGTGGGCGGTTATATTGAACACCGCGAAGATCCTGAAACTGGAGTTGAAGTTCAGTACGGTCTTGCTCATGAACTGCAAATTGAACCCGATGGTGTGTTATATCAGGCATGGGGAAGCACATTAGCCGAAGTCAATTCTGTCCATACTCAAGGTGTTGACCGTCTTGGTAGCGGACTCAAAGTGGAAGCCTGTGCACCTGATGGTTTAGTCGAAGCCTTTTCGGTGATTGATGCGAAAAGTTTCGCCGTAGGAGTGCAGTTTCACCCAGAGTGGAAAGTGCTAGACCAGCCATTTTATCGCTCGATTTTCGCCGCATTTAATCAAGCCTGCCAACAACGCGCAGCCCAAAGAACGAGATAATCCAAATGAAGAAGCTAATCAGTTATTTGAAAGAGAATAAGATCACCGAAGTAGAGTGTGTTATCAGCGATATGACAGGGATTGCTCGGGGTAAAATTGCGCCAGTAGACAAGTTTATCGATGAAAAAGGCATGCGTTTACCTGAGAGTGTGTTGTTGCAAACTGTGACAGGTGATTATGTCGATGGTGATGTTTATGACGAATTACTCGATAAGGCGGATATCGATTTTGTTTGTGTTCCTGATGAGAACGCAGTTTACATGCTGCCTTGGTGTGTCGAAGCTACTGCGCAAGTGATCCACGACACCTACGATAAAATGGGCAACCCGATCGAATTATCGCCACGTAACTTACTTAAGAAAGTATTGAAATTGTATGAAGATAAAGGCTGGAAGCCTGTGGTTGCACCTGAGATGGAGTTTTATCTGACTAAGATGAACGAAGACCCGGATATTCCTTTAAGCCCTCCGGTTGGTCGTAGTGGTCGTCGAGAGTCGGGACGTCAGTCATTTTCTATCGATGCAGCTAACGAATATGATCCGCTATTTGAAGATATGTATGACTGGTGTGAAGCGCAAGGTTTGGATATCGACACCTTGATCCATGAAGAGGGCACCGCCCAGATGGAGATTAACTTCAGTCATGGTGATGCGTTATCGCTTGCAGATCAGGTGTTTGTGTTTAAACGTACCCTTCGTGAGGCCGCGCTGAAACATAATGTCTGCGCCACCTTCATGGCTAAACCTGTGACTGATGAGCCAGGTAGTGCGATGCATATTCACCAGAGCGTAGTCGATGTTAAAACCGGTAAAAACGTATTTACTAATGAAGATGGCACAAAGAGTGCTAGATTCTTGAGTTATATCGGTGGCTTACAAAAGTATATTCCAGAGTTATTGCCTTTGATGGCGCCGAACGTTAACTCTTTCAGACGCTTCCTGCCCGGCACGTCTGCACCGGTTAACTTGGAGTGGGGTGATGAGAACCGTACCTGTGGATTACGCATTCCTGAGTCATCACCTCAAAACCGCCGTATTGAAAACCGTATCGCTGGTGCAGATGCCAATAGTTACTTGGCTATCGCTGCGACGTTACTGTGCGGATACATGGGCATGGTTGAAGATGTGAAGCCATCGACTCCAGTACAAGGCCGAGCCAATGAAAATCGTCAAGGCAATAGCTTACCATTGACCCTGGAAGAAGCTTTGGCTGTTATGTCTGAAAGTTCTGCGGTACGTGAGTATTTAGGCGAGACCTTTACCGATGGTTATATTGCGGTGAAGCAAGCTGACCTAGAAAACTATCGTCGCGTGATTAGTTCTTGGGAACGAGAGTTTTTGTTGTTAACTGTGTAATTTTATTGATGCACTAAATTAGTGCAAGCTGAAATGGGTTGAATCAATTTGGGGCGTATTTTTTTTGCGTCCATTTGAGCACTGTTTTAAGCATGGCGAGGGAAAAATTTCACTATCGCTGATCTTTATATTGAACATAAAATTACTCGGTTGTAGATTATCGCCTCCCGTAGTGGGATGAATGATTTGAACCGCCAGTTTGGAATGAAGTAGTTGAAATCTGGTCATTAAAAGATTCGACTGTGCTGTTTATCAATTTGATATCGAGCGCAGTTTGGATAGTGAAATGTTAAGCAATCTGCCGATGCGTTTTACTAGCTGTAGCATTGGATAACCATAAAAATGAAAGCCGCAACGACGGCACATGCAATGACAGTCTGTAGATACAGTACTGGCTAGCTAAAAAGGAGATAGCATGAAGCTTTTAAAGAAAATGACAACTTTAGCTTTAGTAACGACAGGGCTTTTTGCCAGCTCAGTTACCAGCGCCGAAGAGGTTGTTCACGTATATAACTGGTCTGATTATATTGCCGAAGACACCTTGGAAAACTTCCAAAAAGAGACCGGCATTCGTGTTATTTACGATGTGTTTGACAGCAATGAAGTTGTTGAAGCTAAGTTGTTATCGGGTCGTTCAGGATATGACATCGTCGTTCCTTCAAACAACTTCCTTGCTAAGCAAATTAAAGCGGGTGCATTCCAAAAATTAGATCGTAGTCAGTTAACTAACTATAAAAATCTTAACCCTAAGTTGATGCATCAACTTGAGGCGGCAGACCCAAACAATGAACATGCAGTACCTTATTTATGGGGTACCACAGGTATTGGTTATAACGTTGCTAAAGTGAAAGAAGTGCTCGGTGAAGATGCACCAGTGGATTCTTTAGAGTTACTGTTTAACCCTAAGTATGCTGAAAAGGTGAGCAAGTGTGGCATGTCGTTCCTTGATTCTGCCGATGAAATGCTACCTATGGCATTGGTTTATTTAGGACTTGATCCCAACAGTACCAGTAGCGATGATTTTGCTAAAGCTGGTGAAGTCATGGAGAAAGTACGCCCTTACATCACGTATTTCCATTCATCTAAGTACATCTCTGACTTAGCTAACGGTGATATCTGTGTAGCATTTGGTTATTCAGGTGATGTTTTCCAAGCTGCGGCGCGTGCTGAAGAAGCTGAAAACGGCCAAGAGATCGCTTATAGCATTCCAAAAGAAGGCGCTAACTTGTGGTTCGATATGCTAGCTATCCCTGCCGATGCGAAGAACACTAAGAACGCTCATGCGTTCATTAACTATTTGCTTCGTCCAGATGTTATTGCACCTATCACTAACTATGTAGCCTACGCTAATCCTAACGTACCAGCACAAGAGTTTGTTGATAAAGAGATCCTAAACGATCCATCTATTTATCCAACACCAGAAGTGTTAGCGCGTCTTTATGTAGCCGATGTGCGTCCAATGAAAGCACAACGCGCATTGACACGCGTATGGACTAAAGTCAAATCGGGTATGTAATTCACCCAATAAAAGGGCAAGGCAACTTGCCCTTTTCACCCTCTTTTATTTGAAATATTGCAGTAGGTGCCGACACGGCATTTTTTGTGGAGAAGTTATATGGCTAACAATTCGGGCGTCAACAATAAACCGACAACAAAGACGCAAGGAGAAGTGTTGCTGAAGATAGAAAGAGTCAGCAAGCTATTTGATGATGTACGCGCCGTGGATGATGTATCTTTGAACATTAATCGCGGGGAAATTTTTGCGTTACTCGGTGGTTCTGGCTCAGGTAAGTCGACCCTGTTGCGTATGTTAGCTGGTTTTGAAAAGCCTTCTGAGGGACGTATCTACTTAGATGGTGTGGATATCACAGATATGCCACCCTATGAGCGTCCTATCAATATGATGTTCCAATCCTATGCACTGTTTCCCCACATGACAGTGGCACAAAATATCGCTTTTGGTCTTAAGCAAGACAAGATGGCCAAAGCCGAAATTGAGCAGCGTGTGCAGGAGATGCTCAAGCTGGTTCATATGGAAGCCTACGCTAAGCGTAAACCCAATCAATTATCGGGTGGCCAACGCCAACGTGTGGCGCTTGCTCGATCACTGGCTAAGCGTCCCAAACTGTTGCTGCTTGATGAGCCAATGGGCGCATTGGATAAAAAATTACGTACCCAAATGCAATTAGAAGTGGTTGATATTCTTGAGTCGGTTGGCGTGACCTGTGTCATGGTGACCCATGATCAAGAAGAAGCCATGACCATGGCCGAACGCATCGCCATCATGAGTGATGGTTGGATTGTACAAACTGGCTCGCCAATAGATATCTATGAAAGCCCGGTTAACCGAATGGTGGCAGAGTTTATTGGCAGCGTGAACCTGTTTGAAGGCGATATTGTCGAAGATGAAGTGGATCACTTAGTGATTCAGTCTCCTAATATTCCTCAACGTTTCTATGTGGGTTATGGTGTTTCAACCAGTGTAGACAGCACTAAAGTCTGGTTAGCCGTACGTCCTGAAAAGACCCATGTTAGTCGTGAGCAACCCGCAGAAAATTACAACTGGTGTCAGGGACAGGTAGAAGATATCGCATATTTAGGCGGCATCTCTGTTTACTATATTCGCCTGAGTAACAAGCAATTAGTGCAATCAATGATGACTAACAGCGATCGCCGCTCAGATGCGCCTACCTGGGAAGAGCAAGTGTATGTTAGTTGGGAAGCCGATAGTGGTGTGGTATTGAGATCATGAGTGGGGCTAGCATGAAGAAAAAGCCATTAAAATTCAGGTTGCCCAAAGGGCAATGCTGGACCATAGGCGTACCTTACCTGTGGTTGTTGATGTTTTTTGCGTTGCCGTTTGCCATCGTACTCAAGCTCAGTTTATCGGTTCCAGCGATTGCTATTCCGCCCTATGAAGCTCTATATCAATATGCGGATGAGTCATTGCAGATCATGCTTAATCTGGGCAATTACATCTTGGTGTTTGAGGACTCCTTGTATGTTAATGCTTACCTTGGCTCGCTTAAGATGGCGTGTTTTACCACCTTAGGCTGTTTGTTGATTGGTTATCCAATGGCTTATGCTATTGCACGAGCACCAAAGCAACATCAAACCGTGTTGATCTTGTTGGTTATGTTGCCTTCTTGGACCTCATTTCTTATCCGTGTATATGCTTGGATGGGGATTTTGAGCAACAATGGCGTGATTAATAATGTATTGATGTGGTTAGGTGTTATCTCTGAACCTATTCAGATGCTCAACACCAACTTTGCGGTGTATATCGGTATTATTTATACCTATCTTCCCTTTATGATTTTGCCTCTGTACGCCAACTTATCTCAGCTTGATGGCAGCCTGCTTGAGGCCGCTGCCGACTTAGGTTCGCGTAGTTTAAATACCTTCTGGAAAGTGACGCTACCTTTGTCAAAAGGTGGAATTATCGCCGGGTCGATGTTGGTCTTTATTCCTGTTGTGGGTGAGTTTGTTATTCCTGAGCTATTGGGCGGCCCCGATTCCTTGATGATAGGTAAGGTGCTATGGCAAGAGTTCTTTAATAACCGTGATTGGCCTGTGGCCTCGGCGCTTGCCATTGTGATGCTGGCACTGTTGATTGTTCCTATTACGCTATTCCATCGTTACCAGTCGAGAAGTATGGAGAAAACGGTATGAGTAACAGACTAAGAAAATTTAGTTTTTCTACCATTATGCTTTGGGCTGGGATGTTCTTTCTGTACGCGCCAATGTTTATTTTGGTGTTCTACTCCTTCAACGAGTCAAAGCTAGTGACAGTTTGGGGAGGCTTTTCAACCAAATGGTATGGCGAGCTGTTTAGAGATGAACAGATTTTAGATGCGGTATGGACCAGCTTAAAGGTGGCATTTTTCTCCTCCAGTATGGCGGTTATTCTCGGCACTATGGCCGCTTTCGTAATGACGCGATTTGCTCGCTCTTGGGGCAAGATGACCTTGTCGAATATGATCACTGCACCTCTGGTTATGCCTGAAGTGATCACAGGTTTGTCATTGTTGTTGCTGTTTGTTCACATGGCAGATCTGCTCGGTTGGCCTGCAGAGCGAGGCTTACTAACGGTGTGGATTGCACACTCGACTTTCTGTGCAGCCTATGTAGCCGTAGTGGTGTCGTCACGGTTGCGCGAACTGGATATGTCGATAGAAGAAGCGGCCCAAGATTTAGGGGCGACACCGCTAAAAACCTTCTTTGCGATCACTGTGCCGATGATCTCTCCTGCACTCATTGCTGGCTGGTTATTGTCATTTAGTTTATCGCTGGATGATTTAGTGATTGCCAGCTTTGCATCGGGCCCTGGTGCAACAACCTTGCCTATGGTGGTGTTCTCCTCTGTGAGAATGGGGGTTTCACCTAAGATTAATGCCTTGGCAACGCTGATCATCTTGATGGTATCGCTCATTGCTTTCATCTCGTGGTATTTCGCAAGACGTGCCGACAAGCGCAGTAGAGTGGCAAGTGAATAACGGCCGATATTGTCTATAAACAACTCTGACAGATTGCAGTAATAACTGCTGCAATCTGTCGAATCCAGCATAACAAAAATAAAGATTTAGGTGGTTGATATGAACTGTACACCGCACGCTAACTCCTATTACGCCGCGTCTGCTAACAACAAGCAGTTACGGGCAAAATTGGCCGATAATATTGAAACCGATGTTTGTATCATTGGTGCTGGATACACAGGTTTATCGTCGGCAATTCATCTTCTTGAAGCGGGATTTAAGGTTACCGTGCTCGAGGCCGCTCGAGTCGGTTTTGGAGCTTCAGGTCGTAATGGTGGGCAAATCGTAAATAGCTTTAGTCGTGATATCGACACCATAGAAAAAACCGTGGGTGTTGAGCAGGGGAAATTGTTTGGTGAAATGGCTTTTGAGGGAGGCCGTATCATCAAGCATTTGGTGGCTAAATATAATATCCAATGTGACCTTAAAGACGGCGGTGTATTCGCTGCGCTAAATAATAAGCAAATGGGCCATCTTGAGTCACAAAAAGCCCTGTGGGAGAAGCATGGGCATCTAGGTCATCTTGAATTGCTCGATGCTTCAGGCATTCGTGGAGTGGTTGACAGTGAACGCTATATTGGTGGTTTACTCGATAAGAGCGGTGGTCATATTCACCCATTGAACCTTGCTTTAGGTGAAGCCGATGCGGTGGAGTCTTTAGGTGGACAGATCTTTGAAGATTCTGCGGTGATTAAAGTCGACCAAGGTGAAAGCCCTGTGGTTCATACCGCTGAAGGTTCGGTAAAGTGTAAGTTTGTTATCGTTGCCGGTAATGCTTATCTCAACGGGCTAATGCCTGAGCTACAGGCAAAGTCAATGCCTTGTGGTACCCAGGTGATCACCACTGAGCCACTGGATGAAGCGCTGGCGCAATCACTTTTGCCACAAGATTACTGTGTTGAGGATTGTAATTACCTATTGGATTACTTCCGCCTCTCAGGTGATAAGCGCCTTATTTACGGTGGTGGTGTCGTTTATGGTGCGCGCGATCCTGCCGATATCGAAGCGATTATTCGTCCTAAGATGTTGGAGACGTTCCCACAACTTAAAGATGTGAAAATTGATTTTACTTGGACAGGTAATTTTCTACTGACTTTGTCGCGCTTGCCACAGGTTGGGCGTATTGGCAGTAATATATACTATTCACAAGGTTGTAGTGGTCACGGTGTTACTTATACTCACTTGGCGGGGCAAATTCTCGCAGAGACCATTAATGGACAAGCCAAACGTTTCGATGCTTTTGCTAGCCTGCCACATTACCCTTTCCCTGGTGGACATATGCTGCAAGTACCATTCTCAGCGATAGGGGCTTGGTATTACAGCTTACGGGATAAATTGGGTATCTAATAACCCTATCATATCGACAACAGCCCGTTTATTGCGGGCTTTTTCTTATCGGTCTTAAAACAGTCGCATAGGTATCAATTAATCTGTAAATCATAGCTAAAGATGCACTTGTTAAAAAAATGTTTGTTGCAGCAGCTAGTTTGTTAGACTGTGATGTAATATCCATCACGGCGAGTTGATTCAGTAGTGTTCCATCTTATCTTTATCAGTCCTCTGCATCATGCCAAGCGGCCTTTGTTGCTGTCAGCTATCTTACTGTGTTGCTGCTTTTATCCGATACTGGTGCAGGCATCATCCCCACAAGTAATCAAACCTGATTATTTTCATCGTATGACAGCTCTGTCTACAGATGTACGCAATGGCCTGTCTGAAAACGCAGTAGAAGATCTCGCCAGAGATGAATATCAGCGGTTATGGGTAGCGACCCAAGATGGAGTTAACTTATTCGATGCTAATAAAATCAAAGTATTTAACAGTGGCCAAGCTCATTCGGGCTTATCTAATAGCTTTATCAATGATATTTATTCTGATGCTGCAGGAGGCATGTGGGTCGCATCTAATGGTGGTATAGATAGGATAGATACACATAATTATCAAATTGTTCAACACGCTCAGCATTTTGCCGGCAAAGGCGCTTTTGATCAGCTTTTTCGTTGGGATGAGCAGCATGTTGGATTCTTGCTCGGGACAGAACTCTACACCATCAATATCCATAGTTTTGCCATCACTAAGGTGCCTGTCACCACACCTGATATTAAGTCACTGGTTTTAGTCGATGGTAGCTTAATTCTTCAGCATGATACTGGGTTTTCATTACTAGATCCGCAAACATTGACGTTAACTGCACGACAGATTTCGCCAGTATTATCAGATGAGGTGATTAATTTTACTCTCGACGAACGCGGCGATTTATGGCTAGTGACAACCGAGGGGGTCGTGCATCGATGCGATGCAGCAGACCGTTGTCAGAAACTGCAATTTAGCGATGGTGAAGGTAACGATGCAACGGTAGGTAGTTTGCTTTTTCAGCAAGGCACCATGTATTTGGTGAGTAACTTGGGGCTGTTTATTCTCGACGCCCAATTAAGTCATGTCAGCTTATTGCAGACAGGTCATCAGTGGAGGGTGTTTTCAGAGCGGCCTTTTCACCATGTACTACTGGTGACAGCCGAGCAAGATATTTTTGTTGGTACCATGGGAGGGTTGTATTTTCTGTCATCTAACTTTAGCCACTTATCTGGTGCAGTCGATACCGATGAAATTTTTGATCAAGAGTTAGTTGGCGTATCGACATTTAACACCGAAGAGGGAGAAGCACTGGCGGTTACTGGCACTAGAGAACTAATTCTTTTAAAAGAGGATTTAGGCCGTTTGGAGGTATTAAAGCGGCTTGCTTATCCAAAAGATTTTGAGCCGTTTACTTTTATCGAGGCCGGTGAACATAGATATCTGAGTTCGTTTCGTTCAGGTTCATTGTTATTGACTGCTCAAGGTTGGCTGCCGTTGGAACAAATGGTTCCAGAATTATTGGGCAATACTAATATTCTTACCGATGTATTGGAGTTAGCCACGGGCGAGCGATTATTGTTGTTTACCAGTGAGCTGATACTGATAACGCCTTCGGATGGTAAATATAACATCCGCTGGCGGGTTGGATTAAATACTGACATTGCCTACGATATCGAGTACCAGCATCAGCAGTTGCTGATTGCCACCTTGGAAGATGGACTCATGGTAGCACCATGGACCGATAAAATGCAGCCACCTGAAAACTGGCAGTCATTGATGCAAGATGTCATGTTGGCGGACTTAAAGCAGACTGCTAATGAACTGATTGCGATGACGGTTGGTGACGGTATCTGGAGGCTCAACAATACTCCCGAGGGCTGGCAAGCTACGCCACTGGAAAGTAACAGCCGTTTATTAAATGCTACCATTTTGTGTATGACGCCTTACGCTGAGAATAATGGCTGGTTAGTGACGACCAATAATGGCGTGGTGATTTACGATGAACAGCTTAATTTGCAACAAATCCTCACCATCAATGATGGATTAAGTCACAGAGAGAATGTCCAGTTTGCTTGTACCAGCTTCAATAACAAAGCGGTGGCAGTAGGGTTACGAGGCATGACCATTTTTCACAAGGCTATCGCCATTAAAGAGCAGGCTAAATTAAGTTGGTTAGGGGCTTGGGTTGATGGTGAACCTATACCGATGAATTACACTAGGCATAATTTTATTGCACCTGATCAGCTGAATTTTAGGTTTGCTGTAGGGCCATTACCGCTGAATGCCCATACTGATTTTCAGTATCGATTTGCCAATAGTGAGACATCCTGGCGGCCGTTAGACGATACGCTTTTAAGTTTGTCCTATTTGGCGTCAGGTGATTATCACCTTGAGATCCGCGGCAAACTGTATAATGGCAGTTTTACTAATACCTTGAGTGTCCCCTTTAAAATTAGCCCACCAATATGGAAGCAAAATTTTGCTTTAGTACTGTATGTGGTTATTGGGCTGTTGATTATCAACTGGATTTTTCATCTGCGTTGGCAGGCACAAAAAGAGCGAGTGGTGTTGCTTGAGGCGCAAAAGCTGCTGCAGGATAATTACACTAAAGAATTGGAGTCTCAGGTAAAACAGCGCACCGAAGAATTGAAATTAAAACAAAAAGAAGCGTTGAAATTACAAAGGGATAAAGCCAGTTTTATTATTGGTGCTAGTCACGATTTGAAGAATTTAGTGGGCTTATTGCGGCTTAACCTTGCCAGTCTGAAAGACAAGCAGGAGTTCGAGTATCAGGCTTTAGACAATGTGACTGAAACCCTGTCTGATTTAACCGAAAATATCACCCAATTGTCTAAGATGGATGCAGGGGCTATTTCTCCGGTGATGGTTGTTGTGGAGCTAGCCCCATTATTGAATAGCATTCAGCGGCAATTTTCACCGGCTTGCCAGGCAAAAGAGATACAGTTTGAACTGACGTGTGAGCCACAGCTGTTTGTTAAAACTGACCCTCATTTACTCGCGCGCATTTTGCATAATCTCATCGATAATGCGATTAAAAATTTACCGTCAGGCAGTGAAATTGTGTTAGCGGCTAGTGCTCAAAACTCAGATTGCATTATTAAAGTCAGAGATAATGGTACCGGTTTACCTGCAGAAATAAAGCAAACTTGGCCAGTTCCTTTTTGGCGTGGCACGGACCAATACTCGGGTAGTGGCCTTGGTTTATTTGTCGTTTCTAAGATAGCTCAACTACTTAGTATAAGTGTAAAGTTAGATGAACATCATCAAGGCGCCTGCTTTATTCTCAAACTTCCACGTGAACAAAAATTATGCGAATCTAATGCACTGCATAAAGCTCATATCATTGCGTTGATCGAAGACGATCCACAGCAAAGATTATGGCTTGAGCAGAAACTGAATAATCATGGATATCAGGTTGACAGTTTTGCCAGTATAAAAGCATTTGAACTGGCTAAATCACAAGATTATGCCGCGATTTTGTCTGATATAGATTTAGAAGATGACATCGATGGTATTGAAGCTTTGCCTCTTTATCGGAAGCGAATGCAAGATAAGGGGCTTGTTATATACATCTCAGGTCATTTAGCGGCTAGGAGTCGCATCGATGGGCAAAGTAGAGTGTATTTTCTACCTAAACCCTTGAAGCTACTTAAGCTGTTTAATTTGTTAAAACAAGGTATTAAAAATTGACTCAGATACATATTGCTTTAGCTGATGATCACCCGTTATTTGTTTACGCTATTAAAGAAAAACTCAAAAAAACAATTAAATCCATTACCCTAGAAGAAGCTCGCAATTATCAAGAGTTGTTTCGTATCGTTCAACGCGCCGAGCAGAGTTTAGATCTAGTGATTGTGGATTTATCCATGCCTGGCTCTGAAGGGCTGCAAGGTATTCGCTATATCAGTGAGACATATCCTTCCGTTCCGATCCTAGTGGTCAGTGGCCACGATGACTTTTCCACTCGCCAAAGTTGTTTAGATGCAGGCGCTAGTGAGTTTGTTTCTAAGAGTGAGTGTGAAACTACGCTCATTGAGTCAGTGTGTAATATGATCACTGAAGAGTTTCAAGAGGTGGAAGATAATACTTCTTCCATTGAAAGTGATATTGCTAAGATGAACCTTACACCGAGTCAGAAAAAAGTACTGGCGTTGTTATCAAATGGCCTGAGTAATAAGTTAATCGCGAGAGACTTGAAAATATCAGAGAAGACGGTACGTATTCATGCATCAGCGATTTATAAACAACTTGGTGTTGAGAACCGCACTCAAGCGGCTATAAAGTATAAAACTGTAAGTATTTAAATTTAGAATCAATAAATAAAAAAGGAGCCAAATGGCTCCTTTTTTTGTTAGTAAGCTAAAGGAGAAAAGTTATTTAACGCCTTTACCATTACAAGTGTTGGTCATTAGGTAATCGTAAGCCGCTTTCGCTTGTACTAAACCATAACCATATTTGTAATCACGGCCTGGCTCACCTAAGTCTTTCGCCGAAGCGGTAAGCGCATTACGGATCTCGAAGTTGTTACACTGTGGGAAGTGGCTCCATACCAGCGCAGCTACACCCGCTACATGTGGTGAAGCCATTGAGGTACCTGACATAAAAACATGTCCTGGACCAGCTTCTTCACCGATGAGATTTTCATCTTCATCATAAATGCCAACTTTTATATAGGTTGAGGCAACATCTACCCCCGGTGCTGCAAGTTCAACCTTAGCTGTGCGTTGAGAGAAATAAGCCCACTCTTCCGCGTCATCAACCGCAGCAACTGACATCACTGAGTCATAAGAAGCTGGATAGTTATGAGTTGCTGCTTCATCATTACCTGCAGCGGCAATAGATAGAATGCCCATGCGCTCAATTCGGTCGAATGCACGTTGTTCAACTTTGGTTTCAAATGCGCTACCTAGACTCATGTTGATCACATCGGCACCACCATCGGCACAAGCATAAGCTGCACCAGCAATATCCGAAGCGTATGACCAACCACCTTCATCGTTAAATACGCGCACGATGTAAAGTGACGCCTCATTTGACCCAAGTACACCAGCAACGCCACCATTACCATCGACCGCGGCGATAGTACCGGCTACGTGAGTTCCATGGCCATTGCCGTCTTGATACCAAGAGCCAGCTCCTTCGTCAGTACCATCTACATCACCTTGAGGTAAATCTGGGTGACCTAGATAGTAACCGGTATCCATGATACATACTTTTTTGCCGCCCATGAACTCAAGCTGATCTGCTTGTACCATTGGTAGGCCATAAGGGGTGTAATCGCTAAAACCACTGTACTTAACATCTAAAGGAACTGCTTTACGTGGCGCATCAATTTCAATCGATTTTACCACTTTGCTATTTTTAATTTGGGCAAAGCCTTCATAGCTTACAACGGCTGCAAAAGCGTTGTCTTGGTCGAGCTCAACTTTGATGTTACCACCAGCATTTTTGACTTCATTCATTAATGCTTGCTTGTTGCCATTGTTGTATTCAAATACTAGGCGAATATCTTTAGCTTCTGCGTGAGCTGCAAATGCGCCCGTGATCATTAGCGATATTAATGATTTCTTTAACATTTGACTGCTCCTTATTCTTCTGTGCTAGTTGAGGTTTCTGCTTTACCTGGGCAAGCATGTTCTTGGATATTGCCGCTCACAGTGCCTCCATTTATGTAAGTTTGGTAAGGACCGGTGCTCAACGCTAATAATGTGATAGCGCCATGGAAGTTACCTTTACCTTCGCCGGTATCAAAGAAACAAGCTTTACCTGTACCTTCACCTGGAGCAGCAGGGTTAGTTGAAGAGTAAGTGAAATGCGCTTCGTATTGGTTCTCGCAGCTACACTCGTCTGCTGGATCCATATCGGCATTCATTGTCATTGCACAGAATCCAACGTTAGTGATTTCGGCTTTTAATTTCACGCCGCCGATATCTTCAAAGTCGATAGCGCTTTTGTCGTGAAAGTTCATTTGACCAGAGACTTCCCCGTCACATTTTTCTGCTTTAAAAGTCAGTACTGCTTTGTCTGCACCGCCGGCAGAGTTCAGGGTTCCACCACCAGTGAATTTAGCATCACCAATAAGTTCACAACCAGTTAATGCTGTGCCTGCAAGAGCCATCATGGCTAAAACTGTTAATTTTTTTTGGAACATTACTTCCTCTCCCACATATTTTATTATTGTGCTACTCGATTTATTCAGATGCCGTATCCTGATATTGCTGAACTGATTAAAAGTCGCGCTTTTTTAATCCTAGTAATGGGAGCCTGCCTGTAGAACCTTCCCATTTCTGTCACAACAATATCGATAATCGAATAGAGCTTAATACAAGTTGGACGGTTTGAATTTGCTCTAACTCTAGAGGTTGTTAACAAACTGATAACCTGTTGAATCGAGTCTAGGGCTGTTAAAAAAATACTAAAATAGGACTGATGGCGTACATGCTAGGGTAAATGTCCTATGTGTTATTTGATGCGTACATTTAACTTGCTGATCTAAGGTCATTCCATAGTTTTGTGTTACTTTTTGTTTACAGTTGAAATAATTTTGTTTGTCGAGTTTATAGACAATATATGTGCGTTTGGGGCTGGGATTGTCGGGAAAATAAGCGTTTTTTATTCGACAAGAGTGAGTATTAATTGCACCGAACTGCCAAGAAAAAGGTCATTTTCAGTGCAATTAATACAGTGATGTTGATTTATGTATTGATGAAAATTTTATTTAGCCAAAAGTTTTTCGACGTTGATGATAGGGTTATCAGTGTTAGGTTAGGGAATGCTTGAGTTCGTATTTATCTAAAATATTCCTATCCGGGCGTGTTGATCTTTGCTGTTTAGTTTTTGTTCGCGGCCAAAGTGTTTTAATTGTGGCATGAGGTGTGATGCCTAGTCATCTAAGCAACTCAGCTCATAATAAAGAGTAAAATACTTTTAACCGAACCTATTAGGCAGCGTTTGTTGTCATTTTAGTGCGTTAGCACTGTTGTCATTTGGAATAACCACACATCAAAAGTGATGTATTTTATCAATACCCAACAAACCGCTGAAAAAGCAAACTTGAAAGGTCAACTTGCCCAAGTTGTAGTGCTCAAGTAATTAAGTGCTTATTTTGAGGACTAATTCAGTCGATGAAAGATTTATAGATGGAGGGATACGATGTTTTTTAATGCGACTTTGAGCACTACAGCTCCCATTAGAGCACCCGGTATCTCATAAAACGAAAAAGGCGTAGTAGGTATTAACCTACTACGCCTTATCTGAATTGGTGGCCCCTCACAGACTTGAACTGTGGACCTAACGATTATGAGTCGTGTGCTCTAACCAACTGAGCTAAGGGGCCGACTTTTGATAGTCGTCACTATCGAAAGCGCAAAAGAGTATACGAGGTTTGTTTGTGCTTGTCACCCCAGAATATTGCGCAAAGCCTCAGTTTTAATTCAATTGGTTATCTGTTAATCAATCTGAATTTTGCTGTGATTGAAAACAAAAAAGCCCAGCGTGAGCTGGGCTTTGAATAGATTACTTACAAGTGTTACTCATCGAGGAACGACTTTAAGATCTCAGAGCGAGAAGGGTGACGCAGTTTACGCAGCGCTTTAGCTTCAATCTGACGAATACGCTCGCGGGTTACGTCAAACTGTTTGCCCACTTCTTCGAGGGTATGGTCAGTATTCATGTCGATACCAAAACGCATACGCAGTACTTTTGCTTCACGGGCAGTTAGGCCTGCAAGTACTTCGTGTGTTGCGTTCTTTAAGCTTTCGCCAGTGGCCGAATCTAATGGTAATTCGAGGGTGGTATCCTCGATAAAATCACCTAAATGCGAATCTTCATCATCGCCGATAGGGGTTTCCATTGAGATAGGCTCTTTAGCGATCTTAAGTACCTTACGGATCTTATCTTCTGGCATCAACATGCGCTCAGCTAGCTCTTCTGGTGAAGGCTCGCGTCCCATCTCTTGTAGCATTTGACGAGAGATACGGTTGAGCTTGTTGATGGTTTCGATCATGTGCACCGGAATACGGATAGTTCTGGCTTGGTCTGCGATCGAGCGAGTGATCGCCTGACGGATCCACCAAGTTGCATAAGTCGAGAACTTATAACCACGACGATATTCGAACTTATCTACCGCTTTCATCAGACCGATGTTACCTTCTTGGATCAGATCCAGGAACTGTAAGCCACGGTTGGTGTACTTTTTAGCAATCGAGATAACCAGACGTAAGTTGGCTTCAACCATCTCTTTCTTGGCACGGCGAGCCTTAGCTTCACCGATAGACATACGACGGTTGATATCTTTGATCGCGGCAATGGCTAAACCGGTTTCATTTTCGATAGCATCAAGCTTGGCACGACAACGTTGTACGTCATCCGCAACCATCTCAAGGCCTTCAGCATAAGGTTTCTTAGCTGCAAGTTCTTCGTTAAACCATTCGATGCTGCTTTCGTTTGAGGTGTAAACCTTAACGAAGTTTTTCTTTGGCATCTTAGCTTGTTCAACACAAAGCTTCATGATGAGGCGCTCTTGTACACGCACTTTATCCATCATTTCACGCATGTTTTTCACAAGGCGATCGAACTGTTTTGGTACCAGACGGAACTCTTTAAAAATCTCACCGATTTCAAACAGTGAAGCCGTTGCTTGAGGATGTGAACGGCCCTTGTCTGCGATGATTTTTAGCGTACGCTCGTGGGCATCACGCAGTTGAGTGAAACGCTCACGCGCTTCTTCTGGGTCTGGACCTTTAGGCGTATCATCTTCTTCCTCTTCGTCATCATCTTCGTCCTCGTCATCTTCATCGTCGAGGTCGTCATCTGATAATTCAGAGCCAATATGAGTTGCTGTTGGGGCAACGTCTTCGGCGTTAGGATCAACAAATCCAGAGATAATGTCTGATAGTCTGACTTCTTCTGCTTCGTAGCGGTCGTATTGCTCAAGGATCATGGCGATCGCTTGTGGATATTCGGCTACTGAGGCTTGAACTGTATTAATCCCTTCTTCGATACGTTTAGCGATAACAATCTCGCCTTCACGGGTCAGAAGTTCAACCGTACCCATTTCACGCATATACATACGTACAGGGTCAGTGGTTCGTCCAAGCTCAGCTTCTACCGTTGCTAGTGCAGCGGCAGCTTCTTCTGCAGCATCCTCATCGGTGCTGTCTTCAGACATCATGATCTCATCGGCATCCGGCGCCTGCTCGTAGACGCGAATACCCATGTCATTAATCATCTGGATAATATCTTCGATTTGGTCAGAATCGACCATATCTGCAGGTAAGTGATCGTTCACTTCTGCATAGGTTAAATAACCTTGCTCTTTACCTTTGGCAAGCAACAATTTAAGTTGCGACTGCGGAGTATGCTCCATAGATATCATCCAAGTTGGGTAACTGTTAAACGACGGACACCGAGTGCCGCGCAAATCGTCAATTATAGCCGTGTGTGTATGGCTGTGCTAGTCCAAGTCATTACTTATTGAGACAAATTTCACTCTTTAAGTTTGGCCTTGCATCACAGCGATGAGCTTTTTCAGCTGCATTCTTTCTTCTTTAGTATGCTGCTGTTTTAAGCTCAGCTCCTGATATCGTTGCTCAATATATTGGTTGTTCAACCAAATCAGGGCTTTTTTGAACTCTTGCTGCAAATTTTCATCCGCCACTTGATGTTCCCATTGGGTTAGTTTTTTCAGGGTGTTTATCTGTTCGTCACCTCTGAACTGTTCAAGTAGTTGTGCGCTGTTTTGCTTGCTCGCTCGAGTTCTATCTAATAAGAGGGTCAGCAAATCTATGCCTGCCATCTTGATATGTTTTAGCGCAGGTTGCTCAGGTAATTCAAAACCTAAGTGTGGATGTTGAACCAACAGAGCGATGGCTAATCGCAATGGGGTTCCACGTCCTTTCAGCGCTTTATTCTGTAGCGGTTGACTCTGTTTTTTAGCTTTAAAGCCGAGTTTTCGCTGCAGTTCTTCTGCACTGTTCATTCCCAATTTATAAGCCAGATTATCCAGCAATAAACTTTGAAGAACGGTATCTTGTACTTTTTCGATCAATGCCATGGCTTGTTTAGCTAATGTGCCTTTATCGGCACCATATCGACTGGCTAAAGTATCGAATAAAAATTCAGGTAACAGTTTGGCCTGGCTAATTAATGTTTCAAAAGCTGGCTTACCAATTTGCCTGATCAATGAATCAGGATCTTCGCCTTCAGGTAAGAAAATAAACTTAACCTGATCGCCGGGTTTTAACAGTGGCAGGGCGGTTTCTAGTGCGCGCCATGCGGCTTCGGTTCCCGCTTTGTCACCGTCATAGCAACAGATCACTTCTTTAGCGCTACGTAATAATAGCTGGAATTGATCGGCGGTGGTCGATGTGCCTAATGAAGCAACGGCGTAATCCACATCAAACTGGGCCAAAGCGACCACGTCCATATACCCTTCGACAATTAATATCTGATTAGGGTCCCGGTGACGCTGTTTTAGCTCATACAAACCATAAAGTTCATAGCCTTTATGAAATATGGGCGTTTCTGGCGAATTCAAGTATTTTGGCGTGCCGTCCCCGAGAACGCGTCCACCAAAACCGATAACTCGGCCACGTCTGTCACGGATAGGGAACATGAGTCGGTCACGAAAACGGTCGTAGCGTTTGCCTGAGTCATTTTCGATCACCATGCCTGCCGTGAGCAGCTTGTCTTGTGAATCTTGGTTTTGGCGATAACGACTTAGTAGTCCATCCCAACCATCGGGAGCAAAACCAATATTGAAGTGCTTAATCACTTCATCTGATAGTCCACGATGACTTAAATAATCGAGGACTTTTTGTTTGTCTGTATGCTGTCGTAGTTGGCTTTGATAGAACAGGCTTGCTTCTTCCATCAATTGATAGAGATCACGGCTTAAGCCTTCGTCTCGGCGCTTACCTGTACCTTGTTCGCGTGGTACTTCAAGGCCAAGCTGACCGGCGAGTTCTTCAATGGCATCAACAAAATCGAGTCGGTCATATTCCATGACGAAATCGATAGCATTGCCATGGGCGCCACAGCCGAAGCAATGGTAAAACTGTTTATCTCGACTTACGGTAAACGAGGGCGATTTTTCGCTATGGAAAGGGCAACAGGCAGAATGATTTTTGCCCGCCTTTTTAAGGGGGACCTTAGCATCGATAAGATCGACAATATCGGTGCGAGCTACAAGCTCATTGATAAAATCACGAGGTATCGCCATTGCTATATAAATGCCGCCTTTTTCGCGAAACAAAACAAAATAGTATAAACAAACAAGCCGCGCTAAAGCACGGCTTATTCATACATTAGAAACTAAATTACTGCAGATTTGCCTTGATCATAGCGCCAATTGCCGCCATGTCAGCTCGTCCTTGTACCTTAGGTTTTAATGCTCCCATTACTTTGCCCATATCCGCCATGGATGATGCTCCTACCTGTTTGATAGTTGCATTGACTAGCTCAGCGACCTCTTCTTGTGAAAGCGGTTTTGGCAGGAAAGTTTCAAGAACTTGAATCTCACTTGCCTCTGCTTGGGCTAGCTCGTCACGTCCGGCTGCTTCATATTGAGCAATCGAATCGCGACGCTGTTTAACCATTTTGGTTAAGACAGCTATGGCTTGATCGTCAGTCAGAGTTTCGCGGTTATCCACTTCAATCTGTTTAACGGCAGCCAATGCCATACGAATTGTACCTAAGCGTACCTTATCTTTGGCACGCATAGCATCTTTCATTTGGTCTTTTAGCTGATCAACTAGGCTCATAAGAGATTAGTATAAACGTACGCGACGCGCATTTTCACGAGAAAGCTTCTTAGCAAGACGCTTAACTGCAGCGGCTTTAGCGCGCTTACGTGCAGTAGTTGGCTTCTCGTAAAATTCACGAGCACGAACGTCGGCTAAGATACCAGCTTTTTCACAAGAGCGCTTGAAACGACGTAAAGCTACGTCAAATGGTTCATTTTCACGTACTTTAATAATTGGCATACGCCATCACCCCTTAGGTGTAGGTTGTATTGAGTTAATTGCTTAACCCAAGTTAATTTAAAAATGGTGCGGAATTCTATACCGACAGCTTACCCTTTGTAAACCCCTTTATAGCGATCCTATTAGCGATCTTTTCCGACACATAGGGATAAGTTTAGCATTTTTCGTCTTTATCGGCGTGTTCACTGTCAGGTCTTTAGGCGAAGCGAAGCAGTTTTAACGGCTATTTACTGAGAACCCTATTGAACAGGTTGGTATAATTTCGATTGAACAGGTAAAATTGGCCGCCACATTATTTGAGTAGACAGGATCCAATGCGAGTTATAGGTATAGAGACATCTTGCGATGAAACAGGCATTGCCGTTTATGATGATGAGCAAGGTTTGTTATCACATACGCTTTACAGCCAAGTAAAATTACACGCCGATTATGGCGGAGTGGTGCCCGAATTGGCGTCTCGCGATCATGTTCGTAAAATCGTGCCTTTAATAAAGCAAGCGTTGAAAGACGCTAACTGTACTCAAGATGATATCGACGGCATAGCGTATACCAAAGGGCCTGGATTGGTTGGAGCCTTATTAGTGGGGGCGTGCGTAGGTCGTTCACTTGCTTTTGCTTGGGGGAAACCGGCTGTTGGTGTGCATCATATGGAAGGTCATTTGTTGGCGCCAATGCTCGAAGATGATGTGCCTGAGTTTCCATTTTTAGCCCTGCTTGTCTCTGGTGGTCACTCAATGATGGTGGCTGTTGAAGGGATTGGTCGTTACGAAGTGCTGGGAGAATCGGTGGATGATGCCGCCGGTGAGGCTTTCGATAAAACTGCTAAATTGATGGGGCTGGATTATCCTGGTGGCCCAAGATTATCTAAATTGGCGGCTCAAGGTGAGCCCGATTGCTATCGTTTTCCAAGACCTATGACTGACCGTCCCGGCTTGGACTTTAGTTTTTCGGGCCTTAAAACCTTTGCTGCCAATACCATTGCCAGTGAGCCGGATGACCAGCAGACTCGCGCTAACATTGCTCGCGCCTTTGAAGAGGCGGTTGTGGACACCTTAGCGATTAAGTGTAAAAGAGCCTTAAAGCAAACGGGTTATCATCGTTTAGTTATTGCTGGCGGTGTGAGTGCAAATAGCCGCTTAAGAGCCTCTTTAGCTGAAATGATGCAAAACCTCGGTGGCCAAGTCTATTATCCTCGAGGTGAATTCTGTACCGATAATGGTGCCATGATTGCCTATGCGGGAATGCAGCGACTTAAAGCGGGGCAAATAGAAGATTTAGCAGTAAAAGGTATGCCACGTTGGCCACTGGATTCGTTGCCTGCGGTCTAAGCTTATTTCGTTCTGTAGAATGATGTTGCTAGAGCAGTTTTGAAACAGTGATGTGGTCAACCTTTGTCGTGTTTCTTTCTAGAGACTTTCGACTCTTCTCCTCGACGTAGTCGGTGAATGTTTTCTCTGTGTCTGATAACGATTAGCAGAGAAAGCATGGCGACTGGCAAGGTGAAGCGTTCGTCAAAATACCAAGTGTAGAGCGGTGCAAGCAGTGCTGTGATTATCGCTGCCAATGAAGAGTAGCGGCAGATTAATACTAGTACTACCCATGTAGCCATAAGTGATAAGGATAGATCGGCACCAATGGGCGCCATGGCACCAAAGGCGGTGGCGACACCTTTGCCGCCTTTAAACTTGAAGAAAATGGGAAATATGTGACCCAAACAGGCTGCAATAGCGATAACGCCAAGCGCCACGGCATCTACGCCTAACCGGAAAGCCACGTAGGCGGGAATTGCGCCTTTGAGCATATCAAATAGCAGCACCATAGCCGCAGAACTTGCACCACCAATGCGCAACACGTTAGTGGCTCCTGGATTACCAGAGCCTTGGCTGCGAGGATCGGGTAATCCACGTAGGCGACACACTAGCACAGCGCTTGAAATTGACCCGGCCAAATAGGCAGTCAAGACCATCGCTAGAGTCAGCAGTGTTAAGCTCAAATTGGTTTCCTTATCCTTCTTAAGGTATTATCGCGACCTAGCATTGAGGCCGTCGTTTAAACCTAGTATTTTATTGCATTAGTGAATGAAGCAATTGTAATGAGTGCTGGGATCTTATTATGGGTGCTCACTACCCCTGTTTCATTGCCATTACAGCAGCTTATCCTACTTGGCTTTGCCGCTGTACGGAAGGGGAAATCGCAGTTATCTTCGCCATTTTGCGATTATATCAAGCTTGCGCATATTAGCTTATTAGACCTCTTTTGAACCACATTAACACGGCCTATAGGGAGACATTATGGACAAGGTGCTAATTTCACAACTTAAAGTGGAAACCGTCATTGGTATTTATGAGTGGGAAAAGCAAATTCATCAGACCTTGCTTATTGATCTCGAAATGGCTTGGGATAATCGTCAGGCCGCAAGTAGTGATGATTATCAATATGCGCTCTGCTATGAAACGGTATCGAATCGCTTAACGGCGTTGATCACCGAAAAACCTATTGGCCTCATTGAGACGATCGCTGAGATGTGTGCCACCTGTGTTATGACTGAGTTCGATGTGCCTTGGGTGAAAGTTAAAGTGATGAAGCCTGGTGCAGTGCCTTCTGCGCAAGCCGTCGGTGTCGAAATTCAACGAGGTCATCTATAACTTCATGGCACGTATTTATATAAGTATTGGTAGTAATATTGAAGCAGAACGTTATTTTAATTCTGCGCTGGCGGCCATTAATTTCCATTTTTCTAATTTAACCTTGTCTTCGGTGTTTGAAAGTGAAGCAGTTGGGTTTAATGGCAGTAATTTTTTGAACATGGTGGTTGCCGCCGATACTGAATTGGATATTGATCAAGTGGTTGGTTTATTTAAGCGTATCGAGCTAGATAACGGCCGCCAAGTGGGAGCCAAAAAGTTTAGTCCGCGCACCTTAGATCTCGACCTGCTACTGTACGATGATTGGGTTGTCACTGAACCTGTGGAATTGCCGCGTGCTGAGATCACCACAAACGCATTTGTATTATGGCCTCTCGCTGAAATTGCCCCAGAATTGCAACATCCCATCAAGCAACAAGATTACCAAACCCTTTGGGGTGAGTATGATAAGTCACAGCAAAAACTTTGGCCTATCGAATTTAACTGGTCGTTTTAAACTTTTTTAGTCAAGGATTTACATGGACACTTTTCAGGTCGTTGTACTGGCTCTAATCCAAGGCCTCACTGAATTTTTACCTATTTCTAGCTCAGCGCATCTTATTCTTCCTGCACAGTTACTCGATTGGCAAGACCAAGGACTAACTTTCGATGTGGCGGTAAATACCGGTAGTTTGTTGGCTGTGGTGATCTATTTTCGCCATGAATTATGGTCGATGTTTACCGCTTGGACTGGCAGTGTGGCGACTCGTAAGCAAACGCAGGAAAGCAAGTTGGCGTGGTGGATCATCCTCGCGACGATACCTGCTGTCGTCGTGGGCTTTACTGCAAAAGGATTTATCGAAACTCATTTACGTAATATTGAGGTGATAGCCTTCACCACCATAGTGTTTGGTTTACTGTTATGGTGGGCCGATAAAATGACCCGTGAAGGTTTTACTGAATTTCAGGTTGGCTGGAAGAAAGCCTTAGTTATCGGTGTGGCGCAGGCGATGGCGCTGATACCCGGAACTTCGCGTTCAGGTGCGACAATCACTGCCGCGCTGATGTTAGGCCTTAGCCGCGAAGCTGCGGCACGTTTCTCTTTCTTGATGTCGGTTCCAGTTAGTCTCGGCGCGGCGATTTTGGTGGTTAAAGATTTAGTCGAGAGCGGCCAAAGTATCGATATGCATGCGTTAGCCTTAGGAACCGTTATCTCATTTGTTTCGGCTTATCTGTGTATTCATTATTTCTTGAAGATCATTAGCCGCATGGGGATGACACCTTTTGTTATCTACCGTTTAGCCTTGGGTGCCGTGTTATGTGGCGTTCTTTTTCTGTAAGTGCCAATTTGCTTAATCGACAGTTTGCTCGAATTGGGCAACGAGGATATTCATGAACAGTCACTACCTATGTCCTGTGTGTCAGGCGCCAATGTTTATACATGAAGCGTCAAAGGGGCTTTATTGCGATAACAAGCATCATATCGACAAGCATGAGCAGGGGTATTTTCTGTTTAGTCAGGCGAAGAAGCCGCAGATCGATTCGCGCCAGTTAATGCGAGCTAAGCGGTTTTTACTTGAATCTGGTGTATTTAATCCCATGGTTGAAGCGTTGCTGCAACAACTTCAACCTGTGCTGGCCGAGCGTTCGCAAGCTATTGCTCATCTAGACTTTGATTGCGGTGAAGGATTTTATCTACGTAGCTTAACGTCAAGTTTGCAGGCCGCGAGCCCAGAGCTGACTCAAACTGGGATCAGCGAAGCTGAAAATGCGTTGTTTGCAGCGGCAAAAAGTTATGCAGATGCCACCTATATTGTCAGTCAGTTAAAGCAGCTTCCTTTCGCGAATGATAGTTTTGACCTCGTTACTCTGATTGATAAACCACTTAAAGGAAAAGAACTACTCAGAGTGTTAAAACCCGGTGGTTTGTTTGTCCAGGTCTCTCCGGCTTCTCGCCATTTGTGGCAAATAAAGCAATTTCTGTATCCTGAGCTGACAGAGAAGAAGCTAGAGTTAACCTTAGACAAGTCGTTAACCTTATTGTCTCAGCAGCGTCTGAGTTTTACCTTGGATATCAGCGCCGAAGATGCGCTAACGTTATTGGAGATGACACCGTTTGCGTGGCGGGCGAGTGATAAGATTAAGAAGCAGATGCTAGCGGGGGACTTTAGTCAACTTGAAGTTGATTTTTACCTTAGCATCGGCGAGAAAAAGCCTGTAATGACAAAGGCATCTAGATTTAGCTTATAATTGAATACTAGAAAATAGAAATGGCTCGGGTTACTCTTTGGCCTTTAAATTATGTTGAGTGTGGAAGTGATTAGTGATGATGCGTAAATTGCTGTTGTTCATCTTATGCCTGTCTCCGTTGCAGCTGTTAGCCAATGTGTATTCTTTACCCGCTAATGGTGGGCGTTTAATTGGTGAGTTACAGATTCATGAAGTGCAAAAAGGTGATTACTTTAAGACTATCGCCGATCGTTACAATATTGGCATTCTTGAGCTGATGGCGACCAATCCTGGTGTCGATCCATTTCTGCCTACACCTGGCACTAAATTAACCATCCCAACTCAGATGTTACTGCCTGATGTTCCTCGTAAAGGCATAGTGATTAATTTGGCAGAGTTACGGCTTTACTACTTCCCTAAAAATGGCCATGAAGTGCACGTATTTCCTGTCGGCATAGGTCGTGTTGGTCGTGCGACTCCAGAGATGGTAACTAAAATTAAGGCGCGTATTCCCAATCCTAGTTGGACGCCGCCAGCAAGCCTTCGTGCGGAGCATTTACGTGAGAAAGGAGAAGAATTACCTAGAGTCGTTCTCGCCGGTCCTGACAACCCTCTTGGCAAGTATGCGATGCAGTTATCCTATGGTGATGGCAGTTATTTAATCCATGGAACCAATAAAGATTTTGGTATTGGTATGCGGGTGAGTGCAGGTTGTATTCGTTTAAATCCAGATGATATCGAGTGGTTGTTTAATCAGAGTAAATATGGTGATCCAGTTCGAATCATTAACCAAACGGTTAAGTTCTCATCTGAGCCAGACGGACGTCAGATTATCGAAGTCCATTCCCCGTTGTCGGACTCTGAATTAGACTCAAGCGACAAGGTGATTAGCCTGAGTACTAAAGTAGTGAAGTTTATCAGCCAAGACGGCGTGGATAATACCAAAGCGAATGATGCGCTGCTAACTCAAAATGGTATTCCTATGGTACTCAATCAAGACGAATTAGTTCCCCATGAGTTTATCGCCTCTGGCGAATAAAAAGCTTATTACAGCTGTGTCTCAATAAAGCGTCCTAGATGGGCGCTTTTTTGTTTTTGGCATAACAATCAACACTAGGTTATCGGGTATCACATAATGTGTTTGTTATGGTTAATCGACAAACGTATTAGCCTGTGAGCAAGAATAGGTAATGTTTAGCAAGACTTTTTGAATCGGATTATTTGGAGTGGATTTTTTAAGGTAAGGGTGGCAAGAGATTGGCAGATGTTAAGGTTATTTTATTAAAGTGGGGATATAAAAAAGGCTTGGTAAACCCCAAGCCTTTTAAGCTAATTTATTAAAAAATTAACGGGTACTATTTACTTCTTGTAAGAAGAAGCAACGTTGTCGATACGGTCATTTGCACGCTTAGCTTCAGCTTGTGCATCCATAGCTGCAGCTTTTGCGTCTTTAACGTCAGCAGCTAGTGCACCTTGCTCTGATTTAAGAGAGCTTACTTCAGCAGATAACTGATCAACTTTGTTGCTTAGGTTAGCAACGCTTTCTTCCATCTCAGTGTTGTTTGCACAACCACCAAGAAGGGCTGTCATAGCTATACCAGCAATCATCAGTACTTTTTTGTTCATGGGGCAGTCCCTTTAAATAGTTGGTTTGAATGGAGCAGCTGATCACAACTGCAACGTTGTTAATTATGTCATAGCTATTTTATTTTGCTATGAATTTTCACAAACGGGTCTTTATACAATATCTTAAGAATGGCTAAAAGCAAGTTTCTCTGCGCTTTTTGCTGATTTTTTTGTCTATATATCACTAAAATTTCACATTTGACGATATTTGGTAAACTTTAATGGGCTAACTGTCTGTAATTTGACAGTATTTCAATACGTTGACGCATTAATTCAGCCTTTATCTCGGCTCCTTTGAATCCTGCTTCGACAATGGGCTTAGTGGCGACACTGCTGACGAGTTGAAATGCTTGTCGTAGATAATCTGCCTGTGGATATTCAGATTGCTCAAACCCGGTTCTGCCTTTCATGTCTGCCTCACAGGCAAGTAAAAGCTGTGAAAGTCGATGTGGCTTGCGCCATAAATCGGCTTTATCAAATAGTTTGATTAAGGTTTGCGGTTTGAGCTCGAAGGCTTGGTGAATATTCTGATGTTGATCGCTCACCAGTAGTGCCAAGTCTCGGTATTCGTTTGGTACTCGTAGCCGCTCACATAATGCTTTGATCAGAACGAGCCCTTTTTGTCCATGTCCATGATGCTTTGGCCAATACTGTTTCGGTGACAGGGCTTTACCTAAATCATGAACTAAGGCGGCAAATCGCACGGCATTATCATCAGACAACAAGGCAGCTTGCTCGACCACCATTAAGGTATGGATGCCGGTATCGACTTCAGGGTGCCATTTTTCTGGTTGTGGTACCCCGAATAAAGCTTCAATCTCAGGAAATAAACTGTGTAGGCTGTTGCTCTGCCTAAGTACTTCGAAAAAAATCTGCGGCGATTTTGTTGATAGGGCCTTATCGAGCTCGATAAATACTCGCTCAGGAGTCAGTGTATCGAGTTCTCCACTGGCGGCGATCCGTTGCATTAATGCCAGCGTTTCAGGCGCCACACTAAAGCCGAGGTGATGAAAACGCGCAGCGAAGCGTGCGACTCGAAGTACCCTTAATGGATCTTCAATAAAGGCATCGGAGACATGGCGTAAGAGACGATTTTCAATATCTTGTTGACCGCCATAAGGGTCTATTAAGCTACCATCTTCATCTTGTGCAATAGCATTGATAGTGAGATCACGCCTGAGAAGATCATCCTCCACGGTAACATCGGGGGCGGCATAGCAGCTGAAGCCTTGGTAGCCTTGAGCGGTTTTACGTTCGGTGCGGGCGAGGGCGTACTCTTGCCCCGTTTTTGGGTGCAGAAATACCGGGAAGTCTTTACCAACTTGGCTGTATCCTAGATTAAACATCAGCTCTGGCGTGGCTCCGACCACCATATAATCGCGATCTTTAATCGGTATCTGCAATAATTGGTCTCGGACGGCGCCGCCCACTAAATAGATCTTCACTGTATTGTCTCGTTTATCAATGAACGCCTTAACTAACACTAGCTTATCATGGCTAAGCGGATTATTCGTATCGTTTCTGCCACGATGCTGAGCAAGTATTTAGGGGGAAGTTTTGACAATGTTAGCCTCAAGGATTAATTTGAATCGTTATTTATCTCTTGGGACTCAAGTTGGCATGTACAAAGCGTTTTATGGACTTAACGATAACCCATTTTCGATTGCTCCGAATCCGCATTATCTTTTTCTTAGCGATAGACATCGTGAGGCATTGGCGCATTTAACCTATGGATTAGGTGAAACCGGTGGCTTTGTGCTGCTGACGGGGGAAGTGGGTACCGGAAAAACCACAGTTTCTCGCAGCTTGCTGAATCAGCTTCCTGAGAATACCGATACGGCATTTATTCTTAATCCATCGCTTACTGAGTTAGAGCTACTCGCAACCCTATGTGATGAGTTAGATATTCACTATGGTGAGTCACCAACCCTAAAACAGCTGACCGATCAGCTCAGTCAATTCTTGCTCGCTAATCATAATAAGGGCCGTAATACGGTTTTGATTATCGATGAGGCGCAGCACCTGCGCGCTGAAGTGTTAGAACAGCTGCGATTATTAACCAATCTTGAGACCGACACCAAGAAGCTATTGCAGGTGATTTTAATTGGTCAGCCTGAGTTGCAACAGTTGTTAAAACGCCAGGAACTGCGTCAGTTAGCCCAGCGGATCACTGCTCGTTATCATCTGTTGCCTTTAACCGAAGCGGAAATCGCACTCTATGTGCAACATCGACTGCAAGTAGCTGGTCGTCATGAGCCTCTATTTCATCGTGGTGCGATTAAGGCACTGCATAAATACAGTGGTGGTATTCCTCGTCTGATAAACCTGTTATGTGAGCGTGCGCTAATGGCCGGCTATGCTCAGTCTAAAGTGCCGATTGATGCCAATATGGTTCGTACTGCTGCGGCCGAGGTGTTTGGTGAAGAGATTAAACCTAGCTCCAATCTATGGTGGCCAAGTATTGCGGTTGTCGCTGCCAGTGTCACCTTTGTCGGCGCTTGGTATCTGTTTAACCAAACTTCGGTTTTGACGCCTCAGGAACAAGAGTCACCCTCGGTAATACAACAAGCGCGAGCTGAACCGCAGATGGCACAGCCGATAGAAGCGCAAAAACAGCCTGAAACCTTGTCGTCCAGCCAGCAAGTGTTACGTAACGCTATCGCTCAAAGTCGCAATATTGACAGCGCTTATGCTGCCATCTTGGGCGTGTGGGGCAAGGTTCCTTATGTTGGCATGACAGTTTGCCAATCGGCGCAGCAGCAAGGGTTAGATTGCTTCCAGCAGCAGGGAAACTGGAACTCGCTAGTCAGGTTAAACTATCCGGCGGTTGTCTATTTACAGGATGAAAATCAACAAGCTTTCTATGGCACTGTTGTTTCTCGACAAGGCGACCAATTATTAATGCAGTTGTCAGAGCAACAGCTATGGGTCGATAGAGAGTGGTTCAATCGCCACTTTGCTGGCACGTTTGAGTTGCTGTGGCAGACACCCGATTATCAACCCAAGGAGATTGGTCGTAGTGCGCCAGTTTCGCAAATACAGTGGTTAGAAAATGCTCTGGCACATATTCAGAAAAAATCGCCTCGATTAGTCAGTTCATTTGATGATCAATTGGAGCAAGAGTTGAAAAGCTTCCAGCGCCAGCATGGATTACGAGCGGACGCGATTGCAGGTCATCAAACGTTGGTCCAGTTAAACTTGTATTTGAGTGACCAAGGCCCACGCTTGCTAGAGAGCGGAGGGCGCTCTTAATGTCGATATTACTCGATGCGGTGACTCGGGCTAAGCAGCAAGATCAAATGATTGACCCGGTGATCACCCCAAGAGCTCAGTACCAACAGATGAATCAAGGGCTGCATTTAGGTGTGAAGTTAGCCCTGCTATTGGGGTTAATAGCATTGATGGTGTTGATTGCTTGGTTGCTCAGCCCTGTGAGCCCGTTAGGCAAAAATAGCGATAATAGTTCGTCAACGCAGCCCATCTCACAAACGGCTGCTCAGCCTGAGCTTGAAAGACAGAATCAAAAGCCATCAGCAACCCAATTAGCTTCCACAACTGTCTCTGCTGCGCAAGTCGATAACCCCAATGCATCGGTGAAATTGGCTGGAAAAGTGGCTTTACCTGTGGCGGTTGAGCGTCCTGTGACTACAAGCTATTACCAGCCAAGCGTTCAACCGCAAGCGGCTCAGATGAATTTAGCTAAAGGTTCAAATACCATCGCAATGGCGACTGCTGCTGAAGAGCTTGATTCAGAGCCCATTATCTTGGGAGCCAATAGTAATCAACGGGGACAAGATTTACTTAACTCACTGCAAGCTCAGGTCGATGAAGCTGCTAACGAAGTAGGGTTAGAACAAGGCGCTCCAGTTGAAGCTAGACAAGCAGAACAAGCTCAATCCACACAACTGACTGAGCCATCAGATAATTTAGTGGCGGCATTTCAGGCAGCGTTAGCTGAGGTTGAGAAACAAAATGCCATTGCAAAACCGGTTACTGAGCCTGAGTTAGATCCTATTCCTGAGACCAAAGCCGATGATATTCCCTCCTATGGTCAGTTGCCGGCTGGAGTGCAGTTACAGGTACCAGAATTTAATATCATGGCCCATGTTTACTCGAGTAATGCGAATAACCGCTGGCTCAATGTTGATGGCGCTGAGCTACAAGAAGGCGATAGCATTGGTGGTAAACTGAAAATTATCGAGATAAGACCTAGGGATGTGGTGCTCGAAGTATCAGGGACTCAATTTAAAGTACCGGCTATCTAGGCTGCGTTTGTTGTCATAAAGAAGTCCTCTCTATGTCAATGTATTTCAGGAAGGGACAAGACCAATAATAAAGGCGATGAATTATTTCATCGCCTTTATTTTTAAGGGCTCGTTAAGCCGGTTAGCTAAATATCTCAATTGCTAAGAATAGGGTTAAGCCATATCCCACCGAGTAGCACAGAAGCAGAGCCGGTACATATTTTAGGTAAGAGACAAAAGTCAGCTCCTTCACCTTGCTCATAGCGATAATACCCGCTGCACTACCGATAACTAACAGTGAACCACCCACACCCACTGAATAAGTTAAACCGAGCCATTCTGGCGTCGTTAACACGGGATCAGCTTTAAGCAGCGCTGCGGTTAGCGGCACGTTATCGAGGATCGCTGAACCAATACCTGTGACGAAGTTAGACACATGGGGATCAAACTTGGTGTAAACCTCTGTAAGAAGGTGCAGGGTGCCAATCTCTTTAAGCATGCCCACAAGTAATAAAATACCGAGGAAGAAGAGCAGAGTATCGAACTCAACTTGACGGATATATTCAAGGATTTGTAACTCTTCCTTGTTACTGCGCGAAGTGGTGCCCACTAAAAACATGATCGATAGACCCGATAAGAAGGTCAATACCGGAGGAATTCCGAAGAAGATATTCAGCACCATGGTCATGACAATCGTGATGAGAAATATCACTGCAATAAGGACGTCAACCGAATTGTATTGGCGTTTAATCGGCGTGGTGCTGACATGGCCTTCGGCTTTCAGTGAAAATAGCGTCGCCAGCAGGGTGACGCTGATTGCCGCTGGGATAAATAAGATTAACAGCTGAGAAATATGTACGTGGCCTTCAAGGAAGATCATCAAGGTGGTGACATCCCCGGTGATCAATGCCACGCCGCCTGAGTTCACTGCGAAGATGATAAGCACAGCCATGCGGCGTTTCATCTGACTTTCGAGTTGAAAGGTCGTCAGTAGTCCCAGAGAAACTAGCGTTGCGGTGACGTTATCACAAATAGCGGAGAGGAATAGAGAAAACAGGGCAACCTGAATCATCAATATTCTTACCGAGACTTTTTGTGGGAAGAGTTTTTGTACCACAACCTGGATCATTCCTTTGGCGTTGAGATAAGCCACAAAGGTCATGGTCGACATGAGGAATAGCCACAGGGTCGCAATTTCAAGTAAGTTTTCATTTAACTCACCGGCGATCAATTTCTGATGTTGTGGATCTTCAGCTGCAACGAACAAAGTCACCCAGGCAATACAGCCGAAAAACAGTGTGGTTTTAGCTTTATTTAGATGAGTAACTTCTTCAAAAACAATGCTTAGTAGCGCAAGTACAGCAAGAGATATCAGGAAAATGTCGAGCATACATTGGTTCCTACAGCCGACTAACATCTGCATCTAAATGGCTTTAGAATGATGTGAGTTCTATCAAGGTTTAGTTAAGGTTGGTATGGTACGCGAGGATCTGACCATAGGATGGTTAAATAGGCAAGTGTTATCTAGATCTGAATTTTGACGAAAGTGAGAGCTGGCGCGCTATTGAAGCTTGTGATTCAGGGTTATCTTTTGCCAAAGGTTTTATCCGTGGTCAATATCACTAGATTAATGCGGATTTACAGGTTTGCTTAGAGATTTATACCAATTATAAATTATTTATCATATTTCATTTTGATAAATCGATTTATACCAGTTTTTATGACTATCCTTGGGAAGGTCTTTGGTTATATGACGTCAGTGGATTGTAGAAGACAGTTTCTGAAAATAAAAAAGGACGCTCGATGCGTCCTTTTTATGTGCTAGCCAAGCTAAGAGTTATCCAACCATTGAGGCAAATACGCGATCGGCAGCGGCTAATGTGGCTTCAAGTTCTTTCTCGCCATGAGCCATAGAAAGGAAACCGGCTTCATAAGAACTTGGTGCTAGGTAAACGCCTTCGTCCAACATGCCGTGATAGAAGGCGCGGAATGCTTCGGCATCACACTGAGTCACTTGGTCGAAACGGGTGACTTGCTCTAACTCAGTAAAGAAGAAACCGAACATGCCACCTACATAGTTGATGCTAAGTGGAATACCGTGCTTGTTCGCAGCAGCTTTAAAGCCTTCGGCGATACGTTTCGTTTTCGCCGCGAGTTCTTCGTATAGGCCTTCTTCACAAAGGGCGTCCATCTGAGCTAAACCCGCAGACATTGCTATAGGGTTACCTGACAGTGTACCGGCTTGGTAAACAGGTCCCGTTGGCGCGATAAATTGCATCACGTCTTTACGACCACCGAATGCACCCACAGGCATACCACCACCAATCACTTTACCTAAGGTCGTCAAGTCTGGCGTGATGCCATAATGACCTTGAGCACCGCTCTTCGATACGCGGAAACCTGTCATGACTTCGTCGATGATCAGCAGCGCACCGTATTGGTCACAAAGGGCACGAAGACCTTCTAAGAAACCAGGGATTGGAGGAATACAGTTCATGTTGCCTGCAACAGGCTCAAGGATGATACAGGCGATCTCTTCTGGGTACTGTTCGAAGATGGTTTTCACCGACTCAAGTTCGTTATACACAGCAGTTAAGGTGTGCTTTGCGAAATCTTCAGGAATACCTGGAGAACTTGGTTGACCAAGTGTTAATGCGCCAGAACCTGCTTTAACTAACAAGCAGTCAGCATGGCCGTGGTAACAACCTTCAAACTTCAGGATCTTGTCACGATTAGTGAAACCACGAGCCAAACGAATGGCACTCATGGTCGCTTCGGTACCAGAGCTCACCATACGGACTTGCTCCATAGATGGCACCATTTCGATCACTTTCTCAGCCATTTGAACTTCAAGCTCTGTTGGCGCACCAAATGACAAGCCGTTCTCTACCGCTGCTAATACAGCGGCACGGATTTTAGGGTGGTTATGACCCAAAATCATTGGCCCCCAAGAGCCGACGTAATCGATATAGGCTTTACCATCGGCATCATAGATATAAGCACCGTCCGCTTTTTCGATAAAGCGTGGTGAGCCACCGACACCATTGAAGGCGCGAACTGGAGAGTTAACACCACCAGGGATAGTTTTTTTAGCCTGCTCAAATAGGGTTTCAGAACGGGTCATGCGAGATCCTTAACGTCAATTGCCAGCTTAGATGCTGGCTTTTTGTGAATACCAATTAACTGGACATTCATGTTGTTCAAGTAGTGAATCAACACCCAATGTCAGTGCAAACAGTGCCATGCGAATTAAGAGTCCGTTATCTGCCTGTCTAAAGATGGCTAAATTAGGATGACTGTTTAAGTCATTGTCTAACTCGTTTGCTTGTTCTCTAGAGTCCCGTGGCAGCGGATGCATGATCACAGTGTTTGATTTACAATTTTTTGTATAAATATTGTGGTTTAAGCGGAACTTACCACGGTATTTATTTGCCTCTTCCTGCGATGGAAAACGCTCTTCTTGAATACGCGTCAGGTAGAGTATATCAGCCTGAACTAAATTGCCTTCAAGTTGGTCTGTTATTGTGATCTTATGCCCAGCATTTTCAATGTCATCGATCACATAGTCGGGCATTGCTAACTCAGTAGGGGAGATAAGGGTAAAAGTCACGTCCTTATACATACATAACAAGCGCGATAACGAATGTACCGTACGGCCATACTTCAAGTCACCTACCATAGCGATATGCATGCCGCTAATATCTTGGCCACGTGAAGCTAATTCTTTTTGGATGGTGAACAGATCAAGCAGTGCCTGAGTTGGGTGCTCGTTAGAGCCGTCACCACCGTTAATCACAGGAACACGACTGCCTTCGGCAAACTCTTTAACTGAAAAAGCTTGTGGGTGGCGCATCGCGATAACGTCAGAATAACTCGATAGCACGCGGGCGGTGTCATAGAGTGACTCGCCTTTAGATAGCGAAGATGTTTCCATGCCCACAGTTTCATTGACCTTACCGCCTAGCAGGCTAAAGGCACAACCAAAGCTGATCCGAGTACGGGTACTGGGTTCAAAAAACAGATTACCTAAAATGGCGCCGTCTAATACTGTAGTGCGTTTCTGTCTTAGGGCGTATGGGGTCATGCGGGTGGCAACAGCAAAAATATCTTGTATAGCTTCGAGATTAAGCTGGTTTACCGAGAGGATGTGTGAACCTTGAAACTGAGTCATCAGCCTTTATTTCCAGTTTGTTGGGCTTCTATAACCTCAGTGAGCAAGGTCATTTGGCCCTAAAGTTATCGTAGGGTGGCTGAGGCGATACTATATCAGTTCTCCTACCCTAGTGGAATCGTTGTAGCACTAATTTAGCGAGTATTTGTGTACTGGCTCTCACTGCGTTTTCAAGAAAAAACGTGCTAGAGAAATCGGTTAAATCTGTCCGGAAGTGATCTCTTTATACAGCATGGTCCAGCTAATCACGCCGATAACCTTCTCGATACTATCTTGATAGATGAATACTTCTCCGCGGCGATCTTTAGATAAAATCTCATACACTTCCAGTAGGGTACTGGTATCGGGTAAACCTTGAATTGGATGACGAGTGAGGGTGCTGGCATCTGCAGTCGACTGCAGTTCGAGCTGCAACATCTCCATTTCGCCTAGGCTATTTTGCACCAACACCGAACGTCCTTCGGCGCGTTTAAGCACCTCTAGCAGCAGTTCATTATTGTCTTTAACGATAACAAAGCGTCTGTCCATGATCGCACGCACGCCTAGTTTTTGTAGTCCAAGTTGCAGGGATGAAATTTTATAATCTAGCCCCATGATATCCAGCTGCCGGTAGAATAGTGATTTAGTATTAAAGGCTTGGTGCGCAATGAGGAATGCCGGAATAGTGACGAACATCGAGGGTAAAATGATCGAGGCGTTATTGGTCAGTTCTAATAATGCCACTAACGCCGCTAATGGAGCGCTAAGGCAAACGCCCATCATGGCAGTCATTCCCATAATGGTATACAAACCAACATAAGGCGCGATCGCCGGAAACAAGAAGGCGCTAATCGCCGCTAAAATGGCGCCAATGACCGCCCCGATGCCAAACAAAGGACCGATAATCCCTCCGGGGATACCCAGACCAATGGCCGCGATAGTGGCCACCATCTTGCCAATTAATAGGCCAAACAACAGCAGCAAACTCGGATGTTCGCTAATAGCATGGTTAATCGCCATATCACCGCTACCCAGCGCTTGTGGGATCAGTAACCCTACGATAGTGGTGATCACTCCCGCTAATAATAAACGGTAGATTAACGGCCATTGTTGGCCTCTAGCGGTGACTTGCAGCAAAGTATGGTTAAATAACGCCGCCAGACACCCCAGAATTAAACCACTCAAGGCCAGAATAGGATATTGAGATAAGGGAATATGGATAATTCCTATCTGCTCATATTCATGCACATTACCAAACACCAATCGGCTGGTAAAAGCACCACAAATGGCCGAGAGCATAATGGGAAAGAAGTAATGTACCTTGTATTCCCGCAGTACCACTTCAAATACGAAAATCACCGCCGCAAGCGGAGCGTTAAAGGTTGCGGCAATTCCTGCGGCAATACCACTGGCGCACATGATGCGCACGCTATTATCAGGTAGTTTAAATTTTTCGGCGATGAAGCTAGCGCTGACAGCCCCTAAATGAATCGCAGGGCCTTCTCTTCCTACCGAGAAGTTGGTGGCGAGAGCAAATAAAGCCTGAAAAAACTGTCCCGGTGCCGATTGCAGAGGAATTTTGCCGTAATGCAGCTTCATGCGATGCATCACATAGGCAATCCCCATACGTTTGTAGCGTTTAGATCCCAGAATGGCCACTAACCAGATTAACAATGCCCCGAAAAGTGGCATTAGCACTCGCCAGTCACCAAAGTTACCAGTAAAATCCCACTCTTGTGTTTGCGTTAATGCGTTCAACCAGTGCAGCAACAGACGGAATAGTATAATCACTACGGAAGCGACCAAGGCAAAGGTTAACGCCAGCCCGCAAAGTTGTACGCTGATTTTGGCCTGCGACAGCTTATCTTTTAGGTCGGTATTGAGGTATTTCTGGCATTGCTTAATGACACTATTTATTGTTAGCTGCAAAGTAACCTTCCGGGCAAACCTGAGTTGTACGTGATAGCGTGAGTGTCGAATTTTTTATAAGAGGCTAATAGTTAATGCTAAATTATCATCGCTGGGTCGATCGCATGCAAGTGATTGAGCGAAAAATTCGCCCATCGAGTGTTTATCTGTTGTCATTGAGCATTGTCGCCTTTTTAATTGGCGTACTGACTTGGGATCTATGGTCATCTCAATATCCTCTGTATCAAGAGACAGGGTCGAAGCGAGAAGTCGAACTCAGCAAGGCATTAACGGCTCAAGCCGAAGTGTTAGCCGCGCGTAATCTTGAGTTATCGGTTGAACGTGAAGCTAACAATAATATGCAGCAAATGTTTGCGGTTCAGCACCAAAAGCAGAAAGAGCTTGAGCGCGAACTCGCTTTTTATCGCAGCGTTATGGCACCTGAGTATCAAGCCGATGGCGTGGCCATTCATGGCTTAGAGATGACGCCGAGTCTGCTAAGCAACCAATATCGAATTAAGTTAATCCTCACTCAGCTGCAAAAACGCAAGCAGGCGTTAAAAGGGCATGCCGAATTGACTTTCGTTGGCCTGCAGCAAGGTAAGGTAAGCCAATTGACCTTAGCTTCTTTGGTCGAAGATAAATTAGAGTTTAGTTTTCGTTATTTCCAAGTATTAGAGACTGAGCTTATTCTACCCGCCGATTTTGAACTGTCACGTATTGAGGTGAAAGTCACAGTGCCTTCTAGCCGTTGGAATAAAGGGGCTAGCGTCGAACAGAGCTTTAGCGCGCAGGAACTGTTTAATACAACTTCTGATGTGCCTAGCAGCAGTGATGCTCAAAATGACGCGAGTGATGACAATACGAATAACAACAATGAAACGATTTCACCAGAACCTCGACTATTACTTGAACAAAATGGTCAGGTATCGGATAATTCCGCTCAGCAAACCGATGTAAGAGGTAGTAATGACTGAACAAGCTGAAGATACAATGCCAATCCGTTTTACCGACGCGGCAGCTTCAAAGGTAAAAACCTTGTTGGATGAAGAGCAAAATGACGCGCTAAAACTGCGTGTATACGTTACCGGTGGTGGCTGCTCAGGCTTTCAGTACGGCTTTACTTTCGATGAGAAGGTGAATGAGGGTGACTTCACTGTTGAGAAACAAGGGGTTCAGCTAGTCGTTGACCCAATGAGCTTACAATACCTTGTAGGCGGCGAGGTGGACTATACCTCAGGATTAGAAGGGTCTCGTTTCTTTGTGAAGAACCCGAATGCCACTACGACTTGTGGCTGTGGTGCCAGCTTCTCTGTTTAATTCTTTGTTCAAAGATTGAAGCAAAACATATCTATAAAAAGTTAGCATCTGCATAACACCATTCAGTTAAGAGGTTCTCCTCTTAACTGAATTATCCCCAGTGACTAAGAATAGCTAATCAGGGCGTAATGGAGCATTGATCCAGATTAACGCATGATATTCATGTTATTTTTAGTATCGCAGTAGGCACTCACCTTAGCGGTAAATGCTATCCACACTTGCACCATAGCGATAATAATCAGTACTGCAAAAACTAAGGAGTCTGGGATTTTGGCTTGCCATTGACCCAAGTGATAGCTGGAAGGGCCCGCCACTAAATTATCTGGGTCATACAAAATAACCGGTAATAAGCTGATCAGCCCCAGTTGCGCTATGGTATAGCCCCGCAACAAGTACAACCCCGCACGTTGGCGCCCTAATACTGCAATCACCATCAACAAGGTTAAAACACAAAGCAGCACGCCTTGGTTGGCCATTAAGCCACTGATAGACGCGATGCTTAAAAATAACATTAATGCTATTAAGCGTTTAGGTAACTTGGTTCGTTGTTGTGTATTGGCCTTATCAGCCGAGGGTATCGAAGGTTGCAACGACATCTCTCCCTAACTCAGGTTATTCAACACTCACATTAATGACGTTGCTTTGGTGTCAGACGCTGTTCAAGCTCATAAGGTGGTATCACGACACCTAAGTCATCTTCAACTGGGAAAACTGCCACAAATAGATCGTCATCTTGCATGCCCAATACCCAGCGCTCTAACCACTCGTTTAGCGGGATAGCTAATGGGACACAATCGGCCCAGTCGTCGACAGCCCACATTTTTGCCGTTTGTTCGCATGGCCACATAGGAATGCAATCTTCTTCGTCTGTGGTCAGCATAACGCAGCCATCACTATCTTGAAGTGTCCACAAAGTCTTTTCAGCCTTTGCCTGCTCGACTAAATAATCGTAACGGGCTTCAGGAGTCATATTGCTGGCATCTTTTGCGCTTTTGGTCATGGTGTACTCTTTATTAAATGGCTTAGCCGATTGGGCGTCATAATAACACCTGTTGACTCTGAGTATAAAAAATTTTCAGCGGATAAAATAACAAAACGCCAACCTGTTGCTAGGTTGGCGTTTATTTGCATCAAGAGGATTTACGCTACTGTTGCGGTTTAAAGAACTTGTAAATCACACCCGCAATAATGGCGCCGGCAATCGGAGCAACCCAGAATAGCCATAGTTGTGACACTGCCCAGTCACCGACAAACAGCGCAGGACCAGTACTACGAGCTGGATTTACTGACGTATTTGTCACCGGAATACTGATTAGGTGAATCAAGGTTAACCCTAGGCCGATGGCGATAGGGGCGAAACCTTGAGGTGCGCGTTCATCGGTTGCCCCTAAGATGATCAACAAGAAAAACAGCGTCATCACCACTTCACAGACCAAGGCTGCCGTTAACGTATAGCCGCCGGGAGAGTGCTGACCATAACCATTAGAAGCTAACCCATCGGCGAGGCTAAAGTCGGCGTTACCTGACGCGATAAGATATAAAATCCCTGCACCGGTAATGCCTCCTGCGACCTGAGCGATAATATAAGGTAGTAGTTCATTGGCAGGAAAACGTCCGCCAGCCCACAGACCAAAAGAGACGGCAGGGTTGAGGTGGCAACCAGAAATGTGTCCCACTGCATAGGCCATGGTTAACACGGTTAAACCGAAAGCCAAGGAGACACCAAGTAAGCCAATCCCTACATCGGGAAATGCCGCAGCAAGTACCGCACTACCACAGCCGCCTAATACCAACCAGAGTGTACCTAAAAACTCGGCGGTCATTTTTTGCGTCATATTCATATAACCTTTCCTTGTATTACTGAGTATTGTGACAGAACTGTTTGAATAAACATCACTTCTACTTTAGCGCTAAATACGCAAATAGACAGCGAAATTTTCATGTTTTCAATAACAAGGAAGAGTTTAAACGCAAGGTATGACAAGACGATGTCGCCTTGTCATAGGTTTTTAGCTGATGATGACTATCACGCTGCGGGAAATAGTCCACCTAAAACAGCTTCACGACTGGCACCGGTTACCGCAGGAAGGTTACCCGATAAGCCACGTTTATGGCGCTTGGCTAGCCAGGCAAAAGCGATGGCTTCTACCCATTTGGGGTCGATACCTAAATCGGCTGAAGTGGTGACTCTGTAATTAGGCAGTAGCACAGCAAGGCGTCGTAATAGCTCACCGTTGAAAGCGCCGCCACCACAGACATACAGCTCGGCATTGTCGGTCAGCTTTAAGCAATCATTGGCAATGCTGTGGCAGGTTAAGTCCAGTAACGTCGACTGAATATCGGCTTCATCCAGATAGCCAAAGTCGGCAGTTTGCTGCTCGAGCCAAGCTTGGTTAAACAGCTCTCGGCCTGTGCTTTTGGGCGCGCTTAATGAGAAATAAGAATGCGACAACATATGACCAAGTAGCTTTTCATCAGTGTTACCGCTTGCGGCCCACTGGCCATTATCGTCAAAAGACTCGCCTTTGATCTGTTTGATCCAAGAGTCGATTAAGGTATTGCCTGGGCCATTATCAAAACCGACCACTTGGCTGGCATCGCCGGGAAGATAGGTGATGTTCGAGATCCCACCGATATTTAAGATCATCCGCTTGCTGCCCACTTTAGCAAATCGCTGCTGGTGGAATGCCGGAACTAGCGGTGCGCCTTGGCCGCCTAAGGCGATATCTTTACGTCTAAAATCGGCAACAACATCTATGCCTGTCAGTGCCGCAATGGTATTGGGATCGCCAATTTGTAAGGTAAAGCCCATCTCTAGATTGGGCATGTGGCGTATGGTTTGGCCGTGGCTACCAATAGCAATGATCTGCTGCTTATCAATGTTTGCCTTAGCAACTAGCTCATTAACGGCTTGAGCAAACAGCTTAGCTACACCTCTGTCTAAGGTTCCCATACGGTTAATTTCATCGCTGCCAGACTGACAAAGACGTTGTAATCCGCTTAACAGGTGGCTGGGAAGTTCGACGGTGTGAGTTTCTACTAGCGTGACTTTGCTGTCACTGAAATCCACAAGCACGGCGTCAACGCCATCCATGCTGGTGCCAGACATGAGGCCGATATAGTATTGCTGGGTCATTATTGAGTCCTATTGAGCGGCAAGCTGAACCTGTTTGTTCTGTTCCAGTTTAGCCATTAATTGCTGGCTAAGAGCGAGGAACTGAGTCTTCTCTTTTTGAGCGATAGGAAGTGATTGCGGTAATTTCACCGTACGTGGATTACGGTGGACGCCGTTAACAATAAACTCGTAGTGCAGATGGGCGCCGGTGACTCGGCCAGTGGAGCCTAAGGTGCCGATGATCTGTCCCTGTTTCACCGTCTGTCCCTGCTTTACGTTGCGTTTTTTCAGGTGCAGATATTTAGTGGTATAGGTTTCATTGTGCTTAATAAACACATAATTACCATTGTACTGGTTATAGCTAGACTTAATCACTCTGCCTTTACCCGCCGCCTTAATCGGCGTGCCAACCGCAGCCACATAATCGACGCCGCGGTGGGCTTTAACCTGACCTGTTACCGGATGTAATCGACGAGGATTAAAGCTAGAGCTGACATATTTAAAGTCGACCGGTGAGCGTAAAAAGGCCTTACGCATGCTGCGCCCTTCGGCAGAGTAGTAGTTACCGTCGGTGTAACGCACAGCAGTATATTTATCGCCTTGGTTAACAAACTCGGCGGCAAGAATATTACCGTTTTGCAGGAATTGACCATCGGCGTATTCTTCTTCGAACAGAATGGCGAAATTATCCCCTTGCCTGATATCCAACGCGAAATCGATATCCCAGCCGAATATAGTGGCCAACTGCATGATTTGATTTGGGGTTAACCCCGCATTGACGCCGGCATTCCAGAAATTACTGCTGATAGTCGCATTGGCAAATTTAGTGCGACTTTCTACTTGTTTATCGACCACTTGCTCGCTGTAACCTGAGTCTTGTTTGTTGATCTCTAAGGTTGAGATAGGGTTAAGGTGGTAGCGAACTTTACTTAATTCTCCAGCTTGGGTTTTCACTATCTCTATTTCTTCGCCGGGAAGGATTTTAAGTAAGTTCTTTTTGGCTTTGGGTAATTGAGTAATTTCATACACGTCACGGGCGCTAAGCCCTGCGCGCTTAAAGAGTGCCGCTAGGGTGTCTCCTTTTCGAACGGTAAACTGCTTGCTGATCTCAACGGGCTCTGCCGGTGTTGCTACGGTGTCGATAGTGCTGTGAGACAATGTTTGTCCGCTAGGGGCATTAACACTTTGTGCTATGGCTTCTGAGCTGGGGGCAAGGGGTTTTCTAAAGGCGAGAGGCACCGGATAGACATTGGCGTTTTCGGTGCTGTTTGAATTTGAGCCTGAATCCGCAAGAGATACTGTGCCTGAAAGTGAATGGTTAGTAGCACGAGATGCTTGAGCATTGTCGGTGGGCATAAGCAGTACTGCTAAAGTGATCACTACCAAGATACTCAACAGGATCTGATGAAATCTGGGTAACAATTTTAATAGTGTAATTACCTTTGCCATTGACTCCGATACCAATTTCTAACACTTAAGGCGATCCTGTTAGTGTACACTCTTTCATTTGTGCTGGCTAACAAGTAACATTGGTTCCCATTATTTACCTATAGGCTGTTAGGAGTAGCTGCCAAGATGGCTGATTTAGACCAAGCATTAGCAGAAATTAAACGTGGAACTGACGAGATATTACTCGAAACGGACCTAGTTGAGAAACTGAAAGAGGGCCGTCCTCTGCGCATTAAGTTGGGTGCTGACCCAACCGCTCCCGATATCCATCTTGGCCATACCGTTATTCTTAATAAGATGCGTACTTTTCAAGAGTTAGGTCATGAAGTGATCTTCTTGATTGGCGACTTCACCGGCATGGTGGGTGACCCAAGTGGTAAAAACAGTACTCGTCCGCCTTTGACACGCGAACAGGTATTGGCCAACGCTGAAACCTATAAAGAGCAGGTGTATAAAATTCTTGATCCGGCCAAGACCCGTATCGAATTTAACTCTAGCTGGTTAGAACCATTAGGGGCCGCGGGTATGATCCGTTTAGCCTCGCAGCAAACCGTGGCACGTATGATGGAACGTGACGACTTTAAGAAGCGTTATGCTTCGGGTCAGTCGATTGCGATCCACGAGTTTATGTATCCTCTGCTACAAGGCTATGACTCTGTTGCGCTTAAAGCCGATGTTGAGTTGGGTGGTACCGATCAGAAGTTCAACCTGCTGATGGGCCGAGAGCTACAAAAAGCCGAAGGTCAGAAACCACAAACCGTGATCATGATGCCACTGCTTGAAGGCTTAGACGGCGTAAAGAAGATGTCTAAGTCGGCGCACAACTATATTGGTGTGAGTGAGCCAGCCGGTGAGATGTTTGGCAAAATCATGTCGATTTCTGATGATTTAATGTGGCGTTACTTTGACTTATTGTCATTCCGTCCATTAACGGAAATTGCTCAGCTGAGGGCTGACGTCGAGCAAGGGACAAACCCAAGAGATGTGAAAATCTTATTGGCAAAAGAGATCATTGCTCGCTTCCACGATGAAGCAGCAGCCGAAGCGGCTCATCAAGAGTTTATTAATCGTTTCCAAAAGGGAGCTATCCCTGAAGATATCGAAGAGGTTGAGATCAACGCGGGCGAAGGCATTGGTATTGCTAACGTGCTTAAAGAAGCTGGTTTAGTCAATTCAACCTCTGATGCGATGCGCATGATCAAGCAAGGCGCCGCTAAGCGTGATGGCGTTAAGATTGAAGATTCTCGTCTACAGCTTACTGCGGGTGAATCTGGGGTGTTTCAAGTGGGTAAGCGCAAGTTCGCTAAAATCACCTTGGTATAAGCCTTGATGTAAATCTTTGTTTAGTCATACCAGATAAAAAAGGCCTGAAATAACAGGTCTTTTTTCTGTTCAAATTTTCTCGCTATTGAGTGGCGAGCTGATCTTGCATGGTTTGATAATCCATTAAATCTTCATGCTCTTTGACCCTGTGATTGGCCAGATCTAATTGCACCGTTGTCACTCCAGGAATAGCAAGTTCAATCACCTTACCTGGTTTGCCAAATAGGCTGCCTGGGCCACGATAATGATAATTGCCTATCATCACCACTAATGAACCCGAGTTATACATGTGCTCAATATTAAAATCGTATTCTAATACGCCACGATGGGCACGTTCGAAGAATTCGAGAATATCGCGTCTGCCTTTGTATTCTTTGCTGGCCGTACGGTCGACAAACACGCTGTCGCGATTATAGAAAGAGGCCAGAGTGCGGTAATCATGGTCGGTGATAGCCTGAATATATTGGATTGCCATCTGTTGTTCGGCAGGCATATCACCGGGGTTAGCCTTAGCGGTAACGGGAATAAGGGCGAAGAAAATAAATAGGAAATACTTAATCATTATTATGTTTTCTTTAAATCAAATGCCGGAAGTTTCAAATGCCATTTAATGGCAGCTAACCTAATCACCAGTGCGCTAACCATACCTATAGCCAGTGAGACTTTATTTGCCGTGCCTAATGTCTGTGCAACCGTGTAACTAATCCCACCAAAAATCGAAGCAGTAGCGTAGATTTCAGTACGTAAAATCATTGGGACCTGACGACAGAGCAGGTCTCGAATAATGCCGCCTCCGACACCAGTAATCAAGCCCATAACCACAGCAATCATACCACTTAGGCCAAGATTTAAGGCTTTTTCTGCACCAATGACGGTAAACAGTGCTAAACCTAGCGCATCGGCAACCGGTAAGGTGTACTGATTTACCTTCTTAGGCTTGCGGATAAATATCAATGTCAGTAGCACTGTCGCTAAGATCACTATGATGTAATTAGGGTCGCGGATCCAAAACACGGGCGTGGTACCTAATAAGGCATCACGAATACTACCGCCGCCTACGGCCGTAACCGAAGCCAGCACGATCACCCCAAAGGGATCCATGCGATGACGGCCTGCCGCTAACGCGCCCGAAAGAGCAAAAACGGCGGTGCCACATAAGTCAAAGAAGTAGATCCACTGGCTCATTGATCCAACTCTTCCAGATGATAATTAAGTGCATCGACCGAAATACGAATTTCAATCACTGATAACAGTAGGGAGTAGAGCAGCAGTAACAGGCTTGAACCGAAGATGAGCGAGCCAGTTTTATTAAAACCAATATAGATAAAAATCATACACAAGACACAAAGGGCAAAGCTGAGTACCCCGGCTTCCTGCATACGACGAATGATGACAATACGCTGGCGTAAATTCTTCAACTGACCACTGTGAACCGGAGTGCCGTCACTGCTTAAGTTGCGGATAAGTGCCGCCAGAGAGAAAAATCGATTGGTATAGGCTAGCAGTAACAATGATATTGCGGGGAATAACAGCGCTGGTGTCGTTAGCGATATATGAAGATTATCAAACAAAGTCGTCGCGCCTATGTGGGGTGAATGATGCAATTACCCATCAGGGTTATCAGTATAACTTGGCATCATACCAAGCCAATATGGCTTGTCTAGTCATGCTATATGCGTTTTGTCTAAAGTGTGGTCAATATTACATTGTATGGTGCAGATAACGCAGAACTGCCCAGAGTGTGGGGATAATGATCACCGCCATTATCCAAATCAGGCTGGCATGCTGAGTTAACTTGAGCGCCGATAAAATGTCTGTCGCTGCAGGAGCCTGACGCGTGCCGACCTTAGGGCGCATCACTTTGTCGGTAACCTGCTGTTTACCATTGGCAAATTGCAGCGGGCCACCTAACTCGATATTGAGTGCGTGAGCGGCAACATCGTAGCTGGGCAGTACATGGTTTATGGGCGAAGGACTGACTGTAGGTCTAAGCATGCGCGCCAATGTTTTAGGCCCAGCTTGTAGCGCCAAAGTGAAGTTCCACAGCACCATGGGAAACAGGTACAGGGCGTAACTCAGATAATATGCAGGTTTACCAAAGTAGGCGTACTGAGGATTGGTCGATGGCCAGCTCAGTTGCAGTTGTTTAATCATTCTTGCGCCTAACAGCAGGGCTGCGCCGCCAAGGGTAAAAAACAACACAGCAGCAACTAGGCCATACACAGGTGTTGAAACCAGTTTCTCGATAATAGTTTTATTTAGACCCACTTCAGACAAATTTGTGGTGTTTCTTGCAACCCAAGGGGCAAGTTGCAATCGTACTTTCGTCTTGTTGCCCTGTTGTAAGCTGGCTGAATAGTGCTCGGCCTCTTTGGCAAAGCTGTCATCACCAAGACAAAAATAGACAATGGCAAATTCAAAAAACCAAGGATATGCCGCCAGTTGCAGCATAAACACTAAGATAAGCCAGAAGGGCACCAGGATTAATAATATCGACAGAAACCCTGCCGTTGTCTGTTGTGAATTCGCTCGGGAAGGGTGATTGACCTTGGCTGCTAGGCTGAGCGCCAGTTGCTGATACCAGTAAAAAGGCTGTAAATGCCTGGGGAGTGGTGCCAGTTTTGCCAGCCCGATTGCCCCAAGCAAGATCAGCGCCCCTTGATACAGGGGGCTGTCTTGTAAAAATAGCTCAGTAAACTCTGGCATCTGTGTTTTGCGATATTTAGCTGACGATTAAAGCTGTTGTAGCAGCGCCATGACCATCATTGCCGAATGGTGTCCGGCTTTAACGATATAGCTGTCAAAGTCAACTGGCGAGTCGTTATTGGCGTTGTCAGACAGCGAGCGGATCACCACGAAAGGCACCTTAAACTGATGACAAACTTGAGCGATCGCGGCACCTTCCATTTCACAGGCGGCCATGGTCGGGAAGTTCGCTAACATGGTTTGAGTACGGGCAGGGTCGCAGATAAAGCTGTCGCCAGTACAAATCAGCCCTTCGATGGCTTTCACTTCGCCTAAGCTGGCCACGGCTTTTTGTGCTGCAGAGACCAATGTGGCATCGGGAATAAACGCCGCTGGCTGCTGTGCCATCTGGCCAATCTCATAGCCAAAAGCGGTCACATCGACATCGTGATGACGCACTTCAGATGAAATCACGATATCGCCAATGGCTAAACTGTCGACGAAGCCGCCAGCCGAGCCTGTGTTAACCACGTAATCGGGGGCATACTTTTCGATAAGTAATGTGGTTGCTACGCTAGCGGTCACTTTTCCTATGCCCGAGCGCGTGACAATTACCTCTTTGCCTTCAAGTTGTCCGGCAACAAACTCGATACCCGCGATGGTTTGCGATTCAGAATTTGTCATTGAAGCGATTAGGTGAGCAACTTCTGGCTCCATGGCGCCAATAATACCGATTTTCATAGTGACCTTTGTTGTAATGTTGGAAGGCACGATGCTCGTGCTAGATGGGCGCTAATATAGCAAACAAGTGGTTCGCTGGCGAGATCGTGGGTCTCAAGCTTGATGGCTTGTTGGAAAACAAGTTGAGAAGTTTCTTTGTTGGCAGGGCAAGCTTCATGGCTTTATATTCGCTGGTGGCCACGTTGGCCTTTATTTCTTTGAATTGCCTACAGCAGGTTTTTTTGTGCAAACACGCTTTTGGCTCGCTGCAAGTCCATCCTTGGATGCTCTGCGAAATCATCCATGATTTCGAAGGCCAAAAGCGCGTTTACACCGAGTTATCTATCTCTTCGATTTGACCTTAATGTTGTGGGGACGGACAGTCAAAACCTAAGTTGTTATTGGAAAAAAGTGCATTGCAGTTCTTAAATGGGGAAATGTTTACTCATTCAATTCTCAGCTCACCATACCGTTCCGAGCATTTGGCCTCTTTACAATAAAAAGTCAATTATGAAATATTCGCAATAAAACAGTCATATACATGTCACATTCCCAATGTAAGTTACGCCCTACGTCTTCAATAGCCAAGCTATATGGCGACTCATTCAATAATACGATTTACCTAACCTAGGTTAGTTATTAGGGAAAATAATGAACTTACAGAATAAATTCAGAATACTGACTATTAGCGCCGCAGTTGCGGCTTTGACTGCATGTAACGGCAATAACGACACACAAGAAAATGACATCGTAGCAGCGAGTGCCTCTTACTCTGACGAGCATCACATTGTATTAGCGGGTGAAGATAACTTCCGCGATTTAGGTGGCTATGTTGGAGCAGATAACAAACGCATTGCTTCTGGCAAATTATTTCGTTCAGGTGAGCTAGCAGAGCTTACAGAAGACGACCAAGATGTTTTGCAAAGCTTAAATATTCATAACCTTATCGACCTACGTTCTAGCTCTGAGATTGAAAGCGATCCGGATGCGATTCCAGCGACCATCACTTCATTCCATTACCCATTAATGGATGACACCAGCGGCGCTGCTCAAGCGGGTATGGATGCCGATGAGATGATGGAGCAATACTTTGCTGCATTGGTGGCAGGTGATGTCTCAGATTTCATGCTTTCTGCCTACGTTGTCGATGATTATAAGGTTCAACAATGGACTGAAATCTTTGATTTACTTGAACAGGGGACTGGCGCAATCTGGCACTGTACCGCGGGTCAGGATCGTGCAGGTATGACATCTGCTCTTGTTCTTGCATCACTCGGTGTGTCACGAGATGTCATTATTAAAGATTACCTGAAGTCGAATGAGTACACGTATGAAGATAAAGCGCACACGGCTGAATATATGTACGAACAGGCGGGGTCACCAGAAAGTTCTAGTGTAGAAGCAATGACAGAAGCGATGCTGATCAAGCAAGAGTACATTGAAGCTTTCTTTGCGGACATCGACCAAAACTACGGTGGCATCGATAATTTCTTAGCTACACTAGACGTCGATCTTGCTGCGATGCAAGAGCATTATTTGATCGGTGGAGGTACTACTGCGAACGTCGTTTATTCAGATGAGCATCATATTGTACTTAATGGTGAAGATAATTTCCGTGATTTAGGCGGTTATGTCGGTGCTGATAATAAGCGTGTACTAGAAGGAAAGTTGTTCCGTTCTGGCGAACTAGCCGAGTTAACAGAGGACGACCAAGGTGTTTTACAAAGCTTAAGTATTCTGAATCTTATCGACCTACGTTCTAGCTCTGAAATCGAAAGCCATCCGGATGCGATACCAGTGACCATCACTTCATTCCACTACCCATTAATGGATGAAACCAGTGGCGCCGCTCAAGCGGGTATGGATGCTGAAGAGATGATGGAACAATACTTTGCTGCCTTATTAGCAGGTGACGTATCAGAGTTCATGCTTTCTGCCTACGTTGTCGATGATTATAAAGTTCAGCAATGGACTAAAACCTTTGATTTACTTGAACAGGGGACTGGCGCAATCTGGCACTGTACAGCAGGTCAAGACCGTGCAGGTATGACATCAGCTCTTGTTCTTGCTTCACTCGGAGTGCCACGTGATGTCATTATTAAAGATTACCTGAAGTCGAATGAGTACACGTATGAAGATAAAGCTCTCACGGCTGAATACATGTACGAACAGGCGGGGTCACCAGAAAGTTCAAGTGTAGAAGCAATGACAGAAGCGATGCTAATCAAGCAAGAATACATTGAAGCTTTCTTTAAGGATATCGATCAAAACTACGGTGGCATTGATAATTTCTTAGCGACACTAGACGTTGATCTTGATGCGATGCAAGAGCATTATTTAGCAAAGTAGTACTGTTAAAGAATCGTCCGATTAAATAAAGGGAGCAACTTTGCTCCCTTTATATTTATTAGAAAAACTTGTTCAAATGGACTATTGGAGAAATGCTTAGAGTAACTACTTTAAGTAGGTTTGGGGCAAAACCAAGTTAGCTTTTGAATTAGCGACTCGCACCAAATGAAGTCAAATCGAAGAAATGAAATAACTCAGTGTAAACGCGCTTATGGCCTTCGAAATCATGGCCGAAAATGTTCCTGACATCTTTCGGCATTCCCAACTTCCTTGTAGGTCAGATGATTTCGCAGAGCCCACATGGACGTGCTTGCGGCGTGCCAAAAGCGTGTTTGCACACTCGCTCACCGCAGGTGATAGATTGCCATGAAGGCACACTTTCAAACACCCTTTCCAAAAAAGGCTGCGCCAACCGCGACTTAGCAAATAACAAAAATGCCAAACCTTCATTCCAAGGCCAATCCACTATGCCACTACAGAAATGACATTGAAGTGACATTGAAGTGACAACTGCAAAGAACAATTAGATCCCTGATGAGTGTTCAGCTCACTTATCTTCCAGTAACTTGGCTACACTCGGTTCTATTGCTTCCGCCCAAATTTCATAGCCTTTGGTATTCGGGTGCAGTAGGTCGGGCATTATTGATTTAGGAAGTACCTTGTTCTCGTCAACAAACTTCGAGCCGATGTCGAGGTAGTACACCTGTTTACCGTCGGCCAAGGCGGGTAATCCTAGGTTGATCTGGTTAACCTTTTTACGCAGGTCATCATGTTCATCTGTGCCACGTGGGAATACTGACAGTAGCAGCACTTTGGTTTCGGGCAGTTTTTGCTCGAGTCTGGCAAGAATCATCTTCACACCTTCAACGGTCTGCTCAGGCGTGCTGGAACCGTGGCCGATATTGTTGGTGCCTATCATCATGACTGACAGTTTGGGATTAATGCCATCGATTTCGCCATGATCGAGTCGCCAAAGTACGTGTTCGGTGCGATCTCCGGCGTAACCGATATTGAATGGCTTACGGCTCGCGTAATACTTGTTCCAAACTGGGCTGCCTTGGTCTTCTTCCCACCAATGGGTAATTGAGTCGCCGATCATCAGCAGCTCGACGTTGTCGGCCTTTTGTTTAACTTCGGCGAGCTTAGCTGCGTGACGCTCTTTCCACCACTGAAGCTCGTTTCTATCGATTGGTGTGATGGCTGGATTCACTGCACTTGTTTCTGCCGCCGACACATAGGTGCATCCCAAAATCATTAGCCCGAAAAAGGTGACAATGCTGCTGTGGATTTTTGTTTTCATTAGTAATCCTTTTTTAGATTTAATTTTGTATAAATTCGCTAACTGCACTAATTAGCTCAGGTTTTATCGGTAAGTCAGGTTGATTGTAAGTACTCACGTTAGCTTGCTTATCTAGGGGCGATGGTTTGAAGATGTGATTCATATTTTCAATGACCACTTTTTTAGCTCGCTGATTTGCTGCTGCCAGCTTGTCTGCATCGGCTAAGCTCACTTGAATATCGCTAGTACCTTGGACAATTAACACGGGTTTCTGCAGTTTAGATATCTCTTTTTGTGGGTCGTATTTAAACCAAGAAATCATATAAGGCTGTACGCTTGGACGAAATAAGCCATTCAAAAATGGCGGCACATTTTCAACGGTTTGGCCTTGTAAGAGTTTATCTAGAATGGGTGTTGATTGCTCTAACACAACAGGCGGCTGCGCTTTTAACTGCTCACGTAAGATTTGATCTATCGGCTGCCCTGCGCCGGCGATAGAAACAAATTTATCGACATTCTTTTGCTGAGCGGCAACCATGCCGATTAATGAGCCTTCGCTATGGCCAATGACCACTATCTGCTTAAAGCGATCCAAATTATGCAGGTATTCAATCCAACTTTTTGCATCATCAATATAATTTTCAAAACGCAGGTCAATCTCATTTAGCCCCGCATCTTTGCTATGGCCAATGCCTCTTTTGTCATATCTTAATGATGAAATTCCGACTTTTAGCAGTTCATCAGCCAGCATTTTTAATGAGTTATTTTTCATTGCTGGATTATTGCCATCTCTGTCGGTTGGCCCCGAACCTGCGATAATTAATGCCACGGCTTTTGCGTTGTTTAAGTCATCGCTGAGCAGGGTGCCTTCTAATCTTCCGCTGCCCGTTTCAATACTGACAATTTCTGTGGTCGGGGTGGCGAAGAGATTAAAGCTAGTCAGTAACAAAAGTGATGTGATGAGTAACTTCATAATGTTCCTTATTGTTGTTGAATCCATAGCCTAGTGAATTGTTATACGGACATTTCTCAAAAAATGCCAGATCCAAACACAAGGGTGCTCACGACATACAGCTACCTTGTTCGGGTTAAAAAAAACGCTTTAACTTCTTTCAAAGTTAAAGCGCCAAAATCACAAGCAAAAAGGTTAGGGAGAAACCTTTGGCGCTTAGGTAAGCGCCTGAGTACATTTAGCTTCAAAGCTTTTCGAGTTAAGCTTCAAAGCTGTTTAAGATCCCCATGGCAGCGTCACGACCTTCAGCAATAGCGGTCACCACGAGATCTGAACCGCGAACCATATCGCCGCCAGCAAAGACTTTAGGGTTGCTGGTTTGGAATGGATTGTCAGCCACTTTAGGCGCAACAACCAGTCCCCATTGATCGAGTTCTACACTGTGTTGGCTTAACCACTTAGCTGGGCTAGGTTGGAAACCAAAGGCGATGATGATGGCATCGGCATCGATAAGTTGCCCACTGCCTTCGATAGGCTGTGGACGACGACGACCCGATTCATCGGCTTCGCCAAGTGCGGTTTCGACACACTCAATACCGACAACTTTGCCATTTTCGGTTTTGATTGCTGTGGGTTGGCGGTTGAACAGGAAGTTAATTCCCTCTTCACGTGCATTTTGTACTTCACGGCGAGAACCGGGCATGTTTTCTTCGTCTCGGCGATACACACAAGTCACTTCGCTAGCCCCTTGACGGATAGCGGTGCGTACACAGTCCATGGCTGTATCACCACCACCCAATACCACGACTTTTTGTCCAGCAAGACTTAAGTAAGGCGCTTCGCTCGATTCGGTGCCCATGATGTGATGGGTGTTACCAATCAGATAAGGCAGCGCTTGATAGACGCCTGTGGCATCTTCATTTTCTAGCCCAGCCTTCATGGCGGTGTAGGTTCCCATGCCCAAGAAAATGGCATCGTACTGCTCGAGTAAGCTATCGAAACTGACATCTTCACCGACGGTGATGCCGAGTTTAAATTCGATGCCCATGCCTTCGAGTACCGAGCGACGGGTCGCCATCACGGCTTTATCGAGCTTAAATGACGGAATACCGTAGGTGAGTAGGCCACCAATTTGTGGGTTCTTGTCATAAACCACGGCTTTAACACCATTGCGAGCTAAGATATCGGCACAGCCAAGGCCCGCAGGGCCCGCACCAATGATAGCTACGCGCTCGCTACGAGCAGTTACTTTGCTCATATCTGGGCGCCAGCCTTGTTCGATAGCGGTATCGGTAATGTATTTTTCGACATTACCAATAGTCACAGCGCCAAACTCATCATTAAGGGTACAAGCGCCTTCACACAATCTGTCTTGTGGGCACACGCGGCCACAAATTTCAGGAAGGGTGTTGGTCTCGTGAACCAAGTCTGCCGCCTCTAAAATACGTCCTTGCTGGGCCAGTTTCAGCCAGTTAGGGATGTAGTTGTGCAGCGGACACTTCCACTCACAATAGGGGTTACCACAGTCGAGACAGCGGTCGGCTTGCTCGGTTACTTGAGGCTGAGCGAAGGGCTGGTAAATTTCGATAAATTGTGTTGCCCGTTTTTCAGCCTGATGTTTAGTAGGATCTTTGCGGCCCACTTCAATAAATTGAAAATCATTGCTCATTTGAAGTTACCCCGCTACTACTGACAGTTCTGGTTCTGATTGTTCGAGTCGTAAGAGATCGCCAATCGCGACATTCTTAGGCTTGACCAATACGAAGCAATCGATCCAGTTTTCAAAATCATTTAACAACATCTTGGCGTGCTCGCTGCCGGTTTCGGCGAGATGTTCCTCGATAAGCCCTTTTAGGTGCTGCTGTTGGATAACAGAGTCAACCTTATGGGTATCAACCATGTCTGGGTTTACACGGCGATTAAAGTGGCCGAAACGGTCAAACACATAGGCGAATCCGCCTGTCATACCCGCGCCGAAGTTAACCCCTGTTTTACCTAAGACCACAACGATACCGCCTGTCATATATTCACAGCCGTTATCGCCTAGACCTTCTACTACGGCGATGGCCCCCGAGTTACGTACCGCAAAACGCTCACCGGCTTGACCTGCAGCAAACAGCTTGCCGCCGCTCGCGCCATAAAGACAGGTGTTGCCGACAATCACGCTCTTTTCGCTTTGGAACATGCTGCCTACGGCTGGGTAGATGGTGATCTTACCGCCTGACATGCCTTTACCTACGTAATCGTTGGCATCGCCACATAGATTAAGTGATAGACCCGGCGCATTCCATACACCGAAGCTTTGGCCGGCACTACCGCTGAAGTTCAATTGCACAGGGGCTTTTGCACCTTCACGTCCAACATGGGTTGCAATATGTCCTGAAAGTGCGGCGCCAACAGAGCGATCTGTGTTGTTGATCTCAAAACGGCTTTCGAAAGGGGCACCTTGCTCAACCGCTTCTTTCGCTGCGATTAAGATAGTTTGGTTTAGTGCACCTTTATCCGATGTTGGGTTGGTTTCTTGCCAAGTTAGGGCGCAACCTGCAGGTACGCTTGGCTTGTACAAGATGGCCGACAGATCCAGTTGTTGCTGTTTGGCGGTATCACCTTCGAGGGCATGTAGCCAATCGCTACGGCCAACTAACTGCTCAAATTCGCTGACACCCAAGGCCGCCATCCATTCACGGATCTCTTGCGCCATAAACTCAAAATAAGTCATGACACGTTCTGGTAAGCCGTGGTAGTGCTTATCACGCAGTTGTTGATTCTGAGTTGCCACACCTGTAGCACAGTTGTTTAGGTGACAAATACGTAGGTATTTACAGCCCAGCGCGATCATCGGCACGGTACCGAAACCAAAAGACTCAGCACCTAAAAGTGCCGCCTTAATGACATCGGTGCCGGTTTTTAAGCCGCCATCCACTTGCAGACGGATCTTATGACGCAGACCGTTTTCGACCAGAGATTGGTGTACTTCGGCTAAGCCAAGTTCCCATGGGCTACCGGCATATTTCACCGAAGTGATAGGACTTGCGCCCGTACCGCCGTCATAACCTGAGATGGTGATCATATCGGCATAAGCTTTAGCAACACCGGTTGCAATGGTTCCGACACCTGGCTCTGAAACCAGTTTCACCGAGATCATCGCTTTAGGATTGATCTGTTTTAGATCGAAGATCAGCTGAGCTAAATCTTCAATCGAATAGATATCATGATGCGGTGGCGGCGAGATCAGTGTGACGCCAGGACGCGCATTACGCAGTGCTGCAATCTCGACACTCACCTTATGGCCCGGTAGCTGACCCCCTTCACCGGGTTTTGCCCCTTGTGCGACTTTAATCTGTAGCACTTCGGCATTGACCAGATAATGGGCGGTAACACCAAAACGACCTGAGGCGACCTGTTTAATTGCCGAGTTACGCTCGGAGTTAAAGCGACGAGGATCTTCTCCGCCTTCCCCTGAGTTTGAACGACCGCCAAGACGGTTCATCGCCACCGCGAGGGCTTCATGTGCCTCAGGGCTTAATGCGCCGATACTCATGGCTGCGCTATCGAATCTTGGGTATAAACTCTGTGGTTGCTCGACATTATCCACTTCAATTGCTGCCTGATCGCTTTTCACCTCAAACAGGTCGCGAAGCGTAGCAACAGGACGATCATCTACTAGTTCGGTAAAACGTTTGTACTCTCCGTAGTTTTGATCACGCAAGCTGCTTTGAAGTGTGTTGACAACATCAGGGTTGAAACAGTGGTATTCGCCGCCGTCGACATATTTCAGCAAACCGCCTTGTGGCAGTGGCTGATGTTTTTGGAAAGCTAGCTTCTGTAATTTCTGTTGATCTTGTTCGAGCAGATCGAAACTAGCACCTTCGATACGGCTGATCACACCTTTAAAGCAGAGTTCAACCACATCGGATGCTAGACCAATAGCTTCAAACTGTTGGCTACAACGGTAAGAGGCGACGGTACTGATGCCCATCTTCGACATGATCTTGCGCAGACCCTTGTCGATACCGTAACGGAAATTGAGCATTAACTGTTGGGTCTCATTGACCCCACGGTTAACCGCTAAGGCCGAGATGCTCTCATAGGCTAAATAAGGGTAAATGGCTGTAGCACCGAAGCCGAGTAATACTGCAAAGTGGTGCGGATCACGCGCCGATGCAGTTTCAACTATGATGTTGGTGTCGCAGCGCAGACTCTTATCTACCAAGACACGTTGTACCGCGCCTACCGCCATTGCAGCAGGTACGACTTGCTTACTCTTATCGGTGGCTCTGTCAGACAAGATGAGCAATGTAGTGCCTGTGCGCGCTAGGCGTTCTGCTTCATCACAGATGCGCTTAACAGCGGCTTCTAGACCTTCGCTAAGGTCATAGTTAAGGTCAACCTTGTTGGCGCGATAATAAGTGGCGTCCAGTGCCATAAGCTGGCTGAAGTCACTGTAAAGCAATACAGGCGAGTTAAACATGACGCGATAAGCGTGACCTGTGGTTTCGTTAAACAGGTTTTGCTCGCGGCCAATACAGGTGGCTAACGACATCACGTGTTTTTCACGTAATGGATCGATAGGAGGGTTGGTAACCTGGGCAAACTTCTGACGGAAGTAGTCATACAGGGTTCGAGACTTTTTCGATAGCACTGCCATCGGTGTGTCGTCGCCCATAGAGCCGATCGCTTCTTCCCCTTTTTCGGCAAGCACCCAAATTACTTGTTCTAGCTCTTCGCGAGAGTAACCAAATTGCTTTTGATACTGCAATAAAGTGTCGTTTGAGAATTCGCATACCCCTTGAGCCTCGTTTGGCATCTGCTCGGCAGGGATCAAGGTTTGGCTGTTTTTCGCCATCCACTCTTTATAGGGGTGACGACGTTTAAGATCGTTATCGATCTCAAACGAAGAATAGAGTTGACCATTTAAGGTATCGAGCACCAAAAGTTCACCTGGACCAACACGGCCTTTTTCGACCACTTCGTCTGGGGCGTAATCCCAGATGCCAATTTCTGACGCTAGGGTTAAGATGCGATCTTTGGTGATCACATAACGTGATGGACGCAGGCCGTTACGGTCAACCGCACAGGCTGCATGACGGCCATTGGTCATTACAATGCCAGCTGGACCATCCCAAGGCTCCATATGCATGGAGTTGAAGTCATAGAAGGCTTTTAGCTCATCATCCATCTCTGGATTACTTTGCCATGCGGGCGGAATCAACAGACGCATTGCACGGTAGAGATCCATACCACCGGCAAGCAACATCTCTAGCATGTTGTCTAAAGAGGATGAATCTGAGCCGGTTTCGTTAACAAAAGGCGCTGCTTGCTGGAGATCCGGTAACAGAGGTGCATTGAATTTATATGCACGAGCACGTGCCCATTGGCGGTTACCGGTAATGGTGTTGATCTCACCATTGTGTGCCAGATATCTAAAGGGCTGGGCGAGGGGCCATTTAGGTGAAGTATTGGTTGAGAAACGCTGGTGGAATAAACAGATAGCACTTTGCAGGCGAATATCGGCAAGATCGGGATAGAAAGCCGGTAGATCAGCAGGCATCATTAAGCCTTTATAAACGATCACTTGGCCTGAAAGGCTGGCAACATAAAAATCTTCGCAATCTGTCATTTGCTGCTCAAGACGACGGCGTGCCATATAGAGGCGACGTTCTAAATCTTTTTCACGCCAACCCACAGGGGCATTGATCAGCACTTGCCAAATTTGAGGTTGGCTGGCTTGGCCGATAGGACCAAGTACATCTGGATTAATTGGAACCTCACGCCAGCCAGCAACGCTTAAGGTTTCCTTTTCTAATTCGCGCTCAAGCAGGTGTTTGGTTTGGTTAGCAATTTGGTCATCTTGACTGAGAAACAACATACCAACGGCAAACTTACGGCTAAGATGCCAGTCATTTTCGGCGGCAACAGCCTCGAAAAATTTGATTGGGAGTTGCATAAGCAAACCGCAACCGTCACCAGTACGGCCATCTGCGGCGATGCCACCACGATGCTTCATACGGTCGAGACCGTGGATCGCAGTACGCACAATTCTATGGCTGGCTTCGCCATCCATCTGGGCTATCAAGCCAAAGCCACAGTTATCCCGTTCAAAACTGGGGTGATACAAGCTCATTATTAAAACTCCCTAATACTAACCAATACTACGTCGGGGAAAATTGCTGCTAACGATATGCACCCGAACCAACCAAATTAACTTTTGCCCAGTCAAAGGTCAATCCAAATTTATGCATAAAATATTGCTATTTATAAGTGTTTTGAATTACTGACGTTTTAACCTTACGTTAACGTTAACTGTATTTTTGTTTGTATAACCTTATGAATAAAAAGAATTTTGATTATTTCGATGTTTGTTGTTTACTTTTGCTTAACAATGTTTTCAATTGTTCACTTTTTTTGAAAAGTGATTTTTTTTGCAGATACAGTGAATGGATTCACGTTTTAGCTGAGGGCTAGGTGAGGGCAATAACTGCATTTGTCGTTATTGTGATTTATCCCTCAATTTTTACTGGGTTGTTTGAGTTAGACCAAAGTTTGCTTGTTTAGCATTAGGTAGAATACGCGGCCGTAGAAATAGTTGAGTGTAATAAGTGGGTTTAGATAGTCATGTAAATACTTTTGGGGTTCAATGCCGACAAAAGTATGGTGAACGGCTTAAAAAATTAACTATAGATGCTAAGTTTACCTGCCCAAACCGTGACGGTACCTTAGGAAGGGGAGGTTGTACCTTCTGTAATGTTGAATCCTTTAGTCATGAACATGGCACATTAGATTCTATCGCCGAGCAACTCGCCAAAGGCCGCGAACGTAGTAAAGGTAAAAGCTCCAAATTTATCGCTTATTTTCAGGCGTATACCAGTACTTATGATGAATACCAAGTGCTGAAACTGAAATACGATGAAGCGATACAAGACTCTGACATCGTCGGTTTGTGCGTGGGAACCCGTCCGGATTGTGTGCCACAAGCAGTGATCGATCTCTTGGCGAGTTACCAGCAAAAGGGGATCGAGGTTTGGTTGGAGTTAGGGCTGCAAACCGCCAATCCTGATACCTTAAAACGAATCAACCGTGGTCATGGTTTCGATGAATATCGAGATACCGTGATTAGGGCTCGCCGAGCAGGAATTAAGGTGTGTACCCATTTAATTTTGGGGTTACCTGGTGAAACTCATAGTGATTATCTGGCGACCCATAAGGCGGTTATCGATTGTGGTGTCGATGGACTAAAATTACACCCTCTGCATATTGTAGAAGGAAGCACACTGGCTAAGGCTTGGCGTGCTGACCGTCTCGAGTTATTGACCTTAGAACAATACGCCTATAGTGTTTCTGAGTTGATCCGCTATACGCCTAAAGATATTGTTTTTCATCGTGTTACTGCTTATGCGAAGAAGCCAATGTTACTGGCTCCCGATTGGTGTGCTTTTCGTTGGGAGGGCTTAGTGGCCATTGTAAATGACCTAGAGGCACATGGGGGGCAGGGACACTATTTAGGGACATTGAGCTATTAATCATTGGTTGATTGATATTACAAAGTAAGCCAAGTTTTGATTGTTTGATTAACGAAAGGTTAAAAATTAGTTAAATAACAAAGGTTTTTACCTCCATATACCTGCAATTAGTTGCACCCGCAATTATAGACGGTATTATGTGGTGAATTTATTTTCATACAGTAAAGCATTATTTTGAGGGGTGCCTTGATATGGCAACAGCTGAGTTAGAATCAATATTGGATCTCAACACACTTGAGCAATACTGCAGTGCAATCGGTGCTGGTACCTTGCTTAAAAGTGTCGTCTTGTTTGAGCAGCTTATGCCTGAGTATGTCGGCAACCTAGTTAACGCAAAAGAAGCACAAGATAAAGAAACCTTGTGTTCAGAAGCGCATAAATTCAAAGGTGCTGCGGGTTCGGTTGGTTTAAAACGTATCCAGCAATATGCTCAATTACTGCAACACGGTGAAGCCCCTGAATGGGCAGAAGGACATGAAGCTTGGTTACAAGTGATTGTTGATAACGCCAGCAAAGATTTAAGTGAGCTTAAGCAGTATTTAGAATCAAAAGCTTAAGTTACGCAGATACGCCTAACGGTTAAAACCCTCAATGAGCAATCATCGAGGGTTTTTTTTGTGGTCTTGCTGATGACTAGCCTGATTGGTATTACAACAGTAACTGACGGCTGTGCGGATGATTGAGTTGTCTGTTATATCGGCTTAGGTGAAATGTGTAGGCTTAAAGCGGTTGAGCGTGTCCTTGAGTCTGGCTAGATTTTAGCTCTGAGTCACAAAACAGCTTTTAAACAGAGGGATAGATACGACTTGGTGTGCTAAAGTTAGATTGAATATTTGAATATAAAAACTTGTTGGTAATCGATTTTATGAAACATTTGCCCAGTTTGAAGAACCTGTTTTATCTGGTGAACCTCTATCAAGAGCAGAATTTTAATCGCGCGGCTAAATTGTGCCACGTGAGTCAGTCGACACTATCCAGTGGTATTCAAAATTTAGAAGAGCAATTGGGTCACCAGTTGATTGAACGAGATCATAAATCCTTTATTTTCACCGCTATTGGTGAAGAAGTGGTGCAACGCTCACGCAAATTATTAACCGATGTGGATGACTTGGTGGAGTTGGTGAAGCATCAAGGGCAGCCGATGACAGGTGATATTCGTTTGGGTTGTATCCCGACAATCGCGCCATTTTTGTTGAGCCGTGTTGTTAGGCATTGTCAGGCGAGTTATCCCGAGCTTACCTTGTTTTTAAAAGAGGATACCACCGAACGTTTACTCGATGCTCTGGGTAAAGGTGAGTTAGATTTGTTGTTATTGGCATTGCCTGCCGATACCAGTGGTTATCACAGTATGAAGGTAGGAATCGACCCCTTCAAATTGGTGATCCATAAAGAGTTATCTTCTGATATTAGTCAACCTATCGATTATAAATTGTTGCCCGATGAGAGTATTTTCTTGTTGGAGTCGGAGCATTGTATTACGGGTCATGCGATCAGTGCCTGCCGCTTGGGCGACAGCGACAAGATTAACCCTTTTGCGGCGACGAGTTTGCATACCTTAGTGCAGATGGTTAACAGCAAATTGGGTACCACGTTTTTACCACAAATGGCGATCGATGCGGGGATTTTAAAGGATACCGATCTTGCGGTGATCACGCCGCCGGGAGAAGCGCCATATCGCGATATTGGCTTGGTATGGCGTCAAACGTCTAGCCGTATCATGACCTTTAGAACCATAGGCAAAGCGATTGAAACCTTGCTGGCTGATGCTCACAACTAGAAAGCGGGTAAGTTGTGATTTAGTTGTCTGATACTTTTGGGGAAACACCAAATACTTCAATCGAGTATTGTTTCCCTTTAAGTTTAATTGGACCTAAGTTGTCGAACTGATAGTCACTCGAGCTGGTATCTAGCTGAGAGTGTAGTGAGCCTGAAATCAACATGCGTTGGCCTAGCGGGTTACACTGATCTTGAAGTCGCGCTAAGGTGTTGAGTACATCACTAAAGAAACTCACTTCTTGTTTTTGAACTCCAACCACTGCCGCCACAACTTGGCCACAGTGAGCCGCTGCCTTGAACTTGGGCACAAAGCCATATTGCTCTTCGAAATATTTACGTTGCCAGTTGAGTTCCTGACTAAATTCATAATAGACATTCAAGCTTCTATCATGTTTTACCCCTAACTTGGTGGGCCAATAGATCAACACCGCATCGCCCATATAGCGATAAATTTCAGCTTCGTTGTTGACTATGGTGTCTGACAACAGACTAAAACAGTCTTGGATCAATCGGCTGAAACGGTAATCACCTAAGGATTCCGCATGAGTTGTTGACGCCACCATATCAAGATACAGAAACAAGCGTTGTTCATATCTGGGTCTATGATACTTACCTAAACCGATATTCAGCAAAATACGGGGCCCTACAATTAACGCCATCTGCTCAATAAAGGCTAAACCGACTCTTACCACGACTAAATAGATGATTAGCGCCTGAAAGGAGGGGCTATATAAAATATGCGCGGTGAGCATCTGCCGTAAGGTTGACACATGGTTCTCAATGGCCCACATATTGAGGAACTGGGTAATGTAGGCGAGAGTTGTCGCCCCAAGTAATAAGAACAGTCCTTTGAAAAAGACTGAAAAAAGATAAGGCATACGGTTGATCGTGCTGAAGTCAGCGATCAAGTTCGACATCCAGTGCAGACTACCAAAAATCAGCCCCATGTAGATGGACAATGTTGCGAGATCGGCAGAGCCTACCGCCCACTGGGGAAGTTCAGGTGATTGTGAATAGCGGAAAAATACAAACGCCGCCATGGCCACTGTCCAAGCTGCAATCGCAAATGTAAGCTTCTTCGCTTGTCTGCGTGCTCTCACGTTAAAATCTAATCCTGATGATGCAGATGTTTCAAGAGGCGCTAGTGTATAGAAAACATCCCTACAATTTCCAGTGTTATTTGTGATGTAGGTCAAATGAAGTTCAGATGTTGGTTAAAAATCCAGTTTTACCAACAGGAGTGGATTTAACCACTTAGTTTTAATTATTTTTTGGTTGGATGCTTTGTGTTTGTAATTTGCTTTAGTTTGGTTTGCTGTTATTTTTTGTTATTGCAGTGCAATCTCATTGCTATTTTAAACTGAGCCATATGCATTTGCGTCGAGATTCGGGTCTAGCTCGATAGAGGTTAATTAAAATAATGATTAAGGATGGATTGGGTGAAAGGGATCTTTAAATAAAACCCTCTGGGATTAGTTTGGGATATTAGGCCTTCATTATTAATGCTTTGGGTGACAGAGCGGCTGTTGGCTCCCTTGGGTCTCAGTTGTAGAACCTCACCATGTCGAGCGGTGATCTGCTCCACTTTACCTAATGCGATTAATTCCATGATCTCCTCCCAGTCTTGGCGGATCATGGCAAATTCATCCTCGGATGGGGTCCAAAGGATCGGCATTCCAATGCGGCGTTGTGCTATGGGTTTATCACGCATGCCTTCAACCGGTACCCAAAGTACCCTCTGTAGCTTGTGATAAACCAGACTTTGCTCCCAGGTTAACCCTTGAATATTCACTAATGGCGCGACAGTTACATAGGTAGTTTCTAAAGGTTTACCATTGACATCGATGGGGATGGTTTTTAGCTCTACGCCGAGATGGAGAAAGTCTTGTTCAGGTTTTGAACCGGCAAGGGCGCCAAGTTCATGTTCGATTAGCTGGCCAACCCAACCTTTATCCCTTCTAAGATCGCGAGGCACAGCAATGTTGTGCAAGGATGCAAGCTGGCCTAGGGTGAGCCCTGCCATATCTTGTGCGCGTTGCATTAGCTCATTAATGGATTTTGGGGAGCGTGATCTGATGTTCATAATGGGATTTTACTCAAGTTAGCCACTTAATCAAATGCTGGTTAAAAAGTAGTCGCTGTTGAAATGGTATAAAATATTAACTGAATTAATTTTACTAAAGTATTGAAAAATAATGTTTTGTTTATTTGTTTTGTTTTATGGTTAACACCATGAGTCACTTTACCCTGTGATTTCCCCAACGTTTCCAACATGTTTATCCACAGAACTTTTGGATAAGTCTGCATTTAAAGTTTGAAAAGTGCTTTATTCGTCAGAGTCAAGGCCATTTATGGCCGTTTTTGTTGGTCTATTTATTGAAAAATATATTTAGCTGTGCATAACCCTGCAGGAATGATTTTTTAATCCAGTTAAAGAAAGTCATTGTTTGAAATTTATGCGATCGTTTTATTTATCGGTTTCAACCTAACTGTTTTTATTGTTTTTATCTTTTAATACAATTTGTTATTGTTTTGTTGGTAAGGTAGTGGTGTCCGCCCATTTGGTTGTTATTCTAGACAAATAACATTTTTAATTGAGTTTCAAACAGAGATATCCACAGATTTTGTGGATATCCTCAGATTTTCTCTACTATCGTTGTTGATAAAAACTCATTTTTTTGTTTTTTATCCAAATAATATCTGTTAAGAGACAATTGCCGAGCAAGCCGCTTTGTGAAACAATCGATTCATTAGAATATTTCATTTTGGAGTCCATGTGATTGATAGTGACGGCTTTCGTGCAAATGTAGGCATCATTATCTGTAATCGCTTTGGGCAGGTTATGTGGGCTAGAAGGTTTGGTCAGCATTCCTGGCAATTTCCACAAGGTGGCGTAGATGAAGGCGAAACAGCCGAACAAGCCATGTATAGGGAGTTGTATGAAGAAGTTGGGTTAAAAGCAGAACATGTACAAATTTTAACTTCAACTCGTTCCTGGTTGCGTTATAGATTACCGAAACGGTTAATTAGGCAAGACAGTAAACCTTTATGTATCGGTCAAAAACAGAAGTGGTTTTTGTTGCAGTTAAAAAGCCAAGAGTCTGCGATTGATCTCAATGCTTGCGGTCATCCTGAATTCGATGATTGGCGTTGGGTGAGTTACTGGTATCCGGTGAGACAAGTAGTATCGTTTAAACGGGATGTATACCGCAAAGTCATGAAGGAGTTTGCGCCAACGGCATTACCATTTCAGGCGGCACAATCCACGAATAGTGGCCGCAGAAGAGGTCGTCGTAGGTAGGAGCTTTTAAGACTTAAGATTGGACATCATCTATGCTTCAATCATGTTAGCGATACTGTATAGAGTATCGCTATTTTATTCTGATTAGAATTAAACGGCGTTAATTGGCGCTTTGATCATTCCTTTTGATAGGAATCGCAGGAGTATTTCGTTAGGTCATAAGGCCTTAAAGTAAAGGGAGAGATAGGCTGTGTTAAAAACGCTTCGGGACATTACTCAGGCTGTAGCCGCGGCTGAAGATCTCCAATCTGCCTTATCTTTATTGGTTAAACAAACCAAATCCGCAATGGAAACTCAATGTTGCTCTATTTATATCTTAGAAGAGCAGCAACTGGTGCTGTCTGCGACTGACGGCCTCGATCCTTCAGCTGTTGGCAATGTAAAGATGCCGCTCACTCAAGGTCTTGTGGGGCTTGTCGCTGAGCGGGAAGAGCCGGTAAATCTTGCAGATGCGCCACTTCACCCTAGGTTTAAATTGTTTAGCGAAGCTGCTGAAGAAGACTTTAGAGCCTTTCTTGCAGTACCGATCATTTATCAGAAATTAATCCTTGGTGTACTCGTTGTGCAGCAAGCCGATGAGCGCCAATTTAGCGAAGCGGAAGAAGCCTTCTTAATGACGTTGGCCGCGCAGCTTGCGGTGGCGGTACGGGAGCAACGTAAAAAAGCCGAGGTCAAATCGACCCCAGATCAATATTTTTTAAATGGTACTGCCGCAGCCGATGGTGTGGTGATTGCGCATGCAATGGTCATTGGTGGTGATATCTCACTCGAGCAAGATGAGATACTTGCCGAAGATATCGAACAGGAATCACAACAACTGCAGAATGCTCTGGGCTCTTGTCGCAATACCTTAAGTGCCTTATCGCAGCGCTTCGATGGTGACAATGAAAAGGAAGTTCAGTCGATATTCTCTGCCTTAATGCTGTTGCTCGATGACACCAGCTTAGGGGGGGAGTATGCCCGCGAAATCGAGTCTGGTTGGTGCGCTATTTCGGCGGTAAGTCGAGTCTCACAGCGTTATATTGCGCAATTTATGCAGATGCAAGATCCATATCTGCAAGAACGCGCCAGTGATATTAGAGACTTAGGCCAACGTGTTTTGCGTGAGCTTATTGAGCCGCAAAAGATGCACATTGAGTTATCGGCGCCAGTGATTTTAGTGACTAAGGAAGCAACCGCGACCATGCTGGCTGAGTTCCCACAACATAAGTTGGTGGGCATAGTCACCGAACAAGGTGGAGTGAATTCTCATGCAGCGATCTTAGCCAGAGCCTTTGGGGTTCCTGCCGTTATTGGTGTCGAAGGAATTTTAAAGGCGGGTATTGATGGTAAGCAGATAATCTTAAACGCCAGCCGCGGCCAAGTGTTAGTTTCTCCTACACCAACTTTGATCCGTGAATATCGCAGCCACATTTCGGCGCAGAAGGCACTGCAAAAACGTTATTCTGACGAACTGGCTTTACCGGCTCAAACTCGTGATGGCGAGCGTATTCATCTGTATCTGAATGCCGGATTACTCAGCAGCCTGGCTTCTGAAATTGCCGAGGGTGCCGATGGCATAGGCTTATACCGCACCGAAATTCCGTTTATGCTCCAAAGTCGTTTCCCGAGCGAGGCCGAGCAAGTCGACGTTTATCGTCAGGTACTACAGGCAGCCGTCGATAAACCTGTGGTGATGCGAACTTTAGATGTCGGTGGTGATAAGCCTTTATCTTACTTACCTATCACCGAAGTGAATCCTTTCCTCGGTTGGCGTGGTATTCGGCTAACTCTGGATCATCCTGAGCTATTTTTAGTGCAATTGCGCGCCATGTTAACGGCTTCGGCTGGCGGCGATCAGTTGCATATTTTGTTGCCTATGGTGTGCTGTCTCGATGAGATTGATCAGGCCCTTGTTTATCTTGATCAGGCCTATATAGAAGTGAAGCAAGATTATGATCCCCAACTTCAGCGCCCTAAAGTGGGAATTATGCTGGAGGTTCCGGCGCTGCTGTTCCAAATGGAAGAGGTGGCCAAACGGGTTGATTTTATCTCCGTGGGTTCCAATGATTTAACCCAATACTTGTTAGCGGTCGATCGTAATAATCCAAGAGTGAGCCCGCTGTATGATTGTTATCATCCGGGGATCTTACGTGCCTTAAAGCGGGCGCGTATTGAGTGTGATACCTATCAATTGCCAGTCAGTGTTTGTGGCGAATTAGCTGGTGAGCCCATTGGGGTTATCTTGTTGGTGGCTATGGGGTATAGCCAGTTGAGTATGAATCAAGGTAGCTTGGCTAAAATCAATTACCTCATTAGACGGGTGTCTTGTACCGATCTCAATCAGTTATTAGAAAAAGCCTTAGCCCTCACTAATGGCAGCGAAGTGAGGCTGCTTGTCGCTCAATACCTGCGAGATAATCAATTAGAAGAGTTTATCTAAACGCTTGGATTAGCCTAGGGATAATTTCAATCTGGGTTAAATTCATTTAAGCTATTGGACTTTCTATACGCCATAATCGAGAAGCCATGATCAGCATAGTGTTAAGTTGTTTAGTCTTAGGTGCTTTTATCGGTTTTATGGCAGGTTTACTTGGGATTGGTGGCGGTTTGATAGCCGTTCCCGTACTGCTGTATCTTTTGCCTACCGTTGGTGTATATCCTGAGCATTTAACTCATGTGGCTATTGCGACTTCGCTGGGCGCCATTATTCTTACTTCATTGTCTTCGGCTCGCGCTCATCACAAGCGGGGCAATGTTCCTTGGCCTTTATTGAAAGTCATGTTGCCAGGATTAATACTCGGCGCTTTATCGGCGGGGTTTGTGTCGGCATTATTTAGCGCCGATCTGCTGAAACAGACTTTTGCGATGTTCGTCATTCTTATGGCGATTCAGATGGTGTTTCCGTTTAAAACTGCGGCGGTTGAACGTGATTTACCCAAGGCTAGCTTTCTGTTTCTTGCGGCAATGTTGATTGCGATTATTGCGGCATTAATGGGCATTGGTGGTGGTGTCTTGCTGGTGCCATTTTTATGTTGGTGTGGTATTCAGATGCGCCTAGCTATCGGTTTTTCGTCGGTCACAGGGGCTTGCATCGCCTTGTTTGGCAGCGTGAGTTATGTTGCTGCAGGTTGGAGTGCACAAGGGCTACCCGATTATACCTTGGGATATATTTATCTGCCGGCGTTAGTGGGCATAGTGTGTTGTTCTATGTTAACCGCGCCTTTAGGTGCAAAGGCTGCGAGTATCTGGCCGACAGCAAGATTGAAAAAAATCTTTGCCCTGTTGCTTATCGTGACCGGGCTAAAATTAGTATTCACTTAATATAAGTTTATGTTTGTTGCATCTAATGTGTTAGCAAGCAATCGATTAATTGCGATAACTGAGTAGGGAATCATGAAACAGTATTTGCAGCTTTGTAACCGAATTATTGATGAAGGTGTTTGGGTTGAAAACGAGCGTACAGGTAAGCGCTGTCTGACGGTTATCAATGCCGATTTAGAGTATCGAGTCGACCATAATGAGTTTCCATTAATTACCACTCGAAAAAGCTTTTGGAAAGGTGCCATTGCTGAGCTACTTGGTTATTTACGCGGCTACGATAACGCTGCAGATTTTCGAAAGTTGGGCGCTAAAACTTGGGATGCTAACGCCAATGAGAACAGTGCCTGGTTGAACAATCCTCATCGTAAAGGCCATGATGACATGGGCCGAGTTTATGGCGTTCAGGGTCGCGGTTGGAGCAAGCCCGATGGTGGTACTGTCGATCAATTTAAGAAGATTGTCGATAACCTCAGTAAAGGCATTGATGATCGCGGCGAGATTTTAAGTTTTTATAATCCCGGTGAGTTTCACATGGGCTGTCTACGCCCTTGTATGCACACTCATAACTTCTCTCTGTTGGGCGATACGCTTTATTTAAATAGTTTCCAGCGCTCGTGTGATGTGCCGCTTGGGCTGAACTTTAATCAAGTCCAAGTCTTCGCACTGTTGGCGATTGTGGCACAAATTACTGGACATAAGGCTGGTACGGCTTATCACAAGATAGTAAATGCTCACATTTACGAAGATCAGTTGCCGCTGATGAAAGAGGTGCAATTGAAGCGCGAACCATTCCCGTCGCCGCAATTACATATTAATCCTGATATCAAGTCGCTTACCGATCTGGAAACCTGGGTCACCATGGATGATTTTGAAGTGACGGGTTATCAACATCATGAAGCCATCAAGTATCCATTCTCTGTTTAAGCCCTGATAATGAGGAAATACTGAGGTTAAAGCGCCAAAGATTTTATCGATGATTGGCGCTTTATTTATTTGAACAGCATAAAAATTCTTACTTCCTTAGCGTAATTAATTGTGACTCCAATCACATAAACGTTTCTAGACTGATTTATTTCAATAAACTTCGAATTCAGTTGATTACACTGGCAGAGCCTACTACAGTTAATACATCGGAAATTTCGATGTTTAAAGCAGAGGCAAACGATTATTCAGTCTGGTTGCGTTCGGCTAGACTCAATAGATTGAGTGATTATGGAGTTATATATGGAAAAGGCTATCAGAAATTTTCTAAGCCAAGAATCTGCCGGCGGGATCTTGTTAATGGGAGCCGTAGTATTAGCTATGATTATGGCTAACTCGCCGCTTTCAGGGATGTACCAGGGTTTCTTACACATGGAGATGCAAGTTCGTGTCGGAAGCTTAGATATAGATAAAACCCTAATTCATTGGATCAATGATGGTCTAATGGCACTTTTCTTTATGTTGATTGGTCTTGAGGTTAAGCGTGAGCTACTCGAAGGTGCATTATCGACACGTGCTCAGGCTTCTCTGCCAACGTTTGCGGCTATTGGCGGGATGGTATTCCCTGCAGCAATCTATTTGATTTTTAACTATAGTGACCCGGTAACCCAGAACGGCTGGGCGATTCCGGCTGCGACAGATATTGCCTTTGCTCTTGGGATCATGGCGTTATTAGGTAATCGTGTTCCTGTTGCACTTAAGGTGTTTTTACTTGCCTTAGCGATTATCGATGACTTAGGTGTTGTGGTGATTATTGCTATGTTCTATAGCACGGATTTATCGACTATTAGTCTCGTTGTTGCAGCTGTGGCGATTGTCGTTTTAGTGGCTATGAACCGTAAAGGTGTAACGGCACTTGGGCCCTATGGTGTCGTGGGTTTAATCTTGTGGATAGCGGTATTAAAGTCAGGCGTACACGCCACGCTAGCGGGTGTGATTATTGCCTTCTGTATTCCTCTTCGAGCTAAAGATGGTAGCTCTCCGTCGGAACATTTGGAACATAGCCTACATCCGTGGAGCACTTTCATTATTCTGCCTATTTTTGCTTTCGCCAATGCAGGGGTTGATTTGTCAGGCATGAGTATTGGCGATTTAATGTCACCGGTTCCAGTGGGCATTGCGTTAGGCTTATTATTAGGTAAGCCATTAGGCGTAATGCTATTTAGCTTTATCGCGGTTAAGTTGAAGTTGGCTGTATTACCTGACGGTATGGGCTGGCGCCATATCGCACCGGTTGCCGTGATGTGTGGTATTGGTTTTACCATGTCGATGTTTATCTCATCGTTGGCCTTTATTGGCGATAGTAGTGGCTATGGTGATGTTGCACGGCTTGGTATTCTCACAGGTTCTATATTGTCTGCGGTAATTGGCTATTTCTGGTTGTCTAAAGTACTGCCTGAAAAAGGAGATAAAGCATGATAAAAGTGTGTTTAGCATTAGTGCTGAGTTTAGGGATGATATCGACAGCTTCGGCTTCACAGCTCGATGCTTGCAGTAAAAATACTGAAAGCGATATTTGTCATTCTTATCTTGAAGGTGTGGTCGATGGAGCTTTGATGTATAAGCCTAATGCCGTCGGAAAACGCCTCGAGGGCAATGGCTATGAATCTCGTGCATTAAAGTATCGCAGTGGTTCTCGTTTTCAACAAGCAAATCGCACCTATTGCGAAGATCGAATCCCAGATCGCGATGCTTTGGTGAGTGGACTTGTGGAAGCTTATTTGGCGGGTAGTATTAAAACGCCGGATGAATTAACCGAAGTGGTTTACAGCTTGATGGATTGCCAAAGACTGAAATAGTCTGATTGGCGGAGTGAATATCACCATTGATGTCCCATCTTAACTATAACCATCTGTATTATTTTTGGATGGTGCATAAAAAAGGCTCAGTCGCGAAAGCGGCTGAGACCCTTTGCTTAACGCCGCAAACGGTAACCGGTCAAATCCGCGTGTTAGAAGGTCGTTTAAATGGCAGTTTATTTAAACGAGTTGGTCGCTCTTTAGAGCCTACCGAATTAGGTGAATTAGTGTTTCGCTATGCCGATAAGATGTTTCGGCTTAGCTATGAAATGCTCGATATTCTTAATTATCAGAAAGACAATAATATCCTGTTTGAAGTTGGGATCGCCGATGCACTTTCTAAGGCATTAGCCAGCCGAGTATTACTCTCTGTGGTACCGAGTGATGGTTCGATGCAGTTAGCCTGCTATGAAGCAACTCATGAAAGCTTAATGGAGCGGCTACGTGCCCATAAGCTGGATATGATCCTTTCCGATTGTGCCGGCGAGTCGTTAAAGTATCCCGAAATTTTATCTAAGAAATTAGGTGAATGTGGCGTTGCATTCTTCTCTTCTGAAAGCTATTCGAAACCGTTTCCCCAATGTTTAGAGCAGGGTAAGTTACTGATCCCAGGTAAACGCACTTCGCTTGGGCAGCAGTTACACCATTGGTTTGATGAGAATGGCCTTAATGTGTCTATTCTGGGCGAGTTTGATGATGCAGCGATGATGAAAGCGTTTGGTTATTTCAACCGCGGGATCTTTGTCGCACCTTCCATCTACAAGCAAGATATCCTTGCTCATGACATGCATCTTTTAGGGGAAACCACGGATATTACCGAGGTTTACCATGTAATGTTTGCCGAGCGGATGATACAACATCCGGCGGTAAAAAGATTATTGGCCACCGATTTTTCAGATCTGTTTGGTGGTAAAGATCTCCAAGTACAACGATTTTAAATTGATGCCAGCTTAAAGCGTTACTGGTACACTTGCGCTGTTAAATTATGTGGCGCCAATTATGTGGGCGTAATGACAGATAAGGGAGAAGTTGTGTCTGAGCCAATGAATATTGCCAGAGTAAGATGGGCGTGCCGCCGAGGTATGCTTGAACTTGATGTGTTGTTTCAACCTTTTGTTGAGACTCAATATGAGTCGCTGTCTGCTCAAGATAAAGCCATATTTGTACGTTTGTTAGAGTGTGAAGATCCAGAGTTGTTTGCCTGGTTTATGGGACATGAAGTTTGCCCCGATCCACAATTAGCGCAAATGGTGGTTCAGGTTCGTGGCCGGGCGGCGCCATAGTTTCACCTTACTTTCCTCCTTTGACCAACGATTATCGTTGGTCATTTTTGCCGCTGTTTGCTTTACCTCTTTACTTGCTTGGCCTGCAATAAACCATCTTGCTATTACACTGTTTAAATGGCTTGTCGCTATCGGCTTAGCCATCTTCTTTATCCTACAATGGCTTAAATTAAAGCTATGGTCATTTGAGTTCTGGGTAGATGAAGCGGGGCAGGCCTCTTGCGATCAACTGGACGCACCTTGTCAGATCAAACTGCTGTGGATCAGTCCATTAATTTTAGTGTTTCAACTTAGAGATCTAAAACGTAAGCGGCTGGTGTTGGTGTGGCGAGATATGCTGGACGACACAAGTTATCGTCACTTGTGTCGTCTGCTATTACGATATGGTTGATGATTTAATCGGGCAGTAAAATGGTGGGATGTGGATTATCACTCTTTTCGGGGTGATCGATATTGTAATGTAAGCCGCGGCTCTCTTTACGCTCCATCGCACAACGTATGATCAGCTCAGCGACTTGCACCAGATTACGTAACTCCAGTAAGTTGTTACTCACTCTAAAGTTACTGTAATACTCCTGGATCTCTTGTTGCAGCATGGCGCAGCGGCGCAATGCACGCTCAAGACGCTTATCTGAACGTACAATTCCTACGTAGTCCCACATAAAGAGTCTAAGTTCATGCCAGTTGTGGGCGATAACAACTTCTTCGTCTGAGTTTGATACTTGGCTTTCGTCCCAAGGTGGGATATCACCAGGCATAGGGATTTTTGCTAATTGACTTTCAATGTCTTCACCGGCAGCGCGAGCAAATACTAAACACTCTAATAATGAGTTACTGGCGAGGCGGTTAGCGCCGTGTAAGCCAGTGTAAGCCACTTCGCCAATAGCATATAAGCCGTTGAGATCGGTCTGACCATGCAGATCTGTCATTACGCCACCACAGGTATAGTGCGCCGCCGGTACCACGGGAATGGCATCTTTAGTGATATCTATACCTAATTCTAAACAACGTTTATAGATAGTCGGAAAATGCTTTATCACAAAGTCAGCAGGCTTATGGGTGATATCTAAGTAAACACAGTCAGCCCCGAGACGTTTCATTTCATAATCGATGGCACGAGCGACGATGTCCCGTGGCGCTAATTCGCCGCGTTCGTCAAAGTCGGGCATAAAGCGAGTCCCATCGGGGCGTTTTAAATATGCTCCTTCGCCACGAAGTGCTTCGGTGAGCAAGAAGTTACGTGCATCGGCATGGTACAGGCATGTTGGGTGAAATTGGTTAAATTCCATGTTGGCGACACGGCAACCTGAACGCCAAGCCATGGCGATACCATCACCCGAAGCAATATCAGGGTTAGAAGTATATTGATAAACTTTAGATGAGCCCCCCGTTGCCAACGCGACAAAGCGTGCCTTGATGGTTTCGACATGTTCTTGATCACGATTCCAAACGTAGGCTCCTAATACTCGGTTACCTGGACGCTTGAGTTTACGAGAAGTAATTAAATCGATGGCGTTATAACGTTCTAGAACCTGAATATTTGGGTGGTTGAGGGCGCGATCTTGTAGGGTAACCTGTACCTCTTTACCTGTAGCATCGGCGGCATGAAGAATACGTCGATGACTATGTCCACCTTCTCGCGTGAGGTGATAAGGTGCATTGGATTGATCGCCATCGGCGGTTTCTTCTTTATCGAATGCGACACCGCAATCGATAAGCCATTCCATCGAACTCTTGGCATTTTCCGCGGTGTAAGTGACCACTTGCTCATCACATAGCCCAGCTCCCGCGACTAAAGTATCGGCGACATGAGATTCAATGGTATCCTCTTCATCGAAAACGGAAGCGATACCACCCTGTGCATAAAAGGTAGAACCTTCAGATAAAGGCCCTTTAGAGAGCAAAATAACCTTTGTTTTCTCAGCCAAATGTAGCGCTAAAGTTAGACCAGCAGCGCCGCTGCCGATCACCAAAACGTCAGAATGGTGTTCAACTACTTGTTTCATCAGGTATCATGATAAGTTATGTGGGTATTACCTATGGTAAACCAAGACAGAAAATATGGATACAGGTCTTGCGGTAGAAAATAAATTCATATTTAGCAATTTTTTTTAGAACTTTTTCGGTATGGGCTAGTCTACATATGTGAATATGATTCGAGCGACTGAGAAATCAGCATTTTAGATTTAGGAGTAGTCGGCTCGGATGAGTGGACAAATAAGTGATCAACAATTAGTTGAGCGAGTACAACAGGGAGATAAAAACGCTTTTAACCTGCTGGTACAAAAATACCAGAGTAAAGTAATCAATCTGATAGCAAGGTATGTTCGCAATCAGGCTGATGTGGCAGATGTTGCGCAAGAGGCGTTTATTAAAGCGTATCGTGCATTGCCGAATTTTAGAGGTGAAAGTGCATTTTATACCTGGCTGTATCGTATTGCAGTCAATACTGCAAAAAATCATTTAGTGGCACAAGGTCGGCGAACGCCTGCTAATGATGTCGATGCCGAAGAGGCGGAATATTATGACGGTAGTGATGCCCTGAAAGAGTTTGCCTCTCCAGAGCGTTTGATGTTGTCAGATGAGATCCGCAAAGTAGTATTCGATACATTAGATACATTGCCTGAAGAATTGAAGATGGCAATTTCTCTACGTGAACTCGATGGTATGAGTTACGAAGAGATTGCCAATGTGATGGAGTGTCCCGTCGGTACGGTGAGATCGCGTATCTTCCGTGCTCGGGAGGCCATCGATAAACAGTTACAGCCTTTGCTTCAACAGTGATCGCGGTAACAAAACAGTTTTATCTCAATACATTAATTTTATATATGGGTGATAAATGGATAAATTAGGTCAGGAATGGGTATCCGCTGCAGTCGACGGTGAAGTCGATGCGCAGGTATTGGCTGAATTAGCGGCTGATACGGATTCACATCAAGAGTGGCGTGATTATCATATGATCGGTGACGCAATGCGTGGTGAGCTGCCTAAAATGATCAACCTTGATCTGAGTGCCAGCATCGCAACCGCTATTGAGGATGAACCGACTATCATTGCGCCAAAAACTGCACAGAAGAGCGAAGCGGCTTCTGCTGGCAAATTAGCCAATGTGATCCCAATGTTTAAACAGTTTGGTCAATATGCCATTGCCGCTAGTGTCGCCTTAGTTGCGGTTGTTGGCGTGCAAAACTATAACCAAACAGCCGAACAAGATGCTTCACCATTACCCGTATTAAATACGCGTCCTTTAATTGGCAGCGCGTCTCCTGTGAGTTTACAGACTGGTCCTGTTCAGCAAAACCAGAGCATAACTAATGAACGTGTTATGGAGCAACGTCACCGCATCAACACCTATATTCAAGACCATATGCTGCAGCAAAGATTGAATAATAGTGCGAATATAGATGACAATAGCGACACAACACCGATCCCGGTGCCCCACTAAACGCTATTGAACTGGTCACATAATCGATGTGGCCAGTCTTTTTTAAGGAGTTAGCTTGCGTCTTATTTGGTTGGCCCTGTTAGTCTTCGCGCTCCCCGTTAGCGCTCAAGAAGAGTTGTCCGCCAAAGCTTGGTTAGAAAACATGAGTCAAGCTTTGAAGCAACGCGAATTCAAAATGTCTCTGATCCACCTTCAGTCGGATCACATTCGTCCCCTAGTGTATATTCATGGTCAGGTTGAAGATCAAGAAGTGGCTTTTTTAGAGCACCTCAATGGTCCACCAAAGAATGCCGTACGTGTTGGTAATACCGTTACTTTTATTGAGCATGATCAACCCGCATATAGCGTTGAAGCCGAACGTATACAAGGTGTTTTGCCTCCAGCTTTCGCTGGTGATATCAGCTCTTTAGAGGCGGGGTATCAATTTGTTTTAGGTGGTCGTAGCCGTTTAGCGGGACGCCCAGGTCAGTTAGTGCGCATTATCCCCAATGACGATTATCGTTATGGCTATCAGGTTTGGCTGGATATGGATACCTATCTGCCACTGCGTTATGACATGCTCAACTTAGAGAAACAATTGTTAGAGCAGATCTTAGTGGTCGAGCTGATTGTGCTTGATGATGCGCCAGCTATTTTACGTGAGGCTTATAAGCAAGAGTGGCCTGCAGTGGTTACACAGCGTAAACGTGCACAAGTGGATAACTGGACGTTTTCTTGGCTCCCTGATGGATTTAAAGTTTTAGTCAAAGATAATCATAGATTAATCGGCAGCAATGAAGCGGCGGAATATATTGCGCTTAGCGATGGTTTAACTAATATCTCTGTATATGTGGCACGTGCCAGTGAGGCTGCAATGCCAGACGAATTGATGACTCGAAATGGTCTCTCATTAGCCAGTGAACGCGTTGGCAATGCCGAAGTGGTTGCGGTGGGGAAAGCCCCTGCAGAAACGTTAGCGCGCATCGCTAAAAGCATTACTATCGAGCGATAAACATTATGATGGAAGAGGTGGCAACGGTTATTCGTGATGAGGGTAACGGTTGGATAACAGTTGAAGTCAAAGTAAAAAATGCCTGCAATCATTGTGATAATAATGATAGTTGCGGCACTTCAGCTGTGTCTAAGGCTTTCTCTCCCAAAGTGCAGCGTTTTGCTGTTGCCGCTGAAGGTCAATATCAGACTGGTGAGCTTATTAAATTAGGACTACCTGAAAGCGTGATTCTTAAAGCAGCGGCAATTGTCTATCTGTTACCGCTGGCAGGTTTGTTTATCGGCGCCGGTGTGGGACATTTCCTGATGACTCTGTTCGGCAGTACTGCAGTAGATGCTGGTTCCATTGTCACTGGGCTTTTAGGGGCTTTCTTTGCTTGGGATATGGGAAAGCGCTGGGCGAGTGCGTTAGAAGAGAATAGTCAGCCAATTATTATTTCCCGCCTAGGTCTACCGATCACCACCTCTGCTTAACTCGTTCTTAGCGTAATATTTGTTATCTGTCGCTGATTCCAATTGGTATTAGGTCGTTGATCGGGTACAATTCGGCACTTTTAGAACATTTTCAACTTCGAGTGTAGTCATTTCGCATAATGAAGCATATTAGAAACTTTTCGATTATTGCCCATATTGACCATGGCAAATCAACCCTATCTGACCGTCTTATTCAAGATTGCGGTGGCTTGTCTGACCGTGAAATGGCGGCGCAAGTATTAGACTCAATGGAGCTTGAGCGTGAGCGTGGTATTACCATTAAAGCGCAGAGTGTGACGCTCGATTATAAAGCTAAAGACGGTGAAACCTATCAGCTTAATTTTATCGATACTCCAGGCCACGTGGATTTCTCCTATGAAGTTTCGCGTTCATTGGCTGCCTGTGAAGGTGCCTTACTGGTTGTTGATGCCGGTCAAGGTGTTGAGGCCCAGACACTAGCAAACTGTTATACCGCATTAGAGATGGATTTGGACGTAGTGCCTATCCTTAATAAAATCGATTTACCGCAAGCCGATCCTGAGCGTGTTGCCGAAGAGATTGAAGATATTGTTGGTATCGAAGCTGCTGATGCGGTGCGTTGTTCTGCTAAAACTGGCGTTGGTATTACCGATGTTTTAGAGACAATTGTTGCGCAAATTCCACCACCACAAGGTGACCCTGATGCGCCATTGCAAGCTTTGATCATCGACTCTTGGTTCGATAGCTATTTAGGCGTTGTCTCATTAGTACGTATTAAAAACGGCAAGCTGAAGAAGGGTGACAAGTTTAAGGTAATGTCAACAGGTCAGACACACACTGCTGATCGTGTTGGTATCTTTACTCCAAAACAAACTGATACTGGCGCATTGAATACTGGCGAAGTTGGTTTTGTTATTGCGGGTATTAAAGAGATCCATGGTGCACCGGTTGGTGATACTTTAACGCTGGCTAAACACGGCGCTGAAAAGCCATTACCTGGATTTAAAAAGGTTAAACCGCAGGTCTATGCGGGTGTATTCCCTATTTCTACCGATGATTATGAGAACTTCCGTGATGCGCTCAACAAGCTGAGCCTGAACGATGCTTCCTTATTCTTTGAGCCTGAAACATCTTCTGCTTTAGGTTTTGGTTTCCGTATTGGTTACCTCGGTCTATTACACATGGAGATCGTTCAAGAGCGTCTAGAACGCGAATATAACTTGGATTTGATCACCACTGCGCCGACGGTAGTGTATGAAGTGGTTACCACCAAAGGTGAAACCATCTATGTTGATAATCCATCGGATCTTCCACCGATGAACAACATCGAAGAGATGCGTGAACCTATTGTTGAAACCAATATCTTAGTACCTAAAGAGTACTTAGGTAATGTCATCACCTTATGTGTTGAGAAACGTGGCTTGCAGACCAACATGGTTTATCACGGCAATCAAGTGGCCATCACTTACGATATGCCGATGGCAGAGGTGGTCATGGACTTCTTCGATCGCTTGAAGTCGACCAGTCGAGGTTATGCTTCACTGGAATATAACTTTAAACGTTTTGAAGCCGCAGACATGGTTCGACTAGATGTATTGATTAACGGTGACCGCGTTGATGCGTTAGCGATGATCTTGCATAAGAGCAACGTTCGTTATCAAGGCTTAGCATTAGTGAATAAGATGAAAGAGCTTATTCCAAGACAGATGTTCGATATCGCGATTCAAGCTGCTATCGGTAGCCAGATTATTGCTCGTTCTTCGGTTAAAGCGCTACGTAAAGACGTAACGGCAAAATGTTACGGTGGTGACGTATCGCGTAAGAAGAAACTGCTTAATAAGCAAAAAGAAGGTAAGAAGCGCATGAAGCAAGTGGGCAACGTGGAAGTTCCACAAGAAGCCTTCCTTGCGGTACTAAAATTGAACGAATAATCACTATTTGGTTAATATTTGTTAATAGTGATTAAGAATAAGCGCCGCGATTTGCGGCGCTTTCATTGTTTCAGTATAAAAGAGTATCAGTTTAAAAGGGACTCGGTATAAAAGCGTTTCGCTATAATACCAATCAAAGTAAATTAATGAGCAGCCTGCTTTATAAAAGAATGGGCGCAGGAAAAATTGTCGATAACAAGGCATAAATTGTAGTAACTAGTTATTCTAATTACAAAATTTACAACACGGTTATCGGCGATTTTAACTAGCAAAAGTGATCAGATAATTACTGCGATTGGTATAACAATAGCAACACGATACAGAGGCGCTTTTTAGGTATTTGGCAAGAGGTCAGATACACAGGTTTTATTTCCAGGAGTTAGTTAGCTATGGCAGCTTATTTTTCGCTTATTTTGGTCTTGGTGACGTTAGGCAGTGGTTTGATCTGGATGTTCGACGCATTTGTTTTGGCACCTAAGCGTCAACAGAAGCTGGCAGTTGCTCAAGCCTCACAAGCTGAAATTAGTGAAGAGAGTGCAGAGAAGATTGTTCGAGAGTCGGCATTGGTCGAAACGTCACGCTCTATTTTTCCGGTTATCGCCTTCGTATTGATCTTACGCTCATTTCTTTATGAACCATTTCAAATTCCATCTGGCTCTATGATGCCAACCCTATTGGTCGGGGATTTTATTTTAGTTGAGAAGTTTAGCTATGGTTTAAAAGACCCTGTGTGGCGCAGTCAGTTGGTGGAAACAGGTAAACCTAAGCGCGGTGATGTTGCGGTATTTAAATATCCTGAAAACCCTCAGATTGATTACATTAAGCGTGTCATCGGTTTACCGGGTGATCGGATCGTATACCGTAATAAAGAGCTTTATGTTCAGCCTGCTTGCCCAGAAGGTAACAGCGACTGCCCGGGGCTTGAAAAAGTGACCCGTGTTGGTGTCAATCAAGGTGAGTTCAATCAAGACAATATTCCACTGCTACGATATAAGGAACAGCTTGGCGATGTCAGCCACGATATCTTAATTAATCCAGGTCGCAGAGAGCCTACGTCTTATTATTATCATGAGAAAAATCTAGATGTGGGCGAGTTTATCGTGCCTCAAGGGCAATATTTCATGATGGGTGATAACCGTGATAACAGTACTGATTCGCGTTTCTGGGGCTTTGTACCCGAAGCGAATTTAGTCGGTAAAGCCGTTGCTATTTGGATCAGTTTCGAATTTGAACGCCGTCCATCTGACTTCTTACCCGCTTGGATACCAACAGGCGTGCGCTTTAATCGTGTAGGCGGAATTATTTAACATGGAACCGATTAAAAACTGGCCGCGTTTATGTCGAACCTTGGGTTATGAGTTTGCCCAGTTAAACTTATTGGAACAGGCGTTGACGCACAGAAGTGCGGCGAGCAAGCACAATGAGCGCCTTGAGTTTTTAGGTGACTCCATTTTATCGATTGTGATATCAGATGCCTTATATCATCAGTTTCCTAAGGCGACAGAAGGGGATTTAAGCCGAATGCGTGCTACGCTCGTGTGCGGCAAGATGTTAGCTGAAATCGCTAAAGAATTTAAGTTAGGTGATTACCTTAAACTGGGTCCTGGTGAATTAAAAAGCGGTGGTTTTCGTCGTGAGTCTATTCTGGCTGATGCTGTCGAAGCCATTATTGGCGCGATTTATCTCGATGCAGACTTAGAAACTTGCCGCCCATTAGTGCTTAACTGGTATCAGAGTCGTCTGGCGACTATTGAGCCAATTAACCAGAAAGACCCTAAAACCCTGTTGCAGGAACATCTGCAGGGATTTAAAAAGCCTTTGCCGATTTACACTGTGGTGCATATCAGTGGTGAAGCCCATGCGCAGACCTTTACCGTAGAGTGTAAGGTTGAGCAACTCGATGATGCGGTAGTGGGCATAGCCAATTCTCGCAGAAAGGCGGAACAGATAGCCGCGGCAAAAGTGTTGGAGCAAATTAAATAATGAGTAAACCTGAAAAGCCACAAGATCCGAGTTTAGATGAACTACTTGCTCGAATGAACAGTGGCGCAAGTGGCAGCCAATACGATGTGACCTACTGCGGTATGGTTGCCATTGTGGGGCGTCCCAATGTGGGTAAATCGACCCTGCTTAACAAGCTGTTGGGGCAGAAGATCTCAATCACTTCTAAGAAACCACAGACGACACGCCACCGAATTATGGGGATCCATACCGAAGGTCCACGGCAAGTGGTGTTTATCGATACCCCAGGTTTACATATTGATGAAAAGCGTGCCATTAACCGTTTAATGAATCGCGCCGCCTCGAGTTCATTGGCAGAAGTTAGTCTAGTGGTATTTGTTGTCGATGGCCTCAATTGGACCGAAGATGATGAAATGGTGCTGAAAAAGCTCCAGAGTCGTGATGACGGCCGTAAGACTGTACTAGCGATCAATAAAGTAGACAATATCAAAGACAAAGAAGCGCTGTTTCCACACCTACAACAGTTAGCGGCTAAATTTGAGTTTGATGAAATTCTGCCTATTTCCGCGACTCAAGGCACCAATGTGCAGCGTATCATGGATATGGCGATTGAATCGGTACCCGAATCTCCGCATTATTTCCCTGAAGACTATGTGACCGACCGTTCACAAAAGTTTATGGCTTCTGAAATTGTGCGTGAAAAACTGATGCGCTTCTTAGGCGATGAATTGCCTTATGACGCCACGGTTGAGATAGAGCAGTTCAAGATGATGGAAAATGGCGTCTACCAGATCAACGCCTTAATCTTGGTCGAACGTGAAACACAAAAACGCATGGTGATTGGTAACAAGGGCGAGCGTATTCGTACTATTGCCACTCAAGCGCGGCTAGATATGGAAGTGTTATTTGATAACAAAGTCTTTCTCGAAGTCTGGGTGAAAGTGAAGTCTGGCTGGGCCGACGATGAACGAGCATTGAGGTCGTTGGGCTATGGCGAAGATTAACCTGTTGCAGATTAACCGCTGATAGTTATACCTAAGTTTAGTAAAAGGCCGAGATAATTTATCTTAAATAGATTATCTTGGCCTTTATTGTATTCATCAATTGAGTAGGAACAGATGCAGCGCGGCTATGTGCTTCATACTCGGCCATACCGAGAGTCTAGCGTACTGGTTAACCTTTTAGTCGACGGCCAAGGCAGAGTCGACTGTGTTGCGCGCTTAGGTAGCGGTAAGTCATCGATTAAGAGCATCTTGCAGCCATTTCAGCCGCTGTTATTTCAATTGTCGGGACGAAGTAACCTTAAGAGCTTGTATCAGGTCGAAGCGGCCAGTCCAGCAGTGCCCTTGAGTGGTGAAGTCAGCTTTGCTGGCTTTTATCTTAACGAGCTACTGGTGCGTTGTTTGAGCGTCGAACATGGCGCAGAGCAGTTCTTCTTTAGCTACCACAAAACTTTGATGGCAATGGCGGCTGAGTTTAATCAGGCGCAGTTACGCTATTTTGAGGTGGAACTGCTAAAAGAGCTTGGAGTGATGCCATCGCTGCAAATCGATACCTCACAATCGGCTATAGAGGCCGATTATTATTATCGCCTGCTATCGGAAGAGGGCTTCACGCCCGCCTTAGGACCTAAACTTAATCATTATTCAGGACAGATGCTGTTGGCGCTCGATAGTGGCCAATTACATAGCGATGACTTTATGCAGGCTAAATTATTGATGCGGCAATTATTGTCGGCGGTTTTAGGTGATAAACCGCTGAAGTCGCGTGCGTTATTTGGTAAAGGGGCGATAAAGTCGCCAATCGTAAAATAAGCTGATTTTACGTCGTTTTCAGCCGCTGCTTTTGTTGTCGCTTTCCCTCTGGCTTTAGTACAATAGCGGTAATTAAATCCACAATCACTTTACATCATAATAGGTTAAGGACACAGCATGAGCCGTATTCATTTGGGCGTTAATATCGATCACATAGCCACCTTACGTCAGGCTCGTGGCACCAATTATCCCGATCCGGTTCATGCCGCTGCTGTTGCTGAACATGCTGGTGCAGAAGGTATTACGGTTCATTTGCGTGAAGACCGCCGCCATATTTGTGACCGTGATATTTATCTGCTGGCCAAGACCATCAAGACGCGAATGAACTTTGAAATGGCAGTGACAGATGAAATGCTCGATATCGCCTGTGAAGTCAAACCCACCTACGTTTGTTTGGTGCCTGAGAAGCGAGAAGAACTGACAACTGAGGGCGGCCTTGATGTTGCGGGCCAGCAAGATAAGATCCGTGCAGCAGTGGCAAGACTAAGCGAACAGGGCATTAAAGTCTCATTGTTTATCGATGCCGATAAGGCGCAAATTGACGCCACTCTTGCCGTAGGTGCTCCTGTGATTGAGCTTCATACTGGCTGTTATGCCGATGCTGAAACTGACGAAGAGCAAGCTAAAGAGCTTGCTCGTATAAGCGAAATGGCAACCTATGCTTATAGCAAAGGCTTAGTGGTGAATGCCGGTCATGGCTTGCATTATCATAATGTCAAAGCTATTGCGGCGATTCCTGAGTTGTATGAACTTAATATCGGCCACGCGATTATTGCCCGTGCCGCTATCGATGGTTTGGACACTGCAGTGCGCGATATGAAGCAGTTAATGGTCGAAGGCCGTAACGGCGAATAGCAATATCAAAGGCGAGTTTTAACTCGCTTTATTGGTTTATCTTAAGAGTGTGGCAGTTAACTATTGGTTTAGTTGCCGCCTCTTAGTGTAAGGGGTTTTAAGGAGCTTTCATGATCGTCGGCATAGGTACAGACATCGTCGAGATTGCGCGCATTGAAGATAGGGTTCCTCAGGCCGGTGAGGTTGGGGCGTTAGCAAGTTGTCGTTTGGCTAAACGAGTGTTGACAGAATCAGAATTGACCATCTTTATCCATTCCGCGCAGCCCGGACGTTATCTTGCCAAACGTTTTGCCGCTAAAGAAGCGGCGGCAAAAGCCCTTGGGACAGGGATTGGCCGTGGTGTCTCTTTTCAACATATCACCATTAGTAATGACACTAATGGTGCTCCTTTAATTGACTTTTCTGCTGGCGCTGCCGAGCGCTTACATGTTTTGGGTGGTGTTAGAGGCCACCTCTCTATTGCCGATGAAAAGCACTATGCGACCGCGACGGTCATTTTAGAGTCTTAAGCTTATCCAACTACTGGACTTCCCTGGACAGTAGTTAAACAATCGTTTAAGTTGAACTTTCACTGAAAAATTCTACACTTAGCAGTTCAATGCTTGTTGTTTGATGTCTTGTTAAATGTATTTTGAACTTATTCGATAATGGAGCATATTGATGAAATCGGCTGTAGAACAGTTATCTACTTATAAGAGTGTTCATCTTAATCCCACCAATATAAAGAGTCACTTTGTGGGGGTGCCACTGATCATTTGGTCTGTGTATTTAATTTTAAACCTTATTCCTGCCAGCCTCGAAATAGAAGATGCTTTCTTTAATGCTGCCGGGGTGTTTACCTTAGTGGTGTTGGCCTACTATTTTATATTGCATACCAAAATTGCATTGGGGTTAACCCTGTTTATATTACCTGTGCTGTATACCTCCTATTTAGCATCGAAGTTAGCACATGCTTGGTGGCTAGCATTGGCAGTGTTTTTGATAGGTTGGATCATTCAGCTGATTGGCCATAAATATGAAAAAGCGAAGCCAGCATTTATGGACGATATTAATCAGTTAGTTATTGGTCCGTTTTTCTTAATGGCTGAATTGTATTTCATGTTGGGGTTAGAGCCGGAGTTACATAAACAGATCACTCCGTTAGCAATAGCTAAACGCAGAGCCATGAATAAGAGTTCACAGGAGTAGCAGGAAGCTGCAGAATTAAAAAAAAAGGCGCTTACAGCGCCTTTTTACTTTTACTATTCGAGAGCGGTGTAATAATTTTAGCCTTTAGGACGTTGATAATGCTGTGGCATCACGCGTACGCTTTTAACCATGTTTTCACTTACTTCAACCACTTCTAGTGGATAACCGGCAATACGCATCGAGGTGTTAGGTTCAGGGATCTCTTCGAGATATTCGAGGATTAAACCGTTAAGGGTTTTAGGTCCGTCGATAGGGAATTCCCAGTCCATCTCTTTGTTGAGTTCGCGGATGTTTATAGTGGCGTCAATCAGGTAACTGCCATCTTGTTGCTTATTAATATCTTCACTCGGAGTCGTGATCATCGAAGTGGTAAAGTCACCGACAATCTCCTCGAGAATATCTTCTAACGTCACCAAACCTTGAATATCGCCATATTCATCGACCACAAGACCTATGCGTTCTTTATTACGCTGGAAGTTGGCCAACTGTACGTTAAGTGGCGTGCCTTCTGGGATAAAGTAGAGCTCTTTTACTGCCCGTAATAGTGAAGACTTGCTGAACTGTTCTTTTGATTGCAGACGTAAGGCATCACGTAAGTGAACGAAACCCACGGCATCATCTATGGTATCGCGATAAAGTAAGACTCGTGTATGAGGGCTTTGGATTACCTGTTTATTGATGCTTTTAAAATCGTCATTAATATTGATGGCATACAGTTCTGAACGTGGGATCATGATGTCTTCAACGGTGACTTTTTCTAGATCCATAATCGATAGTAACATCTCTTGATGTCGTCTTGGGATCAAGGCGCCAGCTTCATGTACCACGGTGCGAAGTTCTTCTTGGCTTAAAGCATCATCCTCTTTAACTGAGCGGATCCCCATGATGTGCAGGAAAGTCGAGGTAATGAGGTTGACGATTTTTACCAGCGGCGATAATACCGTTAATAAGAATTTCAGCAGCAGGCTTGAAGGAAATGCGATGCGTTCAGGATGCATGGCCGCCACCGTTTTTGGAGTGACCTCAGCAAATACCAAGACGACTAATGTCAGCACACCCGTAGCAATAGCTACTCCCACATCGCCAAAAAGGCGGATACCGATAATGGTTGCGATAGCCGATGCCAGAATGTTCACTAAGTTATTGCCGATTAGAATAAGTCCAATCAGACGGTCAGGCCTATCCAGTAATTTAATGGCTCTTTTAGCCCCTTTATGACCGTTATTAGCAAGGTGGCGTAAACGATAGCGGTTGAGCGACATCATAGCGGTCTCTGAACCAGAGAAATACGCAGAGATAATAATGAGTACGAAAAGGATTATTAGAAGTACGCTGGTGGATATTGCGTCCAATCAGTTGCCCCGCTTTGGCGATGAAAATTGCTGTAAGGAGTAGTAAATACAGCGATTTGAGTTAAGAGTCAAGCCGCCCGCAGCGTTACAGCTTTTAGGCGGCAATAAAGAATAGGGATAAATGCAGCTTAAGTTAAGATCAATTCTTTGACAATTCTGGCGCCGAAATAGGCAAGTGAAAGCAAAATGGCTCCCGCCAGTGTATATGCCACTGCAGTGCGAATTTTACAGCCGACCCAGTATTGTTGCGCCAGCATGGCAATATAAGTGAACCAAGCCATGATTGAAAGGATTGCCTTATGGCCCTGGCCATCGGCGAACATATCATCGAGGAAGATAAAGCCGGTTGCCAAAGACAGACTCAGCAAGACCACACCAATAATTACGAGATGGTATAACTGTTTCTCTACTGTCATTAATGGTGGGATCACCGGACTCAACATCAGCTGCTTTTTCTTCAATTTATTTTGAATTATCGACAGCTGAATGGCGTATAACGCTGCAATCATCAAAGCACTGTAGGCCATCAGTGATAACACTACGTGGGCAAGCACTTCAGGATGCAGTTCAAAGTGGATGATAAATTTAGGTGGCAATAACCATAATAGTGCAACGGAAATCACCGAGCAGGCGTATACCACTGGCACAACCACAATCACTTTTAGGCGGAACATTAAAATGGTGAAAGTGAAAGCGATGATCCAGTTCACCATGGAGATTACATTGGTTAAGCTGAAGTTTTGGCCATTGCCGGTAAAGATGGCTTGATAAAGAGCGGCAGCATGCAATATTACCGCGATGGCTGCAAACCCTGCTACGGCTTTGCGATTAGGACCATCGGCGTGAAACAAACGTGTCACCACTAAGATCAGGGCGATACTGTAAAAAAATATGGCTGAAGCCGAAAAAATAACCATCGATAATTAACCTATCGTTATGTTCGCTTTGTTATCAGTAAAAGTAAGCCGTTAGAAGGCAAAATTTACATTACTTATTACCACTAGAATAACACGACAGCGATATAAATTGGCAGAGGCTTTACACACAAAAATTAACCGTTTCTGAGCGTTAGTCCTAACTTTTGAAAATTAATATCGGTTCTCGACTAGGATTACTTTATACACGCGGTAGCATAATCTCTATGCATGGTTATAATACTGCCCAATCATCACCACTCTAAACGGTATAGAACGCAATAATGTTTGAGAACCTAACCGATAGATTATCACGTACCCTGAAGAACATCAGTGGTCGTGGTCGCTTAACTGAAGACAATATCAAAGAAACACTTCGCGAAGTGCGTATGGCGTTGCTAGAAGCGGATGTCGCTTTACCAGTTGTCCGTGCCTTTGTTAATAGCGTAAAAGAGCGTGCGGTAGGCCAAGAAGTTTCTAAAAGCTTAAGTCCAGGCCAAGCCTTTATTAAAATAGTACAGAGTGAGTTGGAAAACGCCATGGGCGAAGCCAACGAAGCACTGAATCTATCGGCGCAGCCACCTGCCGTTATCATGATGGCGGGTCTTCAGGGTGCAGGTAAAACTACCAGTGTTGCTAAACTGTCGAAATTTTTGCGTGAGCGTGAAAAGAAATCTGTCTTAGTGGTGAGTGCGGACGTTTATCGTCCTGCGGCAATCAAACAGCTTGAAACGTTAGCGGCAGAAGTGGAAGTCGAGTTCTTCCCATCAGATGTAAGTCAAAAGCCGATTGATATCGTTAATGCCGCGATGGCACACGCTAAGCTGAAATTTATCGATGTGGTGATTGTCGATACTGCAGGTCGCCTGCATGTCGATGAAGGCATGATGGACGAGATCAAAGATCTTCATGCCGCCGTTAAGCCAATTGAAACCCTATTTGTGGTCGATGCCATGACAGGTCAAGATGCCGCCAATACGGCAAAGGCCTTTAACGAAGCCTTGCCTTTGAGTGGTGTGGTGTTGACTAAAGTCGATGGTGATGCTCGTGGTGGTGCAGCGTTATCGATTCGTCATATCACAGGTAAACCGATTAAGTTCCTCGGTGTGGGTGAGAAAACCGATGCCCTTGAGCCTTTCCACCCTGATCGTGTTGCTTCTCGTATTCTCGGTATGGGCGATATGCTGTCGCTTATCGAAGAGGTCGAGCGTGGCGTCGATAAAGAAAAGGCGATGCAGCTGGCTTCTAAAGTGAAGAAGGGCGGTAGTTTCGATCTCGAAGATTTCCGCGAACAGCTACAGCAAATGAAAAACATGGGCGGCATGATGAACATGCTTGAAAAGCTGCCAGGTGTTGGACAATTACCTCCTGAAGCATTAGCACAAGTGCAAGATGGCAAGATGACCGGACAGATGGAAGCGATCATTAACTCGATGACACCTGGTGAGCGTAAGCGCCCTGAAATCATCAAGGGTTCACGCAAGCGTCGTATTGCTTTGGGTTCAGGTACCCAAATTCAAGATGTGAACCGTCTGTTGAAGCAGTTTACTCAGATGCAGAAAATGATGAAGAAAATGTCCGGTAAAGGTGGCATGAAAAAAATGATGCGTGGCATGAGTGGTATGTTGCCACCAGGGATGAAAATGCCGGGTCGTTAATCGTCTCATTTTTTAGAGAATTAGCTAAGCTCATAAAGGGTTTGTCACGCTTTATGAGCTTTCTTTTAAGCGTTAAAAAAGTTGCATTTGTCGCCGATTCAGGTAGAATCGTGCGGCTTTCTATCTGGGACTCTTCGCGAACACGGGGTTCCAGTTTTTATTTTTGCCCTATAAACGGGCAAATCATTAGAGGATAAAAGACGCATGGTTACCATTCGTTTAGCTCGAGGCGGCGCAAAAAAGCGTCCATTTTATAACATCGTTGTAGCTGATAGCCGCAACGCACGTGACGGTCGTTTCATCGAACGTGTTGGTTTCTTCAACCCACTAGCTCGTGGTCAAGAAGAAGCACTACGTTTAGACCTAGATCGTGTTGAGCACTGGGTTTCTAACGGTGCTGCTACTACTGAACGTGTAGCAAAACTGATCAAAGACGCTCGTAAAGCTGCTGCTTAATAGCGTTAAGGTATAGATTGATGAGTAGTCACCAAGACCCAGTCGTGCTAGGCAAATTAGGCTCAAGTCACGGCATTAAAGGTTGGTTGAAGATCACTAGCTATACCGATTCTGTCGAAGATATTTTTGACTATTCACCTTGGTTGATTAAAGAGCAAGGCGAATGGCGCGAAGTAAAGGTTGAACAGTGGCGTTTTCAGGGTAAAGCATTAATTGCGGCTCTGGAAAATGTAACGACTCGAGACCAAGCGCAAATGCTCACTAATTGTGAGATTGCGATTCCTGCTGAAGCGATGAAAGATCTGCCTGAAGACGAGTTCTACTGGCGTGATTTAATTGGTTGTGAAGTGGTGAATACTAAAGGTTATAACATGGGCAAGGTTGATCAGATCGTGGAAACAGGATCGAACGACGTGCTCTTAGTTAAAGCTAACGCGAAAGATGGCTTTGGCAAAACGGAACGTATGATTCCTTTTGTTACCGAGCAGTTCATCCTTGAGGTGAACCTATCGGATAAACAGATTTTAGTGGATTGGGATCCGGACTTCTAAGTCGAGGGGCAACAGATGTGGTTAGGGGTAGTAACCCTGTTTCCAGAGATGTTTCGTGCCGTAACAGACTTTGGTGTAACGGGTCGAGCCGTTAGCAACGGCTTACTGGAGTTGCAAACGTGGAATCCTCGTGATTTCACCCATGATAAACATCGTACCGTGGACGACAGGCCTTATGGCGGCGGACCGGGAATGTTAATGATGGTGCAACCTCTACGCGATGCTATCCATGCAGCGAAAGCCGCTGCGGGAGATAAAGCAAAGGTGATTTATCTGTCTCCTCAAGGACGCAAGCTGACTCAGCAAGGCGTCGAAGAGCTGGCTAAATCGGAGCGTTTGATTTTAGTGTGTGGTCGTTACGAAGGTATCGATGAACGCATTATTCAAACGGAAGTGGATGAAGAGTGGTCAATTGGAGATTACGTGCTTTCGGGCGGTGAACTTCCAGCGATGACTCTGATAGATTCGGTATCACGTTTGGTTCCAGGTGTACTTGGTAAACAAGCGTCAGCAGAGCAGGACTCCTTCTCTGATGGATTACTGGATTGTCCACATTACACTCGCCCTGAAAGCTTAGATGGCATCGATGTACCAGATGTGTTGCTTAGCGGTAACCACGAACATATTAGACGCTGGCGTCTACAGCAAAGTCTCGGAAGAACTTTACTGCGACGACCAGAATTATTTGAAAATCTAGCTCTGACTGACGAACAAACCAAGCTATTAGCCGAGTTTGTCGATACCGCCGATAAAGGCGAGTAACAACTGGTCAGTTATACCTAGTATGGAGTTTATTCATGAATAACATCATCAAAATGCTCAACGATGAGCAAATGAAGCAAGACGTACCAGAATTTGGTGCAGGTGACACTGTAGTTGTTAAAGTACGTGTTGTTGAAGGCGGTAAAGAGCGTCTACAGGCGTTTGAAGGCGTTGTAATCGCTAAGCGTAACCGTGGTTTGCACTCTGCATTCACCGTTCGCAAGATCTCTAATGGTGAAGGTGTAGAGCGTGCGTTCCAAACTCACAGCCCTATTATCTCTAGCATCGAAGTTAAGCGTCGCGGCCGTGTTCGTCGTGCTAAGCTTTACTATCTACGTGAGCGTTCAGGTAAGTCTGCACGTATCCGTGAGAAACTTGCTAAGTAAGAAATTACTTCAAGTAAAAAAAGATGCAGTGTTCGCACAAAAAACCGCCTTATGGCGGTTTTTTGTGTTTTAGGGCACTGAAAATCATCAAGCTCTATTGAAAACTGGACTTTCTCCAGCAATTCACATTTTATTAGCGCTATTGTTTAATTTGTGCTTGATCTGATCATCAAGCGCAGGCATAGTTATCACCATTGTAATGGTGTACTATTACGGGTGTGCACTCCTTATGTAAAGATGCAAATGCGGTTATGTCAGTCAGAGTTATTAATGACTATGATTGGTATAAATTAAATAATGGCTATAGTGAGTCAATAATTGAATTTAGGTTGGTAAAAGGTATGCAGCAAGACACAATCAATGACATTCATATTAGTGCAGAGCAGGTGTTGGTTACCCCTGCTGAGTTGAAACAACAATTTCCTCTGTCTGATGCTGCCTATCAATATGTGTTAAATGCACGCAAAACCGTGGCTGATATTGTGCATAAACGGGATAATCGTGTGTTGGTTGTGAGTGGCCCTTGCTCTATTCATGACATTGAGTCGGCAAAAGAATACGCACTTAAACTCAAGCAATTGCATGATGAACTACAAGATGAATTTTACATCTTGATGCGAGTTTACTTTGAAAAGCCACGTACTACCGTTGGCTGGAAAGGCATGATTAATGATCCTGATATGGATGAGTCTTTCGATGTCGAAAAGGGCTTGCGTATGGCACGTGAGCTAATGATCTGGCTAGCCGAGTTAGGTTTACCCGTTGCGACAGAAGCACTGGATCCGATCAGCCCTCAATACCTCTCAGAATTGGTCACTTGGTCAGCCATTGGAGCGCGTACTACTGAGTCACAAACTCACCGTGAAATGGCTTCTGGTTTATCTATGCCAGTTGGATTCAAGAACGGTACTGACGGCAAGCTGGCTGTTGCAATTAATGCTTTAGAGTCAGCAGCAAGCAGCCATAGATTTATGGGGATAAACCAGCAGGGTCAGGTAGCGTTATTACAAACGGCGGGAAATCCGGATGGCCATGTTATTTTACGTGGTGGCAAAAAGCCTAATTTCGATGCTGCCAGTGTGGCAGATTGTGAAAACCAGCTGCACGGTGCGAATTTAACAGCACGTTTGGTGGTCGATTGTAGTCATGGTAATTCATCGAAAGATCACAACAAGCAGCCTGTTGTTTGCCAAGATGTATTTAATCAAATTCAAAATGGCAATAAGTCGATTATTGGTGTGATGCTGGAAAGTCATCTTAATGCCGGTAATCAAAGTAGTAACAAGCCTTTATCTGAACTTGCTTATGGGGTCTCAGTTACCGATGCTTGTATCGACTGGCAAACGACCGAGCAATTGTTGCGTCACGGTGCAGAGCAACTAGCCTCTGTTTTACCAACAAGATTTGATATGCTCAATTAAAATAAATGCTTGATTGGTGGAAGCACTAAATGAATGAGAAAACCACAGAAGAGTTAGAGAAGTTACGCAGTCATATTGATAATGTCGATCAGCAGCTATTGCATTTATTGCGTAAACGTCTCGATCTTGTGGGACAAGTCGGTGCGGTCAAACACGCTGCGGGGGTACCGATTTATGCCCCTGAACGTGAAGCTTCCATGTTAGCTAAGCGCCGTGAAGAAGCGGTGCAGATGAATGTGTCGCCACAGCTGATTGAAGATATCTTACGTCGCTTGATGCGTGAATCTTATCTCAATGAGAAAGATGTGGGCTTTAAGCAAGTTAAAACCGATCTTGGGCCAGTTGTGATAGTGGGTGGTGACGGTAAGTTGGGCGGTTTATTTAGCCAGATGCTTAAGTTATCTGGTTATCAAGTTAAATCCTTGGATAAAGATGATTGGCAGCAAGCCGAAACTATTTTTGATGGTGCTGGTCTGGTGATTGTTACTGTGCCGATTAGCATCACTTGCGACTTAATCGCCAGTAAACTCACTAATTTACCTGAGTCTTGTATTTTAGCGGATTTAACCTCGATAAAAGCTGAACCTTTAGCGGCAATGCTCAGTGCTCATAACGGCCCTGTCGTTGGTTTACATCCAATGTTTGGGCCTGACGTTGGTAGTTTAGCTAAACAGGTTGTTGTGGTCTGTCATGGCCGAGACGCCGATAAGTACCAGTGGCTTCTTGAGCAGATTAAAATTTGGGGCGCTCGATTGGTTGAAGCGGACGCGACTAAACATGATAAAGCGATGCAGTTAGTGCAGGCGATGCGTCACTTCTCTTCGTTTGTTTATGGCTTAAACCTGTACCGAGAAGCCGCTGACATCGACAACTTGTTGCAATTTAGTTCGCCTATCTATCGTTTAGAGTTAGCCATGGTAGGGCGCTTGTTTGCTCAAAGTCCTGAGTTATATGCCGATATTATTTATGCTCAGCGCGAAAGCCTCACTGCGATTGGTGACTATTTAGAAAACTATACTCAAGCCTTAGAACTGCTTAAGTCAGGAGATCGACAAGGCTTTATCGACCAGTTTGAAGAGGTCGCAAATTGGTTTGGAGATTTTGCGCCACAGTTCCAGCGTGAAAGTCGTGCCATGTTGCAATCGGTTAATGATATGAAAACAGGCTAGTTTAATTTAATTTTATTTAATTTAATTTGTGTATCTTAAGACCAAGATGATGTTGATTCATCTTGGTCTTTTTATTTTAAAAAAGGCAATTTTTTAAATATTAAAAATCAATTAATAGTGCTTTTTTCATTATACCAATCAAAGTAAATTAGTGAACAGCCCGCTTTATAAAAGAATAGGCACAGGAAAAATTGTCGAGAACAAGGCATAGATTGCTGTAACTAGTTATTCTAATTACAAATTTTACAACACGGTTATCGGCGATTTTAACGAGTAAGAATGATCATACAATTACTGCGATTGGCATTACTTCAGCTTTCACTGATTTGATCTGCCTCATAGTTTGAGCCTTTAGATCACGAATTTTCTTTTGCAGAATTTTTTACCGCAGTAGACTCACCTAAAACATGCAAAAAATATACATGATTAAAAATAGGAGCGGTAATATGTTTTGTATTCAGTGTGAGCAAACGATTAGAACCCCAGTGGGCAATGGTTGCAGTTATGCTCAAGGTATGTGCGGTAAGTTGTCAGATACATCGGATCTACAGGACTTGTTGATCTATCTATTGCAAGGTGTTTCAGCTTATGCGGTTAAGTTACGGGAGTTTGAGTTCCTTGATAGTGAAGTGGATACCTTTGTTCCAAAAGCTTTTTTCTCTACGTTAACTAATGTGAACTTTGATGACGACAGACTCATTGACTATGTCAGGCAGGCTGAAAAATTACGTACCCGTTTGAAGCTCGCCTATGAGACTGCTTGTGAAAAAGCGGGTAAAGCAGTGGATAGTTTGATCCCCGCTGCGTCTCTTGTACTTGGTACATCTAAGCCAGAGCTGTTAGCGCAAGCATCCGTAGCGGCACCCAATCGCGGTAAGGAAGCCGTTAATGACGATATTATGGGTCTGAGATTGCTTTGCTTGTATGGTCTTAAAGGGGCGGCAGCTTACATGGAACATGCCAGAGTATTAGAGCAAACTGATGAAGATGTCGCTGCAAACTTCCATCAAATCATGGCATTTCTAGGGAGTGATTCGGAAGATGCCGATAAGTTGTTTGCTACGGCAATGGAAATCGGTCAATTGAATTATCGGGTTATGGCTATGCTTGATAAAGGAGAGACTGAAGCCTTTGGGCATCCAGAACCGACTGAAGTGAATACCGTTGCTGTAAAAGGTAAAGCTATCTTAGTATCCGGTCATGATATGAAAGATTTAGAGCTGATTTTACAACAGACAGAGGGTAAGGGAATTAATGTTTTCACTCACGGTGAAATGTTGCCTGCACTCGCTTATCCCGCATTCAAAAAATATCCTCATTTGGTGGGGAACTATGGTAGTGCTTGGCAGAATCAGCAGAAAGAGTTTGCTAATTTTCCTGGCGCAGTGGTGATGACTTCAAACTGCATTATCGATCCTAATGTAGGGGATTATGCTGACCGTATCTTCACCCGCAGTATTGTGGGCTGGCCTGGAGTGACTCATATTGTCGGTGATGACTTTGCTGCTGTGATTGATAAAGCACTGTCTCTTGATGGTTTTATTTACGATGAAATCCCGCATTTAATCACCATAGGTTTTGCGCGTAATGCCTTGATGGCTGCAGCTCCAGCAGTCGTCGAGAATGTTAAAAATGGTGCGATTAAGCATTTCTTCCTTATCGGTGGCTGTGATGGCGACAAGTCTGAGCGTAGCTACTTTACTGATATTGCTACCGCGGCACCAAAAGACTCCATTATTATGACATTAGGTTGTGGTAAGTATAAATTTAATAAGTTGGCTTTTGGTGAGATCAATGGCATTCCACGCTTGCTTGATATCGGCCAGTGTAACGACGCTTATTCGGCAATTCAGCTAGCGATTGCTCTTGCCGAGGTATTTGAGTGTGACATTAATGAGTTGCCATTAAGCTTGGTATTATCTTGGTTCGAGCAAAAGGCGATTGTTATCTTGCTGACCTTACTTTCTCTTGGGGTGAAGAACATTCGTACAGGCCCTTCAGCGCCAGCATTTCTTACTCCTAACTTACTGAAAACTCTTGAACAACAGTTTGGTTTACGCACTACTACAACGGTGGAAGCCGACCTAAACGCAATCTTGAGTGTTGCTTAATTTCCTCTAAACACCTGCTGTCTATTTTCAGCAGGTGTTGTCGTTTGGAGAATGCTATTTATGAATAATCAATGGCTGCAAGCCTCGGAGTGGCAGCGTGGCGAATGTCGTTTGATCTGTGTCGAGCGCTGGCAGGAAACTCACGATGTGACCAGTTTTCGTTTTCAGGCGGAAAAGCCAGTCAAGTTTAATTTTAAACCGGGGCAATTCATCACATTTCTATTGCATATTGATGATGAATCTGTGGCGCGAAGCTATACCATCTCCTCTTCTCCATCGCGGCCATTTTCCATCACAGTGACTATTAAGCGAATTGAGGGAGGTAAGGTATCTAACTACTTGATCGATCATTTGGCAGTCGGTCAGAGTGTGAAAGTTTTGGGGCCTGAGGGAGCCTTTAACTTGGTCGATATCGAAGCAGATAAATACCTGTTTTTGAGCGCCGGTAGTGGTATCACTCCGATGTTTTCTATGTCTCGCTGGCTGCTCGATACCGAAATGGGGAGTGATATTGCTTTTCTTCATAGTGCAAAGTCCTTAGATGATTTGATATTTAAACATCAATTAGCCACTATGGCGCAGCGACATTCAGGCTTTGAACTTAATTATCTTATTGAAAGTAAAGATTTACTTCAGGAGAGCAATTTTGCCAATGGACGAATCTCTTTGGCGAAGTTACAGCAGTTTGTGCCCGATTTTTTAACCCGCACGATTTTTGTTTGTGGTCCTGCGCCTTATATGCAGGCCGTTAATCACTTATTACAGCAAGCTGGTTTCGATATGAACCGCTTTCATCAGGAGAGTTTTGGCGAACCTACGACGAAACAGGCCATTATCGATAGAAATACAGATGTGGCGACACAGTCCTTTATGTTAACCGTTGGAGAAACTAATGTGGCGCTTAGCTCGGAACAGCCGCTATTAGAGGGCATTGAACAGCTTAAGTTACCGATTATTGCCGCATGCCGCTCAGGTGTTTGTGGTGCCTGCAAATGTAAGGTTACGGCAGGGAAGGTGGAGTCGACGAGTCAAATGACCTTAACCGCTGAGGAGATAGAGCAGGGGTATGTCCTGGCTTGTTCCAGCAAGTTAATATCCGATGTGACCCTGAGTCTTAATGGTTAAAATAGTGATATTAACCCGAGCTATTTGCGCAATCGGTTATCGCACAGTATGTTTATAATTATGCATGCTTGGCAATTAAGCCATGCTAACTTTGGCACGCTGGAACGTTTATGACACCTTTACCTTCTCAAAATGTTGTAATTGACGATCATAGTTTAGGGCATCTGCTATATGGAATGATGTTGGCGTTTCCGCTGTTTTTGTTGCCGCCCATTTTTGCCTTAGTGATTAATTGTGCTCAAAAGCATAATAAGATGAGCCAGCTACTTTATTCTCATATTCGCTGGCAGCGCTGGTCGATATTTACCTTGTTATCGGTGTTAGTGCTGGCCTATAGCGTGCCGACCTTTTGGTTAGGTATGGTGTTGGCCGTGGTGTCATTAACTTGGTTTTGTCATCGTACATTAAAAGGTTGGATGGCACTGATTGATGGCCACTGTATCTAAAAGGCAGAAACATTACTTGTTGAATAGCAAAGTGTTTAAATAAAAAAGAGGACTTAAGTCCTCTTTTTATTGGGTAAGATTAATCTCTATAGATCTCACTTAAACTCTGGCCGCTTATTGCAAGCTGCGCATTAAGTTCAACAGACTCATCCATTAATGACAAGATCACTCCGTCGGCATGTAAATGTTTAGCGGCAACCGCCTGAGCCTGCACGTTATTTATGGTGCAGGCGTAGCTGGTATTAACGATAATGGGCAGGTGACTGAGAGATTTTATGGTCACAATAGCCGCTAAATCTAAAGTGGGTTTAAGTGTTTCATTAAAGGTTCGAATCCCTGATTCACACAAGATCAGCTGCTGATTACCTTGGGCGAGAATGCTCTCTGCAGCATCGAGTAGTTCATCGACACTGGCCATGGTATTTCGCTCTAAAATTACCGGCATATGTAGTGAGCCAACTTGCTGTAATAACGAGGCATTGTGCATCTGTTTTCCGCTGACAAACAATAAATCGCCTTGTTCTGTGGCCAGTTTCAACTCGGCCTCATGTTCGATATTCACCACACAAGCCAAATCGAATTGATGTAAGGCTCGCTTCATTTCTTGCAATAATGCTTCGGCATCTGGCACATCATTTAAACCACAAACGACTACCGCTTGGAAACCTGACTCTTTGATTTGTTTAGCCAACTGGCTATAGCTGGCGGTATCTGTGCTTAATTGTAGTTGTGCCAGCGCACCAAACTGGGTATCACCGATACTTAAATGTGCATAACTCACCTGAGTAGGTTGAGACTTTTGACTTAAGCTGACTCGCTGTAGTGGGGCTTTATTATCTTCAGCTTGTGCAACCACACGGCTGGTGTTGGGCTCAATCATTAATTGACTGTGGCTTAGTTGGGTTGGGCTGACTGTTTCACAGGGATAGCAGCCGAGCACCTTTATGAAGCGAGTAATACGCTCCAGTTCTTTTAATGCCTTTTGCATCGCTTCGCTGGAGAGGTTAGCATCCAAGTCGAGATAAAACATCTCTTCCCACGGCGTTCCTGGGATTGGACGTGACTCCAGCTTACTCATGTTGAGGTTATGTGCTTTCAGAACCAATAGTGCTTCAACTAAGGCACCAGGTTTTTGGCCTGTCGCCATAATGAGCGTACATTTTGCGGGTAATTGTTCTGGCACCGCAATCGCTTTACGTGCGACAACAATGAAGCGGCTTTGATTGATTTTTTGGTTGGCCAGTTCTTTCTCAATTGCTTCAAGCTGATAAAGGGCTCCGCCCTCGGCGCTACCAATCGCTGCCACACCGATATCATCACTTTCGAGCACTCTTTCCATTGCCTCGGCGCTGCTAGAACAGTATTCGAGCTTGAGCTGAGGATGTTGGCTTAGGAAGCGGCTACATTGGCTAATGGGTTGCGGATGGGCATAAACGGTTTTTATCTGCTTAAGTTGTGCGCCAGCTTTGCCAAGTAAACAGTGGCCTACTTCGATGGTAGTTTCGCCCACAATGGCGAGACTGGTATGTTGCAATACATCATAGACTTCGTTGATTGAGCCCGAAGAGGTGTTTTCTATGGGTAAAAATCCATAATCCGCGTGGCCTGACTCTACCGATTGCACTATCTCATCAAAACTCTTGCAGCCAAGATCTTGCATCACTACATTGCGTCTGTCGCAGTAACGGCTGGCGGCGAGATAAGAGTACGAGCCTCGAGCACCTAGGTAAGCGATATTGTATTGTTGTTTTTGCAGATCGGGATTAGCACGATTTTGTAGATAGGCTTGCTGATTGAGGACTGAGTCTTCGATGATGCTTTGGTAGAGTGATAAAACGTAATGCGCATCTAAGCCTTGTTCGCGCCCTTGTTTGACTAATCTTGCCAGTAACTCTTTTTCTCGTTGAGTATCTCGGATAGGGCGAATATCGACCTCTTTACTGCGTGCAACATCTAAACTGAGATCGCGTCTTTTAGCCAACAGGGCGAGGAGTTCATTATCCAGTGCGGTGATCGCTTCCCGAGTTTGATTTAGGGGATGTGGTTTGCTCATGTTGTCCTCTGTTACTGAACTTAATATCTAATTGCTCAAAATGAAAAAGCCCCCCTAATGGGAGGCTTTGGAATTTTTACTTTCGTTTTTACACCGAAATTCCGCCTCCCTAGAAGGGTGGAATAAAAAAGAAAGTAAAAAAAGCGGTGCTTTGAATTTTCATAGGCTTCAAAGTAGAACGCAGGCTGTTGAGTGTCAATCAAAACTTGGCAGTAGGTGGATTTATTTTGTAGCACCATGAAAAAGCGCATCTTAAACGATGCGCTTAGTTGCTGCTATATATGATGTTCAAACTCGACATGCTCTCCTATCAATATTGGAATGGCGGAGTGTGTTGGTATCACTCGATATTCCCATTGTTAATGAGGCGGCGTTGCTATTACGTTAGCGAGGTTCCAGTGTATTTTGTGGTGCATCTTTACTGGGTATTTTGCCGCCTTTAGCGTCTTAATGTTTCATTATGCAAGTGTGGTTTTCTCCTCGTTGAATTCATTTTACTCTTGGTTATCGGGACATCTATTTATGCGATAACCTCTTTCACTGAGGGACGACTGCTTGTTTAGCTCGTTAGCTTATTCCTTTGATTGTATAAACTCGAAAGGCGATGTCAGTCGTGACGGTTTTAACGTAACTGCAAATTGAGATTAAGTTTGTTCTCCAACGCTGAGTTAATAGGGTTACCGATAAAAATGGCGTCTGAATTAAGTATAACAAGGGGTGGCAACATCGCTAGCTTGTAAGCTAAATTCCTTCGGCTTATTTAGCCTGAATAGGATGATATTGCTGCCTCCCCCTTTAAAACGATATTGATATCGGTGTTTTCTTGCTGCTAGATGATATGAGCTAATTTATTAGCGATTTTCCTTGTGATGAGTAAGGACCGTTTTGCATCATCTAGGTTGAACTCGTTATGCGACGTATTCCTCTTCGAAGTCGTCATCGATGTCATCGTTAATCGCTTGTTCTTGATATGCTGGTGCCGTTCTTCGAGAACCTTCAGCCTTGTTGTTTAAGCGATTGAGTTGTTTCTCTAATTTCTGTCCTAAAGCATTAATCGCAGCATATAAATCGTTGTCTGTTGCTTGTGCGAAAAGCGTGTTACTTGGAATACCTACTGAAGCTTCAATCTTAAACCCTTGCTTCTCCTGGGTGATAATGACATGTGGGTTGATTAACTGAATATCGTGTCTGCTAAGTTTCTCCAAGCGGCTCTCAATACGTTCGCGGATAGGGGCGGTGACGTCGAAATCTTTGCTGGTAATCTTTGTCATATATCTAACCTTCTTTTGCTTTCTTGACTTCAGATTACCAATTTATACCCGATAATTTGTGATCTGTATCATGTTATTTATGGCTAAGTTGTCTGTTTGGTGTTTATTTGACCCCTTAGACATTTTTGCATATTAAAGCTCGAATTTGGCTTGTGTTCAGATAAATTTCGGCTCATATTTGATTAGATAACTCTGCAGTGATAAATCTATTTGCCTCGTCGTAGTGCTTCAAATATCATCATCATTATTATCTTCTACTGTTGTTTGAGAGAGACTGATGCCCACCGAAAGTTTGGATGTAACGAGTAAGAAAATAAAAGTGTGGGATCTGCCGACCCGTCTTTTTCATTGGAGCATGGTGTGCTTGTTAGGCCTGTTGTGGTGGAGTGCTGAGGAAGGGGAGATGCTATGGCATCAAATTTTTGCCTATAGTTTAATCGTATTGATTTTGTTCCGCTTAGTGTGGGGGGTTATCGGGAGTGATACGGCACGCTTTACTCACTTCATCAAATCACCCAAAGAAGTGCTGCAATATCTAAAGCAACGTAAAAAATCGACTATTGGCCATAATCCTCTCGGAGGTTATATGGTCATTACTTTAATTGTTGTGATGCTATTTCAGTTTATCAGTGGATTATTTGCCACCGACGATGTGTTCACCGAAGGCCCTTTGTATAGTTATGTTAGCGACAGTGTCAGTAGCACGTTAACTTCGCTACATAAATTGAATTTCGACCTGATTATTGCCTTAGCCACTATGCATATCTTAGCGGTGATCATACATGGTATTAAAGGTGACAAATTGGTCGGGGCCATGATCACCGGCCATAAATATGTTGCTGATGATATTCAGCAACAACTGAATTTCAGATCGAATCTGTTGGCTTTTGTGTTGATATGTCTTTTGGCTGGTGTAGTGGCTAACTATCTGATTTTACCATTAACAGCCATGCTGTAATTGGTCGGTGAGATATTGAATAGAAGGTTAGCGGTACGTATCGTGCCGCTAACCTTTTTGCTTTTCACTCGCTTTATAAAAATTTAAATCTTTATAAAAACTTAGTCAGCTTTATAAACGTCATGGCAACCTTTGCAGCTTTTGCCAGTATTCATAAATGCCGCTTTAATCGCATCTTGGTCATCTGATTGAGCAACTACAGCCAGTTTCGCTGCGTTGTCTTGAAAAGTCGCCATCTTGCTATCGAAATCAGCTTTATCTGTCCAGATTTTTGCTAGTGCTTCGGTATCACCTTTATCAGAACCTTCAATAAAGCCTTCAGCAGGGATCAAGCTAAGTGCAGACACGTTTTGAGCACGTTGAGCGAATACTTTTGCATCAAAAGGCTTTTTACCTTTTAACATGTCGGCCATATCGCCAAAGTTATGTGCAATTAGGCCGTATGCGGCTTGGCGGTAGTGAATTGCATCATCACTGTCTTTAAAGTTGTTTGCCTGTACTGCAGCAGTGAGTAGGGCGCTACCGGTTAGGGCTAGTAGGCTTAGCTTAATCTTATTCTTCATCTGGCTTATTCTCACGAATTTAGTTGTTGTGTGATCTGGCACAAATATTCTAATCATAATTAACCATCAGATACTAATGATTTTTCGGAAAAGTTTTGTCAGACAATGTTGCAAAATGTGTATTGTTTCTGATAGAGACAGATTCCTCTAACTGGTTAGAGGAAAAGGCTGTTATAGCATTAGCTTAAGGTTTGTTGGTACACTAACTGTAATGGTAAGTAATTACTAAGAGGCACAAGTGCGAGCAAATTGGGATTTAGTTTTAGAGAAGGTAGTAGCGCATCAAGATCATGCAGCGTTAATCGATCTATTTGAACTTTTACTGACAGAAGAGGAGCGCAGTGCGATTGCAGGGCGTTTGAAAGTGTTTCAAGCATTATTGCAAGCAGATATGAGCCAGAGGCAGATTGCTGCTGAGTTTGAAATTAGTATTGCAACGATCACCCGTTGCTCTAATTATTTAAAACATATGTCCACTCAACAGCGTGAGAAAATCAAAAATCTCATTTTAGAATGAGGCGATTACCTCTTTGTCGTACCACGGTGTAGAAAAATTTGTAGTTAACGTTCTTTTGTCGTTAAAATTTTTTGTAGTTAACGTTCTATATTGAATAACGTTATAGTAAACAGTGAGGCCAGGCGGCTTGATTTAGTCAATCAAAAAGCTGACAACTTAATATAAGATTGTCAGCTTTAATTTAGCCTAGAGTGTTTGGTTAGTGATTAGTGGCGACAGCCACATCCACCGTTACCATCACAACCTTCTTTCGCTTCTTTGTCACTATCATGGCTGCAACATCCACCTTCATGGTTATGGCTATGACCTTCGCCGCCACAACAGCCACCTTCGTGATGATGCTCGTGACCACCGCAACTACCACCGGCATGGATATGACCATGAGCGATCTCTTCTTCAGTTGCGTCGCGTACAGTCAATACTTCTACAGTAAAGTTCAGGCTCTGGCCTGCTAGCGGGTGATTACCGTCTACAACCACAACATCATCTTTTACTTCGGTGACTTGAACTGGACGTTGCCCCATTTCTGTTTCAGCGATAAAGCGCATACCTGGTACGATATCTTCGATATCACCAAATGCTGAAAGTGGAACATCTTGGCGAAGCCCATCATGATAAGCGCCATAAGCTTGTTCTGCTTCGACAGTAACCTCTAACTTGTCGCCAGCAGATTTACCTTCTAAGGCTGCTTCAAGACCTGGGATCATGTTTTCAGCACCGTGAAGATAGATCATCGGTTCACCTTCAAATGAACTCTCAATTAATTCACCTTGCTGGTTTTCTAAACGGTAATGGATGCTAACCGCTTTATGTTGGGTGATTGTCATATCGCCTCCAATTCAGAATGTGGCGGCATTTTAGCTTGCTTTTAAGAGCTTGGCGATGACCTAGCTCAGCTTCTTGAAGGAAATATTTGTAAAAATCATTGTTTGCTAAATTGCTAACAAAATGACCTTGTGTGGTTTGAATCCGCTTCTTAAGGTAAATACTGAATTTAATTTCATAATTTATAAGAAAATATGCTGAGCGGTATGATGAAAATATTTAGCTAAATAATGTGGTTTTAGTGAGTTGAATATGTAAGTTTGTTCAAGCACTTATTTTGTTAGCTTTGTGTTTTTTTACTAAATACTTCATTACTAATCGATTGTAATAAAAGTAGTTTGTTGGTTTTTGTGCTTACGTTAACGTAAGCGGTTGTTATATGTATATGCTTAGAGGGGCAATTCAGTAAGGCTATTAAGTTGTTTTATAGTTGTTTGGTAGGCTATCTGGAACCAATGGAATATTTTGATCAAAAGAGAAAATAGGGGCTTGACATTTGGCTACAAAAAAAGCAATTCTGTTATCCATTGAATCAGATAGATGACGAATAACGAATTATTATGTTTGGCCTCAACTTTGTAATGACCACCATTATTACAACCACCACGATTATTAGCGTGGGGGCAGGCTGAATATACACTAAATTTAATATGTATTAATCAAGCCCGCTCCCCAACAAGGAGCGGGTTTTTTGTTTCTAAGGGTGCGCGGTACAAGGAGATTATGATGAAAGTGATGAAGTTTGGTGGTACCTCGCTTGCCAATTGGCAGCGTTTTAGCAGCGCCGCCGATATCGTTGTTCAAAGTGCTGAGCAAGAACAAGTAGCAGTGGTATTGTCGGCTCCGGCCACGGTGACCAATAGCTTACTTGAGATGGTCGACTTAGCGGTTGCTGGTGAGTCGTTTTCTGCGGTACTGGCGCATGTGAAGCAAGTGTTTAATGAGCTATTCAGCCATGCCGTCAGCGCCTATTTAAACGAGCAACAACGACAACTGTTGCAGCAAGTCTTAGAGGCGCAGCTTTCACTGTGGCAGGACAAGTTGCAAGGCATCGTGTTATTGGGAGAGTGTCCCGATTATGTACGGGCTGAAATCGTGGTCGGCGGTGAGAAAATGTCGGCAGCCTTGATGGAACAGTTAATGCTGAGCAGACAATTATCCGCTAAGCAATTAGTGCCTCAGGCGCTTTTTATTGCCTCAGGTGAAGTGCTTGAGTCTGTGGTTGATATTCACGCCAGTAAACAAAATTTCGCTGCATTAGCCCTCGATTCTCAACGGATTTGGGTAATGCCCGGTTTTACCGCTGGTGATAAGCATGGCCGTATCGTGACCCTTGGGCGTAACGGTTCTGATTATTCGGCAGCGGTCTTGTCGGCTTGTATCGATGCCAGCTGCTGTGAGATCTGGACCGATGTCGATGGCGTTTATAATACCGACCCTCGAGTCGTAACCGATGCCAAGCTGCTGACTCAATTGAGTTATCAGGAAGCGATGGAACTGTCTTATTTTGGCGCTAAAGTATTGCACCCTAAGACAATATCGCCTATCGCTCAGTATCATATTCCTTGCTATATCCGTAACAGTTTTAACCCAGATGCTCCTGGTACCTTAGTCTCAAATCAAGCCGATGAAACCGGGTTGAATGTCAAAGCGATTTCTAATCTCGATGACCAAACCATGTTTGATATTGCAGGTCCTGGGATGAAAGGCATGGTTGGTATGGCCAGTCGTATCTTAGGAGCCATCTCTCGCTCAGGCGTTTCGGTGTCCTTGATCACCCAGAGCTCTTCTGAATACAGCATCAGTTTCTGTGTGGCGACGCAAGATGCCGATAAAGTGCGTGCGGCATTAGAGTTGGAATTTGAGCTTGAACTTAAGAGCGATATTCTCGAAGAGATAGAGATGCGTCATAGCCTCGCTATCGTATCCTTAATAGGTGATGGTATGCGTACCCACAAAGGGGTCGCGGGCAAATTTTTCCAAGCTTTAGCACAAGCGAACGTAAATATTGTTGCGATTGCGCAAGGCTCGTCAGAGCGTTCTATCTCTGCGGTTATCGAGTTGCGTAAGACTAAGCATGCGATCGCCGCATGTCATCAAAGTTTCTTTGATGTGCAGCATTATTTAGATGTGTTCTTGGTCGGTTGTGGCAATGTCGGTGCCGGCTTGTTAGAGCAGATTAAGCAGCAATCTGAGATGCTCAAAGCGCAGCATATTACCATTCGAGTCTGCGGTATTGCCAATTCACAACGTATGTTGCTCGATGCTCAAGGAGTCGATCTTAATCAGTGGCAGGGTCGTTTTAGCGATTCACCACAAGCCTTAGATCTCGATAAGATGTTGGCTTGGGCTAAAGATCAGCAATTGCTGAATCCTGTGCTGGTGGATTGCACCTCGAGCGAACGAGTATCTGACAAATATTTAGATGTGATGAACGCGGGTTTACATGTCGTGACACCAAATAAGAAGGCCAACACTCGTGATCTGGATTATTATCGAGCATTGCGTCAAACGGCTTTGACTCAACGCCGTCAGTTCCTCTATGAAACGACAGTTGGTGCGGGATTGCCTGTGATAGATAACCTTAAAAAGCTGTTGTTTGCCGGTGATAAATTGCAGAGGTTTAATGGTATTTTATCGGGATCTCTTTCTTATATCTTTGGCATGTTAGATGAAGGGATGACACTTTCGGAAGCCACAAAAATTGCCCGTGAAAAGTGTTTTACTGAGCCCGATCCTCGAGATGATTTGAGCGGTATGGATGTGGCGCGTAAGGTGTTAATTCTTGCCCGTGAAGTTGGAATGGAGATTGAGCTTAGCGACATCAAAGTCGAGTCGGTACTGCCTGCACATTTCGATGCCTCTGGTGATGTAGAATCTTTTATGAATAACTTGCCACAATTAGATGCAGAAATTGCCAATCAGATCGCTAATGCCAAAGCAAATGGTAAGGTATTGCGTTATGTAGGACAGATTGACGAGCAAGGTTGCCGAGTCAGAATTGCTGAAGTGGATGCCAGCGATCCGCTCTATAGTGTTAAAGGCGGCGAAAATGCGTTGGCCTTCTATAGCCGTTATTATCAACCCATTCCGTTTGTATTGCGTGGTTATGGTGCGGGGACTGATGTCACTGCGGCAGGTGCCTTTGCCGATTTACTTAGAACCCTAAACTGGACTCGTGAGGTAGGTTTATGAGCATGACCGTATACGCTCCTGCATCAATGGGGAATGTGGGTGTCGGTTTTGACCTGCTCGGTGCGGCATTAGCTCCAATTGATGGTAGTTTGCTGGGGGACCGTGTCAGTATCGAAGCTGCCCCATCGGGGATCCATTTGTCGCTGGCAGGAGCTTGGGCCAATAAACTGCCGACAGATCCACAACAAAATATTGTCTATCAATGTGCACAATTTTTCTTAGCAGAACTTGGTCGTGATGATGGTGTTGCGATGACGCTAGAGAAAAACCTGCCAGTGGGGAGTGGGCTGGGTTCAAGTGCCTCTTCTGTGGTGGCTGCCTTATATGCGCTTAATGAACACTTTGATCGTCCTTATGATGAGCAAGCCTTGCTAAGGTTAATGGGCGAATTTGAAGGCAAGATCAGTGGCTCAGTACATTATGACAACGTGGCTCCCTGTTATTTAGGGGGAATGCAGTTGATGCTCGATACGCCGGTTTCGGTATGTGAAGGCTTACCAGTATTCACCTCTTGGTATTGGGTTGTAGCTTATCCAGGCATTTCATTATCGACTGCCAAGATGCGCGCCTTGTTACCCGATGTTTATGATAAATCTGTTGCTATTGATTTTGGTCGTTATCTAAGTGCATTTGTCCACGCTAGTTACAAGCAAGACAGTGAATTAGCGATTGCTGTATTAAAAGATGTTCTCGCCGAGCCTTACAGAGCCAGCGAGATCCCAGGGTATGAGCAGGCGCGAAGTGGGTTAGCAGAACTTGGCATGTTAACCACTGGTATTTCCGGCAGCGGTCCAACGCTATTTTCGGTTACCGATTCGTTAGCAACCGCAGAGGCAGCGCAGGCATGGCTAGACAAAAATTATGTTGAAGCGGGCATCGGTTTTTCTCATATCTGTCAGATTGATACTCAAGGCACTCGTCGAGTGGACTGTGAATAAAATAAATTAAGGCGTAAAAATGGAATTATATAATTTAAAGCATCCTGACCAAAAAGTGAGTTTTACCGAGGCGGTCAAGCTAGGTTTAGGCCGTGATAGAGGCTTATTTTTCCCAACAGTGATCCCTGTGTTGGATGATGTTGAAGCCTTGCTAGCCATGCCGTTTGTTGAGCGTTCGAAACATGTTCTAGGAGCTTGGCTTGCTCAGGAGTTAGGCCAAGAAATGGTTGATAGCTTGGTTGAAAAAGCATTTAATTTCGATCTGCCATTAGTGAAGGCCGACGATAAACGATACTGCTTAGAGCTGTTTCACGGACCGACCTTAGCTTTTAAAGATTTTGGTGCACGCTTTATGGCGCAGTGTCTTAACAGCTTGGCGACTGAAGATAAGATCACTATTCTTACCGCAACATCGGGCGATACTGGCGCTGCCGTTGCCGATGCGTTTTATGGCTTAGATAAAATCCAAGTGGTGGTGATGTATCCACAAGGCAAAATCAGTCTGTTGCAGGAAAAAATGTTTACCACACTCGGGGAAAACATTCATACGGTCGCCGTAGAGTCTGATTTCGATGCTTGTCAGGATTTGGTTAAGGCCGCGTTTGAAGATGCTGATGTTCGTGATGGCCTTCATCTTAACTCAGCCAATTCAATCAATATCAGTCGCTTACTGGCGCAAATTTGTTATTACTTCGAGGCAGTGGCTCAATTTAAGCGTGAGCATAAAGGCGACCCTGTGATAGCGGTTCCAAGTGGTAACTTCGGTAATTTAACTGCAGGGTTATTTGCTAAAGCGATGGGCTTGCCGATAAAACGCTTTGTGGCGGCCACCAATAGTAATGATACCGTGCCACGTTATTTAACCGATGGACAATGGCAGCCTCATAAAACCGTGGCAACCATGTCCAATGCGATGGATGTGGCCGAGCCCAGTAATTGGCCAAGAGTGGAAGCCATAGTTGAGGCAATGGGCTGGGAGCTCAATGCCATTACAGGTGTGGCGCTGTCAGAGGCTGATACCGACAAGGCATTAAAGCAGCTGCAGCAAGGTGGTTACCTTTCAGAGCCTCATGCAGCCATTGCCGCAGAAGCTTTATCTTTGACTATGAATCATGACGAGCAGGGGATTTTCCTTGGTACGGCGCATCCGGCGAAATTTAAAGATGTGGTTGAATCTGTGTTAGGCATTGAATTACCTTTGCCTGCAGAACTACAAGCGGTAGCAGATAAACCCATTTTATCTGTGGCGATGCAACCTAGCTTTAGTGCTTTAAAAGCCCATTTGCTGGCGACCTTGGGATAAGTTTTCTTATATTAACCTGAGCTCTGGATAGGCAGAGCCGCTGAATAGGCATCTTTGCGTGCCTCTCTGCGTTGCCCTGCCTAACCATAGCTTACTATGGTGTATGACAGAGCGCCTTGATATGCTCAAAAATCTGCGCATTCAGTCAGGAAATAGACTTTCTTTTCGAACTAATCCTTTATAGCTAATTGAATTAGCTTGTTAAAGTTAGGTTTTCCGACACTCGTTATCGCGAGTTCAGGTTATATTAGGAACCTGCCTTTCCTAGCCTCAATAAATAAAGCCAAGAACAGTGTTTCTTGGCTTTTTATTGCTATTCAAATTATTACTGGATTTATTTCGCCTGACTGCGTAGCCAGTTGATCTCATGTGGCCATATTTCGGGCTCAATGGTTTCTAATATCAGCGGGATCCCTCGGCTTGCTGGCAACTGCATAATAAAGCTAAAAGCCGCTTTGCCAATATAGCCAGCGCCAAGAGAGTGATGCCTATCAACCCGACTATTTAGTGGGGTTTTGCTGTCGTTAAGGTGCATAGCTTTGAGATATTGATAGCCGACGACGTTATCAAACTCATTAAAGCTGGCTTCACAGGCATCATGGCTGGTTAAGTCATAACCTGCGGCGAACATATGGCAGGTATCAATACACACGCCAACTCGAGTTTTGTCTTCAACTTTATCGATGATTTGTGCCAGTTGCTCGAAACTATGGCCGAGGTTGGAGCCCTGACCGGCGGTATTTTCGATGATAGCACTCACCCCCTGAGTTTTATCGAGGGCTAAATTTATCGACTCACTGATCCGGCTTAGGCATTCATCTATGGGGATCTGCTTCAGGTGACTTCCAGGGTGAAAGTTAAGCAGGCTTAAGCCTATCTGTTCACAGCGCTGCATCTCGTCGAGAAAGGCTTCTCTTGAACGGGCTAATTGACTCTCATCTGGGTGGCCTAAATTTATCAAGTAGCTGTCGTGGGGCAATATGGCGTTAGCGGCGATGTTGGCGTCATTACAATGCTGTTTAAAAGCGTTTATCTGCTTAGGGCAAAGTGGGGCGGCTTGCCAGCGGCGCTGGTTTTTGGTGAATAAGGCAAAGGCATTAGCACCAATTTTTTGGGCATTGAGCGGCGCATTAGCTATGCCGCCCGAAGCACTTACATGAGCGCCGATTAGATGATCTTGCAGCATTGTGTTCCTTAGATCCCGTTTATTTGTGTGGCTTTAAGCTGGATGCTGATGGGGATTTATTGCTGGGGACTCTATCGTGTTTACTTTGTGAACTCAATCTCATATAGGCTTATAGCGTGATAATTTTTTGTGTGAAATAGTGCCGAGTTATCGACTAAGTCGCTATTTTAAATTTAGTTTATTGATCTGAGTCACGTCACTGACATCGGTTACATATTAGTGTGAGTAAATACCCAACTATTGACTATAGTAACTAGAGACGTCTAGAAATATGGAGGTGTCGATGTTAGCAAGGCTTCATAACGATCATAAACATATCGCGATATTATTGAAACTGTTAGGTAGCAAACAGGAAAAATTAGAGAGCGGTAACGTCGTCAATTTTAATTTGATCAGAGACGTCGTTGAGTACATGCAAAGTTACGCTGAGCATAGTCATCATCCTTTGGAAGATTTGATTAATGATTTTTACGTCGCAGCGCATCCAAAGCAAGCGATAGAAAAAAAGCTGGCTGATGAACATGCACTATTAACCGAAAGCTCTTCAGAATTGATGGCTACATTAAACCTGATATTGAGTGATGTTCCGGTACAAACCGAGCAATTAAGTGAGACCCTAAAGCAATATGTGTTGGAGCAAAAGGCGCATATGATTTATGAGGAAGCCCATGTGTTTCCTAAATGGGAAAAAGGCTTGAGTGATGAAGATTGGCAGACTATTGCGGCTCAATGCCAAGAGAAGCTGATTCAGGACCCTTTATTTAGTGATGACGACAATGTGGTGTTTGAAGAGTTAAGAGAATACATCGCTAAAGCCGAGGACTAGTAGCATTCGCTCAGTATAACTAAATAAAAATAGCGCCTTAGGCGCTATTTTTTTGGGATTTGTTGTTATCTACATAAGGAGACTATCGAAATCACCGTCAAAATTACAATCAATATCTTGAAGTTCTTTGAGTAAACGTTGTTTTTCTTGTATCGCCTCAATTTCTCGCCATTTTCGCTTTTTGTTGGAGCTTCGCGAACGAGTATTGGGTCTTTCAACGACAGTATCTTCTAGCGCACTACCATAATCTAGTCGATTCATGGCAACCTCCTATTGTTGTATTTTTTCTCAACAATTAAATATCACACTTTCATTTTATGGTGCAAGAAGAATGTTTCATTTTTGTTAATTTGGCGTGAATCAATTATGAAGTTGTGGTCCGCTTTACAAAACAACGCCCATGGGTAAAAAAGTAAATAGGGTGGATCTGGCTGTAAAAAACAAAAAAGCCAGTGAAAACTGGCTTTTTTACTAGGAGGTCAATTTAGATATGCGAGGCTCTAAACATATTGATTAACGCGTTGCTCGAGGAGTCGAGTTCGGTTGCATCAACATCGGCCTGTAATCTATCCAGAACATCATTGCCTAAGGTTTTACCTAGTTCAACACCCCATTGATCGAAAGAGTTGATATCCCACATGGCACCTTGAACGAAGGTTCTGTGCTCATATAGTGCAATAAGGGCACCTAAACTCGACGGTGTGAGTTTATCCATTAAGATGGTGTTACTCGGCTTATTTCCTTGCATGACTTTATGCTTAGCGATAAGGGCTTTGTCTGTCTCATCTAGCTTACTGCCTTCAAGTTCAGCTAGCGCTTCATCGAAAGTACGGCCTTGCATCATAGCTTGGGTTTGACCAAAGCAGTTGGATGCCAACTGAACATGGTGTTCACCTAACGGACTATGGCTCTGCAGCGGTAAAATAAAATCTGCTGGAATTAGCGCTGTTCCTTGGTGGATAAGTTGGTGGTATGCGTGTTGACCATTCGTGCCTTCACCACCCCAGATCACTGGGCCTGTATTGTGCTGTACATCTGAGCCATCTAAGGTGACAGATTTGCCGTTACTTTCCATATCAAGTTGCTGGAAGTAAGCTGGCAGGCCTCGCAGGTAATGATCATAAGTCAATACCACATGAGATTGTGCATCATAGAAGTTACTGTACAGTAACGAGAATAGCCCCATGATTGTCGGCATATTGCTTTCAAGTGGTGCGCTTAAGAAATGCTCATCCATCTCTTTAGCACCATCAAGCAGCGCATAGAAGTTATCCATGCCAATCAGCAAAGCGATTGGTAGCCCGATTGCCGACCATAGTGAGTAACGTCCACCAACCCAATCCCACATAGGAAAGATGTTGTCAGCATCCATACCGAACTCTGTTGCTTTGGCAACATTTGAGGTTACAGCCACAAAATGTTTAGCAACATCGTTTTGGCTGCCGCCATTCTCTAAAAACCAAGCTTTAGCGCTAAGCGTATTGGTCAAGGTTTCTTGAGTGCCAAAAGATTTTGATGACATCACAAACAAGGTGGTTTCAGGATCGACTAGGCGCAATTTTTCGCATAAAGATGTAGCGTCAACGTTGGCAACAAAATGACAGTTAAGTGATTTGTTCCAATAAGGACGAAGGGCCTGAGTCACAATCTTAGGACCAAGGAAAGAACCGCCGATACCAATCGCAACGATATCGGTAATGGTTTTACCTGTATAACCTTTCCATTGACCCGAGGTTACGGCCTCAACAAATTGAGCCATCTTAGCCTGAGTCTGTTTGACTTCAGGAACGATATCTTGGCCATCGACTAAGATGCTTTGATTTGCATGAGCACGAAGGGCTGTATGCAGTACCGCACGCTTCTCGGTATTGTTGATGATCTCGCCATTAAACATCGCTTTGATCTTAGCCGTTAAATTACGCTCTTTGGCCAGTGAGAAAAGTAATTCCAAGGTCTCGCTATCGGCTCTGTTTTTCGAGTAATCGAGAAATAGACCACAAGCTGAGAGCGACATCTTATCGAAGCGCTCTGCATCCGCTTCAAACAACGCACGCATATGAGGAAGTTGGGCACAATGTGCAGCTAGCTTAGACCAAGTCGGGTTTTGAGTAAGCATTGTTATTCTTCCTCCGAGATTAACCCTGTAATTGTGTCGTTAGCATCTGCTCCAGCTTGCCTTGGTCTACCGCAAAATTACGGATACCTTCGGCCAGTTTCTCAACTGCCATTGCATCTTGGTTAAATTCCCAACGGAATTCGGCTTCGTTCATTGGTGCTTCAGGAGCGACCACTTCAGTCGCTGGCTGCAGTTTTTGCACAACTGGTGTAGTTGAATTTGCCATTTCTTCCAGCAGTGCAGGACCTATGGTTAAACGGTCACAACCGGCGAGTTCCATGATTTCACCAGTGTTACGGAAGCTTGCACCCATTACGACAGTCTTAAAACCATGACGTTTGTAATAGTTGTAGATGTTGGTCACTGAAACCACACCAGGATCTTCGTGAGAGGCATAATCGATGCCTGTGTCTTTCTTGTACCAGTCAAGAATACGACCTACAAATGGAGAGATAAGGAAGACACCTGCTTCGGCACAGGCTCTTGCTTGAGCGAAGGTAAATAGCAACGTAAGGTTACAGTTAATCCCTTCTTGCTCTAATTGTTTTGCCGCACAAATACCTTCCCATGTAGAAGCAAGTTTGATCAAAATACGTGATTTATCGATCCCCGCTTCTTGATAGAGCTTAATAAGCTTATGGGCTTTTTCAATAGAACCTGCTTTATCGAAAGAGAGTCTAGCATCGACTTCGGTTGAGATACGGCCTGGTACAATTTTTAAGATTTCAACACCGATGTTAACAGCTAATTTGTCGCCAGCATCTTCAATTTGTTGAGCAAGATTGTCGCTCTGGCTTTTAGCCCACTCAATCGCATTGTCGATCAAATGTTGATATTCAGGGATCTGAGCTGCTTTTAAGATAAGTGATGGGTTAGTTGTGGCATCTTCTGGGTGATAGCGTTTGATTGCTTCGATATCACCGGTATCGGCAACGATGGTAGTTAAAGACTTGAATTGTTCGAGTGTATTAGCCATGAAAATTACATCCTTTCTTAAGAAGCAGCTTAAGTTATGTTGTTTACTAACACTATTAGACGCGATTTTGGCAATTTTTCCAACCATGATTGAAAAAAAGTTACAGAAAAGTGGCTAAATGTCAGTAAAGCAACTTTGTTGCTGACAGACTTAATTGCTCTGATTTAATGATTATGTGGTTCAAGTATACCTATATTGTGACCATATATTGTGTTGATAGAAAAAAAATCGCTGCCAATGCAGCGATTTTTAGAGTGGTGATTCTGAATCGAGTTTATTTAAGAACAGCTTGTTTCATTGGACCTGTGATATGAGCTTCGATACGGCGGTTAGCTCTATGTGCTTCAGGTGTATTACCTTCCATTACTGGCTGGGTAATACCATAACCTTTGGCTGACACACGATCTGCACTAATGCCGTATTGATTGACCATTAATTTAGCTACCGCTTGAGCGCGTCGTTCAGATAGCTTCATGTTGTAATCAGGGTTACCAACGTTAGACGCATGGCCTGCAAGATGAACAACAACTTTATCGTTTTCATTCATGTATTTTGCCAATTTCTCTAAATCTTCATGGTGTTCATCGGTGATGGTATCTGAGTTATTCTCAAAATTGATATGACCGAGGTTGATATCACGTTTACCATCGACATATTCATAAACCGTACAACCCATGGCATCGACTTTATGTGTGCTAGGTGTGTCAGGACATTGGTCTTGAGTATCTGCTACACCATCGTTGTCGGCATCTGTTTCTACTGCGGCAACTGGAGCTGGTGCCGGATCTGATTTATAACGACCAAATCGCCAAGTTAGCTCTAGGCCGTAATAGTTACTTTCCATCTCAAGCGTGTTCCATTCATTCTCATCGAGATTTTCATAACGACGATATTTAGCGGATAGCTTGAGGTTTTCAGTGATGTTGTAGCCCAGTCCTACACCGACGAAAGGCGCGATGCCACTGTCGCTATAGTATTCGCTTCCCCACTGTTTTTTATTTGATAGCAGATAGTTCATTGCCCCGGCTTCAGCCGAAAGGCTAAATTTGTCAAATAGTGGCCAGAAGGCGACAAGGCCTAAGGTGATACCTTTAGCGCCTGCATCGTTAAGCTTGTTGGAGTAATCTGTCCATTCTGCGCGACCGAGATCGCGATAACCGAGCTCGATACCAAAATAGTCATTAAAGAGGTATCCGCCGAGGACATCCCATGCATAGGGTTCATCCTCGCCACATTGTTTCATGGTTTTCTCGTCGCAGTTAGGCTCGTAGTTATTAATGCCTAATCCACCACCGACATACCATGGTGTGAGTTCTTGTGCTGCATTAGCTGCAAAGGGAAGCATTGACGTTAGCAGAACAGCTTTCAATGTATTGTTCATCATAATTCAAATCCTTTGTTTTATTTCCCCCATGACTGTTTTAAGACTTTAATAACAGGCTGACTCTTTATGGGAGGATCCTTTGATTTTATCGTCAGCCTTAATATTATCAGGCGTTAATATTAATATTTCCATTATATTTAGTAACTTTTTTGTTGTTACATGCTGATAACGTAAAAAAGGTGCCCTCAATGAGAACACCTTTTTATTATGGATTTATTGAAATAATGGCTTTATCGAGTCCAAACCCAATCTTCAATATTACTAGGATCGATACCATTGGCTTTGATGTAATTACGGTGATCGACTAAGCGTTGTAACATATCTGTGGTGATCCCCACATGTTGGGTTTCATCGATAACACCTTGTTGGAATAGCTTGTAGGCCATATCGATAACTAGGTGGTAACGTGAAGTCCCATTACGTACGCCCATATCGAATGGTGTTGTAGTCGAGCCTTCCTCTTCATAGCCTTTGATACGGAATCTATGGCTACCTTTATAATCGAACACCAGCTTCTTAATGGTATTCGGGTAACCATGGTAGTTAAATACTACGCCTTTATCTTCGGTAAAGATTTCATCCATTTTCCATGGTTTGCTTTGGAACTTACGGCTACCTAAGCCACTGCTAGTTAACTCGGTAACACTAACAAATCGCACTCTGACCCGAGGCAGCAGTTCGCGCAGTAATACCAGTGATGCTAAACATTCTTGAGTGACGTAGTCGCCACAACCTGCAAGCACCACATCTGGATTTTCATCTGAGGCAAAATCCCATACCATGACGCCATCTTTCGCCTGTTGACGGGCTTCATCTAAGGTTAACCATTGTGGTAGCTCTTTTTTACCTGCAGCGATGATATTGAGTTTATCGCGGTCGGCAAAGGCGCGTTCGGTATACACTAGGGTACAGTTAGCATCAGCTGGTAAATAAGCAGAGATGATCTCTGGGTGTTTCTCTAGCATTGCGCCCAAGAAAGACGGATTCTGGTGCGAATAGCCGTTATGGTCTTGGCGTTCTAATAGTGACGAAAGCACGACGTTACACGCAGGAACTGGCTTGCGGAAATGCACCCCTTGGCTGGCGTATACATATTTACAGTATTGGTCAGCCATAGAGGATACCACTTGTGAAAATGACTCATAGGTAGGGAACATACCGTGACGACCGGTTACGGTATAGCCGTGTAACATGCCGAATAATAAGTTCTCAGACAGGAGTTCTAGCACGCGACCATCGCGTGACATATCTTCATCCCAACTTTCAATCGGCCATTGCCACGCGCGATCGGTTTCTTCAAATACCGCTTGAAGCTGATTTGAATAGGTTTCATCTGGGCTGAAAATACGTAGATTGCGTTGATCTCGGTTGAGCTTAAAGGCATCACGCATCCATTGACCCATTTTAAGCATGGAGTAACCACGTTGTCCTCTAGGCGTTTCTGCGCCATAAGCCAGACTAGTCAGATCTGGAGTGGTTAAAGCCCGCACGACCTCGCCACCGTAACTGAGGTGTTGGCGACCACATGTGAGTTCTTTAGGGGGAAGAAGCGACTGGATATCTTCATCGAAAATAATTTGGTTATTTTCATTAATGCTATAGAGCTCGTGGAATCGGTAGCTGGCTAACCAAGTATCTAAAGCATCGAGGTGTTCTTTATTCGTCGCACACTTGTTGACGATAACTTGATGGGATTCGCAGTTGCCTTCCAGTTTTTTACCGTTATCTTCGGTGACACCGGTCCAGCCTTTAGCGGTACGCATGAGGATCACTGGCCAGCGAGGTTTTACCACATCTTCGCCATTGCGGGCTTTGGTCTGGATAGCGTTAATCATCTCATAGCTGGTATCCATGGCTTTGGTCATCTGGATATAGACATCTTCTTCTAAATCACTGTCGACGATAATAGGGAAGTAGCCTAAGCCTTTAAACTCCATCTCCAACTCTTCATGGCTCATGCGTCCCATACGGGTTGGGCCAGAAATTTTATAGCCATTGATATGCACGATAGGCAACACTGCGCCATTGTTTGCCGGAGAGACTAAACGGTTAGCATACCAAGAGGCTGCAAGTGGTCCGGTTTCTGATTCACCATCACCAATTAATACAGTAGCGATAAGATCTGGATTATCGAGCACCGCGCCCCAAGCTACGGCTAATGAATAACCTAGCTCGCCACCTTCAAGGATTTGTCCTGGGGCTTCTGGGTTTGCATGTGAAGGATAACCATAAGCGGCTGAAAACTTCTTACAGATATCTTCGATGCCAGTTTCATTATAAGGGATGGTGTCAGGATAGAAGTGGCTGAGAGAGCCTTCCATGAAGAGGTTAGCTTGTACTGCTGGAAATCCGTGGCCAGGGCCAACTAAGTAGAGGAAGGAACGATTGTTTTTCTTGATTAAGCGATTAACGTTAGCGTAGACGAAGTTGATGCCGGGACAGGTTCCCCAGTGGCCGAGCAACCTGGGTTTTATGTCTCCATGCGCTAATGGCCGTTTGTGTAACACATTCTGTTTTAAGTAGATTTGGGAGGTGGCTAAAAAGTTAGTCGCTCTAACAAATTTCTTAAGTGCTTTTATCTCTTGTTGTGACATAAAGAACCTCTTTAAACGTAAGCGAAGAATTAATCAAATTTGTTGCTAAGCACTATATTTGTAATTTTTTTACAAAAATGTGTCCCGTATCTTACTTTTTAAAACCGTTTAAATTAGTAAAAAAGATTCGTTCAGATCTGTGATCAAGATGTTATTTAAGTTAAGGATGTGGTCTATTCATGTTTACTCATGTGCTATCACTGTCATCCAAATGGCTATTTGGGAGCGATATCACGTGGCGTCATTTTGTGGATGTGTTATTTTGCTGCATCGAAGTTTAGCAAGCGCGATGCATCGTCATCGAAAATCATCAATGTAAACTATAAAGCTGCTGATATATTTCGATCAAAAGCGGAAGGAAATTCACAACGAATGACGATGTTGGACCTGTTGTTCAGCTAAGTCGTTCGGGAGAGAGTAAGCGTTATGTTTGAATCTGTAATCAATTTAGTTGAGGCAACGATCAATGCATTAAATGGCATGCTGTGGGGCAGTGTGTTGATTTATGTGCTGGTCGCAGCTGGTGTGCTTTTTACCCTAGGCCTTGGCTTTATTCAATTTAGAATGTTTGGCCATGGTGTGAAATTGGTACTGCAGGGCAGGGAGAAGACGAATGGGATCTCGTCATTCCAAGTATTCTGTACCTCTATGGCGGCTCGTGTGGGTACCGGTAACATGGCCGGGGTTGCCGTGGCCATCACAGTGGGTGGCGCTGGTGCCGTATTTTGGATGTGGTTAATCGCCTTATTAGGCATGGCAACTGCATTTATCGAGTCTACCTTAGCTCAAGTTTATAAAGAGAGTGACAGTGAAGGTCAGTTCCGTGGTGGCCCTGCTTATTATATGGAGAAAGGCTTAGGCAAACGCTGGATGGGGATCTTGTTCTCTGTGCTGCTGATTATTGCCTTTGGTTTTGCGTTCAACGCCGCCCAAGCTAATACCATGACCGACGCATTAAACAATGCTTTTGGTTTCGATAAAACGGTTGTAGGACTTATTATTGTTGTCGTTGCCGCTTATATCATTACTGGTGGTTTGAGGAAGGTTGCTAAGGCATCAGAGTTAATTGTGCCGGTAATGGCAGTGGTTTATCTAGCCATTGCTTTAGTGGTGCTGCTGATGAATATAGAGCAGGTTCCAGCTGCCATAGGTTACATAGTTAAGAGTGCATTTGGCTGGGAGGAAGCGGCTGGTGGCGCGATGGGAGCTATGATGGCTGGCGTGGCTCGTGGTTTATTTTCAAACGAAGCAGGTATGGGGAGTGCAGCGAATATTGCAGCTTCGGCTTCACCAAACCCTAATCACCCTGCGTCACAGGGCTTTGTGCAGATGATAGGGGTGTTTGTGGATACTATCGTCATTTGTACTGCCACGGCGGCAATTATCGTGTTAACAGGAGTATTAGATAATCCTGCTGGCCAAGAAGGTATTGGATTATTGCAATTGGCGCTCAGTAATGAGATGGGAAGCTGGTCGGCTTATTTCATTGCCTTTGCAATTTTGCTGTTTTGTTTCTCTTCTATCATTGCCAACTACAGCTATGCTGAAAATAATGTAATGTTTTTAAGCAAGAACAAAATGGTACTTTATATCTTCAGAGCATTGGTGTTAGCTATGGTGATGGCAGGCTCTGTTGCTTCTTTGCAATTGGTATGGAACTTTGCCGATGTTTCCATGGGATTGATGGCACTAGTTAATATTACTGCGATAGTAATGTTGTCTAAAATAGCTTTTGCCGTAATTAAAGATTATCAGCAGCAGGTTAAAGCGGGCAAAGTGCCCACCTTTGATGCGAATGCGTTCCCACAAATTAAAGGCCTGCAGCAAGGTGTATGGAGTGGTGAGGGGGCCGATCTGGTTGAGTCTGACATTGAATATGAAGCTCAGGCAGAACGTTAAGCCGCTTCTTATTTTAGTGTTAATGTAGAAATTGAATTAACACTATCTAAAAAACCACGCCGTTTAAGCGTGGTTTTTTTATGTTTGCATCAGTATGATAGACAGCAATTAACACGTCACTAATAAAGGATATTCGATGCTGATTTTAGTGTCTCCAGCCAAGACATTGGATTATGAAAACCCTGCGAAAACTTCCGAATTTACTCAACCTAGCTTGTTAGAACATAGCGCTGAGTTGATTAAAGTTTGCCGCAAACTATCACCAGCCGATATCGCTTCGTTGATGAAAGTCAGCGATAAAATTGCCGGCCTTAATGCTGCGCGATTTGCTTCTTGGAGTCCTGAGTTTACCCCTGAAAATGCTAAGCAGGCGGTATTTGCTTTCCGTGGTGATGTTTATACCGGTTTAGATGCGGATAGTTTGTCTGATACGAGTCTTAAGCGAGCGCAGCAACAGCTCAGAATTTTATCGGGTTTATACGGTTTATTACGTCCACTGGATTTGATGCAGCCATATCGCCTGGAGATGGGAACGCGCCTTGAAAACCCAAGAGGCAGCAACTTGTATCAGTTTTGGGGGGATATCGTCACTGAGCAAGTGAATCAGGCGTTGGCTGAGCAGGGTGACGAGCTGTTGATTAATTTGGCCTCAAATGAGTATTTTAAATCGGTAAAACCTAAAAAGTTATCGGGTCAATTAATTACGCCTATCTTTAAAGATAAAAAGAACGGTCAATATAAGGTGATTAGTTTCTTTGCCAAGAAAGCCCGCGGCATGATGGTGCGTTATCTGCTTGATAATGATGTGAAGGACTACGATGGCTTAATTAAGTTTGATACTGCTGGCTACTATTACAGTGAAGCGGAATCTAGCGTTAATGAGCCGGTATTCTTGCGTGAAGAGCAGTAATCACGAGTTTTGCCTCGAACATAAAAAAGCAGCCTAATGGCTGCTTTTTTTATTGAGTTAACACAGCCGGTGAGGCTTATTTCCGGACTAACGGTCTTAGTTCAATTTCAGATTGCGCCATCAAATAGGCAAACTGAGCGTAGGCTGCGGCATTTTGTGCTAATGCCTTTGGATCGATCTTATCCAGAGTATCGTTTGGCGTATGGTGATAATCGAAGTAGTCGGTGCCATCTTGTCTCAAAGAGGCAACGGGGACGCCATAAGAAGGTAACATAGACACATCAGGTCCACCCGAAGCCTTGTTACCACCAAGCTCAACATTATTAGCCTGCATAGAGCTGCTGTGCTGTTTTATGGCATCAAAGGCGCTTTCGGCTACGTTAAAGTCGATTTGATAGATAGGGCCCGCGCCAAAATCAGACTCAGCGGCGATATAGTGTTTATCAAGCTCTGCCTGATGTGCTTTTGCATATGCCTTGCCACCAACTAAACCTACCTCTTCGGCAGCATAAAGCACAACTCTAACGGTACGGGCTGGCTTTGTCGGTAGCTGAGAAATTAAATGACCTGCGGTGGTGACAATGGCCACACCTGCACCATCATCAATAGCGCCTGTACCTTCATCCCATGAATCTAAGTGAGCACCAATCAATACAATTTCATCAGGCTTAGTGCTACCTGTGACTTCGCCGATCACATTATATGAAGTGGCGTAACCCAAGTTTTCGGCAGAGATATTGAGTTTGACTACCACATTAGGATCGCGTTTGAGCATTAATGCAATTAAGTCTGCATCAGGGTTTGACATGGCAGCGGCTGGAATTTTATCCACACCATCTTGATAACGCATCATGCCAGTATGGGCCATGCGGTCATGATCTGTGCCGATAGAGCGAATGACAATAGCAACGGCCCCTTTTTTGGCTGCGGCAACAGCGCCTTTTGAGCGACCTCCGACCGTCATGCCATAGCCTTTACCGTCTCTATAGCGTGGAGTAATGTTATCCATAAAAGCAATTTTGCCTTTTAGTTGCTGATCGGGTGCGGCTTCTAAGTCAGCTAAACTCGTAAAACGCACAATTGGGGCGCTAAGACCTTCTGCGGGAGTTGCCACACTGCCACCTAGCGCGGTGACGACTAATGGCTGTGGATAAGGCGAGATAACACTGGCTTTAGCTTCACCACGCTGCCACACCGGAACTTGTACCGGTTCTTTGTAAACTTTATCAAAACCGAGTGAATTGAGTTTATCCTCAGCCCATTTTACTGCGAGCAGATCTTTATCGCTGCCAGCGAGTCGCGGGCCGACTTCAACTGTTAATGATTCGACAATGTCGTAAGAGAGGCTTGAAGCTAATGCTTGCTGTTTTAACTGCAGACTAACGCCTTGATTTGTGTCTTGTGTTGCTGCACTTTGACAACCAATTATTCCGCCGAAAAAGAGGCCGCCGAGTAGGAGAAGAGACGAGCTTTTCATGAGTTTCCTTTATTTTTATTACGTATGTCCCATTTTTAAAAACAATCTAACAAAAAGTGTGCTTTATGTCCCGACTATATCTTTAAGTCAACGCTATATTAGGGCGAGGTTTGTTTTAGGAGAAAAGGCTCGTAATGAATATAGAATTAATGCAGCAACGAGCAGACAATGCTGTCGTGTTGCTAAAGGCGTTAGCTAACGAACGTCGACTATTTATTTTATGTTACCTACTCAGTGAAGGTGAGATGTGTGTAGGTGAAATGAATAAGAAGTTAGGCTTGAGTCAGTCTGCACTTTCACAACACTTGGCTTGGCTTCGTAAAGATAATTTAGTTGAAACACGAAAAGAAGCGCAAACGGTTTACTATTCATTAAAGAGCCAAGAAGTCTCTGAGATGATCAAACTACTGAACAATATTTATTGTCACTAGTTTGCTTTCGGGTTTATTGCTAAAAACTGACAGAGTATAGGCTATGTCAGTTTTTAGTGTGTCTGCGATTTTTGTTGGGGGACACTCATCGTAGGGCACTTATGTTAACCATTGTCATTGTTTCATTATGCTTGCTTATTTTCTTAAGCAAAGCCGTTAATGACTATAGTTGCTGTAAGGTAAAGCTCGGATGGTTTAAAAATCGGGAAGATATAGATACAAAAAAACCGGCTTAAGCCGGTTTTTTTATTTCGCTAATAATATTAAGCAGCAAGTGCTTTAATTTTAGCGTTTAAGCGAGCCTTATGACGAGCAGCTTTATTCTTGTGAATAAGGCCTTTAGTCGCCATACGGTCAACAATTGGTTGTGCAGCATTGAAAGCGTCAGTCGCCGCTTTGTGATCGCCAGCGTTGATTGCAGCGATAACTTTTTTAACGTAAGAACGTAGCATTGAACGACGGCTAGCGTTGTGCTGACGACGTTTTTCAGATTGAAGCGCGCGCTTCTTTGCAGACTTGCTATTAGCCAAGGTGCAACTCCTAAAAGGGTTAGATATTTTTAAAGGTCGAGGAATATGCCTTTTTTTTGTCACTTTGTCAATGACAATGATCGGATCTTTATCTTAAAGATAAATTAATCAGAGCAGTCTTGGCGTTCTTCAACCTAACTCGTGTAATATGGTGCGCAATTCTAGCAGTAAATACTGCATGGTGACAGGGGGTAAGTCGACTTTTAAGCCGATTTTGTCACTGTTTTTGCCCGCTTCAGGAGTTATTTTGAGCAAAAAACTGTTTAAGTCAGGAATGATTGTCAGTGCTATGACATTGATCTCTCGCGTATTAGGCTTAGTTCGCGATGTAGTGATAGCCAATTTAATGGGCGCGGGCAGTAGTGCAGATGTATTTTTCTTTGCCAATAAAATTCCTAATTTTTTGCGCCGATTGTTTGCCGAAGGGGCGTTTGCACAAGCTTTTGTTCCTGTTCTCACTGAATATCAAGAGAAGCAACAACAGGAAGAGGTTCGTCAATTATTAGCTAAAGTTGCGGGAACACTGGGCCTGGTGATCACCATTGTTACCTTAATCGGTGTTATTGCATCGCCTGTGTTGACAGCCTTGTTTGGTGGTGGCTGGTTTCTGGCATGGTTAAATGATGAGCCTAACGGTGAGAAGTTCGAATTAGCCTCTTTGATGCTGAAAATCACCTTTCCTTATTTATGGTTTATTACTTTTACGGCGCTCGCAGGATCCATTCTGAATACGCGTGGCCGTTTTGCCGTTTCTGCTTTTACGCCGGTATTTTTAAATGTCGCCATTATATCCGCAGCAATTTATCTCGCGCCCAACCTTGAACAACCTGAAATAGGTCTCGCTTGGGGGGTGTTTGCTGGTGGTGCGATTCAATTCTTATTTCAAATCCCTTTTTTATTTCGTGAAAGAGTGCTGGTTAAGCCAAGTTGGGGCTGGCATCACCCTGGAGTGGTTAAAATCAGAACCTTGATGATCCCAGCATTATTCGGGGTATCGGTTTCACAGATTAACCTATTACTTGATACCTTTATTGCCAGCTTTTTGGTGACGGGTTCAATCAGCTGGCTGTACTACTCTGACAGGCTTTTGGAGTTCCCGTTAGGATTATTTGGTATTGCTATTGCTACAGTTATTTTGCCCGCACTGTCTCGAAATCATGTGAATGCCGAAGGGCAAGGTTTTTCCAAAACAATGGATTGGGGGGTTAAAGCGATTATTTTGCTTGGCCTGCCAGCCATGTGCGGTTTGATTGTGCTGGCAAAGCCTATGTTGATGGTGCTGTTTATGCGCGGCGCTTTTAGCGTCGATGATGTCAATATGGCGTCTTACAGTTTAATGGCATACGGCAGCGGTTTATTAAGCTTTATGATGATCAAAGTGTTGGCACCAGGATATTACTCGCGTCAAGACACCAAAACGCCAGTGCGGTACGGCATTATTGCTATGGTGAGTAATATGGCGTTCAACCTTATTTTAGTTTTCCCATTGGGTTACGTAGGCTTAGCCATTGCAACTTCTATGTCGGCCTTGCTCAATGCCACTTTATTGTATCGTGGCCTACACCAAGCCGGAGTTTATAGAGTCAGCCTTCAGACTTTATTGTTTTTTTGTAAGACATTGGTCGCTGCGGTGCTGATGGTCATTACCTTGTATCAATTGTTACCAGCAATGGATGAATGGCTGGCGTTTAGCTTTATGCAAAGAGTGATCAATTTATTGCAATTGATTGCTGGCGGTGCTGTGGTCTACTTGCTCACTATGATATTGTTAGGAATTCGCCCTTGGAGGATGAAAGCTGGCGTTTGAGTGCTGATTATCCTGCTTAGCTGGTATATAATCCGCCAACTTATGCTTGCTAGTTATTGAATGTAATGGAACTGATCCGCGGTATACATAATATTTTACCCAAACACCACGGTTGTGTATTAACCATTGGCAACTTCGATGGTGTCCATCGAGGTCATGCTGAAGTGATTGCTGCGCTAGTGAAAAAAGCCCAGCACCATGGGGTTCCTGCGACATTAATGACATTTGAACCACAGCCTCAAGAACTGTTTTGTGGCGACAGTGCTCCAGCACGTTTAAGCCTGCTACGAGATAAAATTGGCCTGTTGGATGAGTTAGGTGTCGAGCGATTATTGTGCGTTAATTTTAATCGTAAGTTTGCCGCCATGCCCGCAGAAGATTTTATCGAACAATTATTAGTCAAACAGTTAGGGGTTAAGTACCTAGTTGTAGGAGACGATTTTTGTTTTGGTAAACAGCGGGTCGGCAATTTCGAGATGCTTAAACAAGCTGGTGAAAAATTTGGTTTTGCTGTCGTCAGTACGGCCAGCTTTATGCTTGCTGACAAGCGAGTCAGTTCGACAGAAATAAGAGGCTTGCTGGCTAAAGGTAACCTTGAGCAAGCAAGACGTTTACTTGGCCATCCAGTTACCTTGAGTGGCAAAGTGGCCCATGGGGAAAAAATTGGGAGAACCATTGGTTTTCCCACAGCCAATATTGCACTAAAACGTAAGGTATCCCCTGTGCGCGGTGTATTTGCGGTTAAGCTGCATTGGGATGGTAGCGATAGCTATGATGGTGTCGCTAATGTTGGTTTTAGGCCCACGGTGAATGGACAACATTGTCAGTTAGAAGTCCACTTATTCGATTTTGACGGTGATCTGTATGGTAAAACGGTCGAAGTCGAGTTGGTGGCAAAAATTCGAGATGAACAGCCATTTAAATCTTTAGATGCGCTGAAGCTACAAATTAAAAATGATGCTGACAGAGCACTGGCTCTGCTTGGCTTTGATGCAGGCTGAGCTCTTTTAGCTAAATAACGGTATAGGATCAATGAGCGACTATAAATCTACTTTGAATTTGCCGGAAACTGAATTTCCGATGCGTGGTAACTTGGCTAATCGCGAGCCAGAGATGTTGAAATCTTGGACTGAAAATGGTCTATACCAGAAGATTCGTGAAAGTCGCACCGGTGCAAAACCCTTCATTTTGCATGACGGCCCTCCGTACGCTAATGGTGATATTCATATTGGCCATTCAGTAAACAAAATTCTTAAAGATATTATTGTTAAGTCTAAAACCTTATCTGGTTTTGATGCGCCTTATATTCCCGGTTGGGACTGCCACGGTTTGCCTATCGAGTTAAAGGTTGAGCAAAAGGTCGGTAAGCCTGGTCATAAAGTGAGCGCGGCTGAATTTCGTCAAAAATGCCGTGAGTATGCGGCAAAACAGGTTGATGGCCAACGTGATGACTTTATCCGTTTAGGTGTGTTTGCCGATTGGCAAAACCCTTACCTGACGATGGATTACAGCACCGAAGCAAATATCGTGCGCTCATTGTCTAAAGTGATTGAAAGTGGCCACCTACATAAAGGTGTCAAACCTGTGCATTGGTGTACTGACTGTGGTTCGGCATTAGCCGAGGCCGAAGTTGAGTACGAAGATAAGATGTCACCGGCTATCGATGTTGCCTTTAGTGCAACAGATAAAGCAGCGTTATTGGCCAAGTTTGGCGTGAGTGAGTATGCCAATGATATCGCTATGGTGATCTGGACAACCACCCCTTGGACTTTGCCTGCTAACCGCGCCTTATCTGTTGCGGCAAATGTCGAATACACCTTAGTTGAAATGACTCAAGCTGGCGTAAGCCGTGCGTTGGTTTTAGCCGATGAATTGGTTGAGTCATGCCTAGAGCGCTTTGGCGCCGAATCTCATACTATATTAGGTAAGACATTAGGCAGTGAACTTGAGCTGCTGCGTTTCAACCACCCATTTTATGACTTCGATGTGCCAGTGATCTTAGGTGACCACGTGACGGTAGACTCAGGTACAGGTGTGGTGCATACCGCGCCAGGTCATGGTCAAGACGATTTCGTTGTGGGTCAAAAGTATGGCCTAGAAGTGGCTAATCCTGTGGGTGATAACGGGGTATATAAACCCGATACCGAATTTTTTGCCGGTCAACACGTCTTTAAAGCTAACAAGAGTGTGATTGCACTGCTTGAAGAGAAGGGCGCCTTGCTTAATCATGTGGCGCTAAATCATAGCTACCCACACTGCTGGCGCCATAAAACGCCAATTATCTTCCGTGCGACACCGCAATGGTTTATTTCGATGGAGCAAAAAGGTTTGCGTCAACAAGCCTTGAGCGAAATTGAGAAAACCCAGTGGATCCCATCATGGGGACAAAGCCGTATCGAGAAGATGGTTGAAAACCGTCCTGACTGGTGTATCTCGCGTCAGCGTACTTGGGGTGTGCCGATCACCTTGTTTGTACATCGTGAAACCGAGGAGCTGCATCCAGACAGTGTGTCTTTGATGGAGCGGGTTGCTAATCGTATAGAACAACAAGGTATTCAGGCTTGGTGGGATCTCGATGCAGCCGAACTGCTTGGCGATGAAGCCGAGCAGTACCGTAAAGTCACCGATACTTTAGATGTTTGGTATGATTCAGGTTCAACCTTCTCATCGGTTGTAGCATCACGCCCAGAGTTTAATGGTCATCCTGTTGACCTGTATCTTGAAGGTAGTGACCAACACCGTGGTTGGTTTATGTCGTCATTGATGATCTCGACCGCGATGAATGGTAAAGCGCCATATAAGCAAGTGCTTACTCATGGTTTTACCGTTGATGGTCAAGGCCGCAAGATGTCAAAGTCAGTCGGTAACGTGATAGCACCTTTACATGTCACTAATAAGCTGGGTGCAGATATTCTGCGTCTTTGGGTCGCTGCGACCGATTACAGTGGCGAGATGACTGTTTCTGATGAGATTTTAAAGCGTAGCGCCGATGCTTACCGTCGTATTCGTAATACGGCGCGCTTCTTGTTAGCCAATATCAATGGCTTTAATCCCGAAACCGATATGGTTGCCGTAGAAGATATGGTGGCTCTGGATCGTTGGGTTGTTCGTCGTGCCGCGGCACTACAAACTGAACTTTTAGAAGCCTATGATCAATACAACTTCCACCTAGTGACTCAGAAATTGATGCAGTTCTGTTCAGTTGAGTTAGGCAGTTTCTATCTTGATATCATTAAAGACAGACAGTACACGGCTAAAGATGACAGTAATGCACGTCGTAGCTGTCAGTCTGCGTTATATCTTATCTCTGAAGCTATGGTACGCTGGATTGCGCCAATCTTAAGCTTCACTGCCGATGAAATTTGGCAGTTATTACCAGGTCAACGTGACCAGTATGTGTTCACCCAAACTTGGTATGAAGGGCTTAAATCAGTCACGCTCGAAAGCGATCTTAGCGATGAGTATTGGGAGCAGCTGTTAAGTGTGCGCGCCGAAGTTAACAAGGTAATTGAGAATGCCCGCCGTGAGAAACAGATTGGTGGTTCATTAGAAGCTGAAATTACCTTATACGCCGATGATGCATTGAAATCTTCATTACGCGTTTTGGGCGATGAATTGCGTTTTGTGTTGTTGACCTCAAACACCACCTTAGTGGATTTGACCGATGCTCCAGTTGATGCAATTGCTACTGAACTTTCTGGTTTGAAGTTGAGCTTGCATAAAACCACCGCTGAGAAATGTGAGCGCTGCTGGCACCACAGAGAAGATGTAGGTCAAGTGGCTGAACATCCAACTCTATGTACTCGCTGTGTTACCAATATCGAAGGTGACGGTGAAGTTCGTCAGTTCGCGTAAAGGAATATTTGATGCCTTCTAGCTGGAAAGAGAGTGGCTTACGTTGGTACTGGGTAGTTGTGTTGGTTTTCATTATCGACCAACTATCCAAACAATGGGTTTTAGCCAATTTTGAACTTTATGAGTCGATTAAACTGTTACCCAGTTTTAATTTTACTTATGTGAGAAATTACGGTGCTGCTTTTAGTTTTTTAAGTGATGCGGGTGGTTGGCAGCGTTGGTTGTTTACCATTGTTGCCGTTGGTTTTAGTACCTTATTGACTGTGTGGTTGCGTAAGCAATCGAAGTCCTTATGGCAACTCAATCTTGCATTTACCTTAGTGATAGGTGGAGCGCTGGGGAATCTTATTGATCGTCTACAACATGGTTTCGTGGTGGATTTTCTCGATTTTTATTGGAAAACCAGTCACTTCCCTGCGTTCAATATTGCCGACTCGGCCATCTGTATTGGGGCTGGATTGATCATCCTTGATACCTTTACGGCTGAGCGTAATTCAAATAACAATGATGCAGCAAAGGGGTGATACCGTGTCTTTAACCCGTTCATTATTATGTCATATGAATATTTTGCTCGAAGACGGCTCTACAGCTGATAGCACTAAAGCATCGGGCAAGCCAGCTAAGCTTAATATTGGCGATCAAACCTTAAGCCCTGCGTTTGAAGCTGAGCTAGCTAACCTTAATGAAGGTGACAAACATAGCTTTACCTTGCAACCTGTCGATGCTTTTGGTGAGTCAAACCCAGATGCTATTCACCATCTAGACAGAAGCAAATTTCCTGCAGATATGAGTCTAGAAGCGGGAGTTATTGTCAGCTTTGCAGGTCCCGGCGGTAGCGAAATCCCCGGTATTGTCCGCGAAGTCATGGGAGATTCGGTGACCGTCGACTTAAACCATCCCTTGGCTGGCCATGCGGTAACATTTGAAATAGAAGTGGTGCAGGTACTGTTAACATGACGATGATAAATCCTCCTCAAAGCTTGCAAATTAAACTGGCAAACCCACGCGGTTTTTGTGCGGGCGTAGATAGAGCCATCAGCATTGTTGAGCGAGCGCTCGAGTTGTTTTCTCCACCGATTTATGTGCGCCATGAAGTGGTTCACAATCGCTATGTGGTGCAAAACTTAAAAGACCGAGGTGCTGTGTTTGTCGATGAGTTGGATCAGGTCCCAGACGACAGTATTGTTATCTTTAGTGCTCACGGTGTGTCACAAGCGGTGCGTGCTGAGGCTAAAAAGCGTGGTTTACGTGTATTTGATGCGACTTGTCCATTGGTCACCAAAGTACATTTGCAGGTAACACGTGCTAGCCGTAAAGGGATAGAATGTATTCTGATTGGTCATGCAGGTCATCCTGAAGTGGAAGGCACCATGGGGCAATACGATAACCCTGAAGGTGGCGTATTGTTGGTTGAGTCACCAGCCGATGTCGAGGCTTTGGTGGTGAAAGACCCTGACAATCTCTGCTTTGTAACTCAAACGACCCTATCTATGGACGATACTGCCGATGTGATCCAGGCATTGCAGAAGCGTTTCCCATCGATCCAAGGTCCACGTAAAGATGACATCTGCTACGCTACACAGAACCGCCAAGATGCGGTGCGAAATGTTGCTGATGATGTCGATCTGTTTATTGTGGTGGGTTCTAAAAACAGCTCTAACTCTAATCGTTTAAAAGAGCTGGCGATTAAAAAAGGCACTCAATCTTATCTAGTTGATAACGCATCAGATATCAGCCGCGCTTGGTTTGATGGGGTGGAGAAAGTGGCCGTGACCGCAGGGGCTTCGGCACCAGAAGTATTGGTGCAGCAAGTGATAGATGCGATTGCGCAGTTGGCACCAAGTGTGATCACTGAGGTGGAAGGACGCAAAGAAGATACCGTATTTGCGGTTCCTGCTGAACTTCGTTAAATAAATGATGAATAAGAATTAGGAAATTCGTTTCTATTCTTAATCAATCTAAAGGAGGCCTTGGCCTCCTTTTTTGATCTTTATCACTAAACTCTCGAATTCATAGAGAGTTATCTTTATACTTGAAATTATAACTTGGATATAACAATTTGTTTTTTAGAGTCTAATATTACTAACATTACTAGCAAGGATGAGTCGACTAACCTAAGATTAAATAGTATAGTCGATTTACAGCTAAAGCACAGATTTTAAAAGACTAAATGGCTGAATTAACTGTCAAAAGTATGGCTAGCAACGGAGATTTGACGGCATGAGAAAATATGAGAAAGGAATGTCTCTCATCGAGGTTATGGTATCGCTGATCATCTTAGTGATCGGCTTGGTGGGCATTTTTAATCTTCATATTGTCGCAAAACGCGGTAGTTTCGAATCTTTTCAGCAGACCCAAGCCTCTTATTACGCCAATGACATCATTAACCGGATGAGGTTGAATGGTGCGCAATTAGCTAGCTATGTGGGGACTTACTCAGGAACTCCAGCAGTAGTGACCCCAGCTTGTGAGGGAACGACTAACTGTACGCCAGCACAAATGGCGGCTTGGGATCTTTATGAATGGCAATCGGCTTTTACGGGGGCCGCAGAAGTTGTTGGCTCGCAGAATGTTGGCGGGCTTGATACCGCAACAGCTTGTGTGCAAGTAAACGGTAATACTGTGACTGTGGTGATGGCATGGCGCGGAATTAGAAATACTACTATAAGCTCAGACTCTCCCGTTATTGATACCACCACTTCTTGTGCGGCTTCGAAAGAGAACCGCCGAATTTTTTCAATTCAGACGGTGATTATTTAGATGAAATTTACCATGCATCGCTTAACTAAATCACAATCGGGTATGTCACTGGTTGAATTAATGGTGGCTATGGTCATCGCACTGTTTTTGACCGCGGGCGTGTTTACCATGTTTAGCATGTCTTCATCGAATGTGACTACCACTAGCCAGTTTAATCAGCTCCAAGAAAATGGTCGTATTGCATTGGCGATCATGGAGCGTGATATCTCACAGCTGGGCTTTATGGGGGATATCACTGGTACTGATTTTGTTATTGGGACCAATACGACTGTTGATACCGCTATTTCAGGGACAGATTGTGTGGGGGAGGGGTTAAATAATGCAACTTTACCTGCCGATGTGCCTGCCCACTTTAGACGCCTATGGGGTTATGAAAGTGGGGTTAGTACTGGCTCGTTAACTTGTTTATCTGCTTCTAATGTAAAAAGCGGCACCGATGTTATTCAGATTAAACGCTTTATTGGCCCAAGTGTAACGGCCGGTAATAGTAGTAACTATTTTGTTTCAGCTACATCGAGCCAGGCAATTTTTTTTAATAGTGGAGCGCCCTCATCAGTGTTAGTTAATTCCCGTATTTGGGAGTACCAGCAGCATGTATATTTTATCGCAGATGATAGTAGCGGTACGCCAATTTTGAGAAGAAAAACTTTAACTAGCAGTGGTATGGGGAGTGATGAGCAACTTGTTGAAGGTATTGAAAATATTCGTTTTTTGTATGGTTTTGATAATGATGATGACAATACCCCGGATCGTTATATACCTGAAGATGAAGTGACTTCCTTAATGTGGGATAACGAATCTTTTCAACGTCTGGTCGCTATTAAAGTGTATGTATTAGTGAGATCGATAAAACAAGATCGTACATACACAAATCAAACGACTTATAAATTGGGCGATAAAACTATAGTGGCTCCAAGTGATAATTACCGTCGTAAGGTGTTGTCGACCACGATAGTTCTTGAAAATCCAGTGTTGATTCGGAGTTAATCAGAACGCTTATGAAAAGAGTTATGAAAAGTTTAAAAAGACAACAAGGCGTAGTGCTATTTTTCTCGTTAATCATCTTAGTAATGATGACGGTGATAGGTATCGCCTTGGCGGTTAATTCTACTCAATCACTGCGAATGGCTGGAGCAGGTGCCGAAAGAGTTGATGCCAAAGCGGTTGCCGATGGCGGATTAGCTCAAGTTATTGCCAATAACTCTGGAGCTCCGTTTGCTAATCTCGCTGCAAGTTCGATAGCTAGTGAGTTTGGGAGTGAGCAAGTTATTACGCCGCTGCCGCTAACGGGGGTTAAAGATGTAGGGTGTCAGCGTACTGCCAACGCAACTGGTGCTAACTTAGTGAGTTGTCGAAGAGTTGAAGTAACAAGTACAGTAGGGTTTGGACGAGAGAATCTTGGTTCATTGACGGTCGCTGCAGGTGTTGAGCAGCAAGTGCTTACGGGAAATTAATATTATGTTAAGTAAGATTTTATGTAGCGCAATGGCGGCCTTGACAGTTATTTCTGCAATGGCATTTGCTGACGATACTGAGCTTTATTTGATTAATACCTCTACCGTTAGTGGAAAACGGCCTCAGATATTGTTCATTTTCGATAATTCAGGAAGTATGTCTACTGAAGATGAAAATGTGACAAGTTCATATTGTTCCCCTGAAAGTAATACCGCTGGTGAGTGTACTTATCCCGATGGTTTTGAAGAGTACGCAGCAGGTTATTCGGGTTATATTAACGATAAGGGGACTTATTGGAATGCAGGAGGAATAGATAATACTACCCTAGCACCAATACCTGACGACCCAACCGAATCGCGTCGTTTTTATGATGATAATAATAATTGCAGTGCAGCCGCAGCACTATTATTAACCAAAGGTCGTTACACAGGGTTTCTTCGCGAATTTAAATCTTCTGGTAACACTGGTACTTGGTCACCTTTGGCTGAGAATGAAGGTTTTAACCAGAACCAAGTCGTTGACTGTTACCAAGATATAATTGATAACAACGCGGATAATCCTGGAAGAAAAAAACAGGGCAACACCTATACAGATTATCCTGATGGTTTTCCTGTCAATACAACGGATATGTATGATGCTGCCATCGACACCGATATGAAAAATCTATTTGCTTCGGGCTCACCAGTGACACTTTATACTGCTCATTATCTTGTTTGGTACGAGTGGGTTACACAAACAGAAGAGGGGCAAAATAGTGGTTCATCAGGAACTAGATTAGATGCTGCAAAAGCTGCTTTAGCTAATGCATTAGAAGGTTTATCTGATTCGTCCACTGCAATCGATGCGGGTTTAGCAGTGTTCAATTTAAATTATCCGGAAGAAAATTTTGCGGATGGTGGACGTATAGTGTTTGATTTACAAGAAATGAATGAGACGAATCAATCTTCATTGATTTCTTTAATTAATGGTATGCCTGCGCAAACTAATACTCCATTGTGTGAAACCTTATATGAAGCGTACCAATATTTTAGTGGTGGAGCTCTTACTTTTGGTGACGATGATGCCAATCCAAATGGTAAAGATAAGATTGATGATTATGTTATAAACAGCCCCGCCAGTATATTGAATACAGGAAACTACACGACCCCATTTAAAAAATGTGCCGACACTGCATATATTGTTTATATAACCGATGGTGCGCCAACATTAGACCATTCTGCTGATACATTTATACAAAGCTTGACAGGTTCGGCAAAAAATTCGGGTGATTATACGAACTTTACTTATTCTAACGAAGTTGGTGATGATGAAACTAGCTATCTTCCCGCTCTCGCTTCATATATGGCAAATAATGATTTAGTTGAAGGTGTGACAGATGTTAATGGTGTTGACCATAAACAAAATGTTCGCTTGTTCACTATTGGCTTTTCTGATGGGGCAGATGCAGCTGCAGCATTACTTGAGGAGGCTGCATTTAGAGCTGGCTCTCCTCGTGTCAATGGTGTTTCTAAAGGTTATTTTAGAGCCTATAACGATGTCGAGTTAGCAGCAGCGATTAATGAGGTATTAAAGTCAATCTTCTCTATTGACTCCTCTTTTACCTCGCCAAGTATCGCGAGTAACAACTTCGATAAAACTCAAACGTATAATTCTGCCTATTTCTCTATGTTCCTTCCCGGTCAAGGCCCGAGATGGAGTGGAAATCTCAAAAAATTGAAAGTTAACTCGGCTGGTGAGATTGTCGGGCCTGGTGGAACGGCTACAGCGATTGATTCAAATGGTAACATTTCAGCCTCAACCTGCACTTATTGGAATACTTGCTCTGCCAGTAGTATAGATGGTAATAAAGTTAATTCTGGTGGGGTGTTACCACACATAAGAAGCAGTTTAACTAATCGAAATATTCTCACGCTTAATAGTGGGAGTTTAATTGATATAGATAGTTCTAGCTTTGCATCTAGCAATGCAGAAGATCTTCAATGGTTATATGGTGTTGATATTGACGATGATGATAGTGATGGTAGCACCACGGAAGCAAGAGAAGATGTAATGGGCGATCCGCTTCATTCCAAACCGCTTGCGATTAATTTTGGTGATAAGCCTAATGAAAATGGAACAGAAAGCCTTGATGTGCGAATCTTGGTTGGAACAAACCAAGGTCTAGTTCATATGTTTAAAGATTCAGATACCGGTAGTGATGATTTTACTGTCGGTTCAGTATCTGAAACTTGGGCCTTTATTCCCGATGAGCTATTGGGAAATGTATCAATATTAAGACAAAATAATCCGACTGGCAGCCATGATGTATATGGTATGGACTTATCACCAATTGTCTACACGGAAACTGATTCTGATGGCAAAGTCGATAAAGCATGGTTGTATATGGGCATGAGAAGAGGTGGTTCCTCATATTATGCTTTGGATATAACTGATCCAGATAGCCCTGCTTTCAAATGGAAGATTGATTCTGATACAACAGGATTTGAAGATTTAGGTCAAACTTGGTCTGAACCTATAGTGACGTTTATTCCGGGAATTGATACTCCTGTGCTTATATTTGGTGGTGGTATGGCTTCAAGTGATGGCTCCGGTGAAGTTGTTTATATTGCAGATGCTGATACTGGAGCATTTATTCAGAAATTCACATCAACAGGTATGGGGAGCGTACCCAACAAAATTGCGACTCTAGATAGCAATAATGATGGTATAACTGATAGGCTTTATGCGACTGATAATATTGGTAATGTGTGGCGAATAGATATTCCTTCAGTGACTAAAACGACTTGGTCCATTTTCAAGTTTGCCGCGATTAGTGCTAGCGCCGCACCGAATAATAGAATGTTTTTTGCTGAACCAACAGTAGCGCAAACTCAATTTAATAATATTGATGATAACGGCACAACAATAAGTTACCAAGTTGTGCCTTATGATGCGGTAACAGTTGGTAGTGGTAACAGAACTAATCCTCTAGGTACTACGACTGATGATATGTTTTATGTTTTCCAAGATCGAAATGTGGTTACTAAAACATTTACGAGCGCAGATGCTCCCGCGCCTTTAACTGTGGCCGATTTATATAATGTGACTTCGGCAGCACCAAGTAGTCAAAGCGATAATATTGCTTTTGGTGGTAAAAGAGGCTGGTATTACAATTTTCAATCTACAGGTGAAAAGAGTTTATCAGCTTCGTTAATCTTTGATGGTAAGGTGTATTTCACTTCGTTTGTTCCGCCGATTAATCAAGATATAGATCTCGATGCTGGAGTTTGTGGATTCTCTGGTGAAGGACGTTTATACGTGTTCGATCTGCATAAGGGGACTAGAACATATAGCGAGCCTTATTTTGAAATAGGCGAACGAGTGCCGGATACTCCTCAAATTGTTATTCCTAAACCAGAAGATGGTGAGGAAGCTGAAGCCTATATTATCGGGGTAGGTAAAGGTGAATGTGAAAATGGTGAGTGTAAAGGGACTGTCGCTCTAGGTAGCGGTTTATCAACTAATAGAATTTATTACCACATAAACGAGTAAAAGTATTAATGAAAAAGCTTAAGTTAAAAGGATTTACCTTAATTGAGGTGATGATAGTGGTGGCGATAATCGGTATTTTAGCGGCGATCGCTTATCCCTCTTATATCGATTACATCACTAAAAGTGCGCGTTCTGAAGGTGTTGCAGCGGTTATGCGAATTGCTAACTTACAGGAGCAATATTATATGGATAATCGGGCTTATGCGACGGATATGACAGATTTAGGGCTGGGAGCTAGTCCTTTTGTCACTGAGCACGGTCATTATAGCGTTGCTTCTGCAGGGACATCATCTTTCACCATTACCGCAACGGCGCAGGGAGCACAGGCAAGTAGAGATTCGACTTGCGGTACGATTACCATGACATCGGCGGGAGCAAAAGGTCCTGCGACGGAGTGTTGGAAATGATCAGATTTATCATGAGTGTAACTTGTGTGTTGGCTATGGCAATGAGTCAGCCAGTCTTGGCAGCCAAGCAAGATTATAAATGCTTTATCAACAGTTCTGCCAAAGGCCATCAGGTGGTGTTCTATCGTTGGGACAGTAAAGACCTCCAGCAAAAGGCGGCAAGTCTTGTGGGCAAACAGAGAACCGATAATAAAGGTAAAAAGTACTTTATCAAGAGCGTTGAAGAGTGCGTGCCCTTAAGTGAAGAGTTCAGCAGCAAACAAGCAAAAGCACAAGATAAACGCACATTAAGATAGTTATCGTTGCAACTGTATTAGCTGAGCTGATTTTAATAAAAAGCCCCGTATGAATTACATATGGGGCTTTTTATGTTTTAAGCTGGCTACGAGCTATGTATCAGCTGCAGCCTTGGTTATCAGTGTCGTAAGTGATTAAGCCGCTTGAGCTGACAGTAACGCTTTTAGAACCGCTGGAGTTACCTCTAGGGCAATAGATAAAGCTACCATTTGAAGGTGATAACCCTTCGGAAGAAAAGGTTAGTGTAGCCGTAGGGCCTTTGACTGCATCATTACTATTAAAGCCATCGATAGCTCTGAGCTCGTGATCTGCGCCGTCTGCGTCAGTTATAAATACTCTGATACCATTTCCCCAATTTGTACCGCATGAGGTAGCGGAGGCATAGGCGCATACATTAACAGTGGCGCCATAGCTGATGGCTTGGTTTCGGGCGAAGGCGAGAATATTGTTAATTTTTTCGATGTTGTTATTAACTCGAACACTTTCATAAATAGAGGTTAATGAGGGGACTCCAATGGCCAGCAGAATTGCTGCAACGGCAATGGTGACCATCAATTCGACTAGGGTAAATCCTATAACTATGCGGCGCATATAACTCATCCTCGCTTATCTCTTTTTAAAGTATATGCGAGTTGTGAGTGAATTTCAGTATATATAACTCATTCTTTTTAATGCCAATAGTTTGACATTAAAAAGTAATTTATCGGCTCGATATAATAGTTAAATCTAAGGGCTGCAGCTGATATTGTTATCAGTCGAAAATCGAACTCGCCCAGCTTGATTGACGATGACAGCTTTTGAACTGGAACTCGTGGGGGAGCCAGGGCAATATTTGAGTGTGCCGTTACTGCCAGAGGCTAATCCATCCGGGTAAAAATGTACCGCTCTTCGGTTATAGCTGATGGTATCTTGTTGATGAAATTCGCCAGTTTGATAAATGACTTTATCACTGCCATCCAAGATATTCGTCGTCCCCGAATCGGTGAATATCACCAGTCCCGATTGCCAATCTGAATTACATTGATTATCAGCTACAGGGCAAACAGTGACTCTTACGCCATAGCTAATGGCTGCGTTTCGGGCAAATTGTAAACTTTGCTGTATTTTGCGAATATTAGCGCCTGCACGCTGTGCATCATACAGTGATGATAGTGACGGGGCGGCGATGCCAATTAAGATAGTGGCGACGGTAATAGTCACCATAAGTTCGACTAATGTTAAGCCATTATGAGTAAAACGAGTATTAGTGTTCATTGCTCATCCCTTGAGAGTTAACCCGCCCGCATCCTGCAAGCTTGTAGACGAGTATAGTTAGCCCAGCGTCTGGCCACATGGATAATTTTATATTGTTCTGTTCTATGAAAATTGCTTCTTTAGCTATCTCGATATAATCAACTTCTGTGTCGCTTTACTGCGTGGTAAGCTATTGTTTCATTGTGTTTAGCCGTTGAGTGATGTTAAAGGGAGCGTTTAATGAAGAAAGTCGAGGCCATAATTAAGCCATTTAAGTTAGATGATGTGCGAGAGTCTCTGGCAGAACTTGGTATCACAGGCATGACAGTGTTAGAGGTTAAAGGCTTTGGTCGTCAAAAAGGCCATACTGAACTGTATCGTGGCGCCGAATATATGGTTGATTTTCTGCCAAAAGTGAAGATTGAACTTGTCATCCAAGATGAGCAACTTGAGCAAGCGTTAGAGGTGATAGTGGATACAGCCAGAACGGGCAAAATCGGTGATGGTAAGATCTTTGTGACCGAGGTTGAGCGTGTGATCCGTATCCGCACTGGTGAAGAAAACGAAGAAGCCGTTTAATCAGTCAATACAGCGTCGATGTTTAAAAAAACCATTGAATCTGTTCAATGGTTTTTTTGTGGCTAAGACTTGTTTTAATGTTAATGATTTAACGGGCTAGCGCTGGAATCTCTGATAACAGGTTCTGGAATAAATACCTGATTTTTTAGCTTATCTTCCGATTTGTTGAGGTTTGCGATTAACAGCTCCGTTGCTGTTTGCGCAATTTTGCCGTTAGGCTGATGTACAGTGGTCAGTTTAGGCCAAGTTTGTCTTGAGAAGGGGCTATCCTCGAAGCCCACGATAGACAATTCTGCAGGAATCGAAACGCCTTCCAGTCGTGCTGCAAACAGTGCACCTGCCGCGATTTCATCGTTACAGGCTACGATAGCTGACGGTTTGTTGTTGATCTTCAAGAGTGCTTTCGCGCCTTCTACACCTGATTCAAACGAGTATTCACCATTGATGATTTGCTCATCGTCTACCGGTAAATTATTGTCTTTCATCGCCTGTTTAAAGCCCGCTAAGCGCTCTTTGGTCGATTCATGCTGCTGATCACCGCTGAGAAATGCAATCTTCTTATGGCCTAAGTCGATAAGGTGTTGAGTAATAGAGATAGCGCCATGCTTATCGTTTACCAATACCGACAATCCGCCTGATTGTTCTGGGGCTTGTTCACCGGCGATGATTCTTACGTAGTTGGCATTTATGGCATCGAGGGCATCGAGCACTTTGGGATCTTCAGATAATGGTGGTGTAAGTACTAACCCCGACAATCTAGCGTGACGAACTAAGTCAGTGAGTTCTTGGCAAATATTGTCGGATGTTGCATCACAGGGATGGATCAAAAGCTCATAACCACGTTGCTTACATGAAGACAAAATACCATTTTGCATATCAATGACATAATAAGCGTTTGGGTTGTCATAGACGAAGGCGATAACGTAAGACTTAGTCCCGGCTAAATTTCTGGCTGCGACATTGGGTTGATAATTTAATGCGGCAATTGCTTGATTGACTTTATCTATGGTGGCCTGACGAACAGAAGGCTCTTTGTTTGTCACTCTAGATACGGTTTTTATCGAGACACCGGCATATTTTGCGACATCATTAATGGTTACTTTCATCTAGTGGACACTCGTTGTGGCAGTCGCAAGTTTAAACGCTACTGCATTTTGTTTTCTTCAAACATCGCACTGTATAACTAAACAGCAGATCTCAGATACTCAGGCAATAATATTGCTAACTTTTAACACATTAAGCAATCATCAAATGAATTTTTGTTGATGTTAATAGATTTTTAAACTTTTCTTACATTACTAATTCATTAATTAAAAAGTAATTATATTCATTGGGTTATGTTTTGTTTGTTGTGCCTGTAATGTGTATATTACAGCCGTTATTTTATATAAATTTCGTGTTTTAGTTATTTTGTTGTGGCACAGCTGTTAATAGTTGTGTAATCTTTGTACTGAACATGACAGCGTTGTCATTCTTCGTAGAATGGTTATGGATATTAAAAAAGATAATAAAGTTATGGAAGGGAAACGAGATGCGACCATCTATTTTTAAGAAAAGTGTATTAGCTACAAATATTGCGTTACTCATGAGTGGTGTGGTGTCTGTATCAGCTATGGCTGCAGACGATGATGCTGCTACTACTGATAATATCGAAAAAATTGAAGTGCGCGGTATTCGTGCATCTCAACAGGCCAACCTAAACTCTAAGCGTTTTTCTAACGGAACCGTTGATGCGATTTCTGCAGAAGATATCGGTAAATTCCCAGATAAAAACGTTGCTGAATCACTTCAGCGTGTACCTGGTGTTACCGTTCAACGTCAATTTGGTGAAGGTGCAGGAGTGTCAATTCGTGGTGCAGGCCAAGATTTGACTCTTACTACATTGAATGGCCAAAACGTGGCGTCAACCGGTTGGTTCGTACTAGAACCAGCAAAACGTTCTTTCAACTATGAATTACTACCATCTGAATTGGTTGGTGATTTAGAAGTTTACAAATCTTCACAAGCTGACCTAGCTGAAGGTGGTATTGGTGGTACGGTTGTTGTAAATACCCGTAAGCCACTCGATATGGACCCTTGGACAGTTTATGCGTCTGTCGAAGGTCAGTATCAAACTGACTCAGGTGAAACTGATCCACTTTTCTCTGGCTTAACTAGCTGGAAAAACGAAGATGAAACTTTCGGTGTGTTGGTTTCTGGTGTACTACAAAATCGAAGCCTACAACGTCAAGGTGACGAAGCGTTCTGGGAATGGGGTGCAGGTCCTGTTGCTTTTGAACAAGATCGTGAGCGTACAGCTTTAGCTGCAACACTGCAGTGGGCACCTACTGACTCATTGAGCTTTGTGTTTAACGCAATGGACATGCAAATGGCCGCTGATAACACAAACTACGCGTTATGGTTTACTCAAAATGATACTTCATGGTCTGGTGCTCCAGGTTCTGGCGCATGGGATAATACAGAGTGGTTAGGTGGTTGTGGTCTTTGTGGCGGCGACGCACCAGGTGCTGATTCTGGTACTCAGGTAGCTGGTCCACTTAATCTAGCTTACTATCAAGCTCGTCCTCGTGAAGCAACAATGAAATCACAAGTATTCGACCTAAAAATGGAATACAAAGGTGATGGTTATGAATTCAGTGTTCAAGTCGGTGATACGACTTCTAGCGGTGGTACTGATTTCGAAATGGTTGTAGAAGATGGTCCTGGTGGTTATGCACTTAATGGTGCAACTTATGATTTTACCAACGGTCATCAAACTTGGGATCTAAACGGTTTTGATACCGCCACTTATGATCCAGGTTCACTTATGATGGGTACTGGTAGTAACTTCAATAAAACACCTAAAACTGATGACGAAAGCTATATCCAAGCTGACATCAAGTTTGACGTTGATTTTGGTGTAGTTAATGCAATTAAAACTGGTGTTAAGTTCGCTAAGCACAACACGACCAGCCGTCGTTATGAGTTTATTCAAGATCCAAGCTTTAACCCACTTATCTCAACTGCGGGTCTAAATACTGGTTTATTCAGTGTGGGTACTAGCGAATACGATATTATTCGTTTCGATCCCGATGCACTAAAAGATATCGCTAAAGCCAGCATCATTGGCGAAACTGAAGATCTCGGTTCATATCGTGAAATCGAAGAAGATAACTATGCTGCATACGTAATGGCTAACTTTGCAACTGACGGTATGCGCGGTAACTTCGGTGTGCGTTATGCTGGCACTAACGCAAGTTCTATTTATTACCTCAACGGTGCTAAAACTAACACTGATGCGGATTACGGTGAATGGTTACCTAGCTTAAACGTTGTATTTGATCTATCTGAAGATGTATTGCTACGTGCTTCTGCAGCACGAGTAATGGCACGCCCTCAATACGATGATATGTATACTAACCCAGATGTATTGGGTGCTAATGATGGTGTACCAAATAACCAATACTGGGTTGTGGGTAACGTAGGTCTTAAGCCATTTATTGCTAACCAAATCGATTTAGGTGTGGAATGGTACTTCAATCCTGATTCATTGATTTCGGCCGCAGTATTTATGAAGGATGTTAAGAATTTCGTAAACTTTACCGAATATCATGCTGACAATGCTGATATCCCATTCCCAGGGGTATTACAACCTGATGAAGTGGCTGCCGGTTGGACGGTTCAAACTAAGGCCAACGGTAAAGCGGCAACGATTCAAGGCTTGGAACTTCAGTATCAACAAGATTATGGTAATGGTTTAGGTTCGATTGTTAACTATACCTATACCGATACCAGCACTGATGACGATACATTTAGCGATGGCAATCCATTCCTAAGCGACAGTTCACGTCACTCTTACAACGTAACCGGTTATTTCGAAAACGACATCTTCCAAGTTCGTTTAGCCTATAACTGGCGTAGTGAGTACATGATCCGTGAAACCGGTTCATACGGTAACCGCCTACATGACGCATACGGTAGCTTAGACCTAAGTGCTGTATGGCATGTTACTGATTACCTAGATGTTAAGTTAGATGGTAACAACCTACTTGAAGAAGGTTCGCGCCAATTTGGTAACAACCAAATGCAAACTAACTTAAGTGGTTTCACCGATGGTTTCCCTGTGTTTGAGTACAACATGGCCCGTCGTATCACTTTAGGTGCAAGTGTACGTTTTTAATTTAAGCTAAAAACGTGTATAAAGAAAAAAGGGAGCTTGCTCCCTTTTTTAATACAAAAAACCAATAAATTGGCAGTATCTTTTTTGGGTATTGCACTGCAATTAGATAAATCATAAGAAGCCCTAAAAGGAGCCTGTAATGAATGACGTTGTAATTCTTGATCCCGCTAAACACGGTCAATTTAAGCTAAAGCCTGCTAATTTCAGTCACGTTGCAGAACAACATATTTTACCTATTTCATTACATGAGTTTGCCGCTGCGGCGACAGACTCTCCCATCGTCTTTGTTAAGAACAGTGAAACTGGTGAGTTTCAACCGGTAATGATCCTTGGGCTTGAGCCAGGACAAAATTTAAAGCAGAAAGAGGGCAAATGGCTAGGTAGCTATTTACCTAATATTTTAAAAGATTATCCGCTGACGATTGTGATTAATCCTGCCGAACAAGAAAAGGTGTGGATTGGGGTTCGTGAAGACAGCCCACAAGTGAGCAATGATGAAGGTGAAGCGCTATTTAATGGCATGGAAGAAACAGAGTTTCTTACCCAGCGTAAAAACAGTCTCATCCAACACTTTGAAGAAGATCAGGCGACTAAAGCCATAATGCGTTATTTTGCCGATAACGAGCTATTAGTGTCGCAATCGTTAACCGTTAGAGTTGACGGTGAAGTTCGTACCATTAACGGTATCTATTTAATCGATGAAGCTAAGCTCAACCAGATGGATGACGAAGCTTATTTAGGTCTGCGTAAGCGTGGTTTAATTGGCCCTATCTATAGCCATTTAACTTCACTACATCAGATAAATCGTCTTGCTGCATTGCAGACAGGTGCTTAAGTTAGCTTGCAATAGGTAAGTCGTATGAAAGCCGCAAATAAAGCCGTAACGAATATCATCGTGGTCGGCGGAGGTACTGCCGGTTGGATCACGGCTTGCCATCTTGCAAAAAAATGGGTGACAAGCGAAGGTCAATATCAAGTGACCTTAGTCGAGTCACCCAATATTCCCACCATAGGTGTTGGTGAAGGCACTGTTCCTATGATGCGCGAGACACTGAAATACTTTGGTATCCGCGAAGATGAGTTTATTCGCCATTGCGATGTCACCTTTAAGCAAAGCGTTAAATTTATCGATTGGAACACGCCTAACTCCGGTGACTATTATCATCACCTGTTCGATTATCCCGCTTTTAAAGGCATCAGCGACTCTTGGCTCAAACAAGCCTGTGAAACTCGGAGGCCTTTTAGTGATCTCGTTTCGGTGCAAGGCCAACTTGCTGATGCAGGATTTGGGCCTCGCAGCATGGCAAATCCTCAGTTTATTGGGCAGATGAATTATGCCTACCATCTGGATGCGGCGAAGTTTACCCAAATGCTTACTCGCTTTGGTATCGACAAGCTTGGTGTTAAGCATCAACTGGCAGAGGTTGTTGATGTCATTACCGATGATGAAGGTAAGATACTCAATTTAATTACCGATCAAGCCGAGATTTGTGGCGATCTTTATGTTGATTGTACCGGCTTCTCGGCAAGGCTAATTGGTCAAGCTTGCCAAGTGCCGTTTGTCGATAAAAGTAACGTGCTATTTGTCGATACAGCCTTGGTGGCACAAGTCCCTTATGCCCAAACTAATACACCAATTCCTTGTTTTACCCAGTCGACTGCGAAAGAGGCTGGCTGGATTTGGGATATCGGCCTAACTCAGCGCCGTGGCGTCGGTTATGTTTATTCCAGTCGTTATAGCAGTGATGAACAAGCCGAAACCGTATTGCGTGAGTATTTGGGCTCCTCGGCTGAGGGGATTAGATTCAGAAAAGTTCCGATGAAGGTGGGTTATCGTGCTCAATCTTGGCATCGTAATTGTGTTGCTATTGGGCTGTCATCTGGCTTTGTTGAGCCCTTAGAGGCGACGGGTTTGCTTATTTTCGATGTAACAGCCCGTATGCTGGCCGAGTCATTACCTGCCAATGAGGCGATAATGGACACAGTGGCCAAGCGTTATAACCAGCGTGTACAACATGCCTGGAATAAGGTGATTGATTTCATCAAGCTGCATTATGTCGTCGCAAAGCGTGATGATAGTGAATTCTGGCGAGATAATCGTAAGCCAGAAACCATTCCTGAGTCGTTGCAGCAAAGTTTAGCGTTATGGCAGTACCATCAGCCTTCTGCTTATGATTTCGCTTCGACGCTCGAAGTTTTTAACTTAGAAAATTATCTGTATGTACTCTATGGCTCTGACTTTGAAACTGAATCGTGTACGAGCTTATCGGCCGATGACGAGCTGTTATTGCAGCAACGTCAATCTTTGATAGATAAACAGATTGCCATGCTAAAACCGCAACTCTTGCCCCACAGGCAGTTGTTACAGCGAATTGCACAATATGGAATTCAACTCAATTAATACTTGATGACTTAGCGATAATACCAATCAATATAAGTAATGCTGAGATAAAAAACGCCGGAATTGATTATTCAATTCCGGCGTTTTTGATCGATGAGTCACTTTTAGATTCAGCAGTTTTGTCCATGATGCAACTTATCTAAAAAACTCTGATGCGCTAAACACTGGCTGGTGGCTTGGGTTTTCTGCATATTGAGCTGTTTTAGCATCGCATCGATAGTCTGTTCGGTAACAGGCAGATTAATAGATGGTACGTGCTGCATGCCATATAAGACATAACGGTAGTTCTCATCGGAGAAAATCGAGCTAAAGCCGGTGGCGACATCGACGTGCTCACACACTTTGACTTTCCATAACGCCAGTTTTTCGGCCAAGCCTTGAGTGTATTTCACTGAAGCTTGTGCCTGTTGCCAAAACTCGGTGTCATCGCGGTTAGAAAGGCAATAATGCAATACGATAAACTGGCGTAAATCGTCATATAAGCCATTCATAGTGCGGTTATATGAATCTCTGATAGGCTGGGATGGATTGGCTGAGGTCAGATGGGTTGCCAGTAAACGAACACCTAAGTTGATCAGATGCAGACCCGTAGATTCAAGCGGTTCGATAAAGCCTCCAGCAAGCCCCATGGCGATACAATTGCCAACCCAAAACTCTTTGCGACAGCCAATTTTCATATCCAGATGAGTGGCTTTAAGGATTTTTTGCTCGTCGCCTAAATAACGTCTTAATTCTGCCTCGGCTTGTTCGCGAGTAAGACGATTACCGTCGTAGACGTAACCAGTACCTTGGCGGTTTGTTAGGTCGATTTCCCACACCCAGCCATTAGTTAATGCTGTTGAAGTCGTATAAGAGCGTGGCGTGGTGTTTTCACTATACTCACGCTGTATTGCCACGGCTCGATTACAAGGTAATTCAGCCTCGAAGGATTGCCAGTTATCTGCTTTAAGTTTGTCGATTAGCAGGCCTTTAAAGCCAGTACAATCGATAAAAATATCGCTACTAAAGTGGCCATTATCGGTAATGACTTGGGTGATCTGTTGGTTTTCAACATCAGCATCGGTGACGTTGGCAACAATATGCTCAACACCGGCCGCGATGGCTTTTTTACGTAGGAAGCGCGCCATCAACACTGCATCAAGATGATAACCGTAAGGAACGGCACCTTGATATTGAGCACTGTTGAGTTGTTTTGGACTTAAATTATCGCGCATTAAATTAAATGACAGACATGTTTGCTGTGCAAAATCACTAGGAATGCGTTGATTTTGCATGATCCAAGCGCTGGCGTTATCTACTGGACCGCACGGTTTTTGCTGCTCAAAAGGGTGGAAATAACTGTGAGTTTCTCCATTGACTGGCTTCATCCAGTTGTTGAATAAAATCCCTGTTTTGAGCGTCGCATTGGTTTCTCGCAGCAGTTCGGCTTCATCTATACCCATGGCGGCAAAGAAGAAGCGGATGCTGTGTACTGTGGCTTCACCGACGCCGATAATGCCAATATCTTTACTCTCAATAAGGCGAATATGAACCTGTTGCCCTTGTTGATTATATAAGCGTGAAAGGTAGAGTGCGGTCATCCAACCAGTACTACCACCACCGACTAACGTGATTGTTTTTAGTTTTGAATTAGTCATTTTTAACGTCCTTTTTATTCAGCCAACATGGCTGCGCCGGTAAGAATTATCCAGCTTGAAAAAAACAGTTTTAGCTTTAATACCGGCAGATATAACGCCAGTTTGCGTGCCAGCAGTCCACCGATAACAGCGCCTGGGCCTGCAAATAACACTAAATAGAAATCGGCCGCACTGTTTGGCCCTAGATGAACAGGGCTCGCTGACCAGACACTGATGGCAGAAACCACGACACCAGTGGCGATTGCCATTTTTGCACATACACCTCGTAACATCAGGTAAATAACCACTAACTCACCAACACCTACCGATAACCAAGTGGTGATAATACCGCCAAAAAATCCGATGCTTGCAAGCATCAAATAGTCGATGTGAATGATGTTGAAGTTATGTGTTTTTTTGTTTTGTTGACTGCTGTATATGAGGGTGATACCAAGCAGGATAGAAAAAAGACTAAAGCCGAAATGTAAAGATGCGGGGGAGGGCAAATTAGCGCCGTAGCTTGTCCAAATGCCGGCGATGGAAAACAGGCTAATTATGCTAACGAAAGGCAGAAAATAGTGCCATTGACCTTGAGTCTTTTGGTGACGCAGATAATACCAACTCCAAGATATCGCCCCAGCTGTCATACCGAAGCATTGGATGGCAAATGATGTGGATAAACTTTGTGCATCATTAAAGCCCAAATGGGTAAATACGGGGATAAAAATGACCCCGCCGCCAGCACCGGTTGCATTGGCAAAAATAGCCCCAGTGATCCCCAAAAATAGGTAGTGACCGAATTGGCTTATTAACTGCCATATTGCCGGAATTTGGCTAGCTGCCCACAAGCTCAATAAGAGTATCACCAGCAGGCTAATTGGTGCTGAAAACCGCTTGGAAAGCGATGTTGGCCTGATTGTATGTTCTGTTTCTATAGCCACATTAGTACACCTTTTGGCAATCTTGATTGGAATGCTATCAACTATTGTTACGGGTGTCACTGAAATGTTAATTGATATTTTTATTTATATAAATAATTGAAAAATAACAAATATATAAAATAAATTGATTTTTTTAGAGAAAATGTCAAAAAAATGTAGAAATTATGTTCATCCTTGTGTAGATTAATTAATGACAGCGTTGTCATTTGCTTGTGTGGCACGTTTGTTTTGTAAGGTATGCAGAGTTTAGGAAGAGGTCTCTTAAACTAGGCAATTGGCAATTACTGCACGATATTTTATTGAGCGTAATTGTGTTTGTACTCCTATTAGTCTCTCCCCAGATACTAGAGATAGCTAGGTGCTTTATTAATGTTAAAATCAATATTGCACCTAGCATTTTTTTATTTGCGTTTGAGTGAATGGCTAATACCTTACTTTGATGTGCGGCAACAATAACAACTCGATACGCTTACTTGAGAAGGCGTCATTAAGAGGGCTGCAGTTTGAGCGCAATCAGGCTCATAAATCTCTTCGCTGACTTCCCACCTTGAGTCCTTTCGTTAATGAGAAGCACTGCACAATTAAATCGACTCCAATATAAAAGTGGTAACGCAGCTCGCCGATGAACTAACCGAATTAAAGAGTTGGTGCGCTACCTAAAATAAGCTTATTTTGTTCGCTGATGGACGAAATAGAATGACGCATGGATAGTGTCCTTATCTAGATTCAGCCTTCAATTTATTGAGCTGCTGACAAGGGGGAAGATAGGGACTTTGCAATTACCTGCCGCAGAGTGGGTCATTGAATAAGACATTAAGAGGATGGTAATGAATAATAAACTTGTCGCAGTTGCTGTAATGCTAGGATTGGGCAGTATGGCTTGCACTAAAACAACCACAGAACCGCAATCAAACGCAGAAACCGAGCAACAAGTCAGTGCCAGTTTGACACAGAGTCAACTGCAGCAATTTGCCGACAACTTAAAGGTGACTTATACCACTGTCACTAATTACCCTGAAGCGTGTGGTAATAGCGGAACCAACGACCGTTGTTTTAAGGCGCAAATTGCATTAACTCCTGAAGTCGATTTTGAACAGCATAATTGGGCTATCTATTACAGTCAGATGCGTCCTTTAAAGCAGGTGTTATCATCTGAGTTTGCCATTACTCATATTAAGGGGGATCTCCATAAAATCACCCCAACCGAGCAATTTAGCGGTTTCAAGCAAGGTCAGACGCAGAATATCGATTTTATTGGCCAGCTTTGGCAGTTAGCTGAAACCGATGCTATGCCCAATTACTATATTGTTGTCGAAGGCCTACAACCTGTGGTGATTAAAAGCACCATGTTAGGTAAAGATCCTGAGACTGGTATGGAAACCCGTCCTTATGCGACAGCGTTTACCGATGCGGCAACCCAATATAAACGCAGTGATACCGATTTGCTGAAATGGGCGACGGCAGAAAAGGTTTTCCTCGATAATCAAGATGTCAAAGATGATGCTAATCTAGCGGTCAACAGCATTATTCCTACGCCCAAAAAACAAGTGTTGAGTGCTCATAAAGCGGGGGTATCGCTCGCGAATGGTTACCAATTGTCTTTAGGTACAGTGAAGCGTGCGAGCGTTGTCGCAGCACTTGAGCGACTACAGCGTTTGGGTATCCAACAGAGCGAAAAAGGTACCAGAATCGAGTTTGAGCCTTTGAGTAAAGCCCTGGCGGCCGGCGGGTATCAGCTTGATATCTCTGCCGATAACATCACCATTAAAGCGGCAGATGATGCCGGCTTTTCGTATGGTCTTGCGTCATTGGCTAGCCTTATAGATGTAGACAATCTTGTCGTTGATGCCATGCAGATTGAAGATGAGCCGCGTTATGAATTTAGAGGCATGCATGTCGATGTCGCGCGTAATTTCCACAGTAAGCAGTTCATACTCGACCTACTGGATCAGATGGCAGCTTATAAACTCAACGCCTTACATCTGCACATGGGGGATGATGAAGGCTGGCGTTTGGAAATTGATGGTCTGCCAGAACTTACCGAGGTCGGCAGTAAGCGCTGTCATGATCTGCAAGAAGATCATTGTTTATTACCTCAGCTAGGAAGCGGCCCGAATGCCGATAGTGAGGTTAATGGTTATTACACTAAAGCCGATTATATCGAGATCTTAAAGTATGCTGGTGCACGTCAAATTGAAGTGATCCCATCGATGGATATGCCGGGACATTCGCGCGCTGCAATTAAATCCATGGAAGCGCGTTATCGTAAATTGATGGCCAAAGGTGATGAAGCGGCGGCAAACGAGTATCGCTTGGTGGACCCGCAAGATACAACCGAGTATTCATCGATTCAATATTACGACGACAACACCTTAAATGTTTGTATGGAATCGACCTATCACTTTGTCGATAAAGTGGTTAATGAAATTGAAAAGCTGCATCAGCAAGCTGGGCAGGCACTAAAAACCTATCATATTGGCGCCGATGAAACCGCCGGTGCATGGATTGAATCTCCTGTTTGTAAGGCGTTTTTAGCCAACAATGACAAAGGTGTGACCAACGAAAGTCAGTACGGCGCCTACTTTATTGAGCGTGTTGCCAATAGTCTGGCTGCCAAAGGAATAGAGGCTGCGGGCTGGAGTGATGGCATGAGCCATACGAATCCACAAAACATGCCGCAAGAAAGTCAAACTAATATCTGGGATATCGTTTCTCACGGCGGCTACAAACGCGCCCATGAGCAGGCCAACTTAGGTTGGGATACCGTGTTGAGTAACCCCGAGGTGTTATATTTCGATTTTCCTTACGCCGCCGATCCTAAAGAACATGGTTATTATTGGGGCCATCGTAATTCTTCTGAGCGTCATATCTACAGCATGATGCCAGATAATCTCCCTGCGAATGCTGAGCAATGGACCACTATCGAAGGACGTCCGTTTGAAGCTGACGACACCTTGAAGCTAGATGAAGAAGGCAATCGTATTAGCGGGCCACTCAATGAAGGTATTAAGTTCAGTGGTATTCAGGGACAGCTGTGGAGCGAGACTATCCGCAGCGACGATGTGGTTGAATACATGGTTTTTCCGCGTTTATTAGTATTGGCTGAACGTGCTTGGCATCAAGCGGATTGGGAAGTTCCCTATCAATATAAAGGTGCTGTTTATAATCAACAAAGTGGTTACTTCACTGATGAGATGCGTGCTAAACAGGCAGTTCAGTGGCAGACATTTGCCAATACACTAGGCCATAAAGAGTTAGTCAAGTTAGATAAGGCTGGTATCGCTTATCGTGTGCCAACGGTAGGGGCGCATATTCATGAAGGCCTACTGTACACTAATGTGACTTATCCAGGTTTGCAGATCCAATATCGAGTCAATGGGGGTCAATGGCAAACCTATCTGGAGAAGGTCAAAGTAGAAGGAAAAGTCGAAGTTAGAGCTGTGGCAGCAGATGGAAAACGTAAAGGCCGCACACTAGTTGTTAACTAGCTTTTACCGATAACCGAGGTGTTAACAGCCTCGGTTAATCTCTATATCCTACTGTTTTTAATTAGTAAAAATTATTAATTAATTCGTTTTTAAAATATAAATGACAACGCTGTCATTTTTGTTGTAACATAGAGTTAACGTAGTCAGCAGGCAAAGCGTTGTGTCGAGTAGGGTACTGCTTTGGATAATAAAACTGTGAAAGAGGTCCGTAATGGGATTTAACCAGACAAAGGAAGCGCCCTTAATCATTGGTATTGATGGTGGTGGCAGTAAATGTCGAGCCACAATATACGCAAGTGATGACAGTGTGCTGGGAACTGGAGTGGCAGGTCGTGCGAATCCTTTATTTGGTCTATCGCAAACATTAGAGTCGATTCAACATTCCACCGAGTTAGCATTAGCCGATGCTGGCTTGAAAGTGAGTGACAGCAAAAAGCTGGTGGCGGGGCTGGGGCTTGCTGGTGTTAATGTGCCTCATCTCTACCAAGAACTCATTAAATGGCAACATCCATTTGCTGAAATGTTTGTGACCACAGATCTTCATACCGCATGTATCGGCGCCCATCACGGTGGCGATGGTGCGGTCATTATTACTGGCACGGGTTCTTGTGGCTATGCTCATGTGGGGGATAACTCATTATCCTTGGGCGGGCATGGTTTTCCTCTTGGCGATAAAGGCAGCGGTGCTTGGTTCGGTTTAAAAGCAGCCGAAGCGGCATTATTACACCTTGATGGATTTGGCCCCAAAACGGCACTGACAGAAATGGTACTTAATCATTTTCAGGTCAGTAACACATTAGGTATCGTTGAGCATTTAGCGGGTAAATCTTCCAGTTGTTATGCCACTTTAGCCCGTGAAGTTTTGTTGTGTGCCCGCGAGCAAGATACCGTTGCTAAAGAGATCGTGATGCAAGGCGCTGGCTATATCAGTGAATTGGCGCGTAAGTTATTTAGCATTAACCCACCACGTTTCTCTATGATTGGTGGCCTTGCGGAGCCATTAGCACCTTGGTTAGATAAAGAAGTTGTCGAGCGTATCTCGCCGGTTATTGCGCCACCAGAGCTCGGAGCTTGTTATTTTGCTCGTCAACGCTATACAGTAAGCGATTAATTTTTAGTTGCTCGAATTTAGATAGAAATATCCTTGTAGGATGTACAGTTATGAAACAGACCCTAATCGCAGATCAGGTTTTTGATGGTGAGGTTTTCCATCAGCAGCTGCCTGTCACTATCGATGATGGCAAAATCATCTCCTTTGATACTCATGCGGGGGTTGAGCCTATTAAGGTAGCAGGAACCTTAGTACCAGGTTTTATTGACGTTCAAGTTAACGGTGGCGGCGGTGCACTGCTCAATACCAATCCAAGTGTCAGTGGCATCGAAACGATAGCTCAGGCCCATGCCAAATTTGGCACGACTGGTTTTCTCCCCACCTTGATAACCGATAATATTGGGGTGATGCAACGCGCTGCCGATGCTGTTGCAGAGTCGATAGAACAAGGTAGTGCAGGAGTGTTAGGTGTGCATTTTGAAGGGCCGCATCTTTCTGTTCCTAAGAAAGGGGTCCACCCACAATCTTTTATTCGCCGTATTTCCGATGCCGAACTGGCAATATTTAGTCGCCAAGATCTCGGGACTAAAGTGGTGACCTTAGCTCCTGAAAACGTTGCCACTGATGTGATAAAAGCCTTGGTCGATCAAGGTGTACGAGTCTGTTTAGGCCATTCCAACGCTGATTATCAAACGGTTGTTAACGCATTAGAAGCGGGCGCGACCGGTTTTACCCATCTATTTAATGCTATGTCACCAATGGGCTCTCGTGAACCAGGAATGGTTGGTGCCGCGATAGAGAGTCGTGATGCTTGGTGTGGGCTGATTGTTGATGGTCACCATGTTCACGCCGCAGCTGCCAAAGTGGCCATTTATGCTAAGCCCAGAGGCAAGGTGATGCTAGTGACCGATGCGATGCCACCAGTCGGTTTAGATGATGAATCCAGCTTTGAGCTGTTTGGTACACAGGTGGTTCGTCAGGGCGATCGTCTTAATGCTGTCACCGGTGAATTAGCCGGTTGCGTGCTAGATATGGTCGGCGCGGTTAATAATAGCGTTAATATGTTGGGTATTGAATTTGAGGAAGCGCTAAGAATGGCGTCACTCTATCCAGCACAGTTTATGGGCCACGATAAACAACGTGGTGCATTAAAGCTGGGGCATAGTGCCGATATGGTATTGCTTGATAATGCGCGTAATGTGTCTCGTACCTATATTGGCGGCAAGCTGGTTTATCAAGCATAAGTACTAATGTTCATTTGCAGCGCAGTTAATTAGTCGCTGCCATTTCAAGATAATTATAAAAATAGGAATATGAGATGCAAGTGAGTCAGGATGCTAAGGCGGTTACTAGCCCAAGTGTCGAGGCCAAGGTGAAGCCTAAACAGCGACTGATGTCGCTTGATGCCTTACGTGGTTTCGATATGTTTTGGATTCTGGGTGGTGAAGCGCTGTTTGTTGGGCTGCTGCTTTGGACGGGGTGGCAAGGCTGGCAAGTCGCCGATGCTCAGGTGCATCACAGCGTCTGGCATGGTTTTACCTTTTACGATCTGATTTTTCCTCTGTTTATCTTTCTCTCTGGCGTGGCATTAGGGTTGTCGCCAAAACGATTAGATAAGTTACCGATGCAAACACGGTTACCTATCTATCGTCATGCAGTTAAGCGTCTGGCTTTGCTGTTATTTCTAGGCATTCTCTATAATCACGGCTGGGGAACTGGTGTGCCTGCGGCGCTAGGTGAAGTGCGTTATGCCAGCGTATTAGGGCGTATCGCTTTTGCTTGGTTCTTTGCGGCCATTCTGGTTTGGCATACCAGCTTACGTACTCAAATTATTGTCGCTATCGGCATTTTATTGGCTTACGCCATCATACAACTCTGGGTGCCAGTTCCCGGCGGTGTGGCGGGCGACCTTAGTCTAGCGGGTTCAATAAATGCTTATGTCGATAGCCTCTTATTGCCTGGCATCACCTATCAAGCTAGAGCCATGGATCCTGAGGGGATATTGTCGACCATTCCTGCGGTGGTGAATGCGCTTGCGGGGGTGTTTACTGGCCACTTTATTGTTAAGGCTCATCCGAAAGGGGAGTGGGCTAAGGTTGGTATTTTATTGCTGGTTGGTGTAGTGACTATCGGACTTGGCTGGCTGGCCAATGGCATTATTCCAGTAAATAAAGAGTTATGGACCAGTTCTTTCGTATTGGTTACCTCAGGCTGGAGCTTGGTGTTACTCGGGATATTTTATGCCTTGATCGATGTACTTAAATGGCAGCGTTTAGGTTTTGTTTTTGTAGTGATTGGCTGTAATGCCATTATCATCTATTTATCGACCAGTTTAGTGAAGTGGGAATATGTATCACAAAGCCTGTTTGGCGGGCTTATCAATGCATTACCCGAAACAATGCACCCATTGGCGGGCACTGTTGGTTTACTTACAGTGCAGTGGCTATTTTTGTACTGGATGTTTAAGCGTGGCATTTTCGTCAAAGTATAAAAAAGATTTATCACGGATAAATAACCTTTATAAGTGATTTAGCTGATGTTAGCCGCATTTTGGCAATGAAAGTCATAAATGACAGCGTTGTCTCGGTGGGGCTTATGTTTTAACATCAAATAAACAACAGGGCAGTTGGCAGTGTAATTGTGGTACTGCGTCGTGAGTAGCTGCTTAATAATTATCTAAGGCCGATATCAGTCACTTTGATATCAAATATTAATTACTATAAGAAACAGGCTTATGGAAATGACATTAAACAATGAAAGTAAGCGCAGTAGCATTATTCCTATGGCGATTGTCGCAGGACTTTTCTTTATTCTTGGTTTTGCGACATGGCTAAACGGCTCGCTAATGCCCTACCTTAAGCAGATCCTTCAGCTTACGCCGTTCCAAGCCTCGTTAATTCTATTCTCTTTTTATATTGCTGTGACGTTTACCGCGCTGCCTTCGGCATGGGTGATCCGTAAAGTGGGCTATAAAACCGGTATGGCGCTAGGCATGGGCACTATGATGCTGGCAGGGTTGCTGTTTATCCCTGCGGCAGAGACGCAAATTTTTGCACTGTTCCTGTTTGCGCAGTTAGTGATGGGTGCGGGGCAAACATTATTGCAAACGGCGGTTAACCCTTATGTTGTGCGTATTGGCCCTGAAGAGTCTGCGGCGGCGCGTGTCAGTGTGATGGGAATTCTGAATAAAGGTGCGGGCGTGATCGCTCCACTGGTTTTTACCGCGCTTATTTTAGATAGCTTTAGAGATCGTGTGGGGACTCAGTTAACTCAAATTCAGATCGATGAAATGGCTGACAGCCTAGTTGTCCCTTATTTAGGTATGGCAATCTTTATCGGTGTGCTTGCAGTATTAGTGAAGCTTTCTCCGTTACCTGAGCTTGAGAAGGAAGAAGATGAATCTCATGATGGTAAAGGCTTAACTCGTGAGGCGCTTTCTCATCCCAATCTTGCCTTAGGTGTGGTGGCGTTATTTTTCTATGTCGCAGTAGAGGTGATTGCTGGCGATACTATCGGTACCTTTGCATTGTCTCTGGGCGTCGAAAATTACGGTGTGATGACATCATATACCATGATCTGCATGGTGCTGGGTTATACCTTAGGTATTTTGACTATTCCGCGTTTTATCTCTCAGCCTAAGGCGTTGATGATTTCTGCCATCTTGGGCTTGATGCTGACTTTAGGGATCTTGTTTGGTGATAATGAGTCTTATGCGATTGCTAATGTATTGCTAGTACCTTTTGGTGGCGCCATGTTACCTGATACCTTGCTGATGATCGCTTTCCTCGGTTTAGCCAATGCCATTGTTTGGCCTGCAGTATGGCCATTAGCATTATCGGGTATGGGTAAGCTGACCAGTACAGGCTCTGCACTATTAGTGATGGGGATTGCTGGTGGCGCGTTTGGGCCGCTATTTTGGGGCTTAACCAGTTCAGCAACGTCTTTGGGTCAGCAAGGGGGTTATATGGTAATGTTGCCTTGTTACCTATTTATCCTCTTCTACGCTGTTAAAGGCTATAAGATGAAAAGTTGGAAATAAGCTTAGCTTTAAGCTGATATAAAACCGATGAACACGTCCTAGTGTTCATCGGTTTTTTTACATCTGGCTTTAGCTATTTATCTTCACTAAGTTTCTGTGAGTCAGCGTTGTAAGAAGGGATTCAGCATGAATTTCAGGCATAAAAAAACCACTCAATGAGTGGTTTTTTTATTTGTATGGTGCCGGCACCAAGAGTCGAACTCGGGACCTACTGATTACAAGTCAGTTGCTCTACCAACTGAGCTATGCCGGCGAATGTGGTGCCCGAACCCGGAATCGAACCAGGGACACGAGGATTTTCAATCCTCTGCTCTACCGACTGAGCTATTCGGGCAGCTAAACTAAGCACTTAGCTTGATGTTTAGTGACTACAAACAGAAGGGTTAATAACCCGTCTCGTTTGGAGTGCGCGTATAATATAGTGCTGAAATTTATCCTGCAAGTGCTTTTTTAGATAAATCTAACCGCATGGTTAGTTAATGTGCAAAACCTTGGGTTTTTTATGAGATCACGGTGACTTTTTGTTGAAAAAATGGCTTTAAGGGCAAATTTTTTGCTTGATAGCGATAAATCACAGTTAGCTCTATGAAGTCCTTTTTGTTTTATGGGGTTCGATGTTTCTAATATTTAGATGTTTATAAGCGAAATTACGCGATTTTTACCCGAATAAATCGAAGTTAATATCGTTAGTGTGATTGTTTTATTGTCTACACTCACTTTATACATATGAAGCCGTGATTAATTTAACTAGGTCGTTTCCACATTAAAAGGTAAAGGAGATATCAATGAAAAAGGTTTTTCTAAGTAGCTTATTGGCGTTCGGGCTGATGATGGCCGCTTCGGTCTCAGCAGCTGACTATGTTATCGATAAACAAGGCGCGCATGCATCGATTCAATTTAAGGTCAGTCACCTAGGTTATAGTTTCGTTGCCGGACGTTTTAATGATTTCTCTGGGAACTTTAGTTTCGATAAAGACCAGCTTGGTGCGGCTAAAATTGAAGTAACTATTAATACCGTAAGCGTTGACTCAAATCATGAAGCACGCGATGAACATCTGCGTAGTGGCGACTTCCTTAATGTTGAAAAATTTCCTCAAGCTAGCTTTAAATCGACTTCGGTCGAAGATAAAGGCGAGGGTAAGCTATTACTTAATGGTTTATTCACATTAAATGGTGTGACTAAACCTATCAGTATCGATGCTCAATATATTGGAGAGGGTAAAGATCCTTGGGGTGGCTATCGCGCCGGTTTTGTCGGCAGCTCTGAGTTTGCTTTAAAAGATTTCGGCATCGATTATGATTTAGGCCCTTCAGCGACCAAAGTGGCGTTAGATTTTATCGTCGAAGGTGTTAAACAGTAACAGCTTTATCTCGGCTCTTGTTATCAATGACAGCGTTTGAGCTGGTTATATAATAGTCGTAGCAATATTGAAACGGCCTTCTCTATGAGAAGGCCGTTTTTCTTAGGAGGATAGTTGAAGGGGGAAAGTACACTTTTTGCTGAGTTGGTAATTGTTTAGCATAAGGATGGCTAAAATTAAAAAGGGTCTAGTATTTCACTAGACCCTTTTTAAAAGTATTTTTGCCAAACTTATAAGCGCTCGAGTCGCTTTATGTAGACTTGAGGTTACTCATCATCTTTTTGAGGCACATAACCTTCAATTTCGACCTCTTTTCCTTCAAACAGGAAGTTGATCATCTGTTCTTCTAAAAACTTACGATCGTCGACATTCATCATGTTGAGCTTTTTCTCATTGATGAGCATGGTTTGTTTGGCTTGCCAAAGTGTCCAGGCTTCTTGGCTAATATTGTCAAAAATGCGCTTGCCTAACTCACCTGGGTAAAGTTGAAAGGCTAGACCATCTGCCTCTTTGTTAAGATGCTGGCAGTTTACTTTGCGACCCATGATCACTCCTTATTTAATACAGAACCTAAGCTGATTAATATACGCTCAGTGGCGGCGGCTAAACCAACTTTGGGGGGATTGGCTAAGTTATACCAGAGTGATGCGTCATCTTCCATGATTAGCTGCGCGTTACTCGGGTTTAAAGTTGTGGTAAATGCGGTGATATCCAGATGAAAATGACTGAATGTGTGCCTGAAGCCAGTCAGCGGTTCTTCACTGGTTAAGGTTAGCTTATGTAGTGATAGATACTGCTCAAGCTCGCCTCTAGTGCTAAATTGAGGAAAACACCATAGCCCACCCCAAATGCCCGCTGGTGGTCGCTTAGCCATTAAGACTTTGTCATCGTCCTTAATCACCAACATGAAAGCTTGTTTCTCGGGAATGGTTTTCTTGGGCTTCTTGCCGGGAAATTCGCTTTGTCGTCCCATTAGCTGGGCTTTACAGTCGATGGCAGCAGGGCAAATTTCACACTTGGGTTTAGCGCGGGTACAGATGCTTGAACCAATGTCCATCATCGCCTGATTGTAGTGTGCTATTTGCTGCTCTGGTGAGAGGTTCTCGGCCAAATGCCACAACTGGGTTTCGACTTGTTTTTTTCCTGGCCAGCCTTCGATAGCGCCATGACGTGCCAATACACGTTTTACATTGCCATCGAGGATAGCATGATGTTGGCCTAATGACAGTGACAAAACCGCGCCAGCGGTTGAGCGGCCGATCCCCGGTAAAGCCAGCACTTGTTCAAACTGAGTTGGAAACACGCCATGATATTCATTGGCGATTATCTGCGCACTCTTATGCAGGTTTCGTGCTCTGGCGTAGTAACCCAGACCTGTCCAATGATGTAGCACTTCATCTTGGCTAGCGGCAGCTAACTCGTTGATGCTGGGAAATCGCTGCATAAAAGCTTCGAAATAGGGAATAACGGTGGCGACTTGGGTTTGCTGCAACATGATCTCGGACACCCAAACTTTATAAGGTGTTTTGTCTTGCTGCCAAGGAAGGTGTTTGCGGCCATGCTCGCCATACCAAGTTACTATACGCTGGTGAAATTGGCGTGGGTGATTTTGCTCTGTTTTCATGGCGCTCAGTGTATAGAGCAGCCGCACAATTCTCAACTTAATTACAGGCTAAGTTTGGCCTTTCCTCGCACCTGACGGGATTATTGGTATACTTTGGCAACAATAGGGCTTGCACTACACCACTAACTTTGGATAATGCCCTTCTTTTTAAAAATTTATATTCATATTGCGATTAAACTTACGGTGAAATTCACCGCAGTTTTCTGCTTTATCCTAAGTAGATTTTGGCAGCAATATGGCCAACAAATGGCAGATATTAAGGCGATATACCATGAGCGACGTTACCACCGCTGAATTTAATGAAGAGGGTAAATACCTTCGTAAAGTTAGAAGCTTCGTGCTTCGAGAAGGACGTTTAACCAAAGGACAGGCGGTTGCAATGGAGCAACAATGGCCGCTAATGGGGTTGGATTACTCTCCTGAGCCGTTAGATCTTGCCAAGGTGTTTGGTCGTGAAGCCGATACCGTGTTGGAAATTGGTTTTGGTATGGGCGCTTCTTTGGTCGAAATGGCTAAAGCTGCACCCGAGCTTAACTTTATCGGCATTGAAGTGCATAAACCGGGTGTCGGAGCCTGCTTAGCCGATGCTGCTGAAGCGGGAGTTACCAATTTACGGGTTTTTCATCATGATGCCATTGAGGTGTTAGAGAACAGTATTTTGCCGGGTTCACTTGCGCGAGTGCAATTGTTCTTCCCTGACCCTTGGCATAAGAAGCGTCACCATAAGCGCCGTATTGTGCAGCCTGAGTTTGCACAAACAATCCGTAATTGCCTTAAGATTGGTGGTGTGTTCCATTTGGCGACAGACTGGGAAAACTACAGCGAACATATGCTTGAAGTGATGAGCGCTGCGTCGGGTTATAAGAACCAGTCAAGCAACAATGATTTTGTACCTAGACCGGATCATCGTCCATTAACGAAATTTGAAGCTCGCGGTCACAGACTCGGTCATGGTGTGTGGGATTTAATGTTCGAGCGCTGCGAATAACTTCGCGACAATTTATCAATTTTATAAACTGAAGGGGTTAGAACATGGCAACACGTAGCCGTCGTTTGCGTAAAAAATTACGTATTGATGAGTTTCAAGAGTTTGGGTTTGATGTTAATTGGACCTTCGATGATTCGGTATCTGAAGAGCAGATCGATACTATCGTTGATCAATTTATCGATGAAGTGATCGAGGCGCGTAAGCTGGGATTCCATGGTGGCGGACATAAAGAGTGGGAAGGCATAGTTGCGACCCAAAGCATAGGTAAGTGCACCGAGGAAGACCGTGAAGCCGTAAGCGCTTTCTGGAAACAGCAGCCAACATCAAGTGTTGAAGTGAGCGAGCTTTACGACATTTGGTGGAATTAATCTGCGGTATGGGTTAAGCGCTAATTTGCCGCTGAGACGATAAGAGCAGGTGTTCACGGACTGATTCCTTCAAGCCGTCACCTGCTTATTTTTCCCTGATTTTACCTCGATTCGCCTTTTTAGCTGGTGACAATTACCCTTAATCACTTTCCGCTAATTGCCGTTACTCTTTATTCTCTTATTACCGTTTCCGAACTCAAATGTTTTATACCAATCAAAGTAAATTGGTGATCAGCTCGTTTGTAACAGAAAAGGGCGCAGGAAAAGTTGTCGATAACAAGGCGTACATTGCAGTCACTAGTGATTCTAATAACAAAATTTATAACACGGTTATCGGCGATTTTAACGAGCAAGAATGACCAGATAATTACTGCGATTGGTTTTATTAGTCATTTCAGCTAATAACTCGTCTAAATGGCTAATTTAGTTTTTGAAATTAATATCGAATGTTCTTTATTTTATTGATTTATAATGTCATTTTATTTTTGGCACGATAACTGTATTGAAAGCTCTATATTAATTGTGATGCGCTGCTAGAAGCGTAATCACCAAGAGTAAAAATACAAGTTAAGGATGAATGAGATGAAAAAGCTGACGACTTCACTGGGTTTAAATGGAACGCGCTTAAACGTATTAGGGTTAACGGCATTAGGCTTAACCACCTTATTATCAAGCAATGTTTGGGCTGGTGATAAAGGCAATCAAATTTCTTTTGGTGATGATAATCAATGTCAGGTTAGCCTTAATTATGATGTTGCGGTCGAGCCTCGTAAGTTGGTGATCAGTGAAGCGCAAAAAGAGGTTTACCGTATTGAGCAGGGCAAACTCTATGTTGAAGGCAATGAAGTAGAGCTTGATAGCGAACAACAGCAGTTGGTTAATCAATATGCCGCAGATGTGTCTAAGCAACTGCCTGAAGTTATCGATTTAGTGCATGACGCTGTTGATATTGCTTCAACTGCCGTAAGTATGGCATTAACGCCATTATTGGGCGATGCTGCTGGTGCTAAAATCGATGCCATGATGGCAAGTCTGAGTGAGCGTATCGATACCGTAGCCTATCAGCATGGTGACCGCTTCTATCTTGGTGCGACAGAGTCTTCTCTTGAAGAAACCTTTGGTAAAGAATTTGAGCAGGAGATGGAGCAGTTGGTTCAAAGCTCTATTGGTAGCATGATGATGAGCCTAGGTAGCGAAATGATGAGTGGCGATGGCGACTCGTTTGAAGAAAAGATGCAGTCTTTCTCGGCTAAGATGGAGAAAGTCGGCGAAGATATAGAAACCCAAATCGAGCAGCAAGCCGATGAGCTTGATGAGCGAGCCAATTTACTTTGCGATAACTTCCAACAATTGGCGGCATTGGAACAACAGCTTCATCAACAAGTGCCACAACTTAACAAATATCCATTGATGAACCTGCAGCAACAACAGCTGAAATAGGTTTATTAAGTAACGAGTTTCCCCTCTGTTTGGACTTGGACAACCAGCAGTTTCCCTACACTTTCCTTGGGTGTAGGGCTTTTTTGTTTGTATTGTTTTTGATAGCTTTTCTTCGAAATCTGATTGTGTGTATAGTAACTAGTACATAGGTATTAGAATCAGAGTGCAAATCTTTGGTATACTTGTGAAAAATAAAAACAATGCTGACGAAATTTCCCTAAGAAATGGATAACAGCCTGACTCTACTCTTGAACTATAGTTAATTGTCATTGAAATGCTCTGACATCATGAGCTATCTCTCTGATTTATTATTAGTATTACTAGGGTTGATAACACCTTAAGGCTTTTTAAATGTTAGAACTTTTAGAACCTATTGCAATTTTTACTCATGTTGCTCGTGCTGGCAGTTTTAGTTCTGCTGCGCGTAAATTGGGGATTTCTAAATCTAAGGTGAGTACGCAGGTTGCAGATCTCGAGCATAAGCTTGGAGTGCAATTAATTCAGCGTACTACTCGTAGCTTGAGTTTAACCGAAGCGGGTCAGTTACTTTACGCCCAAGGTGAGGAGTTATTGAGGGACGCCGAGCAAGCGGTAGCGAGTGTGCATAACCTTAACGATGCGACTCGTGGTGTACTTAAAGTGGGGATTTCTCAATCTTTCGGTACCATGCATATTATTCCTGCTTTGCCAGATTTTATGGCTAAACACCCCGAGCTGGAACTTCAAGTGAGCCTGTTAGATCACAAGGTTGACGTTGTCAGCGAAGGGTTAGATTTGTTACTGACTATGTCGGAGCAACTGCCTCTAGGCATGGTTGCAAGACCGCTAATGAAGTGTCAGTTTTTGTTGGTCGCTTCGCCTGAATATGTCGCTAAGCACAATCAGCTCGATCGCCCTGAGCAGTTGGTTGACCATAATTGTTTGGTCTATCAAGGTGAATGGCATGAGCACAGCGTCTGGCAGTTTAAAAAAGGCGATGATTACTGTGAAATAGGGGTTTCAGGTAATTTTAGAGTGGATAATGCGCCAGCGTTAAAGTCAGCAGCGATTAGTGGTCTTGGCATTGCCTATCTCGCCAGTTATCTACTAGAAGATGAAATTGAGGCCGGTACCTTAGTGCCATTATTGGCTGATTGGCAATTGACTCACCATTTACCTCTACAAGCTGTCTACCCAAGACGTAAGCATTTAGCTCCTAAGGTGAGTGCATTTATTGATTTCATTAAGGAGCGAATTGGTACGCCACCTTATTGGGATGATAAATACAATGTGCTTTATGCTCAGCGTAAATAAACAAAATGAACAGTGAAATAGAGTTGGTTATCTTCGTGTAGATAAAACCTAAATCAAGTTTTATTTATCGCCAAATTGAAAACATTGTTCTATTTCTGAGATAAAAAGCCAGTCAATGGATGGTTGGCTGGCTTTTTGTTTATTATCAGTAGGTTAATATGTATTTGTTGGGCGTGATTGCTAGCGATTTGTTAAGCCGGAACTAATATTGTATGACAAATAGGTTTGAACTTTGTTCTTAATTTAATACAATGGCAACAGTTGATTTTAGATGAACTGAGTTACATAAATAACCATGGAATGACCCCTCCTAAAGTTATTTGTTCAGGTCGGCTTAAACGCAATCTGATCTCAACGCTGGCAGCGATTTAATAACTAAAACAATGCTAGCCTTAAAACCATCATCCTAGTTTTGGTTTACCCCAGCAATTTATTGCTGGGGTATTTTCTTTAGGGCCTTTGGCTTACTTCTGCTTATCTCGCTTTATCAAATTATCCCTGTTTTTATCTGAATGAATAGCCACTCAGTGTTATGTGTCTTTGCCGTCGGCAGACAATAAAAAACCACCTATATTAGGTGGTTTTTTATTTGAACTTCGCCGGTGATGCTCAGGACTTATGTGCCCATTCTAGTACTTTTTGTTCAAGCACATTCAGCGGCAATGGCCCATTTTTAAGTAGCAAGGTATGGAACTGACCAATATCAAATTTATCGCCCATGATCTGTTTTGCTTGCTTTCTTAATTCGACAATTTTCATCATGCCAATTTTATAAGCCGTTGCTTGTGATGGCATTACGATATGACGTTCAACCATCTTAACCGCATCTGATTTAGCGTTAGGCGTATTATCGACGTAATAATTGATCCCTTGTTCACGAGTCCACTTTTTAGCATGAATGCCAGTGTCGACGACTAAGCGGCATGAGCGCCATAATTCCATCGCCAGACGGCCAAAGTCAGAATAGGGATCATTATAAAATCCCATCTCTTTAGGGAAGAATTCGCTGTAAAGTCCCCAACCTTCGATGTAAGCGGTATAACCACCAAATTTTCGGAACTTAGGAACTCCTTCTAATTCTTGAGCGATAGCGATCTGCATGTGATGACCTGGAATACCTTCATGATAGGCTAAGGCTTCCATCTGATATTTCGGCATAGCGTCCATATCGTACAAGTTGGCGTAGTAAGTCCCTGGGCGACTTCCATCCGGCGTCGGCGCGTTATAAAAGGCTTTTCCTGCCGATTTTTCTCTGAAGGCTTCAACTCGCTTAACGATCATCGGTGCCTTAGGTTTGACGTTGAATACCTCATCTAGGCGAGATTCCATATTCTCTATTATAGTAGTGGCGTCGCTTAAATAAGCTTCTCGTCCAGCTTCAGAGTCAGGGTAGTAGAACTGCTTATCTTCACGCATGAATTTGAAGAAAGCGGTAAGATCGCCCTTAAATCCCACTTTTTTCATGATGGCACGCATTTCATCGTGAATACGCGCCACTTCTGCAAGACCCAATTGATGGATCTCATCAGCGGTCATGTTGGTGGTTGTCGTACGTGCTAGCGCATTATTATAAAATGCCTCGCCATTTTTAAACTTCCATACACCATCACGATTGTCGGCTTGTTGTTCTAAGCTGCCGATATAAGTGATCAACTTATTGTATGCCGGCTGTACTTGGGTGATAAGGGTGTTTTTAGCTTCATCGAGCAACTGGTCTTTTTGCTGGTCGCTGACTTCAAGTTTTGCGACTTTACGTTTGAAATCGGCCCAAAGCGCGCTATCGGCTTGTTGATCGAAAGGAGCACCGCTGATGATATTACGGCTATCGGAAAGTACGTAAGCAAATACAAATTTCGGTGCGATGATACTGGCTGCAGCTCGCTCTTCCAATGCCTCTTGTAGTTGCAGAAGGTACTTAGGCACACCGCTTAAACGGCTGATATAGGCTTTGGCATCGTCAATATTGTCAACTTGATGCTGGTTGATTAAAAATGATGGGACCATGGAATGACCGCCATACATCTGATTAACTGGGTAGCTGTAAAGGCGCCATTGATAATCATCTATGCTGTTTTGTAGTTTTTGGCTGAGTAAGTCATAACTCAACTGAGTTTGTAGATCTAACCCATCGCGGTTGAGCTGTTGTAACTGTTTTAAATGTTTTTTATCGCGTTTTAGATCGGCTTCATCGGCAGTCTTACCGATATCATCCCATTTGTCGTAATCTGCTTTGATACCCAATTGTGTCTGGAAAGTGGGGCTGGCCATCACATTTTCCATAAAGATGGTTTCAAACAGCTTGTTGGCTTTAGCCGATTCCTGCTGATTGGCTTGGGCGCTGCTTATTCCACTATTTATTCCATTAGGGGCTTGAACATTAACACTGCTGACTGGCAAAGCATTTGCGCTAAAGCTTGCTGATAAAAGCGTCGATATGGCGACGGTGAGTAATTTTGTTGTTGTTTTTATTTTTATGGTCATAAATTTTTCCCGTTACTTTAAGCTAACCATCCTAACCAAATGAGCAGAAAAGTAACTGACACAAATGTTATTAAATGTTTCTTTAATGTAAATTTTTTTAAGGTGAAAGTTAAGCGTTAAACTGAGGTTAACCGTTAACTTAAGCCGATTTTGCTTTGTTTGCTTGAAACTTGACCGTTTTGTATGGCTGGTAAATTCAGTGGTACTTAAATTAGCTCTCAATTGGCTTTGCTGAAGTTAATCGCAGAATTGACCAAGAACTTCATTAACAAACATGTTGCCCTTGGGAGTGAGTTGCCAGTGGTCGTGACTAATTTGCATTAATCCTTTTTCAGCCGCTTTTTGCATGCCTATATCTAGGCTTGTATGCGCAAGCCCGGTTCTCATTTCAAATTCTGCTTTAGGGATAGGCGACATTAATCTGAGGCGATTCATTAAATACTCTAAGGCTCTATCCTCTTCAGCTACTTCGGTTTTATCAAACAGATAATCGCTTGCAGCTAAATAGCCCTTAGGGTGTTTAATCTTTACTGTGCGGTAAATTTTTTGCTCTGCAAGTTGGGTTATTTTGCCATGGGCGCCGCAGCCTATGCCGAGATAATCACCAAATTGCCAGTAGTTAAGATTGTGCTGACACTGATATCCCGGCTTAGCGTAAGCGGAGATCTCATATTGCTCATAGCCCAATTCCGCTAAGCGTTGTTGCCCTTGTTCATAGATTTGCCATAAGGCTTCATCATCAGGTAGCTGTGGTGGCTTAGAGTGAAATAGGGTATTGGGTTCAATTGTCAGTTGATACCAAGATAGGTGCGGTGGATTAAGCGCCGCAGCCGTTTCGATATCGCGCATCGCTTCAGTGAAACTTTGGTTAGGCAAGCCATGCATTAAGTCTAAGTTAAAGCTTTTGTAATTAGCTTGGCTGGCTTTTTCTGCAGCCACTTTGGCTTCATCTTTATCGTGAATTCGTCCCAATAAATTGAGCTTGTCACTAGAGAAGCTTTGTACACCGATAGAGAGTCTTGTCACGCCTGCTGCACGATAATCAACAAAATCATCATGCTCTAGCGTGCCGGGATTCGCCTCCATGGTAATTTCGATCTTGTCCTGGAAGGGTATCTGTTGTTGTACGCCATCGAGCAGACGTTTGATCTGTTCGGCGCTAAACAGAGAAGGGGTGCCGCCACCAATGAAGATAGAGTGCAGTTTGCGCTGTTGCACATATTGAAGGTCATTGGTGAGATCGGCCAATAACGCATCGACATATTGCTGCTGTGGCAACTCGCCATGCTGACCATGGGAGTTGAAGTCACAGTAGGGGCACTTTTGAACGCACCAAGGTATATGAATATATAAACTCAGTGGAGGCAGAGTAAGCATTAACCGAGTACGCCTTTTGCTTTTAATTCAGCCAATAATAATTGCATCGCCTTGCCACGATGACTCAAGGCATTTTTTTCATCGCTATTGAGTTCTGCGGCGCTACATTGATGCTGCTGAGGGATAAAAATAGGATCATAGCCATGACCATTATCGCCCTTAGCTTCAACGCCAATATGACCTTCCCATGATGCTTGGCAGATGATGGGGGTTGGGTCGTCAGCATGACGCATGTACACCAAAATACATTGGAAGCGCGCACTACGCTGCTGTGGAACATCTTTTAATGCGTCCAATAGCTTTATGCAGTTGTCTGTTGCATTGGCATTCTCACCGGCATAACGAGCTGAATAGATGCCAGGCGCACCACCGAGTAGATCAACTTCTAATCCTGAGTCATCGGCAATTGCGGCAAGTCCGCTCACCTTAGCGGCATGACGGGCTTTGATGATGGCGTTTTCGACGAAGGTGGTGCCGGTTTCTGGAACTTCTTCGACTCCTAACTGGCTCTGTGGCAGCACTTCGATGCCATATTCGGCCAAGATTTCTGCAAACTCTTTTAGTTTTCCCTTGTTGCCACTGGCTAATACAATTTTATTCATCTGGATCTCGGACTCATCTGCTGCAATTTATGGGCGCAATGATACCCAAGCTTAAGGTGAAACGGTAGGGGAGACGGGCGACTTTGCATTTTACTTTAGTCAGAAAATAGGAAAGTCGCCGAGATAGAGGTGGGACTCTGCTTATTCGATATAAAACTTTTGCTTAAATGTCAGCTGTGTATTAAGTCTGTTACCCGCTTTGATGGCGATTTGAAAGTTGATTTCTTGATCGTCGCGATAGGGAACTTCGGCAATATAGTAAATCGCCTCTCCCTCTCTGATTTCCCTGAATGTCAGAGCGACACGAGCATCGAGGAGGTTATTGGCGATACCCGATATCTCAACGGGAATGGCTGGCTTCCCCTTTTGACTGGTGTCTAGTACCGAAATATTGATGATGCCTGTGTAATTGCTGCGCTGAATACCATAAGTTTTAGCGATTAGTGGAGTGATAAAGGTGCTGCCGAGGGCGACATAGTGAATATCGAAGTTACCGACAGTCTGCTTTTGTTCTGCGAGAGCACTGCTTACCACGCCAAAAGAGAGTAGCAGGGCACAAATTAGCGTACGGAACATGATTAACTCCTAGAGACTAGATAGTGGGTTTAGTATAGTCATTTTTGTTTAATATTGGCTTGGGTCTGTATCTGAATGGCTTGATTTTAGGCAGAGGTATTGCCAGTGAGTAACAGCTGTATTTCTGCAGGAACCTGTTTAGGCTCAATCACTTTAATCTGCTTATGACGCCCCAGTTCCCCTTTTTCTATGATGATATTGCTTTTGGGTACTTTGAACTGTTTAGCAAGGTATTTGCTAAGATGGGCGTTGGCTTTGCCATCGACAGGCGGCGCGGTGATTGCCACTTTAACTTCGTCACCATGGGGACCCACAATTTGGTCCCGACTGGCTTTAGGTTGAATATAAAGTTTAAGTAACAGATCACCTTGTTGCTGTTGCACTGCAACCACTAAACATTAGCCCAGAATGGTACGTATTGAGCCAATAAGATATTGAGGAAGTTTAAGATGATCATCATTACTAGTAAGGATAGATCTAAGCCTCCCATCGGCGGAAGAATACGGCGGATCGGTGATAAAAGTGGTTCAGTTAACTGCCCCATCACCATTTCAATCGGATTATGACCTTGGCTGACCCAACTTAGGATAGCGCGAAGGATCAACATCCAGAACAGTAGTACACCGGCTTGTTTACACACAGACACCACTGAAACCAGCAAGATAGTCGGCAGGCTGATGGCTGCGCCGGCAATTAAGCTTAAAATAACGAATTTTAACACCACAACTAATATCGCCAATACCACAGAAGCTGTGTCTAAACCGCCCATAGCAGGTAATACACGTCTCATTGGCGCCACAATAGGGTGAGTGGCTTTCACGACAAATTGGCTGAAGGGATTGTAAAAGTCAGCACGGGCTACTTGCAGCCAAATGCGGATGATCACGACCATCAGGTATAGGTCAAAAACGGTATTCACTAAAAAGCTTAATGCATTCATTGTGTGTCTCTACTTATTGGTATGCAGATTCGATCTTAATTAAAATTGCTTAGCCATTTCGTCGGCGCGAGCCATGCAGTCATGCATTGCCCCTCTGACAATATCGCGTAAACCGGCTTTTTCAAATGCCGCGAGGGCTTGAGCCGTAGTGCCGCCTTTTGAGGTGACGTTTTCTCTGAGCTGGCCAGCGGTTAACTGTTGATTTTGCTTAACCATCTGTGCAGCGCCTAAAGCGGCTTGCTGCACTAATGCACGGGCGACAGCTTCATCGACACCATCTTGTTTTGCACTGTCTATCATAGCTTCCATCATAAGGAAAAAATAGGCTGGCGAGCTACCTGCTAGCGCGATAACTTGATTTAAATCATCTTCTTTATCGACCCAAACCACTTCACCACCCGTCTGCATAATTTGTTCGCATAAGGCTTTGTCAGCCTCTGATACTGACGCTTCTGCAAAGAGACCTGTCATGCCATAGCCAATTTGAGTTGGCGTATTTGGCATTGAGCGGATAAATTTAATCGGTTGATTAAAATAATCGTGGTAACGATTAGCCGTGATACCTGCGGCGATGGTGACAATCAGCTTATTGGATAAATCTAAGCTGGCGAGATGTTCACACACTTGTTGCATCAATTGGGGTTTGACACTTAGTACAATCACATCGGCCTGCTCTGCGGCGGCTAAATTGTCATGGGAAACTTGAATACCGAGATCTTGTTGTAGGGCGATAAGTTTGCCTTCACTTGGGTTAGTGGCATGAATTAATTCGCTAGGGTAGCCACTTTTGACTAAACCACTGACGATACTGCGAGTCATGTTACCTGCACCAATAAAGCATATTTTTTTCTGTGTCATAAAAGGTCTCAATTATTCTTTTAAATCAATGAATGGTATATCTGGGCTTGGAGTGAGATCACAAGGGCGTGGTGACATATTTGGTGATTAAACTAAGTTAATTACGGCTAAAACTAAGTCAATTACGGCTGCCGAAAATGGCGCTGCCAATTCGCACCATAGTGGAGCCTGATGCGATAGCCTGCTCTAAATCATTACTCATTCCCATGGAGAGGGTATCAAGTTTTGCGTAGCTTTGCTTGAGTGACTCAAATAGTCGTTGCATCTTTTGTAGCTCAGCGTGTTGTATTTCAATATCGTCGGTGGCGGTTGGAATGGCCATTAAGCCGCGTAGTTCTAAGTTGGGCAGCGAGTCGATAAGTTTAGCCAGAGGGGCAATCTCATCGGCCGATACACCAGATTTACTCTGTTCTTGGCTGACATTGACTTGAATACACACTTTAAGTGGCGCGAGATGAGAAGGGCGCTGTTCATTGAGTCTGAGGGCGATTTTTTCTCGGCTGAGGGTGTGCATCCAGTCGAAGTTTTCTGCGATGGTTTTTGTTTTGTTCGATTGCAGTGGACCGATAAAATGCCACTCGATATCCGGGTAATCGGCCTTTAGTGCAATTATCTTAGATTCACCCTCTTGCACATAGTTTTCACCAAAAAGTCGCTGCCCAGCTTTATAAGCCGCTACTATTTGTTCGATAGGTTTGGTTTTACTGACGGCAAGAAGTTGTATTTCATCATGATTACGTGATGATTTTTGCGCCGCTTGGTTGATTCTTTGGTGGGCGTGAGTCAGTCTGTCTGCTATTGTTGTCATGGTGTAAGTTTTTGGTTGAATGGATATCCCAAACTATGGAAATCACAGAGTTACTTGCCTTTAGTGTAAAACACAATGCGTCGGATCTACACCTTTCAGCTGGGGTTTCTCCCATGATACGTGTAGATGGTGAGGTCAGGAAGATCAATCTTCCAGCGCTAGATCATCAGGGTGTACATAGCCTAGTTTATGACATCATGAATGATAAGCAGCGTAAGGATTATGAAGAACATCTTGAGATCGATTTCTCATTTGAAGTACCCAATTTAGCTCGTTTTCGTGTGAACGCATTTAACCAAAGCCGTGGTGCTGCCGCGGTATTTCGTACCATTCCTAGTGAGATTCTAAGTCTTGAAAAGCTGGGTGCCCCAGAAATCTTTAAGAAGATTGCGAGTTACCCTCGTGGCTTGGTATTGGTTACCGGACCAACGGGTTCGGGTAAGAGTACCACCTTGGCGGGGATGATCGACTATGTGAATGAGCATCGTCATGATCATATTCTAACTATCGAAGATCCTATCGAATTCGTTCATCAAAACAAACAATGTTTGATTAACCAACGTGAAGTGCATCGCCATACCCATAGTTTCAATGCCGCACTGCGCAGCGCATTGCGTGAGGATCCCGATGTGATTCTTGTGGGTGAGATGCGTGACCTTGAAACCATTCGCCTAGCTATGACGGCGGCGGAAACCGGTCACCTCGTTTTTGGTACTTTGCATACCACCTCAGCGGCGAAAACCATTGACCGTGTGGTCGATGTATTCCCTGAAGGCGAAAAGAGTATGGTGCGTACCATGTTATCTGAGTCGCTACAGGCGGTTATCTCTCAGACACTGATTAAGAAAGTCGGTGGTGGTCGTGTTGCAGCTCACGAAATTATGATGGGCACGCCTGCGATCCGTAACTTGATCCGTGAAGATAAAGTGGCACAGATGTATTCAGCTATTCAGACTGGTATGGCTCACGGAATGCAGACGCTAGATCAGTGTTTACAGAATCTGGTGAATCGTGGCCTCATTACTCGTGAAGATGCGATGTCTAAGAGCTCAAACAAAAATGCTAGTTTCTAGTTAAGGTTTTTATTATGGATGTACTCCCATTTTTAAAAGTCATGGTTGACCGCAAAGCGTCGGATCTGTTTATCACCGCGGGCTTTCCCCCCAGTGCTAAGGTCGATGGTGAGGTTAAACCTCTTGCTGAAAATCCATTTACGCCGCAGCAGTCGTTAGAATTTGTCGAATCCTTAATGACAGAGGCACAACGTACAGAGTTTCTCGAAAGCCGCGAATGTAACTTTGCTTATGCGGCAAAAGGACTCGGTCGTTTTCGTGTCAGTGCATTTTGGCAGCGAGAATCGCCAGGTTGCGTGATGCGTCGTATCGAAACCAAAATCCCCTTGGTTGAAGACTTAATGTTGCCGCCAATTTTGAAAGATCTGGTAATGAGCAAGCGTGGTTTGATCATCATGGTCGGTGGTACCGGTACCGGTAAATCAACTTCACTGGCAGCGCTGGTGGGTTATCGAAACTCTCAGGCGCGCGGTCATATTTTGACCATTGAAGACCCTGTAGAATTTGTTCACGATCATCGTAAGAGTATTATTACTCAACGCGAAGTCGGCATAGATACCGAATCGTTCGATGCAGCACTGAAAAGTTCACTGCGTCAGGCGCCAGATGTGATTCTGATTGGTGAGATCCGTACTCAAGAGACCATGGAGTTTGCTCTCTCGTTCGCCGAAACGGGTCACTTGTGTATGGCTACCTTGCACGCCAACAACGCGAACCAAGCCTTAGATCGTATTATGCACTTGGTACCTGAGAGTAAACATCAGCAGTTACTTTTCGATTTATCGTTGAACCTACGTGGTATTGTGGCACAACAGCTGATTCCTAAGAGCGATGGTAGTGGTCGTCGAGCGGCGATAGAGGTGTTAATCAATACCCCTCGTGTTGCCAGTTTGATTCAGAAAAATGAGCTTCATGCGCTCAAAGAAACCATGGCCAAGTCCAATGAGCAAGGAATGCAGACATTCGACCAAGCATTGTTGAAGCTGTATGTGGAAGGCGAAATTACTTATTCAGATGCACTACATCATGCGGATTCACCCAACGATCTTCGCTTGATGATTAAGCTGCAAAGTAAAGAGTCTGCCAGCTCCGGCTTTATGGAAGGGGTAACTCTAGACTTAGATTAACAAGGTTTGTTTAATCTAGTGGACAAAACCGGTAGCCTCTGAGGTTATCGGTTTTTTTATCGATTTTTCGTATTATCTTGACCTAGGATTATCTGTTTTTATTGCTACATGCACTCTTGTATCCGATTAATCAAAAGCGAGCAAGAGACTGTCATTACAGGGAGTGAATGATGAAAAACATACTGATTTTGTGTCTAGTTTTGATTGCCGCTTGGCAGTTTTTACATCGAGACTCTGTCGATAGAGATAAGCTCGGATCCGATGAAATCAATAATCTGGGCGTTGACGTTGCAGCAGTTGACGCAGTTGCTATCGATAGTAGCAAGCTGCTACAGAGAGCCTTTGAGCAACAACAAAGTGATATTCAAGTTCAAGGTGTTGGCCGAGTTATCCGTTTATTGGCCGATGATACACGTGGCTCAAAACATCAAAAATTTATTGTTAAAGTTTCTGCACAGCAAACCATCTTAATCGCTCATAATATCGACCTTGCCCCGCGCGTCGCAAACTTGAATGTTGGCGATAAGCTTGAGTTTTATGGTGAATATGAGTGGAACAACAAGGGGGGAGTGATACATTGGACTCATCACGACCCGAGAGGATACCATGTGGATGGTTGGCTAAAACATGATGGGCGTGTTTATCAGTAAATTTCAGGCTAGCAGAAAGTCATGTAAGCAAGATTATAAGGATATAAGATGATTACAGTTGTGGGTAAAACGCCAATAAAATTGAAACACATAGCGAGCTGCCACTGTGGTGGTGTGGAACTACTACTTTATCTGCCTAATGGGATAGAAAACCCTCGTCGCTGTGATTGTTCTATTTGTCGCCGAAAAGGGGCGATTGTTGCCTCTGTGGCGCTGGATGGGATCACTATTTTAAAAGGTGACAATTTACTCAAGTTATATCAGTTTAATACGCTGACCGCTAAGCATTACTTTTGCTCAAATTGTGGTATTTATACCCATCACCAACGCCGCTCTGCACCCAATGAATATGGCTATAATGTTGGCTGTCTAGAAGGGGTTAATCCGTTTGATTTAGGAAAGGTTGTCACTCTCGATGGTGTTAATCATCCAGCCGACAGTGACGCAGACTAAAAGTGGTGTTGTAGATTTAATAGAGGTTTTCGAAGTAACTTTCGATGATTAACACTGCTGACATCGAGTCCACTTGCCCTTTAGTTAGCGCCTTATAACCGCCCATTTCAAATAGTCTTGCTTTGGCATCTGCAGTGGTCAGGCGTTCATCTTGGGTCGCGGTTTTCACCCCAAATCGACCGTTGATCCGATTGGCAAATTTACGTGCTCTCTGGGTCATCTCTTGTTCAGTTCCATCCATGTTCAATGGCAGACCTACAACGATCAGATCGGGCTTCCACTCTTTGATTAAGGCTTCAATCTCTTCCCAGCGGGGAATGCCGTCGTTGGCTTTTATAGAACTCAGAGGTGTGGCACTGCCGGTGATCTGTTGCCCAATGGCAACACCAATACTTTTAGTTCCGAAATCAAAACCTAATACGCTTGCTAAGCTCATTATTGTTCCTGTTGAATGATGTTTGGTCTGATTATCCGTGGCCAGTAAGCGAGGAGAGCTGACTGATATCAAACCCCAATGATTGAGTGGCTTTTACCCAGCGTTCATCATGGGGAGTATTGAAAAGGATATCGATATCTACCGGAATGGTTAACCAGGCATTATCGGCCAGTTCCTGTTCTAACTGGTCGCGTTTCCAGCCGGCATAGCCTAGGGCGACAATAAAGTTTTCAGGTGCCTGATCGTTTCCAAGTGATGTAAGCACATCCCGAGAGGTCGTTAGCATGAGCTGATCGCTGATCTGTTGGCTGCTGCTCCATTGAGATTGCGGCGTGTGTAATACGAAGCCTTTCTCTTGTGCCACTGGACCGCCGAGCAGTACCTGACTATTGATACTTTCTATGGTGCGGTAGTCTTCAAGTTGCATCTGTTTTAGCAGCTCATTGACATCGACGCCTATGGGTTTATTGACCATCAAACCCATGGCGCCTTGTTCATTATGTTCGCATAAATAGATCACGCTGCGCTCAAAAAAAGAATCATTGAGTGCGGGCATGGCTAACAATAAATGGTTCTGCAAACTTTCCATCTGGCACCTCACGGTGGTTTAACCACCGGCCAATTTAACTTGATAATTCAATTTTTCAAGCAGTGATTTAAGCTGTTCGCGGTTATCGGTTTGGACTTCGATATTAAACTCTTTGACAGTTCCACCACAGCCGCACTGTTTTTTCAGCTTTTGTGCTAAGGCTTTTAACTCTTTTTCGTCTAATCCCAGTCCTTTGATCACTGATACGCCTTTGCCTTTTCGTCCCTTGCTGTCTTTATGAATACGGACGATGCCATCGCCTTCAGGGATAGATTTCGGTTCTGGCTTCTCGGTAATTTTACCGCCATCAGTGCTATAGACTAAGGAGATATTAGGGTCGATTCTCATCTTTAACTGGCTTGTAATGAAGGATAGTTTGAGTTTAACAAATTGCGCTATGTTGTGGGAGCGCTTAGGAATAATAGCGAAAAAAAAGACCACTAAATGTGGTCATGGATGAGGCTAAATATCGATCTGCAGGGAGATATCAGGCCTGTATTATCCCAAAGCAACTAACCTCAGTTTACTGATTTAAGTTAGCGCAAGTAGTGAGAAAACTTATTTAAAAGACTTTTACCAGCATAGATATCAATGTCACTGCGGTAAGCCCGGCACAAGGTAGGATAAACCTGTGCAGCTGAGATATCGCTACCGCGCAGCCTGTAAGAGCGAAACTTATCGCAATCAATGCGTTAGTCGATTGATGACCACTAAAGAGCACGATTGATAATACAATGACGGCACTAAGAGGAAACAAAAATAAGATTTTTTGCCCTTTGGGCTGCTCGGTCACAACTGAGTTTGACGTCGCTAATGAATTAGGGGCAAACATAAAGATGGCACTTGCAACTAAGATGGCGCTGATAAACCACATCATGCTAAAAATCTCCAATCAATCTAATTGATAATCATTATCATTTAAATCGATTGCTGAAGTCAAGCTGTATGATTGGCTTTTTTTACACAGTTAAAGTTGTAGAGTATTAAGATGCTCTGTAAGCTTAAATTAATATCTTTTGTGTATTTTCAACTTATTATCGCTGGAGTATTTATGAAACACGTAATCGTCTTGGCAGCTATGTTGGCGTTGTCAGCTTGTAGCACGCTGAAATCGAGCTCAGATTATGATCCTAATGTGAATTTCAGTGGCATTAAAAATTATGCTTGGGTTGTGCAAAAAAATGATGATGCAACTTATCAGCTTGACGGTTTAATGGAGCAAAGGGTTAAAAATGCCGTCGATGCAGAGTTACAGCTAAAAGGTTTGAGTAAAACAGATGAGGCTCAGGCTGACGTGCTTGTGAATTACTTCACTAAAGTTGATAAGAAAATTAACGTCGACACATTCAATACTAATTTTGGTTATAACCCCTATTATGGTCCGGGCTGGGGATGGGGCGGTAATATGAGTACTCAAACCACAGTACGCGAATATGAAGTGGGTACCTTAGTTATCGATTTAGTCAGTACCGAAACCGGTAAGTTAATCTGGCGTGGTTCAGTCGCCGATACCATCAGAGAAAAAAACACCCCAGAAGAGCGAATCGAAGTGGTGAATAAAGCTATCGCACAAATGATGCAAGCTTATCCACCTAAATCTCAATAAGACTGATATTTGGTGATATAAAAGAGCGGCTTAGGCCGCTTTTGTTGTATTTAACAACTAAAAAATGCCGACTTTTATCATCTTTAGACCAAAGTGCTAGATACGTAACCCAGCAGCTAATGTTATTTTGGCAATCCTTGATTGAAATGGATTATGGAGGCGAAGTGGAGCAGTTCTTACAGCAGTGGTTTTGTCACTATGAAAAAGGATCCGGTGTTGAAATCGATAATCTTAGTCGGCAAACCTTAGAAAACTGGCAACAGCTTCTTGATCAAGCCAAATTAGGTGAACTAGACACTTGGCAAAGAAACCCGCCGGGAAGACTCGCGTTAATCTTATTAATGGGACCGGTAGCGCACTTGCTCGGCGACGATAACCTAATGATGCTACAAGCCAAGGCGCGAGAACTATGTGTTTCAGGGGTCAATAAAGGCTTCGATACCCAGCTTGAACCTTTACAGCGTCGCTGTTTCTACGATCCACTATTCTATTCGGCAAAGTCCGATGATAAAGCGTTATTAATTCGTTTGTTAGAAGGGATGCAATCTCAAGTTCAACAGACGGTTAAACCTGCATGGCAGAACTGGTATCAACAGGCTGCAATCACCTCTTTATAACTTCCTTCGTATTGATGGGCAAAGTCAGTTTTTTTGCCCATTATTTTTAATTTCTTGTCTTTATTGCTGATATTTAGGTCATTTCATTGGCTTTTTTAAATTTGGCTAACTAACTTATATTCATAAACTGGCTAGAGTTGTTAACTTCTACTTACTGCACTTAAGTATTTTTATCTACCCTGTTGCCATCAAAAAGGATGATGGACAGCCTATTTTGTATTTTTAAGTGTTTTTGGCTGTAAAATAAACCTGTTGTAAGTAATTAGGCTTTTGTTTTGCAACAACTAATGGTAAAAGGTAAGCAGATATTTAGCCTGAGTCTTTAAAGCTTTATGAATGAAAGCGTGTGGGACAGAATCCCCAAATAGTTTCAGTTAAAATCGTTTATGTTTAAGCACTCAGTACACTGGTGAACAGCCGCTGAGTTATCAAGTGATTAATACCTAATTTATTGTTAAGGCACGCTAATATCGGGCCGAATTTGTAGGGAGCGTTATATGGAAAACTTGGATAGTTATATTGAAAAAGCACCTGAACTCATCATGACCTATGGTGTGCAGGTGATTTTAGCTTTAGTCATTTTTATCTTAGGTAAGTATTTCTCTAATGTAGCGAAAAAGCTAACCGTTAAACTGCTTACTAAACGCGAAATCGATAAGACGGTGGTGAGTTTTGTCGCCAATATGGCATGGGCGGTAGTGTTTGTATTCACTGTGATTGCGACCCTGGGCCAAATTGGTGTTCAAACAGCGTCATTAGTTGCGGTTATCGGTGCCGCAGGCTTAGCGGTAGGTTTAGCGCTGCAGGGCTCGTTATCAAACTTTGCTTCAGGAGTGTTGATGGTATTATTCCGTCCCTGCCGAGTTGGAGATTATATTGAGGCTGCGGGTACTGCCGGTGTTGTAGATGAAATCACTATCTTTTCGACCAAGTTACGTAGTCCTGATAACAAAGTGATTGTGGCGCCAAACTCGGCGGTAATGAACGGCACTATTGTTAACTATTCAGCAATGGATACGCGTCGCATCGACTTAGTGATTGGGGTTTCTTACGATGCCGATCTTAAGCAGACCAAAGATGTGCTGAAAAAGGTACTGGATAATAGTAGTTATGTGCTTAAAGATCCTGCTTATACGGTTGCTTTACTCGAGCTCGCAGATTCATCAATCAACTTTGTTGTTCGTCCTTGGGTAAAAGGTGCCGATTTCTGGCCTGCACGTTTTGAGATTTTAGAACAGATTAAATTGGCGCTAGATGAAGCCAATATTGGTATCCCCTATCCACAAATGGATATTTACGTCAAAGAAGCTCCAGCGGCGTAGTACATTTTTACATCGCAAAAGGTCAGCAAATGCTGGCCTTTTTTCTTATCTAAATTTGAACGGTAAATCATTAGAAAAGGGCTGGCAGCCGTAATTGGCTAGGAGTAAGATGCTCTGTCATAAACTGATGTTGTGATTAGGAAAGGGGAAGATGATCGATTTTCGCAGTGATACTGTAACCAAGCCCACAGAAAAGATGCGCCAAGCTATGGCAAACGCCGAAGTTGGCGATGACGTTTATGGTGATGATCCAAGTGTTAACCGCTTAGAGTCGATGGCTGCTGAGCGTTTTGGTTTTGATAGTGCCTTATTTACCTCATCAGGTACCCAAGCAAACTTGTTAGCATTGATGTCTCATTGTGAACGTGGTGATGAATATATTTGTGGTCAGCAAGCTCATAACTACAAATTCGAAGGGGGCGGTGCTGCCGTGTTAGGTAGCATTCAGCCGCAACCATTAACCAACCAGGATGATGGTTCGATATTACTGAGCGACATTGAAGCCGCCATTAAACCGGCCGATTTCCATTTTGCCAATACCAAGCTTATTAGCCTAGAAAACACCATAGGTGGCAAGGTGCTGCCCATGCAATATCTGGCTAAGGCACAAGAGCTCGCCTTTAACCGCCGTTTACGCATCCACTTAGATGGCGCTCGGGTTGCGAATGCCGCAGTCGCGCAGCAATGTGATATTAGTGAGATCACCCAATATTTTGATTCGGTTTCTATTTGTCTTTCAAAAGGATTATGTGCACCTGTAGGTTCGTTGTTATTGGGTGATGAGCTGCTGATCCGCAAGGCGCGTCGCTGGCGCAAGATGTTAGGTGGAGCTATGCGCCAAGCAGGCATTCTTGCAGCGGCAGCGCATATTGCCTTGGATGAGCAGGTTGAGCGTTTAAGTTGTGACCATGACAATGCCAAATACCTTGCAGATCAGCTGAATCAGTTAGATGAATTTGAGGTAGATTTGGCTCAAGTTCAGACCAATATGTTGTTTGCGGCAGTGAGTGACAAGCTTGATATTGGCGTCGTTGCCGCAGCATTACAGCAGCAGGGGATTTTGATTAGCGCGGGCAAGACTCTGCGTTTGGTGACTCATGCAGATATCAGTCGCAGTGATATCGATGTCTTTATCAAGGCATTAAAAGCATTGCTTTGAGGTTAACCTGCTTTGCGACCCAATAAAAAGCCATCCTTTTGCGATGGCTTTGTTATGCTTCAATTGGCTTCAGTAGAACTAGATATTGGGTTTAATGATGATGGCCATGATTACCGCCTTCAAGGGAGCTTCCATCGGCAGAGTAGAAACCTGAACTACCATGTTGAATAAACCCTTGGGTGATCATCTTGGCGATAAAAGGATCAGATTCACTGTCGCCGACATCGGCAAAGTCCATATCACGATAACCTGAGGTTAATTGTTTAAAATCTGATTGGCTAAAAGGAACAAGTTGAGTCAATTGATAATGAATAACCTGTTCACCATGATGTAGCGTGATTGATTTGGGCAGTGACATTTCAGTGAGCCAAGTGACATTGACTCTCGGCTGCCCCTGATGATTCTGCAACTCTTGCTCGCTAAAGCATTGGCCTTGCTCAATACGTTTTTGAGTGAATTGGTTGCGCTCGGCTTGTGAGATTAAATGAAACTGTTTATCGACGTCGGTATGAATATTCAGTGCTAACAGATCACCACGTTGGTAGCTAATCGAGCGTTTTTCTGCGGGGAAATAGCGAACATATTCACCGCTTTTATTCCATGCTTCTAAACTGGTGGCGACTTGTTGATTCGGGGCGTTTTCGCTGGCTAGAGTTTCGGCAGTATGTTGATAGATTATGCTGTCATTGAAGCGGCTCAGGGTTAAGTTGACCGCATTGTGACTTGGTGCTTGCTTTGAAGTTGAGGTAATAAGATAGCTGGCTTGGTATTGGGTCGCAGAGAGTGTGCTATGACAGCTGATAGAGTCGTCGGAGCGCGTTTCGGCAGCGTCCGCCTTATGTTCAGAGCCGTGTTTGGACTCATATTTAGAAGCATGTTCAGAATCAGCGAGTTGAGCAAAAGCCGAATAGCTGAGTAAGGCCATGGCTGATATGGAACAAGCGATTAGCCATTTAGTATTATGCTGTGACAAAGAGTGAGGCAAACCCATAGGAAATCAATCTCCTGATATGTGGAAATAGCTGGTTGTAAAATATAGTTTTTATCTTTTGTAAGCATTGCTAGCTATAAATTAGCAGCCGAGATAGCCCGGCTGCTAATGGATTTAGCTCGCTAACATCCTGAGCCGTTAAGGCGTCACCGCTTCGGCTTTATTGACTAAGTCGCCAACATAATTCATTACATGGAACAGATGATTTTGCTCGACTGTACCTTCAATTAAGCTGGCCCCTGGACCACGAGAAAAAATAGCAACATCTTCACCAGCATGGGTTTCACTTTCCAGAGGTACCGCAGCTTCTTGGTGGAAACCTGCGCTTTGGGTATCGACGTAGTTAAGATCGACACGTCCAGCAAGCGCTGCATACATATAACGCTCATCTCCCCCCATAGCTAATGAGGCATAACCTAAGCCGTTGGCATAACCGACAGTCGTATATGGCATACCGTTAGCATCGGTAGAGTTAGTGATACTAGGCTCACCGTGTGCATCGTTACTCTTAACTAAACCTAAGATAGGATTACCACGAGTTGGATAGCCTGCAATGGTAAATACATGGCTATGATCCGCCGTGACCATTAGCAAAGTGTCGTCCTCCGAGGTTTTCTCCATTGCAACACGAACCGCGTCCGATAGGGCGATAGTATCGTATAAGGCCCTGGCCGCATTGCCTGCGTGATGAGCATGGTCGATACGTCCCGCTTCAACGATCAGTACAAAGCCTTTATCGTTTTTACTGAGGATATCGATACTCTTAGCGGTCATTTCGGCCAATGAGGGTTCGCCTTGAACACCATCTTCGACGCGGTCATAGTCATAATCCATGTGTGATGAATTAAATAGACCTAATGCGTGGTCGGTGTTGGTCGTATCTAAGGCTAAGAAGGCTTCACGGTCAGTAACATAAGCCGCGTTAGTATATTGGCTAAGCCACTCGGCAGTGAGGTCACGACCATCGCTGCGTTTACCTGTTTTACCTTCTGGATCTGTCATGGTGTTGGGAATAAATTCACGGCGACCGCCACCCATGACCACATTGACGCCTTGACCTTGATTGAAATCGAGCAGTTGTGCTGCAATATCTTTACAACCGTTGGTGACAGCTTCTGCTGGCAAGTTGCTGTCTGACTCCCAGTCTCTGTCGGGTACATGAGCGAAGGTAGATGCTGGTGTTGCATGAGTTACTCGAGCCGTTGAAACAACCCCTGTGGACATACCTGCAATACCGGCTAACTCTAAGGCGGTAACCAGATCTTGCCCTGCGGCGGAGGCGCAGTTACCACGCACAACCCCTTCAGCTTGTGAAATCACACCTGCATCGGTTTTAACCCCTGTCATCATGGCTGTCATGGTCCCTGCTGAATCAGGAGTTTGTGCGTCAACGTTATAGGTTTTCGCCAGACCTAGGTGCGGTAAGGTTTCAAATGAAAGTGAGTTTTCCTCACCTGTATTACTATGTAGCTGACCATCTAAGATGCGAGCGGCTGTGATCGTAGACACGCCCATACCGTCACCAACGAATAGAATGATATTCTTCGCGCTGCCTGCATCCTTGTTAGGTGTCATCGCCTCGGCTTTGCTGACGCGATGTTGGCCATCTACATACCATTGATTAACCGAGCTCCAATCTTTACCTGAATCACCGTTCGCGCCGTCGCTTCCAGCTGCACCTGCAACGCCATCTGAACCTTTGTCGCCATCGCTACCACAAGCAGCTAAGCCTAAAATTGCTGCCATAGACAGTACTAGTAATGTTTTATTCATCTTTCTGCTCCCAATTAGTACTTAGTACCGCCAAGCTGTTGGGCTTGGTTGATAATGTGGAAAATGACGCTTTGTTCGATAACCCCTTGAACCAAGTTTGAACCAGGGCCAGTCGCATGTAAGCTGATATCCTCGCCAGCATGAGTTTCGCTACCCATAGGGATTAATGATTGCTGCATAAAGTCGTTATCTTGAGTATCTACAGAGCTTAAGTCATCGCGACTCGCCACTATGGCACCAGGACCATTGGTGTAACCAAGAGTGGTGTAGGGCTTGCCATCCAATGCCGTGGTTACCGAGCCATCGACGCCATGAACTAAACCAAGAATAGGGTTACCACGCTTTGGATAACCTGCGATGGTGAACACATGGCTGTGATCGGCGGTAACTAAAATTAGGGTTTCATCAGGATTGGTGTTGTCATAGGCGGCTTGTACCGCGTTTGATAGTTCCACGGTATCGGCAAGTGCACGTTTGGCATTACCCGCATGATGACCATGATCGATACGACCTGATTCGACGATCAGTAGGTAACCTTGATCGTTTTTATTTAGTATCTCGATAGACTTCTGAGTCATCTCGGTAAGTGAAGGTTCGCCGCCAACATCATTTGCACGATCGAGTTCGTACTCCATGTGTGAGGCATTAAACAGGCCTAATAGGTGGTCGGTATTGGCGACATCGATAGCGTCAAATTCATCTTGGTTCCACACGTAGGCGGCGTTATCGAAGTTATCCATCCAAGCTTGGGTAAGATCTAAACCATCTTCACGGGCACCGGTTTTGTTTTCTCCATCGGTGACAGAGTTAGGCAGGAAGTTTTTACGTCCACCACCTAAAGCGACCGTAAGGGCATTATCTCTATCGCGCATCACCATTTGATAGGCGATATCGGTACAACCGTTTTGACGGGCTTCTTCAGTTAAGTTGCTGTCTGATTCCCAGTCACGTTCTGGAGTGTGAGAATAAGTTGCAGCGGGAGTGGCGTGGGTAATACGTGCGGTACTCACTACGCCGGTAGATAAGCCTTTAGCATTAGCTAGATCAACCAAGCTGATGAGCTCATTTCCTTGAGATGATAAACAGTTACCACGCAATGCAGTGTCAGACACAGAAATTACCCCAGCCTTAGATTTTACCCCTGTGGCGATAGCGGTCATGGTGCCTGCACTATCAGGGGTTTGTTGGTTAGTGTTGTAAGTTTTAACTAAGGCGGTGTGATTAAACTTCTCAAAACTCAGGAGGTTTTCTTCACCACCTTGATTACCATTCTGCTGCTGTCCTTGATAGATACGCGCAGCGGTAAGGGTTGAAATACCCATGCCATCACCCACGAACAAGATGACATTTTTTGCTTTAGTCTGGCTGGTTTGATTGGCTTTTTGTTCGACTAATTGGGCACTATCCTGAAACCAAGTACTGTCGGATTGTACCTTGGGTAATACGGCGCTATGGGCGGTCACCGAAACCAAACTGAGCGAGATCAACGCTGCTAACTTGTTTAAATTCATTACTTTCATCATCCATTATGTAGATTGAAAATTGGCGTTTTAAATAAAGCGAAGGGATTGTTATCTATGGGTATGACAAAGGTGGGTCAGCGATATTGCAGTTATATGAATCGGCATAACTAAATATCCATTAATGTATGAATTTGGTGCGAATTGGCACCATAACAGTGCTGTCGATATTAAAGGTTTGATTTTAATGTGTTGATTATTAACTCTTTTAATTTTTGGCTTAATTTTTGATGTTGATTTATCAATATTATGTAGGAGGCCTAGTTATGAAGTTTTACAGTCGACGTTTCATCAAACCTGAACACCTTAATCCCGCTAATGCGCTTTTTGGCGGCCAGTTATTAAGTTGGATTGATGAAGAGGCGGCAATTTTTGCTGCTTGTCAGATGAATAGCCAGAGTATTGTGACCAAGATTATTTCGGAAATTAATTTTATGACTCCCGCTAGGCAGGGGGATGTGATTGAGTTTGGCTTAGAATTGATCAGTGCTGGGGTCAGCTCGATCACTGTGCGCTGTGAAGTACGCAATAAGATGTCGCTATTGCCAGTGGTCACTATCGATAAGATGATTTTTGTTAACGTGGATGAAACCGGCTTGCCTAAGCCTCATGGTATGCGGGCTAATGCAGCCTAAGTCTAAGAGCTAGGTGGAGGAGGATTGAGCGCTTGATGAATCAAGCGCTCAGGTATATGCCTAATTTAGTTTTCTTTACTGAGATCTTGTTTTACCGATTTAGCCGCATCACGAGATGCGTGACCCACTGATTTAGTAGCGTCACGGGTTGCATGACCAATGTCAGTGGTCACTTCTTTGGTCGCATGACCGATATCACGACCCGCTTCTTTCATTTCGGCGCAGCCTGTTATCGCAATAACTAGGGTAAAAGCAGCAATCAATATTTTCATATATCAGTGTAAATTAGATTAGTTGTGCTTCCATTTTAACCTTTTATGATATTGAGTAAAGCCCTGTATTTCTCAAGGCTAAAGCTCAGTTTCAGGTTAATGTACCTCTAATCCAGCTTACTGAGTCGTTGCTGATAGTCCTTGATCAAATAGGCCATGATCTCTTGCACTGAACTGTCTTTAGTTGAGTCATCCATATAGATCTTAAAGGTGACTAAGATATGGCCGTCACCTTTTAGTCGTCCACTTTGCATCGAGAAATAGGAGCTTTCGCCATCGGCTTCTCTCACCGTAAAGCCATCTTGTTCAAAAATACGGTGACCGGAGCGGTCATGCCATTTAGTAATACGACTTAAGCCAATTTCACATGATTCATTAAATTCGACATGGTTTTGCCATGTGGTGGGATGGGCGGGATCCTTAATATGCGGGCATCGAACTGTATAGTTGTAGACATGGGAAATCGCTGTCATAAATTACCTACCTAAGCTATGGATAGAGGTGCCATCATAGGCACTGCTTCTCTTCGGGGTCAACCGTTATTCGTATTCGTTCTTAATTGCATGGTTAACTACAACATTGAAATTAACGACTGTGGTTAACTTGTTTTAGCATGAGTTAAAGTGACATAAACTTGTGCTAGATCGCATTTCTTAGGCAATGATCGGCTTCACATGGTAATCGCTTAATAAAGCAACAACTTAATCTAAAGATTAGGGGGAAGAGTAAAATGGCGAGTGTAGTAAATAAAGTGAAAACCAGAGCAGCGAACTGCTCTGGTCCATTATTTTAAAGCATTATTTTGAAATATTATTTTGAGGTTTAGAAAATCAGGTGTGCCAAACCTGCAATAACCGGTAACGTCACCAATGTTCTCAGGATAAAGACAACAAACAGTTCCACAATATTTACCGGGATTTTACTGCCAATCAGTAATGCGCCGACTTCACTCATGTAGATCAGCTGAGTCACAGACATGGCTGCAATAATAAAACGGGTCATATCTGATTCAATCGAGCTGGCAAGGATTGAAGGAATAAACATGTCGGCAAAACCTACCACAATTGTTTTTGAAGCTTCTGTGGCTTCAGGAACCTGCAGTAGCTCTAACAGAGGGATAAATGGCATTCCAAGGTAGTCAAATACCGGAGTGTACTCGGCAATGATCAAGGCGATGGTACCTATGGCCATAACGATGGGGATCACACCAAAAATCATGTCGATAACGTTTTTTAAGCCGTCTTTGAGAGTATGGACAATACCTTCCGATTTCTCGGCTTTTAACATGGCTTGCTCAAAACCCCATGAAAATACCCCTTTACCTTGTGGGATCACTTCATCGTCAGGATGGCGTGGTGTATCGTCGATATAATGATCTTTTTTCCAAGATAACGGTGGCAGCTTAGGCACTACGATAGCCGCGACAACCCCAGCAAAACAGACGGTGAGATAGAAAGGCACAAATAGATGTTCTAGTTTTACCTGTGAGATCACAACCAGTGAGAAGGTAATAGAGACTGCTGAGAAGGTAGTACCAATTACCGCCGCTTCTCTTTGGGTATAAAAGCGTGACTCATATTGTTTACTGGTCATCAAGATACCCACACTACCATCTCCAAGCCATGAGGCCATACAGTCGATAGCGCTGCGACCTGGAAGGTTGAATACTGGACGCATGACTTTGGTTAGTAAGGTACCAAATAGCTCTAGCAGGCCGAAGTTAAGTAGCAGCGGCAATAACATTCCTGCAAAGATAAACACGCAAAACAGTACGGGGAGCAAATCATTAAGCACTAAGGTCCCCGTATCCCCTGAGTGGATGGCTTCTGGGCCTATACCTAAATATGTCAGTACGATAAATATCGCACCTAAGATTCGAATAATGGCCCACATAGGACTGACATTAAGTAGGGCATAGACAAACTCGCTCTTGAGTAAAAATTTCGGTTTGAATAGTTTGTAAAGCAGAGTGGCTACAGCGGTAAATACCACAATGGCTGATACGATAAGGGTGATTGCTTCACCGAGTAAATTCTGCAGCGCTTTTGATACAATAGCGATAGGAATGGTGATCGCATCTTGATAACTGATTGGCGTCATAAACAGCAATAGACCGATCAGTGAAGGGATCAGAAAAGTTAGAAACGTTTTTACACTATGGGATTGTTTTTCAGCCACTTTATTTTCCCTAAATTTTGCTGTTTATATAACGGCAACAAATTAATCAAAAATTCGTAAAATAAGGTTACGATGAATATCTTTGCATCTTTGAGCGGGGCAGATTACCGCCTAAATCAAGCGTTGTAAAACCTTTATCTTAGTTCAATCTACAGTGTCACATTCTTTAAGCCATTATCGGGTAACTCGCAGAGGCATATTAGCAAGAGGTAAAGCATCTTGATTGTGATATTACAATCAGTCTATGTGCAACTAATGTCTAAACCGATAATCGAAAATATTCGCTTACTGCGCGCGTATTTATGCATTTCGTTATTTTAAGTTACGAATTATTTTAGTTAAAAGTAAAAAAATATGCGCCAGGACGCTGCAGAAAATCACGATTCGATATATGTTAGGAAAATGACATCAGGCAATCATCAAGGGATCATGACTTCAAGAGAGCGTAAATTATCGAAACTCGCGTTTAGATTTGGCTTGCTTGGGCTCGTTGGTCACCTCATCGGCTTAGTTATCGCCTATCTCGCCTTTAGCGATTTCAATCAACAGGGGTTTAGCTTTCTCAATTTCAGTTTGAGTGAATTGGGACAGTATGGCCATTCTCAATTAGCGGTGGTGTTTAATGGCGGTTTATTTTTTGGCAGTCTGAGTTTAGTGCTGTTTTGTTTATTCTCACTGCAAAACAGCGATAACCCATGGTTGTACCCCTGTTTAATCTTAGCCGTTATCGCCTTGCTGGGGCTGGCTATTACAGGGTTATTTCCGATAAATGTCTATCACCTACATAAATTTGGTGTGGAATATTTTTTCCATTTTGCCGCTTTGAGTGTTGCTAGTTATTTGATCTATTTAGTACAAAAAACCAAACAGCCGAAACGCTTTGCCAATAAAGGAAGTCTTATTCTCTGTCTGGCCAATGTGATGGTTTTTGGGCTATTTATTGTGCTAGCACATGTGGATATGGGATTAGTAGCGGAAGGGCGTTGGTTTTATCATGATATGACCATGGTTGAGCCTCGCCCCGACTTATGGTGGCCAGCCTTATTAGAGTGGCTATCGTTATTAATGTTTATGTTGTGGGTTTTCTCGCTGGTATGGAGCCAGCGAGAAGCCAGAAGAGATTAGCCTTTATATTGATTATTGTGACGTGCGCTGCTTGAAGTCGAGTCCGGGCTGATTAAACCAGTAACCATTACAAGGATGTGCTGCAGCGTCCGAACTCAGCGACCGAGAATATTTGCCACTCACCAATTCATTTGCCAGTTCAATTGATGCGAATGAAGATGGCGAAACCCTGAAGTAATCGACCCCAAGCTGTTGCATTTCATCTAGTTGATCCCGTAGATCGATAAAACTGGCCGACTGAGTCTGAATACCATTTAAACGCAGCAAAGGTTGCGACTCCTGAGTCTGTACTAACATGCCTTTGGGATAATCGATACAAATGGTGTTGCAGCTATCTTTGCTGAGTCCTTTATGGCGGGCGGTAAAACAGCGCGCAGAATGTGCCAGCGGCATATAACCATGGCCAAACACTTCCACTTGAATATTGCTGCTGGCAAGTTCTGCCATGATTTGTTCGAGCCATAATTTCGACAGTTCGAGCGGCATCACAAAACGTTGCATTCCCCAAGAGGCTAGCTTTTTCAACACCGCACTATTGTAGTTGTTCATGCTTGGGCCACAAACAAAGGGCAAGTTGAGTGACTTAGCAATATCAACTGTGCCCAAATCGTTGGCTTCAACTATAAACTCACCATTATCGACTTGCTGCTGTATCAAGCTAAATTCCGATTGGGCCTCGATCAGAGTCAGAGTGGATAGTACTACTTGCTTGCCGCTTTCCTTAAGCATCTGAGCTAAATTCATGTAGTCTTTGAATTTCAATTCGCGGCGACGGCTACAGACCGTTTCTCCTAAATAAACCAGTGGAATATTGCTGTCAGCAACCTGTCGATAAAACTCGGTTACATCGGCTTTCGGCCAGCAATACTGAAGAGGGCCAAGGGCTATATTCATATGGGTTCCTTCTGGATTCATTATTGCCATGTTCTTTCGTAAGCACCTAAGGTGGTGACTTGTCCCTCGGACACTTTAGCTAGAGCTTGATCCCACTGAATTTGGCTGCTGTAGGCACTTGGATCTGTTAAATAGGTGTCGATGGCTTGTCGCCACACGCGAGTGACTTGCTCGACATAAGCGGGGCTGCGCTGGCGGCCTTCAATTTTTAGCGACACAATATTGGCTTTAGCCAGTTCAGGTAACAAGCTGAGGGTATTTAGGCTGGTGGGCGACTCTAATAGGTGACTCGCTTGATGTTCATCTTGCGCGAAATAGCGACCTTTACATACCACAGGGTACCCCATCTGCTCATCGGTACTCGATTGATCTATGAGTACATTGTTGAGTCTGGTTTGGCTCTTATCGCCTACTTCTTGCCAGCGAACATCTTTTGCTGGCGAACAGGAGCCGCCTGTATTGGGCGACTGACCTGTAACATAAGAGGACAGATGGCAACGTCCTTCGGCCATAATACATAGGCTGCCAAAGGCGAAAACTTCAAGATCGACTGGACTGACTTTGGCTAAGTCTCGCACCTGCTTCATCGACAATACACGAGGTAATACGGCACGTTCGATATTGAATTCACGTTTGTATAAGTTGAGTGCGCCAACATTGGTGGCACTGGCCTGAACCGATAAATGCAAGGGCAGATGAGGATAGCGGCTATGGGCGTAATCGAGTAGTGATAGGTCCGCCATGATCAGCGCATCAATCCCCGAATTGGCAGCCAAGTCGATGGCTTGATACCAACGAGATTCTTCATTGGGGCTTGGGAAAGTGTTAATGGTGAGAAAGATTTTCTTTCCCTGTTGTTTAGTGTACTCGACCGCCTGCGTTAGTTTTTTGGGCGTGAAATTCAAACCGGCGAATGAACGGGCGTTGGTATCATCCTTCAAACCTAAGTAGATCGCATCGGCTCCAGCATTGAGCGCGACTTTGAGTGATGCAAGATTACCTGCAGGACACAAGAGTTCCATTGCGATTTTTTCCTCAAAAAGTGTGCAGTGTAATGGGATTTGATAAGCAAAATATTGATGTAAAACAGGTTTGAGAATAGAAAAATAGTTAAAATGAAATATTTGTCTATTTGAGCTTATTTGTTGAGCTTATGATTGAAACCACAGGCGATTTAGCGCAATAAAATGGCCTGCTGTAGGAGAGTTATTGATGCAAAAGAGTGTGCTAGCCAATGTTGCCGAAAATGTGCTGCGTTATGGTCCCAAGGCAATGGCTAAACCGTTAGCCATAGTGCCATTTAGTGTTAAAGCACGAGTGATCGAAAAGATCCTCGATCAATTAATGGCTCAGCAGATCGCAGATGAAGAGCTTGATTTTCTTAAGCAGCGCTGGGTAAAAATTGAAATTCAAGACATGAACTTAAGTTTTGAAGTGAGCTTCGAAAATCGGTTCAAGGTGCGTGAGCAAGGGGATGCGGAAGTGACCTTTAGTGCTCCAACCAAAGAGTTAGTATTGATCGCGGCGGCTAAAGAAGATCCTGACACACTATTTTTCCAACGTAAATTGGCTATCGAAGGCGACACCGAGTTAGGGCTGGAAGTGAAAAACTTACTGCTGAGTATCGAATTTGATGCCATGCCTAAAGTTGTCAGACAAAGCATTGAACATCTAGCAAACTTATTATTGCAATTACAGCGTCAAGTCGATGCTAAATGGGTTTAATACCAATTAGTATAAGAAAAGTACTCTACTCAAGGTGTTTTTAGCACTTCTGATAGCTGTGCTATTGAGTTTGACCGTAGAGCAACTATGCGCTTCACTTGTTGCAATCAACAGGGATGTTGTGAATGCCTTTAATGCAGGAGCAATTAAGGGCAATCAACAGGGATGTTGTGAATGCCTTTAATGCAGGAGCAATTAAAGGCCTTTCCTCATAAGCGCTAAATTCTCGCTGAGCGGATTTATCTTTATACTGTTGGGTATTAGGACGGGACAATAGCGTTAATTAAGCGCTATGCCTAGATTCGATACACCCGATTGAATGATCTCTTTGCGTAGTGATTTAACGAATTCTGCGCTGATTTTTGGATTTTCTTCGATAATCTCTAACAGTGAAGCTTGCAGGGCTTTCTCCTCTTGCATCACCTCATGATTAAAGATGAAATCATCGAGGGCTTCTTCTTCCATTTCCTCTTCAATCGTCGCTTCTATATAGTTAGCCACTGTGCTTGAAGAGAGTTTACTGATATTGGTGATGTCGTCTTCCACTTTGCTTTGCAAGGCGCTTAGCAGAGCGGTCAGCGCTACAGCAGCGTCCATTGCGGGATAAACGCCATAAGCATCAAATTGACTTGGCTCTGGAGTATTAAGGTCTAAGCGTTCAAGATAAAGATCGATGTTTAGCTTCAACTTTTTGTCATACATAGATTGCCATAACAAGTTCAGCGTGGTGTCGAGTACCTGAGGGTCACCAAATTCACATACCTCACTAAATAGCTGGTAGTTGGGGTACATACGTTGGCAAAGCGCAATGGCAAATAATTTTTTCTGCTCAAGTTCGAGCGCTTTTAGTCGTTTGAAAAACCCGGGCTTATTACTCATCGATCACATCCATAGATAACTGGGATAGTACTTGGTTAGCTGCTGATTCTACCTTAGAAAGCTCATCAAGTAACTCTAGTATTTCCGGTTCTACATCTTCGACCTTAGCGCCTTTTTTCAAGGCTTGCTCGATTTCCCTACAAAGCCGCTGTGTCGTCGGCACGCCGCAATAACAGCTTGCGCCATGCAGCTTATGTACATGCGAGATCATCGCTTGACTGTCTAACTGATCGAGAGCCTGAGAAAGGTGATTGCGAGTTTCAGGTAAGGAGTCGAGTAACATCTGTAGCATCTCAAGTGCTAAATCCGCTTTATGATTAGCCTGAGTTAAGCACAGTTCCCAATTAAGGGTATGCAGATCGAAGTGAGTAAACTTAGGTTTCACTTTCCAGCGGCTGATAACACCTTTAAGTGCCGCTTCATCTATGGGCTTAGGCAGATAACCATCCATCCCCGATTTATTGATACGCTCTCGCTCTTCCGCCATCGCATGTGCCGTTACCGCAATGATAGGGGTATTGCGATTGAGTGAGTGCTCACGGATCTGTTTGGTGGCACTAAAGCCATCTGTGCCAGGCATTTGAATATCCATAAAGATCAGATCGAAACTACGGGTTTTGGCAATTTCAACTGCGCTTTGACCTTTATCGGTTACCGTCACTTGCGTCACCAGTTCTCGCAGTAGGGTATCGATAAGTTTGAGGTTGGCAGGGTTATCATCCACAGCGAGCACACTCAATGGCTCGCGGCTGAGTAAATCATCAGTTGGTTCAATTGTCTGCGCTGCTAATGGCGCTTTATGAGGGTTTAATAGGGCTACAGCTAAAGTACGCTCACCCACAGGAGCGTGTAAGACTTTATCGACACTGGGCTGGAACATGCCTATCTTGGCAGCACTATTGTTACTGGTACACAGATAGAGTGAATAATCACTTAGCTGCTTTATTCGGTTGAGAATGGCGTTAAGACTAGCGCTTTCGGCTAACTCTTTACAGCTGATTAAGGCGAAATTAAAGTGCTGGTGTTGGCTGAAAACCTCATCGAGTTCATCTGGATTGGTAACGCTGGTGACCCGCATCTTCCAATGTTTGAATAGCTTCTCATGCACCTGTCTCGAAAGTGGCTTGCTCTCGAATAATAAAATCGATTTATGCTTAAGCTTGTTAATTTCTAGGGTTTGACTTATCGGATATTTACTCAGCTTTAACGGCAGGGTAAACCAGAAAGTAGAGCCTTTATTCGGGCTAGATAGACAGCCAATTTGGCCACCCATTTGATTGATTAAGCGCTTGGTGATCACCAGGCCTAAACCAGTACCGCCGAAACGGCGAGAAATCGAAGAGTCAGCTTGGCCGAAAGCTTGAAATAACTGCTTTTGATGATGTTTATCTATGCCAATACCCGTGTCGGTAATTTCACAGCGGATATTCAGTTGATCCGAGGTCTCGCTGGTGAGCATGAGTTTAAGCTGCACGCTGCCGCTATCGGTAAATTTAATGGCGTTACCTACCAAGTTTGTCAGCACTTGGCTGACGCGTAACGCATCGCCAGACACATTGTCATCGATGTCGGGGTCGATATCGATAACCAACTCAAGTTCTTTCTCTTTAGCACTGTTGGCAAGCAGTGAAATGGTATCTTCTATCACTTCACGCAGTGCAAATGACATATTTTCTAACACCATTTTACCGGCTTCGAGTTTCGAGAAATCTAAGATGTCGTTAATGATATCCAGCAGGTTAGTGGCACTTTTTTCGATGGTTTTGATGTAATCTTGCTGGCTGGAATGCAGTGGTGTTTTTAACAGTTGCTTGGCAAAGCCAATTACGCCATTAAGCGGCGTTCGCAATTCGTGAGACATGTTAGCCAAGAACTCTGACTTGATTCGGCTGGCTTCTAATGCACGTTTTTTCGCTAGATCCAGCTCGACGTTTTGGATCTCAATCTGCTCTAAGGTCTCACGTAAATCTGAAGTTGCCTGATCGATATTTTGTTGCATCTCCTCGTGGTAATCCGATAAGGAGACCGCCATGGCGTTGATCCCCCGTTTCAGCAAGTCCAGCTCACCAATCAAATTACCATCGACTCGGGTGTCGAGTTTACCTTCCCTGATCTTTGCTACCACTCGCACCATCTCGGTGATGGGCTTAGTCACATTTTTTACCAGCCTGAAGGTGAACAATAAGTTTAGTTGTACCCCAATCAACACAATAATGAATGCGGCTACAGCTGCTCGGTGCTGTTCCAGTAGGGCATTTTCTTTGTTGATCAGCACAGCAATGTAACCCAAGCGAGCCGAGTTCACTTGGTTGGCGGTTGAATTATTATCATAGGGGCTGACAATCAACTCTCGTTGACTGGAGAAAATCGGACTGCGCAGAATGATGCTGTCGCCAAACTGTTCAAGCTCGGTAGCGTTGAGTGAATCAATTGGCTTGTTATAACGCATAAACTCATGACTTTTATAGTGATGCGAAGTCACGATAACCCGATTGTTGGTATCGAAAATAGCAATAAATTGCACCAAATTTGATTTGTTTAACTGAGCAGAGGTGATGAGTCTTTTGGTGGTTTCGAAGTTTTTGGTTTCAAGTCCAATCTCCGCGGCAATAGCCAGTGGCTCGATGATATTGCCGCCGCGTTCGATTAAGCTTTGTTCCAGCTCATAGAAGCGATTTATGGTAAAATAACTGCCAAGCAAAATACCGACCAAAATAGTAGGCGCTAACGCCAGCACAAGAACCCAAGCTCTTAAGCTGTATTTAGTCATATTTTCGGTACGATTCATGGCGTTGGCTAAATCAGTTCTTTGGTAGATATAGGTTACCTTAGACTGCCAGACTTTGTGCAGTATTTACTAGTATTTTTATTGTTTTAGAGGCCGAAATGGCACAATTTTTTAAACCTAAACCCAATAAATCAAAACAAATGGCGGCTAAGCAGCTGTTTGACGTGAGCGATATAGATCATCTCGGCGCGGGAATTGCGCACCACCAAGGTAAAATCGTTTTTATTGCTGGCGCTTTGCCTGATGAAAAAGTCACAGCGCAGGTGGTTGAGCAGAAAAAGCGCCATGCTAAAGCTAAGCTGTTAAACATTAATACGGCCTCTAGTCATAGAGTTGAACCCGCTTGTCCCTATTATGGACAATGTGGTGGCTGCGATCAGCAGCATTTGGATTTAACTATGCAGCGTCACTATAAGCAGAATGCTTTGGTGAATTTGGTCGATAAGATGGGCCAGATGCAAGCCGATGAAGTGGAGCCAGCGCTAGTGGGTGAACCATGGCATTATCGACGCAAGGCTCGTCTTGCGACTCAATATGATCGTGACCAGAAAACCTTGGCTTTAGGGTTTCGCGCTCAGGCGAGCAATCAAGTTATCGATATCGAACAATGTCCGGTTTTAGCCGCTGAGTTGTCGACCTTGATCAGCCCTTTAAAAGTTTGCCTGAATCAATTGTCAGCAAGACGCAGCTTGGGCCATGTTGAGTTGATTGCCGTCGAGTCTGGCGCCTTAGTGGTGATTAGAATAACCCAAGCCTTAGATGAGTCGGACAAGCAATTGTTGAGCGAGTTCGGCCAGTCTCATAAGGTGGAGCTGGTTTTGCTTGATGAGCATGCCGAGCTTGAGCAGCTTAATGGCGAGGCAAGATTGCCATTTTATCGTTTAGATAATCAATGTCAGCTGAGTTTTTCTCCAGGGAACTTTATTCAAGTTAACGGCGAAATGAATCGCAAGATGGTGGAGCAAGCTATTAATTGGCTAGATGTTAAACCGGGCGAGCGCGTGCTGGATCTGTTTTGCGGTGTAGGCAATTTTACGATTCCATTAGCGAAAACCGGTGCCGAAGTGGTTGGCGTCGAAGGTGTGATGGCTATGGTACAGCAGGCTAAAGTCAACGCTAAGCAGAGTGGGGTTGAACAGGTAGCGTTTTATCATGCGGATTTGAGTGCCGATATCTCTAATCAAAAATGGCTTGGAAGAATTGATAAACTCTTGCTTGACCCTGCACGAGCCGGTGCCTTTGAAAGTCTACAATGGTTGAAGAAAATGAAGCCAAAATCTGTCGTATATATTTCCTGTAATCCGGTGAGTTTAGCTCGAGATTGTGCGCCATTAATCAAGCAAGGTTATCGACTGCAAAAATTGGGGCTGATTGATATGTTTCCGCAAACACATCATATCGAAGCCATGGCGCTGTTTGAATTGGATTAATAGCCAGGAAAACGGCCACAAATGAACAATCTTTCAGCCTTTGTTAATTGACAATAAAGTCAGATTGTTCAAGATAGTCATTTCATCAGTAATGTGGACGTGAACGTAGATAGCTATCTCGATATAAAGTGTCGGCTTAGTCAACGTGTAATGAAGTAATTTAAGGACAATCTTTAGATGGTATCGGTTAGAGAAGCACATTTTAATGATAAGGACTTTCAATTAACTGAGTGGGTTAATCGATACCTTGACGACGCCGATGATGCGCAATCCTTGCTGGATTTAATGAAGCAGGTGGAAGCATTAGTTGCTAAAAATGAAGCCGGTAACCTCGATAAAGAGAGTTTATTAAGTCATCGTGCGCGCGAGATGATTGAGATTTTAGCGCCACTGAACATGGATATCGAAACCCTACAAGCGGCCGTTATCTTCGTGGTTTTTGATGCCAAAGTAATCGATGCCGAGCAGGTTGAAACCTTATTCGGTGCCAAGCTAGCGACCTTAGTTAATAGTGTCGTAACCATGGACGCTATCGGGGCGTTAAAGGTTAATGAGCAGAGCCGTAACGCCGAGCCGCAAATCGATAATATCAGACGCATGTTACTGGCCATGGTGGAAGATGTGCGCGCCGTGGTGATCAAGCTGGCCGAACGTATTTGCCTGCTTCGGGAAGTGAAAAATGCCGATGAAGAAACCCGTGTCCTACTGGCCCGTGAAATTGCCGATATCTATGCGCCTCTTGCCAACCGTTTAGGTATTGGTCAGCTCAAGTGGGAGCTGGAAGATATCTCATTTCGTTATCTGCATCCCACCACCTACAAAGAGATTGCTAAACAGTTAGATGGTAAACGAGTCGATCGTGAGATCTATATCGACAATTTTGTCAATCAGCTGCAACAGCGTCTCGATGACGATCAAATTCGCGCCAAAGTTTACGGTAGACCTAAGCATATCTACAGCATCTGGAAAAAGATGCGTGGTAAAGACCTAAAGTTTGATGAACTTTTTGATGTGCGCGCTGTGCGTATCGTCACCGAGCGACTACAAGATTGTTATGGCGCCTTAGGCGTGGTGCATACTCTGTGGCACCACATTCCCAAAGAGTTTGACGATTATGTCGCTAATCCCAAACCCAACGGTTATCAGTCGATTCATACCATAGTGGTGGGGCCTGAAGGTAAAACCGTTGAAATCCAAATTCGTACCGAACAGATGCATGAAGATGCCGAATTAGGTGTAGCGGCACACTGGAAGTATAAAGAGGGCACCACAGGCAAACAAAGCGGCTACGAAGAGAAGATTAACTGGCTGCGTAAAATTTTGCAGTGGCAGGAAGATGTGGCCGAGAGTGGTAATTTGGTCGACGAAGTACGCAGTCAGGTGTTTGAAGACCGAGTCTATGTGTTCACACCTAATGGCGATGTAGTTGACTTGCCGATGGGCTCCACCGTTTTGGATTTTGCCTATTATATTCATTCCCAAGTGGGTCACCGCTGCATTGGCGCCAAGGTAGATGGCCGTATCGTGCCCTTCACCTATCAGGTGGAAACCGGTGAACGGGTCGAGATCATCACCTCTAAACACCCAAATCCGAAGCGTGATTGGTTGAACCCTAACTTAGGTTATGTGAAGGCGTCGAGAACCCGCTCGAAGATCCAACATTGGTTTAAGCAGCAAGACAGAGATAAGAATATTGTTGCCGGGCGTGAAATGCTCGAAGCGGAGCTATCTCGTAGCGGCTTAACCATTAAAGATGCCCACAGTGCGGTTGAGCGCTTTAACATGGTCGGTATGGATGATCTGTTGGCGGGCATTGGTGGTGGCGATGTGCGTCTCAATCAGGTGGTTAATCACGTTCAGAGTCGGCTTCGCAATAATGAGGTGTCTGAAGAGGAAGTGCTTGAAGACTTGCTCAAGAAGCATCAGCCACGCAGTGATGCCAAGAGTAAAGGGCAGGTTGAGGTTAATGGTGTTGGTAACCTGATGAGCCATATTGCTAAGTGTTGCCAGCCTGTTCCAGGTGATGAAATTCTAGGTTTTATCACCAAAGGCCGCGGTATTTCTGTACACAGAGCCGATTGCGAGCAGGTGAAAGAGCTGATGCGAGTACAGCCTGAGCGTGGCGTTGATGTGGTTTGGGGGGAGAATTATTCCGGTGGTTACAAATTAAGAATTCGGGTGATTGCTAATGATCGTAGTGGTTTGCTCAGAGACCTTACTTCGGTATTGGCGGCTGAAAAATCAAATGTATTTGCCATGAGTTCATCATCGGATATTAAAACCCAAACTGCGGCTATTGAGCTTGAACTTGAACTTTATAATCTTGAAGGTTTGTCGCGAGTGATCGCGAAATTATCACAGGTTGATGGTGTCATTGAGGCTAGAAGATTGTAATTTCAGCTAAGGCCAATAAGGTGTACTAGGTTAGTGACTTACCTATACCATATATAAAGATACCGTATATTTTAAAAAGGCGATTCAATTAGTTGAGTCGCCTTATCTTTTGAGAGAAGCAAATGACTCAATCCAATACTCCCAAGACTCACGATATTCAGCGTCTATTAGATATCATGGCGCAGCTACGAAATCCCAATTCGGGTTGTCCATGGGATTTAGCACAAGATTATCAATCTATAGTGCCGTTTACCTTAGAAGAAGCCTATGAAGTGGCTGATACCATAGAGCGCTGTGCTTTCGATGAACTTCCTGGTGAATTAGGTGATCTATTATTTCAGGTGGTGTTTTATTGTCAGCTTGGTAAAGAACAAGGCCGATTCGATTTTGCCAATGTGGTGGATAAAATTTGTCGTAAATTGACGGAACGTCATCCGCATGTGTTTGCTGAGCCTGCACAAATTAGCAGTCAAGAGGTGAAACAAACTTGGGAGAGTATTAAAGCCTCAGAAAGAGCGGGGCGATCGTTAACCTCAGTACTGGATGATATTCCGCTTAACTTACCGGCTTTGAGCCGTGCGGCGAAAATTCAGCGTCGCGTTGCGACTCAGGGATTTGACTGGAATGAGTTAGCGCCTGTGGTCGCGAAAGTGCATGAAGAAATCGATGAAGTGCTGGTGGAAGTGAATGCCGATGCACCCGATAAAAATAAAGTACAAGAAGAGATGGGTGATTTATTGTTTGCAGTGGTTAATCTTGCGCGTCACATTGGTGTTGAGCCGGAGCAAGCGCTGCGACTGGCTAATGCTAAATTTGAGCGTCGCTTTCGGGGTGTCGAAGCCTTAGCGGCGGCTGCAGATAAGCAGATGGCTGAGCACACCTTAGCTGAGTTAGATAGTTATTGGGATAGAGTTAAACTAACGGAAAAGTGAGGCTCATTCTCTGTCTAGAGCCGAATGACTCTGTGTTGATATGAGTCAATGGGCTTGTATTGAAATGAGTTAGTGGCCTAGCGCTATTATTTTATATCACCAGATTAACCTTGTTCTGATGCGTGATTTAATCGGGATATTCAGGCTACATACTGCTTGGCTGACATGTGTTGATAAATGGGACTCGCTTTTTAGGTGAATAAAATAGTGCCAGCAGAGCCAAACTCGTTATAAATGGTAAAAATATATCGCTTAGTTGTTTGTCGAAGCTCAACTGCTTTGGTATAATAACGCCCCGTCCTAGTGCTTTCTTACAAGCACATATTTCCAACTCATTTTCTCAGGTTCAGCATGACTACAAGGTATATCTTCGTTACTGGTGGCGTGGTTTCATCACTAGGTAAAGGCATTGCAGCAGCATCTTTGGCGGCAATTTTAGAGGCTAGAGGCCTTAATGTAACCATTATGAAGCTGGATCCTTATATTAACTTGGATCCGGGTACCATGAGTCCAACTCAGCATGGTGAAGTATTTGTCACCGAAGACGGTGCTGAAACTGATCTTGATTTAGGTCACTATGAACGTTTTATCCGTACCAAGATGAATCGTCGTAACAACTTCACGACGGGCCGTATTTACGAAGAAGTGTTACGCAAAGAGCGTCGTGGTGATTATTTAGGTGCAACCATTCAGGTTATTCCTCACATCACTAACGCTATCAAAGAGAAAGTGTTGGAAGGCGGTGAAGGTCATGATGTGGCAATCGTTGAGATTGGCGGCACAGTAGGTGATATCGAATCACTGCCGTTCCTTGAGTCTATTCGTCAGTTGGGCGTTGAACTAGGACGCGACCGCTCGTTATTTATGCATCTGACACTGGTTCCTTTCTTAGGGGCTGCAGGTGAGGTGAAAACCAAGCCTACGCAACATTCAGTTAAAGAGTTACGTTCAATCGGTATCGCGCCAGATGTGTTGGTTTGCCGTGGTGACCGTGCCATTCCATCAAATGAAAAAGCCAAAATTTCGTTATTCTGTAACGTCGAAGAGCGTGCGGTTATTTCATTAAAAGATGTTGACAGTATTTATAAAATCCCTGCGTTATTGAAGGCGCAAGGCTTAGATGATTTAGTGACGAAACGCTTTGGTATCGAATGCAAAGAAGCCGATTTGGCTGAGTGGGAAAATGTAATTTACCAAGAAGCTAATCCTACTGGTGAAATCACCATTGGTATGGTGGGTAAATATATTGAACTACCCGATGCTTATAAGTCTGTTAACGAAGCGCTTAAACATGCCGGTTTATTTAACCGTGTATCGGTTAACATCAAGTATATTGACTCACAAACGGTTGAAGCCAAAGGTGTTGAAGTGCTTGAAGGCTTAGACGGTATCCTGGTTCCAGGTGGTTTTGGTCAACGTGGCGTTGAAGGTAAAATTTTAGCGGCACAATATGCACGTGAAAATAACCTGCCTTATTTTGGTATCTGTTTAGGTATGCAGGTGGCGCTGATTGAGTTTGCTCGTCACGTTGCTGGGCTTGAAGGTGCGCATTCTTCAGAGTTTAACCCTGAAACACCGCATCCTGTTGTCGGTTTGATCACTGAGTGGATCGATGAAAAAGGCAATGTCGAGCAACGTCATGAAGAGTCGGATTTAGGTGGTACTATGCGTCTAGGCGCACAGCTTTGTCATCTGATTGAAGGGACCAAAGCGGCAGCGGCATACAAAGGCTTAACTTGTGTTGAGCGTCACCGTCATCGTTACGAAGTGAACAACACTTATAGAGAACGTTTAGAGAAAGCTGGCTTAGTATTTAGTGGTCTATCATCAGATCGCCAGCTGGTAGAAATGATCGAACTCCCTAACCACCCTTGGTTTGTGGCGGGTCAGTTCCATCCTGAATTTACATCGACACCTCGTGATGGTCAGCCATTATTTGAAGGTTTTGTCGCAGCAGCCGTCGCATATCAAAAAAACGATTTAGGCTAAGCTAAAAATATAAGCCGCCTCCGTGATTCGGAGGCGGCTTTTTTGTTTTAGATGATGTAAATTTAGTGATAAGAATTTTAGTTTTGCATTAACTTTTTAAACTTAAATCTTAAACTTACAGTCGAGGAAATTATGGCTAAAATTATCAATGTCATTGGTCGCGAAATCATGGACTCACGCGGTAACCCAACGGTTGAAGCTGAAGTTCATCTAGATGGTGGTTTTGTTGGCATGGCAGCGGCACCTTCTGGTGCATCTACGGGTAGTCGTGAAGCGCTAGAACTTCGTGATGGCGATAAAAGCCGTTATATGGGCAAAGGGGTATTGACTGCGGTTGCTAACATCAATGGTCAAATCCGTGATGCGTTGCTAGGTAAAGATGCCACTGCTCAAGCAGAGCTTGATCAAATCATGATCGATCTTGATGGCACAGAGAACAAAGACAAGCTAGGTGCTAATGCTATTCTTGCGGTTTCTCTAGCGGCGGCTAAAGCGGCGGCAGCGTTCAAAGGCATGCCTCTTTATGCACATATCGCTGAGCTAAACGGTACTCCAGGGCAGTACTCAATGCCAGTTCCTATGATGAATATCCTTAATGGTGGCGAGCACGCTGATAACAACGTCGATATTCAAGAGTTTATGGTTCAGCCTGTTGGTGCTAAGAGCTTCCGTGAAGCACTGCGAATGGGTGCTGAAATCTTCCATAACTTGAAGAAAGTACTACAAGAAAAAGGCCTAAATACTGCAGTAGGTGATGAAGGTGGTTTTGCGCCTAACCTAGCTTCTAACGCTGATGCGCTGGCTATCATTAAAATTGCAGTAGAAAAAGCAGGCTATAAGTTAGGTGAAGACGTGACTTTAGCACTGGACTGTGCGGCTTCTGAATTCTACAAAAATGGTCAATATGATCTTTCTGGTGAAGGCAAAGTATTCGACTCAAACGGTTTCTCTGATTTCTTGAAATCGCTGACTGAAGAATACCCAATCGTGTCTATCGAAGATGGACTTGATGAGTCAGATTGGGATGGCTGGGCATACCAAACTCAAATCCTTGGCGATAAAATCCAGCTAGTGGGTGATGATCTATTTGTGACCAACACTAAGATCCTAAGCCGTGGTATCGAAAACAACATTGCTAACTCTATCCTGATTAAGTTTAACCAAATCGGTTCATTGACTGAGACCCTAGCGGCAATTCGCATGGCGAAAGAAGCGGGTTACACAGTAGTGATTTCACACCGTAGTGGTGAAACTGAAGATGCGACAATCGCTGATCTAGCAGTTGCAACGGCAGCGGGTCAAATTAAGACAGGTTCTCTTTGTCGTAGTGACCGTGTGGCTAAGTACAACCAATTGCTACGTATTGAAGAGCAATTGGGTGAAAAAGCACCTTATAAAGGTCGTAGCGAGATCAAAGGACAAGCATAATTGCGAAATAATGCTTAATTTGTAAAAAGGCCGCCACTTGGTGGCCTTTTTTGTTGTAATATCAATCTAGATTTTTTAATAGAGACCAAGCCACTAAGGATGAACCGTCTTCTTATTGCCATCATAGTCTTACTTTGCCTGCTTCAATATCGACTCTGGGTGGGCGAAAATAGTTTGCCTGAATCTTTTCAAATCCAAGAGCAGATAAAGCTGCAAAGAGAGAGTAATGCCAAGCTGATCGAACGTAATCAAGTACTCAAAGAGGAGATCAATGATCTGCGTAGTGGTACCGAAGCACTCGAAGAACGTGCGCGTAACGAATTAGGCATGGTCAAAGAAGGGGAAACCTTTTTCCGTGTTGTCGGTGAGCCGCAACGTGAAGCGCATCTCAATCGTTGATCTTCAATATTTTGTGACCTGTTATGCAAGTCACAATTGCCTGACATGAGTTTTTATCAATGAAGCCACTTATTGAGCATCTAATTGCAATTGTTCCCGCCGCTGGGATTGGTAGTCGCATGGGCGCCGAACTTCCAAAGCAGTATTTGATGCTAAATCAGCAGCCTATTATCGGCCATACTCTCGATATACTGTTAAATCACCCACGGATCACGCAAGTGATCGTAGCCTTGCATCCTGAGGATTGCTATTTTGATGCCTTAACTCAGGCCAAGCATCCTAAATTAACCCGCGTCACAGGCGGAAATGAGAGAGCTGATTCAGTGTTAGCGGGCCTGTCTCAACTGACTGAAGAGCAAAGTTGGGCCTTGGTACATGACGCCGCCAGACCTTGTTTACATTGCAGCGATATCGACAAACTGATTGAAACTGCCGAACAGCAAATGAGTCAGAACCGTGAGCCTCAAGGGGCTATTTTGGCGATGCCTGTGCGCGATACCATGAAGCGGAGTGATCGCCATGGGGATATTGAGGAGACTGTATCTCGCGATAATCTGTGGCATGCGCTAACCCCGCAATTATTTCCAGCGAGCATTTTAAAAAACAATCTGACTAATGCCCTAGCCTTCAAGGTCAATATTACCGACGAAGCTTCGGCGATGGAATGGGCTGGGGCTAAGCCGCATCTAGTCCCGGGTCGTGGCGATAATATTAAGGTGACTCATCCTGATGATTTGCGGCTTGCGGCGTTGTTTCTGTCTCAAGAGGATTTTAGTTGAAGTCATATTTTTGCTAAACGACGATAAAGTGAGAGCAGTGCATCAAACGATAAACGGTTCAATTGAGTTGGGTTCAGTGTTCATATTTAAGCTGAATCAGAGCAATAAAAATAAAAGATAGGTAATGAAATGAATATTCGTATTGGTCACGGTTTTGATGTACACAAGTTTGGCGGTGAATTGCCTTTGATACTCGGTGGAGTGGAAGTGCCATATGAAACAGGCCTAATTGCCCATTCCGATGGTGATGTGGTGTTACACGCGATCTCCGATGCGATTCTTGGTGCTATGGCTTTAGGTGATATTGGCAAGCATTTTCCCGATACTGATGCTGAATTTAAAGGCGCTGATAGTCGAGTGTTACTGCGTCATTGTTATCAACTCGCCTTGGATAAAGGTTACTGTTTAGGTAATTTGGATGTCACTGTGATTGCTCAGGCGCCGAAAATGCTGCCGCATATTGAGGCGATCCGCTTGTGCATAGCCGAAGACCTGGTAAGTCCTGTCGATAATATCAACGTCAAGGCTACGACTACAGAGAAATTAGGATTTACGGGGCGTAAAGAGGGCATTGCTGTCGAAGCTGTAGTCTTAATGGCTCAAATAAATGACCCCAATTAATAACCAAAGTTAATCAACCAAATTAAATTAATAGACAAGTGAAGTTTATGAGTTCCCTACATTATTTACATGGTCAGCCATTATCGACTGCCGATTTACGTACTCACAATAGTGATTTTATGGTCGATGAGATCTTACCTTTTATGCCTACGGGCGAAGGTGAGCATCATATGCTGCACATTCGTAAAGAGGGGCTCAACACGGCAGATGTCGCCAGAATGATCTCCAGTTTTGCCAGTGTTCATCCTAAAGAGGTGACCTTTGCAGGCCAAAAAGATAAGAACGCAATCACAACTCAATGGTTTGGGGTGCGAATTCCGGGCAAAGAGACACCGGATTGGCAAGCGCTGAATACTGAGCAATTAACTCTACTCAGCAGTAGCCGTCACAGTAAAAAGCTGCGTACGGGAGCATTAGCGGGCAATCGATTTACCCTGACATTGCGAGCCGTTTCTAATGTGGAAGATTTGCTTAAGCGAATTGCTTTAGTACAGCAAACTGGCGTGCCCAACTATTTTGGCGAACAACGTTTCGGCCATGATGGTAAGAATTTGATCTTTGGTCGACAAATGCTCGCAGGTAAGAAAGTAAAAGATCGCAATAAACGCAGCATGTATTTATCTGCAGTACGTTCATACTTATTTAACCAAGTGGTCTCAGCCCGTCTAGCTCAATACGGCACTCAGGTATTGGATGGCGATTGTGTCATGCTCAGTGGTAGTAAGAGCTATTTTGTTGCTAATCCTTGGGATGAAGCCTTACATTCACGTTTACAGCAAAAAGATATTCAACTCTCTGCCCCCTTGTGGGGGCGAGGACAAGCTTTGTCACAAGGGGATGCGCTTGAATTTGAATCACAGGTTATTGAGCCATTTAGTGAAGACTGTTCAGGTTTAGAGCAAGCGGGATTGAACCAAGAAAGGCGTACACTATTACTAGAACCGCAACATTTAAGTTATGAAGTTAATGCTGATACTCTGGTGTTAAAATTTGCCTTGCCAGCGGGGTGCTTCGCTACATCGGTACTTCGAGAGCTAGTCAATTATGAAGATGTTAATGAACGTGAATTTAAACAAAGACGTCTAGCGAATAGCGAACAAAACCAATGATTAATATCTTAGTGAGTAATGATGATGGGGTTTCGGCTCCTGGAATAGCCGCATTATCAGAGGCGTTATCACAATATTATCAAGTGAAAACGGTTGGGCCTGATCGTAATTGCTCGGGTGCCAGTAATTCATTAACCTTGACTAACCCTTTGCGAATTAATAAGTTAGATAATGGTTATATTTCAGTCAGTGGTACACCGACTGATTGTGTGCATCTGGCAATACGTGAACTTTACCAACAAGAGCCGGATATTGTGGTATCAGGCATTAATGCTGGCGCCAATATGGGTGATGACACACTGTATTCGGGAACCGTCGCCGCGGCAATGGAAGGGCGTTTTTTAGGCCTGCCTGCGATTGCGATATCACTGGTGGGCCGTGAGCTCAAGCATTATGAAACGGCTGCACACTTTGCTTGTAAGATAGTTGCTGGATTGGTCAAGAAGCCAATAGCACATGATCAGATATTAAACGTTAACGTACCGGATCTACCGCTGGCGGAGATCAAAGGCATTAAAGTGACTCGTCTTGGGGCAAGACACAAGGCTGAAGGCATGGTGCGAACTCAAGATCCGGCAGGTAGAGAGATTTTCTGGCTCGGCCCACCGGGTGATGAACAAGATGCCAGTGAAGGGACAGACTTTCATGCGGTCGCTAATGGTTATGTGTCGGTGACACCGCTAACCGTCGATTTGACTGCATATGAACAGCTTTCAACAATGAAACAATGGATTGAACACCTATGAATGGCGTTGCCACAAGATCAGCATTGAATTTAGCTAATCATCTAAAAACGGCAGGGATCCGTAATGAAGATGTGCTTTCGGCGGTTGCCAAAACGCCAAGGGAGCTTTTTCTCGATGCCGCATTGGGGCATAAAGCTTATGAGAATACCGCATTACCTATAGGTCAGGGACAGACTATATCTCAGCCCTATATAGTGGCGAGAATGACGGAACTGCTACTTGAAAAAGCCCCTAAGAAAGTACTAGAGATTGGCACAGGCTCGGGATATCAAGCTGCTATCTTGGCGCAGCTAGTTGATCAGCTTTGTACTGTTGAGCGGATTAAAAGTTTGCAAATACAAGCCAGGCAACGCCTGAAAAGACTCGACCTACATAATGTGTCATTTAAATATGGTGATGGTTGGCAAGGTTGGCTTAATAAAGGTCCTTTCGATGCCATTATGGTGACCGCTGCTGCGAGCAGCGTGCCGCAAGCTTTATTGGAACAGCTTGCCACCAATGGCGTGCTGATCATTCCTGTGGGAGAGGCGGTACAACAACTGCTTCGTGTAACTCGCACAGAATCTAGTTATCACACCGAAACCATCGAAATGGTGAAATTTGTCCCTTTAGTTAATGGTGAACTCGCTTGATGTTGCCTGCGGGTTTAATATGGTTGATCAGTTAAATAGTAGTGCCGCATCCAATCTTACAATAGGCTATCAGCTTAAGTTGAGAAACCGCTTGTCACGTGTAGTGATGCTGCTTATTGGTGTACTTATATCTGGCTGTAGTTTTCAAGCACAAACGCCAGCGCCTGTCGTCAGCCTCAATAGTCCGGTAAAAAAAACCTATCATAGAGGTGGTCTTACCTCCGAGCAATATAAAGTAAGAAAAGGTGATACTTTATACTCTATTTCATGGGCAGCTAATAAAGATTTCGTTGATATCGCTAACAATAATGGCTTAAAACAGCCATATACCATCTATCCTGGACAAGTCTTGAATCTAAACTTTTCAAAGTCTAAGTCGAATAGACAAAAGACTGATTTGTCGAAAAAAAATCAAACTAAAGTTGCAACAAAAAATACCAATAATGTTAAAAAACAATTGGTTAAATCAACTTCTTCCGCAGCGACAGAAAATACCATAGTGGCGAAAAAATCGCTTGATCAGTACAAAAAACCTGCGTACTCTGAAACAACTAGTCAACAAAATATTAACGAGGTTATCCACAAGCCTCATTCGGTGTTGCCGAATAAAGTTTATAAATGGCATTGGCCCGTTAAAGGCAAGTTGATTAGCCGTTTCTCTGCCAACGAGCAGGGTAATAAAGGGATTAAGATTGCGGGATCTCGTGGCGATCGCATTAAGGCTGCTGCCGATGGACGTGTAGTGTATGCCGGAAACGCGCTTCGTGGTTACGGAAATTTGGTGATTATTAAGCATAGCGATGACTACTTAAGCGCTTATGCTCACGCCGATAAAATCTTGGTCAAGGAAAAACAATTTGTGACGGCTGGACAGACTGTCGCAAGTATGGGAAACACGGGTACCAATCAAGTGATGCTGCATTTTGAGATTCGGTATCATGGCAAATCCGTCGACCCGCTTAAATATTTACCTAAAACATAATTTTTTTAGGTGCCGTTTTGGCAATTGGAGGATAGAAGAGTGCAGTAAATAGTGAGTACAATTTGGGAGAGATTATTATGGGTCGAACAAAATCAACCGCAGTTGCGGAGCCCTTAGTTGACTTGTCAAAGGATGAGTTAAATAGTTCAACAACTAATAGCAAGGAAATTGCTAAAGAGGCTGAATTAGATCAGCAAGTACAAGATGATTTACAAAAGAATCTTGATGCCACTCAGTTATACCTGAGTGAAATTGGGTTTTCCCCCCTATTGAGTGCGGAAGAAGAGGTCTATTTTTCACGTAAATCCTTAAAAGGTTGTGGAAAGTCCAGAAACCGTATGATTGAGAGCAATCTCAGACTCGTCGTTAAAATCGCTCGTCGTTACAATAATCGTGGTTTAGCATTACTTGACCTTATCGAAGAAGGTAACTTAGGCCTGATCCGAGCAGTGGAAAAATTTGATCCTGAGCGTGGTTTTAGATTCTCAACTTATGCGACTTGGTGGATAAGACAGACCATAGAGCGGGCGATAATGAACCAAACTCGCACCATTCGCTTACCTATTCATGTGGTTAAAGAACTAAACGTTTATCTTCGTACCGCTCGAGAGCTCGCGCATAAGCTCGATCATGAACCTACGGCTGAAGAGATTGCTGAACAGTTAGATCTGCCTAGCAGCGATGTGAGTCGTATGCTGAAACTAAATGAACGTATTACTTCTGTGGATACGCCATTAGGTGGCGATAACGACAAAGCGTTACTGGATGTGTTGGCTGACGATGATTGCGTAGGACCTGACTACAAGGTACAAGACGAAGATATGTCCAAGTCAGTGGTGCGTTGGTTAGATGAGCTTAATAGTAAGCAACGCGAAGTGTTAGCGCGTCGATTTGGTTTATTGGGTTATGAGCCATCTACTTTAGAAAATGTAGGTAAGGAGATAGGGTTAACTCGAGAGCGCGTACGCCAGATCCAAGTTGAAGCCTTGAAGCGTCTGAAAGATTTATTGGGTGCTCAAGGACTGTCGGTTGAAGCGATTTTTAGAGTCTAACTTTGTTTAAAAAAGTAGTTTGAGGCGCAGGTTTAGTTTGATTTTTTTAGATATTTTTTAATAGCCTACCTCAATATGAAAGATTAAAAAGCGCAGATAAAGGCTCATGCTAATCGTTTTAAGTCATTGAACGATTCTCAGATGGCTTCATAATCGGTCTCAACAGTGTTGAGACCGATTTTTTATGTCTGAGTTTTCTAAAGAGTTGCAGAACACTGTGGAGTTCTGCCAAGACCATCATATCAGTATGTTTTATAAGCCATTCCGCATGAGTGGGTAAAAGAAGCTGTTAAGCAAACTGGACGAGTCTCTGTTCACAAACGACGGCTTTCCAGCCGAGTAAGCAGTGTGATTAGTTTTTGGGATAGAGCTACTTCGAAATCACTCTATTCAAAGTGTTTACGGTTTTATCAAATCAGTCTGAGGTTTGAGCTGGCTAAGTTTGAGCCGACTAAATTGGAGATAGCGTGTCTCAAGAGGATCAAAAAGGTGCCAATGTTAAAGTGCCGCCACCACTGATTTTTATTTTATGGATGCTGACGGCTTACGCTATCGAGCAGTGGCTGCCTTCTGGTTTAGTTATTGCCGAATCGATAAAGCAAGTTGCCGTGATATTGATGTTGATTGCGGCCTTACTTCTGCTGCATATGTTACTGATGTTTAAGCGTCAACAAACGGCGGTTGAACCATGGAAACCCACCACTCACATTATTACCAGTGGTTACTATCGCTTTTCGCGTAATCCAATCTATCTGACGTTTTGTTTCTATCCGGTAGGGCTGGGTTGTATTGAAAGCTCATGGTGGTTAATCTCGAGTTTTTTACCGGCTTGTTTCACGGTTTATCATCTTGCCATAAAGCGGGAAGAGCGTTATTTGCAACAGAAATTCCCGCAAGATTATGCGCAATATTGCAATAAGGTTCGTCGCTGGATTTAGCCTGTTAATCGGCTAGGAGTAACGCTTTTTGCATTGGAATACAGTCTAGGCAGATGCCTCTTGGTGAGTGATAACTGGATATGGAATTACCAATAAAGCCTTGTGATCGGTAAAACGCCGCCGCATTCAAGGTTGAGTCAAGCCTGAGTATTGATAAGCCGTTTTTCAGAGCCAGTTGTTCAAGAAAGGCCAGCATCAATTTGGCCGCTCCTTGGTCAAAATAATCCGGGTCAACGAAGATGGCATCAATTACGCCAGTGTCGAGATCTAACTTACCGCTGCCAATCACCTTGCTTTGTTTCTCAGTTACATAAAAATTGTCGGTAACATCTTCGGCAAAATGGGACGAATAATCGCCTTCAGTCCATAGGGCTAGCTGTTTGTCGCTGTAAAAGCCTGAACATTCAGCCAAAATGGCACGACATCGAATCGCATAAATTTTTGCAGCATCCTTTTTTACTGCTTTTCTAATTGAGAACATAGCTTCCTATGGCGATGTGTAACTTATTTTGCTGGAGATTAAATCGAAGTGGCAAAATTGCCAAGAGGAAATCTGCGCTAATGATGAGAATTTTTGTGTAGCAGAATTTGCTATATTGGCCTTTATGGTCTGAGTTATCGAGCGATACGCTTGATTGCTAACGCTATAATTGGTGGCGATTAGCAATCAAGAAAAGCGTTTAGCCTTGAATCGCGGCGGCAAGATATTGCTGATAGGTATCTTCACCCCAGGCGATTAATTTATCATTTTTAAACAGTAGCGGCGTACATTCATCGCGAGTGGTTTCCCCGTCGGACTTACCATGACGGGTACGATAAAACAGCACCATCAAGCTGGCATCGTCGCTGGTTTTCGCTTCAGAAAAGTCGGGTTTTCCCAATAAGCTTGTCACTTGCGCTAGCGGTAAGCCGAGTTTCATTTCGGTGATTTTTTCATTGTTATAGGCTTGCCTATCTTCCCAGTCCATATCTTCGGGCGTGGGTTCATAGACCAATACGACAACGGCAACAAAGGCAAGGTAGGCAGCAAAAATGGAGCCTATGATGACAGGGACTTTTGATTTCATTGTAGTTACAGATCCTTGTTACAATAACGTCATAGCGTTGCATAAATTACCTATGCAACATACCATTTACAATATAAAACAGATGAAAATAGGAAGATAGCCCGATAATGCAGCTGAGGCGCAAAAATCAGTAAGCGAATGTTTACGTAACCTTTGCTTCGTCGGATGTTATCGGTTTAACACGATAATGGGCCAAGTTGGTATTGAGGGGAATGTCGGTCTGTAGCTGGACTAATTTATAACTGAGCCTGGCGAGTGGCCGTCCTTCCTCGAGTTTCTTAGCCTGACGAGTGCCAATTTTATCTAAAGAGCTATAAATATTGCCTAAAGTACGGAATGTTTTTAATAGCTCTGCCGCAGATTTTGGGCCGATCCCCGGCACCCCCGGGATCTTATTGCCACTGTCACCAGCTAAGGCAAGGTAGTCGATAAATTGGCTGCGATCGACACCGAGTTTTTGTTCGCGTTCTTCTATGGTTAGCGGTTGCTGATTGAAATAGTCCCAGAGGCTGATATTGGGATTTAGCAGCTGAGTAAAGCCTTTGTCGGTGGAAACAATAATAGCGCGATGAGATTGAGCCATCTTAGTGGCTAAGGTGGCAATGACATCGTCGGCTTCAGATTCAGCATCTATCGAATTAATATTTAAGCCAGCAAGGTGAGCTTTAATCTCGCTTAAATGCTCAGCCAACGCATGAGGCATGGGTTTACGCCCCTTCTTGTAATCTTCATAGAGGTGCTTACGCCAAGAGGTGGCATCACCATCCCAGACTACTGCGATATGACTAGGTTGCTGGTGCTTAATTAACTTTAAACAGCTAGCAGCGACACGTTGAGCTAAGCCATTAACATCATTTTCGTTGGGTTGGGCAGCGTGTAGTCGCCGCACAAGATTAAGACCATCGATAATTAACAGAGTGTTCATTGCTTGTTTGTGCTCTTTAGTTCGTCGCTTTAGGTGTTAGTTAAGTCACGATTTTATAGCAGGGAATATATTCGCTGCCAGGTAACTTCATACGCTGCTGCTGGACAAAAGCTTGCAGTAGGGTATCCATCAATTTCATCAATACTGGATCGCCATTTAACTCAAACGGACCATTTTTTTTGATAGCTTTAATGGTATCCAGTTTTACATTGCCTGCGACTATACCAGAAAAAGCACGTCTTAGGTTGGCGGCTAATTCTGCTTTATTGGATTGAAAATAGAGGTTTAAGTTGCTCATCACCTCATGGCTGGGGATGAAGGGCAGTTGAAATTCGGGTTCGATTTTGAGTGACCAATTGTATTGATAAGAGTCGCCCATCGCTTTGCGTTGCTCTTTTATCTGATCCATACCATGAGCCATAATCCTCGCGACTCGAACCGGATCGTCGATAACGATCTCATATTTGTCTTGCGCTTCTTTACCTAAGGTTGCCGCAATAAATTGATCTATCTGGCTAAAGTACTCTTCGCTCTCTTTCGGCCCAGTTAATACCAACGGGAAGGGCAGCTGGCTATTTTCTTTATTAAGTAAAATACCTAATAAATACAATAATTCTTCTGCAGTACCTGCGCCACCAGGGAAGATAATGATCCCATGACCTAAGCGAACAAAGGCTTCGAGGCGTTTTTCAATATCGGGCAAGATGATCAGTTCATTGACTATCTGGTTAGGTGGCTCGGCGGCAATAATACTGGGTTCAGTTAGACCAATATAACGGGCATCTCTGACCCTTTGTTTGGCATGGCCAATGGCGGCGCCTTTCATTGGGCCTTCCATGGCTCCAGGACCACAGCCTGTACAGATATCGAGATCTCGCAGTCCTAATTCATATCCTACTTCTCGGGTATATTGATATTCTATTGGGTTGATACTGTGACCGCCCCAGCAGACCACAACTTTGGGTTCATTACGGGGAATGGCTTTAGCGTTGCGTAGGATGTCAAACACCACGTTTGTGATGTGATTGGAGTTAGTCAGGTTAATGTGCTTGAGGTTATCGTATCTATCGCTGAGGTAGACGATATCACGTAGCACAGCAAACAAGTGTTCTTGGATCCCGGCAATAATATTGCCATCGACAAAGGCTGCTTCTGGCGGATTAACCAGTTCGAGTTTTATACCCCGCTCACGTCTGAGGACATTGATATTGAAATGCTTAAATTGCTCGAATAGATCTTCTGCATCATCGGTTTGTGCACCAGAGGCGAGTACCGCCAACGAGCAACTGCGAAACAGTTGGTAGAGTTCACTACTGGCATTTTGTTTGAGGCGATCAACTTCGAGTTGGGAGAGTTGATCGAGGCTGCCTCGGGGGCTGATATTAATGATCATGGCAACTCCTTAAGTAGAGTTGAGCATGAAGTTGACTGGGAAAATTAAACTACAGCGAGCACTGTGTTAAGCGTCAATAATCACTCTATCTCTACTTTCATGTTTGGCTCTATACAGCGCAGCATCGGCACGTTCAAAGGTTTCACTGATCTGCTCATTGCCAATAATTTGCGCAGCACCTATAGATACTGTAACGGTAATTCGCTGATCTTTAAACTTAAATGGGATATTTTTTACTTTTTCTCTGAGTCGATTTAACAGATGCTCAATATCATTTGCTGTTACATCAGGAATGAGCAATACAAACTCTTCGCCGCCATAACGAGCGACAAACTCAGATTCGCGTAGCGAGTTTTTCAATGCCATTGAGATCACTTGCAGAGTTTTATCGCCAGTGCTGTGTCCGAAACTATCATTAATCGATTTAAAGTGATCAATATCGGCAACCGCAATCCACAGGGTGCTCTTAGTGCGCAAATAGTTACGATACTCACGCTCCATTCTATCCTCTAATGCGGCTCGGTTTGGTAGCTGGGTAAGCGAATCGAGCATATTGATCTTCTGCTGTTCAAACAGACGTTCTTTATAAGTGTTGGCTTCATCGCTTAATTGGTTAAGTTCGCTACGCATAGTATCCATGGCTTGACGTAACATGGCTTGTTCACGTTGTTCGAGTGCTTCTTTGCGGCCGAGTGCTGTGCGAATGGAAGCGAGTTGTTCGGTAACCTTGGACTTTAACAGGGTGATATCGTCAATATCGCTGATAGCGACACCTACATTATCGACACTGGAGTTTATTTCACTATTAAGCTGTTTTTTTAACTGAAAACTGCGCTGATTGGCATTATATGAATCTCCAACCACTTCTCTTACTGCCGACAAAGCATCGTTTAGTGCGTAGAGGAATTCTTGTGAAGCACTCTTCTCTAGGGCAATGTTGCTGAGCAATAAGGATAAAATATTTTGATAAGCATCAAGCAGGCCATCGACTTCGATGCCATTTGCCAGATATTCTTTGATTGCCAGAATCTGTTCCGATTGATCTTTTCTAAACTCAATATCATTGATCATCTGCGCCAATTCGAGTGCCAGTTGACGGTGTTTAGGCAAGGCCTCAAGTGTCTGCCCCTGTTCAAGATGCTCTTGCAAAATGGTTTCATAAAAACCAATTAAGCGTTCAACCTTAGGCAGATAGTCACCATAGGTATGAAAAGGTTTCGCTAATTCTTGTTTGAAATAACTGATCTCTTTTTTGAGCTTTTCAGGGGCTGAATTGACACGTTGTAATTGACGGATGACCTGAGACAGTCGAGTTCGACCATCTTCTAATTGCAGCATCACATGTCGATATTGATGCTTGAGCAGTTGTTCGACTTCTACCAGTTCGGGTAGGGCTTGCTCTATGTGTTCGATATTGGTGAGGTGAATGCGTAGCTTAGCAAGTTTATTATCGAGTTCGATACTTTGGCCTTTACAAGCTAGACTCAAATGACCGATAAACTGCAACAAAGAATGCTGATTTTGCGCTTTTTGATCGCGCATTTCAGCGAGTGCTAATTTGGCACCGTGTAGCTTTTGTTGTAGTAGCGATATTTGTGAAACGCTTGCCAAAGTGTCCTTCATTCTAGACCTTGTAAGTATAATTTTTGTTTGTTGTGACTAAAAAATCTTCTCTACTTATGTCTAGAAGTCGCTGAGTCTGTCGGATAGTTTAATTACTGTGCTATATGGTATCTCATCCGTAATGCTATGCAAATAAGCATTAGCCGCTATGTGACTTCGGCGGAATGTTTTTTAACCACTGTATTTTCGCTTTGATTGCCTATCCATTTCGGCCAGTTAATTAGTTCTTTGTTTTCGTTACTGTTAACTTTTACCAAACCGCGTTGTATGGCGTTTCCTAAGTTAAGATAAAGTGGCGCAGAAAAAATGCTTGCCGGCGCAAAATTGAATGGTGAAATAGTCACAAAATGATCTTTATCGCTACCTAGGCTCATTGCCGCTGCCATCGTCATTTGTAGCACGTTAAAATAGATCTCTGGTGACAGTTTTATTTCACTGTTATCGATTAAGGGTAAGTCGATAATACCCACCTGTAAACTTGCTTGTTTGAGTAAAGTTTGACTGTCGATAATTGTGCGCAGCTGTTGCAGAACATGTTGGTGTTCATCAGCGACTTCTATGGCCAATAGCCAAACACCAGGACGGATAAAATATACTTGACTGGTGAGAGATTCGCTTAAGTTGTCCAGCAGCGTTTGATTCATTCGTTGATTGGTTTCTTGCCCTAATTCGACATCGCTATTGTGTTTATTATGTAAGGAGAGTAATGCCAGCATAGCGGGTTTGTTGGGTTGACTGAGTTGATTAACAAAGCCGGTATAGCCGACAAGTCCACTAATAGGATCTCTAATCATCTCCTGTTGCAACAGCACTTGCTGTTGTTTAAGTGTTTGCCTGCTGCGCCATTGGTTGTAGCAAACCAAGGCAATGATAAAGGCAATAAATAGACTAAAAATGAGCTGTAGTCGGTATTGATCTAGCTGTTGCAGACTGTTTTTTTGCTGGGCCTGTATTTGGTTTAACTGCATTTTTAATTGCTGTTCAGCAAGACTGTTTGAGCCTTCTGATGGCGTTTGACTGTTTAATTCTAGCTGTTGTTGGCTAAAACTCAGCAGTTGTTCGACAGCGTTGAGAGAGTCATCAATTTGTCCTAGCTCTTTCAGCGCTTTGGCTTGGTACTGCAAGGCTTCGATAATTTGAGGATTGAGTTGTTGCTCTTTTGCCAAGGGTAATGCTTGAGCTGCATAGGAGCTAGCCGTTTGCCAATCTTGGCGGCTGGCAGCGACTTCTGCAATCAGTAGGTTATTGTAAACCAAGTATTGTTTACTATTTTTTTGACTAAAAGCCTGATGCGCCTTAAGCAAAAAATCTAGGGCGATCTCGTCTTGATGGTTATTAAAGTAGGCTTCGCCTAAGTTGTGATAGGTTAGGGCCTGGCCGGTTAAATTGCCGTGGTCGATATCGATTTGTAACGCATTTAAATAATAATCGATGGCTTGATTCCACAGCCCTTGCTTACCATAAATCATGGCAATAATCGTCATGCTGTGGGATAAGCGAGGCCAGCTTTGTATCGATTCAAAACCATCGGCAGCTTTGTGGGCGTATTTTAAAGCTTGTTTCCATTCGCCTAAGTCGCGGTAAACACTGGCTAAACGAATCGACAATACTGAGCTTAAGTAGGTTTTATCTAGGCTGTCAGATAGTCGAATGGCTTCGATGTAATGTTGCAGTGATTTGGTGTATTGCTTATCGATATTATAGAACCGCCCTAAGGCAGCTTCTGCCCTTGCAATCAGGTAGTTATCTCTCAGTTGATAAGCGAGCTCACGGGTTTCGTTAAAATGTTTCAGCGACAAATTAGGCTGCAGCGTGATGCGGTAAAGGTCACCTAATTGATAATGAAGGTCGTGTAGTAGCAAGGTTTCTTGCACACCTTCGTCAAGGTTTTGTTGCAGACCTTGTTTGGTCAGAGCGATGGCTTGTTGATAGTTTTGGGTTTGACGTCCTTCTTTGCGGCCTTCTAGCAGGGCGAGATAAGCTTGATCAAATGGGGTATTGGCAATCACTTTGAGGAAGTCGATCAGGGTGATGGCGTTTTGCACTCCAGCTTTGATACCTGTACCGGTTTCTAAGTTAATTCGGGTTAACCAACGGATCTCACTTTCTAATTCGTCTGGGGTAAAGCCTTGTGTTTTGGCCAGTAGCTCGAACTCTTGGACGTCATTAAAACGTAGCGCAAAATTAACACGTTGATTGATCTCTTGATAAAACTCTGCCGGGGACTCTCGAAGTTTTACTTCATTGGCAATTTGCTGAGCAGCAGAAGCTATAACGCAATGAGGCCACAAATACAGTGACAAAACTAAGCCGAATAAAAAAAATCGCATAAGTATCTTATCGCCAACCCTTTATAGGGTTTGTTATGTTTTTAAATTATTGTCCGCATTCGGGGGTTAATTTTAGTTATAATGGCGGACTTCATATTAAAACAATGATAACAGAAGGAAGCGAGCGTGAAACTAGTTGTACCTTTGATTTTGCTTTTTAGCAGCTTTTTTATAACCTCAGCCCATGCCGAGGTTAATTATCAGATCGATCTAACCTCACCAAAGCATCACTTGGCTCAGGTTGTGGTGACTTTTCCATCATCAAGCAGTAAAGAATTGACCGTTAATCTACCTGTGTGGCGTACGGGCAAGTATCAGGTTTTGCCTTTGGCCGATAGCGTACGCAATTTTACTGCTAAAGATGAGCAGGGCAAGGATTTAGCATGGCGACGCAGTGCCAGTGGCGAATGGCTAGTGTCGCTACAGAAACCCACCAGTGTGACCATCACTTATCAGCTTTATGCTAATAAATTAGGTCAAAGGGTTAGCCACATTGATGCTTCTCACGCTTATCTCGATGCCAGTGGAGTGTTTGTTTATAGCCCTGAATTCCGTCAGCAGCCCGTCGATGTTTCGCTTAAAGTTCCTGCAGACTGGAATAGCTATTCAGGTATGAATCGTGGTGAAGGTCAGCATCAGTTTGTGGCTGCCAATTATGATGTGTTGGTGGACTCTCCCATCGAAACGGGCGTGAGCACGCATCGACAGTTTAGTGCCGATGGCCGTGATTATGAGTTAGTGATCTGGGGAGAAGGTAACTACGATGTCGATAAGATGGTAGCGGATTTGACCAAGCTCAGCGGTCAGGCGAAAGCGATTTGGGATGGCTATCCATTTGAGCGTTATGTGTATATGGTGCATGCCACCAGTGGTGCCGGCGGTGCGACAGAACATCTGAATTCGACTGTGATCCAGCGTCCTCGCTTTAAGTACCGTACTCGTCAAGATTACCTTGGCTTTATCAGTACCGCATCACATGAGTTTATTCATACTTGGAACGTTAAAGCGTATCGTCCACAAGGGCTAGTACCTTACGATTATCAGCACGAAAGCATTACCGAACTGCTGTGGATGGCAGAAGGTTCGACGAGTTATTTCCAAGGTCAATTACTGCTTCGTGCCGGAGTGATGACGCCAAAAGAGTTTTTAGAAGATTTAGCTAAACGTATTGAGCGCAATAAGATGACGCCAGGTCGTGAGGTTCAGTCAGTGGCGCAAGCCAGTGCTGGTTCGTGGGTCAGTACCGGTGGTGATTATGCTAGAAATCACAGTGCCAATATTTACTCCGAAGGTTATTTAGCATCGCTGGCATTGGATTTCTCAGTGCTTAAAGATACTAAGCTGAAACGTTCTTATCGTGATGTGCATCAGCAGCTCTTTCAGCATTACCGTATTCCAGTGGGTTATAGCGTTAACGATGTACAGCAGATCTTGAAACAGTTAACGGGAAAAGATTATCAAAGCTGGTGGCAGCATCATGTGAATCAGCCATTGATTCTCGATTTTGAAACTGTACTTGCTCAAGCCGGTTTAGTGCAAAGTTATGGTAAAGACAGTAAAGCGGTAGCTTTTGCTGGCATGGAATTGGCGGGTGATTCATTACGCCTTGGCCATGTGCTGCGCGATGGTCCTGCTTGGAATGCCGGTATTGTTGCCGATGATGAATTAGTGGCGATCAATGACTTGCAAGTTAGCGCTAAAGGTTTCGAAGAGCGCATTAAAGATTTCAAACCTGGTGATACCATTAAGGTCACGTTATTTAGTGATCAACGCTTAAAGCAAGTCTCTTTGACCTTAGCTGAGAAGCAAAGTGGCAAGCTGACACTTAAAGCTGTCGATAAGCCATCTAAGGCGCAAAAAGCTTTCTTTAAAGCTTGGTTAGGCATTGATTGGCCATTTGATAACGATGGCAAACTCAATAGCAAAAACGATTCGAACTAATCTGAGTCGAGCATAAAAAACCACCGAAAGTCGGTGGTTTTTTATGGGTTACAGCTAAGGGGTTAAAAGCTATGTCTTTAAAAGCTATGTCTTTAAAAGCTATGTATTTAAAACCTAGGTTTTAACATCGCCAATAAGCTGTTACAGGCTATCTTCCATTCCGCCTAGGGCTTCGACTAGGGCTTTCATTAGGGCGACTAATTCACTGCCCATCAGTGCAAAATCGGCATCGAGTCTGGCGATAGGGTCTTCAGTGCCGACTTCATCGTTACCGGCTCTGAACTCTTCCGAGAATTTGAGGCGCTTAATGCCCGCATCTGATTGCAGGATAAAGGCGATTGACTGGCCGAAGTGTAGCGCCAGTTTATGCACTTGTTTGCCCACTTCGATGTGAGCCAGCACCTCAGTTTCAGTAAGATCTTGCTGCTTGAAACGCACAATGCCGCCTTCATCTGAGTCTGATTTCAGCTCGGCTTCATCTTGGATCTCAAATGGCGTTGGCGCTTCATTGGCTTGCAACCATTGAGTCAGTTGAGTTTCTATAGGTGTTTTCACGCTCATCGGAATAACGGGTAAGCTGCCAAGGGCTTTACGCAGAAGTGCCAGTAATTCTTCAGCTTTGGCTGCACTCGAGCTGTCGACCAAGATCATTTCGATTTCAGGCAAGATCAACGCATGGATCTGGCTGCGGCGTGAGAATGCGCGTGGCAATAAGGTGGTGGTGATCTCGTCTTTTAACGAGTCTTTCTCTTTCTTCGCCAGTTTACGGTTTTCTTGATCTTCGATGAGTGCCACTTTTTCTTCGAGTGCTTCTTTTATCACCTGTGACGGTAGGATCTTCTCCTCTTTTGTCGCACAGATAAGGTGACGATTTTCGGCACTATGAACTAAAGATTGGCCTAACTTTCCTAAGGCGTTAGAAAAACCAAATTTGCTAACATCCTGGCTAGAACAAGGAGAAAAAGTAAAGTCTTCCAATGACTTCTCTAGCGCTTCAGCATCGACAGAGAAAGGTTTATTGAAACGATAAACAGTAAGATTTTTAAACCACATGATAGGCGCTCAATCAAAAATAAAGCCGCAGTGTAAGTCATTGTCGACGTCGGGTAAACCGCAATTGTTGTCCATTAAAAACCATTAATTGCAGTGTTAATGTCATAATTCATCAAATTGTAATATTGGGTTTTAATTGTCTGCAACGCCCATAAATACTGGATTTCTCTATTAGTGAGTCTGATGGCTTATCGCTGTTTGATGACAATGGGATTTCGATGAAATAAAACTGAAACATAAAAGTTGCACACTTTCGGCCGTCCAAACCAATAACCAAGACGAACCAAAGTCGAAAGGATGAAATGATGAACGTTTTTTGTAAAACTCTACTTGCTTCTGCGCTAGCCTCTGCCACTTTAGCTTCTGCTCATGCAGCAGAACCATTAACGGTTTATGGCAAATTAAACGTCACTGCACAATCAAATGATGTGGATGATGATGCAACCACTACGATTCAAAGCAATTCTTCACGTTTCGGTGCGAAAGGTGGCTTTGAGCTAAGCAGTTCACTAGAAGCTTTCTACACCATCGAGTACGAAGTAGATACTGGCGATGATGTGAAGGAAAACTTCAAAGCCCGTAACCAGTTCGTTGGTTTAAAAGGTAACTTTGGTGCTTTCTCTGTGGGTCGTAACGACACCATGTTGAAAGTTTCACAAGGTAAGGTTGACCAATTCAACGATTTATCAGGTGATTTAAAAACCTTATTTAAAGGTGAAAACCGCCTAGAGCAAACAGCAACTTATATCACTCCATCACTGGGTGATTTCAAAGTGGGTGTTACCTATGGTGCTGAAGGTTCTAGCTCTCAATACGGTCAAGATGGTTTCAGTGTTGCAGCAATGTATGGTGATGCAAAACTGAAGAAAACCCCAGTTTATGCTTCTGTTGCTTATGATTCAGACGTGAAAGGCTACGAAGTGGTTCGTGCGACTGTTCAAGGTAAAATTGCTGGTTTAGTTCTTGGCGGTATGTACCAGCAGCAAGAAGAAACTTATGATAAAAACGGTGACCCAGTATCGGGTGACAGCCAGTCAGGCTATCTATTCAGCGCGGCTTATACTATCGATGCGATTGTGTTAAAAGCACAGTACCAAGATATGGAAGACAAAGGCGATATGTGGTCAGTTGGTGGTGACTACAAGCTAGGTAAGCCGACAAAACTATTCGCTTTCTATACTAATAGTTCAATGGAAGGTGATGATATCGACGATAAATTCTTCGGTGTTGGTCTAGAACACAAGTTCTAAACAAGGCTGCAAGTTTATCGATCCGATGAAGGGAGGCTTAGGCCTCCCTTTTGTTTTACTCGATTTATTGTTTTTAACTTTTATGACAAAAATTACCACTTTATGACAATATAAGCAGGCTGTTTCATAATTTTGTAATAAAACAGACTAATAATGCTACTGTGGGAATTCACTGATAGAAGATCGCATTATGACTGCAAGGATTTTAATAGTTGAAGATGAGTTAGCCATCCGTGAGATGCTGACCTTTGTACTAGAGCAACATGGATTTACGACAACATCTGCGGAAGATTTCGATTCAGCGTTGGATATGTTGTCTGAGCCTTACCCAGATTTAGTCCTACTCGATTGGATGTTTCCCGGTGGGAGCGGTATTCAATTAGCCAAAAAATTGCGCCAAGATGAATATACTCGCCATATTCCGGTGATCATGCTGACTGCTCGTGGCGAAGAGGAAGATAAGGTCAAAGGTTTAGAAGTGGGCGCCGATGACTATATTACTAAGCCTTTTTCTCCTAAAGAGCTGGTGGCTCGCATTAAAGCTGTAATGCGCCGTAGTGCCCCCACTGCGCTAGAAGAGCCTATCGATGTGCAAGGACTGGTACTCGATCCTGTCAGTCATCGTGTGACCGTGGGTGAGCAAGTTTTAGATATGGGCCCAACTGAGTTTAAACTACTGCATTTCTTTATGACGCACCCTGAGCGTGTCTATAGCCGTGAACAGTTGTTAGATAATGTTTGGGGCACTAACGTGTATGTTGAAGATCGTACTGTCGATGTACATATCCGTCGATTGCGTAAAGCTGTTGAACCGTCAAATCATGATCGTCTGATCCAAACCGTTCGGGGTGCAGGCTACCGCTTCTCAACAAGGCTCTAGTAAATTGATAGGCACAGATGACGATTTACGTTATCTTGTGCCCAATTGCTCGCAATGGTTTCTCTATGTTTAAATCATATTCTGGGTATCGACTTCTTTCTCGTTTAGTACTTTTTCTGCTGTGTAGTTTTGTGGTTGGATTGGTTGTAGGCCAAGTCTTGTGGGTGATGTTGCTTGCTAGTATTGGATTACTTCTATGGCATTACAAGCAGTTATCTAGGCTTAACTTTTGGTTATGGCGTGATAAACGACTGACACCACCTAATGGCAATGGCAGTTGGGAAGGGGTGTTTAATGGTATCTATCGTTTACAAGGCAAGAATCGTAAACGTGTAGGCCAGTTGGCGCATCTATTAAGCCGATTCCGTCAAGGTGCCGAAGCGCTGCCCGATGCGGCAGTGGTGTTGGACTCGCAACTCAATATGTTGTGGTGTAACAAATTAGCTCAGCTGTTATTGGGGCTTGTTTGGCCACAAGATAATGGGCAACGAATTGATAACCTGATCCGCCATCCCGATTTTTCTCTCTATCTCAGAAAAGCTCAGTTTGATGATCCCTTTGAGTATATTGATACCCAAAGTGAAGGGCGGGTGCTCGAAATCCGTATTATGGGTTATGGTGCCGGTCAATTATTATTGATTGCCCGAGATATAACCCGTATTCGTCAGCTTGAAGGCATGCGTAAAGAGTTTGTCGCCAACGTTTCTCATGAACTTAAAACGCCATTAACGGTACTGCAAGGCTATCTTGAAATGATGCAGGGAATGGCTGAGCCTAATTCGCCCAGTATTAAGGCGATGGATCAGATGCAGCAGCAGACCAATCGTATGCGCTCTATGGTTGAGCAGTTATTAGTGCTCTCGCGTATCGAAGATGCCTCTGCTGTTAATCTTGAAGCCAAGGTTAACATGACTGTGTTGATGGATACTTTAAAAGAAGAAGCCAAAGCGCTGGCAATGGATGAATACGAATTAAGTTTCGACAGTACGCCTAAGCTTAATATTTACGGCAACGAGATGTTACTGAGAAGTGCTTGCTCTAACTTAGTGTCCAACGCGATTCGATATACTGAGCCCGGTGGTAAGGTAGCAATTGCTTGGAAACGAGTTGCATTAGGTGCCGAGTTTAGTGTTACCGATACCGGTGAGGGAATTGCGCCGCAACACTTGGCGCGCTTGACTGAGCGTTTCTATCGAGTCGATAGTGCGCGTTCTCGCCAAAGCGGTGGATCGGGTCTGGGGCTAGCAATCACTAAACATGCCTTGAGTCATCACCAAAGTGATTTGATGATAGAGAGTAAAGTGGGTAAAGGCAGTCGCTTTAGTTTTATTATTCCAAATCACTTGCTGGAGTAGTGCTCAGGAATTGTTACACAAACGCCGTCTTTTATGACGGCGTTTGTCATTTCAAATGACTATGATTTGACAATAGAACCAGAAAAAATCCTAAAAAAGCGAAAATAGTGCGTTTTGTCATCTAAGTGTCACATCTCAGTCATAGACTTGTCATCGTGGCGTTTGATACTAGCTGCAACTTAAATAGAGAGAGTAAGCAAGTTCGCTTAACACTGGAGCATAGAATGAAACTTAAACAGCTTGTTGGTGCGGTGAGTTTAACGGCCGCTAGTGTATTTTCAGCAGCCTCGATGGCCGCTATTGACCCATCATTACCTACTTATGAAAAAAGCAGTGGCGTATCGGGTAACCTGTCTTCTGTCGGTTCAGACACGCTAGCCAACATGATGACGTTATGGGCTGAAGAATATAAAGAGATGTACCCTAACGTTAATATCCAAATCCAAGCAGCAGGTTCTTCTACTGCGCCACCAGCACTTACTGAAGGTACTTCTCAGTTCGGCCCAATGAGCCGTAAGATGAAGCCTAACGAAGTTGAAGCGTTCGAAAAGCATTATGGTTACCAACCAACAATGATCCGTGTTGCTATCGATGCTCTCGCCGTATTCGTACACAAAGATAACCCAATCCAAGGTCTAAGTATTGACCAAATTGACGGTATCTTCTCTGCGACTCACAAGTGTGGCGGTAATGACGTTCAGCGTTGGGGTGACCTTGGCCTAACGGGTGACTGGTCAGCTAAAGACGTACAGCTTTATGGTCGTAACTCAGTATCGGGTACTTACGGTTACTTCAAGAAGAAAGCACTGTGTAAAGGTGACTTCAAAGCTAATGTGAACGAGCAACCGGGTTCTGCGTCTGTTGTACAATCTGTATCTCAGTCACTTAACGCTATTGGTTATTCTGGTATTGGTTATAAGACTGCGGGTGTTAAAGCCGTAGCTATCTCTAAGAAAGGCAATGACTTTGTCCCTGCGACACCAGAGCACGCTGCTGACGGTAGCTACCCACTATCACGTTATCTATATGTCTACGTGAACAAGCATCCAAACAAAGATTTAGCGCCACTAGAACGTGAGTTCCTACGCTTTATCTTATCTAAGCAAGGTCAGCAAATCGTTGAGAAAGATGGTTATGTTCCACTTCCTCGCAGTGTAACGGCTAAAGACCTAGAGAAAGCAGGCATCCGCCTATAACTTTCGAACCTTATGCAAAAAGGCCTCATTTGAGGCCTTTTTTGTGTCTGGAACACTTATGTCAAAGCCCAGGGATGGATAGGTTTGATATTTGTGTCTGGAACACTTATGTCAAACCCCAGGGATGGACAGGTTTGATATTTGTGTCTGGAACATTTCTTGTGAACCAAAATACCCAAGCCTAAAACTTTTAGATTGTTTCTTCTGCCAACCTTCTTTAGTTTCGCAATAGTGTTTACAGTTAGCACTCAATACCAGTTTGTCTTTGCTAATAGAGATCGCCATGAGTTTATCTGAAATCACTTTCTTTGAACGATTTGAAGCCGATATTTTATCGGGAAAGAAAACCATCACCATTCGAGATGCTACAGAAAAAGAGCTTGAGCCTGGGAGCATTGTTCAGCTGTCGACTTTTGAAGACGGACGTTGGTTTGCTGCGATAAAAGTCATCTCTGTCGTGCCGGTTAGGTATGGAGAGTTAACTACATATCATGCCAAGCAAGAAAACATAACATTGGCTGAGTTAAAACTTATTATTGGCGATATTTATCCCAATGTAGATCAGCTTTATGTGATTACTTTTGAATTAGTCGTTGATGGGAAAGCATAAAAAAAGCGACCTAAATTAGGTCGCCTAAAGTTCCAAATTGGAAGCTTGTGATAGCTGCGCTAAAAACTATCTAAAAGGGAATGATGATGAACTATGAAAGCATTAATGATTAATTGAACTCTTGCAGGGAATAACAATTAATCACTGTAAATTCTGTTCATATATTCAGAGTGCTTAGATTCAGATTAGTTCAGAAATAATTTAAAATTTTTGCATTAATAAAAGTTAACCTTGTGTTTAAGCAGCTAAAATAGCCTCACTATAGTAGGCCAATCTCAATGACAACCTCTTTGCCTAGAGCTAAAATGCACTATTGCTGTTTTCGGCTATGGATGGCTGCAACAAGTGGCTGTAACAAATTACGGTAATAAATACCTGCTGCAAATCTGAGTAATAACAGCCGATAATCAAAACTAATAAAAATCAATCACGAAAGGAAAGCCAGTGTTAGAGCAATGGGATAATAATCATGACTACCATTCGTTTGCCAATGTAGAGCAAATTCAAGTATCACATTTAACCCTTGAGCTTGAGGTGGATTTTGAGCAAAAGCGGCTAACGGGCTGTGCACGCTTAGATTTAAACTATGTCGATTCCAGCTGTCGTAACTTGTATTTAGATAGTCGAGATTTGCTTATTGAAAAAGTATCTGATCAAGATGGCAAACTATTGTGTTTTAGTTTTGATCAACAAGATTCGATTCGCGGTCAACGATTGGCTATCACATTGCAATCTGCAACGTCGCATGTGCAGATTGATTATCAGACCAGTCCCAAAGCTCAAGGCTTACAATGGTTAACTCCTGCACAAACCAGTGGTAAAAAGCAGCCTTTCCTGTTTAGCCAGTCTCAACCGATCAATGCCCGTAGCTGGATCCCTTTGCAAGATACTCCTAAAGCCAGAATCACCTTTGACGCCAAAGTTACAGCACCAATAGGTATGCGTGCGGTGATGAGTGCGATGAATGATCCTCAAGCCGCTTTAAATGGCTGTTTTAGTTTTACCATGGAAAAGCCGATGCCAACGCATCTGATGGCGATTGCGGTAGGCGCTCTAGATTTTGGTGCATTAGGTGACCGTACCGGCGTGTATGCCGAGCCGGAAGTGTTACAGGCAGCAGTTTGTGAGTTTGAAGATACCGAGCAGATGGTGGAGATTGCCGAGTCGTTACTCGGGCCTTATCAGTGGGGACGTTACGATATGTTAGTACTGCCACCGAGCTTTCCATTTGGTGGTATGGAAAATCCGTGCTTGGCCTTTATGACACCAACATTAATTGCTGGTGATAAGAGTCTGGTATCCACAGTTGCTCACGAATTAGCCCATTCTTGGACGGGCAATTTAGTCAGTAATGCGACTTGGCGCGATTTATGGCTAAACGAAGGCTTTACCACATATTTTACCAATCGCATCGTCGAAGCTGTTTATGGTAAAGAGCTAGCTCAGCTTGAAGTGGTGTTAGAGTATGGTCGCTTACAGCAAGAACTGTCTACTTTGCCATTAGAAACGCAAACCTTACCGGCAAATGTACAACAAGGGGATCCAAATGATGCGTTTAATCGTTTTACTTACGATAAAGCATCGATGTTTGTCCATGAGCTGGAAAAGCGTCTTGGACGCAATGAGTTTGACCGTTTCTTGTTTACTTATGTGAATCATTTTGCCTTTAAAGCCATAACCACAGAAACTTTTGTCGATTACGCTAAGCGGACGTTACTGGTTGAGCATAAAGACAAGATCAGCGAGCAAGAGCTGTTAGAGTGGGTTTATGCCACTGGCATGCCCAGTTGGTTTGTTGCACCGACCTCAGACAGTCTAGATAAAGTCGATAGCTTGTTGAAGCATTGGCAAGCGACTGGTGAAATAGACAAGCAGGGTACCGAGAGCTGGCGCGTACATCATTGGCAATACTTCTTGGCCAGTTTGCCACAAATACTCACTCATCAGCAGTTGCAGCAGCTAGACAGTCAATTTGATTTTAGTCATTCGACTAATGCTGAAATCGCCTGTGACTGGTTTAAAGTAACCATTCGTAATCATTATGATGCAGTGTTGCCGTTAGTCGAATCCTACTTGAGCCGCATAGGTAGAGCCAAGTTTGTCCGGCCTCTATATGCGGCGCTTCAAGTGGCGGGCTATAAAACGGATATTAAGGCTGTCTATCGTCAAGCTCGCGCTGGCTATCACCCTTCATTAGCCGTGCAGTTAGATAAACAATTAAGTGACTTTTTAACTGATTAAATCGATTTCAGTTTGATTAACAGCGGCTCTAGTGGCCGCTTTTTTATAGTCTGCCTTTTATACCGATTGTTATACCAATCAAAGTAAATTAGTGATCAGCCCGCTTTATAAAAGAATGGGCGCAGGGAAAATTGTCGATAACAAGGCGTAAATTACAGTAACTAGTTATTCTAATACAAAATTTACAACATGGTTATCGGCGGTTTTAACTAGCAGGAATGATCAGATAATTACTGCGATTGGTATTATTAGCTGATCGTGGGCTAATGGATTAGCAGGGGCTGCTATTTCTAAAAACTAGATTTGAGAAGGCAAAAAAAATGGCAACCAAAGGTTGCCATAAACAAAGTATTTGCGAGTCATCTGTCCAAGTGCGCTAGCGTTGGTTGATGCTCTTGGGACCAGTCGGTCACCAAAGGGAGGTTATGAACAAAAATGATGAAAAATCTGTTACCTAATATCAGAGTGGAAAAAATAATCTTAGTTCCCGTCAGTGATGAAAAAATTTCGATTGATTATGAATTCACTAGTTTTCTCTACCCAAGCCTAAACTTTTGATCTGTTATTGCCATTAGTATTAAGGCTTAAATTGTCTTTCTAGATGAAAATTGTTTAAAAAAAATGGCAACCCAAGGTTGCCATAACGAAGTATTTACGAGTCATCTGGCCAAGTGCGCTAGCGGTGGCGATGCTCTTGGGACTTAAACTGTCACCAAAGGGAGGAGAATGAACAAAAATGATGAAAAATCTGTTACATATTATCAGAGTGATAAAATATAAATTAGTTCACTGCAGGATGAGATTTTTTTGATTTATTTTGCATTTTCTTTCGATGTTAATATTAAGTGGTTGTTTTTTTTATTTAAAAACAAACCATAAAAAAAGGCAACCTAGGAGGTTGCCTGTCGATCTATTTAAGATCAAGGGGACTGCGCTAGAAGTCCCAGGGAGAATGATGAACATGAAAACAAACTCTTCGCGTTCAATAATTGGAGTTATTGAATTAAAATAAGTTCAAAAAATGAACAGCTTTATTTTGTTTTTTTGTATCATTCTCGATAAATGTTTGGATTAATTAACTAAAGCTTTTATTTTTTGTTCCAAAGATTCTGGTGTCGTTGTTGGAGCAAAGCGTTCTAATACTTGGCCTTCGGCGCTGACTAAGAACTTGGTGAAATTCCACTTAATGGATTCACTACCTAATAATCCCTTAGCTTGTTTTTTTAAAAACTTGTATAAGGGATCTGCTTTATCACCATTGACTTCGATTTTGGCGAAAAGTGGGAAATTAACCCCAAAGTTAAGTTCGCAGAATTGGCTAATTTCTGCTTCATCAGCTTGTTCTTGCTTGCCAAATTGGTTGCAAGGAAAACCGAGAACAGCAAACTTATCAGCACCATAAGTATCATAAAGCGCTTGTAGTGCTTTGTACTGTGGAGTGAAGCCACACTTACTTGCGGTATTTACTATCAGTAATACCTTACCTTTAAAATCACTCATTGAACGGCTAGTGCCGTCGATGTTGGTGACGGAATAATCATAGATAGAGTTTGATTGGCTGGTCATGGTGTTCTCCTATATTGAATATCATTAGTCTAGTGTAAAATTAAATTGTGTGCAATTTAATTTTGTCTAAATTACAGTAATTAAGCAGTCTTAAGGAGGACATCTTTGATGATTCAGTTATTATTTTCTGATTTTTATAGATAAAAATTAAATAAGATGGCTAAAGGGGTTACTGGGGAGCCAAGCTATAAAACCAAAGTTTAGTGCCCATAGTTAAGAGATTGAGTTTGAAATCACAGTTAAAAACTAAGCTTTGAAACCAGAGTAAAACGAAACCAAGCGCAGAGGCTTGGTTTATAGCGATATAAGCTTTGTTCAGCCCAGCCAGAAGTGGTTACTACTTAGCTGTTTGTGCCTGCGTCTATCGAATAACTAGCGCCTAACGCCAGCGGGATTCACGATAGCTTCTATCTGTACTGTTATCTTCTTGCTGTTGATATTGACGGCGACGATCACGAGTGCGTTTAGATTTCAAACAGGCTTGGTCATCTTGTTGCCACAAGGGGACATCTTCGTCTGATATTTCATGATGACTGATGTCATTTTCGCCCAATTCGAATTCATTAATTTCTGAATGATCAATATACGACATTAAATACCTCTGCATTGTCAGTTTTAGCACGTCATAGCGGCTAACCGCATCCTAAGAGGATAAAGTGACAATGCAGTGACAGTTTTTGGGCATTATGATGAAGGCCAAGTGAAGCTAATTTTTAATCATCCGAGCGACAAACATACCATCGCTATCGGCTTGATAGGGAAGGACAGTTAACATCTCCACTTGCACTTGAGTAAACGGGTGGGTCACGGTTTCAATTTGGAACTGAGGATGTTGGGCTAAAAATGCTTCGACGACAGCTTCGTTTTCCTGCGGGCTTATGGAGCAAGTGGCGTACACAAGATGACCGCCAACTTTTACCGCTTTGGAGGCGCGAGTTAAAATATCCAACTGCAGACTCGCTTTATCAGTAATTGCTGATTCATCATCTAACCAGCGCATATCGGGATTACGTCGCCAAGTGCCGGTACAGCTACAAGGAGCATCGACCAACACACCATCGAAATGACTTTCTGGTACTGGTAGCTCGTCGGTTTGCCAAGGTGAGAGGCTGATATTGTTGAATCCGGCGCGCAGTGCTCTTTTCTCTAGTTCGGCTAAAGGTTTACGGCGAATATCTGAGGCGACTAGGGTTCCTGTACTAGAAGCGTCTTGTTGTAACATCAAGGAGCGCAGCTGTAGGCTTTTTCCGCCAGCGCCACTGCAACAATCCCACCAATTATCATCAGGCTTAGGAGCACAAATATTACCGATAACCTGAGAGCCGAGATCTTGGATCTCAACTTTACCATCACGATAAATAGATAAGCCATTGAGATTAATGCTCTTATGGCCTAAGTTGATGCTATCGGTAAAATAGTGACTAGCCTGAGCTTGGATATCGGCAGCGCTGAGTTTAGCGATTGCTTCGTTAAATGAAATACCCTGTAAACGTCCCCAGATAGGGGGGCGAGAGCACAAAGACTCGACTAAAGCATCTTGCTCTTGGTGAGATAACTTGGGGGCATGAGACCAAAACCAAGCGGGTAATAAACGCTTAATGGCAAAATCAAGCTTGGGGAAACCCTGTTGCAACCAGTGTTGTTTGGCGACCAGTTGTGGCTCAACGTCTATTGATATTATCGACTCTAATTCTGGTCGGCCAGCAAACTGTTGCCAAGCCAAGTTGATATCTTGCCAAGTGTGCTGTTCAAGTTTTGCAGTGATAACCAAGGAGGTAAACCAGCTGCTGCTAAGGTCATACTGGTCGTTAAATTGCAGTAACCAGCCATACCAACGAAATAATGCAAACAAGGTTTCGCGTATGACACGTCGGTCCTTCGAACCGTGCTTTTTATGGGCTCGAAAATACTCGGCAATGATACGATCGGCTGGTAGTTTGCTTTGCAGCACTTGATTGAACAGTTGGCAAATAGTAATGCTATAGCTTAATGCGCGCTTTTGGGCTGGGGTGTTCGCATCAAGATTTTGATGCAGTTGTTGTATTTGCTCCTCAATCTCGCTAGCTGAAGATGTAAATGAAGATGTGTTGGAGTCGCCCATGAAAATATGCCTAGCCGAATTGGGTGTAATGAGCGCAAGTTTACCAGAAGTGTTTGCACCATGGCGACGAGATTGTCACTAGCTACAATTAAATGCAGGTATTAGCCGTTTAAAAGATAATCATACTCTCTTTACCCTAACTATTTTATTATTCGGGACATGTGTTTAGAGACTATTTCTGTTATGGTGCGGCTGAAATGAGAGGGGAGTTATGGAAAAGTACGAACAACTATTAATTTCACTGCGCCGAGTGATCCGAGCTATCGATATACATTCTCGGCAACTCAATAAACAGTCGGGGTTAACTGGGCCTCAATTGATGGTAATGCAAACCATCTCCCAGCTGGATCGGCCGTTGGCGAAAGATATTGCACAAGAGGTGGCTTTGAGTCCAGCGACCGTTGCTACCATTATTGATCGCCTCGAAGCGAGAGAGCTGGTGGTGCGGACTCGTAGTCAGTCAGATAAGCGTAAATGGCATTTGTCTCTGAGCGAGGCGGGGATTGCCATTTTGAGTGCTGCGCCTAAGCCACTACAAGATCACTTTATTAAACGTTATCAAAACCTTGAAGAGTGGGAGCAGAGTCAGTTGTTGTCAGCTGTTGAGCGTATTGCCTCTATGATGGATGCTAATGAAATTGATGCGGCCCCAGTGCTTTTGGTCGGCCATATTCAACCTGAGGATGCATAAATTGGGCTCACTTTAATTGTGAGCTAATGCAGGAACCCATGATCCATGACTCAAATTTGTACGCCGGCTAAAACGGCATTAGTGCTCGAAGGCGGTGGGCTTAGGGCTATATATACTGCTGGTGTATTGGATGCTTTACTCGAAGCAGACATTCATTTTGAGTATCTTGTCGGTGTATCAGCAGGTGCCATTTACCCTGCATCATACCTCTCCCGTCAACAAGGACGTAATCTCGAGATCCAGCAAGGCTTCTTGAGTGACAAACGCTATATGGGATTGAAGCATCTCTTGCGTGACGGCAATTATGTAAATACCGATTTTACCTATCGCCGCATGGCAAATGAATTAGTGCCTTATGATTTTGATACCTTCGCCAGCAGTGGTAGTGAGTTTAAAGTCGGTGCGTTTAATTGCCTAAGCGGCGAAACGGACTTTTTTGGTATGAAGGACTTTAGCAACCATCAGCGATTTCTTGATGTATTAATCGCCTCCAGCAGCTTACCTTTTATTTCTAAACCGACAGTGATCGACACTGTGCCCTATCTCGATGGTGGCATTGGCGCACCCATTCCTTTAGCTCAGGCGAGAAAAGATGGCTATTCGCGCCAAGTGGTGATTTTGACCCAAGAAAGTGAATACCGAAAATCAGCGTTTAAATTAAAGTGGCTTGCCAAACGGGTTTATCGCCGTTATCCCAAGGTGGCTAACGCCTTACTCGAACGCCATCAGGTTTATAATCAGGCATTAGTTGATTTAGAGAAAGCCCAAAGCCAAGGCTCGGCATTGGTGTTACAGCCTGTAACACCACTGGGGTTATCCCGATTGGAACGTGATATCAGTAAAGTCTCTGCAGTTTATTATCGTGGTGTGCAAGAGGGCAAAGCGTTTATTCCTAAATTGTTGGATTTTTTAGCTGGTGAGTAATTACACCAGCTTAATTTTTTCGTCTTTGTTAATCGATACCTTGCTTAAGCTGGTAAAGCACTATTCACCGCAATAATGGCTGGGCGTTGTTCTACTTTAGTTATCCAAGCTAATAAATGAGTGAATTTTTCATCTAAGCTAATTTCGAGTCTGGGTAGCATGGTGATGAAGGTGTAAGCTGTGATATCGGCGATAGTAAATCGTTCACCTGCGATATAAGCTTGTTGGCGAAGTTGTTTTTCTAGTGTCGGTAAAAATTCAATGACCCTAAGACGCGATTCGTGTCCCCATGCTGCTACGCAGCGCTCTCTATCTTGGTAAACTTGGGTAATATTTCTAAAGGCCTGAGTCGCATAGTTTAATCCTTGTAGTTCACAAATTCGCTGCCACATCTCTATTTGTGCCTTTTCCAGTGGAGTGTTGCCAAATAGCGATTGTTCGCTGGGATTGAGTTCATCGAAGTAGCGGCAAATTGCCACAGACTCACATAGAGTTTGACCATCATCGAGTTCCAGCAGTGGGATACGGCCATTAATACTCTTTGATTTAAACTCGGGATTAAGGTTCTCCCCGGCGCGAACATTGACAACTACTCGTTCTATTTCAATCCCCATTTCGTTGAGGAAAATATTGACACGTTTGGCATTGGGAGTAATGGCTAGTTCGTAGAGTTTCATAGGCTACTTTATCCTTAAAGTTAGTAATCGAGCTCGAGTGCAAAACAGAGATAACTCATAAGCTTATTGGTTTGTAAAAATTGTTCAGTACACCAAGTATCGAAATGTTGGCTCAATAATTGTTCCTTGCTGACAGGTTTGATAGCGATAAAATCTTTGCGCTTCAACTCTTCTAACATGGGGTGAGTTTTGTCAAAACCTTTAGGCGGTCTGATCAGACTATCACCTTGCATGGCAAAACCGGCCTTACTCAATTGAACTAAGGCTTGTTTGTAGGCATTAGGATTGTCATCAATACAGCTGCGAATTTGATTTAGTGCTTTGCTATCTGGATGCCAAATACCGGCGCCAAGAAAACAGCCCTCGTTAGCAATATGCAGATAAAGACCGGGTGCGTGGACATCTTTGCCTTGAAAGTGGCGAAATTGAATACCGACATTGATTTTATAGGGCGTCTTATCGTGGCTGAAGCGCGCATCTCTTTGTGGACGCATCAGGCTGCCGCCGACTTTTTTGGCTACTGCGGTTAATCTTGGTGATAATTGGTTAACTTGAGGCGCCATGGCTTCGATAAACCTCAGCGCCGGCGTGCGAACTTGAGCTTCATATTGGGCTTGATTGGTTTTAAACCAGTCACGGTTATTGTTGGCCTGCAGTTTGGCGAGAAAATCTAAGCACTCGGGCTTAAAAAAGGTGTTGCTTGGTTGAGTTCCGGCTTGAGGCATAATGGGTTAAGGTGAGTGAAGTCTGATTTAAAATTATCATATTCATCGCTAAAGTGTTACTCCAAAAATTCCGCGTGATTCACAGATATTCATGCAGGAGATTTGGTCGATTAGCTGTTAAAGTATTGGCCAATAAAGAGAGCTGTTAAGTAGGATAAAGAGATGAAAATTTGGGTCGATGCCGACGCTTGCCCAGGCGTAATTAAAGAGATCTTATTTCGTGCAGCGGATCGCGCTGAAGTTGAAATGACTTTAGTGGCTAATCATAGTATGCGTATTCCGCCATCGCGTTTTATTAAACTGTTGACGGTTTCGTCGGGTTTCGATGTGGCTGATGATGAAATTGTGAAGCGTCTGGATGCCGGGGATTTAGTGATCACCGCTGATATTCCCTTAGCGTCAGAAGTGATTGATAAAGGTGGCGTGGCGCTAAACCCTCGAGGGGAGTTATATAGCATCCATAATATTAAATCTATTCTCAATATGCGTGACTTTATGGATACGATGCGTGCCAGCGGAGTACAAACTGGCGGGCCCGCAGCGATTGGCCAAAGCGAAAAACAGGCTTTCGCCAATCAATTGGATAAGTTTATTACCCGCTATCACAAGCGTTAAATAATTTAATTAGCAGCTTTTCATTGGCACTTTTTAATTAATATGGGCTGCTAGCCAATCACTTCCATTTCTAGCTCAATATCGGTGCAGCCTTTTTTACAAAATACACCATATTTTCCGCGGGTTTGATTGTCGGCTGGCACGATTAATTGTAAGGGTTGCTGGCACACTTCACAGTTGGCACTTTTGCCTTTAAACAATCTTTTAATTAGATTTTTTTGCTCATTAAATGATTTTGCCGTGCTGCTATTGATGGCCGAAAAATCTAACTTCTGTGTCTTAGGGACGCTTGTATCGCTCATAATCTAAATCACTATGGGTTATTTATCTTTTGCTGAGTATATCAGCCTTATTCGGCAGCCTGCAGTGCTTATCTCTATAAATATGGCGGGTTGATCTTTCAAAACAGCAAAGAACAACACACCCGAATCATTATCAGCTTAAATTAAGCGTTAGGTGGGTTTGGTGTGTGGCTTTTGTCATTTTGTATGACGAAATATAATTAATGTTTCACCAGTGTTAATCGCTTGTTGCTGGTTGGTTGGTGTGATAGTTTGTGCTGACTATGTGGTGGAAAACACCAAAATTAGCGGCTACCTCAGACGTTAATATTGTTGTATTGGCTGTTTTGAATAGAATTCACATAAGTAACTCTAGATAAAAAATTATAATGGAGAGACCTTAATGAAACTTACGAAGTTAGCAACTACGCTAATTGCCATTGGATTAGGCATTTCTACTCAAGCTTTCGCTGATGATAACCGTTATATCATCCAAGTCGACAACGCCAACAAAGGTGTTGTTAAAGCTTTAGCCAAGCAATTAGGTGCTCAGGTCCACGTCGATGGTAATGGTTTTATTGCTGCGACCTTTAGTGGTAAAGACCTATCTCAAGTTAAAGGCTTGCTGAACAACCCTCATGTTAAGTTGGTGGAAGCGGATCAACGCCGTCACCTGATGAGTTTTAGTGACGATGCTGGTGATCCTATGACTCAGCAAGTGACTCCTTACGCTGTGTATCAATCTCAAGCTGATCAGCTTTCATTCAATAGCGCAGCCGGTATGAAAGTATGTATTATCGATTCAGGCTTAGATGCATCTAACCCTGACTTTGTGTGGAATAATATTTCTGGTGATAACGATTCTGGCACTGGTAGCTGGAACGTCAATGGGGGGCCACACGGTACCCACGTTGCAGGGACCATTGGTGCCGAAGATAACAATATAGGTGTTATCGGTATGGCACCAGGTGTGGATATGCACATTATTAAAGTCTTCAACGAAGATGGTTGGGGATACTCTTCTGATCTCGCTCATGCGACTAATTTATGTAGCGCAGCGGGTGCCAACATTATCAGTATGAGTCTTGGTGGTGGTGGTGCTAGCTCTGTTGAATCGAATGCTTTCCAAGGCTTCGTTGATGCAGGGGGACTCGTGGTTGCTGCTGCGGGTAACGATGGCAATAATGTCCGTTCTTATCCAGCCGGTTATTCTTCGGTAATGATGGTCGGTGCTAACGATGCCAACAACGATATTGCCGATTTCTCGCAATTCCCTTCTTGTACAACAGGTCGTGGTAAAAAAGCGACTACCGATGAAACCATTTGTGTTGAAGTTACTGCGGGTGGTGTAGATACGCTGTCAACTTATCCTGCAGGTATGGCGACATCGGCTGCATTGACGGTTGATGGTGGCTTTATTGCTAGCAGTGCAATGGAAAATTCGGGTAATGCTTCAGGAAATACCTATTACATGGGCATTGCTGATACAACTGATACAGGTGCTAACGGTAACATTTGTGTTATCGATCGCGGCACAATTTCATTCCATGACAAAGTAGCTAACTGTGAGGCCTCTGGTGGTATAGGTGCTATCGTGATTAATAACGAATCAGGCATGCTATACGGTACTCTAGGTGACACCAATACCACTTCTATTCCAGCGGTTGGTGCAGCATTTGAAGATCGCGCGGCTATCCTAGCAGCGTCGACTGCTACTGTGAATATTGGTACTGCTGATTATGGTTTTATGAGTGGTACATCTATGGCTACGCCAGCGGTATCAGGTGTTGCGGCATTGGTATGGTCTAACCATAATGAATGTACGGGTAGTGAGATCCGTGAGGCTCTTAAAGCTACAGCCATGGACAGCGGTGCTTCAGGTCACGATGAGTACTTCGGTTACGGTATCGTTCAGGCAGCGGCTGCAGATGCTTACCTGACAGCTAATGGCTGTGCTGGTGGCGATAACGGTGGTGATACTGGCGGTGAAACGGGTGGTGACTTCACTATCTCTGCTAATGGTTATAAGAGTAGAGGTGTTAAAAACGTTGACTTAACCTTCAGCGGAGCAGCAGGGGCTAGTGTTGATGTTTATCGTGATGGCAGTCAAATTGCGACCACTTCAGCAAGCACTACTTATGCTGACGTTATTAATACTAAAGGTGGCGGAAGCTATACTTACAAAGCATGTGATGCGGGTACTTCAACCTGTACTGCGGATGTAACGGTAGTCTTTTAATCTTTAATATAAGATAAAAAACGCAGCTTATGCTGCGTTTTTTTATGGCTGACGCTTAAGCTTGTTGCAGCTAAATAAGTGTGTGAAACTTGTTAGATTAAATGATAACTAATATTAGATAATGACAGCAGATCAAAAGCCTAAGTTAGATAATGATTCGGCACTCGCGCAGGCCAGTGATGAAGTAAAGTTGGCGGTAGATTTAATCTATCTGCTGGAAACTCACGGAATTGAGCCCAAAGTTGCATTAGCTGCGCTGGAAATCGTAAAGCAGGATTTAGTCAACAAACTGGCGATAAACTGATAGGTATAAACATCATTGTTAATCTTCCATCGATCCTCAATGAAAAGCCACTGCTTGTCGCGGTGGCTTTTTTGTTGAAGTATCTGATAAGCAATACTGGAACCATACTGGGTATGAGTACAGAGAGCTTATTTTAACGTACTTATTTTAACTACCTTGTTTTCGCACTAAGCTTGCAAAGCTCGGAACTTAGCAACTGAGTTTGATTACCTTGTTCATCTTGAAGCAAATATTGTTTTCCCTGCATCAGAAGCTGCACGTTTGTTGGTATGGTCAAGGTTCGTCCCATGACCAGTTGGCCGTTAGCATCTCGATGTTGTTTGCGCTCCAATGTCAGTCGGTTAGATTGGGTAAAAGCATCACTGGCAATTGTGACTTGTTCTACGTCGAGCAATAGGGCTATGGCCTGTTGTAACTCCGCCGTGCAAGCGGGGTTTGGCTTGATGATGAGCCCAGGTTTAAGCGGTTGTGGGCTACTTTCTGCCTGCAATGAACAGTCTGAAAGTAGCAATACCAACCCTAACGAGGCGATGAGTGTGCGATGAAAACTCATATTCACCTCGGGTTATTGACTCAAAATACGACTATTTTTAAGCACAGTCTGCATACGAGTATCTTGCAAGATAAAACCTTGATCAACGAACTGGGTTTGAGTGGGCATTTTGGCGATACTTCGAGTGCCCGCTGGGCAACTGGCGTTATCACGATAATAGAGTGCGGCCGATAATAAGCGTTCGTTGGGGTCACCCAAAGCATGTTCAAAGTCATCACTTAACTGACATCCCTGAATTTCACTCTCTAAAGTTGGACTTTGACTCGGCATAAAGCCATCTGAGTAATCGCCAAAACCTTTGTTATTTTCGCCTCTAAATTGTACTGAGAAATATGTTTCACCGCAGTTCGGTGTTGGATAGAAGCCATAAGGCTTACCACAGGTGGTAGACCCGAGTTGAATCACCTCGATATCAATTCCCCTTAGGCTATTGATAATAGCCTCACTGGCCGAACAGGTATCATCAGTCGTGAGCACATAGACACGTTTTAAATCCAATGTAGGCAAGGCTTGTCCTGAAGACAACAGTGAAGTGTTGAAACCCAAGGTTGAGTTGTAAAACGGCATCGGAGATAAGGTTTCACCGGTGACAGGATTAGTGGTTGGATACTTGTCGTTAAAGGTGCTCAATTCGAAAATTTTGTTTTGAGTGGCCTGAGATCCTGCAACCATGTAAGCCATTTGACTAGCCATGGCCAGCAGTCCTCCGCCGTTATAACGTAGGTCGAGTACCAGATCGCTAACTCCAGTATTCTTAAGGGAGGTGATAGCGTCAAACAAGCCACGTTCGGCGGTGGCAATATGCGAGTTAAATTGCATATAACCTACGTTGCCCGAAGTAGTGCTGAGCGTTTTCACATTTTGTACCGGTGTCGAAGTTACTGTTTGCGCGGTGAGCGTTACATTGCGCACTTGAGTAGCTCCTAAATCGAGAATACCGAATAGGGTTTGTTGTCCATCTTCATCGGGGAATAAACCGTTATTTAAGATGGCGATGGAGTCACTGTCATTCGCATCTTTAACACTAACGCCATCGATACTGACAATTATTGCGCCGCGCTCAATACTGGCATCTGTCGCTGGTGAGTTAGGTTCGCTATAGGTAATTGTCACTTGCCTATCTGTGGTTGCACTGGCTTGTTGTAGGTAAATATTAAAGCCGTAGCCAACAGAAGCCCCTGATTGGTTTAATGCTTCCCACTCGCTGGTAGGCATGGAAAAGTGGAATTGATCTTTAAGATTGCCCGTAGGGGAGAGTTCAGTGGTTTTTAACAGATCGAAATACTCTAAGACACTATATGGTGTAGGGTCGGTATCGATAATCTCGTCATACCAAAGATAAGTGTCATTACTCCAAGAGCGTAACCAAAGCTTCTCGTTAAGCGCGAAGTTACTGTTGCTTGCTTCACACTGTCCAGCAAAGGTGCTGTAGGGGGCAAACTCTCCTTGAACCCAAGTCAACTCCTCTTTGTTATCGCTACTGGAACCGCCACAAGCCGTTAAAATCAGCGTGCTGGCAAGAAAACCACCAAGTTGAGACAAGCGAAAAAACGTCATAATCAATCCTTGTAAATTAGTATTTTTCATCCACAAGTGGAGAACCGCTAACTGCTGGTTTGATAACCAATAAAACAATTCTATAACAGATGCTTAATCAATGTCAGTCTTGACGTCAGTCAAATTAATAAATTATTCCTAAGGGGAAAAATACGTAATTTATTGCATTATGCTGCTGGGTGATTAAAGTAAATAGTTTAGAAGTCACAGGTACTTAGGTTTAATTCACAAATACCTAGGTTTAATTTAAAGGTATAAGAGATCTATGCCATATTCGATGCTTGATATTATCGCTGTCGTTTGTTTTTTTACTTGCTGGGTGGGTTATGCCCGTTTTGCTCGCAAAAAGGCAAAGACCACTAACTGTATTGCCAAGTGCTTGCATCAGCATCGAATTCACTGGATGTACCAATTGCTGAGTCGAGAGGTTCGGGTTTCCGAGGCCGCACTGTTAGCCAACCTTGAGCGTAACATCACTTTTTTTGCTTCTACTACTATGCTGGTACTTGCCGGTGTATTGACTCTTTTTGCTCAAGTTGAGCGTTTAGAAGAGGTGATAGCATCGATCCCGTTAACTGCGCCACCTGTGCATTTACTTATACAGTTAAAATTGGGTTTACTGACTTTCATTTTCGTGATGGCATTTTTCCAATTTACCTGGTCTATGCGTCAATATGGTTTTTTAAATGTGATGATTGGTGCTACGCCGGTAGATAAGACGGGTGATGACCTTGAGCTAAAACAATACGCTGAACAAATGGCAACGGTACAAGATCAGGCTGCACATACCTATAACTATGGTTTGCGCTCTTATTATTTCTCTATGGCTGTGTTGTGCTGGTTCTTCCACCCTCTATTATTTATTTTGGCCAGTTTAGTGGTGGTATATACCTTGTTCCGGCGTGAGTTTAAATCCAAAGCTGTCGTGGCGATTACTGCAGGTATGCAGATTTTGGATGCCAAACAGCAACGTCGTGACAGTGCAAAAGTATAAATGTAAGTACTCGAATGGTAATTCAATAAGTTAGGGAGAGTGAGTGGTATGGATTACAACTTATTGCATAATTTAGTGGTGATGGCCAAGAGTTCTACACTGAAACAAGCTGCAGCTAAACTAATGCGCTCGGAAGGTGCGGTCAGTAAAGACTTAGCCAAGTTAAGAGAGCAGTTGCAGGATCCATTAATCTCCCGTATCGAGGGTAAAAATCAGTTAAGCCCTTTTATGCGGGAATTGCTGCCCAAGTTAGAGCAAGGTTTTTCGCAGCTCGACAATACCTTGTTACCCAGTGAGTTTGTTGCAAGTGAATTCACTGGCAGAATTACGTTGGCTTTGAATAGCCACCTTTTTGAAATATATGGTAAAAAAATTTATCAGCAGCTCAAGCTTGAGTTTCCTCAAGCTTTGTTCACGATACGTAATTGGGGCGCAGATACTGAAAAAGGCCTACTTAACGAAGAGGTTGATATTGGTTTTCATCTATTTAATCAAGAAAGAAGTCAGAGTATCCGGCAGTTATCGATTAAAAATATTCATTTAGCTATAGTGTCGAGTGCAAAACATCCCGTATCTTCACTCGACGATCTTAAACAGCGCACCATGGTTATTTCAAATATTCCGGGGTGGAATGAAAACCGCAGAGTGTTTTTAGAAGCGCTACAGTCTAACGGCTATAGTATTAAAAATAAGCTAGTTGTCGATAAATTTGCTATCGCCAAAGAACTGATTTTTGAAAGCGATTTGGTGATGATCGCGCCTGTTGAGTTATTCGATCTTTCCGGAGGCTTTGCTACCTTAGCTATCCCTGAAAGTGTGATAAATCATAGTTTAAAGCTTTGTATCAACATTAAAGCTAATTTTATGAACTCAACTCGGCATAAAACCATCATTTCAGCTATTCAAAAGAGTGTTGCCGATAGTTAAATTTATGCCGTTAATACCGCCTGTTTATAGTTCATCAGTGCCACGAATGATTGACTGTTGAATTTCTTCAGTAATCTTACTTTATAAGTGCTTATGGTTTTTTCACTCAGGAATAACTTGGCAGAAATCTGTTTGTTGGTTAAGCCTTTCGATAAATAAAGGAATACGAGTTTTTCGCGTTTTGACAGCTTACGCATATCTTGTAGATCATCTGGCTTAAACAACATGAAACCGGCTAAAAGACAATTGACCGCACTCATAATTTCATTTGCCGTAGAATGCTTACTAATGAAGCCTTTTGCACCAAACTCCTGTGATAAAGAGGGAGCCAATTTACAGTTACCATTGGAGTAACATAGTACTTTGCAGTTAGGTTGAGATGTGACGATTTTATTGATCAATTGGAAGCCGTCATAGTTCTCAATATCTGATTCGAGGATCGCCAGATCGAATGATTGTTCAGTTAGTTTCTTGGTTGCTTCAGCGATAGATTTTGTTGGGACCACGATCGCATCTGGATATTGTTGTTTGACGATATTCCCAAGCTCTATTTGAAGTAACGGGTTTGGCTCGACAATTAATAAATTGATGTGAGTTAGCTGTGTTGGCATGGTGGCATCTCCTAATAGGTGTTGTAAAAGATGCTATCAGGTAGGAATTGTCTTTTAGGAAAACCGACATTTCCTACAAGTGTAGGAGCTGGTTATACCAGTAGTCAGCCCGTTTAATTTATTGTTAGTAAAAGGATTATAAAATAAGGCATTTTTTACTTTTATGAATGTAAAGGCGAGTCAGAATCTTATAGCAATGTAGTCCTACAATTGTTCGTCGTAAGACATAAAGGTTTAGACTCTGTTTGTTGGCTTTAGATGTGACAATGCCAGTCAGCTTGATAATAAGTTGACTGGCATTGGTACGATAAACAAGGCTCTGTTTGTCGTTTGATGATGCTTTGTATAGGCATAGAGGCAGAATGAAGACTTCTTAAACTCTGTAGCCTGTTATCCCTTTATCTGTTTATAGCTGGCTTTTATCGGTTGCCTTGTGGGCTTGCTGATGATTATTTGCCTTGTCGACATACAATAACTTATCAGCTCGATTGAGAGCGACGTCTAGCGATTCTCCATCTTGTAATTCAGTGAAGCCGGCACTAATTTTGATATGGATATTCATAATATCGAGCTTATCAGACTGTACCGCTATTTTGATTCGTTGAGTCAAGGATTCAGCCGCCTTTAGGTCTGAACGCAGAATAACCACAAACTCATCGCCACCAGTTCTAAAGGCGACATCGGTGTTTCGAGTACAATCAGAAATTGTATTGGCGATATGCTGAATGGCCGCATCACCCACTGCGTGGCCATATTGATCGTTAACGCTCTTGATACCATCGCCATCGATAACTATGACACTTAATTTTCCACCTTCTTTTAAGTGTTTTTGGTTGTCATTCAAAAACTCAGTACTATCAAAATATTGCCTGTTATATAGGTTTGTCAGTGGATCGTTATAAGTAATACTTTGTAATTTAACATTGTTTTTCCGCTGCTCTAATAAATTGAATATACTAAAAAATAGAACAAATAGGGTGACAAACAACAACTTCACACCATCTAACTTTTCGCGGATTAACGAGGTATAAGGTGTGAAAATCGTCAAGGTGAGGTTATTTCCGATTAAGTGAGTTTTGGTATAGGAAAAACGTTCACCAAACAGCGCTTTTTTATCCACAAATTTGAGATTGCTCACTGAGCTGTCTAAATCAGCCCCTTTTAAAAGTGTTACATCATGAGAGCGATATATTAAGGCATCAGCCAGGTTGACCTTAACTGCTAATTTTCCTATGAAGATGTTGGTTTCATTCTTGAAAATGGGAAACTCGATGTTGATGGTGCCATTATCGTTATAGCTGGTCATAAAGTTTGACTGACTGATATGGGACGGTATTAGCGAGATTTCGCGTTGACACTTTTCTAATTGCCAGCATTTATCCGACTTAAGATCTTGCTGAAAATCATTACTATGGCTCAACCCGGTTAGCTTATATCTGATGAATTGATTGCCGCTATCGGGCAGGTATTCATCTAAATAGAAGTCGAGATTAGAGAGGTTGTAAAAGGAAAACTGTTTTTTGTTTCTTAAGTCGAGTGCGGTGCTATGGAAATCATACCCTTGATCTTTGTTATTAACCTCCAATAGGTCGGCAGCGATAATGCGTTTGAGTCTGGCATTATCGACGATGAATTTGAAAATGACTGCGGTTCTGTCATTGCTTTTTTCTAGCTGGTAATCTTCACTGCTCATGGCTTTGATGAAGAAATAGACAGCGACAAAACTGGACAGAATGAGCGCAAGGATAAAAGAGAGAATCAATTTTTTTATCATATCAATTAATCTGTAATGGCTTTGAAACTAGTTAATTCGATAATGTTGTTCACATTATATTTAGTTAAAATTCGTGTCTTATAGGTCGATACCGTCTTAGGACTGATACTAAGATTTAAAGCAATATCCTTATTTTTAAGCCCATTGATTAACATAGAGGCAATTTCAGATTCCCTTTTAGATAAGAAGCTATTTTCTTTATTTAATTTGAAGAAGTTATAACCACACATGATGGTTTGAATCGCTCTGCTTACAGAGCTAGTATGCTGATTTTTATCAATAAACCCGCTCATGCCGATTTTTAATGCCGCTTCAGACAGCAAGGGATTATCATTTGCCGAAATACATAAAGAGTGGCCTTGGAAGTTGAGCTTTTTTAATTGAGTGAACAACTGGAAGCCGTTACCAGTAGTGCAGCCGAGATCCGCATCGACAATAATAAAATTGGGATTTGTTGATTGATATTGTTGTAGTGCTTCCTGGTAGTTTCCAGCACAGATGACTTTTGCTATATAGGTTTCCTTTTCCAACAGCAGCTGTAATGCCGTACAAACTAAAGGATGGTCATCAACAACTAGGACTGTCAGTTGCTTATTCATTTATCCATTTCTCCCTGCGAATGTTTGTATATTCAAAGCCGGCATCGGCCTACCGGTATAAAACCCTTGGCATTTATCAATACCAATTTCTTTTAAGTGTTCTAATGTTTCTCGGTTCTCTACGCCTTCTGCGACGATCGATAACCCTAATCGTTTACCAAGCGCTATAGACATCTGAGTTACTGTATCTGTGGTGTTATTTTCGAGGCAGGTCGACACAAAACTGCGATCGATTTTGAGCTCACAGAAGGGGTAGCTGATGAGTTTTTGTAGCGAAGAGAAACCAGTGCCGAAGTCATCAATTGATAATTTGATTTTGTGGTAACGCAGATTGCAGAGGTTGGTCAGCATCTGTAGTGATTCTATGTAGGCATCAGATTCCGTTAGCTCAATCGTTAGCATTGATTTATCGAAATCATATTGGTTAGTGATATCAATTATGGTATCGATCAAGGAGTCTGACTCTAAACATCTCTGACTGATGTTTACAGACAACTGACACTCGATTTTGTGACTTTTGCAGTCGATAATGGCATTACGTAAGACGGTTTCAAATAGCGTTATATCGACATCTTCATCTTGGCAAAAATGTAAAAACTCATAGGGCGATAAAATACCATATACAGGGTGATTCCATCTGACCAGTGCCTCAACGCCCAGCAGTTCACCATCATCGAGTGAAACTTGTGGTTGATAGTAGTTGATGATATCACCTTGAGTTAAGGCAGATTTGAAATCGTTTGCTGAGATTATTTTACATTTGTTATCGCGCTTAATATTTATACATTGGCAGCGGTGCAGTTTGTCGATTAATTCTTTCAATATCGATTTGCTGCAAGGCTTAGGTAAGACTTCAAATAAACCAAATGAAAGATGAGCACTCATAGATTTAATGAGTTCAATCATAGGTTTATCCATAGATGTTGTGATAATCAAATTGCTACTATTATTATGTTGCTTTAAGAATGACAGTAATTCTATGCCATTGATCTTTGGCATATTGATATCAGTTAAAATAAGGTCGTACTGATTTTCTACGATGAATGAGATTGCCTCTTCTCCATCACAGGCTTCCGTTATATTGTAATAACCCAGCTCATTAAGCATAGTTGAGTAGGCTGCACGTTGGAACGGGCAGTCTTCTATGTTTAATATATTAATGGCTTTGGTATCTGACATCAGTTTAAGACCTGTCTATAACTTCAAGCATATCTTGAATTGTTTCAATTAAAATAATAGTCATAATGAATGTACTGTTTTCGTTATGATCAACCTTGCTAAAGTCTTCAACTTCTTTGCAGTATTGAGTTATTAATGTAGATTCAGCAATACTCGAAGAACCTTTTATTTTGTGAATCAATCTTAATGTTTTTGTGAATTCATTTTCTTTAATGTGATTTTTTAGCAGTATTACATCTTGTGACATCATGACTCTAAATGTTTTTGTTAACTTTTTCGCATCAACTTTATTGAACTCTGAAAGCTTAGGTGTTAACCCATCAGGAACATGCTGTTGTAATTTGGCAGTGCGGAAAAATTTTCTGCTACTTAATAAATTTACTGTCATCCAGTTTAATAAGTGATTGTATAATTCACTGGGTTTTCTTTCAGTATCCTGACTTTTTAAATAAATAAATTTTTTTTCATCTATATCGTCTGCTCTAATGAAATTGCCATCACAAGAGTGTTGAACTAATGATATGGTAATATTTCTGCCGCAGTTTTTAGTATACTTTGTTTCGATACCAATAGACTCAAGCATGTGTTTAAACATGTTTGATAGTTTGGTGTTTTCGCCAGTAACGACGGCAGTGACTCTAGGCCACAGGCTTAATGTAGCTACTCTTGACTGATAGTTTATTTTCATTGGTAACTTGATTTTAAATACAGTTGAACCACTAGAATGATGGCAGAGTTAATGACTAGGTCAGTTTATGAGAGGATTTTGAATTAATATTAGTTTGTCGTCAATTTACAATAAATTACTCACATAGATTAATTTATTTAAAATCAGTCTCTTGTTGTTCTTGTAGGTTAATTCTTACAATAAAATCAGTATTAGGTTATTTGCTGGTTTATGATGTGGATGTTTTTGTAGGAATTACCTTACTTTATTTGTCTAACTTGTGTAATAGATAATTTTAAGTCAGCGGTGGTATTATTTTCTTATTGTGTAAAGTCGGTTAAGTATACGATTAAATATAGTCAATTTATTATATATTTTCATCATTGTAGGTAAAGAGAATTTGAGGTTTTTTTGATTTATAATCGAGTGGCATGCCTATGCTTCATATTGGGATTGTTTATTACTTTGGTCATTATGTTGACCGAGTGGGAGCATTCAAACTATGAGTTTGAAGAAGTTTATAATAAGCAATCAACTGCTGTGATGCACTCTTCAGAAGATATGTTTTTTCAACATAAAATACTGATTGATTCTATTCAATCGTTTTTTAATGCTTCGGAAACGGTCTCTTTAGGTGAGTTTCAAATTTTTACTAAAGAATTGCTTAAAATGAAATCAGCGGTTGCTCTTACTTTATCATCTGATATGAAAGTGAAATATATCTCCGATCCTGATTTTAAGAATGACATTGATAATATTCATTTAAGTACTGATTTTAATGGCATGCCTTTAGTGGCCTTGCCACGCTATAGTTTTATGACGCTAGCGATCGATGAACCCAATATGCCCTATTTGGTGTATGCGATATCACATCAGCGTATGCAAGAGAGGATGGATAAAGATAGCAGTATTTGTATCTCCTACCATCATGAAGACCAAGTAATGGAAAGTGCTAACTGCCAAGCTATACGTTCGGGCTTTTTGTTCTCTTGGTTCTATTACTCTGATGTGGTGTATTTTCCAGCGACAGAGCATTTTAGCGCTTATTCGCTAAAGACTGAATATGCGGTTCCTACGCGAGAGGTTATTCGATTAAGTTTGATTTTATTTATGACCGCATTTTTAGGTTTAGCTTGTTCAATTTTATGGTTTTTTAAGGTAAGAAATACCAGTCTGATGAAAGAGGTTAAAATTGAAAATCGTTCCAAAATCGCGCTTCTATCTAGTATTAATCATGAGATTAGAACTCCGATCAATGCTTTGGTTGGCTATAGTCAGCAGCTGCGTGATGAAGCCCATTTGACAGCATCACAATCAAGCATTATTGGCAAAATGATCTGGTCGGCTAATCTGCTGAATTCGGTTGCAGAAAATACCTTAAATTACAGTAAGGCGGAAACTGGAACCTTAGAACTGAATAGCGATAGAGTTAACATTCGTGATTATTTAAATAATATTGAACAATATTATCAATCGTTTAGCTACAGTGCTGATAAGTATTTAGTCGTTAATTATAGTGACGATTTAGCTAACTTTTTGGAGCTAGACAGTGCGAAGCTGTTTCAATTGATCACCAATATTATTAATAATGCCTTCAAATACAGTACAGAGAGTCGCATTGAACTGCATGTGGATTATGTACAAGACAAGGGCGTTTGTCAGAGTCAACCAGGTTTCCTTCGGGTTTATATTCGTGATTTTGGTGAAGGGATGACCAAACAGGCTAAAGGAGTATTGGATCGTCCGTTTATTCAAGCCGATAATCTTATCGCTCAGCCGCAATCGGGTATCGGCCTAGGTTTATACACCTGTAAGCGTATTGTCTCCTTGATTGGAGGGCGATTTAGACTAAGTAGCTGTAGAGGCAACGGCACTAAGGTGTTATTTAGGTTTCCCTGTCGCCGTTTAACTAAGAATCCTCAGCTATCTAAAGCCTTAATTGAGAAGCCTGTATTATTAGTCGATGATAATCGGTTTAATTTGGAGGCGGCTAAAGCGTTGTTAGCGAAAAACCAGATAGCGGCAGTGGGAGTTGATACCGCGTCAGAGGCATTAGCGTTGCAGGCTGAATTACAGCCTAAAGTGGTGATTGTCGATTATCGTTTAGCTGAAACCGACGGCCTAAGTTTGATCCGCCAAATGAAATTGGCTTGCAATGATAGCTCGGTACGTTATTTCATTTTATCGGCCAATGATAAGAGTGAGATACTCGATCACCATCTATATTCGGATGTGTGCTTTTTGCAAAAGCCATTAAATATGGGCTTATTTAGAAGCCAATTGATGACAGGTTGCTGCCCAAACTGTATGTAACTTTATAGACATATGATTAAAAAACCGCTTATTTATTAGGCGGTTTTTTATTTCTTTATGAAGAACGGACTTTGTTTAGCGAAACATTAATATTGTCAATGCCATCAAATGATCATTTTTTCCGATAAATATTTTACAACTAAGTTTTCTGCTATATAAAAATGCTGTTATACATCATTAACTTAAATCTAAATAAGTGTATGCTTATTTGCTGGTTTTATTGTTATAAAACTACATTAATGTCGCTTGCCGCCGGTTTGAAGTGAGTTCTGTCACGCTGTCAAGCTAGGTATTGTTGTTAAGTTACAGTTTTGTGTGAGAATGTGACTTCAATATCGGTATTTTAGTTAATTTTCAACTACGATTGAAACTCCCTAATTTCTAAGGTTGATGTTTGCGATGGCAAGACTCTCAGACAAGATTAAGATAATTAAGAAGGGCCTAGATGTGCCTATCGCCGGTGAGCCTAAGCAGGAGATTGACCATGTCGCGTCACCTGTGAAAGTGGCAATACTCGGTGAAGAGTATGTAGGTTTGAAGCCCACCCTCATGGTTGAAGTTGGCGATCGCGTCAAAAAAGGTCAACCCTTATTCGAAGATAAAAAGACCCCCGGTGTTTTATTTACCTCACCCGCCAGCGGTGTCGTGGTTGAGATCAATCGAGGAGATCGGCGGATTTTACAATCTGTGGTGATTGCTGTTGAAGGTAATGAGCAATGTTCATTTGCAAGTTACGACGACCTTTCTCAATTAACCCAAGAATTAGTGCAGCAGAATCTGGTTCGGAGTGGTCTCTGGACAGCATTAAGAACTCGTCCTTTCTCCCGCGTCCCAGAGCTAAATAGTCAGCCATCGGCTATTTTCGTCAATGCGATGGATTCTAATCCATTAGCTGCCAATCCTAGAATTATCATTGCTGAGCAAGCAGAGGCCTTTAAAGCGGGCTTGCAGGTGTTGAGTTATTTAACTCAAGGGCCGCTCCATCTTTGTCATGACCAAGGTGAAGTCTTACCTGGTGCCGAGCTTTCTCATGTGACAAGTCATCGATTTGGCGGTGTTCATCCTGCTGGGCTTGTGGGGACCCATATACATTTTATTCAACCTGCAAGTGTTGAGCGGCCAGTGTGGCATTTGGGCTATCAAGATGTGATTGCTTTTGGTCAGCTATTTTTAACCGGTGAACTTTATACCGATCGAGTCGTTGCATTAGCGGGTCCGAGTGTTATCGAGCCGCGGCTTATCCGTACTCAATTAGGCGCTCAGCTGAGCCTGTTAACTGAAGGTGAGATAAAACCGGGGAATCAGCGTGTGGTCTCTGGTTCGATTTTATCGGGTCATACAGCGACAGATGCTTATGATTATTTAGGCCGCTTCCATCAACAAATCTCGGTGCTTGAGGAGGATGAGCAACATCAGTTCCTACCTTGGGTACGTGGTGGTTCTGAGAAGTTCTCCATCACTCGTGCGGTTACCTCAGGCTTCGGTGGCGCTAAGCGTTTGTTTAATTTAACCACCCATGCTGGAGGCTCACAGCGTGCCATGATGGCATTCGGTCAACTGGATCGGGTTATGCCGTTGGATATTCTTCCTACATTGCTGGTACGTGATCTCGTGGTTCGCGATACCGATGAGGCGCAGCAGTTGGGCGCATTAGAGTTAGATGAAGAAGATTTAGCCTTATGTACTTTTGTTTGTCCTGGTAAATATGACTTCGGACAAGAGTTACGCGTCTGCTTAGATATTATTGAGAGGGAAGGTTAATGAGTCAGTCGAACAAAAAACCTGACGTTCAAAATGACTACTATGCACATGGTGAGTCAATGCGTAGCTACTTACGCTCGCTAATTTATGCCAAAGGCGCCAGTACCAAAGGTAAAGTGCATGTGCGTGACGCCATTGATGTTAAACGTACCATGACCTTAGTGGGCTTATGTTTACTGCCAGCGATTCTCTTTGGTATCTATAACTTAGGACTACAGGCTCAGCTTGCCGTAGCTGGTGGCTTATCAACCCCAGATGCCTGGCAATTAGTGGCATTTAATGCCCTGACTGGCGGGATGACCGAGCAAACTAGCGGCTTGAGCCTGTTTGGTTATGGATTAAGTTTCTATCTACCGATTTACCTTACGGCACTGCTGGTCAGTCTGTTCTGGGAAGTGGTATTCGCCCGAGTGCGTCAGCAAGAGTTACATGAAGGCTTCTTCGTTACTGCATTGTTGTTTAGCGTGATTCTACCAGTTTCAACACCTTTATGGATTGTCGCATTAGGGATCACCTTCGGCCTGATTATGGCGAAAGAGGTGTTTGGTGGTATGGGGTATAACTTCCTCAATCCTGCATTGGCAGGTTATGCCTTTATCTACTTTGCTTATCCCTCTAAAGTGGCTGAAATCAGTCAGTTTGTTGCCGTAGACGGCTTTTCCGGTGCAACCACATTAATGCAGACCGCTGCCGGTAAGATGAGCTTTGCAGACCAAAGTTGGTATCAGGTTTTCACCGACCCGCAGTGGTGGAATAGTTTCTACGGTTTTACTGTCGGTTCTATTGCTGAGACCAGCACTCTAGCGATTTTGATTGGTGGCAGTTTGTTATTGCTAACTCGTCTCGCCGATTGGCGCATTGTGTTCGGCGTTCTGCTAGGGATGATCATTACCGCATCTTTGTTCAATCTGATTGGTTCTAGCAAAAACGCGATGTTTGCAATGCCTTGGACCTGGCACCTTGTCAGTGGTGGCTTTGCATTTGGCATGATGTTCATGGCTACTGATCCGGTAACCACTTCCTATACCCGTCAAGGTAAGATCATGTTCGGCCTGATGGTGGGCTTTATGACTGTGCTCATTCGTGTACTGAACCTGAAACTGGTTGAAGGGATCATGTTAGCGATTTTGTTTGCCAACCTTTGGGCACCTTTATTCGACTATGCTGTGGCTCGTCTTAATATGAAACGGAGACTGAAGCGCAATGCCTTATAAATCTCAACAGATGCTACAGGTGCAAACTGCAAGCCTTTGGTCATCGATAATCGAATCGTTTTATTTTCGACTTTCTAACCGCTTTATGCGCGTCGACATGGGAGATAAATCCTAATGGCATTTAAGAAAGACACTGTTGTGGGGACCATGATCTTCACCATCATTCTCTGCTTATCCTGTTCATTTATGATCACCGGAACCGCCGAGATATTAAAAGAGCGCAAGCTGGTTAAAAAGCGTGATGAACTCAAGCGCAATGTACTACTCGCCGCGGATATTGATTTAAGTGGCGATAAAGACTTTAGACAGATTTTTGAGACGTCAGTCTCGCCCTTGTTGATCGATATCGATAGCGGCGAAGTAGCGTCTACTGAAAATGTACTCGACTTTGATGATCGCATGGCGGCCATTAATCCCGAAACGTCAATTAAACCGAAAAAGGATACCGCCAAGATTAAGACCCGCGCCAACCAGGCTCGAGTGTTTAAGGTCTTGGATAAGGATGGCAAGTTACATGCTGTGGTGCTGCCAATTTATGGTAAAGGCTTATGGTCGATGATCTATGGCTTCGTGGCGGTACAGCCTGACTTTAATACCATTGAAAATGTGGTGTTCTATGAGCATGGAGAAACGCCAGGTATTGGCGATTTCCTTGATGATCCAGAGTGGACTAAGAAATTCAAAGGTAAGCAGCTTTTCGGTGATAAAGGTCATGTGTCATTTAGTATCGTTAAAGGTGGTGCGAAACCGGGTGATGTTCATGGTGTCGATGCGGTCAGTGGTGCAACCATGACAGGGCGCGGTGTGCAACGAGCCATCCAGTTCTGGTTTGGCAGTGAAGGGTTCGAAACCTTCCTACACAAGCTAAAAGCAGCGGGGGTGTAAGATGAGTAAAAGTATGACAGCAACTCGAGATATTCTGACCACGCCGATTTTTGCGAACAACCCAGTTGCGATGCAGGTATTGGGTGTATGTTCCGCATTGGCGGTCAGTAACTCAATGCAAACCGCATTGGTCATGACATTAGCTGTGACCTTTGTTCTGGTATTTTCTAACCTCTTTATTTCGCTGATCCGCAATTTTATTCCTAATAGTGTACGTATTATCGCGCAGATGACGGTAATTGCCTCTCTGGTGATTATTGTCGACATGATCTTGCAAGATGTCGCCTATGAATTATCGCGTCAACTATCGGTATTTGTCAGTCTGATTATTACTAACTGTATCATTATGGGCCGTGCAGAAGCCTTCGCTATGAAGATGCCACCTCATCTAGCTGTGGTGGATGCGCTAGGTAACTCACTGGGTTATGGCGTGATTTTGCTTTCAGTTGCCTTTGTGCGTGAACTGCTTGGCAGCGGTACCTTGTTTGGCCATGACATCATTACCACTGTGGCTAATGGTGGCTGGTACCTGAGCAACGAGATGTTTAAATTGGCACCGAGTGCCTTCTTCCTGATTGGCTTATTAATTTGGGCCATCAATGTTGTGCAGCGTAAGCGAGGATAAGGAACGATTATGGAACACTATATTAATCTTTTTATTCAAGCCGCTTTAATTGACAACATGGCGCTCACTTTCTTCCTCGGGATGTGTACCTTTCTGGCAGTATCGAAGAAAGTCTCAACCTCTTTAGGCTTAGGTATTGCAGTAATTGTTGTGATGGTGCTAGCGGTTCCTGTAAACCAACTCATCTATGTCAATGTGTTAGCGCCAGGGGCCTTAGCTTGGGCGGGTTTTCCTGAGCTGGATTTAAGTTATCTGCAATTGATCACTTTTATCGGGGTGATCGCGGCCTTAGTACAGATTTTGGAGATGTTCTTAGATAAGTACATTCCTAGCCTGTACCAAAGTTTAGGGATCTTCTTGCCGCTATTAACCGTTAACTGTGCGATTTTCGCTGGGGTGATTTTCATGGCGAACCGCGATTACAACCTAGGTGAGTCTGTGGTATTTGCTGCTGGCTCAGGTTTTGGCTGGGCTGTTGCGATTGTGATGCTGGCGGGGCTGCGTGAGCGAATGAAGTTTCATGCTATTCCTGCAGGTCTGCAGGGCATAGGTATTACTTTCATTACTACGGGCTTGATGGCTTTGGGCTTTATGTCTTTCTCTGGGATTTCGTTTTAAGTAGCGCGATATCTACTTAATTCAAATGCATTAAAGAAAAGGGTAATTAGATGGAAATGGCAATAGGCATAGGCATGTTCACCATAGTGGTGTGTGTGCTGGTTATGGTGATTCTCCTGGCCAAAAGCAAATTGGTCATCAATGGTGATGTCAGAATTAACATTAATGAAGATGACGAGAAGAGCATCACCACCGCAGCGGGCGATAAGCTATTAGGCGCATTAGCCGGCAAAAATATCTTTATTCCATCGGCATGCGGCGGTGGCGGAACTTGTGGTCAATGTCGGGTTAAAGTGAAGTCGGGCGGTGGCGATATTCTGCCAACTGAGCGTGATCATATTAATAAGAAAGAGGCTAAAGAAGGTTGTCGTCTTGCGTGCCAAGTGGCGGTGAAAACTGACATGGAGCTTGAGTTGGAAGAAGAGATCTTCGGCGTTAAGAAATGGCAATGTGAGGTGATTTCTAACGATAATCAGGCAACATTTATTAAAGAGTTACTGCTTAAATTGCCTGAAGGTGAAGACGTTAAGTTTAAAGCCGGTGGTTATATTCAGATTGAAGCCCCAGCCCATGAAGTGAAATACAGTGATTTCGATATTCCTGCTGAGTATCGTGATGATTGGGAGAAATACGGCCTATTCGACATTGTGTCGACGGTTAACGAAGATGTATTACGTGCTTACTCGATGGCGAACTATCCTGACGAGAAAGGCCGCATCATGCTTAACGTGCGTATTGCAACGCCACCAGAAGAGGGGCTGCCTCCAGGTAAGATGTCATCTTACATCTTTAACCTCAAAGCTGGAGATAAGGTGACGATTTCGGGACCTTTCGGTGAGTTCTTTGTTAAAGAGACCGATGCCGAAATGGTGTTTATCGGCGGTGGTGCAGGTATGGCACCGATGCGCTCACATATCTTTAATCAGCTTAAGTCTGAAAAGACTAAGCGTAAGATGAGCTTCTGGTACGGTGCACGTTCTCGTCGCGAAATTTTCTATCAAGAAGACTTCGATACGTTAGCCGAGCAAAATGAAAACTTTGAATGGCATGTGGCGTTATCGGATCCATTGCCAGAAGATAATTGGGATGGGTACACCGGCTTTATTCACAATGTGATTTATGAGAGCTATCTTAAAAATCATAAGGCGCCGGAAGATTGTGAGTTCTACATGTGTGGCCCTCCAATCATGAACTCATCGGTGATCGCTATGCTCGAAAGCTTAGGGGTTGAACAAGAGAATATCTTGCTCGATGACTTTGGCGATTAAGCTTTGATTTAATCCTAAGACTAAAAACGCAGCCAATGGCTGCGTTTTTTATTGCCGCTGTATGCCAAAGCTGTTGATCCACATCATGGAGTCGTAGCTGTCTGCCTTCTATAGTATTTGTTATCTAAAGGTTAACAAAACGAGCAGCATGAGCCAGTATTCAAATCACTTTTATAAGAGCGGAAACCAAAGTCATAACCTAAGCGACAGCGGGGCTAGCCAATCGATAAATACTTATACTATTTCGGCACGAGGTAAGGCCGATCATCAGTCGGTGATGAAGTTTCTCAGGCACAACTTTGCGGCAGTGCCACTCAAGCAAGTTGAGAGCATATTTGGTTTTGTCGAGCGGTCGACCCTTTACGGGGGGCGGTTTTATCTGATACGTCAGTTATCAGACCGAGATGTCGGCTTACTGGCTGATAATGGCATAGGTGTTCGAATTCCATTAACTAATCACTTTGCTACTCAGGCAGAATTTGATGCGAATCGGCCTCTACTCGCCAAATACCATCATCCTCGTAACTCCATTATTTGTACCAATGATGATTTAGCTTATTGGATTAAACAGGAGTATCCCGATTACGACATCGAAGCCAGTGTGATTAAGAATCTGACTAAAACAGAGCAGATTGAGCAGGCCTTGTCTTTGTATGACACTGTTGTGCTGCCTATGGTGCTTAATGATAATGAGGCTTTGCTATCCGCGCTGCCAGATAAACAGCGGATTCGTTTATTTGCCAATGCGGGATGTGCCTACACCTGTCCGGCTCGGATCTGTTACAAATCCATCTCTAAGTTTAATAAAGGCGAGGGCGGTGAGTTTAAATGTTCTCAAGATCTTAAACACAGAGAGATGCAGGGCATGGTCGATTTTGATCTACAGCGTTTGAGTGATTTAGGTTTTCACAAATTTAAGCTGTTAAGGGCAAGAGTTGGGCAACAGACTGGCTATTAAGGATAAATTCGATAACCCTACTGCAGTTAAAGGTTATCGAATGGAGTAGAGGTTATTGGCCGACAATCTCTTCTTTTAACGAATAAGCTGCCATCAGTAACTCTTGTTGCTCCTTCTGGCCGACATCATTTTTATTGAGAGCCAATAAAATATCATCGAGCACAGCCACATATTCTCGCTCATTGATATTCATCCCACGGTGGGTATCGACCATGTTTTTACCGGTATAAGCTTGCGGCCCGCCTGTTGCCATACACAAAAACTCAGTGACTTTTTGGATCACTCGTTCTCGATTAGAATCGATATAACGGCTGGCGATTAGGGGGTTGACGGCATGGGTGTCGAAAATATCCGCAGCAATGTGGGCTATGTTTGACTCGCCACCGAGGCGATCATAAAGACTTTTTTCACTCATAGTGTACCTCTTCTATTTTCATTTTAAGAAGCTTCCACTTCGAAATTAACATTGCTAAGTGTAGCGGCTGGCATGGAGAACATGAGGTTTTAAGGCGAGAAAACGATGAATTGCTTCAAGAGTCTGTCAATGGATAGCGCTTTACTTATTGAAGGTCAATAAACCTGACGATAACAGGCCCAAAAGAAAAGTGATTAAAACTCGTCTAAAACACGGCTTGGTAGAGGCCGCGTGTTAGATGATGATCTTTTGGATTAAGACCAATTCAGCTAGCTGACTCCGCGGCTTAATTTTAGCTAAAAGATTTAGCTGGCAGATTTAACTAGCAGATTTAACTAAATATGGGCGCGTCGTATTGTTCGCCTTCATCAGAGTAAGCGGTGACGATGGCATCTTCGACTAGACCATCTGCAGCTGCGACTTGAGTCTCGAAAAACTGCTGAATTTGTTGACGTCGACCATGAGCTGCCCAGCTTTGTGCATCAGCCCAAATCTCGTTAAACACAATAGGATAATCATTACGAGTTGCACTTGGATGGTCGATTTGTCGAGTGACAATATATTGCATACAGCCTTGCTCTCGCAGCGAGTCTGGTTCCAGTGCTTTTAATACTTCAAATAATTCGGCTTGCTTACCGGCTTTAGGGCGGAATTGCGCGATAACAAAAATACGTGTCGACATGTTTTATACCTTTTAACCAAAAAAAGCATTGTAAACCAATAATCCCAAAAGAGGTTGCAAACTCGGTGTCTGAATCTCCCTTATCGCCATGAATTAATGAGTTTCGTCTAATAGTGCCGCTTTTTAAAATTAATTAGCTTGGGCACCGGATGGGCAAATGTTAAAGTTGGCACCAGTTCATCTGTATTCTCTGATAGCTAGGCGAGTCCTATTGTGAGTCAAATTACGCCCTTGATTGATTTTCTAACTCAGCTTGGTTTAAACCAAGATGCACTTGGTGTCGTGCGCGAGAACGCTAAACGGCTTCATGGTGTTGCAGGTGATATTTTGTTGCATCAGGGGCAAGTACAGCAGTATGGCTACTTTATTCAATCGGGTATCTTAAAAGCCTGCCATTACGCCGATAAAGGTACTTCGCTGGTTAAAGAATATTACTTCGAAGGTGAATGGTGTTTTCTATATGGTAGCTGGCTTACCCAAGAGCCTGCGCAATATCAAATGGAAGTGTTGCAAGCCGCTCAGTTGATCCGGCTGCCTTTGTCATTATTAGACCGCCCAGAATGGCTGCAAGTGAAACTGGTACTGATCAGTCAACAGCTCATTTATAAAGAGCAGAAAGAGGCGTTTTTTCTGCTGAACACACCAGAGCAGCGATACCGTTATCTACTTGAGCACAGAGCAAACTGGCTGACTCAGCTTAACAGCTTGCAAGTGGCTAGTTATATTGGGATTAGTCCAGTCAGCCTATCTAGGCTGAAAGCACGTATTGGCTCGAACTGAGTTGATAAGCGATAATCTCACCGAGATGGACGTTTCGTGATCCACTTCTCATCATCGGCTTAACCTAAGTTAATGCAACCTTACTAGCTTGCCTGCATCATAGCGTCACTTTCCGATAGAGGTGACCTATGTCCGCATTTATGCTTTCGCAACTGCTTATTACGGTTGCGATTATTTTTGATTTAATCTCATTTCAATTTAAACAGAAGCGCTTTATTGTCGCCTGTTTAGCTGTCTCTTGCGTGTTGAGTAGCACGCATTTTGTCTTGTTAGAGCAGTGGACGGCAGCGGCATTAATGATGATGGCGGCGATACGTTATTTTGTCACTATCTTTAGCCACGATAAACGGCTGTTAGTGCTGTTTCTCAGCCTCAACAGTGTGTTGACTTACATTACCTTTGCGGGAGTCTTGAGCTTGGTAAGCTTTGCAGGCAGTACAATGCAAACCTTAGCGACTTTTTGTAAAACTGATCAATTACTTAGACAGTTGATGATTATTGGTACCAGTATCTGGCTACTCAATAACTTATTGGTGGGATCACCTATGGCAGCCTTGATGGAGTTTGCCTTTATCTGCAGTAATTTAGTGGGGTACTACCGCTACTATGGGGTGACACTCAAATTGCAAAAAGTCAGTTAAATGGCCACGGTCTCGTGTCATGGTGATATAGATTGAACGGTAAAAATAATAAGGCTCAGCTAAATGCTGAGCCTTATTGCTTAAAACGAATGATAGTCTAATGTTCTCTTTGTTTATTACGTCCTTGGCTGTTCTGCCTTTGATTATTACTCGTATGTCTTACTGAGTTGGTTCTGGTTGAGCTATTTCTGACTGAGCTATTTCGGGTGACGTTATGTTGCTCTCTAACTTGCTTTGTTTTGTTTGGCAGATAGCTTGGGTTTGACTGAATCGCTTTGTTCGACCTATCTATCTGAGCTCGTTGTTCTTTTTGGTAGTGCTGAGAACGATGTTGAGCTGGCTTTGATTGCCAATTTTTCGTTTGAGATTGATGGGCATTAATCACTTTAGTTGATGCTCTATTGTTTTGTCGCTGAAGCTGCTTATTGATTCGCTCAGCACGTTGCGCTTTGTTGCTGTGCTTGTTATTAGCAGTCCTGTCGTTACGCAGTTTATCGCTGTTATTGCTTTGTGCCTTAGAACGATTTTGCAATTTAGGCTGATCATGTAGTCTAGCGGTTAACTCTGCATGTTTACGTCTTTGTTGCTTCGAGCTGTGTTGATCTTTTGCCATATTTTTAGGCGAGTTAGCTCTCGATATAGAGCTTTTAGCACCGTTTACCATAGGGGGGGGGGTTACCATTTTGCGCTGCTGTTTCTCATGCATCAAGCTAGGTCTATGACTGTTGTAACGCTGTTTAACTACCTTGGTACGGTAAGCCACGCCCCGTCTATGATGAGGTTTGTGGGTCCAACGCTGGGCACCATAACTCGAAACGATACGGGTATGTGAACGATAGTGGTTCGAATGTCTATGTTGAGTCACTATGATGTGACGGTCATGCCAGCGAAACGCGCTAAAGTAATAGTTGAACCCGATACGAATGCCGCTGCTCCAGAAAAACAGACTACTGCCATGGTGAGAAAAACCGACACTGACATAAGAAGGTGAATCCCAATATACCGGCGGATAGTTGTACCAGCGCCAGCTACCGTAAACGACACGAGGATCATACACGGGCACATACACCACCTGAGTTTGTATTGGTTCAATGATGATTTCATTATTCACCTTAGTAACACGCATCTTGTCCATGTTAGCTAAGCTATCTGCAGCATCGGCTTGTTGCCTCAAAGTTTGGATACTGGCTAGTACTTGCGCCTCATTTTGCAAGAAGGCATCACCCAGCTTTTGGGTCCAGTCAAGGTCTTTACTTAGGGTTTCCAGTACTTCAGGGAAGCCGACTAGGGCGATGACACTGGGATCCCAATCTTGATCTTCGGCAAGGTTTACCGCGTCGGTTGCCGATAGCGAGGCATGTTGTTTACGCCAGCGGTTTGCCTGGACTAACTCAATAGGATAAGTCGATGCAATTAAGATGTGAGTCAGTAGGCTATCGGGATAAAGCGCAATAGGGGCAAGAATCTGTGCCAGTTCAGGTTCGCTGAACATCGCTTCATTTGATTTGTCATTTGCTGCCAGTAAATTAGGGCTATAGAGTGATGCTGACAGGGCCAAGACTAGGGTGGCCACCCATAATTTTATGCTGTTCATATCGTCTCCAAGTATCAGTTTTCCATGATTTAGCCTCATGTTAAATAACTGAAGATGAACGTAAGCTGAAAGTTAGGGGGACGCTAACCAAACCATTTTTTAACTAATGCTCGACGCTAATTTTAGGTCGACACTATTTTAATACCAATCGCAGTCATTATATGATCATTCTTGCTAGTTAAAATCGCCGATAACCCTGTTGTAAATTTTGTTATTAGAATAACTCGTTACTGCAATTTACGCCTTGTTTTCGACAATTTTTTCTGCGGCCATTCTTTTATAAAGCGGGCTGATCACTCATTTACTTTGATTGGTATAAGACCTGCTGAGTAAAGCTTAGCGTAAAGCAGGCGCCTTTGAGTTGAGGCGATTGACTGATAGTCAATTTACCTTGGTAACTGTCTACAAGATCGCAAACAATAGCTAGGCCAATGCCATTGCCTTTAGCATAGGTATCGGCGCGTTTTCCGCGCTCTAAAATGGCTTGTCTTTGCTCGACGGGTACACCTAGACCATCATCTTCTACTTGGATTATTAGCAGATTGGGCAGAGTTTCTATGGATAACAATACTTGCGTCTTGGCGGCTTTGCAGGCGTTGTCTAATAGATTACCGATTAATTCGGTGAGATCATTTTGATCGCCATAAAACACGCACTGGGCGCTAGACTCTGCTACGTAGTTTATTGCGATATTAGGATGAATTTTGCCTAGGGTTCGCAGTAACTTATCTGTGATAGGTTGAATTTTTATGCCTAGATGCCAAGCACTACCCGCAGCGCTTTGGGCACGTTTGAGCTGGTGGCTAATGGTACGATTGATCTGATTAACCTGCTCGATGGAAGTAGTGTTAAGATCTTTCTGGCTTTGGATCACCGCTAAGGGGGTTTTTAAGCTGTGAGCTAAATCGGAGAGCGCGTTGCGATAACGACTGCGTTGGCGCTGTTCGGTAGTCAGCAGCGTATTGAGTTGTTTGGCTACCGCCTGTAACTCGTTGGGGTATTGCCCGGAAATGTTTTGGCTTTCTCCCATCTGCACCGACTTTAGCTCTTGTTTAAATTTGGCCAGAGGCCTGAGAGTCCAGGTTAACCAGGCCAATTGAATCGCCAATAACACCAGCATCAATATCAGCAGCCAGATCCACAGATGTTGGCTAAATGCCTGTTGCTGTTGGGTGACTGTGTCGAGGTCTTTGATGATATGTAAGGTGATTGGCTTGGCATGGCTACCCGTATCGAAACGTACACTAAAACTGTAAATCAGCTGTGGCTGGTCGTTTAATAAAATTTGACTAAATTGCCGCTGCCCTAACTTAGGTTGAGGTAGCTGCTCGGGCGCGCTATGACCTAAAAAGGATTTTGATGACCATAAAAGTTCAGATTCTTCGCCATCATCAGCCTGAGAAACCAAGGCATACAGGCCTGAATTAATCACATTAAATTGGTTGTCTAACAAGAGCTCCGGCATCTGTAACTGACCTTCATCCATATCGGTAACCGCGAGCACCGAGTAAAGATAGGCACTGAGTTGATCTTGGGTATTGAGCATGACCTGCTGTTTAAAGGCATTGTTGAGCGCGATGCCAATAACAGGTAGTAATACGACGATTAGCAATAAGGCGCTGAGCATTAAGCGAGTGCTCAGTGAATTTAATCGTGAGGGTATTTGTGTTGGAGCTTTTATTTGAGAGCTAGTCATCTGAGCCGATTAATCATTTAGCTGACGCATGCGATAGCCTTGACCACGCAGAGTTTCGATAATGGCTAAACTTCCATCTGGGTCGAGCTTTTTGCGCAGACGACGAATAAATACTTCAATCACGTTAGAGTCTAAGTCGAAGTCTTGATCATAAATATGTTCAATCAGGGTCGTTTTAGAATTCACCTCGCCGATATGCAACATAAAATATTCAAATAGTTTGTACTCAGAGCCACTTAAACTGACCGTTTGTTGAGCAAGCATGATTTCATGACTGCTGGTGTTAAGGCTGATGGGGCCATTGGTGATGATCGGGCTGGATTTTCCTGCTGAGCGGCGGATCAGAGCATTCAGACGCGCCACTAATTCTTCGGGATGGAAAGGTTTGGTGAGGTAATCATCGGCGCCGGCGTCTAGCCCTTCGACCTTGTCTTGCCAGCTATCACGAGCGGTTAAAATTAATACTGGATAATCGATACCTTGTTGGCGTAATTGGGTGATGAGTTGAATACCATCGAGCTTTGGCAAGCCGACATCGATAATGGCCGCATCATAGTTGTATTCCTGCCCCTGAAACAACCCCTCTTCACCGTCACTGGCCACATCTAAGGTGTAATGGGCATCTAATAGATGTTGCTTTAGGTTGGCTTGTAGTGGCAGATCATCTTCAACCAAAAGTAATCGCATGCCTAACTCCTTGATGCCATTAACGTCGGCTCATTCGCCCTGTGAGGGCATCGATTGAGACATAAAATACCACGCCATCAGCACTGAGAATTTTGGCTTTATATCCAGGATTGCCATTAACTCGAGTGGATTGAATGCTCAGTACCTTACCATCGTAGTGTCCTTGAACCATTTGGGTGGCTTGTTGACGGTTTTTTACTTTGAGTTTATTAGGACTCTTCTGTCCGGCCATAGCGGCTGCGCTTATCGACAGGCTGGTGAAACTTGAGCTAGGAACATGACTTGCAGAGGCCTCGCTAACCGTTGCCAATAATAAGCAGATTGAAGCTATTAAGCTGAGAGCCAATTTCATCAAATGTACCTGTTTTGTTGATATTTTCTCAGTGTAAAAGATCCGCTAACAATAAGAAACATATCAAGCCTTTCATGCTGTTGATAAAGCTTATTTTCGTCACCTTACTTCGTGGCGTCAAACATCCGTATTCGCCTACCTCTAATATATATCCATAGAGATTATTCAAGATTGAAGATGAATATAAGCTGAACGCTGATACTTTGTATCATATTGAATAATTATGAATTTATTCGATTTTTAATGTTCAGCTTATGTTCATTTTGGACAGGCTTTAATAGCGGTTAAGTCAATCTCATCTCTTTGATGGAGAGCATTATGAATAGATTATTGAAGTCAAATACTCAGACTGAAACTCAGCCCGTTAACCGATTAAGCCCTAGTGGCTGTTTCTGGTCAAAAGTATTACTCACCACTTTTGCTCTGCTTTTTGTCGGGCAGACTTTTGCTGAATCACCTCAGCTTGAGAGGCAAGCTAATGATAGTGAGTCGATCACAGCATTAACGGTCGCCTCAATCACTGTTGTGTCATCGCCAGTTGAAGACTCTCGCCGTTTTAGCCGTGCTGCATCAGAGATGAATAGTGCTGAACTGAAAGCTTCGCTGCAGCTAAAACAAATGCTCAATGGCGATTTAAGCCAGGTTCAGCAAAATCCTCTAGTGGGTAAGACTCGTGAGCAGGTCATTGTTGAGCGAACCGACACCAGTAACACCAGTAAGATACTGCGCTCTGCAGCAGACCGACTCAATGCAGGTATTTATCATCAATTCTATATTTATCAGGCGACCAGCCGCCTGTTTGAAGATATTGATCGTGATGGATTTTATCAAACTTTCAGTGTGACTTTCGATGCTGATGTACAAGGCTATTACACAGGTGAATATGCAGAGGTTTACGCCGACCTTTATCTGAGTCGTAACGGTGGGCCTTGGGAGCTTTACCATACAACAGATATTTTCACTATTGTTGACGATGCCAGCGATGACGATTTTGAGGTCTTAACTAGCTTACATAGAGGTTATTATAGCGATCATTACGATGTACTTATCGACCTTTATGAAGTGGGTTATAACGATATTGTTGCCACCATTAGCAGTGATGATGTGGATGATTTATATGCCTTGCCGTTAGAGAGTGCTGACAGAGACGACTACTATGTAGAAACTGAGGTCATTGTGAGTGGCAGCAGTGTAACCCTTGGCTCAATATTGGCCTTGTTACTACTGTTGGCAGTGCGCCGAAGCGCTGTATAGCAAATGTGTAAGCCTTGCTGCGTGTCAGCGATATTAGACAGTAACGGGTGAAGTGATTTCTCGTTTAAAGACTTAATTTATCTCTATTTATAGTCTAGTATGTTATGTACTTGTTACTGTCCCGCTTGGTGGAATGATGAAGCGAACATTTATCCTCATATTGACTTTGATTGGCACCTTGATGTCAACCTCAACCTTTGCGACGGCGATAGCCGATATTAAGGGGTACTACTTGGGGGGCATGGTGGGTTATACCGAATTTGAAACCAGTAATATTGATGATTCAGCCATGAACTATGGTGTGTATGCTGGTTACTACACCAGTAAAAACTTCGCCTTAGAAACCACCTATGTGCGCACCAGTGATATTGTCGATAATGGCGATGTGGATAATAACTATGTTTCGCTAGCGGCTAAGTTTCATCATTATTTTAGCAACACTTATTCGATGTTTATTAAGGCGGGTGTGGCTTCGATGAATCTCGATAGCGACCATAATTATGATGGTATCGGTTGGTTGTGGAGCGCAGGTTTTAATATGGCGTTTAGTAATAATATTAATGTGCGTCTAGCCTACGAGAAAATTGAGACCGACCTAGAAGCCCCCGATCTGGATGACACCATGGATAGTGACTTGGGTAATGTTTATTTAGGGCTGCACTATCAATTTTAAAGGGCTGCAGTTTTAACCGTTAAAGCGTCGCAATTTTTGGAAAAATAAAAACGCAGCCTTAAGGCTGCGTTTTTGATTTCAGTACGGTAGTTTTTGATTCTAGCGTCATAGCGTTTGCCTGATCGCTATTTGGGTAGGTAATTAAATTTGGCCATCTGCTCACCATGGTGCTCGATAATTTGTGCCACTTGTTGTTCGCTTAATACCTGACGCCATTGATGCTTCTGACCTTGACGAAAGAATCGGTTGGCATTTTCATGTTTTTCAACAAATCCCCGTTGTGCTTCTTGAGCTTTTAGCTGAGCGAAAGACGAGTGTTTTATCGCATTTTTAAGACGCTTAGGATCTTTCTTCAGCCCCAAGAAGGATTCTATTTTTCTGAACATTTTCTTGGGGTCGTCAAGCAGATCTTCGTAGCGAATAATTAATTTGGCATCTTCGGCTAAGTCGGTCCAACTCGATACATGTTTTGACCATGAGGTGATAACTTGAGGAACGTTTTCTGGCTCGTTCGGTGTGCCCGTCATCTCTTCGGCCATGTAAGCGATGGTTTCATCGATACTGTAGTCAAAATAATTGGCCATAGATACGGTGACATCCAAGGGATTGCGCACAACATAAATTGAGCCAGAAGTGACTTGCGAATTGTGTAATGGATGTTCGTTATAGGTGCCTAAGTAGTTGTGAGTCTTAACGAAAGTGGTGCCTTGTGCTTGCCTAGCAATATCGGCTTGGACTAATGGGCGCAGGGCGCAGATCTCTTCTAAGCTAAGATCGGTTGTTTTCTTATCACCGCTAAGATGGGGCTGGAATCTATGCGCAGCGGACTCTGCTGTGGAGATGGTGTGCATGGTGTTGATATCAACCGCCCGATCGCCATTTTGAATATAGTTTTCTAGGAAGGCGCGAACCCAAGTGTTGCCTGATTTGGGGTAAGAAGCCACCCAAAGTATGTTCCCCATTAATGATTCCTTAAAATTTGTCAATTTGGAGACTATTGTCTGTCTCTCTTTAGCTGTAAGAAACTACCGATTAATGGCATAAATGGCAAGTTGAACTCAGGTTGAATGATTAAGCATGGCCTAGGCCATGCTTAAACTTGAACCGTGACGGTTAGGGGTGTGTTGGAGTATCAAAACCATATTGGGCTAAAATTGACTGTCCCGTTGGCGATAGGATAAATAGTGCTAATTCAGCAGCATGATCTTGCGCGCCATTAATTAGAGTCAGACCATAGTTTGCGCCAACACTGAGGTTTTCTGGTAGCTGAATAATGTTAAGCTGCTTAACCTCTTTCTGTGCCAGTACCGCATTAGTACAGTAAGTGAGGAAAATATCTGCCTGTTTGTTTTCCATTACCCAGCCGTAAGGATTGCGACCTGCGGGGGCTTTTGCACTATTGGGGCCTCCGGTCAGTTGCAGTGCTTTTTCGCTCAATTGTTTTTCGGCATTGGCTTGAAGCTTCTCTGCACGTTCAAATACCTTAAACGCGTAATCACCAGCAGGGTCAGCCTTAGGAGTTGAGGTGCCGACACGTATATTTTTGTCGAGCATCTGAGCTAATAAAGTGTCGCTAGTGACAGAGACTTCTGGCTGGGCAATGGCACATAATTTATTGCGAGCAAACAGCACCACATCCCCACTAAGCTTGGCTTGATTTAAAGTGGTGGGGTGTTTCATATTGGCTGAAGCGTAAAGGTCAACTTTTTCGCCTTGTTCAATGCGTTTTCTCAGTAGACCGGATGGAGCGAATTGCGAGGCCACTTTGAGCTGCTTATCAGCCTCAAATGCGCTGGTTATCTCAGTCATTGCTGACTTTAAGCTCCCAGCGGCTCGAAATTCAATTGGGTCTTCGTGGGCGTAAATATTCGTGCTCATGATGGCCAAACATATCGTGCTGAATATCCATTTTTTGCTCATTTTTAAGCTTTCCTTATCAGTGTTAACTGGCGTATCAAAGCCTAGTTCGCACGACGAGGCAAGTGTGCCTATTCGGCTAAAAATGAAGTTGTTACAGAGATCGCTAATTTAATCTATTTACCAGACAAAATGTCCCATTTTAATTAAGATTTTTGGCAATATTCGTCTATAAAGAGCATGGCCGTTGCGAACTACAGCAGATAAATTAGCACGCCGAGGGCTTTGCCCAACACAAACGCGATTAATCCTAACAGGAAAACCAGACTTAGGATTAAGAGTGGTTTGATTAATTCAGGGGTGGTGCTCCAGAGTTTAATTAAGGTATTCATACATCTGTTATTGCGTGCAATATCACCACATTTTGCGGTTGAGATAGTTCGCCCTTAAGTCGTCAACATACCGCTAAGTATAATCTCTGCTTGCTAGGTTCGCGGATTATTTACGTCGATAACCTCCTTTAGAATGGCCTACATAAGGTGATTCATTTTGGCGATTAACTAACTTTAACGATTGCGAATTCTAGCTGTTCACACCTGTGTAACTTAGATATATTAAAGACTGAATAGGGACATTGGCGTTACTGCATGATTAAAATCATAAAAATTTCCATTGTTACACTGCTTTCTCTTATTTTTCTTGCCATCGCTAGCCTGTATATCGGTTTGCAGTTGAGTTTACCGAGATTAACGGGGGAGATGAGCACAGCGCAAATATCACAAACGGTAACAATTGAGCGCGACCGCCTCGGTACTGCCGTGATTAACGGTGAACATCGTCAGGACGTTGCGTACGGCTTAGGGTTCGCCCACGGACAAGATCGCTTTTTTCAGATGGATCTTTTAAGACGCAATGCGGCGGGTGAGTTATCTGAGTTATCTGAGCTATTTGGCGCTGGCGCTATTGAGCTGGATAAACGTCATCGTTTTCATCAACTCAGAAAACGCGCTGAGGCGATTTTTACCAAACTGCCTCAAGCTCAACAACAGTTGCTGGAGCACTATAGTGCCGGGGTTAACGCCGCATTGGCGCAACAAAAACTCAGATCATTTGAATATATTCTGATACAGGCGAAGCCCCAGCCTTGGCGTCCTAGCGATAGCATCTTGGTGATCTACAGCATGTATCTCGATTTACAGAGTAATACCATAAACCGAGATATGACTCTGACGATGATAGAAAGCCAGTTTGGTAAACCCATGAGGCGCTTTATCACTCAGACGTCCAATTATCAGGCTGCGTTAGATGACAGCTTGTTCCCTTCAGATCCGCCAGCCTTACCGGACTTAGCTGCTAAGCTGTTAACCAGTGCTAGAGATAGTGTAATCGATGAGCCACAAGAACTTGGTAGTAACAACTGGGCGGTCACCGGAGAGCATACTCAGTCAGGCCGTGGCATGTTATCCGATGATATGCACCTGTCGTTTGCGGTGCCTATTATCTGGTATCGTTCGCAGTTAAATTATCCTGATGCCGCTGGCGAACAGCATCAGGTGACCGGCGTGACTTTGCCCGGCGCGCCAGCTATTGTCGTTGGCAGTAATGGTATGGTGGCATGGGGTTTTACTAATGCTTATATCGATACCGCCGATTGGATAGCGCTCGATGACAACGAACCTATTACCATAGTGAATGAAACCATTAAGTTGCCCCAAGGTGAAGTAGACTATCCGCTGTCGGTTTCAAAGTTTGGTCCGGTAAAAAATATCGATGGTCAATCTTATGCCTTAGCTTGGGTTGCTCACCAAGCTTACGCGGTCGATATGGAGTTGATGACGCTAGAGACAGCTAAAAATGTCAAACAGGCGCTGGAAAATGCCAGTCGTTTTGGCATACCTGTGCAAAACTTAGTGGTTGCCGATGCACAAGGCGATGCTGGCTGGCGAGTCGCGGGGGCATATCCAGCTCGGCGTCAACCCAGCGATGTGGCGCTCGAAGCCTCCAAGGTGAACCAAGCACTGTGGGCAGACAGAATTACCGATATTCCTCAGGTGTTAACTCCTAATAATGGTTTGATTTGGAGTGCTAACGCGCGGGTGATGTCGACTCAAGATGCTCAGCGTTTTGGTGATGGTGGCTATGCGTTGGGCGCCAGAAGCGCGCAAATTCGTGACCGATTACAGCAGCAACAGACGTTCGATGAGCAGGACTTCTATCAGATTCAGCTCGATAACCAAGCTCTTTTTTATCTGCCCTGGCAGGATATGTTGATCACGGCGTTGATGAGTCAGCCGCAGCGCTTTGCAAAAGACATTCAATACCTTAAGCAGTGGCAAGCTTGTGCTTGCAGCGACTCGATTGGCTTTACCTTGGTTAAATATTTCAGGAGTCGACTGATCGATCGCAGCTTTGCACCACTTGAAACTGAGTTAAATAGCTTATCCCTTAGTTTGGGGCCGGTGAAACGTTATCTCGAACCTGCGATGTGGCAGTTATTGCGTGAGCAACCACGCAGCTGGCTTCCGGCCGAGTTCGCCAGCTGGCAAGCGTTTGTTATCGATAGTTATTTGCAATCAACCCAAGCGCTGTTGACTAAATACAGTAGCACCAATGATTATCAAGATTTAGCTTGGGGCAAGGTTAATACCTTGGCTATTCAGCATCCGTTTAGTCGCCAGATGCCTATTTTAAGCCGTTTCCTCGATATGCCTACAGTGGTGGGTTTTGGCGATACCTTTATGCCAGCGGTTCAAGGGCGAAGTTTTGGGGCATCACAACGTTTTATTGTGCAGCCAGGGTTGGAGGATAGGGCAATATTAACCGTGCCAGGGGGACAATCAGGACATCCGTTATCGCGTTTCTATCGTAAAGGTTTTGATGAATATGCGGCGCAAAAGTCGACGCCATTATTACCCCAAGCGATAGAGGAAAAGCTAACCTTAAGGCCATTGAAAAACTAAAATAGCAATTAAATAATTTAGGTTATCGACATCTGATTCGGCCAATCAACTAAGCTAATAAAAAACCACCATCGTCGTTAAAGACTCTGGTGGTTTTGTCTTTCTTTAGGTCAGTATTATTAGTCAAGCTTTATTCGCTAAGCTTGCTAGCTAACTGTTAAATCATCGATTCTGTTGGCTTCCAACGAAGCAGTGCCTGAGGCAATTTGATCCCTTGTGCGCTAATGCTGTTGATACGGTTTAAGTAGGCGGCACCGTACATCAGGTGCTTGGCTAAATCGACAGCATGGCGCTTCTGATAATCATCGAGATAGCTGCCTTTGGCCCATTGATTAAACGCGCCTAGAGCTGGGCCGGCCCAAATTTGATAATCCATTTCACGTCCCGCTTCGCCGGAGTTTGACCAGCGACTAGAGAGGCCAAGATACCAACGGAAGATCAATGCCATTTTACGTTTAGGATTCCCCTGGGCACGTTCGATCTGTTTGGGATCTCGCTCGTTAAAGTGAGCCACTGTGCCGGCCCAAATTTCATCTAAACTGGCACGAAATACCTGCTTTTCTAACTTTTCCCGCTCATCGCTTGGGATGGCTTCGATGCTGTCATAGCGACTGTAGATCTCGTACAACTTGTTGGCCCGCATCGGGAACAGGGTTCCGCGCTTGACCACTTGTAGCTTTACCCCCATCTCGAACATATCGGCGGCGGGTGCCATGGTGACATCGGCCATCTCTGTGGTGGCGAGCAATTTGCGGGTATGTTCACTGGCGCCAGCTTCGACACAGGCCTGATTGATTGAGCCGGTGACGATATAAGCGGCGCCCATGTTAAAGGTGGCTAATGCCGCATCTGGGGTACCGACACCGCCGCCACAGCCAACACGAAGTGGTGTGGGGTATTGATGCTTAGCCTGAATTTCGTCTTTAAGCGCCAAAATGGTTGGCAGTAGCGTAACCAGCGGACGATTATCGGTATGCCCCCCGGAATCGGCCTCGGCAGTGATGTCATCGGCCATAGGAACTTGCTGCGCCATACTCATTTGATCTGTGCTGATTAAGCCTTCGTCGACGAGTTTTTGCAGTAATTTTTCCGGTGCTGGCATCATGAATTTTTCAGCTACCTCGGTGCGGCTCACTTTAGCGATGACCTTGTTGCCTATGATGATGTTGCCCTTGTTATCTCGGCTCAATCCCGCCGCGCGGTAATAGACGATTTGTGGTGTCAGCCCTAAAAATGCAGAGGCTTCAACGGTGCGCACCTTATGCTTTAAAAACAGTTCAACGCTGCCACGTTCTAGTGCGGGCTCACTAGGGCTGTGGATCAGGTTGAACATATAAGGGCCGTTAGGCAGCGCCGCTTGAATACGTTCGATGGCCGCTTCGACACGACTAGGGATCAAACCTGCCGCGCCAAATGAGCATAAAATGCCGGCTTTACCTAGCGATATAACTAGCTCTTCCGATGAAATGCCATTGGCCATCGCACCGGCATAGTAAGCGTATTTAACTCCGTGAACCCGGCGGAAATTACTATCGCCAAGACTTTCTGTACCTAAGGCGGGGACAAAAGCGCTCACTGGATGGCCGTTGGCTTTCTCGTCTGTGGCTAAACTGGCTTGGGTGGCAATACCTACGCCTTTATCAAGGTCGTTAATTACATAGCAGCCTCGGCTAAAATCCTTCAGCTGAGCGGCCATAGCGTCGGTATCGAAACTGACATTACTGTCGGCCACTTGCCAAGGCCAAGGTGATAACGGCTTATTGGTTGTCGTAGGATCCATTTAAATCTTACCCTTAATTTTTATGATTCGTTTTTATTGCAATTTATTTGGTTTGGCGACTTATTTCGCTTCTTCGATGCAGATGGCAATGTCTGTGACTTCATAGATCCGCAGCCCATCTTTACTTAGACTGGCGTTACCTGTGATCACTTTTCTGCCTTGCTCATCCTTAATCGACGTTATCGAGACATCCATCGACATCTGTTTATTGAGCGGATTGATCTGACCTCGATACTTCCATTTTATGTTGGATAAGATTTGGCCAAATTTAGGATTATTAAAGCCTGCGCCTAGGTCTTTGCTGATGGCATAAGTTTGCATGGTTTCGATAATCGCTTCAACGCCCAGAGAACCCGGCATCACAGGATCTTGATGGAAATGAAATTGGAAGAACCAATCACTAGGGTCGATAGTGCGCTCGGCGTACAAATAGCCTAAGCCTTCGGTGCCGCCATTATCAACGATTTCTACGCTGTCGATAAAGTTAAGCTGACCACCCGCTAGGCGATAATGAGGTTGACCTTCTGGGGCGTTGAAATGGCGTCCGGTTTTGTCGAGTAGGTTTACCTTGGTATCGGCAGCAATGCCTTTAGCCACATGCCAAGGTTGGGTGACTCTGCCATTATCTAAGCCCAACTGATCTTTCAAGGCTTCGGCTTTAAAGTAGCCAAACACGGCGGTGCCACGATAGAAAGGCTCGCCATCTGTGCTTAACTCGAAACTAAAGCTCTGAATGATGTTGGTGCCCGCCATGACGGTCGATAGCAGACGTGAGTCGTTCACTATCGTTTTGCCACGTAGATCGACCTCGCGTAATAACTCACCGCTACCGTCTAGGTTTCGGAAAAACAGTTCGAGTCCGGGGAAGCCTAACGTGGTGCCCATGTAGCCGGAAATAAAACCATTAGGCTGTAATGAAATTTCCATCAATACCGAATAAGGCATCAGCGCATGGTGATTATTCTTTTGGAAGTACCACGCATCATGCGGCACTTCATATTCGGCGATACAGCTCGATGGTGTCTTAAAGTCGCCACGCTTACCATTGACTTCAATGACCCGAGTCGTCAGCTGCAGATCGCCACAAGGGGTTCGTGGCGGGATCATGCCGCGATAAATTGCGAACTCAGGGCCGAAGCAGTTTTCGATATTACCAGTGGCAAACTCGAACAGGTGATAGGGCGTGAATGGCACAGTATCCGGCGTTCGATTGGGGTAGTCAGGGATTTGTGGCGCTTCCACATGGGCTAGGGGGATAACGCCTTTATTGGGCTCGGCAGCTAAGTCAGGAACTTGCGCCATTAACGGTGCGTTTGCCGATGTACCTCGATGGGTTTTATTGACTGCTTGGGTATCGGCTAAGCCAGTGCTTGAACTTAAGCCAGCATTTGAATTTAAGCCTGAACTTGAAATTACATTAGTATCTGAATAGCGAGTGCATTGCTGCTCCTCTTTGATCATCACCCCGAGGTTTTGGAAATCCACTACTACTTTGCCATTAAGCAAAATATCGATATTAGCCTTGGCATAAGGGCGTGGGTTGATACCGATTTCGGTCACTTCCATGCGATAGGTTAACTGTCCCGATTGAGGTAAAACCTGACCGCGACAACGTACTTTTTGTGAAGCATTTTCCAGGGGTTGGAAACGACCATTTTGAGTGAGAGTATGCATGCCAAGATGCAGCATGTAGAACTGCAGTAACTGGCCGCAACCTTCGGCCATCAAGGAACCTGCCATCACTTCATCATCTTTAAAGTGACAAGGGAAATACCAGTGATTCGCCGCTAACTGTTTATGGCCTTCGACCAAACCTAATCCCCAGGCTCCGCCTTGTCTATCCAGTTTGCTGACCTGCTCAATCATCAAGAACTTTTCCGAGGCAAAACACAGTGAAGGCTGCGCCGCGCCAATATGTGATGAGCCAAAACAGCCAGCAAAATCTGCCGCTAACAGTTTATGGATCGCAGCGTAATCAAACTGAGTTTGCGGACAATTCAGTAGCGGATTGAAGCCTTGCTTAACGGTGTTATTACGCGCTTTTATCTCATCTTCGGTGCGAATAACCCCCTTACCATCGGCGAGTTCGGCATCGGTGAAGAAGCCGGCGCAGCCGTTATCCATCTTGAGGATCATCTTGTCGCCGACGAAACATTCATAGGAGAAGAAGAACAGTAAGGTGTCGCCATTACGGGCAAAGTTATTGATCTTAATATCATAACGAAGCGTGTCGCCGCCTCTGGGAAGATCCCCAAGGAAGGTGAGGGTGCAGTCGAGTAAGCGGTAGACGCGCTGACCTTTATTCTCGAAATCTATGCCTAAATAGCTGATCAACATCAGGTCACATTGTCCGGACTCTACCGCCACGGCCCAAGGGATCTGGCCATCAACCAGATAGGGCGCGTCCAGCGGAATATCGTATTCTGTGGTCATCGAGCTGGGTTTATATTGATTGATCTGCGCATCGAGTTTGGTGATGCGAGAAACCAGTAGATAATCTGTGGTTGGCAGGCGAACGCGACGAGGGTAGCTGTCGATAATGGCGTATTGCTCACCGAACACTTTAGCGATATCACCTTCGGCATATTCCACCAAATCATGATAATCCCAGATACAAGGCTTTTGGGCGGGGACAGGTGCACGATAAGGTTCGACAAGATCATGCCTTGGTGCCAATGGTGCGACAGGACAAATTTGTGGTCGCGGCGCATTAGCTTTCGCTGAGCTGGTGCCAAGGCTTGTCTCGCTATTTGCTGTCATGCCTGCAAGCTGTTGTTTAAGAAGCTGGTCTGCCAGCTGTAGTCCGCTTTGGCGGTTTTTTAAGAAGGCAAGGTGTGCCTGTTTTGCCAATTGCTGATTATGTTGAAACGCCGTCAGTTTTTGCACTGAAGCGGCAGAGGTTTGGGCTTGGGCATCGTTTGGAGATGTCGTGTTATCTGTCATGGTTTGAGGTAACTCTAGCTTTGTTGCCGTAGTCGGTTTTGCGGCGGCAAGTTTATTTTTAATCGATTCAATATGGGTCATCGGCGCTTCGGTAATATGAGCAAACATATCTCGACCGCCTAAGGTGACGCGTTTGACTAAGCTACGCTCACTGTGAGTGGTGATATTGTGCCCCAGTCGCTGCAAAAGCGCGGCGCGTTGCTGTTCATTCTGGCTGAGATGGATTAGCGCAGCTTGGTTCTCGCTAACATTGACTACCAGTGCCTGTTCCAGCTTGAGTTGTTTCAGGCGAAGCAAACTGTAGATCAAACTGTTCATGCCCGCGGCGGCGAAGCTGTGTCCAAGCTGTTTATCGCTTTGTTCTACTTTAGGTGCGAGGCCCTTGTCGCTGTTATTCAGTGCAAGTTCAGTCTGCAGGCTTATTATATCAATTTCACTAGCAGGTGCCAGATTTAGCTCGGCAAATCCAATCTGTTGCTGCGCGGTTTGGCTGCGCTCAAACAGTTGAGTTTGCAGCTGATTCAACTGCTGCAGATGACCAAAATTCAGCGCTTTGATGGTGCCATAACCTAAGATTTGCTCATTAATATGACTTGTTTGCTGCAACACCAAGGCACCGGCGCCTTCACCTAAATACCATTGGTTATCTGAGAGTGGGCTGATGGCATTTTTTAGCACCAGTTGCTCGATGCTGCCTGATAGGTCAACGGCTGCGATGACGACCGCATCTAATGATTCTTGCTGCATCATGTTTTCGGCGACATCTAGCGCGCGACTAACCGATTGCTCGCCTGCTGAAATAGTAAAGGCGGGGCCATTAAAATCCCATAAAGAGGCGATGCGAGAGGCCATGATGTTGCCGATAAAGCTAGTGTACTGATTGAGTTTGGCTGCATCGAGTACGCTGTCCATGGTGAGGGCTTCGAGTTCGCGATATTCTTGTGCGCTCAGCGCAACGCCCATGGTATCAAAACTCTGTTTAAGCTGAGTATGCAAGTTGACTCGACCACGGAACTGATGCAATTCAAGTTCGGTTTCCATCGCCACTAATACGGCTACATTTTGCCCATTTTGTAGCTTAGCATCGCGGATCGCTTCGTCGGTGACTTTCATCAACAGCAACTGCTGGGCGATAAGGCGATCGTCTTCGTTGGGCGGCAATTTAAAGCGCAGGAAATCCAGCTCGAAACTGTCGATATAGGCGCCATTCGGCACGGTTTTTAGTCCTGCCTTGGCTAGTAGTTCCGGATGTTTATTTAACCCTTTCCAGCGATTTGCCGGTAGTTGACTAAAGGCATTACCGCCAACGCTCAAGGTGTCGTCAATGGCGTGAATGCTGCTCAGTGAACCTTGATGGGCCGCTATCCCTGTGATGGTAAACTCAGTATTAATGTTGGCTTTAGTCGCTTTCGGCTGAGCTTCCAGCTTGGTTTCTGCTTGCAAATTGGGCTGATAAGACTCCAATAACAAGTGAGCATTACAACCACCAAAACCAAATACTGAGACCCCTGCGAGTCGGGTTTGATTGTGGGCTTTAACCGGCCAAGGGGTGACTTGATTCGGCAAAGTATCAACCCCAAATAACCCCTTGGGCGAGCTTATCGCCTCACTGATATTAATGCTGGGTGGAAGCACGCCTTGGCGCATGGCAAAGACCATCTTCATAATCCCCGGCATTCCTGCGGCTGTCAGTAGGTGACCCAAGTTCGATTTAGCCGAGCCAATCATAGGCGCGACAGAGCCTTGAAGTCGTGGGGCAAAAAATTGCTCCATCGAAGCCAGCTCTACCTTGTCACCCAGTGGGGTACCTGTGGCGTGACATTCGATCACTTCGATATTTTCAGGTTCAATATTGCTGGCCTGATAGGCGCGTTCGAAGGCTTTAACTTGTCCCTTGCTGTTAGGGCTTAATACAAACTGGCCTTTACCATCGTTTGATAAGCCGATACCGCTGACCACGGCATAGATGTTATCGCCATCTCGCTCGGCATCTTCTAAGCGTTTGAGGGCCAGCACTCCAGCACCTTCACCGGCAAATAACCCTTTGCTGTTTTTATCGAAGGGGGCAGAGAAACCATGTTCAGGATAGGCGTGGAAAATGGAGAACCCCATGTTGATAAAGAAAGGGTCGGCACCGGAAACCGCCCCAGCTAACATCATGTCGGCCTTACCTGTAGCCAAATAGTCGCAGGCTAATTTGAGAGAATACACTGAGCTAGCACAGGCGGCATCTAGGCTGAGTTGCACACGACCTAATCCTAATGCATCGGCGACCACTTTCGAGGCATTATGGGCGATGGCACCATTGGCATAATTGAGTTGGTTATTATGACTTTGTTTTCGCTGCTGATTAAATGATGCCAGCTGAAAATGCTCACTGCCAAGTTTTTGTTTTAGGGCTTTATCGACCACATTATGGTAAAGCGGCAGGAATAACTCGTTGGATTTCGCCGTCGGGAATGAAAGGGTTCCCATGATGATTCCGGTGCGCGCGAGTAGAGGTGAGTCCAGAGACACGCCAGCATCGAGCAGCGCCTTACGGCTGGTATCGAGTGCCCATAAGAAACTGTCATCTAGGCCTGAAAGCTGTTCGCCGCTGAGTTTATAGCCACTGCTGTCGAAATTAAAATCTTCAATGTAACCGCCTTTATCGCAATAGAAGCGATCAGACTCTCCCTGCTGACCAAGATAATCATCGCGATTAGCGTTGAGTTTTTGATGGCTTAATTGGCTACGAGAGTCACGCTTATCCAGCAGGTTTTGCCAAAATTGATCGGGTGTTTTGGCATCAGGATACAGGTTCGCCAGACCGACGATGGCGATCTTGGTTACGCGGGACGATTGCGCATTAGTGTGTTGAGAAGGCACTTCGTTTGAAGGCATTATGCTTCCTCTTTAAATAGAGTATTGGCCTGTGCAGAGGCATGTTCTGCTAGGCTAGCTGTGAAATTTAGTTGGGCGATTTGATGTTCAAGCCCTTGTAGCAACCCATCTAATTTGACCGGCAGGCGATGGCTAATCATCTGACCTATAGCCTTTAATAGCGTAGAAATTGTGTCGCTGCCCTTGGCGTTGGTGGCCACTGTGGTGTAGTTGAGTTGGGTTTCAGAGTGTAAAATCTTGTCTATCAGGGTGCAGTTTTGTCTATCGCTGCCAACTTCAACGAACAGTCTGGCGCCTTGACTAGCAGCGCTTTGGATCAGGGCGTTAAAATCCAGAGGCTGACAAAAGGTCTGACTGATGGCGTCGGCAACTAATTGCGAAGACAAGGGGATCTCTTGATTGAGTGGCGCATCGATGCCTATATTGCTGTTCGCTGCGCTGATAAATTTCACCTTATGCTGAATTGCATTAGGCTTTATTGGCTGGCAATAGAAATCGCTTACTTGTTGCCGTTGACTCAAGGCTGGCGCCGTATGCATAGCGGTGACGCGATTTGCAGCTATGCCACGTTTTCCAAGCTTTTTCAGTAGGCTCTGGCAGCTTTGCTGACAGCCGGCGATGACGCAAGTACCTCCTTGGGTAATGGCTAAATAGACTCTCGGGTAGTCTGGCAATAGCGCTTGAATCTCCTCTGGCTGGCTGCGCACCACAAAGCTATTCCACTGAATCACTTCTTGTTCATTTAATCCCCAGGCTTGACGTACCGCGGTTAATTCGCCGGATATCACCGAAGTAAATAGCGGATCGCTCAAGGTCTTTTGGATCAGTTGATGAGGCTGCTGCCACACATCCAAACTTGCCCACATTGCAGCTTCTCCCATGGAGTAACCTAAGGCAAAGCTGGGCTGAATTCCGAACTCATCTGTGAGTAACTTGGTGAGTAAATAGCTGGCACCGACCCCAGCAATTGCCGAGTTGCACAGCGGCATATTGGTCAGCAATTGCTTATCACTGTGATAGAGGATATCGGCTTGCAGCATGGCGTTCAGGTCGCCTTGTTGCTCCAGTTTTGCATAGAGTTCGGGGAAGTATTGGTGCAGCTCATTCAGCATTTGTTGATATACGGTGCCAACACCAGGATAGACAAACGCCAGTTTCTCTTGTCGTAATGGCGCTGCGGTGAAATAACTGCCCGCAGGCGTCTTGTACTGATATTGATTTCGCGCTGCAGTCGTTTTGGCGCCTTGATTTTCACTGACTGAGATTGCAAAAAAGGAGGCAAGCTTAGTCTTGACTGCTGTTATTTCTTGGCTCAACTGCTCAAGCCCGCAGGCCTGAAGTGTGATGGCAAAGCGAGGATCGTGTTGCTGACTAAATTCGCTTAGATTGCGATGCATTAGTTGCAGCAGCGCGAGCGGTTCCTGGCTCAAATTAGCCAGTCGATGTTCGAGTTGTTGCAGCTGCAGTGTTAACTGTGTTCGGTCATCGGCGGCGACAACAAACAGCAAACGCTGAGCGGTTAACAGTGACTTAGGCGGTCGTTTTCCCGTTGCCTGAGTGACGATTAAAGTCAGAGATTCGTTGTCTGGCATAAGTTGCAGGCTTAAGCTGGCAACGCGCCCTTGGTGAGGCGCCGTAAACCAAAAATGTTGTCTGCCATCAGCGTGAGTCTGTGTGCGCGAAGCGATATCGGCAACCAGATTAACCAATGCGTCAAAGTCGTTAACGCTACCAGAGGCAGTGTTACAGAGTTGATTACAGCGGTGATGACTAAGATCGGTATCTTGCCGTTTGGCTTGTTTCAGCGCCTGCTTTAAGGCTTGCCCTTGCTTCTTTGCTGTCTGCATAGCTGCGAGATAGGCGTGGGGATGCAGTTTTAGCTGCGCCGCCGTGAGTGCGGGCAATAACAGTAATTTGCTGTTTAATGTACCGAGCTGCACCACTTCACCAGAGGCTAGCAACTTCATAGCTTGCTCGAGATCCAAACGCAGGTTGGTTAGCGTAAGCGAATGCACCTTGGTTTGAGCCAACTGTGCAGGTATCTGCCCATGTTCAAGCAGCAAGATAGCGATGCGCAGTGGCATCGCTTGATTCTCTTTGCGAGTAATTAGTGTTGCTGCAGACTTAGTGTCAGACATAGTTATAGCGAACCTGTGCTAGTGGCATCAGTAAGCTTGTCAGTAACCCTGTCAGAAACCCTCTCTGTAATAAAGGCACTATTAAGATTTTTACTTATCGTCACCTTGGCACCGCGCATTATGGCGCTAAGCTGCCCATCTTGATGATACAGCGCAACATCGGCGATCAAACTCCGGCTGGTGGTTTTGATCACCTTCAGTTCGATAAACCCTTTATCACCGGCTTGCAGAGGCTTATGGCTGATAAACTGCGCCATACTCGAAGGTAAACTCGCAGCGCCATATTTCATCCGCGCCCAGACTAGCATCCCCTGTAATAACAGATCTTCGGCAACGGGCTGAGAACCTCCAAGGGATAGCCTTGGAGCAAAGCTGCCATAATCTTGTTCGAACAACGCAGGCATGCTACAGCTTGCAACTAGACCTTGATCGTCAAAGCGAATCACTTTATCAAGCCCTTGTAATCGGGGGCCATGGAACAGGGTTCCATCATGATATAGCGCATCTTTATCTGCGATGGCTGGTAATTTTATAAGCTGCTGATAGTTATGTTTATTTTTAGAGACATTAGCCTCTAAAACATTAACCTCTGGGGCATCGGTTTGAGCCTTGACCAAACGGGCTTGATATTGCGGCTTATTATCACAATGAATAAAGGCTTTTACTGCCATTAACGTATCATTGTCACATTCATACTCTGGGGTTAATTCAAGCGTTAAGCCTTGTGGCTTATCGGTATCGAATATGATCCCTTTGAGTAACTTATAATTCTCAACATCAAAGCTGATGCCGTATTGTTGATGTGCCGCCTCACGCATCCACTGGATGGCGCAAACTGTCGGCAACACCGGATGGCCGCCAATACAATGATCTGCCACTAAAGGGATGCTCTCCACCGTAATGTCTCGCTCAAGGGTCACAGGTGACAAACGAGTATCATTTTGCGGACGAGCAGCAGTTGGCTTCTCATCCGCATTAGACTTTTTTACTGTATCGGCCTTACTTGCGGCTGTATTTTGATTACCCTGCATATCGCTGCCGATCAGCAGTTGTACACCAGTGTCGCTCAGCAGTTGATTGGAAAATAGCTCGGCGCCAGCTTGCAGAGGGATCACATAGACGCCTCGGTCGGTAAACATCTTCTTCAATGCCGGATTGACCATGCCGCCATCCCAAGGACCCCAGTTAAAGCTCATCACTTTTGCATTAGGGTTGAGTTTGGTCAGCTGCAAGGCGGCTTTATTGAGGATTTCGTTTGACATCGCATAGTCACTCTGACCTGTATTACCATAGAAACCCGCAGCAGATGAGAACATAGCGACCAACTTTAACTGATTGACATCAAGTATATTAAGCAGGGCCTTTAGGCCGCCCACTTTGGTACCATAGACCTTGTTAAGTTCGGCTAAGGTTTTGTCTTGAATATGCTTATCTGCTAACACGCCTGCACCATGGATAAGGCCGGTGATCGGTGTTATCTGTTGCATGAAGCTTAAGCTGTTTTCAACTGAAGACGCGCTTGAAACATCCATAGCGATATATTCGGCTGACGCGCCCACATCACTGAAAGCTTGCAATGCAGCATCGATCTCAAGGCTACTCTGAATTGGCCAGACGAGGGCATCAATCTGTTTTGGCGTTGGCTTATCACCACTGGCCATGATGTGGCTAATGGCGGCAGCCTTTAGCTGATGGCTCTGCTGATTTTGAGCCCATACTGGCATCTCATCCGCGCTCAAATGCTTGCTGCGTCCGGCTAAGATAAAGTGTGACTGACAACGCTTCGCAAGGGCCAAGGCACATTCAAAAGTGACGCCTTTTGCTCCTCCGGTCACCAGTATTTTATCTGTGCTATTTAACTCTGCTTTTGCATTTTTTGTGGCCGCATCGCCTGTTATTAGCGCAACTCGCTCTAAGATATCTTTGCTTGTTAGACTGATACCAACCTCGGTTGGCTCAGACCCATCGGCTAGAATTTCGGCAACAATGGCTTGGCTCAGCTGACTGGCATTCAGTGTTGGTGCGATATCTAAGGCGCGACAAACGACTTCTGGCCACTCATGGTTTAGGGTTTTTGTTAGACCGGCAAGCGCAGCTTGATTGAGCTCGGCGTTGGCAAATGTTTCTTTGCTTGAATCACTTTTGCTATAACCGAATGCACCATCGATACGACTGACGGTGATAAAGCTATGGCGATTATTGGCATTTGGGGTTATCCCTGCCTGAGTCGTTGTTGTTTGAGAGAGAGAGCCATGTAGCAATTTTGCCCACAGGAACGCAGTCGCGACATGGCCTAAAGCCGTTTCGTCTAAATGTGGTTTTTGTGGCTGTAACCAAGCTGAATTGCTTAAAGGTTGCAGGTGAACAAAGCCGTGAATATCACCGTGCTCGGCGTTGATCTGCTCGATAAGCGCCTGAATATCAGCTTCAGTTTGGCCTTTTGCTTGTACGCTCGCCACGTCACTGCTGAGTGGTGATTGCGGCGCGCCTTCAATTTGACGTACCACAACGACGTTGAGGCCCTTGCTTAATAGTTTCTCAGCTAGCACCCCTGCATTGTGACCATCATCGTTGATCACAAGAGTGGCGTTGGCGGCGAAACAGCTGCTAGCTTGCTTCGCCGCTTCAAGCTTTTTTAGCGCCACCTCGCTATGTGGTGGTAGCTCGACTAAGGGGTCATTGCTCAGAGGCGCCGGTTTACTTGGAGCCGTTTCCTGCTGTGCACCGCCTAGCTTGCTGTTCATGTAGCAGACGATCTCACCTAAGGTGCGACACTCGGCTAAATCTTCAGGATTTAATTCTGGCAATGTAGGCAGTTCATCTTGGACGGTGCCTAAGATCTCCACTCGTTTAATTGAGTCGATACCTAAGTCGGCTTCCATATCCATGCTCAGTTCCAGCATTTCGGTCGGGTAACCTGTTTTGTCGGCGACCACGGTCAACATAGTTTGCTGTACTTGCTCATGAGTCAGGCCTGAGGCGGTTGATTGAGACGTGTTAGACTCTAGTGTACTAGACAGGGCCGGTGCTGCTGACTCAACAGGAGCGACGACTGCTGCTGTGCTTGCTGGCACGAGCTTGCTGTTCATGTAGCTGACGATCTCACCTAAGGTGCGACACTCGGCTAAGTCTTCTGGGCTAAGTTCAGGCAGACTTGGTAGTTCATCTTGAACTGTACCTAAGATCTCTACTCGCTTGATTGAGTCGATACCTNTCGGCTAAGTCTTCTGGGCTAAGTTCAGGCAGACTTGGTAGTTCATCTTGAACTGTACCTAAGATCTCTACTCGCTTGATTGAGTCGATACCTAAGTCGGCTTCCATATCCATGCTCAGTTCCAGCATTTCGGTCGGGTAACCGGTTTTGTCGGCGACCACGGCCATCATGGTTTGCTGTACTTGCTCATGAGTCAGGCCTGAGGCGGTTGATTGAGACGTGTTAGACTCTAGTGTACTAGACAGGGCCGGTGCTGCTGATTCAACAGGAGTTACGATTGCCGCCGCATTTGCTGGCACGAGCTTGCTGTTCATGTAGCTGACGATCTCACCTAAGGTGCGACACTCGGCTAAGTCTTCTGGGCTAAGTTCAGGCAGACTTGGTAGTTCATCTTGAACTGTACCTAAGATCTCTACTCGCTTGATTGAGTCGATACCTNTCGGCTAAGTCTTCTGGGCTAAGTTCAGGCAGACTTGGTAGTTCATCTTGAACTGTACCTAAGATCTCTACTCGCTTGATTGAGTCGATACCTAAGTCGGCTTCCATATCCATGCTCAGTTCCAGCATTTCGGTCGGGTAACCGGTTTTATCGGCGACCACGGCCATCATTGTTTGTTGTACTTGCTCATGAGTCAGGCCAGAGGCGATAGCTTCAGATGCGTTAGTCTCTAGTGTACTAGACAGGGTAGGTGCTGGTGACTCAACAGGAATTGCTGGCACGAGCTTACTGTTCATGTAGCTGACGATCTCACCTAAGGTGCGGCACTCGGCTAAGTCTTCAGGGCTAAGTTCAGGCAATTCAGGCAGTTCATCTTGAACTGTACCTAAGATCTCCACTCGCTTAATTGAGTCGATACCTAAGTCGGCTTCCATATCCATGCTCAGTTCTAGCATTTCGGTCGGGTAACCGGTTTTATCGGCGACCACGGCCATCATGGTTTGTTGTACTTGCTCATTGCTTAAGCCGGAAACGCTTGTTGCTAAAAGCGCTACCATCGCAGTTGCTACTGTAGCAGGCTGGCTAGGTTCAGACTGTATGCTAGCTTGAGAGTTAGGCTGGGTTTTAGTTCGAACAGGCGCAGTTTGAACTGCGACTGTGGGCTGGGGTGTTGCAACAGCTGGAGCAGCTTGTGCCGCCTGTGTTGCCACATGTGCAGGTTGAACATTTGTTATTGCAGAATCTGTTACTGCTGGTTGGTTCTCTGGAAAATTGGCTCCAACAGCGCTTGTCGTTGTACCGCCTAACAGGTTTAGTGCGTTGGCATTGCTCTGGGCTTGAAGCTCTAAAAATTGGCTGTGACTCTGTAATGTTTGCGCTTGATGCTGGTGGAACTGTTCCATCGAGCGTTGCAGACTTTCAGGTATGGCAACGCCTGCCGCAGCCATCTGTGCTTGCGCTGTCATCAGGGCGCTGAAGGTTTCACCGTACTGTTGTGGAATCGTCAAAAACTGTTGATGCAACTGCGCGGTTTGCTGCTGTGCGGCAAAAAATTGGCTTAGGGCATCACTACTAGCTGCTTGAGCAGTTGAGTGAGTCACTGACGAAGTGGTTTGATTGGTACTTTGAGCCGATGCTGGGGTTTGAGCTTGATTTTTTTCCACGTTGTTCTCAACTTCTTGTTTTGTAACGTTAACGTTTCTAGCACTCACACTATTAATATTCATTCCGTTAGCGTCCACAGGGTTTACTTCTGCGATTCTTTCTACTTCGACAATCTTTTCAACTTCAACAATCTTCTCTTCGATCGTATGTTCAACTGAAATCGTGCCTGAATTTAACGAGCTCGCCATTTTAGCTTGGGTGGCGGCGCTAATATGATTGGTTGCGGTCAGCTTAATATTCATCGCCGACGGTGCTTCTTCTGCTGCGATGTCAGCGGCATAAGGGTCAAGGTTTTCAAGGGCGATGCCTGCCACGGCCAGTTGCACTGCTGCTTGGCGAAGCTGCAAGTCACTATCTCCCTTAGCATTGGGGTTTAGGCTGATGCAACATAACTGAGCTAATTTATCGCTAAGCGTGGCTTGTACCAGTTTTTGCAGAATGTTCTTGGGACCAAACTCGACGAAGATACGAGCGCCTGCGTCATACATGGCTTCCAGCTGCTCGCTAAAGCGAACCGACTGCAACATGTGCTGCTTGAATTCACGCTTAATGGTTTTGGCGGCGCTATCGTAAACTTGCCCTGTGGCATTGGCATATAGAGGTAATTTGGCTTGGGTAAACTTAACCTTGTCGATTGCCTGAGCAAACGGCGCCTGAGCATGACCCACAAGTGGGGTGTGGAATGCGCCTGAAACGGGTAAGTTTATCGCTTTAAAGCCTAACTCGGCCAGTGCCTTGGCGGCATCGGCACAAGCGGTGGTTGGGCCTGCAATCACCAACTGTGTTGGTGAGTTGTAGTTAGCAACCTTGACGCCATCAAACTGGGCAATGCAATGCTCAAGTTTATCGATATCTTGTTTTGACTCAGTGATAATGGCGTACATTGCGCCGCTATCTTGTTGATTACCTTTTTCATCTATGCATTTTTGTGCCATGGCATCGCCACGAGCAAAGGTCAGTTGATAATAATCTTCGAGACTGATCACGCCGGCAGCGCACAGCGCACTGAGTTCACCGAAGCTGTGACCCGCGACCATGTCGGCATTAAAACCAGCGGCGGTGAAGAGTTGGTACTGTGCCATCGAAATCGCACCAATGGCGCTTTGGGCATTGGCGGTATTGGTCAACAGCGCTTCTTGCGCCTGTTTATCTTGGTCGTTAAATACTGGCTTAGGATAAACAACTTGTGACAGTGGAGTTTTACCATGAGAGGCAAATACTTTATCGGCAAGCACAAACTGCTGACGCACTTCAGGGAAGTGACAAGCGAGAGTTAATCCCATGTTGAGATATTGCGCGCCTTGTCCCGCAAACAATGCCGCGACTTTGGCATCTGCGTCGTTATGACTTAGCGCTGCTGCACGATAATGTACGCCAGACGGCAGCGACCAAGCTGCATGGCTATCGGTTGCTTCAGCCTGATCGTTTTGAAGTTTGGCTTTCGCCTGATTCAATTGCTTTATCAGCTCCGCCTTGCTGTTCACCGCTAAGCCTAAACGTGGCTCAGTGGCTGTGAGAGTGCGCACCGCATAAGATTTAGCTATTTCTACCAGCGTTCGCTCAGATTCGGCAGCGGCAATCACTTGGTCAATCTCTGCGATTAAACCTGAGTCATTGGCGGCGCTGAGCAACAAGTTTTGGGCGACCTCTCGCTGGCGGTATTGACTGAGTTTTCCATTATCGCGTTGATGTTCACTGCTGTACTCTTCGAGCACGAAGTGGAAATTAGTTCCGCCAAAACCAAATGAGCTGATCCCAGCACGGCGTGGCGTGCCATCGGGGCGCGGCATCCAAGGACGCGTCTGAGTATTGAGATAGAAAGGCGATTGCTCAATATCTAACTTGGGATTAGGCTGACTGACATTGATAGTGGGCGGTAACACTTTATGGTGTAGCGCCAGCGCCGCTTTTATCAAACCTGCGGTTCCTGCCGTGGATTTGGTGTGGCCAATTTGCGATTTAACAGACCCTAGAGCGATATGTTGCAGCTCAGTATTATCTTCACTAAATACAGATTTAAGTCCGTTAAATTCGGCAACATCACCGGCAGCAGTGCCTGTGCCATGGGCTTCAATCAGCCCCAAGGTGTGCGGTGCAAAACCGGCATCATCGTAGGCACGTTTTAGTGCTTTAGCCTGACCTTCTGGACGGGGTGCATAGATGGATTTAAATTTACCATCCGATGAGGCACCAACACCTTTGATCACTGAGTAGATACGATCGCCATCTCGCTCGGCATCTTCCAAGCGTTTTAGCGCTACCATGCCAATGCCTTCGCCAATCATCATCCCTTTGGAGTTGATATCGAAGGGCTGAATGGTTTCATTGGTGGTGAAAGCTGGAGTTTTGGAGAAGCTCATGTACATATAAGGTGAGTTGTCGGTACAAACACCACCTGTGATCATCATCTCCGAGCGACCTTCGACCAATTCACTCAGCGCCATGCGCATGGCAGCAAGCGAACCGGCACAGGCCGCGTCGACGACACAGTTCATGCCGCCTAAATCGAAGCGGTTGGCAATACGTCCGGCAATCACGTTACCAAGTGAGCCGGGGAAAGAGTTCTCTTCCCAGTGCACATATTGGTCTTGGAACTTCTTGATCAGCATTTCACTGTCGGCGTCATTAATACCGCTGCTTTTAAAGACTTTTTTCAATACAGGATATTGCAGCCTGGCATTGAGGCTATGGCTGATCTTTTGACCGCCGCCCACGCCTAGCGTGATACCTATCTTGTCGCGATCATAACCGGCAGGCAGATTGGCATCATTTAAGACTTCTTTCGCCACGATCAGTGACAAAAGCTGAGAAGAGTCGGTTAACTCTAAGATATTAGGCGGCAGGCCAAACTCCATGGGGTTGAAGTTAACCTCTGGCATAAAACCACCGCGTTTACAGTAGCTTTTATCGGCCTTGCTCTTATCGGCATCATAATAATCTTCGGCTTGCCAGTGGGTGTCGGGCACCTCGGTAATGGCATCAATTTTGTCGCAGATTAAATCCCAAAATTGATTTAAATAGCGCGAATTAGCAAAGATACTTGCCATGCCAACAATGGCGATAGGCGTGTCTTTAAGACGCTTGTTCAGACGAGAGTCGCGTTGTGCGCCTTCTTGCTGGATAGTCGGTGTTTCACTCTGGCTCATTATGAGTCTCCAGTGGTCGCCTGAACCTCAGGCTGCTTGAATTGGGAGTCAGCATTGGGCATCCCTTGAGGCATTTCGGCGCCTGGGAACAGCTGTAAGAAAGTGTGATAGTTACGTACTAATAGTTTACGCAGATGAAACGGCCCCTGACGCAAGACATGGGCGATATAACGCCGCGTTGCTTGGGTGTTTGCATCTTGATAGATGTCGAGGTAAATCCAGTCGCTATGGGGGTCGATACCTAATAAAACCGAACTGGGTTTTGAGTCGGTTAATTGCGGTGGAATACTTAAAGACGCCACTTGCACCACGGTATCGGCATCTGTCTTTGGCAATGCCAGCGTTTTCGCCAAGGTTTTGGTGTTCAGTGTATAAGTGGCGATATTACTGCCTTGGGCAATGGGCAGTTGATTGAAGTAATTTTCTGGTACATCGAGATTATCGATATCGCTCATTCGCGATACGCCATAACGCTTAAGGCAGCGAGCTAAACCTGAACGTGACACATTGGGGTTGATAAACTGCTGAGTGACCTTGAGCAATCTATCTAAGGGCATCTTCAATTGGCTGCGCAGGCCTATCACCACATATTCCTGCATCGGTGTGAGTGTGGTATTGAGGTGGTGTGGCGTATTGGGTGTATTGTTAACTGAATCACGCTTGCGCCATTTACGAACCGTCGCTTCACTGATATTCAGCACCTTGGCTAATTGGCTGACGGGCAGGGACGACTCTTGAATAAAACGGCGCATCTCGGGTGTTGTTGTCGCATTTTTGTGACTGAATTCGTTAGTGTATTGCGTACACTTATCCGAAATCACCCGTTCAGTCAGCACCTCTTGTTCATCAAATTCAACCATAGACTCGGTTTCATTCCATCATAATCAGTTGGGACAAATGGCATTTTTACTGCAAATTTAGCTGTAAAGTAGTGTGAGTGCTTATCACATCTGTGTGTATTTTTTACTGGCAGCTAGGCAAATATATTTATGGCTAATCCATATCGGTCTTGCAGACTACATGAGCTTTAAGGCCAATACAATCACCTGGGACTTAAATCCGTCAGTTTAGCGTATCTTTAGCGTACAAGTGTGCGCTATGTGGTCTTGTTAAATTAAGTTTAGATTTTTTCAATGGGAAAAACGCGGTCAAGTTTATGAGCATGTAGTAGTATTAGCGCTGATTAGATATGAGGGTAGATGATTGAATATTGAAAGATTAAATCCAACGCCGCGTTGGTCAGATGCTACGGTTTTTAATGGCATAGTGAATTTTGTTGAGATTGCCGCCGATACCAGCGCGGATATGAAGGGACAGACGCTGCAGATTTTTGCGCAGGCGCAAGCGACTTTGGCGCAGATTAATAGTGATAATGGACGTTTACTCTCTGCCACCATTTATATTACCGACTTTGCTAACTTGCCTGAGTTTAATCAGCTTTGGGATGCTTGGTTACCTGCGGGCTGCGCTCCGAGTCGAGCCTGTGTCAAAGCTGAACTGGCCGACCCTAACTATTTAGTCGAGATTGCCTTTGTGGCCGCGGCTAATTGTGGTGGCTAATGTCACACGTTAAGGATCTACCCGCCGTTTCGCTCTATTTTTGCGATCTCTCAGTGGCCGCTGCTAATGAACTGTTATTAGGGCAATTTAGAGGCTGGCTGGCAGAAGATGAAATCGCCAAAGCCGATCGTTTTTTACAGCAAGATGCGCGCATTAAGGGCTTATTAGTTAGAGGCTACTTGCGCGGTGTGTTGACGCTATTTGCGAAACAGCATGGGATTGCTGTTTCCCCAGATGAGTGGCAGTTTAATTATCTTGAAAGGGGCAAACCGGTACTTGCCAAGCAAAGTGTTGCGCGTTGTCCGATAGTTTTTAACTTGAGTCATAGTGGGGAGCACTTGTTACTGGCATTAACGCTGGCTGATGAGGAATTACAACTGGGTGTCGATATTGAGCGGCTAAGGCAATCGACTCAAATTTACTCGATTTTGAATCACTACTTTACCCAAAGTGAAACCGATGATTTATTGGCATTGCCTGAGCACCAGCAGCGGCCACGTTTTTTCGATTTATGGGCGTTAAAAGAGTCATATATTAAGGCAAAAGGGTTGGGATTAGCCCTGTCGCTGAAATCGTTTAGCTTTAAATTGGATCAGCAACAGGGAAAGGCTCGCGGTGAGTCTTGTGCAAATACTGACAGTTGTTCAAGTAACGGTTGGCCAAGTATCTGTGTCGATGACTTAAGCATTGATAATCTGAATTCTGCCGAGGCAGATATATCATCGGCGCCTCAATTGAGCGCCAGAATCAGGCGTAATATCGACTTAGACTTAGACTTAGACTTAGACTTAGACCTAGATTTAGATAAACAGCTAAACCCTGAAAATGCATCGAGCTGGCAGGTATTGCTAGGCCAGCTAGCAATATATTCAGCAGCCGAGCAGGCAACAGTTGATTGTGGATATCGTTTTGCACTTTGCGTCGATTGTCCGCAGCCACCTCAATTAATTGCTTATCAGCTGAGTGGTGAGCGGTTACTGTCGCTGGTGTGACCGCCGTTTGTTTAGCTGCCACTATGATTGTGCAATAAAAAAGCCCACATAGATGGGCTTTTTTATTGCGGTTGAAACTACTGGCGAGCGAGACGCTGATTCTCTGGAGGATGTTCGAAGTCGCTGCGATACGGGTTGATATCCAATCCGCCACGGCGCGTATAGCGGGCATACACGGTTAGTTTAGCGCAGTGACACAGTTTTTTGAGGTCGACAAAAATCCTCTCGACACATTGCTCGTGAAACTCGTTATGTTGCCTAAAAGAGATCAGGTAACGCAGCAGTTTTTCACGGTCGATCTTCGGGCCTTGATAACGGATCATTACCGTGCCCCAATCCGGTTGTGACGTGATTAAGCAGTTAGACTTCAACAAGTTTGAGGTTAATGTTTCCGCTACCACAGATTTGTCATCGGTACTGTCTAGCAAATAATTACTACTGAAATGATAGTCATTGATTTCGATATCTAAATCATCAATACAAGTGCCTGGTAGTTCAACAATTCGTTGGTGACTGAACTGTTTAGGTTCGATGATATTGACGCTGACTTCGCCTTTAGCGCAGGCTGTTAAATCGTTTGCTAGGGTCTGTTGAACTTGTTCTATTGAATCAAATTTAGTTTGGTTAAAACTATTAAGATAAAGCTTAAAGGACTTAGATTCGATTAAGTTTGCGCTGTTAATGTCGAGACTGACCTCGACAATCGCCACCATGGGCTTGCCTTTGCTGTTAAGCCAGGAGAGTTCATAGCCAGTCCAGATATCCGCCCCGTGGAATGGCAAGTTATCGATAAGCTTGATGGCGTCACGATTAAGCTTGCGTGGCACGCCTTGTAAAAGTGAGGCGTCGTATTGCTCTTGGTAACCAGTCGATTTACCTAGGGTGAGTTCTGAAAGGTCTGGTGCATCACGGTATGGGTCATGAACTGGTGTCATCGCTGGGTGTTCCATGTCAAAATAGGCGCATATTATACTTATATTTTAGGTCGCTGCTACGTGTCTTCTCTACCTGCGTTAGACAATTTTTTTGAACACTATCAACAAAGCTACTTGGATAAGCTAGGTGAATTACCTAAATACTATCCTCATGGTGAAGATTCTGACTGTCTATTGAAGGAAGATAAAAGCAAGCTAAATGAACAGCATATCGCCCTACAATGGCAAGCGGTCAAACGTCAGCCACAAGGTCGATTTGATAATATTGAGCATGCATTAACGCTTGAACTGCATTCGAGTATTAGCGATTTTTATGGCCGTTATTTTGCTGCGCCATTGCAGTTTGATTCGCAATGGGGGGAAGGTGAATTATTGCAACCATGGAATCAGCAAGACTTTGAATATTTGCAGCAAAACCTGATTGGCCACCTGATGATGAAGCAAAAGCTGAAGCAGAGCCTCACTTGGTTTATCGGTGTCTTAGGTGAGGGCGATCAGATGTTAGTGGTCGATAATAACGATGGTAGCGTGTGGATAGAGAGCCCCGGCCAAATGCCAGAGCAGCAATTAGCCGAGAGTCTAGAGCAGTTTATTTGTCAGCTAAAACCAAGAGTCTGCCCGCCAACGCCTTTGGTTGAGGAAACCATGCCAGCGCTGGATCATCCTGGTATTTGGCAACGGATTAAGATCATGTGGCGAAATCTTACCGGTAAAGCTTAAAGCGGTTTGAGGTTTTTAATCTGAACCTTGTAACTGCTGGCTACAGATGATCCCAAGAGATGTTAGACACGATACGGCAGCTTTTACATTGAAAGTGGAACATGTCTAATAAGGGCTCATCAAGTAACCAATCTTGATTACCACAGCGGGGACAGGGACGCTGTTTCTCGGCGGCTAAACTGTCGCCACCCACCCGATAGAGATAATAATAGGTTGGTATTTGGGTCAGATATTCTATCCTGCCACGGAGATCCCAGCCACGGCGAAACAGGTCGCTGTCGCAACGGGTTAATTCATCTAATGCAGCAAATTCGGCTTTAGTGGCTGCAGCCATTTGCAGTTCATCACAGGCTTGCCATTCGGTTTGCCATTTAATGATCCGTTTATGATCGCCGTTAAATGTCGCGGGGATCTGATACAGCGGAATTGGCTGTAGGGTGTCGCCGTTACGCAAAGGTGAGCACATGTGTACATAGCTGGTGTAAATTAGCTGCCAGCTTGGGGTTTCCGTACTACTGACTTCGGAATTAATGTCTTGACCGATATACTTCTCACGCGGGTGAAGCAGTTTCGCCTCGGTTAGTTGCGTCAAGGCGTTACTGACCCAAGGGCTGTTGTAGCGTTTGGCTAAGCTGCTTTTTTCTGGCATCAATAATCGGACTCGAAATTCACCGTCATTAAAAGCCACGGCAAATTCTCGGCCTAATATTTGGCCATTGGCGCGGTAGGCTTCCAGTAAACCATTGATAGCTTGTTCTGCCGCTGTGATCGTGGTGTTGTCGAAACATTCAAACCTCAGCTCTACCACATGCATTAGCTATTTTCCTTTTGCTGTAATGCCGACTCTAGTTGCGCCACTCTATCAAGTAGTTTTTGTTGTTGTTCACGCAAGCTTTGTATTTCTTGATTCAAGCTTATAAGACTGATGGTTTGTGGCTCTGGCTGTGCAGTTTGTACTGCATCGGTACTTGATTGCAATGCGGCAATTTCTGATTTTGATAATGACTTAAAGCGTTGTAATCCCTGTATTATGACGGGCATAGGTACGCTGTTGCCCAGTTTAGATTTGAGCAAGGCAATACTCGGTGTTTTTCCTGAAGAGAGGAGCTGCTTTGCCGCAGCTAGCACTTGATCAACGGGTGTCATAGTTGGTGAGATTCCTTAAATGTTAGTAAGATTTACCTTAAGTCGAGTATGAAATAATAACCAACTCATTTAAAATCAAGTGTTTATGTTTTTGGCACAGGCTTTGCTTTTCTGATGCTAGTTATAATAGATAAACAGGAAGTTAAAGTGAAAACAAAATTATTGAGTTTGGTACTTTTTGGGGCTGCAAGTGTAGCATTGTCTGGTTGTGTACTTAACATCGGTGATGGTGAAGGCAATTGGGATAAGGGCGATTCTTGGGAGCGTGTACAAGATCAAAACCGCGCTAATTTAGCTAAATTAAGCTTAGGAATGAGCCGTGATCAAGTGATGACCTTGATGGGAACGGCAGACTTTAATGAAGCCTATTTGAAGCAAGATAAACAAGTTTTTGTGCTTTATTATCGTACCCAAAGAGTTAAAGGCGATGGCACCACCACTAAAGAGGAGTGCACTCCTATAGTGTTAGCCGACAATGCTGTTGTTGGCTGGGGTGAAAAAGCTTACCACAGCATGTAATGTGAATTTGGCCTATCTACTTGCTGTAGTAGATAGGCTTTTAATTTTTAATCTCTAGCCTCTAAGTTGAGCATCGAGTTGATCGATTATCTCTGTCCACATGGCATCTTCTTCTAATGCTTCTTTGATGAAATGCTTTTGCGCTTGAGTCCAGAAACTGGCATCAACCAGATGTGTTTGGGCATCAATATTATGCTGACTGATAAATTGCTCTATTGCTTGCTCACTACTAGGAAGACCGAGTTGGTCGAATAGCGATTGAAAATTGGGTTGGTTAATGTCCATTAATAAAGCCCTCTTGAATTAGCGCATCTATTTTATCCTGTTGCTCATAGTATGGAACGGATCTGGTTAAGTTTCTAACTGTCGCCTTTAACTCAGCAGTGTCTTAACCCCTTTAAAGCAATATTGATTAAAGTTTGCACTTTTTTACAAGCTTGTTACATTGGGATGGTTGATCGCTAATAAGGAAACCAGTGATGAATGACCATGCAGCACAAAACACGCTCAATAATTATAAAGCTGTATATTTAACCGCAGAAGATCTGCGCGTTGCCGCTTCTATTTTGTATAACGCCTACCATGATGATCTCTTCTTTATTTCCGCCTTGCATCAAGGTGACCAAGCACAATATGAACAAAAACTCAGAGGCGCTATTCGTGAAGAACTGCATACTCTTTGGCAGGAAGAACAAGCATTAATTGGCTTGTTTGATGATGACCGCCTGGTGGGGCTTGCTTGTATCGTGACCCAGCAAGTACCACTAGGAGAAGCACGTTATTGGCATTGGCGCTTAAAAATGTTGTTGAGCGCTGGCTGGCAATCGACTCAAGCATTGATGAAGAAGGAAGCTTCTATCTTAGAGCATCTGCCCAGTACCCATTGCGGTATTGTGCAATTTATTGCCTTAACCCCGATTGAGCAACACAAAGGACTTGGTGCCCGGTTAGTGCAAGCCGTGATGAGTTGGTGTGATGAACAACCTCAGCTCGATGGTATTGGTGTTTATGTGACGCAAGAGAGTCACGCTCAGTTGTTCTCTGGTTTGGGTTTTGCTGCGTTAGAAAAGTTGACTATTGCCGATGTCGAGGGGGAATTGCTGTTTTACCGGAGTCAGGAAAGTGAATCAACGCTTCGATAGTTTCTGGGCATTTTATCCCTATTACCTGTCTGAACACAGTGATCCCCGTTGTCGCGCTTTACATTATATTGGCAGTATTTCAGTCTTGATCATCATAGGATTTAGTCTGTTATTTCAAAATGCGACTTGGTTGCTATTAACGCCGATTGCTGGATATGGTTTTGCCTGGTTAGGTCATGGTATTTTTGAACATAATCGACCAGCCACTTTTGAGCACCCTTTATATAGCTTTATGGCGGATTGGTTAATGTTAGCGCAGTGGCTGAGTTCAATTTTTAAATCGAGTTAACTGATGCTGAGACAGTAATTTAATTTTTAATGTGTTTGTCTACTTTGCATTAACATCGCAATAACTTTGGTTGTGTAGCTTTATGTAGAAGTGCTGTAATCGATTAATACGTCTTCATTTTTTTCGCTCAATGCCTTGGTGTTTTGTGCGAGATCTCTCACAACCGTGTAATACATTTGCTCGTTATAACCACTGTTTTTATATGGGTACAATATAAAGATTTTATAAATCAATTGTTTATATCATAATTGTTTGTGATTGTTTTTTGTTCGATAAGATATTGTTTTTTAATAGGCTATATTGATGTCGTGGATTGCCTATACTAAATCTTCAGGCAACGGATTGAGCTTGAATCGCCATAGGTCATCACATGTTTGGATAAACATTTGGGTAGACGGTGTTAAGGAAGAACATAGGAAATGTTCATGCTAAAGGGACATAGCTCAGAAGGAAATGCAGCAGATTCAAGCCAAATGGATTATGGAACTTAGTACAGGATGTGCTAAATATCTTTAAGGATGAGGAGTTTCGGTTAAATGATTTAACTGAACATGGATGTAGTAACAGGACGTTAATGGATGATAGGGACTGGCAGGGTTGCTAGCATTTTAAGGATGATGCAGGGAGCATTTAAATAGCGGGATGGCTAATTGAAGAGCAGTATGAAGGCGCACTTTTTAAAGTGCGCCTTTTCTTTTGCCTATTTTAAATGTAATCCATAGCGTACCTTTTGCTTAAGCCTGTGTAAGAGATCTCTTACAAGAATGTGAGACAAATAAGCTTGTTTAATCTATCTATCTCTTTATGGATATTTTTATTTCATTAATAACAATACGTTAATGGTATGTTGAATTTGTATTACAAATTTATCGTGTTTAAAGTTTGTAAATATCCAGAGATTAAATTTGTCTAGGTATCATAGAATTAGTTGCGTTCAAGGACGACACTCTTCCACCTAGGATGGTGGTTAACACGGAAAGTGATGAATGGATTCTCAAGGATGAACTTTGGACATGTATTAAGGATAATACAAACTTGGTCATGGATAACCAAGTGAAAGGGAAGGTGCCTTTGGGTACAAGGAAAAGTAGGGAAACAGGGATGAAGCAAGGAGCAAAGTGATCGCATGGATGGTGCAGGGAGCACAGTTATAGCGGGATAGCTTAGCAAAAAGACAGAAGGCGCGGCTCTTAACTGAGCCGCGCTTTTTCTTTATCTGCGATTTATATTACTTACAACCGCCGCTTTTGCAGCCGCCACGACTCGCACCACCACAACCACCGATAGTGCCTGAGGTTTGAGGTGCTTCAAGCCACTCTGGCTCAGGGAAGATTGGCCATTGAATTCGCTCAACTTTTTTACCATGCATCCAGAAATTTGCCTGATATTGATTGATGCCATCGGTACTGAATTCCATCAAGAACTTCGCTTTCCAGGTTAATCCGCTGCTCCCACCTATACTGGGACGAGCGGATTCCATTGCGATGGCTAATAGTTGGACTTTCTGCTTACGGCATTCACTGTTAGCAAATCGACGGCTGATCTCGGCCATCTGTCTTAATTGCCAAAAAAAAGCGATGATCACGACTAAGGCAGCGATCAATAAAAAATCTGTCATCATGCTTTGGTTACCTTAAACAGTCCGCCAATGGCGGCTGACAATGCTGGGCTGCGATCTGGATTTCGAAGTGCCATAAGCAGTTCGGGTCTAATCGCCGGAATAGCTACGATATCAGCAAAAATTTGGTTAAAGAAGTGTTGTTCTTGTTTTGCCAACGCTTCGAGATAAAGAGTGCGAGTTTGATCGTCTTTTAATGCTGTCCAGTTACGTGCGGCAATAGTGATTAAAGCTTCATCATTCAAATTATCTTGCTGAGCCAGATATTGGATTGCACGTTGAGAATATTGCGGCAGTGAAGCGAGGGCGCGCATGAAGTACAGTTTGTGCTCTGGAGCAGATTGATAAAGTTTTTCTAGCAAACGCTCGGCCAGGTCAGCATGGATATTTAGATGCTCCAGTTGCTGACAAAGGGCGATTTGCACTTCGATTGCACTGTGTTGGAAGGCATTTTCAATTTGTTGTTGATGATCGAGTTCATCGGCACGTACACAAATATCGGCGATCCCTTGTAACCCTACATCTTGCCAACGATCACTCTCCATTTGTCCTGAAAGATACTGATAGGCAAATTCATACTGTGGTGAGGCAGGTTTAGCCAATTGCTTTTTTACCAAGGCATTAAATAAGGCTAGTTTTTCAGCCGCAGGTTTAAAGGCAAACGGATGATTGGCCAGTTTGTCTTGATCGGCCTCAGACATCGGCTGGGTCGGATCGCTGCCTAAGGCTTCCAGTACCATGCGAATAAATTGGGTTCTTGGCGCAGGCGACAAAAGTCCACGTTCATCTAATGGCAGTTTGAGAAACCAGATGTAATATTGTTCAGTGGCATCCCAAAAAACGATAGCAAATTGGGCATGGCCTTGGATAGGCGCAGGATAAGGGGTAGCAAGTTGCTCTATTTGTGAAAAGGCTAGGGGAGCGATATGTTGAACACGACGACCAAGTTCATAAACTTCAAATTGGGTATTAGCTGCATTTAAAAACTGGGTGAGGGTGGTGATATCAGTCATCGGAAGGCCATTAACTCTAAAAACAAATTTCAATAGTCGCCATTATAACCTGAATTAGAGATAAGAAAGTCGATGTGACTTGATTCTTGTTAATAAACGCCTCTTTTTTACTCAGTGAGATGGGTTAGGGACAACAGACTCTAATAGGTACAAGTTAGATGAGATGATATAATTTGCCGTTAAATAGCCAAGATAAGCGTCATCTGACTCGGTGAAGCATATGGCTAAAATAGGAATTGTGATGTTGTACCTCTTTACTCAAAAACAGCTGGGATTGATAGAGCTGGAATTAAAGTCTCTGGGCTTATGGTCTAGTCAAATGCCTTCGGCTCAAGCCTTAGCAGATCCAACCCCATTTGCTTGTGAGTCATTAGCTTTTGAGCAGTGGTTGCAGTTTATTTTTATTCCAAAAATGAGCGAGATAATAGCTCAGAAAACCAGCTTGCCGACAAAAATTGCATTAGCGCCGATGGCCGAATACCTATGGCAAGAACGCAGCGAAATGCGTCAGTTGATCTTTCTTTTAAACCAATTAGATGAGTGTTTGAGTGAACCAAGATAAGCCAATGCAACAACCACAGGATGCCATCAATGCCGATGAGCTAGAACAAGCTCCCGAAATAACCATACTGTTTGAAGATGACGATGTAGTGGTGATCCATAAGCCCGCCGGTTTATTGGTGCATCGCAGTTATCTTGCCAGACGTGAACGCTTTTTTGCGATGCAGATGACCCGAGACAAAGTGGGCTGTCATGTGTTTCCTGTGCATCGTTTAGACAGACCGACATCGGGTGTATTACTGTTTGCCAAAAGTGCCGAGATGGCCAATGTATTGTGTGAACAGTTCGCCTCTAAGGTGGTAGAAAAACAGTATCTGGCGATTGTGCGCGGTAACGTCTTACAAGGTGATTTATTGGATTATCCGCTGAAACAGGAATTTGACGAACTCGGTGACAAGCATGTGGATCCGAATAAGGCTGCCCAAGAGGCGCAGACCTCTTATCAACCCTTGTTAAATTGTGAGATCCCTTATTCATCTGGACGTTATCCAACCAGTCGTTTTGCTTTAGTACAATTAACTCCACATACGGGACGCAAACACCAGCTTCGTCGCCATATGGCGCATCTACGTCACCCTATTATTGGTGACACTACCCATGGTGATGGTAAACAGAATCGGTTCTTTCGTGAACATTTTGGGATAAATCGACTCTGGCTGATTGCTAAAAAATTGAGCTTTAATCACCCAAGAACGGGTGAGCGGGTCAGCGTCGAAACCGAATTGGAAGCAGAATGGCTGACTCTGTTTAGCGCATTTGGTTGGGATGAATCTATTGATAATTCGCCGAGTCAACTTATTTGCTGATCAGCTGGTATATTCAGTAACACTTGAGAATTGACACTAATTGAGTTAATGCTTTGCTGTTACTTATACTGATAGGTATTATTCATTGTATTCAATGACTTCAGCTTTAAACTCGAATGGTTTTTCTTGATGCTGGTTAGGATTGTCGGTGGCAGAGGATTGATGCTCTAGTGCTTGCGCCGTTCTGAAATAACACATTCGTCGAATATGGGCACAACGCTGAACATGTTTTAAATGTTTTTTACGGCTGGAGTGTCGCATCTGTCGATCCTGAAGCTCAATCTAGCTATCGAGCCTGCAATAAAGTATGTTTGAATTATAAGTAAATTATGGGTTAAGGGCTAAATAAAACATGAGAAAAGTGAATCTGGTTTTTGGAACTGTTTACGGTAATGCGCAATTTGTGGCGCAGACTGTTCAGGAACAACTGGTCGCAACGGGTCGCGAGGCTAACTTGATGACGCCAGAGACTTTATCTGGATTTGTACCACCTGAAGATGAGTTATTGTTGATTGTCACCTCGACCACTGGTCAGGGCGATATTCCTGACGATCTCAATTTGTGGTTCGAAACCCTCAGAGGCGACGCGCCTTATTTGCCCAAACTCGAATATGGGGTGATCGCATTAGGTGACTCAAGCTATGAAACCTTCTGTAATGCTGGTGTTCGTTTTGACGAGCTCTTTACCGAGCTGGGTGCCACTCGAATTGGTGAGCTATTGAAGATTGATGCCTGTGAAACCATGGAACCAGAAGTAGATGCTAAGGAGTGGCTAAGCGAGTGGACCAAACTCATCGCCAGCAATCCGATCGATTAGGCGCTCTTAGTCGACATTGGTTTAAATTTGCTCAGCGATTAAGTCAGTCGCTGTTACTGCCTATTGCTATTTTACCCGCCGCAGGGGTAATGCTTGGTCTTGCTTCCAATTCTGTTCCTTTTATTTCTAACGATGTATCTACCTTAATGCTCAACATCGGCAATCTGATTTTTACCATGATGCCGATGTTATTTGCTGTGGCTATCGCCATCGGCTTTTGTCGCGACCAAGGGATTGCCGCTTTTAGTGCTGCATTCGGTTATGGGGTTTTCTTCTCCAGCCTTTCTGCACTGGTACAAATCAACCATGTTGATACTCAACAGATGCTTGGAACCGAAACCATAGATACCGGCATTGCGGGGGGAATGGTGCTCGGTGCGATCACCTGTGTTGCGGTGAAGCTGAGTGAAAAGCTGCGGTTACCCGCGATGTTTTCCTTTTTCGAAGGACACAGAAGTGTTCCTTTAATCATGTTGCCCTTGGCCATTTTTCTCGCCTATATGTTTTTTCTGGTGTGGCCGCCAATTTCGGTGTGGATTGAACAAGTGTCTAATTGGGCGGTGTATCAAGCGCCTGCGCTTTCATTTGCGATTTACGGCACGGTGGAGCGCTTGTTAATCCCACTTGGATTACATCATATTTGGAACGCGCCTTTTTTCCTTGAGATGGGGCAATACACTTCGGGTGCTGAAGTCGTCAGAGGTGAAATGAGTCGCTATTTAGCTGGCGATCCTCAGGCGGGAAATTTAGCTGGAGGCTATTTAATTAAGATGTGGGGGTTGCCGGCAGCAGCATTGGCAATCTGGCGCTGCGCCGATAGCAGTGAACGCAATCGTGTTGCCGGTTTGATGTTTTCGGCCGCAGCGGCTTGTTGGTTGACAGGTGTCACTGAGCCAATCGAGTTTGCCTTTATGTTTGTCGCGCCACTGCTTTATCTGGTGCATGCTTTGTTAACTGGCTTAGCCTTTGCGGTGGCTATTACATTAGACATACACCATAGCGTGGTATTTTCTCATGGCTTAGTTGATTTCATTCTATTGCTGCCGCAGGCGCAGAATATACAATGGTTTTGGATTTTGGGGCCATTAACTGCTGTGATTTATTATCTGGTTTTTAGAGCCTCAATCATGGCGTTTAACATTAAGACGCCGGGCCGAATGGCTGACAATGATTTGGACCGAGTTGGACTGCTTTCGATCATCAAGGCGCTCGGTGGCAAAGCTAATATTATCGACTTGAATGCCTGTTTTACGCGCTTAAGGATCAGTGTTAAGCAGGCGGCCATGGTTGATAAAGCCACTTTAGACAGACTCGGGGCGAAAGGGGTCGTGTTGGTGGGTAATGGGGTACAGATTGTTTATGGCACCAAAGCCGAGCGGGTAAGGCAATTATTGCAGCGTTATCTCGACCGCCAACAAGATTGATTTTGAGAAGTAGAGGCTAAGATGCAACGAAAAGTGTTAATCACCGATTGTGCCGATGCGCCAGGTTTGATCACTAAGATCACCAGCGTCTGTTTTGCACATGGATTAAATATCATCAAAAACAGCGAGTTTGTTGATAATGCTCAAGGGCGATTTTTTATGCGCACCGAGTTGGAAGGGATGATTGATGATCAGCGTTTATTGGCCGATATCGATAATGTATTACCAGAGCAGCGGCATTTAAAGTTGGTGACTAAAGGTACTAAACGCATCGTCGTCATGGTGACCAAAGAAGCACACTGTCTGGGTGACCTGTTAATGAAAGCCTATTATGGCGGTTTGGATGTCGACATCGCCGCAATTATCGGTAATTACTCCAGTTTAAAACCGTTAGCCGATAAATTTGATATTCCATTTCATGAGGTTTCCCATGAAGGGTTGACTCGTCATGAACATGAACAGCAGATGTTAAAGTTGATTGACTCTTATCAGCCTGATTATTTGGTTTTAGCCAAATTTATGCGGGTGTTGACTCCAGAGTTTGTTGAGCAATATCCCAATAAAATTATCAATATTCATCACTCATTTTTACCTGCCTTTGTTGGCGCTGCACCTTATCGTCAGGCGTGGGAGCGGGGGGTAAAAATCATTGGCGCGACGGCGCATTTCGTCAATAACTGTCTCGATGAAGGACCTATTATTAAGCAGGACGTGATCCCTGTTGACCATACCTACAGTGCTGAAGAGCTGGCTAAGTGTGGCCGTGATGTTGAGAAAAGTGTCCTCAGTAAAGCGTTACAGTTAGTCATGCAAGAAGATGTCATTGTATACGGCAATAAAACCGTGGTGTTTTAAAGTGTTGAAGTGATATAGAAGCCGCGAATTAGCGGCTTTTATATGTTAACTAAAAGTCCTAAACGCTTATCAATCAAGGGAAGTTTTAGCTTCATTGCTTGCTGCTGAGAGTGGTAAACATCATTGAAAAAAGAGCCCGTAGGCTCTTTTTAATCGATGAAATGTCTAGCTTTATACGGAGTAATTTAGGCAGATTAGTAGTTTACTGCCATGATTTGATCTGAACCGTATGTCATCGCAATATCTTTAATGGTTACCGTCGCTGTGTAAGGGGCAATTTTTCGCGCAGTACGATCAGCACCTTGATTCAGTGCAAACTGGTGGAAGTTTTCGCCGTTACACACAAGACGTGGGAATACACGCTGCTCGTTAATACGATACTCTTTCAGGGTTCCATTAAATTGGATCATATTATTACTGGCGCCGGCTTTACATACGGCCACAAGGGTCTTTTCCATCTGAGGTGACATTGCAGCCTGAGCGTTAAAGGCAAGCGGGGCTAATGCAATGACGGCAATTGAACATAGCTTATTCATTTGGTGCTCCTAGCATTTCGTTGGTGTCGAGTATCAGTAAAGCCGCTAATTTGAACAAAAGCTGTTAGCCAATTGTCGCTAAATGTATCCTGATGTGTTGTGTGGATCAGTGTGTGTCTGGGGGTAACAAAGTGTGTACGAATACGAGTAATTACTATTAACAGTCGAGTTTGCTGGTTAGATAAACTGGGAAATGGGTTTAAAGCGCAACAAAAAAGCCAAACATAAAGTTTGGCTTTTTTGACTAGGGCGCGAGGTAGAAACTAATCTACGATACGCAGTAATTCGTTAATACCCACTTTACCACGTGTTTTCGCATCAACCTTCTTAACAATGATGGCTGCGTACAGGCCGTAAGTGCCGCACTTAGATGGTAAGTTACCTGAAACAACCACAGAACCAGCCGGTACACGGCCATAATGGATTTCGCCGGTTTCACGGTCAAAAATACGTGTGCTCTGGCCGATATAAACCCCCATAGAGATCACCGAGCCTTCTTCAACAACGACACCTTCAACAATTTCAGAACGCGCGCCGATAAAGCAGTTATCTTCGATAATGGTTGGACCGGCTTGTAATGGCTCCAATACGCCACCAATGCCAACACCGCCAGATAAGTGAACATTCTTACCTATCTGAGCACAAGAGCCCACAGTCGCCCATGTATCGACCATAGATCCTTCATCTACGAAAGCACCGAGGTTGACATAGGAAGGCATCAGCACGGTGTTTTTAGCAATGTACGATCCTTTACGAACAGCTGCTGGTGGCACAACACGAATCGCTTCTTCTTTAAAGCGTGCTTCATCGTAGTCCGCAAACTTCATAGGTACTTTATCGAAGTACTTGGTTTCGCCGCCATCAACAATTTGATTGTCAAAAATACGGAAAGAGAGCAGAACGGCTTTCTTTAGCCATTGGTGTACATGCCATTGACCATCAATTTTTTCTGCAACACGGGCTTCGCCCTTGTCTAGCATGTCGATCACGCGTTCAACGTCAGCTCTAATGCTGGCATCGACTGTGTGAGGTGTAATTTCTGCGCGAGCTTCAAAAGCTGCTTCAATACGTTGGCGTAAAGCCTCCATAACGTCTCCCAATAATAAATGAATACAATACTTCTATTTTAATGTGCAGGCTCAGACAGTGCCTGAACAAGTGCTGCACTTAATTCGTCTTGCTGAATCTCGTTTAACTGTTTGCCTTCAGCAGTTTGTAGCATAAAGAAATCTTCTGCTCGCTCACCAATGGTGGTAATTTTCGCGGCGATCAGACTGACATTACAACGATAGAAAATATCACCGACTTTCGCGAGTAAGCCAGGGCTATCTAGGGCGATTAATTCCATCATGCTAGTGCCTTGTTTACGTGCTGGCAGAAAACTCACCTGAGTACGCACGTTAAAGGGCTTCATCTGCCTTGGCAATTTCTTAAATTTAGGCAATTTAGCCGTGTCGCTACTCAAGGCTTTTACGAGTGCCTTTTTCAATCCTTGAATACGAGAGATCTGCGCCACGGGGCTGCCATCTTGCTCTAAAATGACGAAAGAATCCAGTGCATAGCCATCTTTTGAGTTCATGATGCTGGCGTCATGAACATCGATATTCTTGTTATCCAGTACCGCCATCACGGTTGCGAATAGCTTAGGTTTATCTGGCCCGTAAACAAATAGCTCAGTGCCGCCGCGGGTCGTATGTTTTGAAATCAACACTAAGGTTTCATTTTGCTTATGTTTCAAGATTGCTTCGGCGTGCCAAGCAAGCTGATTGGGCTGATGGCGTAAAAAATAATCCGCTTTAAAACGTTGCCACAATAGGTCGAGGTTTTTCTCTTTTATGCCTCGTCTGAGTAACTCTTTCTTGGCTTTAGCTTGGTGTTCTCTCACTCGAGCACGGATATCGACTGGCTTCTCTTTGCCTCTGGCGAGTACCCGCTGAGTCGAGAAGTACAGATCACGCAGAAGTGAGCCTTTCCAGTTGTTCCAGGTTTTTTCGTTGGTGGCACAGATATCGGCAACAGTGAGACAATAGAGGTAACTTAAATGCACCGCATCACGCACTTTATCTGCAAATTCGGCAACCACATCTGGGTCGGAAATATCACGGCGCTGTGCGGTCACTGACATCACTAGATGATTTTCTACCAGCCAGCTTACCAGGCGGCCATCGTGTTTGTTTAGGCCATGTAAATCACAGAATGCTTGTGCATCTACGGCACCGAGTTTGCTGTGATCGCCACCACGACCTTTACCTATATCGTGGAAAATTGCCGCCAGTACCAATAGGCCTTTTTTCGGCAATTGATTAATCAACACAGAGCCAAGTGGGAACTCCTCTTTCTGCTCCGATTGCGAGAAGCGCTCGATGTTCATCAATAATCTATGGGTATGCTCATCGACGGTATAAGCATGGAACAGGTCGAACTGCATCTGGCCTTCAATATTGCGCCAAGCCGGCAGATAGGAAGATAAGATGCCATGACTGTGCATTAATGATAATGAGGTGATGCCTCGTGGATGACGTAAAATCTCGAGAAATACCGCACGGCAGCGCTCGTTTTCCATTAGAGGTTGGGTTAGCGCACGTCTGGCGCGGCGTAAACTGCGCAGGGTCGGTGCATAAATTGCTTTGACATTTGAGTTGCGCGCGACCTGTAAAAAAAGCTCCATGATTTGCGCGGGATCATCAAACACATCGGCTTTTAATGATTCGATAAAGATACCACGGCGCTGATAGTTTTCATTAATTGGCTGGATTTCTAGTGCCTTGGTGTGCCCCAGTGTTGCCCGCTTAAATAGCTGTAACAGCATCTGGTTTAGCTCCATTACTCGGCGAACGGTGCGATAATAGCGTTTCATCATCTGTTCGACAGCGAGCTGAGTTTCATCTTTATAGCCCAGCAGTTCGGCTACCTGTCGCTGTAAATCGAATAACAGACGGTTTTCATCGCGGCCAGAGATCAAATGTAGAGCAAAGCGTAATTGCCATAGATATTCTTGGCATTCAAGTAGTTCATCGAGTTCATTTTGCTCTAAAAAACCATGGGCCAGCAGTTCTTCGGCGCAGCTGGCATCGAAATAACGCATGGTAACCCAAGTAATGGTTTGGATATCGCGTAAACCACCAGGGCATGATTTCAGGTTAGGTTCCAAATCGAAGGCACTGGCTTTTGCGTGACGATCAACTTGTTCATCGCGCTTGGCGACAAAGAAATCGCTTGCAGGCCAAAAATCGGCATCTCGTACACCTTGATGCAGTTTGTCAAATAGAGACTGAGAGCCACACAGCAGTCTAGCTTCTAACAGGTTTGTGGCAATGGTAATGTCACCGCGGCCTTGAGTAAGGGTTTCTTTGAGGCTTCGAACACTGTGGCCCACTTCGAGTCCTGCATCCCATAAGAAAGCAATGTATTGCCCTAGCTGACTTTCACCATGGCCGGATAATTCACCATCGATAAGAAATAGCAGATCCACATCTGAGTGAGGGTGGAGTTCACCGCGTCCATAGCCACCCACGGCAACCAAGGCGATAGGATGATCGTTGAGTCCGTGTTCTTGCCACTGCTCTATGAGCAGGTTATCGACAAATTGGCAACGCTGGTTAACTAACTTGGTTACCGACTCTCCTGCGCTAAATCGCTCTAATAGGCTTTGATTTTGTTGTTTTAAAGCGGTCTTTGCTGTTAGCGCTGTGTTCATTATTGTCCCTATGGCTGTTGCAATCACAGTTATTATTTAACCTGAACTCGGGATAACGAGTGGCGGAAAATCTAAATTTAACAAGCTAATTCAATGTTATAAAGGATTAGTTCGAAAAGGAAAGTCTATTTCCTGACTGAATGCGCAGAGAGGCACGCCAAGATGCCTATTCAGCGGCTCTGCTTATCCAGAGTTCAGGTTATTTAATCATTGTTACTGGTTAAAATCACCCAAGAATTTGTTTGAAATGTATTAGGGCAAACTTTGGCTTGAATTGGAGTTTTTGTTGGGCAATGTTCTGATTATTTTTCGGTATTTTTTAAAGATAGCAAGCTGATGAGCTTGCTATCTTGTGGTTACCTTGACACAAGTGTGCTGGAACTATGGCGATCTGATATCGCTATAATGCACGATTAATGATTAATCGTGCGAGGGAAATTTTCTTCTTCGCGTAAAGTTAACACTTCAACGCCAGTTGGAGTGACTAATAAAGTGTGTTCCCACTGAGCAGAGTTTTTGCCATCGGATGTGGTGACTGTCCAGTTATCGTCTTTATCTAATACGCTGGTATGACGTCCGGCGTTGATCATAGGTTCGATAGTGAAACACATGCCAGGGCGCAATAAGGTTTTGTCATTATTTTTGTAATGCATTACCTGTGGTTCTTCATGGAAACCTGAACCGATACCGTGGCCACAATAGTCAGTAACTATGCTGTATTTTTCTAAGCCGGTTTTTTTGCCTTTCACGTATTTTTCGATAATGGTACCTATTTCACCTAGCTTCATGCCTGGGCGCACTTTTTTAATCGCTTCGTAGAGGCTCTCTTGCGCAATACGGCAAAGACGCTTGTCTCTAGGGCTCACATCACCAATCAAAAACATCTTAGAAGTATCACCGTGATAACCGTCTTTGATCACTGTGATATCCAAGTTGATAATATCGCCATCTTTTAGGGCTCTATCGCTAGGGATACCATGACAAATCACCTCGTTAATTGAGGTGCAGATAGACTTAGGGAAACCGTGATAGTCGAGCGGTGCAGAAATGGCTCCTTGCTCTTCGGTATATTTGGCGCAAATATCATTAAGCTCATTGGTGGTAACACCGGCTTTTACATGAGGCTCAATCATCTCTAATACTTGGGCTGCCAATTTACCCGCGGCGCGCATTTTTTCGATCTCTTCGGCTGTTTTTATCACTATACTCATTAAGCTTTCTCTGTCTGTTTTGGCAGTCGCCATTTATGCCTATTCCAACGCTAAAAATTTGTGTTTGCGTAGGTATTATGGTATAAAGCGCGCCGTTATGTTTGTCTCTTGTTTCACTTTGTCGTTGACAATGGGCTCAAGAGAGAATGTGGCAGCCATTATACATGGCTATGACTAAATACTAAATCACACACGTATCGACACGTTCTCCGGGGTGCCTTTTTAGGTCGGAGATATGGGATGCGTGGAGGTCTAACCCCTAAATTTTAAGGTAATAAAATGACTACAGTTTCAATGCGCGACATGCTTCAAGCCGGTGTTCACTTCGGTCACCAAACTCGTTACTGGAACCCAAAGATGAAGCCTTTCATCTTCGGTGCTCGTAACGGTGTACACATCATTAACCTAGAGCACACTGTGCCTATGTTCAATGAAGCATTAGCGTTCATCAGCAACGTAGCTTCTAAGAAAGGTAAAATCCTTTTCGTTGGTACTAAGCGCGCTGCTAGCGAAGCTATCAAAGAAGCGGCAATTTCTTGTGATCAATACTACGTTGATAACCGCTGGTTAGGCGGTATGTTGACTAACTGGAAAACAGTTCGTCAATCAATCAAGCGTCTTAAAGAACTAGAAAGTCAGTCAGTAGATGGTACTTTCGATAAGCTTACTAAGAAAGAAGCGCTTATGCGTACTCGTGAGCTTGAGAAGCTAGAAAAGTCTCTTGGTGGTATCAAAAACATGGGCGGTTTACCAGATGCGATCTTCGTGATCGGTGCTGACCATGAGCATATCGCTATTAAAGAAGCTAACAACCTAGGTATTCCAGTTGTTGCTGTTGTAGATACTAACTCTTCTCCAGACGGCATCAACTATATCGTTCCTGGTAACGATGATGCTATGCGTTCTATCCGTCTGTACACTGAGTCTGTTGCTGCAGCTGCTAAAGAAGGCCGTGGTCAAGATTTAGCTGTTCAAGCTGAGCAAGACGGTTTCGTAGAAGCTGAATAATAAGGCGAGATGAATTTCATCGCCCTTATTAACCAAGAAACATGATTGGTGAACAGGGGCCTAGTGCCCCTGTTTTTTCACATTTGATTTGAAAGTTTTCTATTAGAGGATTTAACAATGGCAATTACTGCTGCCCAAGTTAAAGAACTACGTGAGCGCACTGGCGCTGGCATGATGGATTGTAAAAAAGCACTAACCGAAACCAATGGCGACATGGAACTTGCGATCGATAATATGCGCAAGAGCGGTGCTGCTAAAGCGGCTAAAAAAGCGGGTAACATCGCCGCTGAAGGTACAATTCTTATCAAGCAAGGCGCTGGTTACACCACTCTGCTTGAAGTTAACTGTCAAACTGACTTCGTAGCAAAAGATAAGAACTTCCTAGCTTTTGCTAACGAAGTACTTGAAGTTGCTGCTGCAGCTAAAGTTGCTATCGCTGATCTACAAGCACAATTCGAAGAAACTCGTGTTGCGCTAGTGGCTAAAATCGGTGAAAACATCAACGTTCGTCGCGTTGAGTACATCGATGGCGAAAACGCTGCAGTTTACCGTCACGGTGAGCGTATCGGTGTTGTTGTAACTGGTGAAGCTGACGAAGACACTTTGAAGCACATCGCTATGCACGTTGCTGCATCTAAGCCAGAGTTCGTAAACCCTGAAGATGTTCCTGCAGACGTAGTTGCAAGAGAGCAAGCGCTTCAAATTGAAATCGCGATGAACGAAGGTAAGCCTGCTGAAATCGCTGAGAAGATGGTTGTTGGTCGTATGAAGAAGTTTACTGGTGAGATCTCTCTTACTGGTCAAGCTTTCATCATGGAACCAAAGAAAACTGTTGGCGAAATTCTTAAAGAGAAAGGCGCTACAGTATCAAACTTCATTCGTCTAGAAGTTGGTGAAGGTATCGAGAAGAAAGAAGAAGATTTTGCTGCTGAAGTTGCAGCGCAAATCGCCGCTTCTAAGGCTTAATCGCCACTTGTAAGATACCCTTAAAACCGCAGCAATCGCTGCGGTTTTATTATGCCAATTAGATTGCTGCGCAATGCATTTTTTTCGATATAATTGGTAACAACCCATCGGCATTTATTAGGAACAATAATAATGAGCACAAACCCCAAACCTGCTTTTCGACGTATTCTTCTCAAATTGAGTGGCGAGGCCCTAATGGGCGAAGAGGGCTTTGGTATTGATCCAAAAGTACTTGACCGCATGGCACAAGAGATTAAAGAGCTGGTTGAGCTCGGTATTCAGGTTGGTGTTGTGATTGGCGGTGGTAACCTTTTCCGTGGTGAAGGGCTTGCAAAAGCGGGAATGAACCGTGTTGTGGGAGATCACATGGGCATGCTAGCAACAGTGATGAATGGCCTAGCGATGCGTGATGCATTACACCGCGCCTATGTTAATGCGCGTTTGATGTCAGCGATTCCACTTAAAGGTGTGTGTGACGATTACAACTGGGCTGAAGCAATTAGTTTGTTGAAGTCGGGTCGAGTGGTTATTTTTGCTGCGGGTACAGGTAATCCCTTCTGTACTACTGATTCAGCAGCGTGTTTACGTGGGATTGAAATCGAAGCCGAAGTCGTACTGAAAGGTACTAAGGTCGATGGTGTTTATTCTGACGATCCAGTGAAAAACCCTGACGCAGTCAAATTTGACGAAATGGGTTATGGTGAAGTGTTAGAAAAAGAATTAAAAGTGATGGATCTTGCCGCCTTTACCATGGCGAGAGATCACGATATGCCTATTTTAGTATTTAATATGAATAAACCAGGGGCGCTACGTCGTGTTATTATGGGCGACCATGAGGGCACTTTAATTAAGAGTAGCCGCGCGAAAACCGCCGAATAAATTCGTTTTATACTAACAAAAATTAGTAACCCAAAAGGATATTAAACGTGATTAACGAAATCAAACAAGATGCACAGAGCCGTATGGCTAAATGTGTTGAAGCGACAAAGAACCAAATGGCTAAAGTCCGCACTGGACGCGCTCACCCAAGTCTACTTGATTCAATTAAAGTGTCATATTACGGCTCTATGACTCCGCTTAAGCAAGTGGGTAACGTGTCTATTGAAGATTCAAGAACTCTTGCTGTAACTGTTTTCGATTCCACCCTAATCCCGGTAGTAGAAAAAGCGATCATGAGTTCTGACTTAGGTTTAAACCCTATGTCTGCGGGTACGACTATTCGTATTCCACTTCCAGCCTTGACCGAAGAGCGTCGTAAAGATCTAATTAAAGTGGTTCGTGCTGAAGCTGAAAATGGTCGTATCGCAGTACGTAACGTACGTCGTGACGCTAACTCTGACGTGAAAGCACTTGAGAAAGAAAAAGAGTGTACTGAAGACGATGTACGTCGCACTGAAGACGAAATCCAAAAGTTCACCGATGCGCATATTAAGCAAATTGATGAGATTTTGGCCGCTAAAGAAGCTGAGTTGATGGAAGTCTAATCTGCTGTTTAGTGACTAGAGTTAACACGCCGTGTAGGGGTATACTACACGGCGTTTGCTATTTTAAAGGGTTGTAATAGATGTCGATCGAATCTCCATCTAGCACTGAGCTTTCAAACGAAGCACTTACAGAGCTAGTTAAACAGTCTATACCTAAGCATGTTGCTATCATTATGGATGGTAACGGGCGTTGGGCTCAGGCCCAGGGTAAGCCGCGTGTCTTAGGGCACAAGGCGGGCGTTAAGGCTGTGAGACGCGCCGTGAGTACTGCGAGAGAGATGGGAGTAGAGTCGTTGACACTGTTTGCCTTTTCAAGTGAGAACTGGCGTCGACCTGATAAAGAAGTCAGCCTGTTGATGGAGCTGTTTTTTACCGTTTTGCAGCGTGAGCTTAAGTTACTGCATAAAAACGGTGTCAGGCTTAATATCATAGGAGATATCAGCCGTTTTTCTGACAGATTGCAGAAGCAGATTGCTACCGCAATGGCCAAAACAGCTGATAATAACGGTCTTATTTTAAATGTCGCAGCGAACTATGGTGGGCGCTGGGATATCATGCAAGCTGCACAGACGCTAGCACGAAAGGTTGAATCTGGCGAAATGAGCAGCAGTCAGTTCACTGAAGAGGCGTTAAGCCAACATTTAAGCATGCAAAATCAGCCGGAAGTTGATTTAATGATCCGCACAGGTGGAGATTATCGCATAAGTAATTTCATTCTCTGGCAAGCTGCTTATGCGGAGTTAGTGTTTGCTGACGTCCTTTGGCCAGATTTTGATGAGCAATCCTTTAAAGATGCGATAGCCGTATTTGCTACTCGTCAGCGCCGTTTTGGTTTGACGGGTTCTCAAATTGAGACAATACAGGCAGAGCGATAAATAGAATAAGAGGGAAAGTTTTTGCTAAAACATAGAATAATAACAGCAGTATGGTTAATCCCATTGGTTTTGGGAGCTATATTCTTTTTCCCTGTGGAGTATTTTTCATGGGCATTAGTGGCCGTGTTTTTAATTGCCGCAAAAGAGTGGGGACGCATTATAGATAAGCGTTGCAATGTCACTCAATGGAGCTTCACTTTCACCATAGGGATCTTGCTTGTCGCGTTAAATCTCTTAATCCCCAGTCATGACATCTGGTTTAAGGGTAGTTTACACCCCATCTATTTGGCGATCTTAATTATTGGAGCCTGTTGGTGGGCTATATCACTCCTTTTAGTCCTAACATTTCCTAAGAGTTCAGCGCTATGGGGTAAGAGCCATATGCTGAAGTCTATGTTTGGCCAACTGACCTTAATCCCTTGTTTTACCGCTTTGATTGCGCTTAAGGCGCTGAGTAGTGAGATGACACCATTTTATGGTGGCGCATTGGTCTTCTTGGTGATGTTAACCGTATGGGCAACTGATTCAGGGGCTTATTTCGTCGGTAAGGCACTGGGTAAACATAAATTAATGCCTAACGTGAGTCCTGCAAAAACCATTGAAGGTCTACTCGGTGGGCTTGTGACTACTATGGTGGTGGTGGCGGGTGTCATGTATTGCTCGCCAGAGCAAGAACTGGGATTAGTCGTTGCAGTAACTCTATTTGTTGCATTGGTTTCTGCAGTGGGTGACCTGTCTGAAAGCATGTTTAAGCGTGTCGCCGAGATTAAAGATTCAGGTACCATTCTTCCTGGCCACGGTGGAGTGCTTGACCGTATTGACAGCTTGACCGCTGCCTTACCCGTGTTCACGCTTATTTATATCGCATTTTGGATGTAACCATGCAGAATATGGTGATTCTTGGTGCCACAGGCTCTATCGGTGCCAGTACCTTGAGTGTTATTGAACAAAACCCTGAGGCTTATTCGGTGCATACTTTAGTGGCGCACCGAAGTGTCGATAAGATGCTGGACTTGTGTATTAAATACAATCCGTCGATAGCCCATATGGTCGACCCTCAAGCTGCCGCCCAATTGCAACGTCGGTTGCCACCGCATTTGGCCATCGCTGTATCTTCAGGCGAAGATGAACTGGCAAGCATAGTGGCTTTGCCAGAGGTCGATACCGTGATGGCCGCCATTGTCGGCGCAGCAGGGTTACCTTCTACGCTGGCGGCGGTCAAAGCGGGTAAACGAGTGTTACTGGCTAATAAAGAGTCATTAGTGATGTCTGGTCGCTTGTTTATCGATGAGATGCAAAGTTCAGGCGCAACGGTATTACCCGTAGACAGTGAACACAACGCCATTTTCCAATGTTTACCGCAACAGGTGCAGCAACAGATTGGCGCCTGTGAGTTAGAGCAAGCCGGTATCTCGCATATTTTATTGACCGGCTCAGGCGGTCCATTTCTCAATACCGAACTGTCGCAGCTTTCTGGGATGACGCCCGATCAAGCTTGCAAGCATCCTAATTGGTCGATGGGACGTAAAATATCGGTTGATTCCGCTAGCATGATGAATAAAGGTCTCGAGTATATTGAGGCTCGCTGGTTGTTTAATGCCACCAAATCACAATTAAAAGTGGTGGTGCATCCGCAGAGTGTAATTCATTCTATGGTGCAGTATCTCGATGGTTCAGTATTGGCGCAAATGGGAAATCCGGATATGCGTACCCCAATTGCTCATTGTATGGCCTATCCGCAAAGAATTTTCGCTGGGGTTGAACCTTTAGATTTTTTCAAAGTCGGACAATTAAGCTTTCTTGAACCTGATTTTGATCGTTTCCCTTGTCTTGCACTGGCAATAGAAGCGTGTGAACAGGGACAAGAAGCGACGACGGTGCTTAATGCTGCTAACGAAATTTCAGTCGCAGCATTTCTAGACGGTAAAATCCGTTTCACCGATATCGCGAAAGTGAATGAACTGTGTTTAACCAAGGTGGCGAAACAGAGTCTGAACACTATCGAGGCTATTTTAGCCTTAGATAGCGAAACGCGTCGCATTGCAGCTGAGCAAATTAAACGAATTAAGCAGTAATAAAGGATTGTAATGCTAGACTTTTTATGGAACCTCGGTTCCTTCGCCATTGCTTTAGGTGTGTTGATCACAGCGCATGAATATGGTCACTTTTGGGTCGCAAGACGCTGCGGTGTTAAAGTCGAGCGTTTTTCTATCGGCTTTGGTAAAGCCATTTGGCGTAAAGTGGGGGCCGATGGTACTGAATATGTGCTTGCGCTGATCCCTTTAGGCGGCTACGTCAAGATGCTCGATGAGCGGGTTGAGGACGTGCCTGAGGAGCTGAAATCTCAAGCCTTTAACCGCAAATCGGTATGGCAACGTATCGCGATTGTTGGTGCGGGGCCGATGGCAAATTTTATCTTTGCTATTTTCGCCTTATACATCATGTATCTAATTGGTGTGCCTTCAATAAAGCCTGTTATCGAATCAACCCAAGACAACTCTCCCGCAGCCGTAATTCAAGTGAACAAGCCTATGCAAGTGATTGCGGTGGGTGAGCAGAGCGTGCGTAACTGGGAAGAGGTGACTTATGCTCTAGTGAGTCATATTGGTGATGAGCATATCGATCTTACGCTGACACCGGTTGGCGGCGTTATGGGGGAGGAGCGTAGTTATCGCCTCGATACTCGTGCGTGGAAATTTGATCCTGAGAAGCAGTCACCAATTACTTCATTAGGTCTAGATATTTATCGTCCTCAGATTATGCCTGAACTGGGTTTGGTCAGCGATGATGGTGCGGCTCATGCGGCTGGTATGCAAGTTGGAGATACCTTAGTGGCGGTCAATGGAGCCGATTACCAAGATTGGGATACTTTTGTTGAGCAGGTCAAAGGCTCAGCTGATAAACAGATGATGATCACCGTGAGGCGTGCGGGCGAGCAGTTAAATTTAGCGGTGACACCTAAATCTCGTGTAACAGATAATGGACAAGTGGAGGGCGTTATAGGGGTTGCACCCACACAGGCTCCATGGCCTGAATCAATGCGACTACAAATGGAATACGGGTTAGGTGAATCTTTTATGGTTGCAGCGGATAAAACGTGGCAACTTGTGTCAGTCAGCATTAAGATGATCGGCAAATTATTTACTGGTGACGTTTCGGTAAAAAATCTCAGTGGGCCTATCTCAATAGCACAAGGTGCGGGAAGTAGTGCTAACTATGGATTAGTTTATTTTTTAGGGTTCCTAGCATTAATTAGCGTTAACTTAGGCATTATTAACTTATTGCCTTTGCCAGTGCTGGATGGTGGGCATCTTTTATATTACTTCGTCGAAGTGATCACAGGCAGGCCTGTACCAGAAAAGGTACAGGAAATTGGATTCAGATTTGGGGCAGCAGTGCTGCTAATGTTGATGAGTATTGCGCTATTCAACGATTTTTCCCGACTCTGAGCAAGGACACACAAATAATAAGAAGTGCTCTATGAGATTGAATAAAATTTTTGCCTCGATGTTATTGGTCGGTGCGTCTTTTTCAGGGAACGGTTGGGCAGAAACCTTCCAGCCTTTTGAGGTTACCGATATACAAGTGCAAGGTTTACAACGCGTTGCACTTGGTGCGGCACTGTTGAATTTACCTATTAAAGTCGGCGATACCATTGACGAAACTCGCTTGCAGCAAGCGATTAAGAGTTTATACACATCGACAAACTTCGAACATATCGAAGTGAGTAGAGACGGCACTGTGTTAGTTGTGACGGTCAAAGAGCGTCCGACCATTAGTGTGGTTTCTTTCGAAGGCAACAAAGATATTAAAGATGAGCAGCTACAAGAAAGTCTTGATGGTAGCGGCGTTAAAGCGGGTGAGTCATTAGACCGCACCATGCTTACTGGTATCGAAAAAAGTCTGCAAGACTTCTATTATGGCGTAGGTAAATATGGCGCCAAAGTGGAAGCTCAAGTGATCAATTTGCCTCGTAATCGTGTGGAGCTTAAATTCAAGTTTACAGAAGGTTTAGCGGCTGAAATTCGTCAGATCAATGTCGTTGGTAATACGGTTTTCAGCGATTCTGAATTGATCGGTATGCTTGAACTGAAAGATTATGTGGCTTGGTGGGATCTTTTTGGCGAGCGACGTTATCAAAAACAGAAGCTCGAAGCTGACTTAGAAACCATTAAAACCTTCTACCATAATCGGGGCTATATCCGTTTTGCTGTTACCTCGACTCAGGTAGCGATGACCCCAGATCGTAAAGGACTTTATATCACCATCAATGTCAATGAAGGCGAACCCTATAAGGTTAAAGATATTAACTTGACCGGTGACCTGATGGGCCGTGAAGAGGTGCTTGAGGCTATTTTACCGATGAAAGTCGGTGATACTTATAATGGGGCAGACGTAACCTTTACCGAAGAGATGTATGGTAAGTACTTAGGTCGTTTCGGTTATGCTTATCCTGAAGTAAAAACTTACCCTGAAATTGACGATGCGAACAAAGAGGTGACTCTCAACGTTAACATTAAACCGGGTAAACGAGTGTATGTTCGCAGCATCAACTTTACCGGTAACCAAGTCACCAAAGATGAAGTTTTACGTCGTGAGCTACGTCAAATGGAAGGGGCATGGTTGAACTCGGCACAAGTTGAGCAATCAAAAGCGCGTCTTAACCGCCTTGGTTATTTTGAAACAGTTGATACTGAAACCGTTCAAGTTCCTGGTACTGATGATTTAGTTGATGTTGCATTTAATGTGAAAGAGCAGCCATCGGGTTCATTTAACGCCGGTATCGGTTATGGTACCGAATCGGGACTGAGTCTGCAGTTTGGTGTACAGCAAAGTAACTTCTTAGGTACGGGTAATCAGGCGGGTATTAGCATGAATACTAACCGTTACTCTAAGAGTGTAAACATTTCATACACAGACCCTTATTTTACCAAAGATGGCGTCAGCTTAGGTGGCAGCATTTTCTGGAACGAATTTGACGCTCATGAAGCTAACCTTGAGCGTTATAAGAACAGTTCTTACGGTATTGCGATAAACTCGGGCTTCCCGATCAACGAATATAACCGGATCAACGGTGGTTTAGGCTATCGTCATAACACGATTTCTGAGATTTCAGCTTACGAACAGGCGCTGCGCTTCTACAACATCTATCGTGACCCGAACGATCCAAATGCTGACTTGTCATTTGATAACTTCGAAGCCACCTTAGGTTGGTATCGTAGTACCCTTAACCGAGGAACTTTCCCAACAGATGGTTCTTCACAGCGTTTAACGGGTAAGATGACGATTCCGGGCTCAGACCTGCAGTATTTTAAGACTGACTTCAACACCAGTTTCTATTTCCCAATCACCCGCAGTCATAACTTTGTGATTTTGACTAAAGCACGATTAGGTTACGCGAACGGTTATGGTAAGTATCATAATAACGAGCAGATCCTTCCGTTCTGGGAAAACTATTACTCAGGTGGTAGCAGCTCGTTACGTGGCTTTAAGTCAAACTCTGTTGGCCCACGTTCATTCTATCTCTATCGCGGTAGTGAACCCTGTGCACCAGATATCTCAGGTGATTCTTGCACCTTGCCCGGCGATCCAAATCAGGTTAGTGTTAGTAGCGGACGTTCAATCGGTGGTAACGCCATTGCAACGGCAAGTTTGGAGCTAATTGTACCGACGCCATTCCTGGATGAGGCTTATACAAATTCGGTTCGTACTAGTTTCTTCGTCGATGCGGGTAACGTATGGGACACCGAGTTTGATTATGATTCATATAAATTCCTTCCAGCAGAAGAATTTTATGAGTTAGACGATTACTCAGACCCATCTCGTATTCGTGCTTCGGCTGGTATGAGCGTACAGTGGATATCGCCAATGGGTCCTATGGTATTTAGTCTTGCATGGCCGATTAAAGAATACGAAGATGACGATACTGAAATCTTCTCATTCAATATTGGTAAAACTTTCTAAACAAGAATTAATTTTAATAAAAAAAGATGCGGCAAGTTTTGCTGGCAATAAAGGAGTTTATTTTGAAAAAGATGTTTAATCGCGCAATGATGGTATTGGTTCTTCTAGGAGCACCAATTGCGGCACAAGCAGAAAAAATTGCCGTAGTGGATATGCAGTCTGTTTTCGAGCAGCTTCCACAGCGTGAAGAAGTAAGCAAAACACTTAAGGCTGAATTCGGTGACCGTGTTGCCGGCGTTCAAAAAATGCAAGATGAATTGCGTGGCATGCTAGAAAAGCAGCAACGTGATGCAGCACTAATGAGTGAAAGCCAAAAAACTGAGATGGTTCGTAAGATGGAATCACTTAAGTCTGAACTTCAGTTGAAAGGTAAAGCACTCGATGAAGATATGCGTCGTCGTAACGGTGAAGAGCAAAACAAGCTGTTAGTTGAAGTTCAAAAAGCGATCAATACCATTGCTGAAAAAGAAAAGTATGATGTTGTATTGCAACGTGGCGCAGTGATTTATGTCAAGCCATCGGCTGATATCAGCAACAAGGTTGTTGAAGCCCTAAGCAAGTAAAGGGTCACATTTGATGACAAAAAGCTACACATTAAAAGCGATTGCCACCCATTTAAATGCCTCAATCAAAGGCGACGACACGGTTGAAATCAATCGTGTCGCTACCTTAGAAAAGGCACAAGCGGGTGAAATCGCTTTTTTAGCAAACAGTAAATATCAAAATCAGTTGGCAGGAACGCAGGCATCTGCTGTGTTACTTACACCTGAAATGGCAGAAACCTATTCAGGTAATGCCGTTGTACTTAACGATCCCTATGTCGGATTTGCTCGAATTGCTCAGTTACTCGATACCACACCAAAGGCAGCGCAATCAATCCATCCTAGTGCCGTTATCGACCCTAGTGCGCAATTAGGTGAAGGGGTTGCCATTGGTGCTAATGCCGTTATTGGTGCTAATGTAATAATTGGTGAGCAAGCTCAAATTGGAGCAGCTTGTGTGGTTGGCCAAGACTCAATTATCGGCTCTGGTACCATTTTATGGGCCAATGTCACCATCTATCATGATGTGCAGCTTGGACAAGACTGTATTGTTCATTCTGGGACAGTCATAGGCTCTGATGGTTTTGGCTATGCTAACGAACGCGGCCAGTGGATCAAGATCCCGCAAACTGGCGGTGTCCGTATCGGTAATCGAGTAGAAATTGGTGCTTGCACTTCTATTGACCGTGGTGCACTGGATCATACTGAAATCCATGATGGTGTGATTATCGATAACCAAGTACAAATTGCCCATAACGTGATTGTGGGTGAAAATAGTGCGCTAGCTGGCAGTTCTACCTTTGCAGGCAGTGTAACTATAGGTAAATATTGTATTATTGGTGGTGGTTGTGCCATTGCGGGTCATCTTTCTATCGTCGATGGTACCCATATCTCAGGTTCTACAAACGTGACGAGTGTTATCCGAGAGCCTGGTGTATACTCTTCGGCAACCGTTGCGATGGAAAATAAAGTTTGGCGCAAGAATACTGTTAGATTTAGACAACTTGATGAGTTGTTCCATCGCGTGAAAAAGCTTGAAAAAAACGTTAAATCAGATGATTAACTGCCTTGTGGCAGCTAAGGAAAGTTGAGTGTCAAATCAATTAAACACAATGGATATCAAAGAGATCCTAAAGTTTTTACCCCATAGATATCCATTTCTATTGATCGATAGAGTCTTAGATTTTACTCCCGGTGAAACACTGCATGCGATCAAAAATGTCACGATAAATGAGCCTTTCTTCCAAGGTCATTTCCCTGTGGCTCCCGTGATGCCTGGTGTGTTAATCCTTGAAGCTATGGCTCAGGCGACGGGTTTGTTAGCTTTCAAGACCATGAGTGATACGCCTTCTAGTGACGCACTCTACTATTTTGCTGGGATCGATAATGCCAGATTTAAGCGCGTTGTTGAGCCAGGTGATCAACTTCATTTTGAAGTAAAAATGATTAAAGAGCGCCGCGGAATCGGCGTGTTTACCGGTGAAGCAAGAGTCGATGGCGAACTGGTATGTTCTGCCGAAATCATGTGTGCCCGTAGAGAGATTAGCAAGTGATCGATAAGTTAGCCTACGTACATCCAGATGCCAAAATAGGTAACAATGTCACAATTGGACCTTGGACCTACATTGGCGCCGACGTTGAAATTGGTGACGATTGTCACCTAAGTTCACATGTTGTGGTGAAGGGTCCTACGGTAATAGGTAAGGGTAACCGTATTTTCCAATTCGCCTCAGTGGGTGAAGATTGCCAAGATAAGAAATATGCGGGTGAACCGACCCGTCTTATCATAGGTGACAACAATGTGATCCGTGAGTCGGTGACCATTCACCGTGGTACCACTCAAGATAAGGGCGAAACCATAATCGGTTCTAACAACCTGTTTATGGCTTATGTGCATATTGCTCATGACTGCGTAGTGGGTAATAACGTGATTATGGCTAATAATGCCTCAATTGCGGGCCATGTGCATGTGGGGGACTGGGCAATTCTTGGTGGTATGACGGGAGTGCATCAGTTCGTGCATATTGGTGCTCATGCTTTTACTGCTGGATATTCGTTGATCTTACAAGACGTGCCACCTTTTGTGATGGCATCGGGTCAGCCTGCGATTCCTCGTGGCTTAAACAGTGAAGGCTTAAAACGTCGTGGCTTCTCTAAAGAGAGCCAACTTGCGGTACGTCGTGCTTATAAGGCGTTGTACCGTAAAGGACTCACCGTAGATGAAGCGGTGGCTGAATTGGCTGATGATATGCAAGATGAACAAGTGAAATTGCTTATCGACTTTGTGGTCAATTCCAGCCGAGGCATTATTCGTTAAGTCTCTATTGGTCACAGATTAAAAGCTCGTTTAGACGGGCTTTTTTTATGACAAGATATTAATTCAATCGTGCGGAAAATTCTGATGACGACTGACAACAAACAAAAAATATTTGCCATGGTTGCCGGGGAGCTTTCTGGTGACATTCTTGGTGCAGGACTGATCCGCTCGCTAAAACAGCGTTATCCCGATGCAAGGTTTGTCGGTATTGGCGGTCCGCTAATGGATGAGCTAGGTTTCGAGTCTTTGTTTTCCTTCGAAGAATTAGCTGTGATGGGTATCGTTGAAGTGTTATCACGATTACCAAGATTACTTAAGGTAAGAAAAACCTTAATTAATGAGATCACTAGGCTCAACCCCGATTGTTTTATAGGTATCGATGCGCCTGATTTTAATATCGGCCTCGAGCTTAAATTAAAGCAACGTGGCATTAAAACTGTGCATTATGTCAGTCCCTCTGTGTGGGCATGGCGACCTAAACGCATTTTTAAAATTGCCAAGGCGACCAATATGGTGTTGTCTTTGCTGCCGTTTGAAAAAGCGTTTTACGATAAACATCATGTACCTTGCACCTTTGTCGGCCATACCTTAGCCGATGATATTCCACTGCAGAGTGATAAAGACAGTGCCAGAGCGCAACTTGGACTCGATCATCATGCGGAATATTTGGCGGTGTTACCCGGCTCTCGCGGTGGTGAGTTAAAACAGTTAGCCGAGCCTTTTGTTAAAGCGGCGCAGCGGTTACGCCAGCAATATCCCGATCTGAAATTTGTCACTCCTCTCGTGAATGCAAAGCGGCGTGAGCAATTTGAGCTGGCGCTTAAGACTCATGCGCCGGATCTCGATATTCATCTTATTGAAGGTCAGTCTCGTACCGTAATGGCGGCGGCAGATGCCATTTTGTTGGCTTCAGGAACAGCGACATTAGAGGCTATGTTGGTTAAACGTCCTATGGTGGTGGCTTATCGGGTTAGTCCTATTACCTACAAAATCGCCAAAGGGATGATGCAGATTGACCGTTATTCCTTGCCGAATTTATTAGCAGGTGAAGATATTATTCCTGAGCTTATTCAAGCCGATTGTACCGCCGAGAAGATTGCAGAGGCTGTGTCAGCTCAGCTCGATGGCGATCATACTGGGTTAATCGATAAGTTTACCGAGCTTCACAAGCTACTTAAGTGTAATGCGAGTGAGCGCGCCGCCGATGCGGTTGCCGCTCTGATTGAGGGCGATAATGGCCGTTTATAAGAATATTACTGACGAACAAGTTCAGACCCTTTGCGTTGGCTATTATGCTGGCGTCGATGAAGTCGGTCGTGGCCCCTTGGTGGGCGATGTGGTGACTGCAGCCGTGGTGCTTGACCCCAATAATCCTATCGCAGGACTTAACGACTCTAAGAAGCTCACCGAGAAAAAACGCCTCGCGCTGTATGATGAGATTTATCAAAAGGCGTTAGATGTCTCCGTTGGTCGAGCCAGTCCGGCTGAAATTGATGAGCTTAATATTTTACATGCCACTATGTTGGCGATGCAGCGTGCTGTTGCTGGCCTTAGAGCCACGCCAGATAGAATTCTTATCGATGGTAATCGGGTGCCTGAGTTTTCGGTCGAAGCTCATGCGGTTATCAAAGGCGATGGTTTGATTGCTGGGATCAGTGCCGCCTCGATCATCGCTAAAGTGGTGAGAGACAAAGAGATGGACGAGCTCGATGCCAAGTATCCGCAATTTGGTTTTGCTAAGCACAAAGGTTATCCCACTAAGGCGCATTTTGAAGCGTTAGCACAGCATGGCGTTTTGGCCGAGCACCGAAAAAGTTTTCGTCCAGTTCAGGAGCGTTTGCAGCAGGGTTAGAGCATTCGGCGGTTTTACCAGAGCCTTTAGCTGTTTTAGCTAGAGCCTTTAGCCGTTTTACCAGAGCCTTCAACGGATTTAGCTCTAGTCTTGATTTGGCTTTGCTAATGCATTTAGCGGGTTTTGCAGGGCTTGAGGCAAGCGTCTCGAGCTAAACTAGCTTGGCGTGCGTGAGTCTGTTAATCTCAATTTGTGATCCTTATTGGCTGAGATTTGCCAAAATAATAAAAGATATTATCAATTATGTCAGAACCTCGTTTCGTGCATCTGCGCGTTCACAGTGATTTCTCCATGTCCGATGGACTTGCCAAAGTTAAGCCGATCCTTGCCAAGGCAACCGAGCTTGAGATGGCTGCACTTGCCTTAACCGATAAGACCAACTTGTGTGGTTTGGTAAAGTTCTATAGTGGCTGTCATGGCGCGGGTATCAAACCGATTATTGGCACCGACTTCTCTATGCTTGTGCCGGGTTTTGAAGATGAGTTTTGCGCTATCACTGTGCTGGCGATGAACAATGAGGGTTATAAAAATCTGACTTTGTTGATCAGTGACGCCTATCTGCGAGGCCACGTTCGCGATCGTGCAACCATAGATCAAGATTGGCTGGTTAAATACAGCGAAGGACTGATTTTGCTCTCTGGCGCCAAAGATGGCGATGTGGGTAAGGCGCTGCTTAAAGGTAACCGTGGTCAGGTCGACTCATTAGTCGAGTTTTATCAGACCCATTTTCCTGATCGTTATTATCTTGAATTGATCCGTACTGGCCGCCCCGATGAAGAGCGCTATCTGCACATGGCAGTCGAGTTAGCCAGCGAGAAAAATCTGCCGGTTGTGGCAACGAACCAAGTGGTGTTTATTCAGCCTGAGCAGTTTGAAGCCCATGAGATCAGGGTGGCGATTTCTGATGGCTTTACTCTTGCCGATCCAAGACGGCCTCGCAATTACAGTGAGCAGCAATATTTCCGTAGTCAGGATGAGATGTGTGAGTTATTTGAGGATATTCCTCAGGCGTTACAAAACACAGTCGAGATTGCTAAGCGCTGTAACGTTACCGTGCGTCTGGGGGAGTATTTCTTACCTAATTTCCCTACCGGTGAGCTATCAATTGAAGACTTCCTTGTTGATGTGTCGAAAAAGGGCTTAGAGGAGCGTCTTGAGTTTCTGTTTCCCGATGAAGCGGTGCGCGCAGAACGACGTCCCGAATACGATGAGCGGCTTGATATTGAGCTGACGGTGATTAATAACATGGGGTTCCCCGGTTACTTCCTTATCGTGATGGAGTTTATTCAGTGGGGTAAAGATAATGGTATTCCAATCGGTCCTGGCCGTGGTTCGGGGGCGGGGTCATTAGTGGCCTATGCGCTGAAAATTACCGATCTCGACCCATTAGAATTTGACCTGCTGTTCGAACGGTTCTTGAACCCTGAACGTGTTTCCATGCCCGATTTCGACGTCGACTTTTGCATGGATAGACGTGATGAAGTGATTGACCACGTTGCCGAGCTTTATGGCCGCGATGCGGTATCGCAAATTATCACTTTTGGTACCATGGCGGCCAAGGCGGTAGTGCGAGATGTTGGCCGAGTTCTTGGGCATCCTTACGGTTTTGTTGACCGTATTTCGAAGATGATCCCAGCAGAACCCGGAATGACGTTGGCAAAAGCCTTTGAGGCCGAACCGGCATTGCCTGAAGCCTATGATGGCGATGAAGATGTAAAAGATCTTATCGACATGTGCCGCATTCTCGAAGGGGTGACCCGAAACGCGGGTAAACATGCCGGTGGTGTGGTTATCGCACCAACGGTGATCACCGATTTTGCGCCGCTTTATTGTGACTCTGAAGGGCATAACCCCGTTACTCAGTTCGATAAAAACGATGTGGAAACCGCCGGTCTGGTGAAGTTCGACTTCTTGGGGCTGCGTACCCTAACTATTATCGATTGGGCGCTGCAGATGATTAACCCACATCTGGCTAAGCAGGGTAAAGACCCCATTCAGATTGAGGCGATTCCTTTAGACGATCCCGCGTCATTCCGGTTATTGCAGCGCTATGAAACCACCGCGGTATTCCAGCTGGAATCTCGCGGGATGAAAGACTTGATTAAGCGTCTGCAACCTGACTGTTTCGAAGATATGATCGCACTGGTGGCGTTGTTCCGTCCCGGGCCGCTGCAGTCGGGCATGGTTGACAACTTTATTGAGCGTAAGCATGGCCGGGAAGAGGTTTCTTATCCTGACTCGCAATATCAACATGAATCGTTAAAACAGTTACTCGAGCCGACCTACGGCATCATCTTGTATCAAGAGCAGGTGATGCAGATTGCACAGGTGTTGTCGGGTTATACCTTGGGCGGCGCCGATATGTTGCGTCGTGCTATGGGTAAGAAAAAACCTGAAGAGATGGCCAAGCAGCGCAGCATCTTTAAAGAGGGCGCGATCAATAACGGCGTCGATGGCGAACTGTCGATGAAGATCTTCGATTTGGTGGAGAAGTTCGCGGGCTATGGTTTTAACAAATCTCACTCAGCCGCTTATGCGTTAGTCTCTTATCAAACTCTTTGGCTGAAGACCCACTATCCTGCGCAGTTTATGGCGGCAGTAATGTCGGCCGATATGGATAACACCGATAAGATCGTGACGTTAGTCGATGAGTGTGATCGGATGAACTTACCTTTATTGCCGCCCGATGTTAACAAAGGCTTGTTCCGTTTTACCGTCGATGAAGATCTTAAAATTGTCTACGGCATCGGCGCGATTAAAGGGGTGGGTGAAGGCCCAGTTGAATCTATTCTTAAAGCTCGTGAAGATGGTCCTTTTATCGATCTGTTTGACTTCTGTGCCCGTGTCGATCTGAAAAAGCTGAATAAGCGAGTGATTGAAAAACTGATCTGTGCAGGTGCACTCGATACTCTAGGGCCGCATCGTGCCGCGATGATGGCCACCTTGCCTGAGGCCATTCGCGCCGCCGATCAACATGCTAAAGCCGAGGCCATTGGTCAGCACGATATGTTTGGTCTGCTTAATAGCGAACCCGAAGACAGTAAGCAGCAATTTGTTGAGTGTACACCTTGGCCTGACAAAGTTTGGCTGGAAGGAGAGCGTGAAACTTTAGGCTTATATCTCACAGGTCACCCGATTAATCAGTATCTGAAAGAGCTGAAACATTACACTTCGGGTCGATTGAAAGATGTGCACCCTACTGAGCGAGGGAAAACCATTAAGGCCGCTGGCTTAGTGGTCGCAACACGAGTGATGATGACCAAGCGCGGCTCTAAGATGGGCCTGGTGACTTTAGACGATAAGAGCGCTCGCCTCGAGGTAATGTTATTTACCGAGGCGTTTGAAAAATTTAGCGAGCTATTAGAGAAAGACCGTATCTTGATCGTCGAAGGGGAAGTGAGTTTCGATGACTTCTCTGGCGGCAATCGCATGACGGCAAGAAATATTATCGACATGGGCGAAGCGCGCAGTCATTTCGCGCATGCGGTCGAAGTCGATGTGGATGCCACTGCTGTAGATCCTCAGTGGTTAAATCGTTTTCAAGAGGCGTTAACCCCTTGGAAGGCAGGCAGTGTGCCTGTGGTGCTTAATTACGCTCAGCCACAAGCAAAGGCGCAATTTAAGCTGGGTGATGAGTGGCGAGTGAATCCTAGCGATGAATTGATGTTGGCGCTAGAAACCCTAACCGGCTCAGATAAGGTAAGGATCTTGTTCTAATATGAACGGCTCTGAATTGTCGCCAGCGGCGCTGATTTCAGCATTAATCGAGCCACTACAACTCAAGGCTGGTACTAAGTTAGTGCTGGCTTACAGTGGCGGCGTCGACTCACAGGTATTGGCGGCGGGATTAGCCGAGTTCGCCAATCAGCATCGCCAATTTCAATATCTGCTGGTGCATGTGCATCATGGGCTGAGCGATAATGCCGAAATTTGGCAGCAGCACTGCGAAGCCATGGCGCGAGAGTATGATTTAGCCATTGAGATCAAACGGGTTGATGTTAAACAAGGTGCTAGAGTCAGCCTTGAAGCCAGCGCCCGAGAAGCACGCTATCATGCGCTGAAACAAACACTGACAAGGGGTGACGTGTTACTGACCGCTCATCATCAAGACGATCAGTTAGAAACCATACTGTTGGCGTTAAAACGTGGCCTGGGGCCTAAAGGCTTAGCCGCCATGGGCAAGGTGCAAAGCTTTGACAAGCGTTGCTGGCTGTTACGCCCTTTGCTTGATGTCGCTCGCAGCGAGATAGAGACATACGCTGAAACTCATCACATCTCTCATATCGAAGATGAGAGTAATCAGGATAATCGTTTTGACCGTAACTTTTTGCGTTTAGAAGTTATTCCGGCGTTAAAGTCACGTTGGCCAGCGATTGCACAAACTGCCACACGCAGTGCTCAACTATGCGCCGAGCAACAGGCTTTGATTGAGCAAGAGGTAAATGCTCGCTTACCTGCCATGTTAGTCAATACCGCGCACGCCAGTATTCCCGCCTTAGATTTAAGCTTACTTGCGCAGCAATCTGCGCTATGGCAAGCGCAAATATTACGCGGCTTTATCGCTCATATTGGTTTTGAAATGCCTTCGTCGGCACAGCTTAAACAAATACTCAGCCAGCTGTTACAAGCCAAAGTCGATGCTAAGGTAGAGTTGAAAATCGGTACCATGGTGCTGCGACGTTTTCAGCATTGCCTCTATGTCGAAAGTGAGCTTGATAACTTGGTTTATCGCCAGACAAAAGTGATTTCACTGGCCGAAGTGGCCGAGAGTCAATCTCAATGCTGGCTGTTGGACGCTGGCGTGAGTTTATTGGCCGAGCGCCATGAAGAGGGTATACGCCTACGACTGCCTAAAGAGACTGAACGGGTGAGTGTTCGCTTCGGCGCAACCAGTTCGCTGCGTTGTCATCCTCATTTTCGAGATAAAGGGCGGGAGTTGAAAAAGCTGTGGCAAGAGTTGGCGGTGCCACCCTGGCTTCGCTGTCGTGTCCCGCTGATCTATTTTGATGATCGCTTAGTTGCCGCTGTCGGTTATTGGGTTGAAAAGTCATTTCTGGCAACAAAAAACCAGCCGGGGCTGGTTTTTCATCTCAATTAATCTTGCACTGAATTCATACCGAGGCAGCGATTCGATAGCAGCGTCTGCCGGCCGCTTTAGCTTGGTACAGTGCTTTATCGGCGTTGAAGTACAACTCTGAGGAAGATTGCTGTGTTTGCCACTGAGCGACGCCGATACTGGTTTGTACATTAAAGCGATTGAGTAAGTTGTTGCTGTCAACCATCTGCAATACTCGCTGACACAGTACGCTGGCATCATCCGTGTCGCCGTTTATTAATACTGCAAACTCATCACCGCCGATCCTAAAGGCGAGCTCACTTTCACGAATCGCTTGCTGTAACGTCTGAGCAAAGCTAAGAAGTACATCGTCACCAATAAGGTGGCCATGTTGGTCATTTAAGGTTTTAAAGTTATCCAGATCCAAGACCACTAACGCAAAGGGTTCACCATTACGCTGCGAACGAGCAATCGTTTGTTTGACCATCTCGTTATAATAACGGCGATTTCCCAGATGGGTGAGCGCATCGAACATGGCCTGACGAGATATCTGATCGTAATCAATAGCGTTTATCAGTGGTCGTAATAGTAATTCCTGCAATTGATGAAATAACTCAGTTTGTGAATGTTGCAATGGCTCATGTAAACGGTAATGGATACAAACATCTACATCATCTAAGGTGAGATGTTGTTTGACCTGTAAACCTTGCTCACGCCCCCAGCTTAGTCGATACTCTTTGAGGTGCAGTTGAATGCCGTTAACCGGCAAATATTGGCCTATTATTTTGCCGAAGCAGGCAAATACCGTCCGTGGATCAAGGCTTTGATGTAACTGCTGTAAAATGGTGACCATATTAGGGGCACCCTTGTCAGAGTAATGAGACTCTGAGTGATAGCGGTAAGCACTTGGCGAAAATTCTGTCGCTAAGGCAAAGTCCATAGATTACTCCACATCGGTTCGGACTCGGTATATATCCAATTAAAAGCAAATTTCGTGCCTGTTATTAAATTAAATTTATCTATGTTTGTCATTTAGTTAGTCAGTTTGCTACATTGAAACAAGAGTCATTATTCTGGCAGAGAATAAAAAACAAACAGTTTAGTGTTATAGGCGATCTTCCACACTTGGTCGCTAATGTTGATTAAGCGATCCATCCTTTAATTGGAGCCGTAATGGAACATAGCTTTCTTATTAAAATCTTATTGATGTTGATTATTGCGGTTGTCGCAATTGCTCTGTTCCGCCGCGCAGGTTTACCTGCGATCTTGGCTTATCTCATCACTGGCGTGATCAGTGGTCCTTCGGTATTTAATTGGTTTACACAGCAACAGATCCACTCGGTCGCCGAACTTGGGGTGGTGTTGTTGATGTTCTCCCTCGGTTTAGAGTTTTCATTGCCACGATTATGGGCAATGCGGCGTACCGTGTTTGGTTTAGGTAGTGCACAGGTGTTTATCACTGCGGTGCTAACCATGTGTATCAGCATGTTGTTTGGGCTTAACCTCAATGGCGCAATTGTGGTGGGCTCGGCTATTGCTCTTTCCTCTACCGCGATTGTACTCAAGCTGTTAAATGAGCGAGGTTGGTTGCGAAAGCGACATGGCGAGTTGTCTGTCAGTGTGTTGTTATTTCAAGACTTAGCCGTAGTTCCGCTACTTATCCTTATGCCATTGTTGGCGTCCGACAGTGAGGTTCTCACCTGGAGTGAAATCGGTTATGCCATGGCTGAAGGAGTTTTAGCCTTCATTATTTTAATGGCGGTGGGTAAATGGGCGCTGCCGAAAATTTTCGATGAGGTGGCTCGCTCTCGCTCCAATGAGCTATTTGTGTTATCCACCTTAGTGGTGGCCTTGGCGACTGGTGCCTTTACCCAATGGATTGGTCTGTCGATGGCATTGGGAGCATTTATGACAGGGATGCTGTTGGGAGAGAGTCAGTATAAGCGCCAGCTCGAAGCAGATATTCGACCATTTCGTGACCTGCTCATGGGGCTGTTTTTTATCTCTATCGGCATGTTATTAGATTTTAGTTTGGTGCTGCAGTTCTGGTGGCAAGTGTTGTTATTAGTTGTGGCAGTTATTATTGCTAAAGCTTTGATTGTATTCGGTCTACTGCGAGCGGCCAAAGAGACCTTTAGAACCTCAGTTGCGACCGCGATTAGCCTAGCTCAAGTGGGTGAATTCAGTTTTGTGGTATTGGCGCTGGCGGTGAATTATCAACTGCTTGAGATCACCCTAAGCACAAAACTGGTGATGGTGGCGGTGATCTCCATGGCGTTAGCCCCTTGGCTGGTAAAACACAGTGTCGATATCGCTAGACGATTGCATGGAGTGAGTGCTCGACAGGATCAGGCGGCTGAAACTTTTCCGCTGATAGAGCATGCAAACGATCTGGTATTGATCTTAGGCTATGGCCGAGTTGGACAGACGATTGCCCGCTTTATGAAAACCGAAGCGATCCCCTATTTGGCGGTGGATCTTGACCCCACTCGTGTTGCCGAGGCGCGCCGAGCGGGCGAGCCAGTGTATTTTGGTGATGCGACTAAACGAGCTATTTTAAAACAGGCACATATTCGTGAAGCCAAATTGATTGTGCTGACTTTCGATGGTCATCGCACCTTAGAGGATGTATTGCCTCTGTGTCGCCAATTTGCTCCTGAGGCAAAAATTTTAGTGAGAACCCGCGACGATGAAGGCTTAGCTGAGCTGGAAAAAGCAGGAGCGAGTCAGGTGATCCCTGAATCGTTAGAGGGCAGTTTGATGCTGGTGTCACAGGTCTTGTTTCAGTGTGGGGTTCCGCTTAATCGTATTTTGAAACGTTTAGAGTATGAGCGCCGCAACCACTATCAATATCTGCATGGTTTCTTTTCTGGTTCATCGGCGGACTTTAGTTTAGAGCTACTACATGCGGTGGCATTACCCAAAGGGGCGCAGGTGATTGGTCTGACTCTGGCCGATATTCCGTGGCAGAAATTACGGGTTGAACTCAGGGCGGTACGCCGAGCTGGAGCCGAGGTTGAAAGCCCTGAGATAGATTGGAAAATTCGTCGCGGGGATATCTTAATTTTGCTGGGTAAACCTAGGCGTATAGAAAAAGCGGAACAATATCTGTTGCAGGGCGCGACATTGGCTTAAGCGCTTTCTCGCTCATCTTTGCCATTAATCGAGTTTAAAAAAGTGCTTAATTTCATCCATCTGTGTCATACCGTCCAGATATCCCAAGTTGATTAATGCGCTGCAATAAGATTGCTCAAATAGTAGGTAGGAGACGATACTCGAATCTGACTGCTGATTAATGCCAATCAACCTGAGTAACAGCCGCACCGCCAGAGGCATGTCATGAAAGTGCTGTGCCGCGATAAGACTTAAATCTTGGCTGGGTTTAATCACTAACGTCTCGATAGTTTTTAGTGGTGACTCGGCGCGTTTCTGTTCAGGAATGAGTTGTAAGGTGGCGTTGATCCGCTGCAACCTTTCTAAGTCGCTATTAAGCGTATCAGAGAAGATGGTATCCAGCAGGTGACCCGCAATGGTCGCCGTCTTTGGGTGATGCTCTAATTCTTGATGTACCTGTTTGTGTGGACTATCTAGGTTGATCACCATAATTTTTTCGGCACCCAAATGAATTGGGCTACTGAGCGGAGCCAGTTGATGCACAGAGCCATCACCATAGTAACCTCTATTAAGTTTAATCGAGGGGAATACCAAGGGGATTGCTGAGCTGGCTAACAGGTGTTCGGTATTAAGGTGAGTGCGTTGGCCGCCACGTCTGGCTCTTACCCACTCGTCAATATCATGCTGAGCCTGAAAAAAACTCACCGAGCGGGAAGAGTTATAGCAAGAGGTATCGACACAGAGAGCGTCGAGTGCGCCATTAGCAATATTACGATCGATACGCGCAAAATTAATCAGTTCGTTGAGCAGTTCTCGCAGTGGTTCATTATTGAATAAGCTACCGGCTTCGGGATTTATTTTCTCATCTTGCAGACCCATAATCATCATCTGTAGCATATGAGAAAATATGCCACCAAAACTGGAACGGTACACTTTATGGGTGTTGAAGTGGCGCCAAACCCATTCGAGTTTTCGCACTCCAAGATGAAAACAAGAGGCGTGAGTAGCAATGGAGGTGCCATTAATCGCCCCTGCAGAAGTGCCGCAGATGATCTTAAAAGGGACGCCATGGTTACGGGGATAGTTTTGCACTACCGCCTTAAGCACGCCAACTTGATACGCCGCCCGTGCACCACCACCGCCTAAGACTAACGCTGTTTTATCCGGCACACTGACCCCTTATTCCGCGAGAGTTTCCATCTGTTTTTGTTGGATTGATTTGTTTTTTTATTTATGGGTTAAACGGTTACTGTATAAATTTAGAATATGTGACCCACAAACGTAGTTCAAGACTATTGTAGTATTTGCACTTTAAGTATTGTGTGTACATCGCATCGAATTGAATGCTGAGTGTTAGCTATATTTTTTGTAACCCTTGAATTTTATTATTGCTTATTATTTTATTGTTCACTAATGTCGTAAGTCAGCTTTGTTGTAAAGGATGTTTGGTGTGAAAAGGATTTTATCGCTCCCCGCTTTTAGTTGTATTTCAAATTGGAAATCAATGTTGAAGAAATACATTATTTCCTTATGTATATTTTGTTTATGTGCATGTTCCTCTAATCATTTCCAAGAATCAGCTTGTTCTTTTGTGATCGGTGCAGCTGAAAGTGACGCAAGAATTAGAGAACGAGAGTCGAGAAGTCACGTAAGAGAAAATTCTAGAGCGACTTCGACCAATGTCATAAATGGTCTTTTAAGCGTGTTGGCAAGTTCAATTAGTTATTCTGAAGATAATGAAAAATGTAGATATACAGAGGCAAACTTGTAATGTGAAGCAGGTGTCTTTGCATGGGAAGATTGCCGTAGTTTATTTAAACAATAACGCTTTTACGCGACTTTAATTGCTAGAGCGACCAAATTAGGTTCCGCTGGGTCATTTCCAACAAACAGAAAAAAGCCCAGCATTGTTGCTGGGCTTTTGGGTTTCGATTGGGTTATACCGATTGGTATTATTTAGCCGACTTGATAAAGTCGATAATTTCATCGAATGGAATATCTTGCTTCTCGCCAGTGCGACGATTCTTGTATTCGAATACGCCGTTGTCGATATTGCGATCGCCGATAACAATAACGTGCGGTAAACCAATAAGTTCCATATCGGCAAACATTACACCAGGGCGTTCTTTACGGTCGTCAAACATCACTTCGATGCCCGCATCGTTTAAGTCTTGATACAGCTGCTCGGCCATATCTTTAACACGATGAGACTTGTGCATGTTCATTGGCAGAATGCCCACTTTGAACGGTGCAATAGCGTCTGGCCAGATGATACCGCGGTCGTCATGATTTTGCTCGATAGCAGCAGCCACGATACGGCTTACGCCAACACCATAACAACCCATCAGTAGCGTTTTAGACTTACCATTTTCGTCAAGCACGTTAGCGCCCATAGACTCAGAATAGTTAGTACCCAACTGGAAGATATGACCTACTTCGATACCGCGTAGTAAGCCGATAGTGCCTTTTCCACATGGGCTGGCTTCACCTTCGATAACATTACGTAGATCGGCTACTTGAGCCTCTGGCACATCGCGTTCCCAGTTGATGCCTACATAGTGCTTGCCGTCTTGGTTTGCGCCAGCGGCAAAGTCGCTCATGATATTGACGCTGTGATCGACGTAAACTGGAATGTTCAGTCCCACAGGGCCTAGAGAACCAGGACCTGCACCAATGACGTTACGGATATCGGCTTCATCGGCAAATTCAAATGGAGCCAATACGGCGTCAATCTTCTCGGCTTTAACTTCGTTAAGCTCGTGGTCGCCACGGACGATGATGGCCACTAGTGGCGCATCTTCATTGGCACCTTTAACGATAAGGGTTTTAACGGTTTTCTCAATCGCAATACCATGCTGCTCGACTAACTCTTCGATGGACTTAGCGTTTGGCGTATCGATAAGGCTCATGGTTTCAGTGGCTGCACCGCGAGGCTCTGTTGGAATTGGCGCTTCGGCTTTTTCGATGTTGGCAGCGTAATCACTTTCAGTCGAGTAAGCGATTAAGTCTTCACCACTGTTAGCCAATACGTGGAATTCGTGTGACAAGCTGCCACCGATTGAACCGGTATCGGCCAATACAGGGCGGAAGGCCAGTCCCATACGACCTAAAATGTTGCTATAGGCAGTAAACATTGCCTGATAGGTTTCATCCATGGTTTGTTGATCGATATGGAAAGAGTATGCATCTTTCATCAAGAACTCACGTGAACGCATTACGCCGAAACGTGGACGAACTTCATCACGGAATTTGGTTTGGATCTGATACAGATTCAGGGGTAACTGCTTGTAAGAGTTAACCTCTTTACGAATGATGTCAGTGATCACTTCTTCGTGAGTTGGGCCTAAGACGAAGTCACGGTTATGACGGTCTTGGAAGCGCAATAGTTCGGGACCAAACTTTTCCCAACGGCCAGTTTCAACCCAAAGGTCAGCGGGTTGAACCATAGGCATTAAGATCTCAACGGCACCTGCATTGTTCATCTCTTCACGAACGATAGCTTCCACTTTGCGAAGCACGCGCAAACCTGTGGGCAACCAGCTGTAAAGACCTGATGCGTTACGACGGATCATACCCGCACGTAGCATTAATTGATGACTGACCACTTCAGCGTTTGCTGGGGTCTCTTTTTGTGTTGACAGCAGGTACTTGCTCGCTCGCATTGTCAAAATCCAGTTATGTTATGAAATAGGCCGACATTTTAGCACCCTGAATGTTGATGTCACCTAGTTTGTTGGCTCTGTGACGGGTAGAAATCATTGCTAGGCTAATGAGGGAATAAGCTAGGTTTTGTCTTTTCAAAAGCGGGGCATGGGGGGAGGTGATGTGTAAAATTGATGGCTTAATTGTGCACCATAAATCAGTGGTTTTTCGTAAATTTAGCGGGACTAATGAATCCTATTTACATCAGTCCCGCTAGTGAGTATGGCTAACTGGTCATTCTACTTAATTTAATCAGCGACCTATAAACCATCTTTAGCACGGCGTTTCTTGAAGTCAGATTCTTCAAGCCATTTTGGCCAGTCATTGTTGTTGGCCAGTTTATTTAAGATGTCGCTTATTAGGCTTAAATCTTGAGATACGCCGCCTAAATTCCAGTTAGGATCATAATCATCGGCTTGTTGATGATATTTATGGGCGATGTAGTCTGGATCGGTATCTCCTAGGCTCATAAACATCAATCCCGGCACACCTTGTTGAGCCAGAGCAAAATGATCTGAGCGGAACATCAGGCCGTTTTGTGGTCTTGGGTCGGCCTTAACGGTACGACCTTGTGCCTTAGCCGCATCGTCGAGGTATTGTTCCAGTTCGGAGACGTTTTCTCCATAACGCAGAATATAATCGACCCCTTTGCCAACATTCATGCCATCGATATTCAAAAATGAGACTAACTGCTTTGTGGCAACCGGCGGATTTTCGGCAAAATATTGTGCGCCAATCAGACCCGTTTCTTCAGCGGTGAAGGTGGCAAACAGCATAGAGCGTTTTGGTGCGGCGTCGCCTTTAAGGCTTTTAAAATAACGTCCTAGCTGTAACACACCCGCGACACCCGAAGCATTATCGACGGCGCCGTTGTAGATATGAGTCTTACCGTCTTTAAGCGTTTTACCTAAATGATCCCAGTGCGCGTGCATCACTAACCATTCATCGGCTTGGGTCGAACCCGGCAGTAAACCCGCGACATTGTATGACGTGGCTAACTCAATTTGGTTATCCAGCTTGAGGCTGGCTTTAAGTTTCAAAGGTAGAGACTTAAAGCCAGGTTTGGCTGCTTTAAGCTTAAGTTGATCGTAATCGAATCCTGCTTCGGCAAAGATTTTTTGCGCTGTGGCATGTTGAATCCAGCCCATTACACCGATGTGGGAGCGATTATTGTTTTTATCGACTAGGGTGAATTTACTGTTGGTATTACTGTTTTGAACCACATTCCAACCATAAGCGGCTGGCGCGGTTTCATGAACAATAAAGACCGCCTTAGCGCCTTGTCTGGCCGCCTCTTCATATTTATAGGTCCAGCGACCGTAGTAGGTCATGGCATTCCCCTTGAATACATTCGGGTCTTGAGTGGCAAAGCCGGGGTCGTTAACCAAGAGGATCACTGTCTTGCCTTTTACATCGACATTGGCGTAATCGTTCCACTGATATTCAGGGGCGTTAATACCGTAGCCAACAAATACCATGTCGTTATTATCTAGGGTGACAGAAGGCTCGACTTGCTCGGTGCGAGCAGTAAACTCATTGCCGTTGCTAAAAGTTAACTTGCCCACCTTGAGCTGCATGTTTTGATCGGCAGTGATTTTGGCCATAGGTACGCTTTGACGATAGCTGTCACCGAAAGCCGGCTTGAGTCCCATGGATTTGTAGGCACTTTCAAGGTATTCAACGGTCAGTTTTTCACCGTGAGACAGAGGCGCACGGCCTTCAAATTCGTCGCTGGCGAGGGTTTGCACATCGGTGCGGTAACTGGCTTCGTCAAACTTAAAGGGAGCGGCTTGGGCATGGCAAAGTAGCGCTGTGCCAATTAAACCTATTATTGCAGCAGTCTTCACAGATAAGATCCTTTTAGAGCGGGTGAAAAATAAGTGTAGTGACAATTGCTTATGTTTTATCGCGTCTGTCACCAATAATTTTGGCCGGATTCCCTGCGACAATTGCGTAGGCAGGCACATCTTTGGTCACAACGGCGCCCATGCCGATCACGGCACAATCGCCAATATTCACACCATCGACAATGCCAGCCTGAGCACCAATCCATACATCTTTGCCAATCACAATGCCTTTGGAGTTGGCACTTTGCTGATAGATGGGCGTCTCAGGTTTCATGCCGTGGTTAAAGGCATAAATGGTGACATTGTTGGCGATACGGGTCTGATTGCCGATAATGATTTTTCCGCGGCCACCATCGAGTGAACAGCCATGATTAACCGCCACTTCATTGCCCATTTCTATCGGACCATGTAAAAAGCTGTCGGCGGCGATCATGCATTTATCACCTATGATGATGTCGCGTCCGGGTTCGGCAAATAGGTTTGCTTGAGGCGCTATAAAGCTGTTGTTGCCAATTGAAATGGTCTCGAGTGCCATCAATCTGGCCTGAATTTGCTCTTGCCAAGGTTTAGCCCAGCACAGGTGTTTAGGCTTTAAAGAGAAATATAACCAAGGCATATAAGCTAAGCGTTGTTTGTGTTGGGCTTGATAATCAATAGACTCAGACATGATTCAATTCCTATTGATCTTGAGCCGTCAGCGTTGAAGCTCTGATGGTTTCAACCAGAATCTGCTCATCTTGCACGCGCCACAGAATATCTAAGTCATACAGGGCAACTTGATATTGCTTGGGGTCAAATTTCGCCTTTTTATAAGCTGGGCGTGGATCTTGGGCTAATACCTCTTGGATAATATTTTTGAGCTTGGGGTAACGCTCGGCATCATACTTTTCCAGTTGGTTTAGTGCTTCAGTAGAGAAACTGACTTGAGCCAATATGGGGGCCTCATGTGCAATTCCGCCCTTGGCATCAGTAATCGCATCAGAGAAAGGAATATAAGGTTTGATGTCGACAATAGGAGTGCCATCGAGAAGATCCATGGCGGAGATCTCAAGCATCACTTTACCTTTTTGCTGGTGGATAGCATGTAGTTTCACCACCGACTGGCCAATGCCATTGGGACGAAAGGTAGAGCGAGTCGCAAATACACCGAGCTTTTCGTTACCACCTAGGCGAGGGGGTCTCACCGTGGTTTTCCAGCCTTGGGCTAAATTTTCATGAAAACAAAACAGTAGCCAGATATGAGAATATTGCTCTAACCCGCGTACGCTATCGATATGATTGAAGGGGGCTTGTAGCTCGACAAATCCACGTGCAGATGTGGCAAGCCCCGGTTGTCTGGGAATACCAAACTTCTGTTTATAGGGGGTTCGGCAAATGGCGACCGCCTGAATTTCATTACTAAAGGTCATTTAACTCTCTGTTTACGAGACGCTATTCACAAACTTTTTTCAAGATCATTAAGCTGTGATTATTCGGCCTTGGCTTCAGGCGTTAATATCGCTTGGCCGATACATATTGCATTGGTGATACAGGCGTTGGTGGCTTCTTCAAATAACACGCAGCTTTTGATGATCAGGCCGTTGGCTCCAAGTTCAGCTGCCGCGCGACGTGCATTGGTACGCGCATCGGCAATAGAAGCGGGAACATCATTAGGCTTTTCTTGGCAAGATTCACCTTCGACTAAGCTTTTTAGCTCATAGGCACCAGTAGGATGTTGATTGTTTTGATACACAACCACATCACCCACTTTAAAGTAATTATCGATGGCCTCACCGTCTAAATTGCTGTGAAAAGCATAATCGCCGGCACAACCACTGAGTAGTAAGGTTGAGATGATAAAGATGGTCTTTTTCATGAAACGGGCCTGTTTGATTAGAATGCCGTATGAATATTGGCCACCGAATAAGTGGCCAATATTGAACGGCTTAGAAAGGCAATTCTAGCGCTTAAGGTACTTTTGATAAAGTTGTTGGTGACGATTATTGAGATCTATTTGTCGCCCATCAATAAATACCGCTTTGACTTTGTTGGATAAGGGATCGAGGATATCGCCGTCGGAAAGCACTAGGTTGGCACGATAACCCGCTTCAATGGCACCCATATCGTTAATCCCTAGGATTTTCGCCGCATTTAAGGTGATGCTTTTCAGCGCTTGTTCTGCGGTCAGTCCGTATGCCATGGCTTGACCCGCTGCGAAGGGCAGGTTACGAGCATCCCAATCGCCGCTAAATCCAATGGCAAAAGGGATACCTGCACCTTGCAGTAAGCTTGGGATTTTAAAGTTCATTGCGATCGGTTCATCTTTACGCATTGGCAGACTAAAGGTATCGGTATAGATCACTGAAGCGCCTATCTCATTAATTTGATCGGCCACACGCCAAGCATCATAACCACCGACAAACACTAGCTTAAAGCCATAGGGACGAGTCATATTGATCGCCTGCTCGATTTGCTCGCTCGTGTCGGCGTGGACAAATAGCTGCGCCTTGCCTTCATAGAGCGGCAGCATGGCTTGCCAACGATTATCGATTTTGCTGACGGTATCGGCTTTGGCTGCAAGCTCATAGCGGTAACCGTCTAGCAGTGCTGACTCGATAGCTTTAAGTTGCTTGGCGTACTCTTCTTGTTGCTGTTTACGCTTTTCATCATCATTGGATAAGCGGCGGATGCTAGGCCAATACAGATGGAACTGCTCTGGTGTGGTGACTAAGGCATCTTCGATGGTCCAACTGTCTAAAGCAACCAGTGAAGATTGGCCCGCAAGGGCGTCGCCTTTAGGGACCACCTGAGCATGGGTAATGCCATTGGCGCGAATGGTTGGGATGATTTCCGAGTCAGGGTTATAGGCGCTAACCGCCAACAGTTGTGGATTACTTTCGCCCACTTCATAGCTATCGTTACTGGGGCGCATCATGGCCACTTCGACGATACCAATACTTGTGTCTAACGCGATAAGTCCAGGGTAGAGGTGTTGATTAGTGGCATCGATCACTTGCGCGTTATCTGTGGCAAGTTGCTGACCAATGGCCGTGATCTTACCGGCTTCGAAGCGAACATCGCTGCCTTGTAAGATTCCGTTACTCACCGTATGAATCGTCGCATTTTGAATCACGATAGGCTGGCTTTGCGACTGAGCGGGCACCATGTCATGGGCCAACAGACTGCAACTGACCATGCTTAAACCTGCGGCTAAACTGTATTTAAATGACTTCATTAGTGAGCCTCCCTTAGCGCAGTGCTGGCATGTTGACGCCAAACATCATAGTGGGTATCGCAGTGCCATTGTGGCTCATTATTTTCAATGGGGAGTTCTCCGGGAACGCTAGGTTTATCACTGGTGAGTACCGCTTGAATCAATGCGGCGCGCTCACTGGCAATGGCTTGTTGGGTTTTATTATTACGTACACGGTCGAAGTAACGACGGCCTTCAATCCAAGTGCTGTCGACTTTGGCGTAAATAGATAGAGGAGAGTGATCCCACAGTACGATATCGGCTTGTTTATCTTCTTCGATAGAACCGACAACTTTATCTATGCCTAGTTGTTTAGCCGGATTGATAGTTAACATATTCCAAGCATCGGCAGGGCTCATATCGCAATACATCACCGACTTACCGGCTTCTTGATTGAGACGACGCTGCATCTCAAAGTCATCAGAATTGATACTAGTTAACACGCCTTTGTTGTGCATCAGGCAAGTGTTCATCGGGATGGCATCATAAACTTCAAATTTATAAGCCCACCAATCAGAGAAGGTTGAACCATAGGCACCTTGGGCTGCCATTTCATCGGCGACTTTGTAGCCCTCTAAAATATGCGTGAAGGTGATTGGCTTGATGTTATAAGCTTGAGCGAGGCGCAAGAACATTAAAATCTCTGATTGTACATAAGAGTGAATGTGCACCATGCGTTTGCCTTTGAGCACTTCGCTGATGGCTTGCAGACGAAGGTTGGGCTTAGGGGCAATTTGCCGGCGTTGTTCGCTAGAGCGTAAATCATCATAATCCGCCAGTGCTTTATCATAGGCAATGGCCTCGTTAAAGCCTTCTTCAAATAGAGATTTCACACCCATACGACTTTGAGGGAAGCGGCGATTAAAGTTATCACCCCAGTTGCTCTGCTTAACGTTTTCACCTAAGGCAAATTTAATACTGCCCAACGCTTGTTTAAACTTAATCCCTTCGGCGCTTTCGCCCCAACGCATCTGAATCACTTGCGCCTGACCGCCAATAGGGTTGGCACTGCCGTGAAGAATTTGCGCAGTCGTGACTCCACCTGCAATCGCACGGTAGATAGCAATATCATCGGGGTTTAATACATCACCAATACGAACTTCAGAAGTAATGGCATCGGTTGCTTCGTTAATGCCGCCATTGAGGGCAATATGTGAGTGTTCATCGATGATCCCCGCAGTGACATGTTTGCCGGTAGCATCGATCACTTGGTAACCCGATGGTGTGCTCAGGTTTTGGCCCACTTTTTCTATGCGACCACGGTTAATTAACAGGTCGCCATGCTCAATAATGCCTTGTTCACTGGAGGTCCAGATAGTGGCATTTTTAATGTGTAGCTTTTCCGATTCGGGTTGCTGAGCTAAGCCATAGGCGACATTGGGCGTGGTGAGTTGTGATACGAGTACTTTGGATTGTTGCGGTTTATCGCTGTCACTTTCTGCTGCACTGTCGATAACCACGCCGGCTAAAGGATGCTGGCGATTGTTCTTATCTAACATACGACCGTGAATACCTTGCTCATCGAACCACAAGGTAAAGCGGTTAATACCTGGGTATCCTGCTTCAGTTAAATCGGCATTAAATAGTAATCTTTGATTAGCATATTCAATCGCATTCAGTGGGATCTCTTGCTCTCCACTACTTAAACTGCCTGACAATTTATCGCCTTGTTCAATGGCTAAATCTAAGCTTAATTCGCCTAAGGCTAATTGGTAGCTTTGAGCTAACCACTTGGTATCACGAGGGATCAGTTGTGATTCTTTCCCTTGTAGCCATACACTTTCGATTTTGCCTTTTTCAAACAGATCACCGTCGGCAACCACGAGGTCGGCCATGTACCCTGGCTTGAGGCGACCACTGAATTCACCTATTCCGGCTAACTCAGCGGCTTCTGTGGTTAGTGCTGCCAACGCGGCTTCTTTACTGAGTCCGGCATCAATAGCTTGCTTTAATCTTGGCCAAAACGCATCGCCTTTAATGCCATTTAGGGTTAGCGCGAAGGGGATTTTGGCATCTTGCAGCGCTTTGGGGTTATAGGGGGCTCTTTCCCAATGACGTAGCTGAGCTAAAGAAATATTTCGTTCATTCGTGTCATTTTTAACATCAGGGGCTGCTGGAAAGTTAAGCGGTAGAATAATGCTATAACCAGTCGCTTTAACTTCATCAATACGAGCATATTCGTGCCCATTGCCTAATAAACTACCCTTAAGACCATATTCGCTTAATAATCGCGCGGCTCTTAATTGGCTATTTAAATCTTGCGTGGCAAATAAGCTGTTTTCTTTATCAATATTACCGAGTCTATCTAAAGCGATATTGAATTCTACTTTATCGATAGAGCTGGTGTTGGCCGATTTACTATAGTTGTCTTTATACCATTTGGCATCGGATAAGGTTTGGCGAATAAGTGCCATACTACCCATTAAAGACCCAGGATAATCTTGAAGCGAACTGCCTTTATCGAATGCTAATAAGTGGCTCGACTTTGAGCGATATATTACGTCATTCGCTTTTAAGGGCGCCAAAGACACTGTGGTAGCACGGCCTCGGAATATGCCATCGAGTAATCCGGTTTGCACACTGGTAAAGCCATTATCTAACCATTTTTTTGCCGAAGTTTTATCTGGATAGATATAGTTGAACCACTCTTTTTCAGCATGGATAGCCCCATTTTCTGCATTACCACCAATACGTTTAATTTCGTATACAGGGGGCGTGACTTTTTGTTGGTCATATTTAAAGTCGATGGCGTAATCGGCATAAGGGTCGATGAACCCGGGGTAGATTACTTTATTGCTCATGTCGATTATGTAAGCGTCTTCAGGAATTTTTCCTTTAGTAATAATCGATTTAATTTTACTGTTTTCAATTAATAGAGTGGCATTACTAATTGTTTTACCAGGCTCAATCATTAATGTGGCATTAGAGAGAGCGGTTATCTTTGGAGTATTATCAGTAAGTTGAGAATTAGCGTACAGCGGAAAGCTAGCGAGCATGAGCGTTGAGATGCCACACGCCGCCGGGATTGTATATTTATGCATAGGTATTTTTATTATGTCGGGCCCGGTGATTGTAAGAGATTATCTTAATTTGCGAACAATGATCAAGTGAGCTTTTAAGCTCAGATAGCAAGGGGAAACATGGTTAATTCAACTGTACTGGGCTGTAGCGATAATCAGCCATTTAGTGGTAACAATTTCTAACAAAAAAGCCAACTTATTGAAGTTGGCTTCTATTTAAAAAGTCGCAATGATATATCAGCTACTTTTTAGCTTAGATTAAAAACTCTTCTAAACTACGGCCTTTATCTAATTCGGTTTTAAATACCGTAGGTGTTCTGCCTTGACCAGTCCAAGTGATGGTTTCACCATCAACTTCAATTTTATATTTTGGTGGACGTGGAGCGCGTTTCTTTTGTGCTGGTTTTGCCGCTACAGCACCGAGATCATCAATTGATAAACCAACGGCTTCCATTTGTTGACGGATCTCTTCGATTTTAGCATTACGCTCAGCCATAGCCGCTTGTTCTTCTTCGGCTTGTTCTGCTTTTTCAGTAATGATTTTTTCGAGCTTACTTGCTACATCTTTTAAATCTTCAACTGAAAGTTCTTTGACCGCAGCTTTAAAACGACGACCATGGGTTAAAATATCTAGAAACTCGCTCATGTTAATTATTTCCCACTCGAAAATATACAAAGTAAATTTAAATACGGGCTTAATAATAGAAACTAATAACTATTTAATCAAACCTATAAATCATTATTTATCAATATTATTTAAAACTGTTAATTCGGTTAGCATTCTTTTCATCAATATAAGCTTGCAAGCAAAGGTTAAACCGATATTGATAGATATCAATTAAGTCGATAGTTCTTGTTGACGTTAACGTCAACAGCACGTAAAGTGGCATGAGTTTGTGATAGCCCTGCTATGCACTATTTTTCCAGATTTAAAGACGTAAGAAGGAAGCATTATGAAAGTATTGGTGCCAGTTAAACGCGTCGTCGATGCCAATGTGAAAGTCAGGGTGAACGCTGACAATACCCATGTCGATACCGCAAACCTAAAGATGGCTATTAACCCATTTTGTGAGATTGCCGTAGAAGAAGCGGTTCGTTTGAAAGAAGCCGGTATTGTCACTGAGATAGTGGTCGCGACTATCGGTCCTAAGGCCGCTCAAGAACAGTTACGTACTGCGATGGCACTGGGTGCCGATCGTGGTATTCATGTCGAAACCGATGAAGAGCTTGCGCCGCTATCTATTGCCAAACTTCTTAATGCGATTCAAGGCCAAGAACAGGCAGAGCTTATCATCTTAGGCAAGCAGTCTATCGATGGTGACAACAACCAGACTGGGCAGATGCTAGCTGCGCTGGCTGGTGTGCCGCAAGCGACCTTTGCTTCTGAAGTCAAAGTGGAAGGTAATACGGTACTAGTGACTCGTGAAATTGATGGTGGATTGCAGACACTTAAATTACCTCTGCCAGCCATTATTACCACAGACCTACGTTTGAACGAACCGCGTTACGCTAAACTCCCCAATATTATGAAGGCCAAACGTAAGCCACTAGATACCATCACTATCGACAGTTTAGGTGTGAGCATCAAGCAACATCATAAACTGCTTAAAGTGGCGACGCCGAAACAGCGCGAAGCTGGTGTGATGGTGGCTTCTGTTGAGGAGTTGGTTGAAAAGCTAAAAAATGAAGCGAAGGTGATCTAATGGCTATTCTCGTTATTGCAGAACATGATAATGCAAATCTAAAACTCGATACCGCAAAAGTGGTTGCTTGTGGTCAAGCTATTGGCGCTGAAGTTGATTTATTAGTGGCCGGTCATGATTGTGCAGCCGTTGTCGAAGCAGCGAGTAAACTTTCTGGTGTTAGAAAAGTACTGGTTGCCGATAAACCTGTTTATGCCAATGGCGTTGCCGACAGCGGTGCTCAGTTAGTGCTTTCGATTGCTGGTGCTTATCAGCATATTTTGGCAGCAGCATCGAGCCAGGGTAAAGATTTACTGCCTAGAGTCGCGGCGTTACTGGACGTTGCTCAGCTATCTGAAGTGGTTGAAGTGGTCAGCGAAGACACTTTTGTTCGTCCTATTTATGCTGGTAGTGCATTGGCGACAGTGCAAAGCTTAGATGATGTAAAAGTGATGACAGTGCGCGTGAGTGCTTTCGATGCGGTCGCTAACGATGGCGCTGCTGAAGTTGAGCAGCTCGATGGTGAGTTTAATAGTCAAGTCGAGTTTATCTCGCAAACCTTGACTGAGTCTGAGCGTCCCGATTTGGGTGCCGCTTCAGTGGTGGTATCAGGTGGTCGCGCGTTAGGCAGTAGTGAGAACTTTGCTATTCTTGAGCAGTTGGCGGATAAACTGGGCGGCGCAGTCGGTGCTTCTCGTGCGGCAGTCGATGCGGGCTATGTACCTAACGATCTTCAAGTTGGACAAACCGGTAAGATTGTCGCGCCTGATCTGTATATTGCCGTGGGGATCTCTGGTGCTATTCAGCACTTGGCTGGTATGAAAGATTCAAAAGTGATCGTGGCGATTAACAAAGATCCTGAAGCGCCTATATTCCAGGTTGCCGATTATGGTTTAGAAGCCGATCTGTTTGAAGCTATCCCTAAGCTGATTGAACAGCTGTAATTGTTAGTTTAGATGTAACCAGACGGTAAACCGCTTGGTGTATATTTAAAATATAATGTGATATAAATCACGATAGGCGGCTTTGAAGTAGCATCTTCAAAGCCGCCTGTGTTTTTATGTGCGGTCACGTTAACCGATCATGCTTTTGGTTGACGTCCTGATACGTAGAGGTGCGTTAAATATCAGTACTATTCATTAGGGTGATGCCGTATTTAGTGAATAGGAAAGGATTTCACGCCGAAGTGATGAGTGTATCAAAGCTCATTGCTGGGACTGTTATCGAATAGATACAGTACTGCCATAGTGCTTTTTATCGGCAACGATAAAAAGAAAATATACTGATTTTGGTATCACTATGGAGCGCTACTGATAGGACAGGTGTCAAATCCAACCTCTTCAGTTGCTCTCCATTCGTAATTTAACGAAGACAATTAAACAATGACAACTTTAAGTTATGCCGATTCGGCACTCTCTTTGCTGCCGCCATTATTGGCTATTTTACTGGCTATTTTTACCCGCCGTGTCTTATTGTCACTGGGACTTGGGATTTTATTAGGGGCCATATTTATTACCGATTACTCCTTGCTTGGAACGGGTCAATATCTCGGTCAGCAAGTGGTCGGTTTAGTTTGGGATGATGGCGCATTAAATAGCTGGAACGTTTACCTACTCGGTTTCCTTATTGTGCTGGGGATGATCACCGCATTAATTACCGTCAGTGGTGCGGCTAAAGCCTTTGCCGATTGGGCACGCCAGCATATACGGAATAAACGTGATGCTAAGCTGCTGACCATGTTCCTTGGCTGTGTGGTGTTTATTGACGATTATTTCAATAGCTTGGTCGTGGGTAGTGTCGCTCGTCCGCTGACCGACAGATATTATGTATCGCGCAGTAAATTGGCCTATCTGCTGGACTCTACTGCCGCGCCTATCTGTGTTATCTCTCCCGTATCGAGCTGGGGCGCTTATATTATCGCCTTGATAGGTGGCATCTTAACGGCCCACGGCTTTACTGATTCAGGACATCTGAGTGTATTTGTACAGATGATCCCAATGAACTTTTACGCCATCTTCGCGTTGTTATTACTGCTTTGCGTAGCCTTTATGGGTTTAGATGTTGGTCCTATGCGTCAACATGAGATGAATGCGCAAAAAGGTAACCTCTATGATGAATCTAAAGGTTTACCTCCTGGTGCCAGTCATGAGCTGCCTGAAGCCGATTCAGGCAAGATTTTAGGTTTGTTTTTGCCTATCAGCGTTTTAGTATTGGCGACCGTTTATTTTCTGATAAACAGCGGCGCTGAATCGCTAGCAGCCGAAGGCTTGCCATTTAGTGTTATTGGCGCCTTTGAAAAAACCGATGTGGCATTATCATTGTTTTACGGCTCACTTGTGGGTTTAGCCACGACATTAGTGTTGGTGCTCAGCCAAGGTTTAGACAAGGCAATGATCTTTAAAGGTCTGATTGTCGGCGCCAAGTCTATGTTACCTGCCATCTATATCTTGTTATTTGCTTGGACCATTGCGGGTGTCATTGGCCAAATGGAAACCGGTAAATATATGGCTAACCTCGCCACGGGTAGCATTCCATTTGCTTTACTGCCTGCTGTGTTATTTGTACTGGCGGGGATCACCGCGTTTTCTACCGGAACCAGTTGGGGCACATTCGGTATTATGCTGCCAATTGCTGCCGATATGGCCATGGGATCACATAGCAACATGATGCTGCCTATGCTTGCTGCCGTGCTTGCTGGTGCGGTATTTGGTGACCATTGTTCGCCAATTTCGGATACGACAATTTTGTCATCCACCGGCGCGAATTGTCATCATATTGACCATGTATTGACTCAGCTGCCTTATGCGTTAATCGTGGCCTTTATCAGCTTGGTGGGTTACATAGTGCTTGGCTTTACTGAGTCGGTGACAGCGGGTTTGATCACTTGTGGTGTGATGTTTGTGTTGAGCATATTTATACTCAGATATAAGGCTAATCAGCCGTAACGATTATTGTATTTGAGATAAAAAAATGCCGCTAAGCTTTAAAACTTAGCGGCATTTTTAATGGCTATTTTAAGCGGATTACTTTAATCCACGACGCTCAAGCAGTGCATCGGTAGTGGGTTCCTGACCACGGAAGTTTTTGTAGGCTTCCATTGGTGGTACGCTGTTACCCACTTCACGTATGGTTTTACGGAACTTCATACCAATTTCACGGTTTAGTCCACCTTGAGTCTGCACATAGGCAAAGGCATCGGCGGCTAAGATTTCACTCCACATATAGGCGTAGTAGCTCGCTGAGTAGCCGCCTGGGAAGGCGTGAGCGAAGTAGGTTGACTTATAACGTGGTGGTACCGCAGCAAGGTTAACTCCATGCTTCTCTAACGCAGACGCTTCAAACTTGGCGACATCTTGCAGTGGCGTACCTGCAGGTAATGAGTGCCACTCAAGATCGACTAAAGCTGCTGACATGTACTCAAGTGTGTCGAAACCTTGGTTAAAGCTTCGTGATTTAAGTAGTTTTTGTAGCAAGGCTTCTGGGATTACTTCACCTGTTTCATAGTGCTTAGCATAGTTTGCTAGCACTTCTGGGTGAGCGGCCCAATCTTCTTCGAAAGTTGACGGGAATTCAACGAAGTCACGAGATACCGCTGTGCCAGCAAGGCTTGGGTATTTCACTTTAGAGAACATGCCGTGAGTTCCATGGCCCATCTCATGGAACATGGTGGTCACTTGATCATAGCTAACGAATGTTGGTTCACCTTCAGGTGCTTTCTTAATGTTCATCACGTTAACGACGACAGGCTTGTTGTTAAGCAGCTCTGACTGGCCTACAAACGAGCTCATCCATGCACCGCCACGTTTACCTTCACGAGAGAAGTAATCGGCATAGAAAATCGCCATAGAACTGCCATCGGCATCGAACATCTCGTAGGCTTTTACATCTTCATGGTATACCGGCAGATCAGGACGCGGCTTCAATGTCACGCCATAAAGTTTTTCTAGGGTGAAGAACACACCGTCTTTTAGTACACGCTCAAATTCAAAGTAAGGCTTAATTGATGCTTCGTTGAGGCTAAATTTTTCTTGACGTACTTTCTCTGCATAAAACGCCCAATCCCATGGTTTAACAGTAAAGTCACCACCGGTTTTAGTGATCATCGCTTGGATGTCTGCAGATTCTTTGTTGGTGTTAGCCACAACGGCAGGCACCATTGAACCAAACATTTTGTAAACCGCTTCAGGGGTTTTGGCCATTTGTGGCGTTAGGCGATAATCAGCCCAGCTATTATAACCAAGCAAAGCCGCACGCTCAGAACGAAGCTGTGCAAGACGGGCAACCAGTGAGGCGGTTTCATTCTCGCCAGTCAGACCACGAGTGGCTGAAGCTGTCCATACGCGCTCACGTAACTCACGGTTTTCTAGCTTAGCTAAAATAGGCTGACGTGTGGTGTTGGTGATGCTGATAAGGTATTTACCTTGATGGCCAGCGGCTTCCGCGTCGGCTTTAGCGCTGCGAATTTCACTCGCTGATAACCCGGCAAGTTCAGCTTCTGAATCAACAACAACGGCGATCTCTTTGGTGAGACGTAATAGACGTTGGCCAAATTCATTGGTTAAGGTTGATTGCTCTTCATTCAACAGGCGAATTTTTGCTTTTTGCGCTTCAGTTAACTTAGCGCCTGCCATGACGAATCGTTGGTGATAAACCTCGATTAAACGCACTTCTTCGGCCGTTAACCCGAGTTGCTGACGTTGTTGGTACAACGAATCGATACGAGCAAATAACTCAGCATTGAGGTGGATGTTGTCGTTGTGGGCAGCCATTTTTGGCGCCATTTCACCCTGAACTTTACGTAGAGTCGGATTGCTGTTTGAACCCGTTAAATTGTAGAAAACACTTGAAGTACGGCTCAGTAACTCACCTGAGGTTTCCATTGCCACTATGGTATTGGCAAAAGTTGGCGCTTCGCTGTTATTGGCGATAGCCAAGATTTCTTGGTAATGCTGGGCAATACCTTGCTCTAAAGCGGGCTGAAAATGATCATCTTTGATGATGGCAAAGTTTGGAGCCTGGTATTGCAGGGTGCTTTTGGCAAAAAACGGATTACTGGCGTTCATGGTGACGACTGCTTGAGTGTTTTCGCTTTGCTGGGGAGCCGTTTGGCATCCAGCTAATAATAAAGAGGCAGATATACTACTAGCTACGGCTAGGGCGACAAAACTTTTTTTCATTGAAAATAGCATCCTTTGTTTGTTGTAAGTAGCGATATGCAACCGCTTTATAGTTATTTATTTTTCCCTTGAGGCTAGGGCACTCAAATTGATCAATTAATTTAGCTTAAGTGACTTAATTGAGGATTAAATAGGTGATGTTTAGTGTGTTTTTTACTTTAATTTTTGTGGTGTTAAACGGCTCTACCAAAGTCATCAAGTAATAAAAAAAGAGCCTAACGTGAGTTAGGCTCTTTGTTTTAGCAGGGACTCTCTTTCGAGAGCTAACTAGATGATGAGTCTAATTAGCGAGTAAAGTTATGGTATTTCTCGATACCAACACTGCTACCCTCAGCGTGACAGGTTGCACAAGACTCTTGAGTGGTTAGCTTGTACCAACCGTCAACCACATCTTCAGAAATAGTACCACCATTTTGAGTCATGTGGTTCAGCGCGCTGTCTGACTGGTGACATGCATAACAGTTAGCTGTGATTGGGCTAGCCATCTTGTCGCTTACACCGAACGCACGTGCTTTGATGAATTGGTTTGGAACCGCTTTCAAGTCAACCACGCCGCTGTCGTGACAAGCCACACAGCTAGTTTGTGGTGCGATAACGCTTGCCGCATTTGACACTTCATCGCCATTAGCATCAGTGCTTACACTACCTACACCCCAGTGCATGCTGTGAACCATAGGACCAAAGCCAGGTGCTGAGTTGCCAGCACGACGGTCTTGACCGTTGTTGTGACAAGCGATACAACCTAGACCACCTTCGGCGAAGTTACCGTTTTTGTGGAAGTTGGCTTCGCTGTTGTGACAAGTGGTACAAGAATCGTTACCTACCGCATGACGACGGTCGTAATCAGCTACAGTCGCATCAACTTGGTTAGTCACATCAGTGTAACCGTGGATGGTGGTGATTTGATCTTCGTTACCGTCAGCAGTAGTGAAGCTTACACGTAATGATGCCATTAGGCCTGCATCAGCCCATGCTACAGGGTCGATAGCTGCAGCGTCATAACACATGGTTTTGCTGCCATCGGCTTCATAGCTTTCAGCATAGCTGTTAGAGATACGACCAACGACAGACTTATTGTACACACCGTGTAGGTATGAACCTGTGTAGCTTACAGTGCCAGCATCATACATGCTGTGTAGATCCGCTACAGTTTCAGTACCGTCAGCAGCCACTTCAATAAGTGACATAGTGGTACACCATGCGTTAGTTGTTGCATCTAAAGTTAATGGCGTACCAGTGACTTTATAGCTGTCTTTGATGGTATTTCTTTCTGTGATAAATGCTTTACCTTCGTGCAGTGCACGTAGATCAGCACCATTGCTTGGCAAGATATCACCAGGGATACCGCCAGTGTCGTGACAGTCGATACAACCAGGACCTGCAATGTTGATGTTCACTGTTTCTTCAACGTGACAAGAACTACAGTTCATTACGCTAAAGCCAGTTTCGAACTCTTGGTGATTAATGTGACCAATCTTAGATAGGGTGTTACTTGCGTAACCACCGATAGAGAAGTCTTCATCGTTAGTTGCTGTGCGGCTTACTGAACCGTGGCACACTAGACAACCTTCAACGAAGTTTACTTGACCGTCCATGCCTTGGGCAACATAGCTAGCATGACGGTTAGGGCTGGTTGAGTAATCAACGTGACATGAATAACAAGCTTCAGTGCTGGTAGAGAAAGCGCCTTCAGGCTTGTTAACCACTAACTGAGTTGAGCTTGCGATACCGGTTGTTGAGTTACCGCCAACACGTAGCCAAACGATACCTTCAGTACCCGCGTTAACACCTGCTAACGGTAGGAAGAATTCATAGTGACCATCGCTGATTTCAGTGATAGTAGCACCTTCAGTATCAGGAGTTCTTGATGACTCCATGTTGATGCCACCGTAACCACCAATGTTTACGTTATCTTCTTCGCTTTCAGTGCGATTGTTGATAAAGCCTTTTTCGGTTAAGGCAGCAACTTTACCTTCTGCTTTTAACAGACCAGTGATCAGTTCACCGTCTTCATTGGTAACTTCAAACTCATAAGTGATTGAGCCTTCATCAAAGGCATAGTTAATCACATTAACGTTAGTTTCGACTGATGTGGTTACAACCGGTGGTGTCCAAGAGTTGCCATGATCACCATCGGTGCCATCAACACCATCTTTACCATCATCACCGCTACAACCGGCTAGCGCTCCGGTTAGTACAGCGGCAACAACGTATGCCAGCTTTTTAGATTTGAAAAATTTCATCATTTTCTCCATTGACCCAATATGTTGAAATTTGACTGGTCACAGCGCTCAATCTTGCAGGGGATCATCAGCATCGAAACGAGTCGTTATTTTTATATTGAATACGAGTTATATTTTTTATGCGAGCACGCATTTTTTTGCTCGAAGAAAGTCTACTGTTTACTCGGTGATTTTTTTTTGAGGTCAATCGCAACAAGCACTATTACTTTGGAGGTAGATCGCATTTTTCACATAAAAATACCGTTAGAAAAATCTTATAAAACAACAATTAAGGTTGAATTAAGTTTGGCTTTACATTTTAGAAACATACTGATGTTTTACTCTAATTTATGAGCGATTTAGTCTCCCACTGAATCTGAACAGCTACTACATTGTTAATGCTATGAATCCTAAGATTTTTTAATGCGGGATACTTGCTTGGTTAACTTTAGCCTGAATAATTAGTCACCATCGATGAGTTGTTAACCTTGCCATCTGGCTCACAAACAGAAACTCATCAAGCGCCCATGAGAGTGATACACTTAGGCTCACTTGAGTGGCTATTAAACTGCTGCAATTTATTTAAAAGGAATCTGTTTTGGCTCAGCTTTATTTTTATTATTCGGCAATGAATGCCGGTAAGTCGACGTCATTATTACAATCGTCTTATAACTACCGTGAACGAGGTATGAATACCTTAGTCATGACAGCCTCTATTGATGACCGTTACGGCGTGGGTAAAGTCTCTTCACGCATTGGTATCGAAACCGAAGCACAAGTATTTGGCAGTAACGACGATGTGGCTGTGATGATCCGTGAAGCTAGCTTAAAGCAGCCGCTGCACTGTATTTTAATTGATGAATCGCAGTTTTTGAGTAAAGCACAGGTACAGCAGCTGACTTATGTTGTCGATATTCTAGACATTCCCGTCCTGTGTTATGGCCTCAAGACCGACTTCCAAGGTGAGCTTTTTAGCGGTAGCCAATATCTTTTAGCTTGGGCTGATAAATTGGTTGAGCTAAAGACTATCTGCCATTGTGGCCGTAAAGCCAATATGGTGCTACGTCTCGATAGCGACGGTAAGCCAATGAAAGAAGGGGAGCAGGTTGCGATTGGCGGTAATGAGCGCTATGAATCTGTGTGCCGTAAACACTTCCGTGAGTTCTTGTGGGATTAACCGCATAGGTTAAAGCGGGTTTTAGGTCGACTCACATTCTCTTGAGCTCGGCTTAAAATCAGTTTGACTCTTCTTGTTGTGCGAACCATTGCTTATATAAGGCAGCGATGGTGCCATCATTTATTAACTGCGCTAGAGCAACATTGATTCGTGCTAGCAGCTGCTGTTCACCTTTTTTTACCGCGATCGCTACCGGAGTTCCTTGGGTCGGAAAATCCAAGATTCTTACTTTAATGCCTTGTTGGTTCGCTAAGTAATAGCCCACCGCTTTTGGCATAATGGCTGCGGCAACTTTTCCGCTGGCTAAACGCTGCATGGAATCGGCTTTAGAGAGCGTAGTAATAAGTCGATAATCATAGAGTCGTTCATTTTGTTTTAATAAATCTTCGATAGATGAGTGCCTGTCACCGGCAATGAGCATATCGCCTAAATCGCCTACTTGTCTGATGCTTTGGTTCTCATCGAGTACAAAAAATGCATCTTGGCGAAAATAATAGGGTTGTGAAAAGTCAAATATCTGTTGTCTGACGGGGTTGATTTCCATTCCCACAATCAAGTCGTTTTGTTTAAACCTTAAATCATTGAGTACCGTATCCCAATTATCTTGTTTAAAGCGATAATCTTGATTTAAATGTGCGATCAATGCTTTTGCAACATCAGCATCGAAGCCTGCAACCTGTCCGTTTTGATTAAATTGATAGGGAGGAAAGCCAATGGCAATGCCAAAAATAAGTGGCTCATTGAATAGATCGTTACTTCCAGTTTGGTTGTTATCGGCATTGTTTGCGGCATCAAGCTGACCGCTCATAAGCAGTAGTGATAAGTAAAGCAAACAGTGAACTAAAGTCGTTTTTCGATCCATGAAGATAATTTATCAGAGTTTAATACCATTAGCTCAGTTTGACTGATAATAAAATGTTAAATCAAGCGTGCAGGCTTGATGATGGTGCTTTTATCATCTAATTGTGCCCCAGCTTTCATCTGATTTGGATTACTAAATAGCATCAAGCCCAGAGTAGTATCTGGGCTTGATGTTTATGGCTGATGACACTAATTGCTATTAAAACTGATCGCTATTAAAACTAATTGCTATTAAAACTGCATTTCAGGGACATTATCAGGTACCACTAACTTGCCTGCGGTTTTACTGATAATCTCTTCGACACTGACTCCTGGGGCGCGCTCTAACAGATGGAAAGCTCCCTCTTTAATCTCGAGGAAAGCTAAGTCGGTAAGCACACGTTTAATACAACCATAACCCGTTAATGGCAGCTCGCACTTAGGTAATAATTTAGAGTTGCCGTATTTATCGGCGTGCATCATGGTAACAATAATATTGTCGGCGCCAGCCACTAAGTCCATCGCGCCGCCCATGCCTTTAATCAGTTTTCCGGGGATCATCCAAGAGGCAATTGAGCCTTCGACATCCACTTCAAAGGCGCCCAACACCGTTAAATCCACATGCCCGCCACGGATCATGGCGAAGCTTTCAGCCGATGAGAAGAATGACGCGCCATCGACGGCCGTTACGGTTTGCTTACCCGCGTTGATTAAGTCGGCATCTATGGTTTCTTCGGTCGGGAACTCACCCATGCCCAGCAAACCATTTTCCGATTGCAGCATCACCTGCATACCTTGTGGTATGTAGTTCGCCACTAAAGTGGGGATACCTATTCCTAAGTTAACGTAATAACCATCTTGTAGTTCTTGAGCAACACGTTGTGCAAGTTGTTCTCTTGATAATGCCATTATGTTGCCTCCTTATTTGCTCTTAACGGTACGTTGTTCGATACGCTTTTCGAACGAGCCTTGAATAAGGCGATCGACATAGATGCCAGGTGTATGGATATGGTCTGGATCGAGTTCACCTGGCTCAACAATATGTTCGGCTTCGACAACGGTAATTTTGCCGGCTGTCGCCATCATAGGGTTGAAGTTTGCTGCTGTCTTGCGGAACACGAGGTTGCCCATGGTATCGGCTTTCCAGGCGCGGACTAAGGCAAAGTCAGCAGTCAGTGCGGGTTCAAGCACATAATGACGGCCATCGATTTCACGGGTTTCTTTGCCTTCTGCAACAGGAGTACCGTAGCCAGTCGCGGTGAAGAAAGCGGGAATGCCTGCGCCGCCTGCACGAATTTTTTCGGCTAAAGTGCCTTGAGGCGTCAAAATAACATTTAATTCGCCCGACAGCATTTGCTGTTCGAAAGTGGCATTTTCACCCACGTATGAAGCGATCATTGTGCTGATTTGACGGCTTTTAAGTAAAAGTCCTAAGCCAAAATCATCTACGCCAGCGTTGTTTGAAATCGCTGTCAGGCCCGTCGCGGCGGTTTTAACCATCTGGGCAATTAATCCCTCAGGAATACCACACAAGCCAAAACCGCCCACCATGACTGTCATATTATCGGTTAGGCCTGCCAATGCTTCTTCATAGCTGCCAACCAGCTTATTGAGTCCTGCCATTATCCTTTCTCCTTTGAGAACAAGCTGGAGCAAACTCCAGCTGCTATATTATTGCGAGCTTTCTGTTAATGCTCGGGCGACCTTAGATCCACTCGGTCTGCCTAATTCGTGGCTGATATGGTTGCCGGCCTGGATTAAACGATTGAGGTCAATGCCAGTGTTAATCCCTAAACCATGCAACATATACACTAAATCTTCGGTGGCGAGATTGCCCGATGCCCCTTGGGCATAAGGACAACCGCCGAGTCCGGCGACTGAACTATCGAACACAGTCACGCCCGTGTCTAAACAGGCTAAGATATTGGCCAGTGCCTGACCGTAAGTGTCGTGAAAATGCAGCGCTAATTTATCGACGGGAATCCGCTCGGCTACCGTTTGCACCATTTTACGGGCCTTTAGCGGTGTGCCAACGCCTATAGTGTCACCCAGTGAGATCTCGTAGCAGCCCATTTTGTAAAGGATCTCTGCCACTCGAGCGACTTCGCTTGAGGCGATATCCCCTTCATAGGGACAGCCTAAGACACATGACACGTAGCCACGCACCTTGATGTTGCGAGCTTGAGCCAGCTCTACTACAGGAATAAAGCGCTCAATCGAGTCTTCAATCGAGCAATTGATATTTCGCTGACTAAAGCTTTGCGAGGCGGCGCCGAAGATAGCAACTTCGTCTGCACCAGCGTCAAGTGCAAGTTCCAGCCCTTTCAGGTTGGGCGTCAGAGCACTGTAGATCACGCCGTTGCGTTTCGGTAGGCGGTTAAATATCTCGCCAGAATCGGCCATTTGAGGCACCCATTTAGGTGACACAAAACTGCCAGCTTCAATACGCTTAAGTCCTGCGTCGGCCAGTTGCTCGATGAGTGCCAGCTTAGCTTGAGTGCTCACGGCGCGCTCATTTTGCAGCCCATCTCTGGCACCCACTTCAAAAATGCTGACTTCGCTGACGTTGGCTGATGCATCTTTGTCTGCAAACATGATCACGCCTCCTCAGCGGCGGTGACATCCAGTAACACGGCGCCGTCGCTCACCAATTCACCCGGCTCGAAGAAGAACGCTGCCACTGTGCCATTAAAGGGGGCTTCTATGGTGTATTCCATCTTCATCGCTTCCATCACCATTAAGCCTTGGCCTTTTTCAACCTTATCGCCAACATTGACCAAATGAGTGACTATGGTGCCGTTCATCGGTGCTTTAAGCTTATCTTCTGCGCTGGCTTGTTCTTCTACCTGTTCGGTTTGAATCGCACGATAGTGATAGCTACCAGTGGGCAGAAATAGGGTGAAATCTTCGCCTTCACGACTCACAGGGATCTTGCTCTTATGACCATTGATCTCGGCATGGAGCAGATCATCAACCAGCTTACCGCTCAGGTTGAGTTGTTGCTGGTTGAGCTCAAGCAAGTAATGTTCACCCACTTGAGAAAGATTAAGCTGTTGCAATTGATGCTGATCATCGAGTAAAGATAACTGATGTACGCCGCTGCGGTTCAACCTAAAACCACTGACTTGCCCCCAAGGAGAGTATGGGTCGTTACTATTAATGGCATTGAGTTTAGCTTGCTCTTTTTGGGCGCAAAGGTGGTATAGCGCCGCCAAGGCGAGCGCCGCATTTTGTTCGTTGCTGTTGTCGGCATCAAGGTTCGTACCAATCAGGGTTTCACCGTAGCGCTCGATAAAGTCAGTGCTAAAGTCTGCAGCCGCAAAGGCATGATGCTCAGCGATATTGGCTAAGAATTCGATGTTATGTTTCAGACCGCTGATCTGATATGACTCTAAGGCATGCACCAGACGTTGTAAGGCGCGTGGACGAGATTCATCCCAGACAATGAGCTTGGCAATCATCGGATCGTAAAAATTACTGATCACATCATTTTCACGAATACCTGAATCGATACGCACGAAACGGTTTTGCTCGGGCTCACGCAGGAAGTTGAGCTTACCGCTGGCAGGTAGAAAATCATTTTGTGGATCTTCAGCGTATATACGCACCTCGAAAGAGTGACCATGGATGCGTACTTCCTGTTGGCTTAGTGGCAGTTCACTGCCGCTGGCAACCATCAGCTGCCATTTAACCAAGTCTTGGCCGGTGACCATTTCGGTGACAGGGTGTTCGACCTGTAAACGGGTATTCATCTCCATGAAGTAGAAGCTATTGGCTTCTTCTGTCGCATGGGTATCGAGCAGGAACTCAACCGTACCTGCACCGACATAATCGATGGCTTTAGCGGCGGCTACGGCGGCTTCTCCCATGGCTCGGCGCAAACTATCACTCAGTCCCGGAGCTGGGGCTTCTTCAACCACTTTTTGATGACGTCGCTGGATTGAGCAGTCGCGATCTGACAGATAGATACAGTTGCCTTGGCTATCGGCAAACACTTGTACTTCGACGTGGCGAGGCTGTCTTAGGTAACGTTCAATGAGTAGCTTATCGTTACTAAAAGAGGAGGCCGCTTCACGACGAGCCGAGTTGATAGCTGCAAGAGCTTCACTTTCTGACTCGACGATACGCATACCTTTACCACCACCGCCATAAGCGGCTTTGATCAGCTGCGGAAAGCCTATTTGTTTCGAGGCCGCAAGTAAGCTGGCGTCACTTTGATCATCCCCATGATAGCCAGGCACTAAAGGTACATTCGCCTTTTCCATGATGATTTTAGCGGCACTTTTACTTCCCATGGCTTCGATAGATTCGCTACTTGGGCCGACAAAAGCGATACCGGCTTGTTCACATTGACGGGCAAACTCGGCATTTTCAGACAGAAAACCGTAGCCGGGATGGATTGCCTGAGCGCCGCTGCGTTTAGCGATATCGATGATCAACTCGCCTTTAAGATAGGACTCGCTAGGTGCACTACCACCGAGATAGAAAGATTCATCGGCCATGGCCACATGACGGGCATCTTTATCGGCATCAGAGTACAGCGCAACGGTTTTCACGCCCATTGCATTGGCGGTTTTAATGATGCGACAGGCGATTTCACCTCGGTTGGCGATCAGTAATTTATTAAACATAATCAACGACTCCGTGCAATACAGCTGTGACAGACGGCTGGGTAATATTTATCAGTGATTTTGTGGTTATTATTTTCATATCACTTCCACTTGGGGCTGCGTTTGTCGAAGAAGGCATTGAGTCCTTCCTGACCTTCATCCGACACGCGGATGCTGGCGATACGTTCGCTGGTGTAGGCTAAAGTGCTGTCATCTATTACGCCATCTTCGAGACGAGAGAGCAGCTTTTTGACCCACGCCATGCCTTGTGGGCTATTACTGCGAAGCGCTGCAATGATAGGCGCTGCTGCACTATCTAGGTCGTCATCGATTTCATGAATGACGTTAAGTTTCAATGCGGTTTCAGCGTCAAAACGCTCGGCGGTCAACATATAACGACGTGCCGCTCTTTGCCCCATGGCGCGAACCACATAAGGGCTTATCACTGCTGGAATTAATCCCAGTTTGACTTCACTTAAACAGAAGCTGGCGCGCTGATTGGCGAGGGCGATATCGCTGGCGCAAATCAGTCCTAGGGCACCACCAAAGGCTGCCCCTTGTACTAAGGCGATGGTGGGCTTTGGAAACTTATCCAGTTTATGCATCAAGCTGGCGAGTTCGTTAGCATCAGTTAAGTTTTGCGCGAAATCCATGTTGGCTTGTTTGCGCATCCAGTTGAGATCGGCACCGGCGCTGAAGTTTTTGCCTTCGGCTTTGATCACTAACAGCTGGCAGTCATCATTGCTGGCAAAACCGTCTAGCGCGGCGATCATTTCACTGATCATCACCTCATCGAAGGCGTTATGTTTGTCGGCGCGGTTAAGCACCATCTCTGCAACCCCTTGATTGAGGGAGCAGATTAAATAGTTAAATCTGGTCTTGCATGGGTCTATGGGCGTTGTCATATCCGTGTCCTTAACTCTTGTTCAGTACCATTAGTCGCTTCGCTTACATGCGGAATACGCCAAAATGGGTCTCCTGAACGGGGGCATTTAAGGCGGCTGACAGGGCTAAGCCGACAACGTCTCGAGTTTGTGCTGGGTCAATAATGCCGTCGTCCCACAGCCTTGCACTGGCATGATAAGGATGTCCCTCTTTGTCATACTGCTCGACAATTGGCGCGCGGAAGGCGGCTTCATCTTCTTGAGACCACTCGACTCCCTTACGGGCTAAACCATCACGACGCACGGTTGCCAATACGCCTGCGGCTTGTTCGCCGCCCATCACTGATATACGGGCGTTAGGCCACATCCACATCATGGTGGGTTCGAAAGCTCGTCCACACATACCATAGTTACCCGCGCCATAGCTGCCACCAATGATCACAGTGAATTTAGGCACATTGGCACAAGAGACGGCGGTCACCATCTTGGCTCCGTGTTTGGCAATGCCTTCATGTTCATACTTTTTACCCACCATAAAACCAGTGATATTTTGTAAGAACAGCAGTGGGATCTTGCGCTGGCAACATAGCTCAATAAAGTGAGCCCCTTTTTGTGCTGACTCAGAGAACAAGATGCCATTATTGGCCACAATACCAACGGGGTAGCCATGAATTCGTGCGAAACCACAGACCAAAGTGGCGCCGTAGTTGGCTTTGAACTCGTCGAAATCAGAGTCATCGACGATACGCGCGATCACTTCTTTGACATCGAAGGGCTTTTTAAGGTCGGTGCCGACGATGCCATAGAGTTCATTGATATCGAATTTAGGTGGTTTAACCGGGCTTAGCAGGCTTTCAATCTGCTTATTATGATTAAGACGAGTGACGGCCTTGCGCGCTAACTCCAGTGCGTGTTCATCATTTTGTGCCAGATGATCTGCCACACCCGAAATCTTGGTGTGCACTTCTGCGCCGCCAAGTTCTTCGGCAGAAACCTCTTCGCCAGTCGCCGCTTTAACCAGTGGTGGCCCCGCAAGGAAAATCGTGCCTTGCTCTTTAACGATAATCGATTCATCCGCCATAGCAGGTACATACGCGCCGCCTGCGGTACATAAACCCATTACCACGGCAATTTGCGGGATCCCTAGACCAGACATCTGCGCCTGGTTATAGAAGATGCGGCCGAAATGATCTCTGTCGGGAAACACTTCATCTTGTCGGGGTAAGTTGGCGCCGCCTGAGTCGACCAAGTAGATACAAGGCAGGTGGCAACGCTTGGCGATATCTTGAGCACGAAGGTGTTTTTTGACCGTAAGCGGGTAGTAAGTGCCGCCTTTTACGGTGGCATCGTTGGCGATCACCATACATTCGACACCACTGACTCGGCCAATACCCGCGATAATACCTGCGGCAGGCACCACATCATCGTAGACCTGATATGCGGCAAATTGGGAGATTTCTAAAAATGGTGAGCCTGGATCGAGCAGTTTTTCTACCCGTTGACGAGGAGAGAGTTTGCCACGTGCCAGATGACGTTCCATCGCGACGGCACCGCCGCCTTGTTCTATTTCGGCCAGCTTAAGTTGCAGGTCAGCGACCACGGCGCTCATTTGCTGCTGTTTGGTTTTGAATTCATCGCTGCGGGGATTGATTCGACTGCTGAGTTGAGTCACGGCAATGTTCCTTGTAAGACGGTTTAAACGGGAGTGAATGCTCCCGTTGGCCGAGTCTTGACCCGGCCGTACGGGTGATTAGTGCTTATTTCGACTCGTTAAAAAGCTCACGGCCAATTAGCATGCGGCGGATTTCTGAGGTACCCGCACCAATCTCATATAGTTTGGCATCACGAAGTAATCGGCCTGTGGCGTATTCGTTAACATAGCCATTGCCGCCAAGTAGCTGGATAGCATCGAGTGCCATTTTGGTCGCCAACTCCGCAGAATATAAAATAGCGCCTGCGGCATCTTTACGAGTGGTTTCACCGCGATCGCACGACTTGGCCACGTTGTAAATATAGGATTTAGCCGCATTCATGCCGGTATACATATCGGCAAGTTTGCCTTGGACTAATTGGAACTGACCGATAGATTTACCAAACTGCTCACGCTCATGGATGTAAGGAATGACGATATCCATACAAGCGGTCATTATCCCAAGTGGGCCGCCAGATAGCACTACGCGTTCGTAATCTAAGCCGCTCATCAATACTTTTACGCCGTTATTTAGGCCGCCAAGAATGTTCTCTTCAGGGACTTCACAATCTTCAAATACTAATTCACAGGTGTTCGAGCCACGCATTCCGAGTTTGTCGAGTTTCTGCGCCTGACTAAAGCCTTTAAAGCCTCGTTCAACGATAAATGCGGTGATGCCGTGAGGGCCTTTATCCATATCGGTTTTGGCGTAGATAACATAGGTATCGGCGTCAGGACCATTGGTGATCCACATCTTGTTACCGTTAAGGATATAACGATCGCCTTGCTTTTGAGCGCTAAGCTTCATTGAAACCACGTCAGAACCAGCATTGGGCTCACTCATTGCGAGGGCGCCGATATGTTCACCGCTGACCAGTTTAGGAAGATATTTGGCTTTTTGTTCGCTGTTACCGTTACGGTTGATCTGGTTAACACAAAGGTTCGAATGGGCGCCGTAGCTTAAGCCGATAGACGCCGATGCACGAGAGATCTCCTCCATCGCTACCACATGAGCAAGGTAACCCATATCGGCACCACCAAACTCTTCAGGCACAGTAATACCCAACAACCCCATGTCACCGAGTACTGGCCATAACTCGTTTGGAAAGGCGTTATCCTGATCGACCTTGGCTGCGATAGGCGCGATTTCATTGGCGGCGAAGCCTTGTACGGCATCGCGGAGCATATCGACATCTTCGCCAAGACCGAAGTTGAGAGATGAGTAGAGTTGAGTCATTGTGTTATCCTACAGGTCTATTTTTATAATAATTATTTGTTGTTAATATTTTTAATATCAGTTGCTTGTGTTAATTTTTATGGTATTAAATTTATTGAGTACGGTACGGCAATTATGATTCTTGCAGTGCTAATGCTTCTCGGCATTGTTGTTCTGCTGAGGTCAGCTCCATCAGTACCACTTTGATATCATCCATCTGTTGCTGCAGGGCACTTTTTTTCTCTTCCACCAGTTCGAGCATGGTGTGCAGCTGAGAGCTACTGTTTTTGTCGGCATCGTAGAGCTCGAATAGACGGCGGGTTTCGGCTAATGAGAATCCGAGACGTTTACCGCGTAAAATCAGCTTGAGACGCACTCTGTCTTTAAGGCCATAGATGCGAGTCTGCCCGCGGCGCTTAGGTTTCAGTAGACCTTGGTCTTCATAAAAGCGGATGCTTCGGGTAGTGATATCGAACTCTTTTGACAGATCGCTAATCGAATAAGTCGTCTTTGGACTGTGTTTATCATTCATTAAAAATTACCATAACAATTAACTTTGATAGCACGATATATGAAGTTTACGTAAAGGTAAAGATTTGCAGTGGTCAAATCTTCGCTATTTCCTAAAAAACTCCCCTACAGCTGTCAATCTCAGTTCACATTCAATCATCAGCATGACACTCCTATTTGAAGTTAACGTTAGTGTTAGGCAAAGGTCTAATGGGAAATCTTATTGCGCTCTCCATAATGAAATAGGGATCAATACCCATGTAAAGTTTAAGGACAAGCCGGTATGGAGCTCAATTAGAGGCATATCATTGGGAGAGGGTCATGAAGGCATTACATAAGCAGCTACATCAGCAATCAATTGAAAATCCTAATGCTTTTTGGGAAGAGGCAGCAAAGAGTCTAATGTGGGATAAACCATTCTCTCGGGTATTGGATGATAATGATGCACCCATGTACCGTTGGTTTAGTGGGGGAGAGCTCAATACCTGCTATAACGCAGTTGATCGTCATGTGGAGGCCGGACGTGGAGAGCAGATTGCAATCCAGTATGTGAGTCCAATAACCGATACTGAATATGGCATCACTTATACCGAATTACAGGCACAAGTCAGTCGTCTTGCGGGTTACATGGCCGCTCAAGGGGTCAATAAAGGCGACAGAGTGGTGATTTACATGCCTATGGTGCCTGAAACGGCTTACGCCATGTTGGCCTGTGCTCGCCTAGGTGCTATCCATTCTGTGGTGTTTGGTGGCTTTGCGGCGAACGAGTTGGCAACACGTATTGATGATGCCAAACCAAGCATGATCCTATCGGCATCTTGCGGCATTGAGCCTTCTGGTGTCGTGGCTTATAAACCCTTGCTTGATGAGGCGCTGAGCCAGACCAAACATCAGGTGAGTCAATGCCTTATTTTAAATCGTCCTCAGTTAACGGCTGAGCTGGTCGAAAGACGAGATGTCGATTGGCAGAGTGCGATGGCCACCGCGCCAAATATCGCTTGTCAGCCTGTTGCGGCAACCGATCCCCTTTATGTGCTTTATACCTCGGGTACCACGGGGCAACCTAAAGGTGTGGTGCGTGATAATGGTGGCCATGGGGTGGCGCTAAGTTGGTCGATGAAGAATGTTTACAACATCGAAGCCGGAGATGTGTTCTGGGCAGCATCCGATGTGGGCTGGGTTGTGGGACACTCATATATTGTCTACGGGCCTTTGTTGGTGGGGGCGACTACCTTGCTGTTTGAAGGTAAGCCGATAGGCACTCCAGATCCTGGGATTTTCTGGCGTATTATCGATAAGTACAAGGTGAAGAGTTTCTTTACCGCGCCAACGGCAATCAGAGCTATTAAGCGAGACGATCCTGACGGTGAATATTTGAATAATGTTGATCTCAGTGGATTGGGCACTGTGTTTTTGGCTGGTGAACGATGTGATCCCGATACTTTACATTGGACCGAGCAACAACTGAAAAAGCCTGTGATCGATCATTGGTGGCAGACAGAAACAGGCTGGCCGGTTGCGGCCAACTTGATGGGCGTCGCGCCAGTACCAGTAAAAGCTGGTTCGCCAGCTTTGGCTGTTCCGGGCTATAACGTGCAAGTGGTCGATGAAATGGGTGATGAAGTCTCAGCCAATCAAACCGGTAATGTGGTGATTAAACTGCCGCTACCACCGGGGACACTTACCACGCTTTGGCATAATGAGGCCCGTTACAAAGACAGTTATTTATCTATGTATCCCGGCTTTTACCTCACGGGTGATGCAGGATATATGGATGAAGATGGCTATCTTTATATTATGAGCCGTATCGATGATGTGATTAACGTTGCTGGCCACAGATTATCGACTGGACGTTTCGAAGAGGTCTTGTGTCAGCATGAGGCTGTTGCCGAAGCGGCAGTGATTGGCGCTGCGGACCAACTAAAAGGCCAGGTGCCGCTTGGACTTGTAGTGCTAAAGAAAGGCTGCACCTTAACAGATGAGCAGCTTTACAAAGAACTGATTGCCTTAGTGCGCGAGCAGATAGGTCCCGTTGCGGCGTTTAGACTCGTCAGTGCCATTCCTAAACTGCCTAAGACTCGCTCGGGTAAAATTTTGCGTGGCACTATGCGAAAAATTGCAGACAATCAAAGCTATAACATGCCTGCGACCATTGAAGATCCTTACACTCTAGAACTCGTACGCAATGTGTTGACCCGAATGGGTTATGCTGATGCGCACGTATAATGAGCTTGCCTAATGTGTTAATGATTAGAGGCAAGGGATTAATGGAAAATTGAAAAAGGGAGCTTAGGCTCCTTTTTTATGGCGCTTGTGTTCTTGTTGCTTTAATACCCCTGTGACTTCACATCACTGAAGTTTGAAATATTAGACATAAATTAATCGAATATTTGCTTGATTTTGCAAACAGTAAATCTGTTTTAGTGATTAGCTTGATCTGAAATATCAACTGGTCACAACACAAGAGGATTGAGTATAATTGCGCTCACTTCAAGCCTGTCAGCTATGCTTAATTAAGCCTTTTAAGCGAAAGACTTAATTATAACTCTAATGTAATCATGAAATTACAAAATAAATAAGCTTAGCGTAGGCATAATCATTATTTCCCGTGGGGAAAATCAAATGCAAAATCATTCTGACCTATATGATATTGGCGTGATTGGACTTGGCGTGATGGGCAAAAATCTTGCGCTCAATATCGCCGATAATCACTACAAAGTGGCAGCTTTCGATCTTGATGTTGCCAAGATTGAAGCACTGCTTGAACAGGAACAAAGTGAACGACTTGCAGGCCAGGGACAAAGGATTGTCGGCTGTAGTCATTTTTCACAAATGGTTTCAACGCTCGCTAAACCTCGTATTTTTGTTTTATCTGTCCCTGCAGGTGGCCCGGTAGACGGTGTCTGCAGTGCTTTGTTAGATGCAGGTATCGAAGCTGACGATATCGTAATCGATACCGGTAATAGTTTATGGACAGATACTGTGGCTCGTGAAGGCCAATATGCTGGTAAGTTTAATTTCTTTAGCTGCGCTATATCCGGTGGAGAAATGGGCGCCCGTTTTGGCCCCTCTTTGATGCCAAGTGGTGACTTGAACGCTTGGAATCGCATTAAACCCATTTGGGAAGCGATTGCCGCTAAGGTTGACCCAGACACGGGGCTGCCAATAGAGCGTCAAGAACCGGGTAATCCGGTGACAGAAGGTGAGCCTTGCACAACTTATATTGGCCCTGCGGGCTCGGGTCACTATGTGAAGATGGTGCATAATGGTATCGAATATGCCGATATGCAGCTAATTTGTGAGGCTTATCATCTGCTTAGTAATGCTTGTGGAATGACCGCTAGCGAAATTAGCCAAGTATTTGAGCGCTGGAATCGCGGCAGTTTAAACAGCTATTTGATGGAGATCAGCGCCGATGTATTGGCTCAAGCCGATCCTATCACGGGTAAGCCTTTGGTGGAGATGATTCTCGACAAAGCCGGTCAAAAGGGAACCGGTTTATGGACTGCTGTTAGCAGTTTGCAAATTGGTTGCCCAGCCCCAACGATCGCTGAAGCGGTTTATGCTCGGGCGGTTAGCACTCAAAAATCGCAGCGTCAGCAGTTGAGTCACCGGCTTGCAGGCCCAAGTGTTGAGCCGTTAACCGGCGAAGAGCGTGCGGTATTTATAGACCAACTTGAGAGTGCACTTTATTGCGCCAAAATTGCTTGTTATGCCCAAGGTTTTCAGCTGATGGCGATGACGGCCACAGAAAATGGCTGGCAGTTGGACTTTGCCGAGATTGCTAAGATTTGGCGTGCCGGTTGTATCATTCGTGCTCGATTCCTGCAGTCGATCACCGAGGCTTACCAACAAGCCGATAATCAAGCGGGTTTAGCTAATTTGCTTATGGCTGACAGCTTTAGCTCTGCGTTATCGGCCAAACAACTCGATTGGCGCAGTGCCGTTGCTATTGCGACGCTACGTGGTGTACCTGTCCCTTGTATCGGCTCGGCACTAGCCTATTACGATAGTTATCGCTGTGAGACTTTACCTGCGAACTTACTCCAAGGCCAGCGCGACTTTTTTGGTGCTCATACCTTCGAGCGTACAGATAAGCCGAGCGGTGAGAAATATCATCTCAACTGGAGCCATAAACAGCGGACGCTAGATAAGCTTTAAATTTAAATGGTTGAGAAAAAACGCCTCCAATTGGAGGCGTTTTTATGTTGAGTAGACTATTGACGGGTATTAACCAGCGCATTGGCCGTTGGCATAGCAGCTTGGCTCTCTGGGACAACTGGCACCACGAGAGCAGATCAATCTTGCCTCACTGTCCATTCCACGTTCAACCCAGTTGATATTTAATATTTTAGCCACGCGCTTAATGTCACTCTTGAGTCCCGAAGGTAGTGGCGCAGAGCCATGGTTATCGACACAAAGCTGTTTTAGCTCTCTGGCTATGGCATCGGCATCACCGCCTTGAGCTTCGATAGCGGGATTAAGATCGATGCCGGCACAAAGCACATGGGGATTGCCCGCTAAGTCCTTGACACGTATTGACTCGCAGCAATAGATCTTAGGCTCTTTGGCCACATCAAGAATGGAAAGCTGTGCTGAGCTTCCTGTCGATTGGGCGTTAATCATTCTAAATACCGCCCAGTGCTGACAGGGATCTTCCACTTGTCGCATATTGCCCCAAGGCAGTGGAATGCCGTTACCACGATAAACCGCTTTTAATTTACCCGGCGAATAGGCATCGAAATAGTGCCAATAACGATAAGGGGACACCGCCGTCATTCGACGCATTGCCACCGAGGGGGAAACGCCGATTTTTTTCGCTACATCAATCTCATAGCCGTGGCGGTCTAGCAGTTGTCTGAAAGGCACTTTAGGGCAGAGTAGTGCGCCAGCAAAAAAACTAGACTCAAAGTCACGCCAAGCATGCAAAATATCTTGGGGATCGACACTCGATGAATTTGACGAGTTAATACTGACATCGCCAAGGCTGGTGCCGTGGCTGCGACCCGCAACCATGATGCTTTTTAGGCCATCTTTGTTGTGTAATACACAGTGACCAATATGAACCGCTAAATCATATTTGAGTCGATTAGTGTGTTTTTCCAGTAACTTATTGACATAAATATGGTTAGGTAATTCGAAATAAGAGGTGATGATATGCTCATCAGTAGCATTCGCTTCTTTTTTTATTACCTGGGGGGCTTGGTCGAACCAATTGACTTTAAGACCTAAGCTTGCGGTGATGTCCAAAAGATCATCTAAGCTTAGCGGCATACGTTTTTGACCGACTTCTTCGGCAGCGCGTTCGAGATCGGGAAAATGATTTTGATGATGTTCTTGATGGGCGCGGATGAGTAAATGAGCAAATTGCCTGCCGCTGATCCCCGTTTGTGACAACATCTCTGGGATCGCAATTTGTAAAATTTCATTGGAGAATAAAAAACTGGGTTCCAGCGCCATACCGCTAATACCGCCGCGGGTACCTTTAACGGGAGTGATTGCGTGTGCCTCTGGTGCATCGTCAAGAAACCAGTCGACCTCTTTTTGAAATACGGCAGCAATCACAGCCAACATACCTGCACTCGGTACCCGTTTACCCCGTTCAATCATCGACAGATAAGACACAGAAGGCGCAGATTCGGCATCCACTCGAATACAACGGGCCGAGAGATCTTCCATCGTTAAATTGTTTCGCTTTCGTAGGTTACGGATTTTAGTGCCTAGAAAGTGAGATTTTCTCATCAAGCTGCTGTTGTTTTTCATTTTGTAAAATTCACACTGTGAAATTTTTATTGTGAAATTGTAATCAAAAAGTGGCTAGACTACAAATACTAGCTTAAAAACTAGGCAACCAAACCGACTTAGGACTCAGGGTGATAAAGATAGCAGCAATGCTTATCACGACTTCTAACAGTATGGTTTACAAACCGAGTTAGCAATAAATCACAAGACGTAAAGGATGAGGCTATGAATATTCAGGCTGAGCAACAGGACATAATCGAGCAACCTATATACAACTTCATCAAGCAGGTGATGCCTATGACACTGACCAATGGAAATAACGCATTAGATCAGGCTCAGCAAGAGACGGATAATATGGTCTACGCCAAGCAGATCCTCGATCAGTACTTTCCTTTGAGCCATGGCTCGCACCAAGATGTATGCAGTTATGTGGTTTATTACAATCAGTTACTGGCTTTTTTTGCTAATGGTCAGCAAAGTGGTTTGGCGCAACCAAGACAGTTTGTTGCCTTCACTGGACATAAATGTGAACCCAGCACCATTTTGATGAAAAATAATGGTTTTCATCTTGAGATTTCTTTAGCGGCTAAGGGCAAGCATGAGATTTGTGATTTAGCAGGAATTGAAGATGTGCAAGTGGAAGCAGCATTAATGACCATAGTTAGCCGTGAGAGTACACCCGCATCACGCAGCTGGACAAGCCTGATCAGTGGACAGGTTGATCATCGCAATAAGCAGTTTACTGCTAAAGATGGCGAGCCTTATGAGCTGTAATCGACAGGTGAAATACTTGAATTTTTAACTTTTGCATCAGATGACAAAGAGTAAGAAACAAGTATTAAGTAACATCCAATAAGCCGTAATTGATAGGTCAACGCACTGTGTAGCTATAGCTTGAATAAATTTAGCTTGAATGAATATAGTGCTTAAACCAATCATTTACGGCTTTTTGTTTAGCTTATAAAGTGAAAACGAATCCAATACTGAATAACGCGCTAAAAATAACTGTGAGTTTAGCCGTCTGGCCTAATAAGGGGTTCAAGGTTTCTCCAGAATTAACACTAAATTGTTGATTTAATTTGCGGGCTAGGATTAATGACAGGCCGCTTAGCAGCACAGGTAAGCCCGGTAAAATACCCAATAAGAAACTGCCAATGATCAATGCAAACGGCAGGTAAACTAGGGCTTGATAAACTACTTTTGCCTGATCCTCACCAATTTTTACCGCCAAAGTAAACTTGCCTGCTTTCTTGTCAGTGTCGATATCGCGGGTATTGTTTACCAACATCACCGCTGCGTTAAATAAGCCGATGGCACTACCCAAAACCCAAGCACTGGTGCTAGTGTCTTGGGCTTGCAGAAAATAACTTCCTACCACAGCGACTAAACCAAAAAAGACAAACGCAGCGACTTCACCTAAACCATGGGAAGCCAACGGGTAAGGGCCGCCACTATATCCCAGCGCACCTAATATAGAGGCCGCGGCTAAAATGGCAATTGGCCAGCCGCCGTGATGAATAAGTAAAGAGCCAACTGCTAATGCCAATAACAGGCATAAGATCATTGCATTACGTACTTTATGGGGGGCGAGTAAGCCACTTTGGGTTACTCGTAATGGCCCGATTCGCTCTTGAGTATCGATACCACTTTTAAAATCAAAATAGTCATTGGCTAAGTTCACTGCAATTTGCAGTAGGACGGCACAAAGCATCGAGGTGAGTGCAATTAACCAGCTAAATGATTCGAGGTTAAACGCTAAAACGTTACCGACTAGTAAAGGGCCTATCGCGGCTGGGAGTGTGCGAGGGCGTGAAGCAAGGATCCAAGGATTCATTATCTAAGTTCGTCGTTATGTTGCTAATGCAATATGAGGAGAGTGATCTGCTGCAAGCATAGCAAGAAATACTAAGTCGATGAAGCGCTTGTATTAGCAATCTGTGAACAGCCTCGGTTTATTTTCAATGTATGGACGAGTGTAATGACGGATTTTTTAAAGGGTTAACAGCCTGCTGGTGGACTAATTGCTAAAAGCTTGAAGGGACGCACGTTTATCGCTAAATCCATAATTAAATCTGCTGTTAACTTCAAAGAATAATTGCTTTAAATATGCTCCTATGTAAGAAGCTATCGGATAAGTGGGCTATAGATGTTTCTATTCTATCTAATTAATATTTAACTACTTTATTAAATTAGTTAGGAGTCATAACAGCTAAGCTTGCGTTAATAAAAGGAATTCTCAGGTGATGCGTTTTGATGGGCAAGTTGCGATTATTACCGGAGCCGCCACAGGGTTGGGCAGAGCCTATGCTATTGCCTTAGCTCAAAGGGGAGCGCATGTTGCTTTAATCGATTCCGGATATTCACAAGAACAAGATATTAAAACAGGTCGTACCGAACTGGAATCCACCATAGATGCCGTAAGTAAAATAGGTGCCGAAGCGTCTGCGTTTGCCATCGATGTTTGTGATGAGGTGGCGATAGCCGATATGGTCAACAAGGTTATCAAGCGCTGGGGACGGGTCGATGTTTTAATTCACAATGCCAGTATTCATCAACCTTGTGCATTTGAACGGTTAACTAAAGCGCAATGGCAGCGGCAACTAGATGTCGATGTGAATGCTTGCTTTAATCTGACTAAACTGATTTGGCCTATCATGAAGCAACAAAGCTACGGCCGAATAATTGTCAGTAGCGCGGCCAGCGGGCTGTATGGCAATATTTATGAGACCTGTTTTAGCACGAGTAAGATGGCGCTGGTCGGTTTTGTCAATAGCCTGTCTATGGAAGGGGTTGATTATAATATTTGTGTTAATGCCATTATTCCTCACGCCTTAACCAAGATGAATGAAAACCATCTTGCGCCTGAAGTAAAAGCACTTTTTTCCATGTCCTCGGTGAAAGCCGTCATGTTATTTCTCAGCTCTAAGTTAGCGCCGACAGGCCAGCATCTTCTGGTAGGCGCGGGAAGTGTGAGTCGCGGTGGATTTACCGAATTTGTCCACGTATCTATTGAAGAAGAGGATTGCAAACCTGAGAAGGTTCACGACCGTTGGCATGAAATTATGCATGCCGCGCCTTGCTGTCAACATGCCAGTGCTGAGGCGCAGGTCACAGCTTGGGCACGCCGTCGTGCGCAAAGTCGCGGGATCGATATCGAGTAGTTTTGGCGCATAACGAAGTTGTTAACTCTGATGTTTAATTCAGTGTTTTCATTCTAGTTCACAAGTGAGTCTGATAACTTCAATATTACCAGTAAGCTAGCAACATAATGCCTTTCTAAGGTAAGCTTGGCGCTAATAAGTTTATGTTGTTGGTGAAGTGTAATGAGCCAAGTTTTAGATGATCTGTTATCGCTGCTTTCGCTTGAACAAATCGAAGTTGGTCTATACCGAGGGCAAAGCCAAGATTTAGGTTTTGGTCATGTTTTTGGTGGCCAGGTGATGGGACAAGCCCTAAGTGCAGCGGCGCAAACTGTCGATAGCGATCGACAAGTTCACTCTTTCCATTCCTATTTTTTACGTGCTGGCGATGAGAAACTGCCTATTGTATATGATGTTGAAATCATGCGTGATGGCGGTAGTTTTAGCGCTAGACGGGTCAAAGCGATCCAAAAAGGTAGACCCATCTTTTACATGACCTGTTCATTTCAAGCGGTTGAGAAAGGCTTCGAACATCAAAGCAAGATGCCCGATGTGCCTGGCCCTGAAGGCTTATTGAATCAGCAGGAACTAGCGATGACATTACGTGACAAAGTCCCTGCTCATGTGCTGGAAAAATTCATGGCCGATTCGCCATTAGAGATGCGATTGGTGAATCCCAGTAGTCCTGTTGCACCAGCAGAATCTGAACCAAAACGTTATGTGTGGATTAGAGCCAATGGCAAGATTGCCGATGATTTGGCAATGCACGAATACTTGCTGGCTTATGCTGCCGATTTTAATTTCTTAGTGACAGCAGTACAGCCACATGGTGTGTCATTTTTAACACCGGGTGTGCGAATGGCTACAATAGATCATGCAATGTGGTTCCATCGCCCGCTGGATCTTAATCAGTGGCTGCTCTATAGCATAGATAGCCCGAATGCCGGTGGTGGTAGAGGTTTTGTCAGAGGTGAATTTTTTACCCAAGATGGACAATTAGTTGCTTCGGCGACACAGGAAGGTTTAATTCGATATGCCGATGTTAATTAACGGCTGTTTATAGGATGAGATTATGAAATCAAAAATTCACGCCATTATTAGCCTTTGTTGTTTAATACTACTGAGTGCTTGTGTCACTGTTGAGCCTGAGCCTCCAGTGATTGTTAATGGGGCTGCAGGTTATTTAGAGAAGATCCCTCTACCGCAAGGTAGCTCAATCACCATTGCAGTGATCGATCTCGATACCCCCGGGGTGATTGTTGCGCAGAAGAGCTTCGATATTGCCAGAGCCCCTGTGCCGTTTAAGTTTACTTTTGCATCCGAGACGATAGATAAGTCAATTAACTATGGTGTCGTGGCGATGATTCAATATCAGGGCAAAGTCATATTTCAGACTTATGATCGGTTTCCTGTGATTCACAATAAAAAATACACCACGGAAGTTTTGATGAAGCGAGTGCCAATGCAATAATTGATGTTGCAATTTTATGGATGTAAAAAAGGAGCCGTTGAGCTCCTTTTTCGTTTTCAGACATTAGGTCAGTTGAATTTTGCTGCGAGCTCAGGTTACTTAGCTTTTTTAGCCGCTTTTTCGGCTTTGCGCTGCTCTTTGGTGCGCCAGTGACGAGTATTATAAATAAACTCAGGCAGCAATACGGTTAACCAAGCCACCAAACGCCAGCGCTTGGTGATGTAGGCTTTACGTTTGGCTGATTGCATTGCCTTGACGACTTGTCTGGCGACTACATCAGGAGGAGATAGCCATAGGCGGCTTTGCTGCATTGCGGCTTTATCTAGTAGCCCCAGTTGTAGATCGGTAATGGTGATTGGTAATTTGAGACGCTGTGCATGCATGCTCAAACCTTCAAGATAATTGCTCGCATAGGCTTTAGAGGCATGATAAGCCACACTTGGGCCACCGCGTAGACCTGCAATTGAGTTTACCGCTGCCAGTTGACCATATCCCTGTTCGGTAAATAACCTAAATGCCGTATTACAAACCGCACTGAAGCCTTGTACATTGACGGTAATAATGTCGGCTTCGGGTTGCCAGGGTAGGCTTGGGTCATAGCTGTTAAGGCCGGTATTAACCACAACTAAATGCACGGCTTGCAACTGTTGCCATAATGATTCCAAGGTTGAAATTATCGTCTGTGGCTGATCTATCTGTAAGCCATGCACAGTGACTTTAGTGGCTAAGGAGGCGGCAAAATCGGTCAAAGATTCAGGATCTTGTGCGAGTAACACTAGTTCGACATCCTGATCGGCGAGTTGCTTGGCTATTTCACGACTGAGAAGTGAGCTCGCGCCCACAATAATGGCTGTTGCTTGTGTCATGGAGGTTTTCGATAGCAAATGGTTGACCTATGATAAGAAGATAATGGGTGGAGAACAAGATTTATAATATAGACTTGTAGACATCTAGAAGTCTTTATGTATGATTAGGGAGAAGAGTATGAAACTGTGGTTTAAATTAGCGTTAACTTCATTAATGGCTTTGGGCTTATTTACTGGGTGTGCCAGTTCAAATAGCAGTGTTGAAATTGTGGGTGAGGTTTGGTTCAAGGAACGTATCGCCTTACCTCAAGATGCCGTGTTGACCGTGCAAGTGCAAGATATTTCAAAAATGGATACGGCAGCTGTGATATTGGCTGAAATTGCGCAAACACCGGTTGTTTCGCCTGCTGCGTTTAAGTTTGTGATCCCCGCAGATCAGTTCCAGAAGGGACATACTTACGCCATTGGTGCCAAGATCCACCATAACGATAAATTACTGTTTATTAATACTCAAACCTATCAAGTCGATGTTGGCTCTCCAGAGTCGCTATCGGTGTTAGTTCAACGAGTCGGACGATAAATTTAAGGTTATCGCGCCGATTTAATTGTCATCGCATACCCTTAAAGTATGTGTAACATGTGAAAGAGGCGCGGTATGCCGGTAAAAATTCCTGATAATCTGCCAGCAGCAGAGATCCTCGAATCAGAAAATATCTTCGTTATGTCCGAAACTCGGGCTGCGAATCAGGATATCAGACCGATGAAGGTGCTGATCCTCAACCTGATGCCTAATAAAATTGAGACAGAAACCCAACTGCTTAGATTACTGGGTAATACGCCGTTACAAGTCGATGTCGATTTATTGCGTATCCACGATAAAGAATCCAAACATACCCCAAGCGATCACATGAATAACTTCTATCGTGATTTCGAAGATGTGCGCCATAAAAATTATGATGGTCTTATTATCACGGGGGCGCCACTTGGTCAGATTGAATTTGAACAGGTCAGCTACTGGGATCATATTCGTGAGATCATCGATTGGTCGCAAGACCATGTCACCTCGGTATTATTTTTATGCTGGGCGGCGCATGCTGCGCTTTATCACCTCTATGGATTACAGCGTAAATTATTGAACAAAAAGCGCTCTGGTGTGTTTTGCCATCAGCGTACTTCCAAGCATTTCCCCTTATTACGCGGGTTCGATGAGGAGTTCTTTGCGCCCCATTCACGGTTTGCCGAAATGGATGTTGAAGATTTACGCACTCATCCAGAGCTGCAAATTTTGACTGAATCGGATGAAGCAGGCGCTTATATGGTGCTTAGCCGGAGTAATCGCAATCTGTTTGTAATGGGACATCCTGAATATCAAAAGTCGACCTTAAAGGACGAATATCAACGCGATTTAGCCGAAGGGTTAAACCCTGATGTGCCGCTGAACTATTTTCGTCACGATGACCCTGAGCAAGCCCCTGTGGCTCGCTGGCATGGACATGGCAGCTTATTGATCAGTAATTGGCTTAACTATTACGTTTACCAGTTAACGCCATATAATCTTGAAGATATGGCGGGGATCACGCCTTGGGAAAGCTCGAGTAAAGAGTAATATCAATCGGTATAATAGCCTATTAGCTAAAAACCGTTAAAAAGTCCTGCGTTAAGGAAAGAGATGACCAGCTGCATTATTGATACTCCAAGACTAATGATGCGCGAGTTCACCCTCGATGATGCCGCTGCTGTATTGCGTTTTGCCACCGACCCGCAAGTCAATCGATATACTGGGGACAGCGGCCGTATAGCAAGTATTGAAGATGCGCGCCAGCTTATTGAAACCGCGTGGCTCAGTGCTTATCGTCAACATGGTTTTGCCCGCTATGCACTGATCTGCAAACAAGATAGTCAACTGATAGGCTTTTGCGGCATCAAGGTTGAGCCACTGTTGAACCGTGGCGCGGGGGGGATCGACATAGGTTATCGTATGCTGCCTGACTATTGGGGGCGCGGTTACGCGACCGAGGCGGTGAAGGCCTGTATTGATTATGCCCACCAACATTTGGGGATAAGCAAGATTGAGGCTGAGGTGTTGCTGGATAATATAGCGTCTCAACGTGTGCTTGAAAAAGCGGGCATGACCCTAATGGAAAGCTATAGCTTTGAGGGCGAGCAGATCAAACGCTATCAGATTGAATTTGATTAAGTCCGCTTTCGATCGACTTTAACCTAGCTTATTTGACTCAACCTATTTCAGTCAGCTTATTTCATTTAACTTAGCTAGTTGAGGCTGCAATTCCTCTGGCAAGGATATGTGTATTTTCTCAGAAGTTAACGGGCAAATAAAATCTAGGAAACAGGCGGTTAACTGTAGGTTAGGATCGCCTAGTTGTGCGTTACCATGTTGCCTGTCACCAATCACCGCAAAGCCTATGCTGGCCATGTGGATGCGGATCTGATGTTTACGTCCACTGTCTATCTTTACCTGTACCAGCGAGCGATTGTGCTCGGCATCATATTCCACTAAATAGGCATGGGAACAAGCGGGTTTACCATCGACCTCGCTATTGATGGTTTGCATCTGCGCGGGAAACTCTCCGTTCACGATCACTCGATATTGTTTATCCAGTTGGCGCAGTTCAAATAGCGCAGCCAGTTTCGCAGTCACTTTTTTAGTGTGACCTATGATAATAAGCCCGGTAGCGGCTTTATCGAGTCGATGCACAATAAACGCCGGACGCTGCGGCGTTAGATGGGTTTCAACGAAGCGATTAATCGTGGTGTGATCGCTCCATTTTGAGCCTTGGCATAACATACCATAGGGCTTATACCAGATGCTGTAATCGCCTTTGTCTAACAGTAATTGGGCATCATCAACGCTTTGGGTCAGAACCTCAGCATTATAATAAAAATATAATTTATCGCCGGGTTGTAGCGGCTTCTTTGCGCGTCGTAATCTTTGCGTATATTTCCCTCGACTGAGCCATACAGCGCCTTTCGCCATCGCCTGCTTTACCGCTTGTTTAGATAACTGACTTTCTGCGGCCAAGAGTGCACATGCATCTTCACCCGCTTGAGTAATGCAGACTTGATATTGGCTCGGACTCGGAGGCTGACTCATGGTAAAAATAGTGCTTTAGTTAAGGTAATGGCGGCAAGTTTACACTATTTTGCTGTTACTGTGGCGCAATCCCTTGCAAGCATCAACTTGGGCTAATGCCATAGTACGGTTTTAATGCAAATCGACTTGTTCTTACTCCCAGAGCGACTTAAGGTTAGTAGTAATACCAATCAGTATCATAATTCCTTGCTACCAATATCTGGCTAAGGCGTAAAGAGGCGAAATATGGACACCCATTTACAGGCAAAGATTAAACATTGGCTCGACCTCGACGGCGATGAAAGCAGCCGCAACGAGATACAAAGGTTAGTCGACAACGGCGAGCATGCTGAACTTGCGGCGCGATTCAGTGGCCGCTTGATGTTTGGTACCGCAGGGATCCGTGGCGTGGTCGGCGCCGGCCCAATGCGAATGAATCCGTTGGTAGTGCAGCAAACTTCAAAAGGGGTTGCTGAATATCTAAAGGCGCAATTTAAAGATGCCGCCAGTCGCGGAGTCGTGATTGGTTACGATGGTCGTCATGACTCGAAGCGATTTGCTCATGATGCTGCCAGCGTTCTAGCGGCTAGTGGTATTAAGGTGTTTTTGACTGACAAAGTCGCACCCACCCCGTTAGTGGCGTTTGGTGTTTTACATCTTGGTGCTGCGGCTGGCATTGTGGTGACCGCAAGTCATAACCCGCCGCAATACAATGGCTATAAGGTTTATTGGGGTAATGGCGCGCAGATTATTCCTCCTCATGACAGCGGAATCGCGGCACGTATCGAGCAGGCAGCAACTCAAGCTGTGACGCTAATGGATCATGATGAAGCAAGCGCGGCAGGCTTGTTAACTCTACTTGGCGATGAGTTTTATCAAGCCTATCGTCAGGGGATCCAACAGGCTGAAGCGTTGCAAAATCATCAAAATCCTCAGCAGGTGAGTCTGGCTTATACCGCGATGCATGGCGTTGGTGCCGAAATGGCTGAAACAGTATTAAAAGATGCTGGGTTTTCCCAAGTTTTTTCTGTGGCAGCGCAGCGTGAGCCAGATGGTGATTTCCCAACGGTGAACTTTCCAAATCCCGAAGAGGCGGGAGCCATGGACTTGGTTATGCAAGAGGCTCATAAACAGAGTGCGATGTTGGCTTGTGCTAATGATCCCGATGCTGATCGCTTTGCTGTTGCAGTCAGAAAGCCCGATGCCACTGCCGATATGGCAGCGGTAGATGCCTATCAGATGCTTACTGGCGATCAAGTTGGTGTGCTGTTCGGTCATTATCTATTGAGTCATGCCAGTAAAGATCAAGGCTTAACCTGCTGTACTATCGTGTCATCCAGTCTATTGTCTAAAATAGCCGAATCGATGGGCGCCGTATGTGAAACCACATTAACCGGATTTAAGTGGCTGACAAATGTGGGCATGGCTAAGCAAACTGACACCCATCGCTTTTTGTTTGCCTATGAAGAGGCGCTGGGTTACACCATTGGTACACTGGTGTGGGATAAAGATGGCTTGTCGGCGCTGCTCGCTTTTGCCCAGTTAACGGCGGAGCTGACAGCTAAAGGGCAAACCCTATGGGACCGACTCGAAGCTATTTATCGTCAGTATGGCTTCTATCTTAACCAACAGGTGAGTATCGCGCTGACAGGGGATGCCAACAGACCAACCATAGGTGAGCAGCTCAGAGCCGATGTGCCTAAGCAGATTGCCGGACTAGCAGTATTATCAATCGACGATATCAGTGTCGGTAAACGTTATTTTAGCGATGGTAAGGTTGACGCCATCGACTTGCCTAGCAGTGATGTGTTGATTTATCGGCTCGAGGGCGGGGCGAGGGTGATAGTCAGACCATCCGGTACCGAGCCTAAGGTGAAGTGTTATTACGAAGTGGTTGAGGCCTTTGCTGAACAGGAAACCTTAGCTGACGTGCAAGCTAAAGCAGCCAAGTCTATGGCTAAGCTGATTGAGTTACATCAGCAATCCTTACCCAAGTAAAAATTAATTAGAGCCCATAAAAAACGCCTCAACATTGAGGCGTTTTTTATGATCGGACAGATTTTATGAAAGCGCTAATAGCTCGGGTAGGAAATGCTCGTCCTGCTGTGCAATCTCTCGCTGTTCGGCCAATACCTGTTGCAGGATATCATTGCCTGTTAGCGGGTTGGCTAACACGACCCTGAACACCACAGCAGTCAGATCCAGGTTGTTTTCTGGGATGATCTTGGTGCGTGACACGAAGGACTTTCCTTGTTCACGTTGGCGCTTTTGAATGAACTTAGTTAAACCGTCGAGCAGAGCATTGATCTGTTTAAGCTTGTTTAAGTCTTGCTGCTTTGCGGCTTGTGCCAATAATGTCTGCACTTGGCTTGGCACGTAACGATAGGTCAGCAAACACAGCTCGGGGCGTGAAACTAACTGAAAATCATCTTGTTGCTCAATCATTTCTGCGAAATAGCGGGCCTTTTCCAGGCTGTTGTTAATTAAGATCTCATAGCCATCACGGCCAATTACCTGTAAGCAAGCATGGACTAACATCGCCATTCCGGGGCGAGAACCTTCTAAGGTTTGGCTGCCTAAGTCTTTAGAACCTTTACGTAAAATATATTCGGCGTGATGCTTAATGGCATCGGCAAATTGTGGGTCTTTAAATAGCACCATGCCCGCGCCCATAGGCACATACATCTGTTTGTGCGCATCGATGGTCACAGAATCGGCGCGTTCTATGCCGCTCAGCAGGTGACGATATTTGCGCGATAATAGGCTGGCACCGCCCCACGCAGCATCCACATGGAAATGACAATCTAGTTCCTCTGCGAGGCAAGCAAGCTCGTTAAGGGGATCGATATTACCCGTCTCGGTAGTACCGGCGACACCAACAATGGCCATCACCTTAATGTTTCGCTGACTAAGCGCTTCGGCAGTGGCACGCATCTTAGCGACATCGACTTTATTGTCTTTAGCACAAGGCACCTGGATGATATTGTCGCGGCCAATGCCGAGTAAATCTGCGGTTTTACCTAAAGAGTAATGGCCACGGGTCGACACTAAAATGGCGAGATCGTCATAGCCGTAGTAGCGTAATGCAGAGATTAATCCGGCTTGTGCCACGCCTTTAAAATCGTCTGTCGGCTTGAGTAGTCGATTACGGGCTATCCATAATGCAGTGATGTTCGCGACCGTTCCGCCTGAGCTGAAAGCCCCTAACGAATGGTTGGCACTGTGCATCCAATCTTGATAGAAAGTCTCATCTTGGTCGTAGACTAGATGGTGCATCATGCCAAGCACTTGGCGTTCTAAAGGCGTAAATGCCTTAGAGGTTTCTATTTTGACTAGGTTTTGATTTAACCCCACCATCATCTTCGACAGCGGTAACACAAAATAGGGCAGTGCTGAGGTCATGTGACCGATAAAACTTGGCGCAGAGGTGTGTACGCTGTGAGCGACCAAGGTTTGCATCATCTGCTCTGCATAGTCAGAAACGAAGCTAGGTGAGGCCGGTATTTGGTGAGTTTGGAAATCTTTTTCGATTTCAGAAAGCGGTTTTTCTACCGCAACGATGCTCTCTTTCAAAAATCCCATCAAGTTCTGTGACAGGTTTTTCTCAATCTGACTAAGGGTAGAGCTTGGTGCTTCCGGTAGCGTGAAAATACGCAATAACGCATCTTCTGAAGCCGTCGCTTTTCGTATCTGTTTAGATGTCATCGAGGTGCATCGCTTAACCTGTGACGCACATGCAATGTGCAGCATGTGGTCGAAAAAAAGGAGCTAACTTTACTGTAAGCTTTATACCGCATCAAGAGGAAAAGTGAAATGGCCGTTTTGTAGCAATATCTTAGATATTTCGCATTAAAGCCTGAGAAAGTAAACGCCGAGTACAGTTTCTGTCTCGGCGTATTGGGTTTGATGTACTCAAATAAGTATCAGCGGTTAAACAGATACTTAGACTGGTAGATTAACGGTTGGTGTTGTATAAGGCGGCGATATTCACCGCAGTACTCAACAGGTTATGTTGAGCACTGGACAGCACCTGTTGTAATTCCATTGCCCTTGGGGTGACAGAGAAAATAGCATTAAAGCCATGTTGCAATAATATGTTGGCATCTTCACTGACACAACCGGCGATAGCGATAACGGGAACGCCAAATTGTTTGGCGGCATTGGCCACGCCCATTGGGGTTTTTCCCATTAAGGTTTGGCTGTCGAGTCGGCCTTCACCGGTGATCACCAAATCGGCATCAACAAGATGGCTTGCAAGGTCAACGGTTTCCATCACGATATCTATCCCTGGGCGTAATTGGGCGTTGAGGTAGGCTAGTACCGCATAACCCATTCCGCCTGCTGCGCCAGCGCCAGCTATATTTCGGCACTCTCTTATTCCTGCGGCGACGGTTTTGTCGGCAAAATGATTTAAGGCTTGGTCAAGCTGCGTCACCATGGCGTCAGAGGCCCCTTTTTGTGGGCCAAAAATAGCTGATGCGCCTTGCTCACCACAAAGTGGGTTATTAACGTCACAAGCCACTTCGATATGACAACTCGCGAGTTTAGGGTGGAGCTTGCTGATGTTGATGCTGTCGATATTGGCAAGCGCTGCGCCACCAACGGCAATTTCATTGCCCTTAATATCGAGAAATTGTGCCCCTAAAGCCTGTAGCATTCCCACGCCGCCATCGTTGGTAGCACTGCCGCCTAAACCAATAATGATATGGTTGATGTCAGCATCGAGCGCATCGGCAATCAGCTCGCCGGTGCCGAAGCTGGTGGTCATTAAGGGATTACGAGCACCACTGGCGACATGATGTAAACCTGAGGCTGAGGCCATTTCGATAATCGCCGTTTTTTCATTACTCTGTTGTGAATGGGTAAGACCTAAAATGCCATAGTGGGCCTTTACTTTAGTGCCTAATGGTCCGGTGACCGCTAGGTTGACTAAATGCCCCCCGGTAGCATCAATCATAGACTGTACTGTGCCTTCACCGCCGTCGGCCACTGGGACTTTGACGTAGTTGGCCTTGGGTAGAACTTGACGAAATCCCTGTTCGATGACGGTGGCTACCTCCATGGCGCTCAAGCTTTCTTTGTATGAATCGGGCGCAATGACGATTTTCATTAATATTTCCTGTCAGTGAGGGAGTAAAAGGGATATCAGCCATGATGCTTTTCGCATCATGGCTGTGAGTTGAGGTTTACAGTAGTACTAGGCTAAGTAGGTAAACTAGAATCATCGCGGTGACACCTTGAATCAAGGTTGCCATGGTTTGGGCTTTATAAGCTTGTTTAACACTCATACGACTAAACTGAGTTACAACCCAGAAGAAGCTGTCGTTAGCGTGTGAAACTGTCATTGCACCGGCACCAATTGCCATTACGGTCAGTACGCGACCCATATCACTGGCTAAGCCAATATCGCCTAGCATAGGAGCAACTAATGCTGAAGTTGCCACTAATGCTACGGTTGAAGAGCCTTGAGCCGACTTCAGGGCTGCGGCAACGATGAAAGGCATAAAGATACCAATTCCTAATGCTGACAAAGTACTGCCTAGCATGGTGCCGATATCTGTTGCTTTTAACACCGCACCAAATGCGCCGCCGGCACCTGTGATCAATAGGATTGGGGCGGCAACCACTAGGCCGTGGCTGATGCGATCGCTGAACTCTTTGATTTTATCGTCACTTTTTAGCAGAGAGAGGGATAAAAATAGACCAATCATCAAGGCGTTCACAGGTTGTCCTAGGAACACTAAGATATCGAACAGGCTACCGTCACCCAATGGGCTTGAAGGGAATTTGGCGATTGAGCCTAAGCAAATTAATAGAATAGGAACAAAAATAGGTGCGAAGGCTTTCGCTGGGCTAGGTAATTGACCATAAGCTGCCTTGAGCTTTTCAAAATCTTCAGCACTGGTTTTTAACTCTTCTGCGCCTTCGCCGTCAGGCTCAACACCGGCAAAACGGTTGGCCCATAGCATACCTGCTAGAGCAGCAATGGCAGCAACGAAGATACCGACGACAATCACTAGCCCAAGGTTTGATTCTAAACCTAAGTTACCTGCCGCAGCGATAGGGCCGGGTGTTGGTGGCACGAAGGTATGAGTCGCATATAAACCAGTGGCTAGCGCGACACTCATAGAGACGCTCGACACTTTCATGCGATTGGCCATCGACTGCTTCAGCGAGTTCAAGATCACAAAGCCTGAATCACAGAACACAGGAATTGAGACTAAGTAGCCGATGATAGACATGGTTAACGTTGGGAAGCGTTTACCCAGGACTTTAATCACCACGTCAGCCATGGTAATGGCAGCGCCGCTTTTTTCTAGGATGGTACCTATGATTGTCCCCAAAACAATCACTAGACCGATATAACCTAAGATGCCGCCAAAACCAGAGGTGATTGTTTTGGCGATGTCGCTACTTGGCAAGCCATAGGCAAATGCCGCAATAAACGACGCTAATATCAGGGTTAAAAAGGGATGTAACTTAAACTTGGATGTCGCAATCACGATAAAGGCGATCACGGCTAGTAGGATGATTACTAGGCTCATAAGGTGTCCTTGTCTTAAATTATATTTATAGTGTGGTGGAACTAGGTCTTAAATTATTTTTATAACTTGATCGAACATGGACCCGATTGTCAGCCGTACGACGACACGGCCAAGGAATTTCAGGCTAAAGCTATTATCCGTAGCAGCAGATAATTTGGCTTTATGTATCTTAATAGGATTTCGCTGAGTCAAAGTCTAATTGTTGTGCATTTGCACAATAAATTGGGGCGTTTGGTCAAAGAGTGTGATCTGTCACTCAGCTTACGGCAAGTGTTTGTTCTGCTTTTAGGCTTAATCCTGAGGCTAGCTGCAATTACGGCAGGTGATTCGCTGCACTGCACAATGGGAGGGCTCTGATGACAAGTGTGGCGATGCAGGGTAAAATCGCGCCACTTAAAGGCTCTGGTCATGCTTGGCTAGTGGTATTCGTTCATCAAAAAGCAGTTAGCCCATGACATTCTCTAAACGCGCCAATACAAGTCAATCGCAACTGAGTCAATCGGAACTGAGTGAATCTGTACTTAGTCAGCCAACTCTCGGTAACCCCAGTCTTGGCAACTCTTTTCTTAGTAACTCTTTTCTTAGTCAATTAGGGTCTAGCTCTGAATTGAGCCATTCAAGGGTATCAAGTGCCAGTCAGTTTGATCCCGCGCTATGCCTGCATACTTTCAAAGCCCCTATTGAAGATATCGCGCTGCCTGAGCGTTTCACCTTTCCATTTTACTATGAGCCGCATCCGCTATCGATTTTGGCAGCTAAACAGCTACAAGATTATCTTGAGCATCAGAGTGACTGGCAGCACAACTTTGGCTTAGGCGATGATAAAAAGGGCGCTATCGGCAAGATGTTTGGCGTATTGGTAGTCGAAAATCTCAATGGGGATATCGGCTATCTGGCCGGTTTTTCTGGTAAGTTGGCCGAAAGTAATTTGTTGCAAGGCTTTGTGCCTCCGGTATTTGATATGTTGGCCGAAGAAAGCTTCTTCCACGGTGAGCAATTAGCTATCAACCAGCTAACCGAAAAGCTGCACGCCCAACAAGCTTCTCCTAGACTCGAACAGGCTCGTGCTGAATTATCCAAACTGACAAGCCAAAGTGCAGCTGAAATTGAAGAGGTTAGGTTACAAATTGTTGAAGCCAGAAAGGGACGTAAACTCGCGCGAGCAGAGGCTGAAGCGACAATGGCAGCAGAGCAGATAGCCGAGGTGAACCTGCAACTGAGTAAACAAAGCGTTGCTGAGAAAAATCAGTTAAAAGCACTGAAGTTACACTGGCAGCAACGGATTGAACTGCATCAACAAACCCTAAGCGATTTACTTGAGGATATTACCAAGCTTAAAGCCCAGCGTGCCCAGCAGTCTAATGAACTGCAGACTAAGTTATTTGCTCAATATCGCTTTTTAAATCGGGCTGGTGACTATCAAGATTTGAATCAGTTATTTGCCAATTCGCCGAGTAAACAGCCGTCTGCGGGGGCCGGTGAATGCGCCGCACCTAAGTTATTGCAATTTGCCTTTATGCATCAATTAAAGCCCTTGGCGATGGCGGAGTTTTGGTGGGGTGCATCACCTAAGTCTGAGATTAAGCAGCATCAGCAATTCTATGGTGCTTGTCAGGGGAAATGTAAACCGATTTTAGGGCATATGCTCAAAGGCATTGAGATGGATGCCGATCCGCTGCTGACTAATCCTGCTGAGGGTAAACCGCTCGAGATCATCTATCAGGATGAAGCTATTGCTGTGGTCAACAAACCTGCTGAGTTTCTTTCGGTTCCAGGGAAAAACATTAACGACTCGGTTTATAGTCGTATGCGGCAGCAATTTCCTGACGCGACAGGGCCCTTAATTGTTCATCGTTTGGATATGTCGACCTCGGGATTGATGGTAATTGCATTGAGTAGTGAAGCTAACAAAGCCTTAGTACAGCAGTTTATTGGCCGAAGTGTCGAAAAGCGCTATGTCGCTAAATTAGCCGGTATTGTTGAGGCGGATCAGGGGAAGATCATCTTGCCGCTGCGAGTCGATCTGGATGATAGGCCTAGGCAGTTGGTTTGCTATCAACATGGCAAGTCGGCGCATACCTTATGGCAGGTAAAGCAAAGAGACAAACATCATACTTGGTTGTATCTCTACCCTAAAACGGGACGAACTCATCAGCTGAGAGTGCATTGTGCACATCAACAAGGACTCAATCTGCCTATTATCGGCGACGACTTATATGGCGTTAAGGCCGAACGATTGCATCTGCATGCTCAGCGTCTGGCTTTTGAGCATCCGTTTACCCATGAGCGGATGTGTTTTGAGGTCGATGCCGAGTTTTAACACGCAGCATCTTCAATTACTCTTTGGTCAGTAAGATCTGTCCCAAATATAACTGCAATAAACCATCGAGTTTGTTGAGCTCGATTCCGGTGATTTGAGTGATTTTGTCGAGACGGTAACGCAAGGTATTTCGATGAATATACAGCTGCTTAGCGCAGGCACCTTGATCGCCAAAATGAGTAAGGTAGGCGGTTAGAGTTTTGCGCAGCTGCTGGTTATTATCATGGGCAATGAGCTTCTGAAAAGGCGTGAGTAGCTGCTGACCGCGCCAGTCTTGTTTTAAGCCAGATAACATCACCAATAATGAGAAATCTTCGAACAGATATTTACTCTTATCTGGTTGCATCTGTATGCCAAATTGCAGAGTCTCTTTGGCGGTTTGGTAAGAACGATGAATGTCCGTTGGGTTAGGGAAGTAATGGCCTAAAGCTATTTTTAGGTGAGTACGCATCGAGTTAGGGATACGTTTCAGAAGCTGATCGATACGTTGACTCTCTAGATTGGCATTCCACTGTTTGCCGTCTAAAAATGCCGGTTTTAAAATCACTAACTCGGTCATCGAGGTCATGGCGATAAGATTGCCACGAGAGGGGTTTTCCAGAAGATTAAGTACCTGCTTTAGCAGTGAATTGCCAATAGCATGGCCACCGTCTTGCACTTCAATTACCGCCGCGACTCTCGGCATATACAGGTCGATATTGAGTCGGTTAGCCCAGGCCTCTAACTGCGCTATATCGCTGTATTCCCCCTTAATAAACTGCAGAATAAACTCTTCTTGCTGTCGATTTTGCCATTGAGCAAGCTCGAGAGAGTTAGCCTGTTCGACAATCATCTCGGCGCTCATCTTTAATAGTTCGCCATAGGCGTTAAGGTGTTGTGGATCGCCGGTAATGCCTATTACGCCGATGATTTCCCCTTGGAAATGCAATGGCAAGTTAATTCCCGGTTTGACCCCATGTAGGCTCGATGCACTGGCACTATTGATGGTGACGGTGCGATTTTGACTGATCGCAAGTAGCGCGCCTTCATGGACGAAACCAATACGATGAGGATCGCCAGAGCCTAAGATAACACCCTGGTTATTCATCACGTTGATGTTGTGATCTATGATTGCCATAGTTCGGTCGACAATCTGTTGGGCGAGTTGAGAGTCTAGAAAATACATGGGATTTAATAGCGATACAGGTTTGTATAGAGCTTACGGTAATCTCTGCTAATGCACTAGAGCCCAGTAGGGCTTTTGTCAAAGCGTGTGTTATACGCCATAAAAAAACCCGCTATAAAGCGGGTTTTTAGTTACTGACTCGAGTGAGTTACAGCTTGTAGCTCATGCTGAACATGATTAACTGCGCAGTATAGTCATGGTCGTTTGAACCAAAACTGACCACATTTGGAATGGCATCAACTGCTAGGCTGTTGGCTGGGTCGTTGTCGTTGTATTTTTCCACCTTGTAGTCAAGGCGAACGGCAAGTTTCTCAGAAACCTGATACTGACCATACACATTGACGTTGTGGACTTTAGCACTGTAATCGCCGTAATCACCGCTAATACCTTGGGTGACTTGGGTGTTACTGTTTGAATCTGAGTAAGTGTAATCTACGCCTAGGCGGAGTTTCTTCTCTAACAGATTGTTATAGCTAAAGCCGGTACCAATGACATCGACCTGATCTTCAATTTCACCAAACCAATTAGCGGCACCAAAGTTTGTGCTACCTGCTTGCTCTGAATTGATATTTTGACGATTGTAGAAGGCGTTAATCATCATATCGTCAGTCAGCATATAGTTAACATTAACGTCGTAGCTGAGGTCTTTCGATTCAGTTAAACCAATTTCGGTTTCGTTGTAATCGTCCAGCGCATAACGTGCACCGAAGTCAATCGTTAAGGTATCGATTGGCGTGTGGCTAACTCGAGCCTCAACCATGGTACGTTGACGATCGGCTAGGTTGTACTTACGTAGCAAGTCATTTGACTGGCTTGAAGTCCATTGTGATGCTTCATATTTTGAACCATCACGCTCGCCATAGCTGCCCTTGATCCACATATCCCAGTTGTCTAATGCACTTAAACGGAACTTGGTCCAAAGTGTATTTTCATCTGTGGTTTCGCGGTCTTGGTTACTACGCTCATCGCGGCGGAAATCATAACCCGTTTCTAATTTCATACCACGTGCTAGATTAAAGTCGGCACCGACTTTACCGCGATGGGTGGTGATGTCATAAGGCGTGTTATAAGCCACTTGGCCGTTGGTCGCGTTGATGCTGATCTGAGTCCACTGTTCAATATTGGTCTTGTTGTCACGATCGCTGTAGTCGTAGCTGGCGTTTAGGCGCACAGTACGATTAAGGCGTGAGACCACTTTTAAGTTGACGCCACTCATATCGACTTTACCGTCGAGTGATTCAGTCGGTAGTTGATAGCCGTAACCAGAAGTTACAAAGGCTTGATCTTGAGTCATTTGGCCATAGTGTACTCGGCCGCTCATGATAGTGCTGCCTGCAGTATATTGACCCAGCAATGAAACCGTATGCGCTTGGTTATCAGGATCGAGTGCCATAGTGCCTTGAGTTTGCGCCCCAAATGTTGGGTTAAACGCGTTATCAAAGCGCAGTTGGCTGTACTCGTTCTTAAAGCTTGAACCTGAGTAACTTAAGGCTGTAAACCAATTATCACCACGTAGTTTGATACCGGCTTCAACGGTATCTGTGGTGTAATCCACAGGCTCGGCCAGCATCATAGACTGGTTAAAGAAGCTGCCAGATGCGGCTTTTAAACCGGTTTTTTCTTCACGCTGATAGTTGACGTAGGTGCTCCATAATGAATCACCCATGTATTCAAAACCTAGGCCTGCACGCTTACGCTTTAGTGACAATTCAACAGGGTTTAGGCTGTTGTATAGGTCAAGCATATCTTGGCTTGAACCGGCGGTTTGCCAGTTGTTAGCTAGGGTCAGGTGATCGCCGCCAATCCCTGAGTAAGGGCTCATAGCACTATCAGTGTCATAAGTGGCAATTTGGCGATAGTTGACGTTAATCTTATATTTACCAATTTTACCTGTGTTGACATCAAAACGGCCGTCTTCCATGCCTAAGTCATGGGCTTCGACAGTCGAGCGATAACCCGATTCGTTGATATAGTTGACGTCGGCATCGACTTTACCAGCAAAAGCATTTTCTGCAGCAAACGCATTTGCCGAATGAATGTCATCACTGTTGTTGTAGCCAAAGCCAGCGCCAACAGTGCCTGTAACACCAGATTCGACTTTACAGTTTTTACATTCCCACTTGTCGAACTTTACCTTGTCGGTATTGGCATTTTGAACGCCATAGCCACCAGCGAAAGCCATGTTTGGAACAAAAACACTGGCGTTAGCAATGAGGGCGAGGGTGACCAAATTTAAGTTGAATTTCATCTTCTCGTCTCCTTATCGCTGCAACAGTTTGCCAGATGGATGGTTAGAACCATGAACCTGACTATGACAGTTCAAACAGCTACGACCACCAGTAAATGCGTTTCCACCTACGGTTGAGCCGTGTCCAGTTTCACCTAAGTATGCGTTGCTTGCATGGCCATCGCTGGCATGACATTGCTGACATAGTTGAGGTGCGCGGGTTTTTAACATGCCTTCATTCACACTACCATGTGGATTATGGCAAGTTACGCAGTTTTCGGTCACGGGAGCATGTTCCCATAGCTTTGGGCCGCGTTTCTCTGCATGGCAGGAGTAACAGGTTTCGTTAACACTTGGCTTGGTCAAGTCTGAATCAGCCATGGTGCCATGTGGATTATGACAGTCACTACATACCATTTGTGCCCATTTCATTGGGTGAGCAGAGCGCTTGTTCATGTCTGCTTTTTGTTTGGTATGACAGCTTGTACATACTTCCATCTCGGTGCTCTTTGAAAGCACAGGATCTTGGGCTGTATGCACTGAGTGACATGAGGCACAAGCCACATCGGCGTTGTCATGATGACCACCGTTCCAAGACATACGTTTATCGTCTTGGTGACAGCTTAAACAGACACTGTTTTGTTTTTCAGCCGATAGGGTCGATTGAGGGCCGAAGGTAATCATAGGCTCATTACCGCCGCGATTATGCTTACCCATAGGGCCGTGACAGGCTTCACACTGTAAGCCGGCCATTGGGCTCTTACTTGAGTTAGTCGCACCGTGAACACCTTTAAACAGATCCATCACTTTCTCTGATTTACGGTGACACATTAGGCATGAATCGGCGCCTTTAGGTGAATACTGACCTTCAGCGAACTTTTGATCTAGGGTTGCTTCGACTTCATCCGGTGTCATTTTTGCATCCCACTTAGACGCAACTGCGCTGTGGCTCATGCTCAATGAAAGCACCACAGTCGCCATGGCAACTGGAAGAACGCTTTTTAATTTATTGATGATTTTCATATTAGACTTCCTAATCTGCACAAAAATGTAGCGCGAAAGTGGGGAACAGTTCCCCACTCTCAATTGAAGATGAGCAAATTACATCTTCATTTTTGTGTGATCTTCAATGACCGGAGCGTGACAGAAGAAACAGCTTTCTAGCTGAGCCGCATCATTAGCCACATCTTTAGCGCCATCGATAACAGCACCTTGACTAGTTGCATGGGTTTTCACGCTGTCGCTGGTGTGACATGAAGTACAAGTCGCAGTGATCGGCGTAGTGTAAGTACCTGCAGCTGTGGCTAATGCACCTTTAACTTGGAATGAGTCTAAGTTGAAGTCATTGTGGCACTGAGCACAATCTTTGATGATACCTTCTTGACCGTGAACTACGTGAAGTTTCATCTCTAATGCGCCTTTATTGGTACCACCGGCATAAGTACCGTCAGGAGTGTGACAGGCAACACAAGCATCAACACCGATAATGGCATTACCATTGGCATCGGTTGTGTGTGAAAGTTGCTCAGACATGACGAAACCAGCGTGGTGGCCGCCTTTGTGCACTTCGAACTCAGGGGTGTGACAGTTAGCACAAGCACTGAACGCGACAGAGTCTACGTGACGCTTGCTTGGCTCTTGGCCAGAAAGTGTCGCGTAAGCTAAGCCCGCTTTCATGCCTGTATATAGGCTAACGTTGTCAGCATCTAATGCAGGATCACAGTCAACGAAGGCTCCATCTGTGGAGCACATTGCCCAACCTACGAAAGTGAAGGCGGTTTCATCATCGGCACCGGCTACACCTAATTTAAGATCTTTGCTGGTGGTGTAAACCAGTTTACCTGCATCAATCGTTACGCCAGCAGCAAGAACGCCGTTAGTCACCGCATTGATTGAGTCTTTACCACCGTAGCCTAAAGTTACGTTGTTTGGACCCACGTTAGTGACCACTTCGAAACGTTGCACCATAGGGAGTACGGTGTTGATGTCAACGGCATTACCTGCAGCATCGACAACAGCAATACTAATTGTTGCTGCTTGAGTCGTTGCATCGATAGTCGATTCAACATTGATACCATACTGGTCAATTAATGCTTTTTTCTGAGTCGAAGCTTCGGTGTGGATAGTTTCTGTCCAGCTCGCATTGTGACAAGCGATACAGTTGCTGTTGTCATTTTGCTGCGAATGACCTTGGCCAGCTTTAAAGTCGATATCGACGTGACAGCTGCTACACACTTCCATCGTTGGAACGCGAGACCAGTTACCCCATTCAGTTAACTCGTCAGACTGTACGTGACAGGCTTGACAGTTATCTTGAACAATCTTGTGAGCGGTTTCGGGTAGCTTGTCATTACGGCCAAAAACTTTGGCATCGTTATGAACATTATGAATTAAGTGGCTGAAAGCGACTTCTGGTTTACCACGACTTTCTGCCCACTCTTGAGTATGACAAGTGATACAAGTTTCTACTGAAGTGGCTCTATGGTAAATCTTCTCGCCTTCAACGTGACAAGAAGCACACACTTCGTGAGACACAACATTCTTGGTGTAAAGGGCTTCATTTCCTTCACCGTCAAAATCTTCAACGATTTCACGCACAGGAACAGGAGTTACGCCATCGAGTAATGTCGATGCTGGTGCAACAACATTAAAACGTTGAGTTAGCTGCGGATCGAACACATCAGTGCTGAAAGAATCGAAAGTAAATTGATAGCTACCATCTTTATTATCGACAAATTGATCTGTCGAACCTAGCTTTTGCCAGTTTGCGCTATCGCCAGGATGAGCTGCGCCTTGTGGGATTAGCTGCGCTGCATTTTCAATTTCGATATCTTTTAAGCCAACAACAGGCAGATCTTTTTCGTTAGTCGCAAAAACGGTAACGGTTGGCACACCATCGTTATAAGTCACTTGCGTGATATCAAGATTTAGTGTGTTGATCTCTTGAGCAGCTGTTCCGCCTGAGTTACCAGGTTCACCATCTTTACCATCATCACCGCCGCAACCACTTAGCGCTATGGATACGGCACTTGCTGCTAGAAGCAGCGCAAATTTATTTTTTTGTACGTTCATCATTTTTTCCCTGCATAGGTTTGGCATTAATTTAAGCGCATGGACAGTTTTCTGTACCGATTCTCATTTGTAAGCTATGCAACCTAAGTCAATGCTGGAAATAGAATTCCCCAAGGAAATGCTAACGTAATGTAAGCCTAAAATCTGCCAGACTGATGCTAATGTGTGACCGAGATCTTTCTATTTCTAAAGGGGTAGTTGGGAGGGGTGGATAAATTAGTTTTAGATCAATATTAGTGCTACTTTTTGAATAAAAATTGGCTAAGTGAATTGCTTTCTTATAGTAGGACAAAAGCGTCGAGATAGAGGCGTCGAGATAGAGGTGCGGGGGAGGTTTTACTGATTGGTATTAATTATTCACTTTATTCATTGAGCTAATGCGGCATCAAGTCACCTGAGTGTGGCCCAATAAAAAAGTTGGAAGTTTACACTTCCAACCTTTTTTTGATGGATATCTGGGAGCTTAATCTACAGCGTGATTTTTCTTGATGTTGTCAGCGTTGTGACAGGTTACACAAGATTCGCCATTTAAGCCGGCTTCGCCATAAGTACCAGCAATGATGCCACCCATGCTTTCGATATGTGACTTGGCAGAGTCTTTACCGTTACCAATATCGTAGCTGTCTGACACGTGACATGATGCGCATACACCGGCTTGTGGGCTAGAGAAAGTATCATCTTTTCTATTCCAACGCATAGGTGTTGAACGAGCATTGTCTAGTGAGTAATCGCTGTCGCTGTGACACGCGCTACATGCCGCACTGCTAACCAGTGCTTGTACATCTTCGCGGCCATGTGCCTTACCGAAAGTGCCATGAACACGGACAATTAAGCTGTTGTAATCACCGGCTTCATGACACTGAGCACAGGTGTTTAAATCAGCATTACGGTAATGAGGTGCTTCATGACGTACAACCATGTCGTTGTTATGACAATTAGCACAACTATCGTAATTGGCTGCACTTGCACGTTCAGCACCTGCACTGCCATCCAGTTTTAGGAACACAGTCTTAGCAGCATTAGGGCTCAATACACTAGCTGCACGGCCGCGAGAATCAACGCCATCACAGTCAGGATCGCCGTCACCATCGGTATCAATCAGTGCAACAAGCTCTGAACTCTTGTTTTTAATACAAGTGCTGAAACTGGTCGCAATTGCAACATCTGCACCAGAATTCAGCGCATCGGCAAGGGCGGGTAAGCTATAATCTGCGCTAGAAGCATCGACGGTGGCTGTGAAGCTACCATCGGCATTAGCGGTCGCGTTACCACGTGCTCTTGCTGCGATAAATGCATCAGGAGCTGCGCTATCTACTGCGTTGACTAAATAACCCACACTAGGTACATAATCACCTGTAACCGCTACGCCATCTTTAGTTAAGTTGATGTCAAAGGTTAGGGTTGATGTTGAATTATCCCAAGCTAGATTGCTGTAGCTGGCTTCAACTAAGATCCCTGCTTGAGATGCAGCTTCATTGCCCACTTGGCCTGTACCAGCAAAGTGACGGAAAGCACCGCCGCGTCCACTGTCTGTTGAGTTGTGACATGACACACAGCCTACCAGCACAGTGTCATTATCGACGGTTTCAACTTCATCACCGTGGTGATAGTTACCGTGACAAGTTTGACAGCTGTTAACATCGGTATCAGCAAACCAACCTAGGGCATTTTCGCTTAAGTCAGCTGGCAGTGTATCTGCAGTAGTCTCATAGCTCACGTGACAGCTTTCACAGTTGGCTGTAGAGGCTGGGAAGTTTAAGTCTTTCTTTGGGTCGCCATTGGCATCAAGGGCGGCACCATCAAACTTATAGGCGAAGGCTGGGTTTTTAGCTTCATCAGTAATCACTGACTCAAATTTACCAATCTTGCGACGTTCACCTTCAGTGATACCTGTATGTATTGCGTGAACTAAGCCTTTGATAGAACCGTCATAGGTAAATTGAACGGTATTACCAGCGGCATCTGTACCTTCACTACTGTAGGTTGTGTAGTCGGTGTGACAGAAAGTACATTGTTCAGCAGTGTTACCACGGTTACCATGATGAATATTTACTTGTCCAACGTGACAGTTGGTACAAGTATCAATTGTTACAGCCGCTAATGGGTAGCTTACTGATTTCTCTGTTTGTGGATCCCAGTAATAGGTTTCAACATTGCTGATCTTATTGTCGCCAACATTGTTAGTTTGGAGATAAATACCTTGGATTTGATTGGCATCATAGCCGTATCCAAAGTCTAAGGTATCAATAATATCGGTCGCGACAGCTTGATATTTACCTTGACCTAAATAAGTCAGACAGGTTTCGCCGTCGGCGCAGCTTGACGTTGAACTCCAGTATGAGCTACCAGAAAATGCTCCGTTACCTTTATCTTTATTGCGATAAGATAACCAAATTTGCTCATCGCCATCGGCACGTGCGCTGACTTGAGTCGCATCAGCCAATGCAAATGGTGTGAAGGTTTCGCTACGTGTGCCTATTCGACCAAAAGATATTCTGATTGAGTTATCGGTGTTTTCAAGACCGGTAACAGCGACACCATTAGCATTCAAAAGACTAAATTCAACGGTTAAGGTTTTGCTAGCGTCATCATAGCTAGCTTGTTCAACCTGAGTTTGAACGGCATTGATGCTGTTGATATCAACAGAAACTTCACCTGGTTTACCATCTTCACCTGGTTTACCATCGCTGCCACCACAGCCGCCAAGGGCGAGTGATACAGCTCCTGCTGCTAACAGCAGCGTTAACTTATTTTTTACGATCATCATTTTTTCCCTGCATAGGTTTGGCATCACTTTAAGCGCATAGATAGTGTTATCTACCCGAATCATATTTAGCTGTTGTGCGACTTAAGTTAATGCTGGAAATAGAAATCCCCAAAGAAATGCTAACGCAATGAATAGCTAAAATCTGCCAAGCTAATGCTAATGTGTGAGGCAGATCTTTCTATTTCTAAAGAGGTAGTCATTCAGGGCCAAAAAATATGTTTTAGATCAAAATATCGGCGAGTTATGTTGTTTGTAAATTGTACACATAGTGTTATGAATAAAGAGTAATTTACTTGTATTTTTGATGTTTAAGCAACAAAGGAATCCTGAGCGGATTTAAGCTGTAACCCTTATCGTTTTAAGGACAACGGGGTTGAGACTTTATATAAGTAAAAATTGGTCGCTAGGGGAGGGCCTCGGCTTATTATCGATATTGATGCATAGATAGAAGCGAGGTATTTACTTATTTTTTCAGGCATAAAAAAGCGGTGCTAATGCACCGCTTTGTTCACTATAGATTAAAGGTTAAACAGCCAATAGTGTTACCACTTGATAGGGTGGTTTGAGTCAAACCCTGCTGATTTTCCTGCATCATGACACAGAGCACAGGTTTCATCACCCACTTGGTAGGTGCCAGAAGTACCTTCATAAACACCACCATTACCTTCGAAGTGACTTACTGTTGATGCAGACTCAGCTCGGGTAGGTGCATGACAAGAAGCGCATGCAGCGACTATGGGCGAGAACTCACCATTGCTAGCCATAAAGGCGGGTTTGTTAGCCAAATTACTCAGGCTAATTTGACCGTCATCATGACAAGCTGCACAGTTAGCAGGGTTTTCTGGGAAGGTAATACCTTCTGTGGTTGTACGGCGCTGACTACGAGTGTCGGCATGAATTTCGTGGATCATCACCTTAAAATCAAATCCGCGTTCAAATGGCTTAATGCTATGAGCTGGAGCACCATTGTGACATGTAACACAGCTACCATCTGCTAAGGCTACAGCGGTATTTGGTATCGCTGAATGACAGGTTCCGCAGCTATTATCAGGGGCATAATCTCCTCGAGTTCCTGAATGGGCTTGCGAGAAATCGGCTTGTTCACCATGGCAATTAGCACATTTTGCCTCAGACACCAACAGCGGACGACTATCAATGGCATCGCCAGTCGATGAGAAAGAGGCTTTGTTACTGCCGACAATGACTTCTGAGATAGTGGCTGTGGTATCACTACAATCAATCGCCGCATCAGCAGTTGGATCGATTTCATCTGAATTGGCACAAATAAGCAGTTTTCCATCCATGAAACCTTGGCCTAAATTGACTATCTGCGAGTAAGGCTCTGGGGAGGTACCGCCAGTAATAGTGATGCCCGTTAAGGTATAAGTGATTGCCGAGCCATTAGCCGCTGCAGTGAGGTTCGCATTAGTATCAACCCCTGCTAAATTAACTGAGATTCGACTCTCACTGCGACCTAAGGCACCACTTGATGGGCGAGGGCCCATAGTGAACTCGGTTCCATCGAATGCCGTTAAACTTACCCAAAATTCTTTCACGTTAGGGTCAGTTTGTGGTGCAACATCACTGCTCCAATCAACGATAAAGTTGAGTTCACCTGTAGCCGCATCAAAGGTACCATTTCCGATGCTATAAGTGTATTTTTCACGCAGAGATTGGTTGATATTAGCTTTTGCTAAATGGTATTGAGCACTGCCTTGTTCATCCTCTTCTGCATGGCATGAACCACATCCACCGCTGTTAAATACACCTGTTACGTCAGCGCCAGGGATACCATCGGTTGCAGGATCTGAATAGTAATGGAAATAGTTACCTACGTAGCCCCTATCTTTTTGACCCGCTGGTGGTGTTAAGAACTCAGGGTTGTCGATAGGGTTAAAGCCCGTCATATGACACGAGGCACAAGCAAGTCCTCGGTGGTGCATAAATGCAGTGGCATCGGCAGGGCCATTACCATCTGTGCTATGACAGCTTTGGCAGTTGCCAATGTCTACCGGAAGGGTCACTTTTTCAGAGACATCTTGTCCATCTCGATAAAGAGGATAACCAATGTTGGGATCGTTGGCGGCTTTGGCTATAGCACCGCTAAAGTCATGAATGGTGCCACGCCCTACCATGATGTAATCGCCTTTATGGATTTCATGTACCATGGCGGCTAGGTCTAAAGATGAGCCTGTTTCAGGGTCGGTACTGTAACTGTTGTGGCACATTTGGCAGTTTGCCGTGTCATAACGTCTACCACCATGCAGCAACAGCGGTTTGGCGGTTGCTGATGTATCGGCATAGTTGGTGTTATGACACGCGACACAGTTATCTTCGATACTAACAACGGTGCGAGTCTCTTCTGGTTCGGCGGTTCTAAAATCTTCTTCTGGAATAAAGTCGATATGCGCATTCACCAGCTTTTCACGATCGCTATTTGCCTGGAATTCAAGTGTAATACGATGAACTAAAGTTGGATCATAGCTTAAATCTAGATCGTCAATTTCGGTCAGCGCATCCAGCTTAGTCTCGAAGGTATAACGATAAACTCCAGGGTCGACTACAGTGACACAAGTTACACCACAGCCGGACTCTATACCGGCTTGTATTGCATCCCCTGGGGTGAAGTTAACCGCAACATCTTGACCATTTTCAGTATAAGTAAAATTGGTCAAGGTTCTTGCTGCATCTGGGGAACGCATTGCATTGATATAGCTAATCCACTGGGGTGTCTTGTAACCTTTACCGCCTTGTGGAACGAGCTTAGCTATACCTAAGCCGAAGATATTGGCATCAGCAAAACTTTCTAATCCCGTGACTGGCACTCCATTGGCGTTGGTCAACACTAGATCAACGCTAATGGTATTTTCTTCAATCATCGGGTTTTCAAGCTCAATATTCAGGCTCGTTGCCTGAGCTATATCAAGGCCAACGGGGCCTGGTTTTCCGGGTTCACCATCTTTGCCATCGTCACCGCCACAGGCGGAAAGTAGTAACAAGGTGGTTGCGGTCACCAGCCCCATTGCGAAATTTAGTCCCTTTGCTGTTCTCTTCATCATTGCGTTCCTTGTAGAGCTAAATCATTAATCAATACAGTAAGCTAATGCTTTGCTATTGAATCGGATGCACTTTCAACACGTCGTAGCTGCTACCTTGTCCATGACAGGTTGCACAACTTTCAGTGCCAGCGGTTGCATCGGCTTCTGTACCCATAAACACAGCGCCTTGCTGCGTCATGTGGTTTTTAGCTGCATCACTTAGGTGGCAATCACTACAAATAGCCGCTGTAGGGCTGGTAAAGGTGCCATCATCAATCGCCAGTGGCTTCATGGTGCTAATAAGAGGTAAAGCCACCGTTGATACACCGTTGTTTTCGGTATGGCATTGGCCGCAATTACCGATATTGCCCGGGTAGTTAATGTCGGCAAAGTCGGCGTGGTTACCACTGTGAATGCTATGAACAAAGTGCTTGTAATCCACATTCGCATTGGATGGATTTGCCACGGTTGAATCGGCTTGTCTATTCGGGTTGTGACACAGTTGACATTGACCCTCTAAGTCATTGCGTGAACCATGTATGTTGAGCTGTTGATCACCATGACAGCTGCCACAGGTTTCATTGGTCACGACTACGCGTCTGCCTGAGTCTGTTAATGCTTGAGCATTGAAGAACTGGTGGCTTGACTTGATATTTACCGTACTAAAGCTAGTATCAGCGCAGTCGCCTAACACGCCATCGGCGGCGCAGATCCGTCCTTGAATAGCTAATACACCCGTATCAGTTTCGCTACCTGCGGGGACAGTTAAACCCGATATTTCATAGTTGTAGCTGCCGGCGCTTCCCGATATAGGTGTAATATTTTTCAAGCGAATATTCGAACCAGAGCTGGCTGAATAATCGAAGCTTGTTCCCCAGTTTGCGTAGACTCGAAGGTCTGACAAAAAGTCGAGTTTATCGGCGCTGTCGGTATATGCTGTGCCGGTTGCAGGATTACTCAATTTTAATGTGAGTGATACAGTGTCCCCACTGAGCGATGCCGCTGTGATTTCGGCCTTAAATTGCTCAAGAGCCGACTCATCGCCGCTGTCATTATGGGCACTCGCGGTCCAATCTGGGTTATGACAAGCAACACAGTTGCTATTGTTAGCTTGGGCTGGGTGACCTTGTCCGGCTTTGAAGTCAATAGCGGTATGACATGAACCACAAGCTTCCATGGTGGGGACTTGAGCCCAATTCGCATTTTCAGGCAGCGTATCATCCTGGGCATGACAGGTTTGGCAGTTAGCGACTGAGCCAGGGAAACCGGTTAAATGCTTGCTGTGGATCATCTGTGGGAAGATGTTTTCAGGATTGCTAACGTGGTCAGCGTTATGACAGCTGACACAAGTTTCAACTTGGTTGTATCTGCCGCGGTGAAACGCGAGGTCGTTGTGACAAGTATTACAGGTCTCAATTTTAATTAAGTTGCGAGTATAAGTTGGCTCACTACTTTCACCATTATTGGGAGCTTGCCAGTCATAATGCTCATTAATTAATGGCAAAGCGGTACCATCAGGGAGACTGTCTCCGCCCAATTTAATGACCAGACGTTGCGTCGAACCTGCTTGGTATTCAATATTATTCATACCGTCGAAAGCAGCACTGAATTGGTAACTGTAATAGCCGTTTTTATGATCGGTATACTCACCAACACAACTGGTTGGGCAAGTCTCAGAAGTGAAAAATTGCCATTGTGAACTATCGCCAGACCCGGTATAGCCTTGGGGTAATAATTGTGCGGCGATATAAGTGGTGCTGGGAATGCCCACTACAGGATCATCATCTTGGTTACTGACACGATAATTTACGGTAGCGACACCATCTTCCATAGTGATATCACTAAAAGTGATATGCAGAGAACTAATATCAACAGCGGGTTGGCCGCCTGGTTCACCTGGCTCACCCGGTTCGCCATCGTCTCCTCCGCAAGCCGTTAGTAAGATTGCTAAGGCTACTGTGGTTCCATAACGTTTAAGATTTGTCATTGTTTTCATCATCTCTTCCTTGGAAATTAGTCTTGTGGCATCAGTTAGAGCTGATAACTTAATGTCAGTCCAAAGTAGTGGGAGCTGTAATCATGGCTTAAATCTCCAAAACTCAATACATTGGGTATCGCATCCAAAGTGAGCCCTTGGTTGGCCCAATCTGTATCTTGGTATTGCTCATAAATCCAGTCGAATCGTAAACCGACAGCTTCGCTGACTTGATAGCGTGCAAAGGCATTAACGTTGTGTTTAGTCGAGTAATAATCGCCATAAGGAGATTGTAAGCCTTGAGTGACTTGGGTATCACTCTGGCCATCGGAATAGGTGTAATCCAGACCCAGATTGAGCTTGTTATCCATTAAGTTGCCGTAATTGATTCCAGTCCCTATGAGGGTGGATTGCTCCTCAGCGGTGGCAAACCAGTTAGGCGTACCGAAATTACTACTGCCAGCTTGATCGCTGTCGCGCCAATCTTGATTGACGAAAGCGTTTAAGCTGATGTTGTCGTTAATCGCATAGTTGGCCGATAAGTCATAGCCTTGAGTTTCGACCTCGGTAAGGCCGATAAGGGTTTCGTTATAGTCATCTTGCATCCAATGAAGGTTTGCTGTGACGCCTAAACTTCCGGCTGAGTAACTGGCATAGAGTCCATATTGCTGACGTTCTCTATCGGCTAAATAGCTTTTGCGTAGCAGAGGATTACTTGGGCTCGCAGTGGTCGTTACTGGCATATATTCACTACCGCTTCGGTCGCTTCCAGATGCTTTTAGCCATACTAACCATTGTGATGTGATACGGTAGTTTAGCTTGCCATAAATGCTGTTTTCTCGCAGGGTTTGACGATCTAAATCACTGTAGGTGTTGTAGTCATAATCGTAACCGACATCGAGATAAATCGCGCGACTGAAGCGATATTTAGCTGCAACCGCTGCTTGCTGACGAGTGCGATCATATTCTGCAGGTGTTGCATCACCACTGTAGAAACTGTCGGTGATCACTTGAGGGTAGCTGTCAAATTCAGTTTTATTGTCACGATCGCGATAGTCATAACTTGCTCTTAAGGACAAATCTTGGGTTAATCGCCCTGAATAGTTCAGTTTCATTTCTAAAATATCGACTTGACCATCCAAGTTGTCGTTAGGAAGCACTGGAGATGGGCCATTGATCGTTGCGGGTAAAAAGGCTTGGTCTTGAGTCATGCGGGTAAAACCCACATGCATTAGTACTTGTTGTCCGTCGCTTGAAAATTGTGAGTTGCCAGCAATGCGATAGGCTTTGTTGTCCGGTGCAACTGCATTTTGGCCAAAATAAGCAGCACCAAAGGTGGGCGAAAATGGTGATTGCCAATAGAGAGATTCTTCATCATTACGATAATAGCTGACTCCCGCATCTATCCCAGCTAACCAGCTATCACCCCTAAGATAAAATTTTGAGGTGACATTATCTGTCGAGTCGTCCACACGTTGTGCCAGCTGCACGCTGTTACTGAGTAAGTTAGCGCTGCTCGTGCGATAGCCTTCTCGTTGTTCATGTTGATAGTCGATATTGGCTTTATAGAAGCTGCCGTTGTAATCGGCGCCTAAATTGAATCGGTCTCGGGCAATTTTCAATTCAATGGGCATAGCCGCAGTTTGCAGGTCGCTCATTTGATCTGTTGTGGCGGCGGACTGCCACTGTGAAGGAAGTAACCACTGATTGTTTTGGCGGCTAAATGGGCTCATGGCACTGTTGGTATCGTAACGCGTGATGCCTCGATACGACGCATTGATACTGTATTGTCCACGGCGGCCTGTTGTTAGATCCGCTGAACCGTTGTCATAGCCCAATTTATCGGCGTTAAATCGGGTCTGGTAACCCGACTCAGTTAAATGTGAAACGTCGGCTTCAACGCTGGCAACAAAGCCGTCTTCATCTGTGCCTGTGGTATTGCCAAAACGGCTGTCTTCACCATCATTACTTGCTACCCCAACACCGATAGTGCCCTGAGTGCCGGTTTTTAGTTCACAACGTTTACAGTCCCAGCCATCTTGCTTTAGGGATTCACGGTTAGCCGATGCAATACCATAACCATCTGCATAAGCCATTGAACTCATGATGGCCAAGGTGATAGCGCTGAGTTTTATCGGGAGCGTGCGATGTCCATTGTGGTTCTTCATGTCAATACTCCCTATTAACGTTGCAATAACTTGCCAGATGGGTGATTAGAACCATGAACTTGGTTATGGCAATTCATGCAACTTTGGCCAGCATTAAAGGCGTTAGGCATATTACCGAAGACCGCGTTTGAGGTATGGCCGACCGAGGCGTGACACTGCTGACATAACTGTGGTGGTTTACTTATTAACATCGCTTCGTTCACGCTGCCATGTGGGTTGTGACAGTTTGCGCAGTTGTCGGTAACTGGGGCGTGCTCCCATAATTTGGGACCCCGTTTTTCAGCATGACAGGCATAACAGTTCTCGTTAACACTCATCTGCTTTAAGCTTGATTCGTTTAAGCTGCCATGAGGATTATGGCAATCGCTACATACCATCTGTTGCCACTGCATAGGGTGTGAGCTGCGTTTGTGCATATCGGCTTTTTGTTGAGTATGACAAGTCGTACAAACGCTGACTTCTTCTGTTTTGCTCAAGATAGGGTCATGGCCCGTATGCACCTGATGGCAGTCACTACAGGCGACGTCGGCGTTATCATGATGGTTTCCTTCCCATGCCATGCGCTTGTCATCGTTATGACAACTCATACACACACTATTTTGTTTTGCTGCAGGAACCGGAGAGTTGGAACCAAAGGTGATCATGGGTTCCTTGCCACCACGGTTGTGCTTACCTAGTGGGCCATGACAAGCCTCACATTGTAGGTCTGCCATTGGCGAGCCTTGGACTTGCGGATTTCCGTGCACCCCATCGAAAAGCGCCATGACTTTTTCGTTTTTTCTATGGCACATTAAACATGTATCAGCACCTTTAGGGGAGTATTCGCCTTTGGCAAACTTTTCATCGAGAACCTTCTCGACGTCTTTGGCAGGCATATCATCCCAGGGGGTTGCAATAACAGAAGTACTCACCAGCAGAAAGCTTGCCAGTAAGGTCATTAAGTTGAATCGTTTCATCCACGTAGAGTCCATTTTCATCATTTTCATCCCAAGCACTAAAGAAGCGGATTTTAATTTTTATGTTTAATGATTTGCTAAATTCGCTAAGCCTAAATAATAGGCTGAAAATGTTTCTTTTGTGTGAAAAAGTTGTTGGCTTTTAGTCGATAAAACTGAAAATCCCCATGGTATTGGTGATAAGTGTGATGACGATCACAAATGCAAGGCATACGCGGCGCCCTAATTGCATCGAAATAAAAATCATTATCATTTACAAAAGGGTTTTACTCACTGAGAGATATGTCACATAATATAACTCAATTGAAAACTATTATCGTTTCCACTCCCAAATGTTGATCTAGGTAAAGTTATTTGGATCTGTGCTTGGTTAGAATCGAAGCTAGTTGAGAATATGCAAGACCTCAAAGGGTAGTACTACGATATGAAATTGAGTGAATTAAAGCCTGGCGACAGTGCAGTTATTTCAGAAGTTGGCCAAATTCAGTTGCCTTCTGTCGTTAAACGCAAGTTGTTATCTATGGGAATCACCCCAAACACCTCTTTTACTCTACTTAGACGTGCGCCTATGGGCTCGGGTCTAGAGTTGGCTATTCGTGGTAGTAAGTTGTGTATGCGTAAAGATTTAGCGGATGTAATTGAGGTGGATGTTGCTCATGGCTAAACAATTTCATTGTGTCACGGTTGGTAATCCTAATGCGGGTAAATCGACTCTGTTTAATGCGCTCACTGGTGCTAACCAGCAGGTAGGTAATTGGTCGGGTGTGACTGTCGAGAAAAAAACCGGTCACTTTACCTTAAATGGGGCCGATGTATTTCTAACTGACCTACCTGGTATTTATGATCTGCTTCCTGCAGGAAGTAGCTGCGACTGTTCTTTGGACGAGCAGATTGCCCAGCAGTATCTGGCCGATGCCAAGATGGACGGCATTATCAATCTGATCGATGCTACCAATATCGAAAGACACCTCTATTTAACGGTTCAGCTCAGAGAACTGGGTATACCTATGGTGGTGGTGATCAATAAGATTGATGTGGCTAAAGCCCATGGAATCGATATAGACGTCGTTAAGATGAGCGAGCAACTTGGTTGTCCAGTGATCGCCGTTTGTTCGCGTGAAGAAGCGGATATCTTACAAGTTAAAGCGCAGGTTGTTGATCTTCTTGAGGGCAAAGTCTCTGAAGCGCCATTAGTCCTTAGCTATGACAAGCAAATTGAATCAGGTATCGAGGCACTATTTGAGCGTGATAATCAGTTAAGTCGTGGCCGTGCGCTAGCGATGTTAGCAAATGGATTAGGTTGCGGTAAGTGCAAAAATGGCCAGATGTTGACTGAAGTGGCACAGTGTTCTGAAGCACTGGCTGCCGATGGCAAAGACATCGAGATCATGGTGGCAACCACGCGTTTTGACTTTGTACAGCAGGCTTATAATAGTGCGGTTAGCAATGGTGATGTACAAACGGTAAGCGATAAACTCGATAAGCTGGTGCTACACCCCATTGCCGGAATTCCGATTTTCCTATTCGTCATGTATCTGATGTTCATGTTCAGCATCAACGTGGGCAGTGCATTTATCGATTTCTTCGATATCACCGCAGGTGCATTATTTGTGGATCATTTTGGCGCCTTGATGTCGAATCTCGGTGCTCCAGCTTGGTTGGTGACGATTGTTGCTGGTGGTGTTGGCCAAGGTATTCAAACCGTTGCCACCTTCATTCCTGTGATTGCGGCGCTGTTTTTAGCCTTGTCGATTCTCGAAGGCTCAGGCTATATGGCGCGAGCGGCCTTTGTGGTTGATGGCCTGATGCGTCGTATAGGTCTACCGGGCAAGGCTTTCGTGCCTATGATTGTTGGATTTGGTTGTTCGGTGCCTGCCATCATGGCAACTCGAACCTTAGGTAGCGAACGTGAGCGTATCGTTACTGGTATGATGGCGCCATTTATGTCATGTGGTGCACGTTTACCAGTATATGCTTTATTTGCAGCTGCCTTCTTTCCTGAGTCGGGACAAAACTTAGTTTTCCTACTGTATCTCATTGGTATTTTGGCTGCGATTGGTACAGGCTTGCTGTTACGCTCAACAATTTTACCCGGCGTCAGCAGTGCCGTGGTCATGGAGTTGCCTAATTACGAGAAGCCAAAATTTAAGACAGTGATGGCTCGTACGGGTAAGCGTACCAAGAGCTTTATTAAAGGTGCGGGTAAAACCATTGTTATCGTGGTGACCTTGCTAAACTTTGTTAATGCGATTGGTATCGACGGCACATTTGGCCACGAAGACAGCTCTGAGTCAGTATTGAGTGTTGCCAGTCAGAAAGTGACTCCGCTGTTTGCTCCAATGGGTATCGAACAAGACAACTGGCCTGCAACAGTGGGGATTATTACGGGTATTTTCGCTAAAGAAGCGGTGGTTGGAACATTAAACAGTTTATATTCAACACCTAGCGATGAAGATGAGGCCTTGACTCCGTTATCAGAAAGCTTCAGTGAAGCGTTAGCGACCATACCTGAGAACTTGTTTGGTATCGCAGCAGATGATCCTCTTTCTATGTCTGTTGGTGACGTATCGACGGTTGAGGCGGCTTCTGCAGAGTTAGAAGTTGATACTAGTACCTTTACAGCATTGCATGCAGGCTTTACTGGTATTGTCGCAGCTTTCGCTTACTTGTTGTTTATTTTGCTCTACACACCTTGTGTTGCAGCAATGGGGGCCTTAGTAGGTGAGTTTGGTTCACGTTGGGCGACCTTTGCAGCAGCTTGGACCTTTGCTTTAGCTTATGGCACAGCAACGGTATTTTATCAGGCGGCAACCTTTGCTGAGCATCCACTACAATCGTCATTATGGATTGGTTTCTTTATCATTGCGTTGATTGGCTTTTATCTATGGCTTAAGCGCAAAGGCATAAAGCAGCAAACCTTGATCCCAGTAGTGAATGTGGTTACTGAATAAAAGGGCATTTTGCTAACAAAAGCAGCGATTATTCGCTGCTTTTTTGTTTTTGTGGTAAATGAGACCAGTTTTTAGCGGCGAGACGTTGTAACTCAATCAGATCTGTAGGAATATGCTGGTTTTCCCTAATCGATACTGATCGGCTAAAATGCGGATTAGTCATAGCACAGTTGGTAAAGAGGATATCCATGAGTCATGTGGACACAGAAGTTCGTCCAAGTAACTTCATTCGTAACATCATTGATGAAGATTTAGAAAGCGGTAAGCACGACCACGTGCACACACGTTTTCCACCTGAGCCGAACGGCTATCTTCATATCGGTCATGCTAAGTCTATTTGCTTGAACTTCGGTTTAGCTAAGGACTATAAGGGGCAATGTAACTTACGTTTTGATGATACCAACCCTGAAAAAGAAGATATCGATTATGTTAATTCGATTCAGGCTGACGTGCATTGGTTAGGATTTGAGTGGGATGGTGAAATTCGCTATTCATCTAATTATTTTGAGCAATTACATCAATATGCGGTAGAGTTGATCAGTAAAGGGCTAGCTTATGTCTGCTTTCTTAATGGCGAACAGACTCGTGAATACCGTGGCACATTGAAAGAGCCTGGTAAAAACAGCCCTTATCGCGATACCTCTATCGAAGATAACTTAGCGTTATTTGAAAAAATGCGTTTAGGTGAATTCAAAGAGGGTGAGTGTGCCCTGCGTGCAAAAGTCGATATGGCCTCGCCATTTATGTGCATGCGTGATCCCATTATCTACCGTATTCGTTTTGCACATCATCATCAAACCGGTGATAAGTGGTGCATCTATCCTATGTATGATTTCACCCATTGTATTTCGGATGCGCTTGAGAATATTACCCATTCACTATGTACTTTAGAGTTCCAAGATAACCGTCGCTTGTATGACTGGGTATTGGATAATCTTGATGATTTCCAAGCCCCAAATCGCACACGTCAATACGAGTTTTCACGTCTTAATCTTGAATATACCTTGATGTCTAAGCGCAAGCTGAATGACTTAGTGGTACGTAACTTGGTTTCAGGTTGGGATGATCCACGTATGCCTACTATTGCAGGCTTACGTCGTCGTGGGTACACGCCGGCTTCGATCCGGGAGTTTTGTCGCCGCATCGGTGTGACGAAACAAGAGAACATGGTTGAAGTGGGTATGCTCGATGCGTGTATTCGTGAAGAGTTAAACGAGCATGCGCCTCGTGCTATGGCGGTGATTAATCCGGTTAAGTTGATTATCGAAAACTATCCCGAAGGCCAAACTGAGTCGGTAAGCGCTCCGGTGCACCCAACGATTGAGTCGATGGGAACACGTGAATTAGCTTTTGGCCGTGAAATCTATATCGATGCCGATGATTTCAGAGAAGAAGCCAATAAGAAATATAAGCGTTTAGTACAAGGTAAAGAAGTACGTTTACGTAACGCTTACGTGGTTAAGGCTGAACGCTGTGAAAAAGATGCCGATGGCAATGTGACCACTATTTACTGTACTTATGATGATCAGACATTAGGGAAAAACCCTGCAGATGGTCGTAAGGTGAAAGGGGTTATTCATTGGGTTGAAGCCACTACTGCGGTGAAGGCGGAATTTCGTCTTTATGACAAGCTATTTAACCAAGCGAACCCAGCGGCGGCGGAGACTGTTGATGAAGTGCTTAATGCTGAATCATTGGTTGTGCGCAACGGTGTTGTCGAAGCAGGACTCGTGAATGCTGAAGCAGAAAAGGCGTATCAGTTTGAGCGTGAAGGTTATTTCTGTGCTGATAATAAAGACTCAACGCCAGACAGTTTAGTGTTTAACTTAACTGTACCATTACGCGACTCGTCAAATTAATATTTGATTCTGTTACAGGGCTAGAGGCTCAAATAGAAAAGGCTTTAGAGAAATCTAAAGCCTTTTTTTGATCGTTAATGATGTTAGCTATTGATACATTGGACCGAGTCCGAAGCTCCATAAAATGATGCTCGATGCCATTAAGGCGACTAATAACACTAGGCCGGCAGTCACCACTGAGCTGGCATAGATAAAGCCTTTTTCCTCAGGAATATTCATGATGATTGGTACCCCGGTATACAACAGATAAACCGAATAGGTTAAACCGGCTAAACCAACGACCATCATAAACCATAGTGAAGGATACAAGGCGGCTAAACCCACCATAAACAAGGGTGTGGCAGTATAAGATGCCAACTCTAAAGCTTGAGTAAAACTTGGGCTGGCATCGAAGGTTTTTGCCATCCAAAAGGCGAGGTAGGCGAGTCCAAAGACCCCGGCGATCAAACCAAAGTACATGCTGACAGACATCATTAATGCGCTATTGGCAGTGAGAAATAGTGGCTCGGAAACCCCGAGGTTCCAGCCAATCTTGGTTGATGCGATAAAGGTACAGATGGTGGGTATGAGTGCAATGAGTAATACATGACTAAGGCTGCTTTTAACGGCCTCATGGTTTTTTTCAATAGTATGCCACTCTTCTTTTGGATGTGTGTATAACCCCATTAAGTGATTCAATATCATTATAGTTATCCTTGTTCAGCTCTTATATCGTGCTCGCCAAACTACAGACGAACCCATATGCCTTTTGGTCTGCAAGCCAATAGACCTTAGGCCCCCAAACAGTCACATCAATGTGACCGATATAGTTTATTTATTGAACATAAAAGAACACTAGTCAAGCTAATAACTACTCGCGTCCTGATTTGAATCTACCGGCAGATTAAAATAGCCATGATAAACATCATCTGTTTTATGCATCAAAATGGGATTATGAGAATCACCAGCCGATGGTAATTTATCGTTTTGTCTCATTATTTTCGCTGTAGCTACTCTTAGCATTTATTCAATTGGCAATATCTGTACTCAGTTGGAGTCAGAGGATATTTTAACTGTGGTTTTATTGCTAAAATGCTCAGCCAGATTAGAGCCAAGTTATTTAGAGAGTCGATGCAAACTTTATTAGCCCCAATTAAGCAGTTTTTAAAATGTGAAACCCCTGATGAATGGATTGCAATGGCCTGTCACCCTGAGCGGCTGAATGAGCTGCTTATCGACCACTGCAATTGCGAGCTAAAAGCGGCTCAGACCGCGATGTTCATGATCCGCAAATATGCCATCGATAAAACCAGTGGTGAGTTGCTGCTGAGTTGGGCTAAGCCTTACGAAGATTTTGTTTATAACAAACAGCGCTCTATCAGTGAGTTTTTGGCTCGAGATGTGAAAAAAAATGAGCTGGTCGGGGAGTTACAGCCGAAAGCGGGTGTCGACTTTGGCAGCGATTTGATTGCAAAAATGGTGCGTTTAATCAAAGAAGAGTTTCATCATTTCGAACAAGTGCTTGAGATTATGCAGGCTAGAGGCATCGAGTATCAAAACTTAACTGCAGGACGTTACGCAAAGGGGCTGATGAAACACGTTCGTACTCATGAGCCAGCGACGCTTGTCGATAAGCTGATTGTAGGTGCCTTTATCGAGGCTCGCTCTTGTGAGCGTTTTGCCAAACTGGCACCGCGTTTGGATAGTGAGTTGCAGAAATTCTATGTGTCATTACTGCGCTCAGAAGCGCGTCATTACCAAGATTACCTTAAGCTAGCGCAATCGATTGCCACAGAAGATATCAAGCAACGGGTGGAACATTTTGCTCAGGTAGAGGCGCAGTTAATTGTCTCCCAAGATGATGAATTCAAATTCCATTCGGGTCGGCCGAGCTAAACTGAGTTTTGCTATGTGCTTAGGTATGAGATTAGCTATGAGCTTGAAGCCTGATCTTGAGATGAGAGCTTCGAGTGACACTTAATCGGTAAAGGGTAAGGTTTCGAGTCGGGTATCGGTTGCAGAGATAGTTAAGACACTGCCTTGATCATACCAGTCGCCAACCACAATACGCTGACACTCATTTGGCAACTGATGGATCTTGGGTCTGTGAGTGTGGCCATGGATCATCAGCTTGCTTTCGGTTTGCGCTATTAGCTCAGCTACAGCGTTTTGCTCGACATCCATAATGGTATAGCTTTTTTGCTGATTACCTTGCTGACTCTTATTGCGCAATTTACTGGCGATGGCAAGGCGTTGCTTTTTAGGAAGATGATTGTAGATAAACTTTGCCCAAGCTTGATTCCTAAAGCGGCGAAAGCGCTGATAAGCTTTATCTAAGGTGCATAGGCTGTCACCGTGTAATAACACCGTTTTTTTGCCGTACAGGTCGATACAGTGCACCTCTGGTAACAATGTCATCCCCGCCAACTGGGCATATTTCTTACCGAGTAAAAAATCACGATTACCATGAATGAAATAGATAGGCGTGTGGCTGGAGAATTGTTTGAGACGTTGGGCTAATTCAAGGGCAAAAGCTTCGGCAATATCGTCGCCTACCCAAACTTCAAATAGATCGCCCAAAATATACAGGGCATCGCAATTTTCAGTGTGGTTGTCGAGAAAACGATAAAACGCGTTAGCGATATCGGGGCGATCGGCACTTAAGTGCAAATCGCCCACAAAGAGTGTGTAATTCAACGGATGATTACTCGAGTCAGTTATTCAGCGATAGTGACTTTTTCGATGATAACCGCTTCTAGTGGTACATCTTGATGCATGCCACGGTTACCCGTTGCAACGGCTTTGATTTTATTGACGACATCCATGCCTTCAACCACTTCACCAAATACACAATAACCCCAGCCTTGGCCTGATTCAGACTTGAAGTCGAGGAAAGTGTTGTCGTTGATGTTGATAAAGAACTGAGCCGTGGCTGAATGTGGATCTGAAGTACGTGCCATTGCAATGGTGCCTACTTTATTTGATAGCCCATTGTTAGCTTCGTTTTTGATTGACTCATTCGGACGCTTTTGTGTCATATCTTCGGTAAAGCCGCCGCCTTGAACCATGAAACCGTCGATCACGCGGTGAAAAATCGTACCATCGTAAAAGCCATCTTTAACATACTGAGTGAAGTTAGCCGCAGTGACAGGGGCTTTTTCTGCATTCAGTTCAATTTTGATGTCGCCGTGATTGGTTTGCATTAAGATCATTAGAGTTTTCTCTTGGTTAGTCTTAGATTGATAGCGCCAGATTCTAGCCTATTCAGGGTATAGCATAAAGCGATTCGCTCCACTTTCATTCAAACCAGCTTATTTTTGCTGCGCTTTTAGGCTTTGGCTTGGCGTTAATGTGTCCAAGGGCAAAAAACGCGCTGCATTCGCGCTCTCATGCTGGAAGCGTCGGTTTTCAGGTGATAGACTCAATAGCCTATTTGTTGTCAATTATTTATAGAGAATCTCCATGTTGAAGCTATACAACAGTCTTACCCGCCAAAAAGAGCAATTTAAGCCATTACAGCCAGGAAAAGTTGGCATGTATGTCTGCGGGGTGACCATTTATGATTTGTGTCATATCGGTCATGGACGTACGTTTGTTGCTTTTGACATGATAGTCCGATACCTGAGATTCCGTGGTTACGAAGTGAATTTTCAGCGCAACATTACCGATGTTGATGACAAGATCATTAAGCGTGCGGCCGAAAATAATGAGAGCTGTGATTCTCTGACAGAGCGGCTGACACAAGAGATGTATCGTGACTTTGACGCGCTTAATATGCAGCGTCCCGATTTTGAGCCGCGGGCAACACAACATATCCCTGAAATCATCGAAATGGTTGAGCGTTTAATTGAACGCGACCATGCTTATGTTGCCGATGACGGCGATGTTTTATTCAGTGTGTCTTCGTTCCCTGAATATGGCCGTCTTTCAGGGCAAAATTTAGATCAACTGCAAGCCGGTGCGCGAGTAGAGGTCGATGAAAATAAACGTGATCCTATGGATTTCGTCTTATGGAAAATGTCTAAACCTGGTGAACCAACTTGGGATTCTCCTTGGGGCCCAGGTCGTCCTGGTTGGCATATCGAATGTTCGGCGATGAATAGCAAACATTTAGGTGAGCATTTTGATATTCATGGTGGTGGTTCAGATTTACAGTTCCCGCATCATGAAAATGAAATCGCTCAGTCTTGCTGTGCTCATGACACGCCTTATGTGAACTACTGGATGCACACAGGTATGGTGATGGTCGACAAAGAGAAGATGTCAAAGTCACTGAATAACTTCTTCACTATCCGTGATGTGTTAGCCCATTATGATGCTTCGACAGTACGTTATTTCTTACTATCGGGTCATTACCGTAGTCAGCTTAATTATTCAGAAGATAACCTTAAGCAGGCTAAGGCGGCTTTAGAGCGTCTTTATACGGCATTGAAAGGGCTTGATCTTACTGTTAAAGCAGCCCCCGCGACTGAGTTTGTGGCTAAGTTTACTGCAGCCATGGATGATGATTTTAATACACCAGAAGCTTATTCTGTGCTGTTTGATATGGTGCGTGAAATTAATCGTTTGAAGGTTGATGATTTAGTTGCAGCTTCTGCGCTAGGTGTGAGCATGAAGCAGCTTGCTGATGTGCTTGGTATTTTAGATCAAGATGTCGATGCTTTCTTCAAGGGGCAGGGCAGTGATGATGAAGTGGCACAAATCGAAGCATTAATTGTCGAACGAAATCGTGCCCGTGCCGAGAAAGATTGGCCTGCTGCCGATATTGCCCGTGATGGTTTGAACGCACTTGGTGTGATCTTAGAAGATGGCCCTGAAGGGACGACTTGGCGTAAGAAGTAACTCGCGATTTAATAGCGCTAATACAAAAAAGCCTGCATTTATAATGCAGGCTTTTTTACACTTAATGCGCAACCGGCTTAGTCGTGATAATTCTCGGCGGCGTAAAGGGTATTTTCCAACAAGCTAGCAATAGTCATTGGACCAACACCACCCGGTACAGGGGTAATATGGCTGGCTGATTCAGCCGCAACATCAAATTGAACATCACCTACCAAAGTGCCGTTCTCGAGGCGGTTAATGCCCACATCGATAACAATCGCGCCAGGTTTAATCCACTCACCAGGAATGAAGTTAGCTTTGCCAACAGCAACTACCACTAGATCTGCGCGACGAACCTTGTCTTCAAGATCGCGGGTAAAGCGATGACAAGTGGTTGTCGTACAGCCTGCTAGCAATAATTCCAGCGTCATAGGACGACCGACAATATTAGAGGCGCCAACGACTACAGCGTCTAAACCATAGGTATCAACGCCGGTAGATTTGATGAGTGTCATGATCCCCATTGGCGTGCATGAGCGCAGTACGGGAATGCGCTGAGCTAAACGCCCCACGTTATATGGATGGAAACCATCGACATCTTTATCAGGGCGAATACGTTCGATGACCTTTGATTCTTCAATGTGCTTAGGTAAAGGCAGTTGCACCAAAATTCCATCAATCGCAGGAGCGTCATTGCACTTATCAATGAGTGCTAATAGGGCTTCTTCTGAAGTATCAGCCGGTAAATCGAAAGATTGTGATAGGAAACCGACCTCTTCGCAGGCACGGCGTTTACTACCAACATAAACTTGTGATGCCGGATCGGCGCCCACAAGAATGACCGCTAAACCTGGAACACGTAAACCAGCTTCTTTACGGGCAGTGACTTTAGCAGTTAATTGAGTTCGTATGGATTGAGCAATCGCTTTGCCATCGATTAATTTGGCTGTCATGGGGGTAGGATTTCCTTTATATGGCGCGATAATAAAAACCGCGACATTTTAGCAGGGGCAATGGTTGGTGTCATTGATTTAGCTGTATAACAGACCGTTTTAAATTTAGGATAATCCCGCAGCAAGGCACTTTTGTTAAACTGACTAAATCGAATTACCACAGAAATAGAAATTCGATGCTGCAAGCTGATGCCACTAAGTATCATATCTGGTGGTTTTTTACTGCAGTGTTTGGCAATGACTTAATCGCTAATAGGTGCTAAATTAAGCATCTAAATAGGCTTTTCAAAAAAATCGTTGACGCCCATTAAGTGAGGGGATAAGATGCGCTCCGTTCTCGACGAGAGGCTTTACGTCGTAAACTTTGCGCCTCGCTAGTTAACTTTAGCCGAGTCCAGCAAATGCGCGGTTCAGTGCGTACCTTAAGTATTAAGGTTAAAGTGGACAGAGTTAGACACTCTTAAATTGTCGAACAAAAGTAATACCTTCGGTGATTAGCGCAGCCCGGTAGCGCATCTGGTTTGGGACCAGAGGGTCAGAGGTTCGAATCCTCTATCACCGACCAAATTCAAAAAATGGTAGTTATAGTTAACTAAGAGTTGAAAAGAGGTAAAATCCTCTCTTTTATAACAGCGACCATTTTTAAAAATAGCGTATCACGTTATTTAGCCCAGTTAGGATATGAACCGTGTTCATAGCGAAGCGCCCGTAGCTCAGTTGGATAGAGCATCCGCCTTCTAAGCGGATGGCCGCAGGTTCGAATCCTGCCGGGCGTACCAAACAGTGGTGATTGTAGCTCAGTTGGTAGAGCCCCGGATTGTGATTCCGGTTGTCGTGGGTTCAAGTCCCATCAGTCACCCCACTTCTTTTATATAAAGAAATTAAAAAAGCGACCTCTGGTCGCTTTTTTTACGTCCGGAATTCGGTCTTTGAGGCTCGACTATGCGGAAAACCGTGGCTATAATGTCGCGTCTTGATAAATTTCAACTATGTGCAACGACTGCCAAGCCCAGTTACCAAGCCATTTTAGTCGTTTTTTTAGATCAAGAAACGAATACCTTAATAGTTGAAAATTCGACTATTACAAAAAGATGTTTGACATATTTCGAGGTAAAACAATGCAAGTTTCTGTAGAAACAACACAAGGTTTAGAACGCCGCCTAACGATTTCTGTTCCAGCTGAACAGATCGAAAAAGCCGTTTCTGATAGTCTGAAAAATGAAGCTAAGCGTGCGCGTATCCCAGGTTTCCGCCCAGGCAAAGTACCTGTAAGCGTAATTAACAAGCGTTATGGCAAGGCTATTCGTCAAGATATCACTGGTGAAGTGATGCAGCGTAACTTCGTTGAAGCCATCATTGCAGAAAAATTAAACCCAGCGGGTGCACCGACTTTCGTTCCTGGTGAAACCGATGCTGAAAACTTCCAATTCGTAGCAACTTTCGAGATCTACCCAGAAGTAGAACTAAAAGGTCTAGAAGCTATCGAAGTTGAGAAGCCAGTATCTGAAGTTAAAGACGCTGATGTTGACGCAATGATCGAAACACTACGTAAGCAACACGCGACTTTTGAAGCAGTTGACCGCGCAGCGACTGACGGCGACAAAGCTAAAATTGACTTCGTTGGTTCTATCGACGGTGAAGAATTTGAAGGCGGTAAAGCTGAAGATTTCGAACTGCAACTAGGTAGCAACCGCATGATCCCAGGTTTCGAATCTGGTGTTGAAGGTCATAAAGCCGGTGAAGAGTTCGATATCGAAGTGACTTTCCCTGAAGATTACCACGCTGAAAACCTAAAAGGTAAAGTGGCTAAGTTCGCTATTACTCTTAAAGAAGTTCAAGCGGCAAACCTACCAGAAGTTAACGATGAGTTCGCAAAATTATTTGGTGTGGTTGAAGGTGGTTTAGAAGCACTTAAAGCTGAAATCACTAAAAACATGACTCGTGAGCTTGAGCAAGCGCTTAAAGCAAACGTAAAAGATCAAGTTCTTACCGGTCTGCTTGAGCAAAACGAAATTGATCTACCAAAAGCACTTATCGATGGTGAAGTAAACGTACTGCGTCAGCAAGCGATGCAGCGTTTTGGTCAGCAAGCGGCTAACATGCCTGAGCTTCCAGCGGATCTATTCACTGAACAAGCTGAGCGCCGCGTAAAAGTAGGTCTACTTCTTGGTGAAGTGATCAAGACTAACGAGCTAAAAGCTGAAGATGAGCGTGTACAAGCGTTAATCGCTTCTATGGCTTCTGCATACGAAGATCCAAGTGAAGTTGTTGAATACTACAACAACAACCAAGAGATGATGCAGAACATGCGCAACGTTGCGCTAGAAGAGCAAGCAGTTGAAGCACTACTAAAATCTGCGAAAGTGACCGAGAAAGAAGTCAATTTCGAAGAATTTATGAACAAGGCTACTGCACAAGCGTAACCTATGCTTGACTTAAATGGCTATTAGCCATTTATAATGGCTCGTATGAGGCTCCTCGTACGAGCCATTTTTATTTTAGGGAAATAAATAATGCAAAATGCGCCGGAATCAGTACTGAATGCACTTGTCCCCATGGTTGTTGAACAAACAGCTAAAGGTGAACGCTCATATGATATCTATTCTCGCCTGTTAAAAGAGCGAGTCATCTTCTTAGTTGGCCAAGTTGAAGAGCATATGGCAAATCTGATTGTGGCCCAGTTGCTGTTTTTGGAATCAGAAAGTCCAGATAAAGATATTTATCTTTATATCAACTCGCCTGGCGGTTCAGTAACTGCGGGGATGGCGATTTATGATACAATGCAGTTTATTAAGCCAAACGTAAGTACGGTTTGTATTGGCCAAGCTGCCAGCATGGGTGCATTTTTATTAGCCGGTGGTGCTAAAGGCAAGCGCCATTGTTTACCAAACTCTCGCGTGATGATTCACCAGCCATTAGGTGGTTTTCAAGGTCAAGCGTCTGATATCGCAATTCACGCGCAAGAGATCTTGGGAATTAAGAACAAATTAAACCAAATGTTAGCCGATCATACAGGGCAGCCATTAGAAGTGATTGAGCGCGATACCGATCGCGACAACTTCATGAGTGCAATGGAAGCCGAAACTTACGGTCTAGTTGACTCAGTGCTGGATAAACGAGGCTGATAATTGTCGCTTGCTGAGCTATGCTCAAAGAAGCGACTGAAAGATGAATTGTGCAGTGAGTGAAACTGCAAAAGAGGTAGAGTAATGGGCGATAACAAAAGCAACGGTGATAGCGGAAAACTGCTGTACTGCTCTTTCTGTGGTAAGAGTCAGCATGAGGTTCGTAAGCTAATTGCTGGTCCTTCTGTTTATGTTTGTGACGAGTGTGTAGAGCTCTGTAACGATATTATTCGTGAAGAGATCAGAGAGATATCACCAAAGCAAGATCAAGATAAATTGCCAACGCCACATGAGCTCAGAGCGCATCTTGATGATTATGTGATTGGGCAAGATAAGGCTAAAAAAGTTTTATCTGTTGCGGTTTATAACCATTACAAGCGTTTAAAGAATGCTTCACCAATTGATGGAGTTGAGCTGGGTAAGAGTAACATCTTGCTGATAGGTCCTACAGGTAGTGGTAAAACGTTACTTGCAGAGACCTTAGCGCGTTTTCTCAATGTGCCGTTTACCATGGCCGATGCGACCACACTAACCGAAGCGGGTTATGTGGGCGAGGATGTTGAGAACATCATTCAAAAGCTACTGCAAAAGTGCGATTACGATGTTGAGAAGGCTCAGCGTGGTATTGTTTATATCGATGAGATTGACAAAATCAGCCGCAAGTCTGACAACCCATCGATCACCCGTGACGTATCAGGTGAGGGGGTTCAGCAAGCCTTACTTAAACTGATTGAAGGTACGGTTGCCGCTGTTCCTCCACAAGGTGGACGCAAGCATCCTCAGCAAGAGTTCTTACAAGTCGATACTTCTAAGATTTTGTTTATCTGTGGTGGTGCGTTTGCGGGCCTTGAAAAGGTGGTCGAACAACGCTCACACGTCGGTACCGGCATAGGTTTCGGCGCCGAAGTTAAAGGCGAAGCAGATAAAGCAACCATTTCTGATATGTTAAGTCAGGTTGAACCAGAAGATTTAGTTAAATATGGTCTTATTCCTGAGTTTATCGGTCGTCTTCCTGTGTTAGCGACCTTGGCTGAGCTTGACGAAGAAGCACTGATTCAGATTTTATCTGAGCCTAAAAATGCCCTAACTAAACAGTTTGCTGCCTTGTTTGACATGGAAGGGGTTGAGCTTGAATTCAGAGAAGATGCGCTCAAAGCGATTGCGCTAAAAGCGATGACCCGTAAGACAGGTGCACGTGGCTTACGCTCAATTGTTGAGGGCATGCTGCTGGATATCATGTATGACCTGCCTTCATCTGAGAATGTGGCTAAAGTTGTTATTGACGAATCAGTTGTTAGTGGTGAATCCGAACCGATTTTGATTTATGAATCGGCAGAGCCACAACCTGCGGTTGCTGAATAATAATTAGCCTAACGTAACGCTAATTTATGATTAAGGAGTCCATTGGGCTCCTTTTTTTATATTTGCCATTGAAACCATTCGATATACCCCAATATACTCATTAACATTGTTAGCAAACGGAATCGAGCTATGACCTTAGAGCGTGAAGCGCGAATCGAACTCCCTGTACTCCCCTTAAGAGATGTTGTGGTTTATCCCCACATGGTGATCCCGCTGTTTGTTGGTCGGGAAAAATCCATCCGCTGTCTTGAGGCTGCTATGGAGCAAGATAAGCAGATTATTTTAGTGGCGCAGCGAGATGCAGAACTAGACGAGCCGACCAGTGATGATATTTTTGAAGTCGGTACCGTTGCTTCTATTTTACAACTGCTCAAATTACCTGACGGCACAGTTAAAGTCCTAGTCGAAGGCGGACAACGTGCGCGTATTGTTAAGTACAGTCAGGAAACAGAATATTTTGTAGCCTCGGCCGAGTATCTTGAATCAGACAACATTGTCGATAAAGAAGAGGAAGTACTGGTTCGTTCGGCAATTGGCCAGTTTGAAGGCTATATCAAGCTGAATAAGAAGATCCCACCTGAAGTATTAACTTCATTGTCGGGTATCGATGAAGCTGCACGTCTTGCCGATACCATGGCGGCACACATGCCATTAAAACTTGAAGATAAACAAACCGTACTGGAGATGATTAATGTCTCTGAGCGTTTGGAATATCTGATGGCGATGATGGAGTCTGAAATCGACCTGCTCCAAGTCGAGAAGCGTATTCGCTCTCGAGTGAAAAAGCAGATGGAAAAGAGCCAGCGTGAGTATTATCTCAACGAGCAGATGAAGGCGATTCAAAAAGAGCTTGGTGATATTGACGAGTCTCATGATGAGTTTGAGACCTTAACTCGCAAGATTGAAGAAGCGGGTATGCCTGAAGAAGCTAAAGACAAGGCAACTGCTGAGCTAAATAAATTAAAAATGATGTCTCCAATGTCAGCAGAAGCGACGGTGGTTCGCAGCTATGTTGATTGGATGATCTCTGTGCCCTGGAAGCAGCGTTCCAAAATTAAGCGTAACTTAGCTAAGGCGCAAGATGTACTGGATACCGACCATTTCGGTTTAGAGAAGGTAAAAGAGCGTATTTTAGAATATCTTGCCGTACAGAGCCGCGTAAAGCAGCTTAAAGGGCCTATCTTGTGTTTAGTGGGACCTCCAGGTGTAGGTAAAACCTCACTAGGACAATCTATCGCTAAGGCGACAGGACGTAAATATGTTCGAGTGGCATTAGGTGGCGTGCGTGATGAAGCGGAAATCCGAGGCCATCGTCGTACTTATATCGGTTCTATGCCGGGTAAAGTGATTCAAAAAATGTCCAAAGTAGGGGTTAAAAACCCACTATTTTTGCTCGATGAGATTGATAAGATGAGCTCGGATATGCGTGGTGACCCAGCTTCGGCACTGCTAGAAGTACTCGATCCTGAGCAAAATTCGACCTTTAGCGATCATTATTTGGAAGTCGATTACGATCTGTCCGATGTGATGTTTGTGGCGACATCGAACTCGATGAATATTCCTGGCCCGTTATTGGATCGTATGGAAGTCATTCGTCTTTCGGGTTATACCGAAGATGAAAAGCTTAATATTGCTAAGCAACATCTATTACCCAAACAGATCGAACGTAATGGCCTGAAAGCCAGTGAAGTCAAGGTCGAAGACAGTGCCATTATCGGCATTATTCGTTACTACACTCGTGAGGCGGGGGTGCGTGCCCTTGAACGTGAGTTATCGAAAATCTGTCGTAAAGTGGTTAAGCAAATTTTACTCGACAAGTCGGTTAAACATATCGATGTTAACCAAGATAACTTGAAGTCATTTCTTGGGGTACAACGTTTCGACTACGGTAAGGCTGAATCGAATAACCAGATTGGACAAGTGACAGGTTTAGCTTGGACAGAAGTCGGCGGTGACTTGTTGACGATTGAGGCGACCTCAGTACCAGGCAAAGGCAAGCTAACCTATACAGGTTCACTTGGTGATGTCATGCAAGAGTCGATTCAAGCGGCGATGACAGTGGTACGAGCGCGTGCTGAACAACTGGGGATTAATCCTGACTTCTACGAGAAGCGTGATATCCACGTGCATGTGCCTGAAGGCGCCACGCCTAAAGATGGTCCTTCGGCCGGTGCAGCTATGTGTACTGCTCTGGTTTCTAGCCTCACAGGCAACCCTGTTCGCGCCGATGTGGCAATGACTGGGGAAATCACCTTACGAGGCGAAGTATTACCTATCGGCGGATTGAAAGAAAAGCTCTTAGCAGCTCATCGCGGTGGTACTAAATTAGTGTTGATTCCTAAAGAGAATGAGCGCGATTTAGAGGAAATTCCAGCTAATGTAGTCGCCGATCTAGAAATTCGTCCGGTGCGTTGGGTCGACGAAGTGTTGGAATTGGCGCTAGAACGACCAATTGAAGGCTTTGAAGTTGTTAAAAATTTGGGGTAACGCAAGAAAATGCCTATTTGCATTAAAAAAAATGCAAAAAGGGGCTTTTTAAAATCGAAACCTGTGGTAGCCTAGGTTGGTGGATAACTTTTAGCTACAGGCCTTGGCGCTACTGGTTTTGAGCTTATTCCAATTTTAATTCTTTGGTTTTCCTATTTGGCTTGAACTTTAGTTTCAAGCTTGTTATAAAAAGCCTCCGCAGACCGCTCTAAGAAGGATTTGGTTGCGGCGCAAAAAAATTAATTTCAAGGGGATGACATGAACAAATCTGAACTAATCGAGAAAATCGCTTCTGGTGCTGATATTTCTAAAGCGGCAGCTGGCCGTGCTCTAGATTCTTTTATTTCTGCTGTGACTGATGGCCTAAAAGATGGCGATAAGATTTCTCTAGTTGGTTTTGGTACTTTTGAAGTTCGTCAACGTGCAGAGCGTACTGGTCGCAACCCACAGACGGGTAAAGAGATCAAAATTGCTGCGGCAAACATTCCTGCGTTCAAAGCAGGTAAAGCACTTAAAGACGCTGTAAACTAAGAATTTCTTAGTCAAGGTGGCCTTTGTAAGCCATACACGTAAAGCGATAAGCACTGTTCAGACAGTGCTTTTTACGAGTAGGTGAATTGATAATTTATTTGATTATCATGACGTTGGCCTAACTTACGTATCATGTAAACTAGGTCTAACACTTTACAAAAATGGCGCATCCTCCATGGTGATGCGCCTTTTTATTTTTTAATGTAACGAGCGAGAAATCTGATGTTAGAAAAGATTCGCGAAGGTTCACAAGGCGTGATTGCAAAAAGCATTCTCGTCGTTGTCATATTGTCCTTTGCATTTACTGGTGTGAGTAGCTATTTAGGTTCATCTTCTGAGCCAACTGTTGCGACAGTGAATGGCGATGAGATCAGTAAATCAGCCTTAGAACAAGCCTATCAAAGCGAGCGAGCTCGATTAGAGCAGCAATTAGGTGACATGTATAGCGCACTTGCAAATAATGAAAATTATTTAGCCAGTGTAAAACAGAGCGTATTAGATCGCCTGATTGCCGACAAACTAGTCGACCAAACAGCAGTTGAGCTAGGATTAACCGTTTCTGATGAGCAAATTAAGAATGCCATCATGAATGAGCCTGCGTTCCAAACTGATGGCAAATTCGATAACGACAGATATTTAGCGCTTATTCGCCAACTTGGTTATTCTGCTAGCACATTCCGCGACATGATGCGTAATGATATGACACGTCGTCAATTAGTTGTATCGTTAGTTGGCTCTGAATTCGTTCTAGCGGGTGAAGCCGATCATTTAGCACAAATCCAACAGCAAACACGTGATATTCGTTATCATGTTGTTGATTCAGCTCCTTTCATCGATCAAGTTTCCGTTTCTGATGATGACGCTAATAGTTACTATCAAGCAAACCAAAATCAGTTTGTTCGTCCTGAAACCGTTTCATTAAACTACATCGAACTGAATGCCGATAATATGGCTATCGGCGTTGAGGTTTCTGAGCAAGAGGCTCAAACCTACTACGACGATAACCAGGCACAATATCTACAGCCTGAAAAACGTCTAGCCGCACATATTCTTATTAATGGCAGCGATGATGATGCTAAGGCAAAAGCGGATGCACTTTACGCTAAGCTTGAAGCGGGTGACGATTTTGCTGAACTGGCTAAAACCAACTCTGATGACACATTCAGTGCCGAAAAAGGTGGTGAATTAGATTGGTTCGAGAAAGGGGTCATGGATCCTGCTTTTGATGACGCATTATTTAGCCTAGCGCAAGGCCAATATTCTCCAGTGGTTAAATCCAGCTTTGGTTATCACATCATTAAATTACTTGATACTCAAGCTGCCGCTACAGCACCATTTAGTGATGTTAAAGATAAGATTATCGCCACACTTAAGACTAAGCATGCTGTTGATGAGTTTTATGGTTTACAACAACGTCTAGCAGATGTCAGTTACGAAGTTCCTGATACACTAACTGAAGCAGCCAAAGAAGTGGGTGTGAGTGTTCAAACCACTGCAGTATTCTCACGTGATAACGCTCCAGCGCCATTTAACGCGCCAGAGGTGATTAAAGCCGCTTTCTCTAATTCTGTATTGCTTGATGGCATGAACAGTGACGTGATTGAGCTTGGCCCGAATCATGTGTTGGTTGTTCGCGTAAATAGCCATACTGCTGCAGGTACTTTAGACTTTGATACCGTCAAAGCCTCTATTGTTGCTCGTCTTCAGCAAGATAAAGCCAACGAGCTAGCTCGTGAACAGGCGCAATCATTAATGACAGCAATTAAAGCTGGCGACACTAGCACTGAACTGACTGCGGCGACTAAGGTAGCGCGTACAGATCAAGCTATTGACAGTTCAATAGTGGCTAAAGCGTTCAAAATGGCTCAGCCTGCTGACGCTTTAGTGGTTGATACTGCGGCACTAGCCAATGGTTATGCCGTGATTGTGCTTGATAAGGTCAATCAGGCTGAGAGTATTGATGACAGTACCCTTAATGCACTTAAACAGCGTTTGAACTCACAGTACAGCGAAAATGATTACCGTTCACTTATCAGCTTGTTAAAAGCTAACAGTGAAGTGGTTTATACTGCTGCCGAGTAATACCTTTAGCTTGAATAGCACTTAAAAAAGCCCGTTGAATATTCAACGGGCTTTTTTTTACTGTTATTTTAAGCTAGCTATACAGTTGCTGTTACTTGGAGTCCATCTGTTGGTTTTAGCCATTGTTGGTTGTTATTGCTAGGAGCCAGAGCCTTACTTTTAAATATGAGCGAGCTATCATCAGTTTGAGTCAACCCAATAAAAAAGCCACGATAATGATCGTGGCTTTATATGAGTTAGGCATTTAGCTAACGATTAAATTTGCTCAACATCGAAGTCAACTTCCGGGTTCACATCTGCATCATAATCAACGGATGCGACACCAAAACCAAACAGCTTCAAGAACTCTTCTTTATATTCGCGATAGTCAGTAAGTTCGCTTAGGTTCTCTGTGGTTACTTGTGGCCATAAATCGCGACAATGTTGCTGGATATCTTCTTTCAATTCCCAGTCGTCTAAGCGAAGACGGTTTGCATCATCAACAGCTGGCGCTGTGCCATCGGCACGGAACAAGCGTTCGTTGAACATACGGTTAATTTGCTCTTGGCAACCTTCGTGTAAACCTTCTTCACGCATCTTTTTAAAGACCATAGCGATATACAGAGGCATGACAGGAATCGCAGAGCTTGCTTGAGTAACAACACTTTTCAGTACGGCGACATTGGCACTGCCACCAGTCGTTGAAAGTTGAGTATTGAGTGTATTAGCAGCGCGGTCTAAGTCCATTTTGGCTTTACCTAAAGCACCATGCCAGTAGATAGGCCAAGTTAGCTCGGTGCCGATATAGCTATAAGCAACAGTTTTACATTCAGGAGCCAATACGCCTGCATCCGATAGGGCATTGATCCACAATTCCCAATCTTCACCGCCCATTACTGTTACTGTGTCTTTGATCTCTTGCTCGGTTGCAGGCTCGACACTGGTTTCGATAATAAGGTCTTTGTTGGTGTCTACCGCAGTTGCAGTATAGGTTTCACCAATTGGCTTTAGCGATGAGCGGATCAGCTCGCCAGAGTCTGGTAGCTTTCTCACAGGTGATGCTAGTGAATAAACCACCATATCCACTTGGCCAAGATCTTGTTTAATGATCTCAATCGCACGTTGCTTAGCTTCGTGGCTGAAGGCATCGCCATTTAAGCTCTTAGAGTAAAGTCCCGCTGCTTTGGCATATTTGTCAAACGCGGCAGAGTTATACCAGCCAGCAGTACCTGGTTTGGTTTCTGTACCAGGCTTTTCAAAGAAGACGCCTAGCGTGGCTGCATTGCTACCAAAGGCTGCTGCGATGCGCGAAGACAGACCATAGCCGCTTGAAGAGCCGATCACTAATACCTTCTTAGGGCCATTAGCTACAGGGCCGTTAGCTTTGGTGATATTGATTTGCTCTAGTACATTTGCTTCACAGCCAACCGGATGAGTAGTTGTACAAATGAAGCCACGTGTTTTGGGTTTGATTATCATGTTTCTGCTTCTCTTGAAAAAGTGCCATAAGGATAATTAAACCAATATGAAATGGCACATGTTTTTTAGTAATTAGGTTAGTTAATCCCAGTGGTTGGAGCAGTTTAGCGTTTATAGGAGAACATGGTTTGCTCCTGAATAAGCCTTTGTGTGTACTCATGCTGAGGCTCATTGAATAATTTTTCTGTTGTTGCCTTCTCCACCATTTTCCCATTGTGAAGTACCATGATTTTATCGCTGAAATGACGAATAATATTCATGTTATGGGATACAAAAATATAAGACAGCCCCATCTCTTGCTGCAATTTTAGTAGCAGGTTTAAAATTTGCGAGCGAACCGAAAGGTCCAACGCAGTTAACGCTTCGTCGGCAATAATAATTTTGGGGTCAAGCATCAGAGCTCGAGCAACGGCGACACGCTGTTTCATCCCTTCTGAAATCATGTGCGGATAAAAATCCGCATGTTCCGGCAGTAATCCCACTTTACGTAATCTATCGATAACCTGAGCGCGTCTTTCATGCTTATCGAGCTTGGTATTGAATTTCAGTGGCTCATCTAATAATTCACCTACGGTAATACTGGGGTTCAAGGAGGTATTAGGATCTTGGAAAATCATCCGGATTAAACGGCAGCGCTGTTTAAGGTTACGACTTTCTAATACTTCGCCTTCAAACAGTATTTCTCCACTGGATCGCTCTTCGGCACCGACTAAAATCCGTGCAAGGGTACTTTTCCCTGAGCCGGTTTCACCTACAATTGCCAAGGTTTCGCCGCGATTTAACTCGAACGAAATTGGTTCCAATGCACGATTATATTGACGCTTAAAGCCTTTATAACCGGCATAAAAGGTTTTGCTCAACTCACTAACTTTTAGTAAGGGACTCGTCATTACATGGCTCGTTATGGTAAGGGAAATGACACGCAAAATAGCGATCTTTCTGGTGACATAGGTTAGGTTGATTAACACAAAGTTTCTGTGCTTGTGGACAGCGGGGACCGAGTCGACAACCAATAGGTAAATGTTGTAATGCTGGTGCTGAGCCCGGCAATGTGTTCATCATGGTCTTATGATGTTCAGGATTTGAATAATCAGGAATGTTATCCAGTAGCGCCTTAGTATAAGGATGATAAGGCTGAGCGATTAATTCGCTGGTCGGCCCTGACTCCATAATTTGTCCACTGTACATGACAGATAAACGGTCACACCATTGAGATAATGTCTCAAGTTCATGACTTATCAACAAAATAGAGACATTTTGCAATTGATTAAGCTTACTGAGTAAACGAAATATCTGCGCCTGAGTTCTGACTTCCATCGAGTTTGTTGGCTCATCGGCAATCAGCAGTTTAGGTTGGTTGGCGACGGCGATAGCAATCATCACTTTTTGGCATTCACCATCAGACAACTCCCAAGGGTAGCTGCCCATGACTTTTTGGGCGTCTTTCACCCCGACTTTATGCAGCCATTGCTGAGCTTTGACACGCTTATCCTTTTCACGCTTCCACCAAGGGAGGGTACGATTTTCCGGCATTGCTTCAATTATCTGCACTCCAACGGATATGGTTGGATCGAGACTGCTAATCGGATCTTGGAAGATCATAGCCATCTCGGAGCCCATTAATGCACGACGCTCTTTTGAGGTCATGTCCATCAGGTTTTGGCCTTCCCACATCATCCGATCGGCTTGTATGGTCCAGTTATGCCCTGGAATGCCTAATATGGCTCTGGCTAACAAGGAACGACCAGAGCCAGATTCACCCACAAGGCCATGAATTTCACCGGGGTTGATGGTCAGGCTGACACGCTCAACGGCCTTAACACGGCCGTGAGGAGTGTTAAGTTCGATAGTGAGGTTTCTAATATCCAACAGTGGCATAAGACAGTTCCATCAATGGCGGATCGGTGACAGTGCTGAGCGAAGCCCATCACCTACTAGATTAATGGCTAACACACTACAAAGAATGGCGACGCCCGGAATAGATACTGTCCAAGGTGCCGTGAGCAGGTTATCGAGCCCTTGTGATACCATAGCTCCCCATTCTGGGCTCGGAGCTTGTGCCCCTAGATTGAGAAAACCTAGCGCCGCAATATCCAGAATCGCTGCAGAGATCCCAAGTGTGGTTTGAATAATCATAGTATCTAAAATATTAGGCAGAATGACATACCAAAAGATTTGTAATGGATTGGCACCATCTAATCGAGCGGCTGTGACGTACTCTTTTTGCAGTTCTTCGTGTACCGCTTGATGAATAGCCCTAACAAATTGAGGTGTGAGGGCGATACCTACAGCCCAGAACACATTACCCAGACCAGGGCCTGTGACCGCGACAACTAATATCGCCATCAGTAGAGAGGGGATAGACAGCAGTGCATCTAATAGGTGGCTGAGCACGCTGGATTTTAAGCCTTTCATCATGCCGGAAATCGAACCAATAACAAAGCCTAATACTAATGCTGTGGCAACGATTCCTATGGCCATGCCAAAGGTCAGATGAGCTCCATGCAATAGGCGACTGAAAATATCTCGGCCTAAATCATCGGTGCCGAGAAAGTGTTCAACAGTGCCTGCAGGATCCCATGAAGGTGGCAATAATAACGCGTGAGGGTCTTGTTGTTCGGGTGCAAAAGGCGCGATAAGAGGACCAAATATGGCCAGTAATATCAAGGAGCAAACCGCCCACAGACCTGCAAAGGCGAAGGGATTGTCTGTGAAAGCACTCCAAATTCGGCTCAGGGGAGAAGGTATGTGATCCTCTTGATAGATTTTAATTTGAGGCATAGAGTTCTTTCCTGCTGATGGGATTCAATGTCGTATGCATCACTTCAATTAAAATACTTAAGAAAATGATAATCAATGCCACAGCTAAGATACCGCCCTGAATAACAGTATAATCGCGTTGATAAATCCCCGACACTAACCAAGCTCCTACTCCTGGCCAACTAAAAATCACTTCAACCACAATGGCATAACTGGCGAATGCTCCAAGCATTAAACCTAGGTTTTTTAAAACCGGAATAAAGGCATTGGGTAAGGCGTGGCGCAATACGATTGTCGATGTCACCAGACCGCGAGCTTCAGCGGCTTTGATGTAGGTTTTTTCCATAATGGCTATCATGGCACTACGGGTAATACGCACCACTACAGTGAAGGGCAGAATGGCGAGCGTGACCGCAGGTAAAATAATATGATGCAGCGCATCGATAAATGCCGAGATTGCATATTTTGAATTTGATAATAGTGTGTCGATCAGCAGAAAGCCCGTAACCGATTTTATCTCGTACAATAAATTGATTTGCCCCGAAATGGGTAGCCAGCCTAAACGTACTCCAAACCATAATGATAAGGTTAATCCCAACCAAAATACGGGGATAGAATAACCGGTTAGTGTAATAGCCATGATGGTATGTTGAGTGATTTTATTATTACTTAAGGAGGCTAATACACCTAATGGAATACCAAACAACAGCGCCAGAAAACCGGCAAAAAATCCCAGTTCAAAACTGGCTGGCAATACTGTTGAAAGTTCATCAATAACCGGATTTTGTGAAGTGGTCGATATACCCAGATTACCAGAAAGGCGTTGCTCCAAATAGGCGACAAATTGGCTTATCGAATTGCTGCTTAAGCGGTAATCTTGATTGATCACGCTCAGTTCTTGTGCTGTTGGTGATTGAATTCCAGTAAGCGCCACGGTGCGATCAACGGGGAACTTAGTAGTCGCCATAAACATCACTATGAACAACACAAAAGAGGTGGCCAAAAATAGATTTAAACGTCGAATAAGATAACGGGCCATCAGTTAGCCTCCTTGAAAGCAGGGGCTTGCTGGCTGAGTTTTGTGGTATTGGTAAAAGAGATACCGCCAAAAGGTGTCAACTTAGATTGGCTAACACTCTTTTGCTTGACCACTAACCGTGTGGCGTGAGCTAAAGGTAATAGTGGTACTTGCTCAGCGATCATCTTCTCAGCCTGTTGATATAACAAAGTCCGTTCACGGCGTTTAGTGGTGGATTTTGCTTTATCTAATATCTGGTCAAACTCAAGATTGCACCAGCGCGAACGATTACTGTTAGTACTGGCTGAGGCGCAGCTTAAGATTGGAGTGAAGAAGTTATCTGGGTCACTGTTATCGGCGTTCCAGCCAATTAAAACCGAATCGTAACTCTGCTTACTTAGCTTCTGATTAAATACGCTCCAGTCATAGGTAACAATGTTGACCTTTACGCCAATATTAGCTAAATCCGCCTGAATTAACTCAGCTGTTTTATGAGGATTTGGGTTATAAATACGTGCCACCGGCATGGCCCAGATATCAATGGTCAGATCATTAATACCGGCTTCTTTTAATAGGGCTTTGGCTTTTTCTGGATTGTATTCAAGCAAGCTTTCATTGGGCGAATATGCCCAAGATAAAGGCGCTAAGACGCCTTTAGCTTCGACAGCTGTTTTTTGATAAACAGCCCTTAAAATATTGTCTTTATCAACAGCATAGGCAAGAGCTCTACGTACCCGCACATCGTTGAATGGTATGCGCTCGGTATTAAATGCCCAAAATGCCACGTTGAATCCAGGTAAAGAGTCGACTTCTAAATCTGCTTTATCGATAACAACCTGTAGTTCACCGGCCTTAGGAAGTGCTGATATATTACAGTCACCTGTGATTAGTTTAGCTAAGCGTGTGGTGCTTTTAGGGGTGATATCGAAAACCAATTGCTCCACTTCTGGAGTTGAGCGCCAGTAATGATGATTGCGATAAAATCGTATAAAGTCATTTTTAACGTAATCCACGAGCCTAAATGGTCCTGTACCAATAGCATATTTATCTAACAGTTCAGGTTCACCTGCTTTTATTAATTGGTCGCTATATTCCTTTGACAAGATCACGCTAAAGCCCGTGGCTAAGTTGGATAAAAAGGACGCATCTTTACGTTTAAGGTGAAAGGCAACGTGATAATCATCAATTTTTTCAATGTGTTCAATCTGCTGGGCGAAGTCGATACTCTCAAAAAATGGATATCCGGTTTTGGCAATATGATGGTAAGGGTTACTGGTATCGATAATACGATTAAATGAAAACAGGACATCGTCTGCATTAAAATTACGTGTTGGGCTAAAGTGCTTCGAATGATGAAAATGAACCCCAGTACGCAGAGTAAAAGTGTAAACACGCTCATCATTACTGATCGTCCAATCACTGGCTAATGCTGGCATGACTTCACCGGATTTAGCCTCGTAATTAACTAAGCCGTCGTAAAGTTGCGAAGTGGCATCTACGGTTGTGCCTGAAGTTACGAGCTGAGGATTAAATGATTCAGGATTACCCTCGGAGCAATAAACTAAGCCCGAAGGAACTTGTGAGGGGCCACAGGCTGTTAGCAGCGGAACTAGCCAGCAGAACGCCGAACCTAACGTGAGACGCTTAAGCAGCACTTTCATCAATAGATGTAATTGTTGTTTGAATGAAGATGTTCATTTTAACAGCGCTATGGAGCTGGGCGCAAACCTCATCTGTCCCTAAGGCAATTATTTATCCAATAAATTGTATTTTTTCAAGATTCCACGTAATTGATGGTAGCTTAGACCAAGCAGTTCTGCTGTTTTTTTCTGGTTATATTGGCCTGCTTCTAGCGCTTTTTTAAGCAGTGTGACTTCTTGGTTTTCGCAGTGCTCTTTAAAGTCTAGTGGGAAACTGATTTCAGCTGATTTAATTTGAGGCGCTGTGCTTACTGGTGCCACTTCACTTGTTGCCGCAGTAGTACCACTAGTTTGAACATTGGCCTGTCGTGATTGAGTTTTCACTCGGGTGGTCGGACGATAAGGCGATGCGAAGGGGTCAATTACAATGGAATCAATCGCCTCATGTCGATCGGTATTACGGTAGACACAACGTTCGACTACGTTTTTTAATTCGCGGATATTACCCGGCCAGCTGTATTCCATTAACTGTTTTACGGCGTTAGGTGTAAAGCCATCGAACAGCTCGTGTTGTAATTGCCTTGCCATCCCCACGGCGAAATACTCTGCTAAAGGCATGATATCTTCTGGCCTGTGTCTTAATGGCGGCAGGGTGATCACATCAAATGCTAAGCGGTCTAGCAGATCGGCTCTAAACTCACCGGCTTGGGCCAGTGATGGCAAATCTTCATTGGCGGCGCAAATAAGGCGTACGTCAGTTTGTACTGTTTTACTGCCACCGACTCGCTCAAATTCACCGTATTCGATGACCCGTAATAATTTTTCTTGGATCAGACCCGAAGTGTTGGCTAATTCATCAAGGAACAGGGTACCGCCATCGGCGCGTTCGAAACGGCCTTCATGTTTTTTATTGGCACCGGTAAAGGCGCCTGCATCGTGGCCAAAGAGCTCACTTTCGAGTAAGTTCTCACTTAAGGATGAGCAATTCAGTTTGATAAAACTTTGATCCCAACGCTTTGACAGATAATGTAATCGTTCGGCGATAAGTTCTTTTCCGGTACCGCGTTCACCGATAATTAATACCGGTTTCGATAAAGGCGCGATTTTGGACACATGTTCAAGTACTTCTAACAAGGCGTTAGATTGACCGATGAGATTATCTTGCTGAAATTGATTAGCCACGATTATTTTTAGTCTTTAACACTAATAATTGGTGAAAATTATAATATGTGCCTCAGGTATTAAAATAAAGAAAAAGTTAAAATATTAGTTAAGTGTTTGTATTGTATGGGTTATAAAAAGTTGGCATGCTAAATGTATTGTTTTTAGCGAAACCAACATTAATTTTGAGGACAGTATTATGGGTATTTTCTCTCGCTTCGCGGATATCATTAACTCTAATATCAGCGCACTACTTGATAAAGCGGAAGATCCAGAAAAAATGGTTCGTCTGATCATTCAAGAGATGGAAGATACGTTAGTTGAAGTGCGTTCAACTTCGGCTAAGGTACTAGCAGAAAAGAAAGAGATCCTTCGTCGCATTGCTAAAGTGCAAGAGCAAGTTCAAGATTGGCAGGAGAAAGCCGAGCTTGCATTGTCGAAAGGCAGAGAAGACTTAGCCAAAGCAGCATTACTTGAAAAGCAGAAAGCCGTTGAATTGGCAATGACGCTAGAGCAAGAGCTCGTGGTGATTGAAGAGCAGATCAGCCGCTTAAAAGAAGAAGTTAACCTGCTACAAGAGAAGCTAGCCGATGCTAAGGCGCGTCAAAAGACCATAATCATGCGTAAACAGACTGCCTCTTCACGCTTAGAAGTGAAACGCCAGTTAGATTCGAGCAAAATTGATAATGCTATGAGTAAGTTTGAGCAATATGAGCGCCGAGTTGAAGGCCTTGAGTCTCAAGTTGAAGCTTACGACTTAGGTAATCAAAAAACGCTTAATGACGAGTTTGCAGCATTAGAAGCCGAAGATGCGGTGAGCGCTGAGCTTGAAGCTTTGAAAGCGAAAGTAAAAGCAAGCAAAGCGAAAAAGCAGACTAAATAATTACGATTTAGAGGTGAGTTATGGATATGGACATATTAATTGCCCCCATTATTGTTTTCATGGTTGTGGTGGCGCCCATCTGGTTGATACTACATTACCGTAGTAAACGCCAAGTGAGCCAGGGACTCACTGAAGAAGAGTTTACTCAACTTAATGAGTTAATCGGCAAAGCTGACAAGATGGCCCAACGCATCGAAACATTGGAAGCGATTTTGGATAGTGAGGCTCCACAGTGGAGGAATCGAGATGAGCGGATCTAACGGACGTACCTTGTATCGAATTCCTGAATCAGGAAAAATAGCTGGAGTATGTGCAGGGATTGCCGATTACTTCAACTTTGAAACCTGGTTAGTGCGAGTCTTAGCAGCATCGATATTTTTATTGGGTGGTTCGGGAATTGTGATTATCATCTATGTGCTACTTTGGATGATTTTGGATATCAAACCCGGCAGTTCAAAGAGCAAACAGTCTCATAAAGAGATTGAATTGAAGAAGAAGGTTTGGCAAGCCGGAGAGCCTGCCACCGCGGCTTTAAAAGATGTGAGTAGTCAATTTAGACAACTAGAAATTAGACTGCAAAATCTGGAGCGTCATGTTACTTCCGATACTTTCGATCTTAAACGCGAGATCAATAATTTATAATCCTTCCAAAGGGCGGCATACACCGCCCTTTGCCATTGCTACGGTTTGCTAAGATTAGCCAATGAATTCATTTAATCGCTCATTGAGAAAGCTTAAATCCCAATCAAAATCTTTAGTCAAGCGCACTACTGATAATCATATTCGTTTAGCGGTTACCGGGCTTTCTGGCGCTGGCAAGACCGCATTTATCACCGGCTTAGTTAATCAATTGCTGACGGTAAGCAAAGATAAGGGGCTGCCGCTTTGGCAAGTATCGCGTGAAGAGCGTTTGTACGGTGTTAAACGTACGATGCAGCCTGACATGACGATTGCGAGTTTTGATTATCAAGGCGCGATGAACTCTTTGTGTGCCGATGAACCTTATTGGCCTGAGTCGACTAAAAACATCAGTGAGCTAAGACTGGCGCTTCGCTATCAACCGCAAAAAGGCTTACTTGCCAAATTCAGTGATAGCTCGACGCTTTATTTGGATATTGTCGATTATCCTGGTGAGTGGCTGCTGGATTTGCCCATGTTAAAACTCAGCTATCAGCAATGGTCTGATCAACAATATCAAAGAGCTGCCATTTTGGCTCTGAGTCAATATTATCAGCCATTTATTGCAGCCTGTGCGGGTCTTGATTTGTCGGCCAGTGCTGATGAGCAAGTATTAAAAACGATTGCAAAGCAGTATCAGGAGTTATTGGTAGATAGTGTTGAGACTCATGGGTTTTATAATGCACAACCAGGAAGGATGTTATTGCCAGGAGAGCTAGCCGATACGCCTATCTTAGCGTTTTTTCCGTTATTTGGCATGCAAGCAGCGCAGTTAGAGACGCTGGAGGCTTCATCCAAGTCTAGTTATTATCATGTACTTAAACGGCGTTATTCCAGCTATGTTTCCCAGGTAGTAAAGCCCTTTTATAGTGATTACTTTGCTAAGTTTGACCGCCAAGTTGTGCTGGTAGATTGTTTTACACCGCTCAACCGCGGCAAGGCTCAATTTGACGATATGAAACTGGCGATCGATGGCATTATGGCAAGCTTTCATTTCGGCCAATCTAATTTGTTAAAACGCCTATTTTCACCTCGAATAGATAAGTTGCTGTTTGCCGCTAGCAAGGTCGATCATATTACTCGCTCTCAACAGGCCAATGTATTGTCTCTTTTAACTCAGCTGGTTAAACACAGTCAACAACATGCACAGTTTGAAGGTTGTGATGTTGAGGTGATGGCAATTAGCGCAATTAAAGCGACACAACATGGCATGGTGCAAGATGGCGGTGCTCAGATTGAGGTTGTTAAAGGTCGAGATATGGCAACCCATCAAGAGATCACCTTGTTTCCCGGTGAAGTGCCTAAGCAGTTACCTCAAGCCGAGTTCTGGGACAATCAAGGCTTCGAGTTTGTAAACTTTGCTCCGCCATTATTAGCGACCACACCGAAAGACAGTCACTTTGAGCATATTCGGCTCGATCATTTATTACAGTACTTGCTGGGCGACAAGCTTGCTTAATAGGTCAGATAGATCTGAAAGTACACAGGATAATACCAATCAGTATAAAGATGTTATCGCTCAGCGAGAATTTCGCATTTCTGAGGCTCTAATACTGAATTGGTGTAAAAGGGTAGAAGATGAAATCGCAATCTGGTTCAATCAAAAAAAAGCAGGTGTTTGAACATCAACAAGCCGATCTTGCTATCACATTGAAGACCGCCAAGCACTTTAACGGCCAGAAGCTGCTTACGGAGTCAGAAGAACAACACCAAGAGGCTCAATTGGAGCAAGTGTTCGAAGACAAAAAAACGCTCTCTTTATGGAGCAAGCCGATTAAGCGTCGCTGGTCTTGGTTAGCTAAGGGCAGCTTGTTGGGGATCGGTGTTATTGCCATTTTGGAAACCCTATTATCTTTGCATTCTGCTTGGCTTCAAAGTCCATGGCTGTTTGGTATCTATACTGCGGTGACTGGCGTCGTGGTGTTGTGGGCAAGTAGTATTGGGCTTAAAGAGTGGCGACAGCTTAAACGACTGCGGGGAACCGAAGAGGCGCAGCAGGTAAGTGAGCGCTTAGCTCAGAGTATGCAAGTTGGCGAAGCCGATCCCTTTATCGACAATATCTTAAACAAGTTGCCGACAGAGATTGATATTAATCAGTACAAAAAACATCTCAGTGATGAGCATAATGATGCCGAACGAGTATTACTGTTTGAGTCGACGGTTCTAAATCAAATTGATGTACGGGCAAAGAAGCTGGTTCATCGCTATGCGACCGAGTCGGCATTGCTTCTGGCTGCGAGCCCGATAGCGGTGTTGGATATGGCGATTATTTTATGGCGTAATCAGAAGATGATACGAGAATTGGCTCGTTGTTATGGGATTGAATTGGGCTATTGGAGTCGGATTAAGCTTATTCGCTCGGTGATCACCAATATTATTTATGCGGGAACCAGTGAAGTGGTTACCGATATTGGTACCCAATTATTGTCGTTGGAATTGTCCGGTAAAATCTCAACCCGTATGGCACAAGGGTTAGGTGGTGGATTACTCACCGCGCGACTTGGATATCAAACCATGGCGCTTTGCCGGCCAGTGGTGTTTAGCGCAGAGGCGAGACCTAAATTGACAAAAATTCATAGTGCGCTACTTGGTGAGCTGAAAGACTTTTCCCTGTCGGCGATGAGTAAAGCAGCAATGGCGGGTAAGGCTAGACAATCCTCATCGGCTAAAGCCACCGCCAGCAAAGAGAGTGCTAAAACCAAGCGAGATCTGTAGCTGAGCCAAAGGGCTTAAACTTCGAGAGTCTGATAGGTTACCTGTAGTAAAAATAGCGACTTACCCTAGGCTAAGTCGCTATTTTTTTGATGATTTTAATCGATGGCAATCAACTTCTCGACTGCTATTGTATCGCTAATAAAAACTATATCGTCCAGAACAGATGCGAAATAACATACAGTACCAGCATACTGATGAAGTTGATGATGGCACCAGCACGTAACATCTCAGACTGTTTAATATAACCTGAGCCATAAACAATGGCGTTAGGCGGCGTTGCAACTGGTAACATAAAGGCGCAAGAGGCAGCGATACCGATCAATACCGATAGCATTACTGGAGACAAACCTAAGGCTTCAGCAATGGCTGCAAACACGGGCACTAATAGCGCAGCGCTAGCGGTATTACTGGCAAACTCAGTTAGCATCACCACAAAGAAAATCACTGCAAAAATAAATAAAGCCATATGAGTGTTACCAAAGATATCGGTAACCCAGTGGGCCAAAAATACGCTGGTGCCAGTGGCTTTCAAAATGGCACTTAAGGTCAGGCCTCCGCCGAATAAGATCAACACGCCCCAGTCGGTAGTCTTTTCAATTTTTTTCCATTCAACCAGTCCTAGCCCTGCCAATAATACGACAGCACTAAGAGCTACAATGGTATCGAATTGCGCTATCCCGCCGAGTGCAGCAGAAAGCGGTTTACTGAAGATCCAGCAGCACACAGTTGCAATGAAAATGAGTAGGGTGAGTTTACCTTCCAGCGTGAGTTGTTGCTCACTCTTAGGGATATCACAAACCACATTCAAATTCGGTTTGAAGTAAAGGTAGAGCGCGATCAACATGCTAGGCAGCATTAAGGCGACGGTGAGCAAACCAAATTCAAGCCAATCGGCAAAGGTTAAACCAACCTGAGCGGCAGCAATTGCATTTGGAGGGCTTCCTACCAAGGTACCAATGCCACCTATGTTGGCTGAATATGCGATGCCAAGCAGGATAAACAAGTAGGTATTGCGATGCTCTTTGATATCCAGTTGCTGCAAGATCCCTAAGGCTAACGGTAACATCATTGCGGCTGTGGCAGTGTTACTTATCCACATTGATAACAGTGCCGTAATACCGAATAGCATCATACAAGCGATGCTCAATTTACCTTTCGATACGGTGATCACCTTGTGGGCGATACGCTTATCTATGCCTTGATGATTAAGGGCCGCAGCGAGAACGAACCCTCCGAAAAAAAGATAGATGATCGGGTTGGCAAAATTGCTCATGGCAGTTTTGGTTTCAAAGACGCCTAGTACAACTCCCAATATAGGAATTAATATGGCGGTAATACTGATATGGATTGCTTCGCTGAGCCAGAGAATTGCTGCAAAAATAAGGATAGATAGCCCTGTATTGATATTCTGTTCGAAGGGTAAAAACAGATAGAGCAAGGCAAACAGCACAATATTGCCAAACAAGATGAGCAAGTTTTTGGAGCTGGTGGCTTTATTCTCTAATGTGATTTGTGTCGCTGGGGTCTGCATCGAAAAATCCCTATTTTCTATTGTGCAGGCCACATTATCTCAGGGCTAAACAAGCACCAAGTTTTTTATCTTGTTATCGGCTTACATTGTTAGCAACAAAATTATGTGCGCAGGATCGGATTTTTTAGTGCCTTGGTGATAACGGCATGACAATTTAGTAGAAAAAATTCATCTTTTTTTCAATTAATAGCCGCTAATTCATCTTTTGATAAACTTATGAAATAAATTGAGATTTCATTGCTTGTGAATTTGATCACTATTTTACTTTGGTTGAAAGGGGGTTATCACACATTGGCGTAATTTTTGATGTTGTCCTATGTTTGTATGCGTGGCCAAGGAGAGGGAATGTTAGGCCGCGAATATCATTAAGGATTAATAAGGAGATACCCATGAAAATGCTGCTAACCGCTGTGTTGGCTGGTGCTATGGTGATGACGCCTGCGCTGGCTGCTGAAAAAGTCACAGTCGACAATCAACAAGTTGTTCCTCTGACCGTTAATATCAATAGTGCCGATGTTGGCCAACTTACCCAGTTAAAAGGTATAGGTGAGTCCAAAGCAATCGCTATTATTGAATATCGTAATACTAATGGTAAATTCGCTTCGATTGACGAGTTATCCAATGTTAAAGGCATTGGAACTAAACTCTTGGAGCAGAATCGCGCCAATCTTTCTCTGTAAGATTATTTGCTAGTTACAGGTTTCGATGTTGACTAGCGACTAAACTTTAATGGATATAATGCCCGTCTTGACGGGCATTTGTATACTGAGTGTGCAGTTAATGACAAACAGGAGCGATCATTGGGATAATCACTTGATTGCATCGCGGCCATAGTAGATAATGCTCGCCGTCTTAAGGAAGGCTTTCTTAAGAATCTATGGTGACCCTAGGGTCCCTCCGCAATGATAACTTGTGAACTCGGCCAGGCCCGGAAGGGAGCAACCGCAGCAGGCGACTCATGTGCCGGAGTGTGGCTCTAGGGGAACCTCCAAAACCTCTCTGCCTTTATATTATCGTATTTTCTTGCGCAGTTATTAATTACCAGAAACACCTATTCGTAGACACAACTATTCGTTTTCTGCTTTCTCTTTAGCTTGTTGACGTTTTAAAAAGGCTCGTGACTTTTCCAGTGCTGTTTGAATTTGTTGTTTCATTTGCTTGAGTTCATGTTGGTCTTCGAAGAAGTATGTATCGACCAGATGGCGTATATAACGAACGGGTAGTTGATTGAGCGTGACGCAGCATAGATCGGCTAAATAGTCGGCTGGCAACTCGTCGAGTAAACCTTCATCGGAAAGTTGCTCCATCAAAAGTATTTCATAGTAGTTGCGAATTTCCAGTTGCATTGGCGTCTCCCTATTAGCTTGTTTATTAGACAAGTATCAGTTTGCTACCATATTGTACTGGCGGCAATAAAAACTTGTGCATGACGTTCTGATAACGCCTGTGGCTGTTTGCTATAGCCGCCACCAATAACGCAAGCAATCGGGATTTCTAGCTTTTTTGCCGTGCTCAGTACCAAATGATCCCGTTGATAAATTCCTTGAGTGCTAATATCGAAGTGGCCTAAATCATCATCATGATGAACATCGACTCCGGCATCATAAATGATCAGTTCCGGTTGATAGAAGCGAATGGCAAGGTCTAACGTTTGTTTTATGGCGTCGAGATAGACAGAATCTTGGGTTCCTTTAGGTAACTCAATATCGATATCTGATTGCTGTTTTCTGGCTGGGAAGTTTTGCTGACAATGAATCGAGCAGCTAATCACATCGGGATATTGCTGACTCATGGTCGCCGTTCCATCCCCCTGATGCACATCACAATCAAAGATCAGCACTCTGGATAAGTCATGAGACTGCTTTGCATGTACTGCGGAGGCGATTAAATCGTTAAAGACGCAATAACCACTGCCAAAATCATAATGAGCATGATGATAGCCGCCACTCAGTTGCAGGGCGATACCATGCTGAATGGCTAAATCACAAGCTTGCATAGTGCCTGAGACAGAATGTAGTGAACGCTCTATCACTGCAGGAGTAAGGGGTAATCCCATGCGCCTAACGGCTTGACTCGACAAGCTTAGACTTAATAACTGCGTAACGTAATCGGGACTGTGGATTTGATTTAGCCAATGGCGATCAACGGCACTTGGCTGGTGGAACTGTTCAGCGTTAGCGATTTGGTTATCAATTAAATATTGATAAAGCTGCTGATATTTGAATTGCGGAAATCTGTGGTGTAAAGGTAACGCCAGCTGCGAGTAGCTGGCGTGATAAATAAGCGGTAGCATAACCAAATATTATAATTGCTTTATGGCCCAGCTCATAAACTCTTTACGAGTTTTATCATCGGCATGTAACCACCAATACTGCAGCATCTGCTGAGCATGATCCACGTCACTAGTGGGGATTTTTGCTGGCAAGGTTCTAGCTTCGATTGTTGAGGTATTAGCTGCGTTACTACTGGAGGCAACGGCTGTGCTGGTTGCTGCTGCGGCGGCTACTTCGATATCTTGGCTATTACCATTAAATAGCTTGGCAACGAAGCTGTCTTCAGTGAGATCGGTTTGGGTGACTTTATAATTGACCTCGCCACCATCTTTGCGCTTAATAATCACTTGAGGTGACTTGGCAAAACTTTTTGGACGCTTAACAACGTCACCTTCAGCAGGCATAAGTGAATAGCTATGATCTCCATCCACCGCAATGGTTACAATAAAGGGGGATGATTTTATAAAGCTTTGGCTATCGCTGAAATCATCTTCAACCATCTCATGATAACGGATAGCTATCTTATGGCTGCCATTGTCTAACTCAAGATCCGATTTGTGGTTAAACAGGCTGCTTTCGACTTTTTTACCATCGAGCGCTAAATATTCAAATGACATAGGAATCGTCAAATTGGCAGCCATTGCCGATGATCCACCGAATAGAGCGAGAATGGCGGTGAAGGGTAATACTGATTTCATTGTTGCTCCTTAACGATTTTGACCCTTATATGGGCGTTCAAACGCCTGAATACGGTCTTCAATATAACTAATTGCCTGTCGACACTTTCCTAAGCGACGATGCACTAAAAGTATCTCATTTTGCAGTGCAATTTTTTCTGAACTATGACAGTTTTCTAATTTTAACTGCAAATATTCAATTTTTTGCTCAAATGTTTTAACCCAATTGAGATGCTTATTCAGTTCATCATAGAGCTGATGGCTGTTGTGCATCACTCCGGAAGCAATCCAACTAAAACCACTCTCTTCGTGGGATTTTTGTCTACGTTTTTTAGCATGGGCGAAACGAGCGTCACGTTGCTGTTCTGCTGACTTCACATCTAAACTGGTGGTGTTCAGCGCCCGACGAAGAGCGGTAAACCTATCGTGAATGCCTTCACAGCTTAACGCTATCGTGTCATTCGAGATATTACCTTTTAGTAGTTGCTCCAGTTGAGTGATTTTTTTACTGATCTGTTCAATACAAGGTGCTAGCTGCGCACCGGTTTGTTGAAACAAACCATGATTAAAACGTTCAGTATCATGCAAGAGTTTGCGCTGGCCTTTAGCAAGCTGGCTATCATGTTGTAATACTTCCTGTTCTAGCTGTTTGAGTTGGACTCTTAAACGATAAATTAGTTCAGCCGTGTTCATGCCCATGCACTCCAAGCTAAGTTAACCGCGATTAAGATAACAATGGTGATGAATAGCGGACGAATAAAGGGGACACCAAACTTAATTGCAGTGCGAGCACCAACAAATGAGCCCAACATCATGCATATCCCCATGGCTAAACCTATCATGATATTGACTTGACCTAGCGCCAAAAAGACTAATAAAGAGGTGAGGTTGCTGATAAAAGTCATTGCTCTGGCTAAGCCGCAGCTTTCGAGTACCGGCAGTTTATATTGTGACACGCTACTGATGGTCCAAAAAGCACCAACGGCGGGACCGGCAAAACCATCATAAAATCCTAGTGGTAGCCCTTGGCGCCACTGCTTAAATTTTGAAGGAGACTTTGACGGAGCGCTGTAGGTTGCTTTGCCCATAGAACCAGGTTTTAGCAAGGTATAGATTGCAATTACTATTATGATGATAGGCAGTAGTTTCTCTAGCCATTGGCTGTCGATCAGATAAACCACAAAGGTGCCGATAACCGCACCTATGAAGGTAGCGATGGCGGCGTGATACCAAAATTGTGGGGTAAAATAGTGTTTACGGTAATAGGTAAAAGCGGCCATCGATGAGCCGAAGCTGGCTGCGAGTTTATTGGTACCTAATGCTAAATGTGGAGGAATACCTATGGTCAACAAGGCCGGAATAGATAATAGTCCGCCGCCGCCAACGACAGCATCGATAAACCCAGCGAGAAAACCGGTTGCGACTAAAATTGCCCAACTGCTTGGTTCTAAAAGTAACTCCAAAGGTGTTCCTATTCTATCACTTGGCGAAATGGCGGTAAGGCATCGAGGAGTGATTTGCCGTAACGCTTGGTCACCAAGCGTCGGTCTAATATGCTAATTCGACCATAATCCTCTTCCTTACGCAGTAATCTACCACAACTTTGGATCAATTTACGCGACGCATCTGGAATAGTTAATTGCAAAAAGGGATTACCCCCTTTGGCCTTGATATATTCTGCATGGGCTTGTTCAACCGGCGAGGTGGGCACTGCGAAAGGTAGTTTAGTTATAATCAGATTGGTTAAGTACTCACCGGGAAGGTCTAAACCTTCTGAAAAACTGCCGGTGCCAAAGATGATGCTGATCTGGCCATCATCGCAGCGCTGTTTGTGTTGCTTTAATAGCTGTTGACGTGAATCTTCACCTTGAATGAGCAAATGGGTTTTAATTTTAGGACGGATTAAATCGGCCACTTTTTCCATCTGCCAGTAAGAGGCAAATAATACTAAGGTAGCCGTTTCACCTTCTATTAATGTGAGAATTTGCTCTGCTAGTTCATCGGTATAGCGTTCATCCGTGGGCTCTGAGCGCATCTTTGGAATAAACAGCGTGGCATTTTGTTCAAAATCAAATGGGCTATCCATAGCTAAGTAACGACTGCCATCATTAACCGATAAGCCCACTTGGTGGGTAAAATGATTGAAGTTATTTAATGCTCGCAAGGTAGCACTACATAAGACTACACCGGCGGCTTTCTCCCATAATAAGGACTCCAGCATAAAACCGACTTCGATGGGGGAGACATTAAATAGATAATCATTTTGTTTACCGGGTAGTTGTTCTACCCACCTTGCCATTGGAGCGCCTTTGCTATTGTCTGGCTTAGCGGTCATCTTCCATAATTTATGCAAGTTCTCTAGGCGTTGCAGCATAAAACCAGTTTCGCTCAACAGTTGCTCTGCCTGATGTTTGGGCAGTTCTCCATCTTTGATACTCTCATTTAGTAAAATTAGCATCTTATTAAATTGCTTGAGCGCACCATTACTGGCCGTAGACAAGTTTTCGGCTTGGATCACTAAGGCTTGTGGAAGTTTGCCATGTTCAAAACGAATGCGATTTTCTGGGTTATCAAAAGCTGCAGCCTGTCCATCACAGTATTGTGCTACCCCATTTAACAGGCCTGTTAAATCGGTAATATGATCCATCATTGCCTGGGCTGGTGCGATAATGTGATTGCTTTTAAGCTGGTTTTGTAATTTGGCACTGGTTTTCGCAATTTTTTCCAGCCAATCGATCGCACCGCGAAGAGTCGCCTGAGCACTGGAAAAGTCTCTGGCGACGATGGGAAGATGGTGCGCCTCATCGATAACATAAAAAAGTTCATCAGGTTCGGGAAGAATAACCCCGCCGCCTAGCTCTAAATCGGCGAACAACAAACTGTGGTTAGCAATTAACACATCCCAATCATTGATATCTTCACGGGCCTTATGAAAAGGGCAATGCCTATGGCTTGCCAGTTGACGATGGCAGCTGTGTTTATCGCAGCAGATCTGAGCCCACAGGTGATCTGGTAATGGACTCGTTAAGGTGTCGCGCTCACCATTCCAGCGTCCTTGATGAAAATCTTTTAGTAAGGTTTGTAGTAGCTCAATTTGGCTGTGATCGGGTTTAGTTTGCCACATGGCCATTTGAGTTCCATCATCGCTGCCAATCAACATCTCTAATTTGGCTAAGCAGACGTATCGTTGCCGACCTTTCACTAAGCCGAAGGTAAAATCTAAACCCGAATGTTGTAAGAAGAAGGGCAGGTCTTTATTTAACAATTGCTCCTGCAATGCCACGGTAGCCGTTGCAATACAAACTTTTTTCTTACTGGCTAAGGCTAATGGGATTGTGCCAAGAATATAAGCTAATGATTTACCAATGCCGGTTCCGGCCTCTACGACGATGATGCGTCTATGCTTGTCATATTCGCCAGCCAAAGTTTTCGAGATTTCGGCCACAATGTAATTTTGTTCTCGGCGTGAGCGAAAATTAGGCAGTGATGTCGCAATATCTTTATAGATGGTGCGGATCTGAGTTTTGACATTAGCTGATAACATGTAAGCTGGCGGCAGATAAATAATGCTGTACATAATAACAGTGATTACATAGCCTAAGAAGAGCTGGGGAGACTATTTCAATAGTTTTTCGCTAAATACCATGTAACTTTATGAATTAATTGCGTAAGTGAGTATTCTTGAATTCATCAACAGCCAGATTTGTTAAAGGCAGAATATTAACCCGCCACTATGTTGGTAATGCGCTGCATTATTATCTTAAAACACCAGATGGACCGCTGCGAGTGGTGGTTAATAATACTGAACGAGTCTGCTTTTGCCGTACTCAAGATTGCTCACGTCTGCTGACTGCGACGGGAGTTCAGGGCATTCGCCATGAAGATTTAGCGCTTAAAACTTTCAAGCAAGAGCCTGTGTCTGCGTTATATCTTTCCGGTAATGCCAGCTTTCGGGCCGTGTCTAAAAATGCCACCGATTTAGGCATTGCACTCTATGAGGCCGATGTTAGGCCTGAGCAGAGATATCTCATAGAACGTTTTATCGCCTTAGACGTGGAGTTTGTAGGCGAATATGAATCGTCACATAACATGTCATCCATGATTGCAACTCGTGCTCGTAAGGCGGAGGTCGATGTGCCGCTGTCTATTGTCTCGCTGGATTTTGAATGTGCCATGAATGGCGAGTTATACAGTGTTGGCTTGTATGGCGAGGATATTTCGCGTGTGATCATGGTGGACGACAGTCATCAGCAACAGACTCAATTTGCACAAGAGACTAAAGTGTTTGATGATCAATCTAATACAGCTTTTGAAATTCAATGGGTTAAAGATGAAGCCAGTTTAATTCAGGCATTAATAGATTGGTTTGTAGCCGTGGACCCCGACATTATCATCGGCTGGGCTGTGGTAACTTTTGATTTAGCTTTATTGTATCGCCGCGCTGCTAAACATCATATTCCACTTCTTCTCGGGCGCAATCACCAGCCTTTAACTTGGAAGGTAGAAGACAAGTTTCGTCCAGAAACCTTGGTACTACCTGGAAGGGTTGTGCTAGATGGTATCGATTGGTTAAAGGCCGCTTTTTATCAATTTGATAGTTACTCGTTAGAGTATGTATCGCGGGAGTTGTTAGGTGAAGGTAAAGCTATTGATGATGTTGCTAATCGTGGTGAAGGTATCACTCAGATGTTTCATCAAGATAAAGTGGCATTGGCTAAATATAATCTGACTGATTGTCGGTTGGTTTGGGATGTTTTTCAGAAAACAGCATTAACCGAATTCGCATTGGAACGCTCACGATTAACGGGTTTAGAACTGGGTAGAGTGGGGGCGTCGGTAGCGGCATTTAATCACCTTTATTTACCCCATCTACACCGAGCTGGCTATATTGCCCCGAGTGAGCCAGCTAGTGATGGCATCGAAAGCCCCGGTGGCTATGTTATGGATTCGATACCCGGCTTGTATAAAAATATTTTAGTGCTGGACTTTAAAAGCTTATACCCTTCAATTATTCGTACATTTTTGATCGACCCTAAGGGGTTGGTAGAAGGGCTATTACAGGACGAAGGCCAAACCGTTAGTGGTTTTTTAGGCGGGCGTTTTAGTCGCCAAGACCCCATCTTACCTAAACTGATTGCACAATTAGCCAATCAGCGGGAGCTGGCTAAAAAACATCAGAATGCCCCTTTATCCCAAGCGATTAAAATTATTATGAACTCCCTTTATGGTGTGCTTGGCTCGAGAGGGTGTGTGTTTCATGACGCCAAACTGGCCAGTTCGATCACCCTGCGTGGGCACCAAATCATGAAGCAGACCCGAGCTTGGATTGAAGCGCTTGGGTTAACGGTTATCTATGGCGATACCGATTCCACCTTTGTCCATTTGGCAGATGTGAGCTCAATTGAGGATATAGATGATTTTGCAAAACAGTTAGTTAAAAGGATTAATCTGAAATGGCAGAAATTGCTTAAACAGGACTATGATCTAGACTGTTACCTTGAGCTTGAATATGAACGCCATTATGAGCAGTTTTTTATGCCAACGCTGCGCGGTTCAACCGAGGGGTCTAAGAAACGTTATGTTGGTGCATATACACAACCTGATGGTGAGTTGAAGTTAATATTTAAGGGCATGGAGCAGGTACGTAGTGATTGGAGTCCACTTGCTCGACAGGTACAAGCTCAGTTGTATTACCGTTTGTTTGCTAAGCAAGATGTAGTCGAATATTTAGCAGGAATAACACAAGCGTTGCAGTCGGGTGAGTTAGATGAGCTGTTGGTGTTTACAAAGCGCTTAAGGAGAGATATTGAGGATTACACGGCTAAATCGTCTCCCCATGTTAAAGCGGCAGGTTTATGGTGTGAACGCAGTGGCGATCCCCGATATGGAAAACGTGGGGCTAAAGTTGAGTATGTGATCACCACCAACGGGGCGCAACCCATTGCCTGTTGTCAGGGGCAGATTGACTATCAATATTATTTAGATAAACAAATCGCGCCTATTTCTGATCCTGTACTTTCATTATTAAATACGAGTTTCAGCGAAGTTACTTCAAAACAGCTATCGTTAATTTAATTAGGGTGAGGTTGATGTTAAGTTGTACTTATCTCGATACAATGTTAAAAAATAGTTTTTAGTATGATTTAAAAGGAATTTTTACGTTTATATGTTCGATGCGAGGTGCATTATTTGTGATATTCATCTATGAGAGGCTGCTGTTGTTTTGCTAATCTCTATTAAAATAATGACGAAATTAAGCAACGACCCTTGTACCAAATTGAATGCGAGCGGAATACTGATAGAAGGATAGGTAAACAGATGAAAAAAAGTTTATTAGCAACTGCATTAGCAACAGTGATTGTTGTACCAACTGCATCTGCGATTGAGATTTATAAAGACGATAAAAATGCCGTTGAAATTGGTGGCTTTGTTGATGCTCGTGTTATTGACACTCATGGTGTAACGGAAGTGGTCAACGGCGCATCACGTATTAATTTTGGTTTCACTCGTGAATTAAGTGACGGATGGAAAGCCTTTACGAAGTTAGAGTGGGGTGTTAACCCGTTTGGTAACAGTACCATTGTATATAGCAGTGAGAGTAACTTTGAATCTCAAGGCGGAGAATTTTTAAACAACCGTCTTGGTTATGTTGGTGTTGCCAATGATTCATACGGTAGCTTAACAATTGGTAAGCAATGGGGGGCTTGGTATGATGTGGTTTACAACACTAACTATGGTTTTGTGTGGGACGGCAACGCCGCTGGTGTTTATACCTACAATAAGGCGGATGGTGCGGTAAATGGTGTTGGTCGTGGTGATAAAACCGTCCAATATCGTAATGAATTTGGTGACTTTAGTTTTGCCGTTCAAACACAGTTAAAAAACGATACTTTTTATACTTGTGAAAATGACGGAATATCAACCTCAGACTGTCAAGAGCGTTGGGACCAAGGTCTTGATTCCGAAGAGGTCGAATATGGTCATACCTATGGTGTCGCTGTCACATATAACGTGACAGATAAACTCATGTTGACTGCAGGTCTTAACCGTGGTGAGTTTGATGTGACTTTCAGGGGGTCGGGTAATAAAATCAGCGCAACCGATATGATCTATGGTGCAGGGATCACTTGGGGTGGGTTTGATGATGATGGCTTTTATGCTGCAGCAAACTACAACTACAATGAGAATCATGACACAGATAATTTAGGCCGATTGATCAAAGATTCATACGGTATCGAAACTCTATTCTCATATAAATTTGAAAATGGTTGGCGTCCATTTATCTCTTACAACATTTTAGATGCGGGTAAAAACTATATCACTCAGCCAAATAATGTTGATCCAGAGTCTACCTTTAAGCGCCAGTTTGTCGTTGTGGGTTTGCATTATGTGTGGGACAACCATACAGTGCTGTATATCGAAGGGCGTAAAGATTACAGCGAATTCGATGCGGTTACTGTGGAAGGCCTACGAGACGCCGAAGCGATGGCTCAAGATGAAGAAGATGGCGTAGCGATAGGTATACGTTACTCACTTTGATCTTTATTGCTTCATTTGCAAAAAAACACGCCTTAGAGCGTGTTTTTTTATTGCACAGAAAATATCAGATGTACTCAATCATATTAAGAGGGGGGCTACTCGGTGAGTTTTAGCACTTAAGCACTTAAGATACTGCTTTAATGAGTTTGCTCTTAGCACAACTATGTTCTCACTCTTTGCAATCAACCAGGATATTGTGAATGTCTTTTAATGCAGGAGCAATTGAGGGCAATCAACATGGATGTTGTGAATGCCTTCAATGCAGGAGCAATTAAAGGCATTGTCTCAGAATCTTGATATTCTCGCAGAGCGTTCACATCTTTACTGATTGGTATTATTGCCAAACAGCGCCCTATTCAATTTTATATTCTCAAGGTATAGGTGATAAAAGTTTATCCCCTATCAATTGCTCATTGTTTAGTTCCTACCTAATTGATTGAGGTTTTAAACGCTATCAATCGAAAGTCGTCATTTTTAAATTTTGTATAAATAATGAGCGACTTTGATATCTAAATCCCTTTAGTCAAGATATCACTTACTGCGTAATTAATAGTTTACGAATGTGGTACTGAATATAGTATTTACCACATTTTACAACTTATCACTTGTATCAGTATTCAGTTATTAACCTGTTACTGAACGTATCAATTGTTACAACACCGACTCATTTATAATGTCACTAAAATATATCCTGGGATATTTATCTTCATTGAATTATATATTTAAGTTGTTGTTATTGAATGGTTATTCTTCATTATTCAATGTGTTTGGTAATAATCAGTCGATAATTCAGTTTTCATTATGCTTAACCCGTTCAACATCACTAATTAACTAAGAAGTGTGGGCTTCGTCTACAAAACGACCACATGATTCATAAATCTGTAAATTCAATGATGCAAATGTTGATTAAATGTTTCAGTTATGGTTTTATTTGTTTGCGAATGTACACATGTGTAACGAATGGCGTTGATAGTGTTTACGTTCACATAAAAAATAAAAAATAAAGTCCAGGGAGAAACAACATGTATAAGAACAGCTTATTAGCTAATTCAGTGCGCTTTGCACTAATTAGTGGTGCGGCTATGACAGCGTTTACTGCACCAGCAGTTTATGCAGCAGACGAAGAGTCAGCAGATAAAGTTGAACGAATTGAAGTTACAGGTTCACGCATTAAGCGTAGTGATCTTGAAGGTGCTTCACCTGTTACAACTATTACTGCAGAAGATATGAAAGTTGAAGGTAACTTTACTGTAGCTGATGCGCTACGTAACAGTAACCTTAACTCTTTTGGTTCTTTCTCTGAGCGTTCAGGTAGCTCTGCACAGTCTCAAGCGACTATCAACCTACGTGGTGCGGGTTCAAGCCGTACTCTAGTACTGATTGATGGTAAGCGTTTCCCAGGTTCACCAACTTTAGGTGGTGCTTCAGCTAACCTTAACGCTATTCCAATGGCAGCGGTTGAGCGCATCGAAATCCTAACTGATGGTGCTTCATCTACTTACGGTTCTGACGCAATTGCTGGTGTTGTTAACATCATCATGAAGAAGAACTACCAAGGTATTGAATTTAGTGTTGGTGGCGGTTCACGTGATCGTGATGGCGGCCTAACAAGTAAAGAATTTTCGGTTATTGCTGGTTATGAAATGGATAAGGGTAACATTACCTTTGCATTCGACCATCAAGATCGTCTAGGTATTTCTGATGGTGACCGTGAATTCACTGCACCTTGGATGAAAGATCTTAATGGCGATGGTGTTATCCAAGCTTACTCAGAAACTGATGGCTGGTCTTACTACGGTGCTACCGTGCTTACTCCTGATTTCTCAGAGGCTCAAGCTTCACCACTTTGTGGCGATTTAGCCGCTCAGTATGGTGATGACGTATTTAAAGAAGTTGCTGCAGATGATGACTGGGGTCCAGGTTCAACATACTGTATGTATGCTTATGGTAACGTTTCATACAACAAAGCATCAGTTGACCGTAACACGGTATACGTAGATGCTAACTATGAAGTATTCGATGATGTTGAGTGGTTCGGTCGTGTCATGTTCACTCAGAACAACTCGTTTGGTCGTTACGCTCCTCCAGCGGCGGCTTGGACAAATATGTCAGCAAGCAACCCAAATAACCCATACGGTCAAGACGGTGCATACGGTCTATGGCGTTGGGTTGGTATTGGTACTCGTGACGGTAACGTTGACGATTACAACCAAGATTACCTAACAGGTCTTCGTGGCTCTATCGGTGCATGGAACGATGCAACTTGGGAATTCTACTACCACTTCAATAAGGCTGATAACAAGTCTATCGGTGAATACTACCTAAGCTATTCAGGTCTTGCATACAACGAAGCAAATGGTATCGATTTAGGATCTGAGCAAGGTGTTAACAATTTAAAGGCGACAACCCTGACGCAAGATACTGCTGAATTCCATCAGTACAACGCGGGTATCGGTTTTGACCTGTTTGAACTCCCAGGTGGTACAGTTGCGCATTACTTCGGTATGGAATACTTCCGCCAAGAATATAACTCACAATACGACGCACAGTCAGAAGCGGGTCTAATTGGTGGTAGTGCGGGTAACTCTGCCGGTGGCGATCGTCAAGTATGGGCTGCATTCTACGAAGCGGCGCTACCTGTGACCGATACTGTAGAAGTTAACCTTGCTGCTCGTTTCGATGATTATGATGATTTTGGTACTAACGTAGCGCCTAAAGCCTCTGTTCGTTGGCAAGCGCTTGATAGCGTAGTGGTTCGTGCTTCATACTCAGAAGCATTCCGAGCTCCTGCTCTAGACCAACTATACGCAGCAACCACTTTCAGTGCTGAAACTGGTACCGATTACGCTTACTGTGATTCTGTAGGTACGCCAGCTTCTGCTTGTTCTTCAAGACAATATGATACTTACATCAGCGCTAACAAAGATCTAGGTCCTGAAACTTCTAAGTACTTAAACTTAGGTTTGGCTTGGGATATCGTTGAGAACCTAGGTGTTAAAGTTGATTACTTCGATCTTCAAATTGATGATGTAATTAGCCAACGTTCTATCACTAACGTAATGCGTGGTATTGCAAGTGGTAGCTTAGCAACATCTAACACCTTCTATGTCACTCGTGCTCCAGGTCAAGGTGGTAACTTAGGCCCAGCAATTCAAGTAGGTACAGGTTATGGTAACACTGATAAGCTGACCATTAAGGGTGTTGACGTTGCATTTAACGGTAACTTCGAAACTAGCATTGGTGATTTCGGTGTAAACTGGACCAACAGCTTTGTACTTGATTATACTCAAGAAGTTGAAGGTGGTACCGATGCAGTGAATACTGCTGGTTGGTCTGGACAACCAGACTTCAAGTCTGTGTTAACTACCACTTACACTATGGGTGATCACCGTGTTTCTTGGAACATGAACTATACCGATAGCACTTATGAGTCGAGCACTTATGATAGCAATGGTGACCTAGTTCCAGAAGGTAGCTTGGATTCATGGTTAATTCACAACGTGACATATACTTATAATATCGGCGAATTCGGTTCTATCATGGTTGGCGTGAACAACTTAACTGATGAAGATCCAGTACTATCTTCAGACGGAAAGTATGAAAACCCAAGCCTGTATAACAACTATGGCCGTGAGTACACTGCACGTTATACACTTAAGTTCTAAGAATTAGTTCTAAGACAATTAAGTAATACATATAGATATATAAAATAGTAAACTTCAAAAAGGCCCATAAATGGGCCTTTTTTTATGCTTAAATAGAAGCGCTGAACAAGGATAATTAAGGAGGAACAGATGAGTCAGCATTGGGATGAATATTGGCAGCAAGGGCATCTAACCTCTTTTGGCGAGAGTTTTACAGGAAATTATTCTGGAGTCTTACAGACGGTTTGGATTGAGGAGTTTGAAAAACTCCCTGAAGCATTCAAGTTATTAGATTTGGCAACCGGTAATGGTGCTTTACCCTTGCTAGTCAACCAATACTTTAAAGGCAAAGATAAACGCGGCAGGGTCGACGGTGTTGACTTAGCTGTGATTAACACTGATCTAAGTAAGCAGTTGTTGGCAGAGGAGGTGAGTTTAGAGCTTAAATCATCGATAGATTGTTGTCAGTTGCCTTTTGCTAGTGAGACCTATGATCTGGTGATGTCGCAATATGGCATCGAGTACTCAGATTTAAGCCGATCAATACCAGAAGCATTGAGAGTGCTCAAACCGCAAGGGCGATTAGTGATAGTGACACATCATCATAAATCGATGATCATCATTCGTAACCAGAACATATTAACTTTAGTGTCATCAAAGGAAGTTGATGAGGTATTTAACGTGCTTGTGGAGCTAATAAATAGCATGGGACATATCAGTGACTCCAAAGCATTAGAGGCAATAAAGAATGACCCTGCTTGTGAACAAATAAGAAAGCGATTGAACACATTGGTTGCAGCATTGGCTGCCCGTGATGAATCAGCCTTAAAGGATAGCGAGTTGCTTTCTTATATTATGGCAATTTTTAAACAAGGCTTGTTTTGGACAGTTGAGCAAAAGTTGCAATATGTTGATTATGCAAAAAATCAAATCGCAACGCTAAAACACAGACTGACAGAGCTGGCTTCAGCAGCACTTAGCAATGACGATACTTTAAAGCTGAAGTCCCTTTTCAGCCACAATGGTGCCACTATCGAAGGTGTAACCCCAGTTGAAGATAGTGACAAGCAATTATTAGCCTGGAGGATCTCTGCCATTAAAAACGCTTAAGTTAGCTGAATGCGTTTATGCATGCCTATGGTGGCGATGTTTTACTGAGAATTTATTTATCTTAATTCGTAAAAATGACGAAATATAAATTCTATAACAAAGGTTTGGTTGCCAAGTTGTTAATGTAAAGTGTGTTTTATGTTTTTGTTTAAATGTTTTAAATTTTAATATGTTAAATGCTTGAAATAGTGATTTAGCTCAAACGGTCATCATTTTTGGGAACAGTAACTTGTCCGAAAAAACACCTCTTAGGCAAATTAGCAGGTCTAATCGTTTTTTCCGCTAGTTTTAGCGCTTTTGAAATGTTGACACAGGTCAACATTTTGTGAAATGATGCCTGCGGGTCTACACCTGACAGGGTGTAGAAGAGGAAGATAATAACTAACAATCACAAGAGAAATGCACATTTATAGCGGCGGAATTCTTGCAAGATAAGCAGAAACACCATGTTGCTATAAAGTTAAACCTTTTATTTTTCACTTCAAATTGGTTGGGAACTATGTCCAAGGTAAGCAATAGAACTAAAATCGCTACAGCGCTCGTAGGCGCGCTGGCCTTAGCAGGCAGTAACTTAGTGGTTGCAGATCCACTTTCTAACGTTCAGAAAGCGGATTCAAAAATTCACGCTGATGCAGCAGCATCACAAAAGAAAGTTGATAAATTCTACGATCAAGCGCAAGACATGGCGTTTGAGTATGGCCAAGTTGTAGACACTCGTGAGTCTACTAAGTCATATAACGATTACGTTGCAGGTTTGGTTGCAGACCAAGAAGCAACAATGAAAGCTATTCAAGAAGATATCAACGGTGTTGATAAACTTCGTCAAGGTGTTGTACCACTAATGTTCAAAATGGTTGATGCGTTAGAGCAGTTCGTTGCTCTTGATCTGCCATTTAACTTAGAAACTCGTCATGAGCGTATTCAACGTCTTCGTGACACGCTAAACACTGCAAACGTAACTCTTGCTGAAAAATATCGTCTAATTCTAGACGCATACAACATCGAGCGTGAATACGGTTCAAAACTAAATGTTGAAACTGGACAGCTTCAAATCGATGGTAAAGAAATCCTAGTTGATTTCCTTAACTTCGGTCGCGTTGCTTACTACGCACAAAGCTTAGACCAGAAGTCTGCATGGATGTTTAACCCAGAGTCTAAAGCATGGGACAAGCTAGAAGATAGCTACCTACGTAACATTACTAAAGCAATTCGCCAGGCTCGTGGCCAAGGTGCTCCAGATATGTTTGCGTTACCAATCCCAGCTGCGGAGGCTGCACAATAATGAAAAAGTTAATCTCTACAGCAATCGTTGCTGCTACTCTATCATTGACTGCTGGTATGGTTAGTGCTGCTGATGCGCCTAAGAATATCGACCAGCTACTAAAGCAAGTTCAAACTGATCGTGCTGCAGCTGCACAAGTGAACAAAAAGCGTGAAGCTGAGTTCCAAGCTGAGCGTGGCGATAAAGCGGCTCTGCTTAAGCGCGAAAAAGCGGCTCTAGCAGCTGAAGAACAACGTGGTAAAGACCTTTCACAAGCTTTCTCAGACAACGAGCGTAAAATTGCTCAGTTAGAAGAAGACCAAAAAATTGCTCAAGGTGACTTGGGTGAGATGTTTGGTGTTGTTAAAGGTGAAGCGGGCGATTTCGCTGGTAAGCTTATGTCTTCAAACGTAAGTGCCCAGTACCCTGGCCGTGCAACGTTTATTGCTGAACTTGGCGCGCGTAAAGAACTACCAAAAATCGAAGAACTAGAAAAGTTCTGGGAAGCTCAGTTGTTTGAAATGGCTGAGTCTGGAAAAGTGGTTACTTTCGACGGTGCTATTACAGCAATCGACGGCAGCGTGCATAACACTCAAGTAACTCGTGTAGGTGCTTATAACCTACTAGCTGATGGTCAATATGTTGTTTACAACTCTGATCTAGGCCTAATCCAGCAGCTGTCTCAACAGCCTGGTGGCGAGCAAGTAGCTAGTGTTAAAGGGTTCGAAGGTCAAACTTCTGGCGTTCACAAGTTATTTGTTGACCCTGCACGTGGTGTGCTACTAAACGTATTCACTCAAAAAGCGACAATCGAAGAGCGTATTGAAGCGGGTGGTACTATCGGTTACATCATTATTGCTCTTCTTGCATTAGGTGCGTTGATCTCTATCGAACGTCTAATCACGCTTTATGTTGTTGGTGCCAAAGTTAATGCACAACGTAAGAACATTGATAACCCAGGTAATAACCCACTTGGTCGTGTTCTTAAAGCTTACCAAGACAATAAAGATGTTGACGTTGAAACGCTTGAGCTAAAACTAGATGAAGCAATTCTGAAAGAAACGCCAGCGCTTGAAACACGTATCTCAATCATTAAGGTTCTAGCGGCTATCGCGCCTATGATGGGTCTACTTGGTACCGTAACCGGTATGATTGCAACCTTCCAAAGTATCCAGTTATTCGGTACAGGTGATCCAAAGCTAATGGCTGGTGGTATCTCTATGGCACTGATGACAACGGTACAAGGTCTAGTTGCTGCACTACCTCTAATGCTTATGCACGCAATCGTTATTGCACGTAGCAAGTCAGTTGTTCAAGTTCTTGAAGAGCAAAGTGCTGGTATTGTTGCTGAGCACGCTGAGAAGAGGAAAGCCTAATGATGCTATACCTGATGGACATCTGGGATTCCGTCAGGGGCTTCATGGCCTCCGGAGGCGACGTCCTCTGGTTGGTTGCGGCAGTGCTATTCCTAATGTGGGTGTTAATGCTTGAGCGCTATTGGTATCTCAATTTGATTGCGCCAAAAGAGCACAAGAACATTATCACCGCATGGGATAAAAGAGAGGACTCTACCTCTTGGCATGCACACCGTATCCGTGAAGCTTGGGTATCCCAAGCGAAACAAGATATGAATGCTCGTATGCTGATTATCAAAACCTTAGTAGCCATCTGTCCTATGATCGGTCTACTAGGTACCGTAACCGGTATGATACAGGTATTCGATGTGATGGCAGTTCATGGTACGAGTAACGCTCGTATGATGGCAGCTGGTATTTCAATGGCCACAATGCCGACGATGGCAGGTATGGTCGCAGCGTTATCGGGCGTTTTCTTTAGCACTCGATTAGACGCGAAAATGAAAATCAGTTTAGAAAAGCTCAAAGATAGCTTGCCACACCACTAGAGAGAGTATTGAACATGGCACGTAAAAAGCATTCAAGTATAGAAGAAGAAGCGCAAATTGATATGACGCCGATGCTCGACATCGTGTTTATCATGCTGATCTTCTTTATCGTAACAACGTCGTTCATTAAGCCATCTGGTCTTGACTATAACAAGCCAGAAGCTTCACAAGCGACAACTAAGAAGTCTGCAAACATCTTTATCGGTGTGAGCAAGACCGGCATCATCAAGATGGAAAACCGTCAGGTTGACATCGAGCGTGTAACAGCAAACGTTGAACGTATGTTAGCTGAATCACCAGAAGCTGCCGTTTTGATCGAAGCAGACAAAGAAGCACAGCATGGTCTTGTAATCAAAGTCATGGATAACGTGAAGAAAGCGGGTATCGATAAAATCTCGGTTTCAGCGGGGAAAGAGTAATATGCTGAGAGCAATAGTATCATTATTAGTTGGTGGTGCTGTTACTTTTGCCCTGTTTGTTTTCATGGCCTTCTTGGTCAGTGGCGGCGCTAAACGCGCCGACACAGCAACTGATTCTCCGGTGATTGAGATCAGTATGGAAAAGCAGGATACAAAAGTGCAGGATAAGCCTAGGGTTAAACCTAAGCCACCTACACCGCCTGAGCAGCCACCATTACCAGATACGCCACCGCCAGATAGTTCGTCTGACATCGACACCAACATGGCATTTAACATGTCTGGTGTAGTTGCAGGTTCAGCAAGTACCGGCTTTAAGCTTGGTAACATGATGACCCGTGACGGTGATGCAACACCTATCGTTCGTATTGAGCCACAGTATCCAATTGCTGCCGCTCGTGATGGTAAAGAAGGTTGGGTACAACTTAGCTTCACCATTAATGAATTAGGTGGTGTTGATGATGTTGAAGTAATTAATGCTGACCCTAAGCGTATTTTCGACAGAGAAGCTAAACGCGCTCTGAAAAAGTGGAAATACAAGCCAAAGATTGTTGATGGCAAAGCCCTTAAACAACCAGGCATGACAGTTCAATTAGACTTTAAACTTGATGGAGGCAAATAGAGATGCAAAAAGTTAATACGCTTGCAGCTGCACTATTGCTTGCTATCGGTGGAACTCTAATTGCACCTGTAGCGAATGCCGCTGAAAAGTGTCCAATTGAGAAGCGACAGTCTAAGGCCGTAGGCCAAGGTTCTGCCAAGAAAGTACAAAAGTCTTTCGAAGCTTATCAAGAAGGCAACATTGACGAAGCTATCGCGGTTTTACTTGAAGCCAGTCCGCGTGACGACTTTGATAAGGCGTATATTGCCCGTATGTTGGGTAACTTCTACGCTGAAAAAGGTCAAATGTCGACAGCTATCAAGTATCTAAAGCAAGCTGTCGATGCGGATATTCTGGGCGGTACCGACCACGGTGCAACCTTACGTTTATACGCTGACTTATTGATTCAAGAGAAAAAATTCAAAGAATCTATCCCTGTTTATTATGATTGGATGAAATTTACCTGTAAGGAAGATGCACAAGTGTATCGCCGTATAGCTATCGCCCACTCAGAAATGAAACAATGGGATAAAGTGCTTCAGGTTGTTGATAAAGGTCTAGCCATCAGTACTAAGCCAGATAAAGGCTTGTACCAAATGAAGCTAACCGCTTACTTCAACAAGAAAGATTATAAAAATGCGATTAAAGTGCTCGAAACTATGGTGCCATTATTCCAAGATGATGGTCGCCTCTGGGTACAGTTAGCGCAATTTTATTTGATGACTGAAGACTATGAAAAGTCAGTAGCTACTTATGACTTAGCTTACATGAATGGATTTTTGGAGACGTCGGCTAACATTACCCGTCTGACCCAATTGCTAGCACAAAGTGGTTCTCCATACCGTGCGGCGAAAATCTATGAAAAGCATATGAAGAGTGGCCTGATCAAGGAAGAAGAGCGTAGCTTCTCTATCCTTGCTAGCTTCTATCATAATGCTAAAGAGTTAAAAGAAGCAGCATACTATTACGGTAAGGCTGCCGCAGTTAACAACGATGGTAAGCTATACCTTAAGCAAGCGCGTTTACTTACATTACAAGAGAAGTACAAGGATTCAATCCCTGTTCTGAGACAAGCGCTAGCCGCTGGTGGTGTAAGTGAAGGTGAAGTCGAATTTGAATTAGCCCTAGCATATCTAGGTAATAAGCAGCTTAAAGCCGCTTATAATGCTTGTTTAAAAGCAGCTAAAGATGATAAGACGGCACGTACAGCAAACAGCTACTTAGCTTATATCAAAGAGAAAGCACGTATTTATAACGTTTCACTTTAATCTCTTTGATTGTCTAAAAAGCCCCGTAAGGGGCTTTTTTTATGGTTTCAATTTAACCTTGCCTGATATCGCTACGCTGAACTGTGATGATTTAATGCAGGTTGATGCAATGCATCGCATAGTGGCGTTCTCTTTGTTGCTCTAATTGATGTGATAAGTCATTCATATCTTCAAATATCGCTTCAATATTAAGATCGGCTTTTGGCCTACAAACGCAGGCTGCTATTTCATACTCTATCTGATGTGGATGTTTTTTCTGATATTCTAGATTAAATTCAATCAGTTTAAGCTCGATGCGGTCAATTACGGTTTGAGTGCCAGATTGATCGATATTGAATAAACCTAAGGCGAAGTTATCTAGGTTTAATCGCGCGACTACATCAGTGGTACGCATAATGCCTTCTTGAACTTTTTTTATGAATAATTCGAGTAGATGCGGTTGTTTAAGTGTTTCATCAATGTGTGGGCACAGATACAATAAGGCCAGAGATTGGTTTTCCCGTATATGACGGTGCCATTCACGATTGAAGATCTCCATAAAATAGGTTTGGTTGTAGACCCCCGTTTCTGGGTCTCGGTATCCTGAGTTACTAAATGAATAGATCATCGGCTGCTCCTCAATCTCACTTTTGGTAAGTATAGAACCTGAGCTCAAGATAAGCAGAGCGCCTTGATATGCACAAAAATATGCACATTCAGTCAGAAAATAGACTTTTCTTTTCAAACTAATCATTTATAGCATTGATTTAGTTTGTTAAATTTAAATATTTGACACTCGTTATCCCGAGTTCAGGTTATAGATAACTAAGCACAATTGCACAGAATATAAAGGATATTAACAAAATGAATAAAACCCTACTTGCAATGACGATAGCTATGGGGCTCGCCATAGTAGGTTGCTCGGATGCGCAACATAACAGTGTTAATAAGCCGGTCGAAAAGCAGGCTGTAGTCGCTCAAACTCAGAGTGCCGAGCAGGCTTATCTTGCATTGGTGGATCAGTTTTTCAAAGACAGCTTAAAACTTAATCCGATTTCTGCAACTTTCGTTGGCGTAAATGATTATAACGCTCAGTTTGGCGGTGCGTTAACCGATGAGTATTTAAAGCAGCGCCATGATCTTAACACCCACTATTTAAAAGCCGTTAAAGCTATCGATCGTAGTGCGTTACCCGAGTCACTACAACTTAGCTATGACTTGTTTAGCTATGATAGAAACATCGCTTTAGTCGGCGAAACCTTCCCTGAACACTTTATGCCAATGAATCAGTTTTATAGCACAGTGTTTACTATGGTTCAGCTTGGAAGTGGCGAGAGTGCTCAGCCTTTCAAAACCGTTGAAGATTATCAAAACTGGTTGTCGCGACTATCTGGCTTCGTTAACTGGACTAAACTGGCACAGACGCGTATGAACGAAGGGATCGAGAGCAAAGTCGTACTGCCTCGTGTATTGGTTGAGCGCATTATTCCTCAGCTGCAGGCCCAACTTGTCGATAAGGCCCAAGACAGTTTGTTTTATGCGCCAATTAATCAGTTTCCAGATAGCTTTACAGCCGAAGAAAAGCAGCAGTTAACTGATGAATACTCTGCATTTATCAATGATAAATTAGTACCGGCATTAAGCCAGTTAACGGATTATTTCCAAAATACCTATTTGGCTGCAGCACGTTCAAGTGATGGTTGGTGGGGATTGCCCAATGGTAAATTGTGGTATCAACATTTAGCCAATGCCCATACTACAACGACGATGCCTGTAGATAAGATCCATCAAATCGGTTTGGCCGAAGTATCACGTATCTTAGGTGAGATGGATAAAGTACGTCAGCAAGTGGGTTTTGAAGGTGATTTAAAAGCATTTTTCGCATCGCTTTCATCTGAGCCGCAATATTTCTTTACCGAGCGTGAAGGCTTGATTGATGGCTACATGGTGTTAAAAGATAAAATTAATGCTGTGTTACCGCAATATTTTAACGTGATGCCAAAGGCTGACTATGTGGTTAAGCCGGTTGAGAGTTTCCGAGAAAAGTCAGCGGCGGGTGCCTCATATGATGCACCAGCGGTGGATGGTTCTCGCCCTGGGGTGTTTTACATCAATACCTATAACCTAAAGGCTCAGCCTAAGTGGGGCATGACAACATTGTCGCTGCACGAAGCTGCGCCAGGCCATCATTTCCAAATAGCGATTAAACAAGAGCTTACTGGGGTTCCTGAGTTCCAACGCTTTAGCGGTTATACCGCGTTTGAAGAGGGTTGGGCTTTGTATGCTGAATATCTTGGCATTGAGATGGGACTGTTTGAAGATCCTTATCAATACTTTGGTAAATTGTCTGACGAGATGCTGCGTGCGATGCGTTTGGTGGTCGATACCGGTCTTCATGCAAAAGGCTGGAGCCGCGAGCAAGCCATTCAGTATATGAAAGATAACTCTCCAATGGCTGAGTCTGACATTATTGCCGAGGTTGAGCGTTATATGGCGCTACCGGGTCAAGCATTATCTTATAAGGTTGGCCAGCTGAAGATCCTTGCTTTGCGCGCCGAAGCGGAAAAGGCCTTAGGAGATAAGTTTGATCTTAAGCAGTTCCATGATCAAATTTTGACTTCGGGTTCATTGCCTATGGCGGTGATGGAGCAAAAAATTCATCATTGGATTGATGCTAAAAAAGCCTAACGAATAATCTTTGTTTCGTCGTTTTTTAAACCCAGCAAATGTTATACTTGCTGGGTTTTATATTAACCTGAACTCGGGATAACGAGTGTCGGAAAATCTAGATTTAACAAGCTAATTCAATGCTATAAAGGATTAGTTCGAAAAGGAAAGTCTATTTTCTGACTGAATGTGCAGATTTTTGGGCATATCAAGGCGCTCTGCCTAACCATAGCGAGCTATGGTTAGGCAGAGCAACGCAGAGAGGCACGCAAAGGTGCCTATTCAGCGGCTCTGCTTATCCAGAGCTCAGGTTATGTTAATGTAAGTGATTAAATGAATCGCGATAAGGTTCAAATAATCATCGTATTTATCTGTTTGAGAATCAGGAGCACGACATGGTACAAGCAACAGCACGTCATCTATTAGTTAGCAGCGAAGAGCAGTGTGAGCAGCTTAAACAACAGATCCTAGAGGGCGCAGATTTCGCTGAAGTCGCTAAAGCTCATTCATCTTGCCCATCAAGTGCACAAGGTGGTGATTTAGGTTCGTTTGGTCCAGGCATGATGGTTCGTGAGTTTGATGAAGTGGTATTCAGTGCACCACTAAACGAAGTTCAAGGCCCTGTTAAGACTCAGTTTGGTTATCACTTACTTGAAGTGACCAGTCGCGGTTAATTTCGATTGTTATGCTCGAACTCTATAGCGAGAGACTGAAGATTAGAACGTTACAGCCTGAGGATTGGCCGCTGTTTTTATCCATACAGCAAGATCCTCAGCTGAATCAGTTTGTCAGAGCGCCTGATAGCCTAGAGGTGAACAGAGCAAAGTTCGATAGTCGTCTTCAGCCGTGGCAGTTCGAGTCTGGTGAATGGTTAACATTGACTATCGAAGAGATCAGCACGGGTCAGGCGGTAGGATTTACTGGCTTTTATGCTAGTAACTTGGCGCTTGCTCAAGTTGAAGTGGGTTATATGCTCGGGCAAGATGGCCAGGGTAAAGGTTATGCAACCGAAAGTCTTAGCGCGGTGATCGATTGGGCTTGTTTAGCTTTTCAGGTGCATAAGTTTATCGGTGTCTGTGCTCAGGGAAATAAAGCTTCTCAGCGAGTACTTGAGAAGTGTGGCTTTCAACTCGAAGGCGTATTACGTCATAACTATAAGTTGGCTCAACAGTGGGTTGATGACTGTTACTACGGCTTACTCGCTCATGAACGTAGTTGTTAATATGCTATAATCGCGGCATCGATTTTAAAGAAGGTGTTTACAGTGACAACAGCAGTACAAACCCTCGCATTATTGCCAGGGGAAGAGTTTATTGAACTCTATAAGATCCTCAAAGTTCAGTCGATGACGAGCGGTGGTGGCGAAGCCAAATTTGTTATCAGCGAAGGGATGGTCACGCTCGATGGTGAAGTGGAAACCCGTAAGCGCAAAAAAGTTGTCGCGGGTCAGGTTGTTAGTTTTAACGGCGAAAGTGTCACTGTCGTTGCGGCAGAATAAGTTTTAATCTTAATGGGGTTTATTATGCAATTTCCTGATGATGACAATGGTAAAATGCTTGCGGCCATGGCGGATGCGGGTATCGATCTTACTAAAGCTTTAGATGTTGATTTCTTTTTAGTATTTGAAGACCAGCGTGATGCCGAATCGGCGGTTGAAGAGCTGACACAATCTGATCTCGAAGGAGAAATCGAGCTTCATCTTAATGATGAATTGGGTAAATGGGAACTGATCGTGTGTTTAAACATGGTTCCAGAATATCAGGCGATTGTCGATCAAGAAGTCGAACTCAATAATTTTGCGGCCGAATTTGGTGGTGCCACCGATGGTTGGGGTGTGATGCAGCATCAAGAGGGCGATGATGAATTTAGTGATGATGACCATCAATGTAGCGATGATTGTCAGCATTAAGCGATTTCACTATTTCCAAAGCCACTATTTATAGTGGCTTTTTTATGGGGTAAATTGGATTTATACCAATCAGTATAAAGATGTGATCGCTCAGCGAGAATTTAGCGCTTCTGAGACAGCTCCTACATGAAAGGCATTCACAACATCCATGTTGATTGCAACGAGTCAAGAGCATAGTTGTTCTACGGTTAAACGCGTTAACACAACATCAGAAGTGCTAAAACTCGCCTTTAAGGCGTATTATTTTGCGTTAAATGGCCATGAGGGAATCACCATTCCATCATCCACTGCCTTGCATGAGTCGCCAAAAACGCGCTGAGTAGCACACTTTCTTATTCTGATTGGACTTAATTAGCATCGGCTTGAGCCGATTTATTGCCACACACGGAGACAAGAATGGCAAAGCAGATCAGTTTTGGTACCCCAGTTAATGATGCAGAGCGTTGGGCATTCTCTATGCTCGCCGATGAGCTCCCTGAGAACTATATCTTACTCACCAATGTTGAGATCCCTACTAAATCCGGGCAAGCCATGGAAGTGGATGCTTTAGTCATTGGCGAGTGGGGAGTTTATGTGGTCGATGTCAAAGGTTATATCGGTCGCTTAGATGCAGGACTCCATGCTTGGTCTTTAGATGGTCGTCAGGTGGATAACAGCTTAGCCAAAGCGAACTATGTTGCCAGGGTGCTGGCGGGAAACGTCAAACATAAAATTCCGGTGGGGGTTTATGCGCCTTGGTGTCAGGGAATGGTATTTGTTACCGGTCGTAAGGGCGAAGAAATTGAACTGGAGAAACAGCAAGGTTCTTTGAGTATCTATACGCCGGCACAAATTGTATCGGCCTTAACCACCGAATGGGGTTTAACCGCGCCCCATAAACATCAAGTGACTGATGAGCAGAAAGAGATGGTTCTAGCAACCATTGGTCAAGTGGCTTTGGTTGAACAGCGTAATAATAAGATCCAAGACTTTATCAAACTTAAATGTTTGTTTATTCAAAGTGGTTTGGAAGTATGGCAGTCGGAATATAATCCCGGCGATTGGACCGCGCCTTGGCTGCTTAAAATATTGGTGCCGACTCAATTTGAAAACAGCGAAGAGTCACACCACTATGAAATACGCCTAAGAGATGAGTTCAAACGCTTACAATCGTTATCTGGGTGTAGTGGTGTGCCTCATTGTGCACCGCTAATTCAAGATGGCGAACAATTGGTTTTACCGATCCGAATGCCTCGTGGTGTACCGCTTAATGTGCTTGACTATAAGCGCTTTACCACTTATCAGCTGCTGGAAATACTTCGTCGCTCGGTGACTGGGTTGCAGCAGATCCATCGCCGTGGCTTTACTGTTGGCGGCTGGACAAGCAATTGTGTGTTCGTCTCTGATCAAGGCGATGTAGAGTTTATCGATATTAAAGATAACCTCAATACCAGTGAAGATATCAAAGCTTACGCCATAGGGTTTTTAGCGTTAGCAGAGCAAACCAAACAACCTAGGGTTTATCAGTGGTTTAGATTGGCCGCCATTGGTGGCACAGTAGATTTAGATGCCCTGAGATGCGACCTGTCGGCACTGATTGACAATGGGGTTTGCGATACATTGCCTGAGCGTATCGAGATAAAAAATGGTGCCATTATTGATCACCATTATCGCCTAGAGCAGTTTATTGCCGCAACTGAGCATAGTCAGTTTTGGCGAGCCAGACATATACAGGGCAATTATCAATCTGGTTTGTCCATATACAGTCATGTTGAAAATGATTGGTTAAGTCTGAGTAACCTTTACCGAAGTTTATCAAAGTTACATCATCCCCATGTTGAAAAAGTGCTCGCGTTTGGGCAGTTACCTCAGAGTGAAGAGCTGTTTATTGCCAGAGCATGGGAGTTTGGTGTTGCGTTAGATGAGCAACAAGAGATTAAGTCAGGGCAGCCTTTGATGTGGTTTAGTCAGTTATTATCTGCGTTGCAATATCTGCATCAGATGGATATTTATCATGGAGCTATCTGTCCGAAAAATATCATTTGTAACCGAGAGAAATCCATTTTGGTGAATTTTGGTATAGGGCTGGATATTGCAACGAGTCATTATGCCAGCCGTTATGCCGATCCGGTATTGTGGCAGGCGGAAGGGGAGGCAGAGCGAGATCTCTATGGTTTGGTGGCTAGCTTTATAGCGGCGCTAACGCCAGTAGATATGCAAGGTGATGGTGGTCAGTTAGGTATTATTCATGCGTTTGAGTCGTTGGATAGTACTTGGTTTAGCCAGCAAACTTACCAGACCTGTTTACAGGTATTGAAGTTTGAATTTGATGCCGCAGGTAAAAACTACCTTGAAGCGTTCGATGTTACTCTTTGAGACGGTAGGTTAAAGTCAGTTAGTTAACGGCTATGAATTCGAAATGAGTAGTGGTTAATGTTATTGAGCCTTGATTCGATCAGCTTATGTCGCAATCAAGGCTCAATGGTAAAAATCTTCTTTGCCTTGTGATAGTAAAGCGCGTTTAATAGCGGCTCCTTATTTAGTTGTTTAGGTAAATCTATTCCATGTCATTTGAACTCACTTATGAGCTAATCGCCGTGCTTTTTGCTGTTGCCATGATTGCAGGCTTTATTGATGCAATTGCCGGTGGCGGCGGGCTGATCACTATTCCTGCGTTGATGTGGGCTGGATTGCCTCCTACGGCCGCACTGGCAACTAATAAGTTGCAAGCCTGCGGTGGTAGCTTTTTTGCCAGTCTCTATTTTGTGCGAAAAGGTTTCGTGAGTCTGAGCAAGATGAAATGGTCCATCTTGTGTGCTTTTGTGGGCTCGGCGCTGGGTACTATCGCGGTGCAGTTGATCGACACTTCCGTATTGCAGTTCTTACTGCCTTTTCTGATATTGGCCATCGGTGGTTATTTTCTTTTTTCAAAAAAAATCAGTGAAGAAGATAAGCAGCAATTGCTCACGCCCACCGCCTTTGGCTTTACTGCCGGTTTAGGCGTTGGCTTTTATGATGGTTTTTTCGGCCCAGGGACGGGGAGTTTCTTTGCTTTAGCCTTTGTTTCACTTGCAGGGTATGGTTTAGCCAAGGCAACGGCTCATGCCAAGGTGCTTAATTTTTCAACTAATATCGCTTCACTTATCTTCTTCGCCATAGGTGGAAAAGTCGTTTGGTTATTAGGTTTAGCCATGTTGGTTGGCCAAGCTATTGGAGCGACACTAGGCTCTCGTATGGTGATGACCAAAGGCACTAAGCTCATTAGGCCATTAGTGGTTATCATGTCAATTGCCATGAGCGTTAAGCTACTTTCCGACCAATATGATGTCGCTAGCTGGTTTTAGCCGTCATCAATTAGATTGCCACTTTGAGGCTATTGTCTTAAATGAACTTTAACCAAGCCATTGGCCGCGTCGAACCCCGGTTGTGATTACCGCTAAGGTGATTGCCTAATGGCTTGGCATTTCTTACTATAACTTAATTCCATTCGCACCTATCCTGCTCATTTTTAAGCGAGAACTGATGAAATTTATCCACACTTCGGACTGGCATATTGGTCGTCAGTTACATAATCAAAGTCTGTTGGATGATCAGCGTCATGTATTGTCGCAAATTATCGAATTGGCTAAGACTCATCAAGTCGATGCCGTGATTGTGGCTGGGGATATTTATGATCGCTCTGTTCCGCCGGCTAATGCGGTTGCATTGCTCGATGAGGTGCTCAATCAACTGGTGCATGAGCTGGGTATTACAACCATTTTGATCGCTGGCAATCATGATGGTCATGAACGTCTAGGCTTTGCTTCACAGCAGATGCAGCAAAGTGGCCTGCATATTACCGGACCATTACGTCAACAAGTTGCTCCAATTACCATAGAAGGCCAATCAGGTTCTGCGCTGTTTTATCCGCTGCCTTATGCCGAACCTGCAACCGTACGCAATGTTTTTCAATGCGAAGCGACGAGTCATGAAGAGGCGATGATAGCCTTACTCGAGCAGGTTAAAGCCCATGACAGTCAGGGGGTAGCCAAGGTTGTGATCAGTCACTGTTTTCTCGATGGGGGTAGCGAATCAGATTCTGAGCGGCCGCTGAGTATCGGGGGAGCAGATAAAATCTCTCCTAGTCTATTTGATGAGTTTGCTTATACCGCGCTTGGACATTTGCATGGTCCTCAATATAAAGGCTCTGAGAATATTCGCTATTCTGGTTCTATTTTAAAGTATTCATTTAGCGAGCAAAATCAGAAAAAATCGGTCACCTTGGTTGAGTTGGATCAAGCGGGGAAAGCCAGCATTGAGTTATTGCCACTAAGCCCGTTGCGCGATGTGCGCATTGTTGAAGGCTTGTTAAGCGAGTTATTAGAGAAGGGCATCAGTGATCCCCATCGCGATGATTATTTGATGGTACGCCTGCTAGACACTAATGCCATCTTAGACCCCATGGGTAAGTTAAGAGCGGTATATCCTAACGTACTGCATCTTGAGCGTACTGGACTGATGGCCAAGAGTGAGCAACTCGCTATCAGAAGTGATCAGATTAAAAAAGGTGAGCTGGATATGTTTAGTGACTTTTTTAGTCAAGTAGCAGGCGCGCCGATGAGCGATGAGCAACAAGCTTTGATGGTCGATATTGTCGATACTTTGCATAAAGCGGAGGAGGACCAATGAGACCTTTATCATTGGAGATGGTAGCCTTTGGTCCGTTTGCGGCTAAGCAGAAGGTAGATTTTAATGCGCTAGGTAAAAATCCGCTGTTTCTGATCAATGGCCCCACTGGCTCAGGTAAAACCACCATCTTAGATGCCATCTGTTTTGCCCTTTATGGCAAGACTACAGGCGATGAGCGCGAAGGGGCGCAGATGCGCTGCGATATGGCCGATGATGAATTGCTTACCGAAGTCAGTTTCACTTTCGAGTTGGGCGATCGTTGTTACCATATTCGTCGTGTGCCTGAACAACCCCGAGCCAAGAAAAGTGGCGAGGGATTTACGGTTCACAAGCCAGAGGCGCAGCTGACTCGAATCGAAACTGATGGTAGCGAAACCTTGTTGGTTGCGGCTAAAGTGTCAGAGGCGACAGCACAGATAGAACAATTTACTGGGCTGGATGTGGATCAGTTTCGCCAAGTTATGGTATTGCCCCAGGGGAAGTTTCGCGAGCTATTAATGGCCGACTCGAAAGCGCGCGAGAAGATTTTTAGCCAGCTTTTTCAAACTCATATCTATCGAAAAATCGAAGACAAACTCAAATTTCAAGCCGCAGGGATCAAAAAAGAGGTCGAGGCGATGCGTCATCGTCGTGACGGTATTCTTGATGGTGCCGAGCTTGAAAATGATGAGGCTTTATCTAGAGAGCTAGAAAGTCTGACTCCTCAGCTTGAACATGCTAATCAGCAAAAACAAGCCATAGATAAACAAGTCATCATTGCGACTCAGCAGCTTGAGCAAGCTAATCAATTAGCCGATGAATTTAACGCCCTTGAGTTGTTAAAAGCTACCGCCAAGGACTTAGCAGGTCAAAAACAGCAAATAGATGATAAACAAGATAAATTTCGCTTAGCTCAGGCAGCTAAGCAATTACAGGTTGTTTATCAATCTGTTAGTGCTAGAAAGCAGGAGTATAACGAGGCACAAACTCAGCTACAAGCGGCGCAGGCACAATATACGCAAAGTATAGAAAATCTGAATAAGACCCAAGTCGCGATAGCTGAACTGCCCGCGTTGGAAACCCAGCTACAGACAAGCCTAAATCTGTTACAGCAACATCAAGCCCGGTTACCACAATTACAGCAATTAGAGCAGCTAAAACAAGGTGTTGCCCAGAGTGATCAACTATTGCAACAGGCTGCAAAGCAGGGGCAACAGCTTAAGGGGCAACTACAGCAGCTTAATCATCAGCAACAAGATGCTCAGAAACAATTGCCTGCATTGAAAGCCCAAAGTGAGCAGCAACTGCCATTACAGCAACAGCTAAGTGAGATTAAGCTACAGATCAAACTATTCACGCAGTGGCAAACCGCTCAGTTCGAGATTGATGCAATTGAACTTAAGTTAGCCAAAGCTAAGGCTCATGGGGCTGAGTTAAAAGCTCAACATTTACAACATCAGCAGTATAGTCAGCAATTACAGTTACGTTGGCATCAGGGGCAGGCGGCCTTATTGGCTGCCAAACTCAGTCCGGGTGACGCTTGCCCCGTTTGTGGTAGTGTCGAGCATCCAAATCTGGCTCAAAGTGAGCATGACATTCCCAGTGATGAAGCCCGTGAGGTTGCCCAGTTACAGGAATCAAATGCATTAACAGAGTTAAACCAAGCACGAAGCGACTATCGCATATTACAACAAAGCTTAACCCATGCTCAGCAGCGTCAACATGAAGTGGCTGAGCAAGTGAAAGACATCGATAAGTTGACACTTGAGCAGCTTGAATCTAAACAGGCTCAGTTGCAACATGGCTTTGAACAAGCCAATAAAGCTCAGCAGCAAGTGACAGAAATTGAGCTGAGTCTCAGTCAGTGGCAAAGTCAGCTAGAGCAGCTTAATCAACAGCTTGAGCAAGATAGAGAGCAATATCGTCAACTTGAGAAAAGTCACTCAAGCGCTTTAGGTCAACTGCAACATCTACAACAAGCCATTCCTGCCGAGTTACATGATTTGGCCAGCCTTGAGCAGGAAATAGCCAAAGTCGATAAGCTAGCATCGACCCAGAGAGAACAGATTAACTCATTGCGTCAACAGCATCAGCAGGCTGAGCAACAAGCGGCAACTGCCAAGGCTAATTTTGAGTCGAATAAACAGAGTGCGTCACGGGCACAATCTCAATTGACGCTGGCTAATGATGAATTTAACCAACAACTAACTCAGTCAAAATTTGCCTCAGAACAGGCTTTTAAATCGGCCATCATCACAGATGATGAGGCGGTGAATTTAGAGCAACAGATTAAACATTATGAGCAGCAATGCATCAGTAATCAGGCCAATATCAAACAGTTAACCGATAAGCTTAAAGATAAAGCCTTACCCGATGTAGACAAGTTAACTCAACATAAAACCGAGTTAGTCGAGCAACAGCAAAGCCAGTTAAGCCAATGGCAACAATTGAGCGGACGTATGCGCCAGCTGGAACAAACCCGTCAGCAGTTAAAAGAGTTGGACGTTAAGGCGGCTAAGTTAGAAGGGCAATATGCGGTTGTGGGCACCTTATCGGATGTGGCCAATGGCAACACAGGTAATAAGATTAGCCTGCAAAGGTTTGTGCTGAGTGTCCTGCTTGATGACGTGTTACTCGAGGCGAGTCAGCGACTACAGCTAATGAGTAAAGGGCGTTATCGTCTGCTGCGAAAAGAAGATAGAGCCAAGGGCAATAAAGCTTCTGGGCTTGAACTCGAGGTGGAAGATGCCTACACCGCAAAAGTACGCTCAGTGGCGACATTAAGTGGTGGCGAGAGCTTTATGGCGGCATTGTCTATGGCATTGGGTTTATCCGATGTCGTGCAAGCCTACGCGGGGGGGATCAAGCTTGATACCTTGTTTATCGATGAAGGTTTTGGCAGCCTAGATCAAGATTCGTTGGAACTCGCCATTCGAACCTTGATGGACCTGCAATCGGCAGGGCGAATGGTTGGCGTGATCTCTCACGTGAGCGAGATGAAAGAGCAGTTAGGTAGCCGAATCGATATTATCAAAACCGCCTCGGGTAGCCGAATCGAATTGGCCTTGCCTTAAATTATCGGCCATAGAGTTTAAACAAACTTTAATTCAACACAACATGGCTATTTATTGTAAAAATGAATAATAAAACCTGCTGAATTTACAGGTTTTTTTATGTTTTAAGGTCGACTTATCTATAGTTTAAATACTTAAGTTGTGATCCATGCGATTAATTTGTGCGATGGATCTTTTGTAAATTGGCTATTTTTTGATATAAAAGAGCATCGACCTCCCTGCCACTGGCGCTTTTGGGGGAAATGATCACTAAGTTATCGAAAATTGAGGCATAGGTTGCGTCAGAGTAAAAATTTTTTTTCCAATATGTCTCCATCTCGTATATTGATGTTACCTCCGCTACACAAAAAGCTCTTGCTTGGTGTGGGTATGCTTGTCGGTATCTCACTGTTAATGCCAACTGATAGAGTGAACTCACCTCAGCGGATCCCCGTTGCACTGGATGTAGAATCATTTGTAACTAGCTTTACAGCTGATGATAGTCTGCAAATAGACGCTAACCTTGCTGATTTTCAACGAACCATAGTTAAAGGCGACACTTTGAGTGCGCTGTTTGTTGAGGCCAATGTTGATCAACAAACCATGTATCGCGTGCTCGAGGCCGACCTCAACATTCTGGCGCTTGATACCCTGATGCCGGGTAACCAGATCCGCTTTTGGCTGGATGACAGCGGCGAGTTGCAAAAACTTGAGCTCTACTTTAGCGCTGCTCGCCAAGTGGTGTTCAGCCGCTATGAAGAAGGGGGCTTTAAAGTTGATGAGATTAATGTTGAAGGTATCTGGCAAAATCGGGCGTTAACGGGTGAGATTCAAGGCTCTTTCTATCTATCGGCTCAACATATTGGATTGAATGCTGGAGAAATCCAACGCATTGAATCACTACTTAAAGAAAAGCTCAATTTTTCCCGTGATTTACGTGCAGGAGACCAATTCTCTGTATTGATCAGCGAGCAATATATTGATGGTGAGATGACGGGCAATAGCGACATTTTAGGGGTGATGATCCAACGAGGTAGCAGCAGCATTAATGCCTATCAAAACAGCGATGGTAACTTTTATGATGAGCAGGGCCGTAGCTTAGCCAGAGCATTCCAGCGTATTCCTCTACAGCGAAATTATCGTATCAGTTCCAGTTTTAATCGTCATCGTCATCATCCTGTCACCGGACGTACTGCGCCACATAATGGCACTGACTTTGCCACGCCTATTGGCACTAAAATAGTCGCTCCAGGTGATGGTATAGTGACTATGGTGACCGATCATAGGTATGCCGGTAAGTACGTGGTGATCGATCACGGCAGCAAATACCGTACTCGTTATCTGCATTTGTCTAAAGCCTTGGTGCATAAAGGTCAGCGTGTTTCACGTGGACAGGTTATTGCGCTTTCTGGCAAAACTGGTCGCATTACTGGGCCACACTTACACTATGAATTCCATGTTAACGGTCGTCCCGTGGATCCGATGAAAGCCAATATTCCTATGGCAAGCACCCTGTCAAAGCAGCAGATGCAGGAATTTAGCCAATTGGTGAAAGTGCGCAAGATGATGATGGGACAGGTATAAAGTTAAAACATGTTATTAAATCAATTTAATTAGTCTTCAAGCTCAAGCATGGTAAGCCAGAGCCGTAAATCGAATTCTAATTGGTGGTAATCGCCCTGCATATGGCAGCAAAGTTGATAAAAAGCCTTGTTATGATCTTTCTCTTTCAAATGTGCCAGTTCATGGACCACGACCATACGCAATAAGGGTTCTGGCACTTGTCTGAGTTTCGACGAAATACGGATTTCATTTTTTGACTTGGTTTTACCACCATGATTTTTAGCAATATAGCTGTGTAAGCCCAGCGCCTGCTTCTTTAGAGTGATCTTATCGTCGTACAAGACTTTGTTTAGGGGCGAAGACTTTTTAAGGTAACGGTTTTTCAGTGCTATGGTGTAGTCATACAGGGCTTTATCGCTGCGGATATCGTGAATATCAGGATAACGTTTTTCCATTACCGCTCTGAGGCGATTTTCACTGATCAGTGTCTGTACCTGAGCGAGAATTTCGCTGCTGTAACCTTGAAGGTAGGGAAGTGTATTCATACTTAATTTCGCTGGGGAAGGCTCCCCAGCGTTAAACGACCGCTAGTCTGCTTTAGCAAAAATGTGCTTGTTTTGTAGGGTATAAGCAACTTCGAAAGCGCTTTTTTGAAAACGTTTAAGATCTAAGCCTTCGAAATCGACCATAGGTGGATTACGTTTCAGTTGCTCTTTAATGGTTTGCGGTGAAATAAGCTGTACTGGCAAACCACAAAGTTGAATCGCGGTTTCCATTTTAAAACTGGTGGCACTGCCGGCTAATTTACCTTTTTGCTCTCGCTCAATCACTGCGACTTCATCGACTTTGTAATCCTGCATCAGCTTGCAAAAGGCAAAGTGAAATTCTTTAATCGACTCTGTTTTGGCTGAATTCGAGATGGTCAACGCACGAGAACGGCATTCAGGCATGTTAAAAGTATCGCCTTCATAACTTAATAAACTGATGATGGCTTCGCCACCTTTTAACTCAACGCCACAAACTCTCATGATAAACCTAATATAAAAAAACAGATGGCGTTTATTGTAACCTTAAATGGACAATTGAGCAGTAGTTAGCGCAATAAATTCATCGAGAAAGCTTCAATAACGCAAAAAGCAAGGCGCCCGCTTATGTTATAAGCGGGCGCCTGATAGACTTAAGCGATGACTCGTCAGAGTCGTAGGCTTACTCTTCCGGCGTATCTTGCAATTTAGATTTGGGTTTTCGCAGCATAGGCGCATCACCCACATCGACTCCTGTAATAAATCGCTTATCTCGGTTGGCCTTAGGCTTAGCTGAGGATTTTGCTTTCGCCTTGTTAGTTTCAGCCTTAGTGTTTTTTGCTTTACTCTGTTTGGGTGTTTTTACCTTAGGTTTTAAACCGCTGAATTTAGGTTTTAATCCTTCTATCTCGCTCAGCTCGAAGTTTTTACGCAAAAATAGCTGTACCTGCTTGAAGTTGTCCCAATCTTTAGGGCCAACAAGGGAAATAGCATCCCCTTTTGCGCCTGCACGACCAGTTCGGCCAATGCGGTGAATATATTCTTCAGCCAGTTTTGGCATATCGAAGTTGATCACTAACGAGACATTTAGCAGATCTAGGCCACGAGAGGCCACGTCAGTTGTCACTAATATTTGCTGCTGTCCACGGCTAAATTGATCCATGATCTGGTTTCGTGCTGCCTGTTTTAGTTCACCGCTTAATGATGCCGTGCTGTAACCCTGTTCGGCCAATTTAGTGGCTAACCTGTCGGTGTCACTGCGGGTGGCGGTGAAGATAATAACTTGTTTTTGTTGATCTTGTTTTAGCAGTGCCAGTAATAGCTGTTCTTTATGGTCAAGATGATCACACAGGTAAACTTTTTGGCTAATGTCCTGGTTTTCAACATGAGAGGCACCAATGGCGACATGCTCAGGATCTTTTAATAACTCGGCGGCAATATCGTTGATTTCACCGTGATCTAGCGTGGCTGAAAACATTAACGTTTGACGGCGTTTATGATCGGCTGCGCTATTGATGGCTTTTAGCTGCTCGGCAAAACCAAGATCCAGCATACGGTCGGCTTCATCCAAGATAAGCAATTCTAGACCGTTGAGATAAAGGTGATTTTGTTTAAGGTGATCGGCCAGACGACCAGGGGTTGCCACTACAAAGTGAGGATCTTTTGCTAGTGCTTTAGCCTGGTCGTTAAAGTTTTCACCACCCAAAATTTTCATCGCTTTATATTGGGTGTTAGCCACCAATAATCTGAGTTGGCTATAGACTTGGGTCGCTAGCTCGCGAGTAGGTAATAAAATTAATACTCGAGGATCACGTTTACTCAGCGCCTTAGTGGCGATCACTCTTTGCATCGCAGGCAGCAAAAATGCCAAGGTTTTCCCTGAGCCAGTTTTAGAGGATGCCATCAGATCTCTTCCCGACAAACCCACAGGTATCGATTGCGCTTGGATCTCGGTTGGCGTTTCGATACCCATATGTTCAAGGCTAGTCAGTAGACGTTTATCGAGTGAAAAATCTGAAAATTGCAAAGGTGTGCTCCAATATTATCCTAGGGCGGCATTATACAACGACTTAGGCATTTCAGCCATTGGCTTTGGCGTAGAACTCAGGTCTAGCCCCGTGATTTTCTGCTGAGATGGTATGGGTAAAGAATGTGACTAATAAACCTGAGCTCTAGATAAGCAGAGCCGCTGAATAGGCATCTTTGCGTGCCTTTCTGCGTTGCTCTGCCTAACCATAGCTCGCTATGGTGTACGACAGAGCGCCTTGATATGCTCAAAAATCTGCGCATTCAGTCAGGAAATAGACTTTCCTTTTCGAACTAATCCTTTATGGCATTGAATTTGCTTGTTAAATTTAGATTTTCCGACACTCGTTATCCCGAGTTCAGGTTAATAAGGCAATTAACAGCTCAGCAAAAAATATCATTAGTTTGCTGCTGAGAGGTTAACTTTGGCATAAGATGAACTCATAGTGGTTTAAGGATTTATTGGAGAGCAAATCCATGGCAACAATTGGCATCGCCCTAGGTAGTGGCGCGGCAAAAGGATGGGCGCATATAGGCGTGTTAAATGAACTGGCAAAGATGGGCATTAAGCCAGATAAGGTGGCTGGTTGCTCTATTGGTGCCATTGTCGGTGCAGCCTATGCTCAGGATAAACTGCCGGAATTGCAGCAGTGGGTCAGCAGTTTTTCTAGTTGGGATGTACTAGGCTTGATGGATTTGAGCTGGCGCAAAGGTGGCTTGATTGGTGGCGATAGAGTGTTTGATGTGATGCAGCAGCATATTGGCGATCTTAATATCGAACAGATGAATTTACCTTTCGCCGCCGTTGCTACCGATCTCTATAGTGGTCAGGAGATCTGGTTTAAGCAGGGAAATTTGCGGCATGCGGTGCGAGCTTCTTGTTCTATGCCGGGGATTTTACCTCCGGTTAAGATAGGTGAACGTTGGTTGGTCGATGGTGCGGTTGTGAATCCAGTTCCTGTTTCTGTTAGCCGGGCGATGGGCGTCGATTTAGTGATTGCGGTCGATTTGTATGGTCATCGTAAAACCCGTTTAGAACAGATCCCAGTTTCGATATCATCGACTCAAGAGGTAGTCAGCGAAGAGGCTACTGAGGTAAAAGAGCAAAATCATGATGTTGGCTTTATGGATCTGCTCGCCAGAGGCCGAGAATATGTCTCTGGATTAACCGATAAGTTTTCTTTGGGCAATAAAACGCAACCGGGCATGTTAGCTGTGATGTCACAATCAATGGATATCCTTGAGCAGCGCCATAAGCGGATTCGTCTGATGGGCGATCCTCCAGAGTTATTGATTACGCCTAATGTGGCAGATATTGGCACCATGGAGTTTCATCATGCTGACGAAGCCATCGCTGCGGGTGAGCAGGCTGTGAAACAAGTCGCTCACATAATTGAAGCGGTTTTTGCCGAACATAAAATCTAGTGGTTTGCCCTTGGCTGCTTGTTAGCCAAGGGCAGAAAAGTAAATTTTCAACTCATCTCGTTAGCTTAGTTATCGATAATTTGGTTGAACTCAGCGAATTACGTAACTTGGCTACACTTGTCCACAGTTTGTCCCAATTTTTTACCTCATCTAGCGCTGTTTTGACTGTCGGTCAAGGCAAGTTTTTACGTTTGGTGGCACAGATTGCACTAATCTTTTGTCACAAAATTCCATCAGTAAAATCATGATCTGGATCAATGTACTCTTAATCAGTTTGTAGCTTAATGCGCTATATATTGTGTTTTGGTATTTAATTATCACTATATATGGTGTTTATTTAAACGTTACTTAGGGAGGTATTGAACAATGCCAGTAGTTATTAAGCGGGATGGTTACCGCACGCCTTTTGACGAAACAAGGATTAGAGATGCAGTGGTCGCCGCTGCTAACTCAGCAGGTATTGATGATGTTACCTACGCAGCCCAAGTCGCCAGTCAAGTTACCCAAGCTTTAGCGCATCTGGAAGAAGTGGATATTCATGATCTACAAGATGCAGTTGAAAACCAATTGATGGAAGGGCCTTATAAGTCCCTTGCTCGTGTGTATATCGAATATCGTCATGATAGAGATGTCCATCGCGAAGTCAGTAGTCGACTCAATCGCGATATTCGTGGTTTGGTTGAGCAGAGTAATGCTTCTTTATTAAATGAAAATGCTAATAAAGACTCTAAGGTGATCCCGACTCAGCGCGATCTGTTAGCTGGTATTGTGGCTAAGCATTATGCTACTCGTCATATTTTGCCAAAGGATGTGGTGTCGGCTCATGAATCTGGCGAGATCCATTATCACGATCTTGATTACGCACCATTTTTCCCTATGTTTAACTGTATGCTGATCGATCTGTCCGGCATGTTGGTTCAGGGCTTTAAGATGGGTAACGCCGAGATTGAAACCCCTAAGTCGATTTCTACTGCGACAGCTGTGACCGCGCAAATTATCGCGCAAGTGGCCAGCCATATTTATGGTGGTACCACGATTAATCGTATCGATGAAGTGCTCGCACCGTTTGTGGCCAAAAGTTACGAAAAGCATTATCAAATTGCTCTCAAATGGAGTATCACTGACGCCAAAGCCTTTGCGACTCAGCAGACGGAAAAAGAGTGTCACGACGCATTCCAATCGCTTGAGTATGAAGTTAATACTCTGCATACCGCTAATGGACAAACCCCATTTGTGACCTTCGGTTTTGGTCTGGGGACTTCTTGGGAATCGCGTTTAATTCAAGAGTCGATGTTAAAAGTGCGTATGGCGGGACTGGGCAAGAACCGTAAAACGGCGGTATTCCCAAAACTGGTATTTGCGATCCGCGATGGCATTAACCATAAAGGCGGTGATTGTAACTACGATATCAAGCAGATGGCACTGAAATGCGCCAGCATGCGTATGTACCCCGATATCTTAAATTATGAGCAAGTCGAAAGAGTCACTGGCTCATTTAAGACCCCGATGGGATGTCGCAGTTTCCTTGGTACTTATGAGGAAGAGGGCGAGTTGATCCATGAAGGCCGTAACAATTTAGGTGTAGTGAGTCTTAATTTGCCTCGTATGGCGCTTGAAGCTAAGGGCGATGAAGCCGAATTCTTTGCCATTTTAGATAAACGTCTAGTGGTGGCTCGCCGCGCACTCGATACGCGTATTGAACGTCTGCAAGGGGTAAAAGCCCGAGTCGCACCTATCCTTTATATGGAAGGCGCTTGTGGTGTTCGTCTTCGCGCTGACGATGATATCAGTGAGATTTTTAAAAATGGCCGTGCATCAATTTCGTTAGGCTATATTGGCTTACATGAAACGGTGAATGCACTTTATGGTACAAATACTCACCTGTTCGATAGTGAGCAGCTTCGTGCTAAAGCCATTGCGATTATCGAGTATCTAAAAGCAGCAACGATTCGCTGGCGTGAAGAGTCTGGTTATGGCTTTAGTCTGTACAGTACGCCAAGTGAGAACCTTTGTAGTCGTTTCTGTAAACTTGATACTAAGGCGTTCGGCGTGATTGATGGCGTAACCGACCGTGGTTATTACACCAACAGTTTCCATCTTGATGTCGAGAAGAAAGTGAATCCTTACGATAAGCTCGATTTCGAAATGCCATATCCGACTCTGACCAGTGGTGGTTTTATCTGCTACGGTGAGTATCCGAATATGCAGCACAATATCGAAGCGCTAGAAAACGTATGGGATTACAGCTATAGCCGCGTGCCTTACTATGGTACCAACACCCCAATCGATGAATGTTATGACTGTGGTTATACTGGCGAATTTAGTTGTACCAGCAAGGGCTTTACTTGTCCTAAATGTGGCAACCATGAACCAAGCCGAGTGTCGGTTACCCGTCGAGTCTGCGGCTATCTGGGTAGCCCTGATGCCAGGCCATTTAACTATGGTAAGCAGGAAGAAGTGAAACGCCGAGTAAAACATCTATAGTCGGTAGTGAGAAAGCCAAGGCGCCTGTATAGGCGCCTTTTGTGTCAAAAAGGTAAAAGATGAATTATCAGCAATACTTTCCTCTGGATGTGGTGAATGGCCCTGGTTCGCGTGCGACTCTGTTTGTCTCGGGCTGTGAACATCAATGCCGTGGATGTTATAACCAATCTACTTGGAGTCCAGATTCAGGCCATGAATTTGATGACCAGATGGTGCAGCAGATCATCAAAGATTTAAATGACACTCGAATTAAACGTAGGGGCTTATCGTTAACCGGTGGTGATCCGTTATTTCCTCAGAATGTCGACGCGATTTTAGCCTTGGTTAAGCGGGTAAAAGCCGAGTGTCCCGATAAAGATATTTGGTTATGGACTGGCTATCAAAAAGCGGAGTTAACCGATGCGCAAAGCCAAGTTCTCGAATATATCGATGTGCTGGTAGATGGTAAGTTTGAACAATCGCAAGCCGATCCCAGCTTGCAGTTTCGTGGAAGTCGTAATCAAGTGATCCATCAGCTGCATCAATAGTGATATAATGCCGGATTGAATTCGCCAATCTGGACAGATTTAATCTGCAAACCTTGGCAATAAAGTTATTTTTTAAGGCAAAACAATGAATTTAAAGCAAGAGTTACAGCAGCTTAATGATCGTCTGGATAAATATCGTCGTAAACTCGCCGCTGCAGAAAAGCGCGGTGATCACGCGGTAATTTTACAATTTAAGCAAGAGATCAATGCCGTAACTAAGCAGATTGCTCATGTAAAAAATCAGCAAACTCGACAATTAAACAAAAAAGGTACCGATGTGAAATCTTTACCTTTTAGTCGAGAGCTGACTAAGGCTGAACAGGCCGATATGGGTAAATTAAAGAAATCGGTTCGCGGGCTGGTGGTTGTTCACCCAATGACAGCTTTAGGTCGTGAAATGGGCTTGACTAAAGTCACTGGTTACGCTCCCAAAGCATTTTAAGATGCCAGTTTATGTCGAATGAGTGAGCAAGGTCATATCACTCATTCGACTGACAGCGTATCTTTGATGCACTTTCCAATACACAATGAAGGTGAAGCAGCAACCAACTCCCGTTGTTGGCTATTTCACTGATAGGCAAAAACACATAGAATGCTCGGTCTGAGAATAAGGTAGCTGGTTTCCCTTATCATTTCATTATCGCTACGTCTCTGACACAGCAAGCAGTAAAGGTTATTTCATGTCGATTAAGTATGTCGCCACTTCAAAACTACCCACGCCATGGGGCGTGTTTGCCATGCATGGATTTGAAGATACTGACACAGGCAAAGAACATGTTGCGTTAACGTTCGGCGAGCTGGATGCCAATGCGCCTATGCTGGGGCGTATCCATTCGGAATGTTTAACGGGTGATGCACTGTTTAGTTTACGTTGTGACTGTGGTTTTCAGTTGCAGACGGCAATGCAAAACATTGCTGAAGCGGGACAGGGCTTTATTCTTTATTTACGTCAAGAAGGTCGTGGTATTGGTTTATTGAATAAGATCCGCGCCTATGAGCTGCAAGATCAAGGTGCCAATACGGTTGAGGCTAACGAGCAATTAGGCTTTGAAGCCGATATGCGTAAGTACGACATGATTAAGCCTATGATGGAGAAAATTGGTGTGCAGCAAGTGAAGCTGATGACCAATAATCCACGCAAGGTAAAAGCAATGAAAGAACTTGGTATTCAAGTAATTGAACGTGTTCCGCTGCAGGTGGGTAAGAATCGTTACAATGAAGCTTATCTTAAAACAAAGTCGACTGAGCTTGGTCACATGATGTCTGAGCATCACTTTGCTAAACAGGGTGATAGCGAAATTTAGCTTTGAGCAGAAATTAATACATTAGCTAGCTTTGAGCATAAATTAAACATTAGCTAGCTTTTAAAGCTGCTTAATAGCCAAAAAGCCAATCTTTAGGGATTGGCTTTTTGTTTATATCGCCTCTTAATTAGGCTGATTTTTACCCCATATATCGGCATTGATGCCGCTTGGCTTGTCTTCAACTGCTTTATCTTTAATGCCTGTTTCTGCATAAGGCTTAGGTGCTGGTAGAGGTAAGTTATTCATCTTTAAATAAAGATATTCGACTTTTTCTCTGGCCCAGGGGGTTTTGCGTAGAAATTTGAGGCTCGATTTAATACTGGGGTCGTGGTTGAAGCAGCGAATATCGATACGGGCACCTAACTCCTCCCAGCCGTAGTGATCGACTAAGTCATTGAGCAAGTCTGCGAGTTTAATTCCATGTAATGGGTTGTTAGCTTGTGTCATCGATATCGTATTGTCTGTGTGAATTAGCCTAATTGTATCAGCTATATTCGACGCCGAAAAACAAAATGCCTGCCAGTGTTTGCGGGCAGGCATTGAATCGTTAACTGTTTACAATATTACTCAGGTTTTTGTTCAGTCAGTTGTTGGTAACCACCACCATTATGGGTGTGGCTAAAGCCAAGTTCGACCAGGCTAGATTGCGCAATGCTGCTACGACGACCGCTGCGACAATAAAGCACGACCTGTGTATCTTTGGCTATTTTACGTTTGGTAAACTCCTCGGCAATTTGCTCATAAGGAATGTTTATCGCATTAGCGAGATGACCCTGGCTAAACTCTTCAGGTGTACGTACATCGACCACTAGCGCCCCTTGGTCGATCATCTTCCAGGCGATTTCGCCCGCTTCATCTTTAGCAAAGCTGGCAGAAGAGAAACCTAAAGCAGCAATAAACAACAATGCGATAAACGATTTAACTCGATTTAAAATTAGTGGCATGGGCGCTCCAATATAATTACAGGTTGAGATTAAGCATTGGGTTTTCCGAGGGCGATTTCGGCTTCACTCTTCATGCCAAATTTTTTCATGATCATGGCTGCCGGGCAAAACCCCGTAAATGCACTTTGAAATAGATTAGCGCCAACAAAGACGGTAAGCCAGATAAAGTTGTGATTCACTAATGCAGTAAGTACTAATGATAGCAGTACCATAAAACCGGCAAAGGCGAAGATTGAACGTTCGATAGACATGATAAGCTCCTTAATTTTGCGTGTTAGTTTGTTGCTTTATTGACGGGTTTATTACGCATCACTGCGTAAAACAGCACAGGTATCACAATTAGGGTTAATAGGGTGGATACCAAGATGCCAAAAATTAAGCTAATGGCTAAGCCGTTAAATATAGGGTCCGACAAAATGAACAGTGCGCCAATCATTGCTGCTAACCCGGTTAACATGATGGGTTTCGCCCGCACGGCACCTGAATGAATAACGGCTCGCTCTAACGGGACTCCTGATGCGGTTTCTTGATTAATAAAATCCACTAATAATATGGAGTTACGAACAATAATCCCCGCAAGAGCAATCATACCTATCATAGAGGTGGCGGTGAACTGTGCGCCTAATAATGCGTGTCCTGGCATAACACCTATGATAGTGAGTGGGATCGGTGCCATGATGATCAGTGGCACGATATAGGATCTAAATTGCGCCACTACTAACAGGTAAATCGCAATCATGCCCACCCCATAAGCGATACCCATATCACGGAATGTCTCATAGGTGATTTTCCACTCGCCATCCCATAACACGGCAATGTTATCTAGCCCTGCTGGTTGGTTGACGAAATGCTGCTCAAACCCCAGCCCTTCAGGATCATCTATAGCTGAGGCCATTTCAAACATCCCGTATAAGGGACTATCTAAGGGGCCTGCCATATCGGCTACTACCATGATCATCGGGATCATATTTTTGTGGATGATCGCCGCATCGATATGGGTTTTATTAATATGAACCAACTCTGAAACGGGCACTGAGCCGCCATTTTGACTTTTTAGGCGTAGATTGAGCACCTGTTCTAAATCGACTTTAGCGCCTTCATCCAACTGTAGCTTAATAGGAATAGGAGTATTTCTATTAGGCTTGTGTAGGTAGCTAACCTCTTTACCGCCCACGGAAGTGGCAACTAATTGGACGATATTATTGTAAGGCACACCTAAAATACTGGCTTTGGAGCGATCGATATTCACCTGCCATTTCTGCTGTGCGGCAGGGAGGTAAATGTCAATGTCGACCACATCTTGGGTCTGTTTAAACAGCTGTTGCAACTGCTGCGCCGCAGTTTCTCGTAGTGCGTCATTTGGCGCATACACTTCAGCTAAAATTGGCGACCAAACCGGCGGTCCAGGGGGGACTTCGACCACTTTGACATTAGCGTTGTATTGCATAGCCACTGGTTGTAACGACTCTCTGACTTCAACAGCGATACTGTGGCTATCGCGATGACGCTCGGATTTATCGACTAAGTTAACTTGGATATCGCCTATTTCTTGGCTTTGTCTTAGGAAGTAGTGACGCACCAAACCATTAAAGTTCATCGGTGCACTGTTACCTGCGTAAAGCTGGTAATGTTCAACTTCCTCAAGATGATCTAGTTTCTGTCCCAAAGCCTTTAATACACGCTGGGTTTGCTCCACAGGCGTCCCTTCAGGCATATCGACCATAATTTGAAATTCTGACTTATTATCGAATGGCAGCATTTTTAGCACCACCAATTGCTTTATCGGCAAGGCGATAGCTATCGCTATTAATAGGGCGATAGCGGCAGTGAGTCCTAAACGTGCTTTAGCTGCATGGTCGCCAACTACAAAGGGTGAAATAAGCCAAGTAAACAGATTCATCATCGGATTCGAGCTGGTATCTGTCTCGTCTTTATGTGGTTTGTGACCCTCATTTGTTAGCAGCTTAGCCGCTAGCCAAGGGGTAACGATAAAGGCAATGGCCAACGAGATTAACATCCCCATACTGGCGTTGATAGGGATCGGACTCATATATGGGCCCATCAGGCCAGATACGAATGCCATTGGCATCAATGCTGCGATCACCGTCAGTGTCGCTAATATTGTCGGGCCGCCAACTTCGTTTACTGCAATGGGAATAAGCTCGGTAAATGAGCGTTTACCCAAAGCCATGTGTCGGTGAATATTCTCGACCACGACGATGGCATCATCGACCAAGATCCCAATTGAGAAAATCAGTGCAAACAAAGAGATACGGTTGAGTGTAAATCCCCAAGCCCAGGAGGCGAACAGAGTTAATGCTAAAGTAATAATAATGGCGATACCCACGACGATGGCTTCGCGCAGCCCCATGGCTAAGAAGACTAAAGTCACCACCGCAGTGGTGGCAAACACTAGCTTCAACATCAAGGTGTTGGCTTTATCACCGGCTGTTTTACCATAGTTACGAGACGTGGTGAGCTGGATATCTTTGGGGATCAGTATATTTTCGACTTTGTCGATGCGAGTTAAAATGGCGTCGGCGATATCGACGGCGTTTTCACCTGCTTGCTTACCGATAGCAATGGTGACCGCTGGATAGCTGGCTTGTTTGTCACTGTGCCAGACGTTCTGTGTCGGAATGTCACTGTTAAGAGTGATATTAGCGATATCGCTTAAATAGACAGGTGAACTGTTCCCTGATTCATCTTGATATACGGCAACAACCAGTTGCTCAACTTCTTGTTGGGAACTTAAAAATTGCCCAGTTTGAACTTTAATTTCTTGATTGTCTTGAGTCAGTGAAACAGGCTGTGACACATGGTTGTTACTGGCCAAGCTTTGGCTGATGTCGTCATAGGTTAAGCCGTAAAAGTTAAGCTTAGTGGGGTCGATACGCACATTCAGGCTAATATCGTGACGGCCTATGGTATAGATCTCACCTGTACCTGGAATACGTTTAAGTTCGGTTTCTAATCCTTTAGCCACGTCGGTGAGTTGCTCAGTGGAGATATTGTTAGATTTAGACCAAAGTGTCAGGCTAACAATAGGCACATCATCGATACCACGAGGCTTGATCTGTGGTTGACCTACACCGGCCTGAGTCGCCACCTTATCCATATTGGAATACACCTGATTATACAGGGTCACAATGGCATCATTGCGCGGAATTCCCACCTCGAAAATCACGATAAGCATAGCGCCGTCGGGTTGCGAGAATGAGTATAAGGTATCTACGCCTTTAATTTGTGACAACACCTGCTCCATGGGATGAGTGACGACACGCTCAACTTCACTGGGGCTGGCACCAACAAAGGGGATATAGACGTCGGCAAAGGTCACATCTATCTGTGGTTCTTCCTCTTTTGGAGTGACTATTACGGCGAATAAACCCAATAATAGCCCGAGTAAGGCTAGCAATGGTGTAATGGCACTGAGTTGGAATAGAGCTGCCAAACGGCCAGAAAATCCCAATTTAGTGTGGGCTGGATTTGGGGTGTCGCCTTGATTGATCTGCTTAGAAGTCATCTTATTTATGGTTCCTCAATACGGCTCAAGCCCATTATTTATCTAAATTAAGTAGTACTTGATAAGCATCGGCGGCGATAACATCTCCCACTGTCAAGCCGGATAACACTTCATATTGGCCGTCAATCATGGTGCCTAAACGGATCTGACTGAGTTGATATGAGCCGTGCTGCTGAAGATAAACGGCGCTCATCTCATTTTGAAAACTGATAGCCGATTTAGGCACAGTAATGACCGATCGTTCTCCGGTAATAAATTGAGCTTTAACCCACATTCCGGGCATTAGATTTGGCTGGTTTTTGGGGAGATCGATACGCGCCTTATAGCTGTGACTACTCGGATCGGCGAATGAAAAAATTGTGAATTTATCAGACAGTAATTGTTGACCATCATTGAGGCTAATTTTCACCTGTGATTGTGCTCGTAACGCATCTAAATATCTTAGTGGGATATAAGTGACCGCGCGCATCTGCTCGGTAGAAAATCCACTGAGTAATGCTTGGCCTGGGGCAACGGTTTCACCTTGTTCCACATAACGCTGAGTAACGACACCTGAAAATGGCGCGCTAACGACGGTGTACTGCAGTGATTCATTTGCTTGAACAATACGTGCTTTGGCGGCACTGACCGCTTGAGCCGTTGCTCTGGCGTTGGCAATCACTTGATCCATATCGCCTTGTGATATAGCCCCTTGAGGAAACAGCTGCGCATAACGGCTACGTTGTTTTTGCGCTTCTTCATTTTGGGCGACAGCTTTAGCATATTCGGCTTCTGCTGCGGCTAATTCGGCTCCTTGGGCTTTGCTGGTTATTTCAAGTAATGCCGCGCCCTGAGGCACTATGTCATTGACATCATAATTGATCTTGATAATACGCCCAGAGGTTTGTGCTGAAACGGTCGCAGCCTTGGTGGCTTCGAGTTGCGCATCCAGTGTGAGACGTTCTGGTTGCGTTTCTGCAACAATAGTAATAGTCGCGATAGGCTCTGCCGATGCAGAAAACACAGCGAATGTAAGCAGAAAACCCATTAATACTTGTTGTTGAATACCCATATTGTAACTGACCTTTTCTAACTTCATAAGAAAATTCTAATGGAGTTTGGTGTTAATCGCAATCTTTTATTAGAAAAATACGATGGAGCTATACTCCTGTGATAGTGTTATTTTTAGCCGCTGTTATTCAATGAGATTTTGCTCTGCGATGTGAGTCTGTATATGGCTGCTTAAGTCTTGATATTAGGTTGCCAGAGCTCTACTTTGTTACCGTCAGGATCGATAAACCAACCAAATTTTCCAAACTCTGAGTCTTCGGTTTCTCCCATCACTTGTGCGCCACCTTGCTGCACTTGTAGCAAGGCTTGATGAAGGTCATCGACAATCAGGTTAAACATGAAATGACTGTTTGAAGGGGTGAAGTAATCAGAATCTGACGACATAGGAGTCCAGACACTGTAGCCGCTGCGGGCGAGGGCAGTTAGATTGTCTAAATAGAAGGCTGCACCACCCCAGTCTTCAACGGGCAATTGCAGGTGTGTTTGATACCAAAGTGCCAGCTTTTTCGGATCGGGACTTTTAAAAAATATTCCTCCTAAACCAATTACTTTGGCCATAATCTCCCCCTAGTCATTAACGGTCTTATTAACTGTAGAAAAGATTTTTAAGAAGCACAAAAAAACCGCACTAAAAGTGCGGTTTTTAAACGGTGATTAGAGCGACAATTTAGAAGCTATAGCTGTATTGTACTGAGTAGTAGATACCGCTAGATTCGGTAATTGCATTTACAGGACCGGTAATTGCGCTGTTTTCAATCATGTTCACTTCATCGCCTTTGATGTAGGCGATACCAAAATCAAGGGTGTTGTGTAGGTTAATATTGTAGCTCATACCTGCTGTGAACCAGTTACGGTCTGAGTCAGGGAATGAAATTGAGCTGATTTCATCAACAATACCTTGGTCATGCATATAGCCTGCACGTACTGTGAATTGATCGTTGATGGTGTAAGTACCACCGACACTGAATAACCATGAATCTTTCCATTTGTACTCTTTCAATGCAACTGAACTCACTGCTGGAAGTTGAGTGCCAGCGAGTTGGCCTGTTGCAATGGTATTGGCGCCATCTTTAGCCGTGATCTGCTCAAAAACACTCCATGAAGTGTGCTGTACAGTGTAGTGAACGGCAAATTTAGGGGTCAATTGATGGAAACCGGCGAATTGGAAAATATCCGCTAATGGCACATCTAGGCTGTCAAATGAAGTTGCAATGACTTGGTTACCCAAGCCTGCAGCAGACAGGTCCTGAGTAGTAATGGTATTGATGTCGCCTTTTACATTAACGGTTGGGCTGAAGCGATAGCTCACACCGAAACGGTTGTCTTGATCTAGCTCGAAGGTTGCACCTAGGATACCGCCAAATGCCCAGCCATCGGCATCAACATCGACTAATGGCGTGGCTCCAGCATTGCGAGTTAACAGACCTTCACCATAAATGGCATCTATGCCTAAACCAATGCTGAACATGTCGTTGATGCGGTAAGAAATACTGGTATTGAAGTTAACAGTAGTCACTTCAGTTTCACCCAGCAGGTCAAAAGGTGCTGCTGCTTGGTTTTTTGATAAAGAGCTAGCATCGGTACCGGTACCGAAGTTAGAAAATGCAGCAAATCCGACAGCAAATTTGTCGTTAATAGGATGAATATAATACAGGTTAGGGATAGCTTTTGAAGTACCTGCATCGTCGATGCTGCCTAAATCTACAGCACCGCCAGCAAAGTTCACGTCTTTAACATCAACGCTGATATCGGCATAGGTTAAACCTACAGAGATAGCGTCTGTATCGAACAGCGCCATTGCCGCTGGGTTACGAGAAAGTACTGATGCGTTATCAGCAATGACGGCGTCACCAGCAAATGCACGGCCAATACCGGTTGCTGATTGGCTGTTTAATTGAAAACCTGAAGCCATAACTTGTGAACTTGCAAGTGTTACGGCAACAGCTAATAGCGTCTTGTTAAATAATTTCATGATTCATTCTCATTATTATTGGCCTCTGTTTATATGAATCGGCATATACCATCCACAGAGATCCATTTTTAGTCTGCTGCATAGTAGGGATGTGAAGAACGGCTAACAACTCCGACCAGTGTCTAAAATTTGTTTGTTAATTGTTATAAATTTGAGTGGTAAGAGGAGTGTGGCGTTAAGCTTGTTTTAATTTTGCTGCATAGCCTTAACCACTGGGGATTTCAGGGGTTATGCCGTTTCTAAGTAGGTTAATTTTTTGTAAATAAAAATACCAAAACAGCCAAAATTGAAACAAATAAAAAAAGCGTACACGTGTACGCTTTTTGTGATTTCTGTCAACTTTTTTTGTCGATTACAGTTTGTCGATTACAGTTTGGCGTTAAACAGTTTGAACTGCTCTGTTATCTGCGCGCTGGGTTTAGAAATTAGACTCACCACTATTCCCGCCAGTGTCGCAAAAGCAAAACCTGGCAAGATTTCATATAGATCAAATAATCCACCGCTGGCTTGTTTCCATAGCACTACGGTGACAGCACCCACTAGAATCGTTGCAATCGCGCCATTACGACTATATTGCTGCCAAAACAGTGACAAGATAACCACAGGGCCAAATGCAGCGCCAAAACCTGCCCAAGCGTAACTCACTAAGCCTAATACACTGCTATCAGGATTAAGTGCAATAACACCCGAGATAACCGCAATGGCCAACACACCAATACGCCCTACTAGCATCAGTTCTTTACTGCTGGCTTGTGGACGCAACCATTTTTTGTAGAAATCTTCGGTGATCACGCTAGAGCAAACCAGCAATTGTGAATCGATTGTACTCATAATGGCAGAAAGAATAGCCGCCACTAGTAATCCCCCAATCCAAGGATTAAAAGCTGCGTGGGCTAAGTGGATGAATACCGTTTCTGAATTTTCCAATGGTGTTTTCGCGAAATAGAGGCTTCCGGCAATGCCTGTTGCAAGCGCACCAATTAAGGCGACGATCATCCAGCTCATGGCGATGCGTCTGGATAACTTAAGCGCATCTGGGCTGCCGATGGCCATAAATCGAGATAAAATATGCGGTTGGCCGAAATATCCTAAGCCCCAAGCCAGCAAAGAAGCTAGGCCTATAAAGGTGGTGTTTTCGCTAAACATCGACAGCATTTGAGGATCGAGCTGTTTTAAACCCGTTTGGGTGGCGGGCTCCGAAAAAATAGCCATAGGCACAAACAGTAGCGCGGCCAACATCAGACAACCTTGGAAAAAATCGGTCCAGCTCACGGCAAAAAAACCACCCACAAAGGTATAAGCCACAATAATAATGGAGCCGATAATAAGGGCGATGGTGTAATCTAAACCAAAGACTTTTTCAAATAAGATGGCGCCACCGACCATGCCAGAGGAGGTATAGAAGGTGAAGAACAATAAGATGGTGACGGCCGAAATTAGCTTGAGAATGCCTTTTTTATCATCGAAACGTTTTTCGAAAAAATCAGGTAGGGTGAGGGCATTATCGGTAAATTGGGTATAGATACGTAAGCGTTTGGCGACGAAAAGCCAGTTTAGCCAGGCGCCGAATACTAGGCCGATACCAATCCATGATTCGCCCAGACCGCCAAGATAAATTGCCCCAGGCAAACCCAATAACAGCCAACCGGACATGTCCGAAGCGCCGACGCTAAGTGCGGTTACTGCTGGCCCCATAGAACGGCCACCTAAGATATAATCGTCAACTGAGTCAGTGGCTTTATAGGCCCAAAGGCCAATTCCCATCATTAACACGAGATAGCCAACAAAAGTAATTAAGATTGGTAATTCAATAGTCATGCGTAAGCCATTTTTATTGTTATGTTGAAGGCGTGTTGAGCTTCGTTGTTATTTCTACTGCATTAGCACTTTTTCATGTGGAATAACCACAGTTCAAAAGCGCTGCTGTGTATCAATATCAAACATGAACTCGGGATGATGAGTGTCGAAAAATTTAAATTTAACAAGCTAAATCAACGATACAAGTGATTAGTTTGAAAATAAAAAATCTATTCAGCGGCTCTGTTTATCACTCGCTCAGGTTATCTAATAAACTGCTGCAAAAAACTTCAAAGCTCAACGCGTACTAATTAGCAGTCGCAATAATTTTTAAGGTCGTTGTTGCAGGTTAAAAACGTCGATAACAGCGTAAAATTTTGGATGCAGTCAGGCGACTTCAAGAAAATTTTACTCTTATTGCCAATATTTTTAGTCGCAATGGGTCGCGATTTATTATTGTGATTGCGAATCTTTAAAGCCGTTATGCTAGCAAGAATTTGACGTAGATCACAATAACTGAGTGATTAAGAGCATGTTGGCGCTAGTGCGAGTTTATGAAACTGGCTATCTGTAGCGTAAAGCCTGCTATCGATAGCCATAGTGGAGTAAATTTATTGAAGCCATGAAGTTATGTGACATTAAATAAAGGCTTGTTTTATTTCTTCTTTAACATCGCTTAATTCATTTTTGTTTTCGGCAACCAGTACTAAATAGGCGTTATCAGCATTAAATCCCATACCTTGGTATCGTTTATCGGCAAAGCTCGGTGCTAAGGTCATTCTCTGCTCTTTAGGCACGATAAACACGCTAACCTTGCCTTGTTCGGTTTGCATTACCAGATGAAGGCTCCTGACACCTTGGAAATCACAGTAGGAGCTGTAGAGCACTCGGCCAGGCTGTTGGGTAAAGTGTGCATGGTTTAAGCCGCTCAGTGAGGCTAATTGGGTATTGATGCTATTGAAGCTGATGTTTTGCTCGCTCTGCATCGCCTTGACCTCATGATAAACATGAGCAAGGGCGTGTTGGCCTAAATCGACAGGTGAAAGTCGTAGCAAGCTGAAACCTATCCCAGCAATAAAGGCAATCGAGGCGGCTAAAGTAACAACAAAGCCGATTTTACGTCTTTGCTGCTGGTGACGATGTAGTTGTTGGTTGAGTAATAACTTGGCTTCTAATCCTTCGGGTAGCTCGACTTTCATGGCCGCTTCGAGCTGTTTATCTAACTGTTTTAGGTCATTCACGAAGGTGACTCTTTGATCTGATGCCTGCATTGCTGCCAAAAACTCGGCTTGTTGATTATGTGGATTCGCATAGGCTTCGCGGCGGAAGGTTAATTCATCCATGTGAATGCCCCTTATTGTGCGTGTCGTCAAGCATCTCCTTGAGCTGATTTCGCGCTCTAAATAGACGTGTCATAACGGTATTTCGGTTCAGTTGTAATATGTCTGCGATTTCATCGCCACTAAAACCGCCAATCACTTGTAAAATCAATGGGTCGCGGTATTCCACTTCCAGACGGCTTATCTGTTTTCGCACAATATGTTGTTCCATATTGTCTTCTGAAGAGGGTGAATGCGTATCTTCGAGAGACGATTGTTCTATGTCGCTATAGTTAAACTGCTTACGCTCGAAGCGGCGGGCATTTTCACGTCTTAAAATGGTGATCAGCCAAGCTTTAGCGGCTTTATCATCTTTTAAGGATTCTAAAGAGCGCCAAGCCCTAAGAAAGGTTTCTTGAGTGATATCTTCAGCAATATGTTTATCGCCGCAAAGCCAAAAGGCATAGCGGAACAGATCGGCATGAAGTGCCCTGACAAGGCTATCGTAGCGTCGTTGTTTACTTAGCATGTCATTATTGACCGAGGCTTTAGCAGTTTTATTGCGGGCAATGTTAAACATTTTTCCCTCTTGCTCGACTCGCTGGCCTAACCAACGCCATAAAAAAGGGGCAAGCCTACGTTACCCCTTTTGACGAACCTTAAGCAAGTGGCGATTAAACTGACGGATTCAAGGGCGAAAGTGCTGATTTCTGCGCCGATTGACCCGTTATAGAAGCTTGTTTAACCGCGTTAATAATTGCCTTGGTATCGATTGGCTGGTGGGTTTTACTGTACCTGGCCTGTTGTAATTGAGTGATTGCTTGAGCCAGCTCAGGCGTTAATGCTCCAATGTCAGTTAGGGTCATTGCACGATTCAGCCGTTGGCTGAAGTATGCTTGTAGCGCTAGCATAATGTTACCTGCTTCTGCTGTTTGACAGGCTGCCGTGAGTGTTTGCAGATCGCCATTGGGCGCTTTTTTTGGTGATACTGGCTCAGCAAATGAAGGACTCATGGTTACTTTTTCACGATATTGCTTACGCCAAAGCAATAGTGTTAGCAGCCACAGCGCCGCAAATAGGGCTGTTAAATAGGGCCAGTAACCCGAGTCGGTTTGCTTGGCTTCACTTACTAAAGTGGGTGTCACTGCATTGCTATTTTCTGCTGCAGTCACGGTAATAGTACGCTCTGGTAGTGTGGCGAATTCTTGTTTTCGGCTGTGGCTATTCCACCAAGGCACCTTTATTTCAGGCAGAGTATAAGTGCCTGCTTTTGTTGGAACGATTGCTGTGGTTTGTGTCAGTTGAGCGACCACCTGTTTTTCCCGCACAAAGGTTTGTCGCTGCGGTTTTTCAGGGTAGGTTTTGAAGCTATCCGGCAGCGACATTGGGATTTCGGGTAAACTGCTTTCATCACTATTTGAGGCGATTAAAGTGATGTTGCGGGTGATAGGCGACCCCACTTCAACCGTGTTGGTATCTGGCTGATCTTCCTTAATAATGACAAGATCGCTTACCAGCCATTTCCCTTGGTAATGCTCGGGTGCCGGTAAAATGGTAATTTCGCTTGGCGCCGCTTTGGCCTCCATCGGACGACTCTGATTGAAAGAGAACATGCCTCCACGGCGTGAGGTATCTACGAGCACATCGCCGGAGAAACTGGCGCCAGAGAGCGATAGAGTCCCTGGCTTATCGGCTATCACGCTATAGGTACGTTCGATAACTCGGTAACGGCGACCGTCGAGAATTTCGGTGGTGTCGACATCATCTCCCAGTTGTTTGAGTTGAGCTCCTTCGACTTGAGGCGCGCTCAATACGCCTCGTTGTAGTTCTACAGCCAGATAAAGCTTGACCTTGTAGGTGATCAATTGGCCGACATAGGCTTCTTCGGTAGAAACCGTTGAGCGGATAAACAGGTTCTTCATCTGCTCAGGTTGGCTGCCAGTGGCGGCAACTTTTAGGGTGATGGGATCTGAGCTGACCTTGTCTATGGTCAATGCTGGAATGGTTATGATTCCCGATTGCTTGGGCGCCAGCAGGATCTGCCAGCGAGTTTCCTTACTGGCATCGAAATTCATGATCTGAGTACTGCGACTGACACTGGTGCGGCCGACGATAAAGTCTTTCAGTAGGGCTCTGGTATCTAAGCTAGCATTATCGACTTCATCATCCGCTTTAATTGTCAGAACCAAGTATTCGCCCTCAATCGCTGGATTTCTATCGACGGAGGTTTCCAACTTAGTGAGTGCATAAGCCGGTTCACAAAGGCAAAGTGTCAATAAGGCTAAAGTCACAAAGTATCGTTTTACCACTGTTCGCTATCCTTTGATGTCACGCCTTGACGACGTCGTTTTTGATATTCCAATTGCATTTTGTTGCGAAGCAAGACTTGAGGATCATCGATAACGCTGCCCAGTGCTCGTTGCATCTGTGGCGGCAGTTCTTCTGGGGCGATTGCGTTTGTCAGCGCCTGAGCCTGTTCATCACCTTGGTTATCTTTATCTGCATTTTCAGCCTGTTGTGCTGCGGCTTGTTGCGCCGTTTGGCTGGAGCGTTGTTGCTGCTCTTTTGCCTGTGGCTCTGGTGTTGCAGAATTGGCTTGTTGTTGAGCGTCATCTTGGTGAGCCTTAGATTGGCTATCAGGATTGGCACTCATTTGAGCTTCATTATCATTTTCTTCACTGCTATTGGCTTGATTGCTTTGCGTTTGCTGTGAGTCTTGCTGGTTTTGGTCAGTTTGCTCCTGCTGCTTAGGATTTTGCTCATCTTGCCCTTGGGCATCCTGCTGCTCAGCTTGGCTTTGTTCGCCTTGCTGATTATCCGATTGGTTTTGATCTCCTTGGTTCTGATCTTGGCTATTTTGCTGACCTTGATTGTTGTTAGACTGATCGTTTTGTTGAGACTGGTCTTTATTCTGTTGCTGCTCAGAATTATTCTGATTAGAGCTTTGTTGATCAGAGCTTTGTTGATCAGAGCTTTTTTGATCAGAGTCTTGCTGCTCTGATTGTTGTTTTAACTGTTCAGCCAGTTCCAGGTTAGCCTTGGCATCGGTTAAATTTGCATCTAGTTCAAGGGCTTTTTGGTAGCGCTTAATCGCGGCGTCATAGTCTTGCAATTGCATCAGACTATTGCCTTGGTTGTATAAACCTTTGGCTGAGTTATCTTGCTGGTATAACTCGAGTGCTTGCTGATAATCGCCATTGCGATAGTGGGCACTCGCTTGCCAGTTAGGATCGCTAAACAGGGAAGCCGCCTCGGCATAGTCTTGCTGCTGATAAGCTTGCATCGCTCTCTGGTCATCGGTTTGCCAAGGATGTTGCCAACTATCGGCATAAGCGGGAGTTGGCGGGGTAAAAATCAGCAAACAGACGAATACGGCTAGCGCGTGTCTAAAACTCAGTAGCGCAGGTAATAACAATAAAAGCGCGATATAAGGGCCGACATCCAGCCAAGTTTCACCTTGTAAATCTGACGCTTTCGTCGATTGGCTCTGTGCTAGCCATTTATTGAGCGCCTGTAGATCGCCACCATCGGCGCGATAACTAAACAACTGGCCACCGTTATCTTTGGCTATGTTGTTTAACGCATCATAATCTGTTTTAGGCACGATGATTTGATCGCTTTTGTCGCGCATTAACTGGCCATCGGGTAAACGAATAGGCGCACCTTGTGGACTCCCCAAAGCTAATACCGATAATCGATATTGGCTCCCACCTAATACGCTTTTAGCTTGGTTTATCTGATTTGTACTGACACCATCGGTGAGCAAGATAATGTCACCTTTTAGATGCCCGCCTTGAGTGAGTAGGCTCTTAGCTTGTGTAAGCGCAGCCGGGAGATCGGAACCTCTTACTGGCATGATCTCAGGGCTGAGTGTTGGTAGTAAGTTGAGCAGAGTCGACATGTCACGGGTTAGCGGGCTGATGGTAAATGCATCGCCAGCATAAGCGACTAATCCCGTTTCACCTTCCTTAAGGCTTTTGATTAAATCGGTGGCCTTAAATTTAGCTTGGGTGAGGCGATTGGGGGCCAGGTCGGTGGCGTACATTGATAATGACATATCCATGACAATCACTCGGCCTTGATTGGCCTCAAACACGGGTAAATCCTGTTTACTAAATGCCGGGCCTGCAAGGGCGATAACTGCAACTAACCAACAAAAAGTGATCACATTGAGATCGCTTTTTTTACTCTGAGCCCGCGTCGATACCAAGACTTTCGCAAGGTGCGGGGCGATATATTTATTCCAGCTCGATTGCTGCTGTTCATCGCGGCGAAGCAACCATAATAGTAAGGCGAGTGGGATTAAGGCTAATAGCCATTCGGGGCGAAGAAAGTGGATCATTGCGCCCCCGATTTATTCAAGGTTAGGCGAGTTGCGATAAAAGGCAGACGCCATAACATCAGTAACACATTGACCAATAACGCCAGTGCGAGTGGATAGTAAAATAGTTCAGACTGCGGGCGGTAGCTGAGTTGATCGCTATCCGTGGGTTCCAATTTATCAATCTCTTGGTAAATCTGTTCCAGCTCTTGTGAATTACGAGCACGGAAATATTGGCCATGGGTGGTAGTGGCTAAACGGGTTAATTGCGCTTCATCGAGATCCATTGACGGATTGACTCTTTCCCGCCCAAATAGGGTACGTCTTTCCATCACGTCGGCGCCGACACCTATGGTGTAGATTGTGATGCCGCGTTTAGCGGCAATAGCTGCGGCTTCATCGGGTGAGATGGAGCCAGAATTGTTGGAACCATCGGTTAATAATATTAATACCCGATTGCTTTCTTTAGCTTGGTCGAAGCGCTTTACACTTAGGGCAATCGCTTCACCAATGGCGGTTTGTTTACCGACTAAACCGATTTGCGCTTCTGACAAGAATTGGGCGATGGAGCGTCTGTCTTGCGTCAGTGGCGCTTGCAAATAGGCATGATCGGCAAACAGAATTAGCCCGAGTTTGTCACCTTTGCGGCGCTCGATAAAGTCGCTCATCACATGTTGAACCATACTAAAGCGGTCGACGGGCTTACCGTCGAGCACCATATCTTCAATTTGCATACTGCCAGATAAATCGATAGCCAGCATGAGGTCACGCCCTTTGCTGGGGAGTTCTATAACATCACCAACCCAAAGCGGACGAGTGGCGGCAAAGACCAGTAACACCCAAATGATCCACAGTGGGAACTGACTAGATTTACTGGAGGATTGTTGGCTAATCGCGCCATTATCGCCAACTCCGGGCAAGTTCAGGTGACCGCCGGTTTTGACTTGTTGGCTTTGAGAACGTTTCCAAAAAATCAGTGGTAATGGCAATAACAGTAATAACCAAGGCCAAGCTAATGTCAACATGGCTCCTCCTTGCGACTGTTTTGCTGTTTTAACGGCAGCGCCTGTTTTAGCCATTGAGCGGCGGCAGCTTTCAATTGCAGTGCTTCATCTGCAGTTAACGGCTGAGGTTGATAGCGTTTATCGAGCAACTGCGCCAGATTATTATCAAACTGATTAACTTGTTGCTGCAACCATGTATGCCAAGCGGCACCATCGAGTGCGGCCACTTGTTGTCGGGGAAGATAGCTCATGGCACTGCGTTTAAGTAGTGCATTTACTTCGATTGCCAGCTGTGGGTGAGTACTATCAAGCTGAGATAACTGCATCAAGGCTTCACGTTTTGCGGCGCGGTGACGGTGGTGTTTAATTAAGATAATGGTTAACCCTATCACCGCGATGATGATTAAGGCTAATAGCAACCAATAGCCATAGGCGAGGGGCCATGCCCCTATATCTGCTGGCGGCTGAATATCTTTCATTGCTGTAAGAGCGGGATTGTTGCTAGCCGAAGGCATCTATCTTAGGGCTCCAATCTGTTGGTTCAATGGCCTGGCGGCGCTGATCACTTTAGGTTGTGCGTTGAGCTGGGTCATCATGCTGATAAATTGCTGTTGTTGCTGCTGCTGTGTTGCCAACCAGTTATTGTAACTTTGGCGATTAAGGAGTAACTCACTGTTGCCATCTTTCACCGGTAATTGAAATTGTGAGGGTAAAGCCAGTTCTCCTTGTCTTAAGGGGTCTGAAATTAAAAAGGCGCCTATATCGCAGTGGCGCTTGAGTTCGCTTAATGGTGCAAGACATTGAGGGGTAAAATTTGCCCCATCACTGATGATCCAGATAAGTGAACCGGGTTTGGCAATACGTCTCAGTCGTTGACAGGCTCGCAGCAGATGCTCTGGTTCATTTTGAAATTGTTCGAGACCATCTAGCTGCTGTTGATGCAATTTTTGCACTGCCGAAATCAAGGCTAGCATGGCCGTTTGACGACTCCGAGGTTTAAGCTCAATATGTTGCTGTTCACTGGCTAATAGTGCCCCTAATCGGTCCCCATGACCAACAGCGCTCCAACCTAAAGTGGCGGCAAGGTGAGAGGCTTGCACCGCTTGTAACATCAAACTCGAACCAAAATACAGGCTATGACTTAAGTCCAGCAAGATCAAAACTGGACGTTCTCGCTCTTCGACAAACAGTTTGGTATGTGCCTTGCCAGTTCGAGCCGTAACACGCCAATCTATGGTGCGCACATCGTCACCACTTTGGTAATGGCGCACTTCGGCAAACTCCATGCCTCTGCCTTTAATATTGCTGGCTCTATGACCCGCTAATGCGGCACGGGCTTTAGTGCGGCGCTCGGGCAGGGCGCGAGCAATATTCTGGCAGGCGAGCAGTTCTTTCTGATTGAGTGATACGCCATCGGCAAATAGCGGAAGTTCACTATTGGACATTAAGGCACCGCAACTTGGCTAAGTATATGACTGATCACCGTGTCGGCATCGACACCTTCGGCCTGAGCCTGATAGCTAAGTAATAGGCGATGACGCAAGACATTAGGCACGACTGCTTGAATATCTTCTGGCGACACAAAGTCGCGTTCCATTAACCATGCTCGGGCGCGAGCGCAGCGCTCAATAGAGATGGTCGCCCGTGGACTGACACCATATTCGAGCCAGTTGGCTAAGGTATCGTTATAACGCTGTGGCTGACGAGTGGCCATAACAATATTGACGATATATTGCTCCAAAGGCTCGGCAAGATAGATGTCTAACGCTTCGGATCTGGCGGCAAAGACTTCGGCCTCTGCTATCGGCGAGACTTTAGGTAAGCTTTGAGTCTTGGCTTCATTGCGTGACAAACGCATGATTTCAAATTCGGTTTCCGCACTGGGATAATCCAAGTTTAGGTGCATTAAGAAACGGTCTAACTGCGCTTCTGGTAGGGGATAGGTGCCCTCATTTTCAAGTGGGTTCTGTGTTGCCATCACCAAAAACAGTTTTGGTAGCTTATAGCTATGTTTGCCCACAGTGACTTGGCCTTCTGCCATGGCTTCTAGCAGCGCCGACTGCACTTTGGCTGGAGCGCGGTTAATCTCATCGGCCAAGATTAAGTTATGGAAAATTGGACCTGCCTCAAACTCGAAAGTCGCAGTTTGTGCGCGGTAGATGTCGGTACCGGTTAAATCTGCAGGAAGCAGATCCGGAGTAAATTGAATACGGTGAAAGTCACCTTCGACGCCATCACTAAGCGCTTTCACTGCACGGGTTTTGGCAAGACCTGGAGGTCCCTCAACTAATAAGTGACCATCGGCAATCAAGGCTATTAATAAGTTTTCTGTGAGAGTGGGCTGACCAAGGATAACTTTGTTTAGGTAATCACGTAATGCATGAAATCGGCTTAAGGGCATGTTGCTACTCTGTTTTATTAATAGTGTGCTGTAGACAGCAGCTTATGTAAAAAAATTCAGTCAAGTTTGAGTTCATCAGGTTTTTATCGCTGTAAACCGCCTGAGAACGGGACTTGGTCTATCGCTAAATAGGCGATTAACGTTAGCATGACTGATCAGGGATTTAAACTGCTCCAGCGAGTGAAATAGCGTTTATTAATCAATATTAATTAATCCTAAACAGATTATTTAAGATTAAAAACTAAACGGGTGTTTAAAATTGTAAAATAAGAAGTTAGAATCAGATCACACTTTAATGGTCTGACCTGTTGTGGGTTTAGTATAACAACAACGTAGGGAAACAATGATTACACCATTTTCACTTTGGTGAGTTGGGTAACGTAAGGGGAAAAGATGGGTGATTTACAGCAAGTAACCAATGCAAAAGGCGATCGTATTGCGATTGTAGCGGGGCTGCGAACCCCTTTTGCTAAACAAGCGACTGCATTTCACGGTGTGTCGGCGCTGGATATGGGGAAGATGGTGGTCAATGAGTTATTGGCTCGTTCTGAACTCGACCCCAAAGAGATTGAGCAGTTAGTGTATGGCCAAGTTGTACAGATGCCTGCTGCGCCCAATATTGCTCGCGAAATTGTGCTTGGTACCGGCATGAATGTCGCGACCGATGCTTACAGTGTTACTCGTGCCTGTGCTACCAGTTTTCAATCTACCGTTAATGTGGCCGAATCGATTATGGCGGGCAATATCGATATTGGTATTGCTGGCGGTGCCGACTCTTCTTCTGTTTTACCTATCGGTGTATCAAAAAAGCTTGCACATGCTTTAGTTGACCTTAACAAAGCCCGAAGTTTTGGGCAAAAGTTGGCGATTATTAAAAGACTAGGGCTGAAAGACTTGCTACCAGTGCCTCCAGCGGTTGCTGAGTATTCAACTGGTTTGTCTATGGGGCAAACCGCCGAGCAAATGGCAAAAACTTACAATATTAGCCGAGCAGATCAGGATGCCTTAGCCCATCGTTCTCACACATTGGCCAGTCAAACTTGGGATGCTGGATATCTGCATCATGAGGTGATGACTGCTCATGTTCCGCCTTATAAATCATTTATCGAAAAAGATAACAATATTCGTGCTAACTCTTCGCTTGAGTCTTACGCCAAATTGCGCCCAGCATTTGATCGTAAACATGGCTCTGTGACAGCGGCAAACAGTACGCCGCTGACCGATGGTGCTTCTGCTGTATTGTTAATGAGTGAGAGCCGTGCCAAGGCTCTGGGTTACCAGCCAATTGGTTACATCAAGAGTTATGCGTTTACTGCAATTGATGTTTGGCAGGATATGCTGATGGGGCCTTCGTATGCGACGCCTCTAGCACTTCAGCGTGCAGGGATGGAGCTGGAAGATTTAACCTTGATTGAGATGCACGAAGCTTTTGCGGCGCAGACTTTGGCCAATATGCAGATGTTTGCCTCGAAGAAGTTTGCCGAAGAAAAATTGGGCCGTAGTCGCGCCATCGGCGAAATCGATATGAGTAAGTTTAATGTGCTTGGTGGTTCACTAGCCTATGGTCATCCTTTTGCGGCGACGGGGACTCGATTAATTACTCAAGTGTGTCGTGAGCTTAAACGTCGTGGTGGCGGAACAGGCTTAGCAACGGCTTGTGCAGCAGGTGGTCTTGGCGCAGCAATGATTGTAGAAGTGGAGTGATCTCATGGAAAAGAGTTTTAGTTTAAAGCGACTAGAAAATGGTATTGCGATCCTCACCATGGATGTTCCGGGTGAGACAATGAACACCTTGCGAGCCGAATTTGGTCCCGAAATATTTGAAGTTATCGCCGAGATCAAAGCCGATGCATCTATCCGAGGTTTGGTACTTATTTCGGGTAAGAAGGATTCATTTGTCGCTGGCGCCGACATTTCTATGTTGGCAGCTTGCCAAACAGCTGACGATGCCAAGCTGCTTTCAAAGCAGGGACATGAAGTTTTCTTCGCTATAGAGTCACTTAATATTCCTGTGGTTGCGGCAATTCATGGTGCTTGTTTAGGTGGCGGCTTAGAGCTGGCGCTGGCTTGTCATCAACGAGTGTGTAGCGACAGCCCTAAAACCATGATGGGCGTACCAGAAGTGCAGTTAGGTTTACTGCCTGGCGGTGGTGGCACTCAACGTTTACCGCGTTTGGTTGGCATTACGACAGCATTAGACATGATGCTAACGGGTAAACAGTTACGTCCTAAACAGGCGATAAAAATGGGGCTTGTTAATGATGTAGTGCCAGAATCTATCTTGCTCCAAACTGCTATCGAAATGGCTCTGACGGGCAAGAAAGTTCAACCTAAACGCAAACTCTCGTTAGTTAATCGTTTACTTGAAGGCACGCCTGTAGGACGTAACATCATTTTTGATCAAGCGTTAAAGCAAGTGAACCGTAAGACTCAAGGGAATTATCCTGCGCCAGCCAAGATCATCGATTGTGTTCGCCAAGGGATGAGCAAAGGCATGGTTATGGGGTTAGAAGTGGAAGCTGGTCATTTTGGTGATTTAGTGATTTCGCCAGAATCAGCCGCACTGCGTAGCATTTTCTTTGCTACAACCGAAATGAAGAAAGAGTCCGGAGCAGGCGAGGTTCAAGCTAAAGCTGTTAATAAAGTGATGGTATTAGGCGGTGGTTTGATGGGGGGCGGCATCGCATCGGTAACCACCACCAAAGCCAAAATTCCGGCAAGGGTTAAAGACATCAACGAAGCGGGTTTAAGCAACGCCTTATCCTACGCTTATAAATTGCTCGACAAAGGCGTCAAACGTCGTCATATGACACCTGCTGCGCGTGATAACTTAATGTCTCTGATGACAACGACAACTGAGTATCAGGGTGTTAAAGATGCCGATATGGTGGTTGAAGCGGTATTTGAAGATTTAAATCTCAAGCATCAAATGGTGAAGGATGTTGAAAGAGAGTGTAATGAACACACTATTTTTGCGTCCAACACCTCATCGTTACCCATTTCGCAGATTGCTGCAGCTGCGTCACGTCCTGAGAATGTGATTGGCTTACATTACTTCTCGCCAGTGGAGAAAATGCCATTGGTAGAGGTGATTGCCCACAAACAAACTTCGGCGCAAACCATTGCTACCACGGTGGCATTTGCTCGTAAACAAGGTAAGACACCCATTGTTGTTCAAGACGGCGCAGGTTTTTATGTCAACCGTATCTTAGCCTTGTATATGAACGAAGCGGCAAATTTACTGCTTGAAGGTCAAAGTGTGGAACATCTTGATAAAGCCTTGGTTAAGTTTGGTTTCCCTGTTGGGCCAATGACATTACTCGATGAAGTTGGTATCGATGTGGGAGCTAAGATCTCACCAATCCTAGAGGGAGAACTTGGTGAGCGATTTAAAGCACCGGCCGCATTTGACAAGTTACTTGCTGATGATCGTAAAGGTCGTAAGAACGCTAAAGGTTTTTATCAGTATGGCGCTAAGAGTAAGGCCAATAAGAAACGAGTAGACGAAAGCGTTTATGGCGTTTTAGGTGTCACTCCATCTGCGAAGGGCGATGAAAAGCAATTGGCACAACGTTGTGTAGTGCAGATGCTTAATGAAGCCGTTCGTTGTTTAGAAGAGGGGATTATTGCTTCTGCTCGCGATGGTGATATTGGTGCCATATTCGGTATTGGTTTCCCTCCATTTTTGGGTGGACCATTCCGCTATATTGACACATTAGGCGCAGATAACTTGGTGGCTATGCTTAATCAATATGCTAGTGAGCATGGTGAGCGTTTTAAGCCCTGTGACAAATTACAGGAAATGGCGGCAACGGGTGCCTGCTTTCACGACTAACGGTTGAAACAATTGTTAGGTTATTAAAAATGCGACGAATAGGTCGCATTTTTTGTTTTTAGAACCAATTTGTGCTCATTTTTTATTCGCATCTATCCTTGTTTTAAGTATGATGCTTAAGTTTTTCCTCAGGGGGAAGGCCTTGTATGGCGTCCTATGGATGGCTCTTAGTTGGCAGGAAAGCTTGTTATAGATGGTGAAGAGGTTTAAGTGGTTGTATTAATAGTGAGTATTCTTGTTCTTAGTAGTATCGTCATGGGGAATTTAGCATTTAGGTCTGGATTGGGGGTCAAGCGTTGGGCTGTATTAGGTTTGGTTATGGGACCTCTTAGCTATCCGCTATTTTCAACACATAGACGTTTTGCACTAAAGCGCGCCCAAGGTGATAACTGTATTCAATTGAGCCTCTAGCCTGCATTTATCAAATGAATTTAGACATTAAAAAAGGAGCATATATGCTCCTTTTTTAGTTTACTCGAGAGAATAAAATTTGTGGCTTAGTTCCACCAGCCTTTTGCTGGGATCACTTCTAGGTGTTCTAAACCAGCTGGTAATTTAGCTTTTTTGCGTTGTGGCTTGTGGTTAAGTCCAAGTACTTTTTTCAATGAATCAATCATAATAATTCTCCTAAGACTTAAGCAACTGCTGAGTTGATGAATTTAACATGAGGGAAACCAGCAACTTCCATTGGCTTGAACTTCACATGAGGGAAACCAGCAACTTCCATTGGCTTGAACTTCACATGAGGGAAACCAGCAACTTCCATCGGCTTAAACTTCACATGAGGGAAACCAGCAACTTCCATTGGCTTAAACTTCACATGAGGGAAACCAGCAACTTCCATTGGCTTAAACTTGACATGAGGGAAACCAGCAACTTCCATTGGCTTAAACTTGACATGAGGGAAACCAGCAACTTCCATTGGCTTAAACTTCACATGAGGGAATCCAGCAACTTCCATCGGCTTAAACTTCACATGGGGAAAACCTGCGAGTTCCATTTCCAATGGTTTGAATTTTACATGAGGAAAGCCAGCAGTTTGTTCAGACTTATTTTTTATTAGTATATCTTGGCTTTCATTTGCATGAGTAACATTGAACACTAGGGCGAACGCTGAAGCAGTAACTAGTCCTTTAATCATTGTCTTAATTCTCTCTGAGTTAGTAATTATCTAGCCAACCAACACTTTGTTGACACTTGAGATAAGTTAAGCAACTGCTATGCCAATGTTTTTTATTTTTTGCAAAAAAGTAGATTTATTGTTTTTTATGTCGGGTTTATTTATCCTGTTATTTAGCCTTTTTCAAAGAGTGGGCAGGGATGAAATCTTGCTTTAGCAGCAAAGAGAAGTCCTGTTCACATACCGCTTTGCTGTATATAAATCCTTGTATTTCCTCGCATTTAAGTGCCTTTAATATGCTAAGTTGTGAAGCATCTTCGACACCTTCACCTACCACGGATAGCCCCATATTGTGAGCAATAGTAATAATGGAATCGACCATTTTTAAATCACGGTCAGATTTGTCGATATCATCAACAAAAGCCTTATCAATCTTTAACGTATCGATTGGAAAACGTTTTAAGTATGAAAGAGAGGAGTAACCAGTACCGAAATCATCTAATGCGAGGCTAACTCCCATTTTTGATAGCTGCATCATGACTTTAATAGCCTTTTCCGGCTGTTTTATGACGGTACCTTCAGTGATTTCTAGCTCTAAATTAGCTGCAGGTAACTGAGTTAGACGTAAAATTGACGCTATTCGCTGCTCAAGATCGGGTAGAGCAAATTGGAGTGACGATAAATTGACGGCTACTCGTCCATTGAATAAACCTTGTTGTCGCCAATTTTGAGCAGCGAAACAGGCTTTACGTAATACCACCTCACCAATTTCAACGATAAGACCATTTTCTTCGGCCAGTGGGATGAATTCACCAGGAGAAATCAGGCCATGTTCGGGATGATTTAAGCGGACTAAGGCTTCCATACCGGCCATTTTGCCAGTTTTCAAATCAATTTTAGGTTGATAGTGAACTTCAAACCTATCGTCGCGTAGCCCTTCGCGAATCAGGTTCTCAACTTCTAATTGACGGATGGCGTTTTTATTAAGTGATTCAGAATAGAATTGATAACGATTACCGCCTGCGGATTTGGCATGATACATGGCGATATCTGCTTTTCGGAGTAATGCCTGCTCGTTTTGATCATCTTCTGGATAGAGAACGATACCAATACTCACCCCGACAACAACACGGTCATTGGTTAACTCAAAGGGTTGGCTGAATGCATCGACAACATTATTAGCGATTACGGCACTAGAGCCTATGTCTGGGTTGTTATCAATCAAAATAGCAAATTCATCACCACCCAATCGATAGATGGTGGTATGTGATGGTATGGTAGATTCGATTCTTCGCGACACTTTGATTAGTAGTTCATCACCCACTTGATGTCCGAGAGAGTCGTTAATCTTCTTGAAATTATCAAGGTCGAGCACCATTAAGGTATGGTGAATATCTTTTTTAACTAAGTTACCAAGGGTTACCATTAAACTCGAACGGTTGGGTAAGTTGGTGAGTAGATCGTTGTTGGTTAACTTACGCAGTTCTTCTTCTTGTCGCTTACGTCTGGAGATATCTGAGAAAACGCCAACATAATGGGTTAATACTCCTTGCTCATCGTAAATGGCATCAATGGTTAATTCCATTAAAAAGCTGGAGCCATCGCCCTTAGACGCTTCGACTTCATCGCTCCAACTACCTTGTTGCTGGAGAATTGTACGGATTTGTTGTGAATAACTGGGCGGGTAAAGACTAAATTTTAAGATATTACCGATAAATTCGTCACGATTCATGATAGATAAATCACAACAGGCGGTGTTGACTTCGACAAAGTGAAATTGGTTATCTAAGATGAACATGCCTTCAGAAATATTCTCAATTGCACGTTCAAACAATCTAAGCTGTTCTTCGGCCTGTTTGAAATTACTAATATTTTTGATGGTACCTGTCATACGTAGGGCTTTATCGTTTTCATCTCTTTCTACGATTTTAGCTCTATCTAGAATCCACACCCATTGATCATCCTTACCTTTAACTCGATATGCTGCTTCAAAGTGATCGGTAACGCCATAAAAATGATTATTAAGAGCCGTATTAACTCGCTCTTGATCCATTGGGTGGATATTACTTTCTTCTCCGCTTTCACCTGATCGCTGACCATCGCGTGGAAATTCTAATGAACCCCAAATGTTGGAGCGATATATTTGTCCAGTTTCGATATCCCAGTCCCACATTTCATCGCCGCTACCCCAAAGTGAAAGCTTCAGACGCTCTTCTGACTTCGCGATTTGACGTTGAACTTCTTGTCGACGCAAAAAGGCCTTAATCATGATGGCACTTATGACAATAACAATTGATAAATATACCAATTTAGCGCTTAGTGATAACCACCAAGGTGGGGTGATTTCAATATCTATACTTTTTGTCGGACCGGGTTTGTTGGTTAAAGGATCGATTGCATGAACTTTGAAGGTGTACTCACCAGGAGATAAGTTTGTATACGTTGCTGAATCATTTCCTTTAGATCCAATCCATGTATCAGAAAGACCTTGCATCTGGTAAGAGTATTCAAGGCTAGAGTCTAAGTTACCTGGAGTGACAAACTTGAGTGTAAAGGGGTAATCAGAATATCTTAAATATAGTTTATTTGAGAATGATAACCCTTTATTTAGTGTTTGGCTGCCTACTTCTTGAGGAACATTAAATATTAGTATTTCATCGAGAAAAGTTGCTGGGAGAGGTGATGATTTTATTTTATCAGTGATTTTTTTTACTGATAATTTGGTGACACCTTCAAATCCACCAATGTAAAACATATCATCTATTCTTACAATTGATTGAGTATTGTATTCAGATTGACTTCCGTAGTTTGATGAAAATGTTGTTGAGCTTCTATCTTTGCTTATAAATATGATTTCAGAATTAGATGCTGCAATTATACTGTCTTCGAATGTTCCAATAGAGTATATAGGCTTGTTTGTTGATATTAATTGTGTTACCTCATCGTTTTTAATGTTGTAACTTAACAATGAGCTTCTGGTTCCAAAAAGTATTTCACCATTTTTATAATGTAGGTTTGTTACTAAGTCATCCTTAAATATATGACGAACTTGGTTTTCATAAATGTGAAACAAGCCTCCTTGACTAGCAACCATGATTTGATCTTCATGAAATAAAATTATATCATAGATCGGATTTCCTGGATCTATACTTATTTCTTCTTGTTTTCCATTTTTTAAATTAATTTTTATAATCTTGCCATTGAGTGTTCCTGCAACAAGAATATTATTGAACTTTTTTACAACAAAAAACTGACTATTGTTGATTATCTCGGTGTTTCTATTCATTATATCAATTGATATTAAGCCATTTGCAGTTCCGGCATAAATATGTTTAATATCTGATACGGCTGTTTTAGGCCCCGAAACTCCTGAATTATAACTCTCTAGCTTATTAAGGTCTTTATCATAGACCGAGATGTATTCGGAGTCAGATGTGATTAGTAAACTCTTATTATTCAATTTGCTTAAAGACCATATATTATGATCTATGCTATATGTTTTTAATGTATTTTGTTTCTTGTTTACAATAATAACGCCATTGTTTTGACTTGTAAGGAATATATTGTTACTTCCGATATAAATATCTGGCTTTGATATGTCCACATTCTCTAGTGGTATTTCTCCTATGGCATATGTTCCATTTTCATCTGTTTTATATAGTAAATTATTTGAATAACTATATGCGCCATTTTCATTTTGAGATATTGAGGTATATTGAGGTGGTTTGTTTTCTCGAATTTCATCGAGAGCTAATCCATCTTTAAAGAACACTATATTGTTATTTAATATTGCAATATTGTCGGCGTTCTCAACCCTTTCCGCTTTAGAATCTTCAATCTTTAAAATTATCCCATTATAGGTTCTTATAAATAATTTGTTATTAAAAGGGATTATCTTTTTTATTCCGCTAATTTCTGTTTTTATTTCTTCTTCAACTTCAAACGAATCATTATTGACTATAATTACAGTGTTTTCTGTTCCGATATACAGTTTTTTATTTGTTTGACTAATTGACCATATAGGAGTGTTTTGAATGTCTTTTATAGTTTTTATTTGGTCGAATTTCTCTGACTCTGGATTGTATACTACTAGTCCTTTATCTGTTCCGACTAATAATCGATTGTTGTTATCAATAAATAAGCTTCTAATAAAGGAGCTCGGTAATGAATTCTTGTTGTTTGAATAATAATGTTTAAATTTTTTACCATCGAATCGATTTAGTCCGTTTAGTGTGCCTAACCAAATAAATCCATATTGATCTTCTACAACAGAAGTAACAGTACTTTGAGAAAGACCTTCCGCGACATTAAAGTGATCAACTTTTAGTAATGGTTCGCTGGCGAAAACTTGACCTGTCAGCGTGATTGCTAACATGACTATGGTGACGAGCGTTGTCAGGATCTTAGGCATATTGTTTGTTTGGTTATTAGCCTGTAATGCTTGTAGGCGCTGGATGTTTAATCTACTTTTCCAGAAAGTAAATGATTTGTCAAAGAACTAGCGAGTTACAAGCCTATTAATCGTTATTATTTGCACTTTTATTTGTCAATTTGCTTAAAAATTGACAATTTAGAGTGGGTTGATAGGTGATTTTATAAATGTTTCTCGATAACAAACAGAACAATAAGTTTAGCTCTATTATGCTTTTGTGCTTCTTCAAGGTGTTGTCTGCAGTATTAAAAGGGAGAGCAGATAGGCTTCCCTTTTAGGGGGATATCGATAAATTAATAGTTAAATTTAGTGGCTTGTTGTTTAAAGCTACGCAGATCGGTGATCATATTATCTGAAGGTAATCGGTCTTGGTTTCTGTGCTGCTCTCCAGTTGTAAAGAGTACTAAACGATCACAGTGTTTGGTTCGCATCTTTTGCATCATAAATTTAATCAGATCGGAACGTGTGAGTTGGGCTATTTCATCAACCACCAACTCTCGCTGATTAAATTCATAATCTTTATTACCAATGCTCGACCAATAACGTTGCCCGCGGGTTTTCAAATTCGGATCGTGTTCCATTATTTGATTGATGAGTCCTTGCTTGGTTTGTTCCCATTGCTCGTTGGTGATCTGCATAACGGCGTAGTTGAAATCCGCAATAAATTCGTCAATAGCCTCGAGTAACTGCAGTGGGCCTGCCGTCGGAGATTGAATATAGAAAATCATTCCAGGGTAGCGATTTAAGGGTAAGTAGCCCGTACCCACCATATAACCGAGCTGTCTCTTGGTTCTTAATTCATGAAAGAAGGTCGATGACATGGTGTGATTAAGTAGGCTAAATAGCGCCATTTTTAATGGTGTTGCTTCGGCCGATTGATAGTAGACAATAATGCTACTGTCTTGATGCTCAACTAATACCTCTCTGACTAGAGTACCCAGATTATTGAGATTAATTAATTCTCGCTCAGACTCTGCACTCGGTGAAGATACCAGAGATAAGATATGGTCTAATCGTTTGCCTAATGCTTGGGCTTCTTTAGTTAACCAATCACCATAAACTAAGCCTTCGAGATGGATTTTTTCATAGAAGTTACGTACATGATCATGCAGGTCGTCAAGGGTCAGATCTTCAAGCTCTTCGGCTAAGCGTAAAGGTTCGTAACTGCGTTTTTGCAAGGTCACCGTCAGGCTGGTAAACAGCTGTGATATAGGCTTGGCACGGCTTTGGTTATACCAGTTGCGTAAGATTTGTCGTTTAATTTGCTTAAATCTATCGGCAGTAAAATTGCGCTCTCTGGCTTTATTTATTAGCAAAGAAAGCAGAGCTTCTTGTTTGCCGGTGAAGCCGGTCAAATGTAAGGTGATACCGCCTTGATGAGGATAAATATTGTAACTCAGACCTGCCACTTCTGCGGGGTAAGTACATTCTATTAAGTAGTCCAGCAGCATTTCGACATATAAACGAGTCAGTGCGGCATGACGTGGTGTTAAAGCGGCTTGCTGTGAGTCTAACGATAAATACATGTGGCCTTTGGGGACATTAAATTCATCGTCTTTACGATGCCAAATACGATAGCCACTCTCTTGCGACACGACTGTAGGGACAGGGTGTTTACTCTTATCATTGCGAGCGATAGAGTCTTCGATAATAAAAGGATTGGCTTCAGGTAAGGTAAGTTCCTCACGGATGGATGGGTTAACCCATTTAGTCAGTCGTGACTCATCAATCTCCTTTACTTGATAAGGTGAATGGTACCATGCGGCTTGCTTTTCGGTATCAAGGCCTGGGGAGACTAACTGAATGCGCATATTGTCTGGCGTCATTAAGTTAAGTAACTCCATGGTTTGTGAAATATCCAAGCCATCCATGCGGTAATCACCATAAATCACATCATTGAGATCATAGTGATGCATGTTGATGCTGAGGTGACTTGCTAAATCTAGCGGTTTAATCTGTTCTTGATATTTAAATGCGAGTTTGAGCAGGTTGGCTCTTTCTTGATAACGCCATTGTTCTAATCCCTGTGTTTTTATCAGCTTTAAATATTCAAAAGCGGCTTGAATGATATCATCCAGTTGATTCAACCCCTTTTCGGTTAGCTGAACACTGATATTGTAATCTTTAAAGTTATAGCCATTGACGCCTCCTCCCGCAGAGAGGTTACTGGCTAAGCCGCGATGTTTTAAATAACTCAGCAGACTGCCTTCGCCTTCATAGCCCAGTAAATGGCTGATAAAGGTGAGCGGCTTGCGTTTATAAAATTGCTCAATAGCTGGTAGGGTAAAGGTGATGGCGACCCTGCGCTGCTCTTTTAGCGGCACAATATTTATTTGCTGCTTTAGTTGTTCAGCGCCATAAATCGGAGTGTCAGGGTACTGTTTTGTCAGCTGACGGTTTTTCACCCCATTGAAGTAAGTTTGTGCTAACTGCAGCAGGCGAGCTAATGGCTGAGGTGCAACCAAACAAAGGGTCATTAAGTTGGCGCTGTAATGCTGCTGATAAAACTCAATTAATTCATCTCTAAGTTGCTGTTCTGGTCCGAATAAGGTCTCTAGGTTGCCAACAGAGAACTTACAAAACGGGTGCTTCGGGCTGACAGTTTCCTTTTGCACTTGATAAATACGGCGTATATCGTCTTTGAGTTTTAGGCTAAATTCGGACTCAATGGCGTGTCTTTCTCTGTCGACCAGTTCTAGATTAAAGCTAGGCGCAACAAAAAATTGGCTGAAGCGGTCGAGAGATTCTTCAAAAACCTCACTGTCGACCGAGAAGAAAAAGTTGGTTTGCTCGGTACCTGTCCAAGCATTATTACTGCCGCCATGTTGGTTAATAAATTGATGATACTCACCGGAGTCTGGATACTTCTTCGTACCCAAAAATAGCATGTGTTCAAGAAAATGCGCCATACCAGGGCGTGATACCGGATCGTCAAAGTGACCCACATTCACCACCATAGAGGCTGCGGCCTGAGTCGCTTGCATATCTTCAACCAAAAGCACTCTTATCTCATTATCAAGTTGAATAAATTGATATTGACGATGGTCATTAGGACTTTTAGTGATGAACTTAGTGCTCGGCAAGTGTGATTTATCCTTAAATGCTGAAAAAAGAGACGCTAATTGATTGAAATATCAGTTAACTAAAACAGTAAACCTACATATTGGGCTGGAAATTTTACTTTAGCAAATATCTTATCTTCTATTCGACTAATTATTAACTGACTTTAGGTTTGTTGCCTGCGACTTTAGCGCTACAATTGCGTTGAATAACAAAATATACAGTGAGAAGTAGTATGCAGCTATTTTTGATGCGGCATGGTGAGGCTGGGTACAACGCACATTCTGACCGAGAACGTGTATTGACAGAGGTCGGTCGTTATCAAACTGGGATCATGAGCAATTGGCTTGTCCAGGACATTAACGAATTTGATTTAGTAGTGGTGAGCCCCTATTTACGTGCGCAGCAAACTTGGCAGGAAGTGAGTAAACATTTTCCTGAGCCTAAGAAATGGTTAGTGCTCGATGAAGTTACGCCTTCTGCCGATCCGCAAACTGCCGTTGAATTGGTCTTGGCTTATGCTGAACAATATAATGCTAAATCAGTGTTAGTTATCGCTCACATGCCGTTACTAGGTTATATGGTTAGCGAGCTAGTAGCTGGAGTCGAACCGCCTTTATTTGCAACCTCGGGAATTACCCTGATAGATAAACAGGGCAGTAATGGCGAAATTGTTTGGCAAAATACTCCCCATACCGTGGGTTGATTTTTACTCGCTCAATAATTTAGAAATCGAAACATAAAAGGACGCTTTAAGCGTCCTTTTTTATTACAGGGCAGTTTAAGACCACTGCGGGCTGTCACCAATATCGACTAATACCAATAACGCAGCATCGCCACCCCATTCTTTAGGGGCTTTGTGAAACGCTTTGACATGCGGATGTTGTGCTAACCACATCGGAATATTTTGCTTTAAAATGCCGGTGCCATGGCCGTGCATCACGCAACAACAAGCACAATGCTGCTTAATACAGGCCTGGATCAAAGCGGCTAGTTCTAATTTTGCTTCTGTTTGACGCATGCCGTGTAGGTCGAGCAGTAGCTCGGGCTGATAGTCTCCGCGGCGCAGCCGTTTGACCTCATAACTGTCCACATCTTCTCGAGACCAACGCATTGCGCCTTCTAGAGGCAAGTGTGGTTGATAAGTATCTGAAAAGTAAGTATCAGCATGTAGCTGTGTGGTTTTCACCTCCAGCTCACGTTTTTGTTTAGGCGGCGCTTTAAAGTGGCGCTTATCCTGTGTTAACGGCTTTATGCCTTGAGTTAGCGCCGAAAATAGGCCTAAGTCATCATCTTTTTCTTTATTCATGGGGCTATTTTATTGAATCCGATGCCATCTGAATAGACTTCAGTTACAATGAGTCGGAACTATCAAGCTGGAGTAAGTTTTGGATAAGATTTTTGTTGATGAAGCCGTGACGGAATTACGTACAATCGGCGATATGTTACGTTGGGCTGTCAGCCGTTTTAATGATGCCAATATCTATTACGGTCACGGTACTGATAATGCGTGGGATGAAGCGATTGCTTTAGTATTCCATGCGCTGCATCTGCCTGAAGAGATTGGTCAGCAGGTTATTCATGCCAATTTAACCAGCAGTGAAAAACATAAAATTGTTGAGCTGATCATTCGCCGTGTTCGTGAGCGTCTACCAGTTCCTTATCTGACTAACAAAGCCTATTTTGCTGGACTTGAATTCTTTGTCGATGAGCGAGTGCTTGTACCACGTTCACCCATCGCCGAAATGATAGCCAACCGCTTTAGCCCTTGGTTATACAACAAACCCGTTAACCGCATTCTAGATATGTGTACCGGGAGTGGTTGCATTGCAATTGCTTGTGCCTACGAGTTTGAAGATGCCGAAGTCGATGCTCTCGATTTAAGTACCGATGCGCTTGATGTTGCTCAAATAAATGTTGAAACCTTAGGTGTCATGGACAGAGTTTTCCCAATCGAGTCAGATTTGTTCGCCGCGATTCCCCGCGCGCCACAATATGATTTGATTGTATCAAATCCGCCTTATGTCGATGCCGAAGATATTGGTGATATGCCTGATGAATATCACCATGAACCAGAGTTAGGTTTGGCTTCTGGCCGAGATGGGCTCGATCTAACCAAGCGTATTTTGGCAAATGCATCGGACTACCTAACCGAAGATGGCTTGTTAGTGGTTGAAGTGGGTAATTCTATGGTGCATCTGATCGAACAATTCCCTGATGTGCCATTTACTTGGGTAAGCTTCGAGAACGGTGGTGATGGTGTGTTTGTGCTTACGCGCGACCAATTGATTGAGAATGAATCACTTTTTGCTATCTATAAAGACAGTGAATAACCAATAAGTTTCTGAATGAGTTAGCTTATTTAGGAATATATATCAGATTAAATTTGAGCTATGCTCGAAGCGTCTATTAACAAAATGGGGTGAAAGTCGCAGATGTCGGGAAACAGTATTGGTCAAAATTTCGTGGTGACAACATTTGGTGAAAGCCACGGTAAAGCGTTAGGCTGCATTATTGATGGATGCCCTCCGGGACTCGAGCTGTGCGAAGCCGATATGCAACACGATCTTGACCGCCGTCGTCCAGGCACTTCTCGCTACACTACGGCCAGACGCGAAGCCGATGAGGTACAAATTTTATCTGGTGTATTTGAAGGTCAAACCACAGGAACATCAATTGGCTTAGTGATCCAAAATACCGATCAGCGTAGCCAAGACTATTCCAACATTAAAGATCAGTTCCGCCCAGGTCATGCCGACTATACCTACCAGCAAAAGTATGGTTTACGTGATTATCGTGGCGGCGGTCGTTCTTCCGCTCGTGAAACTGCAATGCGAGTTGCGGCTGGGGCGGTGGCCAAAAAATACCTAAAGCAAGTTCATGGTATTGAGATTAACGGTTACTTATCAGCGCTCGGGCCAATCACCGCTAGTAAGGTCGACTTAGCGCAAGTGGAGCAAAACGCATTCTTCTTCCCCGATGTTGATAAGCTCGACGCGCTGGATGAATATATGCGTGAGCTGAAAAAAAGCGGCGATTCAATCGGTGCCAAAGTTTCTGTGGTTGCAACCAATGTACCTGTAGGTTTAGGTGAGCCGGTTTTTGATAGACTCGATGCCGATATTGCTCATGCGCTCATGGGGATTAATGCGGTCAAAGGTGTCGAGATAGGCGATGGTTTTGATGTGGTTAATCAAAAAGGCTCTGAACATCGAGATTTGATGTCTCCCGCCGGGTTTGCTTCAAACCACGCTGGTGGCATTCTCGGTGGTATCTCTTCTGGACAACCGATTGTGGCTCATATTGCGATGAAACCGACATCCAGTATCAGTGTGCCTGGGGAGAGTATGACTATCGATGGTAAAGTCTCAGAAGTGGTGACTAAAGGTCGCCATGATCCTTGTGTTGGGATCCGCGCAGTTCCTATTGCCGAGGCCATGTTAGCCATAGTGTTAATGGATCACTTGTTGCGTCATCGTGCTCAAAACAGCGACGTTAAAAGTGCCACTCCCGTCATCGGCATGCGATAATAAATCAACCTGATAAAAAGAGGGCACGTTAAGGTGCCTTCTTTCGTTTTCACCTTTCATGAGATTAAGCCGTACACCATGAGCCTGTCCCAATCGCCACAACCGTTAAGTTGGATTAGCGCCTGCTATTTCTTCTTTTTTGCCATTCTTGGGGTTCTCGTTCCTTATCTTGGGGTGTTTTTCGAGCACCGAGGGTTTGATGCGCAGCAAATTGGTTTCCTGTTGGCGATTTTAATGGCGACTCGAATCATAGCGCCCAATATCTGGGCAGCAGTGGCCGACAAAACCGGAATGCGTGGCCAACTGGTTAAGCTGGGCTCTGCTTGTTCGGCGGTAACCTTTTTAACCTTCTTTTATCATGGCGGATTTATTTATCTTGCTGTGAGCCTTTGTATTTATACGTTTTTCTGGAATGCGATTTTAGCCCAACTTGAGGTGATCACCTTAGAAACCTTGGGTGATAACAGTGGGGGTTACGGCCGAATCCGCAGTTTTGGCAGCTTAGGTTATTTGGTGTTTGTGGTTTCGATGGGGTTTGGGATTAGCCAGTGGGGCACTGAAATTTTGCCCTTTGTTGGCTTAGGATTATTTTTGGCATTATTTGGCTGTTCACTGTCATTGCCAAATACCCGAATTGTGGTCGATAAGAATATTGATAGCCAACCCCTTAAAATTGATAAAGGTATATTTTGGTTTTTATTGTCGGCTCTGTTGCTGCAAATGAGTTCTGGGCCGTTTTATGGCTTCTTCGTTCTTTATCTTAAACAACTGGGCTATACCGAGTTTACCGCGGGTGTATTTGTGGCATTTGGGGTGATAGCCGAGATCGTCATGTTTATGTTTGCGCCGAGATTGATTGGGCGTTATGGGGTCAAGTTTTTACTTTTTGTCAGCGTGGCAATGACCGCGGTTCGTTGGTTATTGATGGCCTTTGGCGCGCAATATATGCTGCTGTTGGGATTAAGTCAGATATTGCATGCATTTACGTTTGGTTTGGTACACGCCTCTTCAATTCAATTTGTGCATCAACGTTTTGGCGTTCGTCACCGCAGTAAAGGCCAAGCTCTGTATGCCAGTTTGAGTTTTGGTGTCGGTGGTGCTTTAGGCACTTGGTTGTGTGGTTTTATTTGGGGTGACGGTTCACAAACCTGGTTGTGTTGGGCGGTTGCTGCTGGTTGTGCGGGTTTGTCGATGTTAGCGGTGTTGTGCATTCCTAAACGTGAACAGCGCAATGATAATATCCAAGCTACTAGTTAGATTAACTGTGTCAATTAAGCATATAAGTAAAAGGTGAGAGCAGGGTGAATAACAGGTTTCGTTTAGGTTTAATCATTAACCCTCTGGCTGGTTTAGGCGGCAGTGTCGCGTTGAAAGGTAGCGATGGTGTTGCCGATCAAGCATTGGCTCGCGGCGCTGAACCTAAAGCTCATTTGCGAATGACACAGGCATTACAGGTGGTTGCAGCTTATCAATCACGCATAGAGGTCATTACCGCTGCGGGGGCGATGGGTGGGGAGCTTGCTAAATCACTCGGCTTTAATGTGCAGGTGGTTTATCAAACCAGTGTAAACACCAGCGCCGAGGATACTCAGTTAGCCGCCAAAGCTATTCAGCAACATAATTTAGATTTGTTACTGTTTGCGGGTGGTGATGGCACTGCTCGGGATCTGTTTGATGTTGTCGATGAAACTCTACCGGTATTGGGTGTGCCTGCGGGAGTGAAAATCCATTCGGGAGTGTATGGCATTACGCCACATGCATCGGGAATGGTGCTGAAGATGTTGCTCGATGGTGAGCTGGTAAGCTTGATGTCTGCTGATGTTATGGACATCGATGAAACTGCATTTCGAGCTGGTACTGTTCGTGCCCGCCGCTTCGGTGAGATGTTAGTTCCAGCCGAGCCGCGCTATATTCAAGCGGTGAAGATGGGGGGCAAAGAGGTTGATAAGTTGGTGCTTAGCGATATTGCTGCCGAAGCCATTGAGCAGATGGAAGATGAGCTGTTCATTATGGGGTCTGGAAGTACGGTCGCTGCCGTGATGGAAGAACTGGGATTAGATAACACCCTACTTGGGGTCGATTTGATCCAACATCAGCAGCTAGTCGCAAGCGATTTAAGCGCGGCTCAATTGCTAGCGTTAACAGTTAATCGTCCTTGTAAGTTAGTGATCACCTTAATTGGTGGCCAAGGACATATTCTTGGTCGTGGCAATCAGCAGTTATCGCCACAGCTTGTTCGTCAGGTAGGTAAAGACAATATTATAATTCTTGCCACAAAAACCAAGTTAAAAGCACTTGAAGGTCGGCCATTAATTGTGGATAGTGGCGACCCTGAACTCGATAGTGAGCTTTGTGGCTTTTATAAAATTGTCACGGGCTACCATGATTATGTGATGTATCAGGTTGCGAACCCTGATCTTGTCACGGCATAAATAGATTTGAATAAAACTGGAGTAACCATGTTAGAGCAGTATGAACAAGCATTAGACCAATGGATTGAAACTAAAGTCGCTCAAGGTGATGACGACCAACTTTTTGCCAGTGGCTATTTGCAGGGACATTTTGCCGTGGTGCTATCTCAGCTTGAAGTTGAGCAAGATTTGTCGCAACAGGCATTGGCAGAAAAGATGCAGCTTTGTTTAGCTACAGCCAAAACGGAATTAGAGCCCGCAGATTTCGTGTTAGTGCAAGATGCTTGGGATGAGCTACGCCAGCAGATCAATTCAGGTATTGCAGCCTAACTATGACAGAGAAACCTGCCCAAACCCGCTTGGTTACCATTGGGCTAGTGAACCCTAAAAGCCCGACGAATGTTGGCGGTGTAATGCGCGCGGCGGGTTGTTATCAAGCCGATGAGGTGAGGTATACGGGTAAGCGTTATGCTTTAGCTGCTTCACATCGAGGTGAGCAATACAATACCGACACCAAACGCGTGAGCCGGAATATTCCACTGATTGGCGTCGATAATTTGTTAGATGGACTCGATGAAGATACTCAGGTTATCTGTGTCGATTTGGTCGAAGGCGCCATTCCTTTACCTGAGTTTCAACACCCTGACAAAGCGATTTATCTATTTGGCCCTGAAGATGGCACCATAGACCAATCGCTGGTGGATAACGCCGATGCCGTGGTGTATGTTCCCACCGTGGGCTGTATGAATCTTGCTTCATCGGTCAACGTTCTGCTGTATGATCGTTTGGCTAAGAGTAATACACAGGGCAGTGATGAACTGATCCGCCAAAGCCGTGACACCAATAACCGGGTTAAAGTTAAAGATCATAAAAACGCCTAAAGCATTTTAAAACAGGGCCTTGCCTTTAACCAACTTTCGCATCCACATGCGGTTAGGGTTGAGCAGCCTTAGCACGTCAACAGAGGTCGGAATGATCTCACCACATAGCTGGGCTGCGAGCAGCTCGGCAGCTAACGGACCAGATGTTAGTCCCCTAGAACCTAATCCACCTAAGACATATAAGCCGTGATGAATCGGCGCCTGATAGGCTTGCCAATATTGACCGTGCGCCTTGCCTTGAGGTAGCGCTTGGTAGCGGCTTAATATAGATTCAAAATCGGGCGCACAGCCCATCATGGGCGCATGATCTCGTGTGACCATGCGTACTCCCACTCTGGCGGAATGACCACTGATATCGACTTGTTCTTGTGCCCACTTTGCATCATAGCTGCTGCGGATTTTATATAAGTTGTCCAGTTGTTCCTTGCTGCTGTAGTCGAGGTTGTCGGGATCTTTAATATAACTGGCTCCAGTGCAATGCAGTTGTTCATGGGATGGTGTTAAATAGCCGTGGGAACAAAGTACAGTATTAAGCGATCTAAGTTCACCCCGTGATGGAATGTGGCTGACCTGACCGCGAAAACCGCTGATAGGCAGATGTTGGGTTTGTGGGTAGTCGGTAAGGTGACGGCCATTTGCCAGAACCACATTACTAAATGGGCCAAATTGCATCTGCTGTTCACCCTGTTTAGCCTCTAGGTACCACATACCATCTCGTTGGTGTATTTCGCTTATATGAGTTTGATAGTGTTGTTCGACTTGGGTGATTTTTGCCGCCTTGTCGATAGCCGCGTGGCTTAATTGTTGCGGTGAAACCCAGCCGCCAAGTGGGTAATAAATCCCAGGATGATTGATCTCAATGCCGGCAATTTGATTCGCTTTTTCTGCACTAACGGCTTGAGCAATAGATGCCGCCCAAGGCTGGCTGGTGATAATTTTGTCTAAGCGAGCATGACTGCGTTGATCAAATCCGGTTTGCAATATGCCACAAAAATCATGGCTGATATCAAATCCTTGCTGAGTCAAAGATAAAATGCGTTGTCGGCTAAATAGATAACCTTGTATGAAATAGTGGCTAAGCACTCCATGTTCTGGTGTCAGTAGTGGATAGATGGCGCCTTGTTTATTGCCTGAGGCTTGCTGCCCTGGTGCTTGATCCATACAAAACAGTGATACTGCTTGGCCGCGCTCAGCAAGCGATAGTGCTAGGCAGGCGCTCGCGACTCCTCCCCCGATAATGGCGATATTTCCTGTATTAGCAGCCTCTAAAGGATTGTCGTTTAGGCTGGCATCTTGCTGCTGTTTTAGCGCTTGGCGCTCTTTGAGAGCAATCTCTTTACTGATGTTATCGACATTAAAAACCGGCTTTGTTTCGATGTAGAGTTTGTCACTTTCATGCCCACTCTTACTCTCACTGTCACGGCCTAATATATGAAGTGCAAAGCCTGCTTGATTGGCCTTAGGGTAGAAGCTATTGATGGCTTCACTGCTCAGCTGCTGATAAAGATCGCTTGGCAATAACACTTGGCTTTGTGGCGTTGAAAGTCTAGCCATTTGCCATAGAGCACCTTGGGACAAGGAATCAATAACGTTAATGCTGCTGGGGATCCAATGGCTAATCCCTTGTGCGCCATTGCTGCAAAGCTTTCTTAGGCTAGTTTCAATCTCACCAATATGCAGATGAATACGTGATTTTCCCTCTCGGGCAATAACTGTGTGGCTACCTTGGCATTCGCTGCGATAGATATCGTTAAGTTGCAGGCGAATGTCTTCTAAGCTTGTGCCATCAAAGGTATGACACTGCGTGACTAAATCAGCTAAATCATGGTGCTGAGCAATAAATAGATGAACAACTATAGTGATAGATGATGGGATGACAGCGAATCGCTGTAATAGGGGAGTGAGTTGCTCTCCCATTATGGCGATACAAGGTGACTGTTGTGTGTCAGAACGGCTTAATAAATCTGTCATCGTTTTTTTATCACTTATATTTATACTCATTTGCGGTTTTTGTTCGCGTTCTGCGGTTAAGGAATTTACTCTTAAACCGTTATTAGGCATTATTTTACCTGCCTTTATGGAAAGCTGACCACTTAATTGCACTAAAAGCGCTACTATTGGCGCAGCAAAATTGGTACTAGATGTACGGAATGGATAGTAAATAATGAAAAGAGTCGTGATCACCGGGCTTGGCGTCGTTTCAAGTATTGGTAATAACAAGCAAGAAGTCACCGAATCACTCAAAGCGGGTCGCAGTGGTATTACTCACTCAGATCAGTTTGAAGAGATGAACCTACGTAGTCATGTCTGGGGTGATATCAAGTTAGATCCTAAAGAACATATCGATCGTAAAGCGTTACGTTTTATGGGTGATGCAGCTGCCTACGCTTATATCGCAATGGAGCAAGCAATCGCCGATGCAGGGTTAACTGAAGAGCAATATTCAAATCCCCGTGTAGGTATTATTGCCGGTACAGGTGGTGCATCATCGGCTAACCAAGTACAAGCTGCCGATACCCTGCGTGAAAAGGGGGTTAAGCGCGTTGGACCTTATATCGTTCCTCGTATCATGGCGAGTACTGCGAGTGCTTGTCTAGCGACACCATTTAAAATTAAAGGCATGAACTATTCAATTAGCTCTGCTTGTGCAACCAGTGCTCATTGTATTGGCCACGCGGTTGAACTGATCCAGATGGGCAAACAAGATATGGTGTTTGCGGGTGGTGCAGAAGAAGTTGATTGGACGCTCACCATGGGCTTCGATGCTATGGGTGCACTATCTACTAAGTACAATGATTGCCCAGAAAAGGCTTCACGTACTTATGATGCTGACCGTGATGGTTTTGTTATCTCTGGTGGTGGCGGCATCGTAGTTGTCGAAGAACTTGAACATGCACTTGCTCGTGGCGCAAAAATCTATGCTGAAGTGATTGGTTATGGCGCATCTTCTGATGGTTATGACATGGTTGCTCCTTCAGGTGAAGGTGCTGTGCGTTGTATGCAGATGGCTTTGGCTGATGTTGATACGCCTATCGATTACATCAACACTCATGGTACTTCTACGCCAGTGGGTGATATGCGTGAACTCGAAGCGCTAGCAGAAACCTTTGGTGATAAGCTTCCAGCAATTGCATCGACTAAGTCGCTAACGGGTCACGCCCTTGGTGCTGCTGGTGTACATGAAGCTATCTATAGCTTAATCATGATGGAAAACAGCTTTATTGCGCCAAGCATCAATATTGATAATGTTGATGAGAAAGCGGTTGGTATGCCAATTGTGACAGAATATCGCGATGCTGAACTGAATACTATTATGAGCAACAGCTTCGGTTTCGGTGGTACCAACGCAACTTTGGTCATGCGTAAATATAAGTAATTGCCTACAGCAATGACTCAATAAAAAAGGGAAGCTTATGGCTTCCCTTTTTGTTTCCTTATTTAAGCTCGATTGGCATAAACAAGTGAGTTAATTTACGTGCATTTGGTTCACGTATATTGTGGCTATCGTCTTATATTGATTGGCCTTACTCTTATTGAGCATTAAGCTGCTGGCCAGTGATCTCTTTTGAGTCATCACCCATAAGATAAAGATAAGTCGCCATGATCTCTTCGGGTGTTTTTAATGTCTGCGGATTTTCTGCAGGATAAGCATTAGCACGCATCTTAGTGCGAGTGGCGCCGGGATTAATACTGTTGGCGCGAAGTGAAGTGCCTTGGTATTCGTGGGCAATTGATTGCATCATTCCTTCGGTGGCAAATTTTGAAATAGCGTATTCGCCCCAGAAAGCACGTCCTTGTCGACCCACACTGCTAGAGGTAAATATGATTGACGCACTCGGCGCTTTTTTCATTACCGGGATTAGCGCTTTGGTCATCATGATCTCTGCAACCAAATTAACTTGAAGTACCTCTTTTACTGAGCTCATAGAGATATGCTCAAATGGACCAAGCACCCCTAATAAACTGGCATTGTGCAGTAGGCCATCAAGGTGACCAAATTGCTGTTCAATGGTCTCAGCCATATCAATATAATTTTGCTCCGTTGCGCCATTAAGATCTAAAGGCACAATTGCTGGAGTAGGGTAGCCAGCTTGTTCTATTTCGTCATAAACAGCTTCAAGTTTTTTGACTGTGCGTCCAAGTAGAATAACGGTAGCGCCATGCTGGGCATAAGTCAGTGCGGCAATACGCCCAATACCATCACCTGCTCCTGTGACAAGAATCGTTTTATCTGTTAATAAATCTTTTGCTGCCTGATATTCCAACATGAGTTCATTTTTCCTGTTAGCGGAATTACCCGCTATTTCTATGGTTTAAATAAGCCTAAAACAAGCGTTTAAAACAAATGATTCATTTCAGGCTGTTTATCTATTGTTCAGATGTGACAAAAATGTAGCTAACTCACTAATTTTACGTTAACTTGATTAATACTAAGGACTAAAAAAGTCCTATTGGTCACGCATGGATGACTATTGTGACCAATTTTTTGGGAAAACAAAATTATTACAACAAGATTTGGGGAAAAAAGATGAAAAGACTCTTTTTAGGGGTCGCAATTGCGTCCGCATTAGGAATGGCTGGCTGTAGTGAAGACAGTGTTGATGAACTGGCAGCAAATACTCAACCACTGCTTCCTCAATCTCATATTGCATTTGATCCTGCTAATAGTGTTGTACCGCTACCAAATGACCTGTTATTTAGTGGTACTACCGATGGCACTCTCACTATGCCAGGCGAAATGAGTGACGGTAGCAGCGACTATACCGATCCTCAGATGGCCTTGGGCGCTCTCGATGGTTGGTCTACCACATCTCCTATTTCAATCTCAGTTGATCCAGCCGATGATCATGATGGCAATCCGCAAAGTTTGTCTGCCGCTTCGGTATTTCAACCTGGAGCAGTACGCGTTTTTGAGGCAACCGTTGGTGGGCCGTTATCATCGGATCCAGAATGTCAGTCAGCGCCTTCGGTATCGGCTTGTAAAGTCGGTGATGAATTACAGTTTGGCGTTGATTTTGTTTCAAAAGCATCGGGTAATACCATCGCCATCGTGCCGCTAAAGCCACTGAAACCTGGGCAATCATATCTTTATGCAACCACAACACTGATCCAAGACTCTGCCGGTCAGGCGGTTGCTGCGTCTTCAAGCTATAACTCGTTAAAGCTGGATATCGAAACGCAACCGCTGGAAACCGACGATCAGTTGATGTTGCAAACTTTAGTCAATAGCTATGAAAAAGGGATGTCAGCTGAGCACGGCGTCGACACATCGACCATTACCTATTCTGGTTTGTTCACGACCCAATCGATTGCTGACGTCTATGAGACGACCAAATTATTGATGCTGCAAGATGGTTCTCCTTTTGCGCCATCGATGACAGTGCCTCAGCCACATCCACTTGGATTGACAGTTGCTCAGGCGGCGGGATTAACTTCGGCAGATGGTGTGGCTTATGCGCTTGCTAGTTTGGCCGATGTATATGTCGCAGAACTCACACTACCAACCTATGGCAGCTGTAGTTCGGCAAGTTGTTCTGGTATCGATGGCCATTGGAAAGCCCTAGGCGACAGTCCTGTTGCTGTATTGCTTGCGCTGCAGGCGGGTACCATGAGTCAGCAAAATTATGCTGCTCAAGCCATGGCTTATGGCATAGACCCTACAGCGGCTCTTGCCGATCCGGCCTTGTTAGCTGGTAAAGCTTGGTTACTCGATGATGGTACGGCCGCAGATAAGGCAAAACATCTGACCAAATTTAATCCCATTCCTGCACCTACTGGCAGTGAAACTGTGCCAGTGTTGATTTCAATGCCGAATGCTCAGCGTTTGGCTGCATTTTATGCCAGTCAGGGAGGAACTTTCACTCCACCGACAGCAGGCTGGCCAACGACGATTGCGATGCATGGTTTAGGCGGCGCGAAAGAGATGTCATTGGCTTATGCTGGTAGCTATGCTGCAATGGGCGTTGCTACTATTGCCATCGATATGCCACTGCATGGCGCGCGTTCATTCGATGCTGACGGCGATGGCATCTATGAGGTTTCTGCAACAGATCCAAGTTTTGGGGCGATTATCGGTACACCTGATGCCTTTAATAATGGTAATCCATTAGTGTTTGTGAATATCGAAAGTACCTTGTCTGTCCGTGACAACTTTAAACAAGCTACGGTTGATCATCTTGCGTTGCGTGTCGCACTTACCGGACTAGCTGGTGGTCTGGAGCAAGCGCAAATGCCGCAGATGTTTGATGTGAGCAAGATCAGTGCTCAGGGACTTAGTTTAGGTGCCATTGTAGGAGCCGATTTTGCAACTTATGCCAATAGCGGTTTGACTCACCCTGATGGCAGCGATTTAAGTTATGTTCATGCCTTAAATGCGGTGTCTTTGGTTGCACCATCGGGCGGATTATCGGGTACCTTTATTGGTTCAGCCACTTTTGGACCAGTCCTGTTTGCCAATGTCACAGCAAGCGCGACGTTCCAAGCTTTGGTTGATGCCGCTAATACTCAAGGTTATGCGCCTGGTAGCACTGAATATGCCGCCCTAGTGCAAGCCGTTTATGCTGAGTTTTTACCGACGTTTGCCTTTGCGGTACAAACCGTGATCGATGGCGCTGATCCGATTAACCATGCGGCAATGTTAAAAGATACGGGCTTACCGGTTCATGTTATCGAAGTGGTGGGCGATGGTAGCAATTTAGCCGATCAGGTTTTGCCTAATAGCGTCGATAACTTCCCGACAGCGGGTACCGAACCCTTTATTGCAAACCTTGGCTTAGGCTGTATTGACAGCACTACGGCAGGTTCTGGTGCTGTTCGCTTTACCAAAGGGCATCACAGCTCGATAGTGAGCCCAAGTGAAGTGCCTAGTGTGACCGATGGCAGCGCTGCGGCCGCAACGGCTGAAATGCAGCAGCAGGTGGCTGGTTTTGCCAATAGTGCTGGCCAAGGTCAAGCGACAATCATGGTGACAGATAGTACTGTGATCCAACCTTGTCAGTAACCTCGCAGGTTTGATGTAAGAGCCCAGCTTCGGCTGGGCTTTTTGTTGTCATTCTAAAACCACCTCCTATGGAGGTGGTGAACGTCTGATTTAGGCTATGCCTGAAGGTTGCTCATGCTAAATACTAACTTTGTTTGTAACCAGCAAATAAAGAGAGGTAAATAGCATGAGCAGATATGAATCAGCTTCGCACGNTTGTCATTCTAAAACCACCTCCTATGGAGGTGGTGAACGTCTGATTTAGGCTATGCCTGAAGGTTGCTCATGCTAAATACTAACTTTGTTTGTAACCAGCAAATAAAGAGAGGTAAATAGCATGAGCAGATATGAATCAGCTTCGCACGTTTTCTACAGGTGCCAATATCACATAGTTTGGACTCCAAAGTATAGGTATCGAATTCTAAAAGGAAATGTGRGTAAAGAGGTTCATCGTAGTATCTACATCTTCTGTAATATGAAGAAATGTAAAGTAGTCGAATTAAATGTTCAGTTGGATCATGTTCATCTTGTTGTGAGAACGCCGCCGAGTTTAAGCGTGTCAGAACTGGTTGGTGTATTAAAGGGAAGAACAGCGATTAGATTGTTTGCGAAGTATCCGTATTTAAGAAAGAAGAAGTTGTGGGGTAATCATTTCTGGCAGCGAGGATATTTCGTTGATTCGGTAGGAGCAAACGAAGAAATAATTAGGCGATATGTGCGACATCAAGACAAACAAGAGAAGGAAGAAGCCGAGCGTCAATTACAATTGAACGTTGATTAATGAATAAGCCCCCTTATAGGGGGCCAATCAAAGCCACCTTCTATGAAGGTGGATTTTTACTNCGAAGAAATAATTAGGCGATATGTGCGACATCAAGACAAACAAGAGAAGGAAGAAGCCGAGCGTCAATTACAATTGAACGTTGATTAATGAATAAGCCCCCTTATAGGGGGCCAATCAAAGCCACCTTCTATGAAGGTGGATTTTTACTAAGGTATTCTTGTTGGTGTCACGGTTATTATTTAACCAGTTGGTGACATCCATTGGTATTATTCAAGACAGTGCTGATAGAATAGCGAGCAATTAAAAAACAGTCATATCCATTACAGTAAATGCTTTGGTGAGCAGTTCATATTGGAATTGGGATAAATGGCCTTAACGGAGCTTAATTTTGGAATTTTTGTACGAGTACGGACTCTTCTTAGCTAAAGCTATCACTATCGTTGTCGCGATTGCAGCAGTGGTGATTATTATTTTAGCCTCAGCGGTTAAGCAAAAGGCTGATAAAGGTGAGCTTAAGCTAACCAATATCTCTGATGATTTAGAAAAATTAAAACATGATTTAAAAGAGGAACTGCTAACTAAGAAGCAGTTTAAAGCCTACGAAAAAAGTCTCAAAGCCGAGCAAAAACAGAAAGATAAGGCTGAGAAGAAACAAACTGAGCCAGAGACGACCCCTAGAGTTTTTGTTATTGATTTTAAAGGCAGTATCGATGCAGGCGAAGTGGCTTCGTTGCGTGAAGAAATCAGCGCCATTTTGACCATTGCTGAACCTAATGATGAAGTGGTGATTAATGTCGAAAGTGGCGGCGGTATGGTGCATGGTTATGGATTGGCTTCTAGCCAACTTGATCGCCTAAGAAGTGCCGATATACCTTTGACCATCTGTGTCGATAAAGTCGCCGCCAGTGGTGGCTATATGATGGCTTGTGTGGCGAATAAAATTTATGCTGCGCCATTTGCGATTGTCGGTTCTATCGGTGTTGTCGCGCAGATCCCGAATTTCAATCGTCTGCTGAAGAAACATGATATTGATTATGAGCAGCATACTGCGGGTGATTTTAAGCGCACGCTAACCGTTTTTGGTGAGAATACTGACGAAGGGCGTGAGAAGTTCCAACAAGAGTTGGAAGAGACTCATGTGCTGTTTAAAGCCTTTATTGCTAAATATCGCCCTGAGCTTGATATCGCCAAAGTGGCTACCGGTGAACATTGGTATGGACAGCAGGCGTTAGAACTTGGGCTTATCGATGGGCTATCAACCAGTGACGATGTCATGATGTCACTAGCGAAAGATAAGACGGTCATTAAGGTGCGTTATCAGCTTAAGAAGAAGATTGCCGATAAAATTGCGCATGGAGCATCACTTTGCGTCAATGCGGTATTTAATCGTATGGCAGAGAAGAATCAGCCTCTAAGTTAGATTCTATTGCTGTTAGTCAACAAAAAGCCCACATCATTGTGGGCTTTTTGCATTTTGGCTATTGAGTGCTGGATTTTTTCAGCCAAGGCGCCACGAAGTCGGCGATTTGCGCTTGGGCGTCTTCATTTGGGTGAATACCGTCCGCCTGCATCAATTCAGGGTGAATTGCGATATCCGTCATGAAGAAAGGCATTAGGGTGACTTGTTGCTCTTGGGCCAAATCTTGGTAAACCTGAGTAAACATCTTGGCGTATCGCGGGCCATAATTGGGCGGCACCATGACCTCGCTTAGCAATACTTGGGCACCAGCCTGTTTGCTCAGCTGGATCATTTTTGTAAGATTTTCTTTCAGTTGTTTGGGTGAGAAACCCCGTAGGCCATCGTTTCCTCCCAGTTCAATTAACACCAGCTTTGCTTGAGTCGATTCGAGTAAAGCGGGCAATCTACGGGCGCCGCCAGCCGATGTTTCTCCGCTGACAGAGCCATTAATGATCGATAATTCCGGGTGTTTATTTTGTAATAAATGTACCCAACCTTTATCTTGCTCCATACCATAGCTTGCACTTAAGCTATCACCTAAGATCAATATCGGGTTAGCATGGGCGGGGACGATAAAGAGTATCAAGGCCATTCCTAACAGCCTAGAAACCATAGTAAAACGATGAGTGAATAAGGATTTTATGTCAGATAATAGCGCTATCACGGTTAATAATCTCATTAAGTCAGTGGCTACCCAAGAGGGAAGGCTTACTATCCTCAACGGCATCAACTTAGATGTCAAGTTAGGCGAAAGTGTGGCGATTCTCGGCCCATCGGGTTCAGGTAAGTCGACCTTACTCGGATTACTTGCGGCATTAGATTCACCTACTTCGGGTGAGATTTATCTCGATGGTTCGCCGCTTCATGGCTTAGATGAAGAGGCCAAAGCGGCACTGCGTAAGCAAAAAATCAGCTTTATTTTCCAATCCTTTATGTTAGTAGATACCCTAAACGCCCTTGAAAATGTGATGCTGCCGGCTGAGCTTTCAGGTATAGAACAGGCCAGAGAAAAAGCCGAGGCGATGCTGGAACGTGTGGGGTTGAGCCACAGATTGACTCATTTCCCTAACCAGTTATCCGGTGGTGAGCAGCAGCGAGTGGCTATTGCTCGCGCTTTTATTTGTGAACCTAAGGTGCTGTTTGCCGATGAGCCCACAGGTAATCTCGATGGAGCTAACAGTGATAAAGTCGCCAATATGTTGTTTGAACTTAATCGTGAAAGTGACACCACTTTAGTGCTCGTGACCCATGACTTACATTTAGCTCAGCGCTGCGAACGTCAATTTATCATGGAGGCTGGCAGGCTAAGTGAATCCACTCTCGTCGAGCAGCCAGCCACACAGGAAAACAACTCGGTTTCAGTGGAGGCCAGTTAATGGAAAAGCGCATCGCTTGGAAGTTATTTAAGCGCGAACTATTTCAAGGTCAGCTGATGTTGATCATCTTGGCTATCTCTCTTGCTGTGCTTTCGGTTACCGGTCTCGCCAGAGTGAGTGAACGATTACAGATTGCCATTAATGGCCAGGCATCAAAGTTTATTGCTGCCGATAGAATCATTAATTCGCCAGTGCCACTTGATCCACAAATTGTTGCTAAGGCAGATGAATTGGGATTAAAGCATGTGGCCAGCATGCAGTTTAATTCAATGGTGTTTGCTAATGATAATTTTCAATTAGTGACAGTGAGGGCGGTTGCTGACGGCTATCCCCTTAAAGGTCAGATCGAATTAACTCAAGGCGCCACCGATAAACTGCCCGAATCCGGTAGTTTATGGTATGAAACTCGTTTAGGCGGAATTTTAGCTCATCCTAAGTCTTTGGAGTTGGGGAATGCGCAATTTAACCTAAGTGAAGAAATTGCACGTTTACCCGATGCGGGGTTTAATCCATTCGCTTCTTCTCCGGTCGTGCTCATGCGTTTAGATGATGTCGATAAAACCGGTGTGATTCAGCCAGGAAGCCGCGTCAGCTACGTGCATCAATTTACTGGTGATGCAGCTGCGCTAACGGCGTTTGAAACCGCGGTGAAGCCATTATTGAATAACAGTCAGCGTTGGGTTGATGTGCAGTCGGGAGACTCTCCAATTGCTAATGCTGTGCAGCGCGCAGAACGATTCTTATTGCTGGCCAGTTTACTGGGTATTGCGCTGGCTTGCGCCGCCATAGGTATTGCTGCGCAGCGTTATTGTCAGCGTCATTTCGATGTCGTTGCCATGCTGAAAACCTTTGGCGCCTCGGCAAAACAGATCCGTATTTTATTTGGTTTGCACCTGTTGTTGGTAACGGCATTAGGAGTTGTCATTGGTTTAGTGGGAGGCATAGCACTGGATGCGTTGATCACCGCTTATCTGCCGCAATCGATTGCGGATTATGGCGCGCCATTAACTCGCCCCTTGCTACTTGGCGTAGCAACTGGGTTAATTTCGGCATTTATGTTTTCGGCTTATCCGTTGATGCGCTTGTTGTCCATTCCACCATTGCGAGTGTTACAACGCCAGCTTGAAGGTGTGCAGTTGGGGATGTGGTTACACTTGTTATTGAGCCTTACCGCTATGGCGCTGCTGGGTTATCTCTATTCACAAAGCTTGGCGTTAACCATGACGGTTGTGGCTGGGGTATTACTACTGGGTGTGTTACTGAGTGTCTGCGGCTTTTTGCTGATCCGGGCTGGTCACAGCGTCGGTATGAAAACCACCAATCCATTGCAATTAGCACTGGCCGGGCTGAGACGTCGAGCCAAGCAAAATGCGGTGCAGTTAGTCGGCTTTAGTAGTGCTTTGGTACTGCTGTTGACCATTATAGCCTTGCGTCAAGATCTCTTAGATGAGTGGCAGAAACAGCTGCCAGAGCAATCTCCCAACTATTTCTTGGTCAATATTGCGCCTGATGAACAGCAACCACTGGAAGATTATTTTAATCAGCATCAAATAAAGGCAACTGATATCTATCCGGTGATCCGTGGCCGATTAGTTGAGATTAATGGTGAAACCTTAATCTCACGGGAACAAGCCGATGAAGGTGTAGAAGGTCGAGTGGGGATCTCTCGTGAGTTGAATTTGACTTGGCGCGAAAGTATGCCGCCCAATAATGATCTGCTGGAAGGCCAGTTTAATCAGAGTGCCGATGAGGTTTCTGTAGAATCCGGTGTTGCAGAGCGCCTTGGGGTCGGCATTGGAGACAGCCTGACTTATGTTATCGACAATCAAAAGTTAACCGTCAAGATTGCCAGTATCCGAGGCGTACATTGGGAGACGTTACAGCCTAATTTCTTCATGATTTTTAGCAAAGAAGCGTTAGCGCCCTTTGCTTATACCTCTATGGCCAGTTTCTATCTTAATGATAATCAGAAACCTTTAGTGCTTGAGTTGATTCGGTCATTTCCGACCGTATCTATCATAGATATTGGAGCTATGGTGAAGCAATTAAGACAGATTATCGATCAGGTTTCTTTGTCGCTGACATTGGTATTAGTACTGGTATTACTGGCGAGTAGCTTAGTGATGATAGCCCAAACTGAGGCGGGAATGGCAACTCGGCAGCGAGAGCTTGCGGTGCTACGTACCTTTGGGGGCTCAGGCTGGTTATTGCGTATGGCTACTGCACTCGAGTTTGCCTTACTAGGCGCCATTTCTGGGCTGTTAGCCGTTATTGTGGCTGAATTTACCTTATATCTACTTAAAACTCAGGTGTTTGAACTTGTCGTCTATATGCATTGGAATTGGTGGCTATTAGCGCCAGTATGTGGTGCATTAGTCGTGGCACTGCTTGGCACTTGGCGCTGTAGGCAGCTACTTCAAAAGTCCTGTAGCGACCTGCTCAAGGCGTGATTTGAGTTATAACAGGGTAATCACAACGAGCTGTTTAATCTCGGTTAAACAGCTCGTTAAATGCGTTATCTAAATCGGTAAATTTAAATTGATAGCCTGCCGCTTGAAGACGTTTGGGATAAACGTATTGTCCCTCTAACAAGAGTTCTGATAGTTCACCTAAAGCGATACTGAGTACTGACGCTGGTATAGGCAATAATGTCGGTCGATTGAGGACTTTACCTAAGGACTGAGTAAATTTTTTATTGCTGACAGGGTGTGGTGCGGTTGCATTATAGATCCCTTGGCATTGAGTATTTTCCAGTAGGAACAAGATGATTTGAATTAAATCTTGTTGATGTACCCAGCTCATTCCTTGCTCACCTGAGCCAACAATGCCTCCTACACCTAATTTAAATGGCAGTAACATCTTTTTCATGGCGCCGCCGTTTAATCCCAGTACCAGTCCAATTCGGATAATACAGACGCGAGTATAAGGCTCGGCTTCTAAGGCCAGCTCTTCCCAGCGTGAACATACGCTGTGGGGAAATTTTTCTTTGTCATCGGTGTCATGAAAGTGAGCCAGATTAAAATGCTCATCGAGGGGAGTTTGGCTATCGTGGTTGCCATAAATACCAATAGCTGAGCCGCTGATAAATACCGATGGCGGATTTTTACTGGCTTTAAAAAGTTGACTGAGTCTAGCTGTGATATCCCAGCGGCTATAACAAATGACCTGTTTATGTGCCAGGCTCCAGCGTTTGTCGGCAATGGGTTCACCGGCAAGGTTAATCACTGCATCGAAAGCATCGAGCGAGTTAAGGGCGCTAAGGTTACCGAGAAGTTTATGTTGCTGTCCCAGTTCGAGATGTGCTTTTCCTGCTGAGCGCGTCAGTAGTGTCAGCTCATTCGCTGGGCTTAATGCTTTAACCAGTTGTCGACCAATAAATCCGGTACCACCAGTGATGAGTATTTTCATAGCGGTTTCTTTTTAGCTGTAATAAGAAAAATATACACTACGACATCAATTTAGGATCACATTTCACCATTTTTCATAGGATGAGGTCTGTTTGGCGTTGTCGGTAATTTACCTGCGGGAATTGCTCCCACAGGCGAAAAGGAGAGGCTTTTGGCCTAACAATTATTACTGAGTCGGTTTCTTGTAGCACAGCTGCATGGAGACCGAATCGGCAAAGCGCAGTGCGTGTGGTTTATCAATTTCGACTTTGGCGACGTCGACCCAATCATGTTCGCTGGCAATATTGAGTACTTGATCGGTTAAGTGTTCCAGTAGTGAAAAGCGATTATTCTCAACCAAAGCAATGATTTTTTTAGTTATTGTGCGATAATTCAAAGCGTCTTCCATATTATCACTGTTGCGGGCTTTGGCCGCACAGTAATGGATTTCAGCGTTAATGGTGACGTCTTGCTTATTATTTATTTCGTCTTCTTTTATGCCAATATAGGTGCGTAGGCGTAAGTTTTTGATTCGAATGATGGCGATTTCAGGATTCATAAGCATTAGCGTGTATGTATAGGTAATTTAAGCCTATCAATTTTATGGAGTATTCAGAAGGATTTTATTTAGATGACTCGATTTGAAAACCAAGGTGTCGCTTTTAAGGGATTTGCGATCATGGCGTTTCTTGTGGTGATTATGGCGGGCATGAAAGCCGCCAGTCCCATCGTTGTGCCTTTTGTATTGTCGGCATTTATTGCGGTGATCTGTAATCCCGCTATTAATGGCATGACTAAGTTTAAAATTCCCAGAGCTCTAGCTGTGATGTTTATGATGATTGTCATCGTATTAATGGGATTGTGGCTCGCCTCTCTAGTTGGCAGTTCGATTAATGAGTTCTCTAAGCAGCTTCCTGTTTATCGAGTTCAATTAGTCGATCAGTTTGCATGGATATTGGAAAAGCTTAAGACCTTAAATATCGAATTGTCTCGCGAGCAGATTTTAGCTTATTTCGATCCCGGGGTTGCCTTGTCGATGACCACTAACATGTTATCCAGTGTCGGTGGGGTTATGGCCAACTTGTTTCTGATCATCTTAACTGTGGTTTTTATGCTGTTTGAGTCGGAAAACTTACCCAAGAAGTTGCACTTTGCCTTGGACGATCCCGATATGCGCCTCAAGCAAATTGATAAGTTTCTTCACTCGGTTAATCAATATATGGTGATTAAAACGTTAGTGAGCCTAGGAACAGGTTTGGTAGTTGGTGTCGGCTTGTCATTGATTGGTGTCGATTACGCTTTGCTATGGGCTGTAGTGGCGTTTTTATTTAATTACATACCTAATATCGGTTCAATTATCGCAGCGATTCCTGCGGTATTGTTGGCATTTATTCAGATGGGGCCAGCGACGGCAGGTGGCGTAGGGCTACTCTATTTCGCGACTAATATGGTCATGGGCAATGTGGTCGAGCCTAGGTATATGGGCCGCGGCTTAGGGCTTTCGACTCTGGTGGTCTTTCTTTCATTGATTTTTTGGGGTTGGTTACTGGGCTCGGTAGGAATGCTGTTATCGGTACCATTAACTATGATCGTTAAAATTGCTTTAGAATCGAGCCAAAGTGGCAGCTGGTTGGCCATTTTGTTAGCCGACAGAGTGGATGATTTAGTCGTGGAAACGAGCGGTAAAGCCGTTTTAAAAAGTGATCAAAATTAAAGGTAAATAGATTTAATGCAGTTATTTATTCAGGCGTTACAGCAGATCACTTTAGGTGAAGATGCTGAGCGCCTTTTTCACGGCCGTGGTGGAATGTTCCCTGAGAGTGAGCATCTCTGTTTAGACTGGTTTCCGCCGGTGTTGTTATTGACCAGCTTTAAAGAAATCACTCAAGATGAAGTTACTCGTCTAACCGAGGCGATAAACCAGCGTTTTAGTAGCGCAGTCCAGGATATCCCCGTTAATTTGGTGTTTCAACATCGCTGCGGTGGTCAAACTCAGACGCAAGTGTTGCAGGGCGAAGTGCCTGAGCCCCATTATGTGATGGAGAATGGCGCTAAGTTTCAAGTGCATCTGCTGAGAGGCCAAAATCACGGTTTATTTCTCGACATGCGTGCCGGGCGAGCTTGGGTTAAACAACACGCCAAGCAGCGTAAAGTACTTAATTTGTTTGCTTATACCTGTGGTTTTTCTGTAATGGCATTGCAAGGCGGTGCCGATGAAGTGATCAATATCGATATGAGCAAAGGGGCGTTATCCATCGGTAAGCAAAATCATCTACTAAATGATTTTGCCCATGGGGCGCGTTTTTTCGGGCATGATATTTTTAAGTCTTGGGGTAAGCTGACTAAGTTTGGACCTTATGATCTCATCATTGCCGATCCGCCAAGTAACCAACGTGGCAGTTTTGTTGCGACTAAAGATTATGCGCGCCTATTAAAGCGCTTGCCGAGTTTGCTCGCTGAGCAGGGGGATCTGCTGCTGTGTTTAAATGCACCAGAGCTAGATATTGCTTTTCTGAAGCAGCAAGTCATTGACCAATGCCCGACACTTGAGTTTGTCGAGCAGTTGGCTAATCCTTCAGTTTTCATCGATATAGATCCGAACAAAGCACTGAAAGTTTTGCGCTACAGACATCAATCAGATGTTTGATTTTTAATTTAGGTGAGAGACTCCATGAGCTTGGGGTGTAAAAAAGGGCTTATTTAAGCCCTTTTTTTATGGATGAGTTCTGGTTAATCATCGTAGCTAATCTCTAAAATCTAATTAATAACTAAACCTAGTCAATAGCCTAAGTACTCATTGAGCGATGAATTGCTATGGGATTCAATCAGCGCGGCAATACTGTTGTGATCGGGGCTTTTTAACGAAGCAAATTCGCTCATCAATTTACTTTGAACGTCGAATGGCATCGACATGGAGTCCATAAACATATGGATGGAAAGCAAATCTCCTTTGTGAAGTAGATCAGCCAATCGTTTTGCTTCAAATTCTACCAAAGCATTCATTGAACACCTCTCTAAAATACAAATCACTTTCTGGCCTCATATACTAATTCATAGCAGTTTGGTGGCATTCCCCTAGATTGTTTGGATTTAAGTGTTCACATTTTAATCGCTATAAGTGTTAATAAAGTGAAAGTCTTTCAGGTTTTTTTTCATATACTGGTGATTTTTATGTTTATTAGTGCTTTTTGACTAACTTTTCTGAAAGTTTTTTGAAAGTCATGTTTTTTTGAGGTATGATGCTGCTCAAATGGTTAGCCGATAGGCCAACTTAATACCTAAGGCAAAATGCATCAGATAAATGCATGCCTAGACCTACAAAGACCTGGAGTTGTTATGGAAGCTCACGATTACGAAAGTGCTTATTATCAAGTTAAAGATGAAGTACTTGAATCACTACCTGTAGAAAAGGATGAAGAGGCCTTCCTCGACTAATCATCCTGGTAAAAGTTTCGGCGTTAAAAGATAGATGCAAATGTCTGCTGGACTAAAAAAATAGCAACCTAAGGTTGCTATTTTTTTGTGTTGAATTTGAAATTGACCCGTTTTCCCGAGTTCTAATTAGTTAATATTACCTTTTTCGGGCAGCACTTCGACAATCAGCCAGCGGTTTTTGACCTTATGTAAACGAATCGTGCGATCGTCAATCCATTGTTCTCCGCCTTTCTTGCCGTACATTTTTACGATCACGGTGACATCTTTAGTAAATTTACGGAAGAAATCGATATCAATCTCTTCAATCTCCATGGTCACGTCAGTCATGGATAAGTTCAGCACGTGTCTTTGTACCGCAGAGGCTATGTAGTAGTGGCTGAGTACTTGCTTCATCGAATCGTCAACATACTCTTTCGCTTGCTCGACGTTTCTATCGACATAGATAGCATTAAAAAAACCCAGTGAGACTTGCTCTGGAGTTTGTGCGCCTTGCATGGTTTCAGAGTCAGGGTTACAACCGGTCAGCAGCAATAGTAGGATAAGAAAGCAGTTTTTCATGAGTGATAGCGCTAAGAATTTGTTATCAAGTATCTCGATTCTATTATTGTTTGGCAAGACTATAGTATGAACCTGATTTTTTATAGCCATCAGAAAAACCATTAAAACCGGTTTGCAGCTGCAAGTGTTGATGGTTAATCATGGGGCTGCAATTTCAATGGTTATCCACAGATTCTGTGGACAAGTATGTTGAAGAGTGATGGCATAATTATTAAGTTGTTGAACTAAAAGGTTAATATTTCTTGTTCATTTTTTGACGCATAGTGATAAGTGAACTATTTCACTCGATTATATTTCTCTTTTAAGCGACTTAAATTAAAAAGCCTGTCTATCGACAGGCTTTTTAATGTTGCACTTATATAGGAAGTTTATTCATTTTGTGAAGCTTGAATCGCAGTCAGTGCAATGGTGTATACGATATCATCGACTAAGGCACCTCGTGATAAATCATTCACGGGTTTGCGCATCCCTTGTAGCATGGGGCCAATACTGATGAGCTCGGCACTTCGTTGAACCGCTTTGTAAGTCGTGTTTCCTGTATTAAGGTCAGGGAATACGAAAACGGTCGCTTTACCCGCTACAGGGCTATCAGGTGCTTTCGATTGGGCTACATTTGGCATGACTGCCGCATCATATTGTAAAGGACCATCGATGATTAGATCCGGACGCTTCTCTTTGGCAATGCGAGTCGCTTCACGCACCTTATCCACATCAGAGCCAGTACCTGAGCTTCCTGTTGAATAACTGATCATGGCGACACGAGGTTCGATACCAAAGGCCGCTGCACTTTCTGCCGATTGAATTGCGATATCGGCGAGCTGTTCAGCATTGGGATCTGGGTTAATCGCGCAATCACCATAAACCAGCACTTGGTCTGGCATTAACATAAAGAAGATTGAAGAGACTAAGCTAGAACCCGGTGCCGTTTTAATCAACTGCAGTGGCGGACGAATGGTGTTGGCTGTGGTGTTTACTGCACCAGAGACAATACCGTCGACTTCACCTTGAGCTAGCATCATGGTACCGAGCACCATGTTGTCTTCAAGTTGCTCACGAGCAACCACTTCGGTAAGCCCTTTATGACGGCGAAGATCCAACATAGGTTCGACATAGCGGTCGCGTACCGCTTCAGGTTCGACAATTTCAACCCCATCACCGAGTATCACACCTTGTTGGCTAGCGATACGTTCTATCTCTTCTCGGTGTCCAATTAAAACACAACGTGCAATGCCTCGTTGAGCACAAATGGCGGCGGCTTCAATGGTCCTGGGCTCGTCACCTTCTGGCAATACCACGGTTTTGCGAGCAGCACGAGCAAGCTCAGTAAGCTTGTATCTAAATGCAGGCGGTGACAAACGGTGTTCGCGAGGGGAATTTTCGGTGATGGTTTCAACCCAATGCTGATCGATGTGGCTGGCGACATATTCCTGTACTTGCTCGATACGGACAGAATCATCGACAGGGACCTCATGGTCAAAACGTTGGATATTGAGTGAGGTCTGCCAGGTGTTGGTATCGATTAAAAATACCGGCAAACCGGTTTCGAAGGCCTGCTCACATAAGGACATGATCTCTGGCTCAGGTTCGTAGCTACCCGTAAGAAGTAGGGCGCCGACTTTGACACCGTTCATCGAGGCTAAACAGGCTGAGACTATAACATCTGAGCGATCACCCGATGTCACCAACAAAGAGTCAGTCTTAATGTGAGTCACCATATTTGGAATACTGCGAGCACAGAAGGTGACTTTACGGAGACGACGGGTATTCATTTCACCGGCATTGATGATGCGAGCACGTAAATGTTTTGCTAGATCAGATGCCCGTGGTGCGACTAAGTCTAGGTTATAAGGCACGCTACCGAGAATTCTGAGCTTACTTTTACCCGGCAGTTGGAACATGCTTGCGGTGTCAGGGCGTTGCGTGGTATTCGGGTCAAACACTTCTGAGAGATCTGGGCGAGCACGGCCCTCGTCATCAACCGGAGCGCCAATTTTGTTGATGATAGCACCAATGAGACGTTTGTTTTTGATGCCACCCCAAGCGTTGTATGCGATTTCGAGGCGATTCATCAGCGCCGTAGGTGTCTCATTTCCGGGCGCGGCGACGAAAATAATATCCGCATCCAGTGCCTTGGCTATCTGATAGTTTACGTCATCAGAGAAAGGGTGGTTACGGGTTTGTACTAAACCTTCGACAATCAGGGTCTCACTTGGCTCGGCAAATTCATTAGCACGAGCAATGATCTGCTCCATCAACACATCAGTCTGATCGGTGCGAATTAAGTTTTCCGCATGAGCCATATCAAACGGCTCTAATGGATTGACCGTGGGTGATTTACTGAGGATGGTAGTCGAACGCTCAGGGCCTGAGTCAGTTGGTCGCTGCTGGGCGATAGGTTTGAAGAAACGTACCTTGACGCCATGACGCTCTAAGGCACGCACCATCCCTAGGCTGATAGACGTTAAACCAACGCCGGTTCCATTGGGAATTAATATAATGTTGCGAGACATAATGACCTCTTTTTACACTGCTTACTCAAGGTTGGCAGCTTAATAAAATTCTGTGTCACAGGGGATAGCCCGCTGTGTTTACTGCTGTTGAAGCTTGATTCACTTTAAAAGTGATACGGCATCTTCGGCGATGACCCACTCTTCATTGGTTGGAATCACCATAGCAATAGGGCCGTTGTCTGTGGTGATTTGACCTTGTTTGCCAAAGCGTGCTGCGAGGTTGCGTTCTTTATCCACTTCGAAATTAAAGATTTCCAATAAGTTAAGCACTTTCTCGCGGATCACATCCGAGTTTTCACCGATGCCGCCAGTGAAAACTAACGCATCCAAGCGGCCAAGTGGCACTGTATAAGAGGCGATATATTTGGCTAAACGGTAGCAGAAAATTTCCAGCGCCAAAGTTGCGCCTTTATGACCTTGTTCATATCCCTCTTCGATACCACGGCAATCGTTAGTCAGCTCAGATATACCGAGTAGACCACTTTGTTTGTTCATGATGTTGTTAACTTCATCTAGGGTGTAACCGAGGCGATCGACTAAGTGGTAGATGATGGATGGGTCTAAATCACCACAACGTGTGCCCATCACCAACCCTTCCAGTGGTGTTAGTCCCATCGAGGTATCGACGCTCTTGCCGCCTTTGACAGCTGTCACAGAAGCGCCATTACCTAAATGGGCACAAATAACGTTGGTATCAGATAAATCTTTACCTAGCGCCTTTGCCGCTTCACGACTGACAAATAGGTGACTGGTGCCATGCATACCGTATCGACGAATATTATGCTCGCGGTAAAACTTATAGGGCAGAGCATAAACATAGGCGTGTGCTGGCATGGTTTGGTGGAATGCGGTATCGAATACGGCGACTTGTGGTAATTTGGGGAATGATGCCTTGGCGGCGCGAATACCGATCAAGTGTGCCGGATTATGCAGCGGTGCCAGAGCTGCGCAATCTTCAATGCCATGGATCACGTTTTCATCGATGATTACTGAGTGGGTAAACTTCTCACCACCGTGAACGATGCGGTGGCCAATGGCTTGGATCTGTTCAGCAATTTGTGGATGATCGGCCAAAATCTGAGTAACGATATATTCGACGGCTTCACGGTGAGCGGTAAAGGCACCAAGTTTCGCCTCTGATTTTTGACCGTCGACTTTCCATTTGATACGTGAATCTTCAAGACCGAAACATTCGGCTAAACCAGAAATTTGTTCATCACCTGTTAGGGCATCAATAATGGCAAACTTTAATGAAGAGCTGCCGCAGTTGAGGACTAATACCAATTTATTTGACATGTTAAAACCTTTTGCAAAGTAGATGAATCAATTAGGTTCACTAAAATTTAATGGCTGCAATAATATGTAGTGCAAGCTAAGTCATTTTGCCCAATTAAACGGGCTGAAAACTGTCAGGCTAGCGGAGCGAGAGCTTGGGACTCTGTTATTGCTTGTGCTAGAGTAAAGACATTGTTTCGTTGTTCAGGTGTCATCATTGACTGTAAATGTGTTTAAGACCTTAAATAAGGGACGTCATTATATGAAGACGTGGCCTATGGTCAGGCAGCTCAGTTTTTACTTTCCAGAATATCGTGTTGTTCGTGCGACTGAGCTGGCGATTCGTCTTATGCCGCCGTTAGCCGTGGTTGCAGCGAGTAGCCAACTTTACGCTGATGGTTGGGCTGCATTGCCACAAGCTATTACTATCGCACTATTTTTTATCAGTCTGCCTCTTCAAGGCTTATTATGGCTGGGATGGCGAGCTAATCATCCGTTACCATTATCCCTGTTTGATTGGTGTAATAATCTCTCTACCAAACTGCAAGGTATGGGGGTGACTTGTTCCCCTCTGGGTGCCAAAGCCTGTTATCAGGATATGGCCGTTATCTTAAAAATTGCTTTCGAGCGTCTCGACCGCAGTTACTGGGAAGAGCTTTAATTATTACTGCTATCGTTAATAGATGGCATTGATGCCCGCATCGGTAAAGACTTGCTTTATCTGCTCCATGGTTTCTCGGCTCGGGGGAGACACCCCATCAAGTTCGTAGGTTTCACCCAAGGCTTCCCATTTATGCTTACCCAATTCGTGATAGGGTAATAATTCGACTTTCTCTACATTGGTCATGGGTTTGATAAATTCTGCCAGACCTTTTGCAGACTCAACATCATCCGTGTAGCCACCAACTACTACATAGCGTATCCAGGTTTTTTGCTGGCGCTGTTGTAAATAGTGGGCGAAGGCGAGGGTACGGTGATTGCTGACTTTAGTTAATAGGTTGTGTTTGTCGTCATCGATATGCTTGATATCTAATAAGACTAAATCGGTGTTATCGAGGAGTTCATCGATGATTTGTGTGTATTTACGCACGAAACCATTAGTGTCAAGACAGGTATGTATGCCTTGTGCTTTACAGGCCTTAAATAGCTCTGCGACAAATTCCGCCTGCAGTATGGCTTCGCCACCGCTGGCTGTTACACCACCACCGCTAGATTCGAGAAAAGGTCGATAGCTAATGATTTGTTGCATTAGCTCATCGACCTCTATTTCACGACCCGCATGCAGATCCCATGTATCTCGGTTATGACAGTATTGGCAGCGCATTAAACAGCCTTGCATAAAAGTAATAAACCTAATGCCAGGGCCATCAACTGTACCAAAGGATTCTAGCGAATGAATCCGACCTTTTACTGTCATTGCGACTCCATTTATCTGAATAAATTAGGCTGTTGTTAATCACTAAACAGCCTAACTTAAATTCAGTAAAAATCTACCGTTAAAGCATGGGGTTGCAGAGAATTACATCCCTTTGGTAAAGGTACGGGTGATCACATCCTGTTGCTGCTCAGGTGTAAGCGCATTAAAGCGTACAGCGTAACCTGAAACCCGGATGGTCAGTTGTGGATACTTGTCAGGATTTGCAACGGCATCTTCAAGCATTTCACGATTCATTACGTTAACGTTGAGGTGTTGACCACCTTCACGTGCTTCGTTGTTCGCGAAATAGCCATCCATTAGCGCAGCAAGGTTAGACCGGCGACCATCATCATCTTTACCTAGAGCATTTGGCACGATAGAGAAGGTGTATGAAATACCGTCCTGTGCGTGAGCAAAAGGCAGTTTAGCGACCGAGGTTAGTGAGGCGATAGCGCCTTTCTCATCACGGCCGTGCATTGGGTTTGCACCTGGCGCAAATGGTGCACCTGCTTGACGACCATCAGGTGTTGTACCGGTTTTCTTACCGTAAACCACGTTTGAGGTAATGGTAAGAATAGACTGTGTTGGAATCGCGTCACGGTACATTTTTAAGTGACGGATTTTAGACATAAAGCGCTCTACAAGCTCTGTGGCTAACTCATCGACACGGGCGTCATTGTTACCGAATTTAGGGTAATCGCCTTCAATTTCGAAATCGACAGCGATACCGTTTTCGTCACGAACGGGTTTCACTTTGGCAAACTTAATCGCTGAAAGTGAATCGGCAGCGATAGAAAGACCCGCAATACCACAAGCCATAGTACGACGTACATCTCTATCATGCAGTGCCATTAGGGCCGCTTCATAAGAGTATTTGTCGTGCATAAAGTGGATTGCATTTAGCGCAGTAACATATTGCTTGGCTAGCCAGTCCATCATGGTATCTAGACGACCCATCACGTCATCAAAGCCTAAGACTTCATCAGCGATAGGTGTGAATTTAGGACCAATTTGCGTTTTTAGCTTCTCATCAACACCGCCGTTGATGGCGTAAAGCATCGTCTTAGCAAGGTTGGCTCGCGCGCCGAAGAACTGCATGTGTTTACCAACGACCATAGGGCTTACACAACAAGCGATGGCATAATCATCAGAGTTGAAATCGGGACGCATTAGGTCATCGTTTTCATACTGAATTGAGCTAGTGTCGATAGAGACTTTAGCGCAGTACTTTTTAAAGTTAAGCGGTAATTTATCAGACCAAAGCACAGTGATGTTTGGCTCTGGGCTTGGCCCCATGTTGTAAAGAGTGTGCAAGAAACGGAAGCTAGATTTGGTCACTAAAGTACGACCGTCTAATCCCATACCTGCAATTGATTCTGTGGCCCAGATAGGATCGCCCGAGAATAGCTCATCGTATTCAGGAGTACGTAGGAAACGCACCATACGTAGCTTCATCACGAAATGGTCAATCATCTCTTGAGCTTGTTGCTCAGTTAAGGTGCCGTTTTTGATATCACGTTCGATATAAATATCGAGGAAGCTTGAAGTACGGCCCAAAGACATTGCCGCGCCATTTTGGCTCTTCACTGCGGCTAGATAGCCGAAGTAAGTCCACTGAATCGCTTCTTTAGCATTCGTTGCAGGCGCTGAGATATCACAACCATAGCTTGCCGCCATCTGTTTCATCTGGCCTAGGGCTTTGTGCTGCTCGGCAATCTCTTCGCGTAGTTGCATGGTTGCTGATAAGTCTTCACCCGCTTCAAAACGCTCTTGTAGTGAAGAGAACTGAGCAAACTTGTCTTGCATTAGGTAGTCGATACCGTAAAGCGCGATACGGCGATAATCGCCAATAATACGCCCACGACCATAAGCATCGGGTAAACCAGTTAAAATACCTGATTTACGGCAACGCATGATCTCTGGGGTGTAGATATCGAATACCCCTTGGTTATGGGTTTTACGTAACTCTGAATAAACGTATTTGACGTTAGGGTCGAGTTCACGGCCGTAGGCGGCACATGAGCCTTCAACCATACGGATACCGCCGTTAGGTAACATGGCACGTTTAAGAGGTGCTTCAGTTTGAAGACCAACGATGGTCTCAAGGTCTTTGCTGATGTAACCAGCTTCATGAGAGGTAATAGTAGATACTTTTGAAGTGTCGAAATCGACAGGGGCATGAGTGCGGTTTTCTTGTTTAATCCCCTCCATCACTTTATCCCATAACTGGGAAGTCGCTTCAGTGGCATCTGCTAGGAAAGACTCATCTCCTTCATAGGGTAAGTAGTTAGCTTGAATAAAGTCGCGTACATTTACTTCAGACTTCCAATCACCAGGTGTAAAACCTTCCCACGCTTTGGTGAATAATTCAGTTTTATCCGTCATCGTACTAATACCTTCTGTTTGATATAAAGGTTATTGGGTATCGATTAGGCTGAGCAAGTGTCGCGATACACCAATAGCTAAATCTTAACAGCTTCTACAAATATCACCTGACTGAGAAGCTGTGTATCGAACCGTGTTAACGTGTCGATGAAATTTTCTTTAATTGAGCAGTTTCATTATCAGCAGTGTAAATAAGACAGAGATGAATGCATTGAAACTGATTAAAAATATAATTGGTAAGACCAATTTACCCTGTTGATATTAACATACCTGCTATATCGCTGCACCAGAATAGCTGAACAGATTGTCAAAACTGTTAACAAGCTATCATTTTGGTGTTGTTTCGCTATTGCGACTCATTTTTTATATCACAATATTTACAACAATATAGTTAAGTTATCGCTAATGTTGCGGTCATGCAATCATCAATCTGTATGACATGGTGCTAAAACAGGACTAGTGTATAAGTTAGCTTCCTATAGATTATCCCAGTAAGTATAGGAGAAAGCATTGAGTCAAGAGGGAGGCTTGTTCTACAGTTTTAGCATAAGACTTATTGGTAAGTTTGCTGAGGGAGTTAATAAGTGTTTTTCTCTTATTATGAGCCTCTAAAGGTAGGTTGAATTTAGCTGTGTTAAATAGGTTTTAAAGCGCAGTTGTTAGATGAGGTTGTTTATTTGATGTCTTTTTATATACTGCCGCTTTATAAAAAGCTTAGGAGTTTTATCAGTAATGGATCCAAGAGCTAAAATGAGTAAATTTGACTAAACCCATAGTGTGCTTTTATTAAGTTATTTAGATTTAAGCGATTTACCTTGCTGTAACTAATGGTTAACCTTAGGGTGAAATTTGCGACTGAGGCGTTTATTTGCTTGAGGTCACTTTTTGAGCTGTTTTTACTTTTATAAATGGTCATACCAATTTACAATATTTGTCTATTTCGTATTCAAACTTGTGTCACATACGGCATTGAAATACAAGCTGAGTACGATTGGGTTAGAGCTTTAGAATTTTATCCAAAAGGAAGAAAGTCATGCCATCTTTCTCGCAGCGTCCTCAGGTATTAGACGCTAAAATCAGTGCAGGCAAGCGTAATGTCAGCAATAGTACTTATCAAAATGCTGAACAATATGGCGTTGCTAAAATCGGTAAATCTGCACTGGAATCATTCATGCTTGCAGTGTTTGCTGGGGCGTTTATTGCTTTAGCTTTTGTGTTTTATATTACGGTGACCACGGGAGCAACAGGCCCATGGGGTTTGATTCGACTGGCGGGCGGTTTAGCTTTCAGTTTAGGACTTATTTTGGTTGTCGTTGCGGGTGGTGAGTTATTTACCAGCACTGTTTTAACCAGTGTCGCCTGGGCGCAAAAAAGGATCAGCAGTAAAACATTAGCCGTGGTTTGGGCTCGAGTTTTCGTGGGCAACCTTGTCGGTGCAATAATAGTCATCGGCTTAGTATTTGTTGGTGGAATGCATCAATTAGATGGCGGCGCCTGGGGATTAAATGCGCTACATATTGCGCAGCACAAATTGCATCACACATGGGGACAAGCATTTGCTCTGGGCATTCTGTGTAACATGCTGGTATGCCTTGGTGTGTGGATGACCTTTGCGACCAAAGATGTATTAACTAAGGTTATGCTTTTAATCTTACCGGTTGCGATGTTTGTCAGCAGCGGCTTCGAGCACAGTATCGCCAATCTCTTTATGGTGCCATACGGTATTTTGGTTGCTAACTTTGCGGGTAGTGGTTTTTTTGATTTGGTAGGCGTCAGTGCCGCTGAATTTAGTGATTTAACCCTTGGTAACTTTGTCTCTCATAACCTGTTTCCTGTGGTGCTAGGCAATATTGTCGGTGGTGGGGTATTTGTTGGTTTAGGTTATTGGTTGACTCAGCGTGTTAATCAGACAGCGCAAGCGTCACAAAACCCACCGGTCACTGCACAAGTAAGTAAACCTACTGCGGGATTGCATATTAATGATGTGATGAATCAAGTACCTATTACGCTTCATTCCGAACAGTCGGTATTTGAAGGTTTTAAATGTCTCAATGAGGCGGGTGAGAGTGGTGCACCGGTACTTGATGCGAAGCAGAGATTAATCGGTTATGTGACTCAGCAAGATTTGCTAAAAAGCATCTGTTCACAAGCGGATATGCACAACAATAAGGATAGAGTCGCAGATATTATTCAGCGTTAGTTTTCTCCTTAGCGCTAATTTAAGATGGACTATTACCTATAGTCATCACCTCCGTTGGCCACTCTTTGGCCAACGGGTTTAGGTTCATCGCATCAAAATTCCGTGATGCGAGCCTTAATTGTTCTAAATCCCCCTAACAATTCCTCTTAAGTGTAATCCTTGTTGAATTGGTTTATATTTGCCGGAAAATAATCATAAGATTGGTTTTCCCATGTCCTTAAATGTCGAAAAGACTTGTGTAGATAAACATCAGAACGTAAAAAACTGGCAGATGCCAGATACACTGGTCATCATCTTCTTTGTTGCCTTTGCGGCGATGTTACTGACTTACCTTGTTCCCGTTGGCTCATTTGAGACGCAAGAGATCATCTATCAAACCGATTCAGGCGATAAAAGCCGTAATGTAGTCGACCCTAACTCATTTCGATTTCAACTCGATGCTGCTGGTGAAGCCATGAAGCAGCCTGTGGCTTTGTTTCAAGGTGACGGTGGTGTCGGTTTCTTTAATTTTGCATTCGAGGGACTGACCTCGGGCTCAAAATGGGGAACGGCCATCGGTGTCATCATGTTTATGTTGGTCATCGGCGGCGCCTTTGGTGTGGTGATGGAGACCGGCACTATCGATAATGGCATCTTACGGCTGATCGATAAAACCCGTGGTAATGAAGCATTGTTTATTCCGGCGCTGTTTACACTGTTTTCTTTGGGCGGTGCGGTTTTCGGAATGGGTGAAGAGGCAATCGCGTTCGCGATCATTATTTGTCCTTTGATGATCCGTTTGGGGTTTGACGGCATCACGACAGTCATGGTGACCTATGTCGCCACTCAGATTGGTTTTGCCAGCTCTTGGATGAACCCTTTTAGTGTGGCGATTGCTCAGGGTATTGCAGGTGTGCCAGTGTTATCGGGAGCTGGCGTACGTGGTGTAATGTGGGCAGGATTTACCTTAATGGGGGTCATATTCACTATGCGCTACGGCGCTAAAATACGTGCCAATCCACAGCGTTCTTACAGTTATCAAAGCGATCAATATTTTCGTGAACATCAAAGTCATGCCAGTCTCGACAGCCGCTTTAATCTAGGTGATATCTTAGTGTTACTGACCATTTTGTTAACGGTCATTTGGGTCATTTGGGGCGTGATTGCTAATGCTTGGTTTATCCCTGAAATAGCTAGCCAGTTCTTTACCATGGGGATTGTAGTGGGGATCATTGGTGTGCTGTTTAAACTCAATAGCATGACTATCAACCGTGTCGCAACCAGCTTTAAGCAAGGGGCTGGCACTATGCTTGAGCCGGCTATTTTAGTCGGTAGCGCTTCAGGGATCTTAATTTTGCTTGGCGGTGGCGATCCAACCACTCCGAGTGTGCTTAATACCTTGTTAAATGGAGCTGGGAGTTTTATTGGTGAATTACCTGGGGCGTTATCGGCTTGGTTTATGTTGTTATTCCAGTCGCTGTTTAATTTCTTTGTTACCTCAGGTTCTGGCCAGGCGGCGTTAACCATGCCGTTAATGGCTCCCCTTGCCGATATTGTCGGTGTTAGCCGTCAGGTGGCTGTGTTGGCGTTTCAATTAGGCGATGGCTTTACCAATGTGTTATTACCAACCTCCGCTTCTTTAATGGCGACGTTAGGTGTGTGTCGTGTCGATTGGGGAGTATGGATAAAGTTTATTTGGCGTTTTATGTTGGCGTTATTTTTAGTATCGAGCGTACTGGTTATTGTTGCCCATGAAACCGGCTGGTATTAAGATTTTGATGCGCTTGAATTTTATTAAAAGTGTTCAAGTTAAAACTGTTAAATCTTTTAAGATGAAATGGTTTTATTTTAAAGGTTTGAGTGATCCAGCAAAAGCAATGAGTAATAAGTTTATTGTATATTGTGGATTAGGTTTAGAGTGTGAATTTTATCGGATGAGAATGGTTTAATAAGTTGGATTACTAATGCATTAGTCTGACTATTTTTATTAAACTTTTTGATTGCCTTCTTATATCAAAAACGAGCAATAATTAAGTGTTGTTTGAGTTGATTAATTGATTACATTTAGTGATAAAAAAACGGCATCTTATGATGCCGTTTTTAGGTTTTAAGTTAACTGAGAATTAGAATCTCATTTCACCTTCGATGAACCACTCTTGTCCACGTGCATTGTAAGTTGAACGTGGGTAGTGTGGCCAGCTAGTGTCAGTTGGATCGAAGTTAGGACCTGCGTCGAACAAGTTAACGATACCCGCTGAGAGCTTGATGTTATCAGACACATGGTAAGCACTGGTTAAATTCCAAGTGGTTTGCGAAGCAACTTCATAATCACTCTCATTGAAGTCAGCGCCGTTAGCGATGGCAGATGCTTTCAGTGACTTGTAGTTTACACCGTGCATACGAGCGGTATGGTATGCGCCAATCGTTAACTCTACATCGTCAATGAACCAGCCAAGTACTGCGTTAGTGCGGTATTGTGGTAGGCCACCGTTATCGATGTCATCTTCAATCGGATCCGTTGGTGAAAGTTGGTACTCAGAGTTAAGGATATAAGTACCGCTAACATTCAGCTTTAGATCACCGAAAGAAGCTAGATCCCAACCATAACCAACAGTTAGGTCGATTCCTCGGACTTTTTGGAAGGCAAGGTTTTGAGCCGTAGCGTTGATATGAGTGATTGTACCGCTTGCATCACGAGTGATCATGTTTGCATACTGTTGGTACTCACGTGCAGCCTTGCTTGCGCTAATGCTGCTGACCATATCATCAAGTTTCCATTCCCAAAGATCGAACGAAGCATTTAGGCTGTCACCACCCCAAACTGCACCGATGTTAGCTGTGTAACCTGTTTCAGCGTTGAGGTCTTTATTTGCGCCACCAGTGGTTGTGATATGCAGTTCATTACACACTTCATTGATATGTGCATCGGCATTGACTTGACCTGGAGTACCGCCTAGGGCTTGGCACTGTTTAAAATCGATAACCGTGTTGAAACCATTGGTTGGATCGCCATATACGCGGTGCATGTCTGGAGCACGGAAAACGCGTGAATAGGCACCACGGATCAATAGTTCATCGATAGGGCGATATTCAACAGTGATCTGTGGTGAAACGTTACCACCGAAATCGCTGTAGTCGTCGTAACGGATTGCACCGTTAACAGTGAGGTCCTCAAGTACAGGTACGCTTAATTCTGCATAGGTTGCCCAGTATGAACGCTCGCCGTGACCAGAAGAACCACCTGTGGTTAAAACGTTACCTAGAGAGGTTTCTGAATCGGTATTAGAAGCGTAATCTTGCTTGGTATATTCAGCACCAAATGCAAATTGTGCATCGCCTGCTGGCATTTCAAAGGCGTGACCAGAAATGTTAGCTTGAACGTTTTTCTGGGTTGACTGTGCAGCTTCAAATGGGGTGTAAGACATCGCTTCAACATCACTTGCCGCAATAGGACTTAGCAGTGAATTACCGTCAGTACCTGCTGTGATGTAGTTAAATACGCTAGCAATGGTACCGTAACCGCTTCGGGTAGCATCAACATTGGTACGGCCATAGTTAACTGAGGCATCCCAGCTATATTCATCGGCGAGTAAGCCTTCGAAACCGGCACTGAAGAAATAGTTACGGGTCTTAGTTTCAGTTGTTCGGCTACCAAACTCGTGCAGGCGACGAGCATAGTAATACTCGCCATCGGTAGCGTTTGCAAAGTCACCGCCAAGAGCCGTTGTCTTATCGTTAAAGGTTTTGCTTAGATTGCCAGATGAAACCGTTAAGCTATTGCCGTTAACAGTAATGTCGTAGTCATCAATTGCCATTGATTCAATGTTAGTCGTTGACTTGGCTTCGGCGAAATCTAAACGACCGACGAAACTTATGTCGTCGTTGAGCTCATAGTTGAATGTCGTAGTACTAATGAATCGACGATTTTCTGGAGAAAGATCACGCTCAGAAGAACGGTCATAACCACAAGTTGAACCTGTCCAAACAAATCCGCCTGCAGCACATTCATCTGCAGTTAGCACACGGTATCCGCTACCTGTACCCGCAATACGAGCACCGTACGAGCTGTATGCTGAATATGGACTAGTAGCCACTTTATCGGTATGAACACCAAAGTTTTCACGATCCGTTGCTCTTAGTACTTCAGTGTCGGTGAATTCGATAAAGGTCGAAATATTACCGCGGTCAGACGATGAGCCTAGAGAGAGTGCAACACGGTCACTTTCGCCACCACCATTGCTGGTATCGCCATGGCGATATTTGACTGCCGCGCCTTCGAAATCTTTTTTCAAGATAATGTTAACAACACCACCTACAGCATCGGCACCATAAATCGCTGAACCGCCTGATTGCAATACTTCGATACGTTGTACCGCTTCCATTGGCAGGTTAGCGGTATCGACGAAGTTGTTTACTCCGCCAGCTGCTTTTGGATATTGGTTTAGACGCTTACCATTGATCAGGGTTAGAGTACGGTTAGCCCCAGCGCCGCGAAGGCTGATAGAAGAAGCTGCAGGAGTAAAACCATGTACTTCTTGAGTGGTCATTGCACCCGTAGTAGAAGTTAAGCTTTGTAGTGCGTCTTGAATATTGTTGAAACCTTGTTTTGCCATGTCATCAGCGCTCATGACGGTAACAGGTGTTGCTGTTTCCATATCGGTACGCTTAATACGTGAACCTGTAACTTCGATACGTTCAACTTTTTCATCATCAGCTGCTGCATACACAGCTGGGGCACTCAGTGCAGCAGTGGCAGCACCACCAATTAATGCATAACGCACAGCTTTAGCCAATATAGTATTAGGCTGCATTATTTTCTCCCTGGAACGACATTATAATTTTTAGTGTTAACTTTATTTTGATAAAGCTTTTTTAATTTAGATAAAGCTTTTCAATTCATCACTTATGTTGACAAGCTTTTAACTCGGCAGCGATATAATCATAGGGAGATAACAACTGCAACATGGCTGTTACAGGGATGTTTTATTTTATGTTGATAAATAAATTTTCATTTTATTAACTTAAATAAAACCTTGGTTAGGTATTTTTGTTTGATTTGTACTCAATGTGCTTTTCTTTGTGGAGAGTTGTTTTTATTTTGTGTGGTTTGTATGTGTTTTGTTTTTTATTGGTTGATTTATTTTTCGTTAAATGTTTTTTAATTTGATGGTAATTGTTTTTTTATTGGTTAAATTGTTAGTTAAATAAACATAGGTAAAGAAATAAATTATAAATTAATTGAACTTTTTGTGAGCTATGTATCATAAGATTTTTACAATATTTGCTTGGCCGATATTGAGAATAATGAAAATGTATCTGTGCATAAGAGCGTTTTTTACCGTTTTATCCTACTAGAGCTGGCTATAACGGCTGTTATACCAATCAAAGTAAATTAGTGGTCAGCCCGTTTGTAACAGAAAAGGGCGAAGGAAAAATTGTCGAGAACAAGGCGTAAATTGCAGTAAATAGTTATTCTAATAACAAAATTTACAACACGGTTATCGGCAATTTTAACTAGCAAGAATGATCAGATAATTACTGCGATTGGTATTAAATCGATTTGAGTGTGGGTTATCGGTAAGGAGCTTTTATGATTGCTACTGCAGGATTGTTATGAATGGAATGTTTATAAGGCTTTGATATGTAATATCAAAAAGGAGCCAGTAACTACGGCTCCCTTTCTCATCGGTTTTTTATCAAATGGTTAAATACGATGATTAAAAATTATGGCTTTAGCTTGCAGCGCAATAAGGTATGTCCTAAGCCAATATTATCGATATCTTGATCGACAAAGAGTCCCGCTTTAGAGATAAGCTTTAACATATCTTTTGAGTGATACATACGACTGTTACCGTTAGCCATGGCGGTGAAATAGAGTGAGGTCGCGTTGACGCAATAGGCTCCCGCCTCGAAGGGTTGTCTATCCCAATAGGTTTCTAATATGCACAGTTCACTATCAGGTCGCATATTGGCGGCGGTATTTTTTAAGATGGTCAAAATTTCTTGCTCTGAAAAACAGTCTAAGAACTGGCTCATCCAGTACAGATCGCCCCCAGAGTAGAATGGGGTGTTTTCATCTAATAAGTTACATTCAAAGCCAGAGACTCGATCTGCTACCCCTTGTGTTTTTGCATTGGCAAGAGCGACTCGTAATTGCCCTGGCAGATCCATAATGGTGACCTTCACCTTGTTATCGAAGCCAGTGCAAGCTAATGCCCATTTACCTGTATTACCGCCAATATCGACAATGGTCTTAGGCTGATGTTGAAAGATAAGAGGTAATAAGGCTTCAAAGGCAAAGTCGGAGTAGAAATGATCGAATTCGAACCAGCTTTTTTTCGCCTCTAGGGGCAATTCACTCAAGGTAGGATAGATGGTTTCCCAGTCGCCAAACACTTTCAACCCTTTAGCCTTTCCTTCAAGCAAAGAGGCATCTAAATCGTATAAACCTTGATAGCAGACATCGTGGATGAAGTTTAAGTTTATCTTTGCCATTTCATCGTTAAGCATGAAGTCACCAATTTTATCTAATTGGTATTGTTCATCTTTTAGCCACAACAACCCCATGCTCAAGCCCATATCAAGCAAAACTCCGGCGGCGTACTCGCTGATATTACACTGGCTGGCGATGTCGGAACGACTACAGTTTTCACCTTTAGCCTTGTCGATATAGGCCAAGATATTGAATTTTAAGAGACAACGGGCGACTTGAAAGGCGACGGGAGCGAAGGCGATTTTCTGCGCTTCAAATTTAGCATCAAAAGCTTTTATCGATTTTGGGTTTTGATAGAAAGTCACTGTGAAAGAGCCTCGGCTTGCAATGAATTAATCAATAATAGCTATCACTCTACCTGTAACAGCGGATTAAGGCACTAATCAAAGTGTTAATAATCGAGCTAGTTCGCGAAATTGCTTTAAATACTGCGAGTTAAAGTGAAATAGCTAGTGCATTGTGCTAAGTCAAACAGGCTAACAGAGCATTATGTGTCAGCTGTTTTTTCATCTGTTGAAAATCCTTAAATAGATAATAAAAAGCCCTAGAGTGTCAGCTTTGCTGGCTTGGTCTCTGGGGCTTTAGTTTTGTCGCTAGTGTCTACTTAAACTTACTGGATATTTTCCGCGTCACTAAACTGACCTTGGAATAATACAGAAGATAAGTAACGCTCTGCAGCTGAAGGAAGAATGACAACAATATTCTTGCCTGCAAACTCAGGTAATGCGGCAATACGATTGGCTGCCACTACAGCGGCGCCAGAAGAAATACCAACTAAGATACCTTCTTCTTTCATTAAGCGTTGTGCCATCTCAATAGCATCTTCGTTGCTTACCGCTTCAACACGATCAATCAAATCAAGATCTAAGTTACCAGGGATAAAACCAGCACCGATACCTTGGATCTTATGAGGACCAGGCTGAACCGTTTCGCCCGCTAGAGTTTGAGCTATCACTGGAGAATCCACAGGCTCAACGGCAACAGAAGTAATTGCTTTACCTTGGGTATTTTTAATATAACGGCTCACACCTGTGATAGTACCACCTGTTCCCACACCAGCAACGACGACATCGACAGTGCCGTCTGTATCGTTCCAAATTTCTGGGCCGGTTGTTTTTTCATGGATCTCAGGGTTCGCTGGGTTATCAAACTGGCCTAAGATAAGGTATTTCTCTGGTGCTGATTGACGTAGCTCTTCGGCTTTGTCGATAGCGCCTTTCATGCCTTTAGCACCTTCGGTAAGTACCAAGTTAGCACCTAAGGCTTTAAGCAATTTACGACGCTCCAGACTCATGGTGTTTGGCATAGTTAAGGTTAACTTGTAGCCACGAGCCGCAGCAACATAGGCCAAGGCAATACCTGTGTTACCTGAAGTCGGTTCGATGATCTCTTTATCCGCAGTGAGTAAGCCTTTTTTCTCAGCATCCCATATCATGTTGGCACCGATACGACACTTAACGCTAAAGCTTGGGTTGCGCGCTTCAACTTTAGCCAGAACTTGGCCGTTACTTACACGGTTTAGGCGAACAAGAGGTGTGTTACCTATGGTATGTGAATTATCTTCGAAAATTTTACTCATGGATTGCTTGCTCCTTAAAGTTATACAGATAAATCATAGTGCGAAATCAGCAGTTTAGAAATGCTAGTTTCATCTTCGTTATTCCTTTTAGTTATTAAATGTATATTATTTATCATTAATGTATTGACTGGAACACTAGTACAAAGCGAATCTGGTTGATAAGTTGGTGATTAAATTTTGATTTTTGAATTGTTAATAACGTTATTATTAGAGTGAATTCTGTTTGGAGTACCTGTGTGAAGCCTGATAAAGATCCACAAACATTAGTCACACCGTTGGCGTTTAATATCGCGCCCAATGTGCTTTATACCCCTTTAGCCTCGCCGTTTAAGCGTGGCGTTGCCATATTGATTGATGGACTATTGATCAGTGTACTCGCCGAGCAGGCTGGGTTTATATTTATTCTGCTGGTGGCATTAACGATTTTAATCGAGCGACGTAGCCATCAAATTGGTGAGGTATTGAAATGGTGTTTATATCTTTCGATGTTGATCATGGCGATTTTTGTGACCAGTGACAATTTGATTGATTATCAAAGCAGTGAAGATACGGTACCTAGGACGTCAGAAGAAACAGTGAAGATTGATGATCCTGATGTGGCAGCTTTTATCTCCATTATCGATATTATAGCCCTGAAGAGTTGTGAGGATTTTATTTGCATCGATAAACATTTTAATCAGATTGCCGATTTACTTAATAGTACCGAAATGACGTCGAAGAAAAAGCGCCGAGTGTTAGGTGATCTGGTTGAGGATTTAGACTTAACAGAGCCTCAACGTCATGCTTTAGAAAGAATAGTAGACAACAAAGTACCTCAAACTAAAGCCTCTGAAACAATTGATGAGCACAATGAGTCTGAAGCACAATCCGAGTTGAGTCCTGATCCTCAAGCATTAGTCGATGAAGTGATTGATACTCAGCTGCCTAACAAAAAGTTAGAACTGGAAGATAGTGATCAAGATAAAGGTTCAAATTATAGTATTATCAACTGGGCTAAAGGATTACTGAATGATTTAGGGTTAGGCTTCGGTTGGGCGGCGTTCTATTTTACGGTTTTTATTGCCTGGTTTGATGGGCAAACTTTGGGCAAGAAATTGCTTAATATTAGAGTCATTAAACTCGATTCTAGTCCCATTACACTCTGGGGCGCTTTTGGGCGATATGGTGGTTATGGTGCCGGTTTTGCTACCGGCTTGTTAGGTTTTATGCAGATTTTATGGGATGCGAATCGACAAGCGATACAAGATAAGATTTCTGCCACTGTGGTGATTGATTTAAGTAAAGCAAAACAGTTAACAGAAGAGGATAAAGCCCAATTGGGTTATCAATAAATTAACTCGATGGGTTTTATTAAATAAGCCTCAAATACCGTGGGTATTTGAGGCTTTTTCATTATCGCAAAAAAAATCAATCTGGTGCGATTTGGTTATTTTTATAAGCCGCACGATATTTATCAACCCACATCGAGGTGGCACCACAAATCGCGACTGGCATAACGATAAAGTTAACGATAGGGATCATCGAAAATAGCGTTACCGCCGCGCCAAAACTAAAGCTACTGCCTTTGGTTTGATTGAGTGCGAACTTCATCTCTTTAAACGGCACTTTATGATTATCGAACGGGTAGTCGCAATACTGCACCGCCATCATCCAGGCACTGAACATAAACCATAATATTGGCGCCGCAGTTTGACCTATGAAGGGGATCCAAAATAACACCAGGAATATGATGGCACGGGGTAAATAATATTTAAGTTTGATCCATTCGCGGCCTAATATTCTCGGCAAGTCTTTAACTAGGTCAATGGTGCCGCCAGTATTAAGGCTTTTGCCAGTTAAATATTGCTCGACCTTTTCAGCCAATAGGCCGTTAAACGGCGCTGCTATCCAGTTCATCACCGAACTAAACAAAAATGACAACACCACTAACAGTGCCAGAACTGCGATGGGCCATAACAGGAAGTTAAGCCAGCTAAGGTAGTCGGGGATTTGACTATTCATCCAGCTAAAGACCTGATCTAATTGACCAATGGCAATATAGATTACGGCGGAAAAAAGCAGGATGTTGATCGACAGCGGAATAAACACGAAACGGCGCAATCCTGGCTGCTTAATTAAATGAAATCCTTCAAGAAAGTAGTTCACTCCACTTTTAGAAGAGGAAACGGCTGTTTTATCCATAATATCTTTTAGTCATGAGCTGTGTTTGATTTCGATTGTGTTCCAGCATAGTCACAAAAACAAGTGACAAATGAAGCAAGTGGCGAGAAAAAACGTTACAAAATGCAGCTCGCTTTGATAAAGTGAGTTTTAATAACAACAGGCGTATTTTTATCGCCGTTCATCAAGACGACTAAACGACCCAATGAGACTCAAACAGATAAAACTTGCTGGATTTAAGTCGTTTGTAGATCTAACTAAAATCCCATTTAACCAACCGCTTAGCGCAATTATTGGTCCTAATGGTTGTGGCAAATCCAATGTTATCGATGCCGTTCGTTGGGTTCTTGGCGAAAGTTCAGCCAAACACTTACGCGGTGATTCCATGGCCGATGTCATTTTTAATGGCTCATCGGCACGTAGACCTGTTTCTGTCGCCAGCGTCGAGTTGCTGTTTGACAATCAGCAAGGTCGCCTTGCAGGACAATATGCCAGTTATCAAGAGATCGCCGTCAAGCGTCAGGTAAGCCGCGATGGCGATGCCAGTTATTTCCTTAATGGTCAAAAATGTCGCCGTAAAGATATTACCGATCTGTTTATGGGCACCGGACTTGGGCCGCGCAGTTATGCCATTATCGAACAGGGCACCATTTCTCGACTTATCGAATCTAAGCCACAAGAACTAAGGGTTTTTATTGAAGAAGCGGCCGGTATTTCACGCTATAAAGAGCGTCGTCGTGAAACCGAAAACCGTATTCGTCATACCCGTGAGAATCTTGAACGTTTAGGCGATATTCGCCAAGAGTTAGGTCGGCAAATCGACAAGCTCGCCGAGCAAGCTGAGGCCGCGAAGCAATACCGACAATTGAAACAGGCTGAGCGTGAACAAGATGCCGAGTTAAATGTGTCGCGTTGGTTAGAGCTTCAGTCTCAGCTGGAAAAGTTATCAGCCGATATTGGTTTGCAAGAGCGTGATAAGAGTGAGCAAGATGCGGCGCGCCAAGCAATAGAAACACAAGCCGTGGCTTTGAAAGTCAAACTCGATGAATTAGACCAAGATGAGCACCGTCAGGTAGAAGCTTTCTATCTAAGCGGTAATCAAATCGCTAAGCTGGAGCAGTCGTTAAAGCATCGCCAAGAGCAAGATGCTCACTTAAATAGCCGCATTCAAGAAACCCAAAATAAACTTGCCGATACTCAGCAAAATCTACAATCGATTGTCAGTGCCGCAGCCCAGTTGTCTGAACGTCATCTACAGGCACAGCAGCAATTACAAGCGTTTGAGCTACAGCAAGAGGTGATCGACGAGCAATTGTCTGAAGCCGAATTAACCTTAGAGCAAAATAGCGACGCCTTAGCTCAAGTAAAACAGCAGCAACACCAGCAGCAATTGCAAGCGCAGATGACGGGCTCAGAACAGAAACATTTACGCCGTAATCTAGAACAAAAACAGCAGCAAAAATTGGTGCTTTCGAATCAGTTAGCCAAGCTAGCTGAACTGCAAAAAGAGGATAAGTTATCCCAGCAACTTCAAGACTGCGACAACTTATCTTTGCAGTGTCAGCAGTCAGTCGAAATTCAGCAGCAAAAACAGCAACAACTCACTCAGCTTGAACAGCAAGATAAAAAGTTACTGAGTCAGATTGATGCGTTATCACAATCTCTTGCAGAAGAACGTGGTCGCTTTAATGTGGTTCAACGATTGTTACCTAAAGGCGACACTGGAAAATCTCAGGCACTGTGGCAAACCTTAACCGTTGAGCCCGGTTGGGAAGTCGCAGTAGATTTGGCGCTTGAAGGGGTGTTAACCCAAACGGTTAATGATGATACCGCTAGCGGTTTCGTTAAATCTGAACAATGGCAAAGGGATAATCGTTGGCAAGGGATGAGTGCCCCTGTCAATTTGGCACCTTGGTTAGCCCATCTTCGCTGGGCAAAAGATCTTGCTGCAGCTCAAGCCTTGCTGAGCTCGATTGCTGATGATGAGCGCATCGTGACCGCTGATGGTTACCTTGTGGGTCATGGCTTTATTTTGCAAAAAAGCCAACAGGGTAGCTCGCTAGTTCAACTTAAGATGGAACAAGAGGCGTTAAGCCAGAGCATTGCCGAAAGTGAGCAGAGCTTAGGGTTACTTCGCGCGGATAGCAGTAAGGTGGCGCAGCAGTTATTAACTCAGCGCGGCGAATTACAGCAACTGACTAAGCAGTTACAACAGCAACAGTTAGAGCTTGAACGTCTAAAAGTGCAAATTGATGTGACGCGCGCGCAACAGGTCCAAACTCAGCAACAACGGCAACAGCTAACTGAGCAGCTAAAGCAACTAACAGAGAGTTTGATTGCAGATGAACAACAATTACTGCAGTTAAGCGATGCGGCTGAAGCCGATATGCAGCAAACTCAGCAATTACAGCAGCAGTTTGAGTTGGTGACTAAGACTTATCAAGAAAGCCATCAGCTCAGTAAACGCTTAAAGCAATCTAAACAAGAGCTTACTCAGCAATACGCTCAAAGTCAGCGGTTATTACAAGCTGTCGATACCGAAAAAGCGCTTAATTTGCAGCAACAGCAGCAGTACCAAAAGCAAGTTGCTGAGCTCACTCAAGGATTGGCTGCACTGCAAAATCAACTGGATCAGCAGTATCAAGCCAATAACCATGATTCTACCAATAAAGTGCAGCAACAATTGACGCAATTGCTTGAGCAGCAACAGCAAAAACAGTTGCAGCTGGACAGTTTACGCCGTGAGCAAGCTCTGCTTCAGAGTCAATTTGATGAGCTAGGATCAAAACAAAAACAACAACTTGGTAAGATAGAGCACTTGACTCAAGCTATCAGCACGTTAAAGTTACGACGCGAAGGCATTAATGGACAAGCCGATAGCCAACAAGGCATCTTAGTTGAGCATGATATTGATATCGAAATGGTGACAGCCAAGCTGGATAACAGTGTGTCCTTGTCGAAGCGGCAAAAGTCATTGGAACGTACTCGCGCGCGAATTGCGCATTTGGGGGCAATTAACTTGGCCGCCATCGAAGAGTTTGAACAGCAGAGTGAACGTAAACGCTATCTTGATCATCAAGATGCGGATCTTAATAAGGCCATTAACAGTCTGGAAGAAGCGATCCGTAAGATTGATAAAGAGACCAAGACACGTTTTAAAACCACTTTTGATAAGGTAAACCAAGATTTAGGTTTATTGTTTCCGAAAGTGTTTGGCGGCGGTAGCGCTCATTTGGCTCTGACCGATGATGACTTGCTGGAAACCGGAGTTACCATTATGGCAAGGCCTCCGGGGAAAAAGAACAGCACTATTCATCTGCTTTCGGGTGGAGAAAAAGCGTTAACCGCTTTATCATTGGTGTTTGCTATTTTTAGGCTGAATCCTGCGCCGTTTTGTATGTTGGATGAAGTCGATGCACCGCTTGATGATGCCAATGTTGAGCGTTTTTGTCGCTTAGTAAAAGAGATGTCTCAAAGCGTACAATTTGTTTATATTAGTCACAATAAGATCACCATGGAATTGGCAGATCAACTAATAGGTGTCACTATGCACGAACCTGGAGTGTCGCGTATAGTCGCCGTAGATATTGATGAAGCGGTGGCATTAGCCGACGCTGGATAATTTTGGGAAGAGCAGGGTAATCAATGGAAAATTTGCAACTGGTATTGTCTGTGTTAGGAGCGATAGCCATTATCGCGGTACTTGTGCATGGTTTTTGGTCCATTAGAAGGCAACAGCCTAAGTCATATAAAGAAACTCCCATCGCAGATCTTTACACGGATAAAAAACGCGACCCCGATGGCTTCGATGCCGATGGTATTGGTGAAGTGCGCGTGCGTAAAGCCAGTGAAACCGAAGCGACTGCTGAAGCTCAACAAGACACCACCGTTAAGGTTGAATCGACTGAGACTTCAGCTGAAACTGAATCATTTTCCTTATCAGATTCACCGATAAAGAAGGCGCCTAAGACTCGTCATGAACCTTCAATTACGTCCGATGAATCTGAAACCATTGAGCAGATGGAGTTGGGTTTAGGCCAAGCGCCACAAGCTCAACCACAGCCTTCGCTATTTGAAGATCCTGTTGTCAATCGAAAGCCTGAAAAAATTAAGACGGCAGCGCCACAATCCAGCCAGTCACAAACCAGCGAGCCACAGCCACAAGCGAATCAGCCAAAGCCGGTTGAGACTGAAGTTGATATTGAGCCGCAAACCACAAGCCTGGTGTCGCAGCCGCTATCGGGTGACGCCGAAGTTTCATCAGCAGGTGAAGAGAAGCAAGAGGAAACTTTAGCAGAACCTAAAGATGTACTGGTATTGCATGTGGTGGCGAAAGAGGGCGAGGAGCTTAACGGTGCTGAATTGTTACCTAGCTTGCTGACCCTTAACTTCAAGTTTGGTGATATGGATATTTTCCATCGCCATGAAGATAATGCCGGAACGGGTAAAGTCTTATTCTCATTAGCGAACATGGTTAAACCGGGGATATTTAATCCCGATGAAATGGAGCAGTTTACCACTCAAGGTGTGGTGCTATTTATGACGATCCCATGTTATGGCGATCCGTTAATGAATTTCTCCAATATGCTTAATTCTGCCCACCAAATTGCCGACGACCTCGGTGGTGAATTACTCGACGGTGGCCGTGAAAACTGGAACGAGCAGAAGAAACAAGCCTACTTACAGCGGATTAGAGCGCTTATATAAAAGGTATTAATTCCTAGAAAAATAGAGGCCGCAACAGCGGCCTCTATTGCTTGATTTGGATAGAGACAATGTCAGCAATACAAGATGAAATTAAACAGCTAACCAGCGAAATCAATCAACATAATTATCGCTATTATGTCGATGATATGCCTTCTATTCCCGATGCCGAGTACGATAGATTATTGCGTCGTCTGCAAGCATTAGAAGCACAATATCCGCAGTTTGCAGAGCCAGATTCACCGACCAAACGTGTGGGTGGTGAAGCGCTAGCAAAATTTGAGCAAGTGACCCACTTAAAGCCGATGCTCAGCCTAGACAATGTGTTTAGTGAAACTGAGTTTAATGCATTTTATAAGCGAGTGAGTGACAAAACCGTGGCTGAGCCAGCATTTTGCTGCGAGCCAAAACTCGACGGCTTAGCGGTAAGCTTGCTTTATCGTGATGGTATCTTCGAGCGTGCTGCTACCCGTGGTGATGGTAGTGTCGGTGAAGATATTACCGAGAACGTGCGCACCATTAAATCGATTCCTTTGAAACTGCGCGGTGAGCAGTTCCCGCCTTTATTGGAAGTTCGCGGCGAAGTATTTATGCCTAAGGCTGCTTTTGAGGCCGTTAACGAAAAAGCCCGTCAAAAAGGTGAAAAGCTGTTTGTAAATCCGCGAAATGCTGCGGCAGGCAGTTTACGCCAACTCGACAGCAAGATCACCGCCAGTCGAGCATTGGCGTTTTATGCCTATGCGCTGGGTGTGGTTGAGCCCACATCATGGCCGATGGACGATAGCCATTATCAACAATTGATGCAGCTAAAAGGCTGGGGGTTCCCGGTTAGTAGTGAAGTTAAATTGTGCGATGATGTTCCGGCGATATTGCATTATTATCAAGATATTTTGCAGCGCCGCAGTGAACTGGCCTATGAAATTGATGGTGTGGTGTTAAAGGTCAATGATATTGCTCAGCAGCAAACCTTAGGTTTTGTGGCTCGAGCTCCACGATGGGCAACGGCTTATAAGTTCCCTGCACAAGAAGAAATCACTGTGCTTGAAGGGGTTGATTTTCAAGTGGGGCGCACCGGTGCAGTGACTCCTGTGGCGCGCTTAAAACCTGTGTTTGTTGGTGGCGTAACGGTGTCAAATGCCACCTTACATAATGCCGATGAAATTGCCCGTTTAGGGGTGAAAATTGGCGATAGTGTCATTATTCGTCGTGCTGGGGATGTGATCCCACAAATCGTGGCTATCGTTGCTGACAAGCGTCCAGATAATGCCATGGATATTAGTTTTCCATCCACTTGCCCTGTGTGTAACAGTGATGTGGAGCGTGTAGAAGGTGAAGCCGTCGCACGTTGCAGTGGCGGATTATTCTGTGAAGCCCAACGTAAAGAGGCGATAAAACATTTTGCTTCTCGCAAGGCGTTAAATATCGATGGTTTAGGCGATAAAGTCGTTGAGCAGATGATCGATAAAGAGCTGATAGAGACCCCCGCAGATCTGTTTAAGCTCACGACCTCGGCTATTACCATGCTAGATCGTATGGGAATGAAATCGGCTACCAATTTAGTTGCCGCCATCGAGCACGCCAAACAAACCTCTTTTGCGCGTTTTCTCTACTCTTTAGGGATCCGCGAAGTGGGCGAGGCAACGGCGGCGAATTTGGCGAGTCACTTTAAAACCTATGAAAAACTCATTCAGGCCAATGCCGATGAGTTTATGCAAGTCGAAGATGTGGGGGTGATTGTGGCGCAGCATCTCGTGCACTTCTTTGCCCAGCCTCATAACCTAGAGGTGGTACAGGGCATTATCGATGCCGGTGTAAATTGGCCTGCGATTGAAGAAGTGTCCGAAGACGAACTGTCGCTAAAAGGACAGACTTGGGTATTAACTGGCACGTTAACTCAGTTAAATCGTAATGATGCAAAAGCACAACTTCAGGCATTAGGCGCTAAGGTTGCAGGGAGTGTCTCTAAAAATACCGATTGTTTAGTGGCTGGAGAAAACGCGGGCTCTAAGTTAACAAAAGCACAAGAGTTAGGGATTAAAATTATCGATGAAGCGGAGCTGTTGGCTTTACTCGGCTAACTGTTTGCTTGCACAAAAACGCCATCTTCGGATGGCGTTTTACATTAAGTGATTCATCACAATTGAAATTAGGGTTTGTGTCACCATATATAAGAAAAAGAGTGGAGACCACGGTTGAATTTTTCCCATATTAATTGGCTCGATGACAAAGGCCATTTCAAGCCACCTTTGATGCTGTATCTGATGCTGGCTTTCATTGCGCGTGGTTGGTGTGTGTTTATCGCTTCGTTGACTCAAGCGAGTGATCGAGCTGGACTTGTCGCTCTTATTTATCCACAAAAGTCAGACTTTTTGTTGTCATTGGCGGCAGGTTTTGGTGCTATTATTCTCTACGGTTTGGTGATCGCCGAGCGTAAACGTTCTCCCTCTTGGGCCCGCCCCTTGTTTAATCAACTCAAATGGTTACTGATACTGCTATTGATTGTCGATGCGAGTCTATTACTGCAACGTTTAATCCATGGTCACTTCCTGTTTACCTGGAGTGTGGGGCTTGACGCCTTATTCCTATTTTGGAGCTCCATCTTCATTGCTAAGTCTAAACACCTGCTTTACTACCTTAATGACTGGAAAGCGGAGTAGTTACTTTAATACTCTATTTGCAAGCCAAACATTAACCTAACTGTCAATATTATGACTTTTTTGGTGTTTTAAGTTGCTATTGTCGGCGTTTATGTTATTAAACTTAATCATGTTTTATCTATTTGTAAGATAAATTTCTGGGTAAGGCGAAACTTTGATTTTGCTGTTCTGGGAATGACGTGATTGAGTGGAGTTGCCGACAGTGGCCAAAACTGAGCCCCTAACCATACCTATTGCTAAGTTGCAGATCGGTCAGACGGTAAAGCTGCCCCTGTCTTGGAAAAATCATCCCTTTCTACGCAACCGCATCAAAATAGATCAAGAAGAGCAAATCGAACTGATCAAAAGCTTGAATGTGCCTTTTGTCATTTTATTGGAGGGTGATTATGTTGCTGATGACGAGAGTGATCAGGATGATAGCCACGAGAGTCACAAAGCTGTTCCCAAACCCGATCTTGTCATGGCTGCTCGTCAGTCTCTGCGTAAATCCCTCAGGTATAGCCAAAAACGCTTTAATGATTCTGTTGAACAAAATCGCACCATCTTTAGCAAGATAGCCAGCGATCCTAGCGGAGCTTATCGTGAAGGCTCGAGTTTAACTGAAGCCCTGCTTGAACATTTATATGAGGAAACTCAGCCACATTTTGCTCTGGTAAGTGCCGGTAGAGCTGAACAAAACGAAATTCAGCATGGTATTACTGTTGCGGTAATAGCATTGAGTCTGGCTAAGGCATTGGACTTGTCTAAAGTGGCGATGCGCGATATTGCGTTAGGCTGTTTGTTCCATGATATTGGTAAGCTGAAAGTTCCTGAGAGTATCAAGCGTAAGAAGTTACCTTTGACGACCTCTGAAACTAATTTCTTAAAGATGCACCCGAATTTTGGTCATGAGATGTTGGCTAAGACAGAGCTATATAGCCCCGAGGTGCTAGATATCGTGTTGCATCACCATGAGTTTGTCGATGGCTCAGGTTATCCACATGGGCTAACTGAAGCTGCATTATCGCTTAATACTCAATTAGTCAGTTTAGCCAATGATTACATGGATTTGATTAGTGTGGGCGAGGGACGTTCTCCTCAGATTGCCTTAGGTTATTTATTTAAAAACCACCGTCAAAAACATGCTGAATCCTTGATAGCTGCGTTAGTTAAGGCGCTTGGGATCTATCCACCCGGCACCATAGTGAAGTTGTCTGATGGGAGTATTGCTAAGGTGATGCGAACCACTTCATCGGCTAAGCGGCCAAATGTTTGGGCTTGTGACGTCGATGGCGCAGAGCCGAGTTTACGTGTGCTCGAAAATGAATCGGTCGAAGTGGTTGAGTCGGTCAAGCTCGATGAGTTAGATGAAAGTGTCAGTAGAATCTTAAAAGTTCAGGAAGGGATCTGTTTTTATTTTTGCTAGCGGTAACAAGCGACTTTAATCAAGCTTTCCTTTAAGGTATTTTAAGTTTACAAACTGCTTAAACAGAAAGATAAATGATAAATTCAGTTGCCGTTGTAGGCTGTGGTTGGTTTGGACTGCCATTGGCCAAAGCGCTTGTCACTCAAGGTATCAAAGTGAGTGGCTCTAAGCGAGATCTCCAGAAGGCACTAGGGTTAAACCAAGATGGAATTGATGGGTTTAAACTCGATTTAACCCATGATGTCAAACTTAACCCACCCGACTTAGCCAAGTTACACGCCGATGCTATCGTGATTAACATTCCTCCCGGTCTGCGTCGTGGCGATAATGATTACCTCGAGCGACTCAGCCGCTTAGTTGATTTAATTGGCGCTCATATCTACCAAAAAATCGTTTTTATCAGTACCACAGGTGTCTATCCTGCAAATGGTAAATTAATGACTGAAGCCGATGCTGAGGCTCACTCTAATAGCAGTGAAACCTTACTAAAGGCGGAATCTTTTTTTGCTTCGGCAACAGTTGTTAGGTTTGCAGGGCTTATGGGGCCTAAGCGTCATCCTGGGCGATTTTTAGCCGGTAAAACTGGGCTTAAAGGGGCAAACTTAGCCGTTAATATGACGCATCTGGATGATGCCGTTGCTGCGGTTAGCTGCATCTTGGCTCACTTAGGTCCATTAGCGCCTATCTATAATGTCTGCACCGCTCATCATCCCAGTAAACAGGCATTTTATCAGCAGGCGGCCGAAGGGCTTGAATTAACTGCACCACAGTTTGATACTTTGGGTGAGGCGAATGAGGATAAACGGGTCGATGGCTCGCTAATCAGTCGGCAACTGGGATATCAGTATCGGCATGTGGATCTGTTTGAAGCGTTGCAGTGTTGCTAAATTTTGAATCGTAAAATGCATTTAAATCAATTAGAAAGAGAATAATATGAAAAAAATCACTTATGTAGTCCGTTTCATGATGGTTATTTTTGCGGGGTTATTTGCGGTGCAAGTAGCTGCTCAAGCGCAATTTATAGAAGGTCGTGATTACGTGAAAGTGGCGGGCATCCCTGAGGCGACTAAGCCGGTAGTACGAGAGTTCTTTTCGTATAACTGTCCCCATTGTTACCGACAAGATGGTTTGTTTAAGGCCACCATGGAAAAGTTAGGTGATTCGGTCGATTTTGAACGTACCCCTGTTGGTGCAGGACGCCCAAGTTGGCAGTTAAGCCAAGAAGCTTATTATTTAGCGCAGAAGTTCAAGGTAACCGAGCAGGCCCATGGCAATCTGTTTAAGCGCATCCATGAAGGACAAGGTGCCTTTACTCGTAAGGAAGAGTTAAGCCAATTCTTTATGGCCGAGGGTGTGCCACAAAGTGATGTTGAAAAGGCTATGGCATCGGCAGATAGCCAACTGGCGTTATCGAATTATGATACTCAAGCCGAGTTGGCTGGAATTCGGGGTGTACCGACCTTATTAGTCAATGGTAAGTACATGGTGACCAATAAAACTCGCTCACCAGAAGAACTCTCTGCTCTATTAAAATACCTTTCTACGCTGGAGTAATTCTTCAATTGACAGCCAGTAGAGCAAAAATACTAAACCGCCACATGGCGGTTTTTTTGTACATTTTCATTACATTTCAGTTCGACCTTAGTCTAACCTAAGTGTTTGAAAATAACTAAAGTTGACGCCAGCGTTAACTTGTATCTATCTGTTTTTAAATGACTATGTTGGTTTTTTGTTTCGGGTTGACGTTGGCGTTAGACTAAGGTCGCGATTGTCGTAATATCCTCGCTTGCTAGATTAATCGATGACTTAATCATAATCAGCATAGGGGAGTCGTAATGGCTTTTGAAAATAACGAAAAGGCAGAAGGTTACTGGCGTGAGAATTTACGTCTTGTACTTGGACTGCTAGGAATTTGGGCCGCAGTCTCGTTTGGCTGTGGCATTTTACTGGTTGATGTACTTAACGAGATCCACCTGATGGGCTTCAAACTGGGTTTCTGGTTTGCTCAACAAGGCGCGATGTACGTATTCGTTGCACTTATTTTTGTTTACGTGAAGAAAGCTAACGCGTTAGACAAAAAGTATAACGTTCAGGAAGATTAGGGAGTAACGAGTATGGATGTTCAAACTTTAACCTACCTTATTGTAGGCTTCACCTTTGCCCTATATATCGGCATTGCGATTTGGTCTCGTGCTGGTTCTACAAAAGAGTTCTATGTTGCTGGCGGTGGAGTTCATCCTGTGATGAACGGTATGGCGACGGCGGCAGACTGGATGTCGGCAGCATCATTTATCTCTCTTGCAGGTATTGTTTCTTTCGTCGGTTATGATGGCTCGGTTTACTTAATGGGCTGGACTGGCGGTTACGTGCTGTTAGCCTTATGTATGGCGCCTTACTTACGTAAGTTTGGTAAGTTTACGGTACCCGATTTTATCGGTGATCGTTACTACTCACAAACCGCACGTACTGTTGCGGTTATTTGTGCCATTTTCATCAGTTTCACTTATATCGCGGGCCAAATGCGTGGTGTGGGTGTGGTGTTCTCTCGCTTCCTAGAAGTAGATATCGAAACGGGTGTCTATATCGGTATGGCCGTGGTGTTCTTCTATGCGGTATTAGGCGGTATGAAAGGGATCACATACACCCAAGTGGCTCAATACTGTGTGTTAATTTTTGCCTTTATGGTACCGGCTATCTTTATCTCTGTGATGATGACAGGCCACATTTTACCTCAGCTTGGCTTTGGTGCGCAGTTGATTGATGCAGCGGGCAATAATACTGGGGTGTATCTGTTAGATAAGCTCGATGGCTTATCGGGTGAACTTGGTTTCTCCCAATATACCGAAGGTTCTAAGAGTATGCTTGATGTGTTCTTCATCACGGGTGCGCTAATGTTCGGTACTGCGGGTCTACCTCACGTTATCGTGCGTTTCTTCACTGTGCCTAAAGTGAAAGATGCGCGTATCTCTGCAGGTTGGGCGTTGGTATTCATTGCCATTATGTACACCACTGTTCCTGCATTGGCGGCTTTCTCTCGTGTAAACATGATTGAAACCATCAATGGTCCAGAGTCGACAGGTGTTGCTTATGAAACTGCTCCTGAGTGGATTAAAAACTGGGAAAAAACCGGTCTAATCCAATGGGATGATAAGAATGCCGATGGTAAGATCTATTATGCCAAAGGTGATACCAATGAGATGAAGATTGACCGCGATATCATGGTACTTGCTACGCCAGAAATTGCTAATTTACCAGCTTGGGTGATTGCATTAGTGGCAGCAGGTGGTTTAGCGGCAGCATTATCAACTTCAGCGGGTCTACTCTTGGTTATTTCAACCTCAGTGTCTCATGATTTGTTGAAGAAGAATTTGATGCCCGATATCTCCGATAAGAAAGAGTTGATGTATGCTCGTATTGCTTCGGCGGCAGGCATTGTGATGGCGGGTTACTTCGGTATTAATCCACCAGGCTTTGTGGCTGCGGTTGTGGCAATTGCGTTCGGCTTAGCGGCATCGTCGCTGTTCCCAGCAATTATCATGGGTATCTTCTCTAGAACCGTTAACAAAGAAGGTGCTATCGCAGGTATGGTTTTAGGCCTTGGTTTCTCGGCACTATATATCATCTACTTCAAGTTTATTAATCCAGCGGCTAACAGTGCTGATCACTGGTTCCTTGGGATCTCTCCTGAAGGTATCGGTATGTTAGGTATGATGATTAACTTTGCAGTGGCCTTTGCCGTTAGTAAAGTCACGACTGCGGTACCGCAAAATGTGGTTGATATGGTTGAGTCAATTCGTTTCCCTAAAGGGTCTGGCGAAGCACACGATCACTAATGCTTGATAAGTTAATTAAAAAGGAGCGCATTGCGCTCCTTTTTTTATGCAAAACCGGTTAGAAACTGATAACGCCCTAGTATCAAGCTGAGTTTTTAAGTTAGCCGTTTGAGTTTACAGGCTTTGAGGCTGCCGATATCTATAGGCAAATTTATCCCAGGAGTGCTGATGTCATCCTATCGATAAGAGGTGAGGAAACTTTGTATTATTTAGCCTTAATGGGCTGGCCTTAAGTCGTATGGCAACTGTTTGTAAGAAAAGGCTATAGTTGTTAAAACAGCGCTTACTCTGAGAGAGATTATGGACGCGAGCGAGTTACAACCCGTAGTACAATTTTTAGGCCAGCTAATTCCTTTTGATAGTTTGTCGGCAGCAACCTTAGAACGCTGTTGCCGCTCATTAACCGTTGGCTATTACAGTAAGGCGTCTAAATATGTGCCTTTAGATGAGTCTCATCCGCAGTTGTATATTGTTCGAAGCGGTGCTTTTGAAGTGCGTGATGAGCAAGGTGAGCTAATCGACCGGTTAGGGGATGGTGATTTCTTTGGTTTTCCCTCGTTATTGTCGGGAGAGAAAATCAGTAATCGCATTCAGATCTTAGAAGATGGACTGGTGTATCATCTCGATCCTGAAACCTTTAATGCATTGCGTAGCGAAAGTCGTGAATTTGACCGCTTTTTTAATCGGGCATTTGCTAAACGCTTACGGCATCAAGGACGATTTAAGGCGGCAGAGCTAGGTTCGACCAATAGGGTAAGTAGTTTGATGTCGAACCAGCCGCTGACTTTGGATGTCAAAGCCAGCGTCAGTGAGGCGGCGCGGTTAATGCGTAACGCTCGGGTATCTTCTGTGTTGATTCTCGATAATCAAAAGCTAGTCGGGATCTTAACCGATAGAGATTTAAGAAACCGGGTATTAGCCGAGGGCTTAAATGGTGATCTTCCTGTTTATAAAGCCATGACACCTTCTCCAACCTATTTGCATTCCAGCGCACTAGTTTTTGAAGCTATGCTATTGATGAGTCAGCACAATATTCATCACCTTCCCATCATGGACCACGACCTGCCTATCGGGGTGATCACCAGTACCGATATTCTACGGGGACAAAGCTCGCAGCCATTATTGTTGATTGGCGAAATTGAGCGGCAGAATAGTTTAGAAAGCTTAATTAATGTTAGTAAGCAGATCCCATTGTTGCTGCAAAATTTAATTAGTGCCGATGCTCGCGCAGAAGAGATAGGCCGAGTATTAACTTCAGTAACCGATGCGTTAACCCGGCGTTTAATTGTGCTTAATCAACAGATTTTAGGACAGGCACCGTTGCCTTTTTGTTGGCTAGCTTTTGGCTCTCAAGGGCGGCAAGATCAAGCCGCTTGCTCAGATCAAGATAATGGATTGTTAGTTGCCGAAGAGATGGACGAGCAGGCACAGGGTTATTTTGAAGCCCTGACAAAGGCGGTGTGTGCAGGATTGGATGCTTGTGGCTATGTCTATTGTCCGGGTGACATTATGGCGCAAAACCCCAAGTGGCGGATGACATTAAAACAGTGGCAGCAACAGTTTGAAAATTGGGTTCAAAGACCCGAGCCGAAAGCGCTGATGCATGCCAGTATCTTTTTCGATATGCGCTGTGTTTATGGTCCATCTACGTTATTTGATAGCTTACAAACTCGGGTGCTGGAATTCACCAAAGACAATGACATTTTTTTAGCTGGGATGGCGGGCAACTCATTACAAGTTTCTCCACCGCTAGGCTTTTTTAAGAAGTTTGTCTTAGAGCGCGATGGCCAAGAGGTGAAGGGAATCGATTTAAAGCACAAGGGCAGCGCATTAATTAATGATATTGCACGTATTTATGCTCTTTCTGCGGGAATTAAAGAGGTTAATACTGCTAAGCGTATTCGTCTGTTGATGGAGCAAAATATTATTAATCGCAAAGATGCCTTGAATCTGGCCGATGCTCATGAGTTTATCGCCCACATGCGGCTATCGAATCAGGGGTATCAGTTTACCCATAATGAAGCGTTAAGTAATTATCTCAAGCCACAGCAGCTTTCATCTTTGGTTCGCCATCAACTTCGTGATGCTTTTAAAGTTGTGCATGATGCGCAGGCGGGTCTAAAACTTAAGTTTACTCGGAGTTTCTAAGGTGCTGCATCATCAACTGGTGAAAAGCCAACTGTGTTGGCGCGCCTTTAAGAGCCAAAACAGTGTGCTCAAATCTTATTACCAAGCCTTAATGCCGATGCTGGATAAATCAGCTTTCGATGCGTCCTTTATGGTGCTGGATCTTGAGATGACCGGACTTAACCCTAGCGATGATCAGATCCTCAGCATGGGTTTAGTGCCCATTGAAAAAGGACAAGTTATTTTAAAACAAGCTGAACATAAATTACTGAAAATAGAGGGAAGTGTAGGGCAAAGCGCCACTATCCACGGTATTTTGGATGCCCACCTCCATCAGGCTTTACCTTTACATGAAGTGATGGATTGGTTTTTAAGCGTGACTCAAGGCAAAGTCTTAGTGGCACATCATGCTCCTTTAGATCTGGCTTTTTTACAGGCGGCATTATCTCAGGAGGGATTCAATAAACCTAAGTTAATGGCGGTCGATACATTAGCCTTAGAAAGAAAACGTTTGCTACGCCAGCACGAAACCATAAAAGAGGGCAGTCTGCGGCTTGGGGCTAGTCGTGAGCGTTATGGATTACCGGTATATGCGGCTCATAATGCATTAATCGATGCCTTAGCTTGTGGCGAATTGTTATTGGCTCAGATGGCAACAATGGGCGGCGCTAAACAATTAAAGGTCAGCGATCTGTTTTGTTAGAGCCAGCTTTCGAGCTATGAGTGGTTTCGACAGCATTAGTTACATTTTTCCTAGCTGATATTCGCATTCAAAACCTGTTGCTTAGGTTACAGTCATAATAAGTAACGCGAATGATAATGGGAGTTTTTATGGCATTACCTTTAATCTGGCTTGGTGGTGCGGCCTTAGGGGCTATGCTGGTAGCGGATGAGCGTAGTAAGCAAAAGCAGCTTACTGTTGATAGACGTCTTGGTCGTGCGCCTAAAGCGCCTGATCAGCAGCAGGCCTCACCGTTATCACCGAGTTTGTGGCATTTGGGCGAGGTTAAAGTCGCGCCCAAGCCCGGCTCAATTGTCTGTTGTTTTGTATTTGGTGTGATTGAACATACGGGGATCTGGCTCGGTGAGGATACCTTATTAGAACTTCATGGCAGCGGGTTAATCAGACCTATTTCATCTGCGCGCTTTCTAGCGGGCAGGAGTGGTAGTCGAATTTTTCAAGCTTGCGATCATCAGCATCAACCTTTGATTGCTGACAAGATTTTAATTCGCGCCGAGCAGGCGATTTATCAATATCGAGACTACGATCTATTCGATAATAATTGTCACCGTTTTGTGTGGTCTTGTGTTTCTGGCGAGGAACTTCCGGTTAGCAGTTTTGCTAAGCTCAATCGTTTACTGGGGCAATATTTCAAACAAGCCATCTATTGGGATGAATTACAACGGGTTAAGTAATAGAGATTATGTTGCCCATAGTGTAATAAAAAACGCCAGCAAAAGCTGGCGTTTTAATTTGAGTGTAGGGAGGGTTAGCTGCAGAAGTGCTTTACTGCTGGAGCCACTAACTCAATACCTGTTTTATCGCATGGGGGTAACTCTGCATCACTTTGTTTCAGTGGTGTCACTCTATCGCCCCATTTAAACAGCACGGCTGCAGAGGTTAAACCTGCGCCAAATGCACAAGAAAGAATAGTTTGATTAGGTTGAATACGACCATTTTCCAGTGCATCACAAATCGCGATGGGAATCGTTGCCGCCGAAGTGTTACCGTAGTTAGCGATGTTAACGATAGCTTTCTCTTTCGGGATCTTCATACGGTTAATCAAGGTATCTATGATACGCTCGTTGGCCTGATGTGGAATGACTAAATCCACTTCATCTTTGTCTACGCCACATTTCTCTAGTACTGTGGTGCTGAGTTTACCCATACCCGCGATAGCGCGTTTGAAGATCTCTTGGCCGTTGAACTCGATGAAGAAATCCAGAGAGGCGGCATTGAATCTGTCCATTGCAGTACCAAAACCTGCCTTTAAGATATCACGACCAGCGGGGTCGTTATTTAGCTCATAGCCTAACACTCCACCTTCTTGGTCACTGGCTTCGAGTACCACAGCCCCAGCGCCATCACCAAATAGAACGGCAGTTTCACGACGTGACCAATCAAGATAGAAAGAAAGACGTTCAGCGCCTATCACTAACACGCGCTTACATTGACCACTCTTAATTTGTGAACTGGCTAGACCCATACCATATAAAAAACCACTACAGGCCGCGTTGATATCGAAAGCACCACAGTTGGCCCCAATATTAGCCTGTACAGTTGAGGCAATATTGGGGATCAAGGTATCAGGGCTAGCAGTTGCTAAGATGATAAGATCAATATCGCTGCCTTCAAGTCCTGCAGCTGCTAGAGCTCTCTTTGCGGCTACTGAGGCGAGTTCAGAAGTGCCTACGTGGCTGATATGACGTTGGCTGATCCCTGTACGCGGCTTAATCCATTCATCAGAAGTATCGATAAAGGTAGCAAGATCATGGTTTGTAAGTGTCGCGGGGGGAACACATTTTCCCCAACCTGTGATAGTAGCGTACTGCATCATATATTCTCTCAAAATGATAAAGACAGTAGGAAGATCTGCTTTATCTCAACAAAATTAAAAAATCTAAAATAGGTGGTCTTTATTAACCTACCTGCTTAGCAACTAATTTACGGATAGTCTCAGCTGCATGTAATATGTGTGTCTTGAGTAGCATGGTGGCCTTAGCAATATCTTTTTTTCTACAATACTCAAGCAGTTGTTTGTGTTCTTGCTCCGCCTTGGGAATTCCGCCTTCTGTCAAAAGCTGTAGACGAATATAACGGTCGCAGTTTGTATTAAGGCCATGAACCACTTCAAGTGTATGAGGGCGGTTAGCCGCTTCATATAAACAACTGTGGAATTTAGTATTCAATACACTCCAACTGCTGATGGAGTCTTGATTTTTAAAGGCGGTTTCTAACTCATCAAGATAAGCCTGTGCTTTATCTAAAATGGCATCTGTCATGTTCAACATCGCCTTTTGCAAAAGGTCTGTTTCAATCAAGGCCCTGAGTTCAAATAGCTCTGTTACTTGTTCGGCGGAGAGTACTGTTACCGTCGCACCTTTATGCGCCTCAAATTTCACCAAACCTTCCGCTTCCAATTGCACTAATGCTTCTCTGATTGGAATACGGCTAACATTAAGGGATTGAGCTAAAGCACTTTGGCGTAATGGTTTGCCTGCTGCTATGTCACCGGAAAGAATCTTCTCTCTAATGGCTTCTACTACAACTTGAGTGCGTGTTACATGAACGTTTGACGTTTCTTGGCTCATAGTTCCCGTATTGTTAATAGCGATATTGGTACAGATCCGAGTAAGGTTACCGTTTATAACGCTATAAATAAAGGAAAACCATGATTTCCTGCTTCCATTGGCTAATGATAAAATGCGCCATAGCCAGTTGCAGTGCCGATGTCTGTTACATGACTAAGGTTAACAAGATGGGTTTAAAAAGCTATTTTTATGTGAACTGACCCTATTAATTAGTCTTGCGAGTGGCCTGCAATAAGTCATGAATCTAGAGTTAAGTCATGAATCAAGATGGACAGTTATCAGAATGACGTTGGAAGGAAAATTTGTCCGAGATGGTCAGAACATAAATGGTCAAAATATAGTTGTTCTAAATTACATGAAAAACAAACCACTACAATCTACATCTGGATTCGCATCACTAATAAAACAGGTACAGGTGTGCCGTTTGTGTGAGGCCAATTTACCCGATGGTGTTAAGCCTATTATTCAAGCGAGTACTGAAGCGCGAATCTTAATTGCTGGTCAAGCGCCGGGAGTGGTTGCTAATCAATCAGGTATTGCATTTGATGATCTCAGTGGCGATCGTTTACGTCAGTGGTTAGGCGTTTCGAAGCAGCAATTTTATGACAGCAATTTATTTGCTATTTTGCCAATGGCATTTTGTTATCCCGGTAAGGGTAAAAGTGGTGATTTAGCACCACCTAAAGCATGTGCCAAGCAGTGGCGGGCTCAGTTACTCAATCATTTACCTAATATCCAGCTGACATTAGCGATAGGCCAATATGCGCAACATTATCATTGTATGGATAATCGTTCGCTGACCGAGCGAGTTCGCCACTGGAAAGATTACGGCGATAGATTAATCCCGTTACCTCATCCTAGCCCGCGTAATAATATTTGGTTAAAACGTCATGATTGGTTCGAGCAGCAACTGTTACCTGAATTACAACATCGTATAGAGTCAATTCTGTAGTAACTTGCTTTAATGTCAGAAATTTTTTCATGAATAATTAGCTTCACCGCGGTGCATTTCTGCCATAGTGGTGTGATAATAAAGGCTAACTATTGAGTTCGATCTAATTAGAGGTATTTGTCTGTGAAACCTGCTGTGTTCCTAGATAGAGATGGTGTGATCAATATTGACCATGGCTACGTGCATCAAGTTGATGACTTTGAATATGTCGAGGGGGTATTCGATGCTTGTCTGGCGTTAAAGCAGATGGGATATAAACTTGCTGTGGTGACAAATCAATCTGGAATTGCTCGCGGCTTATATACTGAAGACCAGTTTCATACATTAACAGAATGGATGGATTGGAACTTTGTCGATAAAGGCGTCGAACTCGATGGAATCTACTATTGTCCTCATCACAGCGAAAAAGGTATCGGTGAATACAAGCAAGATTGTGATTGTCGCAAACCTAAGCCAGGAATGATCAACAGTGCGGCGCAATTTTTAAAAATCGATTTATCGAAATCTGCAATGGTTGGTGATAAACGCGATGATATGTTGGCAGCTAAAGCTGCTGGTATTCCAACACGTATTTTGGTTCGTACAGGCAAAGACGTTACTCAGGAAGCCATAGACGAAGCCACTATTGTTTTAGATTCGATAGCCGATGTACCTGCTTACTTAAAATCGCTATAAGCGGGATCTATACCTAATGTCATATGCATTCTAGTCATCGAACAATGACAAAGCGTTATAATAGTTCTGCTATAGCAGAACTATTATTGCGACTAAATAAGCTCGAAACGATGTAAATATACTCGCATTGTTTGATATTTAATCGATCAAACTGTTTTGTTAAAACAATCTTGAAAAAGGGGTTGACGTAATGCTCGCTCTGAGTAGAATACGCAGCCCTAGCCACTCGGAACGACGAGATGCGCTAACGCTCTTTAACAATTTATCAAGTAATCTGTGTGGACACTCACAGGTATTGAGTTAATCGAAAACGATTTATTTCTCAATGCAATTTGTCACTAGCAATAGTGAAGGGACACTCACAGGTATTGAGTTAATCGAAAACGATTTATTTCTCAATGCAATTTGTCACTAGCAATAGTGAAGAGTGTTCATAGCAATATGTCTTATGCTCATGTTTTACAAGAG
>NZ_JAKEVF010000010.1 GCF_022398315.1 Shewanella sp. Isolate11
GCTGCACAGATGGACGGCGCTATCCTAGTAGTAGCTTCTACAGACGGCCCAATGCCACAAACTCGTGAGCACATCCTACTTTCACGTCAGGTAGGTGTACCATTCATCATCGTATTCATGAACAAGTGTGACATGGTAGATGACGAAGAGCTTCTAGAGCTTGTAGAAATGGAAGTTCGTGAACTTCTTTCTGAGTATGATTTCCCAGGTGATGACCTACCAGTTATCCAAGGTTCTGCGCTTAAAGCCCTAGAAGGGGAGCCAGAGTGGGAAGCTAAGATCCTTGAGCTTGCAGAAGCTCTAGATACTTATATTCCAGAGCCAGAGCGTGCAATCGATGGTGCATTCATTCTACCAATCGAAGACGTATTCTCAATCTCAGGTCGTGGTACAGTTGTAACCGGTCGTGTTGAGCGCGGTATCGTTAAAGTCGGTGACGAAGTAGAAATCGTTGGTATCAAAGATACAACTAAGACGACTTGTACAGGTGTTGAAATGTTCCGTAAGCTGCTTGACGAAGGTCGTGCAGGTGAGAACTGTGGTGTACTACTACGTGGTACTAAGCGTGATGAAGTAGAGCGTGGTCAAGTATTGGCACAGCCTGGTTCAATCAACCCACACACTACTTTCGAATCAGAAGTATACGTACTGTCAAAAGAAGAGGGTGGTCGTCACACTCCATTCTTCAAGGGCTACCGTCCACAGTTCTACTTCCGTACAACTGACGTAACCGGTACTATCGAGCTTCCAGAAGGCGTAGAGATGGTAATGCCAGGTGACAACATNGAAGTATACGTACTGTCAAAAGAAGAGGGTGGTCGTCACACTCCATTCTTCAAGGGCTACCGTCCACAGTTCTACTTCCGTACAACTGACGTAACCGGTACTATCGAGCTTCCAGAAGGCGTAGAGATGGTAATGCCAGGTGACAACATYAAGATGGTAGTAACACTAATCTGCCCAATCGCGATGGATGAAGGTCTACGTTTCGCAATCCGCGAAGGTGGCCGTACAGTTGGTGCTGGTGTTGTAGCGAAAATCGTAGCTTAATCGCCATCGATTTTAGCAATACCCTGAAAAAGGCAGCTTAGGCTGCCTTTTTTATTGCCTAAAATAAAGGGGGAGTGTTTGCTGATTAGTTCGCTAAAGATAAAACTGGCTTTTAAATTTGCAGAAAGTATAATACCGGCCACTTTGAAGGTTAGCACCTAAGTGGTGTTAATTCGTTCAACGGGGTTGATCTCTAAATTCAGATCAGTATAATACCCCCTCGCCTTAACCATTAGGCGAAGATTGTCGGTTCTTAAAGCCGACGTAAAATAATACAGCGACTCCGATTTGGAGTCGAACGGTTAAATCATCTCGCTCTGCTTTTCCAGAAAGGAAGAAGCTAGAGGGTGATTTTTTATGTGTCCATTTTAGGAGCTCTGGTCAATGCAGAACCAAAGAATCCGTATCCGCTTAAAAGGATTTGATCATCGTTTGATCGATCAGTCTACTGCGGAAATCGTTGAAACTGCTAAGCGCACAGGCGCCCAGGTACGTGGTCCAATTCCACTACCAACGCGCAAAGAGCGTTATACCGTTTTGATCTCTCCACACGTTAATAAAGATGCGCGTGATCAGTACGAACTTCGTACTCATAAGCGTCTTGTTGACATCGTAGAGCCGACTGAGAAGACTGTAGATGCACTTATGCGTCTAGATCTTGCGGCAGGTGTTGACGTTCAAATTAGCTTAGGTTAATTGAGATCCTTAGAAGAGGTTTGAGAGATGGCTATCGGTCTTATCGGTCGTAAAGTAGGTATGACTCGCATCTTCACTGAAGATGGTGCGTCAATACCTGTAACAGTAATTGAAATTGCAGCTAACCGCGTTGCTCAAGTGAAAACTTTAGAAACTGACGGTTACCGTGCACTTCAAGTTACTACTGGTACCAAAAAAGCTAATCGCATCACTAAACCAGAAGCAGGTCACTTTGCTAAGGCTGGCGTAGAAGCTGGTCGTGGTTTGTGGGAAATGCGTTTGGCTGATGGTGAAGGCGAAGGCATTGAAGTTGGTGCTGAGCTTAATGTTGATATCTTCGCTGACGTAGCGAAAGTTGATGTTACTGGTCAATCAAAAGGTAAAGGTTTCCAAGGCGGTATCAAGCGTTGGAATTTCCGTACCCAAGATGCAACACATGGTAACTCATTGGCACATAGAGCTAACGGTTCTATCGGTCAAAACCAAACACCAGGTCGCGTTTTCAAAGGTAAGAAAATGTCTGGCCACATGGGTGCCGAGCGCGTTACTACTCAAAATCTAGACGTTGTACGTGTAGATGCTGAACGTAACCTGCTATTGGTTAAGGGTGCAGTTCCAGGCGCTACTAATGGCGACCTGATCATCAAGCCTGCCGTTAAAGCTTAGGTCTGAGGAGATAGTAATGGAATTGGTATTGAAAGACGCACAGAGTGCTCTTGAAGTTTCCGAAACTACCTTCGGCCGTGACTTTAATGAAGCACTGGTTCATCAGGTAGTTGTAGCATACGCTGCAAACGCGCGTCAGGGCACTCGTGCTCAAAAGACTCGCGCAGAAGTAACTGGCTCTGGCAAAAAGCCATGGCGCCAAAAAGGTACTGGCCGTGCACGTGCTGGTACTGTTAAAGGCCCAATCTGGCGTGGCGGTGGCGTTTCTTTCGCTGCTAAAACACAAGATCACAGCCAAAAAGTTAACAAGAAGATGTACCGCGGAGCGCTTAAGAGCATTCTGTCTGAGTTAGTACGTCAAGATCGCCTTGTTGTCGTTGAGTCATTTGGTGTTGAAGCTCCTAAAACTAAAGAGCTGAAAGCTAAATTGGCAGAAATGAACCTGGAAGACGTTTTAATTGTTACTCCAGAAATTGACGAGAACTTGTTCTTAGCTGCACGCAACCTATACAAAGTTGACGTTCGTGACGTAGCTGGTATCGATCCAGTAAGTCTAATCGCGTTCAACAAAGTACTAGTTACTGCCGATGCTGTTAAGCAAATCGAGGAGATGCTGGGATGATAAGCGAAGAACGTTTGCTAAAAGTTATTCTAGCGCCACACATCTCTGAAAAGAGTACTGTATGCGCTGAAAATAACAACACGGTCGTTTTCCGTGTAGCTATCGATGCGACTAAAGCTGAAGTTAAAGCTGCAGTAGCTAAGTTGTTCGAAGTTGAAGTTGATTCAGTTCGCACTCTAGTTAACAAAGGTAAAACCAAGCGTCACGGTGCCCGTACTGGCCGTCGTAGCGACTGGAAAAAAGCCTATGTGACTTTAGCTGCTGGTGCTGACATCGATTTCGTCGGCGCTGAGTAAGCAAAGGAGAATTATCATGGCAGTTATTAAGTGTAAGCCAACCTCTGCTGGGCGTCGCCACGTAGTTAAAGTGGTAAACAGCGATCTGCACAAGGGTAAACCTTTTGCTGGCCTGTTGGCGAAAAAGTCTAAAAGTGGTGGCCGTAATAACACTGGTCGTATCACTGTTCGTCACGTAGGTGGTGGACACAAGCAGCATTACCGTATTGTTGACTTCAAACGCGACAAAGACGGTATCCCTGCAAAAGTTGAGCGTTTGGAATATGATCCAAACCGCACAGCTAACATCGCACTTGTTTTGTATGCTGATGGTGAGCGTCGTTATATCCTTGCTGCTAAAGGCATGCAAGCTGGTGATCAAATCCAGTCTGGTATCGATGCAGAAATCAAAGCGGGTAACGCTTTGCCATTACGCAACATCCCAGTAGGTAGTGTTGTACACGCAGTTGAAATGAAGCCTGGTAAAGGTGCTCAGATCGCTCGTTCAGCAGGTACTTATGTACAAGTTGTAGCTCGTGATGGCGCATACGCTACTCTACGTCTTCGCTCTGGCGAAATGCGTAAAGTACCAGTAGATTGCCGCGCGACATTGGGTGAAGTTGGTAATGCCGAGCATATGCTACGCCAGTTAGGTAAAGCAGGTGCTAAGCGCTGGAGAGGCGTACGCCCAACAGTTCGTGGTGTTGCAATGAACCCAGTAGACCATCCACATGGTGGTGGTGAAGGCCGTACTTCTGGTGGTCGTCATCCAGTATCTCCATGGGGTGTCCCAACTAAGGGTTATAAGACCCGTAGTAACAAACGCACCGACAAGTACATTGTACGTCGTCGTAACAAAAAGTAAGAGGATTCGCCATGCCACGTTCTCTCAAGAAAGGTCCATTCATTGACCTACACTTGCTGAAGAAGGTAGAGAAAGCGATGGAAGCGGGTGACAAAAAGCCTATTAAGACTTGGTCTCGCCGCTCTATGATCATCCCTAACATGATTGGGTTGACCATCGCTGTCCATAATGGTCGTCAGCACGTACCTGTGTTCGTAACTGACGAAATGATCGGCCACAAGCTTGGTGAATTTTCACCAACTCGCACTTATCGCGGCCATGCTGCTGATAAGAAAGCGAAGAAGCGTTAATACGGGAGACTCAAGATGGAAGTTTTAGCTAAACATCGTTTTGCCCGTACGTCGCCTCAAAAGTGTCGTTTGGTTGCAGATCAAATCCGTGGACTGCCTGTTGCTAAGGCTCTCGAAATTTTAACTTTCAGCCCTAAGAAAGCAGCAGTACTTGTTAAAAAAGTACTAGATTCTGCAATCGCCAATGCTGAGCACAACGAAGGTGCTGACATTGATGAGTTGAAAGTTGGAAAAGTCTTTGTAGATGAAGGTCCAACAATGAAGCGTATCATGCCACGTGCCAAAGGCCGTGCTGATCGTATAATCAAGCGTACCAGCCACATCACTGTGGTTGTATCAGATCGCTAGGAGTTAGCAATGGGACAGAAAGTACATCCTAATGGTATCCGTCTGGGTATCACTAAGCCTTGGATCTCGACTTGGTACGCTGATAAATCAGATTATGCCAATAACTTGAGCAGTGACTGGGAAGTGCGTAAGTTTCTAGAAAAGAAACTTAAGCAAGCTTCAGTCTCTAAGATTGTTATCGAGCGTCCAGCGAAGAGTGTTCGCGTTACTATTCACACTGCCCGTCCAGGTGTTGTGATTGGTAAGAAAGGTGAAGACGTTGAAAAGTTGCGCAACCAAGTTGCCAAGTTGACTGGTATTCCAGCTCAAATCAACATCGCTGAAATCCGTAAGCCTGAGCTAGATGCGAAGCTTGTTGCCGAAGGCATCGCTTCACAGCTAGAGCGTCGTGTTATGTTCCGTCGTGCTATGAAGCGCGCTGTACAAAACGCAATGCGTCTTGGTGCTAAGGGTATTAAAGTTGAAGTGAGCGGCCGTCTAGGCGGTGCTGAGATTGCGCGTTCAGAGTGGTATCGTGAAGGTCGTGTGCCTCTACATACACTGCGTGCTGATATCGACTACTCTACTGCAGAAAGTCACACTCAATACGGTGTGATCGGCGTTAAAGTTTGGGTCTTCAAAGGTGAAGTTCTAGACGGCGTTGTACCTGCACTAGAAGAGCCGAAACAGCAGCCGAAGCGTAAGCCTCGCGGTAAATAGGAGAGCTGGCAATGCTGCAACCAAAACGAATGAAGTTTCGCAAAATGTTCAAAGGCCGCAACCGTGGTCTTGCGAACGGCACTGAAGTAAGCTTCGGTGAATTCGGTCTGAAGGCTGTTGGACGTGGTCGTCTAACTGCTCGTCAAATCGAATCTGCGCGTCGTGCTATGACACGTCACATTAAACGTCAAGGTCAAATTTGGATTCGTGTTTTCCCTGACAAGCCAATTACCTCTAAGCCTCTTGAAGTGCGTATGGGTAAAGGTAAGGGTAACGTAGAATACTGGGTTTGCCAGATTCAACCTGGTAAGGTGCTTTATGAGATGAATGGCGTATCAGAAGAGCTAGCGCGTGAAGCGTTTACTCTTGCTGCTGCTAAGCTTCCTATTAAGACTACCTTCGTAACTAAGACGGTGATGTAATGAAAGCGAGCGAACTAACACAGAAGAGCGTTGAAGAATTGAACGCTGAACTGCTTGGTCTGCTGCGTGAGCAGTTTAATCTGCGTATGCAACACGCCACTGGTCAGTTGTCTCAAACTCATCAGCTTAAAATCGTGCGTCGTAACATTGCGCGCGTTAAGACCATTATTACTTCTAAGGCGGGTGCATAATGTCTGATAAAATCCGTACTTTGCAAGGTCGAGTACTTAGCGACAAGATGGACAAGTCTATCACTGTTGCTATTGAACGTAAGGTTAAACACCCTCTATACGGGAAGTTTATCAAGCGTACTACTAAGATCCATGCACATGACGAAACAAATCAGTGTAATGCTGGCGATATCGTGACTATTCGCGAATGCCGTCCGCTGTCAAAGACTAAGTCTTGGACTCTGGTTGAAGTAGTAACAAAAGCCTAATTATTTAGGCATTTAGCGAAACGGCTCCTTTTGACGGAGCCGTTTTTATTTTTAGTACTATCCTTTCCTATTTGGTGGTGTTATACTTGCGCGCCATTTTGGTCATTAATATGGTCTAAAATGGTTAAATATGCCCCAATTGTGGGATTTGTGAAGTAACGATAGCGGAGCACTTAAAATGATCCAAATGCAATCGACTCTAGAAGTCGCCTGTAACAGTGGCGCTCGTAGAGTTCAGTGTATTAAGGTCTTGGGTGGCTCTCATCGTCGTTATGCCGGTATCGGCGACGTCATCAAGGTTTCTGTAAAGGAAGCCATTCCTCGCGGTAAAGCGAAGAAAGGTGATGTGTATAACGCGGTGGTAGTCCGTACTAAGAAAGGCGTACGTCGTCCAGATGGTTCTGTCATTCGCTTCGATCGAAATGCAGCGGTTTTGCTTAACGCAAACCTTGCACCGATTGGTACTCGTATTTTTGGACCAGTGACGCGTGAATTGCGTACAGAACAATTTATGAAAATTGTTTCTCTGGCACCAGAAGTACTGTAAGGAGCTTCAAAATGGCAGCTAAAATCCGTCGCGAAGACGAAGTAATTGTACTAGCAGGTAAAGACAAGGGTAAACGCGGTAAGGTTTCTCAAGTTTTACCAACTGGTAAATTAATTGTAGAAGGCATCAATCTTATCAAGAAGCACCAAAAGCCTAACCCACAACTGGGTGTGACTGGTGGTATTGTTGAGAAAGAAGCACCAATACAAGCATCAAATGTAGCGATTTTCAACTCTGCTTCTGGCAAAGCTGATCGCGTTGGTTTCCGATTTGAAGACGGCCAAAAGGTTCGTTTCTTTAAGTCGAACAGTGAACTCATTAAGTAATTGGAGTAAACGATGGCGAAACTGCATGATAAATACAAAGAGACTGTTATCGCTGAACTTGCTAAGAAGTTCGGTTATACCAGTGTCATGCAAGTCCCTCGGATTGAGAAAATCACCCTTAACATGGGTGTTGGCGAAGCTGTAGCAGATAAGAAAGTTATGGAGCACGCGCTTCGTGACATGACTGCTATCGCTGGTCAAAAGCCAGTAGTAACTGTAGCTCGTAAATCAGTTGCTGGTTTTAAAATCCGTGATGGCTACCCGATCGGCTGTAAGGTAACTCTGCGTGGCGAACGCATGTGGGAGTTCCTTGAGCGTTTAGTTGATATCGCAATCCCGCGTATCCGTGACTTCCGTGGTTTGAGCGCTAAGTCGTTCGACGGACGCGGTAACTACGCAATGGGTGTACGTGAGCAAATCATCTTCCCGGAAATCGATTACGATAAAATCGACAAAATCCGTGGTATGGATATTGTTATCACTACTACTGCGAAGAATGACGAAGAAGGCCGTGCTTTATTAGACGCCTTTAACTTCCCATTCAAGAAATAAGGGTAGCGAAATGGCAAAAAGTTCAATGAAAGCACGTGAAGCAAAACGTGCAAAGCTCGTGGCTAAGTATGCTGAAAAGCGTCTAGCTCTTAAGGCTATCATTAGCAATCCAACAACTTCTGACGAAGATCGTTGGGATGCAGTTCTTAAGCTGCAAGGTCTACCACGTGACTCAAGTTCTGCGCGTCAGCGCAATCGTTGTAGTCAAACTGGTCGCCCACATGGTTTCCTACGCAAGTTCGGCTTAAGCCGTATCAAATTGCGTGAAGCTACCATGCGTGGTGAAGTTCCTGGTCTGCGTAAGGCCAGCTGGTAATACTTGTCACGGAGTAAGCTAATATGAGCATGCAAGATCCAATTGCGGATATGTTAACTCGCATTCGTAACGGCCAAGCTGCTAACAAAGTATCAGTATCTATGCCTTCTGCTAAGCTAAAAGTTGCCATCGCGCAAACGCTTAAAGAAGAAGGTTACATCACTGATTACGCCGTAGCAGGCGAAGCCAAGCCGGTTTTAGAAATCACTTTAAAGTATTTCCAAGGCCAACCAGTCGTTGAGACTATCCAGCGCGTAAGTCGTCCTGGTCTTCGTATTTACAAAGGTAAAAACGATCTACCAAAGGTGATGGGCGGTCTGGGTGTCGCAATCGTGTCCACTTCTAAAGGTTTGATGACTGATCGTGCCGCCCGCCAAAATGGCATGGGTGGAGAAGTTATCTGCTACGTAGCATAAGGAGCTAGCCATGTCTCGTGTCGCAAAAGCACCAGTCGCTATTCCTGCAGGCGTAGAAGTGACTTTGAACGAACAAACTATCACCGTAAAAGGTACTAAAGGTAGTTTGACTCGAGTAATTAACACTGACGTTGCTGTTGTTGTTGAAAACAATGAAGTTAAGTGTTCACCAGCTGAAGGTGTTGCTTCTGCAGCACAAGCCGGTACTGCTCGAGCTTTAATCAACAACATGGTTGTTGGTGTTAGCGAAGGTTTCGAAAGAAAACTGACTCTAGTTGGTGTTGGTTACCGTGCAAAAATTGCTGGTGACGGTATCGACCTGACTTTAGGTTTTTCTCACCCTCTAGTACACCAGCTTCCTGACGGCGTAACTGCAGAGTGCCCATCACAAACTGAAATCGTACTGAAAGGTACAGATAAGCAGTTGATCGGCCAAGTTGCTGCAGAGATTCGTGGCTACCGTCCACCAGAGCCTTATAAAGGTAAGGGTGTTCGTTATGCTGATGAACAAGTACGCCGTAAAGAGGCTAAGAAGAAGTAGGTAACGCGATATGGATAAGAAAACATCTCGCTTACGCCGCGCTACTCGCGCCCGTAAGAAGATCCAAGAGCTGGGCGTTAACCGTCTGGTTGTACATCGTACACCACGTCACACGTACGCACAGGTTATTGATGCCAACGCGCAAGTTGTGGCGGCAGCTTCTACTGCTGAAAAAGCGGTATCAGAGCAGCTTAAATACACAGGTAACGTAGATGCAGCTAAAGCCGTAGGTAAAACTATCGCTGAGCGTGCAATCGAGAAAGGCGTAACTGTAGTTGCATTCGATCGTTCCGGCTTTAAGTATCATGGTCGCGTTGCTGCATTAGCAGACGCTGCTCGTGAAGCTGGCCTACAGTTCTAAGGAATGATTAAAAATGGCTAAATTTGAAGCTCAACAAAAAGACGATCTGCAAGAGAAATTAGTTGCAGTAAATCGTGTTTCTAAAGTAGTTAAAGGCGGACGTATCTTTAGCTTCACTGCACTAACTGTAGTGGGTGATGGTAACGGTAAAGTCGGCTATGGCTATGGTAAAGCGCGTGAAGTACCTGCAGCAATTCAGAAAGCAATGGAAAAGGCTCGCCGTAACATTGTTTCTGTTGAACTTGTAAATGGTACTTTGCACCACCCTGTTAAGGGCCGTCATACTGGTTCGCGTGTTTACATGCAACCAGCATCTGAAGGTACTGGTATTATTGCCGGTGGTGCGATGCGTGCCGTATTGGAAGTAGCAGGCGTTCATAACGTACTGTCAAAAGCATACGGTTCTACTAACCCGATCAACATCGTTCGCGCAACTGTAGATGCGTTGGTGCACATGAAGTCACCATCACAAATCGCAGCTAAGCGTGGCCTGAATGTTGATGAAATTCGAGGTTAAGCACCATGGCTACTAAAACTTTAAAAGTAACTCAGACTAAGAGTTCAATTGGACGTTTGCCAAAGCATCGTGCAACTTTGACTGGTCTAGGTCTACGCCGTATTAATCACACTGTTGAACTTGAGGATACTCCTGCTGTTCGCGGTATGATTAACAAGGTTTACTACATGGTCAAGGTGGAGGATTAATCAATGAAATTGAATACTCTATCTCCAGCTGCAGGTTCTAAATCAGCAGCTAAGCGTGTAGGTCGCGGTATCGGTTCTGGCCTAGGTAAGACTGCTGGTCGCGGTCACAAAGGTCAGAAGTCTCGTTCAGGCGGCGGCGTTCGTGTCGGTTTCGAAGGTGGTCAAATGCCACTTAAGATCCGTTTGCCGAAATTCGGTTTTACTTCGCGTAAAGCGATGGTAACTGCTGAAATTCGTATCAGCGAATTAGCTAAAGTTAACGGTGATGTTGTCGACTTAAATGCACTGAAAGATGCGAATTTAGTTACTCGCAACATACAGTTTGCTAAAGTCGTTCTTTCAGGTACCATTGAACGCCCAGTGACCGTAAAAGGTCTCAAGGTAACCAAAGGTGCACGTGCAGCTATCGAAGCTGCCGGCGGAAAGATCGAGGAATAATACGTCGATGGCAAAACCAGGACTTGATTTAAAAAGCGCGAAAGGCGGTTTATCAGAATTGAAAACTCGTCTCCTGTTCGTGATTGGTGCGATTATCGTCTTTAGAGCCGGTTCGTTCGTACCAATTCCTGGTATTGACGCAGCTGTATTAGCAGAGCTGTTTAATCAGCAGAAGGGTACCATCTTAGGCATGTTTAACATGTTCTCTGGTGGCGCCCTTGAACGTGCTTCTATCTTTGCATTAGGTATCATGCCGTATATTTCGGCATCGATTATCATGCAATTATTGACTGTAGTTCACCCTGCACTTGCTGAACTGAAAAAGGAAGGCGAGTCAGGACGTAAGAAGATCAGTCAATATACACGATACGGCACATTGGTCTTGGGTACATTCCAAGCAGTCGGTATTGCAACCGGTTTACCAAATTTAGTACCAGGCTTAGTTGTAAACTTAGGCCTTGGTTTCTATTTTGTAGCGGTTGTGAGTCTAGTAACAGGAACCATGTTCCTAATGTGGCTAGGTGAACAAATTACCGAACGAGGCATAGGTAACGGTATCTCGATTCTTATTTTCGCAGGTATTGTTGCTGGTCTACCATCTGCTATCGGCCAAACGGCTGAGCAGGCGCGTCAAGGCGACTTGAACGTACTCGTTTTATTGTTGATTGCAGTAATTGTATTTGCTGTGACCTATTTTGTAGTGTTTGTTGAGCGTGGACAACGTCGTATCGTTGTTAACTATGCTAAGCGTCAGCAAGGCCGTAAGGTTTTTGCAGCGCAAAGCACTCACTTACCACTGAAGGTCAACATGGCAGGTGTAATTCCACCAATCTTTGCGTCAAGCATCATTTTGTTCCCAGGCACACTGGCTCAGTGGTTTGGTCAAAATGAAGGGTTATCTTGGTTAAGTGATTTTTCACTTGCTGTTTCACCAGGACAACCGCTTTACTCATTATTGTATGCAACAGCGATTATTTTCTTCTGTTTCTTCTACACCGCGTTGGTATTTAACCCACGTGAAACAGCTGATAACTTGAAGAAGAGTGGTGCGTTTATTCCCGGGATCCGTCCTGGAGAACAGACTTCGCGTTACATAGATAAAGTAATGACCCGCCTAACATTGGCCGGTGCACTATATATTACCTTTATCTGTTTAATTCCGGAGTTCATGTTAATCGCGTGGAAGGTACAGTTCTACTTTGGCGGTACCTCACTACTAATTATGGTAGTCGTGATCATGGACTTCATGGCTCAGGTTCAGACCCATATGATGTCTCATCAGTATGAGTCTGTGATGAAGAAAGCTAACCTAGTTAACAAAGCGAATTTAGATCGCTTTGGACGCTAAGTAGCTTTACGGAGTGATGAAATGAAAGTTCGAGCTTCCGTGAAGAAGATCTGCCGTAACTGCAAGATCGTCAAGCGTAGCGGCGTTGTACGCGTTATCTGTGTTGAACCAAAACACAAACAGCGTCAAGGCTAAAAAACTTTTGACCAGCTCATAAATTGAGCTGGTCAAAATATTATTTGCAAAATCGTCATCTGTCGAGTATCCTACCGGGCTTTTCACAGATGGCCTTTAACTTATGAGGAGTGCATAGTGGCCCGTATCGCTGGCATTAACATTCCTGATCAGAAGCATACAGTCATTGCATTGACTGCAATCTATGGTATTGGACTAACTCGCGCACAACAAATTTGCGCAGCTACTTCAATTGCTGAAGATGCTAAGATCAAGGAATTGAGCGAAGCTCAAATAGACACACTACGCGAAGAAGTTGCTAAATACATTGTAGAAGGTGACTTGCGTCGTGAGATCTCTATGAACATCAAGCGTCTAATGGACCTTGGTTGTTATCGTGGTCTCCGCCACCGTCGTAGCCTGCCCCTTCGTGGGCAACGTACTAAGACCAATGCGCGTACGCGTAAGGGTCCACGTAAGCCAATTAGAAAGTAACGGGAAGGTAAACCAATATGGCTAAAGTTCCGTCACGTTCAACGCGCAAGCGCGTACGTAAACAGGTTGCTGATGGCATGGCTCATATCCATGCATCTTTCAACAACACTATTATCACCATTACAGATCGTCAAGGTAATGCACTTTCTTGGGCAACTTCTGGTGGTTCAGGTTTCCGTGGTTCACGTAAATCTACCCCATTCGCTGCACAGGTAGCTGCTGAGCGCGCAGGTGTTGCAGCTCAGGACTACGGTGTTAAAAACCTTGAAGTTTTCGTGAAGGGTCCAGGTCCAGGACGTGAGTCAGCTATTCGAGCGCTGAACGCGGTTGGTTACAAAATAACCAACATTACCGATGTGACGCCGATCCCTCATAATGGTTGTCGTCCTCCTAAGAAACGTCGCGTTTAATCGCCCCGTTTTTAATAGGATAGTTGGAGAAAGAACATGGCAAGATACTTGGGTCCAAAGCTCAAGCTCAGCCGCCGAGAAGGTACTGACCTTTTCTTAAAAAGCGGTGTGAGAGCAATTGATTCGAAGTGTAAGCTTGAAGCTGCACCTGGACAACACGGCGCTCGTAAAGCACGTTTGTCTGAGTACGGCGTTCAATTACGCGAAAAACAAAAAGTTCGTCGTACTTATGGTGTGCTTGAAAAGCAATTCCGTAACTACTACAAAGACGCTGCACGTCTAAAAGGTAACACTGGTGAAAACCTACTTACTCTTTTAGAGACTCGTTTAGATAACGTTGTATACCGTATGGGTTTTGGTGCTACTCGTGCAGAAGCACGTCAGCTAGTAAGCCACAAATCTATTATGGTTAACGGCCGCGTTGTTAACATTCCATCATTCAAAGTGTCTGCGAATGATGTAATTAGCGTTCGTGAGAAGTCTCAAAAGCAAGCTCGTATTAAAGCTGCTTTAGAAGTTGCGTCTCAACGCGAAAAGCCAACATGGGTTGAAGTAGATAGCGCTAAAATGGAAGGTGCTTTCAAGCGTCTACCAGAACGTAGCGATTTATCTGCGGAAATTAACGAACAGCTGATCGTCGAGCTTTACTCTAAGTAAAGCTAATAAACAAGAGAGGACACAATGCAGGGTTCTGTTACAGAATTTCTTAAACCGCGTCTCGTTGATATCGAGCAGGTTAACCCAACACGTGCCAAGGTTACACTCGAACCGCTTGAGCGTGGTTTTGGTCATACTTTAGGTAACGCGTTGCGTCGTATCCTATTGTCGTCTATGCCCGGCTGCGCGGTTACCGAAGTCGAGATTGATGGTGTACTGCACGAATACAGTAGCAAGGAAGGCGTACAAGAGGATATCCTAGAAATCTTGCTTAACCTTAAAGGTTTAGCAGTGGTTGTCGAGGGTAAAGACGAGGCTATGCTTACATTAAGCAAGTCAGGCGCAGGCCCTGTTACCGCAGCAGATATCACGCACGATGGTGATGTTACTATTATGAATCCTGATCATGTTATCTGTCATCTGACGGGTAATAATGACATTAGCATGCGCATCCGCGTTGAGCGTGGTCGTGGTTATGTTCCAGCTTCTGCTAGAGCACAAACCGAAGACGACGATCGCCCAATTGGTCGCCTGTTAGTGGATTCATCTTTCTCACCTGTCGCGCGTATTGCTTACAATGTTGAAGCAGCACGTGTTGAACAGCGTACTGACTTAGACAAACTCGTTATCGATATGACCACTAACGGTACTATCGATCCTGAGGAAGCAATTCGTCGTTCTGCGACAATTCTAGCCGAACAGCTAGATGCGTTCGTTGAACTACGTGATGTCACTGAGCCAGAACAGAAAGAAGAGAAACCAGAGTTCGATCCAATTCTGTTGCGTCCTGTCGACGATCTAGAGCTAACTGTACGTTCGGCTAACTGTTTGAAAGCCGAAGCGATTCATTACATCGGAGATCTGGTACAGCGTACTGAGGTTGAGCTACTTAAAACTCCTAACTTAGGTAAGAAATCTCTTACTGAAATTAAGGATGTGTTGGCTTCTCGTGGACTTTCATTAGGTATGCGTCTAGAAAACTGGCCTCCAGCTAGTTTAGCAGACGACCTATAAGTCCTAGTTTGTACAGATTTAGGTAATAAGGATTAGGTCATGCGCCATCGTAAGAGTGGTCGTCAACTAAACCGTAACAGCAGTCATCGTCAAGCTATGTTCCGTAACATGGCAAGCTCTTTAGTCCGTCACGAAGTGATCAAGACTACTGTTGCTAAAGCGAAAGAACTGCGTCGCGTAGTTGAACCTCTAATAACACTTGCTAAGAGTGATAGCGTTGCAAATCGTCGTTTGGCGTTTGCTCGTACTCGCGACGCTGAAGTCGTTGGTAAGTTATTTAATGAATTGGGTCCACGCTACCAGGAACGTCCTGGTGGATATACCCGTATCCTTAAGTGCGGTCTACGTACTGGTGATAAAGCGCCTATGGCGTATATTGAACTAGTAGGTCGTCCAGAAGCTGCTGAAGCTGTTGAAGAAGCTGCTGAGTAACACTGGGATTCATTGTTAAAAAGCCGGGCTTGTAGCCCGGCTTTTTTATGTCTTAAATTTACCACTACCATATTGGCTAATTTTTAGTGCTTTTTTAGTATAAAAGGCATCAGATTCAATTTGTGGCTGATTTATCTTCAATTCTCGACTTAAAACCCCCTTTTATTTAGTTTGCAAGTGTTAGTTATTACGACACATTTCATCCATTTTATTTGCTTGAGTTTTAGTCAGCTAACGTTAATATAATGTTAATATTTTTTGTGCGGTAGAATGTATTGTTGACGTTTTTATATAGAGGAGGAGGTTGGTTTAAACCGCTAACTCGACTCAATCAAACTCCTTTAATTATGTCGATGCGTGAAGGCTTTATTGCCCTGATCCCTTTTTTCGTTATTTCCGCTATTGCCTATATGTTGTTAGGTATGTTACCAATTCTGCCAGATTTTGCTGCTAAGCCCTTCATGGCTCAAATGTTGAATCAAAGCCATCATCTTATTTTGGCTATATCGCCGTTAGCCGTTGTTATATCTTTAAGTTTTCATTTATCAAAAAATCTGCGTGCTAATACTATTGTGGGCAGTATTCTCGCATCCCTATGTTTCATGACACACAGCAACTACTTAGTTAGTATCGGTGATTCCTTTGCGCTAAATACAGCTTGGCCAAATTTCTACTCTATTTTTATCCCGTTGATTACGCCTTATCTGGTCCGTTATTTCAGTAAACGAACTTGGTTGCATTTAGTTAAGCAGCCTGTGATAAGTCCATTTTTACAAAAACACTTAAATTTAATCCTGCCATTTTTCTTGGTGTATTTAACCTTGTACTTGATTTTACCTGTGGTTGAAATGGCCGTAGGGGGAATAACGCACGGCTTGCTTAACTGGTTAGTTGGCTTATCTGTTGGTGTACAAGGTTTCGTGCGTATGCTGTTGATCCACGGATTGTGGTTTTTGGGTATTCATGGCGACAATACATATACGAGTCTGTTCTCTGATAGTTTGATGCAACAGCCGTTTATTGCTGGGATCTCATTTCGATCTTTTTATAATACCTTTGTGATCATAGGTGGCTCCGGCTGTTTATTGTCTTTGGTCATTGCCATTTTTATTTGTCGTTCTCCACAAGAATTAGCTCAGGCGAGAGTTTCTCTGCCATTTAATCTTTTTAATTTTAGTGAGTTGATCGTCTATGCCTTACCTGTTGTTTTCAATCCCGTATATTTAATTCCTTTTCTCTTGGTGCCGATGTCCAATTTTTTGTTGTCTTACTGGGTGCTGAGCAGCGATGTTTTCCTGTTGGGTGATCAAGAGTTATCTTGGATGACACCGGTATTAATTAATGCGTGGTTAATTAGTAAGAGTATCAATGTGGTGGCTTATCAAGCGCTATTGATAGCGCTGAATGTGATGATCTATATTCCTTTTGTGCTGCTTTCTAAGCAGATGCATGATTGTGTTAACCCTATCGAAAGGCTGACCAAGAAGTTTAAGCTTGCAGATATCCATCAATTGGATGCGGAAGCCCGTTTTAGTTCTGAACTCAGAGACTCTCATGTTAATAGCGCTGAGCTACATGTCACTTTGAGTCAAATCGATGCAGGTCAGTTAGTTCTCTACTACCAACCTAAAGTCGATACTACAAAACGTGAAGTGGTTGGCTTTGAAGCTTTATTAAGGTTAAAAACTGCCGATGGTTTGGTTCAAGGGCCGTGGTTTATAGAGATATTAGAGCGAAACAACTTAGTTCCTATGGTTGATGCTTGGGTGATACGCCAAGTTAAACGTGATCTATTGTTAGTTGCAGAGCAGGGCTCATTTCCTAAGATATCGATTAATCTTCACCCTATGTCGCTACAGGATGACCGCTTAGTAACACGGTTGGCAGAACTAAATCGTGAATTTCCTAAGCAGCTACAAATTGAGTTACTTGAATCTGCATTTATCGATCAACGAGATCGAGCAAGTACCAATTTGAGCTTATTACAGCAGCAAGGGGTAAGTGTTGCGATTGACGATTTTGGTCGAGGATTTTCTAATCTATCTCGTTTGATCCAGCTGGCTCCGCAAGATATCAAATTGGATCGTTCAATGCTGCTGGCAACTGATACTGCAGAAGGTTTATTGCTTTACAAGCACATGGCTGCATTATGCCGTTCGTTGGGTTATCAGCTTGTCGCTGAAGGGGTTGAAACTGCACAACAGTTAGCCTTAGTCCATGAATTAGGTGTCAATTGTATTCAAGGTTGGTTTTTCGCTGAAGCTATGCCTTTGCGTCAGGCTATGGCCTATCAATTACCTGAAACTTCCTATTTTGAATCATTAAAGCGTGCTTAAATTGCGCTGTCGATTGCTAGAACTTAGTGCTATCAGTAGAATCATAAAATATTATGCTAGTTCAATCATGAAGTTGTTGTTTGTGATTTTCAGTCGCAAAATTTGGTGAATAGATGAAAGTTGTAGTGGATTATTCGAGGCTTATTTTATTTGTCTGCGGTGTACTGTTAGGTGTCCAAGTGCCGGCTTTTGTCGATCAATATGGCCAACGACTTCAGGCTCATACTCTAGAAGCCAAGCAAAACTTGTCTGAATTTCAGCGCGATGCAGATCGTTTTTTTGGTGGTGATATTAATAAGCTTATTGCTCATTATCGGCAAAATCCCGATCAAGTTATTAATGCTGGAGGTGACAGTATCAAGGCAATTTATAATCGATACCAGTTATTAGCTGAGGCTTTGGGGCAATTTAATCAAAACGATTATAGTGGCTTTAAGCAGGTTGCCTTTAATCCTCTGGCTGAGATTAGGGATGAAGTTTGGCAGCACTTTAGTCATAGTATATTGCTAGATAGCCGAGCAATCACTATAGGTCTGCTATTTGGTTTATTGTTTTCCCTATTTTGTGAGTGTTGCTTTGTGGTTTGTGGCTTCACCTGCCGTAAGCTTTATCATCGCCTCATTGAGCAGCGCAATTAATCTGTGTCAGCTTATCGGCTGTACTACACTTTTACTCATTTCATTATTTAGGAGTTACCTGATGATCAAACAAGGACAGAAGCTACCAGCGGCAACCTTAAGCGAATTAACTAAAGAGGGTATGGTTAATCACGATATACAGGCTTTATTTGCCAATAAAAAAGCGGTGTTATTTGCTGTGCCGGGGGCATTTACTCCAACTTGTTCTAACGCTCATCTTCCGGGGTTTGTGGTTATGGCTGACCAGTTTAAAGCTAAGGGTGTCGATATCATTGCCTGTGTTTCAGTTAATGACGCCTTTGTTATGCAAGCCTGGGGTGAGGCGCAAAACGCTTCTGAGTTGATGATGTTAGCCGATGGCGATGCCAGTTTTACCAAGGCGCTAGGATTAGAGATGGATACCGCAGCTTTCGGTGGGATCCGGTCGCAGCGTTATGCGATGGTGATTGAAGATGGCGTTGTGACTCTGTTAAACGTCGAGGAGCCTAAAAGTTTTGAGGTGAGTAAGGCGGAAACTGTCCTCGCTGCTTTATAAATGCTGGGCATCTTTGCTACGCACAGATGCCTAAACTGGTTTCGATATCGGCTACGCTCTGAGCCACTTCGCTGGCGATCACTTCACTTTGCTGTACTGAATGCAATGCATGTTGCTTAAGCTCATCCATTGCATTTGTGAGTGCATTGAGGTGATTCACTTGATTGGCACTGTAGTGAGTCCCCTGATTGGCGGTGTCGTTCATTTGTTGTGCTTGTTGTTGCACAGTTTGCGTCGCCTGCCATAACGCTTGGGCTCCTTTTGCCTGTTTTAGACTGGCGTCTTCAATACCTACGACACTCGTTTCAAGCTGTTGGTTAGCGCTAGTTAACCGGTTCAGAATAGTTAGGATCTCTTGTAGCGATACTTGAGTGCGTTGAGATAAATTGCGCACCTCATCGGCGACAACGGCAAAACCTCGGCCTTGTTCTCCTGCTCGGGCTGCTTCTATCGCCGCATTTAATGCCAACAAGTTTGTTTGTTCGGCGATATTACCAATCACATCAATAATCGTTGATACATCATTCACCGAGCTGTTTAGGCTGCCAAGTGATTGATGGCAATGCCCGATGGCTTGTTGAGTCTCATCGGCTGCAGCCATAACGGCTTTGACCTCGTCTTGACTCGATAGCATCTGCCGATGAGTCTGTTGTGCACTTTGTTCTATTAGGCTTGAGAGCTCGCTGACCTCTTGTGCTATTGAGCGCATCTGTTCTGTTTGCCCCTGTGCATTGCCCACAATATTGAGTGTAGTTTCCGTTTCTCGAGCCAGGTTTGAAATCCGCGCCACTAACTGTGATAGTGAGGCTGAGATGGTAGTGATTTTAACTTTTTGTGCCTGTTCTTCGGCTTCAAACCTATTCAAAAGTTGATTGAAGTGACCTGCTATTTGTCCCGTTTCGCAGCGGCGCTGTATGGCTAAATGTTGGCGCTCATTGGATCCACTTAGACGCATAAAAGCGACATTTAGCTGTTTGAGGGGTTTGACAACTCTATGGTGCTGCAACAGCAGGAAGCCCAAGGCAAATAGGGCGAGCAGAGACACGACACTGGCAAGAATGAGCTGTAACTGCTGTTTAAGATGATTGCTTTGCTCTTGCTGGGTTTGACCAAGTTTAAGCAGTAGTTGTTCTATACTTGAAATGGCTGAAATCATTGCATTGCGAGCCTGTTTATTGGCCAGCAGCTGTGATTCGCTATTATCCATCTCCTTGCTATAGCGCTGGCTCAATGACAGTAGCTCGTTATAGTAAAACTCACCGATTTCAGTTTGCTCTTGCTCGCCATCACCTAAGGCAAATTCATCTGGTTCTTGTGCCTCATAGATACCCAGTAAAGGTAATTGCGATAGCTTGTTATGCCAATGATTTAGCTGTTCTAGGGTGGTGGTTAGTATAGATTGCAGACGCTGATCTTTATCGATTAAGTAGCTTTCGGTCAGCTGGGATAGATGGTAAATCAGCGGAGGTAACTCTTGTGTCAGGCTTAAATATTGTTTGGCTAACTGCGGATTGAGCTCGAGTCCTTTACTGGCATATTGAGCCAAATGTTCATTGTCAGCCAACATCTCTGTTTCCGCATGCACTAATAATTGTCGCGGATTTCCAGCTAACTTGCCTGCCGCTCTAAATTGGCTATCTAATGCAATAATAAATTCATTAATAGTACTGACTAAACTAAGGGCATCTTGATGAGATAGGCTGCGAATATCATCTGTGATGCTATGCAGTTGTTGTTTGCTATTATCCAGAAGTTGCGCATCACCTGTCGTCAAGTAGCCTTCGAGTTGGCGGCGAACCTCAATCAAAAAACGTTGTTGTACGTCATTAAGCAGTTGGCTTTGTGTTTCTATTTTAATCCGTTGCTGTCCGCTCCAGACCACAACGGTCGCTAATAGGCCGGCAAGCAGTAGTAAGGTTGCAGATGTCCAAATAGAAAGCGTCGAGATTTTCATTTTTCATCGTTAAGAGATATTTTGCGCCAGAATATGACGTAAACATGACAGCTTGATGACATCCACTTTGAAAGACGATGATTCTGAATGAGTAATTCTGAGGTACAGACGTGTGATGTATAGGTCGCTAACTTATTCTAGTGGTAGCCACACCTGTGCGTGTAATCCACCTTGAGGACGATTGGTTAATATCACTTCGCCTTGATGGCGATCGACAATACGTTTGATAATAGCTAGCCCTAATCCAGAGCCGACACTCCCACGAGCGATATCTCCCTGAGTGAAAGGTTGAAATAGCTTGGGAATTTGATCTAATGGAATACCGGGGCCATTGTCCTCAACGCTGAAACCGACTCGCTTACCGTTGAAATGAGAGCTGAGTTTGGTCCAGCCGTTACCATAACGAGCGGCATTTTCGACCAGATTGGTAATGATGCGTTTAATGGCTATTGATTGCATGGGCACCATAGGGCAGTTATTAAGATCGAGAATTATGTCGCCATCACGATTAGACTCCGCACTGGCTACCGCCTCTAACAGTTCGTTGATTTGGCCAAGTTCCCGGTTAGATTCTTGATCTTGTCTGATATAAGCGATGAACTGATTGATAATGGCGTCCATATCTTCTATATCATGGTTAATACCTTCCCTTAAGTATTCATCCTCTTCGACCATCATTTCCGATGCTAGTCGGATCCGGGTGAGAGGGGTACGTAAGTCATGGGAGATACCGGCCATCAATAAGGCTCTATCTTGCTCTAACTGTTGCATGCTGCGCGACATCTGGTTGAAAGCGTTGGTTACCTCGATAATTTCAGTTGAGCCGCTTGGAGGCAGGGGAGATGGATAGTCGCCTCTGGAAACCGCGATTGCCGCTTTCTGTAACCTTTTAAGCGGTTTATTTTGCTTACGAGCAAACCACCAACCGCCGAGAACACTTAGCGCGCCAATCACCATTAAATAGAGGGTGAGTGGCGATAGGCCAAATTCACCAAAGCCCGTTAGTGGCACTTTTATCCAAATAGAAGGAGCTTGGGGTGGGCGGATCCAAATTTCAAAGTCCTTGCCTTGGGATATGCGTACTTCGGCTTCACCACCTAAATGCTCCGACATCTGTGCCGACAATAAGCTGTAATGTATGGCGCGATCGACCCCTGCTTCTCGTGCTTGTTTGATGTTATAGATATGCATACCATCATCACGAACTTTGGCGTTAAGGGCATCGACCATAGTTAAATGTTCACGGCCCACATCGACACCATCGACAAATAGCAGTTTGACTTGGCGAGCAATTAATTGATTAATCTGTTGGTAAGTTGGTTGGATAAAATAAACTGCAACAGAGACATATGACACCAGCTGATTGACCAGTAGTAGCGAGCCAATCAGCAGAACTGTTTGGCTAAATGCGCTACGTGGTAAAAATCGTTTAAGCCACTTCATTCAGTGGTTAGCGATTTGGTTGAGTCGACAAGCATATTAACGTCGTGCTGCACCGTCGGGGACGAAGACATAACCTAATCCCCAAACTGTCTGAATATAACGTGGGTTAGCGGCATCCTTCTCAATTAAACGACGTAAACGTGAGACTTGCACATCGATTGAACGCTCTAATGCGGAGTAATCACGACCTCTAGCCAGGTTCATCAGCTTATCGCGAGATAGTGGTTCTCTTGGGTGGCTTACCAACACCTTTAATACTGCAAACTCACCACTGGTCAGGGAGATAGCTTCCTCTCCGTGATACATTTCGCGGGTGGCTAAGTTAAGGGTAAACTCACCAAAATTGATCTCTTCTTCTTGTTGAGTCGGCGCTCCGGGCACCTCAGGAGTTTGGCGGCGCATAACTGCCTTGATACGCGCCAATAATTCGCGTGGGTTAAAGGGCTTGGGTAAATAGTCATCGGCGCCGAGCTCAAGGCCGATGATGCGATCGACTTCATCACCTTTGGCCGTCAGCATCACGATAGGAATACTGTTACCATTTTGGCGTAAGCGGCGGCAAATCGATAAACCATCTTCACCAGGTAACATAAGGTCGAGTACAATCAGATGAAAGTTTTCTCGTTCAAGCAATCTGTCCATCTGTTCAGCATTCGCGGCACTTCTAACCTGATAGCCTTGTTCTAACAGGTAACGCTCTAGTAAGGCTCTTAGCCTCATATCATCATCGACGACGAGAATTTTAGAGGTTTCTTGTCCCATGCTTTTTATCCTTTATTTCAGAATGTGTGACTAGATTTAGCAACACAACTTGCTGATATTCATATTAATCTCAAGCGCATGCCTAATATAGCCGTTTTGCTATTTAAATGCCTAGCGACAATTGTTGTGTCTATATAGCGTTAAATTTACATATTTGATTTATATAAGTTTAATGCTTTGAAATTAAATAAATTTTAGCTTACTTACCGAGGTTATGTGAAATTGTAACCAAATTGAACTGGCATAAATTACCCTGATGAATTTGCTGTTGGCGTTAATTTAATGACGTAGGCAACGGCAGGCACTAAATTAACTTGCACCTTAAAGCGGTCACGCTAAAATAACTGTATATACAAACAGTATTTGGTGTGATGTTATGCGTGTTATCCCATTCGCTGCACAAGCTGGAATTACAGGTTTTGAAAGCCCTGCTGCAGAGTATCGTCAACTAGGCTTAAATTTAGATGAGTTGCTCATTGAGCACCCTAGTGCCACCTTTATTGGTGTCGCTCAAGGTGACTCTATGCAAGATACGGGGATATTTGATGGTGATTTACTGATTGTCGATCGCCATGAATCCGCTCGCAATGGTGACGTTATCGTGGCTAATTTCAATGGTGAGTTTGTTTGCAAAATTATCGATACGCACCGGCGTTTACTTCTGTCATCTAACTATCAATATCAGCCGGTGATTATCCATGATTACGACTTGTTTAGTATAGAGGGGGTAGTCACGCGTTCTATTCGCTGTCATCGGCAGAGTCCGATATTGCTGCAAGTGGATAATTGATGTTTGCCCTCGTCGATGCTAATTCTTTTTATTGCAGTGCTGAGCAGGTATTTCGTCCCGACTGGCGTGGTAAGCCGCTTATTGTATTAAGTAATAATGATGGCTGCGTAGTTGCGGCTAATCGCCAGGCTCGTGAGGCCGGAGTCCAAAAGTTTGTACCCTTTTTTCAAGTTAAACATTTATGTGCTCAGCGTGGCGTCAATGTTTGTTCATCAAATTACGAACTCTATGCGGATCTGTCTGCCAAGATGATGAGTATTGTTGGCCGTTTTGCGCCAGAACAACATATCTATTCCATCGATGAGAGTTTCTTATCATTTAAAAATAGCTTTCCTGCGATCCCATGTTTAATGACTCAGGCTCAATTAATTCGCCGAACGGTGTGGAAGGAGACACGTATACCTGTGTGTGTCGGGATTGGAACGACATTAACCCTAGCAAAGGCCGCTAATTATGCGGCAAAGAAATTACCCGGCTATCAAGGTGTATGTGTTATTGATAATGACGCCAAACGTGTGGTGATTTTAAAGTTGATGAAAGTCGGTGACGTATGGGGGATCGGCCGTCGTATTAGTAAGCGCTTAGAGCAGATGCAAATTTTTAGTGCTTATGAGCTAGCATGTATGCCTTTGGGTTTAGCGCGTAAACAATTCAGTATTGAGATCGAGCGTACGGTGCGCGAGCTTAATGGCGTCGTGTGTAAAGAGTGGGATCAGGTCCGAGCCGATCAGCAGCAGATTTTTTCTACTCGCAGTGTCGGTGAGCGTATAACCTGTTATCAAGATCTCGTGCAAGCCTTGAGTAAACACGCTGCCATTGTTGCCGCGAAAGCCAGACAGCAGCGGTCTCATTGTAAGTCTATGATATTATTTGCTAATAACTCTCCCCATGATGCTCTGCCTGTAAACTATAAAACCATAGTGGAATTTCCTTGCCCAACTAATTGCACCGCCGAATTGACCCGAGCCGTTAGTGCAGCCGCCCCAAAGTTATTTAAACCTGGGGTTCGTTACTACAAGATAGGAGTCGGATTACTCGATTTAGCGAGCGAGTCTTATCAGCAGTTTGATTTGTTTGATGTTCCTCAAGGGAATCCACAGTTGATGCAAGCTCTCGACGGAATTAATGGCCGCTATGGCCGTGATACGTTGTTTCTTGCTGCGCAAGGTATTGAGCAAAAGTGGGCTATGCGTCGAGATATGCTGAGCCCGCAATACACGACTCGCTGGCGATGCTTGCCTAAGATTAACTGTGTTTAAACTGAGTTAGCGGTTATTGGTGTTGTAGTTAATAAAAAAGGCCTCATTAGAGACCTTTTTATGTTTGCTTAATTTAGCTTAGTAACCCGACTTCTGGCCTTCAGCATAATCAAGCTTTTCATGAGTTTGACCCATGGCTTCGGCAACTTCTGGTGGCATGTAGTTTTCATCATGCTTTGCCAATACTTCGGTGGCTTCTAGTTTACCATTCTCGATGAGTACACCTTGAGCTACGATACCTTGGCCTTCACGGAATAGATCTGGAAGTAAGTCATCATAGGTAACGACGATTTCACCGCCAAGAGAGTCATGCACGGCAAATTCTACATGTAGGCTATTTGGATCGCGGATCATCGAGCCAACCGTAACCATACCACCGACACGAATGCGTTGGCCGACTTCAGGTTTAACACCTGTGTCTTTTTTACCCTGAACAATTTCTGTTGGCGTATAGAACAGGTTGAGGTTCGAATTTAACGCATATAATAGTAATGATGCGATTGCGGCCACACCACCGATTAAAGCGGTAGCAAGGGCAAGTCTTTTCTTACGTCTGGCGTTCACTGTTGATTACTCCGGTTTGCTTTGAGGCGATCTTCACGTTGCATCTTCTTGGCGATTTCGGTCAAGATTTTACGTTTTTGGCGAGCACTGATAAAAATCAAAGTAGCCAACGAGAAGGCCGTTATTCCATAAGATAGCCATACATAAAAAGCATAGCCACCCATGTTAAAAAAATCTGCTAATGAATCGAACTGCATTATTTGACTCCTTCAGCTTTAGCGAGTTCCCTTACCCAAGGACGCATGCCGTTACGGGCAAGAATTTCGGCTCTAAATCGAACTAAGGTAATAGCACCTATCATGAGGCCGAAACCAAAAATGTTGATTAATAGCGGGTATAACATCTCTGGCGCCATTGAAGATTTTTCGGTGATCTTAATGGTGGCTGGTTGATGCAGAGAGTTCCACCATTCCACTGAATACTTGATGATTGGAATATTAATGACACCCACAATTGCTAAGATGCCTGCTGCACGAGCTGCAAGTACTTTGTCTTCAAATGAGGCATAAAGCGAGATCACACCTAAGTAAAGGAACAGCAATACCAGTTCAGAAGTGAGTCGAGCATCCCATACCCACCAAGTTCCCCACATAGGTTTACCCCATGCAGAACCCGTGATTAGAGCGATAAAGGTAATGACGGCACCAATGGGAGCGATTGCCGCCGCGGCCCAGTCTGCTGATTTTATCTGCCATACCAAACCAATAAATGCTGACGTTGCCATGGCCATATAGGCTGCCATCGACATCGACGCTGCTGGCACGTGGATGAAAATGATGCGGTAACTATCACCCTGTTGGTAATCAACGGGTGCGAATAATAAACCCCAGATCGATCCTACACCGATAAAGCCGATAGCCAATGCCGAGAACCAAGGCAGAAGTGTACCAGCGAGTTTATAAGCTCGTTGAGGATCTGCGTATGAATGTAGCCATTTCCACATATTAGTTAGTACTCACTCTTAATGAAGCGCCAATTGCGAAAGGCGCTAAAATTAACGAACCGACCAGCATCGCACCAATAATCGCAAGATGGCCGCTGTAGGGTAAATTTAGTCCTGCGGCATCGATTGCGCTGGTGGCGAAAATCAATACCGGAATATATAGCGGTAAAATGAGTAAGCTGAGTAACACCCCACCTTTACGTAATCCTACCGTTAATGCCACACCGATGGCGCCGAGCAAGCTCAGAACCGGAGTGCCAAGTGCCAAGGTTGCTATCAGTGCACCGTAGCTGTTTGATTCAAGATGCAGCAATACTGCTAATAAAGGAGCCACTAAAATTAAAGGTACACCGGTTAATAGCCAATGAGCTAGTACTTTAGCTAGTACCATTAGTGGTAATGGCTGCGGACTTAACAGCATCTGTTCGAGGCTACCGTCGACAAAATCAGCTTTAAATAGGCGTTCCAAAGAGAGCATCGAAGCTAACAACGCAGCAACCCAGATGATCCCTGGGGCAACACGTGAGAGCACTTGTGGCTCAGGCCCAATGCCTAATGGAAATAGGGTGACCACCAAAATAAAAAACAGTAGTGGATTAAAGATATCGCCTTTATGTCTAATCGCAATTTGTAGATCGCGCTTTAATAAGGTGAAAAATGCTTGGGTAAAACTTATGCCTTTATTCATTTACTGCACCTTATACGAAGCGATAATCGAGGCGAATTTTTCGTAAGATGTCATCACCTATGATGCTCATATCTTGGTGAGTCGTCATAATGACACAACCGCCATTTTGGGCATGTTGTAAAAATAGGTGTTCCAACTCTTCCACGCCTTTCTTATCAATTGCAGTAAAGGGTTCGTCTAGTAACCAGACTTTACAGTTGGTATGCCAGAGTCTGGCTAATGCTGTGCGTCGGTGCTGTCCTGCTGAAAGGTGACCCGCTAGCGCTTCTTCGAATCCAGAAAGATTAACCTTGGCTAATATGTCATTGGTTTCGAAATCATCATACCCGCTTATCTTTAAATTAAAGTTAAGATTTTCTTCGGCGGTTAACTCGCTCTTAACTCCGGCAAGATGGCCAAGGTATAACAGGTCGTCATTATATTCGTCGCGGCAGCGGGTGATATCTTCACCTTTATAAAGAGTCTCGCCAGCGTAAGGGCGGGATAAGCCTGCTAGGATACGTAGTAAACTGGTTTTGCCTGCGCCGTTAGGTCCTTCAATTTGGACGATTTCACCCGCTTGGATATGGAAACTTAACTCATCAAACAGGATCCGCTCTTCGCGAATACAGGTTAAGTTATCGGCCGATACCAGTGTTGTTGCCGTTTTTTCTTCTACCACTGAACCCTCTATCTCAAGCCATTTATCTACTTTAGCGATACTAACATAATCCCCTTTAAGGGGTTTAGTCTCTGATACTTTTTAGTGTCAGCAATTTGATATGCATCCAAAAAGTGGAACCTTTTGTTCATTGAACTGAACTTTTTAATCTTTTGCTAATGTAACAGTTAAAGTGAGAGATGTGTTTATGATGAAAATGTAAATTCTGATATTTATCACAAAAAGATGAGATTTATTGAAGTTTGTTGTATTCTATGGCCGCTACATAAAACAAGTCTGCCCATAAAATATGTCAGGGCGGCACAGAGCTTTGTTAATATTGCATTAGGAATATTTAAGATGAAAAAACTGTTAGCATTGTCAGCCGCGGCTGCATTGACCCTATCTGCAAACGTGTTTGCGCAAGAAGGTGAAGCGATCTACAACAAGGCATGCCATGTATGTCATAGCATGGGCGTTGCAGGTGCACCTAAAGCTCACGATGCAGCGGCATGGGAGCCTCGTCTAGCTAAGGGTATGGACACTCTAGTTGGTTCTGTTAAGTCTGGTCTAAATGCTATGCCTCCAGGTGGTATGTGTACAGATTGTTCTGATGAAGATTACCAGAAAGCTATCGAGTTCATGTCGAAGTAATCTGTCATTGATAAAAGAACCGGCTAAGCGCCGGTTTTTTTATACCTAAAATATAGTGGATAGCGCATTCAGTGATAAAAAGTACAACCACAAAAAAGCCGACATTCAAGTCGGCTTTTTCAGTTAAGTTCAATAGGATTTATTGGACTTGAGTATCAAGCACCAGTTTCGCAGTTGAACCCACTTTTACCGCCTCGATGCGGCCTTGAATATCACCAGGCTGAGCCTTCACTGAGCCATGCTTAGAAAGTACCGCTATCACTTCTACATTCTTGGCATCACTTAACTTAGCGTTGCCGCCCATGTTGGTACTGTCATCAAGGGTGATAGTAACAGGCAGTGATTTTGCAGAAACCTTAGTCGCAGCCAATGGCACTTTAGGGCCTTCGGTATTGCGAGCAAAGATAAACAGCATATCTGAACCATTCACTTGCTCAGCCAATTCAGGTGCAATAGACACATCAACGGTAACGGTTTTAGCTGTCATCGCCTGTTGATGAGTTGCATCTTGTGGCATTTCGCCTGAAGCGGTATTCATTCTCATCTTCGCACTATCAATAGCATTGATAATGGCGCTGCGATCGACATCACTACGGCTGCTATCCAAGATAGTTTGCCAAGCATTGATAGCGTCTTGATAGTTTGCGGTGAAGAAAGCATCCATACCTACAAGGAGTAGCGTTGACGGATCTTCAGGGTCTAGTGCCAGAGCTTGATCGACGATAGCTTTAACTTGGGGGGTCATACGCTGATTGGCTTTGTAATAAAGCGCAGTCGCTTTCGGGCCTAATAGCTCCGCATGGGTTCCGACAAGTTCCATCGCTTTATCGAAGGACTTAACCGCATCATCGAAACGGTTTGCGTTTATATAAGCATGTCCTAAGCTAAATAGCAGTTGGCTGTTTTCTGGTTCAGATTTTAGTTGTGCTTCCATCATGCCAATACGTTGCGCCATAATTTGGCTGGCGTCCATTCCCGCATGAGGGTTATCAGGAACGGCTTTATCGAGGTTCTCGTATGCACCTAAATGACTATATAGGTAGCCAGATAAACCAATGATCACCACAGACATGAGTGATGGCCATAGCATGCCTTTAGGTTTGACTTTGTTCACTAAAGACTCGTCTTCACCTTGCTTCATATCTTGCAGCAAACTGATTTCAAGTTCTTTTTTTAAAGAATCGAACTCACTTTGATCTAAGAGTTCTTCTTCGAGTTCTTTTTCTAATGTCGCGAGTCGGTTGTTAAATAGCTCTAAGTTCGTCGCTTTACGAACACCAGCTTCTTCCGCTTGCAGCATCTTTTGCTGACGAAAATGAGGAAGCCAAATCAGCACTAGGCTGACTAACACAAAAAGCGCAATAAAAATCCAGAGAGTGGTCATTATTTCTTTTTCACATTAGTTACAAGAATGCGGGGATGCCGCGCGATTAGACATAAGATTATACGGAAAGATTATTCATTGAACAGTAATATAAGGCCTAACCGCTTTTAAAAGGTGATAGTTTTGCACTGGTTCACAGTTCGATTCTATTTCGTAAATTGTTGGAAACTTAAATTTCAAACGAGAGTCAGACATAAAAATCTGTCTGTTTTAACAATTGTAACCGCTATCGCGGAACGGCAAGAATGAGACTGATGACCCATTCTTGTGCTAAAGAAGCAGACAGATACAATAGCAAATACTAAAATGAACCCAAATTTGTACCCAGAGTAATGTGTTGCAAACTCTTGCGAATCAGAACAAGCTATAGCTTAGCTGATTCTTATATAGGACTGAGGAAACCCCATGATCCCTGAATTAGGACACTTTTCGTTGATAATAGGCTTGGCTTTTGCCTTCCTGTTAGCCAGCGTGCCTTTAATCGGTGTTGCTCGTAAAGATCAATATCTCGTACGATATGCTTGGCCGTTAAGCTATGGCATGTTCTTCTTTATTTCTCTTTCTGTCATCGTGTTAGGTTACTGTTTTGCCGTCGATGATTTCTCAGTTGCTTATGTAGCACATCATTCAAACTCTCAGCTTCCTATCTTCTTTAAGATTGCTGCCGTTTGGGGTGGACATGAAGGGTCATTGCTATTCTGGGTATTCGCGCTGTCAGTATGGACCGCAGCGGTAGCCTTGTTTAGTAAAGGTTTAGAAGAAGTGTTTACCGCGAGGGTGTTGTCAGTTCTGGCGATGATCGTGATTGGCTTTAGCTTATTTATGCTATTGACCTCTAGTCCTTTCGAGCGTTTATTCCCTATTCCAATGGAAGGACGCGACCTTAACCCAATGCTGCAAGATGTGGGCTTAATCTTCCATCCTCCGATGCTATATCTGGGTTATGTTGGTTTCTCCGTTAGTTTTGCATTTGCGATTTCAGCCTTAATGGGTGGTCGTTTAGATTCAGCTTGGGCTCGTTGGAGTCGTCCTTGGACATTGGCTGCCTGGATTTTCCTCACTGGTGGTATTTCGCTAGGTTCATGGTGGGCATATTATGAATTAGGCTGGGGCGGCTGGTGGTTCTGGGATCCAGTTGAGAATGCTTCGTTCATGCCATGGTTGATTGGTACTGCATTATTGCACTCGGTTATCGTAACCGAGAAGCGTGCCGCATTCCGTAACTGGACGGTACTGCTTTCCATCTTCGCTTTCTCATTAAGCTTGTTGGGTACCTTTATTGTTCGTTCGGGTGTATTAACTTCGGTTCACTCATTTGCAGCGGATCCAAGTCGAGGCATGTTTATTCTATTGTTACTCGGCTTAGCGATTGGTGGCTCGTTGACACTGTTTGCATTCCGCGCCAGTGATATGAAGAGTCCTGCTCGTTTTGAATTGATGTCAAAAGAAACCATGTTGTTGATTGGTAATATTCTGCTGACGGTGGCGTGCGGTACGGTACTACTAGGTACTCTTTATCCCCTGCTTATCGACGCACTTAACATGGGTAAGATCTCTGTAGGCCCTCCATACTTCAACGCGGTATTTGTTCCGATTGTTCTGGTACTGTTTATGTTTATGGGTATCGGTCCAAGTATTCGTTGGAAGCGTGCTAAAGCGGGTGAGTTAAAGAGCAAACTACTGGTGCCAGCGCTGATTGCCAGTGTGGTCGGTATTGCGGCACCATTTATTGCCGATGGTAACTTTAATATCTGGGTAACCCTAGGTATTGGCGCCGCAACCTGGATTGTTTTAGCAACATTACGTGCTGGCTACGACATTATTAATGGTAAAGATGGCATTAGCCTGATGAAGCTTGGCCGTAGTCAACTAGGTATGATCATCGCTCACTTGGGTATCGCTGTGTCTGTTGTTGGTGCCACTATGGTGTCTAATTACTCTATAGAGAAGAGTGTAAGAATGGGCCCTGGCATCACTCAAGAGTTGGCGGGTTACGAGTTCCACTATATTGAAACTAAGAATGTGGTGGGTCCTAACTATACGGCCCAGCAAGGTCAGGTTGAAGTAACCAAAGATGGTGAGTTCGTTACTTTACTAAGACCCGATCGTCGTCAATATAATGTACGTACTATGGATATGACTGAAGCGGGTATCGACTGGGGTCTATTCCGTGATTTATATATCACCATGGGTGATCCAATCAGTCGTACCGAGTTTGCTGTACGTCTGAACTATAAGCCGTTTGTTCGTTGGTTATGGTTCGGTAGCATCTTTATGATGGTCGGTGGTTTCTTTGCTGCATCAGATAAACGTTATCGTAAAGAGAAAGCGAAACAAACTGCAGCAGAAAAAGCTAAAGAAGATTTAGCAACGGCATAACTTGAATTGGGGCAAGTATGAAAAACAGGTTAGTACTATTTATTCCGTTGGTATTGTTTTTGGCGATGGGGGTATTCCTATATAAAGGTTTATTCCTTAACCCACAGAAATTAGATTCAGCATTAGAAGGAAAGCCGATCCCGGCTTTCCAACTGGAAAAGCTTGAAGATCGTGGTGAGATCATCACTAACGAGACGCTAAAAGGTAAGGTGTCATTATTGAATGTTTGGGCAACTTGGTGTCCATCTTGTAAGTATGAGCATCCTTATTTGATGCGTTTAGCCAGACAAGATATTTTGCCTATTTATGGTATTAACTATCGTGATGATCGACCGGCTGCTATTCGTGAGTTATCACGTGAAGGTGACCCTTATACCAAGAATATTTATGATCATGATGGACGTTTAGGTTTGGATCTCGGTGTATATGGTGCACCGGAAAGCTTCCTGGTTGATCATAATGGCATTATTCGTTTTCGTTATGCCGGCCCAATCGATATGAGGGTTTGGAATGAAACCCTTTATCCAATGATTCAAGAATTACAAGCCCAGGCTAAAGCGGAGGGGGCATCTTAATGAAAGCATTTTTGGGTGTTATCACTGCGGTGTTTTTATCTTTGGCTATGCTGGGCTCAGCCGTTGCAACTCCAGTTGATACTTATGAGTTTAAAAATGTAGATAACCAAAAGCGAGCGCTGGAGTTAGCGCACTCGTTGCGTTGTCCGCAGTGTCAGAACCAGAACTTAATCGACTCGAACTCTCCTGTTGCACAAGATTTACGTCTTGAGGTGTATCAGATGGTTGATGCCGGTAAGGGCGATGCAGAGATTATCGAGTTCATGACTAGCCGTTACGGTGAGTTTGTACTGTATAAGCCTCGTATGGAAGGTAAAACGGTTTTACTTTGGTTAGGTCCTATTGGTTTATTACTGTTCGGTTTATTAATTGGCTTTATCTTTGTCCGTAAACAACGCATTGCGGATGCAGTTGAAGAAGAGCTAAGCCAAGAAGATCAAGCTGAACTCGATAAGTTACTCAAGCGAGATGGTAAATGAGTAAGTTAGGCTTATCTATATTATGTGCCTGTTTATTGTCATCGATAAGCTTGCTACCCAATGAGGTGCAGGCTTATCCCGGCATGCAAAAAAAAGCACAAGGTGAGATCCAATCGAGTGTTGAGTTAATCAATATATTACCTAAACCATTTCCTATTGAATTGGTCAGCTTTAAAGATGCAGCGGGTAAAGAGATTGATTTTAGCCAGTATCGCGGCAAGGTAGTGATGATCAACATGTGGGCGACTTGGTGTCCGCCCTGTGTTAGAGAATTACCAGCATTAGATCGTTTTAAAGGTAAATTCGATCCTGCTAAGTTTACTGTGTTACCCATTTCGATCGATCAAAATGGTAAACAGCAAGTTGAGCCATTTTTGCAGTCGTTAGAGATGGGAAGCTTTGAAACTTATTATGATCAAGAACAGGCGCTAGGCGCAGTGTTCCCATTAGACACGATTCCAGCAACCTTTATCTTAAATAAGCAAGGTGAGCTCATTGCCTTCGTAAGAACTTTTGTCGATTGGGATGATGCTAAAGCCGTTGAACTGATCAACTCTTTTTTAGATAAATAGTTTTTAGCCTAATAGAGTTTAGTTAAACAGCTTTATAGATTACTTAGACATTAAATTGCTCTAAAAACACTCATTTAGAGTAATTAGTATTCACAAAAGATCGTATTTGCTGAAAAGATCGGCATGCGATCTTTTTTTATTTAAAACTGCTTGCACCCTGGCAATAACTCCCTATAATGCGCATCCACTGACACGGCACAGCCTGTTAGTGACTTAGCTTTATCCCAATAAGGATAACGTCAAGTAAGCAAGTTTTTAGAGAGTAACTTGAGTGCCTGGTTAATAAATCGCCACTTGAAAATAATCTAGAAATTAAGCCTTGACGACTAAGTCGGGAAGTGTAGAATACGCATCCCTAAGCCGGCAGCCTAGCGCTAACGGCGGTATCAAAAATAGATGCCAATGCTCTTTAACAAGATAAAACAAGAAATCTGTGTGGACACTCACAGGTATTGAGTTAATCGAAAACGATTTATTTCTCAATGCTTTTCTGTAACTAGCAATAGTTAACTAGAGATAGTGAATGTCCATAGCAATATGTACAAACGTTTTTAAGATTCTTCCGANCAAGAAATCTGTGTGGACACTCACAGGTATTGAGTTAATCGAAAACGATTTATTTCTCAATGCTTTTCTGTAACTAGCAATAGTTAACTAGAGATAGTGAATGTCCATAGCAATATGTACAAACGTTTTTAAGATTCTTCCGAGTCTTTAAAACGAATCAGAATTCATTGAGCCGTTCTAAACTCTTAACGGGGTTTGGAGCACAAAACTTTAATTGAAGAGTTTGATCATGGCTCAGATTGAACGCTGGCGGCAGGCCTAACACATGCAAGTCGAGCGGTAACAGGAAGTAGCTTGCTACTTTGCTGACGAGCGGCGGACGGGTGAGTAATGCCTAGGGAACTGCCCAGTCGNAAAACTTTAATTGAAGAGTTTGATCATGGCTCAGATTGAACGCTGGCGGCAGGCCTAACACATGCAAGTCGAGCGGTAACAGGAAGTAGCTTGCTACTTTGCTGACGAGCGGCGGACGGGTGAGTAATGCCTAGGGAACTGCCCAGTCGAGGGGGATAACAGTTGGAAACGACTGCTAATACCGCATACGCCCTACGGGGGAAAAGAGGGGACCTTYKGGCCTTCTGCGATTGGATGTACCTAGGTGGGATTAGCTAGTTGGTGAGGTAATGGCTCACCAAGGCGACGATCCCTAGCTGTTCTGAGAGGATGATCAGCCACACTGGGACTGAGACACGGCCCAGACTCCTACGGGAGGCAGCAGTGG
>NZ_JAKEVF010000011.1 GCF_022398315.1 Shewanella sp. Isolate11
GAAGTATACGTACTGTCAAAAGAAGAGGGTGGTCGTCACACTCCATTCTTCAAGGGCTACCGTCCACAGTTCTACTTCCGTACAACTGACGTAACCGGTACTATCGAGCTTCCAGAAGGCGTAGAGATGGTAATGCCAGGTGACAACATCAAGATGGTAGTAACACTAATCTGCCCAATCGCGATGGATGAAGGTCTACGTTTCGCAATCCGCGAAGGTGGCCGTACAGTTGGTGCAGGTGTTGTAGCGAAAATCGTAGCTTAATCGCCATCGATTTTAGCAATACCCTGAAAAAGGCAGCTTAGGCTGCCTTTTTTGTTTTACGAGAAAAGTTACTTATATTAATCCTTGAAGATTGAATATAAGTTATCGATTTTTGTAGTATCTGTAAGGCAGTCGCCTTGCCAACAGCAGCGAATAAGAATACAATCTATGGCCGATTTTTGACCCTCTGGGCTACTTTTTTGCTTTATGAGTGGGTAAGCTCGGATTTAAAGTGGAATGGTCAAAATAATCTTTGCGCGATAAAGAATTTATAAGATGGCCAGACTTAAGCTCAGGTCGTAGTGAGTAACGGAATTAACCGATGACAACAAATACTGAAAACCAGGGTAGTTCTCTGGATATCGTGAAATGGGGCATAGTAGTTATTTTACTGGCCGCCGCCATTATTGCTAACCAGATGTATAGCGAAGCTAGCGTATTGGTTCGTGCTATCGGTGTCGTAGTGGCATTCGCAGTAGCGGGCTTTATTGCACTTCAAACCAGCAAAGGTAAGCAAGCGCTGACGTTTGCTCGTGAATCGCATATCGAAGTTCGTAAAGTGGTTTGGCCTACACGCCAAGAAGCCCTAAATACGACTTTTATCGTTCTAGCGGCAACAGGCATACTGGCACTTATCCTTTGGGGTATGGATGCAGTATTGCTGAGAATTGTTAACTTTATTACGGGCGTATAGGCATTTCGTATGACTGAAGCTAAAAAAAGATGGTATGTGGTTCAGGCCTTTTCTGGTTATGAAGGTCGTGTATGCAAATCATTGCTTGAACACATCAAGATGCACGAAATGGAACACTACTTCGGTGAGGTTTTAGTACCTACTGAAGAAGTGGTTGAAATGCGTGCGGGTCAACGTCGTAAGAGTGAGCGTAAATTTTTCCCTGGCTATGTATTAGTTCAGATGGAAATGAACGATGAAAGCTGGCACTTAGTGAAGAGCATCCCTCGTGTGATGGGCTTCATCGGTGGTACTTCTGATCGTCCAGCTCCAATTTCTGATCGTGAAGCCGATGCTATTCTGCAACGTCTGCAAGAAACTACAGAGTCTCCGACGCATCGCGTTATGTTCGAACCTGGTGAAGTGGTTCGTGTTACTGACGGTCCTTTTGCCGACTTTAACGGTACTGTTGAAGAGGTCGATTATGAGAAGAACCGCGTTAAGGTATCTGTCATGATCTTCGGTCGTTCAACGCCTGTAGAGCTAGACTTTAGCCAGATTGAAAAAAGCTGATTAAATAAAGCACAAAAATATTGGAAATGGGTGCGGATTATTTGTATAATCCGCACCCATTATTTTCGGGGAGCTAATCGGCATGTCGCCGCTAGCGTTTGTACCCAAACTTGAGGAAATGTCTCATGGCAAAGAAAGTTGATGGTTACATCAAACTACAAGTAGCAGCCGGTGCTGCAAACCCGTCGCCACCAGTTGGTCCTGCATTGGGTCAAAAAGGTGTTAACATCATGGAATTCTGTAAAGCATTCAATGCTCGTACTGAAAAGTTCGAGAAAGGTATGCCAATTCCTGTCGTTATCACTGTTTACACTGATCGCTCTTTCACTTTTGAAACTAAGACGCCACCTGCTTCATTCCTACTGCTTAAAGCAGCTGGTCTTAAGTCTGGTTCAGGTCGTCCTAACACTGAAAAAGTGGGAACTATCAAGCGTAGCGCTGTCCAGGAAATCGCTGAGACTAAAGCCGCTGATATGACTGGTGCTGATATTGAAGCGATGACTCGCTCAATTGAAGGTACTGCGCGTTCAATGGGTTTGGTAGTAGAGGATTAATATAATGGCAAAGCTAACTAAACGCGCGCGTTTGATCCGCGAAAAAGTAGAAGTAACTAAGAGCTACGACATTAACGAAGCTGTTGCACTACTTAAAGAACTAGCAACTGCTAAGTTCGTTGAAAGTGTTGATGTAGCGGTTAACCTAGGTGTTGACCCACGTAAATCTGACCAAAACGTTCGTGGTGCTACTGTACTACCACACGGTACTGGTCGTGAAGTACGTGTTGCTGTATTCACTCAAGGTGCTAACGCTGAAGCCGCTACTGAAGCTGGCGCTGAGCTTGTTGGTATGGACGAGCTTGCTGCACAAGTTAAAGCTGGTGAAATGAACTTCGACGTAGTTATCGCATCTCCAGATGCAATGCGCGTTGTTGGCCAGTTAGGTCAAATCTTAGGCCCACGTGGTCTAATGCCTAACCCTAAAACAGGTACTGTAACGCCAAACGTTGCTGAAGCTGTTAAGAACGCGAAAGCGGGTCAAGTTCGTTACCGCAACGACAAGAACGGTATTATTCACACTACTATTGGTAAAGTGGATTTCGATACTGTTCAACTTAAAGAAAACCTTGATGCTCTATTAGGCGCGCTTATCAAAGCTAAGCCAGCATCAGCTAAAGGCGTTTTCGTTAAGAAAGTAAGCATCTCTACCACTATGGGTGCAGGTGTTGCAGTTGATCAGAGCACTCTGAATCCTTCTGCTTAATTACTAAGCTTGTTTTACAAGGCGGGCGGATTAATTTATAATCCGTCCACTTTGTGGGTTGAGGACTATTATCACTCGTTGAGATAGTTCACGTCCAAGACCGTAGGTGTTGTCTATAGAAGGCTACTTAATTTCCTACGTAGACGGTGTCGGACCCCAGATAGATTTATTCTGCCTGGATATTCGCGCCGTAAGTAACTAAATCATTTGATTTAGTATGGTAATTGCTAGGGAATTCCCTAGATTGAATCCAGGAGTAAAGCCAATGGCATTAAGACTCGAAGACAAAAAAGCGATTGTTGCTGAAGTCAACGAAGCTGCCAAAGGTGCTTTATCTGCAGTTGTTGCCGATTCACGCGGTGTAACTGTAGGTGATATGACCGGTCTTCGTAAAGCCGCTCGTGAAGCTGGTGTGTACGTTAAAGTTGTACGTAACACTCTAGTTAAACGCGCTGTTGAAGGTACTGCTTTTGAGTGCCTAAGCGATACGTTTACTGGTCCTACTTTGATTGCATTCTCTAACGAGCACCCAGGTGCAGCTGCGCGTCTTCTTAAAGATTTCGCTAAAGCGCAAGAGAAATTTGAAATCAAAGCAGCAGCCTTTGAAGGGGAATTAATCCCTGCAGATAACATTGATCGTTTAGCAAAACTACCAACATACGAAGAAGCACTAGCTCAGTTCATGATGACTCTAAAAGAAGCATCTGCTGGCAAGTTCGTTCGTACATTGGCCGCTCTACGCGATCAGAAAGAAGCTGCTTAATTTTACAAGTCGCTTAATTAAATTGAATTCAGTACAATTAGGAATTTTTTGTTATGTCTATCACTAAAGACCAAATCTTAGAAGCCCTTGCAGCAATGTCTGTAATGGAAGTTGTTGAACTAATCGAAGCAATGGAAGAGAAGTTCGGCGTATCTGCCGCTGCTGCTGTTGTTTCTGGTGGTGGCGAAGCTGCTGCTGCTGAAGAGAAAACAGAATTCGACGTAATTCTTACTTCTCACGGCGACAACAAAGTTGCAGTAATTAAAGCACTTCGTGGCGCTACAGGTCTAGGCCTGAAAGAAGCTAAAGGTATGGCTGAATCTGCTCCAGTAGCAGTTAAAGAAGCTATCTCTAAAGAAGAAGCTGAAGCGCTTAAGACTGAACTTGAAGCAGCTGGTGCTGCAGTAGAGATCAAGTAAGTTATACTCTAACTTACACCCTCCCGAGTGATCGGGTGGAGGGGCTGGCGGTTTTTTAATCGTCGGCCTTTTTTGCGCTGTAAGCGTAGGCGATTTTTTATTCACCGTTTGTCGCCAGATTTCGCAGTTCCTAGCAGAGATTACTGGTTAGGTTCTTGCTTTCAACGGTGATGGGCAAACGTGCTGTTTCAACCACTTAGCGTTGATTCAGTCTTGGTCACATCTCGCAATCAGAGGAAACCCATGGTTTACTCCTATTCTGAAAAGAAGCGTATTCGCAAAGACTTTGGTAAGCGTCCACAAGTTTTGGATATCCCTTACCTGCTGTCAATCCAGTTGGACTCCTTTAAGAAGTTCACCGATCAAGATCCTACAGGCGAGCGTGGTTTAGAAGCCGCTTTCCGTAGCGTTTTTCCCATCAAGAGCTTTTCTGGTAATTCAGAGCTGCAATATGTCAGCTATAAGCTAGGTGAGCCAGTTTTTGATGTGAAAGAGTGTCAAATTCGCGGTGTTACATACTCTGCGCCACTACGTGTTAAGTTACGTATGGTTCTGTATGATCGTGAAGCTGCGCCTGGCACAGTTAAAGACATTAAAGAACAAGAAGTCTATATGGGGGATATCCCTCTAATGACTGACAACGGCACCTTCGTTATCAACGGTACTGAGCGTGTAATCGTTTCTCAGTTACACCGTAGCCCTGGTGTTTTCTTCGATCACGACCGTGGTAAGACCCACTCTTCTGGTAAGGTGCTGTATAACGCACGTATTATTCCTTACCGTGGTTCATGGTTAGATTTCGAATTTGATCCAAAAGATGCTTTGTTTGTACGTATTGACCGTCGTCGTAAGTTAGCGGCGAGTATCATTCTGCGTGCACTCGATTACTCGACGCAAGATATCCTTGATCTGTTCTTCGAACGTGTTAAGTACAAGATCAAAGCTGATGCTTTAGTAATGGAGCTTGTTGCTGATCGCCTACGTGGTGAAACGGCAAGTTACGATATTAAAGATGCGGAAGGTAATATCCTAGTTGAGAAAGGACGTCGTATTACTGCGCGTCACATTCGTCAGCTAGAAAAAACTAATACTACCGAACTTGAAGTACCAGTTGAGTACATTTCAGGCAAGATTGCTGCACAAGACTATATCGACCCAGATACAGGCGAAGTATTGGTTTCTGCTAACGCTGAAATCAGCCTAGAAGATCTTGCTAAGCTTTCTATGGCAGACATCAAAGAGATCGACACCCTGTTTATCAACGAGCTTGATCACGGTGCTTATATCTCTGACACATTACGTATCGATCCAACAACTAACCGCCTAGAAGCGCTAGTTGAGATCTATCGTATGATGCGTCCTGGTGAGCCACCAACCAAAGATGCTGCCGAAGCATTATTCCAGAACTTATTCTTCAGCGAAGAGCGTTATGACCTATCTAAAGTGGGTCGTATGAAGTTCAACCGTCGTCTTGGTATTGAAGAAGACGAAGGGGCAGGCATCTTAACCAAAGACGATATCGTTGCAGTAATGCAAAACATCATCAAGATCCGTAACGGTAATGATGAAGTGGATGATATCGATCACTTGGGTAACCGTCGTATTCGTAGCGTCGGTGAAATGGCTGAAAACCAATTCCGCGTTGGTCTAGTGCGTGTTGAGCGTGCAGTACGTGAGCGTTTAAGCCTTGGCGATCTTAACGAGCTAATGCCACAAGATCTGATCAATGCTAAGCCGATCTCTGCAGCAGTTAAAGAGTTCTTCGGTTCTTCTCAGCTGTCTCAGTTCATGGATCAAAACAACCCACTATCAGAAGTGACTCATAAGCGTCGTATTTCGGCTCTTGGTCCTGGTGGTTTGACTCGTGAGCGTGCAGGTTTCGAGGTTCGAGACGTTCATCCAACTCACTATGGTCGTCTATGTCCAATTGAGACTCCTGAAGGTCCAAACATTGGTCTAATTAACTCGTTAGCAAGCTTTGCGCGCACTAACTCTTATGGCTTCCTTGAAACACCATACCGTAAGGTTGTTGATGGTGTGATTACTGATCAGGTTGATTACCTATCAGCAATCGAAGAAGGCCGTTATGTGATCGCACAGGCGAATATCGAAGTTGATGCCGATGGCCGTATGGTTGAAGAGCAGATTGCTTGTCGTCATAAAGGTGAATCGACCTTTATGCGTGCTGCGGATGTTCAATATATGGACGTATCACCTCAACAGATTATTTCTGTTGCGGCATCACTGATTCCATTCCTAGAACACGATGATGCAAACCGTGCATTGATGGGTGCAAACATGCAACGTCAAGCGGTACCAACACTTAAGGCTGATAAGCCATTAGTAGGTACTGGTATCGAACGCACATTGGCTGTTGACTCAGGTGTAGTTGTCGCTGCTAAGCGTGGCGGTTATGTAGACTACGTTGATGCAAGCCGTATCGTTGTTAAGGTGAACGAAGCTGAGCTGACTCCAGGTGAAGCGGGTATCGATATCTACAACTTGACTAAATACACACGTTCTAACCAGAACACCTGTATTAACCAACGTCCATGTTGCAGTGTTGGCGACCCAGTTGTACGTGGTGACGTGCTTGCCGATGGCCCATCTACCGATTTAGGTGATTTGGCTCTTGGTCAGAATATGCGTATCGCTTTCATGCCTTGGAACGGTTACAACTTCGAGGATTCGATCTTAATCTCTGAGCGCGTAGCGCAAGAGGATCGTTTTACCACTATCCACATTCAAGAGCTTTCATGTATTGCTCGTGATACTAAGTTGGGTAGCGAAGAGATCACTGCCGATATTCCAAACGTAGGTGAGTCTGCGCTTTCTAAGCTAGATGAATCAGGTATCGTTTACATTGGTGCTGAAGTTAAGGGTGGCGACATCCTAGTTGGTAAAGTAACACCTAAGGGTGAAACTCAGCTGACGCCAGAAGAGAAGCTATTGCGTGCTATCTTCGGTGAAAAAGCATCTGATGTTAAAGATAGCTCTCTACGTGTACCTAACTCTGTTAAAGGTACCATCATCGACGTTCAGGTATTTACCCGTGACGGCGTTGAAAAAGATAAGCGTGCAGTAGAAATTGAAGAAATGCATATCGCTCAGGCTAAGAAAGACCTGACCGAAGAGTTCAAGATCCTTGAAGAAGGTGTCTTTGGCCGTGCATTTAACCTACTGCTAGGTGCTGGTTTCAGCGAAGCTGAGCTTAATGCATTACCTCGTCCACAATTGCTTGTACAAAGCATTGATGACGAAGCTAAGCAAACAGAGCTTGAGCAACTTGCTGAACAGCATGAAGAGTTAAAAGCTGACTTCGATAAGAAGTTCGAGATCAAACGTCGTAAGATCACCCAAGGTGATGACTTAGCACCTGGCGTACTGAAGATTGTTAAGGTCTACCTTGCAGTTAAACGTACTATCCAGCCTGGTGATAAGATGGCGGGTCGTCATGGTAACAAGGGTGTTATCTCTAAGATTAACCCTGTTGAAGATATGCCATACGACGAAAACGGCAACCCAGTGGATATCGTATTGAACCCACTAGGTGTACCATCTCGTATGAACATCGGTCAGGTTCTTGAAGTGCATTTAGGTGCTGCAGCTAAAGGTATCGGTGATCGTATCACTGCTATGCTTGAAGAGCAGCGCGAACTTGCAGAACTTCGCAACTACATCAAGCAAGTTTATGAGTTGGGTGAAGACGTTAAACAACGTGTTGATATCGATTCATTTACCGATGAAGAAATTATTCGTCTTGCGAAGAACCTAAAAGGCGGTATCCCGACTGCGACTCCAGCATTCGACGGTGCGAAAGAGAAAGAAATTAAAGAGATGCTAGATTTAGCGGGTCTCCCAACTTCTGGACAACGTACTCTGTTTGATGGTCGTACCGGTAACCAATTTGAACGTCCAGTAACCGTAGGTTACATGTACATGCTTAAACTTAACCACTTGGTTGACGATAAGATGCACGCGCGTTCAACAGGTTCTTACAGTCTTGTTACTCAGCAGCCTCTGGGCGGTAAAGCTCAGTTTGGTGGTCAGCGTTTCGGTGAGATGGAAGTATGGGCACTTGAAGCATACGGTGCCGCTTACACTCTACAAGAGATGCTTACTGTTAAGTCGGATGACGTTAACGGTCGTACTCAGATGTATAAGAACATCGTCGACGGTAACCATCAGATGCAGCCAGGTATGCCAGAGTCCTTCAACGTATTGCTGAAGGAGATCCGTTCACTCGGTATTAATATCGAATTGGATCAAGAGTAAGACTAAGGCAACGCCAATATTTGGCAATAAATGGTGCTCTGCGTGAGCGGAGCACCCGGTTTAACTCCTTCAGGAGAGAAACGTGAAAGACTTATTAAAGTTTCTGAAACAGCAAAGCAAGACTGAAGAATTTGAAGGTATCAAGATCGGCCTAGCGTCGCCAGATCTGATCCGCTCTTGGTCATTTGGTGAAGTTAAGAAGCCAGAAACCATTAACTACCGTACCTTTAAGCCTGAGCGTGAAGGCTTATTCTGTGCGCGTATTTTTGGTCCTGTGAAAGATTACGAATGTTTATGTGGCAAGTATAAGCGCCTTAAGCATCGTGGTGTGATCTGTGAAAAGTGTGGCGTAGAAGTTACCCAGACTAAAGTACGTCGTGAGCGTATGGGTCACATCGATCTTGCTAGCCCAGTAGCACATATTTGGTTCTTGAAATCATTACCGTCCCGTATCGGTTTGATGCTAGATATGACTCTGCGTGATATCGAGCGTGTACTTTACTTCGAATCATTTGTTGTGATCGAGCCTGGCATGACCAGTCTTGAGCGCGGCCAAATGCTAACTGAAGAAAACTACCTCGACGCACTCGAAGAGTATGGCGATGAGTTTGAAGCTAAGATGGGTGCTGAAGCAGTTCTAGAATTGCTACGTGCTATCGATCTTGAGAAAGAAATTGAGATGATGCGTGAAGAGTTGCCATCAATCAATTCAGAGACTCGTCGTAAGAAGATCACTAAGCGTCTTAAGCTTATTGAGGCCTTCTTCCAATCTGGTAACAAACCAGAATGGATGATCCTTAAAGTGCTACCGGTTCTGCCACCTGATCTACGTCCTCTAGTTCCACTAGATGGCGGTCGTTTTGCTACGTCTGATTTGAACGACCTTTACCGTCGTGTGATCAACCGTAACAACCGTCTAAAGCGTCTATTAGACCTAGCTGCTCCAGATATCATCGTACGTAACGAAAAACGTATGTTGCAAGAGTCTGTCGATGCACTTTTAGATAACGGTCGTCGTGGTCGTGCTATTACGGGTTCTAACAAGCGTCCGCTTAAATCTTTGGCCGATATGATCAAAGGTAAGCAAGGTCGTTTCCGTCAGAACCTACTTGGTAAGCGTGTTGACTATTCTGGTCGTTCGGTAATTACCGTAGGTCCTACTCTACGTTTACATCAGTGTGGTCTTCCTAAGAAGATGGCACTTGAGCTATTCAAACCATTTATCTACGGCAAGCTTGAAGGTCGTGGTCTAGCTACCACCATTAAAGCTGCTAAGAAGATGGTTGAGCGTGAAGTACCTGAAGTATGGGACGTTTTAGATGACGTGATCCGCGAACATCCAGTGATGCTTAACCGTGCACCAACACTGCACAGACTAGGTATCCAGGCGTTCGAACCTGTACTGATTGAAGGTAAGGCGATTCAGCTTCATCCACTCGTTTGTGCGGCGTACAACGCTGACTTCGATGGTGACCAAATGGCTGTTCACGTGCCACTAACTTTAGAAGCACAGTTAGAAGCACGCTCGTTAATGATGTCTACCAACAACATCCTTTCACCTGCAAACGGTGAACCGGTGATCACACCGTCACAGGACGTTGTATTGGGTCTGTACTACACCAGCCGTGAATGTATTAACGGTAAAGGTGAAGGTATGGCCTTCGAATCAGTTGCTGAAGTTGAAAAGGCTTACCGAACTGGTTTTGCTGAGCTGCATGCTCGCGTGAAGGTTCGTATTACAGAAACAACGATTGATGAGAATGGTAACCGCACTGAAGCACGTCGTATCGTTGATACTACTGTTGGTCGTGCATTGCTATCTCAAGTTCTGCCTAAAGGCTTATCTTATGATTTGGTTAACCAAAACATGGGTAAGAAGCAGATCTCTAAATTGTTGAACACCTGTTATCGTCAACTAGGTCTTAAAGATACAGTTATCTTTGCTGACCAATTGATGTATACCGGTTTCCACTTTGCGACGGTATCGGGTGCCTCTGTAGGTATCAACGATATGGTTATCCCTGATGAGAAGTACACACTTGTTGCTGATGCAGAAGCTGAAGTACTTGAGATTCAGGAGCAGTTCCAGTCGGGTCTTGTTACCGCCGGTGAGCGTTATAACAAGGTTATCGATATCTGGGCAAGCGCCAACGAAAAAGTGTCTAAAGCTATGATGGATAACCTGTCTACTGAGACAGTGATTAACCGTGATGGTGAAGAAGAAACACAAGCTTCTTTCAACAGCATCTACATGATGGCCGACTCTGGCGCTCGTGGTAGTGCGGCACAGATTCGTCAGCTAGCGGGTATGCGTGGTCTGATGGCTAAGCCAGATGGCTCAATCATCGAAACCCCAATTACGGCTAACTTCCGTGAAGGTCTAAACGTACTGCAGTACTTTATCTCTACTCACGGTGCGCGTAAGGGTCTTGCGGATACGGCACTTAAGACTGCGAACTCGGGTTACCTAACTCGTCGTCTAGTAGACGTTGCACAAGATCTAGTGGTTATCGAAGACGATTGTGGTACTCACGAAGGTCTAACTATGAAGCCGCTGATTGAAGGTGGTGACGTTGTTGAGCCATTACGTGAACGCGTATTGGGTCGTGTGGTTGCTGAGGATGTTTATTATCCAGGTACTGAAGATGTACTTGCACCGCGTAACACGCTGCTTGATGAAGCATGGTGTGACAAGCTAGAAGAGCATTCAATCGATGAAGTGATTGTACGTTCTGTTATTAGCTGTGATACCGACTTTGGTGTGTGTGCTGCTTGTTATGGTCGTGACCTGGCACGTGGTCATATCATTAACCAAGGTGAAGCTATCGGTGTTGTTGCTGCTCAGTCAATTGGTGAGCCGGGTACACAGCTTACGATGCGTACCTTCCACATTGGTGGTGCAGCATCTAGAGCATCTGCTGAAAACAACGTTCAAGTTAAGAATGCTGGTACGCTTAAACTGCATAACGCTAAACACGTTACTAACAGTGAAGGTAAACTGGTTATTGTTTCTCGTTCATCTGAGCTGGCTGTTATTGATGAGCTGGGTCGTGAGAAAGAACGTTACAAAGTGCCATACGGTACCATTCTTGAGAAACTAGAAGATGCTGCAGTTAACGCTGGTGATATCATCGCTAACTGGGATCCGCATACTCACCCAATCGTTTCTGAAGTAGCAGGTAGCATCAAGTTCGTTGATATGATTGACGGTGTCACCATGACACGTCAAACAGATGAACTGACCGGTCTGTCTTCAATTGTTGTATTGGATGTGGGTCAACGTCCATCTGCAGGTAAAGAGATGCGTCCAGCGATCCGTCTAGTGGGTGCCGATGGCAACGACTTGATGATCCCAGGTACTGAAGTACCTGCGCAATACTTCTTACCAGGTAAGGCGATTGTAAACCAAGACGATAATGCACCAATTAATGTTGGTGACGCGTTAGCACGTATTCCACAAGAATCGTCTAAGACACGCGATATTACCGGTGGTCTACCGCGCGTTGCTGACTTGTTCGAAGCGCGTAAGCCAAAAGAGCCTGCAATTCTTGCAGAATACTCAGGTACTATCTCGTTTGGTAAAGAAACCAAAGGTAAGCGTCGTCTAGTGATCACGCCTGCTGATGGTGGAAAGCCATATGAAGAGATGATTCCTAAGTGGCGTAACCTAAACGTGTTCGAGGGTGAAAAAGTCGAACGTGGTGAAGTTATCGCTGATGGTCCAGAAGCAGCACACGATATCCTACGTTTACGTGGTATTCACAAAGTGGCTAACTACATCGTTAACGAAGTCCAAGACGTTTACCGTCTACAGGGTGTAAAGATTAACGATAAGCACATCGAAGTGATTATCCGTCAGATGCTACGTAAGTGTGAAATCACTGAGTCTGGTGATAGTGAATTCCTACCAGGTGAGCAAGTTGAAGTGTCTCGCGTTAAGATCGCTAACCGCGAACTTGAAGCCCAAGGCAAAGCACCTGCTAAGTTCGAACGTGAACTACTGGGTATCACTAAAGCATCGCTTGCAACTGAATCATTCATTTCAGCAGCATCGTTCCAGGAAACCACTCGCGTATTGACTGAAGCTGCCGTCGGCGGTAAGAGCGATAAGCTACGTGGACTGAAAGAGAACGTTATCGTTGGTCGTCTGATCCCTGCAGGTACAGGTTACGCGTACCACACTAACCGCAACCAAGCGGGTGCTAAAGGTCAAGCTGAAGAAGCACCGACCATTAGCGCAAGTGAAGCAGAGCAGAACTTGGCTGATCTTCTCAATCTAGCGGGAAGTGCTGAATAAATAGCGCTTAAACGTAAATAGATTGTAAAAAAGGCACCTTAGGTGCCTTTTTTTTAGTTAAATTGGGTAAAAAGTTGGCTATTTCTTGACAGCGACCTATTACCTTTCTAAAATTTCGCGTCCCACACCTGTGGGATATAGATTTTTCACACCTTACTGTTGAGTTTATCAACTGATTCGGAGCTATACATGGCAACTGTAAACCAGTTGGTACGTAAGCCTCGCTCGCCAAAAGTCATTAAGACTGCTGTGCCAGCGTTGAATGCGTGTCCACAAAAACGTGGTGTTTGTACTCGCGTATACACAACCACACCAAAAAAACCTAACTCTGCACTACGTAAAGTAGCTCGTGTGCGTCTAACTAACGGTTTCGAAGTAACTTCGTACATCGGCGGTGAAGGCCACAACCTGCAGGAGCACAGCGTGATTCTAATCCGTGGTGGTCGTGTTAAAGACTTACCTGGTGTTCGTTATCACACTGTTCGTGGCGCATTAGACTGTGCTGGTGTTAGTGAGCGTCGTCAAGGACGTTCTAAGTACGGAGCTAAGCGTCCTAAGTCTTAACGTTTTCCGTTAAGTAAGGCCAAGCTAGAGAGATATTGAGATTCCAGTTTTGGGGTCCCTGAAGCATACGGAGAAATTGTTATGCCAAGACGTCGCGTTGTAGGACAACGTAAAATCCTACCAGATCCAAAATTTCATAGTGAGTTGTTGGCTAAGTTCATCAACGTCATTATGCAGGACGGCAAAAAGTCGACTGCAGAAAAAATCATTTACAAGGCATTAGATGTTGTCGCTGAGAAAAAAGGCGAAGAGCACCTAGTGATCCTTGAAGCAGCCCTGGATAACGTTCGCCCAACTGTCGAGGTTAAATCTCGTCGTGTTGGTGGTTCTACTTACCAGGTACCATGTGAAGTTCGTCCTGTGCGTCGTAACGCACTAGCGATGCGCTGGTTAGTTGAAGCTGCTCGTAAGCGTGGTGAAAAATCTATGGCTCTACGTCTAGCAGGTGAAATGCTAGATGCTTCCGAAAATAAAGGAACTGCTGTTAAGAAGCGCGAAGACGTGCATCGTATGGCAGAAGCGAACAAAGCGTTCGCTCATTACCGCTGGTAATCTTTTGGTGCAGGCTTTTGCCTGCACCATGTTTTACATCGCTAAGGTGATTACCTTAGTAAAGAGGGTTTAATCGTGGCTCGTACAACTCCTATTGAGCGCTACCGCAATATCGGTATCTGTGCTCACGTTGACGCAGGAAAGACCACAACAACAGAACGAGTACTGTTCTACACCGGTATGTCTCATAAGATCGGTGAAGTTCATGATGGCGCAGCCACCATGGATTGGATGGAACAGGAGCAGGAGCGCGGTATTACAATTACCTCTGCTGCTACAACGACCTTCTGGCGCGGTATGGATGCACAGTTCACTGAGCACCGTATTAATATCATCGATACTCCAGGCCACGTTGACTTCACTATTGAAGTTGAGCGTTCTCTGCGTGTCCTTGATGGCGCAGTTGTCGTATTCTGTGGTTCATCTGGTGTTGAACCTCAGTCCGAAACTGTATGGCGTCAAGCGGATAAGTACCATGTACCGCGCCTAGTGTTCGTCAATAAGATGGACCGCGCAGGTGCAGACTTTGACCGCGTCGTAGGACAGATACGTAACCGTCTGGGAGCGACTTGTGTACCGATTCAAATGAATATTGGTGCAGAAGAAGAGTTTACCGGTGTCGTTGACTTGATCAAGATGAAAGCCATTAACTGGAGCGAAGTTGATCAAGGTACTACTTTCACTTATGAAGATATCCCCGCAAATCTAGCTGATAAAGCTGCTGAAATGCGTGAGTATCTTGTTGAAAGTGCGGCTGAAGCCTCGGAAGAACTGATGGACAAGTACCTCGAAGAGGGCGAGTTATCAGAAGAAGAGATCAAAGCGGCATTACGTCAACGAACTCTAGCTAATGAGATCGTGCTAGCAACCTGTGGTTCTGCATTTAAGAACAAAGGTGTACAAGCCGTACTCGACGCTGTTGTCGATTATTTACCATCGCCAGTCGAAGTTCCTGCAATTAAAGGGATTGATGACAAAGAGAATGAAGTTGAACGTCCTGCGGACGACAACGCGCCATTCTCAGCATTGGCATTTAAAATCGCAACAGACCCATTCGTTGGAACATTGACCTTTATGCGTGTTTATTCAGGCGTATTGGAAACCGGTTCTGGCGTGTATAACTCTGTGAAACAGAAGCGTGAACGTATTGGTCGTATGGTGCAAATGCATGCAAATGACCGAAAAGAGATCAAAGAAGTGCGCGCTGGCGACATCGCGGCAGCTATTGGTCTAAAAGATGTCACTACTGGTGACACACTTTGCGATTCTGACCATAAAGTTATTCTCGAACGTATGGAGTTTCCTGAGCCCGTTATCACGATTGCTGTGGAACCAAGATCCCAAGCCGACCAAGAGAAGATGGCCATTGCGCTGCAAAAACTCGCAGCCGAAGATCCATCGTTCCGTGTTGAGACCAACGAAGAGTCTGGTCAAACACTGATCTCAGGCATGGGTGAATTACACTTAGATATTATCGTCGACCGTATGCGTCGCGAATTTAGTGTTGAGTGTAACGTGGGTAAACCACAAGTAGCATATCGTGAGACTATTCGCTCTAGTGTAGAAGTTGAAGGTAAGTTCGTACGTCAATCAGGTGGTCGAGGTCAATTCGGTCACGTATGGTTGAGACTAGAACCTCAAGAAGAAGGTTTTGGGTACGAATTTGTCAACGAGATTGTTGGTGGTGTAGTTCCAAGAGAATACATCCCTGCAGTAGATAAAGGTATTCAAGAGCAGATGAAGAACGGCGTACTTGCTGGCTTCCCTGTACTAGACGTTAAAGTCACTCTGTATGACGGCTCATATCATGATGTCGATTCAAACGAGATGGCATTTAAAGTTGCTGGCTCAATGGGTTTCAAGAAGGGTGCGCTAGAAGCTGACCCTGCGTTACTCGAACCTTGTATGAAGGTTGAAGTAACCACTCCTGAAGACTATATGGGCGATGTTGTTGGTGACTTAAACAGACGTCGTGGCTTGATCGAAGGAATGGACGACGGCATTGGCGGCGTCAAACTTGTTCATGCCGTAGTACCTCTATCTGAAATGTTTGGGTACGCAACTGACCTACGTAGTGCCACTCAAGGCCGTGCTTCTTACTCTATGGAGTTCTTGAAATACGCCGATGCACCGCAGAACGTTGCAAAATCAGTTATAGATGCGCGCGGATAAGCGCAAAGTAGTCTATAACTCATATTGAATGCTATAGCTCAGCAACGCTGGGCATTTCTGAAAAGAAAGGAATATATCGTGGCTAAAGAAAAATTTGAACGTAGTAAACCCCATGTTAACGTTGGTACCATCGGTCACGTTGACCATGGTAAAACAACTCTAACTGCTGCTATCTCTCACGTATTAACCAAGACTTACGGTGGTGAAGCACGTGATTTCGCACAAATCGATAACGCTCCAGAAGAGCGTGAGCGTGGTATTACAATTAATACTTCTCACATCGAATATGACACTCCTTCACGTCACTACGCACACGTAGACTGCCCAGGTCACGCGGATTATGTTAAAAACATGATCACTGGTGCTGCACAGATGGACGGCGCTATCCTAGTAGTAGCTTCTACAGACGGCCCAATGCCACAAACTCGTGAGCACATCCTACTTTCACGTCAGGTAGGTGTACCATTCATCATCGTATTCATGAACAAGTGTGACATGGTAGATGACGAAGA
>NZ_JAKEVF010000012.1 GCF_022398315.1 Shewanella sp. Isolate11
TCTTCGTCATCTACCATGTTCTTCGTCATCTACCATGTCACACTTGTTCATGAATACGATGATGAATGGTACACCTACCTGACGTGAAAGTAGGATGTGCTCACGAGTTTGTGGCATTGGGCCGTCTGTAGAAGCTACTACTAGGATAGCGCCGTCCATCTGTGCAGCGCCAGTGATCATGTTTTTAACATAATCCGCGTGACCTGGGCAGTCTACGTGTGCGTAGTGACGTGAAGGAGTGTCATATTCGATGTGAGAAGTATTAATTGTAATACCGCGCTCACGCTCTTCTGGAGCGTTATCGATTTGTGCGAAATCGCGTGCTTCACCACCGTACGTCTTAGTCAGTACGTGAGAGATAGCTGCTGTTAGAGTTGTTTTACCATGGTCAACGTGACCGATGGTGCCCACGTTTACGTGAGGTTTGCTACGTTCAAATTTTTCTTTAGCCATGGTATTGCCCCAATTAAGAGATACTTGGTGATGAAATCTACATACAACAAAAAATCCGATGCCTAAATGTCATCGAATCGATTAAGTCAGATACTCAGGGAAGCTTAGTTTGGCTGGCTGAAGGCAGTTTATCGAGAACCTATCCCAATTGGGTTTGTTCATAGATATGGGCACAATCAGCGAAAATTGGAGCGGATGGCGGGAATCGAACCCGCGTTATCAGCTTGGAAGGCTGGAGTAATACCATTATACGACATCCGCGCAACCTAACTAAGGTTACCTAACTACCTAGAAAAATGGTGGAGGGAGAAGGATTCGAACCTTCGAAGGCGGAGCCGTCAGATTTACAGTCTGATCCCTTTGGCCACTCGGGAACCCCTCCAGAGAAATGGTGCCGGCACCAAGAGTCGAACTCGGGACCTACTGATTACAAGTCAGTTGCTCTACCAACTGAGCTATGCCGGCGTTTCATTTCGGTAGCGGATATTAGGTAATCATGAGCACAAGTGCAATACCTATTTTTAAAAATCTGCAAAAAAAGTGCTTAAACGCCGCTTTTTCAGTCACCCAATACAATACATACCTATATATAGACTAAATATTAGCAATCCGAACTAATGCTAAATCGAAATCAATTTTATCAGTTGTCCCCCTATTGATCATGGTGTACTGTGCGTCTGCTAAGGGAGATTAACCATGCAAGTCACTAATCAAGTTCACAATGCGCTGTATTTACCATTCGCACGCCAGCAGTGGGCGGAGCTCAGAAAATCGGTTCCATTAACCTTAAGTCAAACCGATTTAGAAGACTTACGGGGTATCAATGAATCAATTTCTCTAGATGAAGTAACGGACATCTATTTACCCCTTAGCCGTCTACTTAACCTTATCGTTGAAGCCAAGCAGCAACGTGGATTAGTACTAAATCAATTTCTTGGCCGTGTCCCGCCAAAACGTCCTTATATCATTAGCATCGCTGGCAGTGTGGCTGTGGGTAAAAGCACCACCGCACGTATTATGCAGGCCTTATTAAGGCAATGGCCTGAACATCCTAAGGTGGATTTGGTTACCACCGATGGTTTTCTTTATCCACTGGCTGAGCTTAAACGCAGAGGTTTATTGCAGCGTAAAGGCTTTCCTGAGAGTTATGATATGAAAATGTTGGTCGAGTTCGTATCAAAGATAAAAGCCGGTGAGAGTTTAGTACATGCGCCTATCTATTCTCATATCACTTACGACCGCGTTACCGACACTCAGCACGCCATTCAGCAGCCAGATATTCTGATCATCGAAGGTCTTAATGTGCTACAAACTGAGCAAGATACTCACGTTGCTATTCAACAGCCTTTCGTATCTGATTTTGTCGACTTCTCTATCTATGTCGATGCAGAAGAGCAATTATTGAAAGATTGGTATATTTCGCGTTTTTTACAGTTTAGATCGGGGGCGTTTAGCGACGTTAACTCCTACTTCCATCATTATTCCAATCTCAATGATGCCGAAGCCATAAAAATCGCCAGTAACATTTGGGACAGTATCAACGGCCCCAACCTCAATTTAAATATTTTACCTACTCGTGATCGTGCACACCTTATTTTACGCAAAGGCACCGATCATTTAATGCATCAGGTACTATTGCGTAAATAGAAACTTATAAAGGCCGCATCGATATTTCGCCGCCAACAAAAGCCTTAATCTGGTCATTTTGTTTTAGCAAGATAGCGCCCTGTTCATCAATACCGCAACAGATCCCCTCTTCGACCTTTTCACCCATGATCAGTTTAATCATTTTGCCATCAAACAAATCCACTTCACGCCAACGCTGCTGAAATACTTTAAGACCTTCCGTTTGAAACAGGCTTAAATCTTTAACCAGTTGAGCTTGTAATTTAATCATCAACTCCGTTTTATCAATTGTCTGTTCTAACCCAGACAAATCACTCCAAGGCTGATCGATCTTATCGGCTTGTGCTGCAGACATAGATAAATTCATCCCAATACCTATGACCAAATCACATTCGCTGTCGGCTTGACCACTCATCTCAATTAAAATACCAGCCAGCTTCTTGCGGTTCAGATAGATATCATTAGGCCATTTGACTCCAATACCATCAACGCCGAGTTCTCTAAGCGCGGTCACTAATGAGCAGGCAACCACCAAACTCAGCCCCATCGCCTGAGCAAGACCTTGTGAAAACTGCCAATATATGGAGGTATAGAGATGACAGCCATAAGGAGATACCCAAGTTCTCCCCCTACGGCCACGACCAGCCGATTGGTATTCTGCAACGCAGACATCACCACTGGATAATTCATTAACATGGCTTAACATAAAAGCATTGGTACTGACTATTTCATCGAAATAAAAACAGCGTCCTTTAATTGCATTTTTTAGCCTTTGATCATCAATCAATGACACGGGTGTAGCAAGCTTATAGCCCTTGCCCTTAACACTATAAATATCGACACCATACTCTTCGAGACTAGAAACTTGTTTGCTAACTGCGGCTCTAGAAACCCCAAGCTTAGTCGCCAAAGCTTCACCAGAGACAAACTCTCCTTGTTGTAAAGCGTTCAATATTGCTCGTTTACGTAACCATTGATCACTCATCAGCGATATCCTTTTGTCCTTTCGCACCGATAATTCTGGGTTCGACCTCTAATGCAACAGAGAATCTTTGTTTGATAATATTTACTATATATCTCGCAAGCCGACAGACATCATCGCCAGTGGCACCAGCAATATTCACTAAAACCAAAGCTTGCTGCATATGAACCGACGCACCACCGACTTGATACCCCTTTAAACCGGCATTATCAATTAGCCAACCAGCGGCCAGTTTGACACTACCTTCGCCATCTGGAAAACCAACAATATCCCCATATTGAGCTTTGAGTTGTTTAAATTGCTGAACTGAAACTAGAGGGTTTTTAAAGAAACTACCGACATTACCAAGCATTGCAGGATCCGGTAATTTACTCATTCGTGTTTCACAGATACGGTCGAAAATTTCTTGAGGCGTTACGCTACTATCGAAATGTTGCAGCGGACCATAACCAATATTAGGTTGCCAATCTTTACTGATCGTTAATCCGACAGCCAAAATAATAGCCTTATCTTTAAGTTGATGCTTAAAAATAGACTCTCTATATCCAAAATCACAAGCCTGATTATCTAAGCGTTTAATTTCACCTGTCAGCAAGTCTAAATATTCTACCCAATCACAAAAATATGAAAAATCAGTGCCATACGCACCAATATTTTGAATCGGTGCGGCGCCGACGGAACCAGGAATGAGCGCTAAATTCTCTAAGCCTGCAATGTTATTATCTAGACAGAAGCTAACTAATTGATGCCAATTTTCGCCAGCTTCAACAGATAAATAATAGCTATGTGAATCTTCAGATATTGCTATTCCTTTGGTCTCTATTACCACAACATGTCCAACAAAATCCTCAGTAAAAACAACATTACTTCCGCAACCTAGCACTAATAAAGGCGCTGTGCTGTCAACTACTTGCAGACAAGAATCGATCAGCTGCTGACGTTCAGTAGCTCTGACTAGGCTAAGACAATTAACGTCAATGCCAAAGGTATTGTAAGGAAGAAGAGAAGAAAAAATTGGACAGTCCATAAATTCAAATTGCAGCGTAAAAAGTCATTGTAACGCATCTAAAGCAGACTAGGTAAATTCGCTTTAAGAGAACATAGAAAGCAAAGCCCTAGCGGCTTAATAGTCATTAGGAGAAGTTTATAAAGCCCCAAACGCAAAAAAGCCACCTTAATAAGGTGGCTTTATCACAACTCTTAACGAGTTAAACAGTTTGTCTTCCCTACTTCTCTTATAAAGAGGAAAAGTGAAAACTAAATAGGCGTCTGGAAATGACCTACTCTCACATGGGGAGACCCCACACTACCATCGGCGCGATTGCGTTTCACTTCTGAGTTCGGGATGGGATCAGGTGGGGCCACAATGCTATGGTTTCCAGACAAAAAAGGAAATTTG
>NZ_JAKEVF010000013.1 GCF_022398315.1 Shewanella sp. Isolate11
CGTCACACCATGGGAGTGGGCTGCACCAGAAGTAGATAGCTTAACCTTCGGGAGGGCGTTTACCACGGTGTGGTTCATGACTGGGGTGAAGTCGTAACAAGGTAGCCCTAGGGGAACCTGGGGCTGGATCACCTCCTTACCTATACGATGATTTGATATTTGCTGAGTGTTCACACAGATTACTTGATAGAAGAAAGAGCAAAATATCGAAAGATAATTTTTGAGGGATTTGATTCTTAATCAAGGCACTTGAAGAGTCTCGCAGGGAGTGTGCGATAGCACATGACTGAGAAACGATGAAAGTAACGCCGAGTAAGGATTAAATAACCAAAAAGAATGGGTCTGTAGCTCAGCTGGTTAGAGCGCACCCCTGATAAGGGTGAGGTCGGTGGTTCAAGTCCACTCTGACCCACCAAATCTTCGTTTATTCTACGTTAACTTGTTACTCGTTTAGTGAACTAAACGTCGCAACAAGTTGCCTTGACTAAACTCGATTTGGCTTCGCCAAAATTATTTGGCATTCGATATATTTGTTTGACTGCATGTAAATGGGGCTATAGCTCAGCTGGGAGAGCGCCTGCCTTGCACGCAGGAGGTCTGCGGTTCGATCCCGCATAGCTCCACCATTTACTGTTCACGATGAACACATGCACATGGATAGAGATGCCAAAGATAAATNTTTGTTTGACTGCATGTAAATGGGGCTATAGCTCAGCTGGGAGAGCGCCTGCCTTGCACGCAGGAGGTCTGCGGTTCGATCCCGCATAGCTCCACCATTTACTGTTCACGATGAACACATGCACATGGATAGAGATGCCAAAGATAAATGCAGAATTTATCTTTGGCTTTTTTAAGCCCGYTCTTTAAAAATTTGGAAAGCTGATAGTAATAATCTAAAGATTATTGCGAAATTAAAATTGAGTTCTCAAACACTTAAATCAAGTGACTTGAGTATTCTTTTGGCGAAAGTAAACACCATTAGTYGCRATGCGGCTCAGATGAAACTCATTTGGGTTGTATGGTTAAGTGACTAAGCGTATACGGTGGATGCCTTGGCAGTCAGAGGCGATGAAGGACGTAGTAACTTGCGAAAAGCGTTGGCGAGCTAGTAACAAGCATTTGAGCTAACGATGTCCGAATGGGGA
>NZ_JAKEVF010000014.1 GCF_022398315.1 Shewanella sp. Isolate11
CGTCACACCATGGGAGTGGGCTGCACCAGAAGTAGATAGCTTAACCTTCGGGAGGGCGTTTACCACGGTGTGGTTCATGACTGGGGTGAAGTCGTAACAAGGTAGCCCTAGGGGAACCTGGGGCTGGATCACCTCCTTACCTATACGATAATTTGATAKTTGYTGAGTGTTCACACAGATTACTTGATAGAAGAAAGAGCAAAAATATACGTGTCTATTTAGACGACGTATTATTATTCAAAGCGATAAGCATGAATAAGATACAAGTATAAATGGGTCTGTAGCTCAGCTGGTTAGAGCGCACCCCTGATAAGGGTGAGGTCGGTGGTTCAAGTCCACTCTGACCCACCAAAATCTTCGTGTTACTGCGTTATGTAGTTCGTCGTTTAGCAGGCTAAACGTCCTCACTACATGCCTTGTCTCACTTGATTTGGTAATGACTTAGCAATAAGTAACGTATGTTTTTGTTTGACTGCATGTAAATGGGGCTATAGCTCAGCTGGGAGAGCGCCTGCCTTGCACGCAGGAGGTCTGCGGTTCGATCCCGCATAGCTCCACCATTTACTGTTCACGATGAACACATGCACATGGATAGAGATGCCAAAGATAAAT
>NZ_JAKEVF010000015.1 GCF_022398315.1 Shewanella sp. Isolate11
AACCGAACCGAGTTTATGTGCTCGAGTATGAACAGTTTAACGATAATGCTTGGAACTATGGTGAAGCGCCCATCTGGAGAGAAAATATTAAGCCGCGTCTGACCTTTTATGAAACCATTGAGCTGGGGTTAGACTCAGATTTCGATGGCATCATYGATAGTGAAGATGATGATATGGATAACGACGGTACCATCAATCCCGAAGATACTTACCCCTTAGATCCCACAGAGCAGGCTGACAGTGATGGTGATGGCCTAGGCGATAATGCCGATGCCTTCCCGGATGATCCTTCAGAGCAAGTCGACAGCGATGGAGATGGCAGTGGTGATAACAGTGATTTAGCGCCGAATGATCCACTTATCGGTGCCGCCCGTAGCTTTACCAGTGCTGACTTAAAAGCCAACTATTTGTATTTATTGCCTAGCCGAGTCGTTGAGCCGACTTTCCGTTTAGGTGTGACCGAAGGTGACCAATACCTGTTCGACAATGAGCAATTTGTGGGTCAGCAGATCACCCGTGTGGGGCCGATTGATTTCAGCTTCAGTTTTGATACCGATGTGCTGGAGATGTTTATCAG
>NZ_JAKEVF010000016.1 GCF_022398315.1 Shewanella sp. Isolate11
TGAGTGTTCACACAGATAACTTGTTCTTGTTAGAGCGAGTGGCACGTCCGAGCGACGATGCTTGTTCTTTAAAAATTTGGAAAGCTGATAGTGTTAATGTGAAAGGGACGGCGATTTATCGCTGTTTGTAGCATTAACGCGAAATTAAAATTGAGTTCTCAAACACTTAAATCAAGTGACTTGAGTATTCTTTTGGCGAAAGTAAACACCATTAGTTGCGTACAACCTGTTGATACTACCCGTATTGACAAGGRTTCGTAAGCGCAGTTAATCATGTTGTTGTCGAAGCCGTGGCTAGAGTGAGGAAGGCATGTAGCAGCGCTACATAACTGACAAGCGAGAGTCACAATAAAGACAGCAGCTTGAGTAACAAGCGAGATGAAACTCATTTGGGTTGTATGGTTAAGTGACTAAGCGTATACGGTGGATGCCTTGGCAGTCAGAGGCGATGAAGGACGTAGTAACTTGCGAAAAGCGTTGGCGAGCTAGTAACAAGCATTTGAGCTAACGATGTCCGAATGGGGA
>NZ_JAKEVF010000002.1 GCF_022398315.1 Shewanella sp. Isolate11
AAATGAGTCCAATCATTTCTCGGCACTTCCTCCATCCATGGAGGTCGTGATGGTGATACTTGAACAAAAGAATACAGGCACTTGATTGAGTGTGAACCCATTTTATATCTCTTGTTTTTGAAATAGAGACGAGAGCAGCTTTTCAAATTATTTAATTGCAGTCAGCGAAGCTAATGGCTTGGTTGGCAACGCTACGACAAAGCGAGCCTCGCAGTGTACTTTAGTACATGAGAAGTGCAGCGCCGAGTAAGGCCGACAAACGAGGCAGTAGCAAGCGATTAAAAAACAGAATTTGTCTGGAAACCATAGCATTGTGGCCCCACCTGATCCCATCCCGAACTCAGAAGTGAAACGCAATCGCGCCGATGGTAGTGTGGGGTCTCCCCATGTGAGAGTAGGTCATTTCCAGGCGCCTAATTGGTTTTCACTTTTCSTCTTTATAAAGAGAAGTAGTGAAGACAAACAGTTAACTCGTNATCCCATCCCGAACTCAGAAGTGAAACGCAATCGCGCCGATGGTAGTGTGGGGTCTCCCCATGTGAGAGTAGGTCATTTCCAGGCGCCTAATTGGTTTTCACTTTTCCTCTTTATAAAGAGAAGTAGTGAAGACAAACAGTTAACTCGTAAGAGTCGATAAATCCCCAGCATTATTTGTTGGGGATTTTTTCGTTTAAGGACTTTTGAAATACTTGCTAAAACACCTGCTCCCATCCGCTCCTCATCGCTGCGGGCGCCTCAGAAGTGAAACGCAATCGCGCCGATGGTAGTGTGGGGTCTCCCCATGTGTCCCCTTCGAGGATAATAAAGAGTAGGTCATTTCCAGGCGCCTAATTAGTTTTCACTTTTCCTCTTTATAAGAGAAGTAGTGAAGACAACAGTTAACTCGTAAGAGTCGATAAATCCCCAGCATTACTTGTTGGGGATTTTTTCGTTTAAGGACTTTTGAAATACTTACTAAAACACCTGCTCCCATCCGCTCCTTATCGCCGCTGGTGCTCAGAAGTGAAACGCAATCGCGCCGATGGTAGTGTGGGGTCTCCCCATGTGTCCCCTTTGAAGGATAATAAAGAGTAGGTCATTTCCAGGCGCCTATTTGGTTTTCACTTTTCCTCTTTATAAGAGAAGTAGTGAAGACAAAAATTAACTCGTAAGAGAGTCGATAAATCCCCAGCGTTATTTGTTGGGGATTTTTTCGTTTAGTCACATGTGAAATTCTTAACCCGAATTTTTGTTTGCTTAGCAGTATCTAATAGACTTTTCCTATCTCCTCGATTGAAACTATCCGTTATACAGTCAGCCTTGACTGGATTAAATTTAGTATATTGGTTTTAACATTGGAAATTTGAAGATGTCAGCGGTATTTAATGATGAAATAAAGACGCTTAATGATCATAATTTACTAGATCGTTTTGGCCATCTTGATTTTCTTCAAGCTTCGAATGATGAGGGACGCTCCTTTTCTTCGCCTGAAGCGACGACTGCATTGATTGCTGAAGGTGGTGGGCAGCGTGGCATCTTTACCGCAGGTGTTCTCGATGAGTGGCTAATGCAAGGCTTCAACCCGTTTTCATTATTGATTGGTACATCTGCAGGCGCGCAAAATCTATCTAGCTATCTTACGGGGCAGATAGGTTTTGCTCGAACATCAATTACTCAGCTTTCTCGCAAGCCGCAGTTTTTTAATCTAGCTAGAGGAATAAAGGGCCAGCATACTGTCGATTTAGATTGGTATTTTGATCAGGTTAAGCGGCCTGAGTTTAGTTTGAATATGGATTCGGGTGTAGCTCAGCTCCATAATCGAGAGCTGCTGATTAGCATGACAAATAGCTCAAGCTATCTGGCTGAGTTTAGGAAACCAACAAAAGAGAATTGGCTTAAATTATTAAAAGCATCCAGCGCCCTGCCGTTTCTGTATCGTCAAGGGGTGAAGGTAGAAGATGACTTTTATGTTGATGGTGGCTTGTCTGCGCCGCTGCCGGTTGAGGAGGCATATCGCAGAGGGGCAACTAAGATCGTTGTGATAAGGACCATGCCTAAGGCCTACGCCGCTTATACGCCATGGGTAAACCGCCTGAAAGGTTGGATTTGTTCATCTAATCGTTGTCCCAAAGCGCTATATTATTATGTGCACCATGAAGCTGAGTATAAGCGATCATTGTCTTTTATTGCTTCTCCACCTAAAGGGGTTGAGGTGGTTCAGATATTTCCACAGACTGAGCTACACAGTAAGTTATTAGGCAGTTCAGATGATGAGTTAAATAATGATTACTTAATGGGGCGACAAGCGGGTGTTGAGTTTATTAATCAATATGGCCAATTAAAACATCACTAGTTTAACTGCATTTATTTATCGACGCCGATCCGTTCTTTAAAGGCTTTGCGGGTTTGCTCATCGGCTTGTTGATACCAAAAGTCGAGCATCTTGCCGATATCATACTGTGATCTGTTATTGCTAACGTCTTCAGATAGCGGAGTATTATTAGCGTCTGTTGCCGCAATAATCGCAGCTGTGGAAGCCGTTGTCGTTGTTGAAGCTTGCGGTTTAGGCTGATTGTCTACTGTTGTATTGTTAATTGATGTACTTTTTATTTCGGTATGGTGTGTTGATGTCATCGTACTCGATTGTGGCTGGCTGATCGCAGCAACTTTACCTTGGCTATTGTACTGCTTTATTTCAAGTGGATAGTTACGTCCAACCTGCATTCCTTGCTTACGCAATGTATCGATTTGATAATCCAAATTGACGCCTTTGCTATCGATAATTTCTACCATTGGCTTGTTATTGAATCGTTCAGCCTCTTTGGCCGAGTTTATCTCAGGGAGTTTGATTTGGTAGTGATCATCCTTTGCACTAAAGGTGAGAATGATGGCTTCGGAAGTGAAGCGTCGTTGACTGCCGAATTGGCGATAACTTTCAAGGTATTTGAATACAAGTTGCTGCTGGCCATTTTCAGTTTGAAGCTGACGTTGATCGATAGTTTTGCCATTGAGCAGTAGTGGCTCAGTTTCACTGGGAAGATGAATATTTACCGCAGCAGAGGCACTGGATATAAACAATAGTGGGCTACTAATTAGGATTAATAAGATAATTTTCATAGGACTGTAGCTTGGGGACTCGGTAGTTGTTTTATAGCATTGCTGCTTTGGTTTGCAAATGTGTTAGCTTGATAATTATGATATTTTTCTGTTAGATGCGGTCTTTATAACAGTTAAACCCTTTTGCTAGGGTTATAATTTTAAAAACCCTGCTTTGGAGTGTGTTTTGCTTACCAAACTTCTTATTACCTTGCTTATTATCGCTGGCGCGCTGTTTTATATCAGAAAGCCTAAGGTTGAATCGCGACGTGAAACGGCGACGCAGCAAGGGCAACGCTTGTTGTTTAAATATATTGCCATGGCTATTGTGGCCTTGGCTCTGCTTGGCAGTGGTGGTTATTGGTACTGGTCATGGCAATCAGGTAATGAAATTGTCAATGTCACCATAGTTTCTCCCAATGATGGGAACAGTAATATCTATCGAGTACACAAGCGTGATATCGGTATTAATGAGATAACCACGGTTGATGGCATTAAAGTGCGCTTATCTAATCAAGAGCGAGTTGTAATAGCACCTGCGTTATCTCAATAGTATCAATGTTGAATAGTTTTGCGATTGCACCTGCTTGTTCATTAAAGGCTAACAAAGCTGTTCAAGCGCACTTTATTCGGTAGAATAAACAATATTTTTCCCTGCGCTTTGATTTGGCTCTTTTCATCAGAGTGTTTTTTCAGGAGGCCCTATGATCACCGCTTATGTTTACCAAGATAGTCAGCTATCTATTGTTGAGCTTAATATTGAAGATAGTGTTCCTGCTGGCACCTTATGGTTAGATCTGTTTAAACCTGAAGATGATGAACGTGAATGGTTGCGTGGCTACTCTGTTGAGGAACTGCCTGAAGAGGAGGATATCAATGAGATTGAAGCCTCGGCACGTTTTTATCAAAACAAGGATGGTCTGCACATTAACTCATTGTTTCCGCAGCGAGTGGGACAGGATGTAAAAGGGGTTAACATCTCTTTTAACCTGCGCTCACAGTTTCTGGTGACGCTTAGAGAAGATGATGTGGGTTTGATTCGTTTACTGCGTAATTACCTGCGTCTAGGACGTCTAGATGTTAAAACACCTCAGGCTCTCTTTTTGGAGCTATTTAATCTCAAAGTGGATTACCTATCTGATTTAATTGAAGATGTGTATTCGGTACTGGAGAATGTGGGTGAACAAGTTTTTGAAAGTGACGAGCTTGATGATGTATTCAAGTTAATCACTTTGCAGGAAGATTCAAACGGTAAAATTCGTTTGAGTTTGCTCGATACTCAGCGCTCGTTACGTTATATGCAGCGTTATTATCGCGGTAAGTTGACCGATGAAGATTTAAAAGATCTGCGTGAGATGTTATCGGATATCGAGTCTTTGATGCCCCACAGCCAGTTTATTTTCGATAAATTAAACTTTTTGCTCGATGCAGCTATGGGTTTTAGTGGTTTACAACAAAATAAAATTATTAAAATATTTTCGGTTGCGGCGGTGATTTTCCTACCGCCAACGGTAATTGCTAGTGCATATGGGATGAACTTTGCCAATATGCCGGAACTCAGTTGGCAGTTAGGGTATCCAATGGCGATATTAATGATGTTCGGCAGCGCCGCTTCAACTTATTTTTTCTTTAAGCGTAAAGGCTGGCTATAACGCTTGATCTTTTTTCTGAACGGAATAGGGCAAGATACTTGCCCTTTGTTCTATATAGGCATCGGGATTGGTAACCACTTGGTTGAGAAAGACCACTTTATCATTGACCATTTTAGCCGCAAGAATACAGCGTTCTAAAGGATTGTTGCAACGCGACATTTTCAAATTAAAGTTATAGAGACGAGCCCGTAATTGAGGTCGATGATGTTCACTCGCCTGTTCAATTGTTGCTTGACTAAGCTCATCTTGCAATGCAGCTAGCTTGTCTGGATCGTGTTTGGCTAACCATTTCAGCGTGTCAAAATTAGGTAATTCAACCATGGGTTCTCCCTGTATTAAGTAGTATTAATACTTAGCACTTCTATTAATTTTAGTTGCTGATGAAAATGTTGCAGAAAAAGTCTTTTTTATGGCTTTGCTAGTGATTATTGCTGCTTTAGTTTTACTGTTTGAATGGATCTACTAATACCAATCACTTTCTTATACCGATTGGTTAATATCCCGAGCACCACAAATAGGGTTTTGATATTTGAGTTCTTCGTTTGCTTTGCAATGCCTAGGGGTCTATGTCAGCATAACCAAGTTTATGAATAACCTCAGCTAGAGAGTTTTTAATGGATTTTATCGAAGTTTATCCTAACGCCATCCCAGATGAATTGTGCGACCGTTTGATGACCGCTTTTAATCAGCATCCAGGTGTAACTGATGGACAAACCGGACAAGGTGTCGATTTAGAGAAGAAGGTTAGCCATGATATCACCATGGATGCTTTCGAAGATCTAACGCCTTTAAGACATGAGCTGCTTAATTACACTTTGAAAAATAGTGCCCTTTATTTCGAAAAGTATCCCATGGCCTTAATGGGGGCTGTAGCAGTAGCGGTTGCCGATGAAAAAGGCCAACCGCAAACCTTAACCCCGGACAATTTTGAGCGTCTTGGGCGTTCTCGTGTTCAGCCCTTAGTGCAATATCTGTATCGTAGCGGCAGCATCAACATTCAAAAATATCAAAAGCAGAAGGGCGGTTATCCTCATTGGCATTCTGAGCAATTTCCGCAACTAGGCCATAATGAGGCCTTGCATCGTGTTGTGTTGTACATGTATTACCTCAATGATGTTGAGGAAGGTGGTGAAACCGAGTTTTATTACCAACAACGTAAGGTTAAGCCGAAAAAAGGCACTATGGTGATCGCCCCTGCGGGTTTTACCCATAGCCATAGAGGTAATATGCCAATTAGTGGCGATAAGTATATTGCCACCTCATGGGTGATGTTTAATCGTGCTGAAAAGTTATATACCCCGGCAAAATAAGGCTGCTTGAGTTACAGCGGAATACGGATGATAAATTTGGCACCTTCCAGTTCTGAGGTTTCAATATTCAGGGTGCCGTTGTAGCTCGAGACGATTTCATGGCATACGGCGAGGCCGATCCCTTGTCCCGGCCTTTGTGTATCGGCGCGCACACCTCGCTGCAGGATACGCTTACGGATGTTTTCGGCGATCCCAGGGCCATCGTCTTCGATTATCAATACAAATTCCCCATTGTCGCTGTAACTGGCGCTGACACCGACTTGAGATATACACATCTTGAAGGCGTTTTCCATCAAGTTGCCACATAGTTCCATCAAGTCACCTTCATCACCGGGAAATACCTGTTCTGCTGAGACCGCTAAGTGCAATTGTACCTGCTTATCCCGATACACTTTAAATAACATCTGTGACAGTTGGTCAATTAAAGGCGCGACCAAGGTTTGCTGTTGTTTTAAACCTTTGCGGCCAAGCATAGCGCGTTTTAGCTGATATTTAACCAGTTGATCCATCTGGCTAATTTGTTCCATTATTTTGTCATTTGCCAATGATTTACTCAGGCTGTTGTCATCGGTTATCGCATGCACAGCGGCAAGGCGAGTTTTCAAACTGTGGGCTAAATCATTCATGGCGTTTTGGTAACGTTCTTGCTGAGCGTTAGATTGCACCAAAAGCTGGTTTAGTGCTTGGGTGACGCCTTCGAGTTCAACGGGGTAATCTTGCGATAGCGATTGCGCTTTACCACTGCTTACTTGCTGTAGCTCGTTGCGAAGACGCACTAATGGGCGCATTCCCCAATAACCTGCACTGATCAATAAAAATAACGCTAAAGCGATGATCATTCCCAATCGCCAGTAGGTTCTATGGCTGAATTTATCCAGTTCCTGCTCTAGGTTTTGGGCATCTTTTATGACCAGTAGGTTGTATTGCTGCTTACCAAGCTCTACTGGCAATAAGTATAAAAAGTAGTTTTTGCTGTCGGCCAAGGTGAGGTAGTAAGGGGGCGAATCAAAGCGAATGCTATTAAAACGCTCACAGGTATCGAATAAACCCAGAACGGTCGCGCGCGAAGAGCTCCAAATTTGGCGATAATCTTGATCGCAGCTGGCGAGGATATACTTTTGTGGCGTGGTATTTTCTTCGAGCCAGTTGGTGTTTTCTGGGATGATATTGTGTTCTTTGAGCTCTGCTGCGACTTTGGGGATCTCGGCGATGAGTTTGGCGGTTTCTTCATTGTAATGGTTTTGAGCAAACAGAATATTGATTAACCAGGCCAAACCAAAACCGACCAGCGCGATAAGGGATAACGCGGTGACAAACATCCGCGTTAGTAATCGGCGTCTAAATGGAAATTTTAGTTGCATGGTAAATTGAATTTGTAACCTTGGCCACGGATCGTTGCAATGGCGTTATCAAGGCCGCCTTTAGTCAGCTTTTTACGCAAACGGCTGACCATGACTTCAATAGTGTTAGGATCGCCTTCTTTATCGCCATAAATTACATCTAGCAGGCGCTGTTTTGCTACAACCTCATGACAATGGCGCATGAGGTATTCTAGGATATGATACTCAAATGCAGTGACTTCCATGGTTTGCTCGTTGAGCGATACCTGTTTGGCTGCAAGATCTACTTCTAAACTGCCACTGCTGATGATGGGTTTTACGAAACCTGCGCTGCGTCTCACTAAAGCATCTAACCTTGCGACGAGTTCCTCTTTTTGAAAAGGTTTAACTAGATAATCATCGGCTCCGGCGTTAAGGCCTTCGACCTTATCTTGCCAATTGACTCGCGCCGTAAGTATTAAAATTGGGGCTTTTAAACCGGCTTCTCTGAGGCCTCTGATTAGACTCATACCATCTTGGTCGGGTAGGCCTAAATCGACAATTGCTACGTCTATGGGGTAATTGGTTGCTTGGAAGAATCCTTCTTTAGCGGTTAATGCGACTTGAACTTGATTACCGAGTTCGCCAAGTTGTACCTTTAAATGGTGCGACAGGATAGGATCGTCTTCTACCACCAAAATTCTCATTTGCGTTCGCCTAATTAATCAAGTGTTGAACTTTTGTAGTCCGCTTATATTGCCATATTTTATGGCCTGTTTTTTAGCTTCAGACAGTCGAGTTCAGACCCGCTGAATAATGCCAGTTTATAACTGGTTAGCTTAACAGGCACTGACATAAAGGCAATTTAAACTCAGGCGTCGATCCACGATTAAAAATCGAGTAAGTTGGTAGGATTAGTTATGCTTAATGGTTAAAATCATTCTACTTTCAATTAGGAATATATTTGATGTCATTTATTAAAACGGTGTGTTTACTGCTGGCCTGTGTTGTTATGCCGGCATCTTGGGCACAAAGCTTTACTTTTACTGCGATTCCCGACGAAAACGAGAGTCAGCTGAAGACCCGTTTTGAAAAGGTGGCGCGTTATTTAGAATCGGAATTAGGTGTAGAAGTTAACTATATTCCCGTAAAATCTTATGCGGCGGCAGTGACTGCGTTTCGTAATAACCAGGTGCAATTAGCTTGGTTTGGTGGTTTATCGGGTGTGCAGGCTAGACGTTTAGTTCCCGGTTCAAATGCCATTGCTCAAGGTTTTGAGGATCAATACTTTAAGAGTTATTTCATTGCTCATCGCTCTACTGAATTGAACTATTCAACTAATTTCCCCAACCTAAACGGCTATAGCTTTACCTTTGGCTCTAAAGGTTCGACATCAGGTCGACTAATGCCGCAGTTTTATATCGAACGTAACATGGGTAAAAAGGTCGATCAGATATTCTCTCGTGTGGGGTTTTCTGGCGATCACAGCCGAACTATAGCCCAAGTGGAAGCGGGGGCGTATCAGATTGGCGCGGTTAATTATAAAGTATGGGACAGCATGGTTGAGAAAGGACAGATCGACACAGATAAAGTCAAAGTGATTTGGGAAAGTCCAGCTTATCCTGATTATCAATGGACGGTGCGTGCGGGCGTTGATAACACCTATGGGGCTGGCTTTAGTGAGAAACTTAAAACGGCATTACTGAATATGAAAGATCCTGATCTGCTCGCCAGCTTCCCCCGTCAGTCTTTTGTGCCTGCCACCAATAAGGATTATGAACCGATCGAGTCGGTAGCCTTAACCATTGGCTTATTAGATTAATATGCTGTTAGCCCTCGATTCTGTCTCGCTTTATTATGACGATAAGCCGGTTATTGATCAGTTATCTCTGAGCATCAATCAAGGAGAGAAACTTGCTATTGTCGGTGCTTCGGGGGCGGGTAAATCCACGTTGTTGACTCATATCTTTCATCAACTCGAGTCTGATGCCGCGCTGTGTTCTCAGTCCCAAGGTTTGGTCGAAAACTTAAGTATTTTCCATAATATCTATATGGGGGCCTTATGCCGTCATGGTTGGCCCTATAATCTGGCTAACCTAGTTTGGCCTTTTAAGCGTCATTTGGCGGAGGTGAAAACCCTCTGCGATCTGCTTGAATTACCTGTTGCGCTTAATACTCGAGTGTCTGCTTTATCTGGCGGCCAACGTCAACGAGTCGCTATTGCTCGGGCAATTTATCAACAAAAAAATACCTTTTTAGGGGATGAAGCGTTTTCGGCGCTGGACCCTGTGATGGCCAGCCGCTTACTTGAGTATGTTTTAGCTCAACATACCAGCGTGGTAATGGTGCTGCATGATTGTCGTTTAGCCTTAGGGCACTTTGACCGAGTTGTCGGCCTCAAACAGGGCAAGGTGGCTTTAAACCAATTGGCGTGCGAACTTAACGAGCAGATGCTGAGTGAGTTCTTTGATAATCAATTCGTTGAAGCTGTATCTTAATGACTTCAAAATTGCACTTTATTGGGCCTTGGCAACGTTTAACTCTTACTGTCTGGTCGATGGCGTTATTGGGGTTATATTTCGCCGATATCGATGTCATTTCTCTCGAGCCTTGGAACGAGTTTTCTCGTATGTTGCTTGGCTTTATCACTCCCGACTTCTTTGCTACTGAATCGCTATTTCATGCCTTATGGCTCACGGTGAGTTTTGCGCTGTTGGGAGTCGTGTGTGGGCTGCTGATTGGCATTCCGCTGGCTTTTATTTATCAATCCGCTGTAGTTGCCGGGATATGTGCCATGGTGCGTGGCATACATGAGATATTCTGGGCCTTGCTGTTTCTGCAGTTGTTTGGTTTATCGCCCATCACAGGGATAGTGGCGATAGCCTTACCCTATGGCGCCACGTTTGCGCGGGTGTTTCACGATATTTTGCAGCAGGCTCCGAGTCAGACTGGGCAAAACTTACCGTCCAATATCGATAGAGTCAGTGGCTATGTTTATGGCAAGTTAGGCCATGTTTATCCGCTTGTTTTTGCCTATGTGCGTTACCGCTTCGAATGCGCCCTTAGAAGTAGTGCCGTGCTGGGGTTTGTCGGCATGCCCACGGTAGGCTTTTATCTAGAAACGGCATTTAGGCAAGGGAATTATCACGAAGGTGCGGCGCTATTAATTTTGTTGATATTGCTAGTCGGCAGTATCTCATTTTGGGCCAAACGCGCATTAATGCCTATTTACCTATTATTGGCACTGTTTAGCCTTCCGCCAATGGGTGCCATTGATGGCATGTTGATTTGGCAATTTGTTAGCCACGATCTGTTGCCGCCAGGGATTAAAGCCATAGTATATGGCCACGTTGCTTTTACAGATGGATTAGTCCAATGTTTTCATTGGTGGCAGAGATTAACCATAGAACAAGCACTGCCCGCAACCGCGGCCACCCTGGTACTTGCCATTACCGCGCTGGGGGCGACTCATCTGCTCGCGCTAACAGGTTATGCCTGTGCCAGTCGTCATCGTTGTGGCAATATCGGCGCAGGGGCTGGGCAGTTGGTTCTGTTATTACTGCGTTCAACTCCTGAATATTTATTAGCTTTTATTTTTATGATGCTGCTGGGGCCTTCGATGCTGCCAGCCATTGCGGCATTGGCATTACATAATGGCGCGTTAATCGCTTATCTGGTTTCTCGGCAAGACGCATCATTTATACCCAGTAATACATATAAGGCCAACAGTGATCATTTTGCTTTTGAGATCTTACCGCGTATTTATCCAAACCTTATGTCGTTGCTGTTTTATCGTTTTGAAGTGATTTTGCGAGAAACCGCAATTTTTGGTGTGCTGGGTATTGCTACGCTGGGGTTTTATATCGACAGTGCCTTTGCCGAGATCCGTTATAGCAATGCTCTATATCTGTTAATGATCACCGCCTTACTTAATGTTGTTGTTGATGTCGTTGCCCGGCGATTATTGGCTAGACAGCTGCCTCAAGGTGTGAACCTTGGGCAACCCTCCTGTATTAGTTAATTCGACGCTTTATCAAGGCTTGGCAGTAGTAGGCTGCGATTAAGGTAAATACAATCACGCCAGACATGATAGCCGCCAGCCTGAGCCAAGGTGCGTTCATCGATTGGCGCATTTGCACATAGTCAAAGGTGCTGCTTCCCCACACAAAAATAGCACTTACCAGTAAACCCAATTGTAATAGGCGAATTGCATAAACTTGGCGCATAAAAAGCAGGATAGGCGCGATGACATAGGCAATACACAGCATCGTTTGGCCGTATCTGAGAAAGTGCGCCCCGAGGAGTGCGTAGGCTAAAAATACGATTAAATTGCGCCACCACATATTTTTTTCTCCATACTTTCTCTTCATGATCATGGAATAGAGTTTGTTTTAACTCTTGCTGGACAGGTCTTTGTTGTCATGCAATTTGGTCTCTGAGCATATCTTACCCAAGTCAATATTCACATATTCCATATCTGTTTTCGTGATTGATGTTGGCACAAACTTCAGCGTAGGTTTGGTTTTTGGGCAGTTATTGAATTGTGCTAAATAAGAATGAGCTAAACATCTCTTTTAATATCAAGATTATAAGTTGTTTAATCTAATTAAGGGATCTTTAAAACAATAAAAAGAGCTAAAGGACAGTGAAAGTTTTCCGATAGAAATAGTGTAATACGCTAGGTTCCGGCTATTTCAGCCATATAAATGGGATATAAAGTCCTTCGGAAGATGTAAGTATGAAATTAAAAACTAAACTGCTGCTCAACACTGTTGTTACGATCACTGTCTTATTTGCAGTTTTTGGCCTGCAACAGTATTCAAATGGAACCGTGAAATCGCTGAGCCATGCCCTTACAACAACGGCGCACCTTGAAGCTAAAGTATTAGCGGTTCGCAATGCGGAGAAAAACTTCCTCAGCAGCAAAGATATTAAGCTAAAGTCGGTGCATCAAGAGGCATTACAAAGTGTCGAAGCCGATATTAAGGTGTTAAAAGCCACTTTTATTGAGCATGATTTAGATACGCGTCATTTTGATGATTTGTCTCGTGCGCTAAAGTCTTATGAAGACGCAGCAGTCTCTGTCTTTGATTTACAAGAAAAAATTGGTCTTTCTCCCACCGATGGTTTGATGGGAGTACTTCGTAATGCTGCCCATACCCTTGAAAAAGAATTTGATGTGTCCGGTGAACTTCAAGGTTTAAAAGTGACATTACTGCAAATTCGCCGTGCAGAAAAAGATTTCTTATTACGTCATGACATGAAATATGCCGCTAAAGTACAGGACTATGTTGATGAGCTTTACTCGCAACTTGCTGAGCTTGAGCGTGGACAGCTTAGTGTCGACAGTAAAAAAGCTAACTTAGGTATTTATATTAAGTCGTTCTTGGCGGTAACTGAGGCTGAGCAAACGTTAGGTCTTGATGGTTCTCAGGGGCTACTTGCTAATATGAGCAAAACAGCGGCCAATGCTGAAAGAACTATCGAAGAAATCAGTGAAACCTCAGATATCGCTATCGTGGAAGCAGAGCAGCATGGTTGGGTTATTAACATTCTGTTCTTCGTCTTTATCGTTATCTTACTTGGAATGCTGACGATACTGCTTTCGCGAAATATTGTTAACAGCATTAGTGGTATTACCAAAGTTATTGAAGAGATTAAAGACAGTAACGATCTAACATTACGCTGTGAGACCAGTGACGATGAACTTGGTCAAATTGGTGCCTCAATTAACGCGATGCTTGCTAGTTTTAACGCATTAATTAATGAAGTTACTAACTCGATTGCGCAGGTGAGAGACTCGAGTAATCAACTGCAGCAATACTCAGAAAGTACATCGCAAGGTGTTGAGCAACAACTACAAGAAACCGATATGGTGGCAACGGCTATCACTGAGATGGGGGCGACCATTGATGATATCTCGCAAAATACTGAGCTAGCCGCCGAACGTGCCGAAAAAGCCCATCAGAATACTCAAAATGGTTTGAATAGTGTCGAGCAGACAATTGGTAAGATCCAATCATTGACTGACAAGTTGTCGCAGTCGGCTGATGTGGTTGCAGAGCTCGATAAAGATAGTCAAACCATAGGTACAGTACTTGATGTTATTCGTGCTATTGCCGAACAGACTAACCTACTTGCGCTTAACGCGGCGATTGAAGCGGCAAGAGCCGGTGAGCAAGGTAGAGGTTTTGCGGTGGTCGCCGATGAAGTTCGTAGCCTAGCATTTCGTACTCAGGAGTCTACCGAAGAGATCTCTAAGATTATCGATACCTTGCAAAGCAGAACCAAAAATATTGTTGAACTGATGCAAGAAACTCAGATTCAGGGGCAGGATAGTTCACAGCAAGCGGCATCTGCTGGTGGATTGTTGCAACAGATCAATAGCGACATTACTGAGATTCTCGACATGAGTACCCAGATTGCAGCAGCGGTTGAGCAGCAAAGTACGGTAGCGAGTGAAGTGAATAAGAACATCAGCAGTATTCGCGATGTAGCACAAGAAACCGCTAATACCTCACTCAATAACAAGCAGTTATCTATGGAACTTGAAGTTCAGTGTGAGTCATTAAATGAATCGGTTAGCCGCTTTAAGACCCAAGCTTAAGCGTTACAATTGGCGTGGGAGCTAATCGCGCCAAGTAAATTGAATAAAAGCCTCATCAAATGATGAGGTTTTTTATTGCCTATGGAGAGTTAGAACTTGGCTAACCAAAGTCGAAGCTTCATTCCCCAGCTGCTGGTGGCACCAGAGGTTTTATAGCGGATTTGACCTTCGGCATCGACAATATAGATAGATGGAAATGCCATGGCTCCCCAGGTTTGATGCAACTGAGTCTTATCGTTTATCACATCGAATTGATATTGATGTTCAAGCATAAACTGATTTATCTGCTCATCGGTTCCTGAGCCAACTGCGATACTGATCACCTTGGCACCTGGCGCAAGACTATTGACCATGGGCGAGGTGATTCGGCACACCGGGCACCAAGTGCCCCAGAAATAAACTAGGGTTGGTTGAACGTTGGCAAAGTGAATGGCCTCTCCCTGAGTGCTGATGGCATCAATTGCCGGTGCTTGGCCACTGAGCATGTGTCTCTGTTGATAGCTGAGTAGGGCAAAAGCAAACAGAGCCAGAAAGATAAAGTCTCTGAGATAACGATAGCGTTTACGTTTTGGCGTGAGCCAAGAGCTTATAGCGAGTTTTCGATTGAGCCAAGACACATCAATTTACGCAGACTATTAGCGATTAGAGGAATTCGCTAGGGGTTTGGCGAGTCCAGATTCGAGTGTAGGCCATCAGTTGTGGGTAGAAGGTGCGAAAGGCAATCTCGATGTCGATATCCATTTTCTCTACCGCTTTAGTCGCCCCTTTAAAAATTTCGGGTTTAGATATGCGTTTAGCGACCGATTCGATGGTTTGATTTAATCCTTGGCGGCTCTGGTAGCCGGTGAGCCAATTTTCACTGCGCATTCTAGGTATCAACGTATTGAGCTTTTCTGGCAAATCAGGCGTGTTGTCTAATTGGCTATAAGCTTTTAGGGCAAAATCCGCTAGAGATTGGTTGTGGTATTCGTCCCAATATTTGGCAAGCATATGATCAAATGACAAATCAATTAAGATGGGCGCTGCGCGTTGCAAAGCTGTTGGAAACGCAGCCCTTAACTCTTTAGTGAGCTCATGGCTGTCGGTAAGCGAGTCTATTTGTCGATGTAGCCAGATCCCTTGTTGAAGCGATTTGGGGTGATCGGCAATATTGCCTTTGGCAAAATCACCAGCCAAATTTGCGCCAAGACTCGTGTTGCTATTATCTGCAAGATGAAGGTGTGCCAGAAAGTTCATGAATAGTCTATATTTGTCTTTATCAAATCTCTGTTTTCACGTTATCATGGCCTGATGTGCTAAGGAACCTTTTATTTTGTGCTTGTGTTTGAGAAGACAAATTAGGCTGGCCTTAAGGATGTGCGCATGATGACACTTTATTAATCAAGTATATCGGTTATAGGATCATGGACGATGTGGAGCTGGTTATCACAGTTATATGCCCAAAAATCTCAGCCTAAACGAAAGCGTGTGCAGGTTGACATTCCCATAGAGCAGAGTCGTTACAGCGGTTTTTCTGCAGGTTCCCCCAAAGACAGTCGCCATCACGGTAAAGACAAAGGCGTTAACTAGTGCGTGTTCCTTGATCTTCTGCGTTTCAGCCAATAGACTAGCGGCCGATTTATGTTAAGCAGAGACTAATTATGCGAGTTGCCGACTTTTCTTTTGATCTTCCTGATGAACTGATTGCCAGATATCCCATGGCAGAGCGAACTGCTTCACGTTTGCTCATTTTAGATGGTGAGACAGGTGCAGTTGCCGATAAGCAGTTTACCGATATTTTGGCCATGGTTAATCCTGGCGATTTAATGGTATTTAACAACACGCGAGTGATCCCTGCACGACTATTCGGCCAGAAGCAGACCGGCGGCAAACTGGAAGTTCTTGTTGAGCGGATGCTAGATGAAAAGCGTATTCTCGCTCATGTTCGTAGTTCAAAATCCCCTAAAGTTAACAGTATCATTGTTTTAGATGGCGATTATCAAATGACCATGGTCGCGCGCCATGATGCCTTATTTGAGCTTGAGTTAAACAGTGATAAAACTATCTTAGAAGTGTTGGAAGAGGTAGGGCATATGCCATTACCTCCCTATATCGACCGTCCTGATGAGGATGCCGATAAAGAGCGCTATCAAACTGTCTATAACCAAAATCCAGGTGCAGTCGCTGCGCCGACAGCGGGTTTACATTTCGACGATAACTTGCTGGAACAGCTTAAAGAGAAAGGGGTTAACACCGCCTTTGTGACTTTGCATGTGGGAGCTGGCACCTTTCAGCCGGTTCGTGTTGACAACATTCTCGAACATAAGATGCATTCAGAGTGGGCTCAGGTTTCACAAGAGGTTGTCGATCAAATTAATGCTACGAAGGCATCGGGTAATCGAGTGATAGCCGTGGGAACAACTTCAGTTCGTTCACTGGAAAGTGCAGCTAAGGCCAGTGCTGGTAAACTTAAACCTTTCAGCAGTGATACCGATATCTTTATTTACCCTGGATATGAGTTCCAAGTGGTCGATGCCATGGTGACAAACTTCCATCTACCAGAGTCGACGTTGATTATGCTGATTAGTGCGTTTGCCGGTTTTGATGAAGTAAAAAATGCCTATCAGCACGCGATCGAACAAAAATACCGCTTTTTTAGCTATGGTGATGCCATGTTTGTGACTAAAAAAGCGAATTAACAAGTGATTTTGTTTTAAAATACCCACCCCACTTACGCGGTGGGTATTTTTTTAGATTTTTTTGTGATTTAGGGTTGATACTGAATTGTTTGCCCTTATCTGTTGTTTAATGGCGCAACAAAAGTTTGCGTAACTCAAAGTCAGACTGTTTCTCTGGCGAGGTGAATTATGAAATTTGAATTAGATACGACCGATGGCCGTGCACGTCGTGGTCGCTTAGTGTTTGAACGTGGCACTGTAGAAACGCCAGCATTTATGCCGGTTGGCACCTACGGTACGGTAAAAGGAATGACACCTGAAGAAGTTCGAGCGACCGGTGCCGATATTCTGTTGGGTAATACTTTCCATCTCTGGCTACGTCCAGGCGAAGAGATCATGCGTAAGCATGGTGATTTGCATGATTTTATGAACTGGCAGCGTCCGATTTTGACTGACTCTGGTGGATTCCAGGTTTTCAGCCTTGGTGATATTCGTAAGATCACCGAAGAAGGGGTGCATTTCCGTTCGCCCATCAATGGTGAGAAAGTGTTCTTGGATCCTGAAAAGTCGATGCAGATCCAGGACTCATTAGGCAGCGACGTGGTGATGATTTTTGATGAATGTACACCGTATCCTGCAACTGAAGATGAAGCGCGCAAATCGATGCAGATGTCATTGCGCTGGGCTAAACGCTCTCGCGATGAGTTTAACCGACTGGAAAACCCTAATTCATTGTTTGGGATTATTCAGGGTGGTGTCTATGAAGATCTGCGTGATGAAAGTCTTGAAGGCTTAGTTAACATAGGTTTCGATGGCTATGCTATTGGTGGTTTAGCCGTTGGTGAGCCAAAAGAAGATATGCACCGAATTTTGGAGCATGTTTGTCCTAAAATCCCAACCGATAAACCACGTTATTTGATGGGGGTCGGTAAGCCAGAAGATTTGGTTGAAGGCGTACGTCGTGGCGTTGATATGTTTGATTGCGTCATGCCAACACGTAATGCTCGTAATGGTCATCTGTTTACCAGTGAAGGCGTTATCAAGATCCGCAATGCGCGTCATCGTGATGACACTTCACCACTCGATACTAAATGTGATTGTTATACCTGTAAGAACTACTCACGGGCATACTTGTACCATTTAGATCGTTGCAACGAAATTTTGGGAGCGCGTTTAAATACCATCCATAACCTACGTTATTATCAAATGTTGATGGAAGGTTTGCGTGGCGCAATCGAGACAGGTACATTAGACGCCTTTGTTGAGGAGTTCTATACCAGTCAAGGTCGTGAAGTCCCTAAGTTATCCGATTAATACAACTGCTAATAAGAAGAGAGAAATATGTTCATTTCAAATGCATACGCAAATACAGCTGGGGCACCTGCGGGTGGTGGCACCATGGAATTGATTTTCATGTTGGTCATTTTTGGTTTGATTTTCTATTTCATGATTTTCCGTCCTCAGTCAAAGCGTGTTAAAGAGCATAAAAACCTAATGAGCTCATTGAGCAAAGGTGATGAGGTATTAACGAGCGGTGGGATCTTAGGCAAAATCGCCAAGATCAGCGACGAGAATGATTACGTTTTGTTAGCGATTAACGAAACAACAGAAATCACGATTAAAAAGGATTATATCGCGGCTGTGTTGCCTAAAGGGTCTATTAAGTCACTTTAAGTTATATCTAAGTCACTTTAAGCCAAGAGGGCGATGGTGTGTTAAATAAATACCCAATGTGGAAAAACCTAATGGTGATAATTATTATCGCCGTAGGTGCATTCTACGCAATACCAAATTTATTTGGTGAAGACCATGCTGTACAGGTCGTTGCAAGTCGTGGTGCCGAAGTCAATGTATCGACTCAGACGCAAGTCAACGAGATATTGACTGCAAAAGGGATCACGGTTAAACGTTCTGAGCTAGAAAATGGTCAGTTATTAGTACGTGTGGCGAACGCAGAGCAGCAATTGTTAGCGAAAGAGGCCATTGCAGATTCACTCGGTAATAAGTATATCGTCGCGTTAAACTTAGCGCCTGCGACACCTAAGTGGTTAGAGTCTATGGGCGGTAGTCCAATGAAACTAGGTCTCGACTTACGTGGTGGTGTGCACTTCTTGATGGAAGTGGACATGAGTGAAGCAATTCGCAAGATGACCGAAGCTAAAATCGCCGATTTTAGAGCCGATCTTCGTAGTGAAAAGATTCGCTACGCGGGCATTCGCAATACCCCTAAAGGGATTGAGATTAAGTTCCGTGATGCAGAAAACCTCACTAAAGCAGAACGATTCCTAAAAACACGTAGTAATGACATGGTGTTTACTGATGTCACTGCTGGTGATAATTACCAGTTACTGGCAAGCATGAGCGAGGTCTACCTTAAGCAGATTAAGGAAGAGGCGCTGCAGCAAAACATCACCACATTGCGTAACCGTGTAAACGAATTGGGTGTTGCTGAGCCTGTGGTACAACGCCAAGGTGCAGAACGCATCATCGTCGAACTGCCTGGTGTACAAGATACAGCCCGCGCTAAAGACATTCTAGGTGCAACAGCGTCAATCGAATTCCATATGGTTGATGAAAAAGCTGATGCAGCGGCTATTGCTAGTGGTCGTATTGCTGCCACATCGCAAATTTACAACCGTCGTCAAGGTGGTCAAGTTGCGTTGCAAAAAGCCGTTATGCTCACTGGTGATCATATCCAAGGTGCCCAGCCAAGTTTCGATGAATATAGTCGTCCTCAAGTATCGATTAATCTCGATGCGAAAGGCGGATCTATCTTCTCAAATGTCACTAAAGACAATATTGGCAAGCCAATGGCGACACTGTTTATCGAATATAAAGATAACGGTGCTAAAAACCCAGATGGTAGCGTCAAGATGGATAAGATTGAAGAGGTGATTTCGGTCGCGACAATTCAAGCCCGTCTTGGTCGTAACTTCGTTATTACCGGTCTAGACCATTCTGAAGCTCAAAACCTCGCGTTACTACTTCGTGCCGGTGCATTGATTGCGCCAGTTTCGATTGTAGAAGAACGTACCATTGGCCCAAGCCTAGGTGCCGAGAATATCGAAAACGGTGTTCAGGCGATGATTTGGGGGATGGCGGTTGTACTTATCTTTATGCTGGTTTATTACCGTGGATTTGGTCTGATCGCTAATCTAGCGTTGACAGCTAACTTAGTCATGGTTGTTGGGGTTATGTCGATGATCCCTGGCGCGGTTTTAACGCTGCCAGGTATTGCCGGTATGGTACTGACTGTTGGTATGGCTGTTGATGGTAACGTGCTTATTTACGAGCGTATTCGAGAAGAGTTACGTGCTGGTCGTAGCGTTCAGCAAGCTATTCATGAAGGCTACGGCAACGCGTTTTCAACCATTGCCGATGCTAACATTACCACCTTTATGACAGCGTTAATCCTGTTTGCTGTGGGAACCGGTGCCGTTAAAGGCTTCGCGGTGACACTGATGATAGGTATTGCAACGTCTATGTTTACTTCCATTGTCGGTACACGTTCAATCGTGAACGCGATGTGGGGCGGTAAGCGTGTGAAGAAACTGTCGATTTAAGGGGAAGTTGACCATGTTCCAGATTTTATCAATAAAAGGCACGATCAACTTCTTACGTCATGCTGTGCCGATCAGTATCTTGTCTCTGATCTTAGTGTTGGGTTCATTGGGCTCACTTGCAGTGAAAGGCATTAACTGGGGATTAGACTTTACCGGCGGTACTGTCGTCGAGATGGAGTTTTCTCAAGCGGTTGACCTTAATAAGATTCGTAGCTTATTGAATACCGAAGAGACTGACGGTGCTGTAGTGCAGAACTTTGGTTCAAGCCGCGATGTACTCATCCGTCTTCCGGTTAAAGCGGGTGTTAAGAGCGACTTACAAGTTCAACACGTGATGGAAGGGGCGGCGACAGTTGATCCAAGTGTTGTGCAAAAGCGCGTCGAGTTTGTCGGCCCACAAGTAGGTAAGGAACTGGCTGAACAAGGTGGTTTAGCAGTATTAGTCGCGCTTATCTGTATTCTTATCTACGTGTCATTCCGTTTCGAATGGCGGTTAGCATTAGGTTCAGTAGCGGCACTAGCTCATGACGTTATCATCACGCTAGGTGTGTTCTCTATTTTCCAACTGGAATTTGACTTAACTGTATTAGCCGGTGTGCTAACGGTTGTAGGTTACTCACTTAACGATACGATTGTAGTATTTGACCGTATTCGTGAGAACTTCTTGAAAATGAGAAAGGGAAGCCCTGAAGAAGTCGTTAACGTATCTATTACTCAGACTATGAGCCGTACCATTATTACCACAGGAACGACTTTAGTGGTGGTCATTGCCTTGTTCCTTAAAGGCGGCACCATGATCCATGGCTTTGCTACCGCATTGCTAATGGGTATTTTTGTGGGTACCTTCTCATCGATTTATGTCGCGAGTTTCCTAGCGATTAAGCTTGGGATCAATCGTGAACATATGATGCCAGTTGAGATTGAGAAAGAAGGCGCAGATCAAGACGCTCTGATGCCATAAGCTCAAGATTCATCAATAAAAAGCCACAGATTGTGGCTTTTTTTATATCTGTAATATCCATCAGTATAAAGATGTTATCGTTCAGCGAGAATTAAGCGCTGCTGAGGCAAGGCAACGAGTGAAGGGCATGGTTGTTCTACGGTTAAACTCGTCTGTTAGGCGTGCTTTTGAGTTCTTATTTCTACGTTGAATGGCCTTACAAGGGAAAACCATTGCACCATCCATTCGCCTTGAATTAGTAGCCAAAAAACACGTTGAGTAGATCACTTTCTCATGCTGGTTGGTATTAAATGTAAATGATCCGCTAGAGTTATCGACAATCGAGTCGCTTTGACGTTAGGATGTATGGCGATGAGCTGAAAGGCAATCTTAGCTGGGCATAACGAGGTAAGCATGGAAGAGAGAAGTCGACTGGTCGCGAGCGGTAACTTGCTGCAGGCTCATAGTTGGAAAGGGATGTTAGAAACTTGTGGCATTACCGTTGAACTTCGCGGTGAAGCTTTATTAGGGGGGGTGGGTGAGCTTCCTGCTGATCTACAAGACGTTGAGCTTTGGGTCGGTGAATCCCAATATGATCAGGCATTAGCGCAACTTGAAACCCTCAATAGTGTGAGCCCTAAATGGCAATGTGTTAAATGCCATGAAATAAATGAAGGTAATTTTGAGCTTTGCTGGAACTGCTGTGCTGAGCGAAGCGAATTAATAAGTTAGTTTTGATTTGATGGTCTGTTGTTATCATGCCTACCAGCTTGAATATTGGCTGGATAATTAACGAGTAAGCCTAACATGCAATATTTCCCACTGTTTGTTGATACCCAATCCCTGCGAGTTCTGCTTATCGGCGCCGGAGAAGTTGCCAGTCGTAAACTTGATCTGCTATCTCGTACCGACGCACATATCACGGTGATAGCGCCAGATGTTTGTCATGAAGTATTGGCTTATCAACAATCTCAACGCATTAGGCTATTGCAGCGAGAAGCCGATGTTGAGGATATTATTGATATTGACCTTTTGTATCTTGCAACCGCAGATGATGAGTTAAATCAGCGCTTTGCTTTATATGCGCATCAGCACGGGATTTGGGTTAATGTGGTCGACTCGCCTGCATTATGTCGATTCATCACCCCTTCCATTATTGATAGAGGCAAATTGCAGGTGGCCATTAGCACTGCGGGTGCCGCGCCAGTATTTGCCCGTGACTTGCGTTCTCGCATTGAAACATTACTGCCTCATTCACTTAATCCTTTATTGGATTTTATTGCAGAACGCCGAGTCGAGGTACAACAAAAGCTACCCGTTTTTCATCAGCGTAAACTGTTCTGGGAGCATTTTTTCGAGGCTAATGGTGACGGTTTCGACGACAAGACATCGGTGCATTACGCTAATGCTTTTAATCAGTTATCCAGTCAAGGTGAGATCTTATTGATTGATGAGTTAACGGAATTTAGTTTACTGCCAATTGCTGCTATGCCTTTGCTACAAAAATTGGATGTTGTTTATAGTGAGCTCGCACTGCCTCATTCATTGTTGGAATTATGTCGCCGTGATGCTTCCAGAGAAGCCATGATCAGTATGAGCCAATTATCAGAGTTATATGACAAAGGCCAGCGCAGTTTGATTTATGCTAACAAGGAGGCCATAAGTAAGTTGGTGGCATATTTTCCGATGGCAAAACACTTAAAGGTGGGTTCAATCTAAGGCTTATTTAAGCCAATTGTTAAGCATCATTTCGAGTTAATCTGTTTTCCACAGTGCTTTAGGGTAGACTAAGCAAAATTTTTTCAATTAGATCTACATGGCACTCAAATCAACCGTTTACAAAGCGCAATTACAGATTGCGGATATGGATCGTGGTTACTATCAAGATCATAATCTGACACTCGCTCAACACCCTTCTGAAACTGATGCTCGTATGATGTTGCGTTTATTGGCTTTTGCCTTAAACGCTAGCGATAGCTTGCAATTCAGTAAGGGATTGTGTGTCGAAGATGAACCCGAGTTATGGCAAAAATCCCTCAGCGATGAGATTGAACTGTGGATCGATTTTGGTCAAAGTGATGAAAAATGGGTAAGGAAAGCATGTGGCCGATCACAGCAGGTGCAGCTATTTGCTTATGGTGGTCGTAGTGTGCCAATTTGGTGGCAGCAAAACCAACAAGCTTTTTCTCGCTATAATAATTTAAAAGTGTGGAATATCCCAGAAAAGGCCGTTAAGGCGATGGGAGATTTGGTCAGCCGCAGCATGATAGTTCAGTTTAATATCTGTGAAGGTGAGATTTGGATGTCTAATGATTTAGGGAGTGTGCAGATCATTCCTGAAATCTTAAAAGAATAAGTGTTATTTGATGGCATTTTCAGAGTGTGAGTCACAGATCAAAGTTTAGTAACAAGCTTTACGCTATAAAGGTATAAATTATTTGTATCTTTAAAGAGGTTGCTATGTCGCAAGTTGTGTCTGAATCTATTCATGGTCATCAAGTGATGGAGTTTATGATTTCATTAGGTCGTGCGGTTTCAAAATTGGAATTAGAACATCTCATTGCAGAACGTTTTGGTGAGCAAGCGCGCTTCCATACTTGTTCAGCGAGTGAGATGGATGCGAAACAACTTATCGCTTTTTTGGAAAAGAAGGGTAAGTTTACTGAATCAGCTACAGGTGTTGAAACTTCAGCAGACAGGATCTGTAACCACTAGACTAAGGTCAAGATCCTTCTTTTGCTTGTTGGAATTCGTATGCGTTTTCCGGCGGAATAGCAAATAGCTCTTCGGCAATCGCGCGAATTTCATTAGCCGCTTTGCCGTCGGGCTCAATTTCTAGCACTGATGAACCACTCTCTTCACTATCATCGTAAATATTACGATTAAAAGTGACATGATCTAGCACCTTCAAATTAAACGAATTGACCACCTCTTTGGCCTCTAAAATACGTTTAAATTGTGTTGGCAATGGCGGACATTGTGTCATTACCACTGTGGCAATCATCTTAGGATTAACCATTTTGCAAGTACTGAGCATATCTTCCATGTGTGGGAGGGTCTTTAAATCACGGCGTTTGGGCCTAAGTGGTAAGACAACATAGCTGGCGACTGACATGGCGGCTCTCATGGCTAAGTTATCCTGGCCACCACAGTCGACAATGATGTAATCGAATCGTTGATCTAAGCCAAGAAGATCATTACGAATTTTCCCATATAGCTGAATACAGTTGATTAAAGGTAAATTGGGATCTTCATTTCGTGCTTGGATCCAGTCCGATGTGGTGCGTTGTGGATCGCAATCGACCATCAGCACATTTGCCTGTTTAGCTTGAGTAATATAAACCGCCAGGTTTTGCGCCATACAGCTTTTTCCTGCTCCTCCTTTTTCGCCGCCCACAAGCAGAATCATCAGTTTTTCTCCCTTAAGCCAGTTTGACTTTATTTAAGCTACATCAAGTGCAATTAGTATAGAGCAGGGTTATCGCAGTTGCTCAAATGATGACACACTAGTTACCTGAAAAGTTAAAGGATTTGTAGTGCAATTTGAAATTTTTTAGCATTGTTCTCACTTTCATTACAACGGCAAACTTGAGCTCTAACGCTGTTTTGCGTGTCTGAATTGGGATTAAAGGTGATTTGAAGTTCATCGCCTAATACGAACGGAGCGCTGTATTCAATCAATATGCCTTGGCGAGAGATATCGAGACAGATGGCATTATCGGTTCGAGAATTACCCTGTATATCAGTCCAAGACAAGAAGATCCGATCGGCTTCTAAGTCGACGCGCTGAGATTGTCGACGTTCGTCATATTGATGTTGGTATTGGCCCATTTGTTATTCCCTAAGATAATGGCAGAGCACAGTAAGATTAAATTTAGCACAAATTTACTCTGGTACAATAAAGCTCAGAGTAGTCTAAATTACAAGATTCGTCTCTATTTATACTTCACCATCGTTAATATAACCAGTAACTTAGGAGATTTACATATAAGGTTATTACAGTTTAATGCAAGGGGTGAATAAAGCGGCGCTGTTATTAGCGCCGTTTGGGAAATTATAAATCGTCTTCTTCTTTTCTGGGGTAGGGGAGTTTTAGTTGCCCCCAGCGAATAACAATTACGGTTGAAGCCAGTACCAGAGTTGATACCGAAATTGCGATAATACGCCAATCATCCATGCCCTTCATATCCAATATGAGATAACGAGCTAAAGCAACAATGGCAATATACAGTGGCATTCGTACCGGTAACTTACCCGATTCGGCGTAGTTAGCCACCATGGCTAAGACTTCCAAATAGATGAACAGCAAGAGTAGATCGGCAAGGGCAACTTCCCCCATCTTGATGATATGCACTATCTCTTGACCGATCGCAATAATCGTCGCAACCGCAATAATGATCAATACAAAATGTTCTACCGCTTTGAGACTTTTTGAGCCGTAACGGCTATAGAGTTTGCCCATAACTATTCTCGTAATTGTTTTTATTGATGGTATCAACTATTTAGATTTAGGCTAGCAGATGTCGGTGCGTTTAGTCACATTATGATTGTTAAGTTGTTAAATAGGTCGTGTTTTTAAGGCGTCATAATATTGAAATAACTGTGCAGGCGTGGCCCATATAAAGTCAAGGTTGATCATTTGAGTGGCGTAAATAAGAACGCCACTCATTAGAATGAAATCTATGAGTGGCGTATTAAGGGAAGGAATACTAGTACTATATCAAAATGGATTAGCGCTTTAATGCTTCACTTAATAAAGGACGGAAGCTCTTAACTAAAGAGATAGTCGCTTTTGGAGTACCAGCAATGATGTTCCCTGAAGTGAGGTAGTTATGGTTACCGGTTAAATCAGTTACCGTACCGCCGCCTTCACGAACGATAAGGTCGCCTGCAGCAATATCCCATGGCTTTAGACTGATTTCGAAGAATGCATCCATACGGCCAGCAGCAACATAGGCTAGATCAAGTGCAGCAGAACCTGCACGACGTAGGTCACCACATTGGCTAAAGGTTGAAGCAAAAAGCTTCATGTAAGTTTCACTGTGTTGCTTAGCTTTGAATGGGAAACCAGTACCGATAATGGTTTCATTTAAATCATTGGCTTTGCTTACACGGATACGGAAGTCATTGAGTTTGGCACCTTTACCGCGAACAGCTGTAAATAACTCGTCACGAACAGGATCGTAAACGACAGCAACTTCGGTCTTGCCTTTATATTGAACTGCGATAGAAACCGCAAAGTGTGGGATGCCTCTAACGAAGTTAGTAGTGCCATCCAAGGGATCTACAATCCACATATAGTCTTTATTGTCACCCTTATTTTCGCCACCTTCTTCGGCAACAATTGTATGATCTGGGTAAGACTTGCGGATTTGATATGTAATCGCAGCTTCAGCTTCTTTGTCTACGTTAGTTACGTAGTCATTGATACCTTTATTGCTTACTTCAATACGGTCGAGTTCCATATAAGCACGCATAATTGTTTGGCCGGCAGCGCGGGCAGCGCGCACAGCAATAGTCTGCATCGGATGCATTACAATCCCCTGGATGTTAAAGAACAGATATAAATAATCGGCGCGTATTATACGAAATTTTATGGTTATATCAAATAGAGTTTTTTATTTAAGGGATCTCATGGCGCTGTGGTAACATCGGCATCATTGTTCTATATAAAGAAATTGAAGTCGTTACATGCTTAGTAATATTCGTGTCGTTCTCGTAGGAACTTCCCATCCGGGCAATATAGGTTCAACCGCTCGCGCAATGAAAACCATGGGGTTATCAACTCTTTATCTGGCTGAGCCTAAAGTCGAGCCCGATGGACATTCGGTCGCATTAGCCGCTGGCGCCTCCGATATTTTAAAACATGCCGTCACCGTAGATTCATTGGCCGATGCGATTGCCGATTGCAGTCTAGTTATTGCAACCAGCGCGCGAAGTCGTACCTTAGATTGGCCTATGCTTGATCCGCGCCAAGCAGGTGAGAAGTTGGTTGGTTCGGCCATTAATGGCCCAGTTGCGATTGTGTTTGGTCGAGAAAATAACGGCCTCACCAATGAAGAGCTTCAGAAGTGTAATTATCATGTCGCAATTCCAGCGAATCCTGAATACACCTCTCTTAACCTGGCTCAGGCGGTGCAGATTATCTGTTATGAAGCACGAGTAGCGTTTTTAAATCAAACACCTGAGTTGGTTGAGGACGTAGAATACCCTTTGGCTAAAGAGCAAGAGAACTTCTTTGTTCATTTAGAACAGACCCTATTATCAACCGGCTTTATTGTTAAACAACACCCTGGTCAGGTGATGACCAAGCTGCGTCGTCTATTCAGTCGTGCCAGAATTGAAAGCCAAGAGATGAATATTTTGCGTGGTATTTTAACTTCAGTTGACAAGAAAGCGGCAATTGCGGAGCAAGTGGATTCATCTTCGCAAGAAAAGTAAATCAGTAGCGCTAGAAGGAAACAGCAATTACATGGGCGTAATATCCAGAATTAAAGATGACATCGAGTCGATTTACCATCGTGATCCCGCAGCTACGGGGACGTTGGAGATCCTGCTAAATTACCCTGGTATGCAGGCAATTTGGATCCATCGTGTCAGTAACAAGTTGTGGTTACGTAAGTGGCGTTTAACTGCGCGATGTATTTCGACATTTGCACGCTGGTTAACCGGTGTGGAAATTCATCCTGGTGCTACAATCGGTGATCGGTTTTTTATCGACCATGGTATGGGTGTGGTGATTGGTGAAACCGCAGAAATTGGTAATGACTGTACCTTGTATCATGGGGTGACTTTGGGTGGCACTACATGGCAATCAGGTAAACGTCATCCCACATTAGGCAATAATGTGGTTGTTGGCGCAGGAGCGCAAATCTTAGGCCCAATCACCATGCATGATGGTGCGCGAGTCGGTTCAAATTCGGTGGTGGTGAAAGAAGTGCCGAAAGACACTACAGTTGTTGGCATTCCAGCTCGTGTGGTGGCAAAACCGACAGAGAAGTCTAAAGAACATGCTGAGCGCCGTACCGCAATGGCTAAAAAGTATGGCTTCGATGCTTACGCTGTGTCACCGGATAATCCGGATCCCGTGGCGAATGCCATCGGTCAGATGCTAGACCATATGCACTTGATGGATTCCAAAGTGCAAGAGGTATGTCAAGCTGTGCGTAACATGGGCGGCAGCGTTTGTACCGAGCGCTTACCTGAGTTAGAAGTTGGCGAGTTTAGCGATGTTGAACAAGCCGCTGCAGAGAAACGCCAAGGCGCGATTGATGAATTTGATCCCATTATTTAACCAATAGTGAGATTAATTGCATTTCAGCGTTGAATATTTGGGTTGAAACAGGTTAAATACCCCAGCAAAGAAACAGGGTATTTTCTGTTTCATTATCGCCTTTAATACCTGACTAAAATACTAGGTTAAATACTTGACCAAAATACTCAAGTATGATTGAATACACTTAAGCATTTTAGAGAGCAGTAGTAGCTATGAAACTAACTTCAAAAGGTCGGTATGCAGTAACAGCAATGCTTGACGTTGCGATGCATTCTACCTCTGGGCCAGTCCCATTAGCTGACATCTCCGAGCGTCAGGGCATCTCTCTTTCCTATCTTGAACAACTCTTTGCTAAATTAAGAAAACATGGATTAGTGTCCAGCGTAAGAGGCCCTGGTGGTGGTTATCGTCTTGGTTACGATGCCAGTGAGATTTCGGTAGGAATGGTGGTTCGCGCTGTTGATGAATCAGTCGATGCGACTCGTTGTCAGGGGTTAGGTAATTGCCAAAGTGGAACGCGTTGTTTAACCCACTCACTTTGGGGCGATTTAAGTAAACAGATTTCAGATTTTTTGAATGGGATTAGTCTAGCTGGATTGATGAACAAAAGAGATGTCCAGTTTATCTCAATCAAACAGGATAAAATCCAACAGGAACAAAGAGTAACTCTATAAGTTAACTTTGTTATTAAATTTTTTAAATGTACGTGGTATGAGGTCGCTTTAGGCCCCTAAGTACGGAGTGTGAGATGAAGCTTCCTATTTATTTAGATTATGCTGCAACGACGCCAGTTGATCCTCGTGTTGCAGAGAAGATGATGCAATGTTTAACAATGGACGGTAACTTTGGTAACCCAGCATCGCGTTCACATCGTTATGGTTGGCAAGCTGAAGAAGCGGTTGATATTGCTCGTAACCAGGTTGCAGAGCTGCTCAACGCCGATCCTAGAGAGATTGTATTTACTTCGGGTGCAACCGAGTCTGATAATCTTGCTATTAAAGGTGTCGCTCGTTTTTACCATAAAAAAGGTAAGCACATTATCACCAGCAAGACCGAACACAAGGCGGTATTAGACACTTGTCGTCAGCTTGAACGTGAAGGTTATGAAGTCACTTATTTAGAGCCTGTGGCTAACGGTATTATCCCAATTGAAAATATCGAAGCGGCGATGCGTGAAGACACCATCTTACTGAGCTTAATGCATGTCAATAACGAAATCGGTGTGATCCACGATATCGATGCTATTGGTGAGTTATGTCGTGCTAAGAAAGTGATTTTCCACGTAGATGCAGCGCAAAGCGCGGGTAAATTACCTATTGATTTGCAACAAACTAAAGTCGACTTAATGTCTATTTCTGCTCATAAGATGTACGGACCTAAAGGGATTGGTGCACTTTATGTTCGCCGTAAGCCACGTATTCGCCTTGAAGCGACTATGCATGGTGGTGGACATGAGCGTGGTATGCGAAGTGGTACGCTTGCGACTCACCAGATTGTGGGTATGGGCGAAGCGGCTGCAATTGCTAAAGCAGATATGGAAATTGATAACACACGCATTCGTCGTCTACGTGACAGATTGTGGGATGGTATCAAACATATCGAAGAGACTTATATCAACGGTGATGCTGAGCAAAGATATTGCGGTAGCCTCAACGTCAGCTTTAACTTCGTCGAAGGTGAGTCACTGATGATGGCGCTAAAAGATTTAGCGGTATCTTCGGGTTCAGCTTGTACTTCAGCCAGCTTAGAACCTAGCTATGTACTTCGCGCGTTAGGACTTAACGATGAAATGGCGCACAGTTCAATTCGCTTCTCAATCGGTCGTTTTACCACTGAAGAAGAAATTGATCACGCCATAGAGACCATTACCAAGTCTATTGGTCAATTAAGGGAGATGTCTCCGTTGTGGGAGATGTTCAAAGATGGTGTCGACCTGTCACAGGTTCAATGGGCACACCATTAATCTGACTAATGTACGTAAAAAGATTGGAGTAGAATCATGGCTTATAGCGAAAAAGTAATTGATCATTATGAGAACCCACGTAACGTTGGTTCATTCGATAAAAACGATCCATCAGTGGTCACGGGTATGGTGGGTGCACCTGCTTGTGGAGACGTGATGAAACTACAACTTAAGATCGACGATAACGGCATTATCGAGGATGCTAAGTTTAAGACTTATGGTTGTGGTAGCGCCATTGCATCAAGCTCGCTAGTGACCGAATGGGTTAAGGGTAAGACGGTCGAAGAAGCGCGTGCGATTAAAAATACCGATATTGCTGAAGAGCTTGCACTACCGCCTGTAAAAATCCACTGTTCTATTTTGGCAGAAGATGCGATTAAAGCAGCGTTAGAAGACTACAAGGCTAAGCACGACCAGTAATTTCCGGAGTAACAATGGCAATAACAATGACTCCCGCGGCGGCAGATAGAGTAAGAAGCTTTCTTGCCAGCCGTGGAAAGGGTATTGGATTACGTTTAGGGCTTAAAACCTCTGGCTGTTCTGGTATGGCTTACATACTTGAATTTGTTGATGATCTTAATGCCGATGATGAAGTTTATGAGATTGATGGTGTGAAAATCATTATCGATGCCAAAAGCTTTATCTACCTGCAAGGTATCGAACTCGATTTTGTTAAGGAAGGCCTTAACGAAGGATTTCAGTTCAACAACCCTAACGCGAAAGGGGAGTGTGGCTGCGGCGAAAGCTTTACAGTCTAACTACCGAATCTAATACATGAACTATTTCGAGCTGTTTAGTTTATCGCCCCGATACGACATTGATACTGCCTTACTTGCAGAACGCTATCGCGATCTGCAACGGGCTGTTCACCCCGATAAATTTGCCAACGCTAGCGAACAAGATAAGCGTCTTGCCGTGCAGCGTACCGCGCAGATTAATGATGGCTACAACACCTTAAAGCATCCTATTTTACGGGCAGAGCATATGCTCAGTCTAAAAGGGATCGATTTAAGCCATGAATCTACTACGGTCAAAGATACCCAGTTTTTGATGCAACAGATGGAGTGGCGTGAGTCACTTGAAGATCTCAAGCATAGCGATGACCCAGGTGAATTAATTGATCAGCTCCATGATTCATTTAGCGAACATCAAGCCGAATTCACTTCACAGTTGAGTGAGCGCGTCACCAGTGACGAACTGCCTGTGCTACAACAGGCTGCAGATCTTATACGCAAGATGAAATTTATGGCAAAATTACAAGATGAACTCGCTCGAGCCGAAGACGCGCTTTTTTAAGGTGTGATTAATGCTGAACTGGCTCAATGTCTTCCGATTGATAGATGATTGAGCCTTTATTTTATAAGTTGGAAACATATGGCACTTTTGCAGATTGCTGAACCCGGACAAACCGCAGCCCCTCATCAACATCGACTCGCCGTTGGTATCGATTTAGGTACAACCAACTCTCTTGTTGCAGCCGTACGAAGCGGTGTGGCTGATACACTTCCCGATGAATCTCAGCGTCATGGTCTAGCCTCCGTGGTGCGTTATACCGCCGATGGTGTTCAGGTCGGTGTCGAGGCTGAAAAGTATTCGGCACAAGATCCATTGAATACCGTGGTGTCGGTGAAACGTTTTATGGGCCGAAGCTTAAGTGATATTCAAGCTAAAGACGCCTCTTTGCCGTATCAGTTTAGTGCCAGCGAAAATGGCTTACCTCTGTTTAATACCGACGTAGGTCAATTTAATCCTATCCAAATTTCTGCAGAAATCTTAAAGCCGCTAATTGACCGTGCTGAGCGAACCTTAGGTGGTGCATTAGAAGGCGTGGTGATCACTGTACCGGCTTATTTCGATGATGCACAACGTCAAGGTACCAAAGACGCCGCAGGTTTACTCGGTGTTAAAGTGTTGCGTTTATTAAATGAACCGACTGCCGCAGCAATCGCTTATGGCTTGGATTCAGGCCAGGAAGGGATTATTGCCATCTACGATTTAGGTGGTGGTACCTTCGATATTTCTATTTTACGCCTCAATAAAGGGGTGTTTGAGGTGATGGCGACCGGTGGTGATACTGCGCTAGGTGGCGATGACTTCGATCACGGGCTGGCTGAATACCTTCAACAGGCTTGGGAACTAGCAAGTTTAACCTCGCAAGAGCGCCGCGCTTTATTAATTGAAAGCCGTCGAGTAAAAGAAGCGCTAACCCATGAAGACAATGTCGTGGCTAAGTTGACAAGCGCGAGCGGACAACAATTTGACTATACGGTGTCGAAAGCAACCTTTGATAGTATTATCGAATCACTGGTTAAGCAGACCATTGCCAGTTGCCGTCGTGCCCTGCGTGATGCGGGCATTAAAGCCGATGAAGTCCTCGAAACCGTTATGGTGGGTGGTTCTACTCGTGTTCCTCTCGTCCGTGAAAAAGTAGAGCAGTTTTTCGGCAAAGCCCCATTAACCTCAATCGATCCTGATCGCGTCGTCGCTATTGGTGCTGCCATTCAAGCCGATATTTTAGTTGGCAATAAGCCGGATTCTGATCTGTTACTGCTAGACGTGCTGCCGCTGTCATTGGGTATTGAAACCATGGGCGGTTTGGTAGAAAAAGTGGTCTCGCGTAATACCACAATCCCGGTTGCTAGAGCGCAGGAGTTTACCACTTTTAAAGATGGTCAAACCGCAATGGCATTTCATGTCGTGCAGGGCGAGCGTGAGTTAGTCGATGATTGTCGTTCATTGGCACGTTTTACCTTGAAAGGTATTCCACCAATGGCAGCAGGTGCTGCACACATTCGCGTGACGTTCCAAGTAGATGCCGATGGTTTGCTTAGCGTGACAGCGATGGAGAAATCATCTGAAGTTCAGGCCACTATCCAGGTTAAACCTTCATTTGGCCTGACCGATGAAGAGATTGGCGCTATGCTCAAAGACTCAATGGCTCATGCCAAAGAAGATATTGAGCGTCGTATGTTAGCTGAGCAGCAAGTCGAAGCTGCACGGGTATTAGAATCTTTAACTGCTGCACTGGCCAAAGATGGTGAGTTACTCAGTGAGGCAGAAACAAAAACGATTGAACAAGGCATGGCTCATCTAGCAAACACTGCGACTCAAGATGATGTCGATGCAATAGAAAAGGCGATCGAAGCACTCGATGATGCGAGTCAAACCTTCGCTGAAAAACGTATGGATAACTCTATTCGATTGGCACTTAAAGGCCAATCTGTAGACAATATATAGGTCAATATTATATGCCACAGGTTGTATTTTTACCCCATGAAGAGTTATGCCCAGATGGGGCAGTTGTCGAAGCGCAACAAGGGGAGTCGGTATTAGACGTTGCATTGCGTAACGGTATTCATATTGAGCATGCTTGTGAAAAATCATGTGCATGTACCACTTGTCATGTAATTATTCGTGAAGGCTTCGACGAGCTAGAAGAAAGCGATGAACTTGAAGATGACATGCTAGATAAGGCGTGGGGACTAGAGCCTGAAAGCCGTCTCTCTTGTCAGTCAAAAGTGCCGGATAGTGATTTGGTGGTCGAAATTCCTAAATACACCATTAACATGGTGAGTGAAGGTTAATTTTCCGCTGTATTCATTAAGCCAGTCATTATGACTGGCTTTTTTATGCGCGCAATTTTGATAACGGCTATGCTGATAGCATGAGTAATTGGCTGGAGTTAGCGATGAAATGGATAGATTCACTGGATATCGCGTTAACCTTGTTAGAAACGCATCCCGAAGTTGACCCAAGTTCGGTACGTTTTACCGATCTTTATGATTGGATTATCGCCCTGGAAGAGTTTAATGATGATCCGGCTCATTGTAACGAACGTATTCTCGAAGCAATTCAGCAGTGCTGGATAGATGAATGTGATTAACCTAAGACACGTTAGCACAAGTCATCATAAACAGGGATTTGGAAATAAAATCGGAGTAAGTTCAACTGCGCCACGAGTGTCGATGGGATCTATCTCTCATTCATCTAGCTTTAAAGGTAGGTTTTTTGTTTTTAATTTCGTATAATCCGCGCGAATTTTTTAAACCTGTTACTAAAGGAAGCTAGACATGGCTATCGAACGTACTTTTTCTATCATTAAGCCTGATGCTGTTGCTAAAAACCACATCGGTGCTATCTACAACCGTTTTGAAACAGCTGGCCTTAAAATCATCGCTTCTAAAATGGTTCACCTAAGCAAAGAACAAGCTGAAGGTTTCTACGCTGAGCACAGCGAGCGTCCTTTCTTCGGTGCACTTGTTGAGTTCATGACTTCTGGTCCAATTGTTGTTCAAGTGCTAGAAGGCGAAAATGCTGTTCTTGCTAACCGTGAAATCATGGGCGCAACTAACCCAGCTGAAGCTGCTCGCGGTACTCTGCGTGCTGATTTCGCAGACAGCATCGACGAAAACGCAGTTCACGGCTCTGACGCTGTAGCTTCTGCAGAGCGTGAAATCGCTTACTTCTTCAGCACTGAAGAACTTTGCCCACGTACTCGTTAATCTGAGTGTGTTGCAAAACAAACAAGGAGCCTAATGGCTCCTTTTTTGTATTTGTTTTTTCGGGCAAAATAGTCGTAATGCTTTTTAATCGAGAATGTAATGAAAATTTTAGCCGATGAAAACATGCCTTATGTCGAGGCATTGTTTGCTGATCTGGGTGACATTATCCGAGTTGACGGCCGTCATCTGAGCAGCGAGCAGGTTCGTGATGCCGATATACTGTTAGTGCGTTCGGTTACTAAGGTCAATCAGCAGCTATTAGCGCACAACACGCAGTTAAAGTTTGTCGGTAGTGCGACCATAGGGTTAGATCATCTCGATCAAAATTATTTGCGCCAACGTAATATCAGCTACACTAACGCTCCCGGTTGTAATGCAACAGCCGTAGGCGAGTACGCATTTATTGCCATGCTGGAATTAGCCAGACGTTTTCAGCAGCCACTTAAGCAAAAAACCGTAGGAATAGTAGGTGCAGGCAATACCGGCAGCGCATTACAGAAATGTCTTCAAGCTTACGGCGTCACAACGTTACTACACGATCCCATTTTAGCCAGCTGTGACGACCAGCGTGCTTTTGTTAGCCTAGATGAATTAGTTGAGCGCTGCGATGTGATTTCTCTGCACGTACCATTAACTAAGCAAGGCGATTACCCTACTTGGTATTTATTTGATCAGCAGCGATTGAGCTCTCTCAAAGCCAATACGTGGCTGCTAAATTGTTGCCGTGGAGAGGTGATTGATAATCGGGCCTTAATCAGCATAAAGCGGCAACGCGATGATATTAAAGTGGTGCTGGATGTCTGGGAAGGCGAACCTCACCCTATGGCGGAGTTAGTGCCATTAGTGGAGATTGCAACACCACACATTGCGGGTTATAGCCTCGAGGGCAAAGCGCGAGGCACATTTATGCTCTATCAGGCTTTAATGGCACATCTTGGCAAGGCTGCGGATAAGTCGATGGACAGCTTGTTACCACCGTTGTGGAGTCATCAACTTTCTCCGCTTTCTGTACCTACAGAGCAGGCGTTATTAAGCCTATCGAGACTGGTTTATGATGTGCGTGACGATGATGAAGTTTTCCGTCAGTGCTTCTTAAATAACAATGGGTTTGACCTTATGAGAAAAAATCACAAACATCGACGTGAATTTAGTGCGTTAAGGCTAGCCAATACTGGCCATTCTGATGTAGATTGGTTGCTCAAATTAGGATTTTCAGGAGTCGGTCTGTAATTATGTCGCAGGAATTTAACGTAGTCGTATTAGGTGCAACGGGCGCAGTGGGTCAAACAATGATTGAGATCCTCGAGGAGCGTAACTTTCCCGTTGCGAATTTGTACCCATTAGCAAGTAGCCGCAGTGCTGGTAATACGGTCACATTCCACGGTAAACAGGTCGAAATTTTAGACGTTGATACCTTTGATTGGTCTCAAGCCCAAATTGGTTTCTTCTCTGCTGGTGGTGATGTTTCTGCCAAGTGGGCGCCGATTGCCGCAGAGCATGGCTGTGTGGTTATCGATAACACTTCACATTTCCGTTATGACATCGATGTGCCCTTAGTCGTGCCTGAAGTTAATCCTCAAGCGATAGCCGATTTCCGTAATCGTAATATTATTGCTAATCCAAATTGCTCGACCATCCAAATGCTAGTGGCACTTAAGCCTATTTATGATGCATTTGGGATCTCACGTATTAACGTAGCAACTTATCAGTCGGTTTCGGGCTCAGGGAAACAAGCCATCGAAGAGCTTGCTAATCAATGTGCTAAATTACTACAAGGTCTTCCTGTAAAGCCTAAAGCATATCCGAAGCAGATTGCATTTAACGTCTTGCCACAAATTGATGTGTTTATGGAAAATGGCTACACCAAAGAAGAGATGAAGATGGTGTGGGAAACCCAGAAGATTTTTGGCGATGATCAAATCGTGGTTAATCCAACTGCGGTGCGTGTTCCAGTATTTTATGGACACTCGGAAGCGGTACATATCGAAACAGTACAGCCAGTCGATGCTGAAGATGTTAAAGCGGTATTGCGCGATGCACCAGGGGTTGAACTATTTGAGTCTGATGACGAATATCCAACTGCGGTAACAGAATCTGCGGGTAACGATCCTGTTTATGTTGGTCGTGTGCGTAAAGATATCTCCCACTCTCACGGTATTAACCTTTGGGTAGTCTCGGACAATATCCGTAAAGGTGCGGCATTGAACAGTGTTCAAATTGCTGAAGTCTTGATCCGCGATTATTACTAATTACTGATTTTTCAAATATTTGAGTTAAAAAGCTTGCCTTCGGCAGGCTTTTTTTATTTTATGCGGGCTTTTGAAATGGCAACAGTAGCAGGGCATTGAATTCTAGTTTATAGTAATCTCAATAATTACAATTGCCTAAAGCATGCTGTGGTATTACGGCATAACATCGCTTGAAAGGGAAGGATTGATGAACTTTCGCACATCGCATCTTATTGCTCTTCTGGCCAGCTCGCTGGTTATATTTTCTTCAACCTCAGGGGTTTTATCAGCGGCAGAACCGCTAAAAATTACCGGTCCAGATGGACAAAGTCGCCAAACACTAAGTCAATATGGCCCAACGACTCCCAGTGATACCTTCTGGAGTATTGCTCAGAAAACCCGCCCCGATAATAGCGTTACCATCTATCAAGTCATGGCGGCGATTTACGATGCGAACCCTCATGCATTTAGCCGTGATAATTATAATAGCCTTGAAAAAGGCATGATTTTGCTGATCCCTAGCAAAGAAGTGATGGCTGCTATTCCTAAGAGCTTGGCAAAAAAACAGGCCGAATTAAGTGATAAAGGCTGGAAACAAGCTTCAAATACCGTGGCCAAAACCTCTCCTAAGCCTCCAGCCGCTCAAGTTGATGTTCCGGCGATGAAAGCCACAGTTGAGAGTCAGAAACAGATAGAAGAGCTGACCGCTAAGTTGGAAGCGCAGCAGAATAGAAATCTGGCGTTAACTGATGAACTAGCCAGAGCGCAAGATAAGCTCAATCTCGGTTTGAGTGACGTTGATATGTTCCAAAGTAAAATTGATGAACTTAATCAGCGTATCGAAGAGCTTGAACAAGCCTTATTAGAGCAAAAAGAACAGAACACCGCATTAACTCAGCGGGCTGAGCAACTAGGTCAGCAGCTTGCGACGGCAAAGCAGCCCATAGTGCAGCAGTCTACAGATTTTTGGCGTTCCTTATTAGATAATCCATTGTATCTTGCCTTATTGGTTGCCGTGCCAGGCTTGTTGATCCTCTTCCTGTTTTGGCTGTTTATTCGAGGCCGTAATAATCAGCCTGAAGCGACTATTGCGCCAGAAACTACCCCAGAGGTTACTGCTCCATCGGCACCTGATGATCTTGCTGTCGCAGCAGATCGCAATGATGAATCAATGGCGGTGCATCTTGATACCGATGATGAAGCGGATAGTTTAGAACCCATCGTCCCCGTGATGGATACAGAGCTCGATACGGCAAATCTTGATGACGATATGCTACCTGCTCAGCTTGAGCCCGAACTATCTGAAACCTATGAAGCGATTAAATCGGCAGAAGAGGAAGAAGGTCAGTCACTTGATGATTTATGGGCTGAAGCCATGGGCGAACAAGATGAATATGAAACGCCTTCTGACCCGGAAGACAATGATCTCGATTCATTATTAGCCGAATTAGATAATACCAATAGTGATGAATCATTATCTGAAAGCTTGGACGTTTCAGACGATACCGAGGAGGCTTCCGCCCAGCTAGAGCCGTTGACGGCTACGGATAATGAGCTTGATGATTTACTGGCTGACTTTGAACCTACGCCAGAAACTGCAACTGAGACCGAAAGTCAGACGGAAGATTTAGATGCACTCTTAACTGATTTTGATCTCCCTGAAACGGCTTCAGAACCAGAACTTAAAGATGACAGCCAAGATGTTGAAATTCAAGACGTCGACACTCAATACTCTGAAACTCAGGATGATAATGACGATATTGCCGCACAAATTGCGGCTGAGTTAGCGTCAGAAGAAGATGACGTCGATGATGAAGACTTAGATGCTTTACTGGCAAGTTTTGATTCAGCAACTGCAAGCGTTGAGCAAGTAGAGCAAGAGCAGGAAGCTGAGCCAGAACAAGAGTCAGAACCAAAGCAAGAATTAGATGACTTGGATAGTCTGCTTGCTGCGAATGAAGTAGAAGTTGAGTCCGAAGTGGTTGAAGAACAGCTTGCTGAAGAGGACTCTGAACAAACACTTGGAGCACAAGAAACTGCAGCTGATAAGGCCCCACTTGAATTTGAATCTTTCGCTATCGATGATAAGCATGATACAGATCCTGTAGAGGTGAAACTCGAAGGTAGCTCTGAAGATGTTGCTCTTGATGCCTTACTGGCAGATTTGGAGTCGGTAGAGCCAAAAGAGAGTGATAAAAAAGAGTCTGGCTTTTTTGACGATCTCAAAGGTAGCAAGCGTAGCCAAGAAAGTGGTTTAGATTGGGAAAGTTTAGGGATCACACCAGAAGGCTCTGATCCTGTTGTGGTAGATGATGCCGACGAAGCGGCAATAGACCTATCTGATGACAGCGAACTATCGGTCGATGAAGCGCTAGCCGCATTAGATAAAACCGCCAACACCAAACCAAGAGCTAGTGTTGCCGAGCATGACTTAACTGCATTCCAGCAAGACAATGGTTTTATCGACATAGACAAACTGCTCAATGAAGCCGATGAAGAGCAAACCGATGTTGATCAGTATAAAGAGATTGATGTTGATATGGGCGAGCTCAACGACTTGATGAGCAACACCTCTATGGTCGATGTCGATGATGAAGAAAACGCCGTGAATGCCAAATTGGATTTAGCTCGGGCTTATATCGAAATTGATGACATCGACAGTGCGACCGCTTTACTAAAAGAGGTTGAAATGGATGGCAATGATCGTCAGCAAGAAGAGGCTCTGGGGTTGTTGAAAAAATTATAATCCAGCTAGCATAATAAAACGGCGCTTAGGCGCCGTTTTTGATCCGTTATCAATAATCAAAACAATTTACTGTTGAGAAGGGCTGCCAACTCATCACTTGATGGGGAACGGCATAATTTTCAATATATGCAGACATTGAGATCTGCAAAGAGGTTGCGCTGTGCTAGAATCGCGCGCCTATTGATAAATTTAGCTTTTAAGGATTGTATGGCATGCGCGTCGCATTAGGCATTGAATATGATGGTAGTCGCTATTTTGGATGGCAACGTCAGGCTGAGGTGGATTCAGTTCAGGCACAGCTAGAGCGGGCACTTTCCGTAGTGGCCAACGAGCCTATTGTCATTCAATGTGCTGGACGAACAGATGCTGGTGTGCATGCGACAGGGCAGGTGATTCATTTTGAAACCAATGCCGTGCGTAAAGAGAGTGCATGGACCTTAGGGGTTAATGTTAATCTGCCCGATGACATTGCCGTACGCTGGGCTAAAGATGTCGATGATGAGTTTCACGCGCGCTTTAGTGCCACGGCACGTCGTTATCGTTATATGATTTACAATCACAAATTTCGTCCAGGTATTCTTCGTTCTGGAGTGAGTCACTATCCCGGTGATATCGATGAACAGAAGATGCATCAAGCGGCGCAATACCTCTTGGGCGAGCAAGATTTTACCAGTTTTCGTGCCATTCAGTGTCAATCAAATACGCCATTTCGTTGTGTGCACGAGGTCAATGTCACTCGGCAAGGCATGTATATCTGCGTCGATATTAAAGCTAATGCCTTCTTGCATCATATGGTGCGTAATATCGTCGGTTCGCTGCTGGAAGTGGGTTATGGTCGTCAACCCATCGAATGGATTAACGACTTGTTAGCCCTGAAAGATCGCACTCAAGCTGCGGCGACCGCCAAACCTAATGGTTTATATCTGGTGGACGTGACTTATCCTGAGGATTATCAGTTGCCTAAGTTGGCACTGGGGCCGCTATTTATGCTGGATTAACCCTAACAGACATACTTTATCGTTTTACTGTATCCACTTTTGTCACTTAAATTTTGTGTGAGTAAAAACCATGTCCACAGCACCTGATCATCAATCGAGTTTAACTTGCTGGTTAGAGCACCTGTTATCAATCCATCCAACTGAGATTGATATGGGATTAACCCGAGTTTCGGCTGTGGCTAAACAGCTCGACTTGCTCAATCTTGGTGAAACCAAGGTCATTACGGTCGCAGGAACAAACGGTAAAGGTACTACCTGCGCAATGGTGGAACAGATACTGATCGAAGCAGGCAAAACGGTCGGGGTTTATAGCTCTCCGCATCTACTGCATTATAACGAGCGAGTCCGTATCACCGGAGTAGATACCAATGATGCCGAGTTTATCGAGGCATTTTGTGCTATCGATAAGGCTCGAGGTGATATTTCGCTGACCTTTTTTGAATATGCCACCTTAGCGGCCTTGTTTATTTTTAAGCGAAGTCATTTGGATGTGGTATTACTCGAGGTCGGTCTGGGAGGGCGCTTAGATGCGACCAATATTATCGATGCCGATATTAGTGTGGTAACGGCTATTGATATCGATCATCAAGAATACCTCGGCGACACCCGAGAGTTAGTCGGCAGAGAAAAAGCCGGTATATTCAGAAGTGGTCGTCCAGCGATTACTGGCGATCGCCAGTTGCCAGATTCGGTGAGAGAGGTGGCGAGTCAAGTCGGTGCCGAGTTATTGGTAGTGGCAGAAGACTTCGACCTTGAGCAACAGCAGCAGAGTTGGAGCTATAAAGGTCAGCATTTAAGTTTCAGCAACCTGCCTTATCCCAGTTTACCTTTGCCAAATGCGGTTACAGCGCTCGCGGTGATTGAACAACTGCTGCCAAGTGTAAGTGCCGATATGGTAAAAAGCGGTTTGCAAAAGGCGCGGCTAACTGGGCGGCTGGAACTATTTTCGCAGAGCCCAACGACCTTGCTAGATGTGGCGCATAATCCCCATGCAGCGAGCTATTTGAAGCAGTGTTTAGCTCAATATCAAGGGCGTAACATTATAGCCTTATGCGGTATGCTAAAAGATAAAGACAGCCAAGCAGTTATTGCGACCTTAAGTGATATTATTGACCAGTGGTATTTTACTACTCTTGATTGTGAACGTAGTGCAAGTGCTATGCAGCTATTAAGTTATTTACCCAGTGATAAAATGGGTTATGCATTTGAATCAATTACACAAGCTTATGGTGCACTTGCAGAGAAAATCTGTGCCGATGATGTGGTAATTGTGTTTGGCTCCTTTTACACTGTGGCAGAGTTTAAACAATTAAACCTTGGGTGAATCAATTTGGACGAAGTAGAAGTTAAGCAAAAAAAAGTATCAAGTCAGTTTCAAAATCGTCTCGTTGGGGTCATCGTTATTGTGGCGCTAGGGGTGATTTTTTTACCTGATATTCTCGATGGCAAAAAGCAGCATCAGGAAGAGCAGTTTGCTGAAATTCCACTTAGGCCAACCCAAGCTGATTCATTTGCTGAAACTCCCGATATCGAAGCTATCGACTTGAGTCAAACCGAGGCGCAATTTTCTGAGCCTGAGAATGAGCAGACCAGTGATGAGGTCAGCTTAAGTGAAGATAAATCACAAGTAACCCCGACTAACACTCAGCAAAAGGTTAAGTCACAAGAGCCTGTAGCCAAAGAGACTGCTCCAAAACATCAAGCCGAGGCTATTTCAGGCCCAGCATATACGCTGCAATTAGGTAGTTTTAAGAATGCGGCTAATGTTAATGGCTTGGTTAAACGTCTTAGAGATAATGGCTTTCGCGCTTACACCTTGCCCAATAAGCCTGTGGATGGCAGCCTGACTAAAGTCTTTGTGGGGCCAGATGTGTCGATGAGTAAGCTGCAAAAGTTACAGAAGAAAGTAGATCAATTGACGGGATTGAAATCGGCGGTAGTTAGCTATAATCCGGTTGAATAGAGGAAATTGATCCTGGTAAATAGATGAAGCCCGAAGTCGTTACTTTGGGCTTTTTTAATGCACTATTTAACTATATTTCGCATTAGTTTAAATAGGAAATTCAGTATCCATTTTTACGAATAAACTTAATTGATTTTAAATGGGACAAAGGGGTGAGAATATCCTCAGTCTCTGATAAGATCGCGCCGTCTTAACGCTAATGCTGGATCACCTAATTCAATGGTTTGGATCGATTACGCCATTCTTACTGTCATCGGAATTTCAACTTTAATTAGTTTACTCCGTGGTTTTGCCAAAGAAGCTATGTCACTCGTGGTATGGTTTGCAGCATTTTTCATTGCGAGTCAGTTTTATCAAGACCTCGCCGTTTATCTCACCCAGATGCAAGATGAGCTCGTGCGTAATGGCGTTGCCATTGCCATCTTATTTATTGCTACCTTGATCATTGGGGCACTCGTTAATTATCTCGTCGGCCAGCTTGTGGCTAAAACAGGTTTATCCGGTACCGATAGGGTGCTCGGCCTCTGTTTTGGCGCGTTACGTGGTGCGCTTATCGCGAGTGCGATACTGTTTTTTATGGATGCTTTTACGGGAGCACCCAACACTGAGTGGTGGCGAAGTTCACAACTCGTGCCTGAATTTGGAGTGGTTATCCAATGGTTTTTTAACTATGTGGAAAACACCTCAAGCTTTGTACCCAAAATATAAATATCAAGGTTACAGACCTTGGTGCTTGGTTAATGCCTCTGGTGATCATGCAGATACAGATACATTAGCAATTATAATTATCAAAACATCTTAAAATGAGGAAAGCTACCCATGTGTGGTATCGTCGGAATAGTTGGCCGAAGCTCGGTTAATCAGACAATCTATGATGCGTTAACTGTACTACAACACCGTGGCCAAGACGCTGCGGGTATTGTCACAGTTGATGGCAACGCATTTAGATTGCGTAAGGCTAATGGGTTGGTTAAAGATGTGTTTGAAACTAAGCACATGCAACGTTTACAAGGCAATGCGGGTATTGGCCATGTGCGTTATCCTACTGCGGGTAGCTCCAGTGCTTCTGAAGCACAGCCATTTTATGTGAACTCTCCATTTGGTATTTCATTGGCTCATAACGGTAACTTAACCAATACCCTTGAGCTGCAAGAACGTTTGGTTAAGAAACGTCGTCACGTCAATACCACATCAGATTCAGAGGTTTTGCTTAACCTGCTTGCCGATGAACTGCAAACCACCGAGAGCCAGTTTCTGACTGCCGATGAAGTGTTTGAAGCTATCACTAATCTGCACACCTTTACCCGTGGTGCATATGCGGTTGCGGCAATGATCATCGGACAAGGTCTGGTTGCATTCAGAGACCCATTTGGTATTCGTCCACTTGTGCTTGGTAAGCATGAGACAGAGCACGGTACCGAATATATGGTAGCCTCAGAAAGTGTTGCTTTAGATGCAGTTGGTTTTGAAACTGTTCGTGACGTGGCCCCGGGCGAAGCTATCTATATCTCGCTTGATGGTCAGCTTTATACTCGCCAGTGTGCAGCATCTCCAAGCTATTCTCCATGTATCTTCGAGTATGTTTATTTTGCCCGTCCAGATTCGACCATAGATAAAGTGTCTGTGTATGGTAGTCGCGTCAACATGGGGACTTTACTTGGCGAAAAGATTAAGAAAGAGTGGGAAGATAACGATATTGATGTGGTTATTCCTATTCCAGAAACTTCATGTGATATCGCATTAGAGATAGCTCGTCATATGGACCTACCATATCGTCAAGGTTTCGTTAAAAACCGCTATATCGGCCGTACTTTTATTATGCCCGGTCAACTAGAGCGTAAGAAATCTGTACGTCGTAAGCTCAATGCCATTAATGCAGAGTTTAAAGATAAAAATGTGTTGTTAGTGGATGACTCGATTGTTCGCGGTACCACTTCTGAGCAGATCATTGAAATGGCACGTGAAGCGGGCGCGAAGAAGGTTTATTTCGCTTCTGCAGCGCCTGAAATTCGCTTCCCTAACGTGTACGGTATTGATATGCCTACCTCAAGCGAATTGATTGCTCACGGCCGTGACGCCGATGAAATCTGTAAGTTGATTGGTGCCGATGGCATTATCTTCCAAGACTTACACGATCTTATCGAAGCTGTACGTCAGGAAAACCCTGAAATTAAGCGTTTCGAAACATCGGTATTTGACGGTAAGTACATCACTAACGATGTTGACCAAGCCTACCTTGATCACTTAACTAAGTTACGCAATGATGATGCCAAAGCCATTCGCATCAAAGATATTGGTACTAACTTAGAGCTACATAACGTTTGTCATCCTTAATCGATAAACGCTAATACTGTAGCGACTTCAGTGATTAAAAACCGACTCATAGTAGTCGGTTTTTTTATGGTTAATGATTGAGCAGAGATGGCTTAATTGCGACATCAATTATGTTACTGAGCGATTTGATGAGGGCTTGGGACTATAGTGGTAAAAACACACTTTTTTTGAAATCAGCAACAGCAAAAAATAGAACATAATGCTAACAAATTGATGGTTTTTTTGCACTTAAACCCTAATGTTAAGCACAGAAATGCCGATAAAGACTTAGGAAAGACAGGCTGATAGCATTAATCTGTCAATGTTAACGGTATGTTGTTTTTGGTGTCTTTCTACAGGTGAGTTGTTATTATCAAAAAAATAATAATTTTTATAACAGGACGTAGCCATGACATTGAGAAGCAAAATTATTGCTTTTGCCAGTACACTTTTTCTGGCGTTATTAGTGATTGCCATATTGGGCTTACAAGCCTTATCTCAGTCGAGCGAGAGTGACAATATTGCACGTATCAATCAATTGATGAAAAGCACGGTGAATATTGTTGAACAGTTCGAGCATTTGGCTTCATCGGGGGAACTCAGTGAAGCTCAGGCGAAACAATACGCCACGCAAATTCTGCGTGAAAACAAATACCATGAATCTGAGTATGTTTATATCGTCGATAATGATTTGAATTTTGTTGCAGCACCTCATGATCCTCAGTTACACGGCACAAGCTTTAATGATTTTAAAGATGCATCGGGTAACAGTATTGGCCAGATGGTGCAGCAGCTGGTGGGTAAAAAAACCGATCAGATAATCACTTATCATTGGGACTCAGAGCGCGAAGGTAAAGTGGTTGATCTGACTTCTGTGGTACAGAAGACTCCAGTTTGGGGCTGGTATGTGGGCACTGGTATTAGCTATGCCGAAGCTGATGCACGCTACTGGAGTCAGGCTAAATGGTTAGTAACACTGTCGGTTATTATTGCATTGTTAATGGCTTTTAGCTTGGCACGCTTTGGCTTGAAGCTTCATCATTCACTTGGGGCGGAAATTGATGATGTTCACCGTTTTGTCTTGAGTGTTTCTCGTGGTGACTTAAAACAAAATGCCAACTTTAAACAGGCTAAAAATGACAGCGTTGTCGGTGCGATGAATTACATGCAAGTGGCGCTGCAAGGAGTGGTACAAAGTATTAAGTCGGTGACTGAAACTTTAAATGTTCAGACTCAGGATGCCGAGATGCGCGCTATCGAGCTCGATAGCTTGACGGGATCAATGCACGAAGAAACTCAACTGGTGGCATCGACTATTACAGAGTTAACCGCATCTTCATCCACCGTTGCAGAACATGCAAGGCAAGCGGCAGATTCAGTGATAGCAGCTGAAAAACAGGGGCGAAATGCATATTTGTTAACTCAAGAAGCGAGCAAAACCATTAGCTTGTTAGAAAGCCAAATTGACAGTGCAGGACATAACATTAAGATTTTAGATCAAGAGGTCAATAGCATAGCTACTGTGCTTTCTGTTATTCAGAGTATTGCCGAACAAACCAACCTATTAGCACTCAATGCCGCCATTGAAGCGGCGAGAGCAGGTGAGCAAGGTCGCGGCTTTGCTGTGGTGGCCGATGAAGTGAGGCAACTGGCACAGCGCACTCAGAGCAGTACTGAAGAGATTAAATTGATGATCGCTAAGCTGCAATCGGCAGCGTCAGATGCAACCCGCTCAGTTGGCGAAAGTATTAGTACCAGTGAGATCACTGTGAGTAAATCGCATCAGGTGGCTGCTGAGCTTAAAAATATTGCTCATTCTCTGTCTGAAATATCTTCGATGAGCGAGCAGATCTCACAAGCTGCGACAGAGCAACTGTTAGCCGGTGAAGATTGCGCTAAACGTATCGTGACCATTTCTGAAACGGCGGAGAACACCACTTTAGTGTCTCAACGTGCCCATGAGGCAAGCGATCAGATCCAATCGCTCACTCAGGGTTTAGAAGCGGAAATTCAGAAGTTTTCGGTCTAGCTTTAGGCGGATAAGGCTGGTGTGGTTAGACAAGGTGAAGCAACCACACCAGTATCCAGATCCCAAACAAGCTGGATAGGGCATTTTTACCTAAAGTTTGACCACTAAATATGGCAAGCATAGTGGTTAAGGTGGTGAGTAGTATCTGTAAATTGAACAGCAGCAACATCTGCATCCCCGCAGACAGCGGTAGCAGGGGGGCTAATAGCAGTAGTAAGCCTGCAACCAATAAAAAATGATAGATGAGTAACTTATCTAAGCGTTGTCCGGTTAATGCTAGGCTATTCATAATGGTTTTCCTTACAAATTTTATCTTGTCACATTACGCCTAAATGAGAATGGTTATCAACTAAATTTACAATGTGAGAGCTATAGTGCGCGATATTGTTCGTTTCCTGTTTGCAGCTAAGCCCAAGCTGAGTTACAGTTACTGTTAATTTATACAGTGTTTAATTGAGTCTCATTTCAGCATGATCCTTTATATTGCAGAGAAACCCAGTTTAGGCAGAGCGATCGCCGAAGTATTACCTAAGCCATTAAAAAAAGGCGATGGATTTATTACTGCCGCCAATGGTGACTGTGTTTCTTGGTGTGTTGGTCATCTTTTAGAGCAGGCTGAACCCGACAGTTATGATGCCGTTTATAAGTCCTGGAAATTTGAACATCTGCCTATTATTCCCACGCAATGGAAAATGAAACCTAAGCCCAAGACTCGCAGTCAATTAGCTGTGTTGCGCGGATTGGTTAAAAAAGCCAGCCAATTGGTAAATGCTGGCGATCCTGATAGAGAAGGCCAACTTCTGGTCGATGAAGTTATTGCTCATCTAGGAGTCAAAGGCGACAAACTAAATCAAACACAGCGCTTGTTGATCAGCGATCTCAATCCTCAGGCGGTGAAAAGAGCTTTAGGTCAATTACGTTCGAATCGTGAATTTATCCCGTTATCGACTTCGGCATTAGCCCGCTCTCGGGCCGATTGGCTCTATGGTATGAACATGACACGGGCTTATACCATACAAGGGCGTAAGGTGGGTTACCAAGGTGTGCTGTCTGTAGGGCGAGTGCAGACACCATTGTTAGGTCTTGTGGTTCGCCGTGACCAGGAGATAGCTAATTTTGTCAGTAAACCTTTTTACGAAGTCTTAGCCAATCTGATCACTGAGGAAAAACAGACTTTTACCGCGAAATGGCAACCGAGTGAACCGTGTCAACCTTATATGGATGAAGAAGGTAGAGTGTTAGCCAAAGGACTGGCTGAAAACGTGGTGCAAAGGATCACAGATCAGCCAGCAAGGGTCACTAAGGTTATATCGAAAAGTAAACAACAAGCGGCACCTTTACCCTATAGCTTGTCGGCATTGCAGATTGATGCGGCCAAACGCTTTTCCATGAGTGCCAAAGCCGTGCTGGATACCTGCCAGGCTTTATATGAAAAGCATAAGTTAATTACTTATCCACGCTCAGATAGTCGTTATCTTCCTAAAGAGCAGTTTGCCTTGGCGCCTAAGGTAATTGATGCGGTGCAAAAAGGGGCGAGTGAATTGACTCAAGGTGTAGCCGAGCCTAATCCCACTTTACGCTCCAAGGCCTGGAATGACAGTAAAGTCGATGCTCATCATGCGATTATACCTACCGAAAAAGTGGCTAATTTAGGGCAATTATCTCAAGGGGAGAAACAGATCTATCTGCAAGTTGCACGGCAATATTTAGCGCAGTTTTATCCCGCTTACCAGTTTGATGAAACTGAAGTGGAAGTTGAGATCCAAAAGGGGAAGTTCAAAACTAAGGCTAAACAAGATAAGTATTTGGGTTGGAAACAACTGTTTCCAGCATCAAGTAACAAGGAAGATGAATCGGCACAGCAGAAGCTGCCTCATCTGATTAAAGATCAGCTATTACATTCGGGCCAAGCTAGCCTGATTGAGAAAAAGACCCAGCCGCCTAAGGCGTTTACTGATGCAACGCTGCTGAGTGCGATGACGGGAATTGGTCGCTATGTTACCGATCCTGAGATCAGAAAAATCTTGAAAGAAACCGACGGTTTAGGCACTGAAGCGACTCGTGCCGGTATTATCGAGTTGCTTTTCAAACGAGGATACTTGCAGCGTCAGGGGAAGGCGATTATCTCGACTCAAGTTGGGCAAGGCCTGATTAATAGCCTGCCTCAATCGGCAACGACACCGGATATGACAGCGTTATGGGAGAGTCATCTTAATGCTATTTGTCGTAAAGAAACCAAGTACCAAAGTTTTATGATGCCGTTGATTGATTCATTAACTCAGTTGATAACCCAGGCTGGTGAACAGTTGCCGACATCCTTGCAGGGGGTTAAGGCCCCACAGGGACGCTTTCCTAAACGTCGCAGTACTAATAAACGTACAAGCAGCTCAACAAGCAAGGATAATAATGATAAAAAAATTAGAAAATGAGAGCGAGAATGACTAAATGAGCAAGCGAACGTTGAGCGGGTTTATCAAATGTGGCTCGACATTGCTTGCTGTTAAGCGCTATTTTATTTCACGATATTGATTACTGATAGGATCGTAGCGAAACCCTGCTTCTGACAGTTTTTGTTCCAATCTTTCGACGGGAATATCCAACTCGTAGTAGAGTGCCTGTTTATTATCACAGTGTAATCTCAGTTGTTCATTCACGATACCCACTAGAATCTCACCGCTTAATTGTGACAGTTGATAGTCCATCATTTACTCCCCAAATTCACTAACACTTCTCCTTTAGTTTTAGTCTAAATGCCGCGGAGCTGCCATTGGATTCAGCGGTATGGAGACTATTAGGCTTATCTTTAATTCTTTATCGCCTTGAGGCAATTTAGCCATTGATTTACCAATGATTCGTTGCTAATACTTCATATATAGTTATATTAACAACGAAATAAGCCAAGATATGGATAAATTAGATACCATGAGAGCCTTCACTGCGGTTGTGCAGGAGGGTGCATTTGCCAAAGCTGCAGAAAAATTAGGCATCTCGCCACAGCTGGTGAGTAAATATGTGTCGCAGCTGGAAGAGCAGCTGAAAGTGCGTTTGCTTAACCGCACCACAAGGCGAGTTAATGTGACCGAAGCGGGGTTAGCTTATTTCGAGCGTTGCCAGCAAGTGTTGATTGATATCGAAGAGATGGATAATGCGCTGACGGATTTGAGTGATAATGCCTCAGGTACCTTAAAGATTAGCGCGCCGATGTCCTTTGCTATTGGTCATCTTCCCGATGCGTTAACGGCGTTTCAACAGCAATACCCTGAGGTGAAACTACATATTACCTTGACCGATAAGAAGGTCGATCTATTGGAAGATGGTGTCGATGTGGCATTACGCATAGGTCGTTTAGCCAGTTCTTCATTGGTGGCTAAGAAGTTGGCGCCGATTAAGTTGGTGATCTGTGCTTCACCGAGTTATCTGCAACAGCATGGCACGCCTGAAACGCCACAAGATTTGATTGAGCATAATTTTCTGCATTTCCAATATTCTGATCTCAATTATGTGTTTTCGCGTTTTGGTGAACAATTCTCTGCGTTGAAAGTACCGAGTGATTTCTCCTGTAACAATGGGGATATGATAGTTGCTGCGGCGATTAAAGGTCGTGGTATTGCACTGCAGCCAACCTTTTTGGTCTGCGAGGCATTGAAAAACGGCCAATTACAGACACTGATGCCGCACTATACTCCTGAGCCGCTAGGGCTTTATGGGGTATACGCTCACCGTAAATTTCTTGCCAGTAAAGTACGCTGTTTTATCAATTTTCTTAGTCAATACTTTGGAGATAAGCCCTACTGGGATGAGTTGGCCTAAGACCTATTGATGAGGCTTAACATTATTAACAACATTTTGTTGTTAAATTTGCAACGAGACTCATATTTATCAATTTAATGGTGAGAGTTAGAGTAGCTTCATCGCTAGCACACTGACAGTTATGCAGTGGCATTATTAATAGATAAGTGAGGAACAGATCATGAAAAACAGTTTAGTTAAATTACTCGATAGCAAAGTAGGCTTCGCACCTTTAGTACTACGTGTGCCTATGGGACTCATTTTTGCCGCCCATGGTTCGCAAAAACTTTTTGCTTGGTTCGGTGGCTATGGTTTAGAAGGTACCGGGCAGTGGATGGCGAGCATAGGTTTTGAGCCAGGCTACCTTATGGCGTTACTTGCTGGTAGTGCCGAATTCTTCGGAGGACTTGCGATTGCCTTAGGTTTATTGACGCGCCCAGCAGCTTTATTAACAGCATTTACCATGTTAGTTGCGATGAAAGTGCATATCGGTAATGGACTATTTGTTAGCAATAACGGGTATGAATATGCCCTAATGTTATTGGTGGGATCATTATCTTTGGTGTTGCAAGGCGGTGGTCGTTACGCTCTCGATAATGTTATTAAAGCTCGATTAGCAAAGTAAGCCAAAGCCCGTTAAAGAAGAAGTCACTCTCGTGTAAAAAGGGGGCAGTTTATGCCGCAATTTAGCCAATATCCTGCGCTATTTGTCTCTCATGGTTCACCGATGCTTGCCATTGAGCCGTCAGATAATCGGGATTTCATCACTCAGTTAGGTGCAAAACTGCCAAAACCAGATGCGATAGTTGTTTTCTCTGCTCATTTTGACCGGGACGATGAGATAGTGATCACCAGTGGTGAGCGGCCAGCAACGATCCATGATTTTTATGGTTTCCCACAGCCGCTGTATCAATTGGAGTATCCCGCGCCGGGTTCACCTGAATTAGCCAATAAAGTGGCTCAATTATTGGCGACAATGGGATTCGCTGCCGAGCTTGATAATCAGCAAGGTTGGGATCATGGTGTCTGGATCCCGCTGCGTCTTATGTATCCTGCTGCCGATATTCCTGTGGTGCAGATATCCATAAACAGTCGTGCGCCAGCAGAGAAGTTATATCGCATAGGTGAGGCATTAAAGTCGCTCAGAGGCGAGAACATATTACTCTTAGGCTCTGGTGGGATCAGTCACAACTTAAGAGAGGTGTTTAATCCTAATCCAGCATCGGGGCGGCAAGCTAAAGTCAGCGCCTTTACCGATTGGATCTATCAGAAGTTGATGAGCCAAGATATTGATTCGTTATTGGATTATGAAAATTTAGCGCCTCACGTGAAATTTAATCATCCTACACCTGAGCATTTCATTCCGCTGTTTGCTGTACTTGGAAGCCAAGGGCTGAACGGCGAGATTGAGCGGGTTTTTGATGGCATCGAGTTTGAGATTTTAGCCCTCGATGCCTATCGATTCGATGCTTAACTCAAGCTTCAGAAGCTTGATTAAGCATTACCTGAGTTGTTGGCCGCGATTGAGGGCGATCAGTTTATCTAATACACGTTCGCCATCGATACGTATGCCATTATGCTCATATTCAGAGGTGAGCCAATATTTGAGTTGGCCCACTTGCTGGACGGTTTCTAGACTGTATTTCATCTCAACAAACATATCTTCACTGTAAATAGCTGCAGCCACAGGGACTGTGTTGCTGCTGAGCTTTTGCAGATCATATAACTTAGGCCAATCTGCCTTTTCAGCTAAAAGATGTGCGGCATGCTTGAGTGGTTTTAAATTGGTAAATTGATCGAAAAACCATGGGTATACCATTTCACCGGTAAACAAGAATGGCTTGTCGGCACCGTAGTTGAATTCATTATATTGTGCTCGGACTCGTTGAGCCGCCCAGTTTGAGGCATCTTGCTGGCAATAGATACTCTCATGCAGTAAAGCAAAAATCGGATTGGTATTAAAATCCAGTAATTGGCAAAAGTGCGCCATAAAAAGTGGGTTGACCTGGACGCCGCTAGCGGTGTCGATTAAAGCTTGTTCAAGCAGGTAATAGACTTGCTCTGGACCTTGCTCCATACCTATATTGATCCCCAGAAGCTGTAGCATTTCGACGCTAAGCCGCTCACCCGTGGCGATACGGACTTCATTTTGGGTAATATAATCGGCCAGTTGTTTGATCAACTGCTGTGCATCGGGGAAGCGGGTAAAAAAGTCATTGTTTTTGGCTAAGACACGTTGATATGTCGCCTGATAAACCTCATCGGCATTGCGAGTCAGCGATGGAATGCCGCCGGTAATATAGGCTTCTTGCAGGCCTTCTGGTGCATCATTAAGGTATTTTAATACACAGAAACCACCAAAGCTTTGGCCTAAAATGCTCCATTTATCATTATCGGTTAGCTGTTTACGAATGATTTCGGCATCTTTAACGATACTATCTGCGCGAAAATGGCTCAGGTATTGTGCCTGTTCGGCAGAATCCAAATGACTCAAAGAGGCATAATTGATGGGTGAAGATAGCCCGGTGCCACGTTGATCTAACAGTAATACTCGATACTCTTGTAATGCACGTTTAATCCAGCCACTGTTGGCAATAGGGCGCTGAGCACCAAAACCGGGGCCACCTTGGAAGTAAACGATATAAGGTAGCGGCTTGTCTTTATGCTCAGGTGCGACCAATTCACGTGCAAATATTTCGATAGTTTGTCCATCGGGAGCTTGATGATCGAGAGGAATTTTAAAGGTGTGCTTTGTTGCTTCGATGCCTGATAAAATTTGCGTGTGGATCATATTGAGCCTTATTGGGTGTAGGTAAATCGCGAGTCGATTGTATACAAAAAATTTTTAGCCCGATAGGTTATCCTAGATCAATATTATGATAAGAGTTGTTAGAGAATATTGTAGGCTTATCGTACCCTAGGGTGAGCCTTATTGAGTGGAAGTCGAAGATGAAATATCAAATTGTGCCAGTCACGCCGTTTCAGCAAAACTGCAGTATTATTTGGTGTGAAAAAACTAAACTGGCGGCGGTTGTCGATCCCGGTGGGGATATAGAGCGTATTCAACAACAGCTTGAACATCATGGGTTAACCATTGAAAAAGTGTTGTTGACCCATGGTCATATTGATCATGTCGGCGGTGCCAAAGCGTTGAGCGAAGCGACAGGCGTTCCCATTATTGGCCCTCACAAAGACGATGAGTTTTGGTTAAGCTCCCTGAGTGAACAGAGCAAGCATTTCGGCTTCTTGCCTGTAGCGCCATTTAGCTCAGATCAATATTTGCAATCGGGTGATAGCGTTACCGTTGGCGAGCAAACATTACAGGTACTGCATTGCCCGGGTCATACTCCTGGACATATCGTGTTTTTCAGCCCGCAGGATAACCTCGCTTGGGTGGGAGATGTCTTATTTAAAGGCTCAATCGGCCGTACCGACTTTCCCCAATCTAGTCATAAAGACTTGATTGAATCTATTACTAAGACTCTCTGGCCTCTAGGGCGTGAGGTGAGCTTTATTCCAGGCCACGGACCCATTTCCAGTTTTGGTATCGAAAGGGAACAAAACCCCTTTGTGGCAGATCAACTGTTCAGTTAAGTATTATACCAATAGTTATCAACTTTATTATTCACCATCGGCGCATTGGGCGTTGATGGTGGTGTTATATTTATCGTCATCCCTACCTTAAACCACATTCCATAATATCTTCGAGCAGTAGCCATTGGCTCTGCATTTTGCTTACGTTTTAAAACTTCTCATGATGGAGATTGGGATTTTTGTTGTATTCTCAGAGGATTAGCTTGTTATCTTCGACTAAGCTTTGTTAGGTTATAAAAGTCGTAGTAAAACAGGGAAGGCTCACAAGATGTTGTATCATATCGAAGACTTGCTTAATGCTTGGCAGCAGGCTCCCGAAGATGATTGGGTTTTGGTGGTGGTGAGCAAAGTGCAAGGATCAGCTTATCGTAAGCCCGGTGCCATGATGTTGATCCACGCCATGGGGAAAAGTGTTGGTCTGGTAAGTGGTGGCTGCTTAGAAGCCGACCTTAAGCGTCATAGTAAAAAAGCATTGCAAACTCAACAAGCTATCCATGTTTGTTATGATGCCAGTGATGAGTCCGATGCCAGTTATCAGCTTGGCTGTGGTGGAATTGTTGACTTGATGCTGATCCCGCTATGTAAAGAGAATCAATTTGCGCATTTTGCTGCATTATCCCAAGCCTTAATTCAACAAGGGCATTGTTATTATCAATTGAGCCTGATTGAACACAATATTCCTCAGGAACAGGTTTACAGCGCCGTTTATTGCAATCAAGCCGAGGCCGACACTGGAGAAATGGGAATTCAGCTCAGTGATTTTAGCCGTACAGGGGTTTTACAGGGGCGCAAACCTTGGTTGATTATTCCTTTGCGCAGTCGCTATCGTATTGCCATTTTGGGCGGAGGGTTGGATGCACAGCCTGTGAGCCAAATAGCACAAGGGCTTGGCTGGAATGTCACTGTTGTTGACTCGCGTACGAGTTATGCCAGATCGCATGACTTTCAGGGAGCTCAAGTTGTTAAACAATCGGTTGACTCATTAAAAGAAGATTTTTGGCGGGGTTTAGACGCGGTGTTTATTATGCACCATAATTTGCAGCTAGACGCCAACGCCTTAGTTGAAGTTCATCGTCATGGTGGCAGCTTGCGTTATCTGGCTTTACTAGGGCCAGGACATAGACGCGATAAGGTGTTGCAACTGGCTAATATACAGCGTCAATCGATTAAGCCATTTTTCTCTGCTCCGGCAGGGTTAGCGCTAGGCGGTGAACTGCCGCAATCGGTTGCTTTAAGTATTTTATCTGAGTGCCACGGAGTATTACATGGCGCTTCACTCACAGCATTACAGGAGGTTATGGCGTGAAAAATGCGAATAACGATGTGATCGCGCTTTTAGCGGCGGGAGCCAGTCAGCGTTTTGGCGGGGTGAAATTAACCCAGCCCTTAAGTTCGTCAATGTCCGGTGAGACCGAAACAACAGAGACCGTGATTGGAACGGTTTATTACCGCCTGTCACAGGTGGCAGATATCACCGGAGCACGTTTAGTCGTTGTCGTGGGTGGTCATAGTGAACAAGTCATTGACTGTCTTCCTAAAGATGCCGAGGTGCTAGAGAATGAGCACTGGCAAAAAGGTATAGGTCATTCCATTGGTAAAGCGGCGCAATTTGCTCAGCAGCAACAGGCGTCTTCTTTGATGATTGCCCTTGGCGATCAAGTCGCGCTGACATTAGATGATTATTTACGCTTGTTTATTGCACGTCATAGACCAGAAACCCGAGTCAGTGCTTTTTATGATCAAACTCCTTCAGTACCGGCCATATTCCATCAGCAAGACTTCGATGATTTAACTCAGTTATCCGGTGATACCGGCGCTAAAAGCTTACTGCAACAGCGTTATCAAGAAGGTAAATTGATTGCGACACACCTACCTCGTGGGGAGATAGATATCGACACTCCAGAACAATTAACGCACTTTTGTCAGTCGCAACTGAACTAAGTTTTCAAGGAGAGAAGGATGGCGAGTCAACCGTTAGCACTCAAGCTCAATGGCAAAGAGTACAGTTTAGATGCCGATCCCAATATGCCCGTGCTTTGGGCTATCCGTGACATTATTGGCTTAACGGGGACTAAGTTTGGTTGTGGAGCCGGTCTATGTGGCGCCTGTACTATCCATGTCGATGGTAAGCCCGTTCGCGCCTGTTTAACCAGCCTTAAACAAATTCAAGGTAAACAGCTAACCACTATTGAAGGCCTTGACCAAGACAAGCTCAAGCAAGCATGGCGGCAGCATAATGTGCCTCAATGTGGTTATTGCCAGGCGGGGCAGTTGATGTCCGCTGCGGCATTATTGAGTCAATATCCTAAGCCTACACAAAAACAGATTGAAGATGCCATGGTAGGCAATTTGTGCCGCTGCGGGACATATACCCGTATCAAGGCCGCGATTCAAACTGCATCAGGTCAGAAAGTGGCGCAGCAAGCAAGCTATTCTCAGGAGGCTGAGCTATGAGCACATTTACTGCAGTACAAAACTTTAGTCGTCGTGATGTGTTGAAGCTTTTTGGCGCGACGGGTGGTGGCTTAGCATTGGGCGCTAGTGGTTTGAGCTGGAGTCCGATGGCGATTGCTCAAGGGCAAACGTCGAGATTAAATATTTTTATTGCCATAGGCGAAGATGACAAGGTTTACTTGACTTGTCATCGTTCGGAAATGGGACAAGGTATTCGGACGGGTATTCCCCAGGTATTGGCCGATGAACTAGGGGCCAGTTGGGATAATGTTGTGGTGGTGCAGGGGCTAGCCGATGAACGCTATGGTAGCCAAAATACCGATGGCTCTCGAAGTATTCGTAAAGGTTTTGATAAGATGCGAGAGATGGGGGCGATGGCACGAGCAATGCTTGAACAAGCCGCCGCCAATCAGCTTAAAGTAAAGGTCGAGGAGCTTAAAACTGCCGATAACCGCGTGACGCATATTGCATCAGGCCGAAGTGTCAGCTTTGGTGAGTTAGCCTTAGCGGCCTCAAAACTCCCCCTACCAGAGCCTTCTAGCCTGAGCTTTAAATCTGCCAGTGAATATACCCAAATTGGCAAGTCTCGCACCATAGTCGATATGGAAGATATGTTATCGGGCAAGGCTGAATATGGCTTTGATGTGCGTCTCGATGGGATGTTATATGCCAGTATTACTCGTCCTCCAGTACTGGGAAGCGACATCAAAACGCTCGATGATAGCCAGGCGCGAGATATGGCCGGGGTTGTTGATGTTATCCGCTTAGCTGTTCCTAAAGATGCACCAAGTTTTCAACCTTTAGGTGGCGTTGCGGTTATTGCAAACAATAGTTGGAGTGCCATAGAGGGACGCAAAAAGCTTAAGCTCAGTTGGAGTGATTCGGCCAATGACAGCCATGATTCTCAGTCCTATTTACAAGGCTTAAGTCAGCGAGTGCAACAAAGTGGTAAGTTAGTGCGCCAGCAAGAGGCTGAAAACACAGATTGGCCAGAGGCAGATACCATTTCCGCACTCTACACAGTTCCTTATTTGGCCCACGCCATGATGGAACCGCCAACGGCTACGGCGCAAATGACAGCTTCAGGCGGTGTCGAGATTTGGGCATCGACTCAAACCCCTCAGAGTGCACAGCAAACTGTAGCTGGCTTATTAGGTCTTAAACCTGAGCAAGTGATTATCCATGTAACCTTGCTGGGTGGCGGATTTGGTCGAAAATCTAAACCTGACTTCTGTGTTGAAGCGGCCTTGTTGGCCAAACAAACGGGTAAACCGGTTAAGGTGTGTTGGAGCCGTGAGGATGAACTGCAAAACGGTTATTTACATGCCATCAGTGCACAGTTTTTTCAGGCCAAAGTGGGAGGTAGCTCAGTTGAAGCAATACTACAACGTACCGGCTTTCCCAGTATTAGTTCCACTTTTAATTCCAGTGTCGATGAACCTAGCGCATCGGAATTAGATTTAGGCTTTGTGGATGTACCGTTGCAAATTAAAAGCCTGCGCTGTGAGTCGGTTAAGGCCAAGGCACATACTCGTATTGGCTGGATGCGATCTGTATGTAATATCCAGCATGGATTTGGCATAGGTTCATTTGTCGACGAATTAGCTCAAAAGCGCCAGTTATCGACACCACAAATGTGGCGTGAACTGCTGGGCGAAGATCGACTCGAAGATTTCGAGGGGCAAGGATTTAAGTATGGCAACTATGGTGAAGAACTTAGCCGTCATCCTGTGGATGTCGCGCGTTATAAAGGGGTCATTGCTGCGGTTGAACAGGCTGTGGCTAAACAAGGCAAGCCTAAATCGGGTCAAGCTTGGGGTTTTGCAGTGCATCGTAGTTTTACTGCCTATGCCGCCGTCGCCACCTTGGTCGAGGTAACGGATAAACAACTTAAAGTTCTTAAATCTATTATTGCACTCGATGCGGGTACCATAGTGAATCCTGACCGAGTTCATTCACAGCTGGAAGGTGCAGTGATGTTTGGTTTAAGTCTGGCATTGATGGGAGAGATAAGCTTTAAAGATGGACGTGTTGAGCAGTCTAACTTTCATGATTATCCTTTACTGCGGATCAGTCAGTGTCCTGAGATTGAAACCATTATTGTGCCATCGCAGGCAGTGCCTGCGGGTGTTGGTGAGCCAGGTGTACCACCAGTGGCTCCTAGTGTTACTAATGCTATCTTTGCCGCTACAGGGATGCGGATCAGGGCATTGCCGATCAATAAACACCTTTCGGTGTAATGGGGCTTTCATTATCAAGCGAGTTAACTCTCTGGAGTTTGAGTTAGAGTTTGCTCGCTTTTGTCTGTTTTATTACTACGTTTTATCTGTTGTTCTCATTGTTTCTAGCATTTTATCGGGATTATTGGCGTTTGATCCTGTTTTTATATTTCAGTTTGGAGTAATTTAACCATCCTTTTCCAATGTACTGAGGGGTCATACATGGAACATCGTTGGCAAATTGCGTTGTCGGCAGGCTTATTGGCAGCCATTTGGGCTGGAGTAGCCGATACATTTCATCTGGTAACCTGGATAGGTTTTCTTGCATGTAGTACCTTTTTTGCTCAGTCTAAGGTTGGGTTTCAAGGTGTACTCATGACCTGGTTTACTAATTTATCCGGTGTGTTTTGGGCCTGGATTGTGATTGCGGGTGGCAGTTATTTTGACGGCCCGATAGTCGGTTATCTGCTTACTGGCGTAGTCACGACCATGATGTGTTTGCAAGCAAGCTATCAGAAACTGGCATTTATTCCCGGTGCATTTATCGGCTGCTGTATTACCTTTGCACTCTCTGGTGATATTGCCGCTATCTTGCCTCCTATGATCATCGGTGCGCTACTGGGGTATGGAATGACGTTACTGACAGGGCAGATGATAGCCTTTACCACAAAAACGTTACCGGCGATTAAGTTACGTTTAGCCAAACAGCAATAACATTCTGTTTAGCCAAATAAAAAAGGTTCAATATGTTGATATTGAACCTTTTTTTTTAGCCTGAAACTAACGCTTATACTGAATTAGTATTATTCAAATACACTCCAGATAGGAGCATGATCTGACGGTTTTTCTATGCCGCGTAGTTCATAGTCTACATCTGACTCCACTAGGCGCTGTGCGAGTGATGGCGTAGCTAAGATCACATCGATACGTAGACCACGATTATCATCAAAACCTTTACTGCGGTAGTCAAACCAAGAGTAACGTTCGCTACGACTTGGGTGCAGCTGGCGGAAAGTATCGACTAGACCCCAATCGAGTAAGGTTTGTAGCCATTGGCGCTCTTCAGGTTGGAAGCTACATTTACCGGTTTTTAGCCAGCGCTTGGCATTGACGTCACCAATACCAATATCTAAATCTACAGGTGAGATATTGATGTCACCGATAATGGCTATATCTTCATCTGGGCTGCGATGTTGATTAAGGTAGCTCATTAAATCTTTATAGAACTTACGCTTAGCAGGGTATTTGGTCTCGTGGGCAATATTTTCGCCTTGGGGAAAATAACCATTAAGTACAGTGAGAGGACGGCCATTTTCCTGCATAAAGGTACCCATGATCATCCGTCTCTGGGCATCTTCTTCATCGGTAGGAAAACCCTTTTGGATTTCAACGGGTGCCAATTTCGACAGCATGGCGACACCGTAATGGGCTTTGCCGCCATGATAGTGCACCTTGTACCCCATGGCTTCTACGTCTGCAGCGGGAAAAGCTTCATCGTGTACCTTGGTTTCTTGTAGGCCAATAATGTCAGGTGAATGACTATCGATAAGCGCTTGCAACTGGTGTAATCGAGCCCTTAAGCCATTAATATTAAATGAAACAATCTTCAATGTGTGATTCCCCAGTATTTATGGCAACACGTGCTTGAATGGCTTAACTAGCACTTTTTCATACACCCCTGCGTCGATATAAGGATCTTTATCGGCCCATGCCTGAGCGTCTTCAAGAGAAGCAAAATCTGCAACCACTAGTGAGCCAGTAAAGCCAGCTTCTCCTGGGTTTTCACTGTCGATGGCAGGATGAGGCCCTGCAACCAGTAAGCGGCCTTCATCTGCGAGTAATTGCAGACGCGCCAAATGTGCTGGACGGGCTGCTAAACGCTTTTCTAAACTATTTTCAACGTCTTGAGATGCGATCATATACCACATTATTTGAGCTCCTTTTTGTGTTCTTCCGGCAGATGTTTGTAAAGATACACTACGGTAATTACTGTGTTAATCAAGGTCAGGGCTGTTAGGCCAAACACTTTAAAATTGACCCAAGTTTCTTGTGGCAGGCTAAATGCCACATAGATATTAAGCAGTCCACAACCAATAAAGAAGGCCACCCAATACCAGGTGACTCGTGCCCAGATGTTATCGGCAACCACCAGTTCTTTGCCTAACATCCCTTTTAAAATCGGTTTATTAATGAACTGGCTTACTGCTAATGCGATGGCGAAGAGGGCGTACACCACAGTGACTTTCCATTTTATGAAGGCATCATCATGAAAAATTAAGGTTAAAGTACCGAAAAATGTCACCATGGCGAAGGTGATAAGGTGCATTTTTTCAATTTTTTTGTACAGAAGGTAAGTCACGATAAGTTGTAGGGCAGTTGCTGCGATCAGCGCGCCACTAGCGACGTAGATATCAACGAATTTATAGACAGCGAAAAAAATCACTAATGGTAGAAAGTCGAGCAATTGTTTCATAGCTTGTTTGCATACTCACAGGAAAAAGTGCACCGAGTGTAGCACGGCAGCTATACCCGCAAAAGTAACCAAAAGGGCTCACTGACGCTTTTGTGGATTAAGATCTGTTAATCAACCCATAGCTGATAAATACTAGGTCTGATCTGATAGTATCGATAGTCATTGGCTTAACTTGTTATCGCAGCCCAAGATTGGCCTAAATTGTCGATTGATTAAACCATTTGGCTTTGCTCGATTCCCTTTTGCATTCACTAGCGGTATATTCCCTGCAATCATGTTTTAGTTGCTAGTTCGGCTAGCCTTTGGGAGAACCCAATGTCTACAGGTCAAAGTAAATTAGATAGAGTGCTGGCTGAAGCCCGCGAATACAAAGCCAAGCGTGAAGGTGGTTATCGTGAAAAAGCGCTTAAGCTTTATCCTTGGATTTGTGGTCGTTGTACCCGAGAATTCACTTATGCCAATTTACGTGAGTTAACGGTACATCATAGAGATCACAATCATGACAATAACCCCAGCGATGGTTCGAATTGGGAACTTTTATGCCTGTATTGCCATGATAATGAGCATGCGAAATATGAAGAGTTAATTCAATACGGTGCAACAACCGAGACTAAGGTTGAAGCCGCGACTTACAATCCTTTTGCCGATCTCAAAGGGATGATGAGCCAAAAGAAATAGGCGGCAACGCCTGTTAATCGTTTAGATTAAGACGGGCCTCTGCCGCGAGCCATTTCTGTCTACTGATAATTTGGTTATTTTTATCATCAACATAATGGGCTTTGCGCTGAGGCAGCTTCTGTAAAATAAGCTGCTTTTGACCATAATCGGCTTGACTCCATCCGACGATCTCGTCGATATGACGAAAACATCCCATACAAATGTCATCATCATTGAGCCCGCAGCGTGCTACACATGGAGATTGCATAAGGTTATCCTTGTTTATTTGCTCGGGATTCTACGGCAGTCGCTGGTGGGATTCAAATTCAGTTAATCTCAGATTGCCAGCTTGAGGTTTATCAAGTACGTGAAGGAAAGTCATGACCCACAGTCAACAACTGCAAGTGCTCGATGAGCTGTTAACTGCTAGCCGTGCCCTATGGCAGGTAAAGGCCTTTGACGCAATGAACTTGCCGTGGGAGCAAGATTTTCCGACACTTGCTGCTGCTGTGTGGCAATTAGCAGATGAGCAGATTGAATCCATCGATGTTGATAGAAAGCGTTTGCTTGAGACGTTATTACCGCCGCTTCAGCAAGATTTAGCCGTTAAACAGCTCAATTGGCCGTTAGACTTGTTTGAGTGTAGAAATGTTCTAACTGCGCTAGAAGCCTCGCAATGTCAGTCTGCCGATAATGTCAGCGGATTAAATGATACCGTGTTACCTCATTTCAGCGCCCATATTAAGGGGCGTAAATGGCAACAAATCGTCGCATTTAATCAGGCTATTTCAAGGCCAGCTAATACAGCCGATGAGTGTCAAACAGAGGTGTTAGAGTGGTGTGCAGGTAAAGGTCATTTAGGCCGCTTAGTTGCTAAAGCGCAGCGGCGTAAAGTGGTGAGCCTGGAATGGCAGCAAGCATTGTGTGATAACGGCAGTGAGTTTGCCAAACGCTGGGCTTTACCTCAATCGTTTATCTGTGCCGATGCTTTTAGTGAGCAAACGGCCGATTTATTTAAACAAAATCAACAAGCCATAGCGCTGCATGCGTGCGGAGACCTGCATGTGACCATGTTGCATCATGCGGTTAAGGCCAAAACAGCGGCAATTTCGTTTTCCCCTTGTTGTTATCATCTTATTCAAGCTAAGGCTTATCAGGGATTATCTAACATAGCTCGCGCCAGTGGGTTAAATTTGAGCCGCCACGATCTGCAGTTGCCATTACAGCAAAGCGTGATTGCCAACGATAAAGCTAAACAGCTGAGGCTAAAAGAGATCGCTTGGCGTTTAGGTTTCGATAGTTTACAGCGAGATATCACGGGCTCTGAGAGTTATCTGCCGATCCCCTCGATTAAACAGAGCCAATTAAGTGGCGACTTCAGCGCATTTTGCCATTGGGCCGCGGCGCAAAAAGGGCTCGAACTTCCCGATACATGGTCAGCACAATATTACTTAGAGATAGGTTTGAAGCGCCAGCGCCTAACTCGAAGAATCGATCTAGTTGCTCACCTGTTTCGTGACATTTTAGAGCAGTGGTTGTTACTCGATAGAGTGTGCTTTTTAGAAGAGGCGGGTTATCAAGTCAGCTTGAGCCAGTTTTGTCCCGAGCATGTGACGCCCAGAAATGGCTTCATTTCAGCGCAACGCATTAAAAACTAGCCATTGTTGTTTTATAGAGCCATTTAATGTTAGCTAACCAATGGCTAGCTAACATTAGATTCTGCCATAAAGAGCGACCGCTGGCTCACTGCACTAATCTGACCACTTGGACTAAATCCTGTTTATTTGAACAAATAGCGGAAAATTCACCTTAGGTTTGGGTTTTTTATTGAATCAAACGCCTTTTCTTGCTCAAATGTCGGGTTATCACTGAATAATAATAAATATCGGCGTAATATTGGCCGATATCTTGAGCGAAATACACGGTTGCATGAAATATTCTCGCGTTTTTATAAATAGTCTGGCCTACGAATTGGCGCCTGAAGTGGTTTCCACTTCAGAATTAGAGTCTCGATTAGCCCCTTTATATCAAAAGTTTAGGATCCCTATGGGGCAACTTGCCGCATTGACGGGGATTCAAGAACGCCGCTGGTGGCCAAAAGGACATCGTTTGTCTGATGGCGCATTGGCGGCAGCACGTAAGTCGATCGATGAAACGGGTATCGATGTTAGCGATTTAGGTGCCGTGGTCTACACCGGGGTTTGCCGCGATCAACATGAGCCGGCTACCGCTTGTCGTATTGCTGCCGAACTCGGTGTTTCTAAAGACACAGCAATTTACGATATCAGTAATGCCTGCCTAGGTGTGTTATCAGGAATTTTGGATATTGCTAACCGAATTGAGCTTGGGCAGATCAAGGCGGGATTGGTGGTGTCTTGTGAGTCTGCGCGTCATATTGTCGATATCACCATAGATAACATGCTTGCCGAGCCAACCATGCAAAACTATGCGCAATCTCTGGCGACATTGACTGGTGGCTCAGGCGCAGTGGCCGTATTGATCACCGACGGCAGTTTAGCCCTTAAGAGCGATCGTCAACATCAGTTATTAGGTGCCAGTCATCTGTCTGCGCCAGAACACCACAACTTGTGTCAATGGGGTCTGCAAGAGGCGGGCACTCAGTTATACCGTGAGTTTATGCGTACCGATGGTGTAGCGCTGCTTAAAGAGGGGGTCGAGTTGGCTCGTCATACTTGGAGTCATTTCCTCGAGCAGCGCAACTGGCTGGTGGAGCAGGTTGATAAAGTGATCTGCCACCAAGTGGGTGCATCTAACCGTAAACAGGTATTAAGTGCGCTAAATATCCCTGAAGAGAAAGAGTTTCCTACCTATAAGCTATTGGGCAATATGGGTACGGTATCATTACCTGTGTCTGCGGCAATGGCGCACGATCAAGGCTTCTTACGCAAGGGCGATCAGGTCAGCTTTCTTGGCATCGGCAGTGGGCTAAATTGCATGATGCTAGGGATTAAGTGGTAAAAAAGCGAACGTATTTAACTTCAATTACAACAAGTTAACTTGATGGTGGTGATCGTGATTCGAGCCGCTATCGAGTATTCATATTGGACATAGGAAAGGTCATGCTCGATTCGCTTTTACCCTTTAAGCGCAATTTTCTCGATAGAAATGGTAACAAACTGCATTATGTCAACGAGGGCCAAGGCGAGCCAGTAGTGATGGTGCATGGTAACCCCAGCTGGTCATTTTATTATCGCAACCTCATATCTGCATTGAGTGGTGAGCATCAGTGTATCGTGCCGGATCATATTGGTTGTGGTTTATCGGATAAACCCGATGACAATGGCTATGATTACACCTTAAAAAATCGTATCGACGATTTAGAAGCCTTGCTTGATCATTTAGATGTAAAACAAAATATTACCTTAGTTGTACATGATTGGGGCGGGATGATCGGTATGGGCTTTGCTGCGCGTCATCCTTCACGAATTAAACAGCTGGTGATCCTCAATACTGGGGCTTTTCATCTGCCGCAAACTAAGCCATTTCCTTGGGCGCTAAATATTTGTCGCAATACCTTACTAGGGACAGTGTTAGTGCGAGGTTTTAATGCGTTTTCATCCATAGCCTCTTATGTTGGTGTTAAGCGTAAACCTATGCCAAAAGCGATTCGCCGGGCATATGTTGCACCGTTTAACTCGTGGGCAAATCGTATTTCGACGCTACGTTTCGTGCAGGATATTCCACTGAAAGAGGGCGACAGAAATTATCAGTTAGTATCTGATATTGCTGCCAGTTTGCATAAGTTTAATCATCTTCCCATGATGATCTGTTGGGGTCTGCAAGACTTTGTATTCGATAAACACTTTTTAGACGAGTGGAAAGCGCGTTTTCCTGATGCCACAGTGCATGAGTTTGACGATTGTGGTCATTATATCCTCGAAGATGCCAGCGACGAGGTTGTCGGTCATATCTGTGAGTTTATGACTAAAGCCTAGGCTTTTTAAATATTAGGCTTTTTAAACATGAGTCTTTTTAGACGTTTGGTTTGTTAAACGTTAGGCTTATCAAACGTTAACCCATAATAAGTGTAAAAGGTTGAAGCGTCATGTCTATTGAACCGGTTGCTGTTAAATCTACGGCAGAATTGTCTGAAGAGTTCAGTAGTGGTGCCAACCTTTGTCGTCATCTTCATCAGGCTGCTGAGCAGATACCCGATCAACTCGCGGTCGCGGTACAGCAAGCTAAAGGCGCTTTTTTCTCCCCAAAGCAACTGACCTATCAAGAAGTTAATTTCAAACAGCTCGATGTGTTGAGTGACAGAATTGCCTTTGCACTTAATCAATATGGCATTTCACGTGGAATGAAAGCCGTATTGATGGTGACACCGAGCATCGATTTTTTTGCGTTAACTTTCGCACTGTTTAAAACTGGCGTGGTACCGATTTTAGTCGATCCCGGAATGGGGATTAAAAATCTCAAACAGTGCTTTATCGAAGCTAAACCCGATGCGTTTATCGGTATCCCAAAGGCACATTTGGCCAGAAGACTTTTCGGTTGGGGCAGTGAAAGCGTAAACAAAAAGCTCACCGTCGCTGGCAGTTCATTGTGGGGGGGAGCGAGTTTAACCACCTTATTGGATAAGGTGCCGACAGATAAAGCTTATCCCATGGAAATGCTGGACACCGATGAGATGTGCGCCATCTTATTTACCAGCGGCAGTACGGGTACCCCAAAAGGCGTGGTGTATTCGCATAAGATGTTTGAGGCGCAAATTACTGCGCTCAAGCAAGATTATGGAATTGCGCCGGGCGAACGTGACTTAGCGACTTTTCCGCTGTTTTCCCTATTTGGCCCCGCCTTAGGCATGGCCTCGATTGTTCCTGAGATGGATGCCAGCAAACCTATCACCGCTAATCCTGAATATATCTTCGCTGCGGTTGATCGTTACCAGTGTAGTAATATGTTTGTTAATCCAGCCTTGATTGAGCGCTTGGGAGAGGCTGCTAGTCATAAAACTGATTTTAAATTGGCTAGTTTGAAGCGAGTGATCTCTGCCGGTGCGCCGGCTACTATTAACTCGATAAAACGTTTTAGTCAGATGCTAGTTCCCGGCGTAGAAGTACTCAATTCCTATGGCGCAACCGAGTCTTTACCTATTAGCAAAATAGCCAGTGGTGAACTGTTCAATACCACTGACGTTACCGACAATGGCGGCGGGATCTGTGTTGGCAGAGCGATAAATGGCGTGCAGATTGCCATCATAGGGATAACCGAAAAAGCTATTGCTAACTGGGATGATTCTCTGTGTTTACCTACCGGTGAAATAGGGGAGATTGTCGTCAAAGGTTCTATGGTGAGTCGTCGTTATTATCAGAGGCCCAGCGCCACTGCGGTGGCTAAAATCAACGCTGCTGATGGTCATATTTATCATCGCATGGGAGATTTGGGTTACCTCGACGAGCAAGGTTTACTGTGGATGTGTGGCCGTAAAGCCCATAGAGTCGATGCCGAACTTTCGGCAGATAAAGCTGAAAACCACTCAGTCAAACGTTATTTCTCCATCCCTTGTGAACGGATTTTTAATACTCATCCTCAGGTTCAACGCTCGGCGTTGGTGGCGATTAAAGTCAATGGCAAGGTGACGCCCTTGGTGTGTCTAGAGTTAAAACAAGGTGTGAGCTGCGGTAGCTCGGCGCAACTGTATAGTGAGCTTAATACATTAGCAGAAAAGCACACTCAAACTGTAGGGATCTCACGTTATCTCATTCACCCTAACTTTCCGGTTGATATTCGCCATAATGCTAAAATTTTCAGAGAAAAATTAGCCGTTTGGGCACAGAAACAACACAAAGAGTAACGGTCTTATTTCAATGACAATTAGCCAATTTCATCCTAAAGAGCAGGCGGCATTAACCCAGTTAGCCAGTCAATATAGTAGCGTCTTTGTCACCGGTGCTGGCGGATTTTTAGGTAAGGCGATATGTGAGCGACTCATCGCAGCAGGCATTGAAGTCACTGGCTTTGCACGGGGAGATTATCCTGAGTTAGTACAACTTGGGGTTAAAATGATTTCCGGTGATATCGCCGATAAACAAGCCATTCATCAAGCATTAACGGGCTGTGATTTAGTGTTTCATGTGGCGTCTAAAGCAGGCGTCTGGGGCGATAAAGCCAGTTATTACCGACCCAATGTTGAGGGTTGTGACAATATCATTAGTGGCTGTCTCGCAAACAATCTCAACAGCTTGGTTTATACCAGTACTCCAAGTGTCACCTTCGATGGCAAAGATGAAGCGGGTATCGATGAATCTGAGCCCTATGCTAGTCGATATCTTAATTTCTATGGTGAGTCTAAGGCTTTAGCCGAGCAAAAAGTGATTGCCGCCAATAGTCAGGCATTGCGCACTGTGTCGCTGCGTCCGCATTTGATTTGGGGGCCGAATGATCCTCATTTAGTGCCAAGAGTGCTTGATCGAGCCCGCCGGAAACGGCTTAAATTGGTGGGTAAACAGGATAAGCTGGTGGATACCATCTACGTTGATAATGCGGCTTACGCGCATATTTTGGCGGCAGTTGAGCTGTCAAAGCCAGAATCCCGCTGTGCCGGCAACTGTTATTTTCTTAGCAATGATGAGCCAATTACCATGGCAGCAATGCTGAATAAAATTTTAGCCTGTGCAGACTTGCCAGCGGTAACACAAAGGGTTCCTGCATCACTGGCTTATGGTATCGGTGCCTTTCTGGAAACGATTTATGGGTTACTGGGTAAACAGCAAGAGCCGATAATGACACGCTTTGTGGCAAAACAGCTATCGACCAGCCACTATTTTGATATTTCTGCCGCTAAACGTGATTTAGGCTATCGGCCACTAACTTCAATCGATGAAGGAATGAAGCAGCTAACGGCTTGGATCAATCATCAAAGCCGTTAGCTCGCAATTCACGTCAGTTAGCCGTGACTGATAAAGCTACTCTCATTATTCTGTTTGGTTTGCTCTCCGGCTAATTTGGCAACCACCTTCATAGCATGGGTTAGCTGACTGAGCTGTGAAGCTGAAATACAGTAGGGCGGCATGATATAGATAAGGTTCGCAAAGGGCCTAATCCATACTCCTAAATCGACAAAGGCTTGCTGTAATAGCGCCGTGTTGACAGGGTTTTCCATTTCGATAACGCCGACGGCGCCAAGTACCCGTAGTGCTTTTACGCCTGCAATCTGATCCGCGCCGGCTAATTCCTGTTTTAATTGTTGCTCGATTTGGCTCACTTGCACTTGCCAGTCATTGGTGGCGATAAGATCTAAGCTGGCGCATGCGGCTGCGCAGGCGAGCGGATTGCCCATAAATGTAGGGCCATGCATAAACACCCCTGAAGGAGATTGGCTGATCCCTAAAGCGACTTCATCGCTACACAGCGTCGCCGCAAGTGAGATATATCCCCCAGTTAGTGCCTTACCGACACACAATAAATCCGCTTGAATATCGGCATGTTGGTAGGCAAACAGTTTACCCGTGCGACCAAAACCAGTTGCAATTTCATCTAAGATCAACAGCACATTAAATTCATCGCACAGAGTTCTGAGTGCTTTTAAATAATCGGCGCTATAGAAACGCATGCCGCCGGCCCCTTGCATGATAGGCTCGATGATCACCGCGGCGATATTTTGATGATGTTCGACTAATGCTCGGCGCATAGGTTGAATATCATCATCTTGCAATGGCTCGCCGAAGGGCGTTTTTGGCGCATCGACAAATAGCTGCTTGGTTACCGCATTACCGAACATGGTATGCATGCCACCTTCGGGATCGCAGACGCTCATGGCGGCAAAGGTATCCCCGTGATAGCCATGCTTGACGGTGAGTATCCGCTGTTTGTTTGGCTGGTTACGGCCTTGCCAATATTGCAGTGCCATTTTCATTGCCACTTCAACGGCGATAGAACCTGAATCGGCCAAGAAGACTTTAGTTAAGTTCTCACTGGTCATTGCCACTAATTTTTTACTGAGATTAATGGCACTGTGATGGGTGATGCCGCCAAACATCACATGGCTTAAGTGGTTCAACTGGTTTTGCATCGCATCAAGAATACTTGGATGGCCGTAGCCATGAACACAGGCCCACCAAGAGCTAGTTCCGTCGATGAGTGCTTGTCCATTATCAAGAATGAGTTCGCAGCCCTTTGCAGATACCACACCAAAAGTCGGCAGGGCATGGGTCATGGAAGTGTAGGGGTGCCAGATATGTTGTTTATCGAAATCGTAATCAATAGGTGCCTGGGACGTCACAATATCTCCTTGGTTAAATTTTAACCTTTAGTCAACTTGACTCACTGGTTGGCGTTGACAGATTAAGGGCTAAAGGTATGCTAAGCAACATAAATGTCGATAGATAAAGTCTGTTTATCGCGATCATATTAAGAGTAAGGGCTGTTATCAATGTCTCAAATAACATTACGTCATGATTGGCAACGTGATGAAATCGAATCACTTTTTGCATTACCTATGAATGATTTGCTGTTTAAGGCTCACTCAATTCATCGCGAGGTGTACGATCCTAACGAAGTACAGATCAGCCGTTTGTTATCAATTAAAACTGGTGCTTGCCCTGAAGATTGCAAATATTGTCCTCAAAGCGCCCGTTATGACACAGGTTTAGAGAAAGAGCGTTTAATCGAAATTGAGAAGGTACTCACCGAAGCCAAAGCGGCGAAAGCGGCCGGTGCCTCTCGCTTCTGTATGGGCGCGGCTTGGCGTAATCCTCATGAAAGAGATATGCCTTATCTGAAGGATATGGTTGCCGAAGTGAAAGCCATGGGAATGGAAACTTGCATGACCTTAGGCATGCTAAGCCCTTCGCAGGCCAATGAATTAGCTGAAGCTGGACTGGATTATTACAACCATAACCTAGATACCTCTCCTGAGTATTATGGCGATATTATTACCACGCGTACTTATCAAGATCGACTAGATACCTTGTCGAACGTACGTGCAGCGGGAATGAAAGTCTGTTCTGGTGGTATTGTGGGCATGGGCGAGCAAGCAACAGATCGTGCAGGCTTATTGCAGCAGTTAGCCAATATGGAGCAACATCCTGATTCGGTGCCAATTAATATGCTGGTGAAAGTTGCTGGTACGCCTTTCGAAAATCTAGACGATCTCGATCCGCTCGAATTTGTGCGTACTATTGCCGTTGCACGTATCATCATGCCTTACTCGCGGGTGCGTCTCTCTGCCGGTCGTGAAAAGATGACAGATGAGATGCAAGCCATGTGTTTCTTCGCCGGTGCCAACTCTATTTTTTATGGTTGTAAATTGCTAACCACCAGTAATCCTGAAGAAAATGATGATATGACCTTGTTCAAGCGTTTGGGTCTGCATCCTGAGCAGGGACAAGCGGCGACGGTTGAAGATGAAAAAGCGATGTTCGCTAAAGCTGAGGCGAAGAAGGCCAAGCAGAGTCAGCCTTTCTATGATGCTGCGGCGCTATAAGACTTTTAGACTCATGATTTTTATTCGATCCCAGTTGCCAAGGTGAATAGATTAATCAATAAAATTGACCAGCAGATGCAGCGCGCCGAAGATGCCGGCTTGCTGCGTGTGCGTCGTGTGTTATCGGTCGATCAATTAGGCTCGAATCAGTTCGAGTTTAATGGCAAGCAATATATCAACTTTAGTAGCAACGACTATCTAGGCTTAAGTCAGTCGGCTACCTTGATAGAAGCACTTATTGACGGTGCTAAACGTTATGGTACAGGAAGTGGTGCTTCGCCGTTGGTGACGGGCTATAGCAATGCTCATCATCAGTTAGAGCATGTGCTTTGTCAGGCTACAGGTCATGAAGCCGCATTATTGTTCTGCTCAGGTTTTAGCGCCAACAATGCGCTAATGAAAACCCTGTTTGATAAACAGGAGTTAGTGGTCGCAGACAAACTGATCCATGCCTCATTGATTGATGGTTTACGTGATAGCGGTGTGAACTTAAAGCGGTTTGCTCATAACGATCTAGCCGCTGCCAGTGAGATGATTTGCACTTATCAGCCTCAGGCAGTGATCACCGAAAGTGTATTTAGCATGGACGGTGATTGTGCGCCGCTGAACGCACTTTATCATCAATGTCAGCAGGCTCAGAGCTGGTTGATTGTCGATGATGCACATGGATTTGCTGTGCTAGAAGCTCTTGGCAGTACTCAGGCTACTAAGGCCGATGCGACAAATTGCGATCTACAAGTGGTGACCTTTGGTAAGGCGTTAGGCTGCCAAGGTGCGGCAATATTAGGTACGCAAAAAGTGATCAATTTTCTGGTAGCCAATGCTCGAGATTATATTTATTCCACCGCATTATCACCAGCCAATGCTTATGTGGCTCACCAGGCGGTACTTTGGTGTCAACAATCACAATATGCCGAGCAATTAGTCGATGTAATTGATTACTTTAAGTTGTGTTGCCAGCAGAAGCAGTTGAATTTAGCCGATTCGATAACTCCTATCCAGCCCTTAATCATTGGTGAACTGGCAGAGCTTGAACAAGTCGCCAATCAGCTGCGGGAAAAAGGTTTATGGGTTGGAGCTATTCGGCCTCCTACGGTGCCCAAGGGGAGTGCAAGGCTGAGGATCACCCTGAGTCTGCATCATAGCAAAGCGCAAATTGACCATTTAGTCGAGAGCTTAAGTCAGGCGCTATCTAGCCATTAACTTCGTGGTTTATATGACAATGTCATTATGTGTGGGAAAGAAATTACATTGACCAAAGCGATAGAAGATAGCGTCGATATGGCACAGCCTATCGGGGCTAGAGGTGATTTAATTGCACGGCAGTTTTCTCAAGCGGCGAGCGTTTATCGTGAGCATGATGTACTGCAACGAATCACGGCGCAGCGGCTTTTAGGTCGCATGCAGGCTTGTGGTCGTTTACTCGATATTGGTTGTGGTCCCGGAACAGAGTTTAGCTCCAGTCAACTTGAACAAGTGTTGGCGCTCGATATTGCACCAGGGATGCTCAAGCAAGTGTCGCAAAATTTTTCTCATTATGTGCCCTTATGCGCCGATGCCTGCGCGCTTCCCCTGTCTGATAATAGTATCGATACTCTTTATTCCAATCTTGCCTTGCAGTGGTGCGACGATTTGTCTGCTGTGGAAACAGAGTTTTCAAGAGTGTTGACCAGAGGTGGTGAGTGTCATTTGGCTATTGTTGTGCAAGATAGTTTGAGTCAGCTTGAGGATTTAGGTTTTCGAGTCAATCAATTTGAGTCAGCTGACAAGATCATTAGCCACTTTGATAAGCCTTGTTGGCAGTTGTCATCGCAGCTGCAGAAGATCACTGTTTATTTCGATGACTTTAAAGCCTTGCTTTATTCCATTAAAGGAGTTGGGGCCTCGTTTTCCGATAGCGTTGCTAATGTTAGGGAAACCGCATCGATTAAAATTCGTGGTCGTCAAGATTGGTTGGCACTGACACAACAAGTTGAATTAACCAGAGAACTCCAAGGTTTACCTCTGAGTTATCAAATTTTATTTATTCGCGCAAAATTAGTGAGATAACTTGCTATGACCTATTTTATTGCTGGAACAGATACCGATTGTGGAAAAACATTTGTTGCTTCGGCGTTGCTGCATCGGGCTAAGCAGAACGGAACGACCTTAGGGGTAAAGCCTATTGCATCGGGTTGTGAAGTGACCGAGCAAGGCCTAAGAAATAGTGATGCCTTGAGCCTAATGGCACAGTCGAGCCTGCAACTCGCTTATGAGCAAGTGAATCCTTTTGCCTTTGTTCCAGCTATAGCCCCACATATTGCAGCCAAAAAAATAGGCTTGTCGCTAACGCCTCAAGTGATAGTCGAACATCTTAAAAGCCTACCATTTGCCGAAGTTGATTTTGCCTTAGTCGAAGGTGCGGGAGGGTGGCGTTTGCCTCTGGGCGAAGGAGCGTACCTTTCCGATGTGGTTAAGCAGCTTAACCTGCCGGTGATTTTAGTGGTTGGGGTAAAATTGGGTGCGCTAAATCACGCCTTGTTAACTCAAGAAGCCTTGCTCGCCGATGGTATTCGTATTGCGGGTTGGGTGGCGAATATAGTTGATATAGCAATGAGTGAGCCTGAAGAAAATTTAGCCAGTTTGGAGCAGATGATGTCAAGCCCATGTCTTGGGATTATTCCGCATTTAGCTGAAGGGGATGCAGTACAAGCCGCTGAATTTTTAGATTTAAACTTGCTTAAATAGTAAACTGATATGCCATTATTTATCTGCATAATTTTTTAAAAAACTTCATTTTATTTAAAATAATTTAAACTCCGCTAAATTTAATATTGGCTTAATACATTGGTTCTAGACTGCCAGATCTATAAATTTGGAATGTAGTCAGCACCGCATAAGCTATACATTTCTTTACGTTTACCCCCTTGATATCTGTTTTTTTGGACATATTATGTCATTAGGGTAAGACAGATGACACAAGGGTGTCTAACAGGAGCTTAAATGAAGCGTATTTTTTTATTGATTGCGACCAACATGGCAATTTTGCTAGTTGCTTCAATTGTGATGTCAATTCTTGGGGTGAACACCTCAACCATGAGCGGTTTGCTGGTATTTGCTGCCATCTTTGGTTTCGGTGGCGCCTTCATTAGTTTAGCTATCTCAAAGTGGATGGCAAAGAAGACCATGGGTTGTGAAGTGATCACCACACCACGTGACAACACTGAGCGTTGGTTACTTGAAACCGTAGCACGTCAGGCGGATCAAGCCGGGATTAAGATGCCAGAAGTGGCTATCTACCAATCTCCTGAATTGAATGCTTTCGCAACGGGTCCGAGCAAAGATAATTCATTAGTTGCTGTGAGCAGTGGTTTACTTTACGGCATGACTCAGGATGAAATTGAAGGTGTTTTAGCCCATGAAGTGAGCCACGTCGCTAACGGCGATATGGTTACCTTGACGCTGATCCAAGGTGTCGTGAATACCTTTGTGATTTTTGCGGCGCGCGTAGTGGCTGGTATCATTAACAATTTTGTTGCTAGTAATGATGAAGAAGGCGAAGGCTTAGGTATGTTTGCCTATATGGCTGTCGTATTTGTGCTTGACATGCTGTTTGGTATTTTAGCGTCGATGATCGTGGCTTACTTTTCTCGTATTCGTGAATTTAAGGCCGATGAAGGCGGTGCAAAACTAGCGGGTAAGCATAAGATGATTGCGGCCTTAGACAGATTGCGCCAAGGCCCTGAAACGGGTGCAATGCCAGCGCAAATGGCTGCATTTGGTATTAATGGTAAAAAGTCGATGGCAGAACTAATGATGAGCCATCCACCACTCGAAAAACGTATTGCAGCACTTAGATCGCAATAAGATTAAGTGAGAGATAAAAGGGAGCTTCGGCTCCCTTTTTTGTATGTGACTTTATGTGAGCGGAAAGGGCTGTTTGCAACTTGTTATAACGTCTTAGTATTAAAGATATTTTAGGGGGATTAATTTTCAATTAAGCAACTGAAATTTAATTTTGGCGCTAAATTTTGTGACGTAGATCAATATTATAATTTTCCTAAATGGTTCAAATTTGTTATTTGATTTAGCTCACATTTAGACTAAAAATCAAATGCTAACCTAAAAAATAGAAAAGTTGCTAATTTGTATAACCTTCGCTATTTTTAATGGAGTTGTGCAAATAAGACGCAGGCAAGATGAGGACAACATAAAACTTCACTATGCCAACCACTAAGAGGATATATATTGTGAGCAAAAAAATATTAAGTGCGTTATTTGGTGCTGGTTTAGCAGCGTTGGCATTATCTCCCGTTGCCATGGCTGATCCACAAGAATTAGCAGAAATGCATGCTGAGATGGGTAGTGGTTGTGAAACTTGTCATGCCGATGGCGAGCCTTCAGCAGATGGTGCACATGAGTTTGAACAGTGCCAAAGCTGTCACGGTTCATTAGCCGAAATGGATGCAGTGCATCAGCCACATGATGGTAATTTGATGTGTGCTGACTGTCATGCGCCACATGATTCAAATGTGGGTGACAAGCCAACTTGTGATAGCTGCCACGATGATGGTCGTACCGCAGAGTCTATCTTGAAATAAGCATTTTGCTTAATTGATTGTTTAAAATGCCAGCATCGTGCTGGCATTTTTGTTTTCTACTTGCAGGTATCAACCATCTTATACCAATCAAAGTAAATTAGTGATCAGCCCGTTTGTAACAGAAAAGGGCGCAGGAAAAATTGTCGAGAACAAGGCGTAAATTGCAGTCACTAGTTATGCTAATTACGAAATTTACAACAGGGTTATCGGCGGTTTTAACTAGCAAGCATGATCAGATAATTACTGCGATTGGTATTAGCTTTAACTCTTGGGTTGAAATCACATGTCATTACAAGCCAAGATGTAAAATTCCCTCTTGGCATTTTTCTTTACATACTCAGTATTTATTCAACTTTGTGATGATATTCTAGTAGGAAAGTATTAGTTGTCGGTCTTGATTAGATACTTTGTCTAATAACAGTTAATACTCTTTGGCGATGAAGAATATGCTGGTTGCTTTGATACTAAACGCTACTGGTTTTACTTCGACTTTCAACAAGGATGTGGTTGATGCCATTAAACATCGGCTTTTCAGTGGCACTATTACAGGGCTTGCTGCGTTTATTCATTTTGCCGCTGTTAGCAACTATTTCGGTGCTATTCGCTTCAGTCGTATTCGCCGGTGATCTCAGTGAATTCGATGAGCTTCAAGGTGCAAATAATCTAGGTTTAATTCAACAGCAGGGTGATTGGTTAGATGCCGATGTTGAGCAGCTGGGCATATCAAACCATGCCAAGGTTGCACAATTTGGGGTTGATATACAGTTAGAGGTTCGTCAGCTCGGTGAAAACAATAAGATTATTTCGCTGCAAACCGGCGCGGCAATTGAAGCGAGCTTATTGCAACAAGGGTTTAATAACTTTATTGTTTCTTCTCAAACAGGAAGCTTACTAAGCTTAGAGGTGGAGCAGCAGGGGGTAGACAATAAAGCTTATATATTTCAAACCGGTTATGAGAATACCGTATCTATCTATCAGAATGGTTCGGGGCATGGTGTTGTGGTTGGCCAATGGGGAGCGTTACAAAACACTAGGGTGACTCAAGGATATACCGAATAAACTTGAATAAAAATTTTGGCTCATTGTGCTGTTTAAGTGGGTTTTATTAGGGCTATCAGCTGTTAACTGGTTATTATTTGTTTTTTTATTGGTATGATGGATTCGACCTAAATGGATCTCAGCTAACGAATAGCAACATGGAGTAAGCAGGATGTTTAAAGTAATTAACTGGGTAGTCGTTTCTCGCTCGCAGCTGTTAACCGACTTGATGGAAACCCGTTGGCCACAAGAGTTTTTGGTTAAATTAGCGAAGGTTAGTCCCGAATCACTAGAAGCGACGATGAATGAAAGCGCGTTTTCTCTGGTTGTGATCGATTTATCCACAGTTGATGTTCAACGTGCTTATCAGCTACAACGACAGATTGAAAAGCGTCATTCTGCCCGAGTGGTTTTTATCAATTATCCCAAGCAGATCGATGCAAGATTTCTTATTTCTCCCATAACTGCAGCAATTTTTTATCTGGATGCGAATTTAGAGCAAGTTGGCAAGGCGTTAATTAACGTGCTTCACGGGCAGACGATTATTCCTGCTGAATTGTCTACAAATGTCGATCAAGAGCAAAATGATGGTGCCGATAACCTGACAATCCGCGAACGTGAAGTGTTACAAGCCTTATTAACTGGCAGCACCAATATCGATATCGCCAATCAACTTTTTGTCAGTGAAAGCACCATTAAAACTCATTTATATCGTGTGTTTAGAAAGATAGGTGTTTGCAGTCGTGGTCAAGCGATCGCTTGGGCACAGACACATCTACACGAGGTTCAACAGTGAAGTCTCACTGCCGTTATCTTTTGATAATGGCGCTGGTGTTTTCTGGGGGGGGACAAAGTAATCCCCTTGATACGAGTCAGCAGGAGATCGCAGCACAAAATACCAGTGATGCGACTCCAAAAGTAGAATCCGATCTGATTGATGGCTTAATCCTCAATCGGGCGATGACACGGCTTGGCCATCGATTTTATCGGGAATTTGTTGCTGCTTATCGAGATATTGGTGGCACAACTGATCACTCTGGATTAACCGTGTTGGAGCGGGCTACTGCTCGAAATGGTAGTAAAATAAGTATCTTGCATAACCGCAGACCTATATTTATTACCATAGTATCACCTGCAAACCGCTACATAGATAAACAAGCTAAAGCTGCAGCATCTAGGGTGGATAGACTAGTGCAGCAAAGCCAACAACAGGCAAGTTGGGCTCAATGGTTAGATCCTGATCTTGCTGCGGATGAGTTTTAATAGGGATGTTATATGAACAGGCAATTAAAGGGCCTTGCATTAGGTATCGTCGTTGCGGGCTTTAGTCTGCAAATTAGTGCAACTCAACTGATATACACACCAGTTAACCCCAATTTTGGCGGTAGTTACCTTAACGGTTCTTATCTTCTCGCTAATGCTTCAGCGCAAAATAAGCACACCAGTGGCTCAAGTTATACAGCTCCGACTGCACTCGAGCGAATGGCAAGTTCCCTCGAGTCTCGTTTAATGAGCCAGTTGTTTAACGACGCCGCCAATGGGGGCGAAGGTTATCTGAAAACTACAGACTTTGAGATCCAGGTGGTTAATGAAGATGGCATGTTATTGGTGCATATCACTGACTTGCTTACAGGTGAAACTACTGTCATCGAAGTGGGTGGTGTTACTGATGCTAGTGCAATAGGTGGTTAGTGATGAAACAGTTAATTACCGCTGTGCTACTTGTTTGCCTGGTCGGCTGCTCAGCAACTGATGAGCTTGATAATGTTGATGCATCGACCAGCTTGATGCCAAAAGGTGAGACTTACTACGATCTGATAAACTTACCTTCTCCTCGCGGGGAAATGGTGGCAGCAGTGTATGATTTCAGGGATCAAACTGGCCAGTATAAACCGGTACCATCAAGTAACTTCTCTACCGCAGTGCCTCAAAGTGGTACCGCATTCTTAGCTCAAGCCTTGAATGACTCTCGCTGGTTTATTCCCGTAGAGCGGGAAGGTTTGCAGAACTTATTGACCGAGCGAAAAATCGTTCGCGCTGGCTTAAAAGGCGATGCCAGCCAGTTGCCGCAATTGAATTCAGCGCAAATATTAATGGAAGGTGGCATCGTGGCCTATGATACGAATATTCGCACCGGAGGTGCTGGCGCTCGATATCTGGGGATTGGTGCCTCAACCCAATTTAGGGTCGATTCGGTGACGGTAAATTTAAGGGCGGTGGATATCAGAACTGGGCGGCTATTGAGCAGCGTTACCACGACTAAATCCATTATTTCGAAAGAGATTTCGGCTGGTGTGTTTAAGTTTATTGATGCTCAGGAGTTGCTGGAGTCGGAATTGGGTTATACCTCAAATGAACCTGTAAGTCTGTGTGTCGCTTCGGCAATTGAGAGCGCGGTGATTCACATGATTGCCGACGGGATCTGGAAAGGTGCATGGAATCTTGCCGATCAGGGTTCGGGTTTAAAAAACCCTGTATTACAAAAGTATTGGTTAGAGGCGCATCCTAGAGCCCGAGTAAGTGAAAAAATCAAACAAGGTTAAGTGTTTTTCGTCATTTTTCCGATATAGTGCTAATGACTAAATGCTTAACTAAGTTTGGTGAGTTATACCGACTCAGTGGAAATTTTGGCTTGAGATTAGCAATAAATCATGTTGCCAAGCTTTAGCTGAAACTCTGAGGCTAATGGCTTTAATTGATTGATAGATCACAAATGATCAAATTGTGAGTATACTGTCATCATCAGTATTTCCGAGAGGATCCTAAGATGGCAGAAGAGACAATTTTTAGTAAAATTATTCGACGTGAAATTCCAGCCGATATTCTGTATCAGGATGAATTAGTCACTGCCTTCCGTGATATCGCACCTAAAGCTCCGACACATATTTTGATTATTCCTAATCATCTTATTCCTACCGTTAACGACGTAAAATCATCGGATGAAAAAGCGCTTGGTCGTATGATCACTGTCGCAGCGAAACTGGCCGATGAAGCGGGAATTGCCGACGATGGTTATCGTTTGATCATTAACTGCAACAAGCATGGTGGCCAAGAGGTTTATCACATTCATATGCACCTTTTAGGTGGCCAATTTATTGGTCCACTTGTGACACCGAGCTAAGTGAGTCCGTTTTAAGATGAAAATTAATCCCGAATTTTTCCCGTTAACCGATTTAGCGACACGCTTTGTTGGCCAATTAGCCCAATGTCGTCGCTTGAAACTAGGTGTATTGGAAGCTAGCGAACATCATGTATTGATTGAGCTGCCTTATAGTACCGAATTGATAGGTTATCCTGAAACCGGCGTTATTCATGGTGGGGTGATAACCACTTTGATGGATACTGCCTGTGGCAGCGCCGTAGTTTGCAGTATTTTTGATAAATATAAGTCACTCGAACTTTCTCCAACTTTGGATTTACGAGTCGATTATATGAAGCCTGCTGAGCCGAATAAAAGCGTGTTTGGTTTTGCTGAGTGTTATCGTTTGTCTTCTAGTGTGGCATTTACTCGCGCCATTGCTTATCAAGACTCTATCGATGATCCTATTGCTCATGCCGTTGGCTCATTTATGCGGATCAGCCCAGAAATGGTAGGTGAGACATTTAGACGAGCATTGATGGGAGAGAGCGAATGAGTCAACAAGTGACTGACGAAATGAACGTCAAAGCGATCCTGAAAAAAGCTACCGAACTTAACGATTTCAGCGACCTTCTAGCGCACGTACCTTATGCTAAATTTATTGGTATGGAAGTGGTGCGTTTTGGTGATGAACTGGTATTTCAGTTACCAGCCAAAGATGAAAATATCGGTAATCCGACCCTGCCGGCTATTCATGGTGGTGTGATTGCAGGCTTTATGGAAATGTCGGCTATTGTGCAATTAATGGTGTTTATGCAAACTACTAAAGTTCCCAAAATTGTCGATTTTTCAATTGATTATTTAAGAGCTGGTTATCATAGAGATAGTTTTGCAGAGTGTAAAATAACTCGTCAAGGTCGACGGGTTGCCAATGTGAATATCAATTGTTGGCAGACCAATCGAAAATCGCTTATTGCTACGGCGCGAGCTCATTTTCTGATTGAATAGTGTCGTTAAGTGTCTGCATAAAGGAGATAATGAAGATGAAATACCTTGTTATATTATTGCTACTAGGCTTGAGTGCCTGTGCTCATAACACTGCAGGCATTATGGCAAGCTCGACCGGCGAGCAGCGAATTGATAACAGTTCATTTGCCAGCGATGTTATTGTTGAACGGGTATTTATTCGCTCCAATGCTGATCGATTGACCGCAGCTGGTATTATCCGTAGTCAGGTTTCAACCGATACCCATTTGCAGTATAAGTTTACTTGGTATGACGTTAATGGCTTAACTATCGAAGATGAAGGCATGAGCTGGAAGGCGTTAAAGCTTCATGGCATGCAACAGATGCAAGTTAATTCTGTGTCACCAACCAGCCAAGCAGTTCGCTGCGAACTTTATGTCAGAAAAGTCTTTTCTAACTGATTAATATCCAGAAAAATGATTAACCAAATGCCAGCAATATGCTGGCATTTTTTATTGGGTTAAATTTTAGTCGTACAATTTTATAAAAAGTTGTCAACAAATTGTATTAGTCATGTATAATCGGCCTCGCCAAGGGGTGTTAGTCGTTACCAAACAGGTAGTTGGCTCACTGAGATGTCGTTAGACAAACCCTTAGAACCTGATCCGGCTAATACCGGCGTAGGAATGGTCCATCACAATAAAATTTGACTGTGCTGTCGTTCACGCTTCCTTAAGTGCCGGATCTCAAAACTATATTTGAGGTCCTATGATTACAACAAAATCCCTATCTCCTATTGCGTTGGCTGTTTGTGCTGCGCTGACTCACACTTCACTGTTGGCCAATGATAAAACGCGGATAGACAATGAGATTCCTACTGCAGATGAAAAAATGGAAGTGGTAGTTGTCACATCCGATTTTCGTCAATCCGCTATCGATAAGATGCCATCGAGTATTACCGTTATCGATCAACAACAGATTGAAGATGAAGGTGCACAACACTTCGAAGATGTGCTTAACTCAATTGCCAATTTCAACTGGTCTGGCGGCAGTTCACGAGCGAAATACTTTCAAATTCGCGGCGTAGGTGAACAGGAAGAATATCAAGGTGCACCTAATTCATCAGTGGGTTATATCATCGACGATATCGACCTTTCTGGCTTAGGGATGATCTCCAGCATGTACGACTTACAACAAGTCGAGGTGCTTCGTGGACCACAGGGCACACGCTATGGGGCGAACGCACTAGCAGGCTTAATTTATCTAAAGAGTAATGACCCTACGGCCACATTTGAACATGGCGCAGAAGTCTCGCTAGGTGATGATCAACTACGCACCATTAGTGGCTTCAGCTCGGGTCCTATTAGCGATACATTGTTGTATCGTGTTTCGCTACAGCAGCATCAGCAAAATGGTTATCGTGACAACCTCTATTTAGACCGAGATGATACCAATGGCCGTGATGAATTGACTGGGCGAATCAAGTTGCGCTGGTATGCGACTGATTCTCTGTCTATCGATTTCAATTTGTTACATGCTAATTTTGATAATGGTTACGATGCGTGGACTCTGGATAACAATGGTTTTGATACCCTGACAGATATTCCGGGGGTCGATACGCAGCGCACTACAGGTGGCTCTATTAAATTTACCTACTCAGGTGCAGAGCAGTTTGAACTGGTGTCTTTAACGTCATTGGCCCAAACCTCTACCCATTATGGTTATGATGGCGACTGGGCAAATCCTGATTATTGGGCTGCCAAAAGCTGTTATGGTGCGCCTTGTGAGTATGATTATACTTGGGACAAGTTAGGCGATAGGCAAACCCTTTCGCAAGAGTTTCGCCTAAGCTCGACCGAGGCTGGACGTATTTTCAATGGCAGTACAGACTGGCTGGTAGGCCTATATGCTATGAGGCTGGATGAAGATAATCACACTACCGAGTTTTACAATGGTTGGGTCGATGAGTTAACAGCTGAATACAATGCGACTAATTTAGCGGCATTCGCTCAGTTAGACAGCGACCTTGGTTCAGGTTATAGCCTATCTGTCGGCGCACGTATTGAGCGTAGAGAAAGTGAATATCTAGATAGTGTGGGCGATGGCTTTGCCCCTTCAGAAAATATGTGGGGTGGTCATGTCGCGTTAAGTAAGGCATTAAATCCAGATCATCAAGCCTACATCCGTGTCGCTCGCGGCTATAAAGCCGGCGGATTTAACATGTCACTTCCAGCTGCGCTTGCGGATAAAAAAGAGTTCCAAACTGAAACCCTATACAACTATGAACTAGGCTTAAAGTCGAGTTGGTTACAGGGCGATGTCACGACTCATGCTTCGCTGTTTTATATGGATAGACAAGATCAGCAAGTTGCTGCGTCACAACAAAATCCTCTTGAGCCACAAAAATTTATTCTTTATACCGAGAATGCAGGTAGCTCAAACAACTATGGTGCCGAGTTTGAAGCAAATTGGTATGCCACTGATAATTTGAAGCTATACGGCACATTGGGCTGGTTAGAAACCGCTTATGGAGATTATAAGTATCTCGATAAATACGGCACGCCAGTGGATCTTAGTGGCCGAGAATTAGCTCATTCACCTAACTTTACCTATAGTGCCGGTGCCACTTATCGTACCGACAATGGTTGGTTTGCCAATTTAACAGGCAGTGGTAAAAGCGAGTTCTATTATTCAGACAGTAACGAATCTAAATCAGACCCTTATACTATCTTCAATGCGCGTATTGGCTATGAAACTGAGTTGTGGTCAGTCTATCTCTGGGGACGTAATCTGTTTGATGAAAAATATGGTGTACGCGGATTCTACTTTGGTAATGAGCCGGATATCGACTGGGCCGACAAGCAATATATTCGTTATGGAGACCCACGTCAGTTAGGCGTTACCGCCAATATCAAATTTATGTAAAGGCATTAGGCTAGCAACAGTCTGCCTAGCCTAATTTTAAAACCGATTTTTATATTTAAACCTTGGAAATAATGATGAAATTAACCGCTGAAATCAGTATGTATCCGCTAAAAGACAGTTATATTGACCCAATTGAATGGTTTATTAATCGTGTCGATAGTTACCCTAATATCGAGCGAAAGACCAATGCCATGGCAACCCAAGTTTGTGGTGAATATGCCGATGTGATGGCGATGCTTGCCACTGAAATGCAAGCGGCTCATGAAAAGTGGGGCAAGGCAGTATTCGTGGCGAAATTTATTGGTGGTGAGCTTAATTTATCCCATACCCAATAATATTTTCATCGCTAAGTTGGTTACAACCGACTTAGCGATAAATTTGCTTAGAGTTGTAGTTCAATGATGGATTTAACTAGCTCCGTAATGGGAGTAATAACAGATGCAATCGAACAAATGAGCGCCTTGACGGCTTGGGAAGCGGTGGGGGTTGTGCTGGCGATCGCCTATTTATGGTTGGCAATGAAAGGCAGTGTTTGGTGCTGGCCAGCCGCGCTGTTGAGTACCGCAATTTACACCCTGTTGTTTTGGGAAGTCTCGCTATTAATGGAGTCAGTACTGAATGTCTACTATATGCTGATGGCCGTTTATGGCTATTGGTTGTGGACTCGGGGAAGGGGCGATGACAAAGGCGTCGAAGTGATAAGCTGGTCGCTATCGCGTCATTTATTGTTGATTGCCATTTGTAGCCTTGCTTCCTTGGTGGTGGGATACTTTATGGCTAATTATACTTCCGCTTCGTATGCATACTTGGATGCGGCAACCACTTGTTTTGCGGTGATGACCACCTATCTTGTAGCGCAAAAAGTACTGGAAAACTGGCTCTACTGGGTGGTGATTGATCTTGTATCGATTTATCTCTATTTCAGTAAGGGGTTAATGTTGACCGCGATGTTATTTGTCTTATATGTCGGTATGGCCATCGGTGGATATGTGCTTTGGCGGCGTTCGATGAGAGCTCATTCCTCAACGGCTTCAGGGCAACTTTCATTTGAATAATGGCAGCCATGCTGCAAAGGAGAGCCGATAGTGAGTGATATTGCAATTGATGATCATCTGGCTCTTTCGCGGCAATTGTTGCAGTTGATACCTGATTCTGTATTGGCTTCTTTAACTAGTTTTGGCTGTGACATATCCCAAGCACTCAATGTCGTTAGTTTATCCCGAGGCTTGAGCAATCAAAACTTTCTCATCACTCAGGCTAGCGGTCAGTATGTATTGAGAGTGAATAGTCTTGCTAGCAATGCGATATGCAGCCGCAGTGCAGAAGTGGCGAATTGGCGAGCTGCTGAAAGTGGTCAACTCGCCCCAGAGTTAATGTTCGTCTCAGCGGATAGGCAATATTTTTTAAGCGAGTTTATTGTCACCGATAAAGATTGGAGCGAGCTGATGACGGCTAATAGCGCACATCCTCTGATTGACAATCATCAACACTGGGGTGGGGTTGAGGAGCAATTGCTGTCACTGCTTAATCGCCTCAGTCAACTCCCTGCTCCGGATAATCATATCAGCGCCAGCGAGCAGTGGCAGACATATCTAACCTCTCTGAGCCAATGTGCGATTAAGCATGAGCCCGATAGCCAATGGCAACAGCGTTATTTGCATTTTTTAACTCATCAAACGCGTGTTAAGCAGATCCTAGCCATGCTAGATAGTTGTATGTTGTCAGCGCAGTACTGCCACCGTGACTTAAATCCACATAATCTATTGCTTAAAGATAACCGACTCTACTGCATAGATTTCGAATATGCTTGTTTATCTCATCCACTTACAGATTTGGCGAGTGTGTTAGCGACCCATAGGTTATCGACGCCGCAGCGCCACTGGCTTATCAGTCAATATCTTTCTGGCCATCCGCATCTAACCCAAGATGCGTTAACTGCAGTGCCTGCCGCTATCGAACTTTATTGGTATTTTGCCTGCTGCTGGGGATTATTAATGGCCAGCCATGTCCAACAGAACCTGAAGGACACCGGCTTTTTGCCAATGGTGATAAAGGGGCAAACTCCAGCAAGCTATTTAGCCTGTTATGATGATTGTCTCGCGCTTCTGAGTTAGGTTTTAAGCGCTTTATTTTAATAATATCAATCGGTATTAACTCCTGTAATTAAGTAGGATTTTTCTGTTTGATTTGCTAGGCTACAAACCACTTTTTATATTTAGGAATACCCTAGTGGACGCTATTGAACTGCTGTTAACTCGTCAATCTTGCCCAAGACTTATTGCTCCGGCTCCCGATGAAGATCAACTTAACACCATTTTAAGTGCAGGGATGCGTGTTCCCGATCATGCAGGCTTGACCCCTTGGGAGTTTATTATCTCGACTGGTGATGGCTTAGAAAAGCTGGGAGAGCTGTTTGTGGCGGCAAGTAAAGCAGCCGGTGAAGATGAGACTGTGTTAGTTAAGGTCGGCAATATGCCTCTGCGAGCCCCTATGGTTATTACCGTGGTGGCTAAGGTGGTTGAGCATCCTAAAGTGCCAGTGCTAGAGCAGCATATTGCGGCGGGTTGTGCCTGTATGGCAATGCAACAAGCGGCCTTTGCATTAGGATTAGGTGGCATTTGGCGAACTGGTGGTTTAGCCTTTAATCAACAATTACATCAGGATTTAGGCTTAAGCGCAGATGATCAGATTGTTGGCTTTCTCTATTTAGGCACTCCAGCAGTGAATGCTCCGATTAAACCCCTTAAATCAGCAGATCATCTGGTGCGCTATCTGTAACTTAGATTTGTGACCTAGCTCACCCTAGACTTTGGTCGTGTTTACACCAGCTGCAGAACTGTCAAAGTGTGACAGCCGTATGATTATATGCGTCAGTTTTCACCCTTAAGTGATTTTTGTTGCTCGCCTCCCAGGCGGGCATTTTTTTGTCTGCATTTTTGTCGGCATAGGCATCACATGTGCCAAACGAGTCAGAATTATGCTTAGTTTTGCCGAACATCTAGGCTCTTTGCAGGCTGCAGCTCGCTGTTTTCATGTCGCTACAATGAATTAATGGCTGCTTCATAGGTTAATTTAATTAATTCATGTTTAATAAACTTAACTGTTATATTGATATGAATGAAAGGGTTAAGCGCCATGGAGAATTCAGTGGTTATTGCGACAACGCCACGTTTAATACTGAGATTAATGACTCTAGCCGATGCCGCTTTTATGCTCGAGTTGCTCAACAGTGATGGCTTTATTGAGCACATTGGCGATCGTCAAGTCCGCACCCTTGCAGAGGCTAAAATTTATATAGCTCAAGGCACACTACAAAGTTATCAGGTTTATGGCCATGGCATGTATGTGATGGAATTGCTACATACAGGTCAGCCGATTGGTGTGGCGGGATTAGTTAAGCGCCCTGAGCTTGAGCACACCGATTTGGGTTATGCATTATTACCATCATTTTTTCAGCAAGGTTATGCCATTGAAGCTGCCCGTGCCGTATTAGTTCACAGTGATGAACTGCGGCTAAATCCGTTAGTGGCTATTGTGGCTATGAATAACCTTCCATCAATTAATTTGCTACAAAAACTTGGTTTTACTTTTCAACATCAAGTGTCATTCAAGTCCGATGAAAAGCTGTTGCTTTTCAAAAGAGAGCTTGAATTTGCTTAGGTTTTTTTGATAGTTTGGAACTTCGGCACTTTGAAATGGCGTCTTTATCGTCGGCTTATCTTGGGTGTAATTGGTCAGAAGTTGCTGCTAGCTTCATTAATTTTTCATATTTAATTGATATAAAGCCTTGAGGGTTCCGTTGATGAGTAATGAAGCCTGTGTGGATTACCTACAGGGTAATTTAGTTGTATTAGAGCCGATGCAACTGGAACATGTTGCGGCATTGTCGGTGGCAGTGAGTGATGGCGAGTTGTGGCGCTTGTGGTATACCAAGGTGCCTCATCCTGATGAGATGAAAGCTTTTGTCGAGCAAGCCTTGGACAGCGAGCAGCGCGGTGAGTCGTTAGCCTTTGTGGTGCGAGATAAATTCTCTGGCAATATTGTTGGAACGACTCGAATTCTAAATTGGGATCAGGCTAATCGCCGACTAGAAATTGGCCATACTTGGTATGCCAAAAGCGCACAGGGAACCGGCATTAACAGTGAAACTAAATTGCTGTTACTCGGCTACGCGTTTGAAGTATTAGATGTTATGGCGGTGGAGTTTAGAACTCATTGGCATAATCAGCGCTCACGTGAGGCTATCTCTCGACTTGGGGCGAAGCAAGATGGTGTATTGCGCAACCATCGAATTCTTAAAGACGGTACCATTCGGGATACCGTGGTGTATTCGATTATTGATGCTGAATGGCCAACGGTAAAACAAAATTTAGTACATCGAATGCGTCAATTTGAGCAGCCGAGGTAAATCCGTTTTTTGTAGTAAGGTTATCAGGGAGGATAGATGTCAGGTGAAATAAGAAGAGCGACCTTTACAGACGTAGAGGTAGTCGCACAACTATTTGATGAATATCGTCAGTTCTCTAAACAACCTAGCGATCTAACATTAGCCACTAAGTTTATTTCGGCTCGATTGGTCAACAAAGACTCCATCATCTTTATGGCCGAAGATATTAACGGCTATGGTTTGGGTTTTTGTCAGCTTTATCCCACTTTCAATTCAGTGAGTGCTACCGCAACCTTAGTGGTGGCCGATCTTTATGTCACTCAACATGCTCGCTGTGTCGGTATCGGTCGTCGCTTGATGAGTAGTGCCATCGATTATGCCAAAGCTAAAGCCATTAGTGGTATCACGCTTGAGATCAGAGAGGGACATAGCCATGCACTAGCGCTGTTCCAATCATTATCTTTTGTTCATAAAGAAGGTTTTTTGAGTTATAGCCTTGATATTGAGTGATGTCTAAAGTAGTAATATCTCATTGCTAGTTATTTTTGCTCATAAATCATAAGATTGCTAAGGAAGCTTCTCATGGGTTTAACCAAAAAATGTTCGACTTTAATGATCACTTCAGCGTTATTAGTTTCATACAATGCATCGGCTGCCTCCGATGCGGAAGTGGCATTTAATAAAGAGGTGCTCGAGTGTGCTGCGTACTATCAAATTGCTTCAGATGCCATTGGTAAGATGAATGCTCCTCAGATGCAAGCGGTAGGCGAGCGTCTAAAAAAATCAGGACAAGACGCTGTGACGATCGCTAAAAAATATCAAAGTGAAGCCGAAGTGAATAGTCTGCTGGAGCAAACCATTGCGAAACAAGAAGCGCAACTGCCAGATAATAAAAACCTTGGGGTCTTGATGCGCCGCTATAAAGAGCCATGTCAGAGCCTTCTGGCCAATCCTCAGCAGCGCATGGACTATTGGATTATGGCTACCATGTAAAGCCGTGAGTTAAGCCGTTAAATTAAGGGTGCCATAGTGCACTCTTTTTTATTGGTAGCTGTAACATAGCAAAAGCTTATCGGGTCTAGTTTCAAGTGGCTTGGGGTATTGATAAACGTCTTAGCAAGGAGCGATGATGAACCTATTTTATCTTTTCGCCGCGATAGCGGCCTTGTTAGCCTGTGTCGGGCATTTGACTTATGGTTATCGCCGTTATCTTCAGCCTATGCGGAGTGCAGCGTTCGACTCAAAAGCCAAAGTGGCCATCCATAGTGTGTTTAACGCTCTTGGCATCTTCCAATTGTTATCGACACTCATGCTGCTTGCTTGCGGATTAGGCTGGATATCCAGCATGCAAAACTTCAGTTTGCTGCTGTTTATTGCTCTCAATTATGTTCTATTTGCCCTATGGCAGTTATATATCGGCTTTACTTCAGACTTGAACTTAATCTCACGCTTATTACTGCAATGGCCACTGTTTTTTAGTGTCGGTTTACTCACGCTGCTTGGCGCATTATTACATTAATTTGGCTTAAATTATTGCCGCTTTATTGCCCTATTTTAGTAAGGTAATTATCTCAATTGTAAGGATTTATAAATTCGATTGCATAAATGTTATTTTTTAAGGCAAAGTGGCTTTAGCAATTAACACCTGTATTTGCGCCGATAAAAAAGAGCTATTTGATGATTGATGTAAAACAACTGGTAAAGTCTTACCAAATGGGAGAAACCCCAGTTCTCGCGCTTCGAGGCGTGGACTTTTCAATTAAAGCCAATGAATTTGTAGCCATTATGGGACCTTCTGGTTCGGGTAAATCAACTTTGATGAATATCATTGGTTGTTTAGATAAACCCAGCAGTGGAAGCTACCAATTAAATGGTCATGAGGTGAGCTCTCTCGATGATGATGCCTTATCGGCGGTACGTAACAAAGAGATTGGTTTTGTGTTTCAAAGCTTTCATTTGTTACCCAGATTAACGGCACTGCAAAACGTGTTATTGCCGATGCGTTTTGCCGAGCAAGAAAATGACAGCGAAGCTTACGCACAAACCCTGCTTGCTAGAGTAGGACTACTTGAACGACAAGGCCACCGGCCTAACCAACTTTCAGGTGGACAGCGACAGCGAGTGGCGATTGCCCGAGCCTTAGTTAATCGTCCTACTATTTTGCTGGCCGATGAGCCAACCGGGGCGTTGGACAGTAAGACCTCGGTTGAGATCATGGAGCTGTTTACTGAATTACATCAAGCGGGGCAAACCATCATTTTAGTCACCCATGAAGAAGAGGTCGCCGCTTATGCACAGCGGGTGATCCGTATGCGCGATGGCGATATTGTGCAGATTGATCAGCGAGGTGAAGATGCAGCCTAGTAGATGCTCTTTGATTGAGGCCTTGATACTTGGCAGTTGTCTCTGTCTGACTCTGCCGGCATTTGCCAGCGAAACTGAGCCCGCTTCCTTGTTACTTACTGGGAAAATAAGCTCGGTAGAATCACAAACCTTTACCGTACCGAAAGCCGGAGACGCTTGGCGTTATCAGATTCAATGGATGCTACCCGAAGGCACCTTAGCTCAACCGGGACAGAGCGTAGTCATTTTCGATAAGAGCCAGCTGACTAATCAAATTGAGCAGTTAGAGGCCAGTTTATTGCGAGTGACGGCTCAAGAGCAGAGCACCTCACTTGAATTGAATGGCGCTGTGTTACAAGCAAAATTCAACGTTAAACAAAACCAATTAGAAGTTGAAAAAGCGCAGTTAGATGCTGATGTTCCTGTCGAATTTATTGCTGCTAAAGAATATGCAGAAAACCAGTTTGCTTTGATGCAGGCAAAAAGTGAATTATCAAAGGCAAAACAAACCTTAACAGAAGCACTGGACAAGCAGGCTGCCAGCTTAAAGCAGTTAGCTATCGATAAGCAAAAAGCTCAACTGGAGCTGACTCAGGCGCTTCAAGGAATTGAGCAGTTGCAGTTAACTGCTAAGTTAGCCGGCCCGGTATTATATGGCAGAGATCATTGGAGCGATGAAAAGTATGGCGTCGGTGATACGGTGCAGATAGGACGCCAAATCGCGACGATTCCTGCACTTAATCAGTTAGAAGTGGTCGCCTGGGTGAATGAGGTCGATGTCGATCGACTCAAACTCAAGCAAGCCGTGAGTTTACGCCTTGATGCTCAATCTAACATCAGTTTTAGTGGTGTGGTGTCTTCTATCGGTAAACAGGCGATGACACAAGTCGCTTGGGGACGAAGCAAATGGTTTAAGGTGGGGATAGATTTTGACCGTGATAGCAGTCAAATCAATTTAGTACCAGGAATGAGCGTTTTAGTTGCGACTAAGGAGCTGAGCGATGAATAAAACCGCTTATGTCGCAGTTACCTTGTTATTAGCCTGTTTCGCCACTGGCTGCGAGCAACATGCCATTACCCATGTAGAAGAGGGGATTTTGGTGCAGCAAATTGAGGTGACGGGGGAATTAGTTTCGGCAGATACGGTTTCTATGATGCCGCCCGCGATCCGCCGAGTATGGCAATACCAGATCAAGCAATTAGCGCCCGAGGGCAGTGAAGTTAGCAAAGGTACAGTGGTAGCCAGACTCGATACTTCTGAACTGACTCAGCGTCTGTCTGTGAGTGAAGCCAATTTGGCGGCCACTCGGCAAGATATCACCACCTCTAAATTGCGTAATGCCAAGCGTCTGGAAGAGCTTAAACTTGATCTGGCCGAAGCTAAGATGAATTTCGAAAAGGCTGAGCGTAAATTTAACTTGTCTGATGAAACCGTCGCCTTGATTGAAAAAGAGAAGTATCAGCGGGATGCGGTTATCGCTAAAGATAGAGTGGCATTGATCAAACAAAAAGTGAGTCTAGAGTCCCAAGGGGCACGGCAGCGTCAGGCCATGCTTGAAGGTGATGAGCAGAAGTTTGCTGCTGAGGTCTCGGCACTACAACAAGGGATTGCTTCGATGACGCTCAAAGCGCCGAGAGCCGGAATGGTGGTGTATGGTACCGACCCTCAAGGTAATAAGATCAAAGAGGGACAGTCAGTGTTTGCCGGTGATGCAGTATTGTCGATCCCCAATCTTGCAAATATGCAAGTGAATATGACCATTCCCGAAGTTGAGGCGCAGCGGGTAAAACTGGGGCAAGCGATTAAAATTCGTCTCGATGCCAATCCTGAAAGAGTCTTTCGAGGCAAGATCACCGAATTAGGTGCGGTGTTTCGTAATAAAAACCAAGATGTACCTTTGGTGGTGTTTGATGCCGTTGCCAGTATCGATGATCCCGATAGCGAGTTAATGCGTCCGGGGATGACAGCCAAAATCGTTATCGATATTGCCAAGGAGGAGCCATCGCTATTGTTAGCTGCCGAGGCGGTTTCATTTGTGGCGGGACAAGCTTATGTTGAGCGTCCCAGCTTATTTGGCTCTACGAAACAGCCTATCACCCTTGGTGAGATAGGGGGCGAGCGGGTTTCGGTGCGCGAGGGGTTAGCCCTGGGCGATGAGGTATTACTGCCATGATGAGATTGGGGAACAATCAATTGCGTGTTGTCGCTATTTCGCTACTGAGTGTATTGGCCTTAACGGCTTGCTCACAGCAACAGCAAGATGGTGTGCTGACCATGGAGGTCGGCAGCCGCGATTTTAATGTCGAAATTCCGGCGACAGGTGAACTTGAGGCAAGCCAGTCGACAGCGGTTACTGTGCCCATTGGCCTGCGAGGCCCACAATCACTGGCGTGGATTTTAGATAACTTTACTCAGGTGAAGGCGGGGGATGTAATAGCCAAGATGGATCGCACTCGCACTAGCTATCAGTTAGAAATGGAGAAATTCGATTTTGACCGCTTGAGTCTGGACAGTGAGATGCAGCAGAAGGAAGATCAAACTGTCAGCAAAGAGCTCACCACTGGCACTAAGGTTACTTCAGAAGAGAAAGCGTTAGCCGAGCGTTTCTTCAGCGAAGATGAGCGAGTATATACCAAGATAGAGATCATCGAGCAGATGCGAAACCAAGATTACCTTGGTGCCAAATTGGATTATTTCGATTGGGGGTTAGCCCAGCATGATGAACAGGCTCAAGCCGAGCTGCAGCTAATCAAGCTTAAGCAAGGTGGCCATCAGGCGAAGATTCAACGCTATCAGAATAACCTCAGCCAGATGGAAATTGTGGCACCACATGATGGCTTGTTCGTTTATCAAAGCAGTTGGGACGGTGCCATGCCAGCTGTTGGCGATATGATGTGGTCGGGGTCTACCATAGGCACTTTGCCCGATACTTCGGTGATGCAGGCAAAATGTTTTGTGCTCGAGTCTGAAGCTGCCGGATTAGCTGTGGGGAAAAGTGCCACGGTTTATCTCGATGCTTATCCAGATAAGCCATTCAAGGGTACTGTGACCCAAGTGGATGCGCTGGCAAAACCGAAAGAGAAGGACAGCCCAGTTAACTATTTTCAGTTTACTGTCAGCTTGGATAAAACCTTGGTTGATATTATGCAACCGGGACGACAGCTTAATGTCAAAGTACATGCCTTATCGTTAACCGATGTGATCACCATTCCTAATCAGGCTATTTTTCAAAAAGAGGGACAATATTGGGTCTATATGAAAACCAATGCGGGATTCATTAAGCAAAACGTCACTCCCGGTCAGCGCAGCATAGACACCACAGAGATCATTAGCGGCCTGTCTAAGGGCGATGTGATTGCCTTGACCACGCCACCAAAGAGGAATCGAGTATGAGCCAGTATGGCGTAATAGGGCGCTATGCCGCTGGTATAGGTCAAGCTTTCGATGAGATGCGCCATCATAAATTGCGCACATCCTTGACCTTGTTGGGGATGGTGTTTGGGGTCGGGGCCGTGATTGCCATGTTAAGCGTAGGTGAAGGTGCCGAGCGCGAAGCCTTAAAGATGATTGAATCTATGGGGGTTAAAAATATCTTAGTTAATGCCCGTAGCAGTGATGGTGAAGCGCTTAAATCGATTCGAGAACACAGTGTAGGACTGAGTCTGAGGGATGTGGAGAGCACGGCGCAAACCTTACCCTTCGTCGAGGGCTGGAGCGCCCAAAAGCAGGTGAAATCTTTTAGCTTGTTTAGTCGTGATGGGCGCAGTGATGGCACTGTGATGGGCGTAACACCGAGTTATTTTGGTTTAAGTGCTTTGCATATCGGTAAGGGACGCAGCTTGAATGACAATGACGAGGCCTATTATCGACAAGTTGCAGTACTTGGACCAGAGGCGGCTAGGAGCTTATTTCCTCAGGGCAACCCACTCGGTGGCTTGATTAAGATTAATCACCAATGGTTCGAAGTGGTCGGTGTGTTGTCTGAAGGCGAGCAGAGTCAATCTAAGATCCAAGGGGTAAAACTGGGTGGCGAGCGTAACCAAGTGTTTATTCCGTTGGCGACTGCGCTCAAAAAGATGAACTTTAAAATGCTAGAGGATGAGCTGGACTCGATAAAACTGGCTATTGCCGATGGTGTGGAGCCCTCATTGGCGGCCAAGAGTTTAGGCCATCTATTTGCTCGCCGTCATGGTGGTGAGAAAGACTACGAGATAGTCGTTCCTGCAGATTTACTGGCTCAGCATCAAAAGACACAGCAGATTTTTAATATCGTGATGGCTTGTGTCGCTGGAATCTCGCTGCTGGTGGGTGGTATTGGCATCATGAATATCATGCTGGCTACCATTATGGAGCGTACCGGTGAGATAGGTTTGCTGCGAGCTTTAGGTGCGCGACGTAAGGATATTGCGCGTCAATTCTTGATTGAAAGCATTGCAATTTCAGCTACAGGTGGTGTGATAGGTATCGTTGTCGGTCTACTGCTGGCGCTAGTGATCTCTGCTGCGGCGGGTTGGCCTGTGGCATGGTCGCCATTTGCGGTGCTGTTATCCCTGGGGGTATGTATGACGATTGGGATCGGTTTTGGATTATATCCGGCGCAGAAAGCGGCGAGATTGGATCCTATTGTTGCGCTACAACGTGACTAAAGCGCTGGCTTGTTGAGTCTGGGTCTAGCTTCTTTTACAAACTGTCTTTCACGTTAACCGAATGGGCTATTCACCCATTTCGGTTTCCTGTGAGTAGCAAGAGCTGTCTATTTCACAGTCATAATCGCTTTCGAAATAGATATCTTCAACAACGGGCTCAGCTTGCTGCAGCTGAACGTTTTTGGGCTCCCACTTTTGCAGTAGGTCGGTGTAAAAACTCTCTTCTGGCGGATTGTTTACAAAGTGTTTTACATCGACAAAAGTCAGCCAAAATGCATAAGCCACGATGGAATAAATTGTAATTCGGAACATGTTCCTACCCAGTTGCCACTAATTTAGCATCGCACTATACGCGGAATATTTTAAGAAAGAAACTGTCAATATTTCGCCATTAGTTTTCTCGTCACAAAATTGTATAACGTATTGATAAACCTTGTTTTTAAGTTTGTTAAAATACAAATGTGTCAATAAGTATCATGCGTCATATTACTAACTTTCAGTCGTATTTTTGACGTTTAAATCGCTTTGATTTCAGCAGCTTCTGGAGAAATGTTTTGTTTGTGGGGATGTGATAACTGCATTCCCAAGGCTCAAACATTAGTCGGTTTTGACTGTTTTGATGGGTTTGAGCCTTAGGCGGATAGTTAATTAGTTGCGTTTTTTCCATAACATAATGCCCGCCACTATGATCACTAATGCGATGATCGGCAAAATGTCGTTCATATGATGGAATAAGCCGACACCATGATGGCCGGGATGTGCCCAAACGCTTGCAGGTAGAAGGCTAGCTAAGATAAGTAAGGCTTTTTTCATTGTAAGTGCTCCTAAGGGTTCAATTTCGTTCCATTTAAATTTGAATCGCGTTTCAAGTTCAGTCGGTTTCAAGTTCTAATTGCATTAGCAACAGCTCTTCTCCTTCAACGATTTGAGTATCAAAGCTGTTACATTGTGGACAAATTATGGTTCTCTCCTTGAGTTCATTACGCTCATGACATTGATGGCATTGAATGACGATAGGCTGATGTTGAATTTCTAGCTCGGCAGTTTTGGCGCGTCCCTCTAACTTAAATGTGTCGAAAGCAGTAGCTAATAAACTAGGCTCCACACCACTTAACAGGCCAATTTTGATCACCACTTTAGTGATCGCACTAGCTTGGTTTGTCTCGGCGTGTTGTTCACATTGCTCTAATAACGCTGTGACTATCGAGTATTCATGCATCAGCAGATCCTAGGCAGTAATTCGCCTTGAGGTAGGTCTAAGTAACGACGACTACCCCAAGGGGTGGTTAATACGACTTTACCGCTGTGTTTAGCGTCGACGTGGCCAATAATGGCGGCTTGTTCGCAGTGACCGTAGCGCTGAATAATATCTAAGGCCTTGTCGGCAATAGCGTGAGGCACGGCCAGAATAAAGGTGCCTTCGTTAGCTAAATCATGGGGCTCGAAGCCATAAAGCTCGCACAAACCTCTGACTTCTTCACTCACAGGGATGTTGACTTCTTCGACGTTTATGCCCACTTCGGAGGCCGCGGCCCATTCATTGAGCACTGCCGCTAGTCCACCTCGAGTGGCATCTCGCATGGCATGGATTTCGATATTGGCGGCGATCAGTTGCTCGACTACGGGCCACAGGTTAGCGCAGTCGCTGCTGAGGTTGGATTCTAGGCTTAACCCTTCTCGAGCCATCAATATCGCTGCGCCGTGACGGCCGATACTGCCAGAGACTATGATGCTGTCGCCTACCGCCAGATTTTTCACTGATATGTGATGTTTTAAGACTCGACCCACGCCAGAGGTGTTAATAAATAGGCCATCGGCACAGCCTTTGGGGACCACTTTAGTGTCACCACAGACGATACGTGTGCCACTTTTATGCAGCTCTTCGGCCATGGACTCAACGATCTGTTTTAAGGTATCGATGGCAAACCCTTCTTCTATGATGAAGCTACAGCTTAAGTATTGGGGTTCGGCGCCCATCATGGCAAGATCGTTTACCGTGCCAGCGACAGCGAGTTTACCGATATCGCCTCCGGCGAAAAAAAGTGGTGCGACGGTGAAGGAGTCGGTAGTGAAAGCTAATTGTCCCTCAATGTGCAAAATAGCGGCATCTTCTTCACTCGTGAGGATCGGATTATTAAAGGCTTTGAAGAAAATAGATGAGATCAGCTTATTCATCTCTTTGCCACCACCGCCGTGGCTGAGTTGTACGGTTTTTACAGCGGTTCTGTCGAGTAATTGAGTCATAGTGATATACCGTTATAGCGATAATAAGCGTTGCAGGCGCCTTCTGAGCTCACCATACAACTGCCAAGTGGCGTTTCTGGTGTGCAGCCACGACCGAAGACCTTGCAATCTTTGGGTTTGGCGATACCGCGAAGAATGTCGCCGCATTGGCAGGCTTTATGATCGTCAATGTCATCAAAATTAAGTTTGTCGGAGAAGATCACTTCGGCGTCGCGATGACGAAATTCAGGCTTCAACATTAAGGCGGAATCGGCTAATGGTCCGAGACCTCGCCATCTAAAATGTGGCCGCAGCATTAGGTAGCGATCGACTTTCTGTTGGGCATGCAAGTTGCCATCTTCGCTGACTGCGCGACTGTACTGCACATCAAGCTCTGCTTTACCAGTGACTTTCTGCTGTACAATTCGCAAAATGGATTCCATCACATCGACGGGTTCAAACCCGGAGACCACCACGGGTGTTGCGTATTTTTCGACGGTAGGGCGATACAGTTTAGCGCCGCTTATTACGCTGACATGGGAAGGTCCTATAAAGGCATTCACGGTAGCATTGGCATCGGCCATCACCGCATCTATCGCCGGAGGCACTAACACATGGTTGATATGAAACAACAGGTTAGCTAGTTGTTGCTGCTCTGCTTGCTCTATCAATATTGCGGTCATTGGGGTTGAGGTTTCAAAACCAATAGCAAAGAAGATCACCGTTTTATCGGGATTGTCTTTCGCTATGGTTAGGCAGTCGAGAGGATCATAAATTGGCCGAATATCACAACCTTTAGCACGAAATTGCGCCAAACTGCCTTTCGAGCCTGGAACGCGGATCATATCGCCTAAAGTCACCAGAATAACATCAGGTTGAGCAGCTAATATTGCCGCATGATCGATGCGCTCTTTAGGCATGATACAAACGGGGCAACCAGGGCCATGAACAAATTCGATATTGCTGGGTAGCAACTGATTTAAGCCATATTTCATTATGGTGTGAGTATGGCCGCCACACACTTCCATGATATTGATTTTATCAGGGTATTGGCTGGCTAAGGTTTTAATCTCCTTGGCCAGGTTATGTATGGTGTCAGGATTACGAAACCCTTGATAAAGTTGATTGAGCTCAATCATAGCGATTGTTCCTGTTGGCCAATTTTATCAATAATCTCCTGATACAACTTAAGGCTTTGCTCTGCGTCAGCTTTATCGATTTTATTCATCACAAAGCCGATGTGAATCAACACATAATCATCTATTTGTAATGGCTCATTTAAAAGGTGACTGCTGACTTTGCGACGAACGCCCATGGTTTCCACGGTCACCGCTTGTTGATCCTGGTGCAGTTCGACCACCTTAGATGGGACAGATAAACACATCATTACCCCCTTTGATTGTCTCGTAACCAATGAGCTAATGCATACATACTCTGAGTATCTTTAACCGATGTTACCAAGACTGTCGCTTCAGGATTCAAACGCTTCACTTGGGCTTTGGCTTCTTCGACATTGAAATCAAAATAGGGCAAAAGGTCGGCTTTGGTGAGCAACACTAAGTCGGCTTTGCGGAACATCACTGGATACTTTTCAATTTTGTCATCGCCTTCTGGCACCGACACCAACACCACATTCATGTGAGTGCCCACATCATAGGAGGCGGGGCAGACTAAATTACCAACGTTTTCCACAAAGCAGATATCTAGCGGTTTAAGATCCACATGATGCAGCGCGCTGTGAACCATAAAGGCGTCGAGGTGACAGGCTGAACCTGTTTGAATTTGATAGGCATCAATGCCTTTTGCTGTTAAGCGATCGGCGTCCCGTGAGGTTTCTAAGTCTCCTTCGATCACCGCATAATTTAATTCTGTGTACTCCTTAAGGTGTTCAAGCAGGGTGGTTTTACCACTGCCTGGGCTGCTCATAAGATTGAATGCGGTGATGTTGTGGGCTTCAAAGTGATCGCGATTATTCTGTGCTTCGAGATCGTTCTTATCGAGGATTTTATGGATCACCGATAGGGTCTTTTTATCCTTAAGTTGAGGATTGCTATGGAGTTCATCATGGCTGTGAGTATGGCTATAGCCGTGCATAGCGTCATGATGATCGTGACGAGTAATGGAGCATCCGCAATCTTTACACATAGTTATTCCTTAATAATGCGACTGGCTACTATTGTGAGTGTTGGCTAAAAAAGCTTCTTTGATGTTGGTCATATTTCATTAACATCTAAAGTACATTTATTTAATTTTGTTGATGTACAGCAAACCACAATTGCCCTAGAGCGATACCTGCGTCATTAACGGGGATCTGTTTCGGGCTTAATAGCTTATTTGGCTGCAGAGCTAATGTTTTACGTGTCTGGCTCAGCAAGTAACGGTTTTGGAAAACGCCACCGGATAACACCACGGGCAGCGACGGATACTGAGTTGCTAAGTTTGCAATGGCTCGAGCCAGACAATCCATAAAGGCTCGCGCAATCAACCCATTTATCTGTGGCTGTTGTTGATGCTGCAGCAAGTGGTCGACAATCTGTTGCCATAATGTTTGGGTTTGCCAGATGCCGTTGTCTAACGGCAGCTCGAAATGAATATTGCTTTGCTGGTACTGCTTCTCTGATATTTGATTGGCACAAGCTTCGATTAACATGCCTGCTTGTCCTTCAAATTGTGTTTTTTGCATCAATCCTAATAAGCAGGCGAGAGCATCGAATAATCGTCCCACTGAGCTGGTGTGATGGCTGGCTGCACCGCTTTGCCATAGACGATGAAGGTTGTTGATTAAGCTTGCAGGCATATCTTGGAGCCCTGGAAGCTTGAGATCTAGCAGAGTGTCAATATCATAGCGCTGAAACAGTAATGCCAGCATGACCCGCCTTGGGTCGATGATCGCTTGTTCATTACCTATCAGCGCAAATGGTGCCAAACTGGCGATGCGTTGATAACCGTTAATATCGGCGACCATGGCTTCACCGCCCCATAGTTGCTGTTGTTCACCCAGTCCAGTGCCATCGAAGCTTAGCCCTAAAACCTTGTCGGTGAATTGATTGGCCGCCATGGTGCTCAGAATATGAGCATAATGATGTTGTACTTTAGTCATTCGGCAGCTGGGGTGGTTTTTGACATATTGCTCGGCCCAGCGGCTAGAGGTGTATTCGGGATGCTTATCACACACAAGATGCAAAGGCTTAAATTGGTATAGGCGCTTAAAGGTGGCAAGAGTGTCGACAAAATACTGCTCAGCTTCGATGCTAAACAGATCGCCAATATGTGGACTCAATACCAAGTTATGGCCAAAGCCAAAGGCGATACTGTTTTTTTGCTGGGCACCGAGGGCTAAGGTGTGTTGTTTTACCGATTGCTCCCAAGGAAGGGTTAATGGGGCATAACCTCTAGCAAGCCGAATGACTTGTAGCTCATCATCGACAAGTTGTACCACACTGTCATCGCAGCCATTAATTATCGTGCGGTTGTGATCTAAAATCGCATCCACTACCGGGTTAAGCTGGCGGCTGATCTCGCCAGCCTCAGTGATGATGGGCTCTCCGCTACGATTGGCACTCGTGGCTACAAGCGGCCTTTTAAGCTTCCCAAGTAATAAATGGTGCAGCGGCGTATAGGGCAGAAACAGTCCTAATCTGTCGATTTGAGGTGCGACATAGGCGCTTAAGCTCGATACCTGTTGCTGACGACGCTTTAATAACACGATAGGGCGTTCGGGACTTTGCAACATTTGCCATTCGGCGGCGCTACCTTCGGCCAGCGATTTTGCCATGTCGATGTCGCTGCACATGACGGCAAAAGGTTTCGCTGGACGTTGCTTGCGTTGGCGTAAATGGCTAACGGCAGTATCGTTAGTGGCATCGCAGACTAGGTGAAATCCACCTAAACCTTTAATGGCCAATATTTTTCCCTGTTCGAGCAATTCAACACAAGCTTGTAATGCGGCATTTTTATTGGCTAACACTTCGCCATCGATGTGGATCAAGGTGATCGATGGACCACATTGTGGACAGCTGACGGGCTGGGCGTGATAACGTCTATCTAAGGGATCGTGATAGGCCTTGGCGCAGCTGTCGCACATTTCAAATTCTGCCATCGCGGTATTTTTGCGATCATAAGGCAGGGATTTAATCAAGGTATAGCGTGGACCACAGTTAGTGCAGTTGGTGAATGGATATTGGTAATGACGGTTGTGTGGATCGTTTATCTCATCAATACAATCTTGGCAGCTGGTTTTATCTGCTGACACCGCCACTTGTGCATTATCATCGGCTTCGCTTTCAATTATCTCAAATGAACTACATTGTGATTCAATGGCGATGTTTTGCTGCTCAATATTATCGATACGTGCCAGCACGGGAAGGGTTGTCTTGAGCGCATGGATCAGTTTGCTGATATTTTCCGGACAGCCCTGTAATTCAATGGTCACGCCTTTACTGTGGTTAAAGGTGAAGCCATTAAGTTGCCAGCGGTTAGCGAGGCGATAGATAAACGGCCGAAAGCCGACGCCCTGCACGATACCCGATACCGTGATCCTGCTGCGCCTGATGGCTGTGGGTGAGCACACGGCTACCTCAGTTAGGTTATCGCGACACATCTTATTTTCTACGCTTTTTCAACAACAAGGCACCCATCGCGTAGTTATTGCTGTCGATGGCTAATTGCCTGTTGCAGTAAATGGGGAAGTTTTTGCCGACCCGTAAACTGAAGCGTTGACTCAATAGCGGGTTACTCCACTCATCACCGGCAATATTGACCGCTTTAATGCCAATATTTTGATCCAGATGTTCAATCCAGTTGGCTAAATAATCGGTCAAAGAGTCATGCATTCCGAAGGCGAGTTTATTCATGTCGCTATCGTCAGCCAAACGGAAACTCATCAGGCTACCCAAGGTTTTACACCAATTGAGGCTTCGGTGTGCCTCTCCTTTGGTCAGAGGGTAATCGACACGTTGGGCGTTCGCACTTCGATGACTCAAGGCACTGGCGATAAAGACATCACTGAGATCGCTGCTATTCATAGAATGACAGGGAAGGCCCAGCACAATGGCAGCAATAGCCCACAGGGAGGTTAAGTTATCTGTTGAGCTATCGAGCTTGAGGCTCAGTAATCGGAGGTAATCATCGGGATAAGCTTGCTTAAATTTTTCTAGGACTTTGACTTGTGGCGTTTGTTCTAACTGATGATAGAGCTCATAACCTGTGTCTGGCAATTTGGGTAGGGCAAGGAAGAGTTCAGGTTCGCCTTTACTATTTAACGTTTGGATTTGGCCACCATGTTGCTGACTAAAATAGACCAATACACTGTTGTGTTTGAATTTATGTTCAAGATTGACGGCGTGCAGAGCGCACAGACCATATTCTTGATCGCTTAATGCCTGTGGTTGAGCTTGCGACGTAGAGGCTGGCAATGACGTCACCATAAACTCATGCTTTGTATTGCTGGCGAGATAGCTTATACCTCTGTGCTGTACACAGCTTTGTTCGTGCAAGGCTTTGATGTTACTCGATAGTGATGTTTCATTTTCGCTTGCGATGATTTCAGCCCATTGGCCATCGATCAAAGCCAATGGCACTGGTTGTTGTGGATTCTCAATATAGAGCCAATCGATGCCTCGTTGACGCAGATGTTCGGCAATAACAATCAGTGGACGGCTATAGGCGAAACGCAGATCATATAAGGGCATACTGAGTTTAGGATGCCCAGCCACGGCCCTGGCGGTAATGTTTGGTTTTTCGATACTCGATAGCGCTAAAATCTGCTGATCACTGAGATGAAATTGCGCGTTGAGGGTATTGGGGTTACAGATCAGTAGTTTGGGTCTGCCAGCACCTTGAATAGGAGTAAGGCTGAGCTGTATAGGTGAGGGGCCTGCCAGGCTTATTTTTCCCTGAGTGATCAACTCATCGCTTAGTGCCTTAAGATCCGATGCGGTTAAGCCTTGATAGGCCTTATCCAAGTTTTGCTCGCCATGACAATGGGGACAAGCGAAGGCGATATTTCCAAATTCAGGTGCCTGATTATCACCAAACTGCGGTGTACATCGTTGGCAAAACTGCTGTGATGATGCTGAAGCTGATAATGGCTGAGTTGAGCCTTTAGGCTCTGTGACTAAACTAATACTGGAATCAACCAGCCATACCGAAATGAGAAAATCATCGGCAATGGCATCGGCTAGCGCTTCAAGCTGTTCCTGCTCGGCAGTCGCTTCGATAAAATAACAATTGTGCTGATAACCGATTTTAATATCGAGTTGCTGGTGCTGCAGATATAAATCACACAGCTGAGCATATAGGCCAACGGGCCGAGCACATTTAAATTCAAATTCAATGGTATTCATCACTGGTTCCCCCGAGTTTATAGGCGTCGGGAATAAGTTGTTCGATAGTCATGTCGGCGACGCGTGTCATAGTAAAACCGAGTGAAATAAGATGATTGAGTATCGTTTTTTCCATTAAGGGCACTGCGGCGGCAACGAGAGGGGTGAGCCCCAGCGTCATAGGTTCGAGCACCGTCGGTGTGCAGCCTAATACATAGGTTTTGGGTCTGTCACCGACCATCTCCATCATGGTTAAGGTTTGTAACATCTCCACTTCATGAGCACTGCCTTGCCAATCGATCTCGCTGGGAGCCTTATCGAAGTCGAAGAAGTAAACCTCTCCAGGCCCGACACCGTTGGCGTTGACGGTATCGACGACCAACAAGTAGTCATATTGACAGATAATAGGAATGAGTCCTTGTGCCAAGGTGCCACCGTCCATCACATCGAGTTGATGGGATGGATGATGAAATTGGTAGTTGGCTTGCAGGTAATTGACAAAATGTACGCCGATACCTTCATCGGCGTACAACACATTACCAATACCAAGTAACAGTATTTTCATGGCGCCCTTATTTGTGCTGCTTGGGGTGGTAGTCGTAACCCGATACAATAGAGTCTACCGAGTTATGCTTAAATCTTATGCCGGTCCAAACTGCCATATAGACATGGATCACCACGAAGATAATAAACACCCAAGTAAAGTAATGATGCCAAATGCGCACCTGGGCTAAGCCGCCCATCATGCTTGTTACCCAAGCGGCTAAGCTCGCTAACATACCGCCGAGTCCTAAGTGATAGACATTGGCATACAAGGCAAGCCCTGTGATGCAGATTAAGGCTGCGATCACAGAGACGGCGAGGTAGGTGACAAATTGTAATGGACCATAAACGCCTTTCTTATCTAAATGCCCCATCCACAGATAAGACTTGAGTTGTATAATCCAACTGTTGACGTTGGTGACATCTTTAAAGGAGCGGCGCTCAATATCGCTTTTACCAAAGAAAAACAGATAGGCGCGCGCCAAAGTGATAGCACACAGAATAAAGCCAAATATCAGATGGGCAAATCGCACCCAGCCTTGTACCAGTACATCTGAACTACTAGGGGCCACCAAGAAGGGCCAAGCGATGTAGAAGCCCGTAATCACCAGAACCAGTATGGATAGCGCACGCAACCAGTGAAAAATTCTGATCGCGGCGCTGAAGATAAAGGCTCTCTCATAGGCTACATGGGTTGTATCCATGAGTTGCTCCTTAGTTATTACCATTAGGGTCGATACGGAATTCACCTAAATCTTTGCCTTTGTAGTCCATCACATGTACTGAACAGGCCATACAAGGGTCAAATGAGTGAATAATACGTAAGACTTCGAGCGGCTTAGTCGGATCTTCAAGTTTCAGCCCGTGCAGCGAGGCTTCATAGGGGCCAATTTTACCCTTGATGTCGACGGGGCCAGCATTCCAGGTGGTCGGCACTACAGCTTGATAGTTCTCTACCAATCCGTTTTTAATGCGGATCCAATGACTAAGCATCCCGCGAGGCGCTTCAATCATGGCGTGACCCACATACTCTTTGCTTGAGTCGATTTCAGGTTTCACATAGGTACTTTCGTCGACTTGAATATTTTTTATCAGTGCATCGAAGGTTTTCAGCCCTTCCTCTGCCACAATCACTGTCTGTAACATGCGCGCAGCGGTACGCCCCAGCGTAGTGAAGAGGGCTTCGACAGGCAGTCCTGTGGCTTCTAGTAGACCGTTAACGGCATCAACCACCACCTTGTTGCCTCGGGCGTAGCTCACAAGTAGGCATGAGAGTGGACCCACTTCTACCGGCTCACCTTGGTATCGTGGCGATTTAACCCAGCTGTACTTACCGTCACCATCGACCGTTGGCAGCTTGCCATAAACCGTGTCACGTTCGACAAATCCGGTGTAGTTGGGAACTGTGGTGCCATCGTAAGGATGTTGAGGGCCATCGGCGTCATACCAAGCGTGGCTCACATCTTCTTTGATCAATTCAGGGTTGAGATCGCTGACGCCCGCTAAGTCGCCATTCATGATTACGCCTTGGTCGAACATGTATTCGCCGTTGGCTAATACGAAGTCGTTAGTGGCTAGGAAGTTCTTCACATTGACGCCACCTAAGACACTGGGTTCACCACCAAAGGCTTCTGCAGCCATCACAATATCGGCTTTGTAAGCACGGTGAATAAAGTCAGCCACGATAGCGTGTTTTTGCTTCCATTCTTGCAGGCGAGCAGGACTTAACATGTCACGTACTGAGGTGACACCACCCACGACTAAGGATTGTGGATGAGGCTGCTTACCACCGAAAATAGCCAGCATTTCAGCCGCAACACGCTGTACTTCTAGTGCTTTAAGGTAGTGAGACAGGGCAATTAAGTTTTGCTCTGGGGTGAATTTATAAGTGCCATTGCCCCAGTAGGCGTTGGCAAAGGGGCCAAGCTTTCCGGTTTCAACGAAGCCTTTGACTCGTTCTTGTACCGCACGTAATTCACCTTCACCTGCGGCAATGGGTTTGTCGGTATATTTCAATGCCACTTGGGCTGCAGCGGCTGGATCGGCGCTGAGTGCGGAAACCACATCAACCCAATCTAGTCCATGTAGATGATAGAAATGCACAATATGATCATGCATATACAGTGAGGTTTGCATTAGCGAGCGCAGGTATTTGGCATTAAGCGGGATTTTTACCCCTAAGGCATTTTCAACCGCTTCGGTACCACAGCGATAGTGTGAATAGGTACACACACCACAGATACGCTGAACAATGAGTCCAACATCCATCGGCGTACGTCCTTTGAGGATCACTTCGATGCCTCGCCAAAGGGTCGAGGAGGACCAAGCCTTTTGCACGACATTGTTTTCATCAACTTCCACTTCGATGCGCAAATGACCTTCGATGCGGGTGATGGGGTCGATAACTACACGTTTGCTCATTGGATTATTCCTCCCTCGAATTAGCGATAACGCTGGCGACAGCATGAGCGCCAATACCGACGACGGTCGCTCCAAGAATGACTGCGCCTATGGTGTCTGCGCTGGCATCGAGGCCATGAAGTAGTTGCCTGCCAAGAGGTTTTTCAAAATCAGCCATATCATCCCAGAAGTTGGGTTCAGAGCATCCCATACAGCCATGTCCTGCAAGAACAGGCCAGCTGGTGTGGTGATTGAAACGTTCAGTAGGGCAGTTGTTATAGGTATAAGGGCCTTTACAACCCACTTTATAGAGGCAGTAGCCTTCTTTTGCACCTTGATCGCCAAAGGTTTCGACAAACTCTCCGGCGTCGAAACGGCCGCGACGCTCACAATTGTCGTGTACCCTTGCGCCATAGGCCCATTTAGGTCGATTGAACATATCCAAGGCCGGTAGCTTGCCGAACATAATGAAGTACATTAAAGTACCGACAATGTTTTTCTCACTCGGTGGACAACCGCCTAAGTTTACAACGGTTTTATTTACCACTTGGTCAACTCCTTTAGCACCCGTGGGATTAGGTGCCGCAGCTTGTACTCCGCCAAAGGCGGCACAGGTTCCCACTGAGATAATCGCAGCTGCACCTTCGGCGGCATGTTTAACGATTTCTAGTCCAGTGTGACCTTTGCAACCAACGGTGAGGTAAGCGCCGTTGTTCGCAGTGGGTATGGCGCCTTCAACGGCAAGTAAATAGTTACCTTTATAGGCCTCCATCGCATGTTCAAGGTTTTCTTCCGCTTGCCAACCGGCAGCTGCCATTAAGGTTTCGTGGTATTCCAGAGACACATGATCGAAGATCAATGAATCTAAGTTGGGTGTATCGGCGCGCACCAGCGATTCGGAGCAGCCAGTACATTCGGCCATGTGTAACCAAATCAAGGGAACTCTGTCAGCCAGTTCGGCGGCTTCGGCTACAAGCGAGCTAAAAGGTAGGGGAAGCGCTAACATCGCAGTAACTGCTGCGCTCCATTTCATAAAATCTCGTCGGGTAATACCGTGCTCGTCCATTTTAGTTTGCAAAGAATGAGCATGGCGAGGTGCTAAGCTGCGTAACATCTTTATACGCGCTTGGCCTTGTTGATATAAGGCGGCATGTGTGTCCATGGGTAACCCTTTTTCATAGATAAAAATGTATTGCCATGTTTTCAATGATTAGTGTAAGTAGCGTGCTTAGTGGCGATATTGATTTATGTCAACCTTTTAGAAAAGATGTGATGTTTGCACTTATGTAAGTAAAATCTTATGAGCTAGATCATCTTTTGTTAAAACCTTGAGACAAAATGTCCCGGTCGCCGAACGGTCTGTGAGCGAGTTCAAGTTCATTTACTGAAAAGCGCATAAACGATTTCGCAGCTGGGTGATTTTTATTTGATAAATTTTCGGCGCATTTTGCGCAGGCTATATACACTTAGTGGGAAAGTTTTAAAAAGGAGCTAGGTTATGGAGTCAATGAAAGTTGTTGATTATATGGATCGCCAACCTGTGTTACTGCATGCCAATATGACGCTGGCAGCGGCGGTTGATAAGCTATTAGCACAAAAAAAACTTGGGGCAGCGGTCGTTAATGAGCAAGGGATTTTAGTGGGGTTCTTGTCGCAACAAGATTGTTTGGCCGTGATGCTTAAAAGTACTTACCACTGTGATTTAACTGCAAATGTGAGCGATTGTATGCGCACCGATGTGTTAACGGTAAGCCGAGAAACGCCCATTATCACCTTGGCCGAGCAGATGTTGCAGGCTAAACCTAAGATCTATCCCGTAGTAGACGAGCATAAAAAAGTGCTGGGCATTGTCGATAGAAACGCGGTGCTTAGAGCCATCAATATCTCAATGCAAGAGTGTTACCTCAAACCAGCATAATAATCATCGATTTAATTAGCTCGATGGCCTTTTAGTTTGCCTTTCTGCTTTAGTGACTAATACCCATCTATATCAAGCCAAAGCTCGCCTGTTAGGCGTGTTTTTGGCTTGCTACTTCTGCGTTGAATGGCCTCACAAGGGAATAACCATTACATCATTCATCCGCCTTGAATGAGTGGCCTAAAATTCGCTGAGTAGATCACTTTCTTAGACTGATTGCTCTAAGAAACTAAATGAAACTAAAAGGTGGCTAAATTCGGCGATAAAATACGATTTGTCATACCCAAAGCCTAGCTTAATTGGTAGGATCCTTTTTTTGTGTCTTCTTTTATTGGGTTTTGCTTTTGAATTCGCCACATCACCCCCTGTCTAATGCCTTCTTAAAGCTGTGTTATCAACTTGATGCCTCTAAGATCCGTCGTCGTCTGTTTCGTTTAAACAAGCAGCAAGATAGTGATAAAAAGCGTGCTGAGCTCGATAAACTTGAAGCGATTGCAATAGAGGCGGCGGCGAAAGTTCAGCAGCGCAGAAATGACTTGCCTGAAATAAGCTATCCAGAAGAGCTGCCTATTTCGCAAAAGCGTGATGAAATTGCCCGAGCGATTGCCGGCCATCAAGTAGTGATTGTTGCCGGTGAAACCGGTTCGGGTAAGACCACCCAACTGCCTAAAATCTGCTTAGAGTTAGGCTTAGGGACAAGAGGATTAATTGGTCATACACAACCGCGTCGTTTGGCAGCGCGCAGTGTCGCGACCCGTGTGGCCGAGGAATTAGCCAGCCCACTTGGAGAAGTGGTTGGTTTTAAGGTTCGCTTTGCCGATGCCATTAAACCCAGCTCCTATATCAAGTTGATGACCGACGGTATCTTGTTGGCCGAACTTACTTCAGATAAATACCTCGATCAGTATGACACCATCATCATTGATGAAGCCCATGAGCGAAGCCTGAATATCGATTTCATTTTGGGTTATCTCAAAAATGTCCTTAAAAAGCGTCCCGATCTTAAGGTGATCATCACCTCGGCCACCATAGATGTGGAGCGTTTCTCAAAGCACTTTAACAATGCCCCAGTAATTGAAGTCTCAGGGCGTACATATCCGGTGGAGACCCGTTACCGCCCTCTAGTGCGCGACCAAGATGAAGATTTAGATTTGACCGAAGGTATTTTTGCCGCGGTGGAAGAGCTGATGCGTGAAGGCACTGGCGATATTCTGATCTTTATGAATGGTGAGCGTGAAATTCGCGATGTAGCCGACCAGCTTAACAAACAACAATATCGTGATACCGAAATTTTACCCTTGTATGCGCGCTTGTCTTATGGGGAACAATCTAAGGTATTTAAGAGCCATATTGGCCGCCGTATTGTGCTGGCGACTAACGTGGCCGAGACCTCACTAACGGTTCCGGGGATCCGTTATGTTATTGACCCTGGTACCGCTCGTATCAGTCGCTACAGTTACCGAACCAAAGTTCAGCGCTTACCAATTGAGCCTATCTCACAAGCCAGTGCTAATCAGCGTCAGGGACGTTGTGGTCGTGTGGCCCCGGGGATCTGTATTCGTCTCTATGATGAAACCGACTTTAACAGTCGTCCCGAGTTTACTGACCCTGAGATCCTTCGCACCAACTTAGCCTCGGTGATTTTGCAGATGCTCGCCATTGGACTAGGTGATATTGAAGGTTTCCCTTTTATTCAGCCACCTGATTCACGTTATATCCGCGATGGTTTTTTACTGCTTGAAGAGTTGCAATCGGTTAAAAAGCACAAAGGCCAGCTACAGCTGACGCCTCTAGGTCGACAGTTAGCATCAATTCCGGTTGACCCAAGACTGGCACGTATGGTGATCCAAGCCAATGAATATGGCTGTTTGCATGAGGTGTTGGTGATTACCGCAGGCTTATCTATTCAAGACCCTCGAGAGCGTCCACTCGATAAGAAGCAGGCGGCGGATGAAGCCCATAGACGTTTCAATGACAAAGACTCGGACTTTATGGCATGGGTAAACCTGTGGGATCACATTAAAACTGAGCAGAAGGCACATAGCGCTAGTCAATTCAGAAAACGTTGTAAGCAGGAGTTTTTAGCCTATCTTCGTGTGCGTGAGTGGCAGGACTTATACGCTCAACTGCGTCAGGCGGTGCACGATTTAAAATGGAAGCTCAATAGCGAGCCTGCCGATTATGAATTACTGCATAAATCGCTGCTAACAGGCCTGCTGAGCCATGTGGGTTTTAAAGATAAAGACAACGAGTATGTTGGTGCCAGAAACCGTAAGTTTTTCGTGTTTCCCGGCTCGCCACTGGCAAAGAAAGGCCCCAAATGGGTTATGGCAGCCGAACTGACCGAAACTTCACGTTTGTTCGCTCGTTGCTGCGCTAAAATTCAGCCGGAGTGGATTGAGCCGCTCGCGGCGCATTTAGTAAAGAAAAACTATCTAGAGCCACATTTTGAGGCAAAACAGGGCAGTGTGGTCGCCTTGGAAAATCAGCAACTTTATGGTTTGACTATCGTCAATCGTCGCCGGGTGCAATATGGCCCTATCGAACCTGTCGAAGCGCGTGAGATTTTTATTCGTAGCGCCTTAGCCGATGGCGAGCTGCGAACCAATGAAGCCTTTTTCGTTAAAAATCGTAAGCTGTTACAAGATATTGAAGCTTTAGAGCATAAGTCGCGCCGCCGAGATATTCTGGTAGATGAGCAAGCGCTGTATGCTTTTTATGAGCCGCGTATTCCTCAAGGCATTTATAACGCGCCTAAGTTACTTAGCTGGTGGAAGAAAGAGAAACGGCAAAATCCAGATTTGCTCGACTTTGAACGTGAACAGTTGATGAAGCGCTCGGATGAGCATATTTCGGCGTTGGATTTTCCTGATTATTGGCATCAAGGCAACTTAAAGCTAAGTCTCAGTTATCATTTTGAGCCAGCAGACAGTGACGATGGGGTGTCGGTGCATATTCCTGTTGCCTTGCTTAATCAAATCGATAGTGCAGGGTTTGACTGGCAAGTGCCGGGACTGAGGGAAGAGAAATGTATCGCCTTGATAAAATCTTTGCCTAAGACGCTAAGACGTAACTTTGTGCCCGCGCCTGATTATGCTCATGCCTGCTTACAGGCGATGACGAGTCAGCAAAATACTCAATCTAAAAATGGTAAAAACAGCACTAATGAGTTGAATTTGCTTGAAGCCATGTGTAAGCAACTATTGCGAATGAGCGGTGTACGGATAAGTGCTGATGATTTTGATGTAAGCCAGCTAACTCAACATCTGTTGATTAACTTCAAGGTAGAAGATGATAAAGGCAAGCTTATTGCTCAAGGCCGAGATCTAGAGCTGCTTAAAGGTCAATTGCAAGGGCAAGTGACCCAAGCTATTCGTAATGTGGCTGAAACTGGCATAGAGCAACAAGCGTTAACCGCTTGGAGTTTTGGTGAGCTGCCTAAGCAGTATGAAAAGCGTAAAGGCAATTTTGAAGTCAAAGCGTTTCCTGCGTTGGTGGATGATATGTCCAGTGTGTCTATCGCGCTGTTTGACGATGAAAATGAAGCAAACCGCGCGCATCGTAACGGTGTACAGCGTTTGCTATTACTCAATATCCCATCGCCGGTGAAACACCTGCAAAACAGCTTGCCCAATAAGGCGAAGTTGGCGATGTATTTTAATCCGTTTGGCCAAGTGCAATATTTGATCGATGATATTTTGTCGGCTGCGGTACAGCAGTTGCTGGATGAAAAAGGCATTGATGTCCGCAGCGAGCAAGCCTTCGAGCAAGCTAAAGATTGGGTGCGACAAGAGCTTAATCCTACCGCGGCTAAATTGGCCTTACAGGTTGAAGAGATCTTAACCTTATATCAGAAGGTGAAGAAGCGCCTTAAAGGTAAAATAAGCCTAGATATCGCTTTTGCAATGAGTGACATTCAAACCCAGCTCGATAAACTGGTGTTTAAAGGGTTTGTCGAGCAATCTGGTTGGCAGCGCCTAAGTGATTTAGTGCGATATATTAAGGCGATAGATAATCGACTGGATAAATTACCTGTCGATCCAAATCGTGACCGCTTACATTTGCACAGCATTACAAATGTGCAGCAGGCCTTAGACGCTCAGCTTGCCAAAGTACCACGTACTTCGCCAACACCCGATGCGCTGCTCGATGCCCGCTGGATGATTGAAGAGTATCGAGTGTCCTGTTTTGCCCAGGTTTTGGGAACAGCTTATCCTATCTCTGAAAAGCGGATTCTCAATCGAATTAACGAAGTTTGACTTGATTTCATTCAATATTAAGCACCTGTTACCAGGTGCTTTTTTTTATTCTTTTACAACTACCCCTATCGATATATTTTGTCATGTTAAACCACTTTATTGCTTACCAATTCCTCGAATAAGAACTATGTTTCAGTAAATTATGAATAGCTAATGTATTCATTTAATTGCTTTCTCAATCGAAAATTACACTTGTAGTGAGTGATCTAGGTTTTATCTGTACTAAAAGGATGATCTAGATCAAACATGCATACAGTTTACTGATTAAGAGGTATACAGATTGTTAACTCGTTATTGCTAACATGCTGCATAAGGAGATTAGTGCTGTAATTGGCTGTCTTACTTAACAAAATTTAGCTCATATTGTCGTTCTGTACCCTAGGTGCAAAACTGACATGATCTGTTGGAGGATGCATGAGTTCCACATCAAATGAAGAGAAAAGTTTAGAGCTGAAAATATTTGTGTTTCTAACCGTTTTTCTTGCACCACTGCTTTCTGTGTTATTGGTTTCTGGACTGGGGTTTGCCATCTGGTTTAGCCAGATCATTATGGGGCCACCAGGCGCAGGCTAATTCAAGTTATTAAATAAGTAAGAAAAACTAATTAAATAAAGAGTGATTTTATTAATGAGCAAAGAACTTCACGTAACAAGCTTAGTGGTTCAGGTAAAACCTGAGCAGATGTCTAATGTTAGGCAGGCCATTATGAAGATGGAAAATGCTGAGCTGTCTGTTAACGATGAGGTAAAACTCGTGGTGGTGTTGGAAGGCGAGACTCAGAAGGGGTTATTGTCCGATATCGAGACCATAAACCATATTGAGGGTGTATTGTCGGCCGCGATGGTTTATCACCAAAGTGAAATGCTTGAAGAGGGTGAGAAATGAATATGAATAGACGTGAATTTATGAAGGCTAATGCGGCAATGACAGCTGCTGCAGCTGCTGGATTAGCACTCCCTGCTGGTGCTAGCAATTTAATTACCAGTTCAGAACAAACCAAACTTGAGTGGAACAAAGCACCTTGTCGTTTCTGCGGTACGGGTTGTTCGGTTATTGTTGCCACTCGTGATGGCAAAGTGGTTGCTACTCATGGCGATGCAGAGAGTGAAGTGAACCGCGGATTAAACTGCATTAAAGGTTATTTCCTGTCCAAAATCATGTACGGCAAAGACAGACTTAATACGCCAATGCTTCGAATGACTAACGGAAAATATGATAAGCATGGCGAATTTACTCCTGTGAGCTGGGATACCGCATTCGATACCATGGCGGAGAAATGGAAGCAGACCATTAAGGCTAAAGGTCCCACCGCTGTGGGAATGTTTGGCTCGGGTCAGTGGACGGTTTGGGAAGGTTATGCTGCTTCTAAACTGATGAAAGCAGGTTTTGGTTCAAATAATATTGATCCTAATGCACGTCACTGCATGGCATCCGCCGTGGGAGGTTTTATGCGTACCTTTGGTATCGATGAACCCATGGGATGTTATGATGATATGGAACATGCCGATGCCTTTGTGCTTTGGGGTTCTAATATGGCAGAGATGCATCCCATTTTATGGAGCCGAGTAACGGATCGCCGTTTAAGTGCCCCTCATGTTAAAGTGTCAGTATTATCTACCTTTACCCACCGCTCATTTGATTTAGCTGATTTGGGAATCGTCTTTACACCTCAAACTGATTTGGCGATGCTTAATTTTATTGCCAATTACATCATTCAAAATGATGCTGTTAACTGGGATTTTGTTAACAAACATACCACCTTCCGTAAAGGCGAAACCGATATTGGCTATGGACTTCGTCCAACGCATCCTTTGCAGCAAAAGGCCAAGAATGTGAAAACTGCGGGTGAGTCGACCCCAATTGATTTCGAGGCCTTCAAAGCTTTCGTCGCCGACTATGATGTTACATCGGTGAGTAAACTTTCTGGCGTTCCAGAAGACAAACTGATTGAGCTGGCAAAGATTTATGCCGATCCAAATACTAAGGTGACCTCATTCTGGACTATGGGTTTTAACCAGCATACTCGTGGTGTGTGGTGTAACAACCTGATTTATAACATTCACCTGCTAACAGGTAAGATTTCTACTCCCGGCAACAGTCCTTTTTCGTTGACAGGTCAACCTTCTGCCTGTGGCACAGCACGTGAAGTGGGGACCTTCTCACATCGTTTGCCTGCAGATTTAGTGGTTAATAACCCTGAGCACAGAAAGATTGCCGAGAAAATTTGGAACATCCCTGATGGCATTATTCCACCTAAGCCTGGCTATCATGCGGTAGAACAGAATCGCCGTCTTAAAGATGGCGACCTTAATGCTTACTGGGTACAGGTGAATAACAACATGCAGGCAGCCCCGAATATCAACGAGGAAGGCTTACCTGGTTACCGCAACCCAGAAAACTTTATCGTAGTGTCGGATGCTTATCCTACGGTGACCACGCAGGCTGCCGACCTTATTTTACCAACTGCAATGTGGGTGGAAAAAGAGGGTGCCTATGGTAATGCCGAGCGTCGTACCCAGTTCTGGCATCAGATGGTCAAAGCTCCGGGTGAATCTCGCTCAGATTTGTGGCAATTAATGGAGTTTTCTAAGCGCTTTATCACCGATGAAGTGTGGCCAAAAGCCGTTTTAGCGGCCAACCCTCAATATAAAGGGAAAACCCTGTTTGAAGTGCTCTATCAAAATGGCAATGTTGATAAATTTCCATTAGAGCAGACCGATCCTAAGTACATGAATGAGGAGGCTCATCATTTTGGGTTCTATGTCCAAAAAGGTCTGTTTGAAGAGTACGCAACCTTTGGCCGTGGTCATGGGCATGATTTAGCACCATTTGATACTTATCATCAAGTACATGGCCTCCGTTGGCCTGTAGTTAACGGCAAAGAGACTAAATGGCGTTTCCGTGAAGGCAGTGATCCTTATGTTAAGCCTGGCTCAGGATTTGAATTTTACGGTAAGCCTGACGGTAAAGCCGTTATCTTCGCCTTACCTTATGAGCCTGCTGCGGAGTCACCCGATGAAGAGTACGACATCTGGTTATCGACTGGTCGCGTATTAGAGCATTGGCATTCAGGCTCAATGACACAGCGGGTTCCTGAACTTTATCGCGCTTTCCCTGATGCCGTTTGTTTTATGCATCCTGATGATGCTAAAAAGCGCGGATTACGTCGCGGTGATGAAGTCAAAGTCATTTCACGTCGTGGTGAGATTAAGACTCGAGTTGAAACTCGTGGTCGAAATAAGCCTCCGGTAGGACTTGTTTTTGTGCCTTGGTTTGATGCAAGCCAGCTTATCAATAAAGTCACGCTTGATGCGACAGATCCATTGTCAAAACAAACAGACTTTAAAAAATGTGCGGTAAAAGTGGTTAAGGCATAAGGAGCATGACCATGAAACTAATAATAAATGTGACTTTAGCCGTGATGATGACTGCAAGCGCTTTTGCGGCTTTTTCTAGCGATGCGGCAAGTGTGCCAGAGGATAAAATAGCGACCTTAAGGCAAGCGCCGATATCAACGAACCCTACGCCACCAGTGATGCAAAAAGTGCGTAACACAGATGTAAAAGAGGTACGTAACTATCCGATGCAGCCGCCGGTTATTCCTCATAAAATTGATGGCTATCAAATTGATTTAAAAGTAAATAAGTGTATGTCTTGCCATGCTAGAAAGCGTGTCGGCGACTCGCAAGCGCCTATGGTCAGTGTGACTCACTATATGGATAGAGAGAATAACTTTTTAGCCGATTTGTCACCCAGACGTTATTTCTGTACCCAGTGCCATGTTCCACAGCTAGATGCGAAGATGTTAGTTGAAAATGACTTCATTGATATTGATCACCTCATTAAAGCTGAAGCTACTAAGCACTAGGAGTTAACCTATGTTAGATAAGTTAAAAAAAATCTGGCAGGTACTAAGAAAACCCAGCGTGCATTTTAGCTTAGGTTTTCTTACCTTAGGTGGGTTCGTCGCAGGGGTGATTTTTTGGGGGGGATTTAACACTGCACTTGAAGCGACAAACCAGGAGGCTTTCTGTATCAGTTGTCACGAAATGGAAAATAACGTGTATGAGGAATTAAAGACTACCATACACTTTACTAACCGAAGTGGTGTGCGTGCGACCTGCCCAGATTGTCACGTTCCTCATAACTGGACAGATAAGATAGCCCGCAAGATGCAAGCCTCGAAAGAGGTGTGGGGTAAGATATTCGGTACCATTAATACGCGTGATAAGTTTGAGGCCAAGCGCCGCGAACTTGCTGAGCACGAATGGGCTCGACTGAAGGCCAATGACTCGCTTGAATGTCGTAACTGCCACAATTTCGACTACATGGACTTTACTCGTCAATCGACACGTGCTTCCAATATGCATTCCACCTCATTGGCAAGTGGTGAGAAGACCTGTATAGATTGTCATAAGGGTATTGCTCATCACTTACCTGATATGAAAGGGGTCGAAGGCTTCTAATTTCATCATCCATTCGTCTTGATGGTGAGTGAAAATGTTGGGCTAGAGCTTATCGTTAAGGTTATTAAATTGTCTCAGATGGCTCACTAAACAAGGTTAGAACATGTGACCCATCTTAAGTTGAGATTAAAAAAACGCCAGCTTGATGCTGGCGTTTTATTGTTCAATGCCGGCGATTAGGCACGCATGGCCTTGTCGCCGCGGCTGAGACCTACCACGCCAGAGCGAGAGACCTCAACGACCTTAGTGACTTCACCTATGGCGGTGATAAAGGCATCGAGCTTGTCACTGGTGCCAGTCATTTGAATGGTATAAAGCTCAGAAGTGACATCGACAATCTGACCGCGGAAAATATCGGCAGTGCGTTTAACTTCTTCACGTCCGGTCCCTTTGGCTTTGACTTTAACTAAGGCCAGTTCACGCTCGATGTGATTCGATTCAGTGATATTGGATACCTTGAGAATATCAATCAGCTTATGCAGCTGTTTCTCTATTTGTTCCAAAATCGCTTCATCGGCGACCACTGTAATATTAAGCCGTGACAGGGTGATATCGTCAGTGGGCGCAACGGTTAAACTTTCGATGTTGTAACCTCGTTGGGAGAACAAGCCTACAACACGCGATAATGCACCCGGTTGGTTTTCGAGTAATACAGAAATAATTCGACGCATTAGCTTTTCTCCGTTTTGCTGAGCCACATCTCATTCATCGCACCACCTCGAATGAGCATGGGATAAACGTGCTCGGTTTCATCGACGCTGATATCGACGAACACTAGCTTATCTTTCATTGCCAGTGCTTTAGCTAGGCCAGACTCCAATTCGGCGGGATCGCTAATGGTCATGCCAACATGTCCGTAAGCTTCGGCAATTTTGGCAAAATTAGGTACCGAGTCCATGTAGGAGTGGGAGTGACGACCAGAATAGATCATATCCTGCCACTGCTTAACCATCCCAAGGAAGCGGTTATTTAAGTTGATGATTTTTACTGGCGTATCATATTGCAGCGCTGTTGATAACTCTTGAATATTCATCTGAATCGAGCCATCGCCGGTAACACAAATTACCGTCTCATCTGGCATTGCCATTTTCACACCCATCGCCGCGGGTAGGCCGAAGCCCATGGTGCCTAGACCGCCAGAATTGATCCAGCGGCGCGGCTTGTTAAAGGGATAATAAAGCGCGGCAAACATTTGGTGTTGACCCACATCCGAGGCCACATAAGCATCGCCATTGGTCAGCTTGTGCAAGGTTTCAATCACTTGTTGTGGTTTGATGCGGTCACTTTTTCTGTCATAGGCCAAGCTGTCTTTGGCGCGCCATTGATTGATTTCACTCCACCATGTTTCGATAGCGGCACTGTCATTAGACATACTGTTATTTTCAGCCAGTAATGCCAACATATTATCCAAAACATTATCGGCTGAGCCCACAATCGGAATATCGACTCGTACGGTTTTTGAGATAGAAGAGGGGTCTATATCGATATGTAAGATTGTGGCGTTAGGACAATATTTTTCCACATTGTTGGTGGTGCGGTCATCGAAACGTACGCCAATTCCGAAAATAAGGTCACTGTTGTGCATTGCCATATTAGCTTCATAACAACCGTGCATCCCCAACATGCCTAAGCTGTTTGTGTGTGTGCCTGGAAATGCACCTAATCCCATAAGAGTGCTGACCACTGGGATATTAAGTTTCTCAGCTAAGTCGAGAATTTGTTGATCACAACCTGAAATAACAGCACCACCGCCGACATAAAGAACGGGCTTTTTAGCCGCCAACAGGGCTTTTAATCCTCGACGGATCTGACCTTTATGCCCGGTCGTTGTCGGATTATATGAGCGCATATTAATCGCTTCAGGGTACTGATAATCATGTAAAACTTGAGGATTCAAGCAATCTTTTGGAATATCGACAACCACAGGCCCAGGCCGGCCTGTTGAGGCAATATAGAAAGCTTTTTTGATGATCTCTGGAATATCTCTGGCATCTTTGACCAAGAAACTGTGTTTCACTACAGGGCGGGAGATCCCTATCATGTCACATTCTTGGAAAGCGTCATTACCAATCAGGTTGCTGGGCACTTGTCCCGATAACACCACCAGTGGAATAGAGTCCATGTAAGCTGTTGCGATACCGGTAATGGCATTGGTGGCACCTGGGCCTGACGTCACCAGTACTACACCGACTTTGCCAGTGGCACGGGCATAGCCATCGGCCATGTGTACGGCGGCTTGTTCGTGTCTAACTAGGATATGGTCTATGTCTGATTTTTGATGAAGTGCATCGTAGATGTCGAGCACTGAGCCACCGGGGTAGCCGAAAATATGTTTAACGCCTTCGTCGATTAATGATCGAACGATCATACTGGCGCCGCATAACTTCTCCATTTTTGATCCCTCATAAGTTACCGCTACGGTATGCAGTATCTTGATACAGCGACGGTAATCGCTAGAAAAATAGGTTTGAACGGTAGTTCAAACTCCTTAAATCACCCGCAACATGATGTTTAGCTTGTAAGCTTGGGTGAACACTCGAAATCGAGCAGAAATTCATCATATAAAAAAACTAAACGAATACAAGCATTTTCTCGAATTTCGTTAATAAGATGGATGATAATCAAGTTTTTTATAGCAAAACAATACAGAATGCACTGTTTTAGAGGCAGTTTATAAGACTAAAGTAGTGCAGTATGCTGTTTGCATTGAGAGCTAAAGCTATAGCGCACAACAAAACGGGTTAAGCTGTAGACTTAACCCGTTTGATAACGAACCCATCATTTGAGGTAAACGACGGGATCTATAGGTTTTATTCATCAATAAGAATCGGTTTAGCTCGGTGTGCTAAAAACTGAAACAGACCCACTAAGCAGATAGCACCTAGCATCAAAGCAGAGAAGGGGACAGCAGTGCCGGTATAAAACAGCGCAAGTAGCGGTCCAGCTAAGGCGCCAAAACCAAAGCGCAAAGTGCCAATAACGGCGGTAGCTGTGCCAGTTTCTTGCTGAAATTTCATTAACACAATCGCATCGGCGTTAACCGACATGATGCCTAAGAAACCCATGAGTGGAATAAGAGCGGCTACAGTAAAGTGGTAGTCAAGCCCCATTAAGTTCACTAATAGCAAACCCATCCCCGCAATTGCCGCCAAGAAGGTGGCAACCTTGAGCATTCGACGCGAGCCAAAACGTGTGACGATACGACTATTAATGATATTGGCCAGCATTAAGGCGCCGACATTGGTACTAAATAGAATTGCAAACAGTGACTTATCCAAGCCAAAGACTTCCATATACACGAAGGGCGATGCGGTTAAATAACAGAAAAAGGCAAAAGAGGTCATCATGCCGCTAGCAATATGTAGCTTTACCCCAGGTTTGGTAAAGACAACGGCGTAAGCGCCAAAAAAGGATTTTTTACTGCGCTGTTCACTTTGGCTGTCGGAAGGCATTTTGAGTCTATAAATCACCAAAATCAGTAAGATAAAGGCGTAGCTAGCCAAGATGAAAAAGATCAGGTGCCACTCACCTAATTCTAGAATCAAACTGCCTAATGACGGGGCAATAAGTGGAGCTAACATCATGATTAAGCTGACGTAAGACATGCCTTTAGCGGTATTTTGGCCGTAAACTTCTTTGATGTAACTAGGTACAACAACTGTTGCTGCTGCGCCAATAAATGCCTGCACAAAACGTAAGCCCAAAAACAGTTCTACCTTAGTCACAAAGCCAATGGCTAAGCTGACTAACATAAATCCGCTTAAGCCTAAGATAACCAGCGGACGACGGCCTATTCTGTCGGCTATTGGCCCAAAAGTGAGCATGCCTAAGCCATAGCCTGCTAAGTAAATACTCAAAGATTGCTGTACTGTTGTGACGCTGGTGTTGAAACTATCGGCGAGCGTGGTCATGGCTGGCAGATACATATCGATAGCTAGTGGTGTGATGGCAACAATGGCCGAAAGCATTGGGATTAGTAATGCAAGGTTAGGGATAAGAATTGCTGGTTTACTCGTTTGCGGATCAGACGCTTGATTCACGCACACCTCTATCTGTGATAGTTGAAAAATAAGATGTGATAACAGAAGAATTGAATGTTATCTGAGAGAGTTTAATTGTAAGACATCGGCATTTAGTTTGGCTAATGTTTTATTATCACAAAATTTGTGACTTAAGTTTCGCTTTTTTAGGTCTTTATCGCAGGATAAACATCAGCGCCTGTTGGTTGAGGAAAGAAAGGTGACTACAAGTATCAATAGCAGGAGTTAATAATTTACTGGTCGCTATTCCCCTTGCTTGCGAAAACGAACTCATCACCAGAGGCTAACCAAGTCGGGTATTTTTTCATGATATTGATAAATAGTTCACTATTAAGTTGGCGTTCCAGCCAGGCTTGTACATTGGGATAGGGGGCACTCTGCCACCAAGCTAAATTCACATGGGCGAACTGACGGATAAAGGGAAAAATCCCAATATCAGCGATAGACAGCTTGCTGCCCATGAGATTAGCCTGTTTCGATAATGCTTGTTCTAGCATATCGATGAACTGCTCACCCTGCTGACGATAATAGTCTTCGCTATGCTGTGGATGTCTATCGGCATATTTGTATTTGTCGAGCCAAGGTTTGAATTGAAGATCATTGTGTTTAATCAACGCCATCGCTGCTTGCTGTTGCGTGGGACTATTTTTCAGCAACAAATCTTGTGGATCATTGTTTCTCAGTGCCCAAAGTATGATGTCGAGACTTTCATCGATAACTTGACCACTGGCTAGAATCAATACGGGAACAGTGCCTTTAGGGCTGGCTTGTAGCATGGGCTCAGGTTTATGTTTCAACACGATTTCACGCAACATCACAATTTGATGAGCTGCTAATAAGCCGAGTCTGGCTCGCATGGCATAGGGGCAACGGCGAAAAGAATACAGAGTAGGGTGGGACATAGAGGCTCCTGTAGGTGAGCGACTATTTTTCCCTGCTTTGGCGTAAATCGCAAGTTAGTCCAGCTATGGCTTAATAACCTTACTTTTTATACCTGTTTATATGAATGTGATTTAGGTAGAATTCGCGCCAGTTTTGCGGTCTAGGTCACTTTTGGTCGCGTGTTTATGCACTGGGGATTAAGCCTCAGCCAGCAGAAAGAGGAAGTTATGTCTCAAGTCGTTGTTTGTGCGTTATATAAGTTTGTTGCTTTACCCGATTATGCCGCGATACAGAAGCCACTATTGGCGTTTATGGAGCAAGCGGGTATCAAAGGAACCCTACTGCTTGCCAGTGAAGGGATTAACGGAACCGTTGCTGGAACCCAATCGGCTATTGATGAATTACTTATTTGGCTAGATAAGCAGCCCGGTCTGGATAATATTGTTCATAAAGTTTCATTCGATGATGAAATGCCGTTTTACCGTACCAAGGTGAAGCTCAAGAAAGAGATCGTCACCATGGGTGTTGAAGGCATAGACCCACGCAAAGTAGTGGGAACTTATGTTAAGCCTCAAGATTGGAATCAGCTGATTTCTGACCCTGAGGTCTTGCTTATCGATACCCGTAACGACTACGAAGTCAGTATCGGTACCTTTCAAAATGCGGTTGATCCCAAGACACAAACCTTCAGAGAGTTTCCTGAATATGTAAAACAAAATCTCGATCCCAATAAACACAAGAAAGTTGCTATGTTCTGCACTGGTGGTATTCGTTGTGAAAAATCGACTGCTTATTTAAAAGAGCAGGGGTTTGATGAGGTATATCACTTAGAAGGTGGCGTACTTAAATATTTGGAAGAGGTCGAGCCAGAGAAGAGTATGTGGCAGGGTGAATGTTTCGTATTCGATAATCGTGTGTCGGTTAACCATCAGTTAGAGAAAGGCGAATACGACCAATGTAATGCTTGCCGTCTACCCATTACTGAAGAAGATAAAGCCAGTGAGCATTTTGTCAAAGGCATTAGCTGCCCACATTGTATCGATAAGGTATCAGACAAGCAGCGTCAGCGTTTTGCCGAGCGTGAGCGTCAAGTTCAGTTGGCTAAGGCTCGTGGTGAGTCGCATATTGGTAGTGATGTCAATTCTGTTATTGAACAGCGCCGTCAGCGCAAGCTTGAACTAAAGCAAAATCAACAGGATGAAATTAACTAAGTTAGAAAGTGAAATTATTATTGGCGAAATACTGTACTTTTGCCATTTCTGACTATACTTAAATTACTGCTACTGATGAGTTGCATCGGGTGACAAGTCAGTTTCTCCTGCAGTGTTGATAAAGATAAGATTAGCGTTGGTTTTTAACTTTATCAGCTCTCCAAATAAAAAGAGCGAGTGTTGCGTTAAGCAAGACTCGCTTTTTTTGTCTATTTTTCTGGCAACGTCCCTTGAACTTATACCAATCAGCCTATTTTTATTTTATCTAATTTAACATTCGCTATTTACTTAGCCTGCTAAACAAATATAATAGTTAGCAAGCTAAGTATATAGGGAAAGTGATGAATAAACATGACCTGCATGAACAAACATCAGTAGCAGAACGATTAGCTCGATTGTCACGCTTGTGCCGTACGGTGGCTGATGAAGAGTTAGCTCCATTGGCGTTTACCTATTCAAGGTGGACCGCATTATGGAAGCTGTACCGAATGGGACAGGATGTTAGTCAAAAAGATCTCGCAGACTCATTAGAGATTGAATTGGCGTCTTTGATGCGAACTCTTGGACAGTTAGAAGAACAAGAACTTATTGAGCGCCACTGTTGTCCTCACGATAAACGCGTTCGCCGCGTCTCACTTACAGCCCAGGGCTTTGACGTGATTGAGTCTATCAAGCTGAAAATTTTCAATATTCGTCAACAATTATTTGCCGGGATCAGCGCTGAAAACATGGCTTTGTTTGAGTCCGTCATGCAGCAGATAACCGATAATGCATTGAATAAGTTACACCCATCTACATCAGAAAAGGATACCGAGTCAGTATGACACCCGATCAACAATTTACCCGTTTGGTTAAACTCTCCATCGTCGGTTTTATGTTGCTGTTTGGCTATTTTATTTTTGCCGATTTGAAGATGCCTATCACCACAGAAGCGATGGCAACTCGTATGATCACCCAAGTAGCGCCGCAGATCAGTGGTCGTGTTGTGGGCGTTGCAGTGACAAATAACCAACAAGTTAAACAGGGACAATTACTGTTTAATTTAGATCCTAAGCCATATCAGTTGGCACTAGAACAAGCCAATTTATCGCTGGAACAGGCTAAACAAGATAATGCCGAGCTCGATGCCGCAATCGAAGTGGCTCGCGCCGATGTGAATACCAAAACCACCACTTATCAACTAAAGCAGCGTGAAGCGAAACGCTTACAATCACTATATGATAATCACAGTGTTTCTCAGCAAGCGATCGATCAAGCTCAAACCGAAGTTAAATCGAGTTTATCGCAACTGCTTGCCGCCAAAGCACAGCTGGCAAAATCACAAACCTTAAGAGGCGAGTTAGGCCAAGATAATTTACGATTACGCCAAGCAAAGAATAATCTCGATAAAGCCAAACTTAACCTAAGCTATACCCAAGTTCGCGCCGAGCAAGATGGCATTGTGACTAATTTACAGCTCGCTTCGGGCAATATGGTAAATAATGGTACTGCTGTCATGGCATTGGTACTGAACGATGTGGATGTGATTGCCGATTTTCGTGAGAAAAGCCTGCGTCATGTCATTCCCGGCTCAATAGCCTTAGTTGCGTTCGATGGTCAGCCTGGCAATTTATATCAAGCAGAAGTGAACAGTATAGATGCAGGTGTCAGTACGGCGCAGTTTGCTGCCGATGGTAGTTTGGCTACGCCAACTGAATCGACTCGTTGGGTGAGGGATGCACAACGGTTTCGTTTGCATTTAAACCTCGATCCGCAGCTGATTGCTCAGCTACCAGCGGGTGCTAAAGCGACAGTACAGTTACAACCTCAAGGCACGCTATTACAGTTTTTTGCTAAGCTGCAGATCAAGTTAATCAGCCTGCTACATTTTATCTACTGAGGCCATTATGTTATTGATTCGTCATCACCCTTTGAGTGATAACGGCCTAAGACAATGTTTACGTATTGCCACTGGGGCGACTTTAGGTTTTTTGATTGCCAAAGTATTTGAATTCAACAACACCGTGTTTTTTACCGTCACCCCTATGCTACTGCTTGGATTAGTGCCGGTAATGAATATGCGTGTTAGTCGACAAGTTGTGGTCGCATCGGTGCTCTCAATTGTTGAAGTGGGCGTTATTGCTGCGCTGTTTGCTGGCAAGCCTGTGGTGATGACTATGATTGCCTTTGTGTTGTTTCTGTATCGATTTGCAGCTATGTCCCGTGGTCCGCTGTTTTTATTTGGTGCTAATGGGGTGATTAGCCTCAGTATTATGCTGCATTTTGCAAGTTATCCCGATACAGATCTAAATGACCTGATCTTCTGTAATTTCTGGGGACATATTACCTCTATTGGCATCGCGTTTTTAATGATGGTGGTTTTCCCCGACGTTGAGGAGCGAGCCGCACCAGAAGGTGTTACTAAGGCGCCTCACCGTATGCGTCATGAGGCTTTATTAGGCGCGACGGTTGCTAGCTTATCATTTGCAGTTTTCCAAATTTTCGACCTGCGAGATTCACTATCGGCGCAAGCGACCACATTACTTTTACTGTTCCCAATGCATTGGAACGGCGCATTAAGCTATGCTCGTCTGCGTGCATTTGGCACTGTGCTTGGAGTGAGTTGTGGCTTGTTAATTCAGTTACTTCTATATCGTTGGTCACATGAATTATTATTGATATTACCGCTATTTTGGATATTTAGTTTGTTATTCAGTCAGGCACACATCACCGAGGCACTGGGCTCAGGTGTCGGATTTGGTGGAATGACGACTATGGGTATCCTTTATGGCCAATATTTAACGCCAAATAATGATTTAATTTATAGTGGGCTCTACCGAGTTAGTAGTATTTTAGTGGCAACAATAGGCACTTTAATTGCCTGTTATTTGGTGCATTCACTATTAAACCGCTTTGAATCGACACGATTTGGTGAATAGCTATCACGCTTCACCTTAATCGATTTCCTTAGTTTGCCTTTTGATCTCAGTGTGCTATTTTTCACGGCCTTTTGGAGTCGTTGGAGCTTTATTGATGTTTGTTGGATTCGATTACGGTAGTGCTAACTGTGCTATTGGTGTGATGCAGCAAGGCGAGATCCGTTTGCTGCCCTTGGCCGGTGACAGCAATTATTTAGTATCAACCTTATATGCCTTCGACCGTGACTTGATCTGTGAAGCCGTACACAAAGCCTTGCCTGTTGATCAGCAAGCACAATACGCTAAGTTGCGAGCCGCGCAGCTCAGCCGAGCCCGATTTGCTCGCCAAGAGTTAGATTTAGACGTCGATGAACCTGCGGTATTTGTGGGTGAAGCAGCGGTACAGCATTATCTTGAAATGCCCGAAGAGGGCTTTTATGTCCGATCACCTAAATCGTTTTTAGGTGCAACAGGTTTACGAGCCGATCAAGTGGCGTTATTTGAAGATATTGTCACCATGATGATGTTGCATATCAAACAACGCGCCGATGCACTGTTAGCCGATAGTGGGCAATTGATCACTCATGCGGTGATTGGTCGTCCAGTTAACTTTCAAGGCATAGGCGGTGAAGAGAGTAACCGCCAAGCTGAGCAGATCTTAAGTCTGGCTGCCGCTAGAGCCGGATTCGAAGAAGTCGCTTTCCTGTTTGAACCCATTGCAGCCGGAATGGATTTTGAAGCCAGTTTAAGCCGTGATTTAACTACTTTAGTTGTGGATATCGGCGGCGGTACTTCAGATTGTTCAGTCGTGAAAATGGGGCCATCTCATATTATTAAAGCCGATCGCAGCGAAGATTTTCTTGGTCATAGTGGTCAGCGAATAGGGGGTAACGATCTTGATATCGCCTTGGCCATGAAGGCATTTATGCCGCATCTGGGCTTAGACAGTAAGATGGATAACGGCTTACCCGTACCGAGTAAACCGTTTTGGAATGCAGTGGCGGTCAATGATATTAGTGCTCAGCGAGATTTTGCCAGTTTAAGTTGCCGCACTATGATCAAAGAGTTGATTAAAGATGCCGAGCGTGCCGATTTACTGCAACATTTGTTGAAAGTGCAACAGGATCACTTAGGTTATCGTCTGGTTCGTAGCGCTGAAGCCGCTAAAATTGCGCTTTCTGATGTGGAGCAGACCCAAGTCGCGCTGGACTATATTAATGTTGAACTCAATGCTAACGTGGATGAGTCGCTGTTTACCCACTCGGTGTCCGAGCCTGTTAGGCAGATAAAAAACTTGATGGCGAGTGCAATTAAACAAGCCAATGTCATGCCTGATATTATTTATGTCACTGGTGGTACGGCTAAAAGTCCGGCGGTTTACCAGAGCATTTCCGCCGCTTATCCAGATATTGAAATTGTGGTAGGTGACCACTTTGCCAGTGTTGCTGCAGGCCTAACTCGTTGGTCACAAAAGCTATTCGCTTAAATTTCGGTAATGATATTAAACTTAAATTAAGGAGTTTATACAAATCAGTATAAGAAAGTGATCGACTTAGCGTGTTTTTGGTAACTCATTCAAGGCTGTGAATGTTGGAATGGTTATTCCCTTGTGAGGTCATTCAACGCAGAAATAGGAAGCCAAAAAAAACGCCTCACAGGGGGAGGTTTAGCACTTCAAACATGTAAACGAGTAAGATCGCAGCACAATTATGCTCTTCACTCGTGTCTTGTCTAAGAAGCGTTAAATGCTCGCTCAGCGAGCACATCTTTTATACTGACTAGTATTAGGCATCTATGAAGAAAATATACTTATTTATTATGATAATGATTACCGTATTGCTGAGTGGTTGCGGAGATGACGTGGCTAAGGTGAGCCTTGGGTTATTCACCACTAAAGATGTGATTATTGACGCTCAGCAAGATCCCAAAATTCCCGGTGTGACCTGTCATATCAGTCGTATCGAAGCAAACTTAGATTTTGCCGATCCATCGGATATGAGTATCGCCTGTAGGCAAACCGGTGCAATTTCTGTAGCCGACATTGCCGCTATCGATAAGAGTAAAAATGGTGAAGTTGTGTTTAAAGCATCGCTGAGTGTGCTGTTTAAGGTATTAAAAGTAAGACGTATTTATGATGCAGAAAATCAGACCTTAATCTACCTTTCTTATTCGACCAAAGAGTCGAATGGCAGCCATAAACATGCAATATCGACAGTGCCTTTATATGGTACTCAAGTATGGCAACAGCCAGCACAAGCTGCGAATTAGCTTTCTGCTGAGGTGATGTTATATAAAAAGGCTTAGCAGATGCTAAGCCTTTTTTGTTTTGTCTTGTTGGGCCGAGTTAGTCTGCTAACTCTTGATTGTAACGATCGAAGGCGTGGCTTAAATCTTCAATTAAGTCGTCAGGGTTTTCTAAACCAATATGTAATCGAATGAGTGGTTTACTACTATCCCACTGGGTCGCGGTGCGCAATTTGTCTATGCCAAACACCCCTAAAATCAGGCTTTCATACCCCCCCCAAGAGAAGCCCATTTTAAAGTGAGCCATATTCTCGACGAAGGCGGTAATCGACTTGATGTTGCCTTTTTTTAGCACAAACGAAAACAAACCATTTGAGGCACTAAAGTCACGTTCGAAAAACTCATGGCCAGGGCAGGTATCAAACGCCGGATGACGGATATGATCCACCTCTGGGCGAGTGGCGAGCCAGTTAGCCACTTTGAGTGCATTTTGCTCGTGTTGAGCCATTCTGACGCTTAATGTGCGCAGGCCTCGGCTTGCAAGATAGACATCATCGGCCGAGGTGCATTGCCCCATGAGATAACTGTTTTCACGCAATTGATCCCAATGGGCTTCGTTTGCCGTGGCAGTCCCCAACATCACATCTGAGTGGCCAACAATATATTTAGTCGCTGCTTGGATCGAGATATCGACTCCCATCTCGAACGGACGAGAATTGATAGGAGACGCCCAAGTGTTATCCAACATTACCGTGATATTGTGCTGATGAGCAATGCGGCTTAGGGTTGGCACATCTTGGACTTCCATGGTGATAGAACCAGGAGACTCAAGGAATAACACTTTAGTGTTGGGCTGAATTAACTTACTGATCCCTGCGCCTATCATAGGGTCGTAATAGGTGGTTTCGATGCCAAAACCTTTGAGCATTTTGTCACACAAGTCGCGAGTTGGTTCATAGGCACTATCGACCATCAATAAGTGGTCGCCCGCCTTGAGGAAAGAGAGCAAGGCCCCCGATATCGCGGCAGAACCAGAAGGATAAAGTGCTGTGCCAACTCCACCTTCAAGCTCAGCGATGGCGGCTTGAAATGCAAAGTGGGTAGGGGTACCGCGACGACCATAAAACATCTCACCATTAGTGCGATTTTTAGTGGCGAAACGCATCTCTTCAATGGTTTCGAATACAACGGTAGAGGCACGAAATACCGGCGGATTAATCACGCCTTTGCTCCACTTTTTATCTCTTCCAACGCTGACGATTTGAGTCTCTTTTTTCATCGAGTGTATCCCACGGCTTATTAACGATTTTAGCCATCTTAACATCTAAATGGCTAAATTAAAGTGGCTAGGGCAACTGAATTCTTAAATAGTTACCCTGTAATGATGGGCAAGTTAATACGGAACTCAACCCCTTTAAGCTGATTGTCTTCCCAGCGGTTGCTGGCGCTGATCTGGCCTCGGTGGAAGTGAGTGATTAATCTGGCGATATAGAGTCCTAGTCCAAGGTGTGGTTTATTCTGAGCTTTTTGTTTTCTTACCGAGACCATAGATTCAAAAATCTGCTCGCTCATATTTTCCGGTAAACCCACACCTTGGTTATAAACGGTTAGGGTGGCGCTTCGATTCTTACTGGTTAAGTTCACCTCTATAGCGCTGTCTGGTTGGCTAAATTCGATGGCGTTGGCGATTAACTTATCCATTAGCTGAGCGATATATTCTGGTACGCCCTCAGTATTTAAGTTGTCATCACTGATATCGATGTCAAACTTTTGCTTGGGATAGGTAAGTTGATAGCCCTGCATACAACCTGAGATCACCTTAGAAAGTGAAAATTGACTCACCTCGGCATGGGTTAGTGCTTCCTCTAACCGAGTTGCTTCCCCCATGCTATTTAAGATCATGTTGAGGCGGCTGACGCCTTCTTGAGCACGATCGACATACTTTTGATGTTGAGCTGGTAAATCTTGGGCATTCAAGTGTTCAAGGGAAGATCGCACCACGGCAACCGGGGTTCGCAGTTCGTGTGACAGCCGCGATGACATATTTTCTAAATAGTGAGTGTATTGGCTTAATCGACTGACAATATTGGCAAAGCTGCGAGACAGATCGCCAATCTCATCGCGTACTTTTGAGCCACTAATGCCTTGTTTAATTCGACCCTGACTATCAATAGCGCGTTCGGCTTCATCCCTGAGTTTACGAATACGGCTAGAGATGCTCGAAGCAAAGAAAAACAGCGCTAATGTACCCATGCTCATGATGGTGATGATCACGTTAAATAGCTTTTCTAAGGCGCGATTACGTAAGGTTCGTATGCCGTGGGTGGTTTCTTCGGCAATCACCACACCCATCACCTTATCGTCAATCCAGATAGGGCTGGCAGCGGTTAATATCACCGCCTTACCATCGGGTGTCAGTCGCCAGGTTGAGCCAAGTTTGCCATCGAGTGCCTTCTCAATATGACTTCCCTGTAAAACCGTTGAGTTTTTGAGTGAGTCGACAAAGTCCTTGGGCGGCTTGGTGAGAATGCGGTAATAGAGCGGCATTAGATAATGGCTCTTAAATTGGCCCCAATAACCACTGTCTTCTGCTTCTTTACTCGCTTGAGCCCATACATTATTGCTGTTATGAATATCGCCAGATTTTGCCAGAACACGGCCATGTTTATCGACCACCCAAATGCGTGAACTGTTATGGCTCATACCTTTGATAATACTTTCGATTTCGGGAGAGGGAACCAGTACGGTACCCAATTGGTTGACATCATCTGTTCCCGAGGTACCTATGATGGCATCGACAGTACGGCTAGTACTGTTATTGACATCGACAATGGCGAAACCTAGTTTGCTACCCACCATATCGAGGGGGATCCTCAGTTCAATAGTGTAACCTTGGGCGGTTTTAAGCCATTTACCTTGGATCTTAACTTCTGGAGTGACAGGTTTTTTTAGCTTGGGATCTTCAGGAAGCTCGAAAGCACTGATCCAGCCATCTTTGGTGGTGGCGACAATGTAGCGGCGAAACTGGCCATCGGGTGCTAAGGTCGCAATAGCGAGGTGATCGTTGTTGTCGATACTAAGGCTATTGCTGCCACGATACACCACATTAGCGTCATTGACTTCGAAAAAACCGTAAAGGTAGCCGGCATATTTGCCGACCATGTGAGTAAAGTTGAGCTGAGCCGGTTGAGGTTCATTGGCGTTAAACAACAAGTGTTCACTGCCATAATTGATGCTGCTTTGGCGGTACTGGCTCCAATCAGCCAATTTGCCATCGAGCTGAATAGGCCCAGATAATGGATAAGCATAAAGGTCGCGTCCCTGTTTTACCTGCGATAGGAAACTCGCTTGTTTATCAAATAGTTTTGGCCTTTCATGCAGCGCTGTTGCCAGCGCTTGGGTGGTACCTTCGAGGGTTTTTTCTTGACCGTGTCTAAGGTATTTTTCCATCTCCCACACATATTGATAACCCAGCCAGGGCAGACATAGTAGGAATAAGGATAATATGGCGACTTTGGCACGTAGCCCTAAGGGGATACTGAACATGGCTAGCCTTGATTATCCCAGCGATAACCCATGCCGTAGACGGTATCGATACAATCGAAATTAGCATCTTGTGCAATAAACTTCTTACGAATGCGTTTTACATGCGAGGTGATGGTACTGTCATCGACATAAATTTTTGCATCCTGCATCAAGGCTTGACGGCTACGCACATGGCCGGGTTGTTTGGCCAGTGCATGCACCATCCAAAATTCGGTCACCGTTAATTCTACTGGCTGATGTTTCCAATACACCAAGATGCGATTGACATCGATAGTCAGGTCGCCGTGTTCTATCAACTGGGATTGCTGCTCATTGCTGTTCTGTAATTCAGAACGTCTAAATAAGGCCGCTAAGCGTGCGATTAAGTGAGGAAAACTGACCCCTTTAGTAAGATAGTCATCGGCGCCGAGTCGTAAGCCGCAAACAGTATCAAAGTCGCTATCTCTGGCGGTAAGAAAAATGATCGGTAAGCTGCTAGACATGGCTCTGAGGGATTGACACAAGGTGAAGCCACCATCAATTTCATCTTCGAGTCCGATATCAATAATCGCCAAATCGGGTAAACGAAGATTGAAAGCCTGCATCGCATCGGGTCGATTGGCATAGGCTTGAACGCTGTAACCTTGCTGCTGTAATACCTCTTTATAATTTTCGCGGATAGCGGCTTCATCTTCCACAATGGCGATTCGTTTCATCGTCGTATCAAGATCCTTAACTGACTCATTAGCTGAGACTATACAGTAAAATGAGGCCGAAAAAAGTGCTCGGTAGCGATTGCCATTTTGTTGCCACAATTGATAGCTGCAATGCCATTTTTACTCCCCCTATTAGCCATTAATTTACGTTTTAATGATCCCATCAATCACCGCAGTGATGAATCAACACAATTGCAACAGCCATTAATCTAAAAGGGATCCATGATGAAAAAACAACTTATTGCCGCACTGATTTCAACCACTCTTTTGACCAGTTCAATGAGCCATGCCAGCGAGCAGCAGGAAACGCCGAATAATGATCACCAACCCTTGATTGGTTTGGGTTCAGGATTGGTATTAGGGGCAGTTGTTGCGGGGCCAGTTGGCGCGATTATCGGCGCTTTTACCGGTGGCATTATTGGAAAATCGGTTGCCGATGAGAGTGAACTTGAAACTCAACAGGCGAAACTTGCACAAAAAGAGCAGCAAATAGCCATGTTAAACGAACAAAAACATGATCTTCAGAGAGTGAGTGAGCAATACGCTGCCGCCAGAGAAGAGCTTGAAATACTTAAACAACGTCAAGGCGGACAGATTGAGGAGTTAGCCCTTGGGCTTAATGTGCAGTTTAAAACCGGTTCATCAACGATTGAGCCACATTTTCAGGCGCAACTGGATGAAATTGCAGATGTGATGGCGATGCAGCCTGAATTAACACTCGATTTAACAGGTTATGCCGACCGACGTGGCGAGTCCAGTTATAACCAGGCGTTATCGGAGCAGCGTGTTGCAGAGGTGCGCAGTTACTTGGTTAAGCAAGGCATTGAATCATCACGTTTACAAGCAAAAGCTTTTGGCGCCACGGCGCCGGTGAAACCAGAGTCGAGTTTTGAAAACGATTTCTTTGACCGCCGCGTTACTTTAAAGCTTATGCCTGTCGATACTGCTGTTGCGGTGAATAAACCTGTGCGTTAAGTCTGAGCGAAAAGGAGTTTTTGATGGCGATTCAACACTTGTACTTCACCCAACTTAGCCCCCTGAGGGGGGCGTTTTTTTTCAATCTTAGTCGCTGGTTCATGTGGTTGTTTTGTGGTTTATGTTTGCCCTTGTGCTCGCTTTCGGCTCAAGAGTCGGTTGCCACTTTGGGCAGCGCTAAATTGGTTTATAGCTCGGTGTTGAGTACCGGTGAGATAAGTCAGTTTGTTGCCTTGCCGATTGAGACTCAGGTGCAGATGCAGATTTCCGGCTGGATAAACCGTGTCCATGTTAAACAGCGTTTTCGTAATAATAGTCAGCAATGGTTAAACGGCAATTATCAGTTCCCACTGCCTCATAATGCCGCTATCGATGCGATGACATTGCAGATTGGGCAAAGAATTATTGAGGGTGAAATTCAAACCAAAGCCGAGGCAAAAAAACAGTTTGAGCAAGCTAAAAAAATGGGCAAAAAAGCCAGTTTAGTAGAGCAGCAAAAACCGAATATGTTTGTGACTCAAGTGGCGAACTTGGCGCCCGGGGAAACCTTAATCGTCGATATTGCTTATCAGCAGCAAGTTGATTATCGGTCAGGGCTGTATAGTCTGCGTTTTCCTATGGCGATCACGCCAAGATATCAGCCAGAGAGTGATGCTCAGGTATTGCAAGTCGATAGCGAACTCAAGCAGGAAAAACATAACCAATTGATGACAGAGCTAGGTCAAGTCGATCTGCGTATTGAGCTTAATGCAGGACTGCCGATTAGCGAGATTGATTCGCCGTATCATACCTTAGTGCGCTCCGAGCAGGGGGATGTGATTCAACTGGCCTTGGCTGAAATTGTTAAGCCTGAGCGTGATTTTGTATTGAACTGGCGACCCGAATTAGGTTTGGCTCCCACCGCGGTTGCCTTTACACAACAGGGGCGCACCCATGGGATTGCGGGATCTGCGACAGCCAGTGATTACGGAATGGTGATGTTGATGCCGCCGCAAGACAAGGTGCGGGTGGCGCTACCGCGAGAATTGATCTTAGTGATAGACACCTCAGGCTCGATGGAGGGTCGTGCTATTGTTCAGGCCAAACAAGCCTTAAAGCAGGCGTTAAGCGGATTAACCAATCAAGACAGTTTTAATATTATTGCTTTTAATTCAGACCTAACTTCATTGTCAGCGCAATCGATGACTGTTAATTCACAAAACCTCAAGTTGGCAATGCAATTTGTTAATGGGCTTAAGGCTAATGGCGGTACTGAAATGGCGCCTGCATTCCTACGTGCGCTGCAAACTGGTTCCCCCCAGCAAGGCCTATCGCAGTTAAAGCAAGTGGTGTTTATCACAGATGGTGCCGTGAATAATGAGCAGCAACTGTTTGAGTTAATAGAAATGAATTTGGGCAATGCGCGTTTATTTACTGTGGGGATCGGCGCTGCCCCCAATGGCTACTTTATGCAAAGAGCCGCTGCAGCCGGGCGGGGCACTTATACCTATGTAGGAAAATTAGCCGAGGTCAATGACAAGATTAATCAGTTGATGTTAAAGATTGCTCAGCCTGTGGTAAGTAATATCGAGCTAAGCCTTGCCGATGGCACAATTCCCGATTATTGGCCTGCCAATATCAGCGATCTGTATGCCGGTGAGCCACTAATGGTTGCCATCAGGCTAATGCCTAAAAATCATCATGGCTCCAGCAATGAATTGTTAGTGTCAGGGGAGTTAGGAGGTCAGTTCTGGCAGCAACAGATTGTTATTCAGCGCCAATCAAAGATGATGGGGTTAGATCTGCTGTGGGCAAGTAACAAAATTGCAGCGTTACTTGCCAGTAAGAGTCGCTATAACCATCAAAGTATTAAGAAACAAGTTACGCAAGTTGCACTTCAATATCATCTGGTTAGTCCTTACACCAGCCTGATTGCAGTCGATAAAACGCTGGCTCGGCCAGTGGGTGAGCAAGCTATCGATATCCATGCCCATAGTTTGCTGCCAATCAATGGCTCAGGCTGGCCTAAAACGGCTAGCGGCAGTCGTCTTTATATCGCTATTGGGGGAGTGTTACTGCTCTTGCTATTGATTTATTGGCTGAGCTTTCTGCGTGTTAGTAAGCAAGAGATTGAGGCGTTATGAAGCCATTAACAGCTAAGGCATTAGCACCTAAGCAAATCAGAACTAGGCGATTGATTCGGCCTACACGTAAGTCTGTAGCCAGGAGTGTAGTGGTTGTGGTGGCCATTTTAGGTTTATCACTGATATTAAAAGGAGGTTATATGCAGGCTAAAGCTCATTTTGCTCAGTATTTAATTGAACAAGCGTGGCAGCAAACCTTAGCCGATGGACTACAACATAAACCTTGGAGTTGGGCGGATACCTTTCCTGTGGCTAAGCTGGCCTTTATTGGTGCTGATGATAACAATCAAGCCGAATTATATGTACTGGCTGGCACATCGGGGCGCAACTTAGCCTTCGCTCCGGCGGCAATGCTGGCCAATAATCAAATTAATCAATGGGGAAACACGATTATTGCAGGTCATCGAGACACCCATTTCGCTCGATTAAAAGGCATAGCATACGGCCAGTTGCTACGCCTGCAAGATAGCTCTGCCAATGAGGTTCTCTATAGAGTTACCCAAGTAGCAATAGTGGCCGAAGATGATATTAGCCTGATGCAGATGGGGGAGGGTTTGCAATTGACTTTGGTGACATGTTATCCATTCGATGGTTTGGCTGGCCACAGTCAATGGCGCTTTGTGGTCATTGCAACGCCGGAATATGATCCGCCAATTGAGGGTGTTAAGCAAACGGCGAACTTACCTCTAGATCTGAGTATGTAAGTTCGCCGTTATTATCAACGATTGCTCGTCAAGCGTTTGATGGCCGAGTGTTGGTTATTGTTGTCAATGCAGAGTGTTAGTCATTAACGGGCTGGTTAGGCGCCCACTTTAACCACTCATCTTGCGATTTTGATTGCAACATAAATTGTGTATTGGCTTGGATTTGATTTTGAGCATTACTGACTTTCTCGGTGGCAACGCCAATGCCGCCGGCTAAAATGCTTTCCAAAGAGCCTGTTTCAATCTGGGCGCCAGAGAATAAACCAACATCCACCTTAATCCCTGACAGATCCCAGAACTGACTGGTTTGATTAACCAAGTGGCGATAATCGGCCGCGACTTCTGCCTGCATCAAAACTTGAGTACCATTTTCAGCTAGCTGGTAATGTTTAATCTCACCAATTTTGATTCCGCGAAATATTATGGGAGTGCCTACTTTTATTGAGCCCAAATCATTATCGACTAAAGTAAAGCTCTGTGCATCTTCGGCTAATTGTACCGGAGCCTGTTCGACACCAACAAAATGGCTAGTAGTTTGCTGGCTTACCCCCGGTATTACAGAGACATAAGGGCCTGTTAATAGCGTTTCTGCCGCACTAATACCAGAGAGCGAGATTTGCGCGTCGACTAAGAAATAGCGTGAATCTTCACGGCTAAATAGTGCGGCATAATCACCATATAGATACGCATTGGCGCTAATGGTTTTCAAGTTGCTATCTAGGCTGACGTTATCTATTTCACCCACTTGATGCCCAAGGTATCTAATTGGGGCGTGAGCAGCGAGCTTACTGGACGCGGGAAAGCTTAGCTGCACAGGTACGGCTTTAGTTAAGGCTAAGGTTTTAGAGCCGTAAAGGTGCTGTTGATCGCCTTGTTTTGTGTCATCAAGTAGTCCGAGTGTCACGCTCCCTTTTATCGCTCCGGCCAGTGGGGCGATATTGACTTTTACACCGCTAAGACTGGCATCGATAGCCAAGGCATCATTACGCCAAAACACGCTGTTAGGTTTGATCAAACTGGCGAAAGTATTTTCTATGCCAAGGGTAATGGCAAAGTCCTCTGTTGCGCTCTGCCAGTTAACACCGATCACTTTCCCTATCTGCATCTTTTTGAAATAGACCGGCGAGTTAGCACTGAGATCGGCTCCATCTGGGCTAGACAGGGTGATGTGCTGCATATTGCGCCGAGCTAAACGCTCATCGGCTTGAGTGGTTGAAGTATAAAGTGATAGTGTCGAGTTTTCAGTGACGGCTTGAGTGCCTGTTCCTTGGAAGAGGCTGATGGCGCCTTTAGTCAGGGTATTGAGATCGCGAGTCTTAACTGACACGCCATCTAATGAGGCATCGATGGCTAATGCGGCCTCTGGGATAAAGTAACTTGTTTGGGTAAGTAGTGGCTTAAACTCTGCCCAAATCTCTATGTGATATTCGATGCCACTGTAGTCCGACTTGAAATTGACTTGATTCACTCGACCTATGGGAAGCTGTTTATAGCGCACCTCAGCACCCGTGGTTATCCCCGGATTTTCATCGGCGCTGAGCTTAAGTAGCAAAGGTTTAGCATTCATGTCGGGGGCGCTATCGAGCAGACGATATTCGTCTTTAGCATCACCAATACCAGGCATAAAGTTGATCACATCGCCGGTGACCATCCGTTTGGCATGTTTGATCCCATCCAGTGATATATCGGCACCTTCTCGCCAAAATTGCGCACTGCCACTGAGCAAGTCGGCATATTGATTGTCGAGGATGGCTTCAAATTTGACGCCATTGTCCAGTAAATGGGTTTGGCTGATATGTCCTATTTCAATCCCTCTGAATACAATACTGCTACCGGTTTGAATACTGTCGGCGTTATCGGCAATGAGACCAAACTGGTGTCCTGTCGTCGCGCTTTCTTCATTTTCATGTAATGGAAATTTTTGATTAGGCTCGGCATTCTTGGCGTTCGGATCCGATGTGAATGTCACTCCGCCGGCTAAAATTGCTGCAAGGCTTTCGGTCTTGATTTTTACGCCGCTTAATGAGGCATCCAGACTTAACCCTGAGACGTTCCAAAAGCTGGAGTTTTGTTTAACTAGGTACGCGTATTGCTTCTGAATATAGGCATTGAGTAAAATCGTTTCGTTATCCACAAGACGATAACTGACGATTTTACCTACGGGGATTTGACGATAAAAAACCTGTGAGCCCACATCGAGAGAACCTAAGTTGGCACTGGTTAGTTCAATCATCAAGCCATCACTACCTGGGGCGACGGGCGGCGCCTGATCTTCGGCGACAAACTCTTTCCTTGATTCGCCATCGCCGGGCTGAATTGCAATATAGTTACCAGAAAACAGGGCATCTAAGCCTTCGACACCAGTGATCGAGGCTTTAGGAGTAACCAACCAGAATTTAGTTTCGTCTCGTAAAAAAGGAGTAGAGCGGTAATCCATTAGTAGATCAACATTCACCCCTTGCAAGGTTTCATCGATACTAATATCGACCACTTTACCGACGGTGAGGCCTTGATAGCGCACTAAGGTTTTACCAACATCGATACCGGTGGCGCTGGGGAAATGGATGCGCACTTCGATACCTGACTCTCGGATGCTTTTAATACCTAACCAAGCACCGAGCACCAGTGCCACAATTGGCAATAGCCAAATAGGAGAGAACAGCTTTTTCTTTACAACTTTAGGTGTTTCAATTTCTGTCATCTTGCGATTCCAATTGGTCCCAGAGTAAACGTGTATCTAATACTTTTGCTGCCAGTTGAGTCAGTAAAATCACCAATGCAAATGCGGTAGCCGCTGGGGCGGGTTTTGCATCGAGTAATTGACCCATATTGACCAGAGCAGCCGTGATGGAGATAACAAACAAATCTAACATTGACCATCGACCAATCCATTCGATGATGTGGTAACCCGCCATTAAAAGTCTTTTAGGAATAGGTAATTTAAAACTGATTGCCAGCAGATAAGTGGCTAGTCCAAAAATTTTGAGCATAGGAACAAGAATACTGGCGACAAATAAAATAATTGCAATAGGTAATAAGTCCAAGTGAATTAAATGCTTAATGCCGGTGAAAATAGTGTCTTGTCGTATCTGGCCCTGACTGGTCATGGTCGTAATTGGGTAGAGATTCGCCGGAAAAAGTAAAATGGCCGCAGTGAGAAGTAACGCCCAACTTTTTTGAATGCTGCTATGGTCGCGACTACTTATTGGCTGACCACAACGAGGACACACTTGTTGATCTATTTTGCATAAGTTGGTGCAGCTTGCACAATTAGTGAGGCCGAGTTGCTCACCTTGAACCGCCTTATTAAGGTTTTTCATCGAGTAGGCTCCACATATGTTCTATGTGATATTCACGCTGCAAGAAAATCACCATGATAAACAACATGGTAAAGCAGAAAGTGCCGATTCCAAAATAGAGGTCGGTATAATCGGATAACTGAAAAACAGATACGAAAATACTGATCATATAGATCTCCAGCATGGTGAGCTGGCTCAGCAAGGGTTGCTGACAAAGTAGCAACTTATATATTCGTCTAAAAAAAGGATTATGTAGCAGATATTTAACGATCAATATCTGCATCAGCACAGACAAAATAAGTAAGCCGGGCGCCACGACGGCGGCTATCAGTACTGCAGCACCTACTACCCAGTAGCCCTGATTGGCGACAGACATGGCGCCTTCAAAAATGGTTGTCGTTCGGATACTACCAAGAAAATGCAATTCAAGTACGGGAAAAAAATTGGCAGGAAAATACAAAATTAATGCGCTCAGACACAAGGCTAACATGCCGTTTATCGAACAATAAGGAGTATCATAGAGGTTGCTGTGACAGCGAGGACACAGGGCTCGAACGCCTGATGGAAGCGCGCGCTTTCTAACCACTAAGTCACATGAGTGGCAAAGGACAATACTTTTATCTAACACTTCTGTATCCATAGTGTGTTGGGATATTCCTTTACTGTTAGATGGTTAGCTAAAGCAGTATCGATATTGCTAACGCGGCTAGAACTCAGTCTGTTAGTCACTATCTTATTACAATCAAGGTGCTATGAAGAACTGAGGCGTAATTCTGTTATAGCACAAGATAGTACCAGATAACCTTCAATACTTGCATAAGAAGTTGTATTTATGAGACTCTACAACTGTATAAAAAAACAGTGCGAGGATGGACATGGCAGTTATAACAAAATTTGTCGTTGTCAGAGAAGGGGTTGAGAAGATGACATTCACATCTAAAAAGGAGGCCGATGCCTACGATAAGATGCTCGATATCGCGGACAACCTGCTTCCTTTTATTGAGCAATCTGAGCTTGAGCTTGATGACAACGCAACAGAGAAACTTTGTTTCTATTTAGCCGAAAATAAAAATCAGCTAATGAATCTATTAAAAGGCGGTAGCGCGGAAAAACAGCCAGCCGCAAAAAAAACCACTAAAAAAACTGAACCGAAATCGTAAATCGTTAGGATACCGTATATGACATCTGTGTGTTACGACACTCTGGCCCGCCAAACTGAAGCGTTATTTGCTGGCGAAGATAATCTGATTGCCGCCATGGCGAACTTCTCAGCCTTAATTAATGAAAACCTTGAAAATCTTAACTGGGCTGGATTTTATTTGGTTGAACACGAGCAGTTGATCTTGGGGCCATTTCAAGGAAAAGTGGCTTGTACTCGTATCCCTATGGGTAAAGGCGTTTGCGGTACTGCTGCGCACACCAATACCACTCAACGTGTTGCCGATGTGCACCAATTTGAAGGCCATATTGCTTGTGACAGTGCCAGTAACTCTGAAATTGTGATCCCGATGCGACGTGATGGTAAGGTGATAGCGGTACTGGATATCGACAGTCCACTGCTGAATAGATTCGATCAAGCAGATCAAAATGGCCTAGAGTTAGTGCTTAAAACCTTAGAAAACGCGTTATTTGCTTAAACTACGACCAATTTCTCACAATTGGTGGTCGCAAATGTCTCAGGCACGCTTATAATAGGCGGCTTGAAAATTAAATGCTTGGTTACATTTCATTAGTTGAAATGAATACTTGGCGTTTGTTAAATGTAATTGATAAGGTATGTTGGATTGTCTAGTAAAGTTCAGCTATTTCTATTAACTGAAATAGTGGCTTAACTCAATTTAACAAATATGAACGACACGCCAGTCATCGCTGTAAAGGTGAGGCGGTAGTCCCTTTTAAACTGTGGAAGTAATGATGGAATCAACAGAAAAGTTGACCGACACCAACGCAATTCTTGCGTATTTATATGAAACATTTCCTTTGTGCTTTATCGCTGAAGGTGAAACTAAACCGCTAAAGATTGGATTGTTTCAGGACTTGGCTGAAAGGTTAGCTGATGATTCTAAAGTCAGTAAAACGCAATTAAGAATCGCCTTACGTCGTTATACCAGTAGCTGGCGTTACCTTAAAAGTGTAAAAGCAGGGGCGCAGCGTGTCGATCTTGATGGCAACGAATGTGGTGAGCTAGAGCAAGAGCATGTTGATCATGCACAAGCTACACTGAAAGAGAGTCAGGATAAGGCTAAAGCCAAACGCATTGCTAAAGCAGAGGCAAACAAAACCGAAGCTAAAGCAGCTAAAGCGGATAAAAAGCCATTTAAGAAGCTGGCAACTAAACGTAAACCTGCCGCTCCGAAGGTGGCTAAGCCTCAGGTTGAAGTTGAGTCATTAACGCCTGCAGTATTGACTGAATTGAAACCAAATCAAAGAGTCAATGTCAAACTAGGTAAATCACCTGTCTCTGGTGTCGTACTGGACATCAAAAAAGAAGATGTACAAGTGCAGTTAGATTCTGGATTGACCGTAAAAGTAAAGGTTGAACATATCCTGTTATAACTGTCTCATTGTAAAAGGAGTAACTTGTTGATGCGAAAACTAACTCTGGCGGCCTCTGTTGCCAGCATCTTTGTAGGATTCTCAGCTTGGGCATTGACGCCTACCATTCCATCTAGCGAGTTGCCTTCTCTTACTCAAGAGCCGCAGCATAAGGTCGCCAGTAAGCGAGTGACAGGTTTGTTCACTCGCGCTCACTATCATAGATTCGATCTTGACGACGCTTTTTCGGTCAAAGTATTCGATCGCTATCTACAACAGCTGGACTATAGCCGCAATGTTTTGATGCAAAGCGATATCGACAGCTTTAAGCCCTATTCAACAGAATTTGATGACATGCTTAAAAGCGGCGATTTAAGCGTGGCATATAAGATGTTTGATCTGGTTGAAAAGCGTCGCTATGAGCGATTTTCTTATGCGTTAAAACTACTGGATAAAGAGTTTGATTTTGACGCTGCTGGCGATAGCTATCAATACGATAGAGAAGAAGCGGCTTGGCCAAAAAATGAAGCCGAGCTTAATGAGCTTTGGCGTCAGCGTGTTAAATACGATGCGTTAAATCTAAAACTGACAGGCAAAGATTGGGATGAAATCGTTAAAGTGCTTGAAAAGCGCTATAACAATGCCATCAAACGTCTAAGTCAGACCAAGAGTGAAGATGTTTTCCAAGGTGTGATGAATGCCTTTTCTCATACCGTAGAACCTCATACTAGCTATCTGTCTCCCCGTAATGCCGAACGTTTCCAAATGGAAATGAACCTAAGCCTCGAAGGCATAGGAGCTGTATTACAGATGGATGAAGATTACACAGTGATCAAAAGTTTAGTCGCTGGCGGCCCCGCTGCGAGTAGCGAAAAACTGTCTCCTGAAGATCGTATTGTTGGTGTAGGGCAGGAAGGTAAAGAGGTTGTCGACGTTATTGGTTGGCGCCTCGATGATGTTGTCGAGCTGATCAAGGGCCCTAAAGGCAGTAAAGTAATACTGCAAGTGTTACCAAAGAAAGGTGGCTCATCGGCTAAACCTTTTGAAGTGACCATAGTGCGCGACAAAATCCGCCTCGAAGATAGAGCGGCTACTTCAGAAGTTATCGAACCTGAAACTGGCGACTATGCAGGTCGTAAAGTTGGCGTGATAAAAGTGCCTGGTTTTTACATGAACCTGTCGCAAGATGTAGCTAAAGAACTGGTTAAACTTAAAGAAGCTAAAGTTGAAGGGGTGGTTATTGACCTTCGTGGTAACGGTGGCGGTGCACTCACAGAAGCGACACTACTGACAGGTTTGTTTATTGACCGTGGTCCAGTGGTTCAAATCCGTGATGCGAATGGAAAAGTGTCACAAAACCGCGATAACGATGGCAAAGTTTACTACTCTGGCCCGTTAACAGTGATGGTTGATCGTTACAGTGCCTCTGCATCAGAAATTTTTGCGGCGGCATTACAAGATTACGATCGCGCTCTGATTGTGGGTGAGTCGACCTTTGGTAAAGGGACGGTGCAGCAGCATAAGAGCTTAGGTCGAATCTATGACATGTACGACAAACCTATCGGGCATGTACAGTATACAATTGCCAAGTTCTACCGTATTAATGGTGGTAGTACTCAGCTTAAAGGTGTTACTCCAGATATCTCATTCCCGAGTGCACTGGAGCCTGGTGAGTATGGTGAAGCAGAGCAAAAGAATGCCTTACCATGGGATAAAGTGCCTGTTGCTCAATACAGTACCTTAGGTGATATCACACCTAATCTGGTTAACACCCTAGACGGTTTACATAAAAAACGTATTCAACAAGATGTTGAGTTTGGTTATCTTGCGCAAGACATTGCCGAGTTCAAGAAAACACATAAAGATACTAGCGTTTCTTTAGTTGAAAAAGAGCGTCTTGCTGAGCGTGAGAAAAATGATAGTAAGCAACTTGCACGTTTAAATGATCGTCGTGCGACAGAGGGGCTTGAACCACTTAAAGATCTTGATGATGCAGATGATGATGTGAAAGCACCGGATGCATTTTTAGATGAAACCGTTTATATCACACTCGATATGGCGGATATGGATAAAGTGGCAAATAATCAGGCTAAATAATGTTTTAGCTCATTTGAAAAACGCGCTCATGGCGCGTTTTTTTATAGCATTAGAAATGAAAGAGACACTGTAATGACCCAAGTTCAGGCTAAATATTTAAAAGATTACCAGAGCCCAGATTTTACCATTACCCATGTTAGCCTCGATGTTAACCTTGCGGGTAAAGAGACCCAAGTCACCGCGGTAAGTCAGGTCAAAAAGCTCAATCCAGAAGCACAAAGCCTACTGCTCGATGGTGAGGCACTACAACTAGCCTCTTTATTGGTTAATGGGCAGCCCCATGTGTATCAGGTTGATAATGGCCAGTTAACCCTTAAAGATCTCGATGATGAATTTGAATTAACCATAGTCACGTTGCTAGACCCTGAAGCCAATTCAGCCTTAGAAGGCTTGTATATGTCTGATGGCGCCTACTGTACTCAATGTGAAGCGGAAGGTTTTAGACGTATTACATACTTCCTCGATAGACCAGATGTGCTAGCGATTTACGATGTGCGCGTTGAAGCCGATAAACAGGCGTTCCCTTATTTGCTGAGTAACGGTAATAAAGTTGACAGTGGTGAGCTTGAAAATGGACGTCACTTTGTCTGCTGGCAGGACCCATTCCCTAAACCGAGTTATCTGTTTGCCTTAGTGGCAGGCGACTTTGATCTGCTTAATGACACTTATATCACCAAGAGTGGCCGTGAAGTAGAGCTACAGGTCTTTGTCGATAAAGGCAACTTACACAAAGCGCACCATGCTATGGCGTCACTGAAAAAATCGATGCAATGGGATGAACAACGTTTCGATTTAGAATATGACCTCGATATCTATATGATTGTTGCCGTTGATTTTTTCAATATGGGGGCAATGGAAAACAAGGGCTTAAACGTATTTAACACTAAATACGTGCTTGCCGATAAAGACTCGGCCACCGATGATGATTATCACGGAATTGAATCGGTTGTGGGTCACGAATATTTTCATAACTGGACTGGTAACCGTGTGACTTGTCGCGACTGGTTCCAATTGAGTTTGAAGGAAGGTTTGACGGTATTTAGAGATCAGGAGTTTAGTTCGGATATTGGTTCCCGTGCGGTTAATCGTATTCATGCGATTAAAGTCATAAAAAATCAGCAGTTTGCAGAAGACAGTGGCCCGATGGCACACGCGATACGTCCTGAGTCTGTGATTGAGATGAACAACTTTTATACCGTGACGGTATACAACAAGGGTGCTGAAGTTATCCGTATGATGCACACTTTACTGGGTGAAGCAGATTTCCAGAAAGGGATGAAATGTTACTTCGAGCGACATGATGGTCAAGCGGTGACTTGCGATGATTTTGTTGCGGCCATGGAAAATGCTAGTGGTGTTGATTTGACTCAGTTCAGACGTTGGTATAGTCAGTCGGGCACACCGCAGGTAAGTGTGGAAGAAAGCTATGACCCTGTACTAAAGCAGTACAGTTTAACGATTTCGCAGCAGACATTCGCTACTGCAGAACAGGCTGAGAAGTTACCACTTCATATTCCGTTTGATCTCGAGCTGCTGAGTGCCGAAGGTCATTCGCTGCTCAATCGAGTGCTAGATGTAACCGAGGCAAAACAGACTTTCACTTTTGATGAGATTGCCTCTCAACCAACGCCTTCGTTACTGCAAGATTTCTCCGCACCAGTGAAGCTAATTTATGAGTACAATGTCGAGCAATTAATTCACTTGATCCGTTTTGCTTCCAGTGAGGTGGCTAAATGGGAAGCGGCACAAGGGTTATTTAGTCAAGCTGTTTGGCAGAATGTGTCATTGTTACAACAACAGAAGGCGATGCATATCGACACCCGTTTAGTCGATGCTATTAAAGGCTTATTGCTGGATGAAAACTTAGATAAAGCCTTATTGGCCGAAATTCTAAAATTCCCTAATGTCGCTACGCTGGTCGAACAGGCAAATCAAGTCGATCTCGATAGTTTAATCATGGCACGCAGTTTCGCGTTAGAAACCATAGCGACAGGTTGTGAAGATGAGTTGCTGGCACGCTATCGAGAGTTGATGAGCTTAGATGAAGCCGATGCCAGAGCTTTGAAAAATACATTATTGAATCTGTTATTGAAAATATCTGACGAATATCAGCATTTAGCTCAGTCTCAGTATGATAGTGCGGCCAATATGACTAACAGTTTAGGGGCATTGTCTGCGCTAAATGGTGAGCAAAGCCCAATGAGACAAGCATTGCTTGATAGTTTCCAACAGCGCTGGGCCAGTACACCTTTGGTGATGGACAAATGGTTAAGTTTACAAGCAACCTGTCCTGGTGATGACAGAATTGATGCCTTACGTGAATTAGCTGAGCATCCCGCATTTAGTTACTCGAATCCTAACCGCGTACGTTCACTGTTTGGTGCATTTGCTGCATTAAATACCTGCGTGTTCCATCGCCAGGATGGTGAAGGTTATCAGCTTTTGACTGAAGTGATCATTAAACTGAATCAGCTTAACCCTCAAGTGGCGGCTAGAATCATCACGCCTTTGATTCAATTTAAGAAGTTTGACCAAGGGAGACAACAACTGATGCAGGCCTCACTGCAGCGGATTTTAGCTTTACCGGATCTGTCAAAAGACCTGTATGAGAAAGTGACTAAAGCGTTAGCGCAATAGCAGTGCTTTAGCCTAAAGGATAAATGCGTATAATGGCGTTGAGCAATTAAAGTTTAGCGCCATTATTATTTGATAATATTATGATTTTTAAATTCTATCTTCATATAAACTATCAGCAATTTCTCGATTATTACCAAGGCCATGCTAATAAAGTGGAAGTGGTAGAACAGGGTGGAAAAACCTTGTTGATCCATGCACGTCATTTTAGACCTTTTTTAACTTCGGCTGGTTTATCGGGGCAATTTCAATTAACCCTCGACACTTCTGGTCAATTTCAATCCTTAGTCCGACTGGCTTAATTAGAGTTAATACTTCAAACGGTTGATTGTCTTTCTGCCGTTATTAATTTTGTGCGCCTAAAATATAATCTGCTGTTTATTATTGATTTTTTTATCCTCCTTTTAAGTCGTTAAAAAGATGTTGAAGATAATTTAAATCGATCGTTTGAAAAAGTGCATCAATTTTTACTTAAGTGCTCAAATAACAAGAAAATTTTCTCTCCATTTGCCTTGCTCATTAAAGATAAATCCTGTAACAATGGTGTTACCTGTACGCTAACAAGATGTTGGCTATCATTCCAATAACAAAGAATCCAGCAGGTTACGGAGAAGAGCTAAAATGAAAAACCTAAAAAATGGCTTTAACAAGTCAGCGCTTGCTTTGGGGATAGTTGCAGCGTTGAGTGTTGGAAGCTCTACAACGGTAAAAGCCGTGTCATTCGATTGGGGAGAAGTGCAAGGTTCGTTTGATTCAACATGGAGTGCTGGTGCAAGCTGGCGAGTTGAGGAACGTAACTGGGATGATCACATAGGGAAAGTGAATAATCCGCGCTTCGACTGGTCAAACTATTCAGCATTTAACAACACTAAATATACCTCGACAGAAATTTGGGCACAGCCTGGATCTTATTCGAGTAACGGTGACTTGAGTAACATGTTGTATTCTCAAGGTGATGTAACTTCCATGGTGTTTAAAGGGTTACATGAATTGTCGTTAAAATATGAAAACTTTGGTCTATTTGCCCGCGGCATGTATTTTTATGATCAAAAAGCCAATAACGGCAGTTATGGTTACAGCGACCCTATCACTGGTAAAGAGTACGATCCTTGTGAGGATTCCGATGCTTCTAAAGTTCAGTGTAAAGATGTGAGACTGTTAGATGCCTTTGTTTATGGTGACTTTGATTTTAATGATGGGGCTAATCCCTTCAGTATTCGCGTAGGTAATCAAGTGGTTTCTTGGGGCGAAAGTACCTTGATCCCTCACGGTATTGGCGTGATTAATCCTGTAGATTTGAATATTCTCAATGCACCGGGTGCTGAGTTAAAAGAAGCATTTAGACCTCAGGGTATGGTGTGGGCTTCTTTGGGAGTCACCGATTCTTTGTCTGTGGAAGCTTTTTACCAATATGATTGGGAGCCAATCTGGATCCCGACTCCGGGTTCTTACTTTTCTACTAATGATTTTGCCGGTTATGGCGGTTACAACCAAAATGCTCAGCTAGGTTTTAATGCTAACCCGGACATCAATTTAGATTTCTTAATTTCTGAATATCAGAACCTGGCTGCCATGGTGGCTTCGGGGCAATATGATGCTGCGACCTTGGGGTCATTGGCTTTAGCTTATCCTACAAAGGCAACCTTGGTTGAAGATCAAGCCAGTGCCAGTAATTCGGGTCAATACGGTATCAAGTTAGGTTATTACGCGCCTGAGCTAGGTGAAACCGAATTTGGTTTGTACTACATGAATTATCATAGCCGTCGTCCGTTGATCAGTGGTACGGCCTCTAATTTTACTGCACAAGCTATCGGTAACGATCTTGCTACGCTCGGCATGATTGGCGCTACAGGTGGCACTATTGACCGTGAAACCTTACTTGGATTAGAAACTTTCTCTAAAGCCCAAATTGAATACCCTGAAGATATCAAGCTTTATGGCTTCAGTTTCAATACATTAATTGGTGATACTTCTGTGGCGGGTGAGATTGCTCATCGTCAAGATGAACCTTTGCAAATTGATGATGTTGAATTGCTTTTCGCAGCGATGCCACAACAGTTAGCGAATGCCGGCTTACGTCCTGATTTGGATGGCATATCTCAGGTTAAAGGTATTGGGTCTGGTGATGCTGCTGAAGGTTATATTCGCCTTGATACCACTCAAGCACAGGTGACATTCACTCATCTATTTGGCCCAACCTGGGGCATGAGTAACCTAGTGATGTTGGCAGAAGTCGGTGGGGTATGGATCCATGACATGCCAGACTTTGATGAGCTAAGACTCAATGGTCCTGGTACTGGCCGCTCAGGTGGAAACCCAGCTATGCCGGGGATTATCCAGGGGATCCATAATGGGCTTGAGACCAATCCTTTCCCAACGGATTTTGCTTGGGGATATCGTCTAGTGGCTAAAGCCGACTACAACAATTTATTTGCCGGTGTAAACATGTCACCGCGTATCATTTTTTCGCATGATGTTGACGGCATCACACCTGATCCTATGTTCCTGTTTACAGAAGGTAAGAAGTCTGTCGCGGTTGGAGTGAACTTTGATTATCAGAGCCGTTGGGGAGCCGATATCTCCTATAACTCTTTCTTCGGTGGCGTAGGCACAACTAATCAGATGTCTGATCGTGATTACGTGTCATTTAACGTCAAATATTCAATCTAATTCACAAGGACAATAACAAATGAAGAATTTAACAATATTGTCGGCCGCTGTGATTGTTGCGTTGACTGCGCCAGCAGCACTGGCAAAAGTTTCACCTGAAGAAGCAGCAAAGTTAGGCACAACATTAACGCCAATTGGGGCTGAGAAATCGGCCAATGCCGACGGTTCTATCCCCGCGTGGGATGGTGGGATCACTGAGGCTGTCGCTGGTTACAAGAAGGGAATGCATCATCCGGATCCGTTCCCGAACGATAAGATTGAATTTACCATTACTAATGCCAATAAGGATCAGTATAAAGATAATCTTACGGATGGTCAGCGTAAGTTATTTGAGCTTTACCCTGATACATTCAAGATGAATATCTATCAAACTCGTCGTAGTGCGTCAGTGCCACAGTTTGTCTATGATGCGACCAAAGCTAATGCGACTCGTGCCGAGTTGATAGCCGATGGTAATGGTTTATCTGGTGCATCTATCGGCATTCCGTTTCCTATCCCACAAAACGGTTTAGAGGCTATTTGGAATCACATCTTACGTTTTCGTGGTATAGACGTTGAAACTTCTCGTAGCCAGGCGGCACCCACGGCCAGTGGTAGTTACACCTTAGTTGAAACCTCCGAAGAGATCCGTTTCGAATACGCTCGTCCTGAAATGACTTTAGATAAGCTAAAAGAGTCAAATACCTTGTTCTATTTCAAACAGGTTGTGACCCAGCCTGCACGACTTGCAGGTACGGCACTGTTAGTGAAGGAAACCATGGATCAGGAGGCGTTACCACGTCAGGCATGGACCTATAATACAGGTCAGCGACGTGTTCGTAAGGCGCCAAATGTTGCGTTTGATACGCCAGGTACAGTGTCTGACGGTCTGCGTACCACGGATGATTTTGATATGTTTAATGGCTCGCCAGTTCGTTATAACTGGGAGCTGGTCGGTAAGAAGGAAATTTACATTCCTTATAATGACTACAAATTGCATTCAGATAAGCTGAAGTATGAACAAATCCTCAAACCTGGTCATGTTAATCCTGATTATGTTCGTTGGGAAAAACACCGCGTATGGGTGGTTAAAGCTCAGCTAAAAGAGGGGATGCGTCATATCTATAAGACACGTGTGTTCTATCTCGATGAAGACTCATGGCAGGTTTCGTTGACCGATATCTATGACAATCGTGATGAGCTATATCGTGTGGCGGTAGCTCATGGCATTAACTACTACGAAGTGCCAACGCATTGGACAACCTTAGAAGTGATTCATGATCTTCAATCGCGTCGTTATTTGGCGATGGGCTTAGACAATGAAGGCCGTATGTACGATTTCGATGCAAAACTGAGTGAGGCTAACTTTACTCCGGCCGCATTGAGACGTGCGGGTATTCGTTAATCACTACTTGCCGAGGGGCAACTTTGCCCCTCATTTCTATAAAGGAAGTTTGTATGTCGTTTAGCATGCTTCGGTTATTGCCTGTATCTCTTCTATTTTCTTCTTGTGCCTTTTCAGTAAATGCTGCAAATAATGACACGCAATTGCAGCCATTAGCAACGAGTGCGTTAGTGCTCGATATGGCAAATAAAGGGTCAACAGCAGTTGCCGTGGGTGAACGTGGTCACCTGTTTGTATTTCATCAAGGCTGGCAACAAAAGCCATCTCCAACAAAAGCCTTATTAACTAAGGTGAGCCTATTCAATGAGCAGTTAGGCTGGGCTGTGGGTCATGACTCAACAATTTTGCATACTCAAGATGCTGGTGAGAGTTGGCAAACACAAATGAGCTCTGCCGAAATGGAAAAACCATTGATGGATGTGCTGTTTTTCGATCAACAGCAAGGTATTGCTATCGGTGCTTATGGTTTGTTTTATCGGACGTTAAATGGCGGACAAAGCTGGCAGCAAGAGTTTCATGGCGAACTGCTCTATGAAGAAGATATTGCTTACCTTGAAGAGTTAAAGGCCGAAGATGAGCAGTTATATCTGAGTGAACGCAGCATGTTACTGCCGCATTTCAACCGCGTTGTTCAACTCAATGAGCAGCGTTTATTGATGGTTGGCGAACTCGGGTTAGCTGCAATGTCTGAGGATTTGGGGAAGACATGGCAACGCATTGAGTTTCCTTATGATGGCTCTCTTTTCAATATCTTAGTCGCAAAACAAGGCATTTATGTCATGGGGCTTAGAGGTCACTTGTTCAAGAGTGAAGGCGATCTCGATGACTGGCAGACTATTGAATTGCCTATCGAGTCTAGTCTGAATGGCGGATTGGTACTTGATGATGAGCGGATCAGATTAGTGGGTAACGCGGGTGTCGTTATTGATGTTTATGCCGACGATTCAGTCAAGATGGTTGAGCAGCGTCAAGGGGAAAACCTGGTGGCAATCAACCAAACTAGTGATGGCAAGCAATGGCTTGTGGGTAGCAAAGGTTTTATCGAACTAAATCAACAACAAAAACTAAAACAAGATCAATAAGGCCCATACATGTTAGATAGATTAGTCAATGGAATCGAGTCGTTTCTTTTCAGGCAGCGTGGCTTGGTCATCTTTGCTTTTGTTGTTACGACAATATTTTTAGCGTTTCAAGCCAGTCAGTTAAAGATGGATGCGGCGTTTGTTAAAAATATTCCGCTAAATCACAGTTATATGAAAACCTATTTGAAGCATCAAAAGCAATTTGGTGGGGCAAATAGCATTATGGTGGCCGTTGAAGACACCAGTGGTAATATTTTTAACGCTAACTTTTTCGACACTTTAAAGCAGGTTCATGATCAACTGTTTTTTATTCCGGGTGTTGATAGGGCGCAGGTTAAGTCTCTGTATTCACCATCTACTCGATTCACTGAAGTGGTAGAAGACGGCTTTGCCGGTGGCCCAGTCATTCCGGCGAACTTCACCACGACCCCCGAAGGATTAGAGGTGGTTCGCAGTAATATCGAAAAGGCGGGGATCGTTGGTCGATTAATTGCTGAAGATTACTCTGCTGCAATGGTTTCGGCGCAACTGATGGATTTTGATCCGCAAACCGGAGAGTCATTAGATACCTTAGCCTTCGCTGAGCAACTTGAAAAAGAGCTCCGCGAACAATATGAAAACGATAATATCAAAATTCATATTATTGGCTTTGCGAAGATGGCCGGTGATGTCGCCGAAGGCGCGAAAGGCGTGGTGCTATTTTTCCTGATAGCCATAGTGATCACCGCCGTGATGGTTTATCTTTTTTCTAAATCCATCATGTTAACGGCACTGCTATTGAGTTGTAGTTTGGTGGCGGTAATCTGGCAACTCGGCTTGTTGACAGTCGTGGGATTTGGTTTAGATCCCATGTCGATTCTGATCCCTTTTTTGGTCTTTGCTATCGGTGTGAGTCATGGCGTGCAGGTGATCAATGCCGTGCGTCGTAGAGTCGGAGAGGGCGAGACCACAAAATCGGCAGCCGCGTTAGCTTTTCGTAGTCTGTTAATCCCTGGTGGCATCGCTTTATTATCCGATACGGTCGGTTTTTTAACCTTACTCGCTATCGATATTGGCATTATCAGAGAGCTAGCTATTTCGGCTTCTCTGGGGGTTGCGGTGATCATCTTAACCAATTTGGTGTTGCTGCCACTGCTTATCTCCTATACCCAAGTGAAACCGCTGACAGCTAAAAAAGACAGTAAGATTGATAAGTTGTGGTTAGTTTTATCTTCGTTTGCCACGCCAAAATATGCTGTCGTTGTGGTGGTGGTGACTGTAATGCTTTATGGGCTAGGGCTTCAACAAGCGAATAAGATGCAAATAGGTGATCTGCAAGGCGGGGCGCCAGCGTTGCATTTCGATAGTCGTTACAACCAAGATACTTTCTTTATTACTGACCACTTCTCTGTGACCACAGATGTGATGACCATTATTGTCGAGGCGTTCCCTGAGGCTTGTACTTATCATGATGTTTTGATGAAAGTGGATGAGTTTGAGTGGCAGGTGTCAAATACGCCGGGTGTTGAGTCGACAGCCAGTCTAGCTTCGGTAGCTAAACGAGTTAATGCCGGATTCAACGAAGGCAATCCTAAGTGGCAGATTTTACCGCGAACTACTGCGAGTTTAGTGCAAGCAGTTGGTCAAATACCAACCACTTCTGGCTTACTTAACAGCGATTGCTCTGTGATGCCTGTCTATCTGTTTTTGAAAGATCATAAGGCCGAAACCATAGAGCTGGTGATCGCTAAGGTTAAGTCGCTGGCAGCAACAATGGATACCGACAAGATGACCTTTAAGTTGGCATCGGGTCCGGTTGGGGTTATGGCAGCAACGAACGAAGCGGTTGAGTCGGCTCAGTTACCTATGATGTTGTATGTTTATGGTGCCGTATTTGTGCTTTGTTTGGTCAGCTTCCGCTCAATCAGAGCTACCGTCGCCGTAATACTCCCTTTATACGTGGTTTCTACGCTGGCTCAAGCATTAATGACTCAGCTCGATATTGGCCTCGCGGTTAGCACTTTGCCTGTGATCGCGTTAGGTGTAGGTATTGGTGTCGATTATGGTATCTATATCTTATCGACTATGGCGCTTAAACTTCGTAGCGGTATGCCTGTTCAACAAGCCTACCATCAAGCTTTGATTGAGCGTGGTAGCGCGGTGATCTTTACTGGATTAACCTTAGCTATTGGTGTCAGTACCTGGTTCTTTTCGGCCCTTAAGTTCCAAATGGATATGGGGATTTTGCTGACCTTTATGTTTTTAGTGAATATGTTAGGGGCAATAATTATTTTGCCTGCGTTAGGGGCTCTTTTTTGGCGAAACGCAAGGTAGTAATACAACTGGAGAGCTAAGGCTCTCCTTTTTTTTGCATAAAAAAGCTATCTTAACGATTGTTTTTTCATCATTGCTGAAAATGCTGCGTCAGAACTGAGATTCAGGAGGATCTACCACTAAAATATTTCTCGAAATATGGCAGATTTAGTAATAAACTTCGCGCATGAACTCGGTCGGACTTTATCGACCGAGATATCACTTAAGCATCCAAAAATAAAAAATAAAGTGCTGCCATAGACCTAAAGGAAACTGCAACATGGCCTTGAAAGATGCAATGCCTTCAGTACTACTTGAAAATGTAGTCAACCTGATCCATTCCAAAGTCCCCAATTCACAAGCAAAGCAAGTTGAGCAGTTCGCAACGAGCATTTATGCCCATATGTCAAAGGACGATTTACACGCACGCAATGATAGTGACCTGTATGGTGCGGTTTTAAGTCTTTGGAATGTGGCTAACAAGACTCCAGTAGGCGAGACTCATATTCGCGTATTTAACCCAAGCCAATCTAAGCATGGCTGGAAGTCATCACACTCAATTATTGAAGTGATTAGTCCTGACATGCCTTTCCTTGTAGATTCTTTAGGCATGGCGTTAAATCGTATGGGTATTACGACCCATATGATGCTACACACTCCACTGACGGTGAAACGTGAAAAGGATGAAATCGTTTATGTCAGTTATGGTGATGACAAAGATGAATCTTCAGATAAAGTGGCAGTATTTTTAATTGAGATAGACCGTCTTAGCAGTGAAGCGGATATCAAGAGTTTAGAGAAAGAGATTGCTTCAGTTTTGGGAGATGTTTCAGCCTCAGTTCATGACTGGCAGGCAATGTCTGACAAGTTAAAAGCGACCATTAAAGAGTTAGATAAGCGTCCATTCCCTGGTGAAAGGTCCGAGTTAGAAGAAGCGATTAACTTCCTAACTTATCTTAATAATCATCATTTTACCTTATTGGGCTATCGCCGTTATCACCTTAACAAGGTTGAGGGCGATTTAGAGTTAGTGCCAGATAATGACACTAGCCTAGGTTTAATGAATGTGCCGGGTAAGCCAAAGTCTGATAAAGGATTGATGTTATCGACTCTGTCACAAAGTGCCCGTAAAGAAGCATTAGATAAGAGCTTATTGATTCTCACTAAGAGCAGCGAAAAGAGTCGAGTACATCGTCCTGCTTATGTGGATTATATTGGTATTAAGCGTTTCGATAAGAAAGGTAATGTGATTGGCGAAGACCGCTTTATCGGCCTGTATGCGTCAAACCTCTATAATCGTAGCCCACGTGAAATTCCATTATTGGCGGAAAAAATTCAGCGTGTATTAGATGATTCTGGATTAACGCCGCGTTCGCACGATTACAAAGCCTTATTGCACATTCTTGAAACCTTACCACGTGATGAAATCATTCAGGCTCGTGAAGCAGAGCTTGCTAGTATGGCTCGCGGTGTGCTTGAAATGCAAGAACGCGACAAACTTAAGCTGTTTGTCCGTAAAGATGGGTTTGGCCGTTTCATCTCTTGCCTAGTGTATGTATCTAAAGATAGATATAACACCAAGTTACGTGAAGATACTCAGCGTATTTTGGCGCAGCACTTTAACAGTACTGCCGATGTTGAGTTCACTACTTATTTCTCTGAGTCGACACTAGCGCGTACTCATTACATTGTTAAAGTTGATAATAATAATACGGATGTCGATGTGGCAGCGATCGAAAATAATCTTATTGAAGCGGCGCGTTCATGGGAAGATAAACTCAGCAGCGCATTGATTTCAGCGCAAGGCGAAGAGACGGGCAATCACCTGGTTAAACGTTTTGTTAATGCTTTCCCACGTAGCTACAAAGAAGATGTATTACCCAGTTCTGCCGTGGTCGATGTTGAACATCTTGAAGCCTTAGATGATGCCCACAAACTTGGGATGTTGTTCTATCAACCGCAAGAAACTGCGCTAAAAGACAATAAAGTTAGACTGAAGTTATTCCATAAAGATGAGCCTATTCATCTATCTGATGTTTTACCTATGTTGGAAAACTTCGGTTTACGCGTGATTAACGAGCGTCCATACGAAGTTAAAACCGCCGATGGTGCAACGTTCTGGATCCTTGATTTCTTAATGACAGTCCAAGGTGCTGCGGTGGATAATCTGGCTGATAGCCAAGATCGTTTCCAGACGGCATTGTCACAAGTGTGGAATAAAGAGCTGGAAGATGATGGCTTTAACCGTCTAGTTCTAGCAACTGGGCTATCAGGCCGTGAGGTGTCTGTGCTGCGTGCTTATGCCAAGTATATGCGTCAAATTGATGCGACTTTCAGCCAAGCATATATTGAAGAAACCTTCAGCAGCTATCCTCAGATCGCCGACTTATTGGTGAAGATGTTTATTCGTAAGTTCAACCCTAAGCTGAAGACACGTACTTTAGTGAAGTTTGTTGAACAGATTGAACTGCGTCTTGACGAGGTGTCTAGTCTCGATGATGACCGTATTATTCGCCGCTATTTAGATTTGATAAACGCGACATTACGAACCAACTTCTACCAAACGCTAGAAGTGGGTCGCAACAAGCCGTATATCTCATTCAAGTTCCTGCCCTCTGATATTCCAGAGATGCCACGCCCGTTGCCTAAGTTTGAGATTTTTGTTTACTCTCCGCGTGTGGAAGGGGTTCATCTTCGTGGCGGTAAAGTCGCTCGTGGTGGCTTGCGCTGGTCTGATCGTCGTGAAGATTTCCGTACTGAAGTATTGGGCTTAGTTAAAGCGCAACAAGTTAAAAATACTGTCATTGTGCCAGTGGGTGCAAAAGGTGGTTTTGTTTGTAAACAACTACCGACAGAAGGTGGCCGCGATGCGTTCTTCACCGAAGGTCAGGAATGTTACCGTCTGTTTATCCGTGGTCTGTTAGATATTTCAGATAACATCATCGAAGGCGAAGTGGTACCGCCAGTGAACGTGGTTCGCCATGATGAAGATGATCCTTATTTGGTGGTTGCTGCCGATAAAGGCACCGCGACCTTCTCTGATATCGCCAACGCGATTTCTGAAGAGTATGGATTCTGGTTGGGCGATGCTTTTGCTTCTGGTGGCAGTAACGGTTATGACCATAAGAAGATGGGCATCACGGCGCGTGGTGCGTGGGAGTCGGTTAAGCGTCATTTCCGTGAAATTGGTATCGATTGCCAAACCACAGATTTCACCTGTCTAGCTATCGGTGATATGGCGGGCGATGTATTCGGTAATGGTATGTTGCTGTCTGAACACACTCGTCTGGTAACAGCTTTCAACCATCTTCATATTTTTATTGACCCAACGCCTGATGCAGCGACAAGTTATAAAGAGCGAGCGCGTTTGTTCGAATTACCACGTTCAAGCTGGGAAGATTACAATAAAGATCTAATTTCTAAGGGCGGTGGAATCTTCTCTCGCTCGGCGAAATCAATCACCTTAACTCCAGAAATCAAGAAGATGCTTGATACCAAGAAAGCATCAATGACACCCAATGAGCTGCTTAAAGAGCTGCTTAAAATGAAGGTTGATCTGCTTTGGAACGGTGGTATTGGTACTTATGTTAAAGCAAGCCGCGAAACCCATGCTGAAGTTGGCGACCGTGCTAACGACGTGCTGCGTGTTAATGGTAATGAAGTGCAGGCGCGTATCATAGGAGAGGGCGGTAACTTAGGCTGTACTCAACTGGGTCGTATCGAATATGCGGCCAATGGCGGCCGCATGAATACCGACTTTGTCGATAACGTGGGTGGTGTTGACTGTTCAGATAATGAAGTAAATATCAAAATCTTGCTCAATGCGTTAGTGGCAGAAGGTGAGATGACCATCAAGCAACGTAACCGCCTATTAGTGGATATGACTGACGAAGTGAGTCGTATCGTACTACAAGATTGTAAGGATCAAACTCGCACTATTTCTGTGACTCAAGTTGGTGGAGCGGAGCAACTCAAAGAGCAGATCCGTTTTATTCACTACCTTGAGAAAGAGGATAAGCTAGATAGAGCGTTAGAATTCTTGCCAACCGATGATGAATTAGCTGAACGTTTAGCGAACGGCAAGCCGCTAACACGACCAGAGTTATCTGTGTTGGTCGCTTATGCCAAGATGGTGCTTAAAGAGCAGCTATTAACGCCGGAAATTACCGATGACCCCTTCTTGAGTCAACTACTGATTGAGTATTTCCCTCGTCAATTACAGCAGAAATACACTGAGCGTATGGTGAACCATCCACTGCGTGCCGAGATCATTGCCACGTCGTTAGCTAATGAATTGGTTAATGATATGGGTCTTAATTTTGTTCAGCGTATGCAAGATGAGACAGGTGCCTCAGTTGCCGAAGCAGCCATCTGCTACACTATGGCTCGCGAAGTGTTTGGTTTAGCTGATTTAACACATTCAATCACCGCACTTAACGGTATTATTCCTGCTGTGGTTCAAGGTGAGATGTTACATCAGTTGCGCCGCAATCTTCGCCGTGCTTGTCGTTGGTTCTTACGTCACCGTAATCGCAACCAAGGCATTGAGCAAACCGTTGCTTTCTTCAGCCCAGTATTTAATGCACTTCGTCAGAATGTACATCAGTATCTGGTTGAAGACGAAGTTAATGGTATTAAAGTTGAAATCGATGCGTTAATAAAAGAGGGTGTTCCTCAAGAGGTTGCTACCGACGTAGCCAACATGAGCACGCTGTTCTCAGCATTAGATATCTCGCAAATTGCTCAACTTGAAGATAAGCCAGTAGCTTTGGTTGCTGAAACTTATTACAAGTTAGGCGCAAAGGTTGATTTGCATTGGTTCCTTGAACAAATCAGCGCACAACCTGTTGCTAACCACTGGCAAGCATTGGCAAGAGCCGCATTTAGAGAAGAGCTTGATTGGCAACAACGCTCACTGAGTTCAGTGGTATTGCGTACTTGCACATCAAGTTGCGATGCAGAAACTATCATCGCACAGTGGATCGAATCCAATCAGGGCTTATTGGAGAGGTGGTTCCATATGCTTGCAGACTTTAAGACCTCGCAAACTCATGAGTTTGCTAAGTTCTCAGTCGCATTACGTGAGCTGAATTTATTGATTCTTCATTGTGAAGGTCAATCGTAAAATTTATAATATTAAAAGCCCTGGCAATTGCCGGGGCTTTTTTTCGGTCTAGGAGAGAGCATGTTTTATAAAATCGCACAAAAAGTCATGTTTCAGATGGATCCTGAGAAGGCCCATAATTTGGCTATCAGCAGTCTGAAATCTACCTCTAATTCACCTCTGGACTGCTTTTATGCGCAAAAGTTTGATCCTGCACCGGTAGAGTTTATGGGGCTGACCTTTCCAAACCCTGTGGGTTTAGCGGCCGGGATGGATAAAGATGGTGAATGTATTGATGCTTTTCATGCCATGGGTTTTGGTCACATCGAAGTCGGTACAGTAACTCCAAGACCACAACCTGGTAATGACAAGCCACGACTATTTAGATTAAAACCCGCTAAAGCGATTATTAATCGCATGGGCTTTAACAATAAAGGTGTCGATAGTCTAGTTGCTCACCTCAAAGCGGCAAAATCGGGGGCAATGGTCGGCGTCAATATTGGCAAGAATAAAGACACGCCAGTAGAAGAGGGTAAGGAAGATTATCTTATCTGTATGGATAAAGTGTATCCTTATGCCGCTTATATTGCGGTAAATATCTCTTCGCCAAACACACCTGGTTTACGCTCTTTACAGTATGGCGATCTGTTAGATGATCTATTAGGATCACTTAAAGCCAAGCAAAAAGATCTTGCTAAGAAACATGGAAAGTATGTGCCGATCGCGTTGAAAATTGCACCAGATCTATCAGCTGAAGAGATTGAGAAGATTGCCGATTCGTTGATCCGTAATGAGTTTGATGGTGCTATTGCGACCAATACGACTTTGACTCGTGATGGTGTTAGCGGATTACTAAATTCCAATGAAGCTGGTGGGCTAAGTGGTAAGCCATTGAATTCATTGTCAACAAAAGTCATTAAGCAACTTGCAGATTGTTTAAAGGGTCAAATACCAATCTTAGGAGTAGGCGGAATTAATAGTGCCGCCGATGCATTGGATAAATTGGATGCCGGCGCGACTATGGTACAAATTTATTCTGGTTTTATTTATCGTGGTCCAGAATTGATCAAAGAGATCGTTGACGCTTACCGGGTGAGATAATCTATTTGATCTAAAACGATCGACTTATCCGATCGCGCGATCGCACTTAGATCGCGCATGATCCACTTAACATACTGTTATCTATAAGATAATTTTTAAAAATATTTTGATATTGGTTGAAATATCATCTATTATCGAGCTGTATTTACAGTAATAGGTACACGTTATGTTATTAATGCCACAAAGGGATTGGCAATGGATATATAACGACGCGTATGGTGTATTAAGCGTTTCGTTAGGTTCGGATATGGAATTTCTGACTCCCTACAAAATTAAAGCGCTCATTCCGGATGCACTGCAAGTGACGGAGTTTAGCGTCGATCACGCCAAATTCTATATCAGTTTTATCGAGCGCCTCGGTAAGTCTGTTAATGTTGCTGATGCTGTAAAAGTCCAGTTGGCACTCAACGCTACTGCTGCTTACTTCCTATTAAAGCCTCAAATGCCTAAGTCTTGGTTTTTTGATACTTCGGCAATTTGTGTTTATTCCGAGTTAGCTAAAGTGTTTCAATTACGCTGCCAAGGCGTTGATGTTGATGTCATGGTGATTGAAAGCAATATCCAAGCTTCTTTAGTGATGTTGCTGTCACCACAGTTAGCGCTTAATGACAGTAAGCTGCTGCATCAATTTGAATGTATTAAAGTGATGAATGATAGATTGCATCCAAGAAAAGTCAGTCGACAGATTGCTGCGGCTTAGTCGCAAGGGTAATTGTATCTAAAAGGAGCTTAGGCTCCTTTTTTGTTGCCTGAAATTTGTTTAGTGATCATTAGTAAAGAGAAGAGGGATGGTGTCTTTTTCGACGTATTATCAAACTGAATTATGGAACGTACTAAAATGTTTGAGGGTTTCGATTGGAATTACTAAAAAGAATTGGTTGCGGGAGCCGGATTTGAACCGACGACCTTCGGGTTATGAGCCCGACGAGCTACCAAACTGCTCCATCCCGCGTCCGAATTGAACTGAGTACCTATGTACCCTTTGTATGCGCTGTAGTTATTTGATTCTGTCTACAAAAGAATTGGTTGCGGGAGCCGGATTTGAACCGACGACCTTCGGGTTATGAGCCCGACGAGCTACCAAACTGCTCCATCCCGCGTCCGAATTGAATACTAATGTACTCATTTTGTACGCTGTAGTTATTTGATTCTGTCTACCAAAGAATTGGTTGCGGGAGCCGGATTTGAACCGACGACCTTCGGGTTATGAGCCCGACGAGCTACCAAACTGCTCCATCCCGCGTCCGTGCATTTGAATGAGTTGTTAATCAATCTCCTTCAAAGCGGGGCGAACTATATCTAGTTGATCCCTGCAATGCAAGCAAGTCTCGATATTATGCGACTGTTCGTTCATTAATCCGGCAAAATGTCGGCTTATTAAGCGTATAGGGAAATATATAACGGCTAATGGCTAGAACTTTTTATGTTTTATAACGAGGACAAGGTATAATGCCGGATTGATTTTTGAAGTGTGTTATTTCCCATGTTGAATTTTTTTGCTGCGGCCCCTCGAGGCTATGAATACGCGTTATCGCTGGAATTAGCCGAGCTTGGTGCCAGTGAAGTTAAAGAGAGCGTAGCGGGTGTTTATTTTTCTGCGCCGCTTGAATTAGCTTATCGCATCACCTTATGGTCTCGCCTTGCAAGTCGCATCATCATGGTGATCTATAAAGGCCCCTGCGAATCACCAGAGCAGCTCTATAATGCAGCCTATTGTATTGATTGGCAGACTCACTTCTCAAATAAGAGTAGTTTCAGCATCGATTTTCATGGTGTCGGTGGCTTTATTAAAAATTCTCAATTTGGTGCGTTAAAAGTTAAAGATGCCGTCGTAGACCGTTTTCGTGACGATGGCTGCGAACGTCCCAATGTAGCTCGCGTCGACGCAGATTTTAAAATTGATGCGCATTATCGTCGCGGACAAATCACTTTAGGGGTTAATTTCTCTGGCCCTGCATTACATCAACGTGGCTATCGCGCCACAACCGGTGAAGCGCCGCTCAAAGAAAATTTAGCGGCCAATATGCTGGTACGCAGCGGTTGGAAACAAGAGCCGCAAGATCTGCTCGACCCATTTTGTGGTAGCGGAACTATTTTGATTGAAGCGGCTATGATGGCCTGTGATATCGCTCCTGCACTTTATCGTACAAAATTTGGTTTCCAAAAGTGGTTACGTCATCAAGAAAGTGTGTGGCAAGAGTTGCTGGCAGAAGCAAAAGCGCGGGCTTCATTAGGCGTAAAACGCTGTGAAGTTAAGTTCTTTGGCTCAGATATCGATTCACGTTTAGTGGCTTTGGCCAAACGTAATGCACAAAATGCCGGCGTTGCTGAGCTGATTGAGTTTTCTGTTTCAAATGCACTAAATGTTAATCCACCCGTGGAGCAAGGGGTCTTAATCACCAACCCACCTTATGGTGAGCGTTTGGGGACTGTGACTGAACTGCTGCAGCTTTATTATCAATTGGGTGATAAGTTTAAGAGTGAGTTTGGTGGCTGGAAAATTGCTGTGCTCAACAGTGATATCGAATTATTGTCTGCATTAAAACTAAAAGCCGATAAGCAGATGAAGATGTTTAATGGTGCACTTGAGTGTGCTTTTAATCTTTATACTTTGCATGCCCAGAGTACCCGTCGTATTGAACCAAGCCAAGTATTGGCTCAAGGTGGTGAGATCAGCGAGGTTGCGGCGTCTTTTGCTAACCGAATTAAAAAGAACTACAAGCAGCTAAGTAAATGGGCAAAACGTGAAGGCATTGATAGCTATCGTCTTTATGATGCGGATATCCCTGAATACAATGTCGCGGTAGATAAGTATCTTGATTACTTGGTTATTCAAGAGTATTCGGCACCTAAAGCCATTCCTGAAGCTGTCACTAAACGCCGTTTAACCGATATTTTATTGGTATTGCCTAATGCCATTGGTGTCGAGCCAGATAAAATTATTCTTAAGACGCGAGAGCGTCAAAAGGGCAGTAATCAATATCAGAAGTTAGATGCAAAAAAACTTGAACTTAACACCATAGAATATGGCGCTAAGTTTAAACTGAATTTGCAAGATTACCTCGATACAGGCTTGTTCCTCGATCACCGTTTAACTCGCAAACTGGTTGGTGAAAAAGCTAAGGGCCGTTCGGTTCTTAACTTGTTTGCTTATACTGGTACGGCGTCAGTTCATGCGGCATTGGGTGGGGCTAAATCGGTGACGACGGTTGATATGTCCAATACCTATCTTAATTGGGCACAAGATAACTTTGCCCTAAATGGCTTATCTGGACGTCAATATCAGTTTATTCAGAGTGACTGTTTACAGTGGATTGCCGATTGCCAAGAAAAATACGATCTGATTTTTATCGATCCACCGACTTTTTCTAACTCTAAGCGCATGGAAGATTCGTTTGATGTTCAGCGTGATCATGTCGACCTGCTAACGGGATTAGTTAAACTGCTTAACCCTAATGGTGAAATCATTTTCTCTAACAATAAGCGTAAGTTTAAGATGGATAGCGAGGCGATCACGGCGTTAGGCTTTAAAGTGACTAACATTGATGATCAAACTTTGCCGCTGGATTACAAGCGTAATCCACAGATCCATAATACTTGGCTAATCACTCATGCCTAAGCTAAGTACTCAGCACGATAAGGCGTTTATCTTGTTTCACACCGAGGGCTGTCATTTGTGTGAACAGGCACAAGCCTTAATCGATAGTTTGGCCATGGAATATACAACACAAGATATTTGCGATATTGAATCTTTAGCCGAGCAGTACGGTATTCGTATTCCGGTTTTACTTCGCCAGCAAGATAACAGTGAACTTGGCTGGCCGTTCGATATCGAGCAATTAACACAATTTATGGGAGCTTAACTTGAGTCTGGTTCGGATAAACAATGGCTCGTTAGCCTACGGCTATACTCCGCTATTACAGCATGCCGATTTCACGATTGAACCTGGCGAACGCGTCTGTATCGTCGGCCGCAATGGCGCTGGTAAATCGAGTTTAATGAAGGTGTTGTGTGGTGAAGTCCTACTCGACGATGGCGAGTTTAATATCGCCACCGATATCAAGGTTAGCCGTTTGCAGCAAGATCCACCAAAGGCCGAGCAGGGGAGTGTTTATGCTTATATTTCTGCGGGCTTACAAGAAGTCGGTGAGAAATTAGAACGCTATCATCAGCTGTCACACGATGTCGGTAGTGCTTCGCCTGAGCAGATGGAAAAAATGCTCAAGCAGATGGAGCGTTTGCAAGAAGATATCGATCATCTCAATGGTTGGCAATTAGATACACGTATTAATCAAACCTGCGATCTACTTGGCCTAGATGCCGATGCTAGTTTGACGACCCTTTCTGGCGGTTGGCAGCGTAAGGTGGCACTGGCAAGAGCTTTGGTGAGTGAGCCTGATTTATTACTGCTCGATGAACCAACTAACCATCTCGATATCGATACCATTGAATGGCTAGAAGAGTTTCTATTGAGCTATCGCGGCGCCATTGTATTTATCAGTCATGACCGTGGCTTTATTCAACGGATGGCCACGCGCATTGTTGATTTAGACCGTGGTGTTGTAACTTCTTGGCCTGGTGATTATCAGACATATCTCGATGGCAAAGCAGAGTGGCTGCGCGTCGAAACCGAAAAAAATGCCCAGTTTGATAAGAAGCTTGCCGAAGAAGAAGTATGGATTCGACAAGGTATTAAGGCGCGTCGTACCCGTAATGAAGGCCGAGTGCGCGCATTAAAAGCATTACGCATGGAGCGTATGGAGCGCATTAATCGTCAAGGCGGCGCCAAAATGGCGGTGGCCGATACTGAGCGCTCAGGTAAGTTGGTGTTTGATATTAAACAATTGAACTATAACTTGTCCGATAAGAATTTAGTTAAAAACTTCACCAGTACCGTAATGCGCGGTGATCGTATTGCTCTTATCGGTCCTAATGGCTGTGGTAAATCAACCCTGATTAAGTTGTTGATCGATCAACTGCAACCACAATCGGGTGAAGTGAAAGTGGGTACTAAACTTGAAGTGGCTTATTTTGACCAGTACCGTGAAGCTTTAGATCCTGAGAAAACTGTTGAAGATAACGTCGGTGAAGGTAAGAAAACCGTCACCATTAATGGTCAGGATCGTCATATTTTAAGTTATCTACAAGATTTCTTGTTCTCTCCTATGCGTGCGCGCACTCCGGTGAAGGCGCTTTCGGGGGGGGAAAAGAACCGATTGCTGTTAGCTAGGTTGCTGCTGCGTCCGGCAAACCTAATTATTCTCGATGAGCCAACAAACGATCTTGATATTGAGACCTTAGAGTTGTTAGAGTCCCTGTTGACCGATTATCAGGGAACCTTGTTATTGGTTAGTCATGACAGGGCGTTTATCGATAATACCGTGACGAGTTCATGGTGGTTTACCGGTAATGGTGGCTGGAGTGAATACGTCGGTGGCTATCAAGATGCGGTGTCACAAGGTGCAAAATTTTATTCTGAGGAACCAGTAGCCACTAGTGCTGTCCAACCCAAAGTTGAGCAGCAGGTTAAGGCTGAATCTAAACCGCTCACTAAGGCTGCAGCTAAGCCAGAAAAGAAATTATCTTATAAATTACAACGAGAACTAGATGGGCTCCCAGCAAAAATGGAGCAACTCGAAGCGGACATTGAAACCTTGCAAAAAGTGATCAGTGAACCCGATTTTTATGCTCAAGAGCAACAAGAAGTGAGTCATCGTTTAAGTGAACTTGCCGAGTTAGAACAACAACTAGAAGTTTGCTTCGAACGTTGGGAAGAGCTAGAAGCCCTTAAGTAGGCGATAAAAATAATAGGAATGAATTAATGAAGTTGAAGTTTGATAGAGCCTTGTCGTTAGTGGCTGTAGGGGTCATCGGTGCGTTACAAACTGCTTATGCAGCGCCAGTATATGAAATTCAAAATATTGAAAATTATGAGCTTAATGGCACCATTGAATCGACTATCAACGGTTATGGTATGGGGGTTAACCAAAACGATCAGGCTGTCGGCATTTCAAAGGGTAAAAAGAAACTCGAAGTTGATGAAGATACCGGCGGTGTTATCGATATTGAAGATGGTATTCCACCTGAGCAGCTGGTGACCTATTCGATTTTAAGCCCGATCCTAGCCAACAACTTTACTTTCACATCCGACGGAAATGGTGCCACTGGTAGCTGGTTACCGACTTTTTCTTCCGTTTTTGGTACCACAGATCCAAAAGACACCGATGAAAATGTGCCAAGCACAGTCAATTCGATCAATGCCTATTTTTACAGTATCAACGATGCTGGTTTGGCTGTGGGGTCTTATAGTGCGCCTGAGTTAAAAGTCGCTTACACAGGTGATAGCGATGATTATGATTTTTGGTATTACCGTGAGTTCGAACAACGTGGTTTTGTTAAGAAAGCAGACGGTACCGACGTCGCCTTAGTACCCCCTTATACGGTTTATACCGAAGGTAGTAACAATGTAACTGTGGGTGGTGTGTCTGTTGCTACCGCGATTAATGCCACTAACCTCGTTGCAGGTTACGCTACAACAGATATTGCTAGTTCTAGTGCTGACCGAATCGATAACTGTATCGAAGATGAAGCGGATACTTCGGTACCAGTCGATGTTTGCGTGCAGGCCGATCAATACCCTAATAGTAATGGCTATCGTCGTATCTTATATCAAACGCGCGCCATGGTTTGGCAACTTGATGCTGCGACCGATCAGGTTGTTGCCACAGAACTTGCATTGCCAGATAATCTAGATACCACGGGTACGCGTGTATATACCGCTCAAGGTTTAGGGGTTAACAGTGACGGAACCGTCGTTGGTCGTTCACATATTAACCGTAAAGATAATAAAGATAAGTTTGCTTATGACGCCGCTTATTGGGAAAAAGATACCGCTGGCGATTATCAATATCACTGGATTGAGATGACTAATGATGAACTCTCTTCGATCGCCTATGATATTAACGATAATGGTATCTTAGTCGGTAGCTACAGACGTTATATTGAAGGTTATCTACGCGATAAGTTCTTCTATTACGATACTAAGGCTGCAGAACCGACTGTAGTTACTCCAAACGACTTTTACGATGAGTTATCCGATCGTAGTTCTCGCCCAAGAGACATTAATAACAATGGCCAAGTTGTAGGTTATGTTGAAGTGTCTAGTGAAAAAGAAAAACCGCGTATTAAAGCCGGCTTCCTGTTTGATAAGAGTGCCGATGAGTTTAACGATATCAACGACCTGTTAGTCTGTGAGTCAAAAGGCTATGTACAAGATGCTAATGGTGACTGGAATCGTAATGAAGTACAAGTGACCGACGGTAATGGAGATGTACTGTCTTATGAGACCGATATCCGTATCGTAGAAGCCAATGCGATTAATGATGCTGGCACCATTGTGGGGACCGCCTTTATTCGTAAGCCTTCCTATCAATATGACGATGACGGTGAGTTAGTTTTAGGCAGTAACGGTAGCCCATTATTCTCGCTAAATGCGAACGGGCAACCAGTAACTGCATATGTACCACGTATGGTCGTGCTTAAACCAACAACTTCTGGTGCAGCTTGTTCTGTGACAACGGATGATAATAATACTGTTGATGCAGACTATGTTCGCAAAGGCGCCGCCAGTTTTGCATGGTTATTTCTCTTACCATTAGTCTGGTTAAGACGTCGTCAGGGTTAATTTTTGTTAGAACAAATAGAAATAAAAATCGAGGCAATGTCCTCGATTTTTTTTAAATAACGAACTCAGCAGCTTAAAAAACAGTCACCCTAAAAACGTCATTTTGAGATTGATCTCGGTGAAAAAAAGTTCTATTCCTATTGATGGGGCTTTGGCCTCTTGAACTTTTGAACAGAGGATTGCGTGCATGAAAAGACAAAAAAGAGATCGTTTAGATAGAGCTTTTTCGAAAGGTTTTCAGGCCGGGATAGGTGGCCGATCTAAGGAGATTTGTCCTTATTCAACATTAGACTCTAAGTCACATTGGTTAGGGGGCTGGCGGGAAGGCGTAGAAGGTCGCCTCAGCGGATTGTTCAATAAATGATATAAAAAAGCCCTCTTTTATGAGGGCATTTTTAGGTCTGAAATTCAGGGTTGTTGCTAACTTTAATTTTGGTTATTTTACCGCTGAGGTTTTAGTTAACCTGAGCTCTGGATAAGCAGAGCCGCTGAATAGGCATCTTTGCGTGCCTTTCTGCGTTGCTCAGCCTAACCATAGCTCGCTATGGTGTACGACAGAGCGCCTTGATATGCTCAAAAATCTGCGCATTCAGTCAGGAAATAGACTTTCCTTTTCGAACTAATCCTTTATAGCATTGAATTAGCTTGTTAAATTTAGATTTTCCGACACTCGTATCACGAGTTCAGGTTAGTTAGAAAGTCGAAGTATCAGTGAAAATACCCACTTTAAGATCGGTTGCTGAATAGATCTCTCTACCATCCACTTCCATTACGGCATCAGCAATACCCATAACCAGCTTACGGTATACTTTACGTTTAATGGTAAGCTTGTAGGTTACTTTTTTTGCATCGGGTAATACTTGACCGGTAAATTTAACTTCACCTACGCCTAACGCGCGTCCTTTTCCCTCAGCGCCTTCCCAACCGAGGAAGAAGCCCACTAGTTGCCACATGGCATCTAAACCTAAGCAACCAGGCATAACCGGATCAGTTTCGAAGTGACAATCAAAGAACCATAGTGAAGGGTCGATATCCAATTCGGCGACAATTTCCCCTTTACCAAATTCTCCACCATCGTCGTTAATTTTAACGATGCGGTCGATCATCAACATATTGTCGATAGGAAGGCGAGGTGAGTTTGGTCCAAATAGCTTGCCATGGCCACATGCGACTAATTCTTCTTTGCTGAAACTGTTTGCTTTATTCATTATCTACTTCACTCTGCAATAAGAGCCGCCAAGATTAGCGAACACGTGTACGCTAAACAACTCCGATCAGCTAGAAAGTTTAAATTTAGCGAGCAACTTGGCAAAAAAAGAACTTTCTTCGTCAGGATAGCCAGCCAACCCTTCAAGTCTAGCTTGTACTAAGCCATATAAGCTATTTTCTCCAAATTGACCTTGTTCATTGCGTACACCCGCAGGCTGTTTCATCAAAATTTCTACCGCTTGATCCATGTGTTCTACTTGGTACAGGTGAAACTTTTTATCGGCAACGGCTTGAATAACATCTGGATGTAGATTGAGTTGCTGTACATTCGATTTAGGTAAAATCACCCCTTGTTCACCAGTAAGTCCACGGCGTTGACATAACTGGAAGAAGCCTTCGATTTTCTCATTAACGCCGCCAATGGCCTGAACTTGACCAAACTGATCAATGGCTCCTGTGGCAGCAATGCCTTGGTCGATAGCTTGTTCTGCAATGGCTGACACTAAAGCGCAATACTCAGCTAATGAGGCGCTATCGCCGTCAATCTCTTGATATGACTGTTCAAATACAATGTTTGCGTTAAGGTGAAGTGGGGCATCTTTACCGAAGATACGGTACAAGCAAGAGGAGAGGATCATTAATCCTTTGGCGTGAATATTACCGCCCAACTCTGATTTACGTTCGATATCGGCCACTTCGCCATCACCATAATGAACGGAAGCAGTGATCCGTGCGGGTTCCCCATAAGTGTATTCTGCGGTATCTAATACGGTAAGACCATTAATTTGACCGACCATGGTGCCTTGGGTTGGGAGGTTTATAAAGTTGTCATCAAAACTTTGTGCAGACAATTCTTGTGATGCGTTATGGCGTTGTGTCTGTAGTTTAAGTGCTTGTTTGATAGCCTGAGCGTCAACGGCAACCCCCTTGTTATACACGCTGGCTTGCTCGATAAGCTGAGTTAATGGTACCGAAAGTAACGAAAGATGCTTTTGATGATCGGCCAATCGAGAACTGTAATTAAATAGCGGTGCAATCGCAGACTGCTCAAGCTGTATATGACGTTGCTTAGCGAGCGTTAACAACCAGACAGCATAGGCTTGTTCACTACTTTGACTCAGGGGAATTTCAGTGACTAATTCACCTAATAACGGAAAATGGCGTGCAAATAAACGCTCTTCTAAATAGCAAACGCTATAAAGGCCACTGCTACCTACTAGGATAATTTTGCACTGCAGTGGCAGTGTCGGCCAGTTGGAGTGCACTCGATATTGAGTTTGATCGATAATGTGAAACAAGAGTTCCCATAATGGTTCTCGTTTCCATAAGGATTCGGCGCAGATAAACAGGTATTGGCTATCGGCCAATGCGCCACTGTGGTATTGATTTTCATTGTCGACATAACCAATAAGGTCACGCTTGGTTATCTGGCCGCTTAAGTAACGATACTTGTGCTGCTTTTGTGCAATGCAAGTGTCATTTAACTGGGATTGCCAAATATACTGAATCTGTTCACCTGCTTGATGTTTATTGAGGTAGCATTTTGGCTGCTCAGCTTGGCTCTGGACTAAAGCTTCAAGCAAAGGCCCGCGTTCGATACCATGCTGATCGGCCAGAAACATATTCTGTCCCTGAGCGATAGTTAAAAGAGTAAAAGCATCTAGCGTTCTCGTTTGTCCTAGCAGTCTCGATTGAATATCGGCGCTAATGTCAGTGATCGAAGGGATCGAAAAATTCGGTGTCAGTAAAGCAGTTGAGATTGAATTGGCGTTCATATTTGCGAGCTTTATTTAAACATTGTCCGATGTTAGCACAATTTCCATAAGCCCCTATCAAGTTTCGTGTTGCACTGACCCTTGTGGCTGGTTAGCACTTATTTAGTTTACCTATTGAGAAAGTCACTAGATTTCAATTCAACTTTAGTTTTAGCGCTAGTGATTATTTTTATAAATTGTCGACAAAATTAAGTTGTTTTATTGATGATGAGCAATTTTATCGCTATATTGTCGACAACCTTGTTAGTGAAGAGTTTAAACATTCGATGGTCTTACAGCTTCAAACCGCAGTAACGGCAGCAGATAAAACCTTTTATAAGCTTAGGCAAGACATTGTCGAAGGTGTTGTAGCAGCTGGCTCAAAGTTGAGCGAAACCGAATTGTCGACAACTTATGGTGTTAGTCGCGCGGTGATCCGCGAAGCGATAAACCGCCTTGAGTCTTGCCATATCGTTGAGCGTAAAGCCAATGTCGGCGCTCGAGTCGTTGCCTTAACGACAGAAGGCTTAATCGAGCTTTATCAAGTACGTGAATCATTAGAAGGCATGGCGGCAAGACTTGCGGCCAAAAACATGACAGATGATGAGATAGCCGAGCTTGAATTATTGCTACAAAGTCATTTTAAGGATGTCAAACAGGGCGAGACCTATTACCAAGAGGCGGGTGATGTCGACTTTCACTATCGCATCATCTTAGGAAGTAAGAACAAACACCTGATCTCCATGTTGTTCGACGGAATTTATCATCTGGTTCGTATGTACCGGGTGCAACTGGGAATGGCTGGCCCTAGAGTCACTACGGCGTTCGATGAGCATAAACATATTGTTCAGGCCATTGCTAACCGTGACGAAGAGTTGGCGGAAATATTGATGCGCCGCCACATAATGTATTCTAAAAATAATATTAAAAACAAACTTATATAAATAAATTAAAGAGGTATCACCATGAGTGCAGGAAAGAGATTCCGTCAAGCATTGGTCGACAATAAACCATTACAAATTGTCGGTACCATTAACGCATATACCGCCATGATGGCGAAGCAGATTGGTCATCAAGCCATCTACCTTTCAGGTGGCGGCGTCGCGAATGCCTCTTATGGTTTACCGGATTTAGGCATGACATCACTTAATGACGTTATCGTTGATGTACAGCGTATTACTTCGGCTTGCGACTTACCTTTAATGGTTGATATCGATACCGGTTGGGGCGGCGCATTTAATATTGCCAAAACCATTCGTGATATGGAAAAAGCCGGTGCTGCTGCAGTTCACATGGAAGATCAAGTGGCGCAGAAGCGTTGTGGTCATCGTCCAAATAAAGAGATTGTGTCTACCGAAGAGATGGTTGACCGCATTAAAGCCGCTGTTGATGCGCGTACCGATCCTGACTTTTTCATCATGGCTCGTACCGATGCTTTTGCTCAAGAAGGCTTAGCGTCGGCTATTGAACGTGCTAAAGCCTACATTGCTGCAGGTGCAGATGGCATCTTTGCTGAAGCTGTAAAAACTGAAGAGCACTATCGCGCGTTTGCCGAGGCTATAGATGGCCCCTTGTTAGCTAATATTACAGAGTTCGGTCAAACCGAGCTGTGGAATAAGCAAGAATTAGGTGAGTGGGGCGCTGATATGGTGCTGTATCCATTAAGCGCCTTTAGAGCCATGAATAAAGCGGCCGAAAATGTTTACACCGCGATTTTACGTGATGGTGACCAAAAGGCTGTTGTCGATAGCATGCAGACCCGTATGGAGCTATATGACTATCTTGGTTACCACGATTATGAACAAAAGCTAGATAGCTTGTTTGCCGAAGGTAAAAACAAGTAAAGCTCGAGTAATAGATTGCAATTAAACCCTACGCCTCAAATCAAAACCTGTTGAGGCTGATATTAAATTAGATTCCAAAAAGGAACATATCATGGTTGATAAAAAATTAGGTGGCGCAGGTCTTCGTGGCCAAAGCGCAGGCGAAACAAAATTATGTACAGTGGGTAAATCAGGCTCAGGCTTAACATACTGTGGTTATGACGTGTCAGACTTGGCCGAGAATGCTACGTTCGAAGAGGTGGCATACCTGCTGTTTAATGGTGAGTTACCTAATGCCGCACAGTTAGATGCTTATAAAACAGAATTGATGTCATTGCGCGACCTGCCGCAGACATTGAAAGAGGTATTACAACGTATTCCAGCCGATGCTCACCCAATGGATGTGATGCGTACAGGTTGTTCATTTTTAGGAAACCTTGAGCCTGAGGTGGACTTTTCTAAGCAGCAACAAGCCGCCAATCGTTTATTAGCCGCGTTCCCAGCGATCATGTGTTACTGGTATCGTTTCAGCCATGATGGAGTTGAGATAGATTGCACCACTAACGAAGATTCACTCGGTGGACACTTCCTTAAATTACTTAACGGCAAAACACCTTCAGATCAGCATCGTCGTGTTATGGATGTTTCACTGATCCTTTATGCAGAGCATGAGTTTAATGCGTCTACCTTCACTGCTCGTGTCTGTGCTTCGACGCTGTCGGATATGTTCTCTTGTATCACTGGCGCCATTGGCTCTTTACGTGGACCGCTGCATGGCGGTGCTAACGAAGCGGCGATGGATATGATCCAAAAATTCTCATCGCCAGAAGATGCTAAAGTGCAAATGGCTGGTATGTTAGAGCGTAAAGAGAAGATCATGGGCTTTGGCCATGCGATTTATCGTGAATCAGACCCTCGTAATGTGATCATTAAAGCCTGGTCAGAGAAACTGGCCCATGAGTTTGGTGATACTTCACTCTATGACATTTCTGTTGCCTGTGAAGAGTTTATGTGGGACAGCAAGAAACTCTTCTGTAACGCCGATTTCTTCCATGCTTCGGCTTATCATTTCATGGGAATTCCAACCAAGTTATTCACGCCTATCTTTGTTTGCTCACGCCTTACAGGTTGGGCTGCACATGTGATGGAGCAGCGTGCCAATAACCGCATTATTCGTCCAAGTGCAGACTATATTGGCTCTGAGCCACGTAAAGTCACACCTATCAGCCAGCGATAAAGATAACGGCTGCTCGCGATTGCTGAATCATTGATCGCGAGCGCCAAAATGCTAATGCTTGAGCTGCTCTTGGCTTGGTTGTGTGACAGTAATTAAATGGATTTCACTATGAATACCCAATACCGAAAATCACTTCCTGGAAGTGACTTAGATTATTTCGATACCCGCTGCGCGGTTGAGTCGCTAGTTCCGGGAAGTTATGACAAATTGCCTTATACCTCAAAGGTGTTGGCTGAAAACTTAGTTAGGCGTTGTGAGCCAGCCATGTTAAACGATGCGCTGCTGCAATTGATCGAGCGCAAACGCGACCTAGATTTTCCCTGGTATCCGGCTAGAGTCGTTTGCCACGATATCTTAGGTCAAACAGCGCTTGTGGACTTGGCTGGATTACGTGATGCAATTGCCGAAAAGGGCGGCGATCCTGCCGAAGTCAATCCTGTGGTGCCGACTCAGCTGATTGTGGATCACTCTTTAGCGGTTGAACATGCAGGTTTTGATAAAGAAGCTTTTGCTAAAAACCGCGCCATTGAAGACAGACGTAATGAAGATAGATTCCACTTTATTAATTGGACTAAGAAAGCCTTTAAAAATGTCGATGTGATCCAGCCTGGTAATGGCATCATGCATCAGATCAACCTTGAGAAGATGTCGCCAGTGATCCAAAGCCGAGACGGTGTGGCGTTCCCCGATACCTTAGTGGGTACGGACAGCCACACACCTCATGTAGATGCACTGGGTGTCATCGCCATCGGTGTGGGCGGTCTGGAAGCTGAAAATGTTATGCTCGGTCGTCCATCATATATGCGCCTGCCAGACATTATCGGGGTTGAGCTAACGGGTAAACGTCAAAGCGGTATTACTGCGACGGATATCGTGCTCGCGTTAACCGAGTTTTTACGTGGGCAAAAAGTGGTGTCATCTTATCTAGAGTTCTTCGGTGAAGGTGCTGCCGATCTTACGCTAGGAGACAGAGCCACCATCTCTAATATGACGCCTGAGTTCGGTGCATCGGCAGGGATGTTCTATATCGATGAGCAGACTATCGATTATCTCACCATCACTGGTCGCGATAGCGATCAGGTGAAATTAGTTGAGAACTATGCAAAGCAAACGGGCTTGTGGGCAGATAGTCTAAAACAAGCTGAATATGAGCGTGTGCTGCGCTTTGATCTTTCGAGTGTGGTACGTAATATCGCCGGTCCTTCTAATCCTCATCGCCGTGTGGCTACCACAGAACTGGCAGAAAAAGGAATAGCAGGCACAGTTGAAAATGAACAAGGGCTAATGCCAGATGGTGCAGTGATCATCGCGGCAATTACCAGCTGTACTAATACTAGTAATCCACGTAACGTGATTGCCGCTGGCTTGATTGCCAAGAAAGCCAATGAGCTGGGATTAACCCGTAAGCCTTGGGTTAAATCATCATTTGCTCCAGGTTCTAAAGTTGCCGAGCTCTACCTTAAAGATGCCAACCTGTTACCTGAACTTGAGCAACTTGGTTTTGGTATCGTTGGTTTCGCCTGTACGACTTGTAACGGTATGAGCGGCGCATTAGACCCTGTTATTCAGCAAGAAGTGATTGAACGCGACTTATATGCTACTGCAGTGTTATCGGGTAACCGTAATTTCGATGGCCGTATTCATCCTTATGCTAAGCAAGCATTTTTAGCTTCGCCGCCATTGGTGGTAGCGTATGCCATTGCTGGCACCATACGTTTTGATATTGAAAAAGACAGCCTGGGTGTCGATAAGCAGGGTCAGCCTATTTTACTTAAAGATATCTGGCCAAGCGACGCAGAGATTGATGCTATCGTTAAGGCGAGTGTTAAACCCGAGCAGTTTAGATCTATCTACACGCCAATGTTCGACTTAGCTGTGGACTATGGAGAGCAGATCAGTCCTTTATATGATTGGCGTCCACAGAGTACCTATATCCGTCGTCCTCCCTATTGGGAAGGTGCTCTGGCGGGTGAACGTACCCTTAAAGGGATGCGACCTTTAGCTGTGCTGGGCGACAATATCACCACAGACCACCTTTCGCCTTCAAATGCGATTTTAGCCAGCAGTGCAGCCGGTGAATATCTGGCGAAAATGGGGCTACCAGAGGTGGACTTTAACTCCTATGCTACTCACCGAGGCGACCATTTAACCGCGCAACGTGCCACTTTTGCTAATCCTAAGTTGATTAACGAGATGGCCATTGTCGATGGCGAAGTCAAGCAAGGCTCGCTAACGCGGATTGAGCCTGAAGGCAAAGTGACTCGTATGTGGGAAGCGATTGAAACCTATATGCAACGTAATCAGCCGCTGATCATCGTCGCTGGTGGTGATTATGGTCAAGGCTCGTCACGTGACTGGGCTGCCAAAGGGGTTCGTCTAGCAGGGGTTGAGGCCATTGTTGCCGAAGGTTTTGAACGTATTCATCGTACCAACTTAGTCGGCATGGGCGTGTTACCGCTGGAGTTTAAAGCGGGTGAGACTCGTCACACCTATAAGATTGATGGAACCGAGACCTTCGATGTGATTGGTGAGCCAACGCCAAGAGCTGAGCTTACCTTGGTCATCGAGCGTAAAAATGGTGAGCGAGTGCAAGTCCCGGTCACTTGCCGCTTAGATACTGCCGACGAAGTGTCAGTTTATCAGGCGGGCGGGGTGCTACAACGTTTCGCTCAAGATTTTCTTGAGGCTAAACAGGCGTAATGCTGGCTAACACAAGCGAGTGCGGTGATAGGTTTAATCGCTTATCACCGCTTTAAGGAAGTAAGATGAAACAGATAAAAATACCCGCAACCTATATGCGCGGTGGCACCAGCAAAGGGGTGTTTTTCTCGCTAACGGATTTACCCGAGGCGGCGCAAGTTGCTGGTGATGTGCGCGATGCATTGTTGCTTAGGGTTATTGGTAGCCCCGATCCTTACGGTAAACATACAGATGGTATGGGCGGCGCCACCTCAAGTACCAGTAAAACCGTAATTTTGGCTAAAAGCAGTAAAGTCGATCACGATGTAGATTACCTTTTTGGTCAGGTGGCAATCGATAAGCCTTTTATCGATTGGAGCGGTAACTGCGGTAATTTAACTGCCGCGGTGGGCGCATTTGCCATCAGTAAAGGTTTAGTTGATAGCGCTAAAGTGCCAGATAACGGCATTGCCGTCGTTAAAATCTGGCAGGCAAATATTCACAAAACCATTATTGCTCATGTGCCAATGCAAGACGGAGAGGTGTTGGAGCTGGGTGATTTTGAGCTTGATGGCGTTACTTTCCCCGCCGCCGAAGTCGTCGTTGAGTTTGTTGACCCCGCCGATGGTGAAGGTGCCATGTTCCCAACGGGCAATTTAGTCGATCAATTGGATGTTGAAGGTGTCGGCAGTTTTGAAGCTACCATGATTAATGCCGGTATACCGACAATTTTCCTCAATGCTAAAGCTTTAGGCTACGATGGTACTGAGCTGCAAGAGGCCATCAATAACGATGATGCGGCATTAGCTAAGTTTGAGCTTATTCGAGCTCATGGGGCGTTGAAGATGGGGTTGATTGATAATCTTGAGCAAGCTGCCACACGTCAGCATACACCCAAGGTGGCGTTTGTGGCACCGCCAAAGGCCTATCATTCATCAAGTGGCAAAGCGGTCTCAACCCATGATGTCGATTTGTTGGTTCGCGCTTTATCGATGGGAAAGCTGCATCATGCCATGATGGGGACGGCAGCGGTTGCCATTGGAACGGCTGCGGCGATCCCTGGCACTTTAGTTAATCAGGCTGCAGGTGGCATTGAGCGTGATAGTGTGCGTTTTGGTCATCCTTCTGGCACCTTAAAAGTGGGTGCCAAGGCCATGTTTGCCGATCAGCAATGGCAGGTGGAAAAAGTCAGTATGAGCCGTAGTGCGCGGGTTTTGATGGAAGGTGTGGTGGCCGTGCCGCCAATCCATGTTTAACTGTAAGACTCATTAATTGAAAAGGATGCAATGGCATCCTTTTTTATTGTGATAACTCATTTGAAACTATTGATAATTAATCAAATCAGCGAATCAAGTTTCAATTTGAAAGAGTGAAAAATAGTGCAGTTTAGCGATTTTATAGACAGAAATTCCTAAAATAGTTCACTTATAATTCATTGGGTTAACCTGAGAGATTTTCTCCTTTCCTAATGATCTCAATTGGGATAAATTAACTTTAATTATTCTCGGTGACATAGTGGGTTTAGCAATTTGCTAACCAAGGTAGCATTAAGTTGATTTCTGTATATTTGGTAGATGACCACGAATTAGTAAGAACCGGGATCCGTCGTATTCTTGAAGATGAAAGAGGGATCAAGGTTGTGGGGGAAGCTGGTGATGGTGAATCTGCAGTACAGTGGAGCCGAAATAATGAAGCCGATGTGATCTTGATGGACATGAACATGCCCGGCATTGGTGGATTAGAAGCGACGCGCAAAATTTTACGTTATCAATCTCATGCCAAAATCATTGTGCTTACCATTCATAGCGAAGAACCCTTCCCAACTAAAGTCATGCAAGCGGGCGCATCGGGTTACTTAACTAAGGGAGCAACGCCTCCAGAAGTGATACAAGCGATTAGACAGGTTGCCCACGGCCAACGTTATTTGTCGCCTGAAATCGCTCAGCAGATGGCATTGAGTCAGTTTAATCAGTCTGAAGATAATCCATTCAAATCACTGTCTGAACGAGAATTACAGATCATGATGATGATCACCAGCGGCGAGAAGGTCAGTGATATTTCTGAGCAATTGAACCTAAGTCCTAAAACCGTCAACAGCTATCGTTATCGTTTATTTGATAAGTTGGGGATCAGTGGCGATGTGGAGTTAACCCGCTTAGCGATCCGTTACAAAATGCTCGACACAGGTCAGTTTTAGCATTTGCTAGCTAACCTGGTTTAATGATGACTTCCTCAAGTTTTGATTCAGTTGCTTTTCTTAAGTCGGTCTCCTCGTCTGCAGGGGTATACCGCATGTATGATGGCGAAGGCACAGTTATCTACGTGGGTAAGGCCAAAGACTTAAAGAAACGTCTTAGTTCCTATTTTCGCAAGAATGTCACTAACGTTAAGACTCGTGCCTTGGTATCACATATACGTGATATCGATGTTACCTTGACTCACAGCGAAACCGATGCACTGCTGCTGGAAAACGATTACATCAAGCAGTACATGCCTAAATACAATGTCTTGCTGCGTGATGATAAATCGTATCCTTATATCTTTTTAAGTAGTCATCAACATCCTAGGCTGGCTTATCACCGTGGTGCTAAGCGGGAGAAAGGTCAGTATTTCGGACCATACCCTAATGGTGGTGCGGTACGCGAAAGCCTGCATTTAATGCAAAAGCTATTTCCCGTACGTCAGTGTGATGATCTCTACTATAAAGCGCGGTCTCGACCCTGTTTACAGTATCAAATTGCCCGTTGTAGTGCGCCTTGTGTTGATAAGGTATCGGATGAGGAGTACCAAGAGCAGGTTAAGTTGGCTACGCTGTTTTTAAAGGGCAAAGATCAGCAAGTGCTGGCGAGTTTAGTGGCCAAGATGGAGCAGGCCGCACAGAACATGCATTACGAAGACGCTGCCCGTTATCGCGATCAAATCAGTGCCCTAAGGCGAGTAGTAGAGCAGCAAGAAGTCTCTGGTAGTCATGGTGATATGGACGTGATCGGGGTGTATTTTGCTTCGGGCGTTGCTTGCTTTCATCTTCTGATTATTCGCAGCGGTAAGATCTTTGGTAGTCGTAGTTATTATCCGGCGGTGCCAGATGAGACAGAGTTAAGTGAAGTGCTACGAGCCTTTATGTTGCAGTTTTACCTAAATGTGGATAGCCAAAGAACCATCCCTAACGAAATTATCGTGAGTCATGAGTTTGAGGATATCCATGAGTTAGAAGATGCCGTTAAGCAAGCATTAGAGAAAAACGTATCGATAAAAACTAAGGTGCGAAGTGAACGCGCCAGTTTTTTACGGATTGCTGATACTAATGCCAAAAATGCAGTTGAAACGCGTTTGTCGCATCAAAATACTGTCGAACAACGTTTCTTGTTATTGGAAGAAGCTCTCGAGCAGAGCCAAAAAATCAACCGTATGGAGTGTTTCGATATCAGTCACACCATGGGTGAAAGCACAGTGGCTTCATGCGTGGTGTTCAATCGTGAAGGACCACATAAAGCCGATTATCGTCGTTATAACATCCATGGTATAACTCCGGGTGATGATTATGCCGCGATGAAGCAAGCAATTAGTCGGCGGTTTGATAAAGTTGATGTCAATGGCAAAATTCCCGATATATTGTTTATTGACGGGGGGATTGGCCAGTTGCGGATCGCGCAAAAGGTGGTCAATGAGAAGTTTGCCCAGTTAGATGTCGCACCGACATTGATTGGTGTCGCTAAAGGGGAAGGGCGTAAACCTGGGTTAGAAACCTTGATTTACGGTGAGAATGAAATTGCGTTTAATCTGCCAGCCGACTCTGGTGCGCTGCACTTAATCCAACATATTCGTGATGAGTCACATCGCTTTGCGATCACTGGCCATCGTAATAAACGTCAGAAGACACGTAATACCTCCACTTTAGAGTCGATAGCAGGTGTCGGTCCGAAACGCCGTAAAGCCTTGCTTCAGTATTTAGGTGGCTTACAACAAGTTAAAGGAGCCAGTGTTGCAGAGTTGGCAAAAGTACCCGGTATTAGTCCAGAAATGGCACAAACAATACATGATGCATTGCGAGGGTAGCAAAATTAAGGCAAGATTGGCGCTGCTTATAGATAACTGGTTTTCCCATGCCGTTTAATGTACCGATAGCCTTGACCCTTTTCAGGCTAGTATTACTACCTGTTTTTGTAATTCTTTTTTATGTGCCTTATTCATGGTCACCCTTTGCGGCTGCGTTCGTTTTCTGGCTGGCGGCGGTCACCGATGCGTTAGATGGCTATGCAGCGAGAAAACTGAAGCAATCGACACGCTTTGGTGCTTTTCTCGATCCTGTTGCAGATAAAATTATGGTTACGACAGCATTGGTGCTATTGGTCGCGCAATATAATGAAATTTGGTTGACCTTGCCGGCGCTGTTTATGATTGGCCGAGAAATTGTGATCTCAGCATTACGTGAGTGGATGGCTGAGATTGGTAAGCGTGGTGCCGTCGCCGTTTCTTGGATTGGTAAATATAAGACCGCTGCACAAATGGTGGCCATCATCGGTTTAATTTGGCAGCCCAATACGTTTTTGACCTCTACCGCTGTTGTGCTTTTTTATATCGCTGCCATTTTAACTTTCTGGTCAATGGTTAGCTATATTATGGCAGCATGGAAGGATTTAACTGACGAATCGCACAATTAAAATGCAATGCGATCACTAAGTGTTCAAACGATCCATTTATGAGAAATAGGTCGTTGACAGTTAGGGGTAAATCGGTAGAATGCCATTCCGCAGTCAAGGAAAGCTTTACAGGCAGAATTGATTGAAGAACAAAATTAGCTCAGTTGCTAAAGGTTAAGACGATACCTTTGTAATGTTTACAGTTAAAGTTGTTCGTAAAGTTAAGGCGACATTGGCTCAGTTGATAAAGGTTAAGACGATACCTTTGTAATGTTTACAGTTAAAGTTGTTCGTAAAGTTAAGGCGACATTAGCTCAGTTGATAAAGGTTAAGACGATACCTTTGTAATGTTTACAGTTAAAGTTGTTCGTAAAGTTAAGGCGACATTAGCTCAGTTGGTAAAGGTCAAGACGATACCTTTGTGATGTTTACAGTTGAAGTTGTTCGTAAAGTTAAGGCGACATTAGCTCAGTTGGTAGAGCGATACCTTGCCAAGGTATAGGTCATCGGTTCGAACCCGATATGTCGCTCCAATTGCTTTTTTGGTTATAAGCTAATTGGAAAGTGGCGCGATGGCAGAATGGCTATGCTGCGGATTGCAAATCCGTCGATCTCGGTTCGACTCCGGGTCGCGCCTCCACTTTAAGTTTTAATGTTGGTTCATTACAAATCAACGCTAAAACACACTTTGCCCGAGTGGTGGAATCGGTAGACACAAGGGATTTAAAATCCCTCGCTGAATAAGCGTGCCAGTTCAAGTCTGGCCTCGGGTACCATCTTTAGATGACAAAAACGCCTCAACATTAGTTGGGGCTTTTTTGTGCCTTATCGCTTTGCGTATTAAAAATTTCCTTGGATTAAATCCGCAATAATTTAGTGTTGAAAATTAAAACCCGCATCAATTGAATAAGCGTGCCAGTTCAAGTCTGGCCTCGGGTACCATCTTTAGATGACAAAAAACCTCAACATTAGTTGGGGCTTTTTTGTGTCTTATTGTTTTTTGTATTAACAATTTCCTTGGATGAAATCCGCAACAATTAAGTGTTGAAAATTAAAATCCGTATCAATTGAATAAGCGTACCAGTTCAAGTCTGGCCTCGGGTACCATCTTTAGATGACAAAAACGCCTCAACATTAGTTGGGGCTTTTTTGTGTCCATTTATGCAATAAATACCGAAGAAAGAGTGTTTGGTTAGCTTTGCGTACTTGCTTATAAAAAATTTATCTTGAGTTCAGCAGGAGAGAAATCGATCTGTGCACCATAATTACCCTAGGAGGAATTATGATGCGAACAATTGTATTATTTATTGTCTTGCTGTCAGGGTTGGCTATGTCTTCAATGTCATCCGCTGTCGGTCGAGCTGATGCCGCTATGATTTCTCTTATCCAGCAGGCTCAGTTGATATCACTTGTTGAGCCAAGAGAGCCTTTTGTTTTCTATCAACAACGTCTAGAAACAGAGAGTGAAAGTAACGCTCAACCTGTCTTTGACTCCTTGTCAAAACCTGAGTTCTATGAGCTGGCGACGGCAATAGCCGACTTTTGGCAACGTCATGGCATCGCTATTCGCGCCCCTCAATCGATTCATGATCCAGATATCTTCACTGCTGTGATGGCATTAGAGCCAGAGGTTGATGGTTATTTGCAGTTAAATAATCGTATTCGTTATTTAACTTGGCTAGCAAAGCAGCACCAATGGCGTCCGCTGCATTTTATTGGTCTATTAAAACCCGGTCAGAGTGCGTCAATTGTGCCTGAAATTACCGAGCGTTTGATGTGGTTGCGGGATTACAGTGCAGAGTATGATCCAGCAAGTTCAAGCAAAGTCGATTATTACGATGATACTTTGCGTAGTGCGGTGATGCGCTTTCAATGGCGTCACGGCTTAAAACAAGATGGCATTATTGGTCCTGATACCATCCGCTGGCTCAATCGCACGCCGCTAGAACGAGCTAAGTTATTGGCATTTAATTTCATTGAGCGTGCCCAATATATGTCTCATGTCGGCGATCGTTACTTATTAATAAATATCCCGGCCTATGAAATGGTACTGGTCGATGGTGCGCAAATTGCGTTACGTTCGAAAGTTATTGTAGGTAAACCCTATCGGCAGACCCCCATTTTAAAAGGCGAGATAAGCAATCTTGTACTAAATCCCAGCTGGAATGTGCCAAGAAAACTGGTTAAATATGATCTGCTTCCTAAGGTCCGCCAAGATGGAGGCTATTTGAGCCGTCGAAATTTTCAAGCGTTTAATTATGACGGTCAACTAGTAACTAAAACACCACAAGAGTGGAGCGATGTGGCCAGAGGCCGTTTTCCCTATCGTTTGGTACAAAAGCCTGGGGTGGGCAATACTCTAGGCCGCTATAAATTTTTCTTTGAAAACCCGTACAGTGTTTATTTACACGATACCAGTGACAAGGGATTATTCGCTAGGAGTGATAGAGCATTGTCTTCGGGCTGTATTCGAATTGAGAAAGTAGAGCAGCTAGCAAATTGGATGGCATCATACTTAGTTAGTGATAAGCAAACTTGGGTAGATATGCAGATTGAGCGCAATAAAACTCAGTGGTTTGCGTTTGATCACAAATTACCTATTCATTTAGTTTACTGGACGTCATGGCTAGATGGCCAAAATATCGCACAGTTCAGAGATGACATATACAATAGAAATCAGAATATTACTGCAACATTACACGCCAAATACTAAAGCCTGCCTAGGTTTGAGTTATTATTCAGTCTAAAAATACTGCTTGATCTTCGGTTTCATTCCGTTTAATTTGTGCGGCCTTGTTGGTCAAAAAGTGAACGGTGGTGTGAATTGACAGTAGTGTGTCCTGCGCGTAGGCAGTTGTTATTAGGTCTTGGTGGTGTTGCAATGTTCTCTATGGTTGCACCAAAAGCTCAAGCAAGCCGTTCGGCAACAGGCGTTCGCAGCTTAAGTTTTTATAATAGACATACAGGCGAAAGAGGGCACGGAAGCTATTGGGTTGACGGACACTATCAAGCAGAAACATTGAGTGATTTTAATCATCTTCTGCGTGATCATCGTGCCAATCAAATTGCACCTATGGATAAGCGATTATTTGACTTGTTATTCACTTTGAAGCAAACCTTAAATGTGGAACATGAGTTTCATGTTATCTCTGGTTACCGTTGTCCAAAGACTAATGCTATGTTGGCATCGAAAAGCAATGGCGTAGCCAAGAAAAGTTATCATATGAAAGGTATGGCGATGGATATTGCGATTCCTGGGGTCGAGCTAAAAGACTTGCGTGATGCCGCACGTTCATTGAAATTGGGCGGCGTCGGATTTTATCCAAACTCAGGTTTTGTACATGTGGACACGGGCCCAGTTCGAACTTGGTAACGACTCATAAAACAGCTGATTCAGATAACTTCTATTTGTTATGTGGGCTTGCTTGTGCTAGTATTCGCTCGCTTTAAATGAGGTCATCGTTGGTCGAGAACGGTGATCACCCAAAACTTTATTAAAATAAGTGAGTAAACTATGTCTTACGCAATTACTGCACAAACCCGTACTGAAATAGGGAAAGGTTCGAGCCGCCGCCTACGTCATGCTGGTAAAGTACCTGCTGTTATCTACGGTGCTGGCAAAGAAGCTGTTTCTATTGAATTCGACCACAAAGATATTATCAACATTCAAACGAATGAAGATTTCTACACTTCTGATTTAACTATCGTTTTAGATGGTAAAGAAGTTAAAGTCCGCGTTCAAGCTATGCAACGTCATGCGTTCAAGCCACTTATCGAACATGTGGATTTCACTTTCGCTTAATGCGGAATTGAAACAATAAAAAAGCGCCTTTATGGCGCTTTTTTATTGGCTAATATCTAGATATTTTCCAGTTCGGTTTGTTTATCTGGGCAGGTAGAGATGATTTGTGTTTGTCCGTCTTCGTCTATCTGCTCTAGAGTTACAGTGAATCCCCACAGACGATGAAGGTGTTTGACCACCTCATGGCAGCTTTCATCTAGTGGAATTCGGTTTATGGGGATATAGCGCAATACCAGTGAACGATCTCCCGATATCGCGACACTTTGTACTTGAATATTTGGTTCATTATTCGATAGGTTATATTGTTGCGATAGTTTGTTTCTTATGTCGTGATAGCCCTGTTCATCATGGATTGCAGATATGCTTAAGTAATTCTTCTTATCATTATCCAGAATACTAAAGAGTTTGAACTGCCGAATGATATTGGGTGACAGATACTGACTAATGAAACTCTCATCTTTAAAATTTTCCATAGCAAAGTGCAGGGTATCTAACCAGTTACTGCCTGCAATTTCAGGAAACCAACGTCGATCCTCATCTGTGGGGGATTCACAGATACGGCGGATATCGACAAACATATTAAAGCCGAGAGCATAAGGGTTAATGCCTGAGTAATAAGGGCTATTGTAGCTAGGCTGTGCAATCACATTGGTATGATTTTGTAAAAACTCAATCATAAAGCGATCGCTGACTAAGCCTTCATCATAGAGATGGTTGAGTAAGGTGTAATGCCAAAATGTTGCCCAACCTTCGTTCATCACTTGGGTTTGTCGTTGTGGATAAAAATATTGGCCCATCTTCCTGACTATTCGAACAATTTCTCGTTGCCAAGGTTCTAATAAAGGCGCATTTTTTTCGATAAAATAGAGAATGTTTTCTTGGGGTTCTGCAGGAAAGTTTGTCAACTCAGAAGGCTTAACTGCCGCTTGATTAAGCGGAATTGTGCGCCATAGATCGTTTACCTGGCTTTGAAGATATTCTTCCCGTTCTTTTTGACGTACTTTTTCCTCTTTAAATGAGATCTCACTAGGGCGTTTATAGCGGTCGACGCCATAATTCATTAGGGCATGACAAGAGTCTATAAGTAGCTCAACTTGCTCAACGCCATAGCGTTCTTCACATTCACGAATATAGTTCTTTGCAAAGACTAAGTAATCGATAATTGAACTCGCATCGGTCCAGGTTTTAAACAGGTAATTGTTTTTAAAAAAGCTGTTGTGGCCAAAGCTAGCATGAGCCATTACCAAGGCTTGCATGGTAATAGTGTTCTCTTCCATCAAATAGGCAATGCAGGGATCGGAGTTAATTACAATCTCATAGGCTAAGCCCATTTGGCCTCGCTTATAACCCTGTTCTGTTTCGATAAACTTTTTACCAAAAGACCAATGAGTGTAACCGATTGGCATACCTATCCCCGCATAGGCATCCATCATCTGCTCGGCTGTGATCACCTCAATTTGATTGGGGTAGGTGGTTAAACGATAATGCTTAGCGACCCGCTCTATTTCCGTGAGGTAGGATTGTAATAATTCAAAATTCCAATCGGGCCCATCGTCTAATACCGTACTTTTTTTTCTCGTCATAAGCCCCCCTAAACCGCCTGCTTCTTAAATAATTCCCTAAAGACAGGGTAAATATCTTCCGCCTGTCTGATGTGCTGAACGGCGATATTGTCATGGCTTTTTTGTAGCTGTTCATACTCTCGCCACAGCGTTTGGTGGGCACGATTGGTGATTTCGATATAGCTAAAATAGCGCACGACGGGCAGAAGTTGTTTTTCTAAAATGTGTCTGCACGTTGGTGAATCATCAGCCCAGTTATCGCCATCAGAGGCTTGTGCGGCATAGATATTCCACTCATTTTTTGGGTAGCGTTCTCTTTGTATTTGATGCATTAAATTCAGCGCACTTGAAACAATAGTGCCACCCGTTTCTTGGGAGTAGAAAAACTCGTGTTCGTCGACCTCTTTGGCTTGAGTATGGTGCCGGATATACACCACCTCTAAGTTTTTATAGGTACGAGTGAGAAATAGATACAGCAAGATATAAAAGCGTTTTGCCATATCTTTTGTGGCTTGATCCATCGAGCCGGATACATCCATAAGGCAAAACATCACAGCTTGGCTTGATGGCACCTCACGTTTGGCAAAATTGTTATAACGTAAGTCAAAGGTATCGATAAAAGGCACTTTTGCGATACGGGTTTCAAGTTGTTCGATTTGTGTTGTTAAATCGATGATTCGTTCTGCATCTGAACCTGGAGTTTGTTCTAATTGTTCAAGTTCAGCTTTTAATTCCGTTAATAGGGCTTTCTTAGCCGAAGTCATGGCTGTACGTCGGGCGAGTGAAGAGCGCAAGGAGCGAACAATGTTGATGTTGGCTGGTACGCCATCATTAGTAAATCCGGCACGGTATGTTTGATATTCAACCAGTTTATTAAGCCGGTTTTTCTGTAGATTGGGAAGTTCTAAGTCTTCAAATAACAGCTCCAAGTATTCATCTTTGGATATTTGAAAAACAAAATCATCTTGGCCTTCTCCAGCATCGGAAGCATCGCCTTGACCACTCCCTTGGCCTGCGCCTTGAGGCGGGCGCTCTATTTGATCGCCTCGAGCGAATTGATCGTTACCAGGATGCACTCGCTCTTTAATGCCGCCACGGCCTTGGTGAAAAATCGGCTCACTGATATCCCGAGTCGGTATACCAATTTTTTCACCTTTGTCGATATCGGTAACGCTGCGTCTGGTGACCGCATCGCTAACCGCTTTTTTTATTTGCTGTTTATAGCGATTAATAAAACGCTGCCGGTTAACCGTGCTTTTCCCTTTGGCATTCAATCTTCTATCTATAAAGTTTGCCATGCGCACCTCCAAAAGACGTCTGGGGAGCAAGCTCCCCACAGGGGGGGATCAAGAAGATTTACGTACTCTTAAGTACCACTCTGATAACAACCTAACTTGTTTTTTGGTGTAGCCTTTTTCCATCATGCGATTGACGAAATCATCATGTTTACGTTGATCATCGGTTGAGGTCTTGGCATTGAAGGAGATCACTGGCAGTAGATCTTCGGTATTCGAGAACATCTTTTTCTCGATAACGGTGCGTAATTTTTCATAGCTAGTCCAAAGTGGATTAGAGCCTTCGTTGTTGGCTCTGGCTCTGAGGACAAAGTTGACTATCTCATTACGAAAATCTTTGGGATTACTAATCCCGGCTGGCTTTTCAATTTTTTCCAGTTCGGCATTGAGTGCTGCACGGTCGAAAAGTTGGCCGGTTTCAGGGTCACGGTATTCTTGATCTTGGATCCAGAAATCGGCATAGGTGACATAGCGGTCAAAGATGTTTTGCCCGTATTCAGAGTAAGACTCTAAATAGGCGGTTTGGATCTCCTTACCAATAAATTCAATATATTTAGGGGTTAAGTAACCTTTAAGAAACTCAAGGTAGCGTTCTGCAGTGTCGGTAGGGAACTGCTCTTGTTCAATTTGTCGCTCTAATACATAGAAAAGATGCACAGGGTTGGCAGCAATTTCACTGTGATCGAAATTAAATACTTTCGACAGAATTTTAAAGGCAAAACGAGTTGATAACCCTTGCATGCCTTCGTCGACACCTGCGTAATCACGATATTCTTGGAATGATTTGGCTTTGGGATCGGTATCCTTGAGGCTCTCGCCATCATAGACACGCATTTTTGAGTAAATAGAGGAGTTTTCTGGCGTTTTAATTCGTGACAGTACACTAAATTGCGACAACAACTCTAAGGTATAAGGGGCGCAGGGAGCCTGTGATAACTCAGAGTTTAACAATAATTTTTTGTAAATCTGCATCTCTTCCGAGACACGCAAACAGTAAGGTACTTTTACGATATAGACACGGTCTAAGAAGGCTTCGTTGGTCTTATTATTTCTAAATGTGGTCCACTCTGACTCGTTGGAGTGTGCCAAGATAATGCCGTTGTAGGGCAGTGCAGATAGGCCCTCGGTGCCGTTATAGTTACCTTCTTGTGTTGCGGTAAGCAGAGGATGCAGCACCTTGATTGGCGCTTTAAACATCTCAACAAACTCCATTAAGCCTTGATTAGCACGACACAGTGCCCCCGAATAGGAGTAGGCATCGGCATCGTGTTGGGCAAAATGTTCTAATTGACGAATATCGACTTTCCCCACTAGTGACGAAATATCCTGATTATTCTCGTCTCCGGGTTCGGTCTTGGCGATACCCAGTTGATCTAAGATACTGGGATAGACTTTAACCACTTTAAATTGGGAGATATCACCGCCAAATTCATGTAAACGTTTGACGGCCCAAGGCGACATAATCGTTTTGAGGTAACGCTGAGGAATACCAAACTCTTTTTGGAGTAGCTCACCATCTTCTTCAGGATTAAACAGGCAGAATGGATGGTCATTGACAGGGCTTCGAACACCATTAGCACTTAATACGTAAATGGGCACTTGTTGCATTAAGGACTTTAATTTTTCTGCGAGAGAGGATTTACCGCCGCCCACAGGGCCAAGTAAATAGAGAATCTGTTTCGATTCTTCGAGCCCTTGTGCGGAGTGCTTGAGGTAGGCGACTATCTGTTCTATCGCTTCTTCCATACCGTAGAAATCTTTAAATGCGGGATAGCGAGAGATTAACCGATTAGAAAATATTCGGCTTAAAACGGAATCTTTGGATGTGTCGATAACTTGTGGGTCGCCAATGGCAATCAATAAGCGTTCGGCGGCCGATGCGTATGCAATACGGTCTTGTTTGCAGATGGCTAAAAAGTCTTGTAATGAATACTCTTCATCGAGTTTTTTTTCATAGCGCTGTTGATAGTGTTCAAAAATGCCCATTTTCTACCCCCTAATAAAGCAATAAATAAACCCCGCAGTAAAACTGATCATCTGAGACTGGTACTTTAATAATAGACGCTAATAAAAAGTAGGTTATAAAAAATATAGTAAAAACAATGGCAAACATTGCAATTGCAACTGTTGCATCTGTAAAGAGGTTTGGATTTAGAGCAAATAAAAAGGAGCCTAATTAGGCTCCTTTTTTTATCGAATATAGAATTAACGGTTTGATTAACCAGCGAAGTTGCTGTTAACAAATTCCCAGTTAACCAGTTCCCAGAAATGAGCTAGGTAGTCAGGGCGAACGTTGCGGTAATCGATATAATAAGCGTGTTCCCACACATCAACAGTCAGTAGCGGAGTAACACCTTCATCTGTTAGGGGAGTCGCTGCATTGCTAGTGTTTACAATAGCAACTGAACCGTCTGCATTTTTAACTAACCAAGTCCAAGCGCTACCGAAGTTGTTAACTGCAGCATCAGTAAATTGTGCTTTAAACGCCTCGAAAGAACCGAAAGCAGCATCGATTGCCGCTGCGATATCACCTGTTGCTGCTCCGCCACCATTTGGTGATAGGCAGTTCCAGTAGAAAGTGTGGTTCCAAATTTGCGCAGCATTGTTGAAAATACCGCCTGTAGAAGTTTTGATGATCTCTTCTAAGCTTTTTTCAGCAAGTTCAGTGCCTTCAACTAAGCCGTTTAGTTTCACAACATAAGTGTTGTGATGCTTACCATAGTGGTACTCAATAGTTTCTTGGGAAATATGGGGCTCTAATGCGTCTTTTGCGTAAGGAAGTGCTGGTAATTCAAAAGCCATGTTTTTTCTCCATTTGACATTCAATTGTCTTTTCTGTTTGCTCACAACATCTCATTCTACCTGATAAAATTGTGATGTGAATCATTGTTTGGCCGATTTTTTAGATTAATTCAATCAATAATATGTCTAAGCTAAAAACCATAATAAAAGTAGGTTTTTGTTCTGTGGCATCCTGACGTACAATAGGTGTTATTATCAAATTCGCTTATGTTGTAATACTTAGGAAAGCATATGGAAACCAATGAAACTGTAGCAAAAATCAAGCAGCAAATTGCCGAAAACCCAATCATTGTATATATGAAAGGCTCACCTAAATTGCCTAGCTGTGGTTTTTCTTCTCAAGTTGCTCAGATCATGATTAACTGCGGCGCACAATTCGCCTATGTTGATATTTTGCAGCATCCAGATATTCGTAGCGAACTGCCTAAATATGCTAACTGGCCAACCTTCCCACAATTGTGGGTTGAAGGTGAATTGATTGGCGGTTGTGACATCCTGACTGAAATGTATCAAAAAGGTGAGTTACAAACTCTGATTAGCGAAACTGCGGCTAAGTATCCAACGCCAGAAGCTGACGCATAATAGCCAACTATAAATAGATATTATTTTTCAATAATTTATCTATTAATTTGGATAAATAGAAATCCCGAATATGAAAATATTTGGGATTTTTTGTTTTTATTCCCTTGAAAACAATTTTTGCTATCCACATATATTGATTATGGAGCGCTCAATGAGGCTCTTAAGTTAACCACAAATCAGTGCCTTCGGGGCTGAAGCGTTAACCATGATAACTCGGTGCGACAGGTGACAATCATCACCATAACTCGGCCACTTTAATTTGATATTGCTTAACACAAGGATATACAAGATGAGAAATTATGATTTAACCCCTTTATACCGTAGTGCTATTGGATTCGATCGTTTAGCCCAGCTTGCAGAACATGCCGCATCGAACAAAGGTAATTCCGGTTATCCTCCATACAACATCGAACTGCTCAATGAGAATCGCTACCGTATTACTATGGCAGTGGCAGGTTTTTCGATGCAAGAATTAGATATCACCAGTGAAGGCGACAAACTATTGGTGAAGGGCACTAAAGCCGAACAAGATACTGAACGTCAATACCTGTACCAAGGCATTGCCGAGCGAGGATTCGAGCGTACATTCCAGCTGGCCGATTATGTGACAGTAGTGGGTGCAGAGCTTGAAAATGGTCTACTTAACATTGACTTGAAACGAGAAATTCCCGAGGCGATGAAACCGCGTAAAATCGAGATCAGCAGCGCAAGACTTCTCGACGCCGAATAAGCCTTCGGCACACCAGCGGTAAATTCGTTTCCCCGGACGAGCAAAAGGGAGCTAATAGGCTCCCTTTTGCTTTGCTTATATTGGTAAAAATTGAATATAAATGCTGCCGAAACACTATTTATTGTGTGCCAACACCTTGAGTAATTATCTCATTAAGGTACTCACTAAAATCATCGCCATGGTTGGCAAGCATCTTAGGGAACATAGAAATCGGGGTTAAACCTGGGAAGGTGTTAATTTCATTTAAAAGGATCTCGCCGGTTTCAGTGAGGAAGAAGTCGATACGCGATAGATGACGTAATTTCATGCCATCAAAAACTTTGATCGCATAATCTTGGATCTGGCTAGCAATTTCACTGGAAACCTCGGCAACCACTTTAGTTGAGGCTTTACTGTTAGCCGCATATTTTTCATCGAAGGTATAGAAAGTATCGCTGGAACAGATAACTTCACCGGGCAGTGTCGCTACGGTTCTTCCTTGGTATTGATATACCGCGACTTCGAGTTCACGGGCCTTAATGGTTTTTTCTATTACCACATAAGGGGAGAATTTAAAGGCATCGGTTAAGGTTTTTTCAATTTGGCTGGTATCGTCGACGCGATAACAACCGACTGAGGAACCTTGTGAAGCTGCTTTAATGAAAATCGATCCCCACTGTTTAAAAGCGGTTTGCGCCTGAGCTACTGCCGCATCATCCAGCTGATTGAGGAAAATATAGGGCGTATTAGGAATGCCGAGTGCGGTAAACCACATTTTGGCGGTGATCTTATTAAAGCAGTTGCTTGAGCCTTCTGAGTCACAGCCAAGATAGGGCAGGTTAATTAAGCCAAAATATGATTGAATATCGCCAGTCTCACCTGGATAACCATGAATACAGGGGATCACATAATCGACAGACCAAGGCGTAAGGGTTTCATCTTCGAAACGGATCTCTTTACGATTAGTGAGTTCGCAGCGCTCGCCGGATTTCGTCATGTATTGGCCATTGCCATCTAATTCGACTCGAAGCAGATTAATATGAGGCAGTTTAGCCAAAGAGGTTTCAAAATAATTGGCTGATAACAGGGAAATTGCGTGTTCGTCACCGCCACCGCCGCATAAAAGTAATAGGTTAATCGAACTCATCGGTTCTCCGTTTTATCTCGGATAGTTAATCGCTTGCTCACTATGCCGCGCTGGCAAATTTATGCAAGGTTTGCGCTGCAGCTAGGCGCTTGTTTGTCGATTTTATGCGCCATTTATAATCCTGTCATCGCTATGACCATAAACGCTTTGCCAATCCTGAGGCGCGCTGAGTGGCTTGCTTGCAGGCTTGTTCAAAAATAGCTTCATTGCCCAGACAGGTAAAATGCAGTTTAGCCCGAGTGATCGCGGTATACACTAGCTCTTTTGTCAGTAGTTGTCGTTGCGCCACGCTGGGTTTAGTTGGCATGACAAGGCTAACATTGGCAAATTCACTGCCTTGGCTCTTATGTACCGTCATGGCATAGCAAGTATCGTGTTGTGGTAATCGCGCCGGAAGTACTTTTAGTAAACTACCATCGGCTTGAACAAAGCAGGCCATCAAGCGTTGTTGATGTGTTTCATCAGGCAATATGACACCAATATCACCATTAAACAGCCCGAGGTTATAGTCATTATTTTGAATGATCACCGGGCGGCCTGAATAAAACTCACCATGGGGATTAATCAATTTTGCTGTCGCTAGGGCAGAGGTCATGGCGCTATTGATGCCATCGACACCATACTCTCCAGCGCGCATGGCGCATAATATCCGATATTGATTGAAGCGCTCGATGATCTCTACAGCGGTTAATTGGCCTTTGAGCAGTTCATCAAGATAGACCTGATATTGTGCAACACTATAGGCGAGCAGCTCATCTAAGCCTAAATTTCCCTGTTGATGCAATTTGTGGGTTATCCAATGTAGCTCTTGATAGCCTTGCTGCCAAACTTGCTGTATTCCCTGTGTGTCACTGTGATTCACCGCCGAAGCTAATAGACCAATTCCGGCATCACCTTTAAATCTGTGGCTATGCATCAGCATAACTAGGCTGTCACCTAAGCTGTTCTTTATATGAGTGCTGTTTTGTGGGTGACTATCTAGGCCGGAATTGATGTCAGAATGTGAATTATCAGCATTTATGCTTGGGTCAATAAACTCATACAGTGAAGTTTGGGTCAACTGACTCAAGAGCTCGGCTTTGGCGGGCGTATAGCGCATGCGCCAGCTTTGATCAGTTTGTTTTAAGCCACCACAAATATCGCCTAAAACGGCTCCCGCTTCTACAGAGGCGAGTTGGTCTTGGTCGCCTAATAAGATCAGTCGAGCATGCTTTGGTAAGGCATAGAGCAGCTTATACATCATAGGCAGATCGACCATGGAAGCTTCGTCAACCACCAGCAAATCAAGTCGCAAAGGATTTTCACTGTGATGCCTAAATTGATGAGTATTAGGGAGCACACCTAGCAGACGGTGTAAGGTGGCTGCCTCTTCAGGAACATGAGCCAGCAGATCGATATCGATAATATCACGATAAGCTTTGAGTTCGTCACTGAGTCTGGCTTTCGAGGCTTTGATCGATTCGCTAAGGCGTGCCGCTGCTTTACCGGTTGGTGCCACTAGACGAATATTAAGGGCTGATTTATTGGTCGGATTGTCTTGCTGTTGTATGCACAATAGCAGCAACAGCTTAGTCACTGTGGTGGTTTTACCTGTGCCTGGTCCACCGGTGATCACCGCTAGCTTTTGGGTTAGTGCTGTTGCCGTGGCTATTTTCTGCCAATCATATTCTTGTCCCTGATTTATTGGAAACAGGCAAGTTAGCCTCTGAGCTGCCAGTGCTATATTTTCTATGGGTAATGGCTTGGCAAGTTGAAGTAGCTTGTCGGCTACCTTAGATTCAAACTGATAATAGCGTTGTAAATAGAGACGTGTGCCATCGAGGATTAAAGGTTTATCCAGTTGCTGTGGCGCTAAACCGACGGCTTCGGCATTAGCTAGTTTCTCAACGAGTGCAGGCAAACTTAGATTGATTTGGCATTGAGGCTGCTGTTCCTTGAGTGGATTGCTAAAGTCGATTTGTTCCAAAGGCAAGCAAGTATGTTGCGTTGACAGCTGGCGACTGAGCAGGGTACAGATTAGGGTCAATAGTGGCTCATTTGAGTCTAACTTATCACTTGCGTGCTCTTTGTGTAGACTCGCCATCTGCAAGGCAAAATGGCGATCCAGTGGTGTGATAAGTCTCGAGGCTTGCCACTCTTTTAACAGTTGTTCGATAGGCTGCTGTAGGGTCATTGGACTGAGAAGCTGGCTCATAGGTCTAACTCCGTCTGGATAGGTGGTGTCCCTGCCTGCTTATTCGCTATGCCCTTTGTAGTACTCTCCATATTAGCATTCTCTTCATTAGTGCCATCTTTATTAGTGGCTGTTGGGATTTCGGATGTTTGTACTAAGGCATCAAACTGTTCAATCAAGGCCTTGGGCGGCTTATCATAAAATACGCCGCAACCTGGAGCTTGAGTCGACATTCCTCGCAAAAACAAATAGTAGCTACCACCAATATGCTGCTCATAACTGTAGTTGGCTAGTCGCAGTTTTAGATAACGATGTAAGGCTAGGGTGTAGATAATGTATTGCAGATCATAGCGATGGCCGCTGATAGCTTGTTGCATTTGCTCTTGCTGATAATCACTAAAACTATCACCCAAATGATTCGACTTATAATCGGCGATGTAGAATTGCCCATTGTGTTCAAAAGTTAAATCGATAAAACCTTTGAGCATGCCTTGTAAGGTGTCAAATGCCAATGTCATAGGGTAGCCATGTCGGCTCAGTAATTGATTGAGCGCCTGAGCTTGTAACTGAGAAATCGGCAGATAAAACTCCATCTCCACTAAGGTTTGATTCGGTGGGAGATGGGCTAGACACAAACTGCCAGTGCTGACATTGGCAGTACCTATATTTTCAGTACTAAAGGTACTCGGTCTGAGAGGCGCGTTGAGTAGATCGAGATACCATTGATGTAAAATTGGCTGCCAGCTTTCATCGATACCATATTTACTCATGGCGATGGGTAACTGCTGGATGAGGTCGGTTTCGGCTTGCGTAAAGTCGATAAGCTCTAATACCAAATGCATAAAACTACCGGCATTAGCGCCGCGCTCGAAACTAAATCGAGACGGGATTGGCTCGGCTTCGTCGTGTACGATGCTAAGTTCGGGGAAGCTTTCATCATCACTGCCTGGAGTGGTACGCTCATGGGGCATATCTTTGACTAAACCAGAATAACTGCCTACTCGCCAAGGTGTTATGTTTGGGCGAATTAAGACCTTCGGCGATAAATTATTATCATCGTCTTCAATTTGAGGCAGGGGCGTTGCGGCTGCAATGTGTTCTATCCGCTCAACACTAATGGCCTCACTTTGTAGTAAGTTCGCTCTGGCTTCAATAAGTTCGATATCGCATTGGCTGTCTTCTATCCCTAATAGATAACCGATAGCGGTTTCGTGCAGTTGGCTGCTGATCCCTGATTTTTTAGTGAATCGGCTGTGATTGGCCACATAAAGGTAGCAAGCCAAAACTGGACGAGTCAGGGCAACGTACAGCAGACGCAGATCTTCGGCTAAATTCTCTCGCTTATGTTGCTGCCAACCCTCATCACTTTGTTCTATATCCCAAACTAACTGGTTATTGTCATGGTAAAGCATAGGTGCAGGCTTACGGCGATTATCCCGAGCTAGGCTTACAAAAGGCACAAAACAGACAGGATATTCGAGTCCTTTACTCTTGTGGATAGTGACAATCTGCAACAAGTTTTGCTCGCTCTCTAATCTGAGCTGAGCCTCTTCGTTGGTGTGACTTTCGGCTAATGTTTGTTGATACCAATTGAGTAGCGCGTTAATGCCATCAAGCTCAGTTGACTTTTGCTGTAGCAGTTCGCCTAAATGCCTGAAGTCAGTGAGTCTACGTTGGCCATCACTACTGTTTAAGAGCCGCTCAATTAATTGAGTTTCATTAGCCAAAGCCAATAGGCAGGGCATAACTCCGCGTTTGAGCCAAATTTGGTGTAGATGATGGAATAGTTCTAATAAGTTTTGGCGACGGTCTTCATCCTGATTAAATTGATGGATCTCTTCGGCGCTATAGCCTAGTAACAGTGTCGCTAAGGCTGAGCGGAGCGCTCGTTCATCTTTGGGGTTGGCAATTGCGATTAAGACCAATGCCAGCTCTTTGGCCTCTAAGGTACTAAATACGCTATCACGGCTAAGAAATACCGCTCCAATTTGGCGCTCACTCAAGGCCGTTTTAATATAAGCGGCTTCATTTCTGTCACGTACTAGCACCGCAATATCTTTGGCCTTAAGCTGTGTGTCGCCTTTTAAACATAGACCCTGCTGCGCTTCGGTTAGTAGGCGAGCGATTTCGTTACAGCTATCTTCGGCTAACTGTTTTCGGGCGCTGGCTTTATTGAGACCAGTATCTGGGTCTTCACCGAGTAATTTGATGCGCAAAGCACTTGTGTTTTGCTGCTGTTCAATAAGCTGCTTACTATCGGCAAAAGGGGAAGGTGCAACGATTTCGAAAGGGATCGCCTCACTGATAAAAGGATCCGCATGTTGACTAAACAGTTGGTTAACACCAGCAATCATATTGCGGCTAGAGCGATAATTGGTATATAGGCTGTAATGAAATTCCGTCTGTTGTCGCGCATCGATATAGGTATGAATATCTGCGCCCCTAAAGGCGTAAATCGCCTGCTTAGGATCGCCAATCATCAATAAGGCTTGAGCATTGTTATCTGAGCTTTCTCTGAGTTGGTAAATTTGGCTGAAAATCTGATATTGCAGCGGATCGGTATCCTGAAACTCATCGATTAATGCCACCGGAAATCGCTTGGCAATGCTAGCTGCTAAGCTGCTTAAGGATTGATTGTTACTCTCGGGGTGATTGTTAGTCGTTGGGCGATCTTCCGAAGTAGATTGCAGATCGTTTGTACTATTTGATAAAGCTTGAGCCAAAGTCAGCAGCAGATCATCAGGGGTTAATAGGTTTAACTCACTTTTTTGGTTGGCAAATCGTTTGGCAATTCCTGTTCGAGCCGCAAATAGAAAGCCAGGGATAAACTGAGTGATAAGCTGATTGAGGTTTTCAATATGAGCCAGAAGCGGTGCCTGCTCAGGTGTTGGAATTTCGCCGCCTTTATTGAGTTTTAAGTTATTTAAAGACAGTGCATCGAGCAACTTAGGATCGGGAAGCGATAAACTGCCTGCCGCCCAGTTATCCATCTTATCCAGCATGACTGCCAGTTTGGGATAGCCCTGATCGGCTTTACCAAAACGAGTGCCATTAAGCGGCAGTTGATGTAATAACTGCTCAAGTTGTTCTCGTTCTCGTGGCCAGATTAATTGCAATCGGCTGAGGCTCTGACTCAAGGCGGAACCGACCTTGGCAAACTCTGCAGGCTTAGGCTTAGCCACGGCTTGGCTGGCACCGAGCAAGGCTCGAATTTGCTGGGTTAATCCGTCGGGATCGCTAAACTTGTCTTTAATAATCTTAGCCAAATAGCTGGGTAGGGGATAACAGGTCTCACGCCAAAAATCACGCACGGCATGATGCAGGAACTCGCTATCGTCTAAAGTGAATTCTGATTCAAACAGCAAGGATGATTCAAATGCCATGTCGGCCAGAATGCGCTGACAAAAACCATGGATGGTAAAAATGGCGGCTTCGTCGAGAGACTTTAATGCTAGATCCAATCGTTTGAGAGAAATAGGGCGAAGTTCTGGCGGGGTTTGCTGATAAAGCTGTTCTATTAGCTCATCATTAACGGAAATGCCGATAAAACGGCGATAGGCCAGCTGAATTTTTTTACGGATTCGATCTCGTAATTCTCCGGTGGCGGCATTGGTAAAGGTGACTACCAGAATTTCTTCACAGCGCAGCGGTTTACGCTGCTCATCGCCTAATAACAAGCGGATATACAAACCCGCTATGGTAAAGGTTTTCCCTGTACCGGCGCTGGCCTCGATGAGGCGTTTACCATGCAAGGGCAGGGTTAAGGTATCGAGCTTTTCGCTAGCCATGATCACTGCTCCTCCACAAATTGAGTTAAATCAGACAGCGGCGCCTTATGATAAAGGCTTAATAAGGGGGACAATAGTCTTAATGCCAGCTGTCCAAAATCAGCCTCAGTAAAGTCATCAGGGAAGCGATACAAACGTTGATAATGGGGCTCCAAACCTTCTCCTAAATGACCTTGTTCATCTAGCCATTGTTTTTGTGCCTCGACAAGTTTGGCATTATGGTCACCATCGGCTTCGACATAGGCCATTGCGGTGCGGGGTAAAAACAGTAATGGCTGTGCTTGCCCCTGTGTAAAGGCCGATACCCACAGATTTAACTGGGCGGTGGCTTGCTCTGCTGTGATGGGGGCAAAGGCATGAAAATGACCAATATCCAGCAGATAACTGTGGTGCTTGCCAACAAAAGAGGGTGATTGAGGCTTTAGTTCAGGCTTAAGCGTGTCTTGCTGTTGAGCGGTTTGCTGCATAGCACATAGACATAAGTGGCGCAGATAAACCCGAATAAGATCCCTCGCATTCGCGGTTCCGGGACGGTAATTAACAAGTCCTTTAGCTGAGATATTATCAATACGGCCAATGAGCTGTCGCTGTTTCTCCTCAAGGGAAATCTCGACCTCGATATCATGACTCTGTTCACCTTTGAGGTAATGGGCTCTGCCAATAATGGGGCGGATATCATGCAGGTATTGATTAATCAACAGATCGTCAAAGGGTTTAAGGGGCAGCTCGCCAGCCAACTTCAATTTATGTAGTAGTAGGCTATCGGGCATATCTTGACCCGCTTTAATCGCATTATCGATAAGTTCAGCCTGTAATTGATAACGTGACAAGGCATTCAGGCTAAAGGGTTCATCGTTATCGTCGGTTTGAATATTCAGACTGAGATCCAGCTTGAGAGCGCGATTGAAAAAATACTGCGCTGGATTTCGGAAGAAGCGGATTAATGCCGATAGCTCAAGGGCCTCGTAAGCACTGTCAACACGAGTATCATCACCTGCCGCATTCTCTTCTGCTTCAAGCACTAATGGCTGATTGATAAATCGATTGTGGCAAGCATCATCTGACGCTGTATTTTGACTCGTTGTTATCGGACACCACTGCTTAGAGTAGCTTTGTGGCAATGTCGAGTCTGCTTGATATAAGCGTTTATCGAAAGGTTGCAATGGCTGCTGACTGATAAGCTGAGATGCAATCTCGTGTTCGACAGCTTCAATGTCTAGGATATCCTGAGGTACATTGACTAACTCTTGCTGTTCGAGCACGCCTTCAGGCAGCTGTTCGAACAGAGCTTCGGGAAAATAACATAGCTGGCAATATTCTATGAGCTCAGAAACCAACATCGAGGGGATCCGTTCACTATTGTCGCGCTCACTATGACCAATATAGCTGATATAAAGTTGCTCACGTGCCGACAACAGCGCCTCTAAAAACAGATACCTGTCATCGAGCCGTCTTGAGCGGTCGCCTTTACGGGGGCCAAACTGTGCCACCAAATCAAATCCGACGGGATGCTGCACTCGCGGATAAACACCATCATTCATTCCCAGCAGACATACCACTTTAAATGGAATGGATCGCATTGGCATGAGCGTACAAAAATTAACGCTACCGGCGAGATAACGTTGACCGACACGGGATTCAGATAATTGACTGACAAACCAGTTATGCAGCACTTTGATTTCGGGCTGACTCTGATAATGGGCTTGAGTTATCTCTTCATTGAGGCGGGTAATCGCGCTGTGAATAGTTTGCAGCTGAGGCAGCTCTTCATCGTCACAGGCATAAAATTCATCTACTAATGTTTGCAGCTGAGTGATGCGCTCATTCAATGAACATTCACTATTGAGTGCCAGACAAAGCTCATCGATAGCTTCGATAAAATTAAGTAATTTTCCTAATGCCTGCGCATCCTGGCCTTCGATACCATCTAGGGGTAGGTTATCTTGATAAATCGGCGCGTCATCGCTAAAGCTATAGCCTAAAATCAGTCGCTTAATGCCAAAAGACCAGGCGTTTTGCTCGAAGTCAGGTAGTTGTTGTGCTTGGCGTGATTGGCCGTCACGGCCCCAGCGCACACCCGCACGATCGAGCCATTGGCGGATCATCTGTAGTTCATCGTCACTGAGTTCAAATTTTCTCAGTACGGCTGGCACTTCGAGAATACCTAGCACATCGGTGAGTGCAAACCGGCTCTGGTTGATGGTTAACAGATGAAGAAAACTGTTTATCAATGGCGATTCTTGCGCCGCGCCTCTGTCGGCAATGGCATAGGGAATATAGTGAGCGCCTTGCTTGGCGGCAAAAACGGCATCGATATAAGGGGCGTAGCTCGCCACATCGGGCATCATGATCACTATGTCTTTAGGGCTTATATCCTCTTGTGACAGTAGCAATAATAGATGATCGTGTAAGGTTTCTATTTCTCGTAGGGGGCTATGGCAGCTCTTAAAACTAATGGAATGATCATTGGCCTTCAGAACGCGTCTGCCTTCGAGGTTTTGAAACAGTTCAGCATCGGGGCCGAGCACCTGCCCACGGGTGGTTAACTCTAAAATATCGTGCTGGACACCATGAAGGAGTTTATCAACGCCAGGGTCTTGATAACATTCGAAGTTAAAATTGGTGTCTTCCTCGGGTAGCGCTAAGATTAAGTCCAGTAATTCACGGCCCATTTTTCCATTATTGGCCAGTAGCGGATTGCCCACTTCCAGCTTATCTTCCCAGTTAACATCGAGCTGTTGTTTATCGAGATATTGCAATGCCATTCTAGCTCGAACCTGAGGATCGACTATATCTCCCCAGTAGTGTTGACATGGGCTGAGGTTGAGCATCACGACATCGATATGTTTCGCCAGATGGTAAAGTACGGTTAATGTTTGCGGCGCGATAGATGAGATGCCAAACACAAATAATCTATTTGGTAAGCCTGACAATGAGCAATTAGGATCGCTTAAGGTATGAATTAATCCTTGGATAAGGTTGGCCCTATGGTAACTATTTTGTCCAAGTTGATGGTCGTTATATTCCACTAAGGCGCGCCACAGGATCGGTTGCCAAGCTTGCTCTGGGCTTAAATTGTCATTATAAGGGGGAAGTAGAGGCTCATTGGCTTCCCAGGCTAAAATCCAGTCGGGTCGATAGACTAAGTATTGATCGAATATATCGGCAATTTGTGCACATAACTGATATAGCTTGAGTGACTGTTTTGCTTGAGTATCGTCGATAATGGCATCGTCTTTAAGATATTGAGCCAGCGGGGCAAAACTGTCTTGATGCAGTAATGTAGGTAACAGCTCCATTAACTTCCAGGTCATCGCGGGTTTGGTATAAGCATTCTCTTTCGGCACATTTGGCAACAGGGTATGACATAGCTGCCAAATAAAGCTTGAAGGTAAGGGGAATTCTAATGCTGCGGCAATCTGGTTGTGCTCGGCGATGGCTAACCTTAGCCAGGTCGACATACCCGGACTTTGAACTAATATCTGCTCGTTTGCTAACAAAGCATGGCTATCGAGTGGTGATTTAAGCTCTTCTGCCAATAAGTGGGCTAAAGATTCCATTCGATTTGATTGCACCAAGTAGAGCATAACTCGCCTTATTGTCGATTATATTGTGCTGAAAAAGCCCACTTAATACTGCTGCGCTATGGGCTGATTAATATCAATCCATTCTAGGGCTTTCGGAGTTGATGTCCATCGAAACAAGTGAATATTTTGGACAAGATAGAATGAGTTAGCTTGAAAAAGCATCAAGTGTTTTTGCTTTGCCAATCGCTGGTCACAATGGCTAAACGGATTTGGGTTAGACGCTTGTTGAAGTGACGTAATAAGGCTTTTTTACGACGCTGATCTACAGGCTTATATTTCAGCGTCATATAACAATCGATAAAATGACTTAAAGGTTGGGTGAGATGGGGGTAAAGCGTGATAACCCGTTGACTATATTGAGTGGCCGATTCAGCTTCTTCGCGGCGAATGCCTTTCTTAGCCAGCATGTTGGCCACTTGGTCAAATCCCGCGACCAAAGGGTCTTTACGGCGGCTAAATTGTAATAAGCCGACACTATAAGCAATGACAAGGGCGATAATGACCATGGTGCAGATAATAAAAATTGCCATTTTGGTGACGCTGATATCTCCGAGTATGCGTTTTAATAGTTGTTGCTGCTTGTCGTTATCAAAGCCCAGTACCCATTTACTCCAATAAAAATCGATACTGGCTAGGGTCAATCTAAGGTTATTTAGTAGGGGATATTGGCGTAATCGTAAACTGCTAAACGGACTGCTCATTAGATAGCTTTCTGCTGGGTTAAACACAGAGTCAAAACCCTCTTCGACACGATTAGGGGCTATCATGGCCGTGGGGTCGAAACGAACCCAGCCGCTGTCTTCAAACCAGACTTCAACCCAAGCATGGGCCATATATTGGTAAACACTCAGATATTGCGCATTATCATTCCATTCTCCTCCTTGATAGCCAGTGACTAATCGCGCTGGGATCCCGCTATAGCGAGCCATAAAGGTTAATGCACTGGCATAATGAACACAGAAGCCGGCTTTATTCTCAAACAGGAAATCATCGATTTGTTGCGGGCCAACTGGCGGCGGTGTCAGGGTATAATAATAGGGCGACTGGTTAAACCTTAACATCATGGCATTGATCCTCTGTTTGGGATCGGGATATGTCTGCTTAAACTTTAGCGCTAGTTGTGCGGTCTTGGGATTACTATCTTGAGGTAGCCTAAGATTTCGCGTTCGGGTTGCCTCATTCAAATTGAGGTCGAGTTTGGCATTGGGGTAGCTGCTAACATGATATTGGTATTCTTGATCTACTGGCGTTTGCGCATATAGACGACCGTCTGGTAGGTTACTGACATCGGGTGTTTGGCTGTAAGCTAAATCTAAACCGAATAACCAATGCTGGTGGCTGGGTTTGGCAATCACATCATAATTGATGACATCACCGCTGGGTCTTAAACGATAGTTAGCAGCTTGACGCCGTGTTTCTAGCTGTTTAATTGCTTTTGATTGGGTCCATTTACGGCCATCGTAATCTTCCATTACTAAGGCGCGCCAATACAGCTGATTATTACCCGGTGGCTTAGTTTGAAAACTCACCCGAAAGGCAAGTTCGGCCGAATTAGTTAATTTACTGATATCGCCAAACGAGACTTCATCCGAAAGTCCAGTTTCGGCGCTGTGGCTTTTGGGAACCATCCACAGTGGTGGCAGTCGCGGTAGTACAATAAACAGTAGCAGTGCCAGTGGCAGGCTTTGCAGCATCAATTTCCCGCCAAGTCTGGCTGTGCGCTTAAGGGCATCTTCATCGAGATATAAACTGACCAAAACGCAGAGGTTGATGGTGGCCACTATGATGATCTGTAAGGTAAACCATAGGCTTTGTTTTTCGATAAAGGTTATCGCAATCACAAAAAAGCCTACCATTACGACGGCGCGGACATCACGGCGATCTCGCATTTCAATGTATTTTAGGGCATAACCCAAAATAAGCAGATTAATCAGTGCATTGAGCATACCTATTTGAGTTGCGACCAGTGCCAGCGTGGTGGCCGAGGCAATTGCTAATAGGGTGACTAAATAACGGGGTGGCTTGGCGACTTTACCGCTGAAAATACCGATCCGCCATAGTAAGCAGATGCCACAGATAGCCATGCTCCATGGCGTCATCTGCTCATATAAGGGGAGTAAAATACACAGGTTAACGATAAGCAACCATAACAGGCTTTGACGACTGATGATCTCTGCGGTTTTAGCCATGGGCTTGCATCCGGTTAAGGTTTGGGTAGGTAGCGATGGCCTTTAAACAATCGACTCTATGTTGTTGTCCATGGTTGGGGGCAAGGGTCTGATTAGGTAGGATTAAACCAAATATCTGTCCCGATTGATCTAGTTGATTGACTGCCCAAGTCAGTTGGCTAAGCTGCTTTTCAATCTCTAGGTTGTTTGGATCCAGCACTAACCATTGTGGCTCACTCGCCGGTTGGCTAAAGGCTTTGGTTAGCATGCCTCGCCCTTGAGCTAATTGTTTCCATGCCACCTGGTTAAGAGATTCACCTTGGATATAGGGTTTAAGGTGTTGAAACTCTTCGACACCCACAATGGCTCGCCCACGATCTGTTGAAGACGGATCATCTTGGTTAAGTTGCTGTGTTAGGACAGGCTCCGAAGCAATCGGTTTGGCAAACACAATTTGCGGATTGGCTAAATCTACATTAGACCAGGCGCGACATAGTCCTAGCGGATAACGAGATTCAACTTTAAGGCGTCCCGGTGTTACCCAGCCTCTTTGCTCATTTTTAAAAGATAATAAGGTTAACAGTTTCTGCCTATCAACATGGGCAATGGTTTGCGGTAAATTTTGCGGATAACCCAAAGTGACTTGGTATTGATGTTGGGTGGCGCTGAGCTCCACTGGGAAAATAACGCTTTCACCCGCGTAGACATATGGCCCTGTTTTGGCCTCTAGGCTCATCCCAGCTAAATTACGGTAGCTGTAGATAATACAAGTATTGAATACGCTCAATAGTAATAAACTTAACCCGATCACCAGATTGTTTTGGTAGTTGGTGCCAAAGAGAAACAGTAACACTACAATAAACAACCAAAATAGCCCAAATCCTGTAGGGAGAATGAAGATGCTCTTATGGGCTAAGGTGATCGATGAACTCGCCGGCAGTCGCCTAGATAACCAGCGTTGCCAGCAAGTTTGGATGAAAGCAGTTTTCGTTAGCGCAGTTATCATTCGCTCACTCTCAAACTACAGAATAGGATTGGTCATACTGAGTAATTTTTGCGACAGGGCTTCACCTTGTTGCTGGCTGGTATTACGCAATCTATGCTCTGCGACCGACGAAAATACCGCTTGTACATCATCAGGTACCACATAATTTCGCCCCTGAATATAGGCCCAGGCTTTACTGGCATTGAGTAAAGCTTTGCTGGCTCGGGGCGATAAGCCATAGCCTTCGTCTAATTGGCGTGAACCATCGACCAAGGCCAGAATATAACTCAGCAGCGCATCTGATGTTTTAACTTGCTGAGCTTCTTTTTGCATGGTCTTTAGCCCGATAGGGTCGAGACACTGAGGTAAGCTTTCGGATTGCGGTGATACATCTTCACCTTTGAGCATGGCCAGTTCGGCTTTTTTATCGGGATAACCAATGGAAATTCGCATCATAAAACGATCCAGTTGCGATTCTGGCAGAGGAAAGGTGCCCGATTGTTCACTGGGGTTTTGCGTCGCGATAACGAAAAAAGGACTCGGTAATCTGTGGGTGATACCGTCAACGGTGATCTGATGCTCGGCCATGGCTTCAAGTAATGCGCTTTGGGTTTTTGGACTGGCACGGTTGATCTCATCAGCCAAGATCATCTGTTTAAAAATAGGCCCTGGATGAAACACGAATTGCGATTGTTCTTTATTAAAAATGGAAACCCCGAGAATATCGGCTGGTAGCATATCACTGGTAAATTGAATTCGCTGGTGGCTCAAACCTAGACTTTGAGCTAAGCCTTGAGACAAACTTGTTTTGCCCATACCGGGTAAATCTTCAATCAGCAAATGCCCTTTAGCAAGGATGCAGGTGACGGCGAGTTTGATTTGGTGTGGTTTACCAAGGAGAACCTGTTCTAGTTGGCTTAATAGCGATGTAATGTTGGCTTGAGACATGACACTCCTTGGTCGCACTAATGGTCATTAAGGATAAATACTCAGTAGATTTATCCCTATCAGTGTAGTTATATTCTAAGCGCTTAGTCATTAATATTTAAAACTAAGTTCCTTTTCAGAAAACAGCTCAGTTGGCTTATTTTGCCTGCTTTGGTAGATCACTCGATAGCTTAATACGGCTTGTACATATTCACGGGTTTCACGAAAGGGGATCGATTCGATAAAGGCAACTACATTGAGTTGACCATTACTTTTATCGAGCCATTGTTTAACCCGGCTAGGCCCTGCATTATAAGCCGCTGTGGCCAATACTCGATTGTCATCAAACTCACTGAGTAAATAGGCATAATATTGGCTGCCTAGTTGAATATTAAGCGCCTCATCGTAAAGGCTACGATGACCGCGATATTTTAACCCCAATTTCTTAGCCGTAGCCTTTGCCGTTGTAGGCATAAGTTGCATCATACCTCGTGCTCCGACACCTGAGGTGGCATAAGGGTAAAAGGCCGACTCCCTTCTGGCGATCGCTCTAATTTCATTTATATCGACCGCCGCTTTTTGGCTGGCGTTATGGAAGATTTCTTCAGCAGGATAGGGGAAACGTAAATCCATATCGTTCCATAGTTTGCCCTGAATACTCGCTTGAACCGCAAGATCTTGCCATTGGCGCTGCTGGGCAAGTAGTGCATATTGGGCTTGAGTTGCTTTATTGTGGCGTCCCAGTAATAACACCCATTCAGCGCGGGCATCGATGATTTTATCAATGGCTCTTAATTCAATCACTCGTGCAAGCCCTGGGTCTTGACTGAGTGTGGTGCTGAGGTTTTTATCAAATGCAGTCGCTTGATTTTGTAGCTGAACTTTTTGCCCCAAAAGATGTGACGCCATAAAACCATAGAAATTACGTTGCTTGGCCAATTCATTGAGGAGTTTGGGTTTATCAATTTCCGTGAGTTGACTTTGAGTTAACCAAAATTGCCACCGTGATTTGGCGCGGGTGTCGGCACTAAGGAGTGGTAACCATTGCTCAATGGCTTGTTGATCATTTTCTCTGATCGCCCAACGTAAACGCATCATGGTTAAATCATCACTGTCGCTATTGGCTAGGTGTTGATCGATAAAAGGTTTCAAACTGGTTTGTTGCTCTATTAAGGCGCGACGCATTAAATAACGCTGCAGCTGTTTAGCTTGATAATCACTAAAACGGTGGGCTTTTCTATAACTTTGAAACAGGCTAACGGCTTGCTCGATATCGCTTCTAGCCAATCGTCTTAAACCGGCATCAACCATATCAGCGTAGATAGGCGCTTTACCCATGAATTTGTTACGACTTCTCAGTGAGCGCGGGTCTTTATAAACCGAAACTAATAGCTGTGCTTGTTGTTGATAATGAGTGACTTTCTTGGCCAGAAAACGCAGTAATGAATATTGACCGCTATTAAAAGACAATAACATACGAGACCAAATTAACGCTTGGCTACGGTGCCCGCTTTTCTCCCAAGCACTAAATAGCGGATCGCACTCTTTGGGACGAGACTGACCCGAAAGCCATAGCTTTTCCGCGCCTTTATAGGCAAGCTCGCTATTGTTATTTGCAAGCTGAGCACGATAAAAATAACATTGCAGTGCTGTATTGTTAGGGGCAGTAGGGCTGATCGTTAAAAAGTGCTGCCAGCGTTTTTGTTTGCCTGCATTAACGAGATAACGATAGCGCGCGCTCTGATATAGTGGCATGCCTTTAAATGGCTCAATACGCTTTAAGGCTTGTTTGCCTGAGGAAGCCAGTAGTTGGTCCATATCGGCATTAAAGTCTAGATAGGGCGTTAGCGGGTAATTGTCTAACTGGGAACGAAGTTTGCTATATCGGTCGAAATTATTATCATTTAACGCTGCTCTTGCATCGAGGTACTGCTGTTGTTGCTTGGTTAACTCCGCACCTTGGCTTGAGCCGATAAACAGCAAACTAAGTGTCAATCCCATACAAACTAAAGTGTTATAAAACATGGTATTAATCCATTTAACATTCTTAGTTACAGCCAAGGCGAAGCTTATATCACCCAGTTAATTCAATTTCATCTCATCGTTAGCATTGTCTAGGCTATCATTTAATGATTTATCCAGTAGATGACTATCGAGCTGCTTAGAGGTACTTACACCTAACTGCTGCATTTGATGCGCTTGACGGATCAAATTGCCTTTACCTGTAGAGAGTTTGCTCATTGCACTGTTATAGCTCTTATCTAAGGTCTCGATGGCACGGCCGACTTTTTCCATATCATCAATATAACCGCAAAGCTTGTCGTAAATTTTACCGGCTTGCTTAGCGATCTGCTGTGCATTTTGGTTTTGATATTCATAGCGCCAAATATTGTTGATGGTACGTAGCGCAACCAGTAAATTGGTTGGGCTAACCAGCATAATGTTATTTTCCAGCGCAAAATTTATTAAACTCGGTTCGTGCTCTAATGCTAGTAGAAATGCTGGCTCTAAGGGAATAAACATTAAAATATAATCTAGACTTGTGAGCCCATGGAGCTGTTGGTAGTCCTTTTGGCTCAAGCCTTTAATGTGTGTTCGGATAGAATTACAGTGCTCTTTAATCGCGCTGGCTCGGGTTAATTCGTCTTCACTGTTAAAGTAGCGCTCATAGGCCACCAATGACATTTTTGCATCGATCACCACATCTTTATTTTCCGGTAGGTGCACGATAACATCGGGTTTAAAGCGTTGACCCTTATCATTTTTCAAATCTTGTTGAGTCTGGTACTCGTGTCCTTCTCTGAGGCCACTTTCCTGCAGTACTCTTTCAAGGATCACTTCTCCCCAGTTACCCTGCTGTTTGTTATCGCCTTTGAGTGCTTTGGTCAGGTTGACGGCGTCTTGACTCATCTGCAAGTTGAGGGTTTTTAATGACTCTAATTGGTGCTTAAAGGCGCTGCGTTCAGCTTGCTCAACGGTATAAGATTCCTGTACTTGTTTTCTAAATCCTTCAAGCTGCTGCTTAAATGGCGATAACACATTGGCCAGTTGTTGTTGATTTTGTTGCTGTAAATTCTGGGTTTTAGTCTCAAAAATTTTGTTGGCCAGATTTTCAAACTGTTGATTCAATCGGGTTTCGGCCGCATTAAGGTGTGCCAGTTTATCTTCTAATGCTTGTTGTTCAGTTTCAAACTTAACTGTTAAGGTTTGTTGCATGGCATTGGATTTAGATAAGGCTAATTGGGTTTCCATCTGCTTGCGTTGGCTCTGCTGTAGCTGCTCTTCTAACTCAGATGCACGTTGTGCCTGTGCTTGGCTCATGCCTAATAGTGAAATTTGATGTTCTAACTTCTGTTGTAATTGTTGGTTTTCTTCTTGTTTGTCTTCAAGTTGTACTTCAAGTCGGGTTAGCAGTTGTTGGCATTCTTGCTGGGCTTGTTGATGTTCATCTAATAGTTGCTGTTTTACCTGTTGCCATTTACCGCGAGTGAGGCGTTGATTGAGTAAGGCGCCAATTAAAATTGATAATAAAGCAACGGCGGCAAGGACGATTACTTCAGCTATGGAGAGTGGAAAATCAGTAGGCATAAGACAAAAACCATAAAATTAGAATATGTTAAGACTCTCACGAGCCCGATTGAGGTTCAAGAGTGAACAAGGTAAATGCTTAACTCTTCGTCACTCTGATGTTTATCTGTGAAATTTTTTTGCTCTTGGTACTATCTAATAGTTAACACGTTTACTGAACAAGTTTAATTATCAAAATATTTTGATTGCAGAGGTCTCACCCGTGACAAAACATAACAATTGCAGACGAGTTGTGACTCCGAATTGGAATGAGAAAAGTTCTCATATCACTCCTGAACCTGTGTTTAACGACAGACGAAAAATTATTAAGGCGTTGGGCCTCGGAGCCATCGGCGCGAGTATTCCTGGGTATGTTCAAGCGGGTTTATTCGATCTATTTGGTGAGTCGAAAACTCAAATGCCATTTGTGACCAAGCCATTGAGCTTCACTAAAAATAGCGTATTTACTGGCGATCAAATATTAACGCCCGAGCAAAAAGTCATTTCACATAATAATTTCTATGAGTTTGGTACCAGTAAAACCGACCCAATTGAGAACGCCCAAGGCTTTAAAGTGGAACCATGGACGTTGAAAGTGGAAGGTTTAGTCGATAATCCGTTAACTCTGGATTTTGATGCCTTGAGTAAGATGTTTGCTCTTGAAGAACGGGTTTATCGGCTGCGGTGTGTAGAGGCCTGGTCCATGGTGATCCCTTGGGTCGGATTTTCTTTGGCGACATTATTAAAAAAAGCCGGAGTTAAAACCGGGGCGAGTCATGTGGCATTTGAAACCCTTTTTGATCCTGAGCAGATGCCAGGACAAAAGAGCCGCTTAATGGGCGGCGGTATTCATTATCCTTACGTCGAAGGGCTTAGGCTTGATGAGGCGATGAATCCTTTAGCTTTTATGGCCGTGGGGCTGTATGGTAAAACCTTACCGGCGCAAAATGGTGCACCTATCAGATTGGTATTGCCTTGGAAATATGGCTTTAAAAGCATTAAATCCATTGTGCGTATTCGCGTCATGGACAAACAGCCTCCAACCAGCTGGAATCAGCTGGCTCCCCATGAATATGGTTTTTATGCCAATGTTAACCCGAAAGTGGATCACCCTAGGTGGTCTCAAGCCACCGAACGCCGCATCGGTGCGGGAGGAATATTCTCCGCTCAGCGGATCGAGACTCAGCCATTTAATGGTTATGGTGAGCAGGTGGCATATTTGTATAAAGATATGGACCTCAGTCGTTATTATTAAAATTAGTTTTATAGAATGACGGCTTAAAAGATTGGGCTGTAGGTTTTTATTAATGATGCAAGAGGTTAGTTGAAAGTATCGTGCCTAAAATAAATGTAAGAAAACCACTTAGTCTGCGTCCACAACATCTGCCTTATATTAAAGGGTTATTTCATCTGTTAGCGGCGATTCCCATCATTTACTTAATCAGCAGTGTGTTAAATGGCTCTGCGGGAGGGGATCCTGTTGAATATATTATTCACTATACCGGAATGGGGGCACTCAATACCCTCGTTGCTGTGTTATTAATTTCTCCACTGGCAAAGCGATATAAACTGGGCGTGTTAATGCAAACTCGTCGTTTGGTTGGACTCTGGGTATTTGCCTATGCATCCTTGCATATCACGGCTTTTCTGACTTTAGATCTGCTATTAGAATGGCAGTTACTATTGAGCGAGATAGTTAAACGGCCTTATATATTAGTGGGTGCTTCAGCTTACTTGTTGTTAGTCCTGCTTAGCATTACTTCAATAAATCACATTAAACGTAAAATGGGGCGGCGCTGGCAGACACTGCATAACTTTGTTTATTTAATCGCTGTGTTGGCCCCAATCCATTTTTATTGGTCGGTGAAATCTGAAATTATTGAGCCTAGTGTTTATCTGGTTATTTTTGCAGGTTTACTATTACTGAGAGTCAAATTGCTTAAGCTGAAAAGCTTATTGGGTCTAAATACTCAATGAACCGTTAAATTGACGATGAATACTTTTAATAGGTTAAGATTAGGCGGAGTATTAGTTGAACCATTTAAATAATACACAGAGGCCTAGTGTTTACCTAGGTTTTTATTTTCCATTAAGCTTTTATTCAGCGCTAAAAGATTACTTTTGAGTGTCTTGCTTGCGCATAACCTCAACAACATCATCGAAAGAGATACCATAAACTCTTGATAAATTAATGATCTTGGTTTTATAGGTTTGAATATTCTCTTGTTTAGCAAGATCTTCTTGTTCCTCGCTGACTAACTCATTAATAGCTGTTTGTAGGGTCGTTAATCTTTTATAGCTGTAGTCGAGGGATTTAAGGTAGCTTTTCATCTGAGAAAGATTACGAGCCGTATCTAAGCCGCTGGTTTGTTTTTTCTCATAGCCATATTCATCGAGAGCCGTCAAGGCTTCTTGCAAACTAAGGTTTTGTTTCATAGTGTCTCAGAAGTTTGAATAATAAAAACGAAATGGGCGCACCTTAAAATAGTGGCTTTCCACAGCGATTATAGATTGAAGTTTGCTAATCTAAAACTACTTATTGTTAAATTATCGTAAATTTTCATTTTATAGAACGCTTGATATAGTAACCTAATAAATCGTTATTGCACGGAGGCTTTTATATGCTTGATTTATTACCTGATCTGTTTGATCACTATCACTCTCAATTATCTTTGTTAACTCCCCATTATCGTCAATATGGCCTGAAGCGTATTTTTTGGGGAGAGGTTGTTACGGTTAAATGTTTTGAAGATAACTCCAAAGTTAAACAAATATTGGCTCAGCCTGGTCAGGGTAAAGTGTTAGTTGTCGACGGTGGCGGTTCCAATCGACGTGCATTGTTAGGGGATATGATAGCCCAAAGTGCAGTGGACAATGGTTGGAGCGGTATAGTGATTAATGGATATGTGAGGGACGTTGCCGCATTAAGCCAAATGCCTATAGGTATTCAGGCATTAGGAGCTAATCCCATTAAAACAGAAAAGCGCGATCTCGGGGATGTCAATGTCACGTTAGAGATAGACCGCGTTATAATTAACCCTGGTATGATGCTTTACGCCGATGATAATGGAATCGCGTTATCAGCATCAAAATTAGATATTTCTCAAATGTGTTAATCGCTTCACGCTTGCTAATCACACCAGATGGAACCTGTTATGAAATTTATTAAATGGTCAATTGCAGTTGTCGTTTCTCTGTTTATTTTATTGATTGCGTATTTAACGTTAATTTTTGATTTAAATGACTTTAAACCTCAAATTATCGATGCAGTAAAGCAACAAACAGGCAGAGATTTTTCGATAGAACAAGATTTGAGTTGGACGTTTTTCCCTAGCATAGGCATAGCACTTGGGGATATTAAACTGGCGAACCCTAAGGGTTTTAAACATCCCGAAATGCTGAGCGTTAAGGGCGTGGTTGCTGAGGTTGCTTTAATGCCTTTGTTGAGTAAAGAGGTGGAGGTATCACAGCTTAATCTTGATGGTTTAACCCTCAACTTAGACAGTTACAGCGATGGCCGCTCTAGTTTCGATGGATTAACTTCAAGTGAACCGACAAAAGTGCAGACTCAAACTGACACCGCAAGTTCTGTTGATGGTTCAGTGCAATTAAGCAGCTTAAATGTTGGTGGTGTTGCCATTACTAATACCCAAATCAATCTTTTCGATGAGGCTACGGGTCAAACACAAACCTTTACCCTTGAAGAGCTGCTGTTAGGCGAGTTTTCATTAGATAAGTTAGCGACATTTTCATATAAATTCAGCGCGAATTTACCTGACTTAACGGTGTTAAGTGAAGGAGAGGGAAAAATTAAAGTTGCTTCTTCTCTTAAACAGATCAGCATTAATGATTTTATTATTAACAATCAGCTGAACGGGCAAGCAATTCCTAATCAACAGCTGACTAACAGTCTCAAATTAACTGTCGAGGTGAATACGGAAACGCAGCAGCTTGTGACTAAAATTGATGATTTAGCCGTTGAAGATATCAAAGCGTCTGGTGAGGTGAAGGTCAGTTACGGTAACAAGATCCCTGCTATTGTAGCTTCAATGAACTTTGGCGATATTAATCTGGATAAATGGATACCAAAGTCGGCTGAAACTGCAGATAAACCAGCAACTGAAAAGACAAAGTCACCAGAGCAAGAACCTGATTTATCAGCATTAAAAACCATAGATCTCAATTTAGCACTCACTGCTAAGTCGATTAACGTCGATAAGATAAAAACGACAAATTGGGATATGGTGTTAACCATCAAAAATGGCATCTTAGATTTGAATAAATTGTCGGCCAACCTTTACCAAGGTCAGCTAATGACTAAAGCGAAATTAGATGGCAGACAGAAAGTGGCAAGTTATAGCTTTAATACTGATATCAGCGGGATCCAGGTTCGTCCATTGTTAATCGATGTTGCCGAAGTTGATCTGCTAGCGGGGAAAACCAAGTTCAGTGTTTCCGGCTCAGGTAAAAGTTTAATTACCGACAATATCAAACGTAATCTGCTGGCTAAAGGACAGTTTGAAGTTGCAGATGGTGCTCTCTATGGTGTCAACATTCCACAAATGATCCGTGATGCTCAAGCTAAGTTGAGCGGTGATTTAAACGCAGCTTCTAGTGGTGAAAAGAAAACGGACTTCACCAGTTTGACGGGGAGTTTTACGATGGCGAAAGGGGAAGTTAACAATCCCGATCTTGCCATGGCCTCACCACTGTTACGCCTAGGTGGTAAGGGCGGGGTGAATATCATCACCGAAGCGATTGATTATAAATTGACGACTACTCTTGTTGGCTCGTTAGAAGGTCAGGGCGGGAGTGGTAAAGATGCACTTAAAGGAGTCGATATTCCATTTGCCATTACGGGTTCTATGTCTGAACCTAAATTCGCACTCGATACTGCGGCGTTATTTGATGCCAAATTAAAGCAAGAAACCGATAAAGCAAAAGATAAACTTAAAGATAAGCTGTTTAAAAATCTAGGGGGTTTTTAGTGATAAGGATTTCTGCGCTAGGGGTAGCATTGTTTGTTACCGCTTGTAGTCATGGAGAAACCAAAGAAGTGGTAACCACTGCTGAGAAGCCTGTTGCGGCTAATGTTGTCTCAAGCAGTGAGCTTGATAAAAAGGCATCATCGCCAATGGCTTCAGGTTCTGTACAGTTTGTGGAGTTCAAGCAACAAAATGGTGAAACCATTGCCATTGTGAAGGGGCGTCAGCCTGTGACTACAGAACCAAGACAACCAAAGGGAGATGCTCTGATGGGAGATAGCATTTTTGTGGGGGAGCTGACCACAGAGCCTTCTGCTAAAGGCTTAACCGTGCGTTTAACTATCACTAACCCGCAACCCCATGGAGTATCGGTTCAGTATCGCTCAGGAATGACCGCTGACTTGTGGTTAGTCGATAGTCGCGGCGCGCGTTTATGGGCATGGTCGAGTGAGATGATGTTTACTCAAGCACTGCGTAATATGATTATTGCTGCGGATAAAACCTTTACGGTGACTTTTGTCATTCCGCAAGCGGTATTAAACAAGACTTCTCAAGGTACTATGATGCAGGCTAAATATGCTGGGATAGCATTAGAGAGTCATCAGCCAGCGATGGCCGATATTATCGCGCCGCTTCCACGGACATTGTCTGCTAAATAGCTAAAAGTAAAAAAGCCGAAAGTAGCTTTAAAGCTACTTTCGGCTTTTTTTAGCGATATCAGCTGAAACTAAACGCTGGATTTAGTCACATCGACATACAAGGTTAATTTCTGACCCGGCTTTAAATATTTTTGTCCCGCCAAGCTATTCCACTGGATTAATTGATTGACACTGACGCTAAATTTATTAGCAATTTTTGCCAGTGAATCACCACGTCTAACAGTGTAATTAACGGTACGAGTGATGGCATTACTGTTTTGCTCAGTTTTTTGCCATACGACTAACTTTTGTCCCAGACGCAAGGTGTCTCTAGGTGCCATACCGTTCCATTTTGCCAGGCTGGATACTTTGACCTTGTATTGCTTAGCAATTTTCCAAAGCGAGTCTCCACTTTGAACGACATGTTGCAGCTTGTGTCCCTTGCCATTACTTTGGCGTTGTAATAAGCGCTGCTCTGCGGAAAGCAGATACTTAGAAGGATCTTTTGATGAAATGGGGATCAATAAGTATTTACCAGCCACAATCACATTCTTATCCATGCCATTGACGGCGCGTAGTGCTGAAGGGGTGGTATGAAAACGTCTGGCTATTACCCCTAAGTTATCACCGTATTTAATCTTATAGCGCTGCCATTTCAAGCGTTCTTGTGGATCGCTATTGGCTAATGCTGTTTCAAACTGAGGCGCCTTATCTATCGGCAGAACCAACTTATGCGGCCCTTCGGGAGCCGTGGCCCATTGGTTGAACCCTGGATTGAGTGCATGTAATTCCGTGAGTTTCATTCCCGCTAATTCAGCGGCAACAGCGAGATCAATTTGACTGCCAATATCGATGACTTTTAGCTGAGGCTGGTTATCGATAGGGTACAGCTCAATTCCATATTCTTTCGCGTGTTTTATGACATCGGCTAATGCCAGCAACTGTGGCACATATCTCTGAGTTTCTTTAGGCAGGCTCAGTGACCAAAAATCAGTGTTAATGCCTTTCTCTTGGTTGCGTTTTACTGCATTTAACACACGGCCTTCACCTGTGTTGTAAGCTGCCATTGCATACAACCAGTTGTTGTGTGTTTTTTGATACAGGTATTGCATCATATCCAGTGCAGCCGATGTTGCAGCAGGCACATCTCTGCGGCCGTCATACCACCAGTTCATTTCTAGGCCAAAGTGTTTAGCCATGGGCGCGGTGAACTGCCATAAACCTGATGCAGCGCCGTGGGAGTAGGCAAAGGGATCGAATGAACTTTCAACTATCGGTAGTAGCGCCAGTTCGATGGGCAAGCCACGCTTTTCAATTTCTTCGACAATAAGATACATAAATGGTTGTGCGCGTTCAGAGACTCGAGCAAGGTGACGTGGGTGCTTGAGGTACCAGTCTCGATATTGATTGACTAACTTTTGATCAGGCACCGGTAGTGTCAGTCCTAAACGAATACGTTGCCATACATCTGTGATTACAACAGGTTGTTCAACTGGCTCTGGTGCTACAACGGGCAGGATCGGCGGTTCAACTTTTGGTGGTGGCGTTGTCGTTTGCTCGCTTATAGATTGGCAACCGACAAGCAGGGATAAGCTCCCAACCATCAGCATAAGTGGTAATCGCATTATAATTCTTTTCCTTACTTCAAGGTCCCTCTTACTGGCTCAAATGAGAGTGGGGACTTAAATTAGCCGGATATTGTAAAGGATTTATTAGAAGTTGTCCTTCCATTGCCTTAGAAGCGTGAAACTGGTTTGTTTATCTGCGATAGGTTGTTGAAAATGGGTGGTGAGTTTTTGCCAAATTGCCGGGCTATCGGCTCTTAGAAAAGGGTTTATCGCGTTTTCTTGGGCGATTGTGCTTGGTAATGTGGCTTGTTGCTTGGTTCTAAGTTGTTGCACCTTGTAACTGTAAGCTTGTAATTGTGGGTTCTCTGGCTCAACAACCAAGGCAAAACGCAGATTAGCCTGAGTATATTCATGAGCGGGGTAAATTTGTGTGGCGCCATCGAGCTGACTCAGCTGGGTTAAAGAATCCAGCATCTGCTGTGGTGTACCTTCGAATAAACGGCCGCAACCACCACTAAATAATGTATCACCACAAAATAGGTGGCCATCAATGAGATAAGCGATATGCCCTAAGGTATGGCCTGGCAAATGGAAAATCTTAACCTCATGTTGCGATAAAGGTAAGGAAATTTTGTCATCACCTACACTGATAGGGTGTGTAATACCGTCAATGGCTTCATTATCAGGGCCGTAAACGGGTAGCTTATTTTGATACTGCTGCTGTAGCTCTGCAATACCGCCAGTATGATCATAATGATGATGAGTGATTAAAATACCATTCAGCTGAATATTAAGTTGTTTTAAGTGTTTAATCACCACTTTAGCGTCACCTGGGTCAACCACGTAATGGGTCTGCTCTAGACTGATGAGCCAAATGTAGTTGTCATTAAATGCGGGAATGGGCGTGATAGTGAGCATGCTGAGAATACCGATGATTTGTGAGCCATAGGGGTTATCAAAATTTTAGTTTACTGATTGCGACTATTGCTTGTATAGCCTATTCAGGATTTAATAAAACTAACACTAAAGCCTGGCGAATCCTATTCGTAAACGACTGGAGGATGTGTGACCATCAATGGGACTAAACCACAGCAGTGGCAAGATTTACCCAATGGACTTTGGCTACAAGAAGCGATCGAAGACAAGTTATCGCCTTGGTGGCCTAAAGTTTTTGGTTATCACCTACTCAGCATGGGGCCTTTGAGCGCGACACTGGAAAAACCTAACCTGCCTATTGGGCGGGAATTTTCTATGTGTCAGCAGGGAGAGGCTAATTTCAACGGTAACTACTGCGCTATTCCGTTACAGAATGGGGTGATTGATGGTGTTGTATGCAATTTATTGTTGGATTTCGAACCCGATCCTTATCGAGTTTTACGAGAAATAGACAGAGTTCTTATTTCTGGCGGCTATCTGTTTATCATCGGTTTTAATCCACTTAGTCCAGCCTTCATCGGCAAAATGTTACCCAAATACCAAGATAAGTTACCTTGGTGTGGCCGATTTTTTACTCCTTCACGGGTTAAAGATTGGCTAGGACTTTTAGGTTATCAATTAGTGGGCGATGAACGCTTGGTTTATCATCATTTAATGCGAGACATTTATGATGAATCCATATGGCAGCAAGCATTGCAAGCCTGGCTTCCAGGAGCTGGGGCTGTTTATGTATTAGTGGCACGCAAATTGGAGTCACCTTTAACGCCCCTAGCCGACAAACAGGCTGTGCGTCAGCCTAAATGGTCGACGGCACCGACGGTTGGTAGAGCTGGTAACCTCGGTTCTCATTGCAAATAAAAGTCATAACTTAGATGTTACCCTCGATAATTTACGGGGTATTATTGGCTTCATAGCCATGATCTACGTCTTGGGGTTTGGCTTCAGCAGCATGACGGGCAAGGGTATCACAACGTTCGTTTTCGATATGACCGGCATGTCCTTTGACCCAACGCCAGTCAATTTGATGGCCTTGAGTGGCTTTATCGAGCCTTTGCCAAAGATCGACATTTTTAACCGCCTGCTTAGTCGATGTGAGCCAACCCCGTTTTTTCCAGCCGTGGATCCATTGAGTGATCCCTTGGCGCATATATTGGCTATCACTGGTGAGAATAATAGTACATGGCTCATGTAAGGCTTCAAGGGCAAGGATGGGAGCCAGTAACTCCATACGATTATTGGTCGTCAGGGCAAAGCCGCCGGAGAGTTCTTTGAGGTGAGATTTATATTTCATCACCACACCGTAACCACCTGGTCCGGGGTTGCCGAGGCAGGAACCATCGGTATATATCAAGAGTTGTTTCAGTCCGCTCATCAAGTTGTTACCATAGCGAGAATTGATGGCAGTATACCTAATAATTTTTAATCTAAGTGTAATTACATGAATATTATCTCAAGTGCCAAACGCCAAGTCATTCTCGATACTGAAACCACAGGTATGAACCAAGGTGCCGGTGCAATATTTTTTGGGCATCGTATTATTGAGATTGGTTGTGTGGAAGTGGTCAACCGTAAACTTACCGGTCGTCATTATCACGAATATATCAATCCAATGCAGTTAATTGATGAGGAAGCGATTGCCGTTCATGGTATTACCAATGAGTATGTGGCGGATAAACCTGTATTTTCACAAATAGCGCCATCATTTTTAGCGTTTATCGATGGTGCTGAGATCGTGGCACATAACGCTAACTTCGACGTTAGCTTCATGGATCATGAATTCTCCTTGTTACAGCCTAAAGGTCCGAAAACTACTGATATTTGTCAGGTTCTGGATTCTCTTGAAATAGCCAAGTTTCTTCATCCAGGACAGAAAAATAACCTCGATGCCTTATGTAAGCGTTATGGCATTGATAACTCTCGCCGTGAGTTACACGGGGCTTTACTCGATGCTGAGATCTTAGCCGACGTCTATTTAATCATGACCGGCGGACAGACCAAGTTTGAACTGTCTAACGAGAAGCCGGGACAAGAGGGCGGTGGCATCCAGCGTATAGATACAAATAAAGTAAATCTTAAAGTGATCGCCGCATCGGCCGATGAATTAACTATGCATGAACAACGATTAGATTTAGTTGAGAAATCTGGGCAATGTATCTGGCGAGGATAAACGTCACTTTATGAAACTGTGGCTACTGCAAATTTGTCTTGGAGCAATGCTTGCTTGTGCTTGCGTGGACTCGGTGGCGCAGGTGGTGCCATCTTCTCAGGCTAGCGAGTTAAAGAATCGTTTTCGTATCGATCACATGGTCGATGAGCTAACCCTGTTTGTTCAGCGTGAATATGGCAGTGCACCAGTGATTATCGTATTACCCGATGGCAGTAAGTGGTATAGCTCACGTCATCCTGAAAGCGTGAAATGGGTTGATGGTTTAAGCGGCGACATTATCACCATAAACAAACCTATGCCTGGACCTTGGCAGTTACTTGGTCGAGTTGCAACTGGGTCTAGCATCAATAAAGTCTCCACGCTGGATATTTATGTCGAGCCATTACCTCAGCCTTTATATCAAGGTGAGCGCCTAAAAATCACCGCAAAATTATTGGGTGATGAACAACAAATCCGCATGCCCGGCTTAGATTATCTAGTCAATTGGACCGCTAAATTTAACAGTAAACATCAGTCGAGTGATGAAAATTTTGCCGCAGGTAATCTCACTGTGGGCAGCTATAAAGACAATGGTAAAAAGTTGGATGAAACCCCAAGTGATGGGGTGTTTACTAGTAACATAAATCTGAATCAGCCTTGGGGGCACTATCGGTTTCAAGTGGTAGCTGAAAACGATATTTTTAGCCGTGAATTCGATATGGACTTTGAGCTGCAACCTATGCCTATCAGTTTAGATGTTACCGAGGCGGGTGACGAACAAGCGCAGCGTTGGCAATTATCGATTGCGGTCGATGAGACACAGCTTAAATTAGCTGAAACCTATTTTGAGTTTGAACTAGTCGGTCCTGCGGGGCTGCAACTAACCATTCCACTGAATAACCTTAGCAGTAATCAAGTACAATTTAATCTGCCACAAGTGTCTGATTTTGGTAGCTATAGAGTCAAAGGTACTGCTGCGGCAACAACCCAGTCGGGACGAGAAATTGTATTGACCTTGCCGGAGCAGTATTTCAATTTAGTACAGCCTCCTGAGCCACCACCGACGGCAGAAGAGTTAGCTGCCATCGCTGCTAAAAAAGCCGCAGCCGAAGAGGCACAGGCTAAACAACAGGCGCTATTTTGGATTGTCTCAATTAATGCCGCGCTGATTTTATTTGGCATCATCGCCTTGTTGATTTGGCGCAAACGACAAAACTTACTCAAGTTGCAGGCCGTAACTGCGCAGCGTTTAGCGCAGGAACGCAGTAAGTCTGTCAGTGCCAGTTTAGATGAAATCGACCTGACCATGCCCGATGATTTAGACAAGCCGTAAGAGACCATGAGGCTAAATATGATGAAAGTGGCGTTTTTTTAACTGATTAGTTCGTTTGATTAAAAAAATTATTGACGGGGCATTTGTGCCTCAGTATTATCCATCGCAACTTGATGTGGAGCGGTAGTTCAGTTGGTTAGAATACCGGCCTGTCACGCCGGGGGTCGCGGGTTCGAGTCCCGTCCGCTCCGCCAGTCAAGTACCTAATTTTATAATTGTTTTGTTAAAAATGACGAAATGATTGTCAGTTTAGGAGCGGTAGTTCAGTTGGTTAGAATACCGGCCTGTCACGCCGGGGGTCGCGGGTTCGAGTCCCGTCCGCTCCGCCAACATTAAAAAAGCCTCTTCATTTGAAGAGGCTTTTTTATTGCCTCAAATTCGACTTTTCATTGCAGTCGATTTCACTCTTTTTTTAGATAAAGTTATCGACAACTGTCAGAGTGTCGCGCATGCTGTTAATTGTAATCTAAGGCATCATATTTAAGGAAAAATATATGGTTGAGCAGATCACTGCGATGTTGGGCCTGTTAGGGGTACTATCAATCTTATGTCAGTGGTTAGGGTGGAAGCTGCGAATACCCGCCATTTTACCTTTATTAATCTGTGGCTTATTAGTCGGTCCGGTATTCTCCGTGATGGACCCCGACGCTATTTTTGGCGATCTGTTATTTCCTATTATCTCTCTTGGTGTTGCCGTTATCCTGTTTGAGGGCGCTTTGACCTTAAATTTCTCAGAGATCCGAGAGCATGGCCGTATGGTTATTAATCTTGTGACCGTTGGGACGTTAATCACGTGGGGCGTTATTGCTAGTGCGACTCATTATATTATGGGGTTTGAATGGACTATGGCAATGCTGTTTGGTGCTTTAGTCGTGGTGACAGGACCGACCGTGATTGTGCCTATGCTGCGGAGTATTCGGCCTAAACCACAAATTGCCAGTATTTTGCGTTGGGAAGGGATTGTTATTGATCCCATCGGCGCCTTATTGGCGGTGTTAGTGTTCGAATATATTGCGGTGGCGGCATCGCCGACCAGTCATGTTCTGCATTCATTATTTAATATGCTGGCCATAGGGCTTGGTATCGGCGCGGCCTGTGGTTATGGGATAGGTTTGATTATTCGTCGAGCACTGGTACCACATTACTTGAAGAACACCATGGTACTTACCATCATGCTGGGTGCCTTTGTAGGCTCTAACCTACTTCAAGAGGAATCAGGTTTACTAACAGTGACCATCATGGGCATTTGGCTTGCTAATATGCGTGGTGTCGATATTGCCGATATTATCGAATTTAAAGAGACCCTTACGGTATTATTTATCTCCGGCTTATTCATCTTATTGGCTGCTCGTTTAGATTCATCGGCGCTGCTGCATTTAGGCTGGCAAGGAGTAGCCGTATTATTGGTTGTGATGTTTGTAGCTCGTCCATTAAGTGTGTGGATATGTGGCATTGGTTGCTCGTTGCCTCGTGCAGATAAGTGGTTTTTAAGTTGGTTAGCACCACGCGGAATTGTTGCTGCGGCAGTTTCCTCCCTATTTGCAATCAAACTCGAAGCTCAGGGTGTTGATGGGGCAGAAAAAATCGTACCGCTGGTATTTTTGATCATTATTGGCACTGTGGTAGCACAAAGCTTAACTGCGGGCACTTGGGCTAGGTTTTTAGGGGTCAGTGCCGGTTCGGCGCAGGGTTTTCTTATTTTTGGGGCATCCAAATTTGCTCGTGCACTGGCGAAAGTCTTGCTAGCTAAGAATGTTCAGGTGATCTTAGCCGACAATAACTGGGATAATATTCGTCTAGCTCGCATGGATAATATCCCAGTGTATTTTGGTAATCCTGCATCTGAACATGCAGAGAACTCTATTAATATGAATGGTATAGGTCGGCTTTTGGTGCTATCTCCTTATCGCCAGCTCAATCCATTAGTGACTTTTCATTATCAAGAGTTATTAGGTAAAAGTAAGGTGTTTGGCTTAAATAACAGTGAGGGCAGTAGTGCCCGCCATCAGTTGTCACAGGCTTATCAAAAGCGTTTATGCTTATTCGGTGAATCAGTTTCCTATGCTCGTCTTGCGACAACCATGGCAAAAGGTGGTGTGATTAAGAGTACCAATTTGACCGATAACTTCACATTCGAACATTTTAAACAACGCTACGGTGAAGGCGCGTTACCCTTAATTTATTTACAAGAGGGGAAGGTGAGATTGGTCACTGACTCCGTGACCACATTGCCTGTGGGCATCGAATTGATCAGCCTGTTAACCAGCGAAGCACTCAATGAGGCGCAAACCATCGATGACCAAAAAGAAGAGCTCAAGCAGAGTGAGAAACAGGCGAAAAAAACGAATGGCAAGGAAAGCGATAAAGCCGCAGTAAAAGCTGCTTCAAAGAAAACGGCTTAGCTTTAATACTAGTTAGTTTTAATATTTAGCTGTATTAAGTTAACCTCAACTTGGAATAACCAAAGCCATTACGTTAGCTTGCATATTGTGGTTGAGATAAATAATAAAGCCCAACATAGGTTGGGCTTGATTATTTATCTAGAGGTGTTTATGTAAGTTAAGCTGCTTGATGTTGTTTCTCGGTTTCAAGCATTTGAGCTTTGAGCTCTTGAGGATCGAAGTCAGCGACATTAATCGATTTCATTCGACCGATTTCGGCACGCTCTAGTAGAGCCACTTCCTCGTCACTCAATATGCCTAAGGCTTTGCCTTGTGCAGCCAGTTTATCTAACCACATGAAAGGCAGGCGCTTTCCGCTGGCTTTACAAATCTTATTGTGCAGTGGTTCGCAAGCAAGAATGTCTTTAAAGGTCTGCTCTTGGATCCCCACTGCATTGTGTTCAGACGGAGTCCAGAACTGTCCTTTACCTAAACGCTCTCGGCTGGCACAAGGGGTTTGCATTATCTTAGCAACTTGGTGATCAAGCACGTCACTTGGGCGTTTAACTGTGCGGCCAAATGGGAAAATCACTAGGCGTAACAGTTTCCCAAGGCCCATAGGGAAGTTATCGAGTAGATCATCTAATGAGTCCTGTAGCTTGTATAGCGCATCTTCAACGGCCCATTGTACCAAGGCGAGATCTTCAGTTTGACGCCCTTCATCTTGATAACGTTTCAGTGTTGCAGAAGCCAAATAAAGCTGACTGAGAAGATCACCGAGCCTGGCTGAAATACGTTCCTTACGTTTTAGTTCACCGCCAAGCGTTGCCATTGCCAAATCTGATAATAAAGCCAGGTTTGCACTAAAGCGATTCATTTGCTGATAATAACGCTTGGTTTTGTCATTATAAGGACTGTTTGAGAAACGGCTTGAGGTTAATCCTAGCCAAAAACTGCGAATGAAGTTACTGATGCTAAAGCCGATATGTCCAAATAGCGCCGAGTCAAAATCGTGAAGTGCTTTTTGAGTATCAGGGTCAAATGCCGACTCCATCTCTGCTAACACGTAAGGATGGCAGCGAATTGCGCCTTGACCATAGATGATCATTGAGCGGGTTAGAATATTTGCACCCTCAACGGTAATGGCGATAGGTGCAGCTTGATAGCCACGACCAAGATAGTTACCTTCACCTAAACAGACCCCTTTACCACCATGAATATCCATGGCATCGATAACGCATTTTTGCATACGGTCTGTAAGATGATATTTGACGATAGCCGAGATAACAGAAGGTTTTTCACCCATGTCTATGCCGGTAGTGGTTAAGCTAGTTACCGCATCCATCAAATAGGCATTACCACCGATACGCGCCATTGGCTCCTCGATTCCTTCAAGTTTACCGATAGGCAGTTTAAACTGACGACGAATACGAGCATAAGCACCTGTAGCAACCGCAGCGGTTTTTACCCCTCCAGCGGAATTCGATGGCAAGGTAATACCACGGCCAACCGAGAGACATTCAACTAGCATACGCCAGCCTTGTCCTGCCATTTCTGGACCACCAATGATAAAACTTAATGGAACAAAAACTTCATTGCCGCGGGTAGGGCCATTTTGGAACATACAGTTCAGTGGGAAATGACGACGTCCGGTTTCAACTCCTGGTACATCAGTTGGGATCAGAGCACAGGTGATGCCCAAGTCTGTTTTATCGCCGAGTAGTTTATCAGGATCTTGAAGTTTAAACGCCAGGCCTAACACAGTCGCGACGGGAGCTAAAGTGATATAACGTTTATTCCAAGTCAGCTTCATGCCGAGGACTTCTTCACCTTGCCATTGGCCTTTACACACTATGCCAAAGTCAGGGATAGCGCCGGCATCACTGCCAGCCTCTGGACTAGTTAATGCAAAACAGGGTACTTCTAGTCCTTTGGCTAGACGAGGTAGGTAATGGTCTTGCTGATCTGGCGTACCATAGTGTTGTAATAGCTCCCCAGGCCCTAGAGAATTAGGTACACCTACGGTTGAGGCAAGCTCACTAGATACGCCTGCTAGTTTTTGTAATACCCGTGATTGTGCGTAAGCAGAATATTCTAGACCACCATATTTTTTCTTAATGATCATGGCGAAGAAGCCATGGTCTTTCAAATACTGCCAAATTTCAGCGGGTAGATCGGCAAGTTGATGAGAAACTTGATGCTGGTTGAGCATCTTACAGACTTCTTCAACGGGACCATCGAGAAAGGCTTGTTCTTCAGCGGTTAAACGTGCCACTGGATAGTTATGCAGCTTTTTCCAATTAGGTTTACCAGCAAACAGATCCGCTTCCCACCAAGTGGTTCCCGCTTCAATGGCTTCTTTTTCGGTAGTCGACATCTCAGGCATAATGCTTTTATAAAGTTTTAATAGCGGCTTGGTGATCAGGTTTTTTCTTATGGGGCCGACATTAAGAGGAAGTGCGATCAATAAAAACAGTAACCATGAGATGGGGCCGATTATTCCGGTTGCCGTTCCGGCAGCCATGATAATGGCAACGACGACACTCGAGGTGAATAAAGAAACTCTGATATAGGCGAGAGCGCCTAAGGTAAACAGCACTAAAAAAATCCAAAATAAACTAGTCACGATATTCTCCTTCAATGGCAACTATTGTCTGCACAGAATCACTGTTTTTGTATGATGGTTATCACAATTATAGGTTGTGGTCTGACCTGTGTCGCATAAAATCTAACCTCCTATAGTATTTTATACAAGGGTTTTTCAAACAATTGTTTAAATAATTTTATTTCGATGAGGATTCCACACACAGCTTCAACTGGTTAGAATGATTGATTATGCAAAATAGTGATTAAAGGTAAGCTTTATATGTGTGAGTTACTAGCCATGAGTGCTAACGTGCCAACGGATATCGTGTTTAGTTTTACTGGCTTAGCAGAGCGTGGTGGGGTAACTGGACCTCATGTTGATGGTTGGGGTATCACCTTTTATGAAGGTAAAGGTAATCGCACTTTTAAAGATGCCCGTCCCAGTAGTCAATCCCATGTAGCTAAACTGATCAAGTCATATCCGATCAAGAGTGAGGTGGTGGTTAGCCATATCCGTCAAGCGAATCGGGGTTGTGTCTCGTTGGAAAACACCCATCCTTTTACTCGTGAACTCTGGGGACGTTATTGGACTTACGCCCATAACGGCCAACTAAGCGATTATCAGGATAAGTTTAATGTGTCGCGCTATCAACCTGTGGGTGATACCGACAGCGAATTGGCTTTCTGTTGGATTTTAGAGAATCTTGCTAAGCAATTTGGTGACAAACAGCCGGATGATTTACTTGCTGTTTACCGTTATGTGGCAACTCTTGCCGATGAAATCCGTCAGCTTGGGGTATTTAATATGATCCTCAGTGATGGCGAACATTTAATGAGCTATTGTAGTAATAATCTATGCCATATTACCCGTCGGGCCCCTTTTGGTAAGGCAAAGCTAATTGATACAGATGTGGTGATTGATTTTGATAAAGAAACCACGCCCAATGACATAGTCACAGTTATTGCGACCCGCCCCTTAACCGATAACGAACTATGGCAGATTTTAACTCCGGGCGATTGGAAAGTATTTCGCTATGGTGAAGTAGTGCTGGGCAATACTTAATGGTTGCTTAGGTAAAAAGAAAGGGCGAGGTTTACTATCTCGCCCTTTTTTTAACTGATTATATGCACTCATCAACCGAGATTATTTAGGCTCAGGCTGCTCATCTTTGTTAGCGGCCTCGGTAACGGATTGATTTTCTGGCGCCGTGGATTCAGCTTGTTCTTGGGTTTGCTTTGTTGACTCAGTGTTTACAGCATCTTCTACTGCGCTAAATTGATAGTTAAGTAACTTGATATCAAGTTGTTTACTACCTTTCTCGAAATGGGTCAGCCTGATGGGGAGGTAGGCCAACTCAGGTGACATCCAGAAGAAGGTTTGGCGTTTAGTATTGTCCCTGACAACTTCTATTTTAACGGTGTCATAGGTACCACTTTCAATGGTGACTTTTTCCTTTCCTAACACTTTAAAGTCATAATCGTCTAGCTCACCACTCTTGACCATTTTATAGTGCAAGGTTTTAGCGCCAGCACTGATATCCAGTCTAAATTGCAGTTGCGCGACCAAGGGATCATACAGATCTTCTGTATACGGAAATTTAGCTCGTTCATCTTTATAGCGACTATGAACTAGTTTTTGATCGATAACAAAAGCAGCCTGTTCTTGAAAATCGGGCCCCGTTCCGCTGCGGTTGTGGGTATAACGCATAGGGGTTAAACGAGTGCCATCATAAGAAAAGGTGCTTTTGAGGGTGCGTTTATCGGAAAGCATTAATAGGCTGAGATCACTGTCGAAACGGTAGTTATATACATTGTCTTCAGGGGGAGAAAGTTGATAACGAGCCTTACCTAAATTGATGCTGCCATAGTCCACTAAATATTCAGCCGTTTGAGGGGCTAATGGGTTTTCGATAGCTGCTACGTTAAGTGGTAACAAAAATAGGCTTGATATGATGAATTTGGTTTTCATTTTCGACACTCAAAATCTCCAGTCACAAATACTTAGTATGCTAGTTCAAGCATTAATGTCGCTAAATCAGGGTGCCACTTATAAGTAGACAGTTTTATCTTGCCACGGTTCACTTCTATATCCTCACTTCTTAACAACTGAATTTGTTCAATATAAGCGGGAGTGTTTTCAGGAAATGAAATTTTTCCTTGGCTGTTAATGACCCTATACCAAGGTAGATTAAGCTGCTTAGGGGCTAATTTAAGTGCTCGAGATACATATCGTGCTCGACCTGGTAAGCCGGCAAGATCGGCAATTTTTCCATAACAACTGACTTTGCCCTTGGGAATTAACCCTACAACATGCCAAATTTTTGCCATGGGGGATAAGGCGTTTTGTTTCACTTGCCATCCTTGCAGTCAATTAAAAATCAGAAAGTTATTGCATGGTAAACCACTCCTTGGCTAATAAAAAGTCCTTACGATCAACTTTAGTTGCTATTTAAATTATTGATCTATATTCGATAATATTTCTTTTGTTAAATATTTTTTATATTTAAATCAATAACTAATGAGTTGAACTATTTTATCGATATGCTGATTATATTTAGCCTGTAGTGCTAGAGTTGCCTTTCATCAGGATTGGGTCATAATGTCGACAAATTTTTCGAGTCTAGATGATATGTCTGTATTAAAAATCCTTACTATTCCTGATGAACGCCTGCAACGCAAAGCTAAAACGGTTACTGATATCGAAGCCGTACAAGCTTCTATCGATGATTTAATCGACACCCTTTATGACACCGATGATGGTATTGGACTGGCTGCGACTCAAGTTGGCAGTGAGCATGCCATTTTGGTGATCGATTTATCAGATTCTCGTGACCAGCCTTTAGTGTTGATAAACCCGGAGTTTATTGAACGTACCGGCGAATATGTTGGTGAAGAGGGATGTTTATCCATTCCTGGTTATCGTTCAAAAGTGAATCGTTTTGAGAAAGTGAAAGTGAAAGCACTCGATCGCCAAGGTGAGCCCCTGGAGATAGAGAGCGATGATTTTCTGGCTATCGTGATCCAACATGAAATGGACCATCTTGATGGTAAGGTGTTTATTGAGCACTTATCGAAACTGAAGCAACAAATTGCACTTCGTAAGGTAAACAAGTATCGCTAAAGCGAGTTGTTAAAGCTTAAGATTAGGGATCGAGTTTGATTCAGATTGTATTACTGACTCATGAGCGTGAAATCGCACGTCCAACTAATACGGGCCAGTTGGCATTAAAAGGATTTCCCCAATATTGTCGACGCATAATATGGTCGAGAACGGCTGCCGATAACGAACTTAAACAAGCCTGTGAAAGCCAGCAGGCTCTGTTGCTGTTTCCTGAAACGCAACAGGACCCTTTGCATGAGCGCGAGCAACCACAATCTCAACCACAATCCCCGACAGACCCGCAGCTGTTATCAAATAAACAGATTATTATCTTGGATGCCACCTGGCAGGAAGCGCGAAAGATGGTGCGTCAGAGTCCATATCTACAACAGGCTCAGCGTTACTCGTTACAGGGCCAATCTAGTTCGCAATATCAGCTTCGGCGAAATCAGTTAACTGATGGTTTATGTACTCTTGAGTGCGTACAAGCGCTATTTACTCAATTGAATATGAATCAGCAGGCTGAGCAGCTACAACAAGTATTTCAATTATTTAACCAGAAAAAATGAGCCCTAGTGGCTCAGTTTTTCTGGTAAATTTATTCGTGATTCAATTTGTTGCGGCTTAAATTAGCGTCAAATATACACATAAGAAATGGCTTAGTGCGCCTAATAAGACAAATAGATGCCAAATAGCATGATTGTATGGAATGTTTTTACCCACATAGAATACCACCCCCACACTGTAGAATAGACCGCCCGCGAGTAACAGGTTAAAGCCCAAAGAAGTCATTGCGGCAATCAGATCTTCTAGCACTACCATGCAGAGCCAACCCATCACTAAGTACAAAATCACACTAAAGACTTTAAAGCGATGAATAAAAATCGTTTTAAATAATACCCCGCCCACAGCTAGACTCCAGATGGCAATGAGTATGATCTGTGCTTGCACACCATCGAGTGTATTTAACATCAGGGGAGTGTAAGTGCCGGCAATCAGTAGGTAAATCGCACAATGATCAGCAATTTTCAGTTTATGCTTCAATCTGGGATCACGAACGCTGTGATAGAGGGTAGAGCAGAGGAATAATAAGATAATGCTACAACAGTATATGATAACACCACTAAGTTGTACGCTTGTAAGGTTATTGAGTCCTTTGTTGATGGAAAAAATCAGGGCTAATATTCCTGCAATGACTCCAACGCCGTGGCTGACCGCGTTGGCGAATTCTTCATTAGCACTATATGGTGCAGATGCAGCGGGCATCTTAGTGGCTATTGATGTTGGTTGACTTGTCATAAATGATTATTACTATCTGGTTAGACCTGATTAGCCGCAGTGTAACAACAAACTCTTACCAATACCAGACAGCTTACACGTGTAAGCTAAAGCTTGTTGTGTAGATATAGCAGTTCAAGCTAGTTTAACCTTAGTTTAGTTAAATTTTATTTCTTATAAATACAGTTAATTATCATTTATACAAAGACTTATGCTTTATATTTTGCAAGCTAAAGTATCATAGATGTTGCGCCAAAATGAGCTGCTCTAAAAGCTGTGAAGCCGGACCTTGTTGATCTTTATTGGGAATGATGAGGTTAACGGCAGCGCGGCGATGACTACTGCCTTGAAGTGATAATTGATGTAGTTTGCCGTTCTTGATTAGCTCGTTGACATAATGTGCTGGTACCCAGCAAAAGCCTAAACCCTTGTTAAGAATTGTAATGGCTTCATGAAAGTTAGATACAGTCCATCGCCGTTCAGCTTTGAGCCAACCGAAATCGGTTCTTTCCACTTGCCCGGTATCTTTAATGACTATCTGCAGATGCTCGGCTAGAGTCTGATCGTCCAAAAGTTCGTATTCAACCAAAGGATGGGAAGGATGACATACCAATTGAAATTCAATCTGGCCAAGAGGCTCAGCAAGATATTGTTTAGGCGGTGTTCCTGCGATAGCGATGTCAACTTGCTGAGATTCAATTAGCTCATGGGTGCCACTGATCACTGAATCTAGAATGATGATCCGTGTGCCACGTCCTTGATGTTCAAATTGACTTAAGGCATCGACCAGTTTATCCATAGGATAGATGATCTCTCGCGCCACAATTAAGGTCGGTTCCCAGCCTTTTTCAAGGCTATTGGCCAGCTTTTCAAGCTCTGATACCGAGCGGGTGATGTGGCGTGAACGTCTCAACAGTACCTCTCCGGTTTCAGTGAGATAAGCTTTTCGGCCACGCACTTCCAGTAGTGAGACGCCAAGTTGAGATTGCAGTTTAGCCACAGCATGATTAAGGGAAGACTGGCTTTTATTGAGCTTTTGCGCTGCTTGAGCATAGCCGCCGTGGTCGACAACAGCTTGTAAGATCCGCCACTGCTCTAATGTTGATTTAGCTTGGTTCATGCTCAGTCTATCCCGTTAATCATCTTTAATTGATATCAGTCTATGGTTTAACACTGACTTGTTTTGGCAGATATTTCTTAGTGGCCTTTAGCTTATGAAAATAGGGGCCTTGATACAGTTTTGCTGGCCAATTAAGTAGCATCATGGCTAACACATTGCGGTGTTCGCCTAAGGCTAAGTCAGGATTACCTTTAGGTGACGGAATCGTTTGTTCACTCTTGTTGAACGCTTTGATGATATGTTGCTGAGTTTTACTGACTACGGGATGATTAGACAGACCGGCTAAATGAAAACTAATGCCCACTTCGGCGATAATATCATCGGTGGCATCCTTTAAGATGCGATCAATATTTGCCTCGAAATAATCCAAGATCCAAGCGAACTCTTTTGCATCGACATTGTGCTGATAATATTCACTGGCAGCAAAGATAAAATGGGTCATGCCGTAAATTTTATTTCTAAATTCGGCTCTTTTAAGCTGTTGGTCTCGGCTTGCTGGGTACACCTCATTAAAGGCCTTTTTATAGTCTGCAATGTAATCGCCCACACCAATCTGTTTAGCCCAGTATGCATAATTGATCAGCTGCGCCGCCCAAGCCTCAATCATTGCCTTATCAGTTAAGCCAGGCTCCAAGTCAGTTTGTTTGAGTGCTTTTAACAACTTGTCATGGCAGGGACCCTGTAGCCCGAACTCATCGATACGACTCGAGAAGCGCAGCAATACATCAGTATAAAAAATAAAATCAGGGAAAGGTTGTAAGGCCTTCTTACGTGCTTTGGCTCTGGGTCCATTACCTAATACCGAAATCGCATCTTTAGCTTCTTGTTCAATAAAACCAGGCTTATCGAGCTGACAGGCATAAAATCCTTGTGATTCGGTCACCGCATACAGATCGACTAGCGCGGCATTTGCGTATTTTTCATCACCAGTCATACGATAAAGACGAATTCCGTAGTGACCTTGTACTCGTGGTGGTAGCTGGTAGAGGTGATTTTCTAAATTGCTTTGTATGGCTTGACGTACTTGTTGTGGCTCTAAAGTTGCCGTTTTAGCAGCAGTCGTCATCGGCAGCAATAAACTTGCTGATAAGGTCAGTGAACAAAGTAGATTATAAGTTATGCGAGACATAGCCATGTTGGATCCTATTAATTAATATGCTGGGCGATACCGCTTCCCCGAAGAGTGATGCTAATTGCGCAGAAAAGGGGAGCTGTGCTTCATTTATCATTAGAATTTCAAAAACTTGCCTTTGATTTTGACAGCATTTTTGAGTTTGGTAAATCAGTTGTGCCACGCTTTGTTGCCATAGAGTATGGTAGTATAAAGGCCCTTCATTGCTAATCCCTTTAAAGCCATATATCGCATCAACAGCTTGTGGCCATGGTTGCGAAAAGCTGTGTTTAAACGCTTGCTCCATGGCTTGTTTATCTAATTTCCCTTGATAAAAACGCAGCGCCAATTTGCTGCGAAATATTTTGAGCTGCTGCGCATATTGATACAGGTAAGCCTCACGACTGTCGGCAGTAATAGGGGGTAATAATTGCTGACAAAGATAAGTCGCTAACCAATATTGGCCCACCAATGACGAGTCGATACTTTCACCTAAGCTATTAATTAAATAAAAATGCCCACCTTGAACAAGTAGATTTAACGCACTGGAAAATTGTTGGATAAATTGTTTTTGACTGCGATAGTCGCTTAATACTCGAGGATAGTTAAAAGACACTTGGCCAAACTGATGGCCAACAACGCTGAGACGGATTTTACTGGCCTGAATACGCTGTTGATGACCAAGATACAGCTCGCCTAATAAACGTTGGTCATGCCACACTCTCATCACCTGTGAGTTAATGAATTCGAATGTGATGCCCAAGTCTTTGAGCTGCTCAGCGATATTATCTAATAGAGCTTGACTAGAAATTGCCTCAATTTGCATCTTGCTGGCTTGGTTTAAGGTTAAGCCCAAATCCCACGGTGCAATGCTAGGTTTAGTGATCGCATTTAGAAATTGCTCAACTAAATCGGGTGTGAATAAATATTGTTCGGCTAATCGATAACTGGCGTAATCGGCAAATTGATGGCTTGCTGCTAGCTGCTGTTTATCACTTAAAAGCGCTGCAAGAGAGACTTGATTTTTGGCTTTGGCTCGTAACTCATAAGCCTGCCAAACTTGTTTTCGGCAATTTGGATCGCTTTGTTCAATCAAGTAACTGGCTATGGATTCGCTAAAGCGCTTGGTTTGTCCATTACTGGTTTCATCTTGCTTGAGTAAGCATTGGTCTTGGCTAATAACCAAAGACAGTTTTTGCTGTTTCAGGGCGTGAAGAATACTGGCTTGGAGCACATGACTTCGTGCTTTATCGTCAGTGCTAAGCGGCTCATTAAACAGTTTCGTTAACCGCTGGCCAAGTCGTTGATCTTGGTTGTTTGCGCTTTGGTTTAGCCGCTGGGTAATTTCGCCAATGAGCGGCATTTTAGCCAGCTGCTCGAACTTGTCAGCCAGTGTTAATTGACAACGTAAAAGCTGTTCGACGCTCTGAGTATGATCGGTTTGCTGCGTACTATTGTAATGACGATAGTAATTTACACTGTCTGACAGATTAAATAGGCCGAGCAACTGACGTTCTAATGCTACGGCTTGCTGCTCTAGACTCAGTGACTCAATATCTTCGATGCTAATCTGATATTGCAGACATTGCTGTGATAATAAAAAAGCAGGAGAGGCGGCCTGAGCCGCCCATGATAGACTAAGAAGAACTGCTGCTAAAATGTGTTTTAGCATATTCGACACGCTCTTCGACGGACATAGATTTGTTCTTCATTTGCTCTACATGATGCAGCCTTGGCAAAATGCCTCTGCCATTGGCGATTTGAATGGCTAACCCCGGACGAGCATTGAGTTCAAGTAATAGCGGACCTAATGCTTGATCTAGCACCATGTCGGTACCCAGATAACCGAGTTCACTCATCTCATAGGCTTTAGAGGCCGTATGTAACAAAGTATCCCAATGGGGTACTTCAATATCAATCAGGCGTTTGTCTGTATCAGGGTGAAACTCAATCGGACGATCAAATTGCACCGCATGTAGGCCTTTACCTGTGGCGATGTCGAGCCCGACCCCCACAGCACCTTGGTGCAAGTTAGCCTTACCGTCTGAAGCCGCAGTTGAGAGTCGTAGCATGCCCATGACAGGGAAGCCTTTAAAGACAATTAATCTGATATCTGGAACCCCTTCGAAGGAATAACCGTCGAATACCGGATCAAATTGGATTAAGCCTTCGACAATAGCCACATCAGGTTTACCCCCTAATGAAAATAAGCCACTGAGAATGTTAGATACATGACGGTCAATCTCACTTGGGGTGACTTCATGGCCATTAGGTTTGAAGTAATGACCATTATCGACCTTAGTGATCACCAAGATCCCTTTGCCACCAGAGCCTTGAGAGGGTTTTATCACAAAGCCATTTTGGTTGTTAACCATCTCAGGAATATGCACGATTTCGTGTTGTTGAGTCACAGTACCGATTAATGCCGGCACAGCGATATCATTGGCTAATGCCAGTTGTTTAGTGGTTAGCTTATCATCAACACGTTTATAAAATTTACGTTGGTTATAACGACCAATAAAGTCGATATTACGCTTGTTCATGCCGAGAACGCCTTGATCTTTTAGCGCCTTGGGGCGCGCGAACAGCATGATTATTCTCCCGCCAAAGGTCTAAAGCGACGCAGCTCTAGTAATTTATAGCCTGTGTATTGCCCCATGAGTAATACCATTGCCAAGATCACAAGGTGAATACCCAAGAAGTTAAACACCCAATGTTGTACCCAAGTGGCACTCATGGCGAGATAGGCCAGCGTAGCGACAAAAAGACTTCCGCCACCTTGGACTACGACTTCTTTTGCACCTTCCTCTTCCCACAGAATCGACATTCTTTCGATGGTCCACGCCAAAATAATCATTGGGAAGAAGGTGATGGTTAAGCCTTCGCTGAGGCCAAATTTATATGACAACAGTGTGAACAGACCGATGATACCAATGACCACAATAATCACCGCAGATATTCGCGAGATCAATAACAGGTTGAGGTCTGACAGGTAAGAGCGGATCATTAAACCGAATGCCACAATCAGCAAGAAGCCGACGAGGCCTGTGATTAAGGTGGTTTGGATAAAGGCGAGGGCAATCAATACCGGCATAAAGGTTCCGGATGTTTTAATGCCAATAATGACTCGTAAAAACACCACCATTAACACCCCGATAGGGATCAACAAAATTCCTTTAAACAGGCTCTGCTCTTCCAGGGGGAGTTGATAGAGTGAGAAATCGAGAGCATCCTTGTTTTTCATTACATCGATAGAGGTAGCCAATGCCGAACGGGTATCTTGCAACATAGAGAAGTTGACTTGTGAATTAACCCCACCAACCACATCGAGTGTCGATTTACCGCTACGATCCCAAATCAACAAGTTATCAGGGCGGCCTTGAGTCCCATCAGCAGGATTGAATAATACCCAACTGCCTTGATGATAAACTTCGACGAAATAGATGAGTTGTTGGCGACGACGCTGATCTTCAAGAAATAACCCACTGACTTTTTTGGCTGGGATCCCTTTGCTATTAAGCATATCTACGAATAAATTTGCCGGAGTATGGCTAGAGAGCAGCAACTCAACATTCTGACTTCTTTCGTTGGTATTGAATGCTTTATTTAACTGCTGTGCAAAAGAGAGGTTGGTGGCACTACGTGACCATACCTCTTCGATCACCTGCTCAGCAGCGGCTTTTTCAGTTGCAGGCCAGCTGTAAACTTGCGGTGTTTCAGGTTCTGCTTCAGAGGCAATTTGAGTTTTACCGGTAGGGACAAGGGTTACCTTGTAGTAAAGGTCTTGTTGACCTACGGCATTGCGCGTCGACCAAGTGGCTAAACGGCCATTGCCATCATCTCCAATGGTGAGTCCATAACCAGGTGAGGTGGCATTTTCAACTAGCACTTCAAAAGCGGGATCGCTAGGTAATGAGAAGGTCACTTCCGCGGCTTCACCTATACCCTGAAAACTGACTTTGGCATCAACAGCCCAGCTTTGAACTTGCTGCCCGGGGAGAAAAGGCACATTGTGTTCTATGCCTCGGTAGACGCTCGCGGCAATACCTGCGATAAACAGCAGCACGACTAAAATATAAAACGGTTTTCTCGAATGCATTTGCAACTAATCCTATTTTTATTTTGCGTCTTTGGGAGGGGTAACCTTGCCGTTGATAAAGCTTTGAGCAACATCGACGACGGCGATATCTTGCATAAACTTACGGCCTAACAACATTTGGTAATCGAGGTGGCTGCGGTCGGTTAAGTTAAGGTCGGTTTCGGCTTTATATTTACCGATCTGCAAATGTGCATGGATCACTGGACGGCGATCGCTGTTTTCGTCAGCTTCCTGTTTGATACGAACAAATCGCTCAACTTTGGACTCAAACGTCTGTGCGGGCTTGTCTGCGCCATTAGTCAATACGTCGAAACGAACCCACTGCTTGCCATCTCGTTCAAATAAAATGATATTATGAGCATCCAGTGAAGAAGATTCTGCTCCGGTATCGATACGAGTCTCAAAGCTCGCTTTAAGCTCATCGACAAATACATTTTCAACAGCGCCTAAAATAAATTTACCGCCAATGGGGGAAGGTTCACATTCGGTTGGTACAGCAATAACGGTTTTTTGTTTTTGTTGGCCACTGTTGACTGTAGTCTGCAAATCATCAACCTGTTTGGTTAGCGCCGTGATGGCTTTGCTTTGCTCTGCTTGATTGTCCTTAATCAATTGCACAATTTCACCTTGTTGCTGCGCTAAACTGGCATTCAGGGTTTGGGTATCGACAGGTGTTGGTTGCTCAGTTTTATTAGCAGCGGCACATCCCGTTAGAGCGGTGGCGACAGCGATAACAATTATTTGTTTTAACATAGTGCATCCCATTTACTATTTTCTGTTAGACCAAATCTTTATTCGGCTGATTTTTGGTGGCAATAAAGGTTGCCCGTTTAGGTGCTGGATAGCCTTCAACGGTGAGATTGACATCATTAGGGTCGAGGTAATCGACTAAAGATTCATTTGGCATCCATTCGGTACTACGTTGTTCTGCCAATGAAGTAATGTCAACATCGACACAACGAACATCGACAAAGTCAGCTTTTTTCAGCCAACCTTCTAATGCTTTTACCGATGGTAAAAACCACACGTTATTCATTTTTCCGTAGCGTTCGCTAGGGACTAATACGGTATTCTCATCGCCATCAATAACTAAGGTTTCTAATATCAATTCACCGCCAGCTCTGAGCTGGTCTCGAAGCTGAAAAAGATGGTCGATAGGCGAACGACGATGGTACAGCACTCCCATGGAGAATACGCTATCAAACGCATCCAAAGGGGGGAGATCTTCAATCCCTATGGGCAAAAGGTGAATAGGGTGTTGCTCACCGGCAAGGCGTTTAACCGCTTCAAATTGACACAAAAACAGCGGCGATGGGTCGATTCCCACCACATGTTTAGCGCCTTCACCTAACATGCGCCACATGTGATAACCACTGCCACAGCCCACATCAAGGACTGTACGGTTATTTAATGGAGATATATGTGGCTGAACTCGTTCCCATTTCCAGTCGGAGCGCCATTCGGTATCGATATGAATGCCGTGTAAGTGATAAGGCCCTTTACGCCAAGGTTTAAACAGCTTTAATAAATTTTCTAGTTTCTCGCGCTCGCCATCACTAAGTTGCTCGCCGCTTCCAACTGTTACGCTGGTTTTGAAATCAATCTGATCTGGTTCAGGGTAATGAAGCTTGTTGAGCACTTTTTCCCACTTTGGCAGATCGCCATGCTTATTATTACGCTGCCATTGACCCAAGATAGCAGGCATGTTCTCTAGCCAATGTTGAAGACTAGAATCGGCAATTTGCTTATAAAACGAACTAAAACTAATCACTTGATTGCCACCATAGATGCAAAATTAAAACATTGGAACCATTGGTTAAAATGGCTGAAGCCTTGAGCTTCGAGGCGCTGTTGGTGTTGTGCTAAGGTGTCTGGCTTCATCACATGCTCAAGCGAACTTCGCTTTTGACTGATCTCTAATTCGCTGTATCCGTTGGCGCGTTTGAAGTCCAGGTGCAGTTCATCCAATAGATGATGAATAGGTTCATCTGCAAAGGTTAGCTTTTCAGATAACACCAAAATGCCTCCAGGTTGCAGTCCCAAATAGATCTTATTTAGCAATTTATCTCTATCTTCAGGGGCAAGAAACTGCATTGTAAAATTTAGGATCACCATCGAGGCGTCTTTGATCTCGATATCTCGAATATCGGCGCAGATAAGTTCGACAGGGGTATCGCTGACATAGGCGCTTAAATTTTGCTGGCAGCGTTCGATCATGGATTGACTGTTATCAACGGCAACAATATGGCAATGTCGGCCATCGAGACGGCGACGAACACTGAGGGTTGCTGCACCAAGAGAGCAGCCGAGATCATAAACACGACTGTTTGGCGTCACACATTTATCGGCAAAATCACCTAAGGTTTTGATTATTTGTGTGTAGCCCGGTACCGAGCGGGTGATCATGTCGTTAAATACACCCGCGACCTTATCATCGAATTTAAAATCGCTGATGGTTTCACAAGCTTGGGCGTAAATAGTATCTTGAGATGAGTTCATTAGGGCTTATAAGATGAATTCGATTTTTCATTCTAGCGAATGATAACAGTTTGCAGCAAGTCTAGTACTGGAAATTATGGATAAAATTCTGTCTAATATCCTAATTACAACAATTATTTCACAGCCGTTTGACGTTCTAGGGAAAGCTATTGAAGTCACTTATACATTTCACTGTAGGTTTGTTGCTGTTTGTATCATTAGCAACGTTTGCGAGTGAAGCCGAACGTCCATTAGTCTTAGTAATGGGCGAGGATAGTTTTCCCTATCAATTTGTCGATGATAACGGCGATGTCAAAGGCATATTGGTTGACCTTTGGCGTGAATGGTCTTCGCAAACACAAACACCAGTGGTTTTTGTTCCCCGCCACTGGAGTGCATCATTGACTCAATTAAAGCAGGCCAGAGCCGATGTGCATATTGGTATGGGCTGGACCGCCGAGCGTCAGCATGCATTCGATTTCGCCGAGCCGTTTAGTTCTGTCAGTACTTATCTGTATTTACGTAAAACTCTGGTCGATAAAAACAGCTTTAAAGATTTGCGTCCCTATCGAATCGGTGTTGTTACAGGTTCATCACACGAGTCCATTTTATCTGCTCAAGCTTCAGGGCTTAATTTCCGTTATTACGCTAGCCGGGTATCATTACTTAAAGGTGTTATTGACGGCGAAGTCGATGTGTTTGCTGGTATGGAGGGGTATCTTCGAGATACCAGTGTCAGCCGTGCCGTAATGGAACAGTTTCCGATCCAGAACCGTTTGTTGATTAACAAAACGCAGATGTTGCCTGCGGTCGTTAAAGGTAATCAAGCGCTGATTGCCAAGATCAATCAGGGATTCAAACATATCCCTATAGCGACCCGTGATAAAATCGAGAAACGTTGGTTAGGTTACAGTAATGATGCCAACACCTTGGTCATCGCCACAAGTATAGGTATTCAACCTTTTGTTGACCTTGGCGGTGATGGTGAGCCCCATGGCTTATATGTTGATATTTGGAAATTGTGGTCGAAGAAAACCGGTATCAACGTGGTTTTTCGTCCCGCAACGATGAGCGAAACTTTAGAGGATATCAAATATCGTAGAGCCGATATCCAGATTGGCTACCCAGAAAGCGAGACCATGAAAACTCGCTATTCACGTGCATGGCAAATCTATCAACTTAAAAGCCGCTTATTCAGTTACCGAGAGCCGATAAAAAATATCACGGATTTAGTGGGTAAGCGCATTGGCGTGGTACCAACCGCACCATATTTGGATAAGTTGAAAGCCGAATTACCCGAATCTGAACTCAAAATTTATCCAGATGTTCAGCAGATGATTGAGGCGGCCAAAGCAGGTCATATCACTGCTTTCTTCGCATCTTCTGCATGGACTCAGCATTACTTATTAACCAGTGAGTCCTGGAGTGATTTTTATCAATTTCCTGATTTGACTTTTATTACCAATATTTATGGATTAGTTCGTAATGAAGATAAAGGCTTAGTAAAACGTATTCAGGCTGGATTTAAACTGATCTCTCAAGAGGAGTTAGCCAGCATAGAAGCCAAGTGGGTGCTAAACAGCGATGACCGTACCTTCAGTATCAATCAGACCCAATTACATTTTGATGCACAGCAAACAGCCTACCTCGAATCCTTACCTCCGTTGAAAGTCGGTTATCTCAGACATTGGGAACCCATGGAGTTCCAAGGGGCAGATGGGCAGTTTAACGGCATTAACAGTGAAGTGAGTTATCTGCTGGCGAATAAACTCCATCTTGAGTTGCAGCCGGTTGTGTTCGATGAATGGAACGCATTGCTGGAAGCGTTAAAAATAGGCGATATTGATATCGCCGGCAGCGTGGCACAAACGGCTTCGAGAGAAAAAGATCTTGTCTTTAGTAGTGCCTATTGGCCTTCACCATGGGGGTTAATTACCGCGCATGATCAAATTGCTATATTTAATTTATCTCAACTTAGCGGTAAACGGTTAGCAATTGTTGCCGGTTACCATCTAATTCCTAACTTGATGAATAATATCAAAAGCCTTGAGCTAGTATTAGTGCCAAATACTCGTGCTGGTATCGATGCGGTTGCCCAAGGAAATGCCGATGCTTTTATTGAAAAAGTGGTCAATATGGGCGGCGAATTACGTGCATCTGATTATCGTAATTTAAAGATGTCAGTGTTGGCTGATTATGCATCAGAGCAGAGTCATTTTGGTCTTAACCCTAAGCTTAAGCCTTTATTGCCTATGCTCGATAAAGCGATAGCCCAAATCAGTAGTGAACAACAGCAGCAGATCTATCAACGCTGGAGTAAACACAACAATGGGACTATGTGGTATCACATAAGTTGGAAACAAGGTTTCGTACTGCTGTTTATTTTCGCCATAATAGCGCTGGTACTGGTTTCTCGCAGGGTCAATAAAAATACTAAAGCGGAATTGACTCGAGTTAAAAATCAGTTAACCAGTTTAGAGAAGTTTGACTCGCAAACGGGCTTAGCGAATCGCAGTTTACTCGATGATAGGTTACAGCAAGCCGTGTTGATGCATAGACGCGAAATGATCCCCTTTGCGGTGCTGTTTATCTGTTTTGATAATATCCGTGATGTTAATCAGGGGGTTGGCCATGAGATTGGTAACAAAGCTTTCTTATTGGGTGCCAAGGAACTGCAAGAGGCGGTAAGAAAATCCGATACCTTGGCGCGATTTGGTGAGAATGAATTTATCATGGTGCTTAATCGCATTCAGGATCTGGATAAAGTTTGCCAAGTCGCAGACAGTATCGTTGGCCGATTCAGTCGTGCTTTTGCTATCGATGGTATAGATGTGGCACTATCTGTGAGCATTGGTGTGGCCATGTATCCAAGCGATGGAGATAGTGCCGTTGAACTACTCAAAACCGCAGATCAATTAATGTCCCGAGCGGTGCAACATGGTGGTCAGTGTTACCGTTGTGCTTAGGTCAAAAGTCGCTAAATAGAACGCTTTTGATTTAGGCAACCATCATATCGGTGGATATTTATCCAACCCAAGAATTTACTTCATGTTAAGACGATGAAGTTGTTTTGAAATCGGCAATATTTCACTATAATGCCGCTTTTGTCATGTATTGAATATTTCCCAAGTTACGCCTTGTGGATGAAAGGAAAGTTTTAGATGCGCAGTCATTATTGTGGAGACGTTAATGGGTCTCATGTTGGAGAAGAGGTCACTCTAGTCGGTTGGGTTAATCGTAGCCGTGATTTAGGTGGTGTTGTTTTTCTTGATCTGCGCGATCGCGAAGGGATTATTCAAGTTGTTTATGATCCTGACTTGCCTGAAGTCTTTGACATTGCCAGCACCTTACGCAGCGAATTTTGTGTGCAGGTCAAAGGTGTGGTTCGTGCCCGTCCTGAAAGCCAGGTTAATGATCAGATGCGTACTGGTGAAATCGAAGTATTGGGCAAGGAGTTGCTAATTCTTAACAATTCAGCGCCGCTACCTATCAACATGGACAAAAACCAACACAATACTGAAGAGCAGCGCTTAAAATATCGTTACTTAGATTTACGCCGTCCTGAGATGGCAGATCGTATTATTTTTCGTTCGAAAGTTACTAGTGCCGTACGCCGTTTTCTCGATGGTAGCGGTTTCCTCGATATCGAAACGCCTATTTTGACTAAAGCGACACCTGAAGGTGCTCGCGATTATTTAGTACCTAGCCGTACCTATAAAGGTCAGTTCTTCGCTTTACCTCAGTCGCCACAGTTGTTTAAACAGCTACTGATGATGTCTGGCTTTGACCGTTACTATCAAATCGTAAAATGTTTCCGCGATGAAGATTTACGTGCCGATCGTCAGCCAGAATTTACTCAAATCGATATCGAAACCTCGTTTATGACCTCTGAGCAGGTGATGGCGAAAACCGAAGAGATGGTGCGTTCACTGTTCCTAGAACTGCTAAACGTTGACTTGGGTGAATTCCCACGCATGACCTTTGCCGAAGCCATGCGCCGTTATGGCTCTGATAAGCCAGACTTGCGTAACCCGCTTGAGCTGATCGATGTAGCCGATTTAGTCAAAGATGTCGAGTTTAAAGTGTTCCAAGACCCTGCTAACGACAGCGAAGGTCGTGTTGCCGTGTTATGTGTACCTGGTGGTGCGTCGCTTTCTCGCAAGCAACTTGATGAATACGCTAAGTACGTCAATATCTATGGCGCTAAAGGTCTAGCATGGATGAAAGTTAATGAACTAGGTAATGGCTTTGACGGTATCCAGTCGCCAGTATTGAAGTTCCTCAATGAAACCGTCGTTAAGGCACTGCTAGAACGTACAGCAGCTAAAGCCGGTGACTTGATTCTATTTGGTGCCGACAAAGCTAACATCGTGGCAGAAGCCATGGGCGCATTACGTCTGAAAGTGGGTGAAGATTTTGACCTGCTCCAAGGCGATTGGAAACCACTTTGGGTGGTAGATTTCCCAATGTTTGAGCGAACTTCGGATGGCGGTTTGCATGCGATGCACCATCCATTTACCGCACCAAGCGGTATCAGTGCACAGCAGCTTGAAGCCGATCCAACTGCCGCACTGTCAGATGCCTACGATATGGTATTGAACGGTTGTGAATTAGGCGGGGGTTCTGTACGTATTCACAACAGTGAAATGCAGTCTGCCGTGTTCCGTATCTTGGGTATTAATGCTGAAGAGGCGCAAGAGAAATTTGGATTCCTGCTTGAAGCTCTTAAATATGGTACGCCTCCACATGCTGGTTTAGCCTTTGGTCTTGACCGTATCATTATGTTGATGACTGGTGCGAGTTCGATTCGTGACGTAATGGCGTTCCCGAAAACAACTACAGCCGCTTGTCCGTTAACCAATGCGCCAGGATTTGCAAACCCGCAACAGCTCGAAGAGCTGGGGGTTTCGGTGGTGGAAGCTAGCAAAGATTCAGAATAATTAAAGTTAAAAAAGCCGAGCGAAAGCTCGGCTTTTTCGAGGAAAACTCGAATAAGGAGTGAGTTATGGCCGGTCACAGTAAGTGGGCTAATATCAAACACCGTAAAGCTGCGCAAGATGCTAAGCGTGGCAAACTCTTCACCAAGTTCATTCGTGAACTCACTGTTGCTGCTAGAGAAGGGGGCTCAGATCCCGACTCAAATCCAAGACTGCGTGCAGCTATCGATAAAGCACTGTCTAATAATATGACTCGCGATACCGTCGAACGTGCGATTAAGCGCGGCGCGGGTGAGCTCGATGGTCAAGTGTTAGAAACCATCATGTATGAAGGTTATGGTCCTGGCGGCACGGCGGTGATGGTCGAAACCATGACAGATAATCGAAACCGTACCGTGTCTGGTGTCCGTAATGCTTTTAGTAAATCGGGTGGCAATTTAGGAACAGATGGCTCGGTGGCATATCTATTCGATAAACGCGGCGTTATCTCTTTCGATGAAGGCAGCGATGAAGATGCCATCATGGATGCTGCTCTCGATGCTGGCGCCGAAGATGTGGTTACCAATGAAGATACTTCTATCGATGTTTACACCACACCAGAAGATTTTGGTGCGGTAAAAGATGCACTTGATGCCGCAGGATTAGAGGCCATTAACGCCGAAGTGACTATGGTGCCTTCGACTAAAGCGGATTTAGATGCTGCTACAGCGCCTAAGTTTTTGCGTCTTATCGACAATCTTGAAGATCATGATGATGTACAAGAGGTGTATCATAACGCCGAGATCTCCGATGAAATCATGCAGGAACTCGAGTAAACATTGGTTAATTTGATAGGGATTTTATGCCGATCATACTAGGGGTCGATCCGGGGTCACGGATCACCGGTTATGGCGTGATTAAATGCCAGGGTCGGCAGCAGATCTACTTAGGCAGCGGTTGTATTCGTACCCAAGGTGACGATCTTGCATCTAGGTTAAAGATTATCTTCGATGGTGTCAGCGAGATCATTCGTCAATATCAGCCCGATGAATTTGCTATCGAGCGGGTATTTATGGCCAAGAATGCCGATTCTGCATTGAAGTTAGGTCAAGCCCGTGGCGCAGCTATTGTAGCGGCAACTAACGCTTCATTACCTGTTGCGGAATACTCAGCAACTCAAATTAAGAGTGCCGTTGTGGGTACCGGCCGGGCGCAAAAATCCCAAGTGCAACACATGGTGCAACAGATGTTGAAGTTAGCTGCCGCACCACAGGCCGATGCCGCCGATGCATTGGGAGTGGCACTCTGTCATTATCACACTTATCAAAGCCTGATCGCCCTTGGTGGTAAAGCCAGTGCTCGTACTTATGGAAGATATAGATGATTGGTCGTTTACGCGGTTTACTCGTTGAGAAACAAGCTCCAGAAATCCTACTTGAAGTCAGTGGTGTCGGTTACGAATTACAGATGCCACTTACTAGTTTTTATGAACTGCCAGAACTGAACCAAGAAGCTTTAGTGTATACCCACTTTGTGGTGCGTGAAGATGCACAATTACTCTATGGCTTTGTCACTAAACAAGAGCGTGCACTGTTTAGACTGTTGATTAAAGCCAATGGGGTTGGTCCTAAGTTGGCGTTGACCATTCTCTCTGGTATGACGGCCGCTGAGTTTGTGAAATGCGTCGAGCATGATGATATTGCAACCTTGGTTAAATTACCCGGAGTTGGCAAGAAAACCGCAGAGCGCTTATTGGTTGAGATGCGCGACAAACTTAAGAGCCTGATGGAAACCTCTCAAGGCTCTGAACGCGAGTTCGTGCTGCAATCAAATTATACGCCAGCGGCACAAGAAAATAGTGCCGAAGAGGATGCCATTGCCGCCTTATTAGCGCTAGGATATAAACCTGCACAAGCCAGCAAGGCTGTTTCGAGTGCTATCAAAGAAGGCATGGACTCGGAAACCTTGATCAAAGCATCGCTGAAATCGATGTTATAGCGCTAAGAGTGAGAAATAGATGATAGAAGCGGATCGATTAATTCACGCTCAGCCTCAAGGAATTGAAGAGCGTGATGAGCAGATAGACAGAGCGATGCGGCCTAAGTTACTCAGTGAGTATACCGGGCAAGATGATACTCGAGCACAGCTAAAAGTGTTTATAGAAGCGGCGAAAAAGCGTTCTGAAGCACTGGATCATATGCTGATTTACGGCCCTCCTGGTTTAGGAAAAACCACTTTAGCAATGATTGTTGCCAATGAGATGGGGGTTAATATCAAATCCACATCGGGTCCTGTGTTGGAAAAGGCCGGTGATTTGGCAGCGCTACTCACTAACCTTGAAGAAGGTGATGTGCTATTTATCGATGAGATCCACCGTCTTAGTCCTGTGGTTGAAGAAATTCTTTATCCAGCAATGGAAGATTATCAACTGGACATCATGATAGGTGAGGGACCAGCTGCTCGCTCGATTAAATTGGAGTTACCTCCATTTACATTAATTGGTGCGACGACCCGCGCAGGAGCCTTAACTTCGCCGCTCCGTGCACGTTTTGGTATTCCACTGAGACTAGAATTCTATAATGTTGCAGATTTAAGCACGATTGTCAGTCGTTCTGCCAATGTATTGGGCTTACCCATAGATGATTGTGGTGCCACTGAAGTTGCGCGCCGTTCACGCGGTACGCCTCGGATAGCAAATCGTTTGCTGCGCCGTGTCCGTGATTACGCCGAAGTGAAATATGATGGCGAGATCACCAAAGCCATTGCAGAGAGTGCGCTTGATTTGCTCGACGTGGATGTTGAAGGTTTCGATTATATGGACCGCAAGTTACTGCTCGCTATTATCGATAAGTTTATGGGCGGCCCAGTGGGGCTGGATAACTTGGCGGCAGCAATTGGTGAAGAGCGTGAGACCATTGAAGATGTGCTCGAACCTTTTTTGATCCAGCAAGGCTTTATTCAACGTACCCCTCGTGGCCGAATTGCAACTCAAAGGGCGTACCAGCACTTCAATGTGATTAAGCCCGAGTAACGGCAAAAACACGATTAATCTATCATTTTTATAAACGCTATAGGAGCTCTGTTTCTATAGCGTTTTTTTTACCTCATCTTTTATATTTTATGCTGAAAGTTATTAAAGGCATAAAGATTAGCAATCGACATAATATAAAAATTTTATATTTTTTGGTGTTGTGGAAATTGCTTTTACTCGACAATAAATACCTTACAAATATTACTGTTAATTATTTAATCGATTATAGGTTTTAAATTGGTTTGAATTGATGTTTATCTGATGAGCATAATTATGTAACTGCGAACAGAAATCATGTTGCATCAACGTTAATTGTATTTGTTTATTGTTTTTATTTTTGGTTTAAGTTGTTTTTGTTGATTTTGTGTTTACCTCAACAAAGCTATAAATTGATTATTTAACCACCAAATTAATAAGTCGAATTCCCTCAAAACAGTTATCAATATGCCATCTCAAAGTTTGTTACAGCTCGGAATTTAGCCGATTAAGCGATCTTTATCACAAAAAAATGCTTTTTGTGAGTTACATTTGTGTTGCGTTTTTTGTAGTTGAAAAAACTAGCCTATAGCTAGTTAACTAGTTAATTAGCCTATTCGTTAACAATTAAAAGTTTATGAATTAATCAATTTCTCATTAGTAATACTTTATTTAAACTTTTTATTAACTTTTGAGGTTGATTTGTTAATTAGTTTTGCGGTTGACGTAATGAATGTTGAAGCACAGTATCAGGACCGATGTTATTTCTTAGCATCCAATAATAATTAAATAATGAATAATTGAAGAACGAATAGTAAATATACTAGGGAGTTTCGTTTTAATGAGTAAAACAACTAAATTGGCAACTGCAATTAAATTAGGTTTAATTGCGTCGGTTGCCACCAGCGGTGTTGTCAGTCATTTAGCTCTTGCTGCAGATGATGGTGCGAAAATTGAGCGTATCGCTGTCACAGGCTCACGCATTAAACGCCAAGATATGGAAACTGCTTCGCCAGTCACCACTATCGATGCGAGCGCGATTCGCAATGAAGGTTATAAGTCTGTCGATGAAATTCTTCAGGCACAAACCTCAATGGCGGGTGCCGCTGTTGGTTCAAGCACTAACAATGGCTCAGATGGTGTTGCCCAAGTCGATCTTCGTGGTATGGGTGCCAGTAGAACATTGGTATTACTCAATGGGCGCCGTATGGTGAACTCGGGTTCGGGTGCCGATAGCGCTGTGGATTTGAACACCATTCCTGTGGCTATGATTGCTCGTGTTGAAATCCTTAAAGATGGTGCATCAGCAGTTTATGGTTCAGATGCTATCGCGGGTGTTGTTAACATCATTACTAAGAAAGATTTCGAAGGTGTACAAATCGACGTTACTGGCGGTATTACCGATAAAGATGACGGCGAGAACGGCGAGATTAGTGCGCTCTATGGCGTAAACACTGATTCGGGTAACTACACCATAGGTGCGGCATATTCAAAGCGTAAAGGTGTTATTCAGTCAGATCGTGATTGGACTGAACCTGGATACAGCTCGTTTATCCCAACGGGTAGTCTTGGCGGTCAGGTCATGGACAGCAGTGGTAACTGGGTTGCACGCAGCACTGGTTATGATTACACCCAAGACAGCTGGTATCAGACTCCAAGCGAGCGTTACAGCTTGTTTGCTAATACTACCCAAGAATTGGGGGATGATGTTGTTTTCACTGGTGATGTGCTTTATACCAAGCGTAAGTCAAGTCAGCAAATGGCTGCTCAGCCTGCAGATGTGATGTTAAATGTCTGTGGTGATCCTAATATTTCAGCTACGGCTTCTTGTATCACACTTGATCAAGCTATGGTTGCTGGCGGCATTGCCGCAGATAGTACGGGTCGTGTTAACTATCGTCGTCGTACAACTGATGCTGGTCCTCGTATCTATTCTCAAGACACTGACACCTACCGTGTATCAGCTGGTCTTGAAGGTAGCTTAGACATCAATACTGGTATGAACTGGGATGTGTCTTACACCTATGGTAACAACAAGGCTGAGACTTCGGTTGCTAACTCAATTAACGCAACTAATATGAGTCAGTCTATTTATGACAATCAAGCCGAATGGTTCAGTGGTGATCCATTGTCGCAAAGTATCGTTAACGATATTAGCTATCTTGAGCAAACTGAAGGTGGTAACGAACAACACGTACTTTCTGCTGGGTTAAATGGTGAGTTGTTTGAGCTGTCAGCCGGTGCTGTAGGTTTCGCGATTGGTGCAGAATATCGTCATGAAAGTGGTTACTATGATCCAGACCCTGTGGTTATTGCTGGTGACAGTACGGCCGCACAGCAAGACCCAACTGATGGTAGCTACAGCGTGATTTCTGTTTTCCAAGAAGTGAGCGTGCCTTTCACTGACAAATTAACCGGTGAATTTGCGCTACGTTTCGATGATTACTCTACCTTTGGTAATGCATCGACTTGGAAGATTGGTCTGACTTACGTTGCAACCGATGACTTAATGCTTCGTACCGTTGCTGCAACCGGCTTCCGTGCACCAAATGTTTCTGAACTATATGGTGGTAACACAGGTTCTTACGATTACCTTGATGATCCATGGGGTAACGAACAAGATCCACAGATTTTAGTGAACTATACCTCTGATCCAGATCTACAACCTGAGAAGTCTGAGTCATACACTGCTGGTCTTGTTTACTCTCCAAGCTATATTGATGGCATGTCTCTGACATTAGATTACTGGCGCTTTAAGGTAGAAGATGCCATTACTCGTCTTGATGCTCAATCAGGCTTAAATAGCTGTTTTGCTGGTGATGTCGACGCTTGTGACACCTTCAATATTACGCAAGCGGGTAACTTAGAAAACTTCACTAACCCGCTAACTAACGTGGGCAGTCAAGATACTTCTGGTATCGACTTTAACCTGTCGTATAACTTTGAAGCGTTAGGTCTAGAATGGAAGGTCAACAACGACACGACATATCTACTTAACTTTGAGCAAGATGGCGAAGACTACACTGGTACTGTAGATGGTAACTTCGGTGCTTATGCGACTGTAAGAAACAACTTCAGTGTTCAGGCGGCTTTAGGTGATTGGTCTGTGATGTACTTCAACCGTTACATTGGTGAAATGGACGACGAGTACACAGATTATGATGCTAACGGTAATCCATTTGCTGCGGTTGCGACTTCTGATTCAGTGCTATATCACAACGTGAGTGGTACTTACCATCTGAACGAGATGGTAACCCTAAGCGCAGGCGTGAAGAACTTTACCGATGAATTACCATCGGCGGTTTCTAACGGTAGTGATGGTGGTACCGTACCTGAAGTGTTCGACACTATTGGTCGTCAGTACTATGCGGGTGTATCGATGAAGTTCTAATCTCATTGAGATAGACAATAAAAAAGCGCCTTATGGCGCTTTTTTTATTCAAGTAAAAATACAATTAACCTTTAATAGCATTCAAAGTAAATTAGTGATCAGCCCGTTTGTAACAGAAAAGGCGCAGGAAAAATTGCCGAGAACAAGGCGTAAATTCAGTAACTAGTTATTCTAATTGCAAAATTTACAACACGGTTATCGGCGATTTTAACTAGCAAGAATGATCAGATAATTACTGCGATTGGTATAATTATTAACCTAAGCCATGTTGGGCTGATTTAAGCTGAATAAATTCAATTTTATAACCATCAGGATCTTCAACAAAGGCGATCTCTGTTGAGCCACCTGCGACAGGGCCGGGTTGGCGAGTGACTTTACCGCCAGCCGCTTCGATAGCTGCGCAGCGCCCGTAGATATCGGCTTCACCAATGGCGATGTGACCAAAGCCTGTACCAAGATCATAGCTGTCTGTGTCCCAGTTATAGGTTAACTCAATGACCGCAGCCCCAGAAGCTTCTTCATCAAAGCCAACGAAAGCTAATGAATAGCGATATTCTGGGTTTTCAGAGGTTCTCAGTAATTTCATTCCCAAGATCTCTGTGTAAAATTGAATGCTGCGCTCTAGATTGCCTACTCGAAGCATGGTGTGTAACAGTTGTGCCATGAAAACCTCTAAGTCAGGAGGGGATAAGATGTCTTATTATACTCATAATGAGTTGAAATAGGGCAGTTTAGGTTATGATTAAGGTGATTCAAATGCTGTCTTGCCGGCACGAGTTATCAATTGTCATATAGCCGATCGATATCACACTATTTTGTTAAACCCTTGGTGTAATTTTGTCAGGACTGGATAATGGCTGTAATTACTTAAAGGAGTAGGAAAATGCAAACTGAGTTAAAAATGGCCTTAGGTTTAGCGGTCACTATCGCCTTATGCTTATCAATTTTCTTTGTGAGTATGTTTTAAGTTAAAAGCCGCTATTAGCGGCTTTTTTACTAGCTGTGCTCCAAAATCAAATATCAATTTCTGACTAAAATTTTTAATTGAATCAATAATATTCGACCTAAATGAGAACCGTGTTTACTTGATCTACTGTTAATCATACTACTGGGTTTTGTAGAAACGATTTTGTCCGCTAAAGTAGTTTTACTAAAGATCAAAAGAGGTTGTATTATAACTAACTCTACATGGTTAAAGCGATCTTCCCAACGGTTCTGCCTGATTCAATCGCGGCATGGGCCTCAACCATTTCCGTAAATTTGAATACAGTTGAAACATGAGGTTTCAGGCTGCCTTCGGCTAACAAACTAGCCAACCATGCCATGTCATCACCGTTTGAATTCACTAACATAGCCTGCACTGTGAGGGTTAATTTTTTCGCTTGTTGTTGCAATATTTTAGGTATTTCTATCATTGCAATTGATACTAGTTTCCCGCCAGCACTCATTACCTGAAGTGATTTAGTCGCAATTTGTTCTCCTTGTGTATCAAACACAAAGTTAATATCAGTCAATATTTCCTCGAAAGCCTGGGTGCGATAATCAATATGTTGATCAGCGCCAAGTGATAAAACAAATTCACGATTTTTTGCTGAGCTGGTTGCAAATACATAGGCTCCCATTTTTTTCGCGATTTGGATCGCAAAATGACCAACACCACCAGAGCCAGCATGAATAAGCACTTTATCGCCAGCTTTAACGTTATTTTTTAGCGCTTGTAATGCAGTTAGAGCTGCAAGTGTGGTTACTGCGGCATCGGTAAATGAAATACCTGGGGGAATGCTTGCAAGCTGAGATTCATCTGCTGCAACATATTCCGCATAAGCTTTACCATGACCGGGAAAGTTCACCATACCAAACACAAGATCACCAATTACATATTTGCTGACCTTATTGCCAACCGCCACAACTTTTCCGGCGACATCCCAACCCAAGGTAATAGGGCGCTCTGGGCTGACTAAACCGGATAAACCTTCTTCCGAATACTTAATTTTGGCATCTACAGGGTTAATACTAATTGCTTTGGTTTCGATTAATACTTCATTCTCTGTCAACAAAGGTTTATCGATGTCAACCAGTTTAAAGTTTTCACCGCCGCCGGATTTTTCTAATACAATTGATCTCATTTTAGACTCCGTTTAATTCATTAATATTGTGTTATACATTATTGACTAAATACAATGCAGCCGGCTCCGGTTTAGCACCCAACTCCGCCATAATTTTTAATGGCGCGTCACCTTCATACTTAGTCCCTTTACGAGAATCTGCGCTTAAATGCGCCAGTAAAATTTTTGTTGAGGCCCAGTTTTCAACCAACCAAAATACATTGGGTTCTTTCCAATCACGATGAAAGCCAAATTGTAGACAGCCTTCTTCTTCCAATACATAGGGGGTGTAATCGGTAAAAAAATCAATAAACGCTTGCACGTTTTCTTCTGGTATAGGAAATTTCACGGTTAGACCTATGGCACCTTGATGTGCTGTTGAATTAAACCACTCGATAGTTTCTTCAAAAGTAATCACTTTATTGTTCGTCATCATATTTCTCTCTGTTTATAAGTTGTCCAAAAATTGATGAGGTAAGATTAAACCTTGAACAAATTCAGATAAAGTTGATAATATTTGAAATATTATCAAATTAAATTTGAATTTATGTTGGTTAATGATTTACAGGTCACACTGAAAGTTGCCGAATTTAAAAGTATTAAACTTGCTGCGGAAAGTTTGGATATGCAAATTGCTACAGCCAGTGCTGCTTTAAAGCGTGTTGAAAAATCCTTTGGTATTGAGTTGTTTGTGCGCTCAACACGAAATTTACGTTTGACTGCTGCAGGCGAAAAATTTATTCCACAAATAGAGCAAGCTTATGTTTTACTTGCTAATATTGGCCAAAGTGTCAAAGAGGAACAGGAATTAGTTGAGGGCGAGATGCGCTTATCTGCTCCGTCTGATTTAGGTCGAAATGTACTGCTACCTTGGATTAATGAATTAATGGCAGCGCACGCTAAAATTAACCTAAAACTGCACATTAGTGATTCGAATGTCGATTTCTATCGTGATCCAATTGATATTGCCCTTCGGTATGGCGTACCAAAAGATTCATCAATGTATGGTTATAAAATTTGTGACGTGCCGATTGTTTTGTGCGCTGCTCCTGCATATATTAAAAAGGTGGGTATACCCGCTACACCCAATGATCTTACATCACTAAATGGCTTGTGTTTTCAATTACATGGAACTGTTCATGATACTTGGCCATTTTCTAATGGCAAAGATACTTTTAAAGTTAAAATGACCAGTGATCGTACAACCAACGATTCTGAGTTGGTCAAAAGGTGGTGTGTTGACGGCCATGGTATTGCACGGAAGTCGGCACTTGAAATGGCAGACGATATACTCGATGGCAAGGTTCAAACGTTGCTGGCAGACTACTGTCAAATATCAACTGAATTATGGTTAGTTTGCCCGAGTCGCCAACTGATTACCCCTATGGTTCGATTATTTAGAGAGTATTTTCAAAACAAGTGTCAAGATAAATTAAGAGAGCTAAAATCTGCCGGGCATCTTGCTTGGTATGTGGTATGAAGGTGCTCTAGGGTAAGTATTAAACAGTTGTAGGCTTCTATCGACACTTTTTCACAAGCATTTTATTTATCTGAGCTTTTACCAATATATAGACGTGATTGCTCAGCGAGAGTTTAGCACTTCTACTAAGTTGATCGCTTTCTTACACCGATTGGTATTATTTGAATTATTACGTCAGTAAATTCACTTTTAGAAGCAATAAAGTATTTACTCAGTTTTATCCTTAAACTCACATAGTTCTTCAATCAGACAACTGCCACAGCGTGGTGTCCGAGCGATGCAGGTATACCTGCCATGGAGAATAAACCAGTGATGCACGTCGACCTTAAATTCAGCGGGAACCACTTTTAGCATTTTCTGTTCGACCTGGTCGACATTTTTACCCATGGCAAACTTAGTTCGATTAGCAACACGGAAAATGTGCGTATCGACCGCGATTGTTGGCCAGCCAAAGGCAGTATTGAGTACCACATTAGCGGTTTTTCTGCCTACGCCAGGGAGCGCCTCTAAGGCTGCTCTATCTTCGGGTACTTCGCCGTCGTATTTGTTAATTAAAATCTCACAGGCTTTAATGACGTTGATGGCTTTATTGTTATATAAGCCTATGGTTTTTATGTACTCTTTTAAACCATCAACCCCGAGGTCGAAGATAGCTTGAGCGGTATTGGCCACAGGAAAGAGTTTGTCTGTGGCCTTGTTAACGCTGACATCGGTCGCTTGTGCCGATAAAGTCACAGCGACCAAGAGTTCAAAAGGGGATGAAAAATTCAGCTCAGTTTCCGGCTTAGGGTTATTAGCTCGTAAGATCTCAAGAATTTGGCGGCGTTTTTCGGTATTCATCGATTAATTAACCTTGGTGACTCGGACTCGGGTAACCGCAGGTTGAACTTGGGTTTGCGGTTTACGTTGCTCTATTTTTTTATCGATCACATTTTTAGCAGCGATAAGAAAACCCATGGCGATAAAAGCGCCGGGAGGCAGCATGGCCAGTAAGAAATTGGTGTCCATCAGCCAGAAATGTATCGTCAGTCCTTTAGCCCAGTCACCGAGCAGTAGATCGGCGCCATCAAACAGGGTGCCTTGGCCCAGTAGCTCACGACAGCCCCCTAATACCATCAGCACAAAGGTAAAGCCACTGCCCATCATCAAACCGTCGAAAGCGGCTGCGCCGACATTATTGCGTGAAGCGAAGGCTTCGGCGCGGCCGATGATCACGCAGTTGGTTACGATAAGCGGCAGGAAAATGCCGAGAGAAAGATATAAACCATAGGCATAAGCATTAATAAGCAGTTGCACACAGGTTACTAGCGCCGCAATGATCATTACAAACACCGGAATCCGGATCTCTTTGGGGACATAATTTCGCACCAGAGATACCAAAATATTTGAGCCAACGAGCACTAACATTGTGGCTAAACCAAGTCCTAGTGCATTGGTCAGTGTTGCGGTTACCGCTAGGAGGGGACATAAGCCCAACAGTTGAACTAGACCTGGGTTGTTCTTCCATAATCCTTGCCAGGCGATCTCACGGTAATTACTCATAGGACACCTCACAATTGGCGGGACGGCTAAGTAGTTCAGTCTGGTTAGCTTTAAAGAATAGCAAAGTCCGCTTCACGGCACCCACATAGGCTCGAGGGGTGATTGTCGCCCCGGTAAATTGGTCAAAGTCACCACCATCTTTTTTAACTGCCCAGCGAGAGTCACTGTTATCGACAATTTGTTGTTGGTTAAAGCCAGTGACCCAAGCTGATTTACGTAAATCGATTTTGTCACCCAGCCCTGGTGTTTCATTGTGAGCTAAGGTTCGAACCCCAAGCACGGTTCCTTGTACATCGATTGCGATGATTAAACGTATTTGGCCGTTATAACCATTAGGCGCCACGGTTTCGATAGCAATGGCGACAGGCTGCTGTCCTTGAGTGGCGACATAAGCAGGTAATGGCTGATCGATACCTAGCGCTGCTTGATTATGAATTAAAATACAATGCTCGATTAAGGCGTTGTCATGAAGTTCATCGGGAATGATTTGATGAAGGGTACGCATTAATTCAAGTTCTTGCTGCTGTTTAATTCGCTCGGCAGTGAAATGATTTACCACGGCCACTAACGCCGTACAACACAGCGCAAATAAAGCTAATAAACTGCCGTTTTTGATAATTGAACGTTTCAATTTACACTCCTGCCAAATGATTAACGGCTAGTTCGATGGCCGTAGGCGCGAGGTTTGACATAATAATCGATAAATGGCGCACACAGGTTGGCTAATAAAATTGCAAAGGCAAAGGCATCAGGATAACCACCGAAAGTACGGATAACATAGACAAGAATCCCGATAAGAGCGCCAAAAATCAACCTGCCTTTAACGCTGGTTGCCGCAGTTACTGGATCGGTAGCGATAAAGAAGGCGGCTAACATGGTCGCGCCAGAAAACAGGTGTAGCAAAGGCCCAGTATGGGTATCGGGACTTAACATATAACCTAAACTAGCGCAGACAAATAGGCTCAATAACACTGCAATGCTAATGTGCCAGCGAATTAGCTTGAGTTTGAGCATAACAAGGCCACCAGCGAGATAGGCAATATTAATCCACAGCCAGCCAATACCAAAACCGTCAGAGAAACTGTTTTTGGTTAATGCTTCATCGATAGTTAGTCCTGTGGCTAAGCTAGTCTTAATCGCATCAAGAGGAGTTGCCATCGTCACACCATCGAATCCGGCGCGGTAAGCTAAAATAGCTTCGGGGCTGGCACCTTGGAATATGACGCTAAGGCTGGCAACTAGTCCTAGTTCGTTGAGGGCGCCGCCAGCTGGGGCAACCCAAGTAGTCATTTGCACAGGGAAGGAGATCAGCAGCATCACGTAAGCCGCCATCGCCGGATTGAAAATATTGTTTCCTAAACCGCCATAAAGCTGCTTGACCACTAAAATGGCAAACAAGGTACCGATAACCACTATCCACCAAGGTGCCAATGCTGGCACTGCCACACCGATTAATAAACCGGTCAGCGCTGCACTATTATCACTTAAAGTGGCTTTAATCGGGCGTTGGCGCAGTTTTAAGACACATGCTTCGGTTAATATGGCGAGGCTTATGCCCATCAAAACTTGAATGAGTGCGCCAGCACCGAAGAAATAACACTGTGCGATGACGCCCGGCAGGGTGCATAAGATCACTTTTAGCATCACGCGGTTGGTTTGCGCGCTGCTGTTTAAGTGAGGTGAAGAGGCTAATTTAAATGCCATTAGTGATCCTTCTGCTCATCGGCTTTGGCTTGTTTTTTTGCTTTAGCTTTTGCCACTGCTGCGGCAATTTTGGCTTTTTTGAGTTCAGCCGCAGATAAAGTTGCTTCAGATAAATTGTTGTTGGTGACTTCGTTAGCCTGTTCAGATTGAGCTTCAACTTGAGCATCGGCTTCAGCCTGTTGCTTCGAGGCTTCTAATGGTTCTGCATCTTCGCTAGTTGCAGCCGCCACATTTGCGTTTGCCGCCAGTTTCTTCGCTTTGGCTTTTGCTACGGCCGCGGCAATCTTGGCTTTTTTTGCTTCAACAGGATCTAAGCTATTTGTTTTATGTTCAGTTGTCGCTTTGCTTTCTGTTACTGCTTTGTGCCCAGTTAAAGCTTTGCTTTCTGTTAGAGCTTCAGGAGTATCAGTAGCGCTGCTATCTTGATTGTCTGCTTGTGCCTTTAGTGCTGCTTTTTTGGCTTTTGCTCTGGCAACGGCCGCGGCGACTTTTTCGGCTTGCGACATTGGAGCATCAATGGATGTTTTATCTGTGCGGCTCACACTGTTTTTGTCGGAAACTTTATCTGCACTTGGCTCAGTATCAACTGTATCTTCAGCTTGCGCAGCCTGTTGAGCGGCTTTCTTAGCTTTGGCTCTGGCAATGGCTGCCGCTACTTTATCCGATTGAGAAACCGTTGCGCTTTGATTACTATCGGATTTTTGTGCTTTGGCAGTTTCTATTTGATTCGTTTTAACTTCGCTTGCTGCTAAGTCATCAGTTTGCTGCGCTTTCTTGGCTTTTATACGTGCCATGGCCGCCGCAACGACATCTTTGTCATTACCTGACATTGTGGTTTGTCTTCTGGCCGCTGCTTGTTTGGCTTTCTCTTCTCGGGCTCGCTTTTCCTCTTCGAGGCGCAAGGTGCGAGAGTCGAATCGTTGTTTAGCAAGTTCGGCTTGTTTCTTTTCTTCAGCTTCAACTCTTAATGCAGATTTGGCTACTCGATAATATTCGACGAGGGGAATATCGCTAGGACAAACATAACTGCAGCAACCACATTCGATACAATCGCGTAAGTTGTAGTTAGCGGCTTTATCATATTCTTCAGCCTTAGCATGCCAAAAGAGTTGCTGTGGCAACAGTTGAGCAGGGCAGGCAACGGCACATTCGCCGCAGCGGATACAAGGCTTTTCAGCAGGAGTCGTAACTTCTGCTTGCGTCGGGGTTAATACACAGTTACTGCCTTTGAGTAGTGGCGCACGTGTATCTGGCAGCATGTAACCCATCATTGGGCCGCCGATAATAACAGGCTCAGCGGTATTACCTTGGTATTGAACTTGCTCAAGCAGATGCTCGATTGGGGTTCCGATCGGCACCCAATAATTTCCAGGCTTATTGATGTTGCTACCGGTTAAAGTCACGACTCGCTCTATGAGTGGTGCGTTGCAGTACACGGCTTGCTCTATGCTATATGCCGTCCCCACATTCTGCACCAAGATGCCTAAGTGCGCGGGAATCGAACCGGAAGGGACTTCTTGCCCGGTTAAAATTTGGATTAATTGCTTCTCACCACCAGAGGGGTAAAGTGTCGGAATACTGGTAACCCGCGCTGAACGAGACGGTAGGGTACTGCGGTTTAATGCATGGCTCATCTGTTCGATGGCTTGGGGCTTGTTATCCTCAATGGCGATAATGATCCGCTTTGGATTGAGCAAGCGATGGATAATTTCGATGCCGCGCATGATCTCATCGCTGTATTCCTGCATCAGACGGTCGTCAGAAGTGATATAGGGTTCACACTCAACGCCGTTGATGATCAGCAGCTCAATATCACTGACGGGTTTTAGCTTGATATGTGTCGGAAATGCGGCGCCACCAAGACCGGCGATCCCCGCTTGTTGTACACGAGAAATGATCTCATCGGCAGACATCACATTAACTTCATCACGATTTAAGGCTGGATGAATTGTGTCAACTACTCGCTGTTGATGATCATTTTTGATGATACAGCTTAAGACAGGTAAACCCGATGCGTGATTACTCGGTTGCAGCGCTATGGCGTCAATTGTGCCAGAAACGGGAGAGTGTACCGGAAGGTGGCGGAAACCGTCTCCTGTGGTTAATGGTTGACCCAGAGCCACGCTATCGCCCACTTGTACCGCTAAGGTGCAACTTTCACCTACTTGCGGGATCGGAACAATATACTGATCTGCCAAGGGCAGTCTGCTGATACTGGTTTGGCTCGATTGGGTTTTAAACTCAGGTGGATGAATCCCCCCAGAGATAGGCCAAAGTGTTCCTTTATCAATCTGCTCCAATAAAGTTAACACTATGACTCCTCACTTACGTTCATCACTGGAATGGCGTTGAGTTTCCAATTCCATGTTTGTACTGTTTGTTCTACGGGTAACATATCAATGCAATCAACAGGGCAAGGTTCGACACAAAGGTCACAGCCGGTGCAGTAATCGGTAATGACAGTATGCATCTGTTTCCCTGTGCCTAAAATGGCATCTACAGGACAGGCTTGAATACACTTAGTGCAACCAATACATTCAGCTTCACGAATATATGCCACTTTCTTAATCTGAGTATCTTCCGTCGCCGTTAATGGTTCAGGTTCGACGCCCATTAACTCGGCGAGCTTCTCCATGGTAGCGGTGCCGCCAGGAGGGCATTTGTTAATCTTATCACCGCTAGCGATTGCTTCGGCGTAAGGGCGGCAACCGGGATATCCACACTGACCACATTGGGTTTGAGGTAACAAGGCTTCTGCTTGGTCGGCAACGGGATCGCCTTCCACTTTAAATTTTTGGGCAGCAAAACCAAGTAGCGCACCAAAAACAAGCGCTAATAAGCCCAGCAGTAGCACTGCAATAACAATGTCGAACATGGTTAACTTACCAAACCTGTAAAGCCCATAAATGCGAGTGACATGAGTCCTGCGGTGATCATTGCGATGGCTCCGCCTTTAAAAGGTTGCGGTACATCGGCAGCAGCGAGTCGCTCACGCATGGCTGAAAAGAGAATTAACACCAGAGAGAAACCCACTGCAGCGCCAAAGCCATAAATGGCTGACTCGATGAAGTTATGCTGCTCGTTAACATTGAGTAATGCCACACCTAATACGGCACAGTTGGTGGTGATGAGGGGTAAATATATTCCTAAGGCACGATGTAAAGAGGCGCTGGTTTTTTGCACTAGCATTTCGGTAAATTGGACAACAACTGCGATAACCAAAATAAAGGCCATGGTTCTTAAATAACCGAGCGCGAAAGGTTGCAGCAGATAGTTATCGACCAGATAGCTTAAAATGGAGGCGAGCGTGAGCACAAAGGTTGTCGCCATGGACATACCGATCGCCGATTCTAATTTGCTCGAGACGCCCATGAAGGGACACAGCCCAAGAAATTTGACTAATACAAAATTATTGACCAGCACTGTGCCGATCAAAAGCAGGAGATATTCACTCATCTCAAAGGGTATCTATATCTAATTTAACGGCTATTATCGACCTTTAAGCATCGATAAACAACACATAGAACATAAGGATTAATTCAATTTACACTTAAGTGGCTGAGGTTTGCTCATCTTGAGCCGAAATTAATTTTGGCTTCGCAATATAGAAACCTTGCATTCCATCCACTAGCAATTTTTCCAAGGTCAATTTTTCTTCCTGACGTTCGACACTGGTTGCGATGACTTTTACCGATTGCTTACGAGCGACATCGACAAACATTTTCACAAAAAACAGGTTGTTGTCATTAATGTTGATCCCTTGAGTATAACTAGCATCGAGCTTGATGAAGTCGGGACGTACCTCTTTAAAAAACTTAAATGAGGTAAAGCCAGTGCCGAAGCGCTCAACAGAGACCCTAGCACCAACGCCGTGCATCTCTCTGACAAATTTATGGGATAAGCTGAGGTTAGATTGCATACCGGCTTCATTAATTTCTAAGATGATTCGAGAAGCAATTTGAGGCTGCTTAACGAACAGGTCTTTAATCCAAGCGACAAAGTGTGGTTGAGTAATGGAAGAGGCGCTGATGTTGATCCCAAAAGACCCTTTAAGCAGAGTATTGTTGAGCAGTAATCTAAAGCAACTGAGAATAATTACTTTATCCAGCTCGATACTTAGGCCGTGGCGTTCAGCCATCGCGATAACCGTGGCGGTGGGCAGGAATTTACCTTCACTACTATAAAAGCGTGCAAGTAGCTCGCGATAGACCTTTTCTGCTCCTCGGCAGGGAAGAATATCTTGTGCATCGAATTTGAGAGCTTTGCGTTTAATGATCTCTTCGATTGCAGGTTTCCAATGCTCATCTCCGAATAACTCATCATTATTAAGCTTTTCTTGAATATGGTAGCTATTGGGCCCTTTAGTCTGTGCAATACTGACTGCAGCATCGCCAAGGTAAATAAGAGATAAGGCTTCTGTACCACTTTGATAGGGCACCAGTCCAACATAAGCGACGGCTTCGGCATCAATAGTCTGTTGAAACTGATCAAATTTAAGCTTTATCTCTTTCAGTAAAGGTAGAGCATCCTTAAGCATGATATTGGGAATAAATACCGCAAAATCGGCACTGGATATCCGAAAGTATTCCACCTTCTTGATACCTATGAGGCTCTCTCGAATACAGGTTGCGACACCGGCAAGATAGCTATCGCCTGCGACTCGCCCTTGAGATTGGTTGATATGAGTTAGTTCTGTGGCTTTGATGGTTGCCATGACGCCAAAGTCGCTTTTTTCGACTTTAGAAAGGTAGTCTAGTTTTTCGGTAAATTTACTGCGGGTGCTGAAAAGTGTTACCGGATCTTGATAAGCCTCGCGGTTGAGCTTCTCATTACTTTTCAATATGGCATCAAACTTATCGTTGAGTTGGCTACGGCAGCGATCGAGTGCACGACCTAGAGGTTTTAATTCCCCTTTGAATTTTGATTGAGCCAAAGCATCAAATTTTAATTCTGCCAAGGTGTTGAGATAATCACTGCTGTATTTGATGGCACGATTAAATCGTGCCATCAACAGACTAAAAACGATGGCAATGATTAAGTAAAGCGACCAGATTGAACTTAGATAACTGATGAAATTAGTTTTGGCTCGGTTACTGATTTCGGCGTCACTGAGTCTAATCTGCAAGCGCCCCTCGGTTAGCGTTTTAATATCACTGATATCTTGGGTAAATAGCCCTTGTATTGTATCTGCGATAACGGGATTGATTTGACCTTGGGTATGGTTAAGGGCGCCGTCTTGGTTATGGATATATTGAAAGAAATAGAATGGGTATTGCTGATGTAATTGCTGGTAAAGCGAGTGCCCATCGACGGGGAGTGGCTTTTGCCAAAGTGGATCCTGTCGATATTGAGAAAGCAGCTGATTAGCTTCGGTTGAGGTGATGTCTAGTTCACTCTTAAAGTTGATTAGCGAGAGACTAGCAAAAATAATCAACAGGATAAGATGAAAGGTTTTCGAAATGCTCATAAATCGAAAGCGTCCTCAACAGTCAGTAAAATAAACAATTTTTATTTAATTGCAGGACAGTCTAACTGAATATGGATTAAAGCGAAATTATAAAATGATTGACAGGTCAGTGAGAAGACATTGGCTCCCCAGACTGGACTTGAACCAGTGACATACGGATTAACAGTCCGCCGTTCTACCGACTGAACTACTGGGGAATATAATGTAGGATATTGGAATAATTTGAAGTGGCTCCCCAGACTGGACTTGAACCAGTGACATACGGATTAACAGTCCGCCGTTCTACCGACTGAACTACTGGGGAATCGAAACTTCAAATTGAGACAGCAAATAAGTGGCTCCCCAGACTGGACTTGAACCAGTGACATACGGATTAACAGTCCGCCGTTCTACCGACTGAACTACAGGGGAATCGTACTTACTCATTGTCTTGATAAAATTGGCTCCCCAGACTGGACTTGAACCAGTGACATACGGATTAACAGTCCGCCGTTCTACCGACTGAACTACTGGGGAATCGATTTTATCTTAAGTGTTTATTTTCATATACACTTTTATCTTCACTTCTAAATTACTTTGGCTCCCCAGACTGGACTTGAACCAGTGACATACGGATTAACAGTCCGCCGTTCTACCGACTGAACTACTGGGGAACAATAAAGCAACTCGTCATTGAAGACGGAGCGCATATTAAAGCGCTCTTACACATGAGTCAACTCAGGTTAGGAAAAAAAGTGTAATTATGCTGTTAAGTGCTCATCTAATGTGCATCGTGATCACTTACTGTGCATTTTGCTGTTTGTTACATCAGCTTTTATATAGCAGGAGATGAAGATAATGCATATTGTTGGCAATAGCTTACTTGGTCTGGCAAAAAACGAAATGTAGTAAAATTACCTCTGGAGTTACAACATAGGATTTGGGGGTAATATCGCCTAAAGCCACGAATTCTCTATGGTTGCATGAGTTATCCACTAAATCTGTGGATAAACCTGTGGGCTAGAATGAAAACAAGCTGTCAAAGCCTGATGGCTAGGGGCTTGAGGTTAAAATGGCAACTAAACGCTCCATTATTTTTAATGGATAAAAATCAATGATTTAAAAAAATCAACACCTAGATTGAATTAAATAGTAGTACGTTACGAATTTGTAATAGATTTATTCAACCTGCTTGTGTATTAAACTGCCTGATTGCGCGGGATTTAGCCAAATTGTATCAATTTTTGGCGATATTCAGCCCTGTATTAAAGTTTCATTGCAAGCAGATTAAATTCCAATGAATAGATGCGAAATTAGTACAATTTATTTGTTTTGATCAAATCACTGATGAACTGGAATGATAATTGGATAAAGCAGCGAGGTAGATTATGATACAGGCCTACTGTTTTTAGGAGTGTCACATTGGCTGAGTCGTCGTTTCAACTGGTTTCCCACTATCAACCCGCGGGAGATCAGCCTAGCGCAATTAATCAACTAATTGATGGAATCCAAGCTGGCTTGGCGTGTCAGACATTATTAGGGGTCACTGGCTCTGGTAAAACCTTCACCGTCGCGAATGTGATTAAACAGCTGCAGAGACCGACGATTATCATGGCGCCGAATAAAACATTAGCTGCACAGCTTTATGGTGAGATGAAAGAGTTTTTTCCCCATAACGCGGTTGAGTATTTTGTCTCCTACTACGATTATTACCAGCCTGAAGCCTATGTTCCTTCCACCAATACCTTTATTGAAAAAGATGCTTCGGTGAATGCGCATATCGAACAGATGCGACTTTCTGCGACTAAGGCGTTGTTAGAGCGTAAAGATGTGGTGCTGATCGCTTCAGTGTCAGCCATTTATGGTCTTGGCGATCCCGACTCCTACATGAAAATGTTACTGCATCTGCGCCAAGGCGATTTGATGGGCCAAAGAGAGATCTTATTGCGACTCAGTGAGCTGCAATATACCCGCAATGATATTGAGCTTTCTCGAGGGACATTTAGGGTACGTGGCGAGGTTATTGATATTTTCCCTGCTGACTCAGATAAAAACGCCATTCGAATTGAGCTGTTTGACGAGGAGATTGAGCGCCTAAGTTTATTTGATCCATTAACCGGGCATATCTTACAGCGTATTGCTCGCACGACTGTTTATCCTAAAACTCACTATGTCACACCACGTGAGAAGATCATGGCGGCGACCGAAGAGATCAAACAGGAATTGAGAGAACGTAAACAGTACCTGCTCGATAATAATAAGCTAATTGAAGCGCAGCGGATCGGCGAGCGTGTTCAGTACGATATCGAGATGATGACCGAGTTGGGCTATTGTTCTGGCATTGAAAACTATTCTCGTTATCTGTCGGGACGTCGTCCAGGAGAAGGCCCGCCAACGCTTTTGGACTATCTGCCTGCCGATGGATTATTGATCATCGATGAGTCACATGTGACGGTGCCACAAATCGGCGCCATGTATAAAGGTGACCGCTCTCGGAAAATGAACTTGGTTGAATACGGCTTCCGTCTGCCGTCGGCGCTGGATAATCGCCCACTTAAATTTGAAGAATTCGAATCTTTAATGCCACAAACAGTGTTTGTCTCAGCCACTCCAGCTCAATATGAATTAGATAAGAGCGATGGCGAAATAGCCGAGCAAGTGGTGAGACCGACTGGTTTACTTGATCCCGAAATAGAAGTGCGTCCTGTGGCTATTCAGGTGGATGACTTGCTTTCTGAAGTGGGCAAGCGAGTGGCGGTTAATGAACGGGTATTGGTAACGACGTTAACCAAGCGTATGGCCGAAGACTTAACCGAATATCTGGATGAGCATGGCGTTAAAGTGCGTTATCTGCATTCAGATATTGATACGGTAGAGCGGGTTGAGATAATTCGCGATCTACGTCTGGGTGTATTCGATGTGTTGATCGGCATTAACTTATTACGTGAGGGGCTCGATATGCCAGAAGTCTCTCTGGTGTGTATCTTAGATGCTGATAAAGAGGGCTTTTTACGTTCTGAACGCTCACTTATTCAGACCATTGGTCGTGCGGCGCGTAACGTCAACGGTAAAGTGATCTTGTATGGCGATAAGATCACTAAATCGATGAAGAAGGCGATCGATGAAACTGACCGGCGTCGTGAAAAACAACATGAGTACAACTTAGCTAACGGCATAACACCTAAAGGGTTATCTAAGAAGATCACCGATGTGATGGATGTCGGTGAACACAATGAGCATACCGCTAAAGTCTTGCCTCAATATCAAAAAGTGGCCGAAGCTAAAGTAAAATATCAAGCGACTGATGCAGCGAGTTTAAGTCACCAAATTGATGAACTTGAAAAGCGTATGCATCAGCATGCTAGAGATCTTGAGTTTGAGCAGGCGGCGGCATTACGGGATCAAGTTGCCCAGCTTCGAGAAGCACTGATTAAAGCTTAAATGATTAATGCGCCTCAGGTATCGAGGCGCAGTTGACCATCAGGTTGAGCGGCGAACGAATCTTAATAGCACAAATAAGAAAATACCGCTGATCACGCCAACAAGGTGTGATTCAGTGGCAACGCGAGCGCCTATCAATTGAGTGACTTGATCGGTAGCGCCATACAGTTGCTCATAGACGACCTTAGCGCAAACACCGACAAACAACAGATAACCTGAACGCACCTTTTTTTGAATATCTTTTAAGGCACCATAGGTAAATAAGCCATGTAGCAAACCGCTTAAACCCACATAGCCGCCAAGGGTTGGAAACAGTAGATAAAGACCAATGCCTTGCAGCAGCGCCAGCGACAGAAAAATCCCTAAGAAATTACTCGCTCTATAATGCATCTCATGCAGGAAAGCGATCACCCATAACCCTGCTAGGTTCATTAATAGATGCCAATGATTGGTGTGCAGTAGGTTTCCTGTGATTAAGCGCCACCACTGGCCACCGGTTATGGCTGAGCGGCGAAAGGCAAGTTGCGGTTCAAGGTGTAGAAAATAAAGCAGGGTACAGATAATCGTCACAATAAGTACGACGAGATATGGCTTACTGCTGTTTTTTAAATGACTTAACATTGCTGATTAAGCTCATCCATGATGCGAGTTTGATTATCTAAGTATTCTTGTAAGCCCTGATTTCTAAGAATACAGGCAGGGCAAGTACCGCAACCCGTTCCCTTGATACCGTTGTAGCAAGTTAAGGTTTCATCTCTAACTAAAGCCAAACTTTGATATTTATCGGCTAATGCCCATGTTTGTGCCTTATTCAGCCACATCAAAGGGGTTTTAATATTAAGCTGGCGATCCATACCTTGCTCTAATGCCGATTGCATGGCTTTGATAAATTGATCGCGGCAATCAGGATAGCCAGAAAAGTCGGTCTCGCAAACGCCTGTGATCACTGTGTCGGCACCAATTTGATAGGCGTATATTCCGGCCAAGGTTAAAAACAGAATGTTTCGACCGGGGACAAAGGTATTGGGTAAGCCGTTATCCATTAGCTCGGTAGATACTTCGATAGCATCACGAGTCAGTGCTGAAATAGCCAGTTCATTTAATACAGTGACATCGAGGACTTTATGGCTGACAACGCCCAACTGTTGAGCCAATGACTTAGCTATCTCGATCTCTTGACGATGACGTTGTCCATAATCGAAAGTGATAGCATGAACTTCATCATATTGAGTGAGTGCTTGAATAAGACAAGTGGTGGAGTCTTGACCACCACTAAAAACGACAACGGCTTTTGACATAAACTTTTATCATGTACTGAATTTGGCATTAGTTTAACTGACAGGTAAGGGCTTGCCAATTTTCTTAAGTGGATAGCTAATGGTTAGGAGTTAGGGCGTCAAACGGTGGTTTTACTTGCTTGTCACAGCAAAATCTTCTATAAAAGCCGACCCACAGCGATGAGGTAGATATGAAGTATCCCGTTAATGAAGTATTTGAGACGATCCAAGGCGAAGGGTTGTTTACAGGTGTCCCAGCCATTTTTGTCCGCCTTCAGGGATGTCCAGTAGGGTGTTCTTGGTGTGATACTAAACATACTTGGGAAACTTTAAGCCAAAATCGTGTTGATGCAGATTTAGTGATCCAAGTTGACGGTGAAATAGGACGTTGGGCAGAGTTAACCGCACAGCAATTGATCGATCAGCTCGTGGCTCAAGGCTTTACTGCGGAACATATCGTGATCACTGGCGGTGAGCCCTGTATGTATGATCTAACTGAACTCACCAGTACGTTATTTGATGCAGGTTACCGATGCCAAATAGAAACCAGTGGCACCTTTGAGGTGAAATGTCATTCACAAACTTGGGTGACGGTATCGCCAAAGATCAATATGAAAGGCGGTTATCCTGTCTTACCTCAAGCACTAAATTGTGCCAATGAGATAAAGCATCCAGTTGCTAAACAGTCTCATATTGACGAGTTAGATCTACTGCTTAAAGATATTGATATCAGCAATAAAACTATCTGCTTACAACCCATCAGTCAGAAGGCGAGAGCGACAGAGCTGGCAATGAAAGTGTGTATTGAACGTAATTGGCGCTTATCGATCCAGACTCATAAATATCTTAATATCGATTAGAGAGCAGATTAAAAAAGCCGCGAGTCATTTCTGACTGCGGCTTAGAGCACTTTTCTTATATCTTCCCGTTATATTGTCAATACTTGAATCACGCCAAAATGTTACCCATTGCTAATATAGGTTAACGACAGGGTCATTACTTTAGTCTAGTCGACCTGTTTGATTAAACTCTGTCAACTTTTGCTGATATTGACTGATATCGCCAATATTGTGCTCAACCCACTGCGCATCATAATAAGTATCTAAGTAACGTTCGCCGCCATCACAGAGCAAGGTGACAATTGAACCCTGTTGATTGGCATCTTGCATCTGTGTGGCTAGCTGTAATGCGCCATAAAGGTTAGTTCCAGTTGAAGGACCCGCTTTACGTCCAATGAGTTGCTCAAGCCAATAAATGGTGGCTATCGATGCCGCATCCTCAATTTTAACCATATGATCGACCACACCGGGAATAAATGAGGGTTCGACGCGTGGCCGGCCAATACCTTCAATCTTACTGCCATTTTCGCAAGTCAGTTTTGGGTCTCGGCTGTGGTAATAGTCGAAAAAAACAGAGTTTTCTGGGTCGACAGCGCACAGTTTGGTAGTTTCACGTTGGTAGCGAATATAGCGGCCAATGGTCGCCGATGTACCGCCAGTACCAGGACTCATCACAATCCAGGTAGGAATAGGAAAAGGCTCACGTTGCATCTGCTCAAAAATCGAGTTGGCAATATTGTTATTACCGCGCCAATCGGTAGCGCGCTCAGCATAGGTAAACTGATCCATATAATGGCCAGATAGCTCATCGGCCAGTCGCTGTGATTCAGCATAAATTTGGCATGAGTGATCGACGAAATGACAGCGACCGCCATAAAACTCAATTTGTTCAATTTTTCGTTTGGCAGTGGTTTTGGGCATTACCGCAATAAAGGGTAAGCCGAGCAGACGGGCAAAATAAGCCTCCGATACTGCTGTACTACCTGAAGAAGATTCTATTATGGGGGTATCTTGATTTATCCAACCGTTACATAAACCATAAAGAAATAGTGAGCGGGCTAAACGATGTTTAAGGCTGCCAGTGGGGTGAGTACTTTCATCTTTTAAATAAATATCGACCGAAGTTAAGCAAGGAATATCTAATTTAATCAGGTGAGTATCTGCGCTTCGTTGAAAATCCGCTTCAATTTTGTCTATGGCTTGATTAACCCAAGTACTTTCCATTACATCTCCATTATAAATCGATGATTATTGATTCATCGTGTTCAATATAGCTTTTGGTTATGGATTATAACGATAAACCGGGTTAGGCAATAGGTTTAAATGAGCAAGCGTTAAACTATTACCGACTAGCATCAGCAATAGGTCTAGTTACAGTAATTAGGTCGAGAATGTTGCAATAGAAATCAGATTTTATACAGATAGCATGTAACAGGTTTAATGAGATTTGATTAAGCAGAATTGAGTAAATAAAACAGATGAATATAAACAGAAATAGTAAAAGCGCTATTTCAGAATAATGGAGGGAGGTTAGTATTAAACAGATGGAGGCTAAAGTGGTGGAGGGAGAAGGATTCGAACCTTCGAAGGCGGAGCCGTCAGATTTACAGTCTGATCCCTTTGGCCACTCGGGAACCCCTCCACATAACTTCTTTAGCCAGACACAAAATGATTTGAGATACGATGGTGGAGGGAGAAGGATTCGAACCTTCGAAGGCGGAGCCGTCAGATTTACAGTCTGATCCCTTTGGCCACTCGGGAACCCCTCCGGATATCTCGTTATCAAATTGTGCGCAAATGGTGGAGGGAGAAGGATTCGAACCTTCGAAGGCGGAGCCGTCAGATTTACAGTCTGATCCCTTTGGCCACTCGGGAACCCCTCCTCAATTGCGGCGGCAATAGTAGACACAATCGTAGCTTGTGTAAAGGGCATAATTAAAATTAATGCTAAAGAAGTGAATCAAGCGGTCGATAAATTTACAACTACCCGTTTTATTGTCGTTTATTTATGCAAAGCAATCAGTTGTTAATCAATGAAGTCAGTTTAGGCTCCAGACTTAATCTTGCTGTCAGCTCAGACAGGCGAGGGGAGTTTGGCTTGCTCTTGGCTATGCTTTCAAGCGACATGCGCGATATGGCGCAATTTCATTTACAAGGGCATAAGCCTGATGCTGAGCAAAAGCTTAGAGACCATTTTGAGCTACCAGCCGCGCAAACATTAATAGCCGATATGGGGGCTAAGGATGAAGTAGTCGATAACAGCATGACATTTCATCAACAAGGTCTTAGTGGGTTTCATTTACAGCAATATTTAACCCCCGAGGCGTTAGTGACAAGGGGTGAGTTAAGTAGCGATTTAACCCAAGTGTTAGATAACTGTGATGTATTTACTCAAGCTCGACACAATCAATCACGATCGATACCGGTAAAACTTGATCAACATCTGCATTTTGCTGAACAACTGCTGGCTCAGAGAAGAATGGCAGAGATTTTAGTCTGATTATAAGCTGTAATATAAAAGGTGATAAGATGGCTCCCATTCAATATTCAGCGTCAACCGACGGTGGTTCTATAGGGCGAAGGTAATGAAAAGTATTAAGAAAGCTCAATCGGATTTAGTGAATGATACTTGTAATGACTGTGGTAGTTACGCTGATATCGGTGCTGTTATTGACGAGCACGATACCTTATTAGTCATTGAAAAATATGGTTCAGAGGCAAACGCGCAAATTGAAGCTTTAAAGCAAGCCGCCATTGTGCGATTTGCTGAAGTCAAAATGCAGGTTGAACCTATAGATAATGGATTGCGTTTATCACTCATTTTTGCATTCAGTGCCGAGAAGATGATTTTTCAATTACACCATAATTTATGAGTGTGGTCGTTTACATATTGCATTAACATTATTTTGTCTTATAGAATCGTAACTTATCGTTTTTATAATAAAAATAATTATTCAGTCACCTATTAGTGACTTTTTCTAGGTAGTGATTTTTCAACTATCTGTTGTAGGGATATATGGTTAAGCGCAAATATCAGCAACTGCTTGAGTCCATAGTGAACTCAATCGAAAAGCAGCAAGGCAAGTTCAAAGAGACTGCTCATTTAGCTGTTCAATTGCTTGCCGAGCACTTGGCTGTCGATAATGTCGGTGTTTGTGTTTTTTCAATCGACAATAATCATATTGAACCTCTCGCCTATACTGGCAAGGCTAATCATATTCTTCGCTTCGCCCCGCAGTTTTGCCCCCGTTACCTCAATGAATTGAAACAACACCGTATTATTGATGCGCTTGATGTGGCAACAGATAGCAGAGTTAGCATTTTTTATGATGATTATTTCAGCCTAAAACATGTGAGTAGCACCTTAGATATCGCCATTCGGATCAACGGTCACCTCGAAGGGGTATTGTTTCTGGAGTCAGAACAGCCACGAGTGTGGCTAGAAAGTGAAATGAATTTCGCAGCGCAAGTTGCCGATCAACTGGCGCTGACATTAGCGACACAAAGAGCCTACGAAACTGATGAGCGTTTAGCGCTGTTTCATAATGCCATTGAATACTCAGAACAAGTGTTAATGGTGGTCAATTTGACATCGGATGTTATTGAATATGCTAATGGTGCTTATCAATCGGTATCCGGTGTGGCGGTAAAAAGTATTTTGGGTCACCCCATTACTAAGCTTAATTTTTTCAAGAAAGAGCCAGAGCAGGCGTTAGCTATTTTAGATAGAGTCAAAGCGGGCTTGATGGCAAAAGGTGACATTCTGATGGCTCGTGAAGATGGTAGCCAATATTGGTTACGTTACTCCGCGAAACCTTTTACCACTTCTCGTGGCAATGATTATGCGCTGGTGATGGCAGTGGATTGCTCTGAAGAACGTCAGCATCAACAAGAGTTAGAACAGCTGGCGTGGCACTGCACCTTAACGGGTCTTTATAATCGTCGTTTTTTCAATCAGAAGTTAGAGCGCCGAACCCGAGGACATTTGATATTAATCGATATGATGGGCTTTAAACGTTTTAACGATACTTATGGTCATGAGAAAGGCGATAAGCTATTGATTGAAGTTGCCCGTCGTTTAAATCATTTTGCCAGTATCAATCATATTGAGTTTATTGCTCGTGTTGGCAGCGATGAGTTTGCCTTGATGATTGATACCAGTGCCGTTGAAGTATTGATAGAGCCTTTGGTCAAGCGTTTATATAGTCAATTAATGCAGCCCGTTAAAATTGCTCGTGAAACATTTGACATTAAACCCGCGATCTCTGTGGTGGGTATTGACTCTTTAGAAAAGATGTATTCGCCATTAACCTGTGCAGATATTGCTTTACAATATGCCAAGAAGAAGCAGGGTGATGCGATTCAAGTGTTCAACAATGCGCTGTTAAATAATTTTAAAGAGGGATCGCAAATAGAGCGAGACTTACAAAGTGCATTAAAAAATCGTGAATTTGAACTTTATTATCAACCGTTAAAAGATCTTCAGTCGCAGCAATATGTTGCCGCAGAGGCATTAATCCGCTGGCATCACCCGAAAAAGGGCGTACTTTATCCAGGTGCTTTTATCGACATAGCTGAACAATCTGGTTTAATTAATGCCATCGGTGAGTGGGTACTCGAAGCAGCTTGTAAACAGCTTCATCTCTGGCAGCGACATAAGATCGAAATCGCCATGCATGTGAACGTGGCTGCACAGCAGTTTTTCAGCACCAACCTTTATGATCAAGTGTGGCAGTTTATGACTCGCTATCAGATCAAACCACAAACCCTAATTCTAGAAATCACTGAAACCGAGCTGATGGAAGATATCGTCTATGCCACCAAACTTTGTAAAGAATTAGCGGAGTTGGGTGTCGGTTTAGCCATCGATGACTTTGGAACTGGCTACAGTTCCATGCGTTATTTGAAGCAATTCCCGATATCAAAATTAAAAATAGACAGGTCGTTTATTTCTGATTTAGGGATTAGCCATGAAAGCCGTGAAATTGTCAGTGCGATCATCGCCATGGCGAAAGCATTGAATATTTCATTAACGGCTGAAGGGGTTGAAACCGAGGAGCAGGAGCAATTTCTTACCCAGCTTCATTGTCATCATGCTCAAGGATTTCTGTATAGCCCAGCGCTTAGAGAAGCCGAATTTAGCCTATTTATTAAGACCAACGCGTCATTGCCTCAACTCAATTCAAGTTTAAACAGCACTGCTTAAATTTTTTACCACTATGACAAAAACAGGCATCGTTGCGTTTAGGGTAACAAGGGGGAAGTTGTTCGCCCGTGGTGTAATACCAGCGGCCATCCTCGTGGACGAATTGTGAGATCTCATGGATAGCATCTAGTCCGTTTTCATTGTACCAAGCATGAAACTCTACACTGCCCGTGTCACCATTTATGCTGCTGTTGTTAACATTCAATGCAAGCCATTGCGTATGATTATCTTTATCTAAGATGGCCGCAGTAAGCCCGTTTAAATACGTTTTGTGGTGAGTTGCAATAAGATAATCATGCAGCTTCAACACAAACGCACTGTAACGGCTGCGCATCAACTGTTCAGGCGTTTGAGGGAGATTGCCCAGGTGATAAGGCTGACAGCAAACCTCATATTGCAGACGTTGCTGTTGTTGACGCTGACCACAAGGGCATAATTGTACTGTATTCATTTTACAGGTTATTCACTTTGAACAGGTGCAAACTGGCTGCCGTAATATAAGTTAGGTGAGGGCTTTGCTTTGAAGTAAAACGTCGGCTCAGAGCGATTACTGGTATCAACCCTCAAATGCCATTGGCCTTCGCTGTCTTTATTTGCCACGTTAACAAATTTTCCGGCAAATTCACTCATGGGTTCTTCAGTATCTTTCGCTGGATAAAATCGTACTAGATAATAACCAACATCAGTGGCGCTTTGGCTATCGAACTGGCGTTCGATCACTCGAAAATCTACTTCAATAGTGGCTTTTTTATGTTTAATTTTACCAAAAAACTTACTGTAGAGGGCGACAATGTTCTCTCGCCCCATAGTGATCTCTTTACCTTGCTGTTCAGGAATATAACAGGCATCGATGGCATAGACCTGTTCAAAAACAGAAGCATCCAGCTGCTTAAAAGCTAATGAAAACTGAGTGTAAAGATGATTTAAGGCTTCGTTGTCCTTGCTGTGATCTGCGGCCATTGTTGGAAAACAGATGAAAGCGATGACGCCGATAAACAGGTATTGAGTCAATTTCATGTAATGATTTAGTTTTACTAATTTGAGGTCACTATAATCGAAGGCATTTTAATGGGAAAGGTTTAGTTCTTAACAAAGTGTGTATCAAGCCATAAGGCTGCCATGCATAATTTACAGCTAGCTCGAAAAGGTTTTCCTATTGTTTAAAAAGCCAGCGAATGGATAACAAGCTGAGTTGTATGACTTGTATTGTGTCACCTTGCTGGTAATAATTTTATGTCTAATCAATGTCGCCAATGTTTGGCGAGATGTTGATTTCTGACAATTTCGATAGCTTATTAACTTGCTTGAAATGCCTAATTAGGGAGATACGAATGACGGATGATGAATCTAATTTATTTCGTGCTTCTATGAGTGATGTGATCCCACTTCATGGTGAAAAGTCAGCCTGTACAGTGACAACTTCTGTGTCATCGGCGCAGCAGTACCGCTTCAAACAAACTCAACGACGCACGTTATTGGCAGATTTGACTGTGGACATACAGCAAGTCGAAGCCATTTTACCTGAAGCCGTGATTGATTATCGCTGTGAAGGGGTTCAAGGCTCGGTATTTAGATTGTTCAAGCAAGGGCAATACCCAATGCAGGCGACGTTAGATCTTCGTGGCTTGACGGTTCAGCATGCCAGAGAAGCCTTAGTCGATTATATTGACATCTGTATTAAACAAAACTTTCGCAATGTGTTGGTTATCCATGGTACAGGTGTACATAACAAACCCATTCCGGCATTAATAAAGTCCTTTTTGGCCCATTGGCTGCAGCATATTGAAACCGTAAAGGCTTATCACAGTGCTATAAAGTCATTGGGCGGGAATGGTGCGTTAATGCTGATGTTAGCAAAATCAGAACAAGCCAAAGCAGATACTCGAGAGTTGACCCGTAAAGGAGCCAATATTCGTTAATTCAAGATTGTCATTAATTATTCTGCTGATAAATTTTAATTGATAGCTTCATCGATTAACGAAAATCATATCTATCTTACGTTCTGATGATGTTAGCTCAAATTCATTTGACAAAAAGTGAACCAATGTTTAATTTAAACGCATGTTTTAAATTAAAAATTAAGGTCACGCAATGGCAAATCGTTCTGATACTAAAACCCGCATTCTGGATGCCGCAGAAAAGTTATTTGCTGAACGTGGATTTTCAGAAACCTCTCTAAGACTTATTACCAGTAAGGCGGAAGTAAACCTAGCATCGGTTAATTACCATTTTGGCTCAAAAAAGGAGTTAATTAGGGCTGTTTTAGCGCGTTATTTAGACCGCTTTATGCCCGAAGCCTCCGCTGAAATTGAATCATTAAGACAAGGCAGCGATCCGTCTCTAAATGATATTTTTTCATCTTTAGTCAAGCCATTACTCGAGCTTAACAAGTTTAAAGCCGACGGCACCAGTACTTTTCTACAACTATTAGGGCGTGGTTATATTGAGAGTCAGGGGCATTTGCGCTGGTTTATTACCACTCATTACGGTGAACACCTGTCTAAGTTTGTTAAAGCTGTAGCTGAAAGCGCGCCACATATTCCTCCTGCAGAGATGTTTTGGCGTCTACACTTTACCTTAGGGACTGTGGTTTTCACTATGGCCTCAGCCGATGCGCTTAATGAAATTGCTGAAGCCGATTTCGATGAACATAATGATATTGAAGCCGTGATCCGTAAAGTTATTCCATATCTCGCTGCCGGTGTCGCAGTGCCTGTTAGTACCCAATAGGGGGCGTTATGTCTGTTTTTCTTCTAGTACTATTAGTCGTGATAGTACTTTTTGGTGTTAAAAACATCCGCATGCAATTCATTACACGACCAATATTTTCATTTTTTAAGAAAGTCTTACCTCCATTATCCAGCACTGAAAAAGAAGCCATGGAAGCGGGCGATGTGTGGTGGGAAGGTGAGCTATTTCGTGGCAAGCCTAACTGGGAAACGCTGCACAGTTACGGTAAATCTCGACTTAATGAAGAGGAAAAGGCATTTATCGATAATCAGGTGATGACGGCCCTGAAGATGATAGATGATTATGACATTGTTCATCAGCGTAAAGATCTACCTCCTGAGTTATGGAAGTACTTTAAAGATGAAGGCTTTTTTGCGTTAATTATTCCTAAAGAGTATGGCGGAAAGGCGTTTTCTGCCTATGCCAATTCAACCATTGTTAGTAAATTAGCCAGTCGTAGCGCGAGTGCTGCTGTGAGTGTCATGGTGCCTAACTCATTAGGTCCAGGGGAATTGTTAACTCACTATGGTACTAAGGAGCAAAGAGATTATTGGCTTCCTCGCTTAGCAAGCGGAAAGGATGTACCTTGTTTTGCTTTGACGGCACCGGATGCGGGCTCAGATGCCAGCGCGATTCCAGACACTGGCATTGTGTGCCGAGGTGAATTTAACGGTGAGCAGGTACTGGGTTTAAATCTGACTTGGAATAAGCGTTATATTACCTTAGCGCCAGTAGCAACAGTATTAGGCTTAGCTTTCCAAATGCGTGATCCCGATGGCTTACTCGGCGATCAAAAAAATATCGGTATTACCTGTGCGCTGATCCCAACCGACCATCCTGGCGTGAATATTGGTCGTCGTCATAATCCATTGAATATGGCATTTATGAACGGTACCACAACCGGCGACAATGTTTTTATTCCGTTGGATTGGATTATCGGTGGGCCTCAGTATGCAGGTCGTGGCTGGCGTATGTTAGTCGAGTGTTTATCTGCAGGACGCGGGATCTCGCTGCCAGCAATGGCCACGGCGACGGGTCACTTAGCCACTAAAACGACTACGGCATACAGTGCGGTGAGACAGCAGTTTGGGGTTGCGATCGGTCAATTTGAGGGTGTCCAAGAAGCTTTAGTGCGTATTATTGCCAACACTTATCAGTTAGAAGCCGCGCGCCATCTGACGACAACGGGCATAGATCTGAAAATGAAACCCTCAGTGGTCACAGCCATCGCCAAATACCACATGACAGAGCTTGGGCGAGATGTATTAAATGATGCGATGGATATTCAAGCGGGTAAGGGGATCCAACTTGGGCCTAAAAACTATTTAGGCCATGGCTATATGTCAACGCCTATTTCCATTACGGTTGAAGGCGCCAATATTCTTACCCGAAGCTTGATGATATTCGGCCAAGGTGCGACGCGTTGCCATCCTTATGTTCTGGCTGAGATGGAAGCCGCAGCAATGGAAGATAACAGTGTTGCACTAGAACGTTTTGATAATTTACTGCTAGGACATATTGGTTATGCTACTCGCAATGCTTTTAGTGCCTTGTGGTGTGCGCTATCGGGAAGCCGTTTTAATTCTGCACCAGTGAGTGGTTCCACCAGAACTTATTATCAGCAGATGAGCCGAATTTCGGCAGCATTAGCCTTTATGTCTGATCTTGCCATGTTAGTGATGGGCGGCGATCTTAAGCGAAAAGAGATGTTATCTGCCCGTCTTGGGGATATCTTAAGTGAGCTTTATCTGGGATCGGCTACCTTAAAACTGTTCGAAGATAATGGCCGTCAACAAGATGATCTGCCAATAGTTCATTATGTTATGCAAACTAGGTTGTATAAGGCTGCACAAGCTATACAGGCGGTGTTAAGAAACTTCCCAAATCGTCCCGTTGCTTGGTTAATGCGAGTGATGATTTTTCCATTCGGTAATCATTTCCATAAGCCGGATGATTCATTGGCGATTAACATCTGCCAATCCTTGCTGAAGCCTGGACCTGCAAGGGACAGATTAACTTTCCTTTGCCCAGATTTCAGCGGTGATAAAGGGGGAGTTGCCGACGTTGAAAAAGCCTTTATGGCGCAGCATCTGTGTTTGCCATTAATGAGAAAAATTAAACAGGCACAGAAGGGCAATAAATTACCCAGAAAACTTGGTGGCACAGAATTATTTGAACAGGCCTTGTCTGCTGGGATTATCGATCAAAGTGAACATCAATTGTTAGTCGATGCCGATATCCTACGCAAGATAGCCATCGATGTGGATGATTTTGAAAACTTGTAATGCGACGCCAGTAGCTTAAATTCAGGCAATAAAAAGGGTACGTAATGCGTACCCTTTTTTCGTCTCTAGCTTTTGTAAAATCTAAAACTTTAGAGCTAACAAGCGTGAAAATGATTAAGCGACCACTAATACCTTACAGGTATTGGTACCGCCAATGGTCTCCATCGCATCGCCTTTAGTCATTAATACCATATCACCAGAGTTAAGATAGCCTTTGGCTTGCAATGCTTCTAGTGCACGCTGAGCAAGAAGTTCAGCGCTATGTGCCGTAGAATCAAAATATACTGGCTGAACACCACGATACAGCGCCATTTTAGCCAGTGTCACATCATGACGGGACAGGGCTAAGATTGGTAATGCCGAACTGATGCGTGACATCAATTGTGGGGTTGCACCTGATTCAGTTAAAGCGACGATAGCTTTAACACCTTCAAGGTGATTAGCGGCGTACATAGTCGCAAGGGCAATGGTTTCTTCAACAGAGGTGAAACGCTCATCTAAACGGTGCTTAGATACTTGTACACTTGGGTGGGCTTCGGCGCCAAGACATACGTTGGCCATAGCCATCACGGTTTCTTCTGGGAAGTCACCAGCAGCGGTTTCGGCTGAAAGCATTACTGCATCGGTACCATCGAGAACCGCGTTAGCCACGTCCATTACTTCTGCGCGAGTTGGCATTGGGCTGCTTATCATCGATTCCATCATTTGAGTTGCGGTGATCACGCTCTTATTCAACTGGCGAGAGCGGCTTATCAGTTTCTTTTGGACCGCAACTAGTGCAGCATCACCAATTTCCACACCCAAATCGCCACGAGCAACCATGACAGCGTCAGAAGCCAAAATGACATCATCCATGGCTTCATCAGAAACAACGGCTTCTGCACGTTCAACTTTTGAGACAATTAATGCGTTACTACCTGCTTTCTGAGCTAATTCACGCGCATAATTTAGATCGGCACCGCTGCGAGGGAAGGAGACGGCAAGGTAATCTACCTTAATTTGAGCGGCAGTGATGATATCTTGCTTATCTTTTTCTGTTAATGCTGCAGCAGATAAGCCACCACCTTTTTTGTTAATACCTTTATTGTTTGATAAAGGCCCTGCGACAGTAACCGTAGTATGTACTTTATTACCGTCAACTTTTTCAACTCTTAACTGAACACGACCATCATCAAGCATTAAGATGTCACCAACAGTCACATCTTGAGGTAGCTCTTTGTAATCGATACCGACTTGGTTTTCATCACCTTCACCTTTGGCTAAGTCTGCATCGAGGATAAAAGCCTTGCCTAAATCTAATTGGACTTTCTTATTATCTTTGAAAGTTGATACGCGGATTTTAGGACCTTGCAGATCACCTAAGATAGCAACATGAACACCAAGTTCTTTGGCGATGTTTCTAACGTCGGTAGCGCGTTTTAGATGATCTTCAGGTGAGCCATGGGAGAAATTTAGACGAACAACGTTAGCGCCAGCTTTAATAATACGACGTAAATTATCGTCGCGATCGGTGGCTGGACCAAGTGTGGTCACAATTTTAGTTCTGCGGAACATGAGATACTCCGTTAAGTTTAAATTCTACCTCTATATTAACAGACAAATTGGCCTTTTGTAGGAAAATTACAAACAAAATGATCTATCTCAAGTTATTATTTTTGTGACCAACGCCAATAAAATCCACAAAAAAGGCGGTTTGTTATTAACAAACCGCCTCAAACTGCTAACAAATTGTACTAGAGGATAGGATCTTTTTCTATTCTAGACTCTTTTAATACCTCTTTAACCCGCTTCAATGACTCTCTAAAGCGTGGACCACGGCGTAGTGTGAACCCGGTTGCTAACACATCGACAATGACTAATTGTGCTAAGCGAGATGCCATAGGTAAGTACATGTCGGTATCTTCTGGGACTTCCATTGTTACAGGTAAAGTACATTCACTCGATAGAGGTGAGTTACGAGAAGTAATAGCAATGACAGCAGCCCCGTTTTCACGAGCCAAGCGAGCAATATCGATAAGAGACTTTGTGCGACCAGTATGGGAAATCAATACTACAACATCTCCTTCAGAGCTATTAATGCAACTCATGCGTTGCATTAATACGTCATCAAAGCAGATAACAGGGACATTAAATCGGAAAAATTTATTCTGTGCATCATGGGCCACAGATGCTGAAGCACCTAAACCGAAAAATGAAATTTTCTTAGCTTGGGTCAGGATATCTACCGCTTTATTGATCGCAGCTGTATCCATGCTTTGTCTCGCTGTATCGAGCGCTGCCATTGACGATTCGAAAATCTTGGTGGTGTATGAGTCCGGGCTATCGTCTTCTTCGACGTGACGACTTACATAAGGTGTACCATTGGCTAAGCTCTGGGCTAAATGTAATTTAAAATCTGGGAATCCCTTGGTGTCCAGGCGGCGACAGAAGCGGTTAACTGTGGGTTCGCTGACATCGGCCATTTTAGCAAGCGTTGCAATACTGGAATGAATTGCCGTTTGTGGTGATGCTAAGATCACTTCCGCAACTTTGCGCTCTGATTTACTGAATTGAGCTAAGCTTTTCTGAACCTTTTCTAGGGTATTCATGTGCGTATATCCAGTCGGTAGTAATGTAATTATATTTATTCTTTTATGTCATTAAAGAAACAAACAAAAGGTGCTAAAGTTTGATCTAGATAACGAATGATGATCTAACTACGAAGCAAACTTACTACTATATATAGTAATTTAAACACAAAAAGCATATCAGATTTTGATGTCTTGTTACTAGTTTACTAATAGTACATTTTTTACAAAATAATGGTGCAATTCACAAATTGTGTTGTTATATTACAACAAATATAGCGGTTCCTCATAGACCTAATGAGGCGCAGTGACAAGGAGATTTATAAGCTATGGGCATGCGATCACCAGAAGCCAAAGCTTGCGATTTTGTATTATTTGGAACCAAAGGCGATTTAGCGAGGCGTAAACTATTGCCTTCACTTTATCAATTGGATAAAGCCGGTCTGCTAAATGAAGAAACGAAAGTGCTTGGTGTTGCCAAAGATGCATTTACACAGGATGAATTCCAAGCTTTAGTCACTAAAGCACTTAATAGCTTTGTTAAAGAAGCCCTTTGTTCTGAAACCCTTGCTCGTTTTCTACAACGTTGCTTTTATGTCGGTACTAACTTTACCGAACCTGAGGGATATAAAGCTTTCCATGATGTGCTTGAACCTAAGAAGCGTGTCATGGTGTGCTATTTTGCCACTCCTCCTGCTATTTTTGGCGATATTTGCCGCTGCTTAAACGAACAAAAACTGATTTACCCAGATACCCGTGTTGTATTAGAAAAACCAATCGGTTCAGATCTGGAGTCATCTAAAGTCATTAACGACCAAGTCAGTGCCTTCTTCAATGAGAATCAAGTTTATCGAATCGACCATTATTTAGGTAAAGAAACCGTACAAAATTTGATTGCGTTGCGTTTTGCTAACTCTTTATTCGCCTCAAAATGGGATAACCGTACTATCGATCATGTACAGATCACGGTTGCAGAAGAGGTAGGCATTGAAGGACGTTGGGGTTACTTCGATAAAGCAGGCCAGATGCGCGACATGATCCAAAACCATCTGTTGCAGGTGCTAACCTTAGTTGCGATGGATCCTCCGGTTAACCTTAACGCCGACAGTATTCGTGATGAAAAAGTGAAAGTACTTAAATCACTGCGTCCTATTGATGCCGATAATATCTACGAAAATACTGTGCGTGGTCAGTACTCTTCAGGTTTCCTAAAAGGGACGCCAGTTCCTGGTTATTTGGAAGAAGAGGGGGCGAACACCCAATCTAACGCAGAAACTTTCGTTGCTTTGCGTGTCGATATCGATAACTGGCGCTGGGCTGGTGTACCTTTCTATTTAAGAAGTGGTAAACGTATGCCAACCAAGAGTTCTGAAATTGTTGTTTATTTCAAGAATCCACCACATAACTTGTATCGTTCAAGCTACCGTAATCTGCCTGCCAATAAGCTGACTATTCGTCTACAGCCTCATGAAGGGGTTGAGATCCAAATGATGAATAAGGTACCGGGTCTAGAGCAAAAGCAACGATTACAAACTACCAAACTCGATTTAAGTTTCTCAGATACCTTTAAAAACGATCGTATTGCCGATGCTTATGAGCGTCTGTTACTCGAAGCAATGTTAGGCAATCAAGCCCTGTTCGTGCGTCGTGATGAAGTTGAACAAGCATGGACTTGGGTTGACGGTATTATTCAAGCCTGGGAGCAGAGTAACGAGAAACCCAAACCCTATCCTGCGGGGAGTTGGGGGCCGGTTGCGTCAGTTGCTTTGATAGCAAAAGATGGTCGTTCTTGGGATGAGTAGGAGATTATTAACATGATTAGAGAATCTGTGTTCAAATCATTTGATGATAAATCAGCCCTAGAAAATCAACTTGCTGAGCGGATTGCCCAGCAGCTCCAGGCGGCGATTGATGCCCGTGGTAAAGCGAGTTTAGTCGTCTCTGGCGGTTCAACCCCATTAGCCTTGTTTGAGCTGTTAAGTCATAAAGCGATTGAGTGGCAAGATGTCTATATCACCTTAGCTGACGAGCGCTGGGTAGATACGGAATCAGACGATTCCAATGAAAATTTGGTGCGTCAAAATTTATTACAGAATCGCGCCGCAAGTGCCAAGTTTCGCGGTCTGAAAAACATGTTCAACACTGCTGAAGCCGGTGTTGATATGACTATTGAACAGCTAGCTAATTTCCCAAAACCCTTTGATGTTGTTGTGCTGGGTATGGGCAATGATGGGCATACTTGCTCTTGGTTCCCTTGTTCGGCAGAGATTGAACAAGCACTTACCACAGATGCTTTATGTTTGGCTTGTAACCCTACTACAGCACCACACGGCCGCATGACGATTTCTAAAAAAGGAATTTTAGCCAGCCGTCAAATCTATTTACATATCGTTGGTGAGCAGAAGCACTCTGTTTACCGGCAAGCACTCGAAAATGATGACGCGAAGACGATGCCAATACGTGCAGTGTTGGGTCAAAGTCACACTCCCGTTGATGTTTATTGGAGCGCTTAAGGAGTTCTTATGCACACAGTAGTACAGTCGGTAACCGACAGAATCATTGAGCGTAGTAAGCATTCGCGCGCTCAATATCTTAAAGCGCTCGATGAAGCTAAATCTAAAGGTGTTCATCGTAGCAGCCTAAGCTGTGGCAACTTGGCTCATGGTTTTGCGGCTTGTAACCCTACAGATAAGAGTGCGATCAAGGCATTGACTAAGGCCAATATCGGTATTGTTACCGCCTTCAACGATATGTTGTCGGCGCATCAACCCTATGAAACTTATCCGCAGTTGCTTAAACAAGCCTGTCAGGAAGTGGGTAGCGTTGCACAAGTAGCCGGCGGTGTACCTGCAATGTGTGATGGTGTAACCCAAGGTCAACCCGGCATGGAGCTCAGCTTACTCAGCCGTGAAGTGATTGCCATGGGTACGGCAGTTGGTCTATCACACAATATGTTTGATGGCGCTTTATTGCTTGGTATTTGCGATAAAATTGTTCCTGGGCTTTTGATTGGTGCTTTAAGCTTTGGTCATTTACCTATGTTATTTGTGCCTGCTGGCCCAATGAAATCAGGTATTCCAAATAAAGAAAAAGCCCGAATTCGTCAGAAATTTGCCCAAGGTCAGGTGGATCGAGCAGCGCTATTGGATGCCGAATCTAAGTCATATCACAGTGCCGGTACATGTACCTTCTATGGTACGGCTAATAGTAACCAATTAATGCTTGAAGTCATGGGCTTACAGTTACCTGGCTCCTCTTTTGTTAATCCAGATGATCCGCTGCGTGAAGCATTAAACAAGATGGCCGCGAAACAAGTGTGTCGTTTAACCGAGATGGGAACGCAATATACGCCTATCGGTGAAGTGGTTAACGAAAAGTCTGTGGTTAACGGCATTGTCGCACTATTAGCGACAGGTGGTTCAACCAACTTAACCATGCATATTGTCGCCGCCGCACGTGCAGCTGGGATTATTGTTAATTGGGATGACTTCTCTGAGTTATCTGATGCTGTGCCGCTATTGGCACGCGTTTATCCTAATGGCCATGCCGATATCAACCATTTCCACGCGGCAGGTGGTATGGCATTACTGATCAAAGAATTACTCGATGCGGGTTTGCTGCATGAAGATGTCAACACTGTAGCGGGTTACGGTTTGCGCCGTTATACCCAAGAGCCACGTCTTATCGATAACGAGTTGGTTTGGGTTGAAGGGCCCACTGAGTCTTTAGATAAAGAAGTGTTAACTCGTGTTGCAGAGCCTTTCCAGGCGAACGGTGGTCTAAAACTGCTTAAAGGTAATCTAGGTCGTGCGGTGATCAAAGTCTCTGCCGTTGCGGAGCAACATCGTGTGGTTGAAGCGCCTGCGGTTGTGATTGACGATCAAAACAAACTTGAAGCGTTATTTAAAGCCGGTGAACTTGATAAAGATTGTGTGGTAGTGGTTAAGGGACAAGGGCCTAAAGCCATCGGTATGCCTGAACTGCATAAGTTGACGCCGATCTTAGGTAGCTTACAGGATAAAGGTTTTAAGGTTGCTCTATTAACCGATGGCCGCATGTCAGGTGCTTCTGGAAAAGTGCCTGCAGCTATCCATTTAACGCCTGAGGCACTCGATGGAGGCTTGATTGCTAAAGTCGAAAATGACGATTTAATTCGTGTCGATGCTGTGAAGGGTGAAGTGAGCTTACTGGTTGATGAAGCGGTTTTAGCAGCACGCGAAGCGCACAAAGTCGATCTACGCAGTACAAGTTACGGTATGGGACGTGAGTTATTTTCAGCACTGCGTTCAAATTTAAGTAGTCCAGAAACGGGTGCGCGTTGCACCACGACTATCGACGAAAATTATTAATCATTGAGGAAGAGTAAAGCAATGGCTGAGAATAACTGGTCAATACAACCACAAGATATTTTTAAACGTAGCCCAATCGTTCCTGTAATGGTGATTAATAAGATTGAAGATGCGGTACCTTTAGCCCGTGCCTTGGTTGCTGGCGGTATTTCGGTATTGGAAGTGACATTGCGTACACCTTGTGCTCTTGAAGCGATTGCTAAAATCGCCAAAGAAGTACCAGAAGCGATTGTGGGTGCTGGCACCATTTTAAATGAAGCTCAGTTACAGCAAGCAGTCGATGCCGGAGCACAATTTGTCATCACACCAGGTGCGACTACCGATCTGCTAAAAGCAGCGATGGCCGGTACTGTACCTCTGATCCCTGGTGTTGCAAGTATTTCTGAAGTGATGGCGGGAATGGCGTTAGGTTATACTAATTTTAAGTTTTTCCCTGCAGAAGCTTCAGGTGGTGTGAATGCACTTAAAGCGTTTGCTGGTCCTCTAGCCAATATTCGTTTCTGTCCAACTGGCGGGATCACCCCAAGTAGTTACAAAGACTACTTAGCTTTAAGCAATGTTGATTGTATTGGCGGTAGTTGGATAGCGCCTGCAGATGCGATGGAGCAGGGCGACTGGGATCGAATTACTCAATTATGTAAAGAAGCCATAGCTGGTATCTAATACACAATAGTTTGCTTGTAAATAATAAAAAAACCTCTGCCTAGACAGAGGTTTTTTATTTTTTAAATCAAAAGATTATCGCTGTTAGTTAATAGAGTCTATCGGCTGTGTATATCGGTACGGACCATCGGCTTGCCAGATACGGTATCTTAGTACCACATCTTTTGGTAGGTAAAAGACTTTTGGCAATCGGCTGTCATATTTGAGCATGAGTGTTTGTTGTAGTGGAATAAACCCTTGTTGTTTAGTTTGGCTTATACAGGCTTTACGGGTGCTGATTCCGGGTTTTACCTCTGTGACTTGGTAATAAGTATATCCCCAGCCCTTAAGGGTTTGTTCTGCTAAATCGCCCTGCAAACTATATTGGTTGCAATCCACCATTTGCATCTGTCCGATTTCAATTTCAACACGATACTGAGGCTCATTACTGAGCTTATTTAAGGTCAAAATATGCTGCACCATCTCTGTGTCTGGTGCAGGAAACATCTTCGTAGTTTCTTTGGCTTGGTAACTTTCTTTGTCTTGTACTGAAACTGTAATTGCAGGTTTTATTTCAATATTGGGCTTTGGTGGCGATGTTGCCAATGCTGAATTAGATACAGATATCAGCCCTAATGCGCTTAATAGGCTTACCATTAATTTATTTATTTTGGTCGACTTCATGGACACTCCTCGTGATTAAATTCTGCATTCAAGGCTATTAACGTAGCGGTTTTGAAAAAGGGTTATTAAGTCAGAAAATATTTAGTTTGATAATCAAACAATATCACGATATATTTAGTTTGAATATCAAACTATCAGTGTTAAATATAGGGAATTCAATGGAACAGCAACACAGTATTTCTCCGTGGCAGCATCAACATCGCTTTGCCAACATCAATAGTAATGGTGAGAGAAACACTCGCTATGTGCTCTATCTCACCTTAGTCACCATGATCGCAGAAATAGTTGCTGGTAGTGTTTACGGCTCTATGGCGCTATTAGCTGATGGTTGGCATATGGGGACTCATGCCGCCGCATTTATGATCACTTTATTTGCTTACTATTATGCTAAGAAGTATGCCGATGATCCGAAATACGCTTTTGGAGCAGGTAAAGTCAGTGTACTTGGTGGCTTTACCAGCGCGGTAGCTCTAGGGCTGGTTGCATTACTCATGGTGGTTGAATCAGTTAGCCGTTTATTAAATCCAGAACATATTCAATTTAATGAAGCCATCTTGGTGGCGATAATCGGTCTTACTGTGAATGTTGTGTCGGTATTTTTATTAAAAGACCATCACAGCCATGGACATAGTCACGGCCACAGTCACAGTCATGCTGGCCATAGTCATGCCGGCCATAGTCATGAGAGGCATCACGGCCATGATCATGTTAAAGAGCATAATCATCATGCTGATGCAGATTCTGATGGTCATCAGCATCATGAGTCAGAGCAACACTCTCATGAACATCATGGCCATACTCATAGCCACGGACATGATCATAATCTCAGAGCGGCCTATTTTCATGTCTTGGCCGATGCATTAACTTCATTGCTGGCCATCGGAGCTTTATTATTGGGTAAATATTTAGGCTTAGGCTGGTTTGATCCTCTCATGGGAATTGTGGGCGCAGTGATTATTACCAGTTGGGCATGGGGATTGGTTAAACAAACAGGGCCTATCTTGCTAGATGCCAGCATCGATGAACAATATGTTGCAGATGTGGTCAAAACCATTGAGCAAGAAAGTGACCATCAAGTGAGTGATATACATGTTTGGCCTATCAGTGCAGATCATCATGCAGCCATCATTTCTATTGTCAGCCATGCCCCCAAAGATGCCGAATATTTCAGACAAAAATTGAGTCGATTTTCTCGTCTCAATCATTTAACTATCGAAGTTTTTACCTGCGATTGCCCAGATAGCAAGTCAATTACAGAGGTTACCAATGGAGCATGATGAGCAACTCAGTCATCAGATCGTTGAGTTTTATGAAAAACTCTCATCGTGGGAGTCTGGTGTTGTTAAAGATGCTGGACATTCATTGCCGCAAATTCATGCCGTTGAGATCTTAGGTGCTAATGGTGGCATGCGAATGAAGCAGTTGGCCGAAAAAATGGGTATCACTACGGGTACATTGACAGTGCAAGTAGATCGAATGGAACAAGCAGGCTTGGTAGAACGTCAGGCTCATGATCAAGATAAACGGGTAACCTTGGTCTGTTTAACGCCTGCTGGATGGAATATTTACTATGAACACGATAGGTTACATCAAACGTTAACTGATCAAATTACGGCGAAATTTTCAGATAATGAACGTCAAATACTAGTGACCTTATTCGAAAAGATGAACAGTGCTTTTTAGGTGTTTTTATCGGTATCGAATAGATTTGTGTTATAGAAAGTTTGTCGCTCTCTGTGATGATTGATAGAATTCAACCCGCTGTTACATTTGTTGCTGCGGGTTGAACAGCTTTATTATTTGTTAACATTCACTTAGAGAGAATATTCAGTGTTATCTAGAATTAAAACTATAACAACAAACCAGTTCTGCCTGATTATTGCCATATTTTATGTTTGTGTGTTCAATATCCCTTTATTCGGTATTGTGAAGCAAGGGATAGAAAAACAGGCCGATGTGAATTATCTTTTCATCGCTAGCATGCCATTATTTTTGGTCTTTGCACTGAGTACTATTTTCTCATTATTTAGCGTAAAGTACCTGTTAAAACCATTCTTTATTACAGTCACCTTAATCTCCTCAAGTGTGTTTTTTGCTGCACTCCAATACGGTGTTGTATTTGATTACGGCATGATAGAAAACACCATGCAAACCAATAAAGGTGAAGCATTAACCTACCTTAATTTTTCTTCGGTGTTGAACTTTTTTGTGACTGGTATTCTCCCCGCATTATTGATTTATAAAGTCAATATTGCTTATAAGCCGTTATTTAAAGAGCTTCTGCATAAAGTTTTATTTATGGTTTCTATGTTGATTGGTATCGGTGTGATTGGCTTCTTTTTCTATCAAAATTATGTGGCATTCGGACGTAATAACGACGAGATGAAGGGGTATATTGTACCGACTTATGCTATCGGCTCGATGATAAAATATGTCAAAATTAATTATTTCCAAGAGCCGCTGGTTTATAAACAGCAGGGGCTAGATGCGAAAAATGTTACTATAGATAGTAACAATAAGCCCAATTTAGTGGTGTTAGTGGTGGGAGAAACGGCTCGCGCTATGAACTATGAGTATTATGGCTATAACAAGCCAACCAATACTCATACCAAGCCATTTAATATGATTGCTTTCCAAGATACGGTTTCTTGCGGTACGGCAACGGCAGTATCACTTCCATGTATGTTTTCTAGCATGAGTCGTGAAAATTATGACTCTCGTAAAGCACGTGCTCAAGACACAGCCATTGATGTGTTAGATCATGCTGGTATTAACCTGAATTGGTTGGATAACGACAGTGGTTGCAAAGGGGTTTGTAATCGAGTCACTCATCTGAATATTGATTTAAATAGCGATCCTCAACTGTGCAATGGCCACTATTGTTATGATCAAGTTTTGCTCAATCAACTGGATAAGGTTTTAGAGACTCCAGTTACCTCTGATACCTTAATTGTATTGCATATCATTGGTTCTCACGGTCCAACCTATTATTTGCGTTATCCAGAGGAGCATCGCAAATTTGTTCCAGACTGCCAACGTAGTGACATTCAAAATTGCAATCATGAGCAGTTGATGAATACCTATGACAATACCATTTTGTATTCTGATTATATTATGGCTCAAGTGATCGAGCGCCTTAAACAGCGTCAAGCTAGTGCCAATACTGCCATGCTCTATTTATCAGATCATGGTGAGTCTTTAGGCGAAAGTGGTATGTATTTACATGGCGCGCCCTATGCTTTTGCACCACAAGAGCAGATCTCAATCCCAATGTTAGCCTGGATATCTGCTGACTTCGCCAATGAAAATAAGCTGGATACTGATTGTCTAAGAAATTACGCCAATAAGGGCGGCTTTTCTCACGACAACCTGTTTTCATCATTATTGGGTTTGATGAACGTAGAGACAGAAGTTTATCACCCAGAAGCCGATATCTTCGCAAGCTGTCGTATGCGCTAAGACTAAATAAGTGATAAAAAAACCGCTAGGGGTTCACTCTGGCGGTTTTTTTATGAAGGCTTGAAAGCAATAAGCTTAATCGGGTTTCAGTTGCATATCCATTTTGATTAAATGTTCTTCCATATCGAAAGTAACACTAAAGCCAAGGCTTTTTGCGAGACTAGCCATGTTTCGATTTTCGAACATAGTAAAACCGGTCAATACTTGAGTATCGTTGGTTTTGTAGTAGGCGATTAACTTTTCTAGTAATAATTTACCTAAACCTAATCCTTGATGATCACTGCGAACAGCCATAGCAAACTCGGCTTCTGTGTTATCGGGGTCGATAGAGGCACGGATCGCACCAAGGGTAATATCATCACCATCTTCAGCTTTGGCGGTGGCAATGAAAGCCATTTCGCGGGCGTAATCGATTTGGGTTAATACCGCCATCTCTTCGTGGGTCATTTTTGAGCGCACACCGAAATAGCGTTTGTATCTGTCTTCATCGGACAGTGAATTATCGAATGCCAAGTGTTTAGGCTCATCTTCAGGTAAGATTGGCCGCAGCATGATTTCTAACCCATTTTTGAGTGTGGCGCGCTGTTCAAGCTCTTTGGGGTAGGGACAAATGGCCAATCTATTAGCGTTGTCAGCAGGGCACTCTTGTAGTTGAATATTAACATCGAGTAGGGTGATTTGTTCTCCAGCACACAAGACAGGATTGAGATCCAATGCGGCAATCTCTGGGCAGTCTATGATCAAATGTGATATTTGGGTCAACATAACACACAGGGCGTTCATGTTTAGCCCTAGTGGCAGATGGCGGTCTTTTAGTTTGTGGGTTTTTAATGCTTGGATCACCATATAGCGCGCCAGTGTCATATTCAATGGCGGTAGGGCAACTGCTGCATCAGTAGTTGGATTCCATTCAGAACCGCCTTCACCTAACAGAATAGCTGGACCAAATACCGGATCGTTCATTACAGCAACACGGATCTCTTGTGCTCCAGCCGTGAGCGCCATCTTCTGTACTATCATGCCTTCAATCGTTGCCGATTCATTGATGCTATGAACCCGATTGATGATGGCATTTGCCGCTTGTAAAACCTCGCTACCAGAACTGAGGTTGAGAACCACACCTTGCACATCAGATTTGTAATGAATATCGGGGGATTGCACTTTAAGCGCTACGGGGTAGCCAATTCGATCGGCGATTTCGGCAGCTTGTTCAGCGTTGTTACTAAAGTGGGTTTCAATGGTATTAAGACCATAAGCTTTTAGTATTGCGCTGGACTCATGGGTTTCCAATACCTTTTTATTTTTACTCAAAGCCTCAGTAAGAAGCTTGCGAGCTAATAGGGCATCGGTTGGAATGTTATCAGGAATAGATTGTGGAACCTCTTGCAATAGCTTTTGGTTGCGGCGGTATTCGACCATGTGCATAAAGGCACCTACCGCGCCTTCAGGGGTTCGATAAGTCGGAATTCCGGCTTTATTAAACAGCTTTCTAGCTCGATAAGCCGAGTCTTCGCCGCTCCAGTTGGTCAGTACATTGACTCGGTTTCGTTGTGGGTGAGTTGCAATAAGGCTGGCAATGCTGTCAGCGATCTCGATACCACAGCCTAAGGCTGAGGGAGAATGAAGCACTAAAATGGCATCGGCAATATCAGCCTTCATTAGTATATCCAAGCATTTTGTATAACGCTCGGCATCGGCATCACCACCAATATCTACTGGGTTTTGTCCAGACCAGGTATTGGGTAAAATTTCATCGAGCGCGTTAATACTCTCGCTATCGAGCACCGCCGCTTTGCCACCACCTAAGATCAGCTGATCTAACGCCAATACTGCTGGGCCACCACCATTAGTCAAAATTGCCAGTCTTTCTCCTTGAAGCGGCGTGGAGTGGGCCAGAGTCTCAACGGCGGCAAATAGTTCAACCAGATCGTTAACTCGCAGCATACCAGCACGTCTGAAGGCGGCTTCGTACACGGCATCGTTACCGCCTATTCCTCCCGTATGTAATCTGGCGGCAGTGTTTCCTTCTAAACTGCGGCCAGATTTAATCACTAAAATAGGTTTGTTGCGCGCCGCTGCTCGTGCTGCTGATAAGAAGTGGCGTTTTTCATTAATTGAATCAACATAGAGTAAAATCGCCGTCGTCCGCGAGTCGCGGCCGAGATAATCGAGTAACTCATCGAAATCGATATCGGTAGCATCTCCCAGAGAAATAAACGATGAGAAGCCAATCCCTTTATTGTTGGCCCAGTCAAGTACAGTGGTACAAATAGCGGCGGACTGAGATACGAAAGCAATTTTACCGGGCAGGGCACTGGTATGAGCTAGGCTGGCATTGAGACCAAGGTTTGGCAGCATCATCCCTAAACTGTTGGGGCCAAGAAGTCGCATGCCGTAGCGCTTAGCATGTTGTTGAGTCAATAACAGCAGGTTGTTACCTTCATCATCGGTTTGAGTGGCCATGCCAGAAGCATTGATGATGGCGGTTTTACAACCAAACTGGGCCAAGCGCTCGATGATTTGAGGCACGCGTATGGCTGCCGTGCAAACAATGGCCAAATCGGGCTTTAATGGTAGGGCGTCTATGCTGGGATAGGCGAGGACGCCCATGACCGCATTATATTTGGGTGTAACTGGCATAATAGGGCCAGAGAAACCACCGGATAACAAGTTACGCATAACAACATTACCCGCACGATTTTTGCCATTGGAAGCACCGATAATTGCAACCGAATTGGGTTTAAATAAAGCGTGTAACGTGCGTTGACTCATCTTGCGCTCCTGTGTCCTTTAGCCACTTAGCAGTGTAACTCAGTTTGAGTTTTTTTCTCTAGGATTTTAGTAGGATAAAGAAATTTGAGATGTAGGGGGTTTTTGAGATGTCAAACTCATCTTTCTTATTCAAGTCTGATTTTATCCCAATGCAATTAAGGCGAGTCATTCGCGTAAAAAAGTGCAGATGTTTTTTCAGTAGTTCTATCGGGGTGAAATCTTAATAATTCCTGAAATTTTAATTAATTAACACTTAAAACTCCTCGTTCTGTTAACGAGTTGCTGATGTTAGGTGAAAAATAATATTTGAACCCAAATAAGCTATCGTAGTATTGTAGTACAATTATAGTTGTTTATGTTTTCATGCTTATATTTTACGGGGATACAAATGTCTTACGCTTTAGGGTTAGATTTTGGTTCAGATTCCGTTCGTGCACTGCTTGTTGATACACAAACAGGTGCTGAATTGGCGACTAATGTTGTTTACTACCCTCGCTGGAGTGAGGGACGCTATTGCGATCCAGTTAAAAGCCAATTCCGTCAACATCCACTAGATTATATTGAGTCATTGACCCAAGTGGTTAATGGTTTATGGGAACTTGCTCCTGCTGGTGCTGCAAACAAAGTATGCGGCATCAGTTTTGATACCACAGGTTCGACACCAATTGCCGTAGATGAGCAAGGTATCGCCTTGGCATTAAAACCTGAATTTGCTGAAAACCCAAATGCCATGTTTGTGCTTTGGAAAGATCACTGTGCTATTAAAGAAGCGCAAGAGATCACTGCCGCTGCTAATGCTAATACAGTTAACTACCTTAAATATGAAGGTGGTATCTATTCATCGGAATGGTTCTGGGCTAAAGCGCTATATGTGCTACGTCAAGATAGCCAAGTGCGTGATGCAGCCTATGCTTGGGTTGAACATTGCGATTGGATGACTGCCTTGTTAACCGATACTACGCACCCTGAAAAATTCATTGCCGGCCGCTGCGCAGCAGGTCATAAAGTCATGTGGCATGAAAGTTGGGGTGGTTATCCACCAAATGACTTCTTTGTGGGTATCGATCCACTACTTGATGGTTTACGAGATCGCCTACCGGCTGAAACGAAAACTGCCGATACAGTGTGCGGTAATTTAACTGCAGAATGGGCCGAAAAATTGGGCTTATCGACAGAGGTTATTGTAACTTTTGGTGCTTTTGATTGCCACGCGGGCGCCATCGGTGCCAACGTAAAACCAGGTGTGCTTACTAAAGTTATGGGTACATCAACTTGTGACATCACCATTGCATCTTATGAAGATATTGGCGATCGTTGCATTAAAGGTATTTGTGGTCAGGTTGATGGTTCGGTTATGCCTGGCATGATTGGTCTTGAAGCGGGTCAAAGTGCTTTTGGCGACCTTTATGCGTGGTTTAAAAATGTCCTGTGCTGGCCATTAAAACATGTTGCTACCGATGCTATTCTAGATGCTGATACAAAGGCTAAACTTGTAGAAGAGATTGAAGACCAGATCTTACGTCAATTAGGCGATGCTGCGAGTCAATTACCTATCAATGCTAACGATATCGTTGCTTTGGATTGGGTCAACGGTCGTAGAACTCCGGATGCAGATCAGTCAGTTGCTATGGCAATTAGCGGTCTTAATATGGGTAGCCAAGCACCACAAATCTTTAAAGGTCTAGTAGAAGCCACCGCATTTGGTGCTAAAGCCATTATTGACCGTTTTGTGGAAGAGGGTGTTGCGATTAATGAAGTGGTCACCATTGGTGGCATTTCAAAGAAATCAGATTTTGTAATGCAAACTTGTGCCGATGTATGGAACTGCCCAATCGATGTATTAGAGAGTGAGCAAAGTTGTGCTCTAGGGGCGGCTATCTACGCAGCAACTGCAGCTGGTGTTTATCCTGATGTTGACAGTGCACAAAAAGTGATGGCCTCTAAGGTAGTTAAAACCTATCAACCGAATGCGGTAAACGCTGAAAAATATCAAGAGTTGTATCGACGCTATAAGGCGCTCGGTCAGTTTGTCGATGCAGGAGTTGCTTAATGTATTATCGTGAATTAAAACGTGAAGTGTATGAAGCCAATATGGAGCTTGAAAAGCGTAATTTGGTTACTTACACCTTCGGTAACGTGTCTCAAGTAGATCGTCAACACGGCGTGATCGCTATTAAACCCAGCGGCGTACCTTATGAAGATCTCACAGTTGAAGATATCGTGATTGTCGACTTAGAAAACAAGGTTGTAGAGGGGCGATTAAATCCATCATCTGACACCAAAACCCATACCTATCTTTATAGACAATGGGATAGCATCGGTGGTGTGACTCATACTCACTCAACTTACGCGACAGCATGGGCACAAGCGCAATTACCTATCCCTTGTTATGGTACGACCCATGCTGATTATGTATATGGTGAGATCCCTTGTACCGCGGTCATGCGTGATGATCAAATCGCACGTGATTATGAAGAAGAAACAGGTGTACAAATTTTAGAATGTTTTGCTGATCGCTCTCCAAAAGAGTCACCTATGGTGATCGTCGCGGGTCACGCGCCTTTTACTTGGGGTGACAGTGCAGCAAAATCGGTTTATCACGCAGTGTTGTTAGAAGAGATCGCGAGGATGGCTTATTTAACCAAAACCTTAGCGCCAAGCGTTGGACCTTTAAAGCAAGGTCTTACCGACAAACACTATTTGCGTAAACACGGTAAGGATGCCTATTACGGGCAATCTAAATAACCGTAAACAAGTTATCACGGAGTAAAAGGTCATGAACGCTATGTCTAAAAAGCAAGTGTGGTTTATTACAGGTTCACAAGATCTGTACGGACCAAAAGTATTAGAGCAAGTGGCTAAAAACAGCCAAGAGATTGTTGCTGGTTTTAACCAATCAAGCACTATCACAACCGAAATCGTATACCAACCCACAGTTAAGTCTCCTAGAGAGATCCATGCGGTTTGTCAGGCTGCCAATAGCGATGCAAACTGTATCGGTGTGATCTTATGGATGCACACTTTCTCTCCAGCTAAGATGTGGATCGCAGGCCTAAATGAGCTAAGCAAGCCATTTATGCACCTTCACACTCAGTTCCATGCAGAGTTACCTTGGTCTGAAATCAACATGAACTACATGAATACTCACCAGAGTGCTCATGGCTGTCGTGAATTTGGTTTTATCGGCACTCGCATGCGCAAAGAGCGTAAAGTGGTTGTTGGTCACTGGAACACAACTGCAGTACAAACTGAAGTTGATGACTGGTGCCGTGCTGCCGCAGGTTGGCATGAAAGCCGTAACCTGAAAGTGGCACGTTTTGGCGATAACATGCGTCAAGTTGCGGTAACCGAAGGTGATAAAGTCGCTGCTCAAATCCAATTTGGTTATGAAGTAAATGCTCATAGCTTAGGTGAGTTGAACGATGCGATTAATGCAGTAGGCGATGCCGATATTAATGCCTTAATCGAAAACTATCGCCAAGATTACCAAATCAATGAATCGGTATTTAGCGATGATCACCAACTCGATATGCTTCGAAAAGAAGCTCGTATCGAAGTGGGTATGAAAAACTTCCTAGTTGCGGGCCAATACGGCGCGTTCACTAACTGTTTCGAAAACCTAACTGGCATGACAGGTCTCCCTGGACTGGCGACTCAACGTCTAATGTCACAAGGTTTTGGTTACGGCGGTGAAGGTGACTGGAAGACTGCGGCTATGGTTCGCATCATGAAAGTGATGGGTGAAGGCCGTAACGCGGGTACTTCATTTATGGAAGATTACACCTATAACTTCGGTGCGACCGATCAAGTTTTAGGTGCTCACATGCTAGAAGTTTGTCCTTCTATCGCTGCAGCTAAGCCACAACTTGAAGTACATCTACACACTATTGGTGTTCGTTGTGACGTACCGCGCCTATTGTTCACTGGTAAAGCTGGCCCAGCAATCAACGTATCGACTATCGATATGGGTAACCGTTTCCGTATCATTGTTAACGAATTAGATACAGTAACGCCACCAGAAGATACGCCAAACCTCCCTGTTGCATCTGCACTATGGGAGCCAAAGCCAAATCTGTCTGTTGCTGCTGCGGCTTGGATCCATGCAGGTGGTGCGCATCACTCGGCATACAGCCAAGCAGTAACCACTGATAACATCGTTGATTTTGCTGAAATCGCGGGTGCTGAATTGGTGATTATCGATGAAAATACCAATATTCGTGAGCTCAAGAATGAACTGAGACACAATTCAGTTTATTATGGACTAGCAAGAGGTCTGTAAGACTGATTGTTTGATAAAATAGCCGCCCCTTTGGGCGGCTATTTATTTTGTACCAGCAGAAGATAAAAAGAGGCGTTGGCGAATGTACCAAGAGTTTGATGCAATAATTTTTGACATGGATGGCACCTTAGTCGATAGCGGTCAGCTACATGAAGTTGCGTGGCGTGAGACGTTAACTAAATACAATATTCCTGTCGATGCCAGCTTAATGCGCTCGCTTGCAGGCGTGCCAACCATAGAAACCTTAGCCATATTAAAAGCACACTTTGGCGTGACGACCACTGATAGTGATCAACAGATCAATGATTACAAAGAGGCGCTGGTCCGCTCAATTATGGCTCAACATGTAAAGCCAACTAGTCTGATTGAATTTGCCAAGCAGAATCATGGTAAACGTCCAATGGCGGTTGGCACGGGAGCGTATACCAACGAAGCGATTGAAATTTTAACCCTGTGCGGCTTAATTGATTTGGTTGATTATGTGGTGGGTGCCGATCAGGTGTCGGCTCCAAAACCTGCGCCGGATACTTTTTTACGTTGTGCTGCCTTGATGGATATCGACCCTGCACGTTGCCTAGTTTTTGAAGATGCCAAATTAGGTATGCAAGCAGCTGAGGCGGCAGGCATGGAGTATGTTGATGTTCTGGCTGCTCATGGTATAGAAAATGATTATTTTCGTGAATAAGATCTCCGTAACAGGAGAATAATCTGTTTGTTAAACTGTCTACCTTGTTATTAAATCGTTGTAAAATAAGGGGGCAAACATTAATATGAAAGCTTCTATCAATATGATAGTCATTCGAGTTAAGAATAAAAGTTAAAGGATTAATATTTTATTCTTTGTTTCATCGTGTAAATAATTAAAAAAATAATAATTTTAGCTGACTTCATTAGTTGCTTTTTTTACATAGAGCGCTGGGATATTTAGTTAAAAAATGAGAGGGCGCAATGGCTAATCCGGCAAATAGTCGACCACAAAATATTCACACTTGGGTTGCTAGTGAGTTAGGCTCTCGCATCGTGAGTGGTTATTACACTCCAGGTGAATATATTCCAAATGAAATCACCATCTGCGAAGAGCTTGAAGTATCACGTACCTCATTGCGTGAAGCCTTTAAAGTATTAACAGCAAAAGGGCTAATCGAGTCTCGTCCTAAACTGGGTACACGTATTCGCGAGCGTCGTTACTGGAACATGTTTGATCCGGTGATCTTAGGCTGGTTTTCAGAATCAAAACCATCACCAGAGTTCTACACCTCACTCTATGAAATACGTGCGGTATTTGAACCTGCAGCCGCAGAGTTAGCCGCGAGAAAAAGTACCCCTGAGCAATTAGCCGCTATTAAAGATTGCTATTACAAGATGGAAAATGCTCAATTAGGAACCGATGAGATTTACACTACCGATATCGATTTCCATATGGCGATCCTCGATGGTACCAATAATGAGTTTATGGTGTCGTTAGGGGAGTCCATTCAATCAGCTTTGGCACAAGTTTTCAGAGTCAGTAGTAATTTTGCCGATGACTTTACTCAGTCGCTACCAGGCCATAAGGCCATTTATACAGCAATAGAGGCTGGCGATAGCCTTGGTGCTAAAAATGCCATGATATCGTTACTATCGACTTCTCAAGAGACTGTTAATAAGAATTTTGAGGTTTAAACCTAAGTCGGCTGCACATTCAGAATATGATGCGACATGAATTAAAAAGCCCAAGCAACGCTTGGGCTTTTTAGTATTAGCTGGATACTATTTAACCTGAGCTCTGGATAAGCAGAGCCGCTGAATAGGCATCTTTGCGTGCCTCTCTGCGTTGCTTTGCCTAACCATAGCTCGCTATGGTGTACGACAAAGCGCCTTGATATGCCCAAAAATCTGCACATTCAGTCAGAAAATAGACTTTCCTTTTCGAACTAATCCTTTATAGCATTGAATTAGCTTGTTAAATTTAGATTTTCCGACACTCGTTATCCCGAGTTCAGGTTATTTACTGAGGAGTGGAAACCCCATCTTTGGTCATTACGATTGGCTTGATTGTGCCATCTTCATTGTAATACATAGGCTCGATAGCGACTGAGCGTCTAAATTCGCCACCGTTATTTTCATCGGCGCCTGTATGATAAATGAAGTATGACTTACCTTTAAATTCGATAATAGATTGATGGTTAGTCGGTGAGTTGTGAGCCAATTCATTTAACACGCCTTGGAATTTCCAAGGACCTTCAATACTATCACTGGTGGCGTAAGCAATTTTTTCTGGGAATCCGTAAGCATATGAAAGGTAATAAGTCTTATCTTTTTTATGCACCCATAGCGCTTCAGTAAAATCTGGAAGATCGATGGAGTGGATTGGGCCATCCATCTCAATCATGTTGTCTTTGAGCTTTACGTACTTAGGTTTACTGTTACCCCAGAAAAGGTAAGCTTGACCGTCATCATCGATAAAGGCCGCAGGATCGATATCATCCCAATCAATCTCAGTATCTGTGGTCATATCATTGGTGATAAGTGCACTGCCACGGGCATCCTTGAAGGGGCCTAATGGCGAGTCAGCAACGGCCACACCCACTGCGAATCCGTTGATGGTGGCGTGACGAACCGTGACATACCAATAAAACTTATTATCTTTTTCGATAACGTGGGCAGCCCAAGCATCACCACTAGCCCATTTAAAATCTTTAACAGAAAGTTTGGCACCATGTCTTTCCCAATTGACCAAATCTTTAGAGCTGAATACAAGCCAGTCGTTCATTACGAAAAATTTACTATCAGGAGTGGCTTCATCATGACCCGTATAGAGGTAAACCGTGTCATCGTGCACCATTGCCGCAGGGTCTGCAGTATAAACGTCTGTAAATAACGGATTGGCAGCAAAAGCGCCGGCGCTGAAGCTGAGGCAGAGCCCCAAAATACATTTTTTCATAAATCCTCTATTGTAATCTTGCTTTATAGTATTATAGTAATACCAATACTTTTACAGTTGCGCAATAATAGCAAAACAAAAGGCGACAGTGTTCTTGTTTAGCAAGATTTACATTGCCATGCGTGATTAAAAGCCTAGGCGTTGTTGGACTCAACATTGCTGATTTTGGGGTAGGTGGATAGATGGAAAATAATAAAAATAAAAAACCATTACGATCTGCTAGTTGGTTTGGCAGTAACGATAAAAATGGTTTTATGTATCGAAGTTGGATGAAAAACCAAGGTATACCCGATCATCACTTTCAAGGAAAGCCGGTAATTGGGATCTGCAATACTTGGTCAGAACTTACTCCCTGTAACGGTCATTTTCGCGAGTTAGCTCAGCGGGTAAAAAATGGAATCCGTGAAGCTGGCGGTATTCCCGTCGAATTTCCTGTTTTTTCTAATGGCGAGTCTAACCTCCGTCCAAGCGCCATGTTGACCCGTAATCTTGCCTCTATGGATGTCGAAGAAGCCATCCGTGGTAACCCTATTGATGGTGTTGTATTGCTTGTGGGTTGTGACAAAACGACTCCAGCTTTGTTGATGGGGGCTGCGAGTTGCGATTTGCCTACCATTTTGGTCACGGGCGGACCAATGCTTAATGGTAAACATAAGGGTAAAGATGTGGGTTCAGGCACTTTGGTTTGGCAGATGCATGAACAATATCAAGCGGGCGAGATCACTTTAGATCAGTTTATGAATGCCGAAGGGGATATGTCTCGCTCAACTGGCACTTGTAATACCATGGGGACCGCTTCGACTCTCGCTTGTTTGGCTGAAACCCTTGGTACCAGCTTACCTCATAATGCAGCCATTCCTGCAGTAGATTCACGTCGTAATGTATTAGCCCATATGTCAGGCATGCGAATTGTCGACATGGTGCATGAAGACTTAGTGCTTTCAAAAATTCTCACCAAAGATGCCTTTATCAATGCTATAAAAGCCAATGCGGCTATTGGTGGCTCGACTAATGCTGTGATTCATTTAAAGGCCATCGCGGGTCGTATCGGCGTCGAACTATCTTTAGATGATTGGACTGAAGGCTATCAAGTTCCGACGCTAGTTAATTTAGCGCCATCGGGTGAATACTTGATGGAAGATTTTTATTATGCAGGAGGTTTACCTGCGGTATTAAAAATCTTAGGTGATAACAATAGCATTAATAAAGAAACACTTACTGCTAACGGTAAAACATTATGGCAAAACGTTTCTAACGCACCGTGTTATAACGACGACGTCATTAAACCTTTCGATGAACCCTTGATTGAACAAGGTGGTATTCGTGTGTTACGCGGTAATCTTGCCCCCAGAGGTGCGGTGATTAAAACCTCAGCAGCCACCCCTGAACTTATGCAGCACAGAGGCCGAGCTGTTGTATTCAAAAGTTTTGATGACTATAAGGCAAGGATTAATGATGACAGCCTAGATATCGACGAAACCTGTGTCATGGTGCTACAGAATTGTGGACCCAAAGGTTATCCGGGAATGGCTGAAGTGGGCAACATGGGCTTACCACCTAAACTGCTCAAGAAAGGGGTTAAAGACATGGTGCGTATTTCTGATGCGCGCATGAGTGGTACTGCCTTTGGCACTGTAATTTTACATGTAGCCCCAGAAGCAAAAGCGTTAGGACCGCTGGCTGCGGTGCAAGATGGTGACATGATAAGCCTAGACAGCTTTGCTGGCACCCTTGAACTTGAGATTAGTGAACAAGAGTTAAGTCAAAGATTAGACAAAATTGCTCAAGCAACGCCACAAATAATCGAAACTGGTTATTTGTCCTTGTTTAAGCAACATGTACTGCAAGCGGATGAAGGATGTGACTTTGATTTTCTGTTGGGATGTCGTGGTGCGGCAGTTCCTGCACATTCTCATTAAACATGGTTACTTTTTCTTTTATAATGCAACCCAATAAAGAACAAGACTAAAGGTTACGTTATGAAGTCGAGCAATCAATATCCAAGTTTATTGGATAAAACCATCTTGATTACAGGTGGTGGAACGAGTATAGGTGCTTGTTTAGTCGAGGCTTTTTTGCAGCAAGGTGCCAAAGTAGCCTTTATCGACATCTTAGATGAAGCGTCGAATGCCTTAGTTGAGCAATTAAACCAGCGTTACCAGAGCACAACAGTTAAATATTATCGCTGTGATTTAGTCGATATTCCGGCATTACAGCAAGTGATTACTGAGGTTGAGCAGGACTTAGGCTCGATCAGTGTATTGATAAACAATGCAGCGTGTGATCAACGACATAAGTTAGAAGAGGTGACTCCTGAATATTGGGATCACTGCATTGATACAAACTTGAAGCATTATTTTTTCGCTGCGCAAGCGGTGAGATTACAGATGTGTAAGCTTGGTGGCGGCTCGATTATTAATTTGGGCTCTATGAGTTGGCACAAAAATCAAGGTGGCATGGCGGGTTATACCGCTTCAAAAGCTGGGGTGATGGGGCTAACTCGTGGTTTGGCCGCAGATTTAGGTAAGGATCATATTCGTATCAATACCTTAACTCCTGGCTGGGTGATGACACAGCGACAGCTGACGCATTGGGTGGATAAGGATACGGCGAAATACATTGAAGCAAATCAATGTATTAAAGATTATGTGATGCCAGAAGATATTGCGGCCATGGCCCTTTTTCTTGCATCAGATGATAGCAAACTGTGTACATCACAGAATTTTATTGTTGATGGTGGCTGGATCTAAACCCTATGTCACTGTTAACAAACAATCGTTTTAGTTTGAGTGGTTCGTCCATCTCATGCTGTTGCGAATTATTTGTCAAAAGGTGTGTAGTAAACGATGCAAGCTGCAATTTCAAAGTACAACAAGCAAGATCCCGCGTTCCCTGGTGAATTTGAGGTTATTACCCTAACTAACAACCAAGGACTTAAAGTTACCTTATCTAGCTTCGGTGCCAGTATTTGGTCGGTAGAATATACTGATGAGCAGGGCACAACAGTACCGTTAACCCTTGGTTATCAAAACACTTCTGATTGGGCTCGGAATCCTTATTACTTTGGCGTTACCGTTGGACGGGTGGCTAATCGTATTGGCAATTCAGCCTTTGCAATTGGCGACACGCAATACTCATTAGTGAGCAATGAAGGTAATAACCAGCTACACGGTGGTCCAGGAGGATTTAGTCATTGCATTTGGCGCTGCGAAACTCAAACTAATGATGACGGTGTCAGTGCATTTTTCTTAATAGAAAGTGCGGACGGCGATCAAGGTTTTCCTGGAAATTTACAAGCTAAAGTGGAATATCGCCTTAACAATAATAATGAGCTGATCATTAACTACCACGCGATTTCAGACCAAACTACACCTATCTGCTTAACTAATCATACCTATTGGAATCTCAGCTCCGATGAACTCAGTGGCATTCTTTATCATAAGTTACAAATCGATTCAGATAAGATCTTAGCCCTAGACGAGCAACAAATTCCTAATGGTGAATTTGTCCCTGTTACTGGTACTGCATACGATTTTCGTGAAGCCAAGTTAGTTGGTGCTGATATTTCAGAACTCGATAATGGCTACGATCATTACTACGTGATTAACAACCCTCAAGATGAGCAACTTAATTTCATCGCTAAATTAACCGATGAAGCGTCTGGGCGTGAGATGGAAATTTTATCTACCGAAGTTGGTGTTCAATTTTATAGCGGTAACTTCTTGGATAGTACTCATCGTCGTGAAAGTGGTGAGTTGATCAATAAGCATCAAGGTTTATGCCTAGAAACTCATGGTTATCCTAATGCGGTAAATGTTGAACATTTTCCTACAATGATTGTTGAAAAGAATACACCTTACACACAAACCACAGTACATAGATTCAAAAACCTATAACAGATTCATTATTAATTAAAACAATAGGCTTTTGTTATAAAGCCGGGAACTCAGTGTCCCTAAAAAGACAGGAAGGAAATTAAGATGAAAATTAAACAAGTTATTCCAGCACTAGCGATTTGGGCGCTAGGCACTGGTGTTGCCTGTGCAACGACGGTTGGTTTTTCACAAGTAGGTTCAGAAAGCGGATGGCGTACCAGCTTCAGTGAAGCGGTGAAAGCTGAAGCAAAAGTAAGAGGCATAGATCTTAAATTCTCTGATGCCCAGCAAAAGCAAGAGAATCAAATTAAAGCGGTACGTAGTTTTATCGCGCAAGGTGTTGACGCCATTATTATTGCCCCTGTTGTTGAAACTGGTTGGGCACCCGTACTACGAGAGGCTAAGCGTTCACGTATTCCCGTTGTGATTGTCGACCGTAATGTGAAAGTTGCTGATAACTTATATCTCACTCGTATCGCTTCTGATTTTAAAGAAGAGGGCGTGAAGATTGCTCAGTGGTTGATGGATGAAACTAAGGGCGAATGCCGTATCGCTGAAATCCAAGGCACAGTAGGTGCAACAGCTTCAATCGATCGCGCTGCTGGCTTTAACGAAGTGATTGCCAAATATCCTAATGCCAACATTGTTCGTAGCCAAACTGGTGAGTTTACTCGTGCTAAGGGTAAAGAGGTGATGGAAAGTTTCCTTAAAGCACAATCTGCTGCCGAGCCATTCTGCGCAATTTGGGCACACAATGATGAGATGGCTCTAGGAGCTATCCAAGCGGTTAAAGAAGCGGGCTTAAAACCGGGTAAAGATATCTTAGTTGTGTCAGTTGACGGTGTTCCAGATTACTTCAAAGCCATGGCTGAAGGTGATGTGAACGCGACCGTTGAACTAAGTCCATATTTAGGTGCTCCAGCGTTTGACGTGATCGAAAAATATCTTGGTGGGGACAAAAATATTCCAAAGCTAATCAGCACCACTGGTGATGTTTACACCCAAGAAACTGCCGCTGAAGAATATAAAAAGCGCGTTAACAAATAAGACGCCGCAAATCAGCTTTATACTTTTGGGGGAAAGGCTAAATGGACGTAGTTTTAGCGTTAAAGGATGTTTGTAAACAATATCCTGGTGTAAAAGCGTTACAAAATGTCAGTTTAAATCTCTATCCAGGCGAAGTGCATGCTTTGCTTGGAGAAAACGGTGCGGGTAAATCTACGCTCGTTAAAATCATGACGGGTGCCGAATCTAAAAATAGCGGCAGCATCTATTATGATGGACAAGAACGTGAATTTAATACGCCTATCGAAGCACAGCGCGTGGGTATCGTCAGTGTTTATCAGGAGGTTAACCTTCTGCCAAACCTGACGGTAGCGCAGAACCTGTTTCTTGGTCACGAACCCAAAAAGTTTGGTTTAATTGACCATCGGCAGATGGTTAAGCAATCCCGTGAAGTGTTAAAGCAATTTAAGTTAGATATTGATGTAACAGAGCCTCTATCTAAGTACTCTGTCGCAATACAGCAATTAATCGCAATTGCTCGTGGCGTTGCCATGTCAGCCAAAGTGTTAGTGCTGGATGAGCCAACGGCAAGTTTGGATGCTGATGAAGTTAAAGTTCTGTTTTCTATCCTAAATCAGTTAAAGCAGCAGGGTGTTGCTATTGTCTTTATTACCCATTTCTTAGATCAAGTTTATGCGGTTAGCGATCGTATTACGGTACTGAGAAATGGTGAGTTTATCTGTGAACACCTCACTAAAGAGCTACCACAATCCAAATTGGTTGAAGCCATGTTGGGCCGTGCACTTGAAGATCATCTTCACCTCGATAGCGCGCCAAAATCAGCTCAAGAGCAAGATTCAGCACAAGCGGTATTACTCAGCCTCGAAGGGGTTTCAGTCAAAGATTCAATTCAATCTTTAAGCCTGACGTTATCTGAAGGTAAAGCGGTGGGATTAGCAGGTTTGCTAGGTTCGGGTCGTAGTGAAGTGTGTAATGCGGTATTCGGTCTAGATCAACTTAACAGCGGTAATATCACCCTGAAAGGCCGCCAACTCAAACTGAGTAATCCTGCTGATGCAATCCATGAAGGGATCGCCTTGTGTCCTGAAGACCGTAAAGTTGACGGTATTATTGGCCCACTGTCTATCCGTGAAAACATCATTCTGGCACTACAAGCCAGGTTAGGTTGGTGGCGTGGATTGTCACGCGCTAAGCAAGATGAAATGGCGCAGTTTTTTATCGATAAACTGCAAATCGCGACACCTGATGCGGATAAACCTATTGAGCAACTCAGTGGCGGCAATCAGCAGAAGGTTATTTTGGCACGTTGGCTCGCCATCGAGCCTATCTTGTTAATACTTGATGAACCGACTCGTGGTATCGATATTGGTGCCCATGCTGAGATCATTAAATTGATCAGAAGCCTCTGTGATGATGGTATGTCGCTGTTAGTGGCATCATCTGAGTTAGATGAACTGGTGGCTTTCTCCAACAAAGTCGTGGTAATGCGTGACCGCAGTGCAGTCAAAGAACTCACTGGTGAACAGCTGACCTCTCAGCATGTTATGCAAGCGATTGCGGAGGGAGCATGAGTAATTCAGCACAATTAATTGAGCCATCGCCTGTAGTGGCTGCGAAAAGTGATGATATGACAGATAAGAAACAAGCTCGCTATCAAGCGGGAGCCGAAAAAGCCTGGTTAAGATACCTATGGCCTGTGGCTGCATTGGTGTTATTGCTATTGGTGAATCTATTTATCGACAGCAGTTTTTTCCATTTAACTTATCAAGATGACCGTTTATATGGTTCTCTTATTGATATTTTAAATCGTTCGGCACCGGTTGCGTTACTTGCTATAGGTATGACCTTAGTGATAGCAACGGGTGGTATCGACCTCTCTGTTGGCGCGGTAATGGCGATTGCCGGTGCCGTTTGCGCCAATTTGCTGTTATCTCCGGATATGAGCGTATTTACTGTTGTGCTTATTGGTATTGCCGTCGGTGTATTCTTTGGCTGTATTAACGGTGGTTTAGTGGCTTACTTAGGTATTCAGCCGATTGTTGCAACCTTACTACTGATGGTTGCGGGTCGTGGTATCGCACAGCTTATTAACCAAGGTCAGATTGTTACTTTCCAAAGTCCAGGCTTCGCTGCAATAGGAACAGGACAGTGGTTAGGTCTACCAATGCCAATTTGGATCGTTATCGGTATGTTGATTGCGACTCAGTTACTGCTACGAAAAACGGCTCTAGGCTTGTTTATCGAAGCGGTAGGCTGTAATGCTAAAGCGAGTCGTTACATGGGGATTAACGATAAATCGATTAAACTTTTCGTTTACGCCATTGCGGGTTTGTGTGCTGCATTTGCCGGTATGATCAGTGCGGCCGATATCCAAGGCTCAGATGCAAACAATGCCGGGCTATGGTTAGAACTCGATGCGATCCTTGCTGTGGTTATAGGCGGCGCAGCCTTAACTGGCGGACGTTTTTCACTCATCCTATCTATTGTTGGCGCGCTGATCATTCAAACTTTAGCGACGACAATTATTGTCAGTGGTCTACCAGCTAAATTTAACCTGCTTATCAAAGCTTTGGTCATCTTACTGGTGTTGTTACTACAGTCTAAAGCGTTTAGAAATCAGCTTAAAAGTCTGTTCAGTTTTGGCAAAAAAGGGGCTGCATAATGCTTTCTCGTCGTTTTTTACCTTTATGGATCACTGCGTCTCTTGTGCTGTTGATGTTCATCTTTGGCGCAAGTCAGTTTGATGGTTTCGCCAGTGTTCGTGTTGTTACCAATCTCTTTAGGGACAACGCGTTTTTGCTGATCACCGCACTAGGTATGACTTTAGTGATTATCTCTGGTGGTATTGACCTTTCGGTTGGTGCTGTGATTGCACTCAGTGGTGTGATCACCGGGTTACTTGTTACCGATCATGGTTGGCATCCTCTTGCGGCCTTTGCATTGGTAATGCCATTAGGTACCTTGTTTGGCGCTGCTATGGGCAGCATCATCCATTATTATAAGTTACAACCTTTTATTGTAACTTTAGCGGGCATGTTCTTAGCGCGAGGCTTGGCTACAACCCTGAGTGAAGAATCCATCGCCATTGAGCATCCTTTCTATGATGCCATTGCTGATTTTGGTTTCGCTTTGCCTGGTCATGGCTGGCTAGATGTGAGCTCAATGATCTTCATGTTGGCATTTGCGGTACTACTCATCGTGATGCACTTTACTCGTTTTGGTACCAATGTTTATGCCTTAGGGGGTAATGAACAATCTGCCAAATTAATGGGTGTGAATGTTGCGCGTACTACCATCTCTATTTATGCGACCAGCAGCGCACTCGCGACTTTAGCGGGTATCGTGTTTTCATTTTATACCTTCTCCGGTTATGCCTTAGGCACAATAGGCACCGAACTCGATGCGATTGCCGCAGTGGTAATTGGCGGTACGCTGTTAACCGGTGGTAGTGGTTATATTGTAGGAACCGTACTTGGGGTGATTCTCATGGGAGTGATTCAAACCTATATCACCTTCGAAGGGACCTTAAGTAGTTGGTGGACTAAGATTGTTATCGGTCTTCTGTTGTTCTTCTTTATCGTCCTGCAGAAGTTACTGAATGTACGTAAGGGTGCCAATGCATAAATCTATCTATATTACGCTGGTTGTTGCAGCACTAACAGGTTCTGTTGCAACAGTTGATGCGAATACGTTAGCAGCCGATAGTAAGGTTGAGGCTCAACCAGCGCATAATTTTGTTGAGCGCCGAGCCGATCCTTGGGTGATTAAAGCGCCTGATGGCGGGTATTTTTTTACCGCTTCTGTGCCTGAATTTGATCTTATTGAGATTCGTTACTCAAAAACGATTGCAGGATTAGCGACGGCTAAGACCAGAGCAGTATGGCATAAGCATGATATCGGGCCGATGAGTATCGATATCTGGGCACCTGAGATGCATTACATCGATGGCAAATGGTATCTCTATTACGCTGCCAGTGATATCAATACCCGTTTCCATAACCGCATGTACGTGTTGGGTCTGGAAGGTGACGATCCGATGACGGGTGAGTGGAAAGAGCTAGGCAGGATGCAGACCGAGCGTTCGGCATTCTCTTTAGATGAAACCACTTTCAATGTCGGTGAGCAGCATTATGCGATCTGGGCTCAGCAGGATAGGGCAAAAACCTATAATACTGGCTTAGTGATCGCAAAAATGACCTCACCTACGGCAACAGCCTTACCGGAAACCATCATTAGCGAGCCATTGCTGGAATGGGAACGCTTAGGCTTTAAGGTGAACGAAGGGGCTGCAGTGATCAAACATGCAGGCAAAATCTTCGTGAGCTACTCAGCCAGTGCCACTGACGATCGTTACAGCATGGGGTTGATCTGGGCCGATGAAGATGCGGATCTGCTCGATGCGAGCAGCTGGCACAAGTTGCCAGATCCTGTGTTTACCACTCAGCCACAACTAAAGCGTTATGGCCCAGGTCATAATAGTTTTGTTTTAGCTGAAGATGGTAAAACTTGGTTAATGTTCTATCACGCCAGAGATTATCTCGAGCTGCAAGGCACGCCGTTAACCGACGGTAATCGTCATACTCGGGTACGTGCGATCACTTGGGATGAAAAGGGGTTTCCAGAGTTCCATAATGATCTCTCGGATCAACAGACCTTAGAGATGGTGGGTTATAGCCTTAAATAATCAGTTTAAGCATCTTGTTTCGATAAAGCGTCTACCTAAGTAGACGTTTTTTTAAGGCAGCTAATTGCTTATAAATCAGTTAATTAGCATGACATTTAAATTATTTAACTAATACTTATGTGTAAGCCATAGTGACATTTGAACACTATCTACTTTTATGGTTATAGGGATTTAACAATACGAAAATTCCTCGCATTATCAATTTTTAGTGCTTGTTCGTTGGTATGTACCTCGGCAGAACAATCATACTCATCCAAAGACTCTGTTATAGAACCTACATACTATTTGCATCTACCACTGACGACAAAAAGCATTTAGTTGATGATTATTGGGTTAGAGCAAACAGGCGAGGCTACAATATCTAATCAGTGCTGCCAGAGATGGACGATCAAGGTGTGTCGAACTCATTGTTGGATCAACAGTGATGGAATCAAAAAAAGCGAGCAGGATAACTGCTCGCTTTTTTACATCACATAGATAGTTTTGGTTACTTTTCTTCTGGCTTCATCAAGCGCACTTCATATAAACCGCCCGCGATAGAACCAGGCTTGGCTTTAAATTTCACTCTAAAAGGCTGTGTAGTGTCTTTGAGTAACTTAGCTGGGATAGGGAAGGCCTCAGTGAAATAATCAGGCCCCTTGTCTCCAGTTAACTTAACGGTGGCAAGGTACTTCTTGTCAATCAAGATATCGAATTCACGGTTATTATCTAAACCAAAGAAGGTCAGACGCAGTACAGGCTGAGTTTCGCCTTTGGCATTGAGTTGATAGCTGAACCAGTCATGGGCATGACGCCAGTGACGAGTGCCATTGAGCCCCGCTTCGCTGCGAGAAGCCTCAAAGAAGTGGTCCGATTCCGGTTGCTGCTCACCAGGCTGGACTAAATCTAGAGTGCTGGCGGCAAGTTCAGCGGCTTGCTTGGATTGTGCGGCAAGTCTGGCTTGTAGGCTTTGCCAGTTATCGGTACTGCTTTGACCAAAGTAGACGCTATAACGGCTGTCATGCAGTCTGAAGAATGGGATCAGCTCCAGTTTCTCTCCAAGATTGAGCTTAGCATTACCTGTGGTGAAGGCGAGGGTACTACTAGGCACTTTCTTAATATCCTTAAGGAACTGAGTGCCATCGCTGATAAATACAGGGGCATTTTCAGGCTCACAGGTTGGGCCTTTGGCGATGTGTCCCATGCGGCTGTCATCGGCAACGAAATTAATCTGCTCATTAGGGAAGGGATTGGTTTTCGCAGCAAGAACGATAGGGCCGTAAAGTACTGAGTAGTAGGCCGATTTGTCTGGCATCTGCTCTAGGCTGATGTTCATTGGCAAAGTGATAGTTACTTTATCACCCGCTTGCCATTGACGCTCAAGCTGTACATATTCGCCCGGCTTAGCGGTGATATTCTGTGTCTTACCGTTTACATTGACTGTCAGTTCCCCTGCATCTACCCATACAGGATAACGTAGGTTTAAGCCAAATTTAGCACTGGAGAGGATCTCAATCTCACTAGTGTTAGTGTCAGGGAACTGAGTCGTTTGTTTCAGTTTCACCTGTTTTGATTGCCAATTTAGCGTCGAGTCGATAAACAGGTTCACGAACAGTTGATCTTGCTCCTGGGCGTAGATCATCTCACCGTATTTAGCATGGTTCTCGATCCCTGAACCCACACAACACCACATGCTTTTTTGTGGGTCTGAATAAACACGGTATTGATTGGGCCGCATGGCGGTGAAGTAAACTAGACCACCAGTTTCTGGGTTTTGTGATGACAAAATATGGTTGTATAACGCACGCTCATAATAGTCTATGTAGTTAAGGTCGCCGTTACCTTCATACAATAGCTTTGATAGCTTTAACATATTGTAGGTGTTACAGGTCTCAGGGCCTTCAACTGACTCCAACATGCTAGAGAAATCATTACTTGGATGAAAATGTTCACGGACACTGTTACCTCCGATCGAGACCGTTCTGTGATTAACTATGGTTTGCCAGAAAAAGTCAGCACTATCATGCCAGTCTTTGTTATGTTCGAGTTGAGCAATACGAGCGACCCCAACAATCTTAGGGATCTGCGTGTTGGCATGTAAGCCGGTTAGGGCATCTTTATGTTCAAGCAGAGGGTTTAATACAGACAGATCGGTATAACGCTTTGCCAAGGTTAAGTAAGCCTTGTTTCCTGTAATATCATAGACATCGGCTAAGGTTTCGTTAAGCCCACCATATTCAGTACGTAACATTAACTGAAGCTGTTGGTCACTTAGGTTTTTACTCAGTTCAAGCATCCAATCACTGAATAGTACCATCATCTTTTTAGCTTGCTCATTACCTGTGTAGATATAAGCGTCTTTTAAACCTGCAAACACTTTATGCACGTTATACCAAGGCACCCAAGCTTCATTGAGGGTGAATAAGTCAGCGCGAATATCGCCTTCAGCAATGGATTTCCATAATTTAGCACCGTTAGGTACGCCGCCTACATAACCATTGCCATTGGCTTGTTGGCATTTGTTGAGTTCTTCAACCATGTAGTTAAGGCGTTCGAGTACTTTACTGTCACCAGTTGAGGCGTACATGAGTGAAAGGGCACTTAAATAATGACCACCGATATGACCATCGAGGCCAGTATCTTCCCAATTAGGGTAGTTAGGTGCATCACTTGGCAGTCCAGCTTCTTTACGGTATGGAGCAAGTAACCGCTCAGGGTCCATTACCATCAAATAATGTAAATCGGTTTGTTGTGCGTGAAGAAATGGGCCGTCGGTAATTCGCACATCTTGCAGTGGCACGGGTGTGGGTTGCAGTGCCAAAGCAATACTGCTGTTCAACATTAGCGCTGCAGCGGTTAGTAATCTTTTCATTTTTTCCACCTAATAAAAAGCTCCTAACAGGTAGGAGCTTAGAATGTGTACTGGCTTACTCCTGCAGAGTTGTTTTTATCTCTGCTGATTTATGCCAATTTTCAGGGGCTAACAGTGATACATCTTTAGCATCGAAGTGTAGACCCAGACTGTCCTTTCCTTGGCCTTTGTTAAACGTTAACAGGCTTCGCCCCGTCAGACTGAATACTTTCACTAGCAGAATCGATGAAAGTGATATCTTCCAGCTGGGCTTTAATTTTTTCGTAGCTGCTGTCACTGATATGGTACTTAAACATCAGAGAACCCATTAACGTGTGGAAGAACCCTGGAATCACGGTTAGCATTAGCGCAATACCTGTTAGGGTAAATTCACTCTGAACTGCACCGGCTTCATAATTGAAGTAGGTAAGTAGCATACCGACCACAAAACCTGCCAGACCCATACCTGCTTTTTGAGCAAACGAAATACCGCCAAAGGCTAGGCCTGAAACACGGTGTCCATTTTTAACTGTGCCGTAATCAACGGCTTCTGAGATGATTGACCAGAACACAGGTGCATGTAAATCAACCACAAATGAGATAAGGAAATAGAGCACGAAGGCTAACATGATATCGCCAGGCTGAACGGCGAAGAACATGATGACACTTAAGATACCGACCAAGATTTGGCTGTATCTAAACAATTTAAGTTTACAGAAACGCTTGGTGATCCAAGTCGAAGCCACCATAGCTAAAATAGCTGCGCCTACACCAGTGGATAGGAAGGCTGAGAGCATTTTAGCATCGCCGCCTAGATAGTAAGTTGCGTAGTAAGCTGCAACTGAACCACGGATCACATAACCGATAGTGCCAATAACGCAGATAGAAACTAATATGCGCCATTGGTCATTACGCATCAATAACTTGAATTGAGTTGAAATCGGCTTAGTTTCAACTTTATAGGCAACGCGTTCGCGAGTGGTAAAGAAGCAAAAAAGGAACAATAATGTTGCCATTAAGCCCATTAGACCCATAGCTGCTTGATAACCCGATGCTAAATTATCACCACCCCATTTTTGAGCCAAAATCGGCACTATGATGGTAACTAAGAAAGCCGCTACTTTTGCGAAGAATAGACGATAACCGTTTGCTGATAGACGCTCTTTGGGGTTATCTGTCATCACACCAATGACTGAGATGTAAGGGATCGTTACCGTTGTGAAGATGATGGTGACTAAAATATAAGTCGAGTAAGCCCAGATAAGTTTACTGTTGTAATCCCAATCTGGTGTACTGAAAGTCAAGAAGACCGAGATGCCGAAGGGGACGGCCATAAATAGGAAGTAGGGGCGATAACGTCCCCAGCGGGTGGTGACCTTATCATTGATGATGCCCATTAATGGGTCGGTAACGGCATCGATGAGTCTTACCACTAAAAACAAGATCCCAAGATCTGCAGGTTTCAAACCAAAAATATCAGTGTAAAAATAGGTAATGATTAACATCATTGATGAAATCACTACGTTTACTGCCATGTCACCAGAGCCATAGCCTACTTTTTCAAGTACTGAAAGCTTATGCGTACTCATCCAGGTTCCCTTATATGTTATTACAGCTACATCACTTCATTGGGATAGTGTACAGCCGTTAACTATGATCCTTTCGACAAATTTACTGTTAAATTTGTGCGATGGGATTGTTAATTGTGAAATTGATAGTAAGATATTCTTATTCATCATACAATAGCATTAATAGTAAAACCTTGATGCATGTAGAACTAGGAGAGATGATGTCAAACATCAGAAGTAAAGTATTCAATCATTTAAAAAGTTTGACCTTAGTTGGGCTGGTTGGTTTTAGTGCACAAATAAATGCAGCACAAGTCAGTATTCATGATCCTGTGATGGCAAAAGAGGGTGACAGTTACTATCTGTTTAGCACAGGCCCTGGTATCACAATCTATTCTTCTACAGACAAAGTTCATTGGCAAAACTCAGGCCGAGTATTTGAAACTGAGCCAACATGGGCGCGAGATGTTGCTCCAAGTTTCAATGGTCACCTTTGGGCGCCAGATATCTTCGAACACAATGGCACCTTCTACCTTTATTACTCTGTGTCTGCTTTTGGTAAAAATACTTCAGCCATAGGTGTGGCAGTCAGTAAATCCCTCGATCCTAAGTCAAAAGACTATAACTGGCAGGATAAGGGCATTATCGTTGAATCAGTGCCTTACCGTGATGACTGGAATGCGATTGATCCTAATATCATCATTGACGAAAAAGGTACGCCTTGGATGAGTTTTGGCTCGTTCTGGGGAGGAATGAAACTGGTTAAACTTAATGACGATCTGATTTCTATGGCAGAGCCACAAGAATGGCACACATTAGCTAAGCTTGATCGTCCTGCATTTGAAGACGATGCAGAGCCAGGTCCAGCACAAATAGAAGCTCCTTTCATCTTTAAAAAGGGAGATTTTTATTATCTAACCGTGTCTTACGGCTTATGTTGCCGTGGAGATGACAGCACTTACCGTATGGCTATCGGTCGCTCAACTTCTGTAACAGGTCCTTACTTAGATAAAGAAGGTAAGGATATGGCTAAGGGCGGCGGTAGTGTGTTGTTAAATGGTACGAAAGCTTGGCCAGGACTGGGTCATAACAGTATGTATGAATTTGATGGCAAAGATTATTTAGTCTTCCATGCTTATGAGTCTGCTGATAACGGCTTACAGAAGTTAAAAATGATTGAACTTGATTGGGATAAAAATGGGTGGCCAACGTTCGATCCAAAAGCATTAGATAATTACGAAAGCGTATTAATTAGCAAGTAGGTGATAATAATGAGTCATATTTTTACAAAATCGCTAACGGCTGTGGCATTGATGGCAGCGTTATCGATTCCCGCTGTTGAGGCTGCACCTGTACAGCAACAAAGCACAAAAATCAGCGGTGACACTTTTTCTAACCCATTATTCCGTAATGGTGCCGATCCTTGGTTGCACTATTTCAATGGTAACTATTACTTAACCACAACAACCTGGACATCAGAGTTGGTTATGCGTAAGTCGCCAACCATTGAAGGCTTAGCCGATGCGCCTGCGCATAATATTTGGTCGGGTACCGATAAGTCACGTTGCTGTAATTTCTGGGCGTTCGAATTCCATCCACTGCAAACTGAAAACGGCTTGCGCTGGTACGTTATTTATACCTCTGGTATTGAAGAAAACTTCGATGGTCAGCGCAATCACATCCTTGAGAGTGAAGGCAGCGACCCTATGGGGCCATACAAGTTTAAAGGCACACCAATGCCTGATCATTGGAACATCGACGGCAGCTATTTCGAGCATGATGGCCAGTTGTATTTCTTATGGTCAGAATGGCATGGCGACGATCAGGTTAACTTGATTGCTAAAATGTCAAACCCATGGACAGTAGTGGGTGAACACGAGGTGATCACTAAGCCTGAATATGACTGGGAAAAATCGGGTCTAAACGTTAACGAAGGTCCAGAGATCATCGTTCATAACGATAGAACCTTCCTAGTTCATTCTTCAAGTTTCTGTAACACCGAAGATTATAAACTTGCTGTAGTCGAGTTAACTGGCAAAGATCCAATGGATCCAGCATCTTGGACTAAATATGACGAACCTTTCTTCAGTAAAGGTAATGGCGTCTTTGGTCCAGGTCACCATGGCTTCTTTACCTCTCCTGACGGAAGTGAAGACTGGTTAGTTTATCATGGCAATTCATCTCCTACCGATGGTTGTAGTGGTACTCGTGCTGCACGTGCTCAGCCAATAAAATGGGATAAAAATGGTTTGCCTAACTTTGGTGAACCAAAAGCTGATAAACAACAGCTTCCTGTCCCAAGTGGCGAGCAAGGCCCATTAACCGCTAAGGTTGAAGGTGTTAAGTATCGCATTGTAAATCATGACATTAATCAATGTATGGTGACAGATGCTAAAGGCAAGGTTACGGTTGCTGATTGTGATAAACAAGGAAGCAGCTGGGTAATCGATCCGACTAATGAAGGTTTATATCGTCTTGCGAATGCTCAGTACGGTACTTTCTTGACTCAAGAGCAATGCCAAGACGAAGCCGCTACAGGCATCTCATCTAGCCCTTGGGTTGCTTCACGTTGCCAACGTTGGTCTGTTGATGCTACCCATGATGGTTGGTTCCGTTTTGCCAATGAGATGTCGATTAAAAACCTGCAAGCAAAAAGTTGTAGCAGCAAGTCAGGTGCTGAGCTTGTAGCCGGTGAAAATCGTCGAGGTGATTGCACCGACTGGCGAATCGAACCCGTGTCTGATTTTGCTATCGTCAGTGCATACAGTGGCCGTGTCGTCAGTGCTGAAAGCTGTGCTCACGATGCCAATGTGGTTCAACATGAATATACCGGCAGTGCATGTCAGCAGTGGAAAGCGGTTGCTACCTCTGAAGGTTATTATCGCATGCAGTCTGTAAACAGTGCCCAGCAATGTTTGGTCAGTGATCAAGGCAACTTGAAACTCGGAAGCTGTAAAACTGATGAGGGTGAGTGGCGCGCAGAGTATATGCCTAATGGTGCTTTACGTTTAGTAACGCGTAAAGGTGGCTCATCGATGAAACTTGAAAGTGAGTCTTATGCTAACGGCGATAACATGGTTGAAGCCGTTTGGAAAAGTACAATTTGGCAACACTTCTATTTAAGAGAGGTGAACGCTAAATAACGAACACTTTGTGTGTGTTTTTTGTCATAAAAGTATAGGTCGCTTTTTTTGACAAATTTGTTGAGCTTGCATCTATCGCTCAACGCCTTATGCAGTAACCAAGGGAATTGGTTACTGCTTTTTTTTACCTAAAATTTGCTACAGCTAATAAGACACACTTAGATTACGCTAGCTTATATTGATTGCTGTTAGTTTGATTTAATAAACCTTAAAGACTAGACAATAAAAAGCGATGCTGACTAAGCATCGCTTTTTTATTTAACATCATTACATTAACATTATTTTTCAGTGGCTTGTATACGCATTACGAACCCATCATTTGCTTGTAGAGTAATATCTGTACGATTGGACAGTTTAATGGTCTGTTCGTTAAAGCCGCGCATTCCTTTACTGGAAATCATATAGGCTTTATCCGAGGCTAGAAAACTCAGATCAAGTTGCAATTCTTTGACTAGATTTTCGCCATTAATCCCTGCAACAAACCAAGTATCGCCGCTGCGACGGGCGAACACCGCAAGTTTACCCGGCATACCTGCAACCATCTTTGATTCATCCCACTGTGTGGGTATTTGTTGTAAGAAGGCCTTCACATAGTCGGGGACATGCTGCATTCCTTCATGGGTTTCGACAATATGCTGTATGCCACTGATAAAGAGAATGGGCAAGGCTAATTCGAATCCGTTAGTGGTTTTACGCTTGATATTAGGGATTTCATTAAAGGTTGTTGGGGTAAAATCCATTGGATCAAATAGGTTACGTGTAAAAGGTAACACGGCGCTGTGACTGGCTTCTTTATCGGCCGCATTCTGGAAAAATGTGATCATCTCAAAGCCTCTTACCGCTTCGGAGGTGAGCAGGTTTGGGTAAGTGCGTTGTAGCCCTCGTGGCAAGGTAGTGCCATGAAAATTGACCAACAGTTGATATTTCGCAGCATCAGCCAAAATATTATGATAATACTGCATCATAGATTGACCATCACCGGCAAAGAAGTCGATTTTAACCCCTTTAACTCCCATGTTGTGCAGCTTTGAAAAGGCTTGCTGACGAGCCGTTTTAGTCAATAATTGACTCTTGGGACTGTACTGTGTGGTGTTCCAATCCCCGGAAGAGTTATACCAAACAAAAACCCCCACATTTTTGCTGTCGGCATACTCAACCAACTGAGCTAACTTTTTATCGCCAATGTTCTTATCCCAATTGACGTCAATTAAGGCGTATTGCCACTGCATGTCGGCAGCGTGATCGATAAATTGTTTCTGCACTGGGAAAGTGATGGAGTCATCTTTTAATAGACCCCAGCTCCAGGAAGCGACTCCCGGTTTTATGAAGTCTGTAGCCAAGGCCTTAGTGGGTTCAGCCAGATCTGTGCCTAGGGTTGAATTGGCAACTTGTTCTAATGAGCCTAGTGCCAGCACTCGCCAAGGGGTGTCGAGCGGTAATTTACCCGTCGTGAGTAATCCTTGGTGGGTGAACACTTCAGCAGACTGAGGTATACCAATGTGGTAATTGCCATTGGGCGATTGTGCTTCAAGACGAGAGGCATGGTGATAGGTTTTCACACCCGCTTCGGTAATAGCCAGCCAAACTTGCTGCTTTTCCTCGGTTTGTGATTTTGAAGTATTAAACAGCGCAGGGAGCACCCAACCTGCAGGAGAGGGAGAAGGGTGATCAATATCGATCCCCATGAGGTAGTGTTCTTCATAGGACGGATTGGTGTTTGCCCATCCAGTTTGTGCTTCTGCAATTGGTTGTAGCCAAGCCTTACTGTGTATAGGCAATTGGAAGCTGGTATGTTCTCTAGTGATCGTTTTTTGTTGGTGACTGGCTTTGGGATCATTTAAAGCGGTGTAGTGAAAGGCCACGCCATCATCAGATACGCGAAAGGTGATATCCAGTTTTTGCGTTTTATCATTCACTAAGTGAAATTGGCGCTCATTGGCTTGATACTGTACTTGGGTTTGTTTGCCGGTAAACAGCTGGTAATTCTCAGATACTTTGCTGATATCTGATGCGCTAAGTTGGGTAAAGTTTTGATAGAAATCGCGGTCAGATAAACGGAGTCCCAGTGTCGAAGGAGCTAAAACCACGCTGTTGTTCTTATCGATTCGGTAGCTTAATTTGTTGTCATTTAAACTAACGGTGACGGCTATCTGTTGGTCTGGGCTGTGGACTTGATAATCGATGGCATAAGCGCTATTGGCGGCGAAACAAAGTAGCGACAATGTTATTGGCAATATCGACTTCATATTGGTTCCTTATGGCATGAAATAGGGTGCGGGTACTAGAAAAAATAAAAGCTAATCAAATGATTAGCTTTTATTAACTTGCTATAAATCCGACTGTTTAGAAGGAGTAGCGGGTACCAATAGCGAATGTACGGCTGATGATAGTTGAACCACTGTTATACAAATTAAAGTCTGTATAGGCTGTGTGGTACTCTTCGCCTGTGAGGTTTGTCGCATCGAAGGTTAATACCCAATCAGGTGTAACGTTCCAGCTAAATTGGAAGTCCATATTAGCTTCTGAATCGCTATAGATACCTGTAGGCATTGAACAACAATAGTTATAACCTGTTAAGAACTCATCGCGGTATACATAAGATAGACGAGCTGAGTAATCTTCTTTTTCGTAGGCTAAAACAGCACTGTACGAGTTTTCAGATACACCGATTAATGGTTTAGTTTCGTAACCCACTAATGGTCCAGCACTGCCATCTGGTAATACTGAGAAGATAGGATCTTTAGTATCACCATCGATATAGGTATAGCTAGTTTGAATACCGATGCCCTGTAACCATTCTGGTAGTTCATCTGGGAACCAAGTGAAACCAAGCTCTAAACCTTGAAGTGTACCTTTACCCGCGTTTAGTGGCTGAGTAAGTACATATTTTGCATTGTAATCAGGGTTAGGATTGTTAGTCACTTCGATGTTACGGTTAGCAGTATATACAAAACCTTCAACATCACGCTTGAACAGCACACCATATAAGCTACTACTTTCAGCAAAATACCACTCTAAAGACAAATCAAAGTTTTGAGACTCGACTGGTTTTAGATCTGGGTTACCACTTGATGCATAGCCGAAGGCTTGGTTAGTACCAGGGTTAGGCGGCGTCAACGTCATGGTTGGATTCAAATCGCTAAAGTTTGGTAGACTGATAGTCTTACCGTAAGCGAAGCGAAGTAACAAGTCGTCAGTGAGGTAATAACGTGCCATAAAGCTCGGTAGGACGTTAGTATCTTCTGTAGATTGCTCTACACGACTTGCTGCCAATTCATTGAAAGACAAATCCGTTTTACTGTTAACAACACGTACACCAATTTGACCATCTAAGGTTAAACCAAATAATTCTGTGGCGTAGTTAGTTTGAACATATGCTGCAATAGTTTGTTCTTCAATGTCAAAAGTACGTGAATCTAAATAGGCACCGCCATCAAGAGGTAAACCATATAGGCCACGTAACTGTTCGACATTATCAATCATCCAGTTACCATTGGTCGACAACCAGTTATTAGGTACATATGCATTGTTATCGTAGAAACCAGATTCGGTAATATACGAAAGGCCATCAATATTGGCTAATACACAAGCAGCTCCATTATCTGAACATGCACCACTTGATTGATCTTTAGATTTAGATTTAGCGGTACGTTTGTTGTAACGCAGACCAAAGTCTACCGTTTCGAACATACCAGCATATAGTGCGTAATCACCGTCTAACGTCCAAGTGATTGCATCACCTTCATCGGTACCACTGTTATCAAAGAAAGTACCCATCGAGTAGGCGTTAACATCAGTTAAGCTACCTTCATCATAAGCTGTATTTGGATCATCAAGGTATGAGAAAGCGGGATTGCCTGAGCCGTTATGGTTGAAATCAACTGCTAATCTGTCACGAGATGAGCTAGTTTGAATTGCAACAAATGAGCGCTCATATTTACTGGTTTGATAAACGACTTCAGAGTTTAGGATCAGGTCATCACCCAATTCCCATTTACCGCCTAATGCATAAACAAAACTGTCTGTCTTACCTGTTCCACCGTCACCACTAGTAAATAGGGCCGCATCATTGATATAAGTCTTCTTGACAACATTGGTGCCATCATAAAACTCTGGGTTTCTGAAGTGATTGTTACCATTAACAAACGAGAATAGTAGTGAATTGAAGTTTTCATCACGGTAACCGTTGTAGAAGGCTTCAAATAAATATTCAGAATTATCAGTAGGTGCCCATTGTAGAGATAGGTTCATCGCAGGACGCTCACGTTCACCGGTATAGTCGGTAAACCCCATAGCATCGCGAAGTAAAACATATTCGGTATCAACACCATTGATATCAATAGTGGAGCCTGGAGCCGTTGATAGCTCTTCACCTGGAGTGACATGGCTAGCATCGATACGGGTAAAGTTATCGGCACGGTATGGATCTGAAGAACCTATCCAAACATTTTGGTCACGGTAGTTACTCTTAGCATAAGATGCATTGAATAGGGCACCAAAGTCACCTAAATCGGTTTCCCAACGATTACTTGCAAGAATACTGACGTTAGGATCAACTTTATCACTGGCATCCATATAGATACCACGAGCAGCTACCACGACTTTTTCGCCTTGGAAACTAAAAGGACGGTTAGTCTTGATATCAATTTGACCCGCAATACCGCCTTCTATGAGGTTTGCAGAACGAGTTTTATATACATCAACACTGTTAAGCAAAGATGCAGGAATATCAGCAAGTGCAACTGAGCGTCCAATTGAAGTAAAGATCTGTCTACCGTTAACGGTAGTTGATACATCACCTAGACCACGGATAGTTACCCCACTAACTTCTCCGCCTCCACGTCCTGTAGTCTGGACACCTGAAACACGTTGAAGTGCTTCAACTACGTTATTGTCTGGGAATTTACCAATATCCTCAGCAATAATTGAGTCCACAATCTGAACATTTTCTTTTTTCAATGAGAGTGCTTGTGTAAGACTCCCGCGAATGCCACTAACTTGTATTACTTCTATGTCGTCAGTTTTTATTTCTTCTTCTTCAGCGTAGGCAGATTGTGTCATCAGGAGTGATGATGCAACAGCCATGCTAACTAGCGTACGTGTAAACATGAATTAAAGCCCCCAAAGTGCAATTACTTCATTGTGATATAGAACGTTCCGGTAAAAATTTTGTTGCTATATTTTTAATGATGCTATTGTATGACTAATATGGTGTCAACAAAATAGTTGAAGTTGTTGCCATAAATGACGGTTCGATTGAATGTTTTAAATAACACTTTGCGATTTTGTTAAATACTATTGTATGATGAATCTGGCTGAGAAGTTCACAATTTGCATTTATTGATACTAAAGTGAGTCAGCCACAGACATTCTACACCTAACAAAAATGCTGATGTCTTTTTATATTGGGGAAAAGATTCAAATGAAAATTAATAAGTTAATGTTAGCTATGGCGGGCGCCTTAGCCTTAGCAGGCTGCGGTGGGGAAGATGGTGAGTCAGGAGGGCTACCATCTGGCTTTATACCTGAAGTTGCACAATCTCCAGATCCGACTATTCAGTCTAGTGTTATCGACTTTAATGATCTTGCTGTGCATGATCCATCTGTAATAAAAGCTGATGACACCTATTATGTTTTTGGTTCTCACTTAGCTGCGGCTAAATCAATCGATTTGATGAACTGGAGTTACATCACTCGTGATGATAACGGCGTTGAGCGTATTGCCAACGATGCCACTGATTTAAACCCACTATTTGATACCATGTCTACAGAAATGACCGAAGGTTTCGAGTGGACAGGTCCCTATTTTAAAGGTTCATGGGCGGCCGATGTTATTCAACTAAAAGATGACAAGTACTACTTCTACTATAACTGGTGTAACAATCCAGATAATGATGTTGAAGCTGTTTGTCATCATCGTTCATTTATCGGTGTTGCAGTAGCAGATAATGTTGAAGGTCCTTATGTAAATAAGGGAGTATTTCTTCGTTCAGGTATGACTGATCAAGAGATTGTTGATGGTAAAGGGCCTGAAGGCGTAACTCACTATGATCCTGCGACCATGCCAAACGCAATTGATCCTGATGTCTTTTATGATAAGGATGGTCAGTTATGGATGACTTATGGTTCGTATTCAGGTGGTATCTTTATTCTTAAAATGGATGAAGACACAGCGATGCCAGAACCAGGCCAAGGCTATGGCACTCGTTTAACGGGTGGTAATTTCCACGCTAACGAAGGTTCATACATTCTTTACAGTCCAGAGTCAGATTACTACTACCTATTTACCTCGATCGGTGGCTTCAACGCCGATGGTGGTTACAACATCCGTGTGTCTCGCTCAGTGAATCCAGATGGTCCATATTTTGACGCAGCTGGTAATGACATGAGTACGGTTTATGATTCGCCAGAAGGCTTTGGTAACAAGCTGATGGGTGGTTTCGAATTTGTAGCGAAAACCGGTGATGTTGGTCAATCTTATGGTTACCTTTCACCTGGTCATAACTCAGCTTACTATGATGCAGAAACGGGTAAACACCTACTGATCACTCATACACGTTTCCCTGAGCGCGGTGAACAACATTCAATCCGTGTACATGAAATGTATGTTAACGCCGATGGTTGGTTAGTTGCATCTCCACACCGTTATACACCAATCGACGGTGATAACATTGTTGATGGCGTTGATGTAGTAGGTGATTATCGTTTCATTAATCTGGGTCACGACACTAATACGGCTGCCAAAGAGTCGGTTTACATTACATTGACTGAAAATCGTACAGTTGAAGGTGATGTTACTGGTACTTACCGACTTTCTGACAATGAACCAAACCGTATCACCTTAACTTTGAGCGATATTGGAAAAGTTGAAGGTGTAATGTCTTGGCAGTGGGATGATGTGCTACAGAAGTTGGTTCCAACTTTCAGTGCATTATCAAACGAAGGCGTTTCGGTATGGGGATCTCAGTTACTGCCACTAAGTGGTCAAGAAGTTGCTGATAAGATTGCTGCTGCTATCACAATTCCTGCAGAAGTTAAGGAAGACAGCATTGTTCTGCCTGCAGAAGCCACCCGTGGTGCGACTATTGTATGGACCTCGAGCAATAATGACTATGTTCGTCCAGACGGTACGGTTATCCGTCCAAATGCTGGTGAGGGCGATCAAGTTGTAACACTGACAGCGACGATTACTGTTCATGGTGTTACTGTGGTTAAGACCTATGAAGTCACCGTACTTGCTAGACAGCCTTATAACCGTATCGCAAGTTACAGCTTCGATAATAATCTGACTGATTCACTTGGCTTCTTTGCTGATGGCGAACTCACTGGCGATCGCATCTTTACTCCTAGCACAGACAGCGTTTCTTATGCTATGGGGATGGAAGGTAATGCACTTGCACTCGACGGTGCTCATGGTGTGAAACTGCCTAATAGTTTGATTTCAAGCTATGAATACACTGTATCATTCTGGGCCAACCCAACGGTTATTACTGGCTTTACTACAGCCTTCTTCGGTGGTGTAGAGCAGACTCTTGATGATGGTAGTGTAACTTCTAATGATTGGATTAGTTTCCTTCCTCAAAGCTGGGATGGCAATACCATGCTGTGGAGCGGAAGTACCGCTTGGTTTGATGGTAGCGCTGGTGAGCGTATACCTGAAAATGCATGGTCACACTTAGCCTTCTCAGTTAAGAAAGGTGTGGTGAGTGTTTATATCGATGGTGTTGAGAAGTTCAGTTCTGGTAACTTGCGCGATATTTTCAGTGGTCAAGATGCCGTGTTTGCACTGGGTGTTAACTACTGGGATCTGCCATATAACGGTCTTATCGACGAGCTTAAAATCTATGAAGCTAGCCTAACGGCTGAAGAAGTGAAAGCGCTTGATATTGATATGTTACCTGACAGTGACTTGTTGGCTTCGGCGACTAACCTCTTAGATCTTGGTGATCTAACCTCAGTTAGGGAAGATTTAGATCTACCTGTGACAGGGCCTTATGCTTCGGCGATCTCATGGACTACATCTGAGCCAACAATTATCAGTGAAATTGGTGAGGTCACTCAGCCAGGTCGTGATGACACTGATAAGCAAGTGACATTAACTGCGACATTGAAACTGGGTAATGAAACCAGCACTAAAGTGTTTACAGCCACGGTTAAATCTATGGCACCACCAACACCAGTTGCGGTTTACAGCTTCGAAGATAACCTAAACGATACTACTGCTAACTTTGGTTCAGGTACCGTTATTGGTAATCTAATTGGTATTGCCGGTGGTAATGTGACTTATGAGGCAGGTGCAGTCGGTCAAGCTGCTATCTTAGATGGAGCTTCTGGTATTGAGTTGCCTAGCAACTTAATCAACGACTATACCTACTCTGTTGCCATGTGGCTGAATCCAACCCAGCTAAATGCATATACTACAGCTCTGTTCGGTTACGCAACCGACTCGAGCTGGACCAGTGTGCTACCTGGTGGTCAAGCTGATTACCCATCTGCAGTTCTATGGTCTGGTACCGCTTGGTATGATGGTCGTACAGACTATGAACTACCGGCAGGCGAGTGGTCACATTTCGCATATACCGTTAATGGCGGTGAGTTGAAAGTTTATGTGAACGGTGAGCTGAAGTTCTCTGGCTTCGGATTCCCTGATGTCTTCTCGGTAGCTACCACTAACTTTGCGATTGGTGTTAACTTCTGGGATACGCCATTTGCTGGTTCAGTCGATGAACTTAAATTCTACGATGAAGCAATTACTGAAGCTGATATCCTAGAGTTGTTCAACGAGTCAAGTAACTAACTTACTCTTAGGTATTTGGTACTTAAAAAGCTAGCGCATTGGCGCTAGCTTTTTTATTGGGGTAAATTTAGAACAAAATTCGTTTTTGTTTGAGTAACTTGCTATATTAGCCGACGTTTTCAATTCGATGAATTTTAGCTAACTATAATTTACAAATAGGCTAACTCATGACCTCTGTTTCTGTCGGTAATTTAATTGCAACCATTCAAGTTGGAAATACATTAGGTGAAGGTGTTTTCTGGGATGATCAAAGCCAATCAATATGGTGGACAGATATTGAAGAGTCGACCATTTTTCAATACAACATCGACTCGCAGCAACTAAAACGATTCAGTATGCCGTATCGAGTTGGCAGTTTTGCGCTTATTGAGCAAGATAGTCGTATTATTGCTGCTTTTGATAGAGGCATCGGTCTATATCAATTTGGTGATACTGACGTCGAGTGGTTAGCACAACCCGAATCTCATCTACCTTTTAATCGCTTTAACGACGGAAAAGTCGATAGGCAAGGGCGATTCTGGGCTGGGACTATGGTCGACAACAGTGACCGGTATGTGATGACGCCATTTAATTATGCAGTTCCATCACAAGATGAGCTCGGTGCGCTTTACTGTGTTGACCATCAAGCGAAGTGCTATAAAACCTTATGCGGAATCGGCACCTCAAATAGCCTCTGTTGGAGCCCTGATAGTCAATATCTTTATCATGCTGATTCTACGAAACAAATGATTACTCGTTTTAATTTTGACATTGAAAACTGCGCGTTAAGTCAAGCTTATGAGTTTGATAAAACTCCAATGTATTGCTGCCCTGATGGTGCGGATGTCGATGAGCAAGGCTTTGTATGGAGTGCCCAGTGGGGCGGCGGTCAAGTCGTACGATATGATCCTGATGGCAATGTTGTATTAAATTTTCCTGTGCCTATTACTAATCCAACCAATGTAGTTTTAGGGGGGAAGAATTTAGATTGGTTAATCATTACCAGTGCCAAACAAACCTTGTCAGAACAGCAATTAGCTAATGAGCCACAAGCCGGCGATCTATTTATTTATCAGTTGCATGGTATAAAAGGGATTAAATCGACACGCTATAAACTTGCGAGATAAAGCGCTTTGTTTGTATCGACGCTATTTGGGTTGAAGTCTGATATCTGTTTAACGTCTAGATAATAATAGACATAAATAACAGATATAAAAAAACCAGCTTTCGCTGGCCTGTCTCTCGATATCGACGAGAGTGGTACAACCGAGTGGATTCGAACCACCGACCCCCACCATGTCAAGGTGGTGCTCTAACCAACTGAGCTACGGTTGTATTGTCAATTTCTATTGATAAAGCTTGGTACAACCGAGTGGATTCGAACCACCGACCCCCACCATGTCAAGGTGGTGCTCTAACCAACTGAGCTACGGTTGTATTGCTTTAACTGTTTATCGGCTTCGCCAATGAACGTGCGCTATATTAAGTGGGTTGCACACCAGGTTGCAAGTAAAAAATCGCATAATGTGGTTTAAGCGGTGATTTGCTGTGCAACTGGTAATTTTATCAAGCTAACAGACGCTATTTGGTGATTAATACTGCCTAAACAAGATGTTTTGTCTGTTTAAATTCCTTTGCACATTTATCTATAGTCATTATTGAAGTCAGAATATTAAGACTGAGCTGTGGCCTGATTAATTAAATGCCTATCTTGGATATATTTGAGTCGTAGGGCGAATAACAAGGCGGCTGAAGTTAATCCTGCGATCAAACCAATCCAAAAACCATGAGCTCCCATTGCTGGTACTATGACGTCGGTTTGAGCCAGTAAATAGCCAACTAACATCCCAACAGCCCAATAGGAAAACAGTGTAATGTAAAACGCACTGCGGGTATCTTTATAGCCACGAAGCGCACCTGCTGCGACAACTTGAACCGAATCTGATAATTGATACAGCGCTGCTAAAAACATCAAACTACTCGCTAAGGCAATTACTTCAGGATTATTGTTGTAGAGCAGGGCAATTTGTGTGCGAAAGAGTACCGTAATAATCGCAGTGACTAGGGCTAAACTAAAGGCGATAATTAAACCAACTTTAGTGACCAATTTTGCCACCTCAATTTTATCTTGTCCTAAGTAGTACCCTACGCGTATCGATACCGCTATCCCTATAGAGAGTGGCAACATAAATACAATCGATGAAAAGTTAAGTGCTATTTGATGTCCTGCGACCACATTGGCACCCAGTGGGGCTAATAACAGGGCAATAATTGCAAACAAGCTGACTTCGAATAGTAATGCTAACGCGATTGGCATTCCATGTTTAGTCATGCGCCACATGGTAGCAAAGTGGGGTTTATGAAATGCCTTGAACGGTGCTAGTGCTTTAAATTTATGGTGAAGTTGCATATAGATGATCATGGCAATAAACATGGCCCAAAAAACTAATGCCGTTGCTATACCACAACCCGCACCACCCATTGCGGGCATGCCTAAATGACCGTAGATAAAGATATAGTTAGCGGGAATGTTTACTGCTAAGCCTACAAAACCGATGATCATCGTGGGTAAGGTATAAGAGATCCCCTCACTGCAGCCTCGTAATACTTGGTAAAGTACAAATGCAGGTACGCCCCAAGCAAATCCATACAGGTATTGAACACTGAGTTTGGCTAAGTTGGGCTCCAATGCCATCCAATTAAGGATCACTGGCGCAAAAAGCAGAAAAGCTATCACAACTACGCTGCCAATTATGGCAATATAGGCAGCCTGAAATGCGATAGGTTGTATCGATTTTTGGTCGTCTGCACCATGATGATGAGCAAATACCGGCGTGAAGGCCATAAGTAAACCTTGGACAAATAGCAGTGCTGGCAACCATAAACTGCCGCCAATAGCCACTGCAGCCATATCGAGCGCGCTCACTCGACCGGCCATAACGGTATCGATAAATCCCATCATTGTTTGAGTAATTTGTGCAATGAGTACCGGGAGCGCTAAGTGAATGAGCTTTTTGGCTTGAAAGCTGAATTGATTCATTAAGAGAAAGCCTTAATACAGCGAGTTAATTATGTTTACAGGTATTGTTCAAGCCACTTGTGAAGTTGTGGCAATAACTAAAAAAGATGGACTTAACACATTAGAAATCGCACTGCCGCCTTTATTGACTGAGAAACTGGTTACAGGTGCAAGCGTAGCCAATAATGGTGTCTGTTTAACCGTAACTAAGATTGCCGATGATAGGGTGTTTTTTGATGTAATGGAAGAGACTTTAGCGATAACTAATCTGTCTAAGTTAACCTTAGGCTCTCAAGTTAATATCGAGCGCTCTTTAACCTTTGGCAGTGAAATTGGGGGGCATATTTTATCGGGCCATGTGCACACTCAGGCCAAAGTGATAGAGGTTAGTAATACAGACGAACATTTTGATTTAACACTTGAAGTTAATCCTAGATGGATGAACTACATTTTGTATAAAGGGTTTGTTGGTGTGAATGGCTGTAGTTTAACCGTGGGCGAGGTGACAGAGACTAGCTTTAAGCTGCATTTGATCCCAGAAACCTTATCTTTGACCAATTTAAGTGAATGCCAAGTCGGTAATCATTTAAATATTGAGATCGACAGTCAAACCCAAGCAATTGTTGATACCGTTGAGCGAGTATTAGCTAAGCGATTTTCACAAGCAATTTAATCTTAGTAAACCTGTTCATCATCCGCATCAATATAAAGCTCAACTTTATGATGTTGCGGGTCGATGTGCATTCTCATGTGGATCGGATTACAGCAGATCTGGCAATCATCGTAATATTCTTGATCACCACTAGAAGTGTCGATATTAATATGTTGATGATGCCCACAATGGGGGCAGCTAATGACTTTGTCTATAATTTTCATGGCTCGTGACTCCGGGTTGTCGAGCGCTTTGAGTTTATGTGATTTAAGTAGCTAGGCTTATTGGTTAGCCTATTTCTTAGGCATTTTTGATGACTTATCAAGTGCTGCCCATAGGCTTATAAGTGTAGATTAAAGGTTATTGTTTAGCCCACATATCACGCTCTGTAGTTTCATTTTCAAGATGTTCACTTAAGGCTTGTAAATTAAGGTTTAGCTCTTGAGCTATTTCCGTTTCTAGATCTTGCTTGCTAATCAACAATGTAGTGTTCACCTCTTGCTGGTTTAACAATCTTTGTAAATGTTCAACTTGAGTTCCTGAGTCAATTTCAGTTGGCAATGAAATCGTCACAGCTAATAAGACAAGATTTAACATGGTTTAACCTCCTTGATTAAATTGTCATTAGTTTAGGAAGACTTGATGAATGATGGATGACAGCCAAGTTGACAATTGATGACAATTTAAATGTGACTAAAGCCATTAAAGGTCGCTTATTAATGGCTTATGCCTTGCGATCTTGGGGCAGGAAACCTAGAATGTCAGCCCTGCACTGAGGAATCACAAGACTCCAGTAATGTTTTGCTCTTCAGATGCTTATTTTCTTTCTCATATTGATACCAAGTGGCCCTACGTGGGGGTCACCACTGGATAAGGATTTTACATGCCTGTAATTACACTTCCTGATGGCAGTAAGCGTGAATTCGCACATGCTGTATCTACTCTCGATGTCGCCGCTGATATTGGTCCTGGTTTAGCTAAAGCTTGTATCGCTGGTCGAGTGAATGGCGAGCTTAAAGATGCTTGCGATCTTATTGAAACAGATTCAGAGCTTTCTATCATCACAGCTAAAGATGACGAAGGTGTTGAGATTTTACGTCACTCTTGTGCCCACCTTCTAGGTCATGCCATTAAGCAAATGTGGCCTGAAACCAAAATGGCTATCGGTCCAGTGATTGATAACGGCTTTTATTATGATATCGACTTAGATCATAAGCTGACTGATGAAGACATTGCCGAGCTTGAAAAGCGTATGCTGTCTCTTGCCAAAACCAATTATGATGTGGTTAAGAAAGTGGTTAGCTGGCAAGAAGCGCGTGATACATTTGAATCACGTGGTGAAGTGTACAAAATGGCGATTTTAGATGAGAACATCAGTAAGGATGATTCTCCCGCCCTTTATCATCACGAAGAATATACTGACATGTGTCGTGGACCTCATGTACCTAACATGAAGTTCTGTCATCATTTTAAGTTAATGAGTGTCGCTGGTGCCTACTGGCGTGGTAACTCAGACAATAAGATGCTGCAACGTGTATATGGCACGGCTTGGGCCGATAAAAAAGCCTTAAAAACCCATCTTAACCGCTTAGAAGAAGCTGCTAAGCGTGATCACCGTAAGATTGGTAAACAGTTAGACCTATATCATATGCAAGAAGAAGCACCGGGAATGGTGTTCTGGCATAACGATGGTTGGAGCTTGTTCCTAGAGCTTGAAAAGTTCATTCGTCAAAAATTAGGTCAATACACTTATCAAGAAGTGAAAGGTCCGTTGATGATGGACAGATTACTGTGGGAACGCAGTGGGCACTGGGATAAATATGCAGAAGCGATGTTTACAACTCAGTCGGAAAATCGTGAATACGCTATTAAGCCGATGAACTGTCCAGGTCATGTGCAGATCTTCAACCAAGGCTTAAAGTCATACCGTGACTTGCCGTTACGTATGGCGGAATTTGGTTGTTGTCATCGTAATGAGCCATCGGGTTCTCTTCACGGACTGATGCGCGTTCGTGGTTTTACTCAAGATGATGCGCACGTTTTCTGTACTGAAGAGCAAGTTCAACAGGAAGTCAGTGGCTGTATCAAGATGGTTTATGACACATACGAAACCTTTGGTTTTAAAGATATCGTAGTGAAACTATCGACACGTCCTGAAAAACGAATCGGTGATGATGCGATGTGGGATCGTGCCGAGCAAGCCTTGATGGACGCTTTAACTGCAAACGATATTGAATATGAAATCTTACCGGGTGAGGGTGCTTTCTACGGGCCAAAAATTGAGTTCACGCTACATGACTGTTTAGATAGAGCATGGCAATGTGGTACTGTGCAGCTTGATTATGCACTTCCAGGTCGTTTGGGAGCCACTTATGTTGCTGAAGATAACAGCCGTCAAACTCCTGTAATGATCCACCGTGCAATTTTGGGGTCATTAGAACGTTTCCTTGGTATTTTGATCGAGGAATATGCAGGTAAATTCCCAACTTGGTTAGCACCGGTTCAAGCCGTTGTGATGAATATCACCGATAAACAATCGGAATATGTTGACGAAGTGGTCAATTTATTTAAAGATCAGGGAATTCGTGCCTCGAAAGACTTGAGGAATGAAAAGATAGGCTTTAAAATACGCGAACACACCTTAAGGCGTGTTCCCTATTTATTGGTCGTTGGTGATCAAGAAATGGAAAATAGGGAAGTTGCGGTGCGAACCAGAGATGGTGTCGACCTTGGCAAGATGAAAATCGACGATTTTGCAGCCAAAGTCACACAACAAATTTCGCTCCGTAGTCTAAATTTGTTGGAGGAATAGGTCATAAAGATCAAGAAAACAGACGTGCGTAAAGCAGCGGCGAATAGAATTAACGAGCTCATTGTGGGCGTATCAGAAGTACGTTTAAATGGGTTAGACGGAGAGACTATCGGTATTGTAAGTTTGCGTGAAGCGCAAGAACTTGCAGACGAAGCAGGGGTAGATCTAGTAGAGATCAGTCCAAATGCTGAACCGCCTGTATGTCGCATAATGGACTACGGAAAGTATCTTTTTGATAAGGCTAAAGCCCAAAAAGAACAAAAGAAGAAGCAGAAACAGATACAGGTGAAGGAAATTAAATTCCGTCCCGGTACTGACGAAAACGACTATCAGGTAAAACTACGCAACCTGAAGCGTTTTCTAGAAGACGGCGACAAAGCGAAAGTAACGCTGCGTTTCCGTGGTCGTGAGATGGCTCACCAAAGTCTTGGTATGAATCTTTTGAATCGTATTAAAGACGACTTGGCTGAACTAGCAGTTGTTGAGGCTTTTCCAAAAATGGAAGGTCGTCAGGCTGTGATGGTTCTCGCACCGAAAAAGAAATAGTAAGGCAACCAATAAAAGTAGCAGGGACCTGTAGGGACTCTGCTCGCCTTGCGTTTTATTAATGTCCCAATGCGGAGTTTTAGCAAATGCCTAAAATGAAAACAGACAAGGGTGTACAAAAGCGTTTTAAGAAAACCGCTAATGGTTTCAAGCGCAAGCAAGCCCATTTACGTCATATTTTGACAAAGAAGAGCACTAAGCGTAAACGTCACTTACGTGCTAAATGTTTAGTAGCTAAGTCTGATGTGCCAGCAATTGCACGTCAACTACCATACGCTTAATTAGAGGAGTAAAGAACAATGCCTAGAGTTAAGCGTGGTGTAACCGCTCGTGCTAGTCACAAGAAAGTACTAAAACTTGCTAAAGGTTATTATGGTGCTCGCTCACGTACTTTCCGTGTAGCTAAGCAAGCTGTAATCAAAGCTGGTCAATATGCTTACCGTGACCGTCGTCAAAAGAAACGTCAATTCCGTCAACTATGGATTGCACGTATCAATGCGGCTTCTCGTCAAAATGGTCTGTCTTATAGCCGTTTCATCAACGGTCTTAAGAAAGCGTCTATCGAAATCGATCGTAAGATTTTGGCTGACATCGCTGTATTCGACAAAGTTGTATTTGCAACTTTAGTTGAAAAAGCAAAAGAAGCATTAGCTAAGTAATTAGTATTTATTGCTTAAAAAGGGGCCCTATGGCCCCTTTTTTTATAGCTAAACCTCATCGTTTAGGCTGTAATACCAATCAAAGTAAATTAGAGATCAGCCCGTTTGTAACAGAAAGGGCGCAGGAAAAATTGTCGAGAATAAGTCGTAAATTGCAGTAACTAGTTATTCTAATTACAAAATTTACAATACGGTTATTGGCGATTTTAACAAGCAAGAATGATCAGATAATTACTGCGATTGGTATAACATCAGATATAAAAAAAGCAGACTCTGTCTGCTTTTTAATCATTCAAATGGTTAGTTAGATGCTATTTTTGTGCATCGAGATATCGCTCAGCATCAAGTGCTGCCATACAACCAGTGCCTGCAGAGGTGATAGCTTGACGGTAGTGTTGGTCCATCACATCACCAGCAGCAAATACACCTTCAATACTTGTTTGCGTTGCATTACCTGCTAAACCGCTTTGAACCTTGATATAGCCATGGTTCATTTCTAGCTGACCTTCAAACATCTGAGTATTAGGTTTATGGCCGATAGCTACGAAAACACCCATAACATCAATCTCGGTGATTGACTCATCTTTAGTGCTCTTCATCTTAAGACCTGTAACACCCATTTGGTCACCAACAACTTCTTCTAAGGTATTATCTAAGTGTAAGATGATATTGCCATTTTCAACTTTGTCCATCAGACGCTGAGTCAGGATCTTCTCTGAGCGGAAGCTGTCTCTACGATGAATAAGATGAACTTCTGAAGCGATGTTACTTAAATACAGTGCTTCTTCAACGGCAGTGTTACCACCACCAATAACCGCGACTTTTTGATTACGATAGAAGAAACCATCACAAGTTGCACAAGCAGATACGCCTTTACCTTTAAATGCTTCTTCTGATTCAAGGCCAAGATACATGGCCGAAGCACCCGTTGAAATGATCAAAGCATCACAAGTATATTCGCCACTGTCACCAGTCAGCTGGAAAGGTCGCACATTAAGATCGACACTATTGATATGATCGAAAACAATTTCAGTTTCAAACTTTTCAGCATGCTTTTGCATGCGCTCCATCAAGGCCGGACCGGTTAAGTCGTCAGCGTCACCAGGCCAGTTCTCAACTTCTGTGGTGGTGGTTAACTGACCGCCTTGCTGCATACCTGTTATCATTACAGGTTTTAGGTTTGCTCGTGCTGCGTATACTGCTGCGGTATAGCCTGCTGGGCCAGAACCTAAAATTAATAAATTACAATGTCTAGCTTGGCTCATTTTTATCTCCATGCCTTTAGCAAATTGCAGCGATTGTATGGAATTTCCGCTACAGGGTAAAGCCAATCTTTTAGATTATCTTAATCGAAAAAGGGAGCCGAATGGCTCCCTTAAGCTATGAGTTTATCGATTAGTTAAGCAAAACACTTGGATCGACAAATTCAAGGTTTAATGCATCAGATACTTCTTTACAAGTGATCTTACCGTGCATCACATTTAGACCATTTAATAAGTGCTTATCTTGAAGCAATGCTTCACGGTAACCCAGATCAGCAAGCTTGATGATATAAGGAAGCGTAGCATTGTTCAGTGCAAATGTTGATGTGCGAGCTACAGCACCAGGCATGTTAGCTACACAGTAATGAACAACATCATCAACAATATAAGTAGGATCTTGGTGCGTGGTTGCATGTGAAGTTTCAACACAACCACCTTGGTCGATTGCAACGTCAACAATTGCGCTACCTGGCTTCATGGCCTTGATGTGTTCCTTGGTGACCAATTTAGGTGCAGCTGCACCAGGAACCAAAACACCACCAATGACTAAGTCAGCTTCAAGAACATGTTTCTCGATTGCATCAGCAGTTGAGTAGATAGCCTTAACACGGTTATCAAACTGGGCATTTAAACGACGTAGAGCATCGATACTACGATCTAAGATAACAACATCAGCGCCTAAGCCGACAGCCATTTGTGCAGCATTGGTACCCACCATACCACCACCGATGATAACAACCTTAGCGGGTTCAACACCCGGAACACCACCAAGTAGCATGCCGCGTCCACCCATCGACTTTTCTAACGCCATTGCACCGGCTTGAATTGACATACGACCAGCTACTTCTGACATTGGTGCCAATAATGGAAGACCACCACGATTATCGGTAACAGTTTCATATGCTATACAAACAGCGCCACTTTTAACCAAGTCTTCGGTTTGTGGAAGATCTGGTGCTAAGTGAAGATAGGTAAATAACAACTGATCTTCACGTAACATAGCACGTTCAACTGCTTGTGGTTCTTTAACCTTCACAATCATGTCAGTCTTAGCAAACACTTCAGCTGCAGTAGCTAAAATAGATGCACCAACATCGATATAATCTTGATCACTAAAGCCGATGCCTGCACCCGCATTGGTCTCAACAAAAACCTCATGACCTCTTAAAGTCAGTTCACGGACACTTGACGGAACCATACCAACACGATATTCGTGGTTTTTGATTTCTTTAGGTACACCAATTATCATCTTCGAGCCTCAAATGCATAAAAACCCAGTTTATGTGGGTTGAATTGTTATTTTATTTACCCCTGAACGTGATTGTTTCAGGGAAATCTAGTATAGTATCACTTCAGCAGTTAATGCTGCTGAAGTTTGGACATACGTAGCAGTAAATGTTGTTTTAGTGATAAAGCAAGGTTAAAAATATGGTCAATAATAAAAAGAGTCCTATAAAAGACTTAGATCGGATCGATCGTAACATACTTAATGAGTTACAAATGGATGGTCGCATTTCAAATGTTGAGTTATCCAAGCGTGTTGGACTGAGTCCCACACCGTGTTTAGAGAGAGTTAAAAGGCTCGAAAAACAGGGCTATATCAATGGATATACCGCACTAGTGAACCCCCATTATCTTGGGGCGTCATTATTGGTATTCGTTGAAATTACGCTAAATAGAGATACCGCTGAGGTATTTGATAAATTTAATCGGGCTGTGCAGTTGTTAGATGATATTCAAGAGTGTCATTTGGTTTCTGGGGATTTCGACTATTTATTAAAAACTCGTGTTTCTGATATGTCGGCTTATCGCCGCTTGTTAGGTGAAACTTTATTGAAGTTGCCAGCCGTTTCCGATACACGTACTTACGTTGTAATGGAAGAGGTTAAGCAAACCAATAAGGTTGCTATTAATGTAACGCTTGAATCATAAATCGATTTTTGTCGATATCCAAAGGAGCTTATATAGCTCCTTTTCTTTTATTTGCGCATACTTTTTCATCATTAGTTAATAAATCCCTCGCTATTGCCTTGTATCGTTAGGTAAAACGCTGCATACGGCAGATTTATTTGATATCTTATCTTTACTTGTTATTTTTCTTCGCGTGGGACTTCGTTTGTCAAAAGGAACTGGTGTAGCAACACTTAGTGGTCTGCAACGTCTACTTGAAGGTGGACTGATTATCTGTTGTATGACTGCGACATATATTTTATTAGCCCTAACAAGCTTTAACTCTTCCGATCCCGGCTGGAGCCAATCTCATTTTGATGGTGAGATTAAAAACCTCACCGGTGCCGTCGGAGCTTGGCTTGCCGATGTCTTATTCTATTTCTTTGGGTATACCGCTTACACCATTCCACTAATCGTCGCCATGACAGGCTGGTTGTTATTTAAGCGTGTCCACAAGTTACTTGAGATTGATTACTTTTCTGTCGGTTTAAGATTAATTGGCTTTTTATTGATTATTTTCAGCCTTGCCGCGCTAGCGAGTATGAACGCCAATGATATTTACGAATTTTCAGCTGGCGGGGTATCTGGTGATGTAATAGTGGGCGCTATGCTGCCTTATTTTAATCAGTTAGGCACCACACTGCTGCTGCTTTGTTTCGTTGGGGCTGGTTTTACACTGTTGACTGGTATTAGTTGGCTGACTGTTGTCGATGCAGTAGGCATGGCAACTATTTGGTGTTTTGTTTTACTTAAGTCATTGCCTGAAAAATTCTCTAGTGCACCAGAAACAGATGATACTAAAGGCTTTATGTCTATCTTCGATCGCTTCAAACAGAAACGATCTGTGGAAGAAGAGTTTGATGAATCTGAATATGAAGAGGCTTCAATTGAAGAGTTTATTGAGCCTGAAATCGAAACAAAAGAAGCTAAGTCTCGTTTCTCTCTCTCTAAACTAAAAATAGGTTCGAAAACGAAAACTACAGAAGATAAATTAGAACCTTCCATCGATTTCCAATCTAATGCTGATATCACTGTCGATGAAAGTGATATTGGTCGAGATGAATCTGAAATTGAACAGATTGATTTTGATAATAAATATTCTACTGGTGCAGTAACCAGCACCCAACGCCAACAACAAGAGAAAGCCAAGATTGTTGATGGTATTGTTATACTTCCAGGAGGCTCAAATGAGCAGCCGACGAAGCCAACAAATCCATTGCCGGATATCTCACTACTTGATGTGCCAGACAGGAAGGCGAATCCGATCACTCAAGAAGAGTTGGATCAAGTGGCCCGTTTAGTTGAAGTTAAGCTAGCCGATTTCAATATTGTGGCTAATGTTGTCGGAGTATTCCCAGGGCCTGTAGTAACACGTTTCGAGCTTGAACTCGCTCCAGGCGTTAAGGCATCTAAAATCACCAACTTATCGAAAGACTTGGCTCGCTCTTTATTGGCTGAAAGTGTACGAGTGGTCGAAGTCATTCCGGGTAAGGCCTATGTCGGGTTAGAGCTCCCCAATAAATTCCGCGAAACCGTATTTATGCGTGATGTACTCGACAGCGAAGCTTTTGCACAGAGTCAATCACACCTCAGTATGGTGTTAGGTCAGGATATTGCCGGCGATCCAGTCGTAGTCGATTTAGGTAAGATGCCGCATTTGTTAGTAGCGGGTACCACTGGCTCTGGTAAGTCAGTGGGGGTGAACGTGATGATCACCAGTTTGCTTTATAAATCAGGTCCTGACGATGTTCGCTTTATCATGATTGACCCTAAGATGTTGGAACTCTCTGTTTATGAGGGTATTCCGCATCTTTTATGTGAAGTCGTTACCGATATGAAAGAAGCCGCTAATGCGCTGCGTTGGTGTGTTGGTGAGATGGAGCGTCGTTATAAACTAATGTCTGCTCTTGGTGTACGTAACCTAAAAGGTTATAACGCTAAGATCAAAGACGCTAAAGAACGAGGCGAGGTGATAACAGACCCGCTGTGGCGTTCGCAAGATAGCATGGAAGAGCAGGCTCCAGAGTTAGATAAGTTGCCGTCGATTGTCGTTGTTGTAGATGAGTTTGCCGATATGATGATGATTGTTGGTAAGAAAGTTGAAGAGCTGATTGCACGTATTGCACAAAAAGCACGTGCCGCAGGTATTCACCTAATCTTAGCCACTCAGCGTCCATCGGTTGATGTTATCACTGGTCTAATTAAAGCGAATATTCCAACTCGTATGGCGTTCCAAGTATCTTCTCGTATCGACTCACGAACTATTCTCGACCAACAAGGTGCAGAAGCCCTATTAGGAATGGGCGATATGCTGTATTTGCCACCGGGGACTAGTGTACCAAACCGTGTTCATGGCGCATTTATCGATGACCATGAAGTACATGCGGTCGTGGCTGACTGGTGTGCTCGCGGTAAGCCACAATATATTGATGAAATTTTGCAAGGCTCCACCGAAGGCGAACAAGTGCTATTGCCTGGCGAAACAGCGGAAAGTGATGAAGATACTGATGCACTTTATGATGAAGCCGTTGCCTTTGTTACCGAGACGCGTCGCGGTTCAATTTCGAGCGTTCAACGTAAATTTAAGATAGGTTATAACCGTGCCGCACGTATTATCGAGCAGATGGAATCACAAGGTGTAGTCAGCTCTCAAGGGCACAATGGTAATCGTGAAGTTTTAGCACCACCGCCACCGAAAGTGTATTAACCCAAGCAGCGCAGATTATTAATAGGAATTTAGATGTTAAAACGTATCTCATTATTGGCATTTACGCTGCCGATGTTTTGTTCATTGTCTGTATTAGCTGATGATGCTCTGTCACTTAAACAGACACTCGTTAACATTGATGGATTGAAAGCGAATTTCCAACAAACCGTTACCGACATTAACGGTAAAACTATTCAACAGGGCAGTGGCAACTTTGCTTTGGCCGTGCCGAATAAATTTTACTGGCACCTGACACAACCAGATGAGTCACTGATTGTCGCCGATGGCACTGATGTTTGGATTTATAATCCGTTTGCAGAAGAAGTGTCTGTTATGGACTTTAATCAGGCAATATCCGCTTCGCCCATTGCACTGCTGGTACATCGTGATGAACAAACTTGGGCAAATTATGATGTGAATCTAACAGGGCATTGTTATCAGATCACTGCTAAAGAAATCGGTGCAGGAGTGCCAAACGTCGAAGTTTGTTTTAATCAGAAACAGCTCAGCAGCATGAAGCTTGAAGATCAACAAGGCAATATCAGTGAGTTTTCTTTGAGTCAACAAAGCAGCTTGGATAAAGATGACACTCAATTATTCCAGTTTACCGTTCCTGAAGGTGTTGATATCGACGATCAACGCTTAAAAGCGATGAATTAGGCAATACTGTGTCGACACTCAGTTTTGATTTTTCCCCTGATTTTCGTCCACTTGCAGCGCGAATGCGCCCTGAAACCTTAGAGCAATATATCGGACAGAGTCATCTTCTTGATGAAGGTAAGCCACTTCGAAGTGCCTTAGAAGCGGGGCGAGCACATTCTATGATGTTGTGGGGGCCGCCAGGTACAGGTAAAACGACTTTAGCCGAAATCATTGCTAAATATACTAATGCCCATGTTGAGCGTATTTCTGCGGTGACTTCAGGAGTGAAAGAGATCCGTGCTGCAATTGAGCATGCTAAAAATGTGGCGCAATCACGTGGGCAGCGTACCTTGTTATTTGTCGACGAAGTGCATCGCTTTAATAAGAGTCAGCAAGATGCTTTCTTGCCTTTTATTGAAGACGGCACGGTGATTTTCATTGGTGCCACCACAGAAAACCCTTCTTTTGAAATTAACAATGCTTTGCTATCACGAGCTCGTGTTTATCTTATTAAACGTTTAGACGCTGATGATATTATTGCTATTGTGCAGCAAGCGGTCGCAGATGAAGTTAGAGGCTTAGGTAAGCGTCAATTGAACTTCCCGCAAACAGTGGCAGTAAAACTTGCCGAGGTTTGCGAAGGAGATGCCCGTAAAGCGTTAAACCTCATCGAATTAATGAGTGATATGCTCAATGATGGTGACAGCTTTACCGAGCAGTTATTGATTGATGTTGCTGGGCAGCAGCTTGCTGGTTTCGATAAGAATGGCGATCAATATTACGATCTCATCTCTGCGGTTCATAAATCCATTCGTGGCTCGTCGCCCGACGCTGCCTTGTACTGGTTTTGTCGAATGTTAGAAGGGGGCTGCGATCCTTTGTATATCGCCAGACGTTTACTGGCTATTGCATCAGAAGATATAGGGAATGCCGATCCGGTTGCAATGACTGTCGCACTCAATGCATGGGACTGCTTTCATCGGGTCGGTCCTTCAGAAGGTGAAAGAGCAATAGCCCAAGCGATTGTTTATCTCGCCAGTGCTCCCAAAAGTAATGCGGTTTATAGCGCTTTCAAAGCTGCACGCACATTGGCCCGTGAGACTGGTCAAGAGCCAGTACCGAATCATCTACGTAATGCGCCAACTAAGTTAATGGCTGAGATCGGTTATGGCGAAGGTTATCGTTATGCCCATGATGAACCTCAATCATATGCCAGTGGTGAATGTTATTTCCCAGAAGCATTAGCGGGTGAACGTTTTTATTATCCGACAGAACATGGGTTTGAAAAAAGGATCAAAGCAAAATTAGAGCTGCTTGCTCAAATGGATAAGGATAGCGAGATAAAACGATATGAATAATTTGTTATTTGTTGCGCTTGGAGGTTCTATCGGCGCCGTTTTTCGTTATCTTATTTCAATTATGATGATTCAGCTATTTGGCTCGGCATTTCCTTTTGGTACACTTGTCGTCAATACCCTTGGCTCTTTCTTGATGGGCGTTATTTATGCGCTGGGTCAAGTTAGTAATGTCAGTCCAGAAATAAAAGCTTTAGTGGGAGTAGGTCTGTTAGGGGCTCTCACCACATTTTCAACCTTTTCCAATGAAACCTTGTTGTTAATGCAGCAAGGTCAGTGGTTGAAAGCATTAATGAATATCGCTCTGAACTTGAGTCTATGTCTTTTCATGGTCTACTTAGGACAGCAGTTGGTTTTTTCTCGCATTTAACTATAAAGAAACTAAATCATGTTAGATCCCAAATTTTTACGAACTGAATTAGAAGCGACAGCCGAGCGTTTAGCTACCCGCGGCTTTATCTTGGATGTCGGCCGTTTGAGCCAATTAGAAGATAAGCGTAAATCATTACAAGTCGCGACAGAAGAATTACAAGCTTCACGAAATGCGATCTCAAAGTCAATTGGCCAAGCAAAAGCAAAAGGCGAAGACGTAGCGCCTATTATGGCTCAGGTCGGTAATTTAGGTGCAGAACTTGACACTAAAAAAGCGGAATTAGCTACGTTATTAGATGAGCTAAACGCTATCGCCATGAGTGTTCCTAATCTGCCAGATGAATCTGCACCGATAGGCGCCGATGAAAATGATAACGTTGAGATCCGTTGCTGGGGCGAGCCTAAGCAGTTCGACTTCGAAGTCAAAGATCATGTGGATTTGGGCGAACAACTCAGTGGTTTAGATTTTAAAAATGCCGTTAAAATCACTGGTTCTCGCTTTATCGTTATGAAGGGACAAATTGCCCGCATGCACCGTGCTTTAGCACAGTTTATGTTGGATTTGCACACCACTGAACATGGCTATACCGAAGCCTATGTGCCTTTGTTGGTCAATGAAGATAGCTTACTAGGCACTGGTCAATTGCCTAAATTTGGTGAAGATCTATTTCACACTAAGCCTGCCACTGAAGAGGGACAAGGTCTTAGTTTGATCCCAACTGCAGAAGTACCATTAACCAACTTAGTACGTGACAGCATTGTCGACGAAGATGAGTTGCCATTGAAGTTTACTGCCCATACTGCTTGTTTCCGAAGTGAAGCGGGCTCTTACGGTCGTGATACCCGCGGTCTTATCCGTCAACATCAATTTGATAAGGTTGAGTTAGTACAGTTAGTTAAGCCTGAAGACTCAATGGCTGCATTGGAAGGCTTAACCCAAAATGCTGAAGCCGTACTGCAAAAATTAGGCTTACCATATCGTACCGTTGTACTTTGTACTGGTGACATGGGATTTGGTGCGGCGAAAACATTTGATATTGAAGTGTGGTTACCTGCGCAAAATACCTACCGTGAGATCTCTTCTTGCAGCAACATGCAAGATTTCCAGGCTCGTCGTATGCAAGCACGTTACAAGGCTAAATCGGCGAAAAAACCGGCCTTGCTTCATACTTTAAATGGTTCAGGTTTAGCTGTTGGTCGTACGCTAGTTGCGGTACTTGAAAACTATCAAAATGCCGATGGTAGCATTACCGTACCAGAAGTATTGCGTCCTTATATGGGCGGCCTAACTCAGATTGGCTAATTCATATCTGAGTGTTCAAGTTTACACTTGATTGAGACAAAAGAGCCTAGCGAATGCTAGGCTTTTTGTTTCAAAAATCTATTTAACCAGTCACTTATACAGATGATATTTGGCTAGATACATTTAGCGGGTTTTGGCAGGCCGGCAATTTTAGTTGCCTGTTTAGCAGGGCCAACAGGGAAAAGGGTATACAGGTATTTGGAATTGCCTTTCTCTGGACCGAGCGCCTGTCCTATGGCTTTAACTAGAACACGGATTGCCGGGCTAGTATTAAATTCTAAATAAAAATTTCTAACAAAGTTAATCACTTCCCAATGAGCTTCAGTTAAGGTGATATTTTCTGCCTCGGCGATGATGACAGCGATCTCTTCATTCCAATCTGAAACATGTTTTAAATAGCCTTGAGGATCGGTTTCAATTTGGCTTGATTTGTATTGAATGTAATTCACCAGCTAATAACCTTAGAGTGTAGAAGAGTTTGTTCGACAAACTCTGACTGAGAAATTTGAGGATAATGCTTAAGCTGCTCAGTTAACCCGCGCGCAATCACTTCATCTTTAATCAGCATTAGATTTATGTCGTGGCATTGCTGTTGCCAATCCAGCATCAGCATCGCCGTTATCGCGTCACCAGTTAGAATAATGCTGTCGTTTGCTGAGGCGTAACGTAGGCAACATTTCAAGGCTGCATTGTGACTCGGTGAGTCTTGGATGAGATGTAAGATCATTAGTAAACAAACACCTCATCTGCTTGAGTTAATTGTTGTTTAATTTCATCGAGTTCAAGTAATTCTACGTCGATTAAACTCTGACTTTCGCTTATACCACGCTCATTCATGGATTGCTTACAGGCATAGGTATTGTCAATATCGTACAAGGGTAACGCCTTAAATGTAGAGATAAAGTCGCGACCACCAATCAGACTAGGCTGTTGCTCTTTGAGCAGATTCAGTACGCCATCATCGGCAAATACGAGACTTATTTCTTGCTCAAAACTGGCACTCAAGAGTGCTAAGTCTAATCCTTCACGACTCGATGCGTTGCCGTGAGGAGCATGTCTAAAAATAATGGTAATCTTCTTCACATCAACCTCTTAGAAACAGACGACGCGATCAGCTTGTTCTGTTGTAGTAACCAGCTCACCTAAACCACCCATGCTAAAAGGCGCACCTAAGTTCCAATGATTTTGCTGATTTTCATGGGCTTCAACTTCAGATATTACACCACGCCTGAGCGCTGCGGAGACACAATTAACTAATGGAACTTGGTTTTGTATTCCAAAGTCGGCCCAGGCTTGGGTTAAGTCATATTCATCAGAAGCAGGGCTATTAAGGTTATTGGTCGTTAACACGCCATCTTGATAGAAAAAGATACACAATATTTGATGTCCTTGAGCCAACACCGCTTTAGCAAAGGTCAGTGCTTGATAGCTATTACTGTACCCGTAAGCAGGGCGGTTCACCTGAATGACGAATTTTTTATTTGGCTCAGTTATTGGCTTGCTCATGGAGATCACTGTGTCAGATTCGGGGCAAAAAAATAGCTCCCTAGGATGGGAGCTATTTTAGCGTAGTTTGTATAAATACCTCAAATCTAATGGCAAATGCCTAAACCTGAAGTTAACCCGTTAAAAAATGAATTTTAACGAACTTAATGGTGACTAATTAATCGTCTCCACCTACACCCATAAGATGCAAAATAGCAATAAACAGGTTTAAGAAATCAAGATAAAGCGAAATCGTAGCGCGAATATAGTTGGTTTCTCCGCCGTTAACGATACGGCTGGKATCGTACAAAATGAAGCCTGTCATTAATAATGCAATACCTGCATTAAGTGCCATAAACACGGTACCGCTACCGATAAAGATATTGGCGATTGCAGCAACGATAGCGATAACCAGACCTGCGATCAGGAATCCGCGCATGAAAGAGAAATCTTTCTTAGTCGTTAATGCATAGCCTGAAAGGGTAACAAAAACTACAGCTGTTAAGCCAAGCGCCTGCATGATTAACTGTGGGCCATTTGCCATCCCCGCGTAGTGGTTAAGCATATAACCAAGAGACGCACCTTCCATACCGGTGAAGGCAAATACCCAAAATAGTCCTGCAGCGGTATCAGCTTTACGTAAGGTCACAAACAGTAACACTAAGCCGCCGATAGAAAGTCCTAATGAAAGCATAGGACCGATTTGCAGTGCCATTGCTAATCCAGCACACAAGGCAGAGAAAGCCAGTGTCATAGACAACAGCATGTATGTATTCTTGAGTAATTTATTCACTTCCTGTGTGGAAGTGTGAGTGGTATACAGGGTTTGTTGTGTCATCTTAGTCTCCAGTGACTTTTAATAACCATTAACTATTTGAGTATAAACTTACTCATCAGTTCCATGAGATGAAAACAGTTTAACCTAAGGGCTAACGTATTGATAAATCATACCTGAGCACGGGCTGAGGTGAAAGCATAACCATGGTTTCCCATCGTTTTAGTTAAACCAATCTCGCTGTAACTTCTCAGTGTCTCCTAAATAATCCAATACCCATGTCATCGCGGGAGACTTGTTTGCATCATTCCATGCCAAGCAACAAGGGCTTGGAGCTTTAGGTAAAGCGAGTTGTTTTTCGACCAGAGCGCCTGATTGCACAAAAGCTGTTGCAAAATGTTTTGGCATATAGCCGATGCCAAGACCTTCACGATAACAATTTATTGCTCTTATCCAATCAGGCACGACGAGTCGACGTTGATTCTCTAACAGCCAAGTGACACGTTTGGGGATCTCTCTAGAAGTATCTTCAAGACAGATCGCGGGGTAAATGGCTAATTCCGCATCGGTTAATGGGTGTTCTATATTAGCTAAAGGATGATGCTTAGCGACAAGGAAGCTCCATTCTATATCCCCCATATCTCTAAAACGGTAATCACCACCGACAGGAATAGCGGTTGTAGCGCCAATAGCAATATCGCTGCGGCCAGTCGAAATGGCTTCCCAAACGCCATTGAAAACTTCAATACGAATAATCAACTCGACATTATCAAAATGACGATAAAAATCGGCGATTAAATTACTCAATTTATCTGCTCTGACAATATTATCTAATGCTATTGAAAGTGTGGGTTGCCAACCATTGGCAACGCGTTTGGTATCATCTTTTAACTCGGCCAGGTTTGACAGTAATTGACGGATCTGTTTAACAAAGTGCTCGCCTGCGGGGGTTAAACTGACACTGCGATGATGACGTTCAAATAAGGTAACACCGAGCTCTTCTTCAACTTGTTTAACCGCGTAACTGACGGCCGAAGGTACCTTATGTAGTTGGTTTGCGGCAGCGGTAAAACTGCCCACTCGAGCGACCATATCTATAAGCTGCATGGATTGTTCTGAAAGCATGTCAAACCTCTGCTGTGAGAATTTTTGAAGGCTGTAAGCAAAATTAACCGTTTCACAAGGTTTTGGCAAGTCTCTAGACTTAGCGCCTTTGAGGTTTCTTATGAACGGATTTAAAAATTATGAATAAAAGCGCTAGCTTAGCCTTCTTAGGCTATTTGGCTTTATTGAGTATGCTGGGATTTATTGCAACTGATATGTATTTACCAGCTTTCAAAGCAATTGAAATATCTTTAGATACAACGTCGGCAAATGTGGCCAGCACCTTAACCTATTTCTTAGCTGGATTAGCGATAGGGCAATTACTTTATGGGCCTTTGGTTCTGTGCTGGGGCAAGCGTAACAGCTTGATATTCGGTTTAAGCATGTTTGCTGTGGCCAGTTTTATCGTAGCACTAAGCGATAATATTGTGATGTTTAATGTAGGGCGATTTTTTCAGGCCATAGGTGCATGTAGTGCTTCGGTCATTTGGCAGGCGATTGTGATTGATAAATATGATGCTAAATCGGCTCAAAAAGTGTTTAGCAACATCATGCCATTGGTAGCGCTATCTCCTGCATTAGCGCCAATCTTAGGGGCTTACCTGTTGGAACACAGTGATTGGCAAACTATTTTTGCGGTGCTGACATTATTAGCCGGAATGTTAATTATTGTCACATATTTATGGGTTGAACCTAAACCTGCAATCAAAGCGAGCAATAATCATACAGATGTGAATACAAAACCCAATCAAGTTTCCTACTTCACTATGCTGAAAAATCCACAATACATGGGCAATGTGGTTATTTTTGGTGGTTGTTCAGCCGCATTTTTTTCTTATCTGACATTATGGCCAATTGTGATGCAGCAACACGGTTATGAATCAACACAGATTGGATTGAGCTTCATTCCACAGACGATAATGTTCATTCTTGGCGGATATTTTAGCAAAATATGGATTAAACAACGGGGAGTAGAGCAAAGCTTAACCTTGATACTATCAGTGTTTAGTTTGTGTATAGCTGCGATTGCTACGAGTACTTTAATACTGGGTAGTGAAACCATTTGGCCAATGCTGATCCTCTTTTCAATTTTAGCCGCTGCTAATGGCGCTTGTTACCCCATAGTCGTGAATAGTGCGTTACAGGTTTTTAAGCAGGCATCGGCTAAAGCGGCGGGGTTACAGAATTTTATTCAAATATCTATGGCCTTTGGCGCGTCATCAATTGTGGCGTTTTGGGCTCTTGGAGGTAAAGCAACCATATCTATTGCCATGCTAATTTGTGCTGTCATTGTTTTGGTTGCTACAAGGGTGAGAAAACTATCTGATTGGAACAGCGCGAAAATACATCTGCAACAACCTGATCCTGCTCGGATCAGTATTCATTGTGACGATGGCGGTACAAAATAACACAGATTGTCGATTAGTTAAGCCGACGACACATTTGATCGAATTTTTACTTTACATAGTCAGCGAGGGGCTATATTATTCGCGGCGTTCGGAGAGATGGCAGAGTGGTCGAATGCACCGGTCTTGAAAACCGGCACGGGTTTATAGCCCGTCTAGGGTTCAAATCCCTATCTCTCCGCCACATTAAAAAAGCCCACTGATTTCAGTGGGCTTTTTGCTATCTGAAGTTTAATAATTGATATAAAAAACGCCGCAATTCTAGCGGCGTTTTTCAAATGTTGACGATATTAATGAGACTCTAAAGCTTCATTTTGTAACTCTGCTTGTTCTGCAGTTTTACGATTGAAAAATGCCTTAATATCTTCGATGACAACGTAAAGACAAGGAATTAACCCCAGTGTCACTACGGTGGCAAACAAGACACCAAAAGCCAAAGATACGGCCATCGGAATCACCATCTGCGCCTGCATACTGGTTTCAGTCATTATGGGCACTAGACCGATAAAGGTTGTTAATGAGGTCAACAAGATGGCTCTAAATCGACGGCAACCCGCATTAATCACAGCTTGTCGCATCGGCACGCCTTTGCTTCTTGCGATATTGATATAGTCGACCATCACCAAAGAGTCGTTTACCACCACACCTGCAGCAGCGATGATGCCAAATAACGATAAAGCACTTAAATCGATGCCAATCATCAGATGGCCTAACACTGAGCCGATAACACCAAATGGAATGACCGACATAATCATCAGTGGTTGCACATAAGATTTAAGCGGAATAGCCAATAAGCTATAAATCACCAATAGCGAGATAATAAAATCGCGCATCTGAGTGTTAGCACTGTCCATCTGCTCTTGGATACTGCCGGAAACTTCGCTTTTTACCCGAGGATATTTTTTCAATAATTCAGGGATAAAGTTATCTCGAATATCCTGAGCAAGCTTAAATGGTTCGGCTTGTTCAGCATCAACAGAGCCCCAGACATTGATGGTTCTGTTACCATTTTCACGTCGAATACCATTAACACCTTGGGTAATTTCAATCTCGGCAACTTCAGAGAGGGGGATTTCGCCTCCGGCTGGTGTCAACAACATTACATCATTAACTTGATTGATTGAATTACGCTGGACTTCTGGATAGCGCAACATCACTTTAATCTCTTCGCCGTTACGTAAAATACGTTGAGCCTCCATACCATAAAAACTGGCACTCACTTGGCTAGCGATATCGGCTAAGGTTAACCCCACGCTATTGGCTAAAGGTTTAAGCTGGAACTGCACCTCTTTAGCACTGGATTGCCTGCTGTCGTTGACATCACCCACACCTTGTAAGCTATTGAGTTTAGCTTTTAGTTCGCGAGATGCTGCTACCAACTGTTGTTCATCTTTACCTTCGAGTCTAAAGCTGATGTCACCATCATCGCGACCCCCACCAAACAGATTGTCCTGAATCGTAAAAGACTTAACTCCTGGAATGGTTGGCATTGCCTGACGCCACAGTTCGGCTAAGGCAAAAGTGTCCATGGGTCTGATTTCGGGATCAACTAGCTTGGTCATGATATTGGCACGAGTACGACCTTCAAGATCGACCTGCATATCGGAAATCATTCCCTGGCCATAATCTTGCTCAATCTGCTTATCGACATCGTAGAGTGCTTTTTGAATTGCTAAAGCTGCGGATAGGGTGGCATTTTCAGATGCATCGATGTTCATCTCAACTTTTACACGCGGAAAATCATGGGGGATCTTCGGTTGACCGATAAAGCGGATGATCCCGCCGGCATACAGACCAGCGCAGAGTAGAATAAAACTGATAAATAACATGATCACAGCATAACGATACTTAACCGCTTGTTTTAACGTTGGGTGATAAAGATCCTTAATGATGTACTGCAAGCCGTCATCGACTTTACCCTGTAGATAGTTAACCGCACGTCGGAGTATATCTAAAGGCTTTTTAGAACCTGGCTTAACTATAGTTTTGGCTTTCATGTGCGCTAAATGCGCAGGCAAAATAAGCTTAGATTCTACCAAGGAGAACAGCAGACATAGGATAACCACATAACCAATGGATTGACCGAAAGCGGAAGAGGGGCCTTCATCCATAGTGATGGGTAAGAATGCCGCTATGGTAGTTAATACACCAAAGGTTGCAGGCATAGCCACTTTTTTAACACCACGAATGACGTTATCTATGGTTTGCCCTTTCTCTTCACACTCACTGTGTGCGCTTTCCCCCATGACAATGGCATCATCTACCACGATCCCAAGCACCAAGATAAAGGCAAATAAGCTGATAACATTAATGGTGACATCAATCATCGCCATAGGCATAAATAGCAGGGTACCTAGGAAACAAACCGGCAGTCCCATCATCACCCAAAATGCCAATCGAACCCGCAAAAACAGCGCCAGCATTAAGAAAACCAATACCGCACCACTTTTCATGCTATCAAGCATCAATTGCAAACGGCCTTCGAGGTAATAAGTCATGTCGACCCAAGTATCTAATTTGATCCCTTGGGGCAAGCTGGCTTGTTTTTGCTCAACGTAATTATTCACCACTTTGGCGACGTCGGTAATGCTTTGATCGTTTGAAGCACCCACGAAGAAAGTGACAGAGTTTTTGCCATTAAACTTGGAGTATTGAATCCCATCTTCAAAACCATCGATAACCGTGGCCACATCACCGAGTTTAAGGTTGGTTCCATCTTCTAGGGTAACCAAGGGTAAGTTTTCAAACTCATAACCCACATAAGCCTGATTTTGTACCCTTAGGTTAATGTAACCGTTTTCGGCTTTGATTTGCCCTGCAGACATATTGCGTGAATAACCACGTACAGCACTGGCAATATCATTAAAGGTAAGATTGTACTGACGCAGCTTATCTTTACTGACTTCGATGGCAATTTCATAGCCTAAACCACCGTAAAATTCGGTGATATTGACTAAAGGTAATTGCATTAGCTCATCATGGATTTTCTCGCCAAGTTCTTTCAGTTGTTTTGGCGCCATATCGCCATAAAGGCTGATATAAAATACTTCTTGGCGGAGTTTGATCCGCTCTACCTTGGGTCTTTCCATGCCATCGGGAAAGCTCGAAATGGAGTCGATGGCAGATTTCACCTCTTCAAGCACCATTTGAGGATCATATGAATCTTCAATCCTGAACCAACCCGTGGCTGAGTTACGGTTAGAGTAGGTGATAACTCGTTTTAAACCTTGGACGCTTTCTAAGGCTTCTTCGATTTTAATCGTGATCCCTTCTTCAACTTCTTGCGGCGCTGCACCGGGATAGAAGGCGCTAAATTCGATCCAGTTAATCTCAACTTGGGGGAAAAATTGCTTACGTATAGTATTAGCGGTCAGTAAGCCACCTATGATGATAATAATCATCAATAGGTTCGCCGCGACACTGTTACGAGCAAACCAAGCAATCATGCCTTTGTTAGTATCTGACACGGCTGATTACTCCTTAACTGCCAATTGAGTTTCAGCAATATTATCTATGCTATCAACAGGCTGATGTTTTTGTCCTGGTAAGGCGAGTTTCATCCCTTCAATAGGGTAATCAAGTGCAGATGTAATAACACGCATGCCGTCATCGAGTCCTGAGCCGATGACAACTCGAGTACCTTGCTCACGGACTACATCAACAGCTTGATATTTGAGCTTATTGTCATCATCCAGAATCGCCACTTTTCCACCAACAATAAGGTGACGGGCCAAGGTCGTAACATCTTGAGTCGCTTTACCTTGAATACTTGCTGTGACATAACTGCCGTAACGTAATTGGTTGATATCTGTTTTTAATCCATAAGGATCGGTAATTTCTGCAACTAAGTAAGTCATGCGACTTTTTTCATCAACAACACCTTCACTACGTACCACTTTGCCATGCCAGTCATAAGGCTCTCCGGCATAATTAGCGGTAATGGTGACATTGGCATCGATACCATTTTTATTGAGATAACGAATATCTTTATCCGCGAGTGGAAGGCGGATTTCTGCTTTTTCAGTACTTAATAAGTGCCCAATTTTAGTTCCTGCGGTGACGTAAGATCCTAAGCCAATGTTTCTACCATCAATAAGAGCATCGTATGGCGCTCTGATAACGGTACGTTCAAGATCTCGCTTGGCACGTTTTACACCAGCTTCAGATGAATCTAACTTAGCTTTTTCTTGAGCAAGTTGTGGTTTACGCAAACTCAAATCAGTAGGCACGCCATTTTCAATGCGCTTCCATTCTTCTTCAGCTACTTTGCCATAGGCTTTTTCTTGAACCAGCGCAGCTTTCGCAGAAGCTAGAGCAGCTTCTGCATCGATTAATGCCGCTTCGTAATCACTGGGATCGATTTTTGCGAGAATTTGGCCCTTTTTAACAAATCCACCTTTAACAAAAGTATCAGAAAGATAAGTGATTTCGCCTTTAATTTGTGAAACCAATTCGGTCTCATATTTAGCATTAACAATACCGTATGAGTTAACGTTAAAAATCATAGGGTTTTTATCAACTATTTCGATAGCAACAACAGGGGTATTATCGACAACGGGTTTCTCTTGTGGTGGTTTTTTCATTGCCGCAAATGCGGCGTAACCACCAATTCCGACAGCAAGGATGGCTAAAGGTAAGATAATTTGTTTTTTTGTAGCCACAAAGAAGTCCTCTTTTAGGAGCTAAGTCTATATAAAATAATGAAATATTAATCGCGCATATAATTATGCCTACTATTAGGATATGAATGTTAACGTAAAATGATAATTGTTAAAGTGTAATAATGTAAAAAGGTATGTAATTAATACGCGATATTTGTTCATGTAGAAGATTAAAAACAGATGGGTAATAGATGGGAAAGAGAGCAGTGATGCCGCGTAAAAAGCCATAAAGCAATTTTGGGTACGCACCCAGTTGCGTATATCTACTACTCTCTTAATTCAAGTTTAGCCTGTATTATTAGCCTAGGGTAAAAATCTTAATCAAGATTGTTATTCGATTTAAGCTCAGCTAAAGCCTGATTGGTCATGGTTTCACTGAAGCGGTTTCGCTTATGATGCTTTGGGGCCCATCCTTGTAAAAAACGTTCGAAATCGGCCCAAGCAAAGACCAACAATTGTCGCCATTGAGTCACTAAACTGAGTGTATCATCCTTAGTGAGTTTCGTTTTAACAGCTGATATAAGTTGTTGAAAATAGAACTCAGTGAGGATGTCATAGTGGGTTTCACATTCATCGACACTGAGACAACTACCTAACAGATAGATAAGATCTTTAACGCCAACTCCTGCACCAACATACTGAAAATCAACTGCAGCAACACCTCTGTTTTTGAAATCATCTGAAAAACAAAAATTGGCTACTTTAGCATCACCATGAACCAAGGTTTGAAATTGACATTGATTTAATAGTGTATCGATAGCAGCAGCTTGGTGTTTTAGTTCATTATCGGGCATAGCTTCGAATTCATCTGTTCGTGTGGCTAAATGCCAGTAACAACCCATTGGCCAAAGATCATCACACCAATTAGATTGCGGGTCTTTAGTAATAAATTGGCCATGAAAATGAGCTAACCATGAGATCACAGCTTTACATTCATCGAGTGACAATTGCTCTCGACGGTGAGGAAACCCTTGAACATTAAGATCGCTCAACACCATTATGCTTTGTCCGGTCGCTTCATCGAATTTACTCGCAAGATAGTTTGGCAGTGGTGTTTCTACGCTACACAGATGAGCCCAGTTTTTATACCAAGTAGCCTCGACATGGTAAGAATGCATCTTGCGTTGGTGTGAGTGTTCATTATTCCATTGATAGGGATGTTCAACTTGCGATGGAGGTTGAATATTTTTAACGATAACTTGTTCTTCTTTGCCATCCGTTATTAATTTATAGCGAGCAATTTCACCATAACCACTCCATAACGACTGTATTGTTTCGATTTTTATTGCTTTAGTCGCCTGTAATCTTGTAATCAAAAAATTTGAAACGTCCACTTCAGTACCTACAGAATACGGGCTAATTACTGCCATAAACAAATAGTAATATTCGTGACTGAATAGGGTAACACTATCTAGGAAATGCTGGCGATATACATTTTTTGGTTTCAAAACGGTAATGGTATTGCGCAGTATCGTCGGGAATGATCTCTAATATTTCGTAATCATTAAGTTCTACTACTGCTGAATTTGGCAGCTTTTCACAACGAGAGCGTGTATCTGCTTCTAAATTGAATGCAAACTGTGCAATAAGTTGTCTTACTTTAGCTTTGTAACTATCTCGTATTTCTGCATAGTACATTTCATCAGTGACGGTATTATCGACCTTTTTTGTATTGATATCGCTTATATCTGGCTCTTCGGATGTGACATTTTTGATTTCAGGTCCTGTATCGGCTTTAGCTTTAGTAGAAGGTGTGTTTTTGACTTCAACTGCTAAGGTCTTTTCTAACTTTTCTTCAAAATTATCAAGCAACATAAGAGCGTTATATAACAATATTGCTGACAGAATGAAGCGGATCAACATGGTGATAAAACGATAATGGGCATGTCTAGTTAAGCGCCAACCTGTAATGCCTAAAGGCCGTAACATTAATAAAGTAACAAAATAAAAGGGCACAATGATTTGTGCTATGAGTAAGCCTATTGCGCTGATCACTACAAACCAGGCGGGTAAAAACAGCAAGATGGCAAAGTTATGGGTATAAGTAAAATGACTTGCTGGGACACCCACGATTTCATTGACGATACTTCCGGACATTGCCAATGCGAAATTGGCAATAATGGCGTAAAACAACAATAACAAGGCTTTACCTGCTAAAGAATGCCACACTCGGGTAAATAACGGCCAAAACTCTAAGGTGAGGGCGATGGTTGTAATAATTGCCACAAGCCCTAAAGATTCATTTGCGAATAGCACTATGATGGCGAGCAGATAAAAACGTTGAGGGATGGAACAGTTTCTCCACACACGTTTAATCGGTGAGAATAATGACATTGCCTTAATAGCAAGCCGTTTTAACATATTGTCGGTTGTTAATTGTGGCAATCTGAGCTGCACAGTAATCCCTTAATCAGTGAACATCGTTAAAATGCTTCATGCAAACACAAGCTTAACCATGTTACATTAGTGTTTATTTCCAGTATATAGAGTATCAATTCAGCCTGTTATGCCTATACAAATTGCCCCTTTAACCGAAGCCTATTTTAATCAGGTTATTCATCTTGGAAATTTAGTCCATGGAGAAGGTTATTTAGATAATGCCATGATGTCTGAAATTGCAGCAAAGGGCTATAAAGCAGATGTGAATGCTAATTTTATCGCATTGCTTGATAATCAAGTGATCGGCTTTAGATTAACTTATGCTCCTCAATCATGGCAGGTAGACAAATGGTGCTCACCAGAATTGTGGCCTGTAGATGCTGGCAAGTTATGTTATTTCAAATGTAATACGGTCGCTGAACAACATCGTGGTAAAGGTATTGGCAAGGCGTTATTACAGGCATCTATTAACGCTACACGATTACAAGGTGCGGTGGGAGGCATTAGCCATTTATGGAAACAAAGTCCCGATAATGCAGCCGTAGGTTACTTTTCAAAAGCGGGTGGGAAACTAATTAAAGCTCATGCTCATCGCTGGAATAATAATCCAGATCACCCCGATTATATTTGTGTATTGTGCGGCAAAGATTGCCAATGTACCGCTTGGGAAATGCTGCTGCTTTTTTAATTCGTAGATAACCATTCTTCTATATAAGTGAGCAAAATGCACTATGACCCACTGATATCTTCATCACCTAGCCATCAAGCTTGGCCAAATAGTTATTGGGCTAATAGCGTTAGTCAGCCTACGCCACTGGCGAAATTGACAGGTAGAAAACAGTTTGATGTCGCAATTATTGGAGGTGGCTACACTGGGATACTAACCGCATATTATCTTGCCACTGAGTTTGAAATCGATTGCTGTATTATCGAAGCCAATCAAGTGGGCTTTGGTGCCAGTGGCCGTAATGCGGGCTTTGTTTTAAAGGGATCTGGACGCTTAAGTTATCCGCAAATGAGTGCAAAATGGGGCTTAGAGGTAACCAAAGGAATTTATCGAGAATACACTGCTGCAGTACACAGAGTAGAGCATTTAATCAAGCAACATCATATTGATTGTGACAAGCAAGCGAACGGTTATATCAAGGTGGCTCATAATCGAGCGGCATTCACTAAGTTAATCACAGCGGCTGAATATATAGCGACTCATTTAGGAGACGATGCCCAGCTGTTATCACAACAAGATTTGCAACAGCAATATATGCAAAATCATCAAGCCTTTGGTGCACTGCGTCTGACAGAGGGGTTTGGGGTCAATCCATTAAAATTATTGCTTGGTTATAAAGCCATAGCCATGTCTAGTGGGGTAACCCTTTTCGAGTCCAGTTGTGTTCAAAACTGGCAAACTCAGCCAAATGGTCACATATTACAGACAGAAGAGGGCGAAGTGTTTGCTAAACAGGTTCTGTGTGCTGGTAATGCTTATACCCCTAAACAAATTAATTCACTTATCGATAATCGCTATCTTCCTATCTTAAGCAATGTCATCGTAACTGAGCCTTTGACCGAATCGCAATTGTTAGCCACTGGCCTTAAAACACATCAAGTGATCATGGATACACGCCTACTTAAATATTATTACCGTTTATTACCTGATAATCGCTTGTTATTTGGTGGCCGTGGGGCAATAACTGGTAGCGAGGCCGATAATCCAATTTATGCCAAGCGCTTAAAGCAGGCATTATGTGATTGTTTTCCGATACTTGAAGATTGTTCCATAGAATATAATTGGACGGGCTGGATAGCGGCTGCGTTGGACGACATGCCACACGTGTTTAGTCAAAATGGTGCCAGTTACAGTATTGGTTATTGTGGCAGTGGGGTAGCTTTTGCGGCTCAAGCGGCATTTAGATTAGCCCAGCGGATTGCAGGTGAAGCCGTACCTAATTTACCTTTATATCAAGAAGCCGCACCTAAATTTCCTTACGCAAAATACCGCCGTTTGGTTCAATCAGCCTATTATCAATATGCTTGGTTGAAGGATCGCTACTTTTAAAGCTAATTTTGTTATCATCAAGGCTAAGAGCAAAACCGTGTCAATGTTCTATAATTTTTGACTCTCCTACTTTCTAAGGTAATGAAACGCACTCGTTCTAAGGCAAAGCTATGAAACATGTTGTTGATAAAATGCTCGATAAACACCAGAAATTGGTTCATTCAGAAGGTGTTAAAATCCTGTCTCATACGCAGCGTGAAATAGAGGAATGGGTACAACATACGGTGACGATAGAAGGTTGCGATGCTCCATTTAAATTTAAACGTTCTAAAAAGTACCGCAGCTTGCAGGGCCAAAAAGTCAATCTAACCTACTATCCTGAAACTGAAACTATTGCAGGCTTCGATATCGAAGTGATGAAAGTCGTTCGTATTAAACGTTATTAAACGATCTGGATCAAAAACTAGACAAAAAACCATCAACACTTTATAGAATTTAAGCCTACTTTCAGTATGACTTTCGTACCATTGCACTCGATTAATTGTTATTCAGTAGAGGTTACATGGTACAGGTCAGTCTTATGCAATCATCTCAAGAGGATAGGCGATTGCAATCTTGTTCGATTTTGTCTCAGCAAACTCTTGCACAACAGTTAAAGTATTCAATTGCTTTAGAAATATCCAAAATTAGAGAGCTATTGTTGGTTAGGCATAACGGTTTGCAAAAGATCCCCCATAGAACTTGGCTAATACACAAACATCATAGTCTTGAGCTGTATAAAGATATTTTACTTGCAGAGGTTTCTAAAGCTGAAAAGAAGATTTTACTGGCTTATATAGGTCAACATATTCTTCAAATTGATGAAGTGATTAATAGACATTAAATACAAAAAAAGGAGCCTTAGGCTCCTTTTTAAATGACATTGCAAATTACTTCGCAGACATCAAAGCTACCGCGTTATCAAGCATACGATTGCTGAAGCCCCATTCATTATCATACCAAGCCATCACTTTAACTAAGCGACCATTAACGCGTGTTTGCGTTGCGTCGAAGTTAGAAGAGAAGGGGTTGTGGTTGAAGTCAATTGAAACCAAAGGCTCTTTGTTAATCGATAACACTTCGCTCATTGGTGCCAGGCTTGCAGCTTTTTCAACAATGGCATTGATCTCTTCAACTGTAGTATCACGAGAAGCGATAAATGAAAGATCGACCAATGAAACATTAACCGTTGGTACACGAACTGCCATACCGTCAAATTTACCCGCTAGTTCAGGAACCACTAGGCCAACTGCAGCTGCCGCACCTGTTTTAGTTGGGATCATCGACATTGCCGCAGCGCGAGCACGGCGTAGGTCTGTATGATAAACATCCGATAAACGTTGATCATTGGTGTATGCATGAATCGTGGTCATTAAACCTGACTCAATACCAATTTCATCGTTTAAAGGCTTAGCGAATGGTGCTAAGCAGTTGGTAGTGCAAGATGCATTAGAAATCACAGTCATGTCGGCTGTAATTTCATTATTGTTAACTCCGTATACGACTGTCGCGTCAACGTTCTTCGCTGGCGCAGAGATAATGACTTTCTTCGCACCGGCTGACAAATGTGGTTGTACCGCTTCTTTAGAAGTAAAAATACCAGTACACTCGAATACCACATCGATATTCAGTTCAGCCCAAGGGAGTTTAGCTGGATCACGCTCAGAGAAGGTCAAGATCTTATCTTCATTGACGTAGATAGCTTCTTCATCATGCTCTACTTTAGCATTAAAACGGCCATGAACAGAGTCATACTTAGTTAGATGGGCGTTAATAGATGCATCGCCTAAATCGTTAAGCGCGACGATTTGAATTGGATAATCTTTTTCGCTTTCATAAAGTGCGCGAAGTACGTTTCTACCGATACGGCCATAACCGTTAATTGCAACGCGGATAGTCATCTCATATCCCTCAGGTAATTATATAAAAGAAATCTGGTAGTAAAATTACCAAATTGACAGCTACCGTCAAGTAATATCGGCTTTTTAGCCCTATAACTTTGCTGTCTGGCGAAATTAGAGCCTAACGACGCCTAAAAACACTTACTTTTTTGTAAAAAAAATACTATTAGCAAACAGTTAATCTTACTCATAAGCGATTAAGCATAGCCGATCAATTTAAGAAGAGGGATGTAGTTGAAGTCTTAATTGACTGGAACCGTAATCCCCAGTATTAAGATGTTCCACCAGCTGATTTGCTTGTTTAGTGAGAAAGCTTTCGAGTTGTTTATCCCCCTGGATTAATTGACTCATTCCTTGCTCTGATGCGGTGTTATTAGTCATCAGTAAATTAGCTTTTGAATAAAGAAAGGTTTTTTCAAAATCCTGTTGTTGCTGATAAATAGAAGCTAAGCCGAGTAGCCAGTTGGGATCGAACTGCTCAGGTGTGGCGGTTTCCAATAAAGACAGATAAATTGACTTGGCTTTCTCAATATCAAATTTCTGATAATAGGCCGCTAGCTGTGCCAAGATCAGAGGGTCGGTTATCTTGCCTTGCTGCTGTTGATGAATCACTCGCTGTTGGGCTTGTTGGTCTCCCAGTCGAGTCCAATGGTAGAAAGAGAGGTAGGGGTCTTGATTATCTTTAGTAGACTCCCTTAACTCTGCAAGAGTTTGTGAGCTAAGACCATAGGCTCGGGTTCGATCATTAGTGCGCTCCGGATGTAGAATATGCTGAACCCCAGAGGCAAGTTCAACACACTTATTGTAATCTTCGAGGTTGAGCAGTAATTGATAAACTGGTTTTCCTGCAGAAGTGGACTGTTGCTTAATGAGGTAGCGTTGCTTAATTAGGTCATCTTTTTCAATTTTACACCAGCTATCGCGGTGTAAATCGACACAAAGCTCAGGATTTTTTTTACATATTGCGGCGGTATTCTCGGCTTTATCACAGCCAATTAGCCCCAAAATCGGTAAAATAATCAATAATGGTGTAATCATTACAAAATTAGCTTTCAAATCTCGCTTCCTCTTCGATTTTTTCTAATTAAATTACACGTTTAGAGAAAATATCTTACTAGATTGTAACGCCAGATTTCATTACAATGGCGCCGACCAATAACAGCGACCTAAATACAATACTGATTATTGGTCTTTTCTTATGGTTACTCAATCATTTCTACCTATTAAGTAGTTAAAGTGAGATAAAGGATTCTGTAAATGACCGCTGATAAACACCTACAAAGTTGGCAAGAACGTTTCGAAATGGCTGAGGCAATGCAGCCTCTACTCGGTAAACTTTACCGTAACCAAGGTGTAGAAGTTGTTCTATACGGTAAGCCACTTCTTAACGCATCAACTATCGAAATCATTAAATCACATCGTCTAGTTCGTCGCCATGTGGGTTATAAACTTAGACTACGTGAAAGTTTTCCTTTTGTAGAGGCTTTGAGCAAACTTGCTGTTAAGCAATGTAAAGTAGATATCGGCAAGTTAGCGATAAACTATTGGCGCAACCATAACGATGCGAGTGAAGTTGAAAGTTATATGGCAGAGCAATTAGCTTCTGCTATTGACCATGAAGATAATCAACAAGCTCGTGACGTTGTGTTGTATGGTTTTGGCCGTATCGGACGTTTATTGGCACGTCTTCTTATAGAGCGTACCGGCGTCAGTAACAAGTTATGTTTACGTGCAATCGTATTACGCGGTGGTCGTAAGGGTGACTTAGAAAAACGCGCCAGCTTATTACGTCGCGATTCAGTACACGGTCCGTTTAATGGGTCTGTTGAAGTTGATGAAGAAAATAATGCCATTATTGCTAATGGTACTTATATTCAGGTGATTTATGCTAACTCTCCTGATGAAGTGGATTACACCCAATATGGTATTAATGATGCTTTGGTGGTCGATAACACAGGTATCTGGAAAGATGAAGCAGGCTTAGGATTACACCTTAAATCAAAAGGCGCAACTAAGGTATTGCTGACGGCTCCGGCTAAAGGCGCAATTAAGAATATCGTTTACGGTGTGAATGAATCAGACATCTTAGCTGAAGATACTATTGTGTCGGCTGCAAGCTGTACCACCAATGCCATCACTCCAGTACTAAAAGCAGTGAATGATAAATACGGCATCGTTAATGGCCATGTTGAAACCATCCACTCTTATACTAATGATCAAAACCTGATTGATAACTACCATAAAGCTGACCGTCGTGGACGTAGTGCACCACTCAACATGGTGATCACTGAAACGGGAGCAGCAAAAGCTGTCGCCAAAGCCTTACCTGTGCTTTCGGGTAAATTAACCGGTAACGCAATTCGCGTACCTACACCTAACGTGTCTATGGCAATCATTAGCTTGAACCTTAATGGTGAAACCAATAAAGAAGATATGAATGAGTATCTTCGTAACGTTGCACTGTGTTCTGAGCTACAAAACCAAGTTGATTTCACTGAATCTACTGAGATTGTGTCTTCAGATCTTGTTGGCTCTCGTTATGCCGGTGTAGTTGATTCACAAGCAACGATTGCAGAAGGTAACCGTACTATTATTTATGTATGGTATGACAACGAGTTTGGTTATAGCTGCCAAGTGGTTGGTGTAATGCAGAAAATGCTGGGACTAAATTACCAATCTTTGCCAGCGGCTTAAGTTTTATTATCCCCCAAATGCCTTGGTAATTCGCCAAGGCGTTTTTGTTTCTCTTGCGCTGTTGATTAACAAAAAGCCAGAAAGGTGAATATTGCAGCAAACAGTTAATTAACCACAATTAATGCTAAAAATAGCGTTGACTCTTTAACGTAAATCGGTAGAATGCCATTCCGCAGTCAAGCAAAGCTTTATGTTTGTGTGGCTGTATTGAAGACATTAAGTTTGTATGAGAATTTAAGCGACATTAGCTCAGTTGGTAGAGCGATACCTTGCCAAGGTATAGGTCATCGGTTCGAACCCGATATGTCGCTCCAATCTCGCAGATTGACCTTAAGGCCTTCGAAATTCGGCGCGATGGCAGAATGGCTATGCTGCGGATTGCAAATCCGTCGATCTCGGTTCGACTCCGGGTCGCGCCTCCACTTTAAGTTTTAATGTTGGTTCATTTGAAATTAACGCTAAAACACACTTTGCCCGAGTGGTGGAATCGGTAGACACAAGGGATTTAAAATCCCTCGCTGAATAAGCGTGCCAGTTCAAGTCTGGCCTCGGGTACCATCATTAGATGACAAAAAAGCCTCAACATTTGTTGAGGCTTTTTTGTTTTCAAAACTTCGGATATAAATTGTCAATACTGGTTTCATATTCTGTATTAATTTAGCGTTTAAATTATTGAGTATCGATTTAAATGCGAAAAATTTGCGATAAATCTCATCAATCTTGAAAATTAATATAGATGACTAAAATCCACTATGAAGCGGGGATTTACAGTGGTATAACTAGCGAAAAGGCCCACATTAACTCTAATTAGGAATACCATCATGATATTTAACCAGGTAGAACTGGCACCCGCAGATCCTATTCTTGGCCTTACTGATGCATTTAAAGCCGATCCTCGTCCAAATAAAGTGAATTTAGGAGTGGGGATATATAAGGATGATTCTGGCGCAACGCCCATTCTAAAATCGGTTAAATTAGCAGAGCAAAAACTGCTTGAGAGCGAAAAAAGTAAAAGCTACCTAGGTATTGATGGCGTTCAAGCTTATAACCAAGCAGTACAAAGCTTATTGTTCGGTACACAGCATAAAATTATTACCCAGCAACGTGCCGTAACCGCCCAAGCACCGGGTGGTACTGGCTCATTACGAGTTGCAGCAGAATTTGTGGTACGTAATACCGGTTCTAAAACCATTTGGGTGAGTAACCCTACTTGGGCAAATCATAACAACATCTTTAACTCCGCCGGCCTTGAGGTTAAATTTTACCGTTATTATGATGCTGCAACTCATGGTATGGATTTCGATGCTATGGTTGCTGACTTAAACCAAGCAGAAGCCGGCGACTTAGTGTTATTACACGGCTGCTGTCATAATCCAACAGGTATCGACCTTGACCCAAGTCAATGGGATAGCATCGCGCAGCTTTGTTTAGATAAACAATTGGTTCCGCTATTTGATTTCGCATATCAAGGTTTTGGTAGCGGAGTAGAGGAAGATGCTCAAGGCCTTCGTGCTGTGGCTAATGTGGTTCCGGAACTTATTATTGCAAATTCATTTTCTAAAAACTTTGGCCTTTATAATGAGCGGATCGGTGCAGTAACCATCGTAGCGGCAGATAAAACAACAGCGGAAACGGCTTTCAGCCAAGTTAAAAGTACTATCCGCTGTAACTACTCTAATCCACCTGCACATGGTGCCTTAATTGTGTCTACAATTTTATCTGATACAGAGTTAAGACAATTGTGGGAAAGTGAATTACAGCAGATGAGAGAGCGTATTGCTCAAATGCGCGTGTTATTTGTTGAATCTCTAGTTGCCGAAGGCGTTACCCAAGACTTTAGCTTCATTTCAAGCCAAAACGGTATGTTTAGTTTCTCTGGCTTAAATAAAGAGCAAGTTAACCGTTTACGTGAAGAGTTTGGTATTTATATTGTAGGTTCTGGTCGCATCAGCGTGGCGGGCATGACACCAGACAATATGCCAACGATTTGTAAAGCTATCGCTCAAGTGATCTAAAATTAGGTTTACAATAAAAATCCCATCTTTTAGATGGGATTTTTATAATTCACGCCTAGCAACCAATGATAGGGCTTCAATTAACCCTTTACGGTCGTGTAGGGCGATATGATGTCGACTACGCAAAGGGTAATGAGTGATGTGACCGTGAGTGGAATAGCTTTCTCCATCACATAAAACATGATCTACCGCTTTATTTCCCAGCACTTGTTTAAACCATTCTAGGCGCTTTTCTAAACTGAAGTTAGCCGCTGCAGAAGGTTCTTCTGTCAGGTTTTCAATTAATACTATTTTGGCGTTACTTTGTGAAATTGCCTCACTGATTTTAGGTAACAACAAAGGCGGCATGATGCTGGTGAGAAAACTACCAGGACCTAAGATGATCAGATCGGCATTTTCGATGGCTATATAAGCTTCTTGAGTTGCTTCAACCATAGGCTCAAGAGACAAGGCGATAGGATCTTCCGTCATTTCATCGACTTCTACTTCACCTAAAATCCGACTTCCACAAGACTGAATTGCGACTAAATGCGTGGGTTGCTCAGACATGGGGATCAATTGAGTTTCTATACTCAACATGTTGCGTATCAAGTTGACGGCTTCTAATGGACGGACACATAACTCATCAAGTGCAAGTAGAATAAGGTTACCCAAATTGTGTTGACTTAATTCACTATTACCGCCAAACCGATATTCAAATAACATCGAACCCACAGAAGGGCGACTAGCTAGTTGCGATAAACAGTTACGTAGATCGCCCCAGGCAATACAATCTTGTTCTTGTCGTAAACGCCCCGTTGAACCACCATTATCTGTTGTGGCAACGATACCTGTAAGTTTGGAGCCTAAAAATGATAACGATGATAGTACTCGGCCAAGTCCATGGCCTCCGCCTATAGCTACAACGTTCGTGAATTGATTTAGAGCATAATCCTGCATTCGGGTATTCCTTCCTGAAGCCCCATCATAAACAGTGTCTATTATATCCAATATCACATTTCCGCCTAGTAATTTTGTTAAACAGCAGATATACCTTATAATCGCCGGCTTACTAGTTGAAGAGAGACGTTGATTTGAAAACAGGTAGAATAAACAATGTGATATTGTCGTTAACAATTGTCGTTGTGGCGTTATTAACGTTAACATTATTCGTCATTGATCATGACGATGACAGTTCCACTAAGGGTAAACTGGTCAAGAATCCAACTAATAATAGTATTATTCCAGATTTCTCTGCCATTGCAGATGTGGCAGAAAAAAAACGTGCATTTTTTGATTACCTAAGACCTGCAATTTCGCACCACAACGCCATTATTGCTGATGAGCGTAAGTTTTTGCTTGATTCACAACAACACATGCAAGATGACCAGTCATTATCACAAGCCGAAGAGTTCCGTATTCTTGAGCTTGCCAGTAAATATCAATTTTCTATGCGTACGGTTACCGCTGAGGCTCTTGATGAATTAATAGTTAGAGTCGATATTGTTCCTGAAAATTTAGTGCTTATTCAAGCGGCGAATGAAACCGGCTGGGGGAGTAGTCGATTTGCTCGTGAGGGACTCAATTTCTTCGGGCAGTGGTGCTTTAAAAAAGGCTGTGGCTTGGTTCCTCAATCACGTAATGCAGGAGCAAACCACGAGGTTGCTGTATTCAAAAGTGTCGATGAATCTGTCGGTTCATATATGAAAAACCTCAACTCAAATGGGGCTTATGCAGTGCTCAGAGCGATCCGTGCCGATCTACGTGCGCAAGAAAAGCCGATAACAGCCAATAAACTGGTATACGGATTGATGAATTACTCAGAGCGCCAAGGGGCTTATGTCGAAGAGTTACTCGAAATGTTGCGCCATAATGATCAGTTCTTGGTTGCTACTAATGCATAGAGTGATCATTGCAGTTTTATTGTTAGGTAGTAGCTTTATCACAACGGCGGCTCCAATCTCGCTCGAGTACCAGGGATTCTATGCCCGTCTTAAAACTTTAAATGCGGGTCATTTTCCTCTGGTTGATATCGCTTTTTCTGTGCCTAAGCAGAACGGTTGCTTGATTGAAACTGGTTATATTAGTACTGAGAAAGAACGTTTTCCGTTAGTGATCACCGAACAGCAACGAATTTTCATTCCTTTTGACGACACACTTAAGTCAGAGCGAGCGCTGATTAATTTACAGATGCAAGATGATGCGCAGCAGTGCGGTATCGCAATGCAGATTCGAGCTAAACAAACGCAACAAATATATCAGCAGGCGGAGCTGATCGCCTTAAAAGCTGATATGAATAACTTACTTAATAAATTACAGGGGTTTCCGATGCGCTATTTTAGCGCAGATATTGACGGAATTAGCTTCCAATTTGAAGACAGCGCCAGTGTGATTATCGATGGTAAACAGCAGCAGACAAATCACCAGTTTAGTTTGTCATCTGATCAGATTGAACTGCTATCTGAACTCAAGTTTAGTGTACAGCCAATTGTCGTTAGCCCGTGGATAAAACCGTAATTCATAGCAAATAAAAAGCCCTCAGTTGAGGGCTTTTTACTATTCAGGACGTTTTTTCGCCTTATGATTAGGGTGTATAAGAACTCACCACCTCAATACTGGCACCTTGTGAACGGCGCTTGGCCTCATCGAGATCGATATGACCGCTGTTGGCGATATCGAGAAAATCAAAAGCGGGCAAGTCTGATTCAGCGACATCTCCTTTCATTGGCGCATTCGGATCTTGCTTTAGTGAAACGAAATCGAATTGCGCTCTGTCGACACCCTGTGATGGACTGGTATTTTGCATCGCTGTGAAAATAGTCTCAATTCGCCCTGGAAACTGTTTGTCCCAGCCTTTAAGCATGTCTTTTACTGCGGCGCGCTTAAGGTTTTCTTGGGAGCCGCAAAGGTTACAAGGAATAATAGGAAAAGCTTTAAGCTGAGCATATTCGGCAATGTCTTTTTCACGACTGTAGGCGAGGGGACGGATCACCACGTTGGCCCCATCATCAGACAAGAGTTTAGGCGGCATCGCTTTCAATTTGCCAGCAAAGAACATGTTGAGGAACATGGTTTCTATAATGTCATCTCTGTGATGACCTAAAGCAATTTTCGTAGCACCAATTTTTTGTGCGAAACCATATAAAGTACCACGGCGAAGACGGCTGCAAAGCGAGCAAGTTGTCTTACCCTCAGGGATCTTATCTTTTACGATAGAATAAGTGTCTTTCTCGAGGATATGGTAAGGCACATTTAAAGTGTCTAAATAGGCTGGCAAGATATCTTCAGGGAAACCGGGTTGTTTCTGATCTAAGTTTACCGCAACCAGATTAAACTGGATCGGCGCACGTTGTTGTAAGTTAACTAGGATATCCAGCATGGCGTAACTGTCCTTCCCACCAGACAGACAACACATGACGGTATCACCCTCTTCAATCATGTTGTAGTCGGCGATAGCACTTCCGACTTCACGTCGTAATCGCTTTTGCAGCTTATTCAGCCGAGTTAACTGTTTTTTCGAAAGTGTTTCTTCAGACATAATAAAAAACGCGCCTAGTATCGTAAAATTCTGGGCGCGTAGTATATAAAAAATTAGACCTAAGAAGAAGCAATACCGACTATCACTCTGACTCAAGAGGTGAATGATAACCGTCAGGCTTAATAGTCAACAGATCACAGTCAATGCTATCAATAACATGCTCGGCAGTATTACCTATTAAGGCCGCTGAAAAGCCGGTACGTCCTACAGTGCCTAAGATAACTAATTCGGCATCTAATTTAAGTGCTAACTCAGGGATAACATCTTCAGGTAGGCCTTCTTTGACATGGCAGAAGTCACTAGAAATACCGTAGCTATTAGCAAGATAACAGACTCGCTGTTCATGCTGCATACGTATCGTTTCGCTGTAGGTATGGGCATCGAAGTCAGGTAACTCGATAGCTAAATTAACCGGTGTACCGGGATAGCCATTGACTAAATGAACCTGCGCGTCAAACTTCTTGGCTAAATCTAATGCATGCTCAATGATTTTGCCATTAATTGATTGATGCTCTTCAACTTCAGAAGCCACATTAATAGCACAGAGAATTTTACCAGCAACAGGCCAATCATGATCTTTTACCAGCAGTACAGGTACTGGCGCCTTACGCATCAAGTGCCAATCGGTTGGGGTGAATATAACCGACTTGAGCTTATCATGTTGATGTGTTCCTTTAACGATCAGATCATAGCCGCCATCCATAGCATGCAAGATAATGCTTTCAAAGGGACGGTTATGCCACACAACTTCACTTTCTATGTTTACTCCATGACTGTCATAATGACTTAAGATATCCGCTAACCAGGCTTTGCGTTGAGCAATCACACCTTGGCGCATGGCCTCACGTTCATTGCCGGATAAAATGGAAGTCATCTCGTAGGAGAAATCGAATATGGAGAGGAATACAGTAATGCTGGCGTGGTTCTTCGAAGCGAGTTCAATGGCTCTTGCGAGGGCAGGTTGGTTGTCCTTGGTTGGATCCACTACAACAAGAATTTTATGATAATCTTTCATAGATAATTCCTTACTTTTGCGTGGTACTTTAATAATGAGCTAAATCTAATAAAAAGCCTTGCTTTAGATCAATTTAACTCATTAAAATGTCAATTTATCGACCGATGTTATTGTTTCCAGCCAGTTTATTCAATGAGTCAAAATCAACGATTGTGATGTATTTACCTTTAACTTCGATTAACTCAGCCTTTTGGAAGCGGCCTAATAATCGGCTAATCGTTTCGACGGTTAAACCAAGATAATTACCAATATCGCCACGCGTCATAGTTAAACGAAACTCTTTAGGTGAGAAACCACGGTTACCGAAACGATTGGCAAGATTACTGATAAATGCCGCTAAACGTTCTTCAGCATTTTTTTTGCTTAACAGCAGGATCATTTCTTGATCGCTTTGGATCTCATTGCTCATTAAACGCATGATCTGCTGACGAAGTTTGGGCATGCTACCTGACAGTTCATCTAAGGTATCGAAAGGTATTTCACATACCATTGAAGTCTCAAGTGCTTGAGCAAAGCTTTGGTGGATTTGCTTATTGATCCCATCGAAACCAATGACATCACCAGCCAGATGGAAACCAGTGATTTGCTCATCTCCTTGCTCAGTAATGGTATAACTTTTAATGGTGCCAGAGCGGATAGCAAAAAGGGACTTTAAGCCGTCTCCAGATTTAAAAATCTGTTCGCCCTTTTGGATAGGTTTTTTTCGCTCAATGATCTCATCGAGTTGATCAAGTTCATTGTTATTTAAGGTGAAAGGGATACATAAGGTTCCCATACTACAGTCATGACAATGAATGGCGCATCCAGGTAAACCCGAACGACGACTTTTAATGTTGTCTGTCATAATCTCTCTCAAATTTAGCGATTAACCTAATGGTAAACTAATTTAATAGTCTGGGCTAGCTAAGCTGACCAAATGCGATATACAGGGTTTGTAAGCCAAAAATGACGAGTATTAAGCCACTGATCATACGGACTTGTTTTTTCAAAACCCATTTAGCAAAAAACTGTGCTGCGACACCGGCGCTAATTAAGGCGGGTAGAGTACCAAGTCCAAAAGCCGCCATGATCAGCGCCCCTTGTTGTGCGTTATTGGCCGCGATAGCCCAGGTTAATGTGCTGTACACTAAACCACAGGGCAACCAGCCCCATAACAAGCCAGCGATAAAGGATTGTTTCAGGTTTTTGATGGGTAACAAGCGTTTTGCGATTGGACCGATAGCACGCCAGAGTAACTTTCCTAAACGCTCAACTTGAACCACGCCTGACCATATTTGGGCGATATACAGCCCAGTGATAATCATCATTAAGCCTGCAAACACTCTCACAGCTATCAAATAGCTGTCTAAGCTAAACAGAGTACTCAGTAGGCTGGCTGAACCCCCGACAAGGGCTCCTGCAAGGGTATAACTTAATACCCGTCCTAAGTTATAGCTGAAGATAAAACTCAGTTGAGAGGCCAGCATGTTGTGGTTGGGTTGATTTGATAGTTGCTGTGAAAATGCGCCGACTAATCCGCCACACATACCGATGCAGTGGCCTGCGCCCATTAGACCAACAATAAAGGCACCTGTAATAGTAAACTCAATCAAGATCTTTAGGCTCTTTTACTGACTTATCTATATTAGGCTTGACGTCATCATCAAATAAAATCGATACGCTATGTCTTTCTAAGTCATCAAATTGCTCAGACTTTACTGCCCAGAAAAAAATCCCTACTGCAATTAATACAAACAGCATGGCGATAGGGATTAACACATAGATAATGCTCATATACGTACCTTGAGTAGGCGCAGACTATTGGCTACGACGATGAGAGAACTGGCTGACATTCCAATGGCGGCAATATAAGGCACCACATGTCCGGTGACGGCTAGGGGAATGATCAATAAGTTGTAACCAAGGGCCCAGATTAAATTTTGTTTGATGATTTTGCCTGATAGCTTAGCAATCTTCACCGCATCGGTAAAACGTGATAATTGATCGCCAAGCAAGATGAGGTCGGCACTGTTTTTGGTTACCGCAGCGCCGCTACCCATGGCAATCGACAAATTAGCTCCGGCTAATACAGGGGCGTCATTAATTCCATCACCAAACATGGCCACTTGATCCGTCTGCTGCAAACTTTGAACTAATGCTAATTTATCTTGTGGTTTAAGAGATTTATGTACTTTGTCGATTCCTACCACTTTAGCTACGTCATCGACGTGGATAGAGCTGTCACCACTGGCAATACTTACCTGGCAACCTAGTTGTTTAAGCTGAGCCACAGTCTGCTTTGCATCTTCCCTGATACGGTCTACTAAGGTAAATCGAGCTAATAGTTGCTGTTTATTACTCAAATAGATCGCTTGTTGTTGTTCTTCAAGTGACACATTGATTTGTTTGCCAATAAACGCGGCGCTACCAATAAAGTAATCGACACCGTCGACATTTGCTTGAATGCCCATACCGGCAATATTCTTATTCTTCATGCAGGTTAAATCTGAGCGATATATTTCAAAGGCTTTTGCTATTGGATGCAAAGAGTGCGCCTCTAGTGCTGCAGCCGTAGATAAAGCTTGAGCTTGATTCATCTCTGCGAAAAGCTTCACCTCTGAAATGGTTAATGAACCACAGGTCAAGGTGCCCGTTTTATCGAACACCACATGATTAATTAAAGGTAACTTTTCGAATACGCCAGCTTTCCTAGCCACCACACCAATTCGCGTGAATAACCCTGTGGCACAGGTGACCGCTGTAGGCGTTGCGAGGGCGAGGGCACAAGGGCAAGTGGCAACCAAAACCGATAACGTGACCCAGAAGGCATCCTCTGGCCAATAGGTTTTCCATACAAGATAAGTCACTAAGGCAACGACTAATATGGTCCAAGTAAAGTAGTTGGATATTTGATCGACATATAACGCTACTTTAGGCTTATTGTTCGAAGCGGCTTCTTGAAGGCGAATAATCTCTGCGACTAACTGGTCTTGGCCAACGGCACTCACTTTGACCTTAATGGGGTGATCGACATTGATGGTGCCGGCAAACACTTGGCTGGTACATATTTTTGCTACTGGCATCTGCTCGCCAGTTAGCATGGCTTCATTGACACTGGTATGGCCTTCGAGCACTTCACCATCGGCAGCAATCACTTCGCCGGGTTTAACTAATATGATGTCATCAAGTTTAAGCTGTTTAGCAGGCACTTCATGTTGTTGTCCATGTAGATCAACAAGATTGGCGGTTAAAGGCACTAACTTATGCAGATTATTAGAACTTATAGAGGCTTTCTGCCTTGCGTTCTGCTCGAAATAGCGACCAAGTAACAAGAAGAAAGTGAACATACTGACAGATTCGAAATAGACTTCACCTTGACCTGTGACCGTAGCGATGCAACTGGCGATATAGGCACCACAGATGGCGATTGAAACTGATACATCCATATTCAACCTGCCAGACAGCATCGAGCGCAGGGCACTGAAATAAAATGGCTGAGCAGAATAGAACACCACTGGAGCGGCGAAAATCATGCTGACCCAGCGAAAATAATCCCGAAATTCAATGTCTAAATCGGTGAAGTAATCTGAATATAAGGCGAGGGCGAACATCATCACTTGCATAGTGGCAAAGCCTGCTAGCCCCAGGCGTAAAAGGAATTTTCGGCTGTTGGCTTTGCTTTGAATCTCTTGCTCATCGACCTGATAAGGTGCTGCTTGGTAACCGATTTGGCTGATTAGCGTCAGAATTTTGCTGAGTTGAATCTGCTCTTCTTGCCACTGCACTAAGGCTCTTTCTGTGGTGGTATTAACTTGGATTGAAATGATACCAGCGACATTTTTTAATTTGTGTTCAATTAGCCAAGCACAGGCGGCGCAGGTGATGCCTTCAATGGTTAGCGATACACTCTTGCCATCATGCTCATTATGAACAAAGTCTTGTTGTACTTCTTTAAGATCATATGCCGAATAATGACTTAGCTCTTCAGGTACTAAATCGGCTTGCTTATTTCCTGGCTGAGTGCGGTATTTATAATAATTGGTTAAGCCTGCATCAATAATTGCCTGAGATACGGCCTGACAGCCAAGGCAGCACATGGGCCGCGGAGAGTTATCTATGCTAGTGGTAAATTGCAAGCCAGTAGTAACTGGCTCGCCACAATGAAAACAAGGGGATTGGCTCATAAATTAATTTAGCCAATAACTATTATTGCTTGTTATCTCAAGGCGCTTTTGAATTCGCCAGCTATTATCAAAACTTTCTAGTCTGACTTCCCAAGCACCTTTTATCGGTTCATCCAATTTTAGTCGGTAAATTTGCGCCCCATCGGCGGTAGCGATTTGGTCGAAGTCACGAGCTTGAATGGTTGGATGAAAAAAGTGCACGCGTAGAGCCGCGAGATAGGACTCTCCACCGTGTTGGGTGATTGTGAGCTCATAATCGTTAACTAGCAGTTCGAACTGAAGTCCTAACTGCCGCGCATGCTTGATTTTACGCAAGTCCATGTTTATCGCTTTGCCTTCTTTGTAATAATCTTCAGAGACTAGCGAATCTTTATTATCTATAGAGATCATCAGCAAGTTGATGCTAGCGATAACGGCAGACAAGGGCAAAATAATCAGAAACCAAGGCCAAAATTGTTTATACCAAGCTTGCGGTTGATTCATGGATACTACCTGTAATTTTTGTTGACGGCATTTTAGCGTTTCTTGGGCTAAATCGCACCTAAAAAAAAAGGCCTCGAGCGATGCGAGGCCTTGATATTACTCATCTAGTTACTGGTGAGATAAGCTATATACATAAGCAGAAATAACGTGAACTTTCTCTTCACCTAAAACGTCTTTCCAAGCTGGCATTACACCAGAACGGCCGTTTTTGATGCTTTCTATGATCACTCCACGACTACCACCATATAACCAAGCGCTATCGGTTAGGTTAGGGGCACCCATGAATTTGTTACCTGTACCGTCCATACCGTGACAAGCAAAACATCCTTTCATGAATGAACCTTGACCTTGAGCGGCTAAAGCCTCGTCATGCTCACGACCCGAAAGCTTAACCACATATTCGGCTAGACCTTTTAGTTCGCTGTCTTCGATAGGTAAACCACCTTTTGGCGGCATCATACCGTGACGACCATTCATGATAGTGGTCTTGATGGTCGCTAGCTCTCCACCGTATAACCATGCATCATCAGTTAGGTTAGGGAAGCCTTTAGAACCACGAGCATCACTACCATGACATTGTGAACAGTTTTGTAAGAATAGACGTCCACCCACTTTAAGGGCTTCTTCATTCTTTACTAACTCTTCTAGCGGAGTCGCTAAATAAGCTTCAAAAATAGGGCTGTATTTAGCCGCTGCTTTTTCGACTTCTTTGTCGTACTGTACCCAACGACCTTCTTTCTCTGCTAATTCAGTTGCAGCAGCAGAGTCAGCCTTAATGCCATGCTCAGTACCAATACTTTGGTTCGAGCTTGACCAGCCAAGTAAACCTTTATAGTTACCAAGACCTGGGTAAAGGGCTAAGTAGATGACACCGAAAACGATAGTCAAATAGAACATATAGCTCCACCATTTTGGTAGTGGATTATTGATCTCTTCGATACCGTCGAAGCTGTGACCCATCGACTCGCCTTCATCAATACCTGTGTTGTTTTTAGACACAAGGCGTAAAAGGATAAAACATCCTGCGATTACCACAATTGTGAGTACGGTAATCCAAATACTCCAGAAGCTACTCATCATCACTTATGTTCTCCTGAGTCCTTGTGTTTCTCTTCATCTGAGAACACAAGGTTAGCGGCTTCATCAAACTGATGTTTGCGGCGTCCGCTATAAGCCCATGCAAAAATACCGACAAACGTAACCATAACGACAATGGTGATTATCCCTTGTACTGTTCCGTAATCCATATAATTGCCTCCAATTATTTCAGTGCGTGACCTAACGATTGTAGGTATGCAATCAGCGCTTCTAGCTCAGTTTTACCTTCGACAGCCTTTTGAGCATTGTCGACATCTTCCTGAGTGTAAGGCACACCAAAACCACGGAATACTTCAATCTTTTTGGCTGTCAACTTGCCATCGAGCACGTTATCAGCCAGCCAAGGAAAACCTGGCATATTTGATTGAGGTACTACAGCGCGAGGATCGATCAAGTGAACTTCATGCCACTTATCGCTATAACGACCACCAACTCGGGCAAGATCTGGGCCTGTACGCTTAGAGCCCCACTGGAATGGGTGATCCCAAACCGATTCACCAGCAACAGAGTAGTGACCATAACGCTCAGTCTCTGCTCGTAGCGGACGGATCATCTGGCTGTGGCAGTTATAACACCCTTCACGGATATAGATATCACGACCTTCAAGCTCTAAAGCTGTGTAAGGACGCAAACCATCTACAGGCTCAGTCGTGTCTTTTTGGAACAGTAGGGGAGTGATCTGTACTAAACCACCAAAGCTAATGGCGATAACAGTGAAGATCCCTAGCAGACCGATGTTTTTTTCAACTATCTCATGATTAAATTTCATCAAATCTACTCCTTATGCTTCAGCGAGTGCTGGCAAAGATTCTTTTGGTGCTTTTACTGTCTTGAACACGTTGTACGCCATTAATAGCATACCGGTTACGAAGAAACAGCCACCTAAGAAACGGACAAAGTAGAATGGGTAAGAGGCTTCTAAACTCTCAACGAAGCTGTAAGTCAAGGTGCCGTCAGAGTTAACTGCACGCCACATTAGACCTTGCATCACACCAGAGATCCACATTGAAACGATATAAAGCACAGTACCGATAGTCGCTAACCAGAAATGAACATTAATCAGGTTAGTGCTGTACATACGGCCGTGACCATAAACTGAAGGGATTAAGTGGTATAGAGAACCAATCGAAACCATGGCTACCCAGCCCAATGCACCAGAATGAACGTGACCAATAGTCCAGTCGGTATAGTGAGAAAGTGCGTTTACCGTTTTGATTGCCATCATTGGGCCTTCGAAGGTAGACATACCGTAGAAAGACAATGAAACCACTAAGAAACGAAGGATAGGGTCAGTTCTTAGCTTATGCCAAGCACCTGAAAGAGTCATAATACCGTTGATCATACCACCCCAAGATGGAGCAAATAGGATCAGTGACATCACCATACCTAATGACTGAGTCCAGTCAGGTAGAGCGGTGTAATGTAAGTGGTGAGGACCAGCCCAAATATAAAGTGCAATCAGTGCCCAGAAGTGAACAATGGATAGACGGTATGAATAAACAGGACGACCTGCTTGCTTAGGGACGAAGTAGTACATCATACCTAAGAAACCCGCGGTCAATAGGAAACCTACTGCGTTATGGCCATACCACCATTGAACCATGGCATCTACAGCACCTGCATACAATGAGTAAGACTTCCACAAGCTTACTGGCACTGCCATCGAGTTAACTATGTGTAGCACCGCTACGGTAATAATGAAGGCACCAAAGAACCAGTTAGCCACATAAATGTGTGAAGTGGTTCGTTTAACAATTGTACCGAAGAAAACCGTGGCGTAAGAGATCCAAACTACGGCGATAGCGATATCGATAGGCCATTCTAATTCAGCGTATTCTTTACCACTGGTAATACCCAAAGGCAGAGTGATAACGGCTGATAAAATAATGGCTTGCCAACCCCAGAAGGTAAATGCAGCTAATTTAGGTGCAAATAGGCGGGTTTGACAGGTACGCTGTACCACGTAATAGGATGTTGCGAAAAGAGCTGAAGTACCGAACGCGAAAATCACGGCATTAGTGTGCAGCGGTCTTAATCGGCTGTACGTTAACCATGGAGTTTCGAAGTTTAGGTGTGGCCAGATTAACTGGGCCGCGATCAATACACCTACCGACATACCGACGATTCCCCACAATACTGTGGTTAATGCAAACTGGCGGACAACGGTGTAATTGTAATCAGCGCCTTGAGGCTGGGAATGGTTCATCATTTTGCTTCCACTGCTTATTACTTATACTTATTAGTTGAGTAAAGTGATACTTTACCCGTTAAGTGACGCGAAAGCCTGTTTCCTACGAAACAAACTCGATAGTGTCAATATGTTAACCGACATTAACGCTAATTAATGTTAGCTGACGCAATGATACTTGAGCAATATCAAAAAAGATAGGAATTATGCGGCACGGAACATTGATCCAGATCAATGTTCGTATACAGAATGTAAACAGTATGATTGAAAAGGTTGAAATTTGTGCTAACTCGAACAACTATCTGCCGTCTAGGCTCACTTTGGCTAATTTCAGGTCTATTTTTATTGAGTGGCTGCTTTAATCAAGAATCCAATCAAAAGGTAACCAGCAAACTAGAGAGTCAATCTCAGTTTGAAATTGATGACAGCTTATGCCAATTCAAACAAAGTGAATGTAAACAAACTATTGCTGATCTACTGATTAGTCTCACTATTTCGCCCGAAAACACGCCGAGTGAAAAACCATTACAGATCGATTTAGATTTTTCAAAACCTGTTGAAAACCTCAGTGGCAGAATCGAAGGCAGAGATATGTTTATGGGCATTATCCCAGTAAATTTATCTCAAACCTCAGAAAATCATTATCAGGCAACTACAGTATACGGTTCATGCAGCAGTAACTACATGGTTTGGCGTTTATTGGTCAGTTTTATTTATCAAGGTCAACCACGAACTGTAATATTCGACTTTTTAGCAGACAATCCGAATTAAACGTCTTTTAACATTAATTTTGAACGTCAAACGTCACTCAAGGATAATCGAAGCTGATTAAATGTATCGATGTTCTCAACAAAAAACTCAACAATTCTGAGTTAAAGTGTGCTCCGATCTCCGTTGTATTCCGTCGATGACTTAATTAATAGGCCATAGAGGTTTAAAACATCGTGCATGTGAGAACATCGGCAATCGCCACAATAATTACAAATATATGAATATCCTGTTGCTGTTCATTCAACCCTGAAATTATCGACGAACAAACACTGTAGAACAATTATAGATTTTGGTTACTATTTGTATCTATGGAGAATAGATTTTTAGCCCAATGCTCATTGCTAACTTAAGCAGATAATGCTTAATATAAATATCATTGATATTCAATAAAACGATGACCGGGAATCACTAAGTAAGCCTTAAACTATTCATCATTATCGAAATAAGTTATTGAATATCAGCGTTATAAAAAAGCTATTAGGTAAAAGCTATTAGATAATAGGTAATAAAGATGAATGCACTGAGTAAAATGCGAGCAGGTGAGCGGTATTGTATTAATGATCCAGAACTCATTGAGATCCGCGATCATATCCGTGATTTAACCGCAGAATATAATCAGACCCCACGGAGTGATCGTGGTCATCAACGTCATTTAATAAATAAGATTTTTGCCAAAGTTGGTGACGATGTTCATATTGAAAAATCAATGAATATCGATTACGGCATCAACACCATGATTGGCAGTCATGTGTTTATTAATTTCAATTTTACGCTGCTAGATTGCGCACCTGTAACTATCGGTGATCACGTTTTTATTGGTCCTAATGTTCAGCTTTATACCGCACACCATCCGTTAGATGCTGCAACCCGGGATCAACATATAGGTTGGGCTGAGCCCATTACTATTGGGTGTCACGTGTGGATTGGTGGCGGCTGCATTATTTTACCCGGTGTCACCATAGGTGATGGGGCGGTTGTTGGTGCCGGTAGTGTGGTGACTAAAGATATTCCTGCAAAAACAATAGCATTTGGTAATCCATGTAGACCTCATAAAGCGGTAGAATAGCGATTATCACATTAACTCTGTCCATTTTGGCGATTAACTTCATAACAATTAGTCGCGAACTTTGTCTCTAAGGGATGTTAAATGACTCAATTATTCAACACTAAAATTTCGTTAGTGGCTCAAGCGCTAACCATTACAATATTAAGCGCGCCCGTGATGGCAAAAGACATATTAGATAAACTCACCGTGGCTGATGGTTACAATGTAAGTTTATTCGCAGATGATGTCGAAAATGCAAGAGAATTAGCCATTTCAGATACCGGAATTGTCTATGTGGGCTCTATTAGAGCAGGCAATGTTTATGCGCTTATCGACAAGGATAACGATGGTGTCGCCGATGAAAAAATTGTCATTGCGTCAGGTTTAACCATGCCATCTGGTGTAGCGTATAAAGATGGCAATCTGTATGTCTCAGAAGTGGAACGGATTATTCGCTTTAAAAATATCGATAAAAATTTAAACACCCCCCAATATGATGTGGTATTCGATAAATTTCCTAGTGACACGCATCATGGTTGGAAAGTACTTGGCTTCTCTCCGACAGGGGAGTTAATCATACCTGTTGGCGTCCCCTGTAATGTATGCGCCGAAAATGAACGTTATGGTCGAATCTTTTCGTTAGATCTTAAAACCAAAAAGTTAACCACTATAGCTCAAGGGGTACGTAATTCAGTTGGTTTTGATTTTCATCCAAAAACCAATACTTTTTGGTTTAGTGATAATGGTCGAGACATGATGGGCGATGATATTCCCCCCTGTGAGATCAATAAGGTCTCTTATCAAGGTGAACATTTCGGCTTTCCATATGTTCATGCTGGCACCATTTTAGACCCAGAATTTGGTAAGGGAAAAAACACGAAAGATTATACTGCCCCCGCGCTATCACTTGGTGCTCACGTTGCACCTTTAGGGATTCACTTTTATCGTGGACAACAATTTCCGAAGGCTTATCAAGAGCAACTTTTTGTTGCTGAACATGGGTCTTGGAATCGCAGTAAAAAAGCGGGTTATAAAGTTGCCGTAGCCACTATAGAAGATGGAGAAATCATCAAATACTCGCCTTTTATAACGGGCTTTATGCAAAATGAGGAAACTTTTGGTCGTCCCGTGGCATTTGCTGAACTTGCCGATGGTAGCTTATTGATCTCTGATGATTTCGCTGGTGCGATTTACCGCGTAACAAAAAACAAATAACGCTATTTATCGCTAAAAATTTAGTAACTCTAACTGAGCCAATCAGTTAGAGTTTTTTATTTGTGATTAAGACATTCTATCTTGTGATGGGGAAAGGCCAAATGCTCGGCCATAATCCCGAGTAAATTGTGATGCACTTTCATAACCGACTTGATACGCTGCTGCAGAAATATCCATACCTTGCATAATTAACCGTCGAGCCTCAAACAGCCTTAATTGCTTTTGAAATTGCAGCGGGCTGAGTGTCGTTAAATTTTTAAAATGTTGATGCAATGATGACACACTCATGCTGACTTCACTGGCCAGAGTTTCAATTCTGATCACACGCTGAAAATGTTCATTAAGATACTGAATGGCACGCATCACTTTATTGCTTGACGAGTCCAATGTGCAAAGGTGTCTTAATCTCGCTCCCATTGGGCTGGTGAGCAGTCGATAGGTAATTTCACGTTCAAGCAAAGGGTATAAAATTGCAATATCTTTTGGATTATCAAGCAAGTCCGTCATGCGCTTCATCGCGGCCAACAAACTTAAAGGCGCTTGATCTATAGTTACCGCAGGAATATCGACATCGACACGTTGACTTTGAAGCCCATTTCAACCATTAAGCTGCTAATTGTGGCTAAATCCAATTCAAAAACTAGGCTAAAATAAGGTGTATGTTCGCTGGCGCTGGTAATATTAGAAGTGATGGGTATATCGATTGAAGAAATTAAACATTCTCCTTGATTAAATGACTGATTTTCACAGTATAAAAATAAACTTTTAGCACCTTGCACTGTGAGGATTAAGCTGGGTTTATAAACGTTTGCATCACATCTTGTGAGTTCAGTTGCTTTGAACAGATGAAGCGGATGTATTTTAGTGCTGTTCACCCCATTCACAGTGGTATGTCTTATTAAAGTATCTACAATACTCTGCCTTACTTGATTAAGTTCATCAACCATTCACATTATCTCACATCAAAAAATGACTATCGTTGATTGTATCTCAAATAACAAATTTAGATTGTTCGTTTCTCTAAATTTAGAGAAATAGGCAAGTCATTTGGAGGATTGTGATATGCACTGTCTGGCACTGAGTCTAAACTAATCGTTAAATTTAAATCTTAGCGATTTAGTTATTTTTAACTAGCGATGTATTTGATGCCTCAAATAGGGCTATCAGATTAGGAGACATAGAATATGAAAACCATAGGATATTGTGCACACGATGAGCATTCTGAGTTAGTTCCATATACCTTCGAACGTCGCGAACTACGTGATAACGATGTAGCAATGGAGATTTTATATTGTGGCGTGTGTCATAGCGATCTACATACAGCACGTAACGACTGGGGATGGACAGCATATCCGAATGTGCCAGGCCATGAAATTGTAGGCCGTGTCACTGAGATTGGTGCTAACGTGACCAAATTTAAGGTAGGTGACCATGTTGCCGTAGGTTGTATGGTCGATAGCTGCCAAGAGTGTGAGCACTGCCATAGTGGCGAAGAACAATTCTGCCTTGAAGGTATGACGCAAACTTATAATTCTCCCGACCGTATCAATGGAGATATCACTTTTGGTGGTTACTCAAAACACCTGATCGTACGTGAAGAGTTTGTGCTTAATGTTCCAAAATCTTTGGATTTAGCCAAAGTAGCACCATTGCTTTGTGCTGGTATTACGACTTATTCACCATTGAGAACTTGGAATGTAGGTCCTGCTAGCCGTATCGCGGTGGTTGGTATGGGTGGTTTAGGTCATATGGCGATAAAATTAGCCGTTGGCTTAGGTGCTGAAGTCACAGTGATCAGCCGCTCAGAGAGTAAAAAGGCCGATGCGTTAGCCCTTGGCGCTCATGAGTTTCTTGTGTCAGAAGATGCCGATGCCATGGCTTTAGCAGCGAATCGCTTCGAATTGATCATCGATACTGTGCCAGTGAAGCATGATCTCAACCCTTATACACCACTGCTTAATATCGACGGTACCTTGGTACTTGTTGGTCAAGTAGGTCCACTGGCTGAGCCAATGACGCCACCGCTTATTTTAGGCCGTCGCCGCATTGCCGGCTCGCTGATTGGCGGTATCAAAGAAACTCAAGAGATGCTGGATTTCTGTGGTCGCATGAATATCCTTCCTGAGTGCGAAATGATCCGTATGGATGAGATCAATCATGCTTTCGAGCGTATGGAAAAATCTGACGTACGTTATCGTTTCGTAATTGATATGGCATCATTAACTTTAGACGCTGCATAATCTCAATATGAGTTAATGGTTCTCAAGGAATACTTGTGTTAATTATTAATTAATATTGGTTACCGATGGCCTGTTAAATATTTGGGCGTTCAGCTTGCAAACTGAACGTCCAAATTTATGAGCAATTATGAGTCATACATCGGTTTTGTTAAATTAAGTGATGGATAGACTAAGATCCTTGACGTATTTTTTCTATAGCTTGTTTAACTAGAGGCTCATTTTCTGCAAGTAGTTCCTGTAACCGTGCTTTATAGGCATCATTTTCCTCGAAAGGTACGCCGCTTTCGTAAACATCAGCCATGCGATACATCAATTGTCTATCGTTGGCATTGAAAACATCAATCATCTGTTCAGCTTGTTCTCTTTCAATTCCTAACGCTTCGAAAGCAGAGCGTCCCATTCGTAAGCTACTGTCATAGGTTTCCCTAATAATGTCACGGCAACCTGATGCATATAAGTCATAAACATGATGACGGTCGACGGCTCGGGCGACGACGTGAACGTGAGGGAAATAGTGCGTAACATATCGAACTAACTGAGTGGCTGAGTCCTTCTTATCTATAGCCACAATTAACAGTTTTGCATTCTCAATACCTGCAGCACTTAGGATATCGGGGCGAGTCGCATCACCAAAGAAATAACGTAACCCAATGCTGGCTAACGCATCGAGTCGCTGATAGTTATAATCGATAACCGTGGCATGATAGTTTGCCATTTTGAGAATTCTATCGACTAAACCGCCTACGCGGCCAGAACCTGCAATGATGATCTCGCTTTGTTCAGGATAAGCGTATTCTCTATCAGCATCGCTTTTGACATATCGTGGCGCAATTAGGCGTTGGTAAATAAGAAACAACAGCGGTGATAACAGCATTGATAAGGTGACAACCAATAACAATCTCTCAGACAACTCGGCAGGTAATACATTATTAGCAAGGGTAAAGGAGATTAATACAAATCCAAATTCACCCGCTTGTGCCAATCCCATCGCCATTAACCATTTTTCAGCACCTTTAATCTGAAAAATTAAACCTAGCAACAACAATACCAGCGTTTTAATGGTAATAAGTGCCAAGGTTAATCCCACAATTGAAGCAAAATTAGAGGTTAATAAACCGAAATTGATCCCTGCACCCACGGTAATAAAGAATAATCCCAGTAATAAGCCTTTAAAGGGAGCAATATTACTTTCTAGTTCATGTTTATAGGGAGAGTTGGCAAGCACCACACCCGCAAGAAAGGTTCCTAATGCGGGCGATAAACCGACTAATGACATTATCAAAGCAATACCAATAACAAAAAATAACGCGGTGGCAGTAAATAGCTCTCTTAATCTGGCTAGTGCAACAAATCGGAATATTGGCGAAGTAAGGTGGCCGCCACCGAAAACCACTAAGGCGATAGCGCCTAAAGTGACTAATGTTACTTGCCAAGTTTCGAGTCCAGCAACCAAACTCAAGCTAGCATGTTGATCATCAGAAATAACATTTGTCATCGCGGCTTGAGTTAACTCAGGTGCTGCCAACATAGGAATAAAAGCTAACATGGGGATAACGGCAATATCTTGTGTAAGCAAAACCGAAAATGATGCTTGTCCACCATCAGATTTCATTAGACCACGTTCTGACAATGTTTGTAGTACAATGGCAGTAGAGGACATAGAGAGGATCAATCCGATAGTAAGTGCCATCTGCCAAGATAAGTTTAGTAGAATACCTAGTGCCATTATCGCAAGGGTTGTGAGAACAACTTGACCGCCTCCGAGTCCAAACAGCTGGGTTCGCATCGCCCACAATTTTTTAGGTTCTAGCTCTAGGCCAACAATAAACAACATCATGACCACACCAAATTCGGCAAAGTGCTGAATAGACTCCACGTCGACTTTTAACAGTGTGAGTAACGGACTAATCACGATCCCTGCCAGTAAATAACCGAGTACTGAGCCTAATCCCAATTTGGTCGCAAGAGGTACTGCCACAACACCTGCCATGAGGAAAATATAGGCAATCAACAAAAAGTCCGTCATACATCATGCTCCTAAAAAGCTCTAGCTAGTAATGCTCATAATCAGTATGTTTATTAAAAACATAACAACTATAGACTGTATTAATGAATAAAAAATGGTGTAAATAAAGTTAACACCAAAATGTTAAGCACGATGGATATGATCAGAATAGATGTCGTCAGATGTAAATGGGCGAGAGCAGGGGAGTTGTATAAAAATTTGAATAGAAAGAGGGCAAGGCTTTTATAAATAATGTTACTCAATCATAAAATGTCAGTATCAGCTCATGTAATGTACAAGCCGATATTGTTCGAATTTGTTTGATGACTTTTATTGGTGTCTGTATCAGCGGATTAACCAAATATTCAAATAAAAGATGACCTCGGTATTGCTCTAGCGATACTTGCTGTTAGCTCAAGGGCATGTGATCTAAGCTAAATATGGCAAATTTACTGATTGAAACAGACCTTTTACTTTGAGTCGTAGGTTAAAAACAATATAATCATACAATAATATTAATTAGCAAACAGGTTGAACAATGACGTTAGCAACAAACAGCCCGTTAGTAGAACAACGTGCCGATCCTTTCGCCTACAAACACACAGATGGTTTCTACTATTTCACTGGCTCTGTACCGACTTATGACCGTATCGAACTCAGAAAGTCAAAAACCTTAGACGGTTTAAAAAGCGCTGAAACATTTGATATCTGGTTTAAACATGAAACAGGCCCCATGAGTCGTCATATCTGGGCACCAGAAATCCATTATCTTGACGGTAAATGGTATATCTACTTTGCTGCTAGTGAAGAAGAAGACATCTGGGCATTACGTCCATACGTACTAGAGTGCAAAGGTCAAGATCCACTCAACGATGAATGGATTGAGTTAGGCATGATGCAAGCCTCTGATGACGATAATAAATCTTTTATAGATTTCTCACTCGATGCAACTATCTTTGAAAACAACGGCAAGCGTTATTTTTGTTGGGCAGAGAAAACCGGTGGCCAATTTGCAGCATCGAACCTTTACCTTGCTGAAATGGAATCGCCAATCAAGCTGAAAACCACTCAGTTTATGTTAACGACTCCTGATTATGATTGGGAAAGAATCGATTTTTGGGTAAACGAAGGGCCTGCAGTGCTCAAGCATAACGGCAAAATCTTTATCACGTTTTCTGCCAGTGCGACAGGTGCTTGTTATTGTATGGGCTATATGGAAGCCGATGAAAATGCAGATTTGTTAGATCGTAATTCGTGGAAGAAAACTCGTCAGCCAGTGTTAGTAACGGATTATGATAAGAAGATTTACGGCCCAGGGCATAACAGTTTTACTGTAGCTGAAGATGGTGTCACACCTATTTGTGTTTACCATGCTCGTGATTATGAAGCCGCAGTAGGTGACCCGAATGTGGTACCAAAAACAGATACTCGTCCGCTTGAAGAGATAGTCAAAGACCCTCTGTACGATCCAAATCGCCATGCGCGCATGTTAGAAGTAAAGTTTGATACTGACGGAAAACCTTTATTCGAACTTTACTAATATTTTTCAAATAGATAATAGATAGAAAAAGGCTGACATACATTAGGAGTCGGCCTTTTTTATGTTCAACAGGCGATTTAACATAATATACATTGTACGCAGTTTTATGTGTGGGGATTAGAAGGTGCCAATAACGTTACTTATCGGCATTCGCGCGTCATTTTTCCTGCACTCAGGCTTCGCTCGTCGTCATTCCTTGCTACCTCAAGTATCGATGGGATCGCATTTAGTGATTGCTCAAAGTTCTCCATGTTAATTGGGACCCGATTAGCACATGGCAACTGCAAAAGATAATGATTATATGAGACTCTCGTGCGCGCTCCTACGTGAAATCTAATGTATAACGCCTCAAGATTCTAACTAGATTTTACGTAGCAACGCGCGAATATTAATCATTGTTTACTGTAACGCTAACGAACTGGTCTGGTACATGACCACCATTGAAAGCTTAACTGAAAGCCCTAGAGCTTAAAATGCCAACTATTGAATAAGTCAGGTGCAGGAGTGTTTTCTTTAATTAATCTAATTTATATAACTGAAATCTTAAACTGAAATCTTAAGATGATAAGCCTTATGTTTATTAGATAAAAAACACAGGACCGTTAATTTGGCTTTTCATCAGACTTTTGTCTATTTAATAAGCGATCAATGTTAATTTGGTGTTAACTAGCTAATTAACTACTGAAATTTAAAATTTACATGCCTACACTGGATTAAACTTTTGTCATACGAGGTAAATCCTATATGCCCTTTTCTCCTCTTTCCAGTGACAAGCTTTATCGCCCCTCAACCTTGTCTGGTTTAGAAGCCAGCGTTAAGTCGACCAAACATCTAACGCCACTTACTGAAATTGTTGGTCAAGATCGTGCTCAGCAAGCCGTAGAGTTTGCTATGTCAATGAAAGATAAAGGTTATAATATCTATGCCATCGGTCGAAATGGTTTAGGTAAACGTACCATGGTGATGCGCTATTTAGACCGTTACGATCCCAATGGCCATCATCCTTTGTATGATTGGTGTTATGTCGTCAACTTTGATGATGCTAGAACACCAAAAGTGTTAAAACTACCTCAAGGCCAAGGACAACAGTTTAAAAAAGACATTGAGAATTTAATGCAACGTCTGGTTAAAGCCTTGCCACTGGCTTTCGATAACGAAATCTATTACACCCGTGCGGAAAAGTTAAAATCTGAATTAGCCTCAAAACAAGAATCAGCATTAACACAACTGACAACTGAAGCCGCAGCCAAAGACATCAGCTTAAGTATTACTCCCCAAGGCAGCTATGAGCTGGTTGCCATGAACGGAGAAGAACCACATACCGATGAATCATTTAATGCCTTATCCACTAAACAACAACAACAGCTCGAGAAGCAGATAGGTGTTTTAGAATCAAAACTGCGTGAAGTGGTACGTAAGTTTACCCTGTGGGAAGAAAAGTATTTAGATAAGCAACAAAAGCAAGATGAGCAAGTAGCTCAGGATGTGTTGATCCACCTGATTGAACCTTTAAAGAAAAGCTATGAAAAATATCCTGAAGTCAAAGCGCATCTCAATGAAATGCATAAGGATATCACCGACAACTTAGATATTTTTTTAGAGCAAAATGAAGAGCAAGTCGCCCTCTCCTATGCTTCACTTGAGAAAAAGATGCCGAGGCGCTATCAAGTAAATGTCTTGGTGAATCATCAGCAACTCACTATGCCTATTGTGATTGAAGAAAGCCCGAATTATCACAATATCTTCGGCTATATAGAAAACGCCACCTTTAAAGGCACCATCTTTTCAGACTTCTCATTAATACGAGCAGGTAGTCTACACAAGGCGAATGGCGGCGTACTGATGATAGATGCTGTTAAGGTTCTCGAGCAGCCCTATGTTTGGGACGGACTTAAACGTGCACTTCGTTCGAGAAAATTAAGTTTGAGTTCGCTGGAAAGAGAAGTCACTTTATCGGGTACGATTTCTTTAGATCCAGAAGCAATTCCATTGGATGTAAAAATCATCTTGTTTGGCGACTATCAGACGTATCAACTGCTACAGCATTACGATCCAGAATTTAAAGAGCTATTTAGGGTTACAGCAGACTTTGAAGATGAAATGCCACGCACCGATCAATCCGAAGCCTTATATGCACAATTTATTTCGAGCATAGTGCACGATAATAAAATGCTGCATTGTGATCGTGGTGCTATCAAACGCATCATCGAGTTCAGCGCAAGACAAGCAGACGCACAGAATAAGTTATCATTACATTCTGCTGATATCGCCAACTTGTTACGCGAAACTAATTATGTTGCTAAGTCAGGTAATTCAAACATGATCCGTGCCAGTCATGTTGAGCAGGCATTACATAATCATACCTTGCGAGTGTGTCGCCTTAGAGATCATGTGATGCAAAGTTTCATCAATGGCACCACATTAATCGATACTCAAGATGCTGTTGTAGGTCAAATCAATGCGTTATCGGTTATTGCAACGTCTGATCATCAATTTGGTGCACCTAATAGAATAACGGCAAGCACGTCTTTTGGTGATGGCCAAGTATTTGATATTGAGAGAAAGGTTGAGCTAGGCGGCAGTATACATTCTAAAGGTGTGATGATTTTGACGTCTTACCTAGCAAGTGTTTTAGGTAAAACAGACAAGATCCCGCTATCGACTCACCTCACCTTCGAACAAAACTATGCTGGAGTCGATGGTGATAGTGCGTCGATGGCTGAGTTTTGCGCTATTATCTCAGCCTTTGCCAACTTGCCATTAAGACAAGACATCGCCATTACGGGCTCGATGAATCAATTTGGTCAGGCACAACCCATAGGTGGCGTTAATGAAAAGATCGAAGGCTTTTTCGATGTTTGTAAGATTAAGGGCCGTTGCGATTCCCAAGGTGTGATAATCCCAGCTTCTAACGTACAAAATTTGATGTTAAGAGCCGAGATTGTTGAGGCCGTTAAACATGGTCGTTTTTCTATATGGGCGGTTAAGCATGTGTCTGAAGCGGTTAAATTGTTAACAGGATTAGATGCGGGTGAACGTGATTTCGAATTTGAAGATTATAAAGACGATACAGTATTCGGTATCGCTGATAAGCGTTTAAAGAAATTACGAGCCCATATAAAGCAACAAACTAAAAAATAATCATAAAAAAACCACCTCAACTGAGGTGGTTTTTTAAGCTGACTTAGCAATTATTACAAAAGTATTTATGCAAATACGTCTTGCAGAGCTGGTACTACTTGTTTTTTACGGCTTAATACACCATCTAACCAAACTCGGCCATTTTCAGTGGCTTTGCCATAAGCGCGTGAAGTCAATTCGCTGTCATCAGATACAACTAACATTTCAGAACCTTCTTTCATGATATCCGTTAGCAATAACAAAACGCTGTGACGGTTACCTTCGGCTTTTAATGCGGCAATGTCGGCTTCAAGTGAAGCTTTAATATCATCAAATACAGACAGGTCAATAACTTCTAATTGACCGATACCAATTAGGTTACCGTTCATGTTGAAGTCTTTGAAATCACGCATGACTAGGTCACGAGCTGGCGTGCCTTCCACGGCTGATTTCACTTTAAACATTTCCATGCCTAATGCTTTGTAATCTTCTACACCTGCGATCTCTGCAAGTGCTTCAACACATTTAATATCAGCTGTGGTACAAGTTGGCGATTTGAAGATTACTGTGTCACTTAAGATAGCGCAAAGCATGATGCCAGCGATATCTTTTGGTATTTCTACATTGTAGAAATCGTACATCATTTTAATCACTGTGTTGCTGCAGCCAACAGGACGGATCCAGCATTCCAGCGGAGTAGATGTCGTGAGATCACCCAACTTATGATGATCGACAATACCCACAATCGTCGCTTCGGCAATATCATCCGGCGCTTGAGTTAGCTCAGAGTGGTCAACAATATAAACTTGTTCACCTGCGTAGCTTTCTTTATAGAGTGGCGCTTCAAAGCCGAAACGTTCAAGAATAAAAGCCGTTTCTGGTGATGGTTCACCAAGACGAGCCGCTACGGCTTCTTCACCGATCTGGTTTTTAAGATAAGCAAGTGCAATTGCGCCGCAAATTGAATCTGAATCAGGGACCTTATGGCCGACTACATAGATTGGCATAGTTAACTCTCACAAGAAATTTTGCGGCATTTTAGCAAACTCAAAACAAATTTACATTAGCCAGTTTTGATTAATTATATCGGTTTTGGCGATAAATATCAGTTTGTTAATTTTCTCTATTGAAATAAAGCCCGCATTTAGCGGGCTTTTAAAATTAGTTAAATAAACTTGATGTTATTTAAGAAATTTATCAACACTCGCCTGCTCTCTTGCTTTTAGCTTAACGCAGTTATTTACCTGTTCTTCTAACTTCGCTAGCGATCTTGCATAACCTGGAACTTGCTCTGCTTTCGGCTTAAAGAATGCGTTGGCACGCTCAAGAGGCTCAAGCTTACAGCCGCCACCTAGGTAGGCTGGTATGCGAGGAAGTGCAAATGGAGGTAGTTTCGCTGCTAACGCATCATAGTTTGTATAGGCCCAATCACGGAAAGCCGTTTGACGGGCTTCAGTATAATCTTGACCGCCGAACAGATAACTTAGATCTGGCGCTAAAATATGTTCGCTTAAGCTATAAGCCAAGACTGCTTGTTGTGCTTTACCAGCTGGGGCATAACCTAACGCATGTAATAAATGAGTTCGCTTTTGTGGATCTTTAGTGGTTTCAAATGCGCCTTGCACTTGCTGTAAAAACGCCACATCCCCATTAAATACGGCAATGGCTAAGTAAGTGCCGATAAGGTAGCTATCTGACTCTCCTTCTCCCTTGAGATAAGCTAAGCTTTGGGCTTTAGCGGTATTTATAATGGCTTTATCTTGGCCTTCAAAGCCAAGTAATGAAATAAGCGTTGGACGTAATTTGCTGATCTGTGCATCTTCACCGGCTTTAGTGACTAGCCCATAACGCTTAATGGCTAGCTCTGCTCGAGCGGTAATAAATTTAGCCCATAGTTCACTGTTACTGTTATCGACAAAAGTGCCCTTTTTAGACTGTAAGTAACCTAATGCGGTAGAAACAATCTGTGGGTGCTGATCGTTAACAAATTCACCTAAGGTTTTAAGTAGATCACCACCTGAGATATAACCTGCATCTAACAGTGCATCCGCAGCAGAAATCAATGCTTTACGCTCACGAGTGTTTAGACCCTCTTTCGCATTAGCTAACAATGCCTGCATCTGCTGTTGATCTAATAACCAGCGATAATAGCCCATACCTTGACCGTCTGGGAAAACCCAAGTTGGTTTAAATGGCAGTTCGAAAGTTTGGGTTTGCTTATCCAATAACAGGGTTAACTCTTTAGATTGCTTACCATTACCGATTTTGATTGAAACAGGAACGGTCCACATTTGTGCTGGCGCTTTAGTACCTGCAGTAACAAAACGCTGCTGACTCAAGGTTAACTTATTACCTTTGATGTCGGCTGTAATTAATGGATAAGATGATTGTTCGATGAAGGTCTTGAGCACCTTAGCGACATCTTTACCTGAAGCCTTGGCTAACGCATTCCATAAATCATCTGCGGTGGTATTTTGATAAGCATGGTCTCTGATATAATTGCGGATACCAGTGCGGAAAGCTTCTTCACCTATCCAGTTTTCAACCATAGACAGCACTGCCTCACCTTTGCTGTAAGCGAGTCCCAAACCATCCATAATGTCGGCTTCAGTTTTAATTGGCTTACGAATAGGCTTAGTCGATAAACGAGCATCGAGGCCCATAACATTGTTTTTCGACAGGCGTAAATTAGACTCAAACTCTGGATGAACTTGATAAGTGATTTTAGCCGCCATCCAACTGGCGAAAGCTTCGTTTAACCACAAGTCATTCCACCATGCCATGGTGACTAAGTTGCCGTACCATTGATGAGCCAGTTCATGGGCTATAACAGACACACTACGTTGCTTGGCATTTTGAGTGGCATTTTTGTCATCAACCAGAATGATATCTTCTCGATAAGTGACTAATCCGGCATTTTCCATGGCACCAAATGGAAACTCAGGTACAGCAACGGTATCTAATTTGGGGTATGGATAATCAACACCGAAATAATCTTCTAAGGCACTTAGAATGACTGGCATCTGCTTGGCAGCATACTCAGCCATCTCAATTTTACCCTTGGTGGTGATGACCCGACCCGGAACTTTCATACCTTTAACTTCAAGTTCTTCGAACTGACCTACGGCAAATGCCACTAAATAAGAAGGAATAGGCTTAGTTTGTGCAAATGTATGAGTGGTGAAACCATCTTTACTAGACACTGAAATTTCAGGAGTGTTGCTATACACCTTTTCGCTACTAGGAGCAGTGATTGTTACTTGAAAAGGAATTTTATAGCTTGGTTCATCAAACACAGGAAATGCGCGACGAGCATCGCTCATTTCAAACTGGGTAAATAGATAAGGCAAGCCAGCATCTATGGTCTTATATAATCCAACTGATTGACGATTATAAGGTGCGCTGAAATCCAATGATAAGGTATAGCTGCCCGCTTTGATCTCATGATCGCAATGCAGTTGTACTATGCCAGTATCGAGCATTTTTGCGGTCATATCGCACTGCCCTGCACCGCCAAGCTTGATATCGCTTGCTGTGTAAGCAACACCATTTAATTCGATGATATGGGTATTATCGAGTACATCTAACTTTATTTCAGTTGAACCAGTAAAGTTATCTTTCGCTGGGTCTAAGGTTAGCTTAACGGCTTGTGAAATAGGTTTAGCAACCTTGTTCAATACAAATTCATTAGCGCTCAACGCAGTGCTGCCAAACAGTGCGGCAGACACTAAACCAATAGTGGATATACGGTACATGAGGATCCTTGTATAATTTTTATTTTTATAACAATGTGTTAATTACTAAAAAAAGCTGTTTTGAGCAATTCACGGCCATCGTGATATTAAACTTCGAAATTTTAGCAAATATACAATTAGCACAAAAGCAGACAACACATCTGCTTACTAATTTAGTTATTATAAACTTAAACGGTTTTTTGATAATAAACCACTTCAACATCTCCGGAGGGCGTGGGGTATTGATCAGTTTTTTGATAAGTCATGCCTAATTTTTTCATGATATTGATCGAGGCTAAATTGTTTTCATCGGCAACTGCTGATAAAAAGTTCACAGTATCTTGTTGAGCAAGTACTTCACTTACGGCTTTAGCTGCCTCACTTGCATAACCCTTGCCCCAACTCGCTTGTTTAAAGCGCCAACCCAATTCAAGATCATTAAATAAGGGAGTATCACTAAAAAAGCCCATAGGTCTAACAAGGATCCAACCAATAAAAGTAGCAGGCATAAAGGTTTCTGTAGCTAAAGTGGTGACTTTCCATAAGCCCCAACCTTTCATTGGGTCATAATATGAATCGAGTCTAGGTAAGATGACATTTTCTATATCCTCTATTGTGGAAGGTTGCCCACCATTGATAAAACGCATCACTTTTGGATCTTGATCCAGCTCGAAAAGTAGATGTTTATCTTTATGGGTAACCATCTCATATTGCAACCTTTCGCTACTTGCTACCTGCATGATTATTATCCTTTGAAAATATTGTTTATTTTAGGCACAAGCAATTAGCCTGTTGATTATAAATAAGTCACCTTAACATGAGCAAACAGGTGACTTTGCTGATAAAAACAGCAGCCCCTCATATTAACACAGGAGTTTAAGTAAATTCTGGCTTAAAGCCTTACATCTTAATAGCAGCTTAGTTACTATTAGGTATTGAAAGCTGTTCATCTGTTGTTGCTATCTATCAATATTGAGTCATTTTTACCGGGCAGTTTTCAAATACAACATAATAATTAATACCGTACATATACGGAGTGCTAGGTGTTTTAATGTTTTTCAAAGCTAATTTTCGTTACTTAATAGCCTTTTTTGCCCTTATTGGCAGCTCCAATCTCATTGCCGCACCAATCGAAAATATCAGTAAAGATTTTACTAAGGAATTCCAGAACGTCCTCAAGCAACATAGAGTACCGGGAGGTGCCTTTGTCATTGTCGATGGCGATAAGGTTATAAAGTTAAATACTTATGGCAAAAGGCAAAAAGGCCGTCAAGACAAAATCAATTCTGATACCGTTTTTAGATTAGCTTCAGTTTCAAAAACCTTTGCAGGAACCTTGGCAAGCTTACTGGTTCACGAACACAAACTCAGTTGGCAACAGCCTATCACTACTTACCTGCCCGATTTTGAACTAAAGGATAAGTCACTTAGCCAACAGATCACTATCGGCCACATTGTCGGACAAAGCACAGGGTTAATGCCTAATAGCTACGATAATTTAATAAATGCCAACGTGAAAATGGATAAGATTCTGCCTAAATTTGCTGAGTTAACGCCTATGTGTAATCCCGGCGTCTGTTATAGCTATCAAAATGTGGCGTTTTCTTTTATCGAACAGGCATTAGAGCAGCAAAGTGGTCAGGATTATGAAAGTTTAATCCAGCAACGTATTTTCACACCACTAAAAATGAATACCGCATCGATTGGCTATCAAGCTTTTACGCATAATGACAATCGCGCGGAACCACATATCAAAACCCGTTATGGTTTCAAACATGTAAAAGTCAAACCGAATTACTATCAGCTGGCCCCCGCAGCTGGCGTTAATGCCAGCATCACAGACATGAGTAAATGGCTGATTGCCAGTATGGGATTAAAACCCGATGTAATTTCCAAAAATGTCATCGAAGACATAACCACCCCAGGGGTGAAAACCACCAAAGAGTTAAGGCGCCGTGAATGGCGTAGTTATCTTGATGATGCTCATTACGGTAAAGGTTGGCGTGTTTACAAGTTTGATGGCAAACCACTTATTTATCATGCGGGTTGGGTTGCTGGGTATGTCACTGAAATTGCTTATTCACCTGAATTAAAAATCGGTATGGCCATGTTGATCAATGGTGAGTCACGAGAGATCGCTAAGCTAGGTTCAGATTTTTGGCATCAAGTGTTCAAGCATTACGGTAAAACTAAATAGGCTTAAAAAGATTTAAAATTACTTTAAGCTATGAATGAACTCTTGCTGCAGTTGAACAAGTGGCGAAGTATCTAAGCTACTCTTTCGACTTCGGCTGAACATTGAAGATTCTATAAACAAAGAGAACCAGAGATTTAAACTGTGAGCATGATTATTCTCGCCAGCGGCTCCTAATGCCAATGCCGCGACCTCAGCTGTACCCAATTGAAAGTCGCGACTGCCCTTACGCAAACCATAACGCGCTACACTTTCAGGTGTAAAAGACAAAATCGGCAATTGATGTAAATAAGGACTTTTATTAAACATTTTGATTGCCTCACGCCAGCTTCCGTCCAGTAATATAAAAAGAGGCCGCTTAGTTTGAGGTGAATTGCTATCCAACTTGGGGATTTGGCTGTCTACCACCGACTGCCCTGCTTTGGCATATTCACTTGGGAACACCAAATATGGTTGATATAGAGGGTCTGTTAAGAGTTGCAATAATTTGCGGTTGGCAAAATTTCTCGACCAAATATAGGCATGAGTGTCAGGAATAAGATCTGCGATTAATCGACCAGAGTTGCTGGGCTTAAGCACTTCATCGTCATACATGATCAACAAAAAACTGGCATTTGATGTCAGCGTTCGGCGAAATTCACAAGTACAAAAGCGACTGGCTAACAAACAGCGTTCACAACGAACAAGGTTCTTCCCCCTGGCATTATAGGGCCGCGTCGATACCGCTTTTCGGTATTGATATCGCTGATGTACGGCATGTAGAGGTAAATTCATCTTATTTTCTTTAACTTTTTTGATAGTGAAATTCAGGTCATTACTGACCATAATAAATCTAAATCAGCAGCCAGCGCGAACATAAAAAAAGCGCTAATAGCGCCTTTTATCGAGTCAATCTACCATTTAGAGAATTCGTCTAAGTAACAAATCGGCTCTGAGTCTACGAATACGGTTCATGATCTTTCGCACTTGCACAGGGTAATCTTTTAAAGTTTCAATTTCTTTATAGTGATTGAGTCGTTGAGTATGCTGCAAGATATAGGCTTGTTCATCCTTAAATTGTTGTCGCCAGCAGCCTTCAACATCCTGCAACAACAAGCCATTTTCAAGATCTAACGCCCAAGCCCTTGGATTGAGGTTAGAACCAGTGATTAGGTGCTTGTTATTATCAGCGCTAATCCCCTTTAAATGATAGCTGTTATGATCGTGTTTCCACAGGTGAATGTTCAGCAAGCCTGAATCAATAGCCCATTGTTGTCTTTTGGCAAACTTACGTAACGATTGTTCATAGAGATAAGGCAAGGCACCAATGGTGGAAAAGGGTTTATCAGGCGGAATAAAGAAATCATTAGAGGTCTTATCACCTACGACGATATCGATGCGTTTACCTTGCTTGAGGTGCTTAGATAATGCGCGCGATAATATATAGGGTGGATTGAAATAAGGGGTACAGATAAACAAAACATCTTTTGCTTCTCTGACCAGATCAATAACCACGTTATTGAGTTGATTGCGTTTGCGACCTAAGCCAACAAGCGGGGTAATACGGTTCCCTATTTTTGTCTGTTTAAACTCATAACTTGCAGCGCTAAGGCGACCCTTTAGATTGCGCACCTCAGTTTTATCCGGTAGCACTTCGGTCTCTTTAGCTTGAGTCAACGAGGTAACGGCTTTATCGGATTGAATATGATCTTTGATCATTTGACGCATTGAACGAGCCAGCTCAGCCGATTCAATCACATGATAACGGTCGAAACGGTATTTATCCCCTTGATGAAGATAGATGTTATTCAGGCTTGCTCCACTGTAAATCACAGTGTCGTCAATAATAAAACCTTTAAGATGTAGTACGCCCATAAATTCACGAGATTTAACCGGCACACCTAAGATATCGATTGGGTGCTCGGCTTGCTCGATAAATTCACGGTACATGAAATAGTTACCGCTATCACCCTTATGGCCAATTAAGCCTCGACGAGCTCGGTGAAAATCGACGAGTACTGTAACATCTAATTGTGGGTTATTGGCTTTTGCCGCCATAAGAGCGGTCAAAATCTCGCGACCTGCCTCATCATCTTCTAGATATAAGGCTGCAATGGTTATGGCAAATTTTGCCTGTGAGATCTGCTGTAATAGCTCAGTCTTGAGTGCGGACGGTTTTAGTAACCAACGAATAGCATCTGACTGTAACGTTATACCACCTAGCTTATCCAGCAAGGTTGCCTCCTTCAAAAATGGTGTCCATCACGGTAGTAGCTGCTCGGCGTTATGGTTGTAAACATAACCGTAATATGTGTCGCCTGCGAGTAAACTGACAATACTGCTTCTCGTATAGCCTGCTCTACCAAATGATGCGTATCGGGATCCTTAGGAAACCATAACACTTCTACTTGTACAAAGCGTGTGTCGGCTTTTCCATGTCGATAACTAATACTCGGTACCCAATCTAATGTGAAGCTGTCAATATTGCCGTTGCAAATCTGAGCTAGCTGTTCGAGTAAAGTTTCGCTAATTGTTATCACCGCCTGTTGCGGTAAACCGCGCATACGAATATGTGGCATGATGATCCCATCATCAAAATATTAAGGTGATAGAAATTACCTATTTAAGCCTTTTGGAGCAAGGTTTTTCTCTAGATTTGCGAAGGTAGCAGATAAATTGAACACTAATTGTTTAAAATTGAGTTAATTAGCATACTTTTATATTAGAAATCCGGCTATTGAGTAAAGGATCACAGTAGTTAGTAATTGACTTAAATAGACTGTTTATTCCATAAAAATTGGATACATCATGAATTTAAACATTATCATCACCTTGGCTGTAACCTTGGTACTTGCTTGGATTATTTTTCATTTTAAAACTCAGCTCGGCTTGCTGATCTTACCTTTGTTCATTGTACTCGTGTTGTTCGTTACTTTGCGCTTGTATCGTTTGATGGAAAAAGACAACACTGACGACGAAATAGATAATAAGAACTAGGCTCATTAGTGTTCAACTTGCTTGCACTCTTCTAACTGTCATAATGGCTCTATGATGAGACAAAACAGGTTGGGACGTTGAACAAACTCATTTTCGCTGCCGGGTTATTAACGGTTTGTACGACCACAGCCTCCGCGGCAACCGATTATTTTGCCAATACCCTGGCAGTTATCAAACCTAGTCATTCTCAAGTTGCTATCAGTGCCATTGATTTAAGTAACAATCAGCTTATTTATGAACATAATGCAGACACCTTATTGTTACCTGCCAGTACTCAAAAATTGCTTACTGCCGTGGCGGCAAAAATTCAGCTTGCAGTAGACTTTTCCTTCACCACCAAGTTATACACACGCGGTAATATTCGTAATGGTAAATTGGATGGTGACCTGTATCTTAGTTTTAGTGGCGACCCCACACTCACTACAGATAATTTGCGCGATCTGTTTAAACAATTGGCTGATAAAGGTTTATATGAGATAAGCGGTGATCTGTTCCTATTTAAGCAAGATAATGAACAGCTACAGGCTCCAGGTTGGGTATGGGATGACTTAGGGATCTGCTTTGCCGCGCCTGTTTCACGCTTTGTGATTAATCAAAACTGCATATTAGGCCAACTCAAGCCGCAATTAGCCAGTTCAGAGAGTCGATTGAGCTTTCCAAGTTATCTTCCTGCAAGCCTATCAACCAGCGCGAAGTTTGACAAAACAGAGCAACAAGCATTTTGCCAACTAGAATTACAACGACTACCCAGAAACCATTTCCACATCAGTGGCTGTTATCCTGGTAGTGAGAGCATAAAATTAGCCATCGCTATTTCTGACCCAGAGCTCTATGCCATACAAACAGTAGAGCAATTAATTAAATCGGCTCAGATTAGGGTCAAGGGCAAAGTGACTAGCACAACTCAAGCCGTCCATAATCTTAGATTAGTCGGACAGCATCAGTCTGCTAGCCTAAACGAGTTATTAACGACTATGCTGCAAAAGTCAGATAACTTAATTGCCGACAGTTTATTTAAAGTTATAGGTTCCAGTTATTTTAATGCGCCAGGAAGCTTTACCAATGGCGCCGCCGCGGTGGAAAAACTACTCACCGAGGAAGGTATCGATTTAAGTCATTCCCAAATTGTCGATGGCTCAGGCTTATCGCGTTATAACTTATTGAGTGCAAATCAGTTAGTTCAAATATTGCAATTAATCTATAAGGATAAACGTTTACAGGATCTAATTGAGATGTTGCCTGCGGCAGGTAAAAGCGGCACTTTGCGCTATAAAATACCTTACACTCGCGCTCCATTAAAAGACAAAGTCCAAGCCAAAACGGGTTCTATGCAAGGTGTTGATAATTTAGCAGGATTTCTAAGCTCACCAGGCGAAGACGATATAGTGTTTGTGATCTTAGAGAACGGCCAAAGTCCTAAGTCTAAAGATGAGCAATTAGCGCCTTTCAATGCATTATTCTTGCAAAGCTTACTCGACAATAAGCCACCACAAAGCGAGCTTTCAAGCCATCCCTAATATCACTCAGTTCTCAACAAATATTAAAGCCCGGTTAATCCGGGCTTTATATTGATGATGCTCTGTATCGTATTTATAAAAGAGTATTTATGAATTAGTTTAAAGAGGATTAAAACTGAGTTAAGTCCATCGCCATAATCTCTGCGTCACCAGCACTTACCTGGGCTAAATGATAATCCACTTTGGGCAATAATTTAGCTAAGTAAAAATCGGCTAATTGCACTTTGGTTTTAGCAAATAATGGATCTTGATGATCTACTGATTTCTCTACCATCAACAGCCAGAAGTAACCATAAACAAGATGGCCAAATGCATCGAGGAAATCGACGGCGCAGCTGTTAATAAGTGCCGGTTGTGCAACTTTTTTATCGTTAATCAACTGAGCAACGGTTAATAATGTCTCACATCTTTGAGTTATCTTTAGTTTATCGCTATCAGAAACATGTTCAAAAGAAGCCATCTCAGTTTGGAGCTCATTAATAAACTCACTTAAGGCTTTAACATTGTCGCCAGTGGTTTTACGACCGAGGAAATCAATCGCTTGGATGCCATTTGTTCCTTCATAAATTTGTGCAATTCGTGTATCACGAACAAGCTGCTCAATTCCGGTTTCACGAATATAGCCATGGCCGCCAAATACTTGCTGCGCCATTACTGTCATATCTAAACCGCGGTCACTTAAAAAAGCTTTAGCTACTGGTGTTAATAAACCCACATAGCGAGTTGCCTTATCACGGGTTTCACCCTCAGCATGTTTGGCTAAATCCAATTGTTTACCCGTAAACACTGATAAAGCGCGACCTGCTTCGGTATAACAGCGAATGGTAAGTAACATTCTGCGAACATCGCCGTGAACGATAATTGGATCGCAGTCGCCACCAGTTGGTGAGCCACCTGCGGCAATACCTTGAGTTCGCTCTTTGGCGTAATCAGATGCCATTTGATATGCCGCTTGAGATGAGCCTAAGCCTTGAATACCAATCGCTAAGCGCTCGTAATTCATCATAGTGAACATGCAAATCAGGCCACGGTTAGGTTTGCCGACTAAAAAACCTCGGGCATTATCATAATTCATGACGCAAGTGGCAGAGCCTTTCAGCCCCATCTTGTGTTCAATTGAACCTACAGTTACACCATTTGGCGTAGTTAATTGGCCAGCTTCATCAACATTGATTTTAGGCACTAAAAATAGCGAGATCCCATTCGAATCAGGAAGCTTTGCTAACACCAAATGAATAATGTTTTCAGTGAGATCATGATCGCCACCGGTAATAAAAATCTTACTACCTGTAATGAGATAGCTACCATCTTCTTGAGGTTCGGCCTTGGTACGAATATTACGTAAATCGGACCCCGCCTGTGGCTCTGTCATGTCCATGGCACCAGCCCATTCGCCACTGTACAGTCCAGGAAGAAATTGCTGCTTTAATTGTTCACTGCCATGGGCATTAATACATAATGCCGCTCCAGCCGTTAGGGATCCATATAAGGTGAAAGCATTACAAGCGCTATAACCCATCTCATCGACTAATACCCCAAGCATCTTTGGCATGCCCATGCCACCATATTCAGGATCGCCACATAGTCCAACCCAGCCACCTTCGGCGTATTGCTGGTAAACCGCTTGATAACCATCAGGTGTGATCACCCTATCATCTTGATGACGAACACCTTGCTCATCACCACTACGGTTTATAGGATGGATTAAATCGCGAGCAATCTTACTCGCTTCATCCATAATGGCTTGTGCCGTATCCATATCAACAGATTCTGCGAATGCGGGAAGTTTTTCCCAAGTATTCGAAGCATCAAATACCTGCTCTAATAAGAAGTTCATGTCTGCTAACGGGGCTTGATATGGATTCATCGATTATCTCTCAAACATTAGATTTAAACACCTGTTTTAATTTATAACACCTTACATACAAAATAAAGCGCTTTGTCTTGTTTATTAGATCTTAACCATAAAAAAGCCTCGCAATTGCGAGGCTTTTTTAAACTGAAACCAATTACCACATTAGATCGTCTGGAATAACATAATCTGCGTACGGATCATCTTCTTCCACCACGGCTTGATTATCATCTTGTTGCCACAGATAACCACACCACTCTGGAACCAGCAGGTTAACCCGCTCAGCTAGTTTATGCGGCACGATAAAGCTACTGTCTTCGTGCCTGACAATACCTAGTTGGCCATTCAATAATTGACTCTGTAATTTGTCATTCACATATACAGAATATATTTTAGTACCTAAGGTGTAATTGAACTTGAGCTCAGCATCTTTTGGCACTTCAACAGCAAGACGAGTAAACTCTGTGATTAAGCCTCGTACCTGTCCTTTCTCCATAGCCTGAGCAAAACGTTGCTCATTAAGCGCTTTATCTTTAGCTATTTGAGCCTGCTTCTTTGCGGCGATTTCTTGCTTTAATGCTTCAGAGCCATCATCAACTTTGGCTTTACGATCCCGTCGTTTTTGGGTTTTAGTGTCGCGTACTTTCTGTTTGCTGACTAAACCCGCTTTTAGCAGTTGTTCTTGAAATGGATTGGCCATTTTCTCTCTCACATCTTAGATAACGTCATGGTTATCATTTTAATCTAATTAGCTCTTCAATGAGGCGTGGATATCACTCAGTGCGGTTAAAGGATCTGCAGCTTTGGTGATCGGTCGACCAATAACTAAGTAATCAGAACCTGCTGCAATCGCTTGAGGCGGTGTCATCACACGATGTTGGTCGCCCTTATCGGCGCCGACTGGGCGAATACCCGGTGTAACCAATTTAAAATCTTGTCCAAATTCAGCCTTTAACATGCTGGCTTCTTGAGCCGAACACACAATACCGTGTAGACCTGCTTGCTGAGTTAATGCTGCTAGTCGCTGAACATGTTCAGCGGCAGTGACATTAATGCCAATGAGGGCCAGCTCTTCATCGCTCATCGACGTTAAAACCGTCACCGCAATTAATAAAGGAGCATCAACACCATAAGGTTGTAATGCTTTTTGTGCAGCTTGCATCATCGCAAGACCACCACTGGCATGAACGTTTGTCATCCAAACTCCTAACTCGGCCGCAGCAGTTACCGCTTTGGCGACAGTGTTTGGAATATCATGGAATTTAAGATCTAAAAAAAGATCGAAACCGCGGCTATGAATATCTTTAACCATTTGTGGACCAAACAGAGTAAACATCTCTTTGCCAATTTTTAAACGGCACATGTCGGGATCTAGCTTGTCAATCAGCTGCAAAGCTTCATCTTTTTTATCGTAATCAAGCGCGACTATAATCGGTTTGGTGCTCATCTAACTCTCCTGATGCTTTGCATATTGTACTTATTCTCCATCGAGTCCACGGATCCGCTTAATCGTGCCCCAACTCTTACAAGAAGGACAGTGCCAATAAAGAGTGTGGGATGGAAAACCACACTCGAGGCAGCGATAACTTGGACGAAATTTTATCTGTTGTTCAACTAATTCAGCGAGCATATTCAGACTCTTTTTAGCCTGACCGTCTTCTGCTTGTTGTAGCTGCATCTTCATTAGATGCTGAAAACTTTTCATTGTTGGGTGACGATAAAGGCCATCTAAGATTAATTTCTCAGCATCTTGAACATCCCCCTGTTCAATCATGTGTTGGGCAAGTGTTATGGCCACACTCGCCCCGGCTCCAGTTAATATAGCTTCATGCAGTAACTCACGATAAGCCTGCTGATCGGCTTTCGCCTGGTATGCTTGATTGGCAATTGTCAAAGCTTCAGGAAACAACTCGATATCGGCTTTCTTGAGGCGATGCAGCATCTCTTTACTGCGACCAATATCTTGTTGCGCAAGATAAAGCTTAGCTAAATTGAGCAATGCACGGCCGCAATCACTATCTTGCTTTAATGCCAAAGTAAGAGTTTTGAATTTTAAATCAGGATCGGTTTGTTCATCGGCAAGTTCACAATAAAGGTGAGCACACAGATGCTTTAAAGATTGTTGCCGCTTACGCTTGAGTGATTTAATGATATTAATCGCTTTAAGCCAATCTTTAGTAACTTGATAGATAGCAATTAATTGATCTTCAGCTTCTTCACTATGATCATCTTGCTGAACCAGATTAAGAAAAATCTCTTCAGCTCGGTCATAAAAGCCTGCTGCCAGATAATCTTTACCCAGTTCCATCATCGCAATATCACGTTGCTCATTGGTAAGACTGGGTCGTGCTATGAGATTTTGGTGAATACGGATGGAGCGGTCAACCTCACCACGTTTTCTAAATAAGGATCCAAGCGAAAGATGGGTGTCGATAGTATCGTCATCAACATCTAACATTGAGATAAACAGATCCACCGCTTTATCTGATTCATTAGAAAGTAAAAAATTGAGACCTGTAAAATAATCTCGGCTTAACTGCTTACGACTGCGTTTCTGTTTTTGTCGAATACTACGACGCCCCATATACCAGCCATAGCCAGCAGCAATAGGTAACAACAGAAACAGGATCTCTAACATATTAGGCGGTCAATTCCTTCGCTTTAGAATCGGTATCGCTGACTAACTTATGTATGTCAGTTTGAGGGAGTTGTGCTTGAAGTTGATCAATTTTTTTATTGGCTTGGCGTACCAGTAGTTTCATTTTCACAATATGATAAAACGCAAATAACCAACTGACGAGAAAACCTGCAAGGAATACTACACCGAGGACGACAGGAAGACGATACTCGCCTTGAGCGACAAAATAACTGACGGTTACCATCTGCTCGTTACGCGCACCAAAGAGCAAGGCCAATACAAAAAACAGTGCGACAAGTACAGTCGCGATAAATGACTTCACGTTACACTCCATAAACGCGTGGTGGTGGATTGATTATCTAAGAATTTTAACGAACTAGCTAGCCATACCTAGAATTTAGGCATAAAAAAACCTCCAAAAGGAGGCTTTTAAAACGATGTCATTTACGAGTTGACAGCATCAACGCGCTCACGCAGTTCTTTGCCAGGCTTAAAGTGCGGAACATATTTGCCTTCCAATTCAACAGAAGTACCCGTTTTTGGATTACGACCAACACGAGGCGCACGGTAATGAAGAGAAAAACTACCAAAGCCACGGATCTCAATACGATCACCGCTTTCTAATGTTGTCGCCATTTGCTCCAACATCTCTTTGATTGCACCTTCAACTTCTTTTGCCGACAGCTGCGACTGCCCTGTGGCAAGTTTTTCGATCAGTTCGGATTTAGTCATCCTTTACCCTCTATAATCAAGCCAAACACAGTCACCTAATGGGGATGTAATCCATCCCCAAATTTCAGGCGATTTACTTACGAGCTGCTTTGAACGCTTCAGCCATGGCATTGCTCATAGCAACGTCATCTTGCTTGTTCAGGTTAGCCATCGCTTCCTTCTCATCAGCTTCGTCTTTCGCTTTGATAGACAGGCTGATAGTACGGTTCTTGCGATCAACACCCATGAACTTAGATTCAACAGCGTCACCTACTGAGTATACAGTAGATGCGTCTTCGATGCGCTCACGAGAGATATCAGCAACACGTAGATAACCTTCTACAGTTTCTGCTAGCTCAATAGTCACACCTTTCGCATCAACAGCAACAACAGTACCGTTTACGATAGCACCTTTCTTCTTATCTGCAAGATAAGCATTGAATGGATCGTCTTCAGTTTGCTTAACGCCTAAGCTGATACGCTCACGCTCTGGGTCAACAGATAGTACAACTGCACTGATCTCGTCGCCTTTCTTGTACTCAGATACCGCTTCTTCGCCAGTACCGTTCCAAGAAATATCAGATAGGTGAACTAGACCATCGATGCCACCGTCAAGACCGATGAAGATACCGAAGTCAGTGATTGACTTGATCTTACCAGTAACTTTGTCACCTTTTTGGAAACGTTCTGCAAAATCATCCCATGGGTTAACTTTACACTGCTTAAGACCTAGAGAAATACGACGACGCTCTTCATCGATGTCTAACACTAGAACTTCAACTTCGTCACCTAGGTTAACAACCTTAGATGGGTGGATGTTCTTGTTAGTCCAATCCATTTCAGAAACGTGTACTAGACCTTCAACGCCTTCTTCGATTTCAACGAAGCAACCGTAGTCAGTTAGGTTAGTTACGCGACCAGTTAACTTAGTGTTTTCTGGGTAGCGCTTGCTGATTTCTAACCATGGATCTTCGCCAAGTTGCTTAAGACCTAGTGAAACACGAGTGCGCTCACGATCGTACTTAAGAACTTTAACATTGATTTCGTCACCAACGTTTACGATTTCAGATGGGTGTTTAACACGCTTCCACGCCATATCAGTGATATGTAGTAGACCGTCAACACCACCAAGGTCAACGAATGCACCGTAGTCAGTAAGGTTCTTAACGATACCTTTAACAGCTTGACCTTCTTGTAAGTTCTCAAGAAGAGCATCACGCTCTGCACTGCTTTCAGATTCGATAACAGCACGACGAGAAACAACAACGTTGTTACGCTTCTGGTCTAACTTGATAACTTTGAATTCTAATTCTTTGTTTTCTAGGTGAGCGGTATCGCGAACTGGGCGTACGTCAACTAGAGAACCAGGTAAGAATGCACGGATACCGTTTAATTCAACAGTGAAACCGCCTTTAACCTTACCATTGATGATACCGATTACAGTTTCAGCATCTTCGTACGCTTTTTCTAGAACGATCCAAGCTTCGTGACGCTTAGCTTTCTCACGAGAAAGTTGTGTTTCACCGAAACCGTCTTCAACAGAGTCTAGGGCTACGTCAACTTCATCACCAACAGCGATTTCTAAAACGCCTTGAGCGTTTTTGAATTGTTCAGCTGGGATTGGGCTTTCAGACTTAAGACCTGCGTCAACAAGTACCATACCGTTCTGGATTGATACTACAGTACCACGAACGATAGAACCTGGACGGAACTCAAGTTGTTGAAGGGATTGTTCAAATAGATCAGCAAAAGATTCAGTCATGTTAATTTACTTTAAGTAATAAACCACAGCCCATCCTAGACGTGGAGTCAGATTAATCATTTGTCGCATCCGTATGACAAATAGTAAAACGCCAGCCCTTACAGGCTAACGTCGGGTAATTTTTGTTTGATGTGAGCGAGCGCAAGCTCGACTACTTCATCAATGCCTATTGTTGTCGTATCGATAACAAGGGCATCCTCAGCAGGTACCAAAGGAGCGACTGGGCGATTCATATCGCGCTCATCACGTTCGATGACCTCGACTAAAAGACGGTCGATATTAACATCGAAGCCCTTGTCCTGCAACTGATTATAGCGTCTTTGCGCCCTTTCCTCAGCTGTTGCCGTTAAATAAAGTTTAGCGGGTGTTGATGGGAAAACCACCGTCCCCATGTCACGACCGTCAGCAATCAAACCTGGCGCTTCGGCAAACGCACGTTGACGACGCAATAATGCCTCTCTAACACTTGGAAAAGCCGCCACTTTGGAAGCTGCCGTAGAACATTCTTGACTACGGATGGCGTGGGATACGTCTTCACCTTCTAAAACAACTTTGATGCCATTAGCGTTAGTCGTAATAAATTGCACATCAAGATGCGCCGCTAACAAGGTTAATGAGGCTTCGTTGTCTAGTTCAACATTGTGGTGAATTGCTGCAAGGGCAAGTACGCGATAAATGGCGCCACTATCGAGTAATTTCCAGCCTAATCGGCTGGCAAGTATTTGACTTACTGTACCTTTACCTGCACCGCTGGGGCCGTCAATAGTGACGATATGAGCCCTTTGTGACATATATTTCTCCAAAATTAATCTAGCTTCCCGAAAGATCTTGAAAGTCATCCATTGAAAAGTGCGCGCGCATTATAAACTAAATTCACCTATAAAGCGGCAAAAACTTCGAGTTATGACTAAGTGATCGGATCAATGGATAAAGTGAGGCCTAGGTAAGGGCCTCACTTGGTAAGACAAACTACACAGCCAATGCGGTAAAGCTGTCAAAATAACCAGGGAAGGTTTTAGAGGTGCAGTCAGGATCGTTGATGGTGATACCACAATCGGCAAATGCCATCATGGAAAAACACATGGCCATTCTATGATCGTTATAAGTATCAATTGCAGCAGTATTAAGCTCCTCTGGAGGTGTGACCGTTATGTAATCATAACCTTCATCGACAATTGCGCCGACTTTGCGTAATTCAGTCGCCATCGCTGCTAAACGGTCGGTTTCTTTAATACGCCAGTTATAAATATTGCGAATTGTCGTGGTACCTTTTGCAAACAGTGCTGCCGTTGCAATCGTCATCGCCGCATCAGGAATATGGTTCAGATCTAAATCAATGGCACTCAGCTCACCTGCACGAGCGATAATGTAATCATCGCCCCATTCTATTTCGGCGCCCATTTTCTCAAGCACGTCGGCAAATTTAACATCGCCTTGAATGCTTTTTAGTCCGACACCGGTCACTTTGACTTCACCACCTTGAATCGCGCCAGCGGCTAAGAAATAAGATGCAGATGAGGCATCACCTTCTACTAAAAAAGTGCCCGGTGACACATAACTTTGACCTGCAACGACCTCAAAACGTTGGTAATTATGATTTACAACATTAACCCCGAATTGTTCCATCATCGCAATCGTAATATCAATATAGGGTTTAGAAACCAACTCACCCTTAATTTGGATATTAACGCTGCTCTTAGCCAAGGGAGCAACCATTAATAATGCAGTTAAAAATTGACTCGATAGATCGCCAGCAATCTCAACGTCGCCGCCATTTAATCCCGTTGCATTGATGGTCAAGGGTGGATAACCCTCGTTTTTCAGATATTGAATATCCGCGCCAAGAGTACGCAATGCATCGACCAAGTCACCAATTGGACGCTCTTCCATTCTAGGTTCACCGGTTAAGGTAAATTCACCACAACCTAAGGTTAATGCTGCGCATAGTGGTCGCATCGCAGTACCAGCATTACCTAAGAAAAGAGCCTGAGCCTGCTCGCTATTTATAACGCCTGCTAAACCATCGAGTGTACATTCTGTTTTATCGGCAGATAATTGATAGTTAACACCAAGCTGCTCAAGAGATTTGAGCATATAGCGTATATCATCTGAGTCGAGCAGATTGGTCAGTTTTGTTGTGCCCTTGGCTAAGGTGGCTAACAAGAGTGCGCGGTTAGATATACTTTTAGAGCCAGGAATATTGATGGTACCTTGGACTTTACTGATGGGTTCTAGTCGTAACTGCTTCATTAATCACTTCTTTTATCATTGCATAGTAAAAATCTTACTATGGGGTTACTGTTAATATTAATTACCATCACGACAAAATGGCGATCTGTTCAAATAGACATTGAACCTCGTGGTTATAAAATTACTGATTGAGACAGAGTATTCAACACTTTTTTGAAAATTTTAGGCTAAAAATGTCATTTTTTTTCGAATTCAAAGTAAAAGTGGTTTTGGGTGGTAAATAAATTAAAAAACTTCCATTGGCAGTAAAATGTTCCAGTTTTATTGTTAATAAAAATGACGGTTTCATCTGTTATTCCGCAATCAATTTCGTTTATTCTAAGTTAAATACCCGCATTGGCCGTTAAGGCTTAAAAACAGATAACAAGGTTGTTTATAAAATGTTTGAGAAACTCAGCCCCATGCCTGCAGATCCTATCTTAGGCTTAATGGCAAAATACCGCCAAGATCAACATCCGAATAAAATCGATTTAGGCGTAGGTGTATTCAAAGATGAAGCGGGCCATACGCCTATTTTAGCCTGTGTCAAACAGGCAGAGCAGCATCGTATTGATACAGAGGAAACCAAAGTTTACATCGGTCCAACAGGTTCGCCAGAGTTTAATAAACTGATTGCAGACTTGGCTTTTGGTAATGATAACCCTGCTATCACTGCCAACCGTGTACGTACCGTTTCTACACCTGGTGGAACAGGTTCTCTACGCGTTGCTGCTGATTTTATCAAACGAATCAATCCCAATAGTGTTATTTGGGTAAGCGATCCTACTTGGGCAAATCACATTGGCTTATTCGAAGCTGCTGGTATCACAGTAAAGACTTATCCCTATTATGATCATCAAAATAAAGCACTAAAGTTTGATGAGATGTTAGCTACACTGAGTCAAATTTGTCGTGATGATGTGGTCTTATTACATGCTTGCTGCCATAACCCAAGCGGTATGGATCTGACCACCGAACAGTGGGATAGAGTGATTGATATTACTAAGCAGCAAGGCTTTACACCGTTGATCGATATGGCTTATCAGGGGTTTGGTGATGGTGTAGATGTTGATGCCTATGGCGTTCGTCAAATGGCTGCTAACGTCGACGACATGATTTTATGTAGCTCTTGCTCGAAAAACTTTGGTCTATATCGTGAACGTATCGGCGCTTGCTCTATTGTCGCTAAAGACAGTAATGCGGCTGACATTACCTACTCAGTGATACTTTATGTAGTACGTTGCCTCTACTCTATGCCGCCAGCTCACGGTGCGGCAATTGTTGAAACCATTTTGGGTTCAAGCGAACTAAAACAGCAATGGTTGGATGAACTTAAAGTGATGCGTGATCGTATCAATGGTAACCGAGCTATGCTGGTTAATAAATTGATAGAAAAAGGGGTTACACGTGACTTTAGCTTTATCGCAGAACAAAAAGGCATGTTCTCTTTCCTCGGTATTACACCCGAACAAGTCGCTAAGTTACAACAAGATCACAGTATCTATATGGTGGATTCAAGCCGGATCAGCATTGCAGGTATTGGTAAAACAAATGTTGATTACCTTGCCGAATCGATTGCTAAGGTTTTATCGGTTTAGCAAAGAAAGCTAAACAAAAAAGGCGCTGAGTATTAAAGCTCGGCGCCTTTTTATTGCTTGCTCTAAATCATTAAGATTGATGCTTATCTGCAAACTTTTTCATAAACTCAACCAGCGCGGCGACACCCTCTAATGACATTGCGTTATAGATACTGGCGCGCATACCACCAACACTACGATGGCCTTTCAACGCAACTAATCCTGCGGCCTTTGATTCAGCTAAAAAGGCCTCATTTAACGATTCATCTTTTAGATAGAAGGTTACATTCATTTGTGAACGATTCTCAACGGCGACTCGGTTCTCATAAAAGTCACCACTGTCGATAAACGAGTACAACAGCTCAGCCTTCTGAGTGTTGGTTTTAGCCATGGCTGCAATTCCACCGTTGTCTTTAAGCCACTTAAAGACTTCAGCCGCCAAATACCAAGCAAAAGTCGGGGGCGTGTTAAACATAGAGTCATGTTTAACCGCAAGACGGTAATCCATGATCGATGCCTGTGGTAACTGTGGCAATTTAAGTAGTTCATCTTTGACGATGACAATGCTTAATCCAGAAGGACCAATGTTCTTTTGCGCACCAGCGTAAATCAATCCGTAACGGCTTACATCGATTTCACGAGACATAATATTTGATGACATATCGGCGATAATTGGCCAAGGTGAATCAATTTCATCAAATATTTCGATACCATCAACTGTTTCATTTGGACAATAGTGTAGATAACGGTAATCCTGTTTAACCTCGTGCAGGTTAGGTATACTTACCTTACTGATTTCATTTGATTTATCAACAATGTTGAGCGTATCAACTTTATCTTCGCCAGCTAATTTAATCGCTTCGTCCACGGCAGAAGAAGACCAGCTGCCATCGACTAAATATAGCGCACGACCATTCTCACCTAAAAAATTATTCACAACAGCGGCAAACTGACCACGTCCACCACCGTGCATAAATAGCACGTGATAATCATCAGGTATCGACATCAGCTCCCGCAGATCTGCTTCAGATTGGTCAGCCAATGCGATGAACTCTTTACTGCGATGACTTAGCTCCATAACAGAGACACCTTGGTCATTCCAGTCGAGTAATTCTGCTTTTGCCTTTTGCATAACAGCTGGCGGTAACATTGCAGGACCTGCACAGAAATTATATGTCGCGCTCACTTATTATTTCTCCTTCAACAATATCTTTCGCTCATCAGCTCGATATCATGAACTTAGTTTAGGTTGCTGAAACAAAACGAGCGTCCAATAGGACGCCCGTTAATTGATGCTATGACTACTCGGTTGGTTCAGTCTCTGACGCTTCGCCAGTGTCTGCTTCGGTATCAACTTCAGCCGTATTTGTTGTCTCGACGATGATAGGATTCCCCTCTTCATCTAACTCGACTTCATCTTGGATTTCTTCGATACGTTGCAAACCAACAACTTTTTCATCTTCTGCGGTGCGAATAATGGTTACACCTTGTGTGTTACGACCAATGCTCGACACACCAGTAGCAGGGGTACGTACCAAGGTCCCCTTATCGCTGATCAGCATGATCTCATCATTTTCACCAACCTGAACAGCACCAACAACGGCACCGTTTCGTTCGCTGACTTTGATTGAAACCACGCCTTTAGTACCACGGCTCTTCGCAGGGTACTCAGACAGTGCGGTACGCTTACCGTAACCATTTTCGGTTACCGTGAGGATTGCACCATCACCTTTAGGTACGATAAGCGATACAACACTTTGACCTTCTTCTAACTTAATACCTCTAACGCCGGTTGCAGTACGTCCCATGGCTCGTAATGCAATCACCTCTTCACCAGTCTCAGAGTCAATCTTAACTTCACCAGTTTCAGAGTCACGCGCTTTCTCATTGAAGCGTACCACTTTGCCTTCATTGGAGAACAGCATGATATCGTCACTACCTTCGGTAATGTCGACACCAATAAGTTGGTCACCATCTTTGAGGTTAACGGCAATAATACCGTTAGCACGAGGATTACTGTATGCCGTTAGTGCCGTTTTCTTTACCGTACCGTGGGAGGTTGCCATGATAATATACTTATCTTCAGCATATTCACGAACAGGTAAAATAGCGGTAATACGTTCACCTTCGGCCAAAGGTAATAAGTTAATGATGGGACGACCACGCGCTGTACGGCTTGCTAATGGTAACTGATACACTTTTAACCAATACATTTTACCGAAATCAGAGAAGCACAAAATAGTATCGTGAGTGTTGGCAACCAGCAGCTTTTCGACGAAATCTTCATCTTTTACTTTAGTTGCCGCTTTACCTTTACCGCCACGTCGTTGAGCTTGGTAATCAGATAGCGGTTGATACTTGGCATAACCTAAATGAGATAGGGTTACCACGACATCTTCTTCGTTGATCAAGTCTTCAAGACTCATATCAATTTCATTGGCATTGATGACAGTGCGACGAGCATCACCATATTGCTCTAAGATCTCTTCAAGCTCTTCTTTGATGACTTCCATCAAACGTTCTGGACTACGAAGAATTAGCAGTAGGCCTGCAATCAGGACCAATAGCTCTTCATATTCAGATAGAATCTTTTCGTGTTCAAGACCAGTTAAACGGTGTAGACGCAACTCAAGAATTGCCTGAGCTTGTTGCTCTGTTAGGAAATATTGGCCGTCACGGATGCCAAATTCAGGCTCTAACCACTCTGGACGAGCAGCATCATCACCTGCTTTTTCGAGCATGCCTTGAACATTGCCTAAATCCCAACCGCGGGCTACTAACTCAACCTTAGCTTCTGCTGGGGTCGGTGAAGCCTTGATTAACGCGATAATAGGATCAATATTGGCAAGTGCAATTGCTAATGCTTCAAGAATATGCGCGCGTTCACGGGCCTTACGAAGTTCAAATACCGTACGACGGGTAACGACTTCACGGCGATGTAGAATAAAGCATTCCAACATCTCTTTTAGGTTAAACAGTTTAGGCTGACCATTAGTCAATGCCACCATGTTTATACCGAAAGAACACTGCATCTGAGTCTGTGCGTAAAGGTTGTTTAATACAACCTCCCCCACTTCACCGCGCTTGATTTCAATAACAATACGCATACCATCTTTATCAGATTCGTCGCGTAAACCACTGATGCCTTCAATTTTTTTATCTTTTACTAGCTCGGCGATCTTTTCAATCAAACGCGCTTTGTTAACTTGATATGGAATTTCATGAACGATAATACGTTCACGGCCGCTCTCTTCGGTTTCCACTTCCGCTTTAGCGCGCATTACCGCACGACCACGGCCAGTCATATAAGCATCGATAATGCCCTTACGGCCATTGATGGTCGCTGCCGTTGGGAAATCTGGACCTGGAATATATTCCATTAACTGCTCAATTGAGAGGCTAGGCTCTTCAATCAATGCCAAGCAACCTTTAACGACTTCACTGAGGTTATGTGGTGGAATATTGGTAGCCATACCCACAGCAATACCCGATGAACCATTGATCAGCAGGTTAGGAACACGTGTTGGTAATACGGCAGGAATAAATTCAGTACCATCATAGTTAGGTACGAAGTCGACGGTTTCTTTATCTAAGTCAGCTAATAATGAATGGGCTAACTTCTCCATGCGGATTTCGGTGTAACGCATCGCCGCTGCAGAGTCGCCATCGACAGAACCGAAGTTACCTTGTCCATCGACTAGGGTATAACGTAGTGAGAATGGCTGCGCCATACGAACAATAGTATCGTAAACGGCAGTGTCACCATGAGGGTGGTATTTACCAATCACGTCGCCGACAACACGTGCCGATTTTTTATAAGGCTTATTCCAATCGTTCTTAAGTTCGTTCATGGCAAACAGAACGCGACGGTGAACGGGTTTAAGTCCATCTCTTACATCTGGAAGAGCTCGTCCTACGATCACGCTCATGGCGTAATCTAAATATGAATTCTTTAATTCGTCTTCAATATTAATTGGTGTTATTGATGAAGCCAGATCAGTCATAAACTGCTCGATCCCTTGAAATTTAGCTGACAAAATACTGCTTAATAAACAGGCAGTACAACATCAAGCCTGAAAACGTGATTTTGCATTCTAACACAGAAAATTTTTGTCGCTAGACCCTATTGAGCTTTACCTAAAAATAGTTGTTTCGGGTATCAAACATTGACTCATATCAAGCATGTAAGCGTATATTTTAAGATGTGTTGATTATCTAACCAATCCACGGCTAAATATCCTTTGTTTATCTATTGCTATCGGTATAATGACCGCAAAACAAGGTCTCATATAGAGGTGAATAACCGTGTCTAAGCAGTTAAATGTCGATCCACAAGAAATCGCTAAATTTGAAAAGATGGCTGAAACTTGGTGGGATCCCGAAGGTGAATTTAAACCCTTACATAAGCTCAATCCACTGAGGCTAAACTTTATTGATCAAACCGTAGGTGGATTATTTGGCAAACGGGTTTTAGATGTCGGTTGCGGCGGCGGTATTCTTTCTGAAAGTATGGCGCGTATCGGTGCTAACGTCGATGGTTTGGATATGGGTGGTGAACCTCTAGAAGTCGCTAAGTTACATGCATTAGAAATGGGTGTTGAGCTCAACTATATCCAAAGCACCGCTGAAGAGCACAGTGAGAAACACACAGGTCATTACGATGTAGTCACGTGCATGGAGATGCTCGAGCATGTCCCCGACCCAGCTTCGGTAATAAAAGCCTGCAGCGATATGGTAAAGCCTGGCGGTCATGTTTTTTTCTCGACCATTAACCGTAATATCCGTGCTTATATAGAAACCATTCTCGGTGCAGAATATCTATTGAAGATGCTGCCTGTTGGTACACATGATCACAGTAAGTATCTAAGACCTGCTGAGTTGATTACAATGGCCGATCACGCAGAGTTAAATTGCATCGATGCAACTGGGATCACTTACAATCCATTGACGGGAATTTTCCGCTATACCTCGAGTCTTGATGTTAACTATATGATTGCCACAGTTAAGCAAGACGATGTCTAAGCAAATCGGTAATTCAAGAATTAATGGGGTGCTATTTGATCTTGATGGCACCCTGGTCGATACAGCTCCAGATCTCGTCTGTGCGCTCAATCTAGCGCTTAAGCAATACGGTTACCCCACAAAATCTCTCGATGAAGTTAGAGATGCAGCTTCTAATGGTAGCCTCGCCTTAGTTAATGCTGCTCAGCCTCATTTAAATAATGATGAAAAGCGCTTACTTCAACAAGCACTGCTACATCATTATCAAACCGTTAATGGTGAGCAGGCTGTTTTTTTTGATGGTATAGAACCCCTCTTGGACTACTTAAAAGGTCAGCAGATCCCTTGCGGAATAGTGACAAATAAAGCGGCCTGTTTTGCCAGACCATTGTTGCAAAGACTTAATCTGATTCATCAAATGCCCGCGATTGTGAGTGGTGATTCAACCAAATACAGCAAACCTCACCCTGCACCTATGTTATTAGCTGCGCAGCAAATTCAACGCCAACCAGAGTCAATCATTTACCTTGGTGATGCCAAGCGCGACCTTGAAGCGGCGAGAAACAGTAACATGTTAGGTGCAATAGCAATGTGGGGCTATATTGGGAAAAATGACGATCCTAACTTTTGGCCACAAGATTTTATGCTGCAACACCCGCTTGAACTTATTAGCCTGCTCAAAAACGATATATGAGTAACAAGTCAGCTTCATAGACAACTACCAATATTTCCGATCATTTTCGATCACCAAGGATCGATTAGAAAACTATCGATCTATCCGTCTATTTTTAGCTGTGTACTTGTTAATCAAATGTTGTTAATTCAATGGAAAACAAGGTTTAAGGGTTAGCCATTACTAACCCTATTGTTTACCCCCAAGATATCCACAACTTGTCCTCTGAATTCTTGCTTGCAATATATCTACAACCTCACTATCTTGTATCTTATAAATTATTAAACACCATATATTGTGTATAAACGGTAATCAAAGCCACTAGAGAAACGGCTGCAAATAAGCAATTTTTTAGGGCTTTGGTTGTTTTTACAAGGAAACGTGAGATGAATCTTCTGCTCATCTCGATAGCAATATTTAACTCAAGGCTTATCTTCAATGAATAGCAATTTGCAAGTCACTAAGCGCAGCGGCGAACGTGAAATCATCGATCTTGATAAGATCCACCGAGTGATCACTTGGGCGGCAAAAGGACTTAATAACGTCTCGGTATCTGAGGTTGAATTACGTTCTCATCTTCAGTTTTATGATGGTATTCCCACTGAAACGATTCATGAAACCATTATTAAGGCTGCAGCAGATCTGATCTCTCCTGAGTCTCCAGATTACCAGTTTTTATCCGCTCGCTTAGCGATATTCCATTTGCGTAAGAAAGCTTTCGGCCAATTTGAACCACCAAGTCTGTTTGATCATGTCAGCAAGTTAGTTGAGATGGGCAAATATGATCGCCATATTCTAGAAGACTATAGCCGCGAAGAGTTGGATATCCTAGATAGTTATATCGACCATTGGCGCGATATGAACTTCTCTTATGCTGCTGTTAAACAGTTGGAAGGTAAATATTTAGTTCAAAACCGTGTTAGCCATGAAATTTATGAAAGTGCTCAGTTCCTATATATCTTAGTGGCGGCTTGTCTGTTTGCTAAATATCCAAGAGAAACCCGTCTGCAATACGTTAAAGATTTCTATGATGCCACTTCGACATTTAAGATCTCATTACCGACTCCTATTATGGCCGGTGTTCGCACGCCAACACGTCAATTTAGTTCTTGTGTACTAATTGAATGCGGTGACAGCCTAGACTCTATCAACGCTACAGCTTCTTCTATTGTTAAGTATGTTTCACAACGTGCGGGTATTGGCGTCAATGCAGGCCGTATCCGTGCCCTAGGTAGCCCAATTCGTGGCGGTGAAGCTTTCCATACGGGTTGCTTACCTTTCTATAAGTATTTCCAGACGGCAGTTAAGTCTTGTTCACAAGGTGGTGTTCGTGGTGGCGCAGCTACCCTATTCTACCCAATGTGGCATTTAGAAGTTGAATCACTGTTAGTACTTAAAAATAACCGTGGTGTCGATGACAACCGTATCCGACATTTGGATTACGGTGTTCAGATAAACAAGTTGATGTACCAGCGTCTTATTCAAGGCGGCATGATCAGCTTATTCAGTCCTTCTGATGTACCGGGTATGTATGATGCTTTCTTTGAAGATCAGGATGAGTTTGAACGTCTTTATCTTAAGTATGAAGCAGACGAAAGTATTCGTAAGAAGCAGATTAAAGCTGTCGACTTATTTGCGTTAATGATGCAAGAACGTGCTTCTACAGGACGTATCTATATTCAAAACGTCGATCACTGTAATACCCATAGCCCATTTGACTCAAAAGTAGCACCCGTTCGTCAATCTAACTTATGTTTAGAGATCGCACTGCCAACTAAGCCATTAAACAATGTCGATGATCCAGACGGTGAAATTGCACTTTGTACTTTATCAGCACTTAACTTAGGCGCGATTAAAAACTTAGCTGAACTTGAGCCTCTAGCAGATCTTGCCGTGCGTGCCCTTGATAATCTACTCGATTACCAAGATTATCCCATCACTGCAGCCCATAAAGCGTCGATGAACCGTCGTACTCTGGGTATAGGTGTGATTAACTTTGCTAATTATTTAGCCAAAGAAGGCGTACGTTATTCAGATGGTTCTGCTAATGCCATTACCCATAAAACATTCGAAGCGATTCAATACTATTTATTGAAAGCTTCTGTAAACTTGGCTAAAGAGCAAGGTGCTTGCCCATTATTCCATGAGACCACTTACGCTCAAGGTATCTTACCTATTGATACCTATAAGCGTGATCTGGATAAAATCTGTGATGAGCCATTACATCTCGATTGGGAATTCCTACGTCAAGAGATCAAGACTCATGGCTTACGTAACTCGACCTTATCGGCATTAATGCCATCTGAGACTTCGTCGCAAATTTCTAATGCGACTAACGGTATTGAACCCCCACGAGGCTTGATTAGCGTTAAAGCCAGTAAAGATGGTCAGCTAAAGCAAGTGGTGCCAGATTTCGAAAAGTACCAATATAGCTATGAGCTGTTATGGCAGATGCCAGGTAACGAAGGTTACTTACAACTTGTTGGTTTAATGCAGAAGTTCGTCGACCAATCAATTTCGGCTAACACTAACTACGATCCTACGCGCTTCCCAGGTTCAAAAGTACCAATGCAAGTGTTGCTTAAAGATCTGTTAACCGCTTACAAATATGGTGTGAAGACACTTTACTATCACAATACTCGAGACGGCGCCTCGGATAGTCACGACGATATCACTGCCATTGAGAAAGAAGATGACAGTTGCGCAGGCGGCGCATGTAAGATTTAACATCTTCGATGTTGAACCAGTATTCACGTTAATTTAAGGGGGCTTGTCCCCCATTATCGGAAGATAGAAAAATGGCCTACTCTACATTTTGTCAAACACCTAACGATGCATCACTCGAGCCCATGTTTCTTGGCCAATCGGTCAACGTTGCACGTTATGATATTCAAAAGTATGAAGTCTTTGAAAAGCTCATCGAAAAGCAACTATCATTTTTCTGGCGTCCTGAAGAAGTTGATGTCAGTAAAGATAAGATTGACTATGCTGCATTACCTGAGCATGAAAAACATATTTTTATTTCCAATCTAAAATACCAAACCTTGCTGGACTCTATTCAAGGTCGCTCACCAAACGTGGCTTTCTTGCCTTTAGTGTCCTTGCCTGAGCTTGAAACTTGGATTGAAACTTGGTCATTCTCTGAGACCATTCACTCACGCTCTTACACTCATATTATTCGCAATATCGTGAATAACCCGTCGGTGGTGTTTGACGATATCGTTGAAAATAAAGAGATCTTAAAACGTGCCAGTGATATTGCTGAATATTACGACCACTTAATTACTCTGAGTCAGGCATTTCACCTGTTCGGTGAAGGCACACATGAAATTGATGGCAAGATGATTAACGTCACTCAACGTGAAATCAAAAAGGCCCTCTATCTCTGTATGGTTTCGGTAAACGTGTTAGAAGCAATTCGTTTCTATGTCAGTTTTGCCTGTTCGTTTGCCTTCGCAGAACGACGTGTCATGGAAGGTAACGCTAAAATCATTCGTCTTATCGCACGTGATGAAGCACTGCACTTAAACGGCACTCAGCACATTCTCAAGTTGATGCAAGCGGGTAAAGACGACCCAGAAATGGGTGAAATAGCTCAAGAGTGTAAGCAGATAGCAACCGATATATTTATTAAAGCCGCAGAGCAAGAGAAAGAATGGGCAAAATATCTGTTTAAAGATGGTTCTATGATTGGTCTTAACGAACAGATCTTATGCCAATATGTTGAGTACATTACTAACGAACGCATGAAGTCAGTAAACCTAACCAGCCCTTATGCCGAACAAAGCAATCCGCTTCCTTGGATGAAAAACTGGTTGGAAAGTGATTCAGTTCAAGTAGCACCACAAGAAGTAGAAGTCTCTTCTTACCTTGTCGGCCAAATCGATTCTTCTATCGATGAAAGTGAGTTCGCAGACTTTGACCTGTAAAGCGCCCTTTAACAAGGCGCCTATCGTCAGCCTTGAAGGACAACCGGTGCTCCTGTATACCACGGAGCATCAGAGTCTTTTACAAGCTTTAGAGCAGAAACAAGTTAAGATATTTTCTGAGTGTCGAAACGGATTCTGTGGCGCCTGTAAAACCAAGATCAACCGAGGCAGTGTGACTTATCACACTGAACCTCTGGTTGAACTTGAGCAAGATGAATGCCTTCCCTGCTGCTGTCATCCACAAAGTGATATTGATTTGGATCTCTCGCCTAAAGGCGCTGATATCATTGAATCTAAACATTCCATTCAATACCGTGAAAAGTTACAGCAATATCAGGTTGAAGAAGTTTAAATAGCAATAATTTAATCTTCTCTCGTAAAGCAGACACTTCTAATAATACAAATCTTAAATGCCTTTACTGGCAATACTTTGATGAATTTGATTAACCTGCATCAAAGCCGCGCTGCCATACCAAGGGTGTAATTCCATCACAAGTCGTCCCGCTTTTATGGCAGGATCAGACTCTGTAAGCATTTTTGCTTCTTCAATGGTGGTGACATTAAAAATATAGATACCACGCAGTAAACCATCGTCGAGAAAAGGTCCGGCTAATACCAACTTTCCCTCTTGAGCTAAACGGCCAATATTATCAAGGTGGGCCTTTTGAAGCGCTTTAGCCTCATCTTCTCCTTGATCGCGATGTGGGCCACTTTTTAAAAAAGCCATCACATAAGCTTTCATACCATATTCATCGGCGCCAAGCTTGTTGGCTAATTCTACATCGTAAGTTTCGCTATAAGCCGAATGGCAGACCAAAGCTAATGTGGCAATGACAGCACTAATTGTTATTTTCATATCGACTCCAATTAAGTTTATTAATCATCTACAGCATAGTCATAAACAAAGCGTTACCAATAAAAAAGCTAACTGGGCAACAGTTAGCTTTTAATAAATAAGCACGCTTGTATCGATATTACAATGAGATAGCTAATTCTGCACCTTGTCGTATGGCACGTTTCGCATCAAGTTCTGCGGCAACATCAACACCACCAATTAGGTGTACAGGTAACCCTGTTGATTTCATTTCGTCGACCAGGCTGCGATTAGATTCTTGTCCGGCGCACAGCACCACATTATCAACTGCCAAAATTTGTGGTTCACCATTAACCAATATATGCAGACCTTGATGATCAAACTTCTCGTAGCTCACACCGGTGAGCATATTTACATTATGTTGTTTCAAGACACTTCGATGGATCCAGCCAGTGGTTTTTCCTAAACCTTTGCCCATCTTGCTCGTTTTTCTTTGCAATAGATAGAGCTGACGCTCAGCTTGTTGATGATCTGCCTGAATAAGGCCCCCGCGATCACTATAGTTTTTGTCGATCCCCCACTGTTTGAGCCATTTATCTGGCTGCAGAGTGCTTGACTCACTTTCACCTAAGTAATGCGCCATGTCGAAACCGATCCCGCCGGCACCGATGAGTGCAACACGATGACCGACTTCAACTTCGCCGGTTAACACCTGCTGATATGTCACCACTTTAGGATCATTAAAACCGGGCAAGTCCAATTTACGCGGCACGACACCAGCAGCAATAACCACTTCATCAAAAGCTTCATCATTAACCACAGAAGCATCGAGACGTGTATTGAGTCGAAGTTCTACCTGGTTTAATTTCATCTGCTCGGTAAAGTAACGGATGGTCTCATTGAACTCTTCTTTACCCGGAATTTTACGCGCTAGATTAAATTGACCACCTACTTCTGATTTAGCTTCAAACACCACCACTTTATGACCTCGAGTAGCTGCATAAATAGAGAATGCCATTCCTGCAGGGCCTGCGCCCATCACCGCAATGCGTTTAGGTTTTGTGGTCGGCGTAAAATTAAGCTCAGTTTCATAACAGGCTCTGGGATTAACCAAACAGGTAGACCGTTTCATCGCAAAGGTATGGTCCAAACACGCCTGATTACAACCAATACAGGTATTGATCAAATGACTTTGATCCATTGCTGCTTTATTCACAAATTCAGCATCGGCCAGAAAAGGCCTGGCCATCGACACCATATCAGCCTGTTTTGATGCAATGATATTTTCAGCAATCTCAGGGGTATTAATACGGTTAGTTGCGATCAGCGGGATATTCACTTCCTGCTTAAGCCGCTCAGTAACCCAAGAAAAAGCGGCGCGAGGTACACTGGTAGCGATAGTTGGAATACGGGCTTCATGCCAACCAATTCCCGTATTGATAATGCTAACACCGGCTTGTTCCAGTTGCTTTGCCAGCGCCACCACTTCATCCCATGTTGAACCTTTATCCACCAGATCCAACATTGAAAGTCGGAAGATAATAATAAAGTCACTGCCAACTTTATTACGAATGGCTTTGATTATTTCTACAGGAAATTTAGCACGGTTTTCAAATGAACCACCCCATTCATCAGTACGTTGATTGGTTCTAGAACAGATGAACTGGTTAATCAGGTAACCTTCAGAACCCATAACTTCAATACCGTCATAGCCAGCCTTTTTAGCCAAAGCCGCACTATTAGCATAATCCTTGATGGTACTTCTTACTTGTCTTGACGACATCGGTGAGGGAGTAAAAGGGGTAATAGGCGATTTAATCTTACTTGGTGCCTGTGAAAATGGATGATATCCATAACGACCCGCGTGCAAGATTTGCATACAGATTTTACCGCCAGCCTGATGTACGGCATTAGTTACTGACTTATGTTTCGCTACTTGCCAAGGAAAACTCAATTGACATGCATTAGGCGTTAATCGTCCGCGTAAGTTAGGTGAAATTCCACCAGTAACGATCAGGCCAACACCGCCAAGAGCACGCTCTTTATAAAATGCTGCCAGTTTCTCAAAGCCGCCCTTTTCCTCTTCAAGCCCAGTATGCATTGAGCCCATCAACACTCTATTTTTTAGTTGAGTGAAGCCTAGATCTAAGGGTTCTAATAGATGGGGAAACGACATTCAAACATCCTTTTTAAACAAGTGATTTAAACTAGCATACCTTTAAGTTTATTTAAGCTCAATACTCAATGCTAACTACTGAAAAAGATTCATTTACAATTGTGTTTCACCCCTGTGGTAATTTTCAGTTAGCATAGGGATATCTAGGTCATATAGGAGTGGATGATGTCCGCTAAACCATCAATATTTAAAAGGATCTTATCCATCTTATGGAATCTACTTAACGGCACTCGTAAAGTTATTCTTAATCTTATCTTCTTTGGTATCCTCGCCCTTATAGTGGTGGCATTAGTTAGCGAAGAAGCTCCTGTCATTGAACAAGGTTCAGCATTAGTGCTTGATCTTTCTGGTTCAATCGTGGAGCAGAAACGTCCTGTCGATCCTATTGCCACGGCTATGAACCAAGGCAAAAATAGTAATGGCGAACGGGAAATATTATTGTCAGAACTCATTAAAACGATTGATAATGCGACAACAGATAAGCGGATCTCGGCTATTGTACTCGAGTTAGGACAACTCGGTGGTACCGGGATCAGCAAGCTGCAAAGTATTGGTGAAGCATTAACACGTTTTAAAGCATCAGAAAAGCCGATTATTGCTCATGGCAACTGGTATCAACAAAACCAATACTTTTTAGCGAGCTTTGCCGATAAGATTTACTTAAACCCTCAGGGCCGTATCGATATAGAAGGCTTAAGCCGTTATCGCCAATACTACAAATCTGCACTAGACAAACTTAAAGTGAAGGCCCATGTATTCCGTGTCGGTACTTTTAAATCGGCTGTAGAACCTTATCTACGCGATAATATGTCTGAAGCGGCTAAAGAAGCCAATAGCCAATTGCTTGCTGATATTTGGTCAAGTTACCAGCAAACCGTCAGTAATAACCGTGGTATCAATAATGATGCATTAAGCTTATCTGCCGATAACTATATTAGTGAGTTAGATAAAGCCGATGGCAGCTTCTCTCAAATGGCGATCAACTTGGGCTTAGTTGACGAATTAGCCTCAGCAGAGCAATTCCGTGTAGCCATGATTGAACGCATAGGAAAGGCAAAAGATGGCAATCAATTTAAACAGGTTGATTACTTCGATTATCAAACTGCCATTCAACAGCTACCTTCTCTTGAAATTAAAGATGCCGTGGGCATTATCGTTGCCAAGGGCACCATACGTAATGGCCAACAAGCCCCTGGTGATATTGGTGGAGACAGTACATCAGCCCTATTACGACAAGCACGTTTTGACGATAAGGTTAAGGCGGTAGTGCTTAGAGTCGACAGCCCAGGTGGCAGTGCCTTTGCTTCTGAGCAGATCCGTCAAGAGCTACTAGCCCTTAAAGTCGCTGGTAAACCTGTGGTTGCCAGTATGGGTAGCTATGCAGCTTCGGGTGGATACTGGATTTCAGCCAGTGCCGATTACATCTTTGCTACGCCAACCACTCTTACAGGTTCCATTGGTATCTTCGGTATGGTCACCACCTTTGAAGATTCTTTAGCCGCTATCGGTGTGAATACCGACGGAGTATCTACCTCAAATTGGAATGCTTTTTCGCTTACTCAAGGGATTTCTCCTGAGATGACAGAAATCTTCCAGCGTCATATTGAACGTGGCTACCATGACTTTATTTCTTTGGTCGCAACCGAGCGTGATATGACGCTAGAACAGGTAGATAACATAGCTCAAGGCCGAGTCTGGTCTGGTAAAAAAGCCATTAAACTGGGCTTAGTCGATGAACTTGGAGATATTGACCAAGCTATTACTAAGGCTGCTGAGATGGCCAAATTGGATAAATTCGACACCAAAGTGATAGAGCAAGAGTTGTCACCACAAGAGAAATTTGTGCAACAGCTGTTTGCTTCTGCCAGCGCATATCTACCTTTGCCAAGCAGTTCCAATAGCTTATTTAACAGACTCAGCGCTCAATGGAGTCAATTTGAGCAAGAGTACAGTGCATTTGATGATCCTAATGGCATCTATCTCTACTGTGATACTTGTAACTTCTAGTTAAGTGATTACTCTTCAATAAAAGCCCGTAGATACGGGCTTTTTTATTGGTTAGATCCCCAGTATAATCGCGGCACTTGTTGAAAAATAAATAAAATCATTATGAGCAAACGTTCAATCTACGTCGCCTATACCGGCGGTACAATCGGAATGCAAAAAACGGAAAATGGTTTTGTTCCTGTGCCTGGTTTTCTAACCGATTGTGTAAACGCAATGCCGGAGTTTTTTCATCAAGAAATGCCAAATTTCGTCATCAACGAATACCAACCGTTAATCGACTCTTCCAACATGGCCCCTACTGATTGGCAGATGATTGCCAACGATATTAAAGCCAATTACGACAAATACGATGGCTTTGTGATTTTACATGGCACTGACACCATGGCGTTTACCGCGTCGGCTTTGTCGTTCATGCTGCAAGGCTTAACCAAACCGGTCATTGTGACGGGCTCACAGATCCCATTGGCTCAACTACGCTCCGATGGCCAAACTAACCTGCTAAATGCACTATACATTGCGGCAAATTATCCCGTAGCTGAAGTCTGTTTATTTTTTAACAACAAACTATTTCGAGGCAACCGAACCACTAAGGCTCATGCCGATGGTTTCGATGCTTTTGCTTCACCTAACTTCCCTATACTGTTAGAAGCTGGGATTAAAATCAGAATGAAAGCAGGTAAAATCTGTCATTCTCAGGAGAATAAGCTGCAAGTGGTGAATATCAGTCCACAACCCATTGGCGTTGTGACCCTCTATCCAGGTATCACTAATAAGATCATCGACAACATCTTGCAGCAACCGGTAAAAGCTTTAATTCTACTAACCTATGGTGTGGGTAATGCGCCGCAAAATCCAGAATTACTCGATTGTTTAAAGCGCGCTAACGAGCGTGGCATCATTTTGGTCAACCTTACACAATGTATGCAAGGTAAGGTCAATATGGGCGGTTATGCCACGGGTAACGCATTAGCAAAAGCCGGTGTGATCAGCGGCTTTGATATGACGACAGAAGCGGCGTTAACCAAGTTGCATTACCTGTTATCCACATCGTATACACCTGAGCAAATCCGCGAGTTAATGCAAAAAGATCTGTTTGGCGAATTAAGCGAAGACTAAAAAAACGCCCTTAACCAAACTGGTTAAGGGCGTTTTTAATCATTTTGCCGGCATATTACTGCGAGGCTGATGTTCGACGGATTAACCGTTATAGATCTTGCTCTTGAAACGCGGCAATGGTCTCGCCTTTGAACTGTTTTTTAAGCTCAGCTTTTGACAATTCGTTTAACGTACCTTGATTGTTTATAGTGAAATGATCGGTTTGATTTAATCGCCTCGCTTGATACAACATCACCAGTTGTAATGTCGACTCTTTCTGCTGCTCTGTAAGCACAGTACCATCTTGCCATTTCCCCAGCTCAACAGCACTAACCAGCTTGTGATAAACCTCATCAGGCATCTCATCAATCACTTTATTGATATCACTCATACACTTTTCCGCTTATGTAACACAATTCGCACTCTGGCGATTAAGTAGCCAGTAAAGCCAAAAACAGAACAAATGGCCGCGATATTAGCGCGCATTCCTTCTGCAGGTTCACCGCCCCAAAACCAAATCACCACACCAGCAATAAACAGTGTCATGGCAAAGAAGCTTTGGTTCATTAACTGATTACTACGCTTGATATGAGTGATCTTATTGAGCGACTCATTTTCAGCGCTATTTTTCTGTGCGCAGTGGGGACAAGTTTTTACCAAGCTTGAAATACGTTTATTGCAGCTTGGGCATTGTATCAACGCCATGTAACAACCTCTATCTCAGATCATCAACAACCGCGAGCATGGCTAATAGCGATGCTTCACCTAAATAGATTGACCGCTCAGGAGACCAGCCAGACATAGGATCGATCATATTGGCATTATCTTTAAATGGCATCTCTAAAGTATTTGATAAACAACCAAAGGTCTCAGCAACCCAATTAGATGCCACGGTTAAATTAGCCTGACCTGGCTGGTCTTTGTCGTAACCAAACTCATTTTGAAAATCGGCACTGGCCATCAGCAATGAATCTACAAATTTCTGCTGCAACTGCGCCATTTTATCTGTATGGCTTGGCACACCTTCACAACCAGCAAGGAACACATAAGGCAGACCTTCATCACCATGCACATCATAATAAAGATCGACACCGGTTTGCTTCATCTTATTGACGACGTGATAAACCTCCGGACTCTTCTCCAGTGAGGGATTGAGCCATTCACGATTAAGGTTAACACCAATAGCATTGGTACGCAGGTGACCACGAACGCTACCATCTGGATTCATATTTGGCACAATATGAAAATTAGCTTTATCAAGTAAGGCTTTAGCCGTTGGACTATCGCTATCAAGCAGGTTATTAAGTAAACCTTCTACTAACCACTCAGCCATGGTTTCACCTGGATGCTGGCGCGCGGTGATCCAGATATTGGCTTTTTCTTCATCACCGTCGCCCACTTTCACTAAAGTCAGATCGCGATTGTCTAAGGTGTGACCTAAATGCTCTAACGAGACCAATGGATGTACTTGAACTGCACTGAGCAGGTCTTGATGACGCTCGTAACTGTATGGTGCAAAATAAGCAATTTGAATGGCATCACAATCGAGCTCTACATCGATTGTCAAAGTGCCATCTTGATAACGTGTCGGTAGACGGAACCATTGTTGTCTATCGTAAGTTGCAACGGCTTGATAATCTTCCCAACCTTTTACATATGAGGCGCTACCAGCATTAACGATATTCAGCGTATATCGCTGGCCAACCGCACCTTGCAATTTAAAGTTAAACCATTGGTAAAACTCACCACCTTCATCGGGTCTTATCGCAAGTTGAATGTTATCCAGACTATCTTGATTGATGACTTCAATATTTCCGCCATCGAAATTGGCACTGATCAGCATATCCATTCCTATCTTATTTTATTAAGCACAAAACACTCGGCTCTATTAGTGGCTATAGGATAAACTAATTCTACTGATATTTCGCTGTGAAAATGGTAAATAAACGCAACAAATCCTTGCTACACCTGGATTAGGCGCTTTGGTAATAGATATAAATCGATGACGAATGAACCGCCAAATTTATGATCCGCTAGAGGACTTTAATTGACACAGAAGCTATAGCCTTTGCCTCTAACGGTATTAATAATGCTTTTAGGAATGGCCATATTTGCCAGCTTCTTGCGGGTGTTACTAATGTGCATATCAAGATTACGATCGAATTGACCTAGCTCTTTTTTCAGCACGCCCCATTGCAGCTCAGCTTTACTGATCACTTCGCCTTGACGATCAAACAGATATTTAAATAAATTGAATTCGGTTTCTGTTAAAACCACTTTGGATTGTTCAAATTCGACACTATAACTGGCTTCATCAAGTGAAATTATTGGGTTGAATCTGACTGATTTTCTTTGCTGTTCAGCCTTAACAATATCAACACGACGTTGTAATGCTGCAATACGCACAGTGAGCTCCTTTACACTAAAAGGTTTACACAAATAATCGTCAGCACCTAACTCAAAGCCTTTTACTCGAGTAGACTCATTGTTAGTGGCAGAAATCATTATCACTGGTAGCTTGTCAACACGAGATTTTAGAAACCCAAAGCCGTCAAGATTCGGCATATCAACATCTAAGATGATAATATCAGGTAAATCATGTTCCATTTGCGCTAATGCCTGTTGCCCATCACCTGCGCAATTGACCTTAAATCCAGCATTAGTCATTGCAGTTGAATACATGGCTCTTGTAGCAAAATCGTCATCGACCAGTAATACTTTATTCATTGACAAACCTAAATACGAACAATTCTCATTAATGTTATCTTGTTTGTGAATTTGATGCTAGAACTTTGACGTTAAGTATTAAAAATTGAGAACTAACACGCACAAAAAAGGCTGCATAGGCAGCCTTTTTTAATCAATTCAGCTTAAAACTGTTATTCACCCAGCATTAACTGACGAATATATTTCACTGGAGCACTGCCATAGCTTAAGAAAGTCTCGTGGAACTGCTTCAGATCAAACGCATCACCCTGCTTTTGTTTTAGCTCTTCTCGGAAATCATAAATCTCTCTATAACCTGAGTAGTAACTTGTCAGTTGCACTTGGCTCAATGTTGCTCTGCGCCACTTACCTTCCGCCTCAGCTTGCTGTTGGAATGCTTCTTCTGTCATCAGCTTAATCGCTTCTTCTTGAGTCATCCCTTTGACCTGAATACTGTAATCAAGGATGGTATTGACGATGACACGTAAGTTCCACTTGTAGTACATCAGCCACATTTCAGGTTCAAAATCACCATAACCTTCTTCTAGCATCATACGCTCGGCGTATACAGCCCAGCCTTCGACCATGGCGCCATTACCAAATAAGCTTTTTACTAAACTAGGTGATTCATTTGAATAAACCAATTGAGTGTAATGGCCTGGAATGGCCTCATGAATATTAAGTACCTGCAAGATCCAGTGATTATACTCACGTAGATAGCTTTCTGCAGACTCATCACTCATACCATCCAGCGGCGTAACGTTGTAGTAAGTGTTACCTGATTTTTCATAAGGACCAGGAGCACTGATTGAGGCGCCAGCAAAGCCGCGCATATATTCAGGAGTTTCACGTACCACCAAAGGTTTTTCAGGATCGAGTGTCACCAGTTGCTTATCGTTAACAAACTTGATCAGCTGTGGAATTTGGGCGCGAACTTCATCGACGAAGTCTTCACGCTTCACATGCTTAGCGGATAATTTATCGATAAGTTGACGCGTCGCCACTGTCGTATCTGTAGGCATTGGCGTATCAAAATACTTAGACCAGATCTTAGTGGTGATCTTTGCCATTTCCCCTTGGATTGCGTCTTTGTCGGCTAGGGCCTTTTCATATAACTGCTTACCCGTCATACCGGCTTGAATATCAAAAGCAAACTTTTGCTCGTATAGTTCTTCACCAATTCTGAAACTACGAGCCCCCTCTTTCGAAAGCTTAGTTTCAAGCGCTTTTAGCCACTCAATATGTTCATTTATCGCTGCAGTCACGCCATTGAAGCGTTCAGTAAATAGTACTTTTTCTTCTTCAGTTAAACCCGACTGCTTTACTTTCTCCAGTAAATCATCTGAGAACACGCTGAAAGCACCTTGGTTCTGCATAATTGCCAATTGCGTATGCTCAAGGGTGGGGTCAACGATGTTTTCTCTCGCTGCGACATAATAGGCGGGCACATTTTCCATACGCGCAAGGAAGGAACGGAGACGCTCATCCAGTGGCGCAAAGTTTTCATTGATGATTTGTGCAAATCCACCGGCCACATTGTAAGAGGATGGATTCCATTGCCATGACTTAAAGGTATTAATCTGCCATTTATCTTGTTCAAGCAAGTTTTCAATTAAGCGATAATCGATGATCTCACTTGGGGTTAATGACTTAAAATCGAACTTTTTCAGTAAAGTCAGCTGATGATCGATAAACGCTAATGATTCCGCTCTATTAGCCGCATTAGGGATTTTTAAAATACCATCATATTTGTGATAACCGCTATAAAGCGCCCATGTAGGAGAGTCTTGCCAAAGTGCATCAATAAACTGTTGTGAAAACTGTGCAAAATCTTGCTGTTTTACTTGTTCAGCGGCAGTAACTGTCTCTTTGCTCACTTCAGTAACAGCAGGAGTTGCTGTTTCTTGACTTGGGCTTTCCTGCTTTTGGCAAGCGGTGATCCCAGATAAAGCCAAAATGACCGTAACGGCGACGAGCGATTTTTTCATGATAAATTCCCTGATTTAAATCTAGTTTTTATTTTTGAGTGCTGACGGTTAAATTTGATATGTAACTTAATTAAAACAACTTAGTTAACCATGTTGTTCACTAAAAATCAGCTAAAGCTGCTAATTTGACAAAGATTCTTACAAATCTCATTACAATCCTTGAACTTGACAATATTGATACCGCGATAAAGCGCCTTAAGAGGTTAAATTAGCCTCACACCAACGTCTAACATCGGCAAAGGGGTAAGGTTCTAATGCAGCGAACGATTTTACTCGGCGTAGTTTTAAGCGGGTAAAAATAGGCGAAGTTAAGCCACATAGTGCCCTCGCTAACATATTGGCATCACAGTGTGCCGCTAATTGATTGCGCAATTCATTAGTAATGATTGAAAAATCCAGTTGCACCAGCGGTGTTAACTCTGCGCTGCTTTCAAGCACGACTGGGCCCTGAATACACACAGAGCAATGACCGCAATCTTGAGTTAATTGCTGATCGCCAAAGTAAGCTGATAGTTGACGAGTTAAACATTGATCGCTTGCCAGCAAATTAATCATGGCTTGTATTCTGGCTATTTCACTCTGCTCTTTCTGATGAAATTGACTCGTCAGCTTATCCGTCATTGACTCAATATTATCAATATCAGTATTAACCCGGTAAACCTCAGTCATCTGTTTAGTCTGCAGTTCAATAAACCCTTTTTCATCAAAATAGTTGATAGCTGAAACCGCACGACTTCTATCGCATGGATAATGGCGATTAAGTTCTTCGAAATCGATGCTGTACCAGATTTTAGCCTTGCTAGAACATTGCAATAGTGCCGCCACAAACTGTTGCCGCTCGCCGCTAAAACGATCGATGAGTTCAGATTCATTACACAATAGTTTAAAGCGATACTCGGCAAAGTAACTGTAAGCCGGAGTAATCACATCGAGCATCTCTAAATAAACCAATAAGGTTTTAAGACTGAGCAGGCGCACATTCGACTCTGTCGATAATTGATTGAGCACAACTTGCCACGGCACAGACTCCTGTTTTGCCTGACTGATTTGTTGCAAAACGGTGCGAATACCTTGTTTATCTGGAGTATCACCATAAACAAAGTTTTGTAATACATTCACATTATCGGTATTGGCCAGAACCAAGCAGTCCGCCACATTGCCATCACGCCCTGCTCGGCCAATCTCTTGAGCATAGTTTTCAATGGATTTTGGTAAATCATAATGCACCACAAAACCAATATTTTGTTTATCTATCCCCATACCAAAAGCGATAGTTGCAACAATGATTGGACATTGTCCTGACATAAAGGCTTGCTGGATCTGCCGACGTTGAACACTGTCCATTCCGGCGTGGTAAGCCATTGAATTGATATTGGAACGATTAAGCGCCTGTGCAACCGACTCTGCAGTTTGTTGCAGCGTGACATAGACAATGCCGTGTTTATCTTGTCTTTGGCCCAACCAATCAACTAACAGTGTATTCTTGTCTTGTGCTTTAACGCCGACCACGTTGAGGTTTAGATTAGAACGATAAAAACCTGTGGTAATGATATTGTTGCTATCGATAGCAAACTTAGCGCCCATATCAGAGATAACCTGCGGCGTCGCTGTTGCCGTTAACAGCAAAACTTGCGGGATCCCCAACTCTTGCCGATATTGGGGTAATTTCAGGTAATCTGGACGAAAGTTATGTCCCCATTCAGAAATACAGTGCGCTTCATCCACTACCAACAATGAAATTGCAACCTGCTTGATAAATTCTCGAAAACGCTCATTGTTAAAGCGCTCTACCGATACCATCAAAATTTTGATTTCACCGGATCTCGCTGCCGCCATCACGGATTGGGTTTGCTGCCGGTCTTGAGTGGAATCAATACTGGCTGCAGGGATACCTTTATCTTGTAAAAATGCCAGTTGATCTTGGATTAGCGCCAGTAAAGGCGAAACCACTATAGTTAAGTGTGGCAGACTCAATGCTGGTAATTGATAGCACAATGATTTGCCAGAGCCCGTAGGAAAAATAGCTGCCGCACTTTGACCCACCTCGATGCGAGAGATAACCTCATATTGACCGGGTCTAAATTGATTAAAACCGAAATAGCCTTGTAATAATTGCTGCACTCATCATCCTTAAACAAAAATATCCCAGTCAGTCTGCAAGCATTACAGCCAAGACTCAAGGATTAACAACATTAACGTAAAATAAATCGTATGCCATATAACTAATTAGCTATTTGTCTGCGGGCGCAGGATTAAGGGTAAATCTTGCCATAATCGGATTATGATCTGAGGCGCTGGTGGTCATCGACTTGGCATCAACAAAATTCAGGCCACGGTAGTAAATGTGATCTAATGGCCAACCAAACACCCTTTGACGCACATCGGTTTGATATTTTATCTCTTTGAGTTTGAGCTTATCGGTGAGTTCGGTAACCACCTGCATCCGCCCTGCTCGCCAGGTGTTAAAATCCCCCGCTAAAATAATGGGTCCACGATGCAGGGCTATCCGATGAGCGACATGTTGCCACTGAGCCTTATAGCGAGCCAGTTTCACATCAAAGTTTAATCCATGCAGGTTGACCACTAATAATTGCTGACCATTTGATAAGGCGTAATTTGCCACTAATGTTGACTTAGCAAAACGGATCCAAGGCTCAGTGGTTTGATAAGCACAAGCATCGAGTGCTTGATTAGTAGCGATGTTCATCACTCCCATCGGGGTGTTAAGGATCTTAAAGCCTTTAGCCATCACCACATGTCTTTGGGATTGCTGTAACCAATCGATAAACACATGATTTAGCCGTGCCTCTTGTAGTAACAACAAATCATGTTGTTGATTAAGTTCAGTTAATACTTGGCTCCATTGCGGTCGCTTTTGTTTATAAATATTCCATACTGCCACCGACAATTCGCCCTGCCTGTCCAGTGGTGACAAATCATCGCTGGATATACATTGTGATACAAACATCGGCTGTGTTTCATTCATCATCACCTCGGGAACACCGTTAAACCATGTTACTAAGCCTAGATAACAAATTAATCCTAGGAGTGTTGCAAAGGCAAAAATGGACTTTAATTTGATTTTCAGGGGAATAAATCCTTATAAAACAGCTTAAAACCAGACTTAAAAAGATGTCACACTTGAGTATATCTCAGTACAATAACCCAACTCTCACTATAATCAACTCAAAGGAACTTGAAACGATTATATGGATAAACTGACCCAATTACTGGCATTGCTGGGCGTGATCGCCTACTGGCTTATTTTAGCGGCTGTAGCCGTACGAATTGTCATTAAGCGCCGCACTATCGGCGTGTCTTTTTCCTGGCTATTGGTGATTTACTTTCTACCCATTGTGGGGATACTTGCCTACCTTTTAATAGGCGAACTACATCTCGGTAGCAGCAGAGCAGACCGCTCTAAAGCCATGTTTGTGCCTTATCGTCAATGGTTTGCCAATCTATATCAACATCAGGCCCATCGTCCACAGAGTCAGAGTTATTATGGGTTATCCATAAGTCAGTTGTGTAATAGCCAATTAGCCATTCCCTCATTAACCTGTAACCATCTCACACTCAAGCACACGCCTAAACAGATCTTAGATGCCATCATCAATGACATAAACCAGGCACAAGCTAGTATCAATATGGAGTTTTACATCTGGTATCCTGGTGGCCAAGCCGATGATGTTGCAACAGCTCTAATCAATGCCGCCCATCGTGGCGTCACCATCAAGTTACTATTAGATGCGGCAGGTAGTCGTAAGTTTTTTAATTCGCCCTGGCCTAAGAAGATGAAACAATCTGGCATCATGGTGGTGCCAGCCTTGATTGTTAGCCCATTGCGTATGTTGTTTCGTCGTCTTGATCTTAGGCTACATCGAAAAATTGTGGTGATCGATAATCATATCGCTTACACCGGCTCAATGAACCTTGTCGATCCTAAATGCTTTAAACAAGGTGATGGTGTAGGACAATGGATTGATATTATGCTGCGGATCACAGGTCCTGTCGTACCGGTTATCAATACCGTCGGCGCATGGGATTGGGAAGTAGAAACGAAGCAACGCAGTCTGCCTGAACCTCCAGCAGATGATTGCACTACAAATCAAGGTTCATTGGTGCAAGTGATCCCATCAGGGCCAGGAATGCCACCAGAGGTGATTCATAAGGTGTTATTACAAAGCCTATATGAAGCCAAACATAAAATTGTTATCACAACGCCCTACTTTGTACCGAGTGAAAACTTACTTGATGCATTGACCACAGCAGCACAACGCGGTGTTGACGTTAACCTCATCATTCCAAGAAAGAATGACTCTACTATGGTCAAATGGGCCAGTCGCGCCTTCTTTAGCGATCTGTTAACGTCAGGCGTCAAAATCCATCGATTTACTGGCGGCTTGTTACATACCAAATCAGTTGTCATCGACGATGAACATTGTCTGGTAGGCTCGGTTAATTTAGATATGCGAAGCCTGTGGCTTAATTTCGAATTAACACTGGCAGTAGATGACCCACTTTTTTCACTCAAAATGGCGCAACTACAAGCGGATTATATAGCCAACTCAGAATTTTTAGACTTATCTAGATGGCAAAAACGCTCCATTATTAAACGCTTTATTGAGCAATTTTTTTATCTATTTAGCCCGTTACTCTAGGTTTTTTTTGGCAACTCATTCAAGGAAAATGAATGATGCAAAGGTTATTATACCAATCAAAGTAAATCAGTGATCAGCCCGTTTGTAACAAAAAAGGGCACAGGAAAAATTGTCGAGAACAAGGCATAAATTGCAGTAACTAATTATTCTAATTACAGAATATACAACATAGTTATCGGCGATTTTAACTAGCAAGAATGATCAGATAATTACTGCGATTGGTATTACCTAGTGAGGCCATTCGACGCTAAAGTAGCAAGTCCAAAAAAATACCTGCACTTGGCAGGTATTTTTATAGAAACAAATGTGATTAGTTTTGCTTTCTAACAAATTTAGATTTGAGCATCATTTGGCCGTGGCCATCGACTTTACAATCGATATCATGGTCGGCATCGACAAAGCGGTTAATAACCGCTTTAGTACCCACTTTAAGCACCAATGAAGAACCTTTAACTTTAAGATCTTTAATTAAAGTTACTTTATCGCCTTCAGCCAATAAGTTACCAACAGCATCTTTAAGAATAATCGCATCAGGATCAACGATCTCTTCATTCGGATTCCACTCATTGCCGCACTCAGGGCAGATTAGTAATGTCCCATCAGAATAGGCATAAGGTGATTCACATTTTGGGCATGGTGGGATTGTATCGCTCATCACAAACTCTCTTTAATCGTTAAAAATATAACCGCCAGAAACTAATGCGATAAAGCACCATTCTAAGCACAAATAATTATAGGATTATAACTCTTAAACATATCAGCGGCTATCGGCTTTAACCCAAAATGCTAGCTGTATCTGAGTTTGCCGCCTTAAATCGCTCTGCTATAAGGACAAATGAATAGATTTAATCAAATTCCCAGCTCACTTCTTGGGGCGACTTTTCCTGTGCCATAAAATCTAACCGGCACGCTATCTGGGTTTGATGAAGCCGCTTTGTAGGTATTTTTCGGCATTTTATCGACAAGCTCTTGAGTCATAAATCCATCGGGTGAAGTACTGATTAAGGTTTTGCTACTTCTATACCGTTGGAATCAATAACTGTTAATACTGTCCACTCTCCACTTCCTTTGGGGAACCACTTAGGACGACGCTTCAACATTTTGATTTTGGTATCACTTGGAACCCAGTAATTAGCTAATTCAGCAACGTTAATTTCGACAACTTCTGAATTGAATTGAGGAGCGACTTCAAGTTGATTTAATTGACAACCACCGAAAAGAGCAGCAGCCATTAAAATTGATAAAACCTTTTCATATTACAAATTATCCATGTCTAGCTAACGTCCAAACACATAATTCTGCAGTACTACTGACTCTAGGTTAACTCTTGTAGTTTCTAATCATAAAGGTGAAGCTTTGATCACCAAAACTCAGTTCAGCTGCTTTATCGAGATCGAGCACCACTTCTGCCTCACTTTGGTAGCCATCGATTTCAAAGTCGAAATTAACCAGCACTTGAGTGTCTGACTGCCTATTAACTACCACAGAGAAGTTTTGCAGTTGTTCGTCTGAATAAGTGGCACTTTTACCTTCATCGACACGAAATGCTAACGCCCCCGTGTATTCATCACCCGCTTTGTAGGAGGCCGCAACATCATAAGTTTCAGCCGATATAGCAAAGCTCATTGCTAAACCTACAAGTAAAACCATTGATTGTTTCATGTAATAAATCCTTTTATCTTGAGTAATATTGGCAAATAGAAACACAAAACAACCTAGCATTGTTAACAAACCACTTACAAGCTTACAATTGAAGATTCATCACCTTGCGCTTAGTACATTAGTAATCGTTTGAGATAAACCATTATCTTTCTTATCTAATTTAAAATCAGTAAAGCCATATTAGGGAGATTTAGATGACGAAACACCTTAAGTTGAACAGCACTTTTAAGCTAGTTGTGCTGTTTCTTTGCCTATCACTAACAAGTTGCGCAAACAATGACTGGCGATCCGCAAGTCGCGAGCCTGCCGGCATTGCGCTTAATCCACAAGATAATAAACAAGCGGTGATTGAATTTTATGCCGCAGATGCTTATAGCTGGCGCGGTTGGTTTGCGGTGCACACTTGGGTGGCAGTCAAACCGCAAAATGCTGATGAATACACCGTCTATGAAGTGCTGGGCTGGCGAGTAGACAGAGGACAGCCAGCGCTTTATCAATACCAAAACCCCACACCCGATCGCTACTGGTATGGTGCAAAACCTGAAAAATTGCTTTCAATTGAAGGAGAGCAAGCAAATAAACTAATACCTAAAATCACGCTGTTAGTGGACCAGTACCCTTGGGCTAATGAGTACACTCTATTTCCCGGCCCTAACAGCAACACCTTTCCCGCTTGGCTCGGCAAACAGCTTCCCGAACTTAAATTAGAATTGCCTTTTAGCGCCATTGGCAGTGGTTACGCTGATTAGTATTAGGGACTACTGAAAAAATGCAGATTAGATAGAAGATATTCTGAAATAAGAGGAAAGTTTCAAGTGGTAAGGCCTGAGACTTATCGACACTTTTTATGGTAAAAATTGTAACTTAAACCATAAGAGGTCAATCATGAGTAAAGGTACCCCACAAATGTAGAGTTTAATCTTTCTCCAAAACTTAGCTGGCGGTGCTGGTTCCTTTCATTGGGCTTCTCACACAATTAATTAGGTACAAAAAAGCCACCGAATTGGTGGCTCTTGATAATCATTAACTTAACACATTAAATTCTTTACATTATCACTCAGTACATTTCGTGATCAAACCTTGCGCGACACGAAAGTCATCACCAGAATTTTCCACATTTTCACCTAAATCCCAGAGATTCCAGTTATTACCTAGAATTGTATAATCCACATTCCCTTTGATAATGACATTATTCCCAAGGCCCGCCATCCCGTTACCAACAGCTACACTATCACCATCTGAAAGTAGTTGATAATTTGAGCGAAGCTGATAGTTGTGACCAGCTGCTAAGCCATGACCTCTAAAAATAAAATCCCACGTGTTACAATCATAAGTGATTTTACCCATTGCCTCAGGGTAAGCTTCATTCGTAGAATCGAGATAGTCTTTAGTTAAACCTGAATTGCCATTAGCACCTGCGATCGCATACGTGCCGATAAGTGCACAACCAAAAAGTCCATATTTGAAGTGTTTCATTTGCATACCATACCTTGTCAAAATTTGAAATCCATAACAACACTGTGACTAGTCATACCGCTGTATTCAATACTGCAGTGATTAAATAGTAGACAGTAATTTGACATCGTCAACATTCCGACACTCATTGATTTCGTCTACTAAAGTGAAAAAAATGAAATTACTAATGAAGACAGATAGCTAGTTTAAAATTTGAAGCTTGTGCCAAATGGCTGTTTTTCCTAAATCTGAATCGTCATTTTGTCCTTGAGTCACTTTGTCAGAAATGAGTTAGCTCAGATCAGGCTGACTCGAACATGGACATTTGTGAGTTAGAGCTTTAGCCCTATAGATGAGAGTTTAAGATTAATTTTTGTATTGGCTAACGCCAAATTAAGGTGTGAACAACGCTATCACCTTACCCATTGTGCCACAAACACTAAACTGGCTTGGAATGAGGGCGCCAAGCGTTGTGAATCACTCTTAAATTTATTGTTATGTTAACCTTGCCGCCCTGCTTTCAAAACTGGATTCAACTCCTTCTCGAAGTAAAGTTCAAGAGATGCAACCCAATGATAGTCACCAATATCTTTCACGTTAAATAAAAATATTCGTGTCTCAGAATCCAGTGCATATTCCTTGATAAGACCACCTGTATTATGCCTAATGTGCTCAATTGACCTTTTTCTTGAGTTGGATAAACTTCTTCCAATCTACTGATCTACATGACTTGTATTAACAAAAAATGCCCCCAGCCATAAAATATATATGAAAAGAACTAGAGAACTACACGTTAAGCAATAGAACTGAAACATTAACAATTGAGATGGATAAGAAATTAAGACACAAATTATGGATAGCAAAAAAGTGAGGAAACCTATTAAAAAGTTCCCCAAAAGTTCCCAAATGTAAAAAGGGAACTAGTAAGCTACTGATTCCCTTAATAAAAATGGCGGTGAGAGAGGGAGTCGAACCCTCGATACGTTTCCGTATACACACTTTCCAGGCGTGCTCCTTCGGCCACTCGGACATCTCACCAAACGTTGAAGAATACACGATAATATCGCGACTTTTATCCTTACAACGGGGCGCTACTTTACGCAAATCACCCTACAGGGTCAAGCTAAAAAAGAGCCAACTCAGGCATTTGCATAATAGATCACCAACCCACTATTGCAGTGACAAAAAAAGCGCCGTTTAGGTGGATATCCCGGGCGCTTTTATCATGTACTAGCTTTGATGGTATTACGGCTACGCGTTACCTTTGACTTGCATATTTAGTGTTTTAGCAAAGTTAAGCATTCTGTCTAACGGTACTAAAGCATCGTGTCTTAATGCGTCATCAACGAAGATTTCGTGTTGAGTATCACCGTCATTGAGTAAGGCTTGTTCAATGGCTTTAAGACCATTCATTGCCATCCAGGGACAATGGGCGCAGCTACGACAGGTTGCGCCATTACCACCAGTAGGTGCTTCAATCAGCTCCTTCTCTGGTACCAATTGCTGCATTTTAAAGAAGATACCTTTATCCGTCGCTACAATCAGTTGCTTGTTGGGTAACTCTTTAGCCGCCTTAATTAACTGACTGGTGGAACCAACGGCATCGGCTAAGTCCACCACACTGGCAGGCGACTCAGGATGTACCAAAATGGCAGCATCAGGGTAGACTGCTTTCATATCTTTTAGCGCTTTAGCAGAAAATTCATCATGAACGATACACTCACCCTGCCACATCAACATGTCTGCGCCAGTTTGTTTAGCGATATAACTGCCAAGATGGCGATCTGGTCCCCAAATGATTTTCTTACCTTCACTGTCTAGGTGCTCAACGATCTCAAGCGCGATACTTGATGTAACAACCCAGTCGGCACGGGCTTTAACCGCAGCCGAAGTGTTAGCGTAAACAACTACAGTATGATCGGGATGAGCGTCACAGAAGGCGCTAAACGTCTCGATGGGACAACCAACATCTAATGAGCAAGTTGCTTCTAATGTTGGCATTAATACGGTTTTTTCAGGACTGAGAATTTTAGAGGTTTCCCCCATAAATTTAACGCCAGCTACAATCAAGGCTTTAGCGGGATGGTCACGACCAAAGCGTGCCATTTCCAGTGAGTCAGAAACACAACCACCCGTTTCTTCAGCTAATGCCTGAATTTCAGGGTCAGTATAATAATGAGCCACTAATACCGCCTCTTTTTCTTTCAGCAGCTGCTTAATACGTGACTTATAGGCCTGCTTTTCAGTATCTGATAAAGGAATGGGCTTAGGTGGGTATGGGTACTGGATGTTTTCAATACTTGGGGCTATCTGACTCATGATTAAACCGATGAAATACGACTAATCCGGGCATTATACTTAATTCGTCGACAAAGATTAACTCTAGATAAAAAAAAGAGCGCAGAGCGCCCTTTTCTTCTATTGAATCGCTAAGGTTAACCTCAGCATGAACTCAATTAATGCATTGCCAACAACATCTCTTGTGGTTGTTCTAAATAGGATTTCCACAAGTTACAGAATCTAGCAATGGTTCCACCATCGATGACGCGATGATCGCCAGACCAGCTCACTTGCATGATCTTACGTGCTTCGACTTCACCGTTGACATTGAAACGTGGCAAGGTTTGTAACTTACCAAGCGCAACAATCGCCACTTCTGGTTTGTTGATGATAGGTGTTGCAACCGTACCACCTAACGCACCGATGTTAGAGATCGAAATCGTACCGCCCTTGAGATCTTGTGGGCTAACACGGCCACTACGGGCATCTTTAGTCAGTCGAGTGATATCGGCTGCTACATCAAGAATTGACTTGTTCTGTACGTCTTTGACATTGGGTACCAATAAACCCACTTTCGAGTCCACAGCCATACCTATGTTGTGTGAAGCAACAAAGGTTTGCTCAGTGCAATCGGCATTCACACGGCTGTTAAGATCTGGGAACTGACTCAACGCCAATGACATCGCCTTCATGAAAAATGGCATCATGGTTAGCTTGAGTTCATCGCTTGAATAGCGCTGTTTCATCGACTCACGTAGCGCCACCAATTCGGTAAGATCTAACTCTTCACAGTAGGTAAAGTGCGGAATCGTCGAAACAGACTCAGTCATCATCTTCGCCATAACAGCACGAACGCCACGGATAGGCTCAACGCGATCGCCACTAGCAGCCACAGGTGCTGTAGTCACAACTGATGAGGTCTCGCTTGACTGAGAGGCTGCGACGGCTTTGCCACTGCGGAAACGCTCAACGTCTTCTTTATAAACGCGTCCATGTTTGCCAGTACCGGGCACTTTAGCCAAGTCGATGTCGTAGCTACGTGCCAAACGTCTAACCGCTGGGCTCGCCAAAGCTTTACCGTTAGTGGGTAATACGCCTTCAACCGTTTCCTCTTGAGATTCAGAAGCACCAGCTGCTTCAGCAACAGGCGCTGCAATTACACCAGCTTCAGATTCTACTTCGATAGCAAACAATGGTGAGTGAACTTTAGCTAACTGCCCTTTACGGTAGTGTAGTTTAACCACTTTACCGTTTTTAATTGCAGGGATTTGAACCAAGGCTTTATCAGTCATCACATCGGCAATAGGTTGATCTTCAACCACCATATCGCCTTCTTCAATTAACCAGTCAACCAATTCACACTCAACAATGCCTTCACCAATATCTGGTAATAGGAACTCTTCAATCACTTTGCCCGTTGCTGCAGGCTGTGAAATATTTTCATCGTTTTTTGGTTCTTCAGTTGCAACTGTCGGTTCAACAGCACCTTCACCGTCCATCTCAACTGAATATAGCGGCGCATGAACCTTAGCGATATCGCCTTTTTTGTAGTGAAGTTTTTTGATCACACCTGCATGAGGGGCTGGGATCTGCACTAAGGCCTTGTCAGTCATCACATCGGCGATAGGCTGATCTTCAATCACTACATCACCTTCAGCAACTAACCATTCAACCAGTTCACACTCAATCACACCTTCACCGATGTCCGGCAAAATAAACTCTTTAATCATTGCCTGCACTCCTAGTATTTCATCGCTGCTTTGATCGCTTCAAAGGTCTTAAGCGCATCAGGCATGTATTCTTTCTCATGAATCAATGGATATGGTGTGTCTAAGCCACAAACGCGGCTAATAGGTGATTCAAGGTAAAGGAAACATTCATCTTGGATAGTTGCTGCAATTTCACCAGCAAAACCACCGGTTAATGGTGCTTCGTGGTTAATCACTAAACGACCCGTTTTCTTTACTGAAGCAGCAACGGTTTCAACATCCCAAGGTGCAAGGGTACGTAAATCGATAAGCTCACAAGAAATACCTTTCTTTGCAGCCATTTGCGCCGCTTCTTCGATAATCTCCATCTGTGCTCCCCAAGCAAGTACTGTAATATCAGTACCTTCTTGAACGACTTCAGCTTTACCAAGCTCAATTTCATAAGCTTCTTCTGGCACTTCACCCACGCTAGCACGATAAAGTCGCTTAGGCTCAAAAAATATTACGGGGTTTTTGTCGTGAATTGAGGCTAACAACAAGCCTTTAGCTTGATAAGCGTTACGCGGTACAACCACTTTAAGACCCGCAGTCTGAGTGAAATAGGCTTCAGGAGATTGTGAGTGATAGTGACCACCAGCAATACCGCCGCCGTAAGGGGTTCTGTACGTCAGACCACCTACATTGAATTCGTTACCACTACGGTATCTAAACTTGGCAGACTCATTCACTATCTGGTCAATAGCGGGAAAGATATAGTCAGCAAACTGAATTTCTGCGATTGCGGTCATGCCATTAGAAGCGAGACCATTTGCGAAACCTGCGATACCTTGTTCAGTCAACGGCGTATTAAAGCAGCGATCGCGACCAAATTTTTCTTGTAAACCAGAAGTAGCGCGAAATACTCCACCAAAATGACCGACATCTTCACCAAATAGAACCGTTTTATCATCGGTTTCCATAGCGATAGTCAAGGCTTGATTGATGGCTTGTAACATATTGATCTTTGCCACGATTTATATTCTCCCTGCGCTTTTTGGATACGAGTCTGGGTACTTCTTAATATGCTGCTTCAAGGTGGTTAATTGTTGTTTTAGTCGAGGTGTCGGCTCGTCATAAACATCATTGATCAATTCATCAACATGTGAAGTAGACACTTTCTCGGCCACTTTCACTGCCGCAAGCACTTCTTGACGATATTTTTCATACATCGCCAGGTCATCATTTTCAGCTAACCAGCCTTTGTTGATCATCCACAATTTAAAGCGCTTAACTGGATCATGTTGCTCCCACTTCGCTTCTTCTTCTTTTGAGCGATAACCTGATGGGTCATCTGATGACGAGTGAGCACCAAGACGATAAGTCATGGCTTCTATGAGTACTGGTGCATTATGCTCAAGGGCATAGGCTCTGGCTTGTTGAGTCGCAGCTAATACCGCTAACATGTCATTACCATCAACGCGGATGGTATGCATGCCATAACCCACACCACGACTAGCAATACCATTACCAGCAAACTGTTCGCTTGTTGGTGTTGAAATCGCGTAACCATTGTTACGGCAGAAGAAAATCGTCGGAGAATTAAGTACTGCAGCCATATTCATGCCTGCGTGGAAATCACCTTCAGATGCAGCACCTTCACCAAAATAACATACGGCAACATTACGTTTGCCTTGCATTTTAAGGCTGTAACCGACCCCTGTTGCTTGGGGGATCTGAGTCGCAAGTGGCGACGAAATAGTTTGATAGTTCAGTGCCTGACTTCCGTAGTGGATAGGCATCTGACGGCCTTTGCCTAAATCTTTTTCATTACTGAACATTTGATTCATAAACTGTTCAGTGGTGAATCCTCTATAACGGATTGCGGCATGCTCACGGTACTGAGCTAAAATCACGTCCTCATCATCGAGGGCGGCAACACTGCCAACAACGGCAGCCTCTTCACCAGTACATGTCATGTAAAAGCTGATACGGCCTTGGCGCTGCGCGCCTAACATGCGCTCGTCTAACACTCGTGTAAATACACAAGTGTCATAAATTTTTTCGGCTAATGCCTGATCGATAACAGGTAATACGGCTTTTTCGTATGTGGTGCCGTCTGCTTGTAAAATCTTCAAAATAGGGATCGACAATGAATCCTTATCAAGAAAGCTGACACGATGGACAGTCTCTGTATTGCGGGTTGCGTTGCTCATACTCTTCTCTTATCAGCTGAGTTTTCTTGTTCTTTGTGTGAAAAACAGACGTTTCTCACCCTGTTTATAAATAAGCGCCATAAAATTACGTTAACGTAAACTCGCTAGCAAGTTTAACCCGAGTAAAGCCTAAAACTAGGTCATACACAGATGTATATCTAGCTTTACAAACGAGCCACACTGGCAATTTATTCGACTCTGTAATTCGTTGCTGGAATTAAACATAGCACAGTACGCTGACCCACAGGCACGTTCGCATTCGGGAATACTATGGTCTCGTTGGGCTCATTCACTTTTATTGCTTGTCCTGCCTCTTTCGCAAGTACATAGCCTTTAGGGAAAGCAGTGAAATTCTCCACGTCATTAGCAAAAGTAAATTCGAAATCATCGGCTTGTTTATTGACTGAACGATGAACCTGATAAAGATGCAGGCCAGCTTCACTAAAGGGAGCTAGTTGCAGATCTTTTCCTGATATCAAACGAGTTAGCATCTGTTTTAAAGCAATAAAGCGAGTCATGTCATTGTGTCCCATCGGCATGACTTTACCCAACTCTATGGTAAAAGCATGGGCATGATGTTGATGAGACGAATAGTAGCTAAAGGTGGTTGTCGGCTCATGATGAAACAGCACAGTTTCAATACCGCAGGCAGCAAGGAACATTAACTGCTCGCCACTATAAGCTTTACCGTGACGATAAGGATAAATAGCAAACTTCTCATGTTTAGAGCCACGAATCGCGGTGTGAAGATCATAATGCCATCTTTGTGCATCGGGATGACCCTCTAAAAAGAAGCGCTCTACATAGTGTTCTAGCTTTTTAGCTCTTACCCGCTCAGCATTAATTAAACCATCTCCAACGGAGTGCGCGCCACTAAACAGACGGTTAAGGTTTTCTTCAATAAACCGAGTACCATTATTAATTGCCGGCGGGTTACCGAACAAAAACAATAACCGTTGAGAGGTGACTAACTTGCCGGTTAATAGATCAGTGATCAGTTGATTGCAGATTTCAATCGGCGCAGTCTCATTACCATGAATCGCCGATGACAACACAATGTTGTGCACCTCTTCTGTGGGCCATCCACGAGGTTCAAACACGATAACCCCAGTATCCCATACTGAAACATCGGTATGATTGCTAATAGAAAATGAAAATGGTTCGGCGATGGTCTTGGGTTGCGCCAAGGTAAATTGTAAAAAATCTGTCGATAACGTCGGTGCGTGATGAGACACAAGAACTCCTTATATACATTATGCCTAAGACGCGAATTCCTTTGCGTCATGAGGAAGCATACCTTCATTATTTTAAACGCGGCATCAAACTGGCAAAGATATTATCACTTAACGGTTTAATCAGCCATTTATCACTTAGGCAGCGTTTTTGTCTCAAGAAACAATTCTACTTGCATAAATAATATCGACACGCCACAATACAGACATCTAGCCGTCTAAAAATTTAGACCGATAAAATGAATTTGTGGTGATCAATTTAAGTCATGGAGTATTAAAAATTGGCTTTAGCAACATTTGGGGCAGGATGTTTTTGGGGAGTCGAATACTTCTTCAAACAAATTGAGGGTGTAACCGCGGCGACCTCTGGTTATATGGGTGGTAATGACAGTCAAACCACTTATGAACAAGTGAAAGCAGGTAATACTGGACACGCTGAAGTTGTACAAGTGGAATACGATGAGCAGCAAGTCAGCTATGAGCAGCTACTCGCGGTATTTTGGAGTAACCACAATCCAACCATGTTAAACATGCAAGGCGGCGATATTGGTCATCAATATCGTAGTGCGATCTTCTTCCATGATAAGCAACAAAAAACCGTAGCAGAAAAATCTAAATTGGATTTGGCCAAGAGTGGGAAATGGGGGCAACGCCAAATTGTTACTGAAATTGTGCCAGCGCTCACCTTCCATCGCGCCGAAGAGTACCACCAGAACTACCTAGAAAAAAACAACCTTCCTAGCTGTCATTTAACTTATTAAGCAGAGATAAAAGTATTAAAAAGCCAGTGATAAGACTGGCTTTTTATACATTCATTGGGCTAATTTTAGCCAATTAACTAAGCAGAACGTCAATCATGGTTTGGGCTTCAGTTAAAACCTGTTCGAGATGTTCATCAGAAACAAAGCTTTCACCATAAAGCTTAAACAAGGCTTCTGTGCCCGATGGACGCGCCGCAAACCAGGCATTATCCGAACACACCTTGATGCCACCTATTGCAGCCTTATTGCCCGGAGCATGAGTCAGTACCTGAGTGATCGCATCACCGGCAAGACTCGAACTGCCTAATTGTGATTGGCTAACGCCCTCGGCAACCAGCTGATTAAACTTAGTCTTACGCTTAGGTTTTACCGGGCTGTCGATGCGGCGATAGAAACTTTCGCCATGGCGCTCAGTCATCGCTTGATAAAGTTGTGCAGGCGTTTTACCCGTTACCGCCACGATCTCCGCGGCAAGTAGCGCCAGAATAAAGCCATCTTTATCAGTGCACCAAGTACGGCCGTCATGTTGTAAAAATGCCGCACCGGCACTTTCTTCGCCACCAAAGGCAAATGAACCATCGGCCAAGCCATCAACAAACCATTTAAAGCCAACAGGCACTTCACTCATCGAACGCGACTGTTCAAGACAGACTTTGTCTATCATCGCACTGGAAACCAAAGTTTTCCCGATAATGGCATTGCTAGACCATTGAGGCCTGTGAGTCAAAAGATACTCGATCGCCACCGCTAAATAATGATTAGGGTTCATCAAACCCGTTTGCGGACAGATAATACCGTGACGGTCATAATCTGGATCATTACCAATACTGATATCAAACTTGTCTTGATGCGCCAACAACCCAGCCATCGCATAAGGTGATGAACAATCCATACGGATCTTGCCATCTTTATCTAACGTCATAAAACTGAAGGTAGGATCAACTTTATTATTGACCAACTCAATATTAAGCTCATAACGTTTGGCAATGTGTTGCCAATAATGGATACCCGAACCACCGAGAGGATCGACACCAATACGGATCCCCGCCTGGCTAATGGCCTTCATATCGATGACATCTTCGAGAGAATCGACATAAGCAGAGATAAAATCTACCGGCTCAATCAAACTGGTATTAATGGCAACGCCATACGTTAAACGTTTTACGCCTTCAAGTTGTTTGGCTAAATATTCATTAGCACGTGCTTCAACCCAAGCTGTGATCTCACCTTCTGCAGGCCCACCATGGGGCGGATTGTATTTTATGCCGCCATCTTGTGGTGGATTATGTGAAGGGGTAATGATCAAGCCATCAGTTAGTGCGACAGACTTGTCTCTATTGGTGCGGATGATACCGTGAGAAACAACCGGTGTCGGGGTAAATTCATCATCTTTAGCAACCAGTACGGTAACACCATTACCCGTTAGCACTTCAAGCGCGGTGATATAAGCGGCTTGGGATAAAGCATGGGTATCGAAACCCACAATCATAGGGCCGTTAATATTCGCCCCTTGTCGATAATCAACGACGGCCTGAACGATGGCCAGAATGTGCTTTTCATTGAAGCTCTTATTAAACGCACAGCCTCGATGACCCGAGGTACCGAAAGTGACTTTTTGCGTCGCATCAGTCACATCGGGAGCCAAACGGTAATAATGGCTCATTAGCTTAGGAATACTGACCAAATCCGTTTGTTGTGCAACTTGTCCGGCACGTTGGTGAACTGCCAAAACTGACTCCTTTCTTTTACTTGTATTAGACGTGGTTAACCACTTGTTCAATTTGCGCCGCATCAACACCAAACTGGGTCAAGACTTCGCTTAAGATGGTACGCTTTTTAGCTGTGTTGTTATTAGTCGTGACCCAAAATCCACTCTGACCGATCTCTTTTGGGTTAGCCGATTTGCTGGCTTTTAACAGTGATTCTTTTGATGTCGCAAAGTAAAGGCGATCGCGCCCTTGTACTTGCAAAACCTGATCAAACTGCTGGCCTGTTGCGTTATAAATCGCTTCGAGACAGAAAAGAAAACGCCCTACCGCACCTTTTTGTTCGGCTAAGTTGTCTTTATCAATCAAACCATCAACGGTTAGCGATGTAGCAGAAACATTAAGGTTTGGTGTTGGATTCACCTGTTGAGCTTCGATACTTGGCTGACTAATATGTTTAGGTGCTGGCGCTTCCACGGTTTCAACATCTAATCCAAGTAAGCGACGTAGGATATCTGAAGCACTCTCCCCTATGCGCTCAGTTTTACTTGCGATATGGCGATACAATTCTTCATCAATCTCAATATATTTCATGGCCAAAATCTTCCTTAGATGGTGAAAATCAACGTGTTATTATTGTGTGACTTTGTTTTAGGCTGTCCACACCAGCCTATTTTATTAGACTGCCAGTGTATGTCATCTAGGCGCCCATAATAAAGAGCGATCGCGCTATAATTACCCTAGATCGTTTCTCGATCAACAAATTAACTTTTAATTGATGAAAATCCGCGCAGTTCATCAATGCTATCTTCATACCTCTGTTATTTTTCTCGATTTACAGGCACAATTTGAGCAAATTTTTAATCTATTAATAGCATGTCAACTCTTAACTACCAGATCACTGGCAGTGGTACTACGGTGATATTAATCCACGGCTTATTTGGCGACCTCGACAATCTCAAGGCCTTAGGTAATAGCTTAAGCGAGCATCAGGTGATTCGAGTCGATCTGCCTAATCATGGTAAAAGTCCTCACTGGGATGCTATGGATTATCCCAGCTTGGCTCAGGCAATGGTGAACTTACTTGACCAACTTAACATTAAACAGGCACATTTTGTTGGTCATTCCATGGGTGGTAAAGTTGCCATGGCAGTCGCCCTGCTTCATCCTTCCTATGTAAAGAGTCTTGTTGTCGCCGATATTGCTCCTGTGACCTACCATAGAAGACACGATACCGTGTTTAATGGACTAAATAGCTTAGATGTCGCTCATTTATCAGGGCGCAGCGAAGCTCTGGGGCAACTAGTAGCAAGCGGCATCGATGAAGGTACAGCACAATTCTTACTCAAAAATTTACAGCGAGAAGCTACGGGTTTTAGCTGGAAAATGAACCTCAATGGCCTACAGGCATGTTATGAAAAGTTGATTGGTTGGGAACTTAACAGCCAACAAACACTGAATTACAGTGGACCAGCCCTGTGTATCCGCGGTGCCGATTCCGATTATGTCACGGCAGCGCACAGCCAAGCCTTTATCCAGCAGTTTCCGGCAATTCAGGCTAAATCACTGGCAGGAACTGGACATTGGTTACATGTGCAAAAGCCGGCGATATTCAATCGGCTAATAGCAGAATTTATAGATAGCAATGATTAATGGGCTAAAATCTTTCGCCCGATTAATCATCATAATACACTGTAAAATCGAATCGATTAGAGATTAATTTGCAGCGATATTTTTAGTTAACAGCCATGTAAATCGTATAGCCGACTTGACTTAACTATGCTATATTCGCGCCTCATTTTTTACCTGAGGAAACGTGGTTATGTTATCTCAGTACATGGAACAAATTGAGGCGATAGGCTTAGATCTGTTTTTCGCTTCACTGTTTTTCTTTATTGGTATGGCGATACATGACGTTTTGAAACAAGGCAAGGTGCCTAAGTTTGGTCGCTATATTGTATGGTTGGTATTATTTCTCGGCTGCGCCGGGTTTATAGCTAAGGGATTAATACAGATGTCTTGGGAAGGTACAGGCATCGGTTAAAGCAAAGTTTCAATGGCAAAAGAATCATCAGACAGAACAACGATAGACCTGTTTGCTACTGAAAAACGTCGAGGCCGTCCTCGCAGCAATCCGTTATCCAGAGAGCAACAGTTAAAGGTCAACAAACGTAACCAGGTCCAGCGCGATAAAGCCAACGGACTAAAACGAATAGAGTTAAAGGTGTCACAAGATTTGTATGACGCCTTGAATGAGAAGGCATTGGCCAGTAACATCAGCCGCAGCCAATTAATCGAGTCAATTTTGCTACAGCAAGTTAATCGCTAATACTGAGCAATATTGGATTAACCAAGTAATGAATAGATAAAGGAAAGACAATGGCAACTGTAGGTCTTTTTTTCGGTAGTGACACAGGTAACACCGAAGCTGTCGCCAAGATGATCCAGAAAAAGCTGGGTAAACACATGGTCGATGTTAAAGATATCGCCAAAAGCACCAAAGAACAGATCGCAGAATACGACCTGCTGCTTTTCGGTATCCCGACTTGGTATTACGGTGAAGCACAATGTGACTGGGATGATTTCTTCCCCGATCTTGAGCAAATCGACTTCGACGGTAAACTAGTGGCTATCTTCGGTTGTGGTGACCAGGAAGATTATGCAGAGTATTTCCTTGATGCCATGGGCATGGTTAACGAAATCGTTGAAGCACGTGGTGCTGTAGTTATCGGCCATTGGCCTACAGAGAGTTACGACTTCGAAGCCTCTAAAGGGTTAGCCGATGAGAAACACTTCGTTGGTCTAGGTATCGATGAAGATCGTCAGCCTGAATTGACCGAAGAACGCGTTGACGCTTGGGTTAAACAGATCTACGAAGAGATGTGCCTTGCTGAGCTTGAGGATTAATTCCCTCGCTCAATTAATGATAAAGAAGCGGCTTTTAGCCGCTTTTTTTAGATAATAGCCATGACTAAATCCGACTCTACAAATTTAGCAACATCACAGCACTGGGATATCTTTTGTGCTGTGGTCGACAACTATGGTGATATAGGGGTCACATGGCGACTAGCCAAACAGCTTGCGGCAGAATATCAACTCAGCATGATCCTTTGGGTCGATGATCTCAACAGTTTTTCCCATATCTTGCCAGAGCTAGATCCAAGTAAAGCCATTCAAAGTTTCAACCAGGTGATCATTAAACAGTGGAATCAACCGCTGGATCTAGATTATCAACCTGGCGCAGTATTGATAGAAGCATTCGCTTGTGAGCTTCCGCCCCAGGTTATTGAGCAGATTAACCATTACCATCGCAGTTCTGAACATACAGCGCCATTGTGGTTAAACCTTGAATATCTTAGCGCCGAAGATTGGGTCGAAGGCTGTCATGGACTCCCTTCGCTGCAAAGTAGCGGTATAAAAAAATATTTTTATTTTCCAGGTTTTACCCCTAAAACCGGTGGCTTAATCTGTGAGGCCGATTTATTGGTTCAAAGAGCCGCATGGCAAAACGATATACAACATAAGCAAAGCTTGTTTGCTGAACTTGGACTCACTGGCATAGCCCCAGAAGACAAAGTCATTAGTATCTTCAGCTATGAATCCCCTAGTCTTGCTGCGTTATGTTCACACTGGCAACAAGGCGATAAGAAGATTCACGCCTTGATCCCATTGGGTCGTAGCCTCAATAGCCTTAAGCACTACTTTCCCGATTTAACTCAGCTACAAGCTGGGCAGTCAGTGACCATTGATAATCTCACTTTGCATATACTGCCAATGACAGATCAACAGAACTTCGATCGGCTGTTATGGAGCTGTGATTTCAACATTGTTCGCGGTGAAGATTCCTTTTTACGGGCACAATGGGCGGCGAAACCCTTCATTTGGCACATTTATCCGCAAGAAGATGACTATCACCTGATAAAATTACGAGCCTTTATGGCACTTTATTGTCATAATCTAGCGCCGGAAATAGCAAATAGCTGGACCGCACTGAATTTAGCTTTTAACCAAGGCGATACTGACACCGTCATAGCGGCTTGGGAGCACGTTGGCAATGCCAACAAACCGCTGCAACAACATGTGCTGCAGTGGCAGATAGATGCATTAAATGACGCAGATCTTGCAACACGACTAGTTCAATTTGTCAAAAATAGCTAAGATAGTGCGTTGATATAGAAAAACCTCAAATAGGAAATAGCAAAATGAAAACTGCTCATGAAATCCGTCCTGGCAACGTGATCATGTTAGATGGCAGCCCATGGGTTGTTCAAAAAACTGAAACAACTCGCTCTGGCCGTAACGCGGCTATCGTCAAATTGAAACTGAAGAACCTACTTCAAGATTCATCTACAGAAACCACCTTCAAAGGTGATGACAAGATGGAAGATATCATTCTAGACCGTCTTGACTGTACTTATTCATACTTCGCTGATCCTATGTATGTTTTCATGGACGCTGAGTACAACCAATACGACGTAGAAGCTGATAACTTAGGTGATGCAGCGGCTTATATCGTTGACGGTATGGAAGAGCAATGCCAAGTAACTTTCTATGAAGGCAAAGCTATCTCTGTTGAATTACCAACAAGTGTCGTACGCGAAGTGACTTACACTGAGCCTTCAGCTCGTGGTGATACTTCTGGTAAAGTCATGAAGCCAGCAACGATTGCTGGTGGCGCAACATTAAGTGTTGCTGACTTCGTTAAGACTGGCGATTTCATCGAAATCGATACCCGTACTCACGAATTCAAGAAACGCGCTTAATTTCAATTAAACGCGAATAAACAAAAGCCAGCTTAATTGCTGGCTTTTTTGTGTTACCGAAACAACATAAATCACTAAATAAATTTATATTTGCAGTTTTAAAAATCAACGCGGCAGTGTTAAACATCAAACCTTAGCCACATCTTCTATTTACTGTATTTTTTTATTGCTTGAAGCCCTTTTAAAGCAGGCTGTTTTTCGTTATTGTTCGATGACTTAGTCGAATCATTTCGCCACTGTTTTGTATTTACGAGGTACAGATGCGCCCTATTATTAAGTCCAATAAACTCGACACTGTCTGTTATGACATACGCGGTCCAGTTCATAAAGAAGCACGACGCCTCGAAGATGAAGGCCACCGTATTCTTAAGCTTAATATAGGTAACCCCGCCCCTTTCGGTTTTGAAGCACCTGAAGAAATCGTCCGTGACGTTATCCTCAACCTACCGAGTGCCCAGGGTTACAGCGAGTCCAAAGGCCTCTTCTCGGCGCGTAAAGCCATTGTGCAGTATTACCAAAGCCTAGGATTGTTTGGTGTCGATATCGAAGATATCTATATTGGCAATGGCGTATCGGAACTGATAGTAATGGCCATGCAGGGACTCTTAAATACAGATGATGAAGTCTTGGTTCCTTCGCCAGATTATCCACTTTGGACAGCAGCAGTGCATCTTTCTGGTGGCAACGCCAAACATTACCGCTGTGATGAAGAGTCAGATTGGTTTCCCGATCTGAACGACATTAAATCTAAGATCACCAACCGTACCCGCGGGATTGTGCTAATTAATCCCAATAACCCAACAGGTGCAGTATATTCAAAAGAGTTACTGCTTGAGATCATCGAGATCTGTCGCCAAAACGATATCATTCTGTTCGCAGATGAGATCTACGATAAAATTCTTTACGATGATGCAGTTCATATCCCTGCATCGACCCTGTCTGATGACATTCTTACTGTAACCTTTAATGGCTTATCAAAATCTTATCGTGCAGCAGGTTTTCGCGTTGGCTGGATGATGTTGTCTGGTAACCTAAAAGCGGCCAGAAGTTATATTGAAGGCTTGGATATGTTGGCATCGATGCGCCTATGTTCCAACGTGCCTAATCAACATGCGATTCAAACCGCGTTAGGAGGCTATCAAAGTATCAAAGAATTGACCGCACCTGAAGGTCGCCTCACTTTACAACGTGATACCTGTTATGAACTGCTTAACCAAATTCCAGGCGTAAGTTGTAAAAAACCTCAAGGGGCGCTCTATGCGTTTCCGAAATTGGATGCCAAAAAGTTTAATCTGCGAGATGACGAGCGACTAGTACTCGACTTACTCAAAGAGAAGAAAATCCTGTTAGTTCAAGGCACAGCCTTTAACTGGCCAGAGCCGGATCATGTCAGAGTAGTGTTTCTTCCATACAAAGAAGAGCTGAATAAAGCCATCACTGAGTTTGGTAATTTCTTAGAAGATTATCAGCAATAACCCCAATTTACTGACCTTAAAGAGCGATCACAATGATCGCTTTTTTTATTTCCAATACGCTATTTCTTCGCTGTTTAGCTGTGTTAATGTAATCAAACCTGCAGTAGAAATAGAAGTTAATATGAGTCACCTATTTGCCCATTTAGCCAGAATGAAATTGATCCAGCGCTGGCCTTTGATGTACAACGTCCGCTCTGAAAATGTGCAGGAGCACTCGTTACAGGTCGCTATGGTTGCCCATGCTTTAGCGGTGATCAGTAATAAATTTTATGCCACTAACCTCAACCCTGAACGTGCAGCGACCATCGCTATCTTCCATGATGCCAGCGAAGTGCTCACCGGTGATTTACCCACACCAGTGAAATATTTCAATAAAGAAATTGAGTTTGAATACAAAAAAATTGAAGCTATCGCCGAGCACAGGTTATTAGAGATGGTGCCAGAAGAATTACAAGATGACTATCGTGAATTATTGACCAGCGAGAATACAGATAAAGAATATAAACAAATAGTTAAATCGGCAGACACCCTTTGCGCTTATGTTAAGTGTCTTGAAGAACAGCGGGCAGGAAATCATGAGTTCAATACCGCAAAGAAACGTTTACATCAAGCATTAGCACAAAATGACGATCCTGCCGTTAAATATTTTATCGACAAGTTTATCCCTAGTTTTGAACTGAATTTGGATGATATTAATCGCCTGCTGTAGCTTGAACTTAACTGATTTGGCTAACATCTAGAAGGAAATAGGATGACATCGACTCAATGGCATGAAAGACGCTTAGGTGAAGATAAACATCGCCGTAACGATCACCGCAGTCCTTACCAACGAGATAGAGCTCGTATATTACACTCAGCCGCCTTTCGACGCTTACAAGCTAAAACCCAAGTGTTAGGCGTAGGTATGAATGACTTTTATCGTACCCGCCTCACCCATTCTTTAGAGGTCTCACAGATAGGTACCGGTATACGTGCCCAACTGAAGCAAAAATATCCAGATCTTAAATACTTGCTCGACTCAATGAGCCTGATTGAATCTCTATGTTTAGCTCATGATATAGGGCACCCACCCTTTGGCCATGGCGGTGAAGTGGCGCTCAATTATATGATGCGCAGCGATGGCGGCTTTGAAGGTAACGGCCAGACCTTTCGTATTTTGACAGCATTAGAGCCGTATACAGAATCCTTTGGCATGAACTTGTGCCGTCGTACCTTACTAGGGATCTTAAAGTACCCCAATTATCATGCGAACTTATATCAATCTCAGCCTAAACCTGAGGTCAGTAGCTACCGGCAATTAAAGCCTTCACAATGGCCCCCCGTAAAAGGGATCTTCGATGAAGATCAATCTATTCTCGATTGGGTTTTAGCACCTCTTAGTCCACAAGATAAATCGCTATTTTTAACCACAACCAGCATCAATCAACATCAGCATAAACGTACTTTGTATAAGTCGTTCGATTGCTCAATTATGGAGCTAGCAGATGATACGGCTTATGCAATTCATGATCTTGAAGATGCCATCGCCATGGGGATTGTCACTCAACCCATGTGGCAACAAGATGTTGCTGATGCGCTAGCAGCAAGTAGTGATGATTGGATAAAACAAGAATTTGCCAATATCGGCGACAAACTGTTTTCACTAGAACGTCATCAACGTAAAGATGCCATTGGAACCTTAGTTAATGGCTTTGTTACTGCAATTATTATTGATGATAATCCAGAATTTAGTGAGCCATTGCTACGCTATAACGCGACATTAGAACAACCCTTTAAAGATGCGCTCAACACCTTAAAGCAGTTTGTCTATAAGCGGGTTATTCGTAAACCAGAGATCCAGATGCTCGAATATAAAGGCCAGCAAGTCGTCATGGAGCTGTTTGAAGCGTTTGCATCAGATCCTCAGCGTTTATTACCGCTTAATACACAAGAGCGTTGGCAGGAAGCAAATGACAACAATGGTAACTGTCATCGTGTGATTGCCGATTACATTTCAGGTATGACCGATGAATTTGCTGCGCGGTTACATCAGCATCTATTCAGTGCTAAAACGGGTTCATTGTTTGATTTGCAGCATGGTTAGCATTAGCTTTTATCAAAAATACACTGCACAAAATTCGAGCCTTAATCTGAATTTTATTTAGCAATTGTTGCTAAATGGGAAATTTGGCCGTATAAGCACATATTGAAGTATTGTAATACAATTGGGGAAGTTAAATGAAAAATCAATATGTTGCTATTTTGGGCCTGCTATTTTCAGGCTCGGCTCTCGCTGCGAATCCTGTGATAACCGATGTGTTTACCGCCGATCCGGCGCCTATGGTACATGGTGATACTGTCTATGTTTATGTCGGTCACGATGAAGCTAAGCCAGATGAAGGATACACAATGCATGAGTGGTTGGTGTACTCCTCGACAGATATGGTTAATTGGAAATCTTATCCATCTCCTTTAAAACCCACTGACTTTAGCTGGTCATCAGGTGAAGCCTGGGCGGGTCATGTCATCGAAAAAGAGGGAAAATTCTATTGGTATACCACCAGTGAGCATAAAACCATACATGGTAAGGCCATTGGTGTTGCGGTCAGTGACTCTCCTACCGGACCATTTAAAGACGCCCGCGGGTCTGCATTAATCACCAATGATATGACCAAAGCCACCGATATTAGCTGGGATGATATCGATCCGGCTGCTTATATCGATGAAGATGGCCAAGCTTGGTTGTTCTGGGGAAATCAAAAGGCTTATTACGCTAAATTGAAACCCAATATGATTGAATTAGATGGTGCTATTCATGTTATCCCAGATGCACAGGTGAAAGATTTTACAGAGGCACCTTGGGTCCATAAACGTGGCGATACTTACTACCTGACTTATGCCACTGGATTCCCAGAAAGAACCGCTTATTCAACCGCCACTGACATTCAAGGTCCTTGGACTTATCAAGGCGTCATTGCAGAAGGTGCAGCAAACAGTAATACCATCCACCAAGGAATTGTTGATTTTAAAGGTGAGACTTATTTCTTTTATCACAATGGCATGATGCAACATCCGAACACTGGTGGCAGTTTCCGTCGTTCAACAACGATTGACTACCTGTATTACAATGAGGACGGCAGCATTAAGCCAATCATTCAAACATCGGCAGGTGTGAAGCCTGTAAAATAGCTCACTAAAGAAGTGATTGAATCAGAATTATAGAGACAAAAAAACGCGCTTAATGCGCGTTTTTTGTCTCTATAAAGTTGTTCCAATTATGAGCCAATGACACTGGGAAATAAGCCTTTAAAACCAGCGGCAATCACTTCAATACCAATTGACAGCATTAATAGCCCCATCAAACGAGTGATCACGTTAATTCCGGTTTTACCCAATAATTTAAAAATCATCGGCGCCATTCTAAACAAGGCAAAACTGGTTAATCCAAATAGCACCACGGTTATCGACATGCCTATCAGATCCGTTATGGTATTGTGCTGCGCCGCAGACACAACAACCGAACTAATTGCACCGGGTCCCGCCATCAAAGGTAATGCGAGAGGAACCACGGCAACTGATTCCATACCAGATGCTTCACGGTCTTCCTCTTGGTTACGTTTGACCTCACCCAATTTACCTTGAAGCATCGACATGGCGATAATAGCAATCAGGAAACCACCTGCAATTCTGAAGGCTGATAGCGAAATGCTAAACATATTCAAAATATGCTGGCCCGCTACAATCGTCACTAGCAAAATGATCACCACCGCGATATTGGCATGTTTAGCCGTTTGATTTCGTTCAACTTCGCTCTGGTGGCTGGTTAAACTCACAAATACGGGTAATAGACCTATCGGGTTTATGATAGCGACTAAACCAAGAAAAAATTTAACAAAAAGTGTTAAATCCAATGCCATGTCCTCAGTGACTTTTACTAGTTTGACTAGGTGTTAAAAGTAGTGGTGATAAAAAAACGCTACTTTACATTATTGTTTAATTTTCAGGAAATGAGATTTTCAGGTGTAACTCACAACTTTGACTTAAATATACTAATACAAAAGCTTTTTTTAGCGGCACTCACTCATCTTCTTCTAAATAAAATACATTTTGTCCACACCATAAAAATTATTAGTTATCCAAGACCGACTATCCAGGCTATAACGGCGCACCTTTACCCGTGGATCTTCTATTTAATTGAATAGCTTAGCAGCCGTAGATAATACTGCGAACTTAAATCATATTTGCGACGGTTTAGCCGAAAAAGGCTATGTCATTCTCAATCAATTATTTTCAGATCAGTTACTCGAACAACTGGCCAATAATTTAACTCAACTGGACGCCAATCAATTCAAAACTGCTGCTATCGGAAGACAACATGATCAGCAAGTGGTTGAGTCAATTAGAAGAGATAAGATTTGCTGGTTAAATGATTCGATGACCTTTGCATCGCCCTACTTTGAATGGTCTGAACAACTGAGATTAGCGGTTAATCGTCACTTCTTTTTAGGCTTGTTCGATTACGAAACCATGTTTGCCTATTATGAACCGGGAGCATTTTATAAACGCCATTTGGATGCTTTTAAAGGACAATCGAACCGTAAGTTGACGTCCATTTTGTATCTTAATAAAGAGTGGCAACAAGGAGATGGCGGCGAGTTATTGATCTATCAAGGTGACCAGCCCCAGCCTTTTGCTACAGTAGAACCTAGGTTTGGCACCATGGTGATTTTTTTCAGTGAACAATTTCCTCACGAAGTCACCCTTTCAAAAAAAGATAGGTATAGCCTGACGGGTTGGTACCGAATAAATCAAGGTATTCTCTGATCCCATAAAAGGTATTCTCTATCTTATAAAAAAAGCCAGAACAACTGTTCTGGCTTTATTGTGATCGGGTTTCAAATATTATTTTTTAGTCCAGCGATCCATCCAACCTAATACTTTAGCGTACCACTGCTCCAAGTTATCAGGGTTTAAGATCCAGTGGTTTTCATCTGGATAAATTAGTAATTCAGATGGAATACCTTTACGCTGCATAAAGGTGAACGCCGCTAAGCCTTGACCATATGGAACACGGAAATCTTTCTCACCGTGGATCACTAACATTGGTGTCTTCCAGTTTTCTACATAGTTCACTGGATTAAACTTCTCAAACAATGCTTTGTTTTCTTCATAAGGGCCACCGAATTCAAATTCAGGGAACCATAGCTCTTCAGTCACATAGTACATAGAACGCATATCGAACAAACCCGCGTGATTAACTAAACAGTTAAAACCATCACTCCAATTACCTTGGATCCAGTTCATCATGTAACCACCGTAGGAGCCACCTAATGCACAGGTACGAGTACTGTCTAACCACTTCTGTTGCTCTGTAACCGCAGCAAGACCTTTTTGCAGATCTTCTAGTGGCTTGCCGCCCCAATCTTTAGTGATTGAATCGGTAAATGCCTGACCATAACCGGTTGAGCCGTGGAAATCGATCATCACCACACCATAACCTGCACCAGCCCACAATTGGGCATTCCAACGACCGCTGAACGAGTTACCAAATGAACCTTGTGGGCCACCGTGAACTAAGAAAGCAATAGGATACTTCTTACCCGCTTTATAGTTAGCCGGCTTAATCCAGTAACCATGTACGGTTTCATTATTCCAGCCCTTGAAGTTAAACTGCTGGTATTCACCAAATTTTATCTTAGCTAGCTTTTCTTTATTAACTTCAGTAAGACGCTGCTTATTTTGGCCATCTAATGCCACAGTATAAAGATCGCCAGGCTCAACCAGACTCTTATGGTTAAACAGGATCTTATCTTGGCTTACACCAACGATGCTGTTACTGCCTTGGTTATAGATAGTTTTCACATCACCAAACTGCGTGTTAACTTCGAAAATCGTAACTTGTCCTACATCTTGAGCGGTTACGTAAAGCGTGCGGTTATCACTACCAAAGCTCACCGAACTTGGACTGCGATCCCACAGAGGTGCAACTTCTTTCTCTTGGCCGGTGACCATGTCACGTAACATGATGCGGTAACGGTCTGCTTCAAAGCCTGGCTTAGTCATGGCTAAGTAAGCCATGTAACGGCCATCACTTGAGAATGTTGGTTGTGCATCCCATGCTTTATTAGCTTCAGTCAAGTTTTTCGCTTTACCACCAGTGACAGCGACTTGCCATAAATCATAGTTAGTTTCCCAAGCTTGTGATTTGCTTGGTGCTTTAGCACTGTAAACCACATACTTGCCATCAGGACTAAAGGTTACCTCTTCCATACCAGAGAAAGGCATTGGGGGTGTTTCTGTATCTAAGCCACTGGTAATGTCCACTGGCGCAGTGATGGTTTCACCATTTAATTGAGCCACAAAAAGATGACTACGGCTATGATCACCCCAAGTATCCCAATGGCGTACCATTAACTGATCATATTCACGCCCCGTAGATTTACGCTCAGATTCGGCAGCAAATTTATCGGCGCTACAGGTGAGATCTTTACACTCTGGGAATACACGCACATTGAAAACCACTTGTTGGCTATCTTGTGATAGTTTGAAGCCTTCAATATTCAACGGTAGGTTAGAGATTTTTTGCGCTTCACCGCCATCTAATGCCAGTTCATATAACTGCGAACTACCATCACGGCCAGCTAGGAAAAAGATACTTTTGTCATCATGACTAAAGGCAACGCTGTGTTCGGTTCCCTTAGCAGATGTAATTCGCTTAGCCGTACCTGACCCATCAACAGCTTGAATATAAAGATCTGATTCAGCATCTCCATTTTCATCAATATTTTTCACAGCATAAACGACTTTAGTGCCATCATGTGACATTGCAGCCGAATGCAGCTTATTCATTTTTACAAGATCTTGAACCTTAAAAGGCTCTGGACTAGCAGCGTTAGCGCCTAATGCCACACCTGCGGCAGCTAACGAAAGTATGATTGCAGTTTTTTTCATTGTTATAGTCATCTTTTTGGAGTGGAGATCAGAGAATCCTGATCCAAAATAGCTAAACGCAAAAGCACACTAAACAAAAGTTGGGGATTAGGCAAGCCGCCTATCCCCAATGATTTTATCAATGTGTAAATATTTATTAGCTGAGTTTAACCTTCCAAGTTGCCGGACCGGTTTCATGGGCGTTAACCCCTTCGCTGTCAACAGCAACGGTCACTGGCATATCTTGTACATCAAACTCATAAATGGCTTCCATACCAAGATCTTCAAAAGCCACGACACGCGACTTCTTGATAGCTTTCGATACTAGGTAAGCGGCACCGCCGACTGCCATTAGATAGACAGCTTTGTGCTTCTTAATCGACTCAACTGTTGCTGGACCACGCTCAGCCTTACCAATCATGCCCATCAAACCGGTTTTATCCAACATCAAGTCGGTAAACTTATCCATACGTGTCGCTGTGGTTGGCCCCGCGGGACCAACAACCTCTCCGCCAACGGGATCTACTGGACCGACGTAATAGATAAATTTACCGGTAAAATCCACGCCTTCAGGCAGACCTTCACCACTTTCAATAAGAGTTTGAATACGTTTATGTGCCGCATCACGTCCAGTAAGCATCTTGCCGTTGAGGAGTAATACATCACCGCTCTTCCACTGTTCGATATCGGCTTGAGTGACAGTGTTAAGGTCGACACGACGAACATCTTGACCCGCTTCACGAGTGATCTCTGGCCAATCACTTAGGGAAGGAGGCGTTAGCTCTGCAGGGCCGCTACCATCGAGGTGGAAATGCACATGACGCGTTGCCGCGCAGTTAGGGATCATCACCACAGGCTTAGACGCCGCGTGAGTCGGGGCCGATTTTATTTTGATATCCAAAACTGTGGTTAAACCACCTAAACCTTGAGCACCAATACCTAATTTGTTAGCACGCTCGAAAATTTCAAGACGCAGCTTTTCGTCAGTGGTTTCTGCACCGCGAGCCTGCAACTCATGAATATCAACTGGATCCATTAAGGCTTCTTTAGCCATCACAGCGGCTTTTTCAGCAGTACCACCAATGCCTATGCCTAACATTCCTGGTGGACACCAACCGGCGCCCATCGTCGGTAAGGTTTTCTCAACCCACTGGGCAATATCATCTGAAGGGTTCAGCATCACCATCTTAGATTTGTTTTCCGATCCACCACCTTTAGCCGCAATCGCCACCTCAACATGATTGCCTGGAACCATATCGATATGCACAACTGATGGTGTATTGTCACGGGTGTTCTTACGAGCACCGGCAGGATCTTCAACGATAGATGCACGTAGCGGATTGTCTGGGTTAGTGTAAGCGCGGCGGACACCTTCATCGACCATTTGCTGTACTGTCATATCGTGCTTGTCCCACTGCACCCCCATACCCACTTTAACGAAACAAGTGACGATACCGGTATCTTGACATAAAGGACGCTTACCTTCGGCCGACATGCGAGAATTGATCAAGATCTGCGCGATTGCATCCTTTGCAGCCACACTTTGCTCTTTTTCATAAGCTTCGCTCATGGCATCGACAAAGTCTTTTGGGTGATAATAAGAGATATATTGCAGTGCGTCAGCAACGCTCTCAATGAGATCCGCTTGCTTGATGATGGGCTGTTGTTTACTCACAGACGTTTCCTTTCTCACAGTTTAGTTATGCATCGCCCTATTTTTAGGGTCGCGTATTATTTGAATCTGTTCACAATATGATACTCTTTCGTGACTTTTAGGGGAACATCACTTTTTAGATAAGGTTAATAGATGGTTTATTCGTCAACTCCGGGCGTTGTAGTAAAAAACCTAGACTGGCAAATAGCCACCACCACGCTTTTTAGCCACTTTTGTCATCAACCTTGGGCTATGTTACTCGACTCCGCCGATGCCGATCATATCGATGCACGTTATGACATTATCGTTGCCGAGCCTATCGCCACTCTGGTGACCCAAGCAGATACCACAACCATTTGCCATTTGTCAGGTGCGGTATCGAATCAGTCTGAGCAAAGTGATACCGACCCATTCAAGTTATTACAACAGCAATTGGCGCACTATTTTCCACATGTAACGCATTGCGATTTGCCATTTAGCGGCGGCGCTGTCGGTACATTCAGTTACGATTTAGGCCGCCGTATCGAAACCTTACCCGCCATTGCAAACACAGATATTCAATTACCAGAAATGAATGTGGGCCTTTATCTATGGGCACTTATTTTTGATAAGCAGTTTAAGCAGTGGTCTATGGTGCATTATTTAGGCGAAACCGCCCTCGAACAGCAATTGACTAAAATAGAAGCTCTTCTGTCGAATGTAGAGCCTTTAGCTGATATAGAGCCTTCAGCCAATATAGAGCCCTCAGCTAATAAAGAGCCCTCAGCCCCATTTAAACTGACATCGACTTGGCAATCGCAAATAGATAAACAAGCCTATATCGACAAATTTAATCGAGTGCAATCTTACCTACACAGCGGTGATTGTTATCAAATAAACCTGACTCAACGTTTTGAAGCCAGCTATCAAGGCGATGAATGGCAGGCTTATCAGAAGCTACGTAAGACCAACAAAGCGCCCTTTTCTGCTTTTATTCGCACGCCAAATAATGCCTTGCTGTCGATATCGCCTGAGCGTTTTATTCAGTTGAGGGGCAATGCCATACAAACCAAACCTATCAAGGGCACCTCGCCACGTTCAAATGATCCCCAAGGTGATGAATTAGCTAAGCAACATCTTGTCAACTCAGAGAAAGATCGCGCCGAAAACCTGATGATTGTAGACCTACTGCGAAATGACATCGGCAAAGTTGCTCAAAGTGGCAGCGTCAATGTGCCTAAACTATTTGATATCGAAAGTTTCCCTGCGGTTCATCATTTGGTGAGCACGGTAACGGCTAAACTCGCTCCTGAGTATCACGCCAGCGACCTATTACGCGCAGCCTTTCCCGGTGGCTCAATAACTGGCGCGCCCAAAATTCGTGCAATGGAGATCATCGAGGAGCTAGAGCCTTCTCGTCGTAGCCTTTATTGCGGCTCTATTGGTTATATCAGCCAAGATGGGCAGATGGATTCAAGCATCACCATACGCACTTTAGTAGCCGAAAAGAACAAACTCTATTGCTGGGCTGGCGGCGGCATTGTTGCCGATAGCCAAGTGGATGCTGAATATCAGGAGAGCTATGATAAGGTAAGTAAGATACTACCTATTTTGGCAAGTGAAGATGACGCTTGATGAGTTTAAACATCGCTACGCCCTGCAGGTCTTACCCCAAGACACTGGGCCGTCTATTGCTCGAAAACTCCGTCAAGCCGCTGTATTAGTCGCCTTAATAGAACAAGATAACGAACTTCACTTACTGCTCACTCAGCGGCCAACCCACCTTCGGGCGCATCCTGGGCAGATCAGTTTCCCTGGAGGTAAAGTCGAACAACAAGACAGTTCTATGACAGCCACTGCGCTGCGTGAAGCCTATGAAGAAATTGCCCTGCCCAAGGGCAATGTCGAAGTATTAGGGCAATACCCGACCTTTAATACTTTCACCGGTTTTGCGATCACCCCAATCATCGGGGTGGTGAAACAATCTTTCGTGCCTGTACTCGATCCAGGTGAAGTCGATGAGCTGTTTACCGTCCCCTTGTCTTTTTTATTGGAGCCTCAAAATCGCATCGAAAAACAGTTTACTCGACGCGGCGTTCAATACTCTGTGTATTTTATTCCTTTCAAACATTATATGATTTGGGGGGCAACGGCGGCGATGATCGATACATTTTGTCGTCAAATTAGCCGTTAACGCCTAACGACTATTCCTACAAACACAATTATTTATCTTCAACTGTGTATATATACGGTTTTTCCCTTGAGAAAAGCCGTCAGCAAGGTAATATAAACCTCCAAAATTTTTCATAAAAACGATTCGTTGGAGAACTAAGCAACAATGAGCATTGCATCTGTCGCTTCTGTATTTAAAGGTGATTTTGCGGTTGGTTCGCAAGTGACCGTACGCGGTTGGGTAAGAACTCGCCGAGATTCCAAAGCCGGCATCTCTTTTCTTGCCGTCTATGATGGTTCCTGTTTTGACCCAATTCAGGGCGTGGTGCCAAATAGCTTAGCTAATTACGACAATGAAATTTTAAAATTGACCGCTGGCTGCTCTGTGATCATGACAGGTGAAGTTGTTGAATCTCCAGGTCAAGGTCAAGCCTATGAATTGCAAGTCAGCGCGGTTGAAGTCACAGGTTGGGTTGACGATCCCGATACGTACCCAATGGCGGCTAAGCGTCACTCTATCGAGCACCTTCGTGAATTAGCACATCTTCGTCCTCGTACCAATATCATTGGCGCGGTAGCACGTGTACGTAACTGTTTATCGCAAGCTATCCACCGCTTCTACAATGAAGAAGGCTTCATCTGGGTTTCTACGCCGCTTATCACAGCATCTGACTGTGAAGGCGCCGGTGAGATGTTCCGCGTATCGACATTAGATATGGAAAACTTACCACGTACCGAAGATGGCAAAGTGGATTATAAAGAAGATTTCTTTGGTAAAGAATCTTTCTTAACGGTATCGGGTCAGTTAAACGCTGAAACCTATGCCAGCGCGCTATCAAAAGTGTATACTTTCGGCCCTACTTTCCGTGCTGAAAATTCAAACACTAGCCGCCACTTAGCCGAGTTCTGGATGGTCGAGCCTGAAGTGGCTTTCGCTGACTTAGACGATGTGGCAGGCCTTGCAGAGCGTATGTTGAAGTACTGCTTCAATGCCGTTCTACAAGAACGTCCAGATGATTTGGCATTTTTCGCTCAACGTATCGATAAAACCGTTATTGAACGTCTAGAAAACTTCGTTACCAGTGATTTCGCTCAGGTTGATTACACCGACGCCGTTGAGATCCTGAAAAACTGCGGTAAGAAGTTTGAGTTTGATGTTGAATGGGGTATCGATCTGCAATCTGAGCATGAACGCTACTTAGCCGAAGAGCACTTCAAAGCGCCTGTAGTTGTAAAGAACTATCCAAAAGATATCAAAGCCTTCTATATGCGTTTAAACGATGATGGCAAAACCGTTGCCGCTATGGACGTTCTCGCTCCTGGTATTGGTGAGATCATCGGTGGCGCACAGCGTGAAGAGCGCCTAGATGTGCTTGATACTCGCCTTGCTGAGATGGAACTAAGCCAAGAGGATTACTGGTGGTACCGCGATCTACGTCGTTACGGCACCGTACCTCATGCAGGTTTCGGTCTTGGTTTCGAGCGTTTGGTTTCTTACGTGACTGGTGTTTCGAACATCCGCGACGTGATCCCATTCCCTCGCGCACCTAAATCGGCTAACTTCTAAGTATTCGCATTTAATCGCACAATTTAGTTAGCCTATTAAACGCCCTCACTTTAGAGGGCGTTTTTATTTAACACTTGGAGAGAATATTATGTGGCGGCAAAAACAGATCACGCTAAGTGCTAAACCTCGTGGCTTTCATCTGATCACCGATGAAATTGTGGCAGCCGTCCCTGAACTTAAGCAGTTTAACCTAGGGCTTGCGCACATTTTATTGCAGCATACTTCGGCAGCCATCACTCTAAATGAGAATGCCGATCCCACGGTTAGGGATGACTTTGAAGAATACATCAATCGCTTAGCCCCAGAAAATGCGCCCTATTATCGCCACACCTATGAAGGGGCTGACGATATGCCTGCCCACCTAAAGTCATCACTATTAGGAGTTGAGCTTACATTACCTATAACTAACGGCCGTTTTAACTTGGGCACTTGGCAAGGGATCTATCTCTGTGAGGCGCGCAACCATGGCGGTAAAAGACGAATCATAGTTACCTTACAAGGTGAATAAACACTTTGATGAGTGGCTCGTCGGATGCCATTATTTTGCAGCTAATTACTGCGATTCGCTGATCGGTTGCAGTAAAGCAAGCCAGTCGTCACTGTCCATTTCGGTCGCCGACAGGCTTTCAGTTTGATATAAGCTTTGAGCTAAAGCTTGTTTCGACTGCTGTAACTGCTGGATCCGCTCTTCTACGGTATTTTGACAAATCAATTTATAAACAAATACCGGATTCTGCTGGCCAATACGATAAGCGCGGTCGCTCGCTTGCTCTTCTGCAGCGGGGTTCCACCAAGGATCCACATGAATAACCACATCGGCTTCGGTTAAATTGAGCCCTGCACCACCCGCCTTTAAGCTAATTAAGAACACGTTGACTTCACCACTGCGAAATCGATCGATTACCTTATCTCTATGACGGCTCTTACCCGTCAACATCTCATAGCCGATATCTTGAGCATCTAATTGCGTCGCAATGAGATCAAGCATGCTGGTAAATGAGGAGAAGATCAGGATATTACGCCCATCTTCAATCATGTTAGGTAGCTTATTTTCTAGCCAAGCTAACTTAGAGGATTGCGGCTCTGAATCGCTATCTTGCTGAGCCAAATTGAGCATAGCGGGATGACAACACACTTGGCGCAATTTTAATAAGGCATTGCTGATGGCAATACGATTGGCCTTAGTCCCCGTTTTTAGCATGGCCAACTGCAGCTCTTCCGCCACCGTTAAGCGTATGGTTTCATACAAGTCTGACTGTGACTGACTCAACTCGATTAAGGTATTGATCACCGTTTTCTTGGGTAACTCTGTTGCGACTTGTGATTTAGTGCGGCGCAGCATAAAAGGCGCTATTCGCTGTGCGAGTTTACGCCTAGTGTTATCACAATTATCTTTCTCAATGGGCAGCTTAAACTGACGTTGGTATTGGCTAGCAGAACCTAAAAATCCTGGCATTAAGAAATGAAACAGCGACCAAAGCTCACCTAAGTGATTTTCCATCGGCGTACCGGTCAAACAGAGACGATGGCTAGCATCTAAACCATTAACCAGTTTGGTCACTCGGCTGCGACTATTTTTAATGGTTTGAGCTTCATCCAAGATCACCTGATACCAATGGCGTTGAGATAGCTCATCGGCATCTTGTGCCATAATGCCGTAGCTGGTGATCACCAGATCCATTTCATCTATTTGAGATAACTGCTCGCGTCGACCTCTACCACTCCAGATCAAACAACTCAGTGATGGGCAAAACTGTTTAGCTTCTCGCTGCCAATTAGTTAACAGGCTTGTCGGAGCGATAATAAGTACAGGTGAACACAACTTGCCCTGCTGCTTGTCTATCAGCAGACTACACAAGGTTTGAATGGTTTTGCCAAGCCCCATATCGTCGGCCAAGATCCCCGAGAAATGATGTTGTTTTAAAAACTGTAACCAACTAACACCGTGAGCCTGATAGGGTCTTAGTTGTGCATTAAGCCCTGCAGGCACCACAAACTCACAAGGATCATTTTCTGTTAAGTAACGGCCTAAGGCTAATGCTTGTTCTCGCAACCAAGTGGCACCACTCCATTTGAGCGTCTCAGGCTTACTGTCGCTCTCAAGGGTGAGTGCATGATCTAATTGGGTTAATCTGGCAAGTTGATGCCTAGGTAAAGGCAATTGCTGGTGGTCATTTAGTGGCTGCTTATCATAAAGCTCAGTTAGCACGTTTAAGATCCGTGAGACGCGCTGAGCACTTAACGACAATAACTCGCCAGAGGCTAATTCAATGGTAACAGACTTACTAAAACTCTTATCCAAGCCAGTAGCTGAATCGAATTGCAGGACTGGTTTACCTTGATGAATTAAGTTTCTCAGTAGTGGTAATAAATTGATCCGCTCACCTTCTACTTCGACGCCTAAACTGAGTTCAAACCAATCACGATTAGGCGTCGCCACTTCGGCATACCAGGTATTAGCGCTGACTTTAACAAAGCGCTTCTTCGCCGCAAATTCCACCTGCCAATCGGCTAAACTGAGTTCTCGCAGTAATACTGCATACTCACTGATATCATCGGCTAAAATACGAGCGCCAGCTTCGATGCTATTGACCACTGGTGCTTCATAATGCTGACTGACTAAAGGCAGAGCATTGAGCTTAAGCTGACATTTTGCCAATTGAGTCATCAACGGCGGATGACTTGCCGCGATATAGAGTAACTGAGGTAGATCATAAACCTTACCTTGGTGCTGCATAGTAAATCGCACAATATCTATGGCTGGCAGTCCTTGCTCAAGCCATGGAAACTCAAGGCTCCGTCGTTCGACATCAATACAAGGCTGCCAATCACCATCAAGTTCGATGTGACGAAGCAAGGAGCGATTAATAGCGGCATTTTGCTGCTCATCAAGCACTAGCGTTTGGCTACTCTCATCGATATAACAGTTTGAAGACAGAGGTAACAGATACTCAGAGTCAAAAAAGTCTTCATCGTAATGTACATCTAAACTCAAGGCATTAGCGCTAATATCTTGGAAAAAACAGCGACCACTGCCTGCCAATAGGCAATAAAAATCTGTAGAGAGTGAATTGCTAAGTGGCAATTTAATCTGTTGCTGTTGATTGCTCAACTCTTTTGCCGATAAGCCCTGTTTTAACTGATAAAACAACTGCAAATCGGTTTGGCTGACATATTTAGGTAACGGCGTGGTATTAGCGATATCAAAGCCCAATTCACCTTTATGTTGATAACGACCATTCTTTTTTAAATAGCCTTTATGCACGCTGATAACGTATTGATCACCAGAAACTTGGATCAGGTATAACACCCGGTGGCGCGCCATGGCTGGAAAAGGATCGAATAGTTGATTAGCTTCGCTCTTAAACAAACGGATGGCAGTATCGGCGCGGCGGCTACGAGTCGAGCGGCTATGGAGCTGCTGAGCATTGAACTCTATGGCTAATGCGGCTCCATGACAGCAATCGGATTGTTTACAATCACACTGCTCTACCAACTCATTTTCGTTATAGTGCAACACACAAGAATGGGACTGCTTGTTTTGCACAAACCGCCCGCTCAACTTCTGCGATTGAGCCGAAAAATCAACTAATTGATTTTGCAATAGTAACTGCAAAGCGGCAAAAAGTTGTTGCTGTGTAAAATGCTGAAGCCCTACTAACAATGTATCCATCCGAAACGAAGTATTTAACCCTTTAACCGAAAGTTGAAAGGAGAAATGATATCACTTTTAACCCACATTCATACAGTGGTTAAATCAACATATTGTTAGGGTTGTGCCGCTGCTGTGCGAGAGGATGAAAAGGAAGCGATAGATACAACAAGGACGATGCAAAAGCTATATGGAACACAAGCCGTCATCAACTCAGCTTATGATTAGTAAACTGAGTTGCTGGTGATAACTAAAACAAATTACTGAAGTAAATTACTGTTACACAGCAATGCGCTGCATTCTTGCTAAGTAAAAACCATCGAAGCCGGATTCAGCCACGCTAATCGTTTCGTCATCGATAAAACTAAAATCAGGATTGCTAGCCAGGAAGGTATCTACCTGCTGCCGATTTTCTTGAGGCATAATAGAACAAGTCGCATAAATGAGCATGCCGCCCTCTTTCACCATACGACTATAGCTTTGCAAGATATCTTTTTGTAACTGAACTAGCACAGGTAAACGTTCAGGTGTATCGCGCCATTTTGCATCAGGATTACGCTTTAACACCCCAAGGCCAGAACATGGCACATCTAATAGCACGCGATCCGCTGTCAGTTTAAGGCGCTTTATGGTTTTACTACTGGCAATAATACGGGTTTCGACATTATGCGCCGCCGCTCTGCGTGCACGCTGCTTAAGATTATCGAGTTTCCACTGCTCAACATCCATAGCAAGCAATCGCCCTTTGCCTTGCATTTGCGCCGCAATAGATAAGGTTTTACCACCGGCACCGGCGCAAGCATCGATAACGCGCATGCCCGGCTTAGCATCGACTGCTGCGGCAACCAATTGCGATCCCGCATCCTGCTGCTCAAACAAACCTTGTTTAAAAGCCTCGGTACGGAACAACGCAGAGTCTGACAACACTTCAATGGCTGTATCGACACCATCAACAATTTTTGTTTCAACGCCTTCTAAACGAAGCTTTTGTTGTAACTGTTCACGACTGCACTTAAGTAAGTTGGCTCTGAGATAACGTTTTGGAGACAGTGCTAAAGCTGCACGCTCCAAGGCCCAACTTTTACCTATTTGCGCTTGGCCTAATTGATCAAGCCACTCAGGACAACCATCGAACAAAGCAGGTTTGGTTTTAGCCTCAGATAATCGACGTTCAAACTCTTGCTGCTCAATTAACAGCGAGTATTGTAACTTAGGAACATCTAATTCATGTAGCATGTGCCAGGCATTTAATAAACGCGAGCCAAGTCGTTCAATACCTTCAGGCTGCATATCCGCTAAATAACAATACAGGTTTAAACGGCGCAGCAGATCGCCAGCGACCAAGGTAACTCTAGCTTGCTCAGAGGGTGCCAGCTTTAAGCCTGAAAAATGATGTGAATAGGCACGATCAAGCGGCTTACCCTCATTGAGTACCATAGTCAGTACATTGATAACTAATTCGGTTGAGCTAGGAGAAAGCGACGCATTTAGCATGATAAGGCCTACTTAAGAAAAATCGTGGCGATCATAGGAGTTATAGGGCGCAGACGCAAGTCTATCAACTGCAAAACCCGAGCCCTAAAGCAAGTTCAGACGACAAGCACACAATAAGCGCCCCAAAATAATATTTAGGGCTGGCAAAGCCAAATTAGAGTTTCGACCCTTTAATACCGTAAAACAAAATATAGCAGTAACAAAGAATGGGTAAGAAGAACGCATGTTGGATGCCGATACTGTCAGCCAACAAACCTTGAAGTAATGGGATTATTGCGCCCCCCACAATCGCTAAACAGATAATCCCCGACCCCTGAGAAGTATGGGGGCCAAGATCTCTCAGTGCCAAACTGAAGATAGTGGGAAACATAATTGAGTTAAATAGACCAACCGCCAAAATCGACCACATAGCCAAAGCACCAGAACTATTGATGGCCAGTGCCACTAACGATGCCGCGATGAAAGCATTAAAGGCTAATACATTACCCGCAGGGATTTTCTGCATCACGGCACTGCCGATAAAGCGACCCACCATAGCGCCACCCCAATAATAAGTAATATAACTTGCAGCGCTCGCCTCACTTAATCCACCGATATTATCTTGGGCCAAGAAACTCACTAAAAAGCTGCCAATAGCAACCTCACCACCGACATAGACAAAGATCCCTAATGCGCCCAATACTAAATGTGGAGACTGTAATGCACTGGTTCTACCTTTATAACTGACAACACCCTTTTCACTTTCAACGGTATCTGCATGCTCTTTGATCGTTGGCAGTTTCAATTTAGCAAAGATCAGTGCCAACACAGCAAAAGCCGTAGCCAACATCAAATAGGGCATTTTGACCACATCGGCTTGTGAGGTTTCTACCGCCACAGATAGAATTAACACAGCACCAAAATAGGGAGCCACAGTGGTGCCAAAAGCATTAAAAGCCTGAGTTAAGTTAAGACGACTAGATGCGGTTTCTGGTGAGCCCAATGCATTCACATAAGGATTTGCCGCCACTTGCAGGACTGTCACACCTGAAGCCAGTACAAATAATGCTCCGAGAAATAGACCATACACTTCATAACTCGCTGCGGGATAAAATAATAAACAGCCGCAGGATGCGATAAGCAAACCACTTACAATCCCTTTTTGATAACCAAGACGTTTAACCAGCTTACCAGCGGGAATAGAAACCAAAAAATAAGCCCCGAAGAAGCAAAACTGCACCAGCATCGCCTCGGTGTAGTTAAGAGAGAATGCCGCTTTAAGATGGGGGATTAATATGTCATTTAAGCAGGTGATAAACCCCCACATAAAAAACAGTGAAGTTAACGACACTAACGCAAATCGATAGCTCTGATTATTTGCTTCAACAATAACATTTGAATCAGCTTGTTGGATTAATGCCATGTATTTAATCTCTTTTAAGTATCAAATATTTTCACTTTAAAAGCCACAACATGCTTACCATGGCTATATAAAATCAAGATTTAACAATGATTAGTCTGAACAAATAGGTGTAATAACTGCCGTTGATACCATCCCATTGCGGCAATTAGTCACAGCTTAGGCCAGCATAATAATCGGCCTTAATAATAAGGCCGACACAAAAACAAGCTCATCAAACTAATTGAATAGAAGATTCACCACAAGGGGAATTAGAGGTTTGCCCAGATGTTAATCAATTTTCGTGATAACAATATTGAATAAGATAAGCCAAAGCCGCTAACGCGGCTTATCTGTCCAGGGATTAAAATTAGTTTTGGCTTGAGTTTCGCTCGATAACTTAGGTTTGACTTGCCGCTTATTACCAGCTTGTTCAGACTGCTTTGCCAACTCCCAAGCGCGCTCACTCTTGCTGTTATGATTGGTTTTGCTTTTATGATTAGGCTTGCTGCTCTTATTAGGCTTGGCCGCCTTATCTTTAACTATGCGTTTGCCCTGATCATCACGTTGCGACTTAGGCACATAATTAAGAATCGACACAGGTACCGCTTTTCTCGGAGTAAAACCTGCTATTTCGCGACGCTCTATTAAATGACCTAAACGGCTTTCAATCATGCATAAATTCTTAAAATCATCTTTAGACACCAAAGAAATGGCCTTACCACTGGCACCTGCTCGGCCTGTACGACCAATACGGTGAACGTATTCATCTGCTGGGTAAGGTAAGTCATAATTGATCACCAATGGCAATTCATAGATGTCGATACCACGAGCAGAGATCCCTGTCGAAATAAGATACTTGATCTTACCGGCTTTAAACTCTGCCAAGAGTTGTTCACGTATCACCTGAGTCCGGCCACTGTGAATACACTCTGCTGCGATACCACGTTTCTCCAATTGACTTACCAATTTTGCGGCACCATGTTTAGTCTCAATAAAGATCAAGGCTTGTTGCCATTGGTGCTCATTAATGAGATGACTCAACAACGATGACTTTTTATCTTTATCGACTGTGGTCAACCACTGCTCGATATTGGGCTTGCCCTTCTCTTTCTGTGTTACCGAAAGGTGGATAGCGTTTGGAATTACAGCTTTAGCAAGCTCACGAACGGGTCTCGATAGCGTCGCTGAAAACAGCAAGTTCTGACGGTCTTCAGGCAAGCAATCGATGATTTTATTAATATCTTCGATAAAGCCCATATCTAACATCCTATCGGCTTCATCAAGCACCAGGATTTCAATTTCTTCGAAATGAATCGCCCGTTGAGTATAGAGATCTCGCAGGCGCCCTGGTGTTGCCACCACAACATCGACACCATCTATTAACTGCTGTTTTTGCGGCGCCATTTCAACACCACCATAAATTGGCATAGAGACTAAACCTAATCCTTTACCATAAGCCTTGATACTGTTATCGACTTGAATAGCCAATTCGCGTGTAGGAGTTAAAATCAAGGCTCTTGCGCGTTTTTTGCGCTGTGTCTCTCGTCCTAGCAGCTGAGTCAGTATTGGCAAGACAAAACTCGCAGTTTTACCACTCCCGGTTTGTGCCGCTGCAATCAAATTTTTGCCTTTTAGCGCTAACGGGATCGCCTCACTCTGAATCGGGGTGGGCTCAACATAACCGAGTTCAGTTAAGGTGTTAAACAGGGCTGGGGGTAAACCTAGATTTGCAAAGGTCATGGATCTTCTCATTGATGTTAGCGCTATCGGCTAAAAGGCAGTATGGCTATGTTATCCGCAGCCATTGATGGTTAAAGCTCAAACGGATTAATACAATTAAGCAAACAGAGATTATAACAGAACGACATCAATGAGGTGAGAATAAGATGGCTATAAAATTTGTTACAAACATCAGCTTATCAAACAGATGCATTCTGCCGTGCAAGCTGGTAGTTTAATCGACGCTATATCTTAATTATTTATAACCTTAACTAGATTGGTTTCGTCCATACCGCTTTGCCCAAAAAGTTTGCTCCAATAATCAAAACAACAATGAGGCCAACATGAAGTTTCATCTTGCTCCCAGTCATCATCTTTCTCGTTTATTGCTCGCCTCGCCGCTGCTTATCTGTCCGCTGATGTTTTCTACTACCGCCTCGGCCAAATCAGACAGCATCAGCGTACCAGCGACAGAAGATCTGCGCCTTTATGATATTGCCACCGCGCCCAATAGTGATCGCATCATCAAAGATGTGCAAACCCTGGTGGACTTTGGGACTCGCCATACCCTTTCTGACACAAAATCTGAGACCCATGGCATAGGGGCTGCTCGCCGATGGATAAAAGCGGAATTTGAACGCATTTCAGCACAATGCGGTCAATGTCTGGAAGTTATCGAAGTCAGCTCAACCAACACAGGTAAACGCATTCCCAATCCAACTGAAATCGTTAATATTATCGCTATTCAAAAAGGACAAACCGATCCAAACCGCGTGGTGATGATGAGTGGTGATATCGATTCACGCGTCAGCGATGTGATGGATTCTACCTCTATCTCTCCCGGTGCCAATGACAATGCATCCGGTGTGGCAGGTGCGCTTGAAGCGGCCCGAGTTCTATCTCAATATCAATTCAATGGAACCATAGTTTACGCGGCGTTATCTGGTGAGGAACAAGGTCTTTATGGCGGCGCAGCATTGGCGCAATACGCACAGCAACATGATTGGCATGTAGAAGCCGTGCTCAATAACGATATGATAGGTAACATCCAAGGCATTAACGGCGTAGTGAGCAATCATACTGTTCGGGTGTTTTCTGAAGGTGTTCGTATTGCAGAAACCCCAGAAGAAGCCAAAGAGCGATATTTCAGTGGCGGTGAAAATGATTCATCCTCTCGTAATCTGGCGCGTCATATCAAGTCGCTTGCAGACCAATACATGACCAACCTCGATGTTAAGCTAATTTATCGCTTAGACAGATTTGGACGTGGCGGACATCACCTACCCTTTAACAAAGCAGGCATGCCTGCGGTGCGAGTGATGGAAACCAATGAAAACTATAATCGCCAACATCAAGATATTCGTGTTGAGAATGGTATCGAATACGGTGATGTCATTTCGGGTGTCGATAAAGACTTTACCGCCAAACTCACCGCACTCAATGCCATCAGCTTGGCAGCGATGGCTTGGGCACCAGCGCCGCCCACTAATGTCACCATTAGCGGGGAAGTCACAGCCGATACCCATTTGAAATGGCAAAAATCAGATCGTAAAGAGGTTGTGGGATATCGCGTATATTGGCGCGATACTACTGAAAGTGAATGGAGCCATAGCCGTTATGTAGGCAATGTCGATCAATTTACTCTGAAAAACATGGTAATAGATAACTATCTCTACGGTGTCGCTGCGGTAGGCAATAATGGCAATACCAGCCCGGTTGTTTTTCCTGGCCGAACAGGCGCATTTTAACGACTCGACTGTTGAGCTTTGATGGTTCAACATCCCAAAGTTGGTGTAGGCATTATCTACACCAACTGTTAAAAAGTTCTCAGCAAAAACCATTCTGTATATCGCCACCAGATGCTTGAAAAAACTCTTAAGATAAGCCTAATCTCAGCATATTTTTGTCACATAATTATCTGTACTGAACCAAGCTCACAATTGCATAAAATGATATAAGAAAAAATCTCGACGGCTGTTAACGGTCAAAAATCAAGCAACTTCCGATATCACAAGGCTTTTACTGGTGTTACCTGTCCACCCGAACATCAAAAATCGGACTTATTTAACCAAATTTGCAGGATTTTAATAAAAATCTATTAAAACAATTCCAAAAGTATTGATATACTTCCCCCCGAATTTTAGAACGTAACTCCAATAGAGTAGAAAAATGACTGATTTATCAAAGTACAGAAACATTGGTATCTTCGCTCACGTTGATGCGGGTAAGACCACCACAACAGAGCGTATCCTTAAGCTAACCGGTAAGATCCATAAGATCGGTGAAGTTCATGACGGTGAATCAACAACCGACTTCATGGAACAGGAAGCTGAGCGTGGTATTACCATTCAGTCTGCTGCTGTAAGTTGCTTCTGGAACGATCACCGTTTTAACGTTATCGACACCCCTGGCCACGTTGACTTCACAGTTGAAGTTTATCGTTCTCTGAAAGTTCTTGACGGTGGTATCGGTGTATTCTGTGGTTCTGGTGGTGTAGAGCCACAATCAGAAACTAACTGGCGTTACGCGAACGAATCAGAAGTATCTCGTATCATCTTCGTAAACAAGTTAGACCGTATGGGTGCAGACTTCCTACGTGTTGTTAAGCAAACTAAAGACGTACTAGCGGCTGTACCATTAGTCATGGTTCTGCCTATCGGTATCGAAGATGAGTTCAAGGGTGTTGTTGACCTGCTAACTCGTAAAGCTTGGATTTGGGACGAAAGTGGACAAGCTGAAAACTACAGCATTGAAGACATCCCAGCAGACATGGTTGATCTAGTTGAAGAATACCGTGAGCAACTGATCGAAACAGCTGTTGAGCAAGATGACGATCTGATGGAAGCTTACATGGAAGGCGAAGAGCCTTCTCTGGAAGACATCAAGCGTTGTATCCGTAAGGGTACACGTGACCTAGCCTTCTTCCCAACATACTGTGGTTCTGCGTTCAAGAACAAAGGTATGCAGCTTCTACTAGACGCAGTTGTTGATTACTTACCATCGCCAACTGAAGTTGATCCACAAGATCTAACTGATGAAGAAGGTAACCCAACTGGCGAACACGCTATCGTTGACGCAGATGCGCCATTAAAAGCACTTGCGTTCAAGATCATGGACGACCGTTTCGGTGCCCTGACCTTCGTACGTATCTACTCTGGTCGCATTAAGAAGGGTGACACTATCCTTAACTCTGCAACAGGTAAAACTGAGCGTGTTGGCCGTATGGTTGAGATGCAGGCAGATGAGCGTAACGAACTTGAATCAGCACAAGCGGGTGACATCATCGCTATCGTTGGTATGAAGAACGTGCAAACGGGTCACACATTATGTGATGTTAAGCACCCATGTACTCTTGAAGCCATGGTGTTCCCAGAGCCAGTTATCTCTATCGCTGTAGCGCCAAAAGATAAAGGTGGTAGTGAGAAGATGGGTATCGCTATCGGTAAGATGATCGCAGAAGATCCATCTTTCCGCGTAGAGACTGACGAAGACTCTGGCGAAACCATCCTTAAAGGTATGGGTGAGCTTCACCTAGACATTAAGGTAGACATCCTCAAGCGTACCTACGGTGTTGAACTGATTGTAGGTGAGCCACAAGTGGCATACCGTGAAACTATCACTCAACCAGTTGAAGATAGCTACACCCATAAGAAACAATCTGGTGGTTCTGGTCAGTTTGGTAAGATCGACTATGTTATCCGTCCTGGCGAGCAAAACACTGGTTTTACATTCAAGTCTTCAGTTGTCGGTGGTAACGTACCTAAAGAATTCTGGCCTGCAGTTGAAAAAGGTTTCGCATCTATGATGCAAACTGGTACAGTCGCTGGCTTCCCAGTATTAGACGTTGAACTAGAACTGACTGACGGTGCATTCCACGCAGTGGATTCATCAGCTATCGCTTTCGAAATCGCTGCTAAAGGTGCATTCCGTCAATCTATGCCAAAAGCTGGCGCACAACTTCTTGAGCCAATCATGAAGGTTGACGTATTCAGCCCAGAAGACAATGTTGGTGATGTGATCGGTGACCTTAACCGTCGTCGTGGCATGATCTCTGGTCAAGAAGCTGGCGTAACTGGTGTTCGTATTAAGGGTGACGTACCGTTATCTGAAATGTTCGGTTACATCGGTTCACTGCGTACAATGACTTCAGGTCGTGGTCAGTTCTCTATGGAGTTCTCACACTACGCACCTTGTCCAAACAGTGTATCTGAAAAAGTTATCGCTCAAGTTAAAGAGCGTAAAGCAGCTGAAGCTAAGAAGTAATTTTACTTTCTAAGCGACAGTTTTAATAAAACCCTAACAATTTTGATTGTTAGGGTTTTTTTATGGTCTCACAACAGCACTACCCAAAAAGCGTGATTTTATTCGTTACATAATTACCACGCTATTATGTTATTCAGCAAAAAAATCATGTTCTTATACTGATCGGTATAACTCCCTCTAAAATGGTCCATTTGCAGCATAAATAGTGAGCTACATTGATAAGCTATTCAGTGTTAATAAATCCTAGCGTGACCTCGCTCAACTATTTGATAAACAAAAGACAAACAGCTATTCAGTCATTCAATATTTTACCGATAAAAGGTATATTCACTTCGGTTACCTGACGACCTAAAAAATAAGGGCTTCTATGCTTATTCTGCTCCGACGTTTCACCATACTACAGCGACTCATTTTTATGTTATTTCTTGCTGGCATAGGAACAATCGTCTTTGCTAGTTTTTCCATTTATGAGCAGAAAACGAACCTTATTGAACAGAAATGGCTACAAAATGATGCTCAGCTGTCCACAGTGTTCAGCATTCTGTCAGCATATGATAAGCAAGCCTCCCATCAACAAGTCTCAATCGACACCGCGAAACAACAAGCTGCAGATCTCATCCAGCAAATCCACTACAGCAATGAAGGCCATTTTATCCTGCTTGATAACAATGGAGTGGTCATTGCTAATGGGGCTAACGCCAATGATATCGGTAAAAACATATCTACATTGAGCAATAACAGATCCCTCGCTAAATTGGTCAACCAAGCCAAAGCCACAGGTAAATCTAGCCTAGAAGTCGAAACCATCAACCCAAATAGTCGACAACCTGAAATGACTTTGATTGAAGCCAGAAGTTTCGAACAGTGGAGTTGGACCATTATCACTAGCGCCTATATGAGCGACGTGAATGAAGCCACGGTAGCAGTAATGTACGACTATTTGCTGATCATGGTGTTAATTTCTGCACCTATTTTTGCTTTCTTTTTGGTATTAAATCATTCGATTAATACCCCACTTGTTCAAGCAATCGATGCCATGAATGATATCGCCCAAGGCGATGGCGACCTGACTAAGCGACTACCTACCGAAGGCAATGATGAAGTGGTTGAGCTTGCTAAGGCTTTTAATATTTTTGTAGCTAAAATCAATATGATGGTGGCAAATCTTCAACCTGTAGGCCATGAATTAAATCAGGATGCTGAGCAGCTTCTGAATGCAGTGAATGAATCAAATGCTAGTGTCGATCATTTGCATCAAGAAACCAGCAGTGTGGCGACAGCAATTAATCAGATGCTTTCGACCACCCATGAAATGGCCAACAGTACTCAACAAGCTGCCGATGCAGCCAACAGCGCTAAACAGCAAGCACAAGACAGTAAAATGCAAATGGACAGCACTGTAGAGAACACCCAAAAACTAGTAAACGAACTGCGGATTGCAGAATCGACCACCCAACACCTTGGGGTTTCATCTGAGCAGATTGGTAATATTCTCGATGTGATCCGTGGTATTGCAGACCAAACTAACCTACTTGCTTTAAATGCCGCCATAGAAGCCGCGAGGGCTGGAACCCATGGCCGTGGCTTTGCCGTAGTGGCTGATGAAGTTCGTGCTCTGGCTAACCGAACCCAAGATTCCACTAATGAGATTCAAAAGATTATATCTGACATCCAAACCGGTGTAGCCAGTGTCATGAGCAGTAATAGTGAAACTCAGGGACAATCAGAACAATTACAACATCAGGCGCAAGCGGTAGGAGAATCACTTAACGCTATCTTAGACTTTATCGCCCATATCAGTGATATGAACACTCAGCTTGCCAGTGCCACTGAGGAGCAATCTTTAGTCACCGAAGAAATTAACCGCAATATTTGCAGTATTACTGAATTATCAGAGGTTTCTGTTAAAGCCAATGAGAGTAATCGCCTAGCAGCTGAATCATTGAAAGAAATTAGCCTGAGCAGCACTACAATATTGAGCCAGTTTAAAGTCTAATTTGTTGTTGAGGTTAAATAGTCAGGAGAAGCATATCGCTTCTCCTTTTTTTTGGCTAAATTATGATAAGATTATCGCCAATTTGCAAAGGAGAGCTCTGTGCCATGGTTCGTATGACATTAGCCGTACATCCGCAGTTATACAGCATTCATAGCTTTCCACCTGAGGATAAGCTTGATCCACGAGTGTTTCAACAACCGATGTTTTTTATTGGGAAAACACAAGATGAACTCTCGGTTGTGGTACCTGCAGAGTTAGCATTGGACAGTATTGAACAAGAACCCGATTGGCGCTGTTTAGAAGTCGTGGGGCCTTTAGGTTTCTCGATGACAGGGATTTTAGCCAGTGTTTCAGGCACCTTAGCAGAAGCGAAGATCAGTATCTTTGCCCTATCGACCTTTGACACTGACTATATATTGGTAAAAAAAGACAAGCTTGAACTTGCCATTAGGTCATTAAAAAAATCCAATTATCAAATAATCCATTATTAATTGTTGTACCAGAAAATGTTACGAGTAGTTATCAGATGACATACGAAAAAACCGTCACCATTACCGCAGAGCATGGGATCCATACGCGTCCAGCCGCCATGCTAGTTAAACAAGCAAAACAATTTGATTGTGATATCTTAGTCGAATGCCAAGGAAAACAAGCCAGCGCTAAAAGCCTCTTTAAGTTACAAACCTTGGGTTTATATAACGGGGTTTCGGTCACGGTCAGTGCTAACGGCCCTCAAGCTCAGCAAGCAGTTGAAAGCGTATCGGCATTATTAATCACTCTTAGTTAAAGGATTTTAGGATGATAATCAAAGGGATTGCTGTTTCAGCCGGTATCGCACTTGGGCAAGCTAAAGTGTTTCGGCCTCTGGACTGTCCACTTGATTATCATCTTCTCCCCCCCTCAAAACTCAAACAAGAATGTCGTCATCTTCAGCAAGCACTCAACAACTTAATTGAACAAATTAAAACTAGTGCTAAGCATCTCAATGTTGACAGTGAGCATTACCAATTAATTGAAGCCGATTTGCTGCTGCTTGAAGATGAAGAACTTCAGCAAGAATTGATCAATACCATTACCCAGTTGCAATTTTCAGCCGCCCTTGCCGTAGAACATACTTTTGCTAAACAAGCACAGGCGATGCGCGAGATGAACAGTGCTTATCTTAGCTGTCGTGCAGAAGATGTATTGAGTCTTGGGCAGCGGTTAGTCAATTTGTTGTTAACCGGTGAGTGTGTGCAATTATCCGCCTTACCTGATAACTGTATTGTGTTAGCCAAAGATATTACGCCTGCCGAATTTGCCACCTTACCTTTAGATAAAATTGCTGGTCTAGTGTTACAGACCGGCGGTGTTACCAGCCATACGGCAATCTTAGCGCGCAGCGCTGCAATCCCCACGTTGATGAGCTGTCCCTGTGATTTAGATATAATCATTGATGGCACTACAGTAGCTATCGACGCTTTACAAGGTGAAGTCATTATCGAGCCTACGGCAGATCAAATCGAACTGCTACAACAACTACAGCAACAGGCAATCCAACGTAAGTTAGGGCTGGAAAAATTTAAACACCAGCTAACACAAACCCAAGATGGCCATCAGGTGGCTTTGCTGGCAAACGTTGGCTCGATTAGCGAGATCAATCATCTTGCCGAAGTTGGCGCCGAAGGTGTCGGGCTATTCCGTACTGAATTTATGTTCATGAATAGCGATCAACTCCCTGATGAGGAGCAACAGTATCGGCTTTATTGTGATGCCTTACGCTTGCTCGATGGCAAACCACTGACGATCCGCACTATCGATCTGGGCGCCGATAAAGATGTGCCGAGTCTTACCATGCCCAAAGAGGAGAATCCCGCCTTAGGTGTGCGTGGCATACGTTATACCTTAAGCCATACAGCCCTGTTTCGCTCTCAGCTACAAGCCATCTTACGCGCTGCCAATCATGGTCCTATCCGCTTGATGTTTCCTATGGTTAATCAGGTTGAAGAATTAGATACGGTATTTGAAATTATTGAGCAATGTAAACTTGCACTCAATGAGGCCGAGCAAGGTTATGGCGATGTGGAACTGGGCATTGTGGTTGAGACCCCTGCAGCGGTGATTAATCTTGAGTCCATGCTTCCTCTACTAGACTTTATCAGTATCGGCACTAATGATTTAACCCAATATGCAATGGCTGCAGATAGAACCAACCCTTACTTTATCAATAAGTATCCGGTGTTATCGCCCGCGATAGTGAAGCTGATAGCTCAAACCATTAATAGTGCAAAACAGCAAAATATCACAGTATCTGTATGTGGTGAGCTCGCCAGTAATCCAATTGCTGCGCCGCTGTTAATTGGACTCGGAGTCGACGAATTAAGCGTCAGTATTGCTTCATTACTGGAAGTCAAACAGGCGCTCAGTCAATGGTGTTACGAAGATTGTGTCACCCTTGCTCAGCAAGCCACTGTGACAACGCGCATAGCTGAATTAAATCAATTGCTAACATGCTGTCACTCTTGATAATTTTTGGGTATGCTTAACCTAAGTTAGAGCACGCAAGAATAATGATAAATGTATAGGGGCTAATGAATGGGATTTTTAAGCCGAATTAGACGATTAATATCTGGACAGCCACCTGTGACTGGCGGCATAGATATTTTAGCTCCCGTATCGGGAGAGATTGTCGCCATTGAAAAAGTACCCGATGTTGTATTTGCCGAAAAAATTGTCGGCGATGGTATCGCGATCGCACCTAAAGGCAATCTTATCTTGGCGCCTGTAGACGGCACCATAGGAAAGATATTTGAAACTAATCACGCCTTCAGTATCGAGTCTCCTCAAGGTTTAGAGCTGTTTGTGCATTTTGGCGTTGGTACGGTAGAACTTAGAGGTAACGGTTTTAAACGTTTAGCTGAAGAAGGACAAACGGTCAAAGCCGGTGATGCTATTTTAGAGTTCGACTTAGAATACCTAAAATCCCATGTAGACAGCCTGCTCACGCCTGTTGTTCTTGCTAACATGGAAGATGTTCAATGCATTGTAAAACACCAAGGTTCAATTGAAGCTGGCAAAGATGTCATCTTCACTGTTCAGCTGTAACCCACTCTTAATTATTCTTAATTGCGCCCTGCCTGGGCGCTTGCCCCCAAGAGCCATATTCAACTCAGCTTGATTACTCAACAAACACCCATAAACATACTTGAGCCAGACAGCACTCAATGACACAATGCACACATTAATACCCATTATGATAAAACCCTGAGCACAACAATAAGCAGACGTTACAAGGAGAACTGGTTTGACCCTATATGGCATCAAAAATTGTGATACGGTGAAAAAAGCCCGTAAATGGCTCGAAAGCAACAATCAGTCTGTAACCTTTCACGACTTTCGTGAAAATGGATTAACCGTTGAAGATATTCAATCTTGGGTCAAACAAGTGGGTTGGGAAGCCCTGTTCAACAAACGTAGTACCAGTTTCCGAAATCTGTCTGATGCAGAAAAATCCGATCTCGACCAAGATAAAGCCATTACCTTAATGCATAGCTACCCAACATTGATTAAACGTCCGGTGTTAGTATTTGAACAGCAGATTTATGTGGGCTTTAAAGCCGAACAATATCAGGAGATATTTCAGTAATGGCTCAAGAGGTTCTGGCTCTCGCGCAAGATCTTATTTCACGCCCATCGGTAACACCACTGGATGAAGGTTGTCAGCAACTGATGGCAGAACGCCTATCAGCGAAAGGGTTTAATATCGAATCTATGGTGTTTGAAGACACCACTAATATGTGGGCAAGACGCGGTACTGAAGCGCCAGTGTTTTGTTTTGCTGGCCATACCGATGTTGTGCCCGTAGGTGATTTAAATCGTTGGCATACACCACCGTTCGATCCTGTGGTCATCGATGGCTACTTACATGGCCGTGGCGCCGCCGATATGAAAAGCTCACTCGCTGCCATGGTGGTGGCCACTGAACGCTTTGTGGAAAAGCATCCTGATCATAATGGCTCTATCGCCTTTTTGATCACCAGCGATGAAGAAGGTCCATTTATTAATGGTACTACGCGCGTTATCGATACCCTTGAAGCCCGCAATGAGAAAATCACTTGGTCTTTAGTTGGTGAACCCTCTTCAACCCATAAGCTGGGTGATATCGTAAAAAACGGCCGCCGTGGTAGCTTAACAGGTCACCTCACGGTCAAAGGAATTCAAGGCCATGTTGCCTATCCTCACCTAGCCGACAACCCAATTCATAAAGCGGCACCAGCTTTAGATGAGTTGGCCAAAATGAGATGGGATAACGGTAATGAATTTTTCCCGCCCACCAGTTTTCAAATCGCCAATATCAATGGCGGTACCGGCGCATCTAACGTCATCCCTGGGGCACTAGAGGTGATGTTTAACTTCCGTTACTCTACCGAAGTCACCGCTGAAATTCTTATTCAACGAGTACTCAACATTCTTGATGCTCACGGACTAGATTACGATATCGACTGGGTCTTCAATGGCTTACCTTTCTTAACAGGTGAAGGCCCCCTACTCGATGCTACTAAAGAAGCGGTTAAAACTATTACAGGTTTAGATACTGATCCTCAAACCTCAGGTGGCACTTCAGATGGTCGCTTTATTGCTCCAACGGGTGCGCAAGTGTTGGAGCTGGGTCCTGTCAATGCCACGATTCACAAAGTGAATGAATGTGTTAAGGTCGATGATATCGAGCAGCTCGCCCTGGTCTATGAACGTATTTTGGAAAACCTATTGTGTTAACGACTGATGTTTATGGTCTTGGCGATGCGCCATTAGTGGATTATCAAGGCCATTTACTCGAAAGTGATACCGCCGCTCAACTGCAAAAGCTCCAAACGGCGGCAGCGAAGGATGATATCAGCATCACCATCTGCTCCGCATATCGCAACTTTGAGCGCCAACTTACTATCTGGAATGCCAAAGCCAGCGGTCAACGTACCTTATTGGATAAAGACTCTCAGCCTATCTCCTTCGATTCTCTTAATGATGATCAATTAATAGATAGTATTTTGCTTTGGTCTGCATTGCCGGGAATTTCTCGCCATCACTGGGGCACAGATGTGGATCTGTTTGATGCTAAACGTATTAATCAAGCCAATCTAAAGCTTGTTGAAGCCGAATATTGTGCCACCGGTCCCTGCCATAAAATGCACACCTGGCTCAGTCAATATGGCAGTGACTTTGGCTTTTACTTCCCTTATCAACCCGGTTTAAGCGGAGTGAGCGCCGAACCTTGGCACCTAAGTTATTATCCCAAAGCCAAGCAATATCTCAGCGAGCTTAATATCGAGCAACTGAGAGCACTGTTATCGAAACAGGATATGTTACTTAAAGATGCCGTTTTAGCCAGATTAGACAGTATTGTTAACGAGTTCGCCTTTCGTATCGCTCCTGAACCACTATCTTAAATTGAAATAACATACATGAATCTCAACCAGTATCGTCATCACATCACCATAGAACAACAGCAGCTCAGTTATCTTGATATTGGTAGCGGGCCTACATTGTTATTAGCCCATCCTTACCTTTGGGATAGCCAGATGTGGGTGCCACAAATTGCAATACTAAGCCAACATTATCGCTGTATTGTTAGCGATCTTTGGGGCCATGGCAATTCCGCGCCAATGCCTAAAACTTGCCATTCGCTCAAAACATTAGCCGAGCATCACCTCGCATTAATGGACAATTTAAATATCGACCAGTTTTCGATTATTGGCTCAGGCATTGGTGGTATGTGGGCTGCAGAGCTATGTTTATTGGTGCCACAACGGGTCAATAGCTTAACCTTGATTGGCTGTTTTCTTGGATTTGAACCAGAAGTCAGCCGAGCTAAATACGATAAGATGCTCGACAGCGTTCGCCAGCAACAAGCTTTTCCAATTGAGCTTGTCGATGAGATAGCACCGCTATTTTTTGCAGCCGATATCACAGAGCGCAAGCCTGAATTACAAGCACAATTCAAGCAGGCTTTAGCTGCCCTTCCTAGGGACAATATTGAGTCAATTGTTCGCATCGGACGCATGATGTTTGCGCGCCGAGACATAATGGAAGATGCCACATTATTAACACTTCCTTGCCTGATCATGGTTGGAACCGAGGATAAACCACGCCCCGTACTTGAAAGCTATTTAATGCATGATGCGATTGATGGCAGTGAATTTATTCATATTCCTCAGGCAGGCCATATGGCAACACTTGAGCAAGCTGATTTTGTTAATCAACAACTTATGACTTTCCTAAGTCACCGACTAGGTTAAGATTAGGCGTCACTGAATAGACCACAGAGTGAGATTTTCGGTGATACAATGACAATAATAATCTTCTTAATAGACAAGACATTATAAAAATGAAATTACTGAAACCTTTGTTTGATAATAATCGCCGCTGGGCGGGTCGTATTCTTGAAGAAAATCCAGCTTTTTTTCAACAACTTGCACAGCAGCAAAATCCCGAATATCTATGGATTGGCTGTTCCGATAGTCGAGTGCCATCAAATCAAATCATCGACTTGATGCCAGGTGAAGTCTTTGTTCATCGCAATATTGCAAACATGGTGATCCACACGGATCTTAATTGCTTATCAGTACTACAATATGCCGTTGAAGTATTGAAAGTGAAACACATTATGGTTGTCGGCCATTATGGTTGCGGTGGTATTAAAGCTTCTATGGGCTCCGACCGTTTAGGGCTTATCGATAACTGGTTGGGTCATATTCGTGATATTCGCCGCCTGCATCAAGATGAGCTAGATAAGCTCGATGAGAAACAGCGTTTCGATCGTTTATGTGAGCTTAATGTTATTGAACAAGTAGGTAACGTTACCAGTACCACTATCGTTCAAGATGCGTGGGCTAAAGGACAAAACGTTGCGGTTCATGGCTGGATCTACAGCGTTGAAAATGGTCTATTGTCAGACCTTGATGTCACAGTTGATAACGAGATATTGAACAACAAATAATCTCACGTCATTCAAATAATAATGACAACCTAAGCGTATGATGCAAAATCATGCGCTTTTTTATTATTGTCTTAGTAGCAAAGCAAATATTTTCCTTTTTTAGTAAATATTCCTTAATAAACATCGCAGTTTCTACTTCATCCCAGTTATAATTCAGTATATTTTTTTCGCGCAACACGCGCAGCGAATGCTAAGGAAACTTTCCATGCCTGGTTTTGAATTATTTGGTCCTGAAGAAAAGCAAGAAGTTGCAGATGTAATGGAGAACGGGTTTACCTTCCGTTATAACTTTGATCACATGCGTAATGACCGTTGGAAAACGCGTGAAATGGAAGCCCTACTCTGCGAAAAGATGAACGCTAAACATGCTCACCTTGTATCGAGTGGTACTGCAGCATTACAAACGGCAATGGCTGCTGCAGGAATCGGTGCAGGTGATGAAGTTATCGTGCCTCCGTTTACCTTTGTTGCATCAGTTGAAGCAGTATTTATGGCTGGTGCAGTGCCTGTATTTGCTGAAATCGATGAAACCTTATGTTTGTCTCCTGAAGGTATCGAAGCAGCAATCACGCCACGCACCAAAGCCGTTAACCTAGTACATATGTGTGGTTCTATGGCCAAGATGGATGAGATCAAAGCCATATGTGACAAGCACAATTTGGTTTTACTCGAAGATGCTTGCCAAGCCATTGGCGGCAGTTATAAAGGACAGGCATTAGGCACTATTGGTGATGTCGGTTGTTACTCATTTGACTCAGTTAAAACCATCACTTGTGGTGAAGGTGGCGCTATCATGACGAACAATGAAACCATCTACAACCACGCTCACATGTTCTCTGATCACGGCCATGACCATGTTGGTAATGACCGTGGTGCAGAAGGACATCCGATTATGGGGCTTAACTTCCGCATCTCTGAAATGAACTCTGCATTGGGTCTTGCTCAGCTACGTAAGTTAGATACCATTATCGATATTCAACGCAAGAATAAAAAGCTCCTAAAAGACGCGATGGCTGATATTGCTGAAGTTTCATTCCGTGAAATTCCTGATCCCGAAGGTGATTCAGCAGGCTTCTTGACTTTTATGATGCCGACCGAAGAACGTACTATCGAGATCAGCAAAAAACTGGCTGAAAACGGTGTAGATGGCTGCTTCTACTGGTATGTTAACAACTGGCACTACCTAAGCAATTGGAAACACATTCAAGAGCTTAAGTCGCCTGCTGCTTTGCCGATCACACTAATTGCAGACAAACCTGACTATACTCAAGTGTCTGTACCTAAATCAGATGCCATCATGAGCCGTACCATCTCAATGCTCATCAAGTTGTCTTGGACAGAAGAAGAAATCCAGCAGCGTATCGCGAACATTCAGCGTGCTTTTGCTTAATTAGTTTCTAAAGTTAACACCCCTATCGAGCCTTTAATCCTAATGGCTCGATAGTACTTTTTACAGTACTAGTCTCAACGGAGAATGTTGTAATGAGTTTCAAAAATTTTAAATGCGTACCTAAAATGATCTTTGGCCGTGGTTGCTTTGTTGATCTGGACAAAGTATTGGGCGAAGAGCGTAAAGTTGAAGATGACTTTGTGGTTTTTCTTATCGATGATGTTCATCAAAATAAACCATTAGCTGAACGCGTTCCAGCCAAAGACCATGATCTGGTTATCTATGTCAATGTTGATGAAGAACCAACAACAGTACAAGTCGATTCATTAACTGAACAGGTTCAAGCCTTCAATAGTAAATTACCAGTAAGCGTAGTTGGTCTTGGTGGCGGCTCAACCATGGACTTAGCCAAAGCGGTGTCTTTGATGCTCACTAACCCTGGTGGCAGTGCAATGTACCAAGGCTGGGATCTTATCAAGAACCCAGCGGTTCACCATATTGGTATTCCAACTGTTTCAGGTACCGGTGCAGAAGCCTCTCGCACCGCAGTATTATGTGGCCCTGTTAGAAAGCTAGGTTTAAACTCGGACTACACTGTATTCGATCAAATCATTATGGACTCTGAGCTCATCGCTGGGGTGCCAACGGATCAATGGTTCTACACAGGTATGGATTGCTATATCCACTGTGTTGAATCATTGCAAGGCACTTATTTGAATGAGTTTGCTAAGGCCTTCGCAGAAAAGTCGATGGATCTTTGTCTAGAAGTTTTCATTGACGACCATCCAGAAAAAGATGACAAGTTGATGATGGCATCTTACATGGGCGGAATGAGCATCGCCTATAGCCAAGTAGGTGCGTGTCATGCCGTTTCTTATGGTCTAAGCTATGTACTAGGTTATCATCACGGCATCGGTAACTGCTTAGCCTTTAACGTCCTTGAAGAGTTCTATCCAGAAGGCGTGGCTGAATTCCGCACCATGATGGAAAAGCACAACATCACCCTTCCTAAGAATATCTGTAAAGATCTTCCTGATGAGACGATTGCTAAAATGGTTGCCGTCACGAAGAGCATGGGTCCATTATGGGACAATGTTTACGGTAGTGGATGGGAAGAGAAAGTAACCGACGAGATGCTCACCAAGTTATTCCGTCGTATTTAATGGTGTCATAAAAGGGCTCATCTCGGGCCCTTTTATTAATATCCATGCAATGACCAATTAAGGTATATCTATGAATGTAACTCTGTTAATCCCTGCACGCTATGGCTCTAGCCGCTTTCCCGGTAAACCGCTAGCACCGATTAACGGCAAGCCGATGATCCAACATGTCTATGAACGTGCTGGCTTGGCCAAAGGATTAACCGCCATCTATGTGGCAACCGATGACGATCGTATTAAAGAAGCGGTTGAGTCTTTCGGTGGTAAAGTGGTAATGACTGACGCTAATGCCGCCTCTGGAACCGATAGAATTGAAGATGCCATTACCCAACTAGGGCTTGCCGATGATGATTTAGTGATCAACCTACAAGGCGATCAACCCCTTATCGATCCTATATCAATAGAGCAAATCATCACGCTTTTTGAACGTCATCCGGGTGAATTCTCAATGGCCACTTTAGGATATGAGATCACCGAAGAGCATGAACTCAATGACCCTAAGCATGTTAAGATGGTGTTTGATAACGATTTTAATGCGTTATATTTTTCTCGTGCCCGCATTCCTTTTGGACGAGATACCAACGACTACCCTGTGTATAAACACTTAGGTGTTTATGCCTATACCCGAGAGTTTATTTCAACCTTTGCTAAGTTACCGCTAGGACGCTTAGAAGATCTCGAAAAGCTTGAGCAATTACGAGCCCTTGAACATGGCTATAAAATCAAGGTCGCCATCAGTGCATTCGACTCACCAGAAGTTGATACTCCAGAAGATATTCGTATTTGTGAAAAACGCTTAGCAGTAGATTAAGCCGAGGAAGCTATGTCAGATCTTGAAGTATGGTTGATCATCATTCTGGTTATTGGCGTTATTGCCAGTAATATTGCAGTGTTAAAATACAGTGCAAAGTTTAAGATGCCACAATTTGGCAAGGACGATTTAACTAAACCTAAGCCTACTGACAAAACCCAATTACCTGACAGTAAAACGGTGAAGCAAGAGCAAGACACCAAGCACTCAGATAATGATAATTAGCAATAGACAATAAAAAAGCTTACCTAGGTAAGCTTTTTTATTGTCTATTGCTATTAAGCCCATGATTTTTAATCAAGTACATTTCATTATTGAGTCACTTGTAGCTCATGGGTCAAAAGATTTATCCAGGCTTGATTATCCGCCACGATAAATTGGTAATGCTCACCATTTTCCATGGTCACTTCAACACCATTTGGGGTAATAGGTAAAATACCCGCCCCTTTGCCCCAACAAGATTTGATTTTAACTATGTCGCTGAGTAAAAGCTGATAAGGACCATAATAACTTTTAGGATCATGTGCTTCGAAACAAAGCTGTTCCCTAGTCTTAGTTAACCTTCCATCGACACGAATCGCTCCCTTTTGAAAGCTTGCCTGTGATGTTTTAGACTGGCTATCATCCATTATAAACACTTCCCGCATAGTCCCTCCTCATCCATTATATTTAATACCAATCAGTATAAGAAAAAGCTCTACTCGACTAGTTTTAGCACTTCTTTATACCGATTTGTATGAAATTCAATATAAAATACATCAAATAAAAAAGCCAACCGTGAGGTTGGCTTTGACAGCATGACACTAAAATAGCCTATGATGGTTCATTAAGCTCTTTATCCAATACCTTGGCTATTGTCTCTGGTGAGCTAGTATTTCTCGCGATCAGAGAATACATTACAGGGATCACAAATAGCGTAAAGAAGGTCGCTAAGATGATGCCTGATAACACGACAACACCAATAACAAAGCGAGTCTCTGCACCTGCGCCTTGTGCCAACACTAACGGAATAGCTCCCGCTGCGGTGGTAATTCCCGTCATCAGAATGGGACGTAAGCGCTGACATGATGCTTGGATAATAGCATCATCAAACACGATTCCCTTATCACGCAGTTGATTGGCAAATTCAACGATCAATATACCGTTTTTCGCCGCCAATCCCACTAACATGATGATCCCGATCTGACTATAAATATTCAGACTTTGTCCGGTTAACCACAGCCCAATCAAGGCTCCTAATGTTGCTAAAGGCACAGTTAACATGATCACAATTGGGTGAATATAGCTTTCAAATTGCGCTGCTAACACGAGGAAAACAATACCCAGCGCCAGCAAGAAGACGAAATACATCGAGCTTCCTGACTCTTGATAGTCTAACGACTGTCCCTTATAACTGATCACCGCTTCTGCTGGCAGATAAACATGCGCTATATCATTTAAGTAATCTAATGCTTCGCCTAAGCTGTAGCCATCAGCCAAGTTAGCCTCAATAGTGATAGCACGCATACGATTGTAACGATTTAATTGGCTGGCATCGGCAAACTCTTCCACATTGACTAAGTTGGCCAAGGGGATCAACTCACCGCTTCTATCTGAACGTACATAGATATTGGTCAAATCGGTGGCAGTATTCTGATTATCACGATCTCCTTCGATGATCACATCATACTCTTCACCATCGCGCATGAAGGTAGTTACCAAACGTGACCCCAACATCGACTCTAACGTTCGACCAATATGAGAGATAGACACCCCAAGGTCGGCAGCGCGATCTTTATCTATCACCACCCTCAACTGAGGCTTGGTCTCTTTGTAGTCATGATCTAAACCAATTAAGTTTGGATTCTCTTTGGCTTTTTCTAACAAAATATCACGCCAATTAGCCAGTTCTTCATAGCTTGGTCCCCCCAGTACAAACTGTACCGGTTTACCCACACCACGACCAAAGGCCTGACGCATCACCGGAAATGCTCGAATACCGGCCAAGTCTGATAAACGCTGGCGTATATCAGCAATTATTTCAAATGCAGGACGACGTGTTGCCCAATCTTCAAGCACAATGATCGCCATACCATTAGAAAAATTGGCACTGCGACCAAAACCACGTGGAGCACGGATCAATAAACGTTTGATATCACCACTATCCACCAAAGGCATTAGACGTGCTTCTATTTCATCCATATATGGCGTCATGTATTCAAAGCTTGCGCCCTGCGGTCCATCGACAATCAAGAACATCGAGCCTCTGTCTTCGCGAGGTGCAAACTCCTGTGGTACTTTAGTCATTAAATAGCCACTGGCTGCTAAAGATAAAAACACAAAGGAACTGATCAAGATTGGATGCTTCATCGATCTCGCTAATATGCTGCGGTAAAATGCAGTAAACTTGTCCATTCCCGCATCAATCTTTCGCACTAACCAACCATCTTGAGCAGCAGGTTTTAGCAGCTTCGAACACATCATTGGGCTCAATGTCAGTGCAACGATGCTGGAAAAAATCACCGCAGCACTCATCGCCACAGCAAATTCTTTAAACAGTTTACCTAAATCGCCATCAAGGAAAGTGATAGGCATAAATACCGCAACCAATACTAGGGTGGTAGCTACAATCGCAAAGCCAACCTCTCTTGCACCTAAAAATGCTGCTTTGAGTGGTGAATCCCCTTCTTCAATTCGTCTATGAATGTTCTCTAACATCACGATGGCATCATCAACCACCATACCGATAGCAAGAATCATCGCCAATAAGGTGAGTAAGTTGATGGTATAACCTAAGGCAAATAACACGATGAAGGTAGCCATGAGAGAAACGGGCACTGTCAACGCGGGGATTAACATGGCTCGCACACTACCCAAAAACAGATAAATAACCACAATCACCAAAAACATAGCGATAAACAGAGTCTGATAAACCTCGTTAATCGATGCCTCGATAAATACTGAGCTATCGTAGGAGCGCTTAATTTCCATACCTGCGGGGAGCGTTGGGTTGATTTTATCAACCAAAGCATTTGCAGCTCTAGCTACATCAAGAGTGTTTGCCGTTGACTGTTTGGAAACCCCCAAACCAATCATCGCCTCTTTATTGCCTCTAAAAGTGATACGTTCCTCTTCGGAACCAATCTCAACTTTTGCAACGTCACCTAACTTGATTAAATAGCCATCTTCACCTTCGCTTAACACTAAGTTTGAAAAGTCTTCGGCGGTTTTAAAAGTACGCTCGAGACGCACAGTAAAGTGACGCTCTTTAGACTCAACAGAACCCGCGGGTAACTCAACGTTTTCAGAGCGCAGTACCTTTTCAATATCTGCAACGGTAAGGTGTCTTGCGGCTAAGGCTTGACGGTCTATCCAGATCCGCATGGCGTAGACTTTACCGCCACCGAGTCGAATATTGGCTACCCCGTCAATAACCGAAAAACGATCTTCCAAATAACGGCGAGCATAATCGGTAAGCTGAAGGGTGTTCATCTGATCAGACACCAAATTGAGCCACATGATCACTTCATCACCGCCATTAGCTTTTTGAACTTCTGGGGGATCGGCTTCTTCAGGAAGATTATTCAGTAAACCAGAAATGCGGTCACGTACATCGTTAGCGGCGGCTTCAATGTCGCGACCAACATCAAATTCAAGCGTGACCGAAGAACGTCCATCGCTGCTGGATGAGTTGATGTTTCGAATTCCCTCTACACCACTGATCCGATCTTCAACCAACTGGGTAATGCGGCTTTCGACAACTGCCGCACTCGCACCACGATAGTTTGTCTGTATAGAAACAATTGGCGGATCGATATTAGGATATTCACGAAGTGGCAGCTTATCGAAAGATACTAAACCGAAAACAATCAGTAATATGCTGATAACGGAAGCAAAAACCGGCCGTTTTACCGACAAATCTGTCAGCATCATACGGTAGGTCCTACCTTAGCTTGATCCTGAAAACTAAAGTTTTCACTGGTCTCAACTTTAACACTGTCACCAGGACGCACCTTGAGGATACCGCGGATCATCACCTGTTCACCTACCTCGATACCACCAACAATTTCTACCCAGCCTCGCTTGCGAATACCCAGTTTAACTTGACGACGCTCTACGATGTTTTCATCGTTTACTAAATAGACAAAGTGGTCTTTTTGAATGGGAATAATGGCAGATTCGGGAATGATTAACCCGTCACGACTCTGTTTAATCAGTTTAACTGTCATCAACATACCTGGAAGCAAACGCAACTTCTTATTCGGGATCTCGGCGCGAACCACCACAGCACGTGTGACAGGGTTAATTCGGCTGTCTACCGAAACAACTTTACCTTTAAATACTTCATCATCGAAGGCAACCGCAGTTGCTTCTACCTCTTTACCTATCTCTATCGATTGTAAAAAGCGTTCAGGAACTGAAAAATCAAGTTTAATCACCGAAATGTCATCCAGTGTAGTGATCACAGTACCAGGAGTGACCAAGCTGCCTAAGCTCACTTGGCGTAAGCCTAAGCGACCCGAAAATGGGGCTAGAATATGTCGATCTTTCAGCGCTGACTCAGCTTCATCTAATTCAGCCTTAGCGGTATCGATTAAAGTTTGCAGTCTGTCTCGCTCAAGCTCGGCGACAGTTTGACTGGTAACCAATGAACTAATACGAGCCAATTCGCGCTTATGATCTTTCATCTTAACATTAGCAACTGTAACTCTGGCAATTTGCTCACGATCTTGCAAACGTACCAACATCCGCCCTTTCTCAACAATGTCACCATCGTCAAAGTTAAGCTCTGTTACCATATCAGTCACTTTAGGTGTAACAGCAATAGATTCGTTAGCTTTGGTAGTACCTAATGCTTCAACCTCATCACGAATGGGCTGCATTTCTGCTTTAGCCACTACCACGTTCGGTGTAGGACGAGCTTGTGATTCGGCCTTGCTAGCAGGTTGATTTGAATAGAAATAGTAAGCGGCTCCTGCCGCTAAAAGTATTGAGAATATTATAGTTTTTTTCATCAATCTTCCAAAAGAGATCATTTTGTTAACGGTAGTTTACCTAGGAATATATGCGCTTCAAGGTGTTTTACTTTTGCTTACAAACTTAACAATTTAGCAACAACACCTTATTGGTTGATGAATCGACAGACTGTTGGTTTTCTCAACTAATATGGTTAAAAACGTGCTGATTATTGACCACTTCAAATAATACGTCCTCAGCTAACGGCGGATGCATAAAATAACCTTGTGCGTAATCGCAACCCAACACCTGCATACTCTGATATTGTTCTTGGGTTTCAACACCTTCGGCAACCGTCTTGATGTTAAGCGAACGGGCTAGATTAATGATCGTTTCCAAAATAACTCGGTTGTCGTAAGCCATATCCATGTGGCTAATAAAGGAGCGGTCGATCTTCAGCATGTCAAAAACAAACTTATGTAAATAACTCAACGATGAATAACCGGTTCCAAAATCATCCAATGACAAGGAGATCCCCATTTGACGCAAGCGCTCAATGGTAAAAGTGGTCTCCTCCACCGAGGTTACTAAGGTTTGCTCGGTTATTTCCACGCAGATTTGCGACAATACAGAACTATTATGACAATAATAATATTCAAATAAGTTAAGTAATTGCCCTGAATTTAACCCTACACCTGATACATTAACGCTGAGTTTAAAACCGCTAGGCAGTTTTAATTGATGTTTAATCATGAACTCTAATGCGTGTTGTACCACGTAGAGGTCTAGCTTCTCTAACAAGCCAGACCTTTGTAATTCAGGTAAAAAGCGCCCTGGACCCAAGATGCCATGCTGAGGATGTTTCCAGCGAATTAGCGCCTCGGCGCCCACCAAAAGATCGGTTTTTAACTCATATACCGGCTGATATTCGAGATAAAACTGCTTTTTTTCGATCCCCAATAAAAACTCACGCTCCAGTTTATAGGTCGATGTTAGTCCCTCTTCCATATCTTCGTTACAAACAAAGATCTGGTTACGCCCCTGCAATTTAGCTTTATACATGGCTTCATCGGCCAACATCAGCAATTGATTTGGTAATAAATCGCGATTAAAACAGTTAACAATCCCTATGCTTATTGAGACTTTAATTCGGATACCACCTAGATCGATTACCTCTTCGAGTAAACTTAACAACTGCGCAGCGATAAATTCGCTGTGTTGTGAATTTTTTACTTTGCTGAGCAAGATAGCGAATTCATCACCACTTAAACGACACAAGGTGTCATGAGGACCTAATGCCTGAGATAAACGCTCGGCTAACCCTTTTAGCAGTTCATCACCGAGATGATGCCCGTAAGTGTCATTGACACTCTTAAATCGATCCACATCCATATAAAGCAATGATACGCCGCTTTGTTCATCAGCGTTATTGATTGCTTGGGTTAACCTATCAATAAATAACGTGCGGTTGGGTAAGCCAGTTAACGAGTCATGTAATGCGAGGAACTCCATGCGAGACTTAACGTTCATTCGCTCAATTGCATTACGGATATGCTTAGCCACAAACACCAATAACTGTTTATCTTTTTGCTGAAATTGATAACTATCAGCATAACTTTGTACAACGACAATGCCTTTAAATTGATCATCACCAAATGGCACCCCTAGCCAAGCATTAGGCATTTTCCCAAACACCTGAATCGTCTTATCTTCGACCATGGATTTTATTTGCGCTTCGTTGACTAACAAAGGCTTATTTTTAAGTAGTACATAACCAGTAATGCTCAAGTAGCTAGGATCGATTTCCAATCGTCTATTCGTTTCATCGAGTTGCTCAAACGCATCTAATTGATCAAATTCATCCACATGGTAGACAAAATTTAAACCGCTACGGTCCTCATCTAAAATGGCGACGTAAAAGTTCTTGGCAAAAGTTAATCTGCCAATGCATTGATGTAATCTTTTATAGAAGGCATTCAAGCTGTCGGTCTCAAAAATCAGCTCAGCAATTTCAAATAACGCATCTTGGATCTTGCTCGAATATTCCAGTTCTTCGATAGTATTTTGCAATTTGACTAAGGTTTTTGCCTTGTGGATCTTCATCGCAGTAATTGAGGCTAACGCCATCACGATATGTTCGTGTTGCTGGGTATAAAAATTCTTTTTGGGATGTTCGCTGTCAATAACCCCCACCACTTCACCCTCAACTATCATGGGTACTGCAAGCTCTGATAAGCGTGGTGCGTCATCGACAATATAATTGGGGAAACGGCGAGTATCGGTGATAAGTAGCGGTTTTTTAATCTTGGCGACCTGTCCAACGACCCCCTCACCCACTTTCAATTCAATAGGAGATAAAATTTCTAAATCTTTGGGGTTTTTGGCACCAAAACTGGCTTTCTGAACTAAAACATCACGGGATTCATCCAATAGATAAATCACCACATCATCAAAACCCAACTGGGCAACGACATTGCGGGCAAGGTGCCATAATATCTCGTCAATCTCATGTAGAGACAGCATCTCAATGGCAAATGTACTCACTATATCTAAGTACTTTGCATCGACATCTTGAAGCTGAAATTTTGCCGTCATCTATTCCCCGTGCATTGGACTAGTTCAATCCATAAACTATATGGTAAAAAACCTTCCCTAGCGAGTTCAAGTACAACAAATAATTATAAAAAAAGAGGCTTAATAGCCTCTTTTTTATTTATCAAAACTGAGATTATCTGACCTTACGATCTTCTTTCATTAAATCAGATAGACCTTGATATACCGCTTCGACCACCTCATTATCCACTGGCGCATCGGCCATATCGTTTAGATAAATTCGGGTTTTGCTGTCGTCAGCGTTATCTTCATCAACCAATAAGCGATAAGAACCTTCTTTAATAGGCAAACTCTTCTCACTCCATAATGAGCTCCAAAAGCCTGAATCGTCATTAACATTGATATAGTACAAGCCTTTGTTGCTATCCATATCGACAATTTCGAAGCCCATTTCTGGTAATACAATGCGTAGGCGTTCCCAAGTACGGTTATATGGCGCGTCTGCTAACCAATAACTTGCAGCTTGAGTCTCACCTTCAGCAACGTCAGCAGCTTTGACCAACTCAACAGTAATACCTAAACTTTCACGAATTCGTTTGGCTTTAAGCATCTTGTCACGCTTAACGCTCATGTATGCGATAGTGCCGTTCAGCATATCGACGGTGTAACGGCGCTTGTCTTCACCAGTTAATAAGATATCTTGTTGCTGACCATCAAAATGCTCTTCATGATCGATAAGCTCGATGGTTAAGTTACCACTGCGGCCATGGGGTCTTACGTCGATAGTAAAACGATAACGTTGACGTACTGTATACACTTCGTCGCTACCCCAAAAGTTTGAATCGATGACTTCCTGGTTTTCAATCCAATCAGTTTCAATCACTCCAGCAGCATTATCTTGCCTTACGATACTAACATCACGGCTATTTAAGTAATCGGTGATCACTGTATACAGTTCTTGGCGTAGGTCGACTTCATTATCGATAGATTCCACTACCACTTTTATCTTGTCACTAGAATCTTCAACATGAGTCCCTTCCGCCATAGGCAAAATTTGCAATGGCGGACGAATATCAAGCTTTTTACCCACTAAGCTAGCATCAGCTTTACTTCCTAATTCAGGAATATTGTACTCGGAGCTGTAATTAGGCTTGTTAAGCCCTTGCGGAATAACCAAATCAGGCTGGGGAGTTAACGAGACATAATCTTCGTTACCATTAGCCTGACGTCTATCTATCGGTGAACTACAGGCTGTGACAGCTGCAATTAGCAAAATCGGGGTTACTTGCTTTAGCATTTATTATTGGACCTCTATCCGGGCTTTTTTCATCGCTTCTAGCAACAGACCATGATACTTAGGTGAAAGTTCCGTTAAAGGTAAACGAATATGACTATGATTGATCAATCCCATACGGTGAGCAGCCCACTTAACGGGGATAGGATTAGCTTCACAAAACAATGAATCAAATAAAGAAATGATCTCTACTTCGACCGCTATAGCCCCTGCTGTATCGCCATTTAGTGCTGCTTTACACATTGCTTTGAACTGACGTGGCACGATATTGTTGGCAACAGAAATAACACCATCACCACCAAGTGAAAGAAATTCACGCGCCGTTGCATCATCACCACTGTATAATTTGAAATCTGCACCACATAATTGACGCAGACGAGCCACACGACTCACATCGCCAGTCGCCTCTTTCAGGCCCATGATATTAGGTACTTCCACTAGACGCGCGACTGTTTCTGGTAGCATATCCACTGCAGTGCGTCCGGGAACATTATATAAAATTTGTGGAATATCAGTTGAATTAGCAACCGCAGTATAATGCGCAACTAAACCATCTGGTGTCGGTTTATTATAATAAGGTGTCACCCCAAGCATGGCTGCAACACCAAGATTAGATTGAGCTTTGGTTAGCTCTATCGCTTCAGCCGTTGCATTAGCGCCATTGCCGCCAATAACAGGTACACGACCTGCAGCGAATTTAACCGTATGGGCAACAACTTCTATATGTTCTGAAAGTGGTAAGGTTGCAGATTCACCAGTGGTGCCTACGGCAACAATGCCATCGGTTCCCTGTTCAATATGGTATTCAACTAGTTTTTCTAGACTTGCATAATCAACCGAGCCATCACTATTCATAGGTGTGATTAAGGCTACAATGCTTCCGTTTATCATGTGACTTCCCCAAGGATTCAGGACTCGCTATGGTACTGATGCTAACTGTTAAAAACAAGCATAACTATGTTGCGATTTATTAGAAAGGCATCCCTTAAGAATGCTAACCATTTCTCCTGCTGTTTATTAAGACAGGGATCGCAAAATGATGAACATGTGTTAGCATAACTGTCTTCAAAATAGCACCTTAGTTCTTTGGTGTTTTTTTAAACAAGGTTAAGTCGTCAATTTAGGAGAATTTCATGTCCAATCATCTGGTCGTCACTGCTCTGGGCTCAGATCGTCCCGGAATCGTCAGTCGCTTTGCAAGACTAGCCAGTGAATGCGATTGTGATATTGTCGATAGCCGCATGGCATTGTTTGGTAATGAATTCACCTTAATCATGATGATTTCCGGCGCTTGGACATCGATCACAAAGATGGAAACTAGCTTATCTACATTAAGTGTTGAGCTGGGCCTTCTCACGGTCATGAAGCGTACTTCAAAACATACTCCACTCAATTTCGTATCCAGACTACTGGTGACCTTAAATGGCCAAGATCAGCGCGGTACTATGGGAAAACTGACACAATTCTTAGCCGATCGTTCACTTGATCTCGCCGCGGTACGCTCTCACGCCGAAGAAAACGCACAAGGTGAACCAATTCAAACTGTGTCATTAACTATTAATGTGCCTGAAAAAGTCGAGATAGATAAATTAGAACTGAGTCTGCATGAATTGGCACACCAAATGAACCTCAGCTGTAGCATCGAACGTATGCAAGGTATCGAAACACAACCATAAAGGAATTTTTATGAATACCTTAATTGCAGGTGATCTCGCACCTGACTTTATGCTAAAGAATCAAAATGACGAATCCATTTCTCTGAAACAAGCACTCGACAAAGGGCCTGTGCTGGTTTATTTCTATCCTAAAGCACTAACACCAGGCTGTACGGTCCAGGCGTGTGGTCTGCGTGACACCCAACCTCAACTCGATGGACTTAATGTCACTGTATTGGGCATCAGTCCCGATCCCGTTGCTAAGTTAGCCCGCTTTGCCGATAAACACGCTCTTAATTTTTCACTCCTGAGTGATGAGGATCACGCGATTGCCGATGCATTTGGCGTATGGGGTGAAAAGAAGTTTATGGGTAAAGTATATGATGGTATCCACCGCCTGAGTTTCCTCATAGGACAAGACGGTAAAGTCGCCCACGTATTCAACAAGTTTAAGACCAAAGATCACCATGAAGTGGTATTGAATATTATTGAGCAACAATAAAAGACAACCCTAAAAAAACAGCCCAAATAAAGTAAAAGCCAGTATTATACTGGCTTTTTTGATATCAAATTAATTGATCGCAAAACATTTATGCGGCTCGTTCTTCGGCTTGTTTCTCTTTCTCAGACTTAGGCCAAGCGTTAATAACGGCTTTGACGAGTGAAGCTAACGGAATGGCAAAGAACACTCCCCAGACTCCCCACAAACCGCCAAACACTAATACCGCCGCAATAATAACCACAGGATGCAGATCAACAGCATCTGAAAACAATATCGGTACCAACAAGTTGCCATCGAGTGCCTGAATAATACCGTAACCAAGCATCAGATAACCAAATTCAGGACTGATGCCCCATTGGAAGAATGCGACCAAAGCGATGGGAAGCGTCACTAATGTTGCACCAACATAAGGAATGAGCACAGAAAAACCGGTTAAAACACCGAGTAATGCAGCATAGCGTAGATCCATAATCGCAAAGAAGATATAGCTAGCAACCCCGATAATTACTATCTCGATCACTTTGCCACGAATGTAATTAAAGATCTGTTGATCCATCTCAAGCCACACTTTACGAGCCAGTTCTCGATTGGCTGGAATAAAACGTTTACTGCCCTTAATTAATTCATCTTTGTCTTTCAAAAAGAAGAACACCAACAATGGTACTAAAATCGCGTACACCATCAATACCAATAATGATGCCGAGTAGCCGATTAACTGCTTACCAAAATCGATAATATTATGCGTATCAAGTAGTTTTTTTATCTCGCCTACACTCGCATCGAGTTGCTCAACACTAAAAAAACGCGGGTATTGTTCTACATAAGTTTTTAAGGTCAATAAGCCTTTGTCTAACATGTTAGGCAGATCGGCAACTAAGGCTACGCCTTGTCGCCAAATGCTGGGCACCAAACCAAATGTCAGTAATAACATGACGCCTAAAAACAACACTAAGACCAGTGAGGCGCCAGTGGTACGGTTAATACCAACTTTAACCATTTGTGCAACGGGCCACTCCAGTAAAAAGGCCAACACTAAGGCCACTAATAGTGGTGCTAATAATCCGCCTGCGAAATAAATAGCCAGCGCAATCCCCACTAAAATAAAGACTAAGGTGACGGCTTGAGGATCGCTAAAACGGGCTTTATACCAATCTGCTAATATGGATAACATTCACTATTCCTACGCAGTAACGCTCTAAAATTATGGGGTTAAGTGTTTCACAATAGATAAGAGTAACACCTGTGGGTCATTTTTCAGCTCAGTATAAGAACAATTAATTTTATTGAGATAACGTGGCACATCTTGCCGAGCTCCAGCATCTTTTAGTGCCACTTGTAACTCTTCACCAACGGCAAGGTGCTTAAGCGCCAATTTAAACTTAACCAATGCAAGTGGACAACGATCAGCCGTTAAATCAATAAAAATCATAATGAACTTGCTAAATGTAAACTGTCGCTATTATCCTAAGTCTCTAGCTAAACCACAAGTTATCAATGCGCTATTCAAACATCCCTTTGTTATGCACATGATGCAATGACTTAGTTCACCAAATTCAATGAACTAATTGCCGTTTGGTAGCTCAAAATAGATAGAATACAGATAACCGCTAAGGAAAAGTTTGAGAAACATAAATACAGTCAAATCCCTCGTTGCTGGCGCACTGTCATTCGCCCTTTTCTCAATTGCACCACAAGGGTTTGCAAACAACGATTTACCCGATCTTGGCACCGCAGCAGTTAATACCTTTAGTTTAGAGAAAGAGAGTAGCTATGGTGACGCCTATATGCGAGTCATCCGCTCGTCAGCTCCAGTTCTCAATGATCCTGTGCTTAATCAATACATCACAGAATTAGGTAATCGATTGGTGGCACATGCCACCGGAGTGAAAACCCCTTTCTACTTCTTCTTATTACGTAATGATGAAATTAACGCCTTCGCATTTTTTGGGGGTCACGTAGGTGTTCATACGGGATTATTTCTCAATGCCGATAACGAAAGCCAAATTGCCTCGGTTTTAGCGCACGAAATTACCCATGTTACCCAACGACATTTAGCCCGAAGTTTAGAGGCTAATGCCAAAAGTTCTACCGCTACCATGGCTGGACTTTTAGGTGCAATATTATTAACCATTGCCGCGCCGCAGGTTGGTATCGCTGCCTTGGCGACCACACAAGCATTAGCAACCCAAGCACAAATTAACTATACCCGTTTACATGAGCAAGAAGCCGACCGGATCGGAATGAAAATCTTAGTTGAAGCAGGCTTCGATCCCGAAGGCGCTGCCGACTTTTTTGCAAAGTTAGCCACCCGCTATCGTTTTACATCTAAGCCACCACAAATGCTATTGACTCACCCTTTACCTGAGTCTCGTATTAGCGAAGCAAGAAACCGTGCAGCGCAATACCCACATCGATATATCCCCGATAACTTAGATTTTCAACTTGCGAAAGCCCGCATTCAGGTTCGATTTTCAAGTTACAGCGAAGAAGCAGCGACGTCTCTATTTGAAGAACAACTCGATAAAAACAGCTATAACTTTAGACAAGCAGCGCAATATGGACTTGCCCTCGCCTTACTGCGACAAAAAAAAGCGCCTCAATCTGAAACCATCATAGATGGATTACTAAAAGAGGATCCCCATAACCTATTTTATATCGACACTAAAACCGATTTATTACTTGAGCGGCAGAAGTTCGACCAAGCTATTAGCCTGTTAGAGCGTGAAAAGCGTCTAAAACCTACATCGCAAGTAATTAACCTCAACTTAGCTAATGCTTACATAGAGGCTGGACAACCTAAAAAAGCGATTCCACTGTTAGAAGAGATGATCTTCCTCGATAAACAAAATCAGCTACCACTTTTGTTACTCAGTGATGCTTATAAAAAGTCGGGCAATAAGGCGATGGAGCATTATGCTAAGGCCGAATCATTAGCATTAGCCGCCGATTATGCTGGTGCTATCGATCAACTTAATTTTGCCTATCGTTTATCAGAGCAAAATCCTTTACAACTGGCCCGTATCGAAGCGCGAATAAGACAATTTAAACAATCGAAAAGAGCATTAGAGCTACTTTAGCCGCTTAACAACCGCCCTTTGGCGGTTGTTGTTTTTTAAGCGATGCTTCGCAAACGACACAATAATACCAATCAGTATAATAACGATCGCCATTTTTAATAATAGCCATAACCCCTTGTGACTCCGGTCACCTTTTGCAGTAGAATATCGACAAATTTCAGCAACGGTAGTAAAACGATGACTCAAGCAAGTATTATTCATAATCCTCGTTGTTCTAAAAGCCGCCAAACTTTGGCACTTCTGGAAGAAAACGGCTGTCAGGTTCAAATCATCGAATACCTGAAAACTCCATTAACTCAAGGTGAGATCCGCTCAATCTTAGATAAGTTAGCCATTAGCCCTCGCGAGTTAATGCGCACCAAAGAAACTGAGTATAAAGCCCTTGGTTTAGACCAAGTCACTGATGACGAATTATTGATCCAAGCCATGGTTGACACCCCGAAATTGATTGAACGCCCAATTGTGCTTATTGATGATAAAGCGGTGATCGGTCGTCCACCTGAAAATGTGCTTTCACTGTTATAAGGCAAACCAAGCTAATGAGTTCAGATAAGCTGTTTAAAATAAGTCGTACTTGCTATGTCGCCTTGTTATTACTGATGACCGCCTGGTTTGGTAACCAAGGATTAACGGGTGAGTATTCCATGGTTTTTAGCCTATTATGGATTTTACCTTTGTTAGCGCCTTTAAAAGGCATTTTAACCGGTAATCCTTATACCTACGCTTGGGCCAGTTTTATTATCTGCTTGTACTTATTACACGGCTTAACCCTGTTATATGTCACCGACACGGCATTAGTCTTTGCTATTATCGAAGTGCTATTACTGTCTGTGCTAATGATAACGCTGCCGTTTTACGCACGAGTCAAGGGCCGTGAACTTGGGCTAGGTTTAAAAAAGAAAAACAAAAAGTAATGCTATTCATACCATGATTTAGCTATTAGTTAGCTTTAACCCTAGCTTGCTTTAATCATGACGAAGCAAATAAAAAGCGCCACTGGGTCTCTTCATAATCCCCGTGGCGCTTTTTTAGTTAGTTTGCCATATGTACAAATGCTCTATCGATTAGTCGTCACAACAACTGTTGTCAGCCCTAATTTATAATCTGAGCATCTCTTTGACAAAAGGAATGGTCAACTTACGCTGATGCACTAACGATGCCTTATCCAGTCTGTCGAGCACATCAAACAAGGTTCGTAGATCTCGAGCTAAACGATTCAATAAGAAACGGCCCACATCCTCAGGTAACTGAAGGCCACGCATAGCTGCACGGCGTTGTAATGCTGCAAGCTTCTCATCATCAGCCATAGCCTGTAATTGGTAGGTCATCCCCCACTGCATACGAGAAACTAAATCCGGCAGCGTAAAACCACTGTCGATAGCCGAAGCGCTGGCACTAACTACTAAGGCACAATTCTCTTGTTCTGCAATGCGGTTATAGAGGTCGAATAATGCCTCTTCCCACAGCGGATGACCGGCAATAGCATCAATATCATCGATACACACCAAATCCACTTGCTCCAACCCTTCTAGCAGCTCGGTAGAGATACTGGCATGAATCGCCAACGGCAGATAAAAGCTATTACGATGCAGCTCATTGGCTCGTGCACAAGTAGCGTGCATTAAATGGGTTCGGCCAGACTTTTGTGGCCCCCATAAATAAACGGACTTATTGATGTGACCATCTGCACAGGCTTGTAAGCTTTGAATCAACTCATCGTTACCCGAGGCCGGATAATAACTTTTAAAAGTCTCATCATCGGGTAAATAAACAGGTAACGATAATTGTAGGGGGGAATGAGATGCCACTAAATTAAGTCTCAAGTTCGCATGTTGGGTTAAAAATGGCGGGAACCATCAAAAAGGTGCCCACCTTACATCACTGTCCTAGCCAAATATAATTAACGACTTCAGTTTGTGATGGTGCTAACGGATCGCTCTGATCAACATTGGGTTGTAGCACGATTTGCTGCTTTACCTTAGACTCGAGATTCAACAATCGCTTCAAATCTGCTTCTGAGCCAAATAATTCCAGTGAGAAGGACGCAGTAGAGCCTTTAAGTTGAATTAACGACACCGATTTTACTGCACTGAGTTGAGTTAAAAACTTCTCAATATCCACTAACTGCTTGCGTTGGCTTAAATCAATAAAGGTCAGCTTTTTACTTAAAGACTCCCCACTATCCGCTACCGCATAGCGGGCGGCATAAAACTCACTCACAGCTGAAAGCATCTGACCAATGGCAGCGGTTTCAGTGTCGGCAACACCAGATTTTTGCGCTAGCGGTTGATACAAGCCCTGTTCAGTGCCCATAGGATAAAGCACCATGTTAAAGCTTGCTTTATTATCACTATTAATTTCTACCGAAGCCATGATGAAATAATCAGTGTTATAACGCTGAGATGCTTTAGCAACTTGATCAGCAAACATGCCTCTAACGTCATTAACACCCACAAACATTGCATCATCCAAATCCATCAAAGGAAGTAGCATCGGCATACCACGAGATTGCGAAATCTGTCTGATATCGCCACTCACTACAGTATCTGAAGCATCGCTAACAATGTTGAATTCGCCTTGATTGTGATCGGCCAACCACATTAAGGTTAATGGTCTTTGTTTGCCCCAAACTGGCAGCTGAGCATCCCGCAGTAATTTAATGATTTTTTGTTGGTCAAAAGAGGCCCGTAAATACTGCTGCCCCTCAATATCTTGATAGCCAAATTGACGGATATAGCTGGTTGGATTACTAATAGCAGAATTGATGCTGGCAACATCTAGCGCACTTTCACTGCCTGAGTTTTTCAAAATCACATCACGTAGTGCTTGTTGTAAAGCCGCATTCTTGGTTTGGGTGGTTCTGTCGTCCACCTTGACTACGCTCTCATCTAATTGCAGTCGCTCTGTCGCTACTGTCGCATTAGCCATCAACACTATAGAAGCAGTAAAAATACCGAAAATAAGAGTCTTGAACATCCGTATTAATTCTTTAAAGCGAAGAGATTGGCGCAAGTGTAACACAAAGCGCTAAATCATGTATGTCGAGATCACATCGATAAGATGGATTTCAATCAAATAAGCAGAGTGTGATCCTTGAAGATGTAAAAATGTTATTAACACGCTAATATCAAACAGTTTACCTACGAATAGAGAATAATAATGAATCGCTTAATGATCCCCCTACAAGGCGCACAAATGCTATTTGTTGCCTTTGGTGCTTTAGTTCTCATGCCGTTATTAACCGGCTTAGACACTAACGTGGCACTATTTACCGCTGGTATTGGTACCTTGTTATTTCAACTCATTACAAAACGCCAAATCCCCATCTTTTTAGCCTCCTCATTTGCGTTTATCGCGCCAGTTTTATATGGCGTACAAACATGGGGAATTCCATCCACTATGGGCGGATTGATGGCTGCAGGTTGTGTTTATTTATTACTTGCGAGTCTGGTTAAATTCAGAGGCGATGGCTTTATCAAACGTCTGCTGCCTCCTGTCGTCGTTGGCCCAGTGATCATAGTGATCGGTTTAGGGCTTGCTCCTGTCGCCGTCAATATGGCCATGGGTAAAAGCGGTGATGGAACCTTAGTTTTGGTCGATGCCGATCACGCATTGATTATCTCCATAGCCTCTCTGCTGACAACGATTGCGGTCGCAATTTTTGCTAAAGGGATTGCTAAATTAATGCCTATTCTAGCAGGTATTATCGTGGGATATGGCTTAAGTCTGGCTCTAGGTATTGTCGACTTCTCACCGGTTCATAATGCGAGTTGGTTAGCCATCCCCAATTTCGTCGCGCCTGAGTTTAATTGGCATGCTATCGCCTTTATGATCCCTGTTGCGATCGCACCTGCTGTTGAGCACATTGGTGATATCCTCGCTATCTCTAATGTCACAGGTAAAGACTACCTTAAAAAGCCTGGACTGCATCGTACGCTAAGTGGTGACGGTGTTGCGACCATTGCAGCAGCGGCTTTAGGTGGACCACCAAATACAACTTATTCAGAAGTAACAGGCGCAGTAACACTGACCAAGAGCTTCAACCCTCGTATCATGACTTGGACTGCTATCACCGCAATTTCGTTGGCATTCATCGGTAAATTAGGTGCATTAATGCAAACTATCCCAGTTCCTGTGATGGGCGGGATCATGTGTCTACTGTTTGGCTCCATTGCAGCTGTGGGTCTTAACTCTTTGATCAAAAACCACGTCGACCTAAGCGAACCAAGAAATCTATGTATTGTAGGCGTAACCTTAGTGTTTGGTATTGGCGGTATGGCCTTCGGTATTGGCTCATTCAGTCTTACTGGCATTAGCCTATGTGGTATTGTTGCAATCATGATGAACTTGTTACTGCCCTTGCCTAAACCACAAGAATCCATTGCCAGCTAATTTACGACTGTACTAAAACAAAAAATCCACCTAAGAGGTGGATTTTTTGTGGCGAGTTTAAGCGGATTAACGAGCAGATTAACTTAGTCGCTGCGTTAGCCAATCACCAATATCTTTTAGTTGCTCTGGTAAAACGCTATGACCCATACGGTAACTGTGCCATAAAGTCGAATAGCCAGATGCTTTTATCAATTCATAGCCAGCTAGACCTGCAGCAAAAGGTACCACTTCATCCTGCTCGCCATGATGTTGTAACAATGGCGTGTTTTTATTCGCTTCACTCAGATCCTCAGGCAATTTATTTCCTGTAGCGAGGTAACAAGATAATGCCATGATGCCTGCAAGTGCATGTGGATAACGCAGTCCAGTGAACAAACTCATCACCCCGCCTTGGCTAAAACCCGCCAAAATAATTTTGTTAGCAGGAATGCCTAAATTTATCTGCTCATCAATAAGCGCTGCAATGGCTTTTTCAGAAGCCTGAACGCCGACCATATCAGCGCGATTTTCAATATCCATGCCCTTAATGTCATACCAAGCTGGCATCACAAAGCCTTGATTAATAGTAACAGGCAAATTTGGTGCATGAGGAAAAATAAATCTCACATCTAAAGCGTCAGGCATGTTAAGTAATGGCACCACAGGTGCGAAGCCTGCACCAGAGTCTCCAAGTCCATGTAACCAAATCACACAAGCGCGTGCTGCTTGTTTGGGCTCAATAGTCAGTCGCTCTAATGGCTGATCTGGCATAGTGTTATCCTATAATTATTATGATGAAAAATTGCCGACGCAATGATAAAGCAAAAATAACCACAAGTGTTAATCGTGCCTAACATTAATTAGCAACACATAAACTGTCATTGGTTAATAACAGTGATAAGAAAATGGAACAAGAAGCTGAAAAGACAGAGAAACTTAAGACAAAACCCACAAACTAACAGTGTTAAATCAGTTGTAACTGCTCAATAATCACATCCAGTTGCTCGCGGTTATCCAATGTCAAAGTCCAACGAACCGCACCAGCATCAGCTACCAACAGCAAAGCATCTGAAATCACTTTAAGATCTTCAGCCATAGCATAAAAGGTCACTTGCCCTTGATTTAATTTGGCTTGAATTTCGTTATTAGTAAGGATTAAACGCCCTTTTGAAAACTCGATCACCATAACATTGCACTCCATTGATAGTGAAAAACCCAAACTAACGTCTGGGTTTTATCGCAAATATTATTCAACTAAATTTGTGCGGCTTAATTGTTCAGCTAATTTCACTTAGCAATAAATAGTCAATAATATTAATGGTGATGTCCACCCACACCATGGGCATGACCGTGAGCAATCTCTTCATCGGTCGCATCACGCGCATCAATGATTTCAAGATCGAAGGTTAATTCACGGCCAGCCAAGGGATGATTGACATCGACAGTGGCCATAAACTTACCGACTTTAATAATGGTTACTTGGCGCTGGCCCTGATCAGTATTGATCAATGCGCGCATACCAGGCTTCCATACTTTAGCGCCTTGTAGGTGCTTAACCGAGACTCTTTGCTCGGCATTTTCATTGCGCACACCATAAGTTTCTTCTGGAGGCAGAGTCACAGAAAAACTATCACCGACTTCATGCCCCGCAATCGCATTTTCAACACCCGGCATCATATTGTCGTGGCCATGAAGATAAGCAATTGGATCTAATCCTTCGTTGGTCTCAAGCACATCACCTGCTTCATCACGCAAGGTGTAATTAAACTGCACGACCATATCGTCTTTAATGCTCATTGAGCGTCCTTAAATCATTTGATTAATTAAATTCGCTAGAGCTTAACAAAACTCAGATTATTGCTCTAGCCGTTTCTCTTATTTGAATATCAACTGCCGTATCCCTAAACAGGGACAAATTAACGAGACTTAGCGCCCGGAACTATCGTGAGATGCTCAATTTGGCTCAACACCTGCAAATTCGCTAATGCTAGCTGACAAACCCCTTGGCTGATTTGATGTCCTGCTGAGCAATCGACACTCCACTGACGTAATAAGTAACCAGCCAGTGCTGCACGACTATGAAGAGTCAGCTTGCCATCTTGCATCTGATAATCCAGTTCGATGGCCTCAGGATGCTTTAAACTTGGATGAGGAATGATCACCAGTGGGATAACGGTTTGCCAATGTTTGTCTTGCGCCGCCAGTTCATGATCAAAAGGCTCATTAGCACTGATTGCAACAGATTTAATACGAGTTACCACAAAGTCGGTGAAAATCTCATGGGTCCTGTCGAAACAACGCACATGCCAACGCTGACCATTATTAACTAAAGTATGAGGCACTAAATCGCGCTGTGTTTCGCCAGAAGACACAGACACATAAGTGACGCTAATCGCTTGTCTCTGCTGAATAGCCCGCATAATCCCGGCAATAATATTGGTATCGGGATGGATAAGCTGCACAGCATCAATGCACACTGCACTTGGCTGCACCGGATGGGACAAACCGTCGCCAAATCCATTTGCTAAACCATGCAAAATCATCTCAGGATCATGGTCAAACAACGGCTTAAAACCTGGGTTTCGCAGATAACGCTTATCTTGATGCATCAAGCTCATGTTATCTGCCGCAAGACCACGATAATTAATCAAGTCTTGGTTAGACGCCGCTAAGCCCGTGGCAAATTTAGCGATTAAATCCTGCGCCGAGATCTGACCAAAATACTGCAAACTAAAATCGATAAACGCCAGTCGTTGGCGTTCGGCATGAGATAAGTTGTCTAATGCATCCATATTGCAAAACCCTATTGATTTAATACCTTACAGACATTGACTTAAGGTATGTTGATGCGCCAAAACTAATAGATTTCCCCTAAGGATGCAATTGATACACGATAAGTTTATTACTCGATACCTATCCGTTTAAATGTCTCTTCACTTGGAAAACCATCGGCAACAATGCCAACACTGCGTTGATACGCTTGTAGTCCAGTACGGGAGTTCGTCCCTAACACGCCGTCAGGTTTACCCACATCAAAACCTTGTTCATTGAGTTTACTTTGCAGCAACTTAATTTTATCGCGGCTAAAGTTATCCTGTTGCGGTGGTGCCACCATTAAAGGTGCCGCGCCGTTAATTCTATCGGCAAGATGCCCAACGGCGATGGCATAGAACTCGGAACGGTTCCAGCGCATGATCACATTAAAATTTTCGTAACCTAAAAATGCAGGCCCAGTATGGCCAGCGGGCAAATATAGTGCAGCAGTCATATCAGGTGTAGATAGCTTTTGACCATTGGCTTTGATAATGCCTAATTCAGCCCAATTCACTAATGGCTGCGTAGAATTACGCCCCAGTGATTTAAACTCAAACTGCGCGGGTAACTTGACTTCCCGCCCCCAACGTTCATTTTTAACCCAACCTAATTGCTGCAAAAAATTCGCCGCAGAACTCAAAGCATCTTCTGTGCTGTTCCATAGATCGGCCTTACCATCACCATCACCATCGATAGCATATTTGGCATACGCTGAAGGCATAAATTGAGTATGTCCCATAGCCCCAGCCCATGAACCCACCATGTCACTGGTACTGAATTGATAATTCTGCTTAAGCTTCATTGCTTGCAGTAATTCACCGGTAAAATAACTGCTACGTCTTGGATCGCAGGCTAAGGTTGCCAAACTGTCGATAACGGGCATTTTACCTTTATAGCTGCCAAAATTGGTTTCTAATCCCCAAAACGCCATTAGATATTGTGGTGGAACACCATATTGCTGTTGCAGTTTGGTGAGTAACTGACGATGTTGTTTCAGTAATCGGCGTCCCTCTTCGACTCGCCAATCTGTCACCCGCTTACTGAAATAGTTATCAAAACTTTGACTGAATTCAGGCTGCTTTTTATCCAGTTCGATAACCCGAGTGACATAACTGACTTGGCCTAAGGTTTCGTCTATGGTTTTAGCCGAAATACCTGCATCTTTTGCTTTTTGCTTTAAGCCCACAACACAGGTATCGAAATCTTGGTTCGCTTGAGCAAGGGTGGAGAACCCTGTTGCTAGTATGAGTGAAGCGAAAGTAAACAATTTTTTCAAAACAACAACTCCATTTAATCAATAGCCGCAAACCTGCGCTAGCCAAAAAACAGCGACCGAAAGAAACGGGCTAGCCTCTGCACATCATAACCATAGAAACTGATTACACTAGTCTTTTCTGATTAATTATTGCTTAAGTCAGTGCTTTTTAAGGTAAGCGCCTAAATAGTGTCCTTTTCATAAAACTATCACTTGGTACAGCAGCCAGTTTGCGTATAATGGCCTTGTTTATCACAAACTTTTAAGAGATCTGTATGACTGATAGCAACCCAGTTTTATCAAGCTTTATCGAAAACGTAACTGAGCACCAAGCGGTTTGGGGTCTTCAAGACGAAACTGGCGAAGGCTGGGTAGTATGTGACTCTTCAGAGTTTGATGAAACCGATGTAATGCCGCTTTGGTCAACACCTGAGCAAGCTAAACAGCATTGCACCGAGGAGTGGCAAGATTACCAAGTTGCCGCAATTCCATTAGAAGAGTTACTAGAGTATTGGATCCAAGATTTACATGATGATGGCGTGTTAGTCGGTGTAGATTGGCAAGCAGACCAAGATTGTCTTGAACTCGACCCTATCACGCTAGCCAAGCACTTAGTGGACATTGAGCAAGTTTAAATCGAGTTCATTGCCAACCGTGTTTTATCACATCTAAGCAGACAAGGTAACTGACTCTTGTCTGCTGACTTTCCCCTGATTGATATTCCCTTCGAGCAACGCCACACCTGTTGGTTTTGCGCTGAACCCTGTGCCGATACTTTTGAATATCCAGCTCAAGCCTATACACCTCACCCCTCGCTTGCGGTACCAAGCTGCAAAGAATGCAAGAAAATTGCGAGTAAAAATCCGCTGACTTCCATTTGGGATTGCCATATGGCGGTTAAAGACGAACTGATGCGGATCTACGCTAAACACCTGGCAATTGGTGAGAATTGGACCGAACAGGAACTCGCCGAATCGGAGTTTTCTTGCAAGGTATTTGAAGGCTTTAAAAAAAGCGCTTGGTTTATGTACCAAGTCGCTAAAGGCAGAGTCAGCGCGGCACCTTGGCCAATCAGTATTAATGGCGTCGCGCTAGATAGCACTGATTATCAGCTGGGCTTTCAATTTGACGGCGTAAACTACAGCTCTATCGCGAAAGCCGTTGATCATTACAGCCAGATGCTAGGTCTAGATAAAGACTTTTTACAACAACTTGTCAGCATTGTCGGGCGGCACCGATTTGCTTACGCCGTCAGAGTCAGTCGACTTAATATCGTCGCAAGTAAAGCGGTTAAGCGCCAGGTACTGCAAGATATTGCCAACGAATCAACCGACGATATCTCGTAACCTCTGCTGTACCGTATCGACTAATAAATCTGGTTGAAACTTAGAAATAAACCGATCGCAACCAACCTTGTCTACCATCAGATTATTAAAGCTGCCACTCAGCGAAGTATTTAAGGTAATAAACAGCTGATCCATTCGCTTATCATTGCGCACTTCGTGGGTTAATCGATAACCATCCATTTCAGGCATTTCGGCATCGGTGATCAACATCAGTAGCTCATTGGCCACATCACGCCCCTGCTCACACCACTTTTGCAGCATGGATAATGCTTCAAGGCCATCAGAGGCTTCGATGACTTCTATGCCTAAAGGTGTAAGAGTCTGTTTAACCTGCTCACGCGCGGTAGAAGAATCATCGGCCAAGAGGATTTTTCGCCCTTGCATCTGTGTCATTAATGATTGGTCTAAAACACCATCAGACAAACGCACGTCATATTGAATAATTTCTGCCAGCACTTTCTCAACATCAATAATCGACACTAATTCCGTTGTTGCTCCCGACGGCGTTTGAATATCAACCTGAGTAATTGCGGTTAAGTAGTTATTACTGCCCGTGCTTTTAGGTGGCGGTAACACATCCCCCCAAGTCATATTGATAATGTGATCAACTTTACCAACCATAAAACCTTGGATGCTTCGGTTGTATTCGGTGATGATCAAATTCGCCTCACTGGTATCGAGCATAGGCTTAAAGCCAATGGCACAACGCAGATCGATAACCGGAATTGATGTTCCTCGAATATTAGCCACGCCTTTGATACTCGGGTGACTTCCAGGCAGTTTGCTTAATCGAGGCAACTTAACCACCTCTTTGACTTTGAATACATTAATTGCAAACAGTTGAGTTGCATTGATTTTAAATAACAACAGCTCTAATCGATTTTCACCCACTAACTGAGTACGCTGATCAACGCTTTCCAGCACTCTGGTCATTTTAATTCTCTTGATGACTTCTAATTCATTTAGCTATCGGCCTGTGGGCACAAAGCTTAAGTCATTAAGCCGCTTGGCCTAATTTGAATAAGCATAAGCCGATGCCACTATCATTTCTGATATTTAAAGTTTAAATCGATTGACAAGCAGTAAAGGCGCGATATAATCCATCGGTTTTGAAATTCCTGCCCTATTTTTTGTATCGCTAGACCCTTTCGTCACCGCATCCAACAAATCAGCAGTTTCCTCTTCGTCATCTTACTGTCATGTAACCATGATGTACTGTGCGTCGATCTTGCATTATTCGCAATTTGAACAGGGTAATCCCCCTATCAATTTGTAATAGAGACTTGATTAGATGAATAAAGGTAGGTAACTTCAACAAGGTTAAAATTCATCTTTGCAAAAAGCTAAGGATTTTTTATTTATAAAATTCAACTGCATAAGCAGCTAAAATAAAAGGAGTATGGCCTATGTCGTACAAAATGAATGGTCATGAGATCACAGTTAATTTCCCAGTGGCCTCAATATCAGTAAACAAGTCATCTATCGCATTTACCGATAGTCTTGGTAAAAATAAGCAAACATTTTCAAAGCGTACCGAAGCGTTACAATTCATGAAATGGTTGCTTTCAAGTAACAAATAAACCTCGCTATTCGATACCCTTCCTCTCATTGTATCGAAGGTTGCTCAAGCAACCAGTAGGATTGACACCATTAAGTCAACGACTCAGCACTTCATTTGGCTCAGGTTGTATCACTTTCACAGATACTAACCTAGCCAAATGGCATTAATGCACTAATCAACTAACCATTTTAAATCAATTGCTTACACCATATTTGCGTTGGTATCTTGGTAACATCGACTGATTGCCAAGCAAACCGCCCTGATGCAGGTAAAGGACTTGTTGAGATCCAAACTCCGCTAAATGTTGACTCAGCACCATCCAGCCTAATGGATCATATAGCAGTTCAAACTCAATACCTGTATCTTTTAGCTGCTGCCATATCTGATAAAACTCTGGGTATAATTTGCCAAAATGATAACGCTTATGGGTATCGAGTATTTGTGGATGTAAACTAACATCGGTTTCAAGCTGGGTAAATTGCTGCTTAAGGTAATCTTCACCACCGACTACCGCGCAGCAGCAAACACGAATACTAGCATCTAACTGTTTAAACGATTTACTGAGATACAGCGCCGTCGTCCCCGTTCCAGAGGGTAAAAACACCACCAGTTCTGATAACTCTTGTTGCTGTTTCCAATCTATAATTTCACAGGCTAATTGGCGCACGCCATATTCTGCGTAATGACAGCGCCCTCCTTCAGGCACAAATAGCGCCTTAGGCCCAACAGGCATAACCGATTGCTCAATGTAACTTAGCGTGTCACGCTTGCTCCTATCTGCACGCAGAGACAAATCGATGATATTGGCACCATTAACTAATGCGGCTTGATAATTCCCTAGCGGATTAGCGCGTAAATAGCCTGCGATATGATCCACATAGAAATCGAGCTGCCAGCCCTTTAGCTTGGCCAATGCCGACATAGAATAGAGCGAATTAGCCTGCGGCGAACCATACCCCACCAGCTTAGTGATCCCAGGAAAATCATTAGCAAGAAAATAGGCAAACTTTCTTGCTTTATTACCCGAAAACTCAGGATGAAGCAGATCATCTCGTTTAACAAAAATCTGGTGTTGTTCAAAGCAAATTTTATCAACTGGAGTTTGGGCTAGTTTCATCACAATCCAAGTGGCCACAAGGCTAAAACGCTAGTTTACACTCAGGTTTAAAGCTTGAGCAATGGAGCTAACGCTTTTGACTAACTTTAGGTCTAACTTACTAACAAGTTTGCGCACCACATTATCAAACACAAAGAAAACAGCAACTTATAAACTGGCATAATTCTCGCTTATTACTTGTTAATAAGAATAACATCCGACTTATCGAGTTAACTCAAACGAGATAACGAGATAGTTACATCAGCTGGAGAATTAAATGGCGCTACTTAGATTAATTTTTAACATTGCATGGTTTATTTTGGGCGGCTTCATCATGGGTCTAGCCTGGTGGTTGGCCGGACTGCTCTGCTTTATCAGCATTATCGGTATCCCCTTTGGGCGCGCCTGTTTTGTTATTGGTGAGATGACCTTTTGGCCGTTTGGTCAAGAGAGTCGCAATCGTAAAAACATCACCGGAATCGAAGATTTCGGTACTGGCCCCCTAGGTATGATAGGCAATATCGTTTGGTTTTTACTGTTCGGGATCTGGTTGGCAATTGGTCATATTGGTCATGCTCTCGCTTGCTTTGTCAGTATCATAGGCATTCCCTTTGGGATTCAGCATCTGAAATTAGCCCTATTGAGCTTGACACCAATAGGACAAACCGTGACAGCAAAAACCAGTGGTTAATCGCCATAGATAGATTTTTAACGGTTTAAAATGATTGAGTGACTTAAGATTCATCCTATTCGATAGTAGACAAATATTGCTGCACTATCTTGTCTTTATCGATCATCTTAAGTCCTTTATTTAACGCCTGCCGCCACTCACGTCCTTCGGCGGTATTTTTAAAGGCGATATGTAGAGTACGAGTTTCTAGTAACTGTTTATTGAGCTGGATTTTTTTATGTAACTCGCTGAGGTGTGTCTGCTTAATCAAATAATTAAACACATATTTATCGATCACCGCGCCCTGTATACGACCTGTGGCCACCTTTTGAATGTTATGTTCATCTGAATTAGCCTTTTCAACGGGTTGCATGCCACTGGCAATCATGGCGTCGAGTTCGAGTGTATTTTGATAATCATGAACCACGCCAAGGCGATATTGATTGAGGTCTTTGACGTTTGACCAGCGGATAGGAAACTGTTGTTGCTCTATCAATGCAACAGGACTGACACCGATAGGGTCTGAAAAAACATATTCGTCACTGGGGAAATGATATTCAGGGAAGTAGCCACTATAAATGCTGTGAGCAGGTTTGATGATTCGTATGGTACGACTCCAAGGGTAATAATCTACTTTAAGATCGTGCCCCACCGCCTTTAATGCGGCACGTACGACTTCAACCGAGGCGCCACCAGCCAATATTTGCTCACCCGTATAAGGTGGCCAATTAAGCGATGACAGCGTCAAAGTAGCCGCTTTTATGGGCGATATACTCATCAGGCCAATACACAGCAGCAATAGAGAAACACCAACCTTGAGGCTAAGTTTTGAATTGCTATGAATGTGCCTGTTGTAAACGCCACGAAAAAGGGATGACATAAAAACGATATCCTTACGGCATGAAGAAGCTGAGCGACTATAGAAATAGTCAAGTAAGACTCATTATAGTCGCCGATACCTAAAGTGGATTTGTCCCTTGCGGCATAGATTTAGAGTGACAATGTAATCAAAGAGAGGAATTAACCAATGTTACGTAAAACCACCATTACCTTAGTTGGAGGCATTGTCACTATTCTAGGTTTACTCCTTATCGTGATGCCTGGCCCTGCATGGTTACTGCTTCCTATAGGGTTAGCGATTTTAAGTCTGGAATATCCTTGGGCGAGAAAATGGCTGAAGAAAAGCCAAGCTTATATGAGTCGCTCGGCTCGATTTTTAGATCAGAAGATCAGACAGTTCAAATACCGATAAAATTGTTAAATCGATAATTTATAATGATGACCCATTAACAGAGCTTAAGCTATTGAAACTCTTTTAGAATTAACTCAGTAAACAACTGACCGGCTCGGCCTAGCGGCCTATCTAGCGTAGAAACTAACTGTGGTGTAAAGCTATATCGGCTACCGCCGGCAAAATCTAGCTCAACTAATTCACCACTGGCTAACTCTGATTCAATTAAGAAATCTGGCATCCAGCCAAAACCGAGCCCCATCAGCAGGGCATTTTTCTTCATGATGAAGCCAGATAAGTAAAATACCTTATCGCCACCAAACTGCAATTCATCGCTGTGTTGTTTTCCCGGTGAAGAGTCTTCTATGGTCAACTCAACATGCTGTAACAGCTCATATAATCCCACAGGCTGAATGTTCGCTAATGGATGTTCTCTAGATACCACCAAAATACTATTAATGTTAGGTAATGACTGCGCTCGATAACTCGGTCCACTCTGGTAGTCTTTCACTAGCATTAAGTCAGCACTGTCCCGCTCAAATCTATGTTGAACTCCCCCCAAAAACTCTACATTTAACTGAATCTTAGTGGGAATATTGTGCAGAGACATCTGCTTTAATGCGCGCATAATAGGTTCCATCGGTAACGCTCCGTCGACGACAACCACTAACTTAGGTTCCCAACCCTGACTAAAACGACTCGCCAAATGTTCGATATTACCTAGGTATTGCAGTAACCTGCGACCCTCGGCCAAGATCACTTGTCCTTCTGGCGTTAATTCTGCTCGGTACTGGTCGCGACAAAAAAGCTTTACACTAAGGTGCTGTTCCAGTTTCTTCACTTGGTAGCTCACCGCCGACTGCGCCTTATGTAAACGCTCGGCAGCCTTAGCAAAACTGCCCTCTTCGACCAAGATCTCAAGCACCCGAAAAGCCTCTACATCAATTTTCATCGCAAATCCCAACTGTAAACAAAACAACACCATCAAATTATTTGATAATGATAAGCCATTTATTATTCTTTTTTTTGGTCATTACAGCAACTAGATTGTTAGCTAGATCACAAAATAGATGCCTGTGCTCGCTAACACAGCAAGGATTTTAGCTATGCCATTTTATGTAAAACAAGGGCAAATCCCCCATAAACGTCACATCACTTTTAAAAAGGAAAGTGGTGAGCTTTATCGTGAGGAATTATTTTCAACCCACGGCTTTTCCAACATCTATTCGAATAAGTATCACCACAACATGCCAACGAAGGCGTTAAAGGTTGAAGCTTATCCTTTAAGCCATGGTAAACAGTGGCAAGACAGCCTTATTCAAAACTATAAGCTTGATGCCAAACAGCTCGATTGCGCCGGTAACTTTTTTAGCGCTCGTAACAAGATCTTCTTTAATAACGATGTGGCCATGTACAGCGCCAAGGTGACTCAAGACACTAACGAGTTTTACCGTAACGCCTATGCCGATGAAGTGGTGTTTGTCCATGAGGGCCAAGGTACACTTTATAGTGAATATGGCGCATTAGAGGTGAAAAAATGGGACTACTTAGTCATTCCTAGAGGCACCACTTATCAGCTTAAATTCGATGATTTAACCAACGTGCGTTTATTTATTATCGAAGCCTTCTCTATGGTGGAAGTTCCTAAACATTTCCGCAATGAATATGGCCAGCTCACCGAGTCTGCACCCTACTGTGAACGCGATATTCGAGTGCCTAGCTTACAAGAGGCTATCGTCGAACAAGGACAGTTTCCTTTGGTGTCGAAATTTGGTGATAAATATCAATTAACCGAATTGCAATGGCATCCATTTGATTTAGTTGGTTGGGATGGTTGCGTCTATCCATGGGCGTTTAATATCCAAGACTACGCACCTAAAGTGGGTAAAATCCATCTTCCCCCATCAGATCATATTGTCTTTACAGCACACAACTTCGTGATCTGTAACTTTGTTCCTAGACCTTATGACTTCCATCCACAGTCAATTCCTGCGCCTTATTACCACAATAATATCGACAGTGACGAGGTACTTTACTACGTCGATGGCGACTTTATGAGCCGTACAGGAATTGAAGCAGGCTACATGACGCTGCATCAGAAAGGGGTACCACACGGGCCACAACCGGGACGAACAGAAGCCTCTATCGGCAAAACAGAAACCTATGAATACGCAGTGATGGTCGACACATTCGCCCCACTGAACTTAACCGAGCATGTGCAGAGTTGCATGAGCCAGGAATATAACCGCTCTTGGATAGAAGAATAACCTTAACTCAGCAAGTTAATACTGAGCCAAGACGCGAATAATACACAGCTACAGCAAGCTAACTGCAGCGCAATAAATGAAGTGAGGAAATACACATGGCAAGCGAACAAAATCCACTCGGATTACTAGGCATTGAATTTACCGAGTTTTGTACTCCAGACAGTGATTTTATGCACCAAGTGTTTATTGATTTCGGTTTTTCAATGCTGAAAAAGCACAAGCAAAAAGAGATCATTTACTACAAGCAAAATGATATTAACTTCTTACTCAATAACGAGAAGCAAGGTTTCTCTGCGGAGTTTGCTAAGTCACACGGCCCAGCTATCAGCTCTATGGGTTGGCGCGTTGAAGATGCTAACTTTGCATTCGAAGGCGCCGTTGCTCGTGGTGCTAAAGCGGCAAGTGATGAAGATAAAGATCTGCCCTATCCAGCTATTTATGGCATCGGTGACAGCTTAATCTATTTCATCGATACCTTTGGTGACGACAACAATATCTACAACAATGATTTTGAAGATCTAAGCGCGCCAGTGATCACACAAGAGAAAGGCTTTATCGAAGTCGACCACCTCACCAATAATGTCTACAAAGGCACTATGGAGCATTGGTCAAACTTCTATAAAGATATCTTTGGTTTCACCGAGGTTCGCTACTTCGACATCAAAGGTTCGCAAACTGCATTGATCTCTTATGCACTTCGTTCACCGGATGGCAGTTTCTGCATCCCGATTAACGAAGGTAAAGGCAATGACAAAAACCAAATCGATGAATATCTACAAGAATACAATGGCCCTGGAGTACAGCATCTAGCATTCCGTAGCCGAGATATTGTTGGTTCATTAGACGCGATGGAAGGTAGTTCAATTCAGACCTTAGATATTATTCCTGAATACTACGACACCATTTTCGAAAAGCTACCTCAAGTAACTGAAGACAGAGAGCGTATCAAGCATCACCAAATCCTAGTCGATGGCGATGAAGACGGTTACCTGTTGCAGATCTTCACTAAAAACCTATTTGGTCCGATCTTTATTGAGATCATCCAACGTAAAAACAACTTAGGTTTCGGTGAAGGTAACTTTAAAGCACTGTTTGAATCTATCGAGCGCGATCAAGTTCGCCGTGGTGTGCTTTAAACAACAACCTAAAGCTGTAATGGCGATAAAAAAACCAGCTTTCAAGCTGGTTTTTTGTTGCAGCAACGCCATAAATCTCTACACTAGCAAGCTGTTTTATTACCCTGTGTCCGATGGCGGTTATGTCAGATCATATTCTTATTGCGGTATTTTTACCCACCTTCTTTTTTGTCTCAATTACGCCGGGAATGTGCATGACCTTAGCCATGACATTAGGCATGAGCATAGGTGTTAGACGCACCCTGTGGATGATGATAGGTGAACTGGTTGGTGTCGCACTGGTCGCTATCGCAGCAGTAATGGGGGTAGCCAGTATGATGCTTAACTATCCGCAAATTTTTGAAATCTTAAAGTGGTTGGGCGGGCTTTATCTGGCTTATATCGGCATACAGATGTGGCGAGCGAAAGGCAAAATGGCCAAGCTAGATAACACAGAGAGCACCATAAGTAATCGCGCCTTAATCACCCAAGGTTTTGTCACGGCGATTGCGAATCCTAAAGGCTGGGCATTTATGATCTCCCTACTGCCGCCGTTTATCAATGTTGAAAATGCTATCGCACCACAACTTTTGATGTTGTTATCGGTGATCATGCTGACCGAATTTACCAGCATGCTAGCCTACGCCAGCGGTGGTAAGTCTCTCAGATTATTTTTAAGCCAAGGTGACAACATCAAGTGGATGAATCGAATCGCCGGCAGTTTAATGCTTGGTGTAGGGTTCTGGTTAGCTCTTGGTTAACCCTAGCTAAGACAAGCAATTTATTCCTTAATTATCATTAGCAAGCTTTTTATAAGGCAAAATCTGCTTGAGCTGTGCCATATAGCTATGGATCTGCACATTCTCTTGTTCCGTAAACGCCGCTATCGCCTCGCGAAATCCCTGATGTAACACTTCATGGGCTGAATAGGTTTCAATTGGCTCAAAACCTCGCAGTACCTTGTGCTCCCCCTGAGCGCCTGCATCAAACTTTTTAAGCCCTTGAGCAATGGCATACTCGATACCTTGGTAATAACAAGTTTCAAAATGCAGTCCTTCTATCTCCATTAAACATCCCCAATAGCGGCCATACAGGGTTTGCTGAGTCACAAAATAGAGTGCTGCCGCAATCGGCAACGCCCCCTCTTCGCTGATTTGATCGACGATAAGCAGCCTGACACTGCTGGCCATGGTTTCAATCAGCTCACGAAAGAACGCAATATTAAGATAACCACCATGACCGGAGCGTTTAAGGTAAGTGGTTTGATAGCAGCGATAGAAATGTTGTAAATCAAACTCACTGATATCCGAGCCTTCAATAAAGCGAAAATTAAGATTTTTCTCCTGTAGCTGACGCCGCTCCTTAGCAATATTCTTACGTTTACGACTGCTCATGCTAGCCAAGAAATCATCGAAATGCTGATAATCACGATTAAACCAATGAAACTGAGTTCCTAGCCTTGTGAGATGACCCACTTGTTGGAACAATTGCTGTTCCTGTTTGTGATGAAACAAGATATGCCAACTAGAGCCCGCTAATGCTTGTAGCGTTTGTGCTAAAAAGTCGGTTAACTGCCGAACCAGTTGCAGTTTATCTTCAGCCGTCAATGTTTCGCTTAGCCCAAGCCGAGTTCCAGAAATCGGGGTAAATGGAACAGCGCTAACCAGCTTGGGATAATAATCCAGTTGATGTCTTTCATAGGCTTCAGCCCAAGCCCAATCAAATACATATTCGCCATAAGAATGAGTTTTTAAATAAAGCGGCATCATAGCAACGAGCTCTGAGTCTGAGTCGTCAACCTGAGTCTGCCTATGCATGGTTAAGTGCATAGCTTGCCAGCCCGTTTCAGCACAAACCGAGCCACTGGATTCTAAGGCATGCAAGAAATCATATGCTGTAAATGGATTATCTTCAGCCATTAAGCGATCCCAATCAGACTTAGCCAACTGACCTATCTCGCTGACATAACTGAATTTAAATAACGCAGCCACTGCAGCTCCTGTAATAACGGGTTGATTTTACATTTAATAATCGGCACATTGAGATCAAACCTATTCTCAGAATCAGTCACCAAGGAATTGATGTGCATCCTACAAAAATGCTACTGAGCGCACTGACACTGTCGTTAACTCTCGTTAGCGGTCAATTTGCTCATGGAGCAGCGCCAGCTCATAAAGCCGAATCTTCAATATACAGCAATAGCGCCACCGTCCAACCCATCTGGGCAAAACATGGCATGGTTTCCAGTCAGGAGTCGGTAGCGACACGAGTGGGTGTCGAGATCCTTAAACAAGGCGGCAATGCCGTCGATGCAGCTGTGGGTGTAGGTTTTGCTCTGGCTGTGACCTTACCTCGCGCTGGAAATATTGGTGGCGGTGGATTTATGTTAGTCCACCTTGCAAAGGAAAATAAAACCTTAGCTATCGATTACCGCGAAGTCGCGCCAGCAAGTGCCGATAAAGATATCTTCCTCGATGAACAAGGGAATGCCGTATCAAAACTGAGTCGTGAACATGGTTTAGCCGTGGGGGTGCCCGGCACTGTCATGGGCATGGAATACGCGTTGAAACATTATGGCACCATGACCTTGGAACAAGTTCTGGCGCCCGCAATAGCACTCGCCACACAAGGATTTAGTGTCACTGCTGATCTGGCTAACTCACTCACAGGCGTTAAGCGCCGAATTAGCCAATGGCCCAGTTCAAAAGCAATTTTTTACAAACCTGATGGCAGCGACTATCAAATTGGAGAAGTGTTAAAGCAGCCCGAATTAGCCCATTCGCTGTCATTAATCAGTCAGCATGGCAGCAAAGGCTTTTATCAAGGTGAAACCGCCAACAAAATTGTTGCCGCTGTGAATCAGGCTGGTGGGATCATGACATTAAATGATCTCAAACAATACCAGGTGGTTGAGCGTCAACCGGTTGAAGGTGAATATCGAGGCTACCAAGTTGTATCTATGCCGCCGCCCTCTTCTGGTGGCATTCATATTATTGAGATCCTCAATATGCTTGAGCCATATCCTATTGGATCAATGGGTCATAACAGCGCAGATACTATTCACCTCATGAGTGAGGCGATGAAACGAGCCTATAGCGATCGCAGTCAATACTTAGGCGATCCTGACTTCATCGACGTCCCTGTAAAGCAGCTTATCAGTAAATCTTATGCCAAAACCCGTGCTAAAGCGATTAGCCTCGATCGCGCTATGCCTAGCAGTGAGATAGCACCGGGTCAGATTGCCGGTTATGAGAGTCCGCAAACGACTCACTACTCTGTCGTGGACAAATGGGGCAATGCCGTTGCCAACACCTACACACTGAATTTCAGTTATGGTTCGGGCTTAGTGGCTAATGGCACCGGTATTTTGCTTAATAACGAGATGGATGACTTTTCAGCCAAACCTGGTGTGCCTAATGGCTACGGTTTAATTGGCGGTACTGCCAACGCGGTTGAAGGCAGGAAACGCCCATTAAGTTCGATGAGCCCTACTATCGTGATGAAAGAGGGTAAACCTTTTATCGTCACGGGTAGTCCAGGTGGTTCGCGGATCATCACCACCACACTGCAAATCATCATGAATGTAATTGACCATCACATGAATATAGCCGAAGCCACTTATGCCTCACGCATTCATCATCAATGGTTACCCGATGAGATCCGTGCAGAGAAGAGCCTGAATATCGACACAATTAGATTGCTCGAAGCTAAAGGCCAGAAAGTGAAAGTCGGCAGCGCTATGGGCTCGACACAATCCATTATGATCACCGACGAAGGTCTTTATGGTGCTTCAGATCCTAGGCGCGCAGGCAGTGAAGCGTTAGGCTATTAGGTTCACTATTTAACCTGAACTCGGGATAACGAGTGTCGGAAAATCTAAATTTAACAAGCTAATTCAATGCTATAAAGGATTAGTTCTAAAAGGAAAGTCTCTTTCCTGACTGAATGCGCAGATTTTTGGGCATATCAAGGCACTCTGTCGTACACCATAGCGAGCTATGGTTAGGCAGAGCAACGCAGAGAGGCACGCAAAGATGCCTATTCAGCGGCTCTGCTTATCCAGAGCTCAGGTTATTTAGACCTGAAAATAGGAATTAAAAAAGGGAAGCGTTAGCTTCCCTTTGGATTATTTGAACCAATACCCTGTTTACTGCAATGCTTTACTCCAAAGCGTTAGTAAAGAGATTTAGTTAAGTAATTTTGGCTCAACTGCCAACTCGATAAATGCAGCGGTATACATTTTAAGGTTCAGCATAAATTGCTTGTGGCTAATAAACTCATGTTCGCTGTGGCCTGTGTATTCCACACCAGGCATGGCTGGGCCGAAACTCAAAGCATTAGGGAACAGTTTACTATTAGTGGAACCGCCAATTGCCACGGGCTGAGGATTTTTCTCGCCAGTGAAATGGCCAAAGACAGACAATAAGGTATTTAAATGCGGTGCCTTATCCATCACCTTAGGTTCACCCCAATAGGTTTTGACATCGGCCAGAGTGACATGATGTTTAGCCTGCCACTGTTTGATTGCCGCATGAGCCTGCTTATCCAAAGTTTCAGGGGTTTTACCTATGGGACGTCTTAGGTTGATGATCACTTGAGTACCGTTATCGTCTTGTTTGATCACAGTCGGTGCAAGCGTCATCGGCCCCATAAAGTCATCGCTATAGCCAATATCACCAAACTGCTCAGCATTTAAGCCAAGGCCAATCATTTCGGCGATAAAGTTCTGCGTCAAGGCTGCCTGAGTCTGTGGCCAATCGAAGCCAGAGAGCAGTTCTGCTAGATGGGTTACCGCATTAATGCCATCTTCAGGGGTGGAAGAATGTGCCGATTTACCGTCGGCTAAAATCGTCAGTGAACCATTATCACTGATAAACTGGTAGCGCATCCCTTGTTGTAACGCGCCGCGCTGTTTTAATAGTTGTAACAACTTGGCATCTACATGCTGTAACGTCGCTCGGGCTTGCTGAGGAATTTGGCTGGCAAACGATCCGCCACTAAAAGCGCTTATACTTGGTTTCGTTTCTGTTTCAGCTGCATCTTTAACCTTTGGCACGGTAAAACTTATCATGCTCCAGCCCTTTTCCGCAGTCACAACTGGATATTCGGCATCGATAGTGATGTTGATATCGGCAGGCGTGAATCCTGTCAGAAACTGTTTCAATGGCTCCCAATTAGATTCTTCAGCCATATACACCATCAATTCGATACGTCTGTCTAAAGTTAAACCTTTATCTTTTATCGCCTTCATGGCGTACATAGCGGTGACAATAGGGCCTTTATCATCTTCAGTACCACGACCAATAAGCAGTCCCGGTGTCGTGGTGGTATCGAGTTCATAGGGACTCTTTTGCCACAGTTTAGGATCGGCAGGTTGAACATCTCCATGGGTGATCACCCCCAGTTTACTTTCTTTGTCTCCCAGACCAATCAAAACGACATAACCATGATCGGCATAATCGAGCCCTAATGTTTGACTCAGCTGTTTAAGAGACAATTTAAAATTGATGAACTCAGGGTTGGTATCTGGTGTTAAGCCGTCAACGGCCTCAGTATTGAAACTGACTAACTTAGCCAGACTGTCTACGGTTTGAGGACCATATTGCTGCACCGCATATTCTGCGACGCTATCTGTGATGGCCGAGATCGGCTGCAATTGAACCGTATTGGCATGAGCGTTATGTAAAGGAGTAAAAATGGCTGCACAAGAAATCGCCAGTAAACTGGACATAAACAAAGAAGGTAAACGAATCATATTGTTGAATATTATTATTAACGACAGGGAAAGCTCATTCTGCCACAGATTTTAAGTTTGAAAACATAACATCGCTACCTTCACAACATTTGTTACAAACTAAACACAAATTTGATAGATTTCACCGCTAAAACCGCGATAATTATGCATTCATTTCGTCAAAAGATTCTTTTGTCGTGACCGCTTTTTTGGCAAGCTAGCCTCTTAGCCTAACTCAAATAAAACAAGCAAAAACATCAACAATGGTTAACCATTCTGGGAGTTTTAATATGAAGGGATACACCCTCAAACCTTTAGTATCGGCAATGGCACTGACATTTGCCCTAAGCGCTTGTAGTAGCTCATCAGACGATTCAGCAAATCAAAGCCAAAGCGTCAGTGAGCAACAGTTAGTGGCACAAACTATTATTAAAAATAACGCCACCAATCCTTTCTTTAAGCCATACAACACCTTTATGGAAATGCCAGATTTTGCTCATATCAAGCCAGAGCATTATCTTCCAGCATTTAAAGCGGGTATCGCAGAGCATAAAGCCGAAATCCAAGCGATTATCGATAATCCTCAGCCAGCCACTTTTACCAATACCATTGAAGCCATGGAGCATTCTGGTGAGCTGACGACTAAAGTAGCAAGAGTGTTTTATAACCTAACCAGTGCCGATACCAGTGATGAATTAAGAGCCATCTCGAAAGAGGTTTCCCCGCTGTTATCTGCTGCGCGTGACGATATCCGCCTTAACGACAAACTGTTCCAAAGAGTAAAAAGCGTATACCAACAAAAAGACCAATTAGGCTTGACGGTCGCCCAGCAAAAACTGCTTGAAGATACCTACAAATCATTTACCCGCGGCGGAGCTAATCTTAATCCAGCTGATAAAATCAAACTGCGTGCACTCAATGAAGAACTTGGCAAACTGAGCTTGGCTTTTGGTGATAACTTGTTAGCCGAAACCAACAGTTTCGAACTGGTGATCGATAACCAAGCCGATTTGGCTGGCCTACCACAAGATGTGATTGACGCTGCGGCGCAAACCGCGGTTAAACGTGGCCACGCTGGCAAATGGGTATTTACCACTCACCGCCCTTCTATCACGCCATTCTTAACTTATGCAAACAATCGCGAGCTTCGTGAAAAGATCTACAAGGGTTATATCGAGCGAGGCAATAACAATAATGCCAACGACAACAAACAGATCCTAGCCAAAGAAGCCGCTCTGCGCGCCGAACGTGCTCAGCTACTGGGTTACAAATCTCATGCCCATTATGTACTTGAAGAGCGTACCGCTAAGACGCCTGAGAATGTTTACAAGTTATTAGATCGCGTCTGGCCAGCAGCCTTAAACCAAGCTAAGGCAGAAGTCGCCGATATGCAGAAGCTAATTGATGCCGAAGGCGGTGACTTTAAACTTGCAGCATGGGATTGGTGGTATTATTCAGATAAGATCCGTGTCGCTAAATACAGCTTTAATGAGCAGCAAACTCGACCTTATTTCTCTTTAGAAAATACCCTAAAAGGCGTGTTTTATACCGCAAACCGTTTATACGGGATAACGGTAAAAGAACGCGACGATCTACCTAAATACAACCAAGATGTACGCACTTGGGAAGTGTATGACAAGGACGGCAAGTTAATGGCCATCTTTATGGGTGACTATTACGTGCGAGATAGCAAGCGTGGTGGCGCATGGAACAACTCTTACCGTCCACAATCACGTGTCAACGGCGCAAATACCATTCCTATCGTCGTCAACGTATTAAACTATCCTCGCCCAATCGGCGATGAGCCTGCGCTACTGACCTTCGATGAAGCAAGCACCCTGTTCCATGAGTTTGGTCACGCGTTGCATACCATGTTGTCAGATGTGGAATATGCTTCACAAGCAGGTACCTCGGTTCCTCGAGATTATGTTGAGTTTCCTTCTCAGGTGATGGAAAACTGGATGACGCAACCTGAAGTGCTTAACCATTTCGCTAAGCATTACAAAACAGGTGAAGTGATCCCACAATCACTCGTTGAGAAAATCCGCGCTGCCAGCCAATTCAACCAAGGCTTTGCTACCGTTGAATATATGGCCGCGACTAAACTTGACTTAGATTGGCATTCACTTAGCGATACCACACCTAAAGATGCCGCTATGTTTGAAGCTGAATCTTTGAGTAACATGGGGCTGATTAACGAAATCGCGCCGCGTTATCGCAGCACTTATTTCTCACACATCTTCTCGGGTGGATATTCAGCAGGTTATTACAGCTATTTATGGTCCGATATCTTAGGCGCGGATGCCTTCGAAGCCTTTAAAGAGAATGGGATCTTCGATAAAGCCACAGCCGATGCATTTAAAAACAATGTATTGTCTCAAGGCGGTAGCGACGATCCTATGCTGTTGTACAAGCGTTTCCGTGGTAAAGAAGCCGGAATCGAGCCACTACTACGCAGCCGAGGTTTATTAGCCAAATAACGGGCTGATAAAATATCTGAATAAAGCACGCACTAGCGTGCTTTATTTTTGCTGCAGTGTTCCAATAAACTCATGTTGAATAATGGGCTTAACTCCCAGCATTGTAATGACTTTTCATCTATTCATCATTGTCATACTCTAATAGCACTCAAGCATCTAAAACTGATTGCCCTTAAACAAATAACCCTTAACCAGATAACAGGCAAAATTAATGAGCGAACTCAATCAACTTCCCTTCTCTCAAGCAAGTGAAAATAACAAGCACGCGATTCTGGAAGTCTTACAAGCCAGTTTTGCCAATAAAAATCACATCCTTGAAATAGGAAGCGGTACCGGACAACATGCGGTTCACTTTGCCAAACATTTGTCCCATCTACAGTGGCAGCCCAGTGATCAGCAAGAGTATATTGAGTCCCTTGCTATACGAATAGCCCTTGAAGGCAGCAAGAATATTGCCACGCCCATTTCACTGGATGTCACCCAGCCTTGGCAATGCCAGTCAGATGCCATTGACGGAATTTTCAGTGCTAATACGCTACATATCATGAGCATGGAGATGGTCGAGGCTTGCTTTGACGGTATTGCAACACATTTGGTTGCCGGTGGAAGCTGTTGTATCTATGGGCCATTTAACTACAACAATCACTATACCAGCGAGAGTAACCGTCAGTTTGATATCTGGCTAAAAGAGCGAAATGTCCACAGTGGCATTCGCGATATCGAATGGATCATTGAGCTTGCAAACAAAACGGGGTTAAGCTTAACAGCCGACCATACTATGCCAGCCAACAACCGTTTATTGCAGTTTGATAAGTGTTAACCCTTGCATTGTCACTAGGATTTATCCCTTGTTTGCGAAAACGAACAGCAAAATCGCAATATCAATCAACACAGTGCTTATTCTTTTTGTTAAAACTCTGTAAGCTAATATCTTCATTCCGGCCAATGGCCAGCATCAAGGAATAAGGTTACAGCGAATGGCTTCAGTTACCACCAAGAAACACCCGAATGGCTTAGAGTATGTCGATGTCGATACAGACCTTTGTCAGGCTAGGATTTTTTTGCAAGGCGCTCAAATAGACACCTTCATACCTAAAGGGAAAGCGCCTTTATTATGGGTGTCTAGCGCCGATGATTACCAGCCTGGTAACGGAATTCGTGGTGGTATCCCCATCTGCTGGCCTTGGTTTGGCATGCACACAAACTCTGATTGGCCGCAACATGGCTTTGCTCGTACTCGTATTTGGTCATTAGATTCGGTACAGATGAAAGATCAAGCGGTTGAATTAGTCTTTAGCTTGCCCCTTAGCGAAGCTGACAAACAATACTGGCCCTATAACACTAAAGTTGAAATGGTTTTCACTCTAACCGATACCCTCAGAGCCACTTTAATCAACACCAACCTCAGTGAAGAAACCCTTAGTCTAACTCAAGCCCTACACACCTATTTCCCTATCGGTGATATTCATCAACTGCAAGCCAGTGGATTTGAAGGGGCAAAATACATTGAGTTTGGTGAAGGTCCTTACCCACAACAAGGTGACAAGGTTAAATTCGATAAAGAAACTGACCGAGTCTATACCCAGCTAGAACCCCAACAACAACTGCATACGCCTCAGGGGACTATTAATGTTGCACGCGAGAACAGTCATTCGGCTGTGCTGTGGAACCCTTGGATAGATAAATCTAAATGGCTGTCACGCTTTAATGACGACGATTATCTGACTATGGTGTGCTTGGAAGCGGCGAATGTATTAGAAGATCAAGTGATCCTCGAGCCTAATGGCCAGCACAGACTCACTACCATTATCGGCTGGGCTGAGTAGCTATCAATCTCAAGGTCGCAACAGCGACCTTTTTTGCTACTCAATAATTAGCTTACAGCAGACTAAATGTCGTGAAACTCATAGTAAATTATCCTTTCAGTCATTAGCGATGATAGACTCAAGTAAATCCAACGGACAGGTCAAGAGATAGGGATAGATGTGGCAACGCCTTTCTAAAACGAGTCGGCTGATCATTATGGTAAGCTTGCTGCTGATCGCGGCAGTCTCGATAACGCTTTCAGTAACTTACACTCATTTTGCAGGAATCACCACAGCGAGTGTTAATCAGCTTCTTGCGCCTTACAATAGTCAAATCATCTCACTGTCCATCACTCCCGATGCCTTACTGCGCGGTAAAGTCGGTGCCATTACCCTTAATATTAATGGCAACATAATTCATATTGAAAAACTTCAAATAAGTCTGCGTGATAAGGTTTCTTGGCACGCCTTGTCTCTTGCCGATATCAAATCGGTAGCCGTGGATAATATTGAAGTTTCGCTATCACCGACAATATTTGATTCGCCATCGACATCAAGCCAATCCGCTGCCAGCGATTTTGCCGCGCAATTAAAAACCTTGCCGTTAATCGCCGTCGGTAAGGCGCAGCTAAATCTGGCTGCGATAGAAAACAATCAACTTAGCCTAGATCTTAATTATCTGAGCTTGGATAGCCAAGGTCACTTACTCAGTGCCATCAGTCACCAAGATAAGCGCTTAATCGATATTAATGCCCAACTGGGCGAGCAAGATTGGCATGCACAAACTCAATTATCTCTAGATACCTTTAAAGACTTGCTGTTTTCGGCGTTAACACTTAAGGAACTCGGTAACTCATCACAACATCCGCAGCAACCAAAGCCATCACAGCTACAAGCACTCGCAAGCCTACAAGAGTTAGTCGAAGCCTTTCAGCTCAGCTTTGGTGGAACACTTCACTCCACAATCAATCTGAACCTCGATACTTTTGTGCTTGATTCACAACATCAACTGCAACAGAGCTATATTTCGGCAGCAAAGATTAATCAAACACAGCTTGAGCAAGCCATAGTGTTAAAGCCACAATCTTTCGAATCAGATATAAACTCAGCCACTGAACATAAGGTTGATTTTTCTCTTGCAGGTCCCTTGAGTGATTTGATCTTCAGCCTAAAACCTATGGCGATTTCTTTAGGGTTAACACCTAAACAACTACAGGCTTTAACTACACATATTAATGAGCCATTAGCCGAGAACATAGTCGAAATCATTAATCAGCTATCAAAAAAGTCGAACCAAAATGCATCACCCTCAAAGCAGGTAAAATCAAGATTTCCTGCAGAAAATCCAACAATGCTGATCGATTTGTCATTGTTAAAACCTTTAAACTATCAATTAACCTCACAGCAATTAACGGTGCCAGAATTACAACTTATCGTCTCATTAGATGAAAACTCTGACGCTAAAAACGCAGTCAATCAATTGAGTAGCCAAATCAACGAGCTGGCAGTTCATCATCTCGATTCTGGTTATCAAGTTACAGCTCTATGGCAGCTTAATTTTAATCGCCGCAATCCTCTGTGTATCGAGCTAGATCAACTGGCCACTGAATCACTATCACTGTCTTCAAACTGCGCTAAAGCAACTAAGATACAAGCCACAGCACAAGCCATCAGTGTTAAAACATTCACTGTTAATGCCACAGGACATCTCAGCTTGATGCATCAAAATAATGCCACTCAACCTGACAGCAATTCATTATCATCGACTGTCAGTATTGCTGATGGCAGCGAGTTACGTCTCATATCACCAAAGTTCAACAAGCCCAAGTTGCATCTTGAGGCCCAACAAATAGCGCTACAGTTACAACAAAACGCGACCATCACAGATTTAACCCAGTTTGATTGGGGTAAGACTCAGCTGACGATAGCTGGAAACAAACTTAATCTCAGTGATTTAGAATCAGCAGAACAAACACAGATCGCTATTTCCAGTGATCAAACACGGCTACAGCTAGACGGCGGTCAACTCCAGTTAGGCCAAGGTCAACTTGCGCGCTTAATGCTAGAGCCTGTGATTGTGACCACCACAGCTCCAAACATAAAGCTGTACAACAAGAAACCATATCAATCTGTGCAGGGCTTCTCCCCTGTTGCCGAAATGAACAGCACACAATTTACACTTAGCAGCCAAGACAAACTGAGTATTGCTTCAAAGCGAGATGAGTACAGCAATCAATCAAGCTGGTTTAAACTTCAAGCACAAATCCCTGCTATCGCTATAAAATTAACGGCTAGCGAACTCACTCAGCACTTAGGTACGGCAGAACAAACCTTAACACGCCAGACTCATATAAATGCCATTTCGTTAAATACAACGCCGTTCACCCTGATTAAAACGCCACAACAGCCAGCAACAACAGAAAAAGGCAAGCCACAAACCATCGGCTTGCTCAATCAAGCTTGGCAAAGCCAGTTTCAATATGATGTTGAAGGACTCATAACTACAGATCATTTTTATTTATTGGGCAAACAGCGGATACGCACCCGTGCTCAATTTGAAACCTTCAATCTTGAACAGCAACTCAATTGGAAGCCAGGTTTGAATGCCTCGCAATTACAGACTCGGGAAGATTGGAAGTTGGATAAGCTAAACCTACAAAGCCAACATCAGTTAACGTTATCAAATAAACTGTTAAAGACGATTGAATCCGACCAATACAGCGATAAAGGACAATCCCTAGCGAGTTTAAAAGGTGAGTTTCAGTTCAACAGTGACTTAGGTGATTTAACCAAACAGCTGCAGCAGTGGTTCAAACTCTCACTACCATTAACGGCGATCGGCGATCTCTCCCTTGCCGCTCAGCATCAACAAGTGTGGCACCAGGGTGGCAGTGAAATACATGCGAGCTTTACCCCCAGTATCAGTATCAGTGAAGGCAGTTTCAACCAGTTTCCCTTCGAACAAGCAAACCTGAAAGGTCAATGTCTATTTGACGCATCTGAGTTAACACCTTCCCCCTTACGACACTTTTATTGCGATAGCTTAGCCTTATCTATTCAAGCCTTTAATCCTGGTGTGTTACTAACAAATGTCAGCGGTCAAGCTAAAATCAACATAGATAACCGAACTATCGATGGGCTATTAACTGATACCTCATTAAACTCTGACAAATTGGTCGCTGCCAATTCAATCAACACAAAACAAACCGCCGATATCGATTTTACCGCCACCGCGGAGACCCTAGGCGGCAAACTGTTGTTGCCACTATTCGATTTAAACCTAAATTCTCCCTCTGATGCGTACTTGGTTCTTCAAGGCCTCGAATTACAGCAGCTCATGCAAGTGCAGCCTCAAGTGGGGATCTATGCCGATGGGATTTTCGATGGTGTATTACCTGTTTCACTGGCAGACAATAAAGTCTCTGTCAGTGGTGGCCGATTGGCTGCCCGCCCTCCCGGCGGCTTAATCAAAGTCGATGATAATCCCGCGGTGATGCAAATGCGTTTATCACAGCCCTATTTAGACTTTGCCTTTTCGGCATTAGAAGAGCTGCACTACAGCGAGCTATCCAGCAGTTTCGATATGGATAAAAATGGCGATGCTTTGCTTAAGGTCAACGTCAAAGGTCGCGCCAAAGATATAGAACGACCTATCCACTTGAACTACACTCAGGAAGAAAATATGTTACAACTACTCAAGAGCTTACAGATTGGCGACACGTTACAAAATCAAATAGAAAATGCCATGGGCCAATAGTTTTGATTTAACAAAGCCAATATTTTTAACGTTCAGCTTATCGTCATCTTAGCAAGAGTAAGCTAGTGTTATTCATAGGCCAACAGGCTCGAGATATAGCTATTTAAAAGGAATCATTCGTGAAGATATTGCCAAACTTAGCTACTGCCATATTGGGCGCTACGATACTGTTCAGCGTAACAGGCTGCACACCAACAGTAAAAATTGAGCCGCCCGACAAACCCATTGTCATTAATCTCAACGTTAAAATTGAGCATGAGATTAAGATTAAAGTGGATAAAGAACTCGATGAGTTAATCAGCAACGACGAGCTGTTTTAAGCAAAGGAGGAAAAATGAAACATAAATTATTATTGCTAGTCACCGCTCTTGTGTTCAGCTTCAACGCCTTTGCTATTTCCCTACATGATGCGAAAAGCCAAGGCTTAGTGGGTGAGCAAACCGATGGCTACTTGGGTGTTGTGGTCAATAGCAGTGAAGCGCAAGCGCTGGCTAAATCGGTGAACAGTAAACGCCGTGCACACTATGAAAAGATTGCCAAAAAAAATGGTATTAGTGTCGATGATGTTGCCAAACTTGCCGCTCAAAAGGCAATAGAGGCAACGGCACAAGGCGAGTATATTCAAACGCCACAAGGAAAATGGATTAAGAAATAATCTAACGATTATCATCCATGTACAAAAATGGCGCCTTAGTGCGCCTTTTTAATGGTTTTATATGGGGCTTTTAATTAAATGCTGAACTGGATTTTTTTACCACTAACAAATCACAATTAATACGATCGATAACCTGCTCTGCCACATTCCCGCATAAGTTAGACAACAGATTTGGTGTACCTTTATCCCCTAAGATCACTAATTCTGAGTCAACCCGTTTCGACAACGATTCGATCGCATCTTCGGGTAACTCTTTTGCCAAATGAAAATGTTCGTTAACGGTTTTCACATTGGACGGTAACAGGTGATACTGACTGGTGTATTTGGACATTTGCTCAAAATGATAACCTTCATTTGATTCAGGAGTCATGGCTTGGTGAAAGGAGATACTCGGAGTCTCACCAAAATAACAATCAACCAGATGACAATCACCTTTAAGCAACTGAGTAAAATGCGCCGTAGTTTGTAACACAGTCTCGTTGAGCTCTTTGTGCTCTATATCTTCTGTACAAGGTTCTATCAAGGAGATGATCCGTCCCCCTGGCTCCCATAGATGATCTTTAACTACAACTACGGGTCTGGTTGATTCTCTGATCAAGCGAATATCCAGCGCTTTTATTGTTAGCCAGTTCCATAACTTATGTCTTGAAGCGGCTATAAACACAGCATCGACTTTAAAATCATCACAAAACGTCAGTACATCGTCACAACTAGTACAGTTGATCGCCGCCTGTGAAATACTTAACCCAGACTGACAAGTTGACTTAATAAATTCATTTATACACTGACGCTTTTTTTCAATCGTTAGATGTTTAGTATTTGGTAATGATTCTGAATCACTCTGCTCGAACGTGTCTACAAGTCGGCTGACAAAGTTACCGTGCTGAAGCAACATAACTATGACCACCGCATTGGTTCTACTGGCCATGTACAATGCTCTAGATATTCCCTTAAGACTAAAATCATGTTCGTCGATGACGACTAACAATCTTTGATAGCTATCCATAACTTCAATCTCACATAGTGTAAGAACCTAATTGTAGTCAAGGAGAAGCCACAAAAAAATTGTCAAAGTCCCAGTTTCATTGGCTTTACAGGCAAATATATGAAAACAAGCATGATTGTTTAATAGAACCCTTTAGCCTAATACATTAGATTTTTTGTCCATTCTGCGCTAAAAAGCCGCGAGGCCACTCAAACTTCAAGCTAATAAGTTGAATGTATTGATGTTATATAAAATATCTATTTGAAGATAACACTAAGCTGAAATAGCGAGGTTTAGAGAAACTAACTTAGAATTGAAATAAGTATCTGCTAAAGACAAAAAGAGGCAAAAATCGCCTCTTTTTTACAATATACCGTCTGATTAATTAGTGTGTGGATTAATTATCCTGCCAGATCATCACCTGTGCTTGTTCGCCACTTTTGCGCGTCGCACGATACATGCCTTCGGTATTAAATGGTGTCGCAATATTACCGCGCTGATCGATGGCGATTACACCGCCTGTACCACCTGCGGTAATTAAACGCTGATTGATAACTTCGTCGGCAGCTTGAATGATCGACTTTTGCTGATACTTGACCCTAGCACAGATATCACCAGCAACGTGATAGCGAATAAAATACTCACCATGACCCGTCGCAGACACGGCGCAAACACCATTTTCGGCATAAGTCCCGGCGCCAATGACGGGCGAATCGCCAATGCGGCCAAAGCGTTTTGCAGTCATACCTCCGGTTGAAGTACCCGCGGCTAAATTGCCCTGTTTATCCAGCGCAACAGCACCCACAGTGCCAAACTTGTAATCTAGGTCGAGATAATCGAGAGCAGCTTGATGGTCAACTTTAGCTTCATTTTGTTCATCGAAGGCTTTTAATTTCTGTTTTGCATCCAGCAACTGCTGATAACGGCTGTTAGTATCGAAATGGGTCGTTGGTACTAAAGTAAAGTTTTGTGTTAACGCAAACTCTTCTGCACCACTACCGGATAACATCACATGGGCCGAGTTATCCATCACGCTACGGGCGAGATCAATCGGGTTTTTAATATGCTTTACCCCAGCAATAGCACCGGCATTCATGGTGTTACCATCCATGATTGAGGCGTCCATTTCATGGCTACCGTCATAAGTATAAACCGCCCCAAGTCCAGCATTAAACATCGGACTATCTTCCAAAATATGAATTGCCGCAGTGACCGCAGACAGACTATCCCCGCCTTTTTCTAATACTTTATAGCCCGCATCGACCGCTTGCTTGAGTTTTTCACGATAAGCCTTCTGCTGCTCAGGGGTTAATTTGGCTTTTGAAATGGTTCCGGCTCCGCCATGAATTGCGATGGCAAATGGCTCATTTTGTGCCCACACATTCCCCACTAAACTCAGTCCAATTAACGAGCCTAAATAGAGTTGTTTAATTTTTATACTCATCGGAATTCCTTATGAATTTTTTATTTATTTGTAGCCATATTAGCCATTAATTACAATCATATTCTTGCTTGCCTGAGAGAATCTGCGACAATAGCCGATAATAATATCTTCAAATAGATAGAGCCCATTTTTGTTGCGATTTTTTTTCATTTCACCTGTGGTCATTCGCCTGTTGCTTATCGCAGTTAGCTTAAGTGCTTTCTCTGCTTCGGCTAACAATTGGCTGGAGGTCAAAGTGACTGGAGCCGACGAAGCTCTAACTCGTAACATTACAGCCCATTTGGGCGAGTTACCTAAATCCAAGACCCAACGTAATGCCTTCATCTTCAACGCCGAAGATAACATTGAAGCGGCTCTGCACTCCTTGGGTTATTATCATGGCCAAATTAAGCAACAAGTACTCAGTCCTGAAGATGCACCTTGGCAATTAAACATTACAGTCAAAGCAGGCGAACCAACACGTATTCAATGGGTTGATATTCAGCTTCAAGGCGAGATCCAAAACGATAATGCCGTGAATCAGTGGCTCAATAATGTCGCCATGAAACCTGGTGACATTCTCAATCACGGTCAATATGAGGATGTGAAGTCGCAGTTACTCACATTAGCATTGGCGAGAGGTTATTTCGACGGGCGATATGTTACCAATAGTATCGTGGTGAACCGAGACTTAAATACTGCCAAAATTAATCTACATTATGAATCTGGTCATCGTTATCACCTGGGTGATGTCAACTTCAGCGGCCATACCTTACAGCCCGGTTTTTTGGACAAATTGGTTCCCTTCCAGCCTAATGCCAAATACAGTACTGCCCGGCTGGGTTCCCTAAATCAACAATTAGTCAATACTGGTTATTTTAGCAATATCAAAGTGATCCCTCAGCTGGATAAGACAGAGAACGAAACCGTTCCAGTTAAAGTGGAACTCACACCTAAATCTAGCCATTCCATCGAACTGGGTTTTGGTGCCGATGTGGGTAACTCTGATGATGGAGGCATTGAGCCAAGAGTTCGAGTCACTTGGCGTACTCCGCAGATTAATAGTTATGGTCACTCGCAGGAAACTCGGCTCGAGTGGTCCCCGGATCGACCTAAATTTTTAACCACTTACACCATTCCACTGACGCATCCCTTAGACGATCAGCTAAAAATTCGTTTAGGCTTGCTGCGGGATAAATATGGAGTAGATCAAGTCTACGATGCAGGGAAGCGCGATTATGTTAATACCGGCGAACTCGAATCTACTATTTATACCGTAGGCGTGGTCAGACAAAAACGGTTACAGAGCCGCTGGATATTAACTTACTCGATTGATGCTTTGGACGAGTCTTACACTCAGTCGGATATTGACTACGACCCACGCTTTTTAATTTTAGGTAGCAGTCTATCGTACACTCATCGTGGCGATACCACCCTTGACCCTAAGTCAGGCTATTTTCAATATTACAGCCTCGAATATGCCGACCCCAATACCGGCTCAGATGTCCGATTAACTCGCTTACAAGCGAAATTTAAATGGATAGATACTTTCTTTGATAGGCATAGGATCGTTGCTAGGCTCGACATAGGTGCCAATATTGTAGCTGATGAAGATATTGCCTACGTCCCTCCCTCATTACGTTATTTTGCCGGTGGCGATCAGAGTATTCGCGGTTATGCCTACAATGAACTCGGCCCTTATATCGATTATGTCAATGAAGATAATGAACTGGCACGAATGGTGGTCGGTGGGCGTTATATGTTGGTGGGCAGTCTTGAGTATCAATATTATTTGACTCCAAGCTGGCGTGTAGCAACCTTTGTCGATGCGGGTAATGCATTTGATATCGACCAAATTGAACCTATCGTCTCTGTGGGTGGTGGCATTCATTGGATCACACCCATAGGTCCCATTCGATTAGATGTCGGTGTGGGTCTTAAAGAAACCGAAACCGTCGATCGTTCGTGGCGCATCCATCTCACTATGGGGTCAGAGCTATGACCTCAGGTACCAATAAAACCAGTGAATTAAGGGAAACTGTGACAGCGAGTGCCCAGGCCACACCACCTCGCAGCATTTTCAGACGATGCTTAACTTGGCTTAAAAATACCCTGCGGGTGATATTGTATCTGCCCCTGCTGTTATTAGTGTTATTAGCTATTTTTATCGGTACTCCACTGGGCACTCGTATTGCCGTCAACTTAGCCGATGCCTTTGTGCCTAACCTTGAAGTCAGCTATCACTCGGGTACCCTAAACAGTGAGCTTAAACTCGATTATGCTAATTGGTCTATGGCTGGCATAAAAGTAGAGATTGACGATCTACAACTCGATTGGCGACCACTATGTTTGGTTCAAAAACAGTTGTGTGTTAATGGGCTGGAGACCTCAAAAGCCAATGTCGAAATTGATATCGCAGCAATTGAACAAGCCTTATCCGAATCCGCGACTGCAGAAAATCCAAATCAAGCACAAGATACAGCTCCTGAGCAGATTGAAATAGAGAATGGCGAACTGCAACTGCCCATAGGTATCAGCCTAACTCAAGCCGCACTACGAAATATTAATGTGCGTGTAGATGAGATGCACTTTGCGGCCAACAGTATTCATACGCAAGCGAGTTGGCTTTCAACCGGTCTACGAGTCAATCAATTATCAACACAAGGGGTAATAGTTAATATCCCTATCAATGACAATCCGTCATCAGCCGAGGATAAAAAAGATGATACCGGCTGGCTACTTGCGCAGATGCCACAAGTGGCCATCCCGATGCCAATTTTTATCGATGATGCCTTAATGTTCGACAGCCAAATCATACTCGGTAAACGCCAAGACAATATTGCCAAAGCCGTACTTCAAGGCAGCTATGTGGGTCATCGTATTAATCTCGATCAACTTCTGATCGAGCATGATTATGGTCAATTGCGACTCGATGGTCATATTAGCTTAAAAGATCACTATCCGATGGCACTAAACCTAGATCTGCTACTTGAGCAGGTTAAAGAGTTGCCACAATTAGAAAAACAACATATTGATGCCAAACTCAATGGCGATCTAACAGACCTTAAGCTTGATGCGCTCGGTAATGGACATATTAATTTTCAATTGGCCAGCCAAACTAATCTCACAGTGCCGACTGTGCCCTATTCATTACACCTTAATAGCGATCATATTATGTGGCCGCTGCAATCCCCTAGTTACGAAGCCAAACAGATAACTCTTGACTCGCAAGGCAGTCTTCTACAGCAAACGGCTTCATTTACTGGTGAAATACAAACGCCTTATCAACCACCGTTGCAAATCGATACGCAGCTTAGCCATGCAGAGCAACAAGTTGATATCAAACAACTTGATGTCAGTAGCTCCATGGGCAGCATTCAACTCAATGGGTTACTCGCCTATGGCGATGAGCTTCATTGGGATGTTTCACTCAACACCCAAGCATTGCAGCTGCAAAGATTAAATTTGGGCGATGATATCACCATCCCTAACACCTTGATCGAGGGACACTTACGGAGCCAAGGAAAGCTACAAGATAAACATTGGCTAGTTGGGATCAGTGAAGCTGATATCAAGGGCAACATTGATGATTACCCATTAGAGTTACAAGGAGATGTGAGTGCCAATGAGCAATATCACCTCAACGCCAATCATCTATTGTTAAAGGCACTACAGTCAGAGTTTTCGCTTTCTGGCAGTGTTGCCGATCTCTGGGCATTAGAGGGACACCTTTCGGTACCAGATTTAAGTCTTTGGCATCCTGATGCTGCTGGCGCTATCAATGTAAACGTTAATGTCACGGGTAGTAACGATAACCCAATGATCACCTTAGATGGTGATACCTCAGCCCTAGAGTTTACCGATATCAGTTTACTGCAAGCCAAACTCAAAGGTTTTTATCGCCCTTTAAGCCAACAACAGTTCGCCCTGTTTATTGACGCAGACGATATTCAGCGTAGAAACTTTTCTCTCGACACTGTAAACCTTCACCTCAAGGGCGATCAGGCACTTCAAGAACTCAGCCTACAAACTCAGGGGAGTGTTAACCTAGATATCATTGTCGACTCCCGCTTCGATATCGAAACCGAAAAATTAGATCTCGCGATCAGTAAATTCAATTTCGACTCAATGTTAGGATTGCTCCAATTGGATAAGCCGATCATTGTCGCTTGGGATAATAAGCAACAACAAGGCAGCTTAACCCCATTTTGTTGGCAACATCAACACGGAAATTTGTGTGTTAAAGATACTCTAGAATTGAGTGACACTGGTGATACCAGCGTGACCTTTGACGGTGATATAGGTGCCTTGCTGGCACCGCTACTACCGCAAGAAGTGACCTGGTACGGCCCCGCAACCTTAGATTCACACTTCAGTTGGGCAGAGCAGAAAAAGCCTCAGGCCAATGTTGAATTCAATATGACTCCCGGCAAAATTACGGTGCAATCCACTAAACGTAAAGTCGACACGGGTTATCATAGTGTCCAACTTTCGGCGACTTTAGATGAAAAGTTACTGCAAATAAAAGCGCTGTTTGAATCGGATAACCTAGCCAATATCAACAGTCACATAGAGATAGGCGTTACACCAGATAACCCCCTTTCTGGTGAGGTCAATATCAGCGATGTAAATTTAAATGCCTTAGCCCAATTAACCCCACAATTAGAAATTATCGAGGGAATGGTATCCAGCCACTTAAGCCTGTCTGGCAGCTTACAAAAACCACAAATTGTCGGTGAACTCACCCTTATAGAGGGACAATTACTGGCGACATCAAACCCAACCAAGTTAGATGACATCAATATGTCCGTTAGCTTGGGGGGCCAATATGCCGACATCAAGGGCAGTTGGAAGATGGGCGATGGTAAAGCCGACCTAAATGGCAATATGGACTGGAGAGGTGAAAAGCTAAAAGGCAAAATTAACCTTAATGGCGAAAAATTAGCTGTTATTCAACCTCCGATGGTGATTCTAGATGTCAGCCCATCTCTGGAAATATTGTTTAGCAGCAATAGTATCGATATTAAGGGCCAAGTGGATGTACCTTCTGGCCACATAAAAATTGTTCAGCTCCCAGAAGGGGGCATTGCCGAGTCTAATGATGTAATTTTCAGTGACAGCTTGAGTGATGACTCCCAAGTAAAACACCCCATAGCCATAACCAGTAAGATTAAAATCAATGTCGGCAATCAGCTGCTCATTGATGGCATGGGACTAAGAGGAAAATTACAAGGCACACTCGATTTACGCCAAGAGCCTTTTAACCCACCTCACCTTTATGGCGATGTTAAAGTAGTGGATGGTTCATATAAGTTTATGGGGCAAACACTCACGATCAAAACCGGAGAGGTGCAATTTATTGGCCCAATTGAAGTCCCTAACCTTAATATTGTTGCCGTTAGGGAGATCAAAGCTGAAGATGTCACCGCAGGCGTGAGAATAACTGGAACTCCGCTTAAGCCAATTGTCACCCTGTTTTCAACACCGACAATGGAACATGCAGAGATTTTGTCTTACATCATCAAAGGTACTGGGATTAACAGTAATAGCGGCGACCAAAACAGTTCACTCATGTTAGGAGCGGCGCTAACCTTAAGTAACCAATTAGGTAATGGCGAGATCAACAGTATCAGTAGTACGGCTACAGGCGTTATCGAAAAGTTGGGGATATCCAATGTTCAGCTTGATACAAACGATGAAGGAAAAGTGGCCATCAGCGGTTATGTTGGTGAAAACCTCATGGTCAAATATGGTGTTGGGGTATTTACTCCAGGTTATGAGATGACAGTACGCTACTACTTAATGTCACAACTCTATTTAGAAACTGTATCCAGCGCGGTCGAAAAATCGCTCGATATCTATTACAACTTTAATATCGATTAAACTTGTATCAGTAGAGCAGTCACCTAAGCTGATGTAATTTAAGCCACAAAAAAACCGCTCCTTAGAGCGGTTTTGCAGTAATAAAGCTAATCGCTAAGCGTGCTCAGCATTAGTCAGTAGATCATTTTTATGACGCTGCCACACCTTACCGCTGTTAATACCATAGCTACGCATCAAAACTGGCACGTCATTATGGTTATGGTTTTTAGCTAATGCTTCTAAAGCTTGATAAAAGTCTAATGCCAATTCACGGGCTTTTTCTATTGAGAAATATTCCTGCCCCACACGGCTATATAAACCTTTAAACCCATTTAAAATCAATACGTACAATGGATTACCCGAATGATAAGCCAAGGTGTGATGTAATTGGTAATCAAAGTCGATATAAGCTTTAGCATCATCTTCCAAGGTCGCTAATGGTGCTAACGCCTCAATCACTTTTTCGGGGTTGTAACGCACTGCACCTTTAAAGTAGATAGCGCTGATATTAGTGCGAGCCGATAATAGTTGCTCTAATAACACCGGCTCCCCAGCGGGGTTTAAGTCGGCGATGGTTTCTAACACATTCAGTCCAGAAGTTTCCCAGATATCATTTACGCGAGTCGGCTTACCATGTTGAATGGTTAGCCAGCCATCACGGGCTAAACGCTGTAACACTTCTCTTAATGTGGTACGAGTGACGCCAATCAACTCAGACAACTCACGTTCGGCGGGTAGAATAGAACCTGGAGGGAATTTGCCTTCCCAAATAGAACGTACAATGTACTTCTCGGCAAAGCTGGCAGGACCTTTCGCTTCAATAATATCTTTGTCTTTCGGCGTTACAGGTGCTTGGGGGACAGTCGTCATCAGGCCACTTTTCCAAATTAATTAGAGTTATATAGTAACTGATCATACCAGAGCAGGGAAAAATGGAAACCTAATCTGTGATATTACTGTTCAAGATGGATGACTCTGCTCTCAATTATGCCGAAAATGAGCTATCAATCATAACCCCGTGAGATACATATTGATTCAGTCGACAGTTTTAAGACGTTAGCTTAACAAAGGTATTAATTTATACATTCCATTAAGCTAAACTGAAGCCGACCTTAAAGATCGTTTTAACTTTCTAGTAAAAATTATTATACAAATTGAGAGGGTGCCATGCCTGTGACCATGAGTCAGGCGTTTATTGATAACTTCTTAGGAAATTCACCTAAGTGGTTCAAAATCGCAATATTATTGTTTCTAGTGATCAACCCCATTATTTTTTATATCAATCCATTCGTTGCTGGATGGTTGCTTGTTGTTGAATTTATCTTCACATTAGCAATGGCACTCAAATGCTACCCCCTCCAACCGGGCGGCTTACTTGCCATAGAAGCGGTCATCATAGGTATGACCTCACCTAGTCAGGTACTACATGAGATAGAGGCCAATCTTGAAGTGTTATTGCTGTTGATCTTTATGGTCGCAGGGATCTACTTCATGAAGCAGCTGCTGCTGTTTGTATTTACTAAAATGATCACTAAGATCCGCTCAAAAATCGTGGTCTCTTTGATGTTCTGTATTGCATCGGCCTTCCTATCAGCTTTCCTTGATGCCTTAACTGTTATCGCAGTTATCATTGCAGTCGCTGTAGGCTTTTACTCTATTTATCATAAGGTTGCATCAGGTAAAACCTTTTCAGATGATCATGATCACACCTCAGATCATCATGGTGAAGGCCACTCATTATGCCAAGATGAATTAGAAGCCTTTCGTGGATTCTTACGAAACCTGTTAATGCATGCCGGTATTGGTACTGCACTGGGTGGCGTATGTACTATGGTGGGTGAGCCACAAAACCTCATCATTGCGGCTCAGGCTAACTGGCAATTTGGAGAGTTCGCTATCCGCATGAGTCCAGTAACTGTACCTGTATTTTTTGCCGGTATTGCCACCTGTTTTCTTGTCGAGAAGTTTGCTATTTTCGGTTACGGTCAACAGCTTCCCGACGCGGTACATAAAATCTTAGTCGACTATTCGACCCATGAAGATGCACACCGCACCAATCACGACAAAATTAAATTAGTTATTCAAGCCTTTGTCGGTGTTTGGTTAATCGCAGGTTTAGCTTTACACCTTGCCTCCGTGGGACTAATTGGGTTATCGGTAATCATCTTTACCACCGCATTTAATGGCGTGACCAACGAACACCAATTGGGTAAAGCATTTGAAGAGGCATTGCCATTCACTGCGTTACTGGCAGTATTCTTTGCGGTAGTGGCAGTGATTATCGACCAACAACTGTTTGCCCCAGTTATTCACTGGGCATTAAGTTATCAGGGGAATACTCAATTAGTGATCTTCTACATCGCTAACGGCCTGCTGTCTATGGTCAGTGATAATGTGTTTGTGGGTACTGTTTATATCAATGAGGTTAAAGCTGCCCTATTGGATGGCCAAATCACCCGCGATCAATTCGACTTACTTGCAGTGGCGATTAACACTGGGACTAACTTACCATCGGTTGCAACACCTAACGGTCAAGCAGCCTTCCTGTTCTTATTGACCTCAGCCATTGCTCCGCTAATTCGTCTCTCTTATGGACGTATGGTATGGATGGCACTGCCCTACACTATTGTGTTGTCAATTGTCGGTGTATTGGCGATTGAAACAGGATATCTATCCGATATGACACAATATTTTTATGACTCACATCTGTTAATTCATCATTCTGCCGCAGAAGCAGCTAAAGGTGTTATTGGCGCTCATTAATTTGTTGATTGACTGAACTAAGCTAGTTTCGTAAAGTCTTAAAAACGCCTCTCGTGAACAGAGGCGTTTTTTATTGGATGGCTATTAAATAGGAGTAATTTGTGAGCCTGCTAACCTCATTTGCACAATCGCGTAAAGCATGGATCGTTTTATTTATAAGTGCCTTAGGCCTCGAACTAAGCGCACTATTCTTTCAATATGTGATGAAACTCGATCCTTGTGTTATGTGTATTTATATACGTGTTGCCGTATTGGGCATCATGCTCGCAGGCCTCGTCGGAATAATAGGTTGTCAATATCGCTTAGTTCGACTCATAGGAGTTACCGTATGGGCAGTGAGCGCAGGTTGGGGATTCAAATTGGCTCAAGAATTAGTAGAGATTCAAACTAATTCAAACCCGTTTTCGACTTGCTCGTTTTTACCAGAGTTTCCAAGTTGGATGCCTTTACATGAATGGCTACCGTCTATATTTATGCCTACGGGAATGTGTACCGATACTCCTTGGCAAGCCCTTGGCATTACCATGGCACAATGGATGATCGTTGGCTTTAGTGTTTATCTCATTGCCCTAGTGATTTTCATTGTCCCAGCATTAAAGGCAAACCATAAAGCTAAATAGAAGTATCATACAAATCGCAGTAATTTATTGATCATTTTTGCTAGTTAAAATCGCCGATAACCGTGTTGTAAATTTTGTAATTAGAATAACTAGTGACTGTAATTTACGCCTTGTTTTCAACAATTTTTACTGCGTCCTTTTCTGTTACAAACGGGCTGATCACTAATTTACTTTGAGTGGTATCAAAGATAGAAACAATCTAGTGCCATCAAATCAAAGCCATAAAAAACGCCCTTTCGGGCGTTTTTTATTCGCAATCTTTTAACGGCCACATGACAATATGATCCTCAAGGTATTTCACCTTAGTTTCATTAATCACTTTTTGGCGGATAGAGATACCAAGATCGTGCATCGCTTGCTTACTGCCGGTGAGTAATGGATGCCAACTGGGCAAATCACGACCGAGATATAAACGGCGATAGGCACAACTATCGGGAAGCCAAGTTAATTCGGCAATATTGTGTATAGTGACTTTGGTGCAGCTAGGCACAAAGTTAAAACGCTGTTGATAATGAACACATTGGCAATCTTGGTCGTCGAGCAATTTACACGCTACGTTGGTGTAATAAAGTTCATCGGTATCGTCATCGATTATCTTATTAAGACAACATTTACCACAGCCATCACAAAGCTGTTCCCACTCATGGGCAGTTAACTGAGCTAAGCTCTTCTCTTTCCAAAACGCCATTCGATTCTATCTACAACTTAATAAACAGAGGCCATTTTACACTAATTAATTGCTGGATACTTGATGCGTTCCGACAGATAGGTCAAAGAAAGGGCATAATAGGGAGAGTCGTTCCACTTTACGAGGGTTCGATAGTTGTCATACACCAAATATTTTCGACCAAGAATGCCATCAGGCATAATCAAAGAAGCTTTCATGTCACTTCGGTTTGGTAAGTCATTACCATTAAAACGTCTTACTCCAAGCGATTGCCACTGGTCAAAACTCTTCTTGATCGCTAATCCACTCGAGGCAACATCGATGTTTTTAGGTACTTGGACTTGGCGACCCCACGTCACTTGATCGTTCCAACCCGACTGCTTTAAAAAATTGGCCGTTGATGCAAAAGCATCTGAGAGGTTATGCCAGATATCAATCTGGCCATCGCCATCACCATCAATGGCATACTTGTCATATTCTCCCACCGAGAAATGAGGATAGCCAATTTTCCCCGACCAATTACTCTTTAAATCATCAAAATTGAGTTTACGCTTTTCAAAAACTTTAACTGCCGCAATAAACTCCTCGCGCGAGTGAGTTTGATCATCACGATAGGCATTTGATGCCATCACTGTCAGTAATGGATAATCACCAACATCTTTACCCAATGAAGAAGCTAAGCCCCACAGGGCGATAACAAAACGCGGTTGCACACCATATTGCTTACCTAGTTTCTCGAACTTAATCGAATGTTCAGCATACAGATCTCGTGATTGATTAACTAAGGTTTCAGGGACCAGGCTGGGATAATAATCTTCTAAGGTCTGCGGCGGTGATTGGTCTTGTTGACTAACCAAAGCTTTCTTAAAAAGCTTGATGTTAAGAAATAAACTGTCGGTAGTATCTTGAGAAATCCCTTCTCTTTGTGCTTGTTCTTTTAAGCTATCAAGGTATTGTGAAAAACTGATGTCGCTTGAGTTTGCTTGGGCTAAATGGACAGATAAAAGGCCACTTAATAGTAAATTACCAAGCAAAGCTTTCTTAAAAAACATACACTTTCCCTATAAATGATTAATCTCGACTATAACCTATCTCTTTTTTATATTCATCCAGCATGTTAACTGGCGGTGGGGGTAATTGAAGATAATATCCCTTCTCTTGCAGTTCAACTTTTACTTTATTGATATCTGCAATACCTAAGTGTTGACGTTTATCTAATGGCAGTATCATGACCAATTCAGGTACGCCAAACATCTTCATTAAGGCTTCTGGTACACGCTCGAATTCATTACGTTTTTCAATAAACAGATAGCAGTCAACTTTTAAGCGACTCTTATATACAGCACAAATCATATTCTATGAAATTTCCAGTCTATTCAACTTGCCAGCAAATACGGCACACTATACCATGAGGACTAGGATTATAATAATATCTAACCAGTTTCGGCTGGTTTTTATAAAGAGCAAATTTAGGAATGCAAAAACCTAGCCTCGAATTAAAAGGCTCCTCTTTTACACTGTCAGTACTGCATATTAATCATGCCGATCTTGATAAAGTTGCGCTTGAATTAGATGGTAAATTAGCCATAGCACCACAATTTTTCATCGGTGCTCCTTTGGTGGTTAACCTCAGTGCCATAACGGATCCGCAATACAATTTAGCCGGCCTAAAAACACTACTGATTTCTCGTGAATTAGTCATTGTCGGCATCACAGGTGCCCCAAGTGCGATTGCCAATCAAGCAAAAGAACTGGGACTTGCACTAATCAAGTCAGGTAAACAGAGTCCCAGCCAACCTCAAATGCCAAAAGCCACCAAAATCGTCAAACAGAATATCCGTTCTGGACAACAGGTTTACGCTAAAAACAGCGATCTCGTCATCGTAGGTGCTGTTGGTAATGGTGCTGAAGTCATTGCAGATGGCAGTATTCATATATACGGTAGTCTTAGAGGTAAAGCCATGGCGGGTGCTAATGGCGATAAGAATGCTGTCATTATCGCTCAGGCATTAGATGCCGAACTCGTATCAATTGCAGGTCAATATTGGCTGACGGAAAATCTTCAGGCTCATACCTCAATTAAAAGCGGTTGTATTAAACTTGACGGTGACTCTCTTGCCGTAGAAGCGCTAGCGCTATAGAAAATTGAAAAGGACATAATTAACCATGGCACAAATTATTGTTGTCACCTCAGGTAAAGGCGGAGTGGGAAAAACCACTTCTAGTGCGGCTATCGCAACTGGGTTGGCATTAAAAGGACATAAAACCGTAGTAGTTGATTTTGATATTGGCTTACGAAACCTTGATCTTATCATGGGCTGTGAACGCCGAGTGGTTTATGACTTCGTCAATGTCATAAACGGCGAAGCCAATTTGAACCAAGCTCTAATCAAAGACAAACGCACACCAAATTTATTTGTGCTGCCAGCATCACAAACCCGTGATAAAGATGCCCTCACTAAAGATGGTGTCGGTAAAGTGCTCAGCGATTTAAGCCAAGAATTTGAATACATCGTTTGTGACTCTCCCGCCGGTATCGAAACCGGTGCCATGATGGCGCTCTATTTTGCCGACATTGCCATTGTCACCACTAACCCTGAGGTCAGTTCAGTTCGTGACTCTGACCGTATTTTGGGGATGTTGCAAAGCAAATCTAAACGCGCTGAAGAAGGATTAGAGCCGGTTAAAGAGTTCTTACTATTAACCCGTTACTCCCCTGCCCGCGTTGCTACAGGTGAAATGCTTAGCGTTGCCGATGTTGAAGAAATTCTAGCTATTCCACTGCTTGGTGTGATCCCTGAATCTCAAGCAGTACTAAAAGCATCGAACTCGGGGATACCAGTGATCATCGATCAAGAGAGTGATGCAGGTAAGGCTTATAGCGACAGTGTGGCACGTTTAACTGGCGAAGAAGTTGAAATGCGTTTCGTCAACGAAGAGAAAAAAGGATTTCTGAAAAGGATATTTGGTAGCTAATTATGTCTTTACTCGATTATTTTAAAACCAAGAAAACCCCGAGCACTGCAGTTACCGCCAAAGAGCGTTTGCAGATCATAGTTGCCCATCAGCGTGGCGAGCGTGATGCTCCCGACTATTTCCCGGCGATGAAGCAAGAGATCATCGATGTGATCCGTAAATATGTACAAATTGATACCGATCAGGTGTCAGTACAATTAGATCAAAATGATGACAAGCTTTCAGTGCTTGAACTTAATGTAACTTTGCCTGAGAAATAATTTTAAGCCCAAGTTAACAAGCCTAAAAAAGCCCTCGATTGAGGGCTTTTTATTAGATTTCTAACTGACTCAACTGAGTTTCTGCTAATGCTGCGCGCCAACCTGTTAGCAATAGTGGTAACTCACCGGTCTGTCCTTGCCAACGCCACTCTAAAAACTCATGAATATGACGTTTTGAGCCAATCATCTCCAGCGGCACATTATGCTGCTCAGCAATACTGGTCAAACAATGCTTGATGGCTTTAAAAGCAGATTTATAACCGGGTTTTAACGCGATAACATCGATGGCTGCTGGCAGGTTTTCCAAATCAGCGCTCGCCATTACGGCAATAATGGCCTTAGCATGAATGCGCTTCTCCTGTTCGGTCAGCTCTGACATTTTATAAATGTCGGCAGCCGTTTTAGGTTGCTTCTTTGCCAGTGCAATCAAGGCATGATCTTTAATGACAAAGCCCAATGCAAGGTCTTTGACGATGGCTTTTTCTAAGCGCCATTGGGCTAAAACTTTAAGATAAGCCAACTGTTTAGGGCTTAATTGAAAACCGTTTTTGACTTTAAGGTAGGCTGTCTCACCTTCAGGTAAGTCTAAGCGCCCTTGAGTCATGCGCTCACCTTCTTCATAGAGCCAGGCTAAGCGACCCGATGCTTCTAACTGCTCGACTAATTGTGGATAGAGTTGATAGAGGTATTCCACATCGTTAGCGGCATAATGCAATTGCGCATCAGTTAATGGGCGTTTAAGCCAATCGGTGCGGGATTCCCCCTTATCAAGGATGACACTCAAACAATGCTCGACTAACTTCGCATAGCCCAGACCATGACCCATGCCACACAATGACGCAGCTATCTGACTATCGAATAAACACTTAGGCTGGCACTGTCCATATTTAGCTAATACTTCTAAATCTTCACTGCAAGAATGAAGCACAGTGATCATGTCTTCACGTTGCAATAATGCCCAAAAGTCTTTTAGGTTGGTTACAGCTAGCGGATCGATTAATGCTAAAGTTTTACCGTCATAGACTTGAATCAAACCTAAACGAGCATAATAGGTACGAGTACGCACAAATTCTGTATCTAACACTAACACACTGGCTTGACGGTATTGCGCCACCAACTCAGCTAAGCTGGCATCATCATCAATATATTGAAACGGTAGCAAACTTATCTCCTAACAAGAGCTTGGCTCAAAACAAAGCCGGCGTCATTAGCGCCGGCTTTGAGTTAACCATAATATGGTTGATACCTAATGGAGTTACGCTGACTTGGCTTCATCGCGTAGCTCACGTCGTAAAATCTTACCGACATTGGTTTTAGGTAACTCTTCCCTAAATTCTACCAGCTTAGGAATTTTATATCCTGTCAAATGCTGACGACAGTGCTTAATTATTTGCTCTTCGGTTAACGATTTATCTCGTGGCACCACAAACACTTTAACTAATTCACCGCTGACTTCATGAGGTACACCCACAGCAGCCACTTCTAACACCTTAGGATGCAAGGCGACAACTTCTTCAATTTCATTAGGAAAAACATTAAATCCTGACACCAAAATCATGTCTTTTTTACGATCGACGATATAGAAGAAACCCTGTTCATCCATATAACCAATATCACCAGTTGCTAAATAACCTTGCTCATCGATGACTTTCGCGGTCTCTTCTGGCCGTTGCCAATAACCTTTCATTACCTGTGGCCCTTTAGTAAACAACTCGCCTATTTCACCTTGGGCTAAGATATTGCCATCATCGTCGCGCACCTGCATATCGGTGTTAGCAACGGGGAAGCCGATAGAGCCATTGTAGCCATCAAGATTATAAGGACAGCAAGTCACTAAGGGGGATGCTTCCGTTAAACCGTAACCTTCAAGAAGTCGGCTCTTAGTGATCCCTTGCCATTTATCGGCAACGGCGCGCTGCACAGCCATACCTCCACCAATAGAAAGCTTAAGCTTGCTGAAATCAAGCTCTTTAAATTCAGGCGAACTCACCAAGGCATTAAATAGCGTATTAACCCCTGTTAATACCGTAAAAGGATACTTTTTCAGTTCAGATAAAAATGCTGGAATATCGCGAGGATTAGTGATCAGCAGGTTATTTGAACCCTTATGGATAAACAGTAAACAGTTCACTGTTAAGGCAAAAATATGATACAGCGGCAATGCGGTGACCACTAACTCTTTACCTTCACTCAATAGCGGCGCATAAGAAGCATCGGCCTGAAGCACATTACTGACAATATTGGTGTGTGTCAGCATAGCCCCTTTTGAGACACCAGTTGTGCCACCGGTATATTGCAAAAAGGCAATATCATCACCTTGAATTACAGGCTTAACATATTGCAAACGACGCCCTTTAGATAAAGATTTACGCATCGAAATCGCATGGGGCAAATGATACTTAGGTACCATACGTTTAATGTATTTCACCACAAAGTTAACTAAGGTGCGTTTAGGGCCACTAAGCAAATCGCCAAGTCCGGTTAAAATAACGCTTTCTACAGGCGTTTGATCAACCACTTGCTCTAAGGTATTAGCAAAATTTGACACCACAACAATCGCTTTAGCGCCAGAATCATTAAGCTGATGTTTTAACTCTCGTGGGGTATAAAGAGGATTGACATTCACTACGACCATACCAGCACGTAAAATACCGAATAATGCAATGGGGTACTGCAATAAGTTAGGCATCATGATGGCGACGCGATCGCCCTTCGATAGCTTAAGCTCATTCTGTAAATAAGCGGCAAATGCACGGCTACGTTCCTCTAACTTACGATAAGTTAACGTCGCCCCCATATTCATAAAAGCGGGTTGATCGGGATATTTGCTGACCGCACTTTCAAATAAATCAACTAGCGAACTGTATTGCTTTTCATCAATAACAGCGGGCACATCATCGGGTAAATTTTTCGTCCAAAGCTGTTCCACTTAGCTCTCCTAAATCACAGGTAGAGTGAGTTGTAGATCATTGACCCACACATCATTTCTTAAATTAGAAATTAAAACTAACTCTTTTTATTATCATTGGCGCCTAAAAATCATACGGGCGTTTTAATTTTCACATCATCACATAATTAGAGTAAAAATCCTAGCGCAATTTCGCTTAGCTAAGATTATTGTGAATCATGGTTAATCTCTGCCAAAAAACAAATTATGGCTGAGGCAACCTGTTCGCTATTTCCCATATGTAGATGATGATCGCCAACAAGTTGAATGTGGCAGAGGTTTTGATACCAATCCAACACTTGCTTGGTAATTGCTGGGACACCTCGATAACCATTTTCCGCAGTGATCAATAAAACTCTAGCTTGATGATCTCGCATTAAGCCTTGAATATGTTCGAAGTTTAATCGCATAGGCGAATCCAGTTTTAACCTAGGATCGCTTCGCCAATAAAATTTATCCTCGCTTTGTTGCAGATTTCTCTCAATCAATAACCGGCACCATTGAGTGTCGAGCCCTGTTAATTTATGCCTAGCCTTAATGGCGGCCTCCAAAGAAACAGGCTTATTGCCCTGCTCACTATTTTGATGACGACGCTGATGGTCGGCAAAACTACGCACAAGTCGCTCACGGCTCTTACCGGGAAGTTCAAATAAGGGGCTCGGTGCTTCAATAAAGATCCAATGAGGCACTTTTTCACCAAAAGCGGCGCTGTACGCCGAGGCAACGATACCACCAAGAGAATGCCCGATTACGCCATGAATAGGTTTAATCCTATTGATATAATCAATCAGCATTTGCAGATCATATAAATAATCAATCCAATGCAGCGGATAGGCACCTGGACGATGTTGCGAATAACCATGTCCCGGCCAATCGATAGCAAGTATCTGATAATCAGATAAATGTGCCGATAAAGGCTGAAAACTGTTGGCATTATCTAACCAACCATGAAGTGCCAGCAGTAAGGGCTTATGGTCACAGCCCCATAACCTCCCACCTAAACAAATATGAGGCAGCGTTATCGCTACCTCATCGTTATTGCTACTCGAGACTCTTATCGAATCCAAAGTGGAAATCACTTTTTGACAAATTTTAGTGTCATGCGATCACTTTCACCAATGGCAAGATACTTATCTTTGTCTTGATCGCCTAAACCAAGACTCGGCGGCAACGTCCACACGCCTTTAGCGTAATCTTTGGTATCTTTTGGGTTGGCGTTAACTTCGCTACTCGCCACCAACTTGAAGCCCGCTTTCTCTGCAAGTGCCACCATCTCATCTTGCAACATATAGCCAGACTTCATATCCATTCCGGCTTTAGCTCTATGTTCTACCACACCAAATACACCACCGGGTTTAAGCACTTGATAAGCGGCATCGAAAACATTCTCCAATTCACCTGCCATTGCCCAATTATGCAAATTTCTGAAGGTCAGCACGGCATCGACACTGTTCGCTTCGCCAAGAGAGGCCAAGCGCGGTGGTTCATAAGCAAAAGCAGAAGCCTTACCCAAGCTTGTTCGATTGTCATCTAACCATGCATCTAAGGCTTTACCCAGGCGAATTCGATAACCTGGAGTCTGCACTCCTTCTGGCGGATAAGCATCGAAATTTGCTGCAATATAATGGCCCTCTTTAGCCAAATAAGGCGCTAATATTTCTGCGTACCAACGCCCACCCGGCCACAGTTCAATAACGGTATCGGTCGGTTTAATATCAAAAAAAGCCAGAGTCTGACCTGGATGGCGGTAAATATCTCGCTCGGTATTGGTTGTCATTCGCAATTCATTGCTCAGTGCCGTTTCCAGTTGAGGATTAATTTTTTCTTGAGCCATACCTACTGCGCTATACAGTGCAGGTAATAACAGCGTGGCCATAATAGTTAGTTTTTTCATTAACTTTCTCCCTGATAAAGCTTTAAATTAACAGGCTAGCTCACGAAAGAACAACAATATTACCCAAATTTGTCTTTTGCCCTATCGACTCTTCGCCAGCACAACCACAACATAACACCGCTAGTCGCTACCCAAACAAACACCCAGAACCAAGTGGGTAACCAGGTTTGCTGCGCGAGCATGATCGCATCACCTCGACCAGTGATCCCTAATAACACCGCAGGGCTCGCCATTGCATTGAGCATCACCATTAAAGCAATGATGCGAAGCGCAATAGATAAAATAGGGTTATGGTTAAGCTTTATTGGCAACAGAAACAATAGCCCCAACACGGTCAGAATAACAATGGTCAATATATCTCGCCCCCACAGCAGCAAAGTGATAAACACCCATGCGCCCATAAAGGCATAACTAAAACGGATCCCTCGCTGCCAAATCGCCAGATTAAACAACAATGCGCCCCACAAGGCAGCGCCAAAATAGCCAGCAAAACCAATCAAAATAGGCCAACCACCTTGACTAAAACACAGACCCGCACCGTCTGAGAAAAGCTGAATATGGCTAACCATGCCTCCGGTAAACATAGTGGCTAATGCATGGGATAGTTCATGAAAATAGCTTTCTAACCAATTAAACGGAACATTGACGTAAGGGATACGCGTTAAGATAAGCGCCATCAACAGTTCGATGATAAATTGACTGCGACTAGGTATTGAATTGACGGGCTGAATTACAGAAGTTGAGTTTACGGTCGACTTCATAAACAACACTTTCCATGATTAATATAGTTAGCATCATCACTTTTAATCATAGGAAAAAACGATGGGGAAATAGACATAGAAATTAATCATAAGAACTAGAGGTTTGCACGAAGATCAGGCATATATATCTATGCCTACCATGGCAGAGATCGCATCACGTTGTTGTCCATATTGGTTGGTTAAATAAGCAGATATCGCGCCTTGGCTGGCTGGCATATATTGTTCGTAATCCAGCTTGCGATCTAATGACTGGGTCAATTGGTCCAAATTCAGTAACGTCTTGGCATCTGTAAGCGGTACAGAATAAGCTTGCTTCTGATCACCTGCGTCATCATGTGCGTTCGACAATAACTCAGCCTCATTGAGCTGTATCACTTTAGGCTTTGCTTGAATTGGCGCAATATTATTGCTGATATTTATCGCATTTTGCGTCAACGCACTACGTAAACTACCAGAATGTATCTGCATCAAATCACCTTTAGAGCCTAGCTTAGCGCAGCTGAGTTAAATGACTATTCTGTTTAATATCTGAACTAAATGCATAAGTCACAATCTGCAGGATATTAAACCTTAAATGAGTAAGTGTAGCCTAAACCTGATGAACTTAGAGTTTATTCACGTCCAGGCAGTTTTTTCCAAGTCACAGTATCTCTTAGATACACAGGTGTAAGCCCTTCAACATCGGTCGACTCTCCGTTAGCGTGAGCATGAGAAGCCAGCACAAGCATGGCTTCGGCTTGCGGAAATTTAACGTCTGACAACAATCTCATATTGTCGATAACCAGTGCAGGATAAGTATCGAAACCTGTACCGCAAGCAGTAACCGTTTGTTGATAATCCAGCGCCCGGCTGACATCTTCTGGGGCGCACACTTGCTCATTGCCAACCAGTGTAGCAATGCCCTCGACCAACTTAAACTCACCCCAATACACTTCCCCCATACGAGCATCGATAGCGGCAACCACCTGTGTTGAACCATGTTTATCCATTGCTTCTTGAGCCATTGCCTGCAAAGTGGAAATACCCACTACCGGTAAATCTTGCCCTAATGCCAAACCTTGAGTCATGGAAGTACAGATACGAATACCAGTGAAGCTTCCAGGTCCACGACCGTAAGCGATTAGCGCGACGTCTTTAAGGCTAATATTTGCAGCACTCAGTACATTCTGCACCATAGGTAACAAGCGCTGACTGTGCTCTCTGGGTGCATCCGCCTGCTCGGCATAAACCTGTCCATTATGAGTTAACGCCACTGAACAAGATTCGGTGCAGGTATCTAACGCGAGGATGGTAAGCTTAGCGGTATCTGTTTTATCAGGCATGAATGTAACCAAAGTAAATGAAATATGTCATCAAAGGCAAACCCGAAAGTTCGATAATACAGCGATGACAAAGTCAATAATAATGGTGCCGATTATAACCTAATTACTGCTCAGGTATAGCGCAAGCCACAAGTTTTACATTAAAAATCCCGTTGTTGTTTTCGAAAGAAAGTGACTATTTCAAATAAAAAAACGACTCAACATTTCCCTTTTAAATGGGCAAATTGCGATACTATCGCTAAGCAAAAAAAGATAACATATCAAGCAATTTTTACGGTCAATATCCTAGGCCATCATCATGAGGAAGCACAGTATGAGTTCAGAGCAGATGAGGATTGTCATTGTCGGTGGTGGTGCTGGAGGGCTAGGTCTGGCGACTCAACTGGGTCATAAACTAGGTAAGAAAGGTCGCGCCGAGATCGTCTTAATCGATAAAAATCGTACTCATATCTGGAAACCCCTACTGCATGAAGTCGCAACAGGCTCTCTCGATGCTGACTTAGATGGCGTCGTTTATTCTGCTCACGCGGTTAAACATGGCTATCAATTTCAGCTGGGCGAACTCAACAATGTCGATCTACAGACCCAAGAAGTATTCCTCGCCCCCATAGTCAATAGTCAGGGTGAAGAACTTCTTCCCAGCAGAAAAATGCATTATGACAAGCTTATCTTGGCCGTAGGTAGTGTCAGTAATGACTTTGGCACTCCAGGTGTTCAAGAGAATTGCTATTTCTTAGATTCACACCAGCAAGCCAATCGTTTCCATGATGCACTATTAGATAGCTTTACTAGGGTGCATCAATCCGATGAATTAGGCGCTCTTAAAATTGCCATTGTTGGTGGCGGCGCAACGGGTGTAGAACTTTCAGCAGAGCTTTACCATGTTACCGCCCTACTGAAAATTTACGGTTTAAGTAAAATGACTGCAGATAAACTCAGTATCAGTTTAATTGAAGCAGGTCCGCGTATTTTACCGGCACTGCCTGAACGTATTGCTAATTCGGCCACCAGAGAGTTAATTAAATTGGGCGTTGAAGTTCGGCAAAACACCCGCATTAGTCAGGCTACAGCCCAAGGCTTTTTGACCTCAGAAGGCGAGCTCATTGATGCACATCTAAAACTGTGGGCCGCAGGAGTTAAAGCACCTGAGTTCATCAAACAGATTGACGGACTGTCACTTAATCGCGCTAACCAAATTGTGGTAAAGCCCACGCTACAAAGTCTCAATAATGATGCAGTCTATGTCATCGGCGATTGCTGCGCCTGTGAGCAACCCGATGGCAGTTTTGTCCCTCCAAGAGCTCAGTCGGCACATCAAATGGCGCAGTGCGTCGAAATTAATATTCTTGCCGAGTTAAACCAACGGCCGTTAAACCATTACACTTATGTGGATCATGGCTCATTGGTGAACCTATCTCGTTACAGTACGGTAGGCAATCTCATGGGCAACCTCACCAAAGAGAGCATGTTTGTCGAGGGTAAGATTGCGCGCTTTATGTATATTTCCCTTTACCGTATGCATCAAAAAGCGATCCACGGCATCAGTAAGACCCTCGCGCTATGGCTAGCTGAAAAAATGATGCGAGTGGTTCGCCCACGAATGAAGTTGCATTAAATCCTAATGTCTGCTCAAAAATTTAACGTGAAAAAGCGGAGCTAGCTCCGCTTTTGTTTTGCCAATATAGTCGTTCAATCAAAGTCAGCAAATCATCAATCTATCTGTTCAAGAAATTGCAGTGCCTTGTCAAGATCGCGGGTGCGCTGCATCAGGGGCAAAGAATTGATAAAGGCCTGTCCATAGCTGCGATTAACAATACGGTTATCACATAGTATTAATACGCCCCTGTCTTTCTCATCGCGGATCAAACGTCCCACACCTTGATTAAGACTTATTACTGCCTGAGGTAACGACAGATCCATAAAGGGATCTTTGCCCGAACGACTAATACCTTCGGCTCTGGCCTTATACAAGGTGTCATCGGGAGAAATAAAGGGCAGTTTATCGATAATAACGCAGCTAAGGAGTTTACCGCGTACATCAACCCCCTCCCAAAAAGCGCCAGTACCGAGTAACACCGCATTGCCCAATTGGCGATATTTTTTTAACAAGGTTTGTTTACCGGCTTGCCCCTGTACCAATAACGGGTAAGACACTCGGCTTTGTAGTGCACTGGCGACCTGATTAAGCATCCTATGGCTGGTAAACAACATGAAAGTTCGTCCTTTGGCAGCATTAATCGCCTTCACTGCAACATCCACTAACTGCTTGGTAGCATTTTCTTGATGACCCACACTAGCCAAATGTCTGGGCACACAAAATAGTGCCTGGCGACCATAGTCAAACGGACTATCTAAAATCAAGCTATGGACCGATTTCAGACCCAAAGCTTGAGTAAACAAACTGACATCACGATTGATTTGCAATGTTGCAGAAGTAAAAATCCAACTGGTGTCTTTATGAAATAAGGCCTGACATTCTTTAGCGACATTTATCGGCGCTATTCGTAGCATCAGATGACGATATCCGTATTCGACACTGTAGGCGCTATTGCCGTTATCACATTGAAAAAACACCTGTAGTTTACTCAGCAGCTCAATTAACTTTTCAACCGCATCATCGAATTCAGCATGGCGACCGATATAGCCTAATAGCATGTTTTTAAAGGCGGTTAACTCATCAATTAATGCCCAAGATACTTGCATCAAGAGTTTGTTACCCAGCAAATTGCGCCAATCTGTTTGCTCAATTTCAAACATTTGGGACTGCCATTGCTCAACCATAGTGCTGCAACGGGCACTCATTTGTGCAATTTGCGGCGAATCAGCCATGGCATCTCGATAGATCTGTACGAAGCTATCAATTAAGTTAAGAAGGCTTTTGATACTCAGCTGCTGACCAAAATAGGTCACCGCAATATCAGGTAATAGATGGGCTTCATCAAAAATAACCCCATCGGGATCTGGCAGCAATTCGGCAAAGCCAGTTTCTTTTAGCACACTATCGGCAAAAAAAAGATGATGATTAACCACTATAATTTTGGCATCCATCGCCTTTTGCCGAGCCTTACGCGTAAAGCAAGACTCGTAATGTTCGCATGCCTTTCCTGTACAAGACTCTTTCGAACTGACGACTAATGGTAAGGCTGCAGAGTTCTCGGACACACTATTGAGCCCACCGATGTCACCATCCACGGTTTGGCCAGCCCATTGATTGATACGCAGCAGGTCGTCAAGCACTTGACTGTCCATCACCTCTGCACCACTGAGCTGGCGCTCCATATTCCGCTGGCACAAATAGTTATTACGACCTTTGAGTAAGGCCACTTTTTTGTTGATATCGAGCATGCCCAGCAAGGCTGGTAGGTCTTTATAAAACAGCTGCTCTTGAAGGTTTTTACTGCCTGTACTGACGATGATCTGTTTGCCACTGAGCAATGCAGGGATCAAATAGGCGTAGGTTTTACCAACACCTGTTCCCGCCTCAACCACCAAATTTTGTCCAAACCACAGTGCTTCACTGACTGCACTGGCCATCTGGTGTTGCTGAGGGCGACAACTATAACCATTGACGCTTCGAGCGATAAGGCCGTCATCGGCAAAGACTCGTTGCACTTCTTGGGTTAATCGGGTGCTAGTCAATCTCAATCCAAGGTCTATTATTTAACTGATGATGGCATTATCCGTGTTTATATCTTCAGCACAAGTGAATGTGACCTCGCTAACGGTATGATTGAATAAATCGCCTTAATTTATTTTTTTAAGCTTTAATTAACAATTAAGGGTTGCATAACTATCCAATATTGATTAGTTTGATTACAACTTAGGCGAACATATCGCCAATTTATATCAATATTGTGAGTAAAGAATTATGAAACAGCGTTTGAACACTATCCATCGTCATCATCATATGCGGTAGCCTTCGGACGCTTACTGCCGGAGGTTTATATCCTTCTGGCGGTTGATTCAAGAATATCAAAACCCCTGGAAGGAATTCCGGGGGTTTTTAGTTTTTAAACCAACATTCTGTTTTTTAAAGATTTTATAAATTTTGAATCAATGTAGAGGAAGTCACTTATGTCAGAGTCAAACAGATTAAGAATTGCAATCCAGAAATCAGGTCGCCTGTCTAAGGAATCCCTAAAGCTATTAAAAAGCTGCGGGGTTAAATTCAATATCAACGAACAACGTCTTATTGCCCACTCTGACAACATGCCTATCGATTTACTCCGTGTCCGCGATGATGATATTCCAGGCCTGGTTATGGACGGTGTGGTTGATTTAGGGATCATTGGAGAAAATGTCCTCGAAGAAGAACAGATTGAGCGCCAAACCCTTGGAAAACCAGCTGAATGTGTCAAGTTAAGAGAACTTGATTTTGGCGGCTGCCGCTTATCATTAGCCGTTCCAACCGAATTTAATTATCTCGATGCAAGCTCATTGGAAGGTCTACGGATCGCAACCTCTTACCCTAACCTGTTACGCCGTTTTATGCAGCAAAAAGGAATAAACTATCGCGATTGTATGCTTAAAGGCTCAGTAGAAGTCGCGCCACGAGCAGGACTAGCTGATGGAATATGCGATCTGGTTTCAACCGGTGCAACCTTAGAAGCTAATGGTTTATATGAAACCGAGGTGATCTATCGCTCTATGGCATGCCTAATTCAATCGACCCAAGAACAAACACCGGCTAAGCAGACACTGATCAATAAGATTCTTTCTCGTATTAATGGTGTGGTTCGTGCCAAAGAAAGCAAATATATTTTGCTACACGCGCCAACCGACACCTTAGAACAAATTGTTGCCTTGCTACCGGGCGCAGAAAACCCAACGGTATTGCCGCTTAACGACAATACTAATCGTGTGGCAATCCACGCCGTCAGTACCGAAGATCTGTTCTGGGATACCATGGAGCAGCTCACCAAACTTGGTGCCAGTTCTATTCTGGTGATGCCAATTGAGAAGATGATGGGTTAACACTATGACAAGCTCAACAGTCAATAGCACAACAAATGTACAGATGCAGCAGCTCAACTGGGATAAGTTAAGCCAAGCAGAGCAAAAGCAGGCATTATCACGCTCGCCTCTAGTTGGCGACCAAGCGCTTGAGCAAAGCGTTAAAAATATTATCGATACCGTGGCAGCGCAAGGTGACGAAGCCCTCAAAGCATTTTCTCAACGTTTTGATGGTGTCACACTCGATGCTCTAGCGCTAAGTTCAACGCAAATTGCTGCGGCATGTGAACGTGTCGATGACACAATTAAGCAAGCCATTGCCCAAGCCATGGCCAACATAGAAGCCTTTCACACTGCGCAAGCATTCAAGCCGATTGATGTGGAAACACAACCTGGGATACGTTGTGAGCTTCGCAGTGAAGCCATTGAAAAAGTGGGTTTATATATCCCAGGTGGCAGTGCACCGCTTATCTCCACAGTGATGATGCTTGCCCTACCCGCAAAAATTGCCGGTTGTCAGCAGCGAGTTTTGGTAAGTCCACCGCCTATTGATGATGCCATTATTTATGCGGCTAACGCTTGCGGTATCAACGAAATATTTCAGGTAGGCGGCGCTCAAGCCATCGCGGCACTCGCGCTCGGTACCGAATCAATCCCTGCTGTGGATAAAATATTTGGTCCCGGTAATCGTTTTGTCACCGAGGCCAAGCGTTTAGTGTCTCAAGACAGTCGCTGCGTGGTGTGCATCGATATGCCAGCGGGGCCATCTGAGGTCTTAGTGATCGCCGATGACACCGCAAATGCCGATTTTGTGGCTGCCGATCTGTTATCACAGGCGGAACACGGCCCCGACTCACAGGTGATGTTAGTCACCGACAGCCAAGTGCTCGCTGACAAGGTAAATACAGCCTTAGCACAACAACTTGCGCTATTACCCCGCGCCGATATTGCCACTACCGCGCTGAGTTGTAGTCGTACATTGCTGGTGAATAACATGACACAAGCAGCACAAGTGTCTAATCGTTATGGTCCAGAGCACTTGATAGTGCAAACACAAGCGCCTCGTGAACTGTTGCCACAGATTCGTGCTGCGGGATCTGTCTTTCTTGGCGCTTATACCCCTGAATCTGTCGGCGATTACGCCAGTGGTACTAACCATGTGTTACCAACTTATGGATATAGTCGCGCGGTTTCCAGCCTATCTCTCGCCGATTTTAGCCGCCGCTTCACGGTACAGGAACTCTCGGCTCAAGGCTTAATGAGTTTAGGCGAGAGTGTCATGACGTTAGCCGCCGCCGAGCAGCTTGAAGCGCACAAAAACGCTGTGGCGCTTCGTCTAGCCACTATCGATAATTTTGCTAACTCTGATTCTGCTAATTCTGAAGGTGCTTAAATGAGTCAAAATCTCAATCTTGCTAAGCGGCTTGCACGCCCTGAATTATTGACCTTAGAGCCATATCAATCGGCTCGACGTATTGGTGGCGAGGGGCAAATTTGGATCAATGCTAACGAATCCCCCTTTAATAATAGTGAGCTAGCGGGTCTTAATCGCTATCCAGAGTGTCAGCCTCCGACACTAATCAAGGCTTATGCCGATTATGCTGGTGTAACAATCGATCAAGTGATCACCAGTCGTGGCGCCGATGAAGCCATTGAGTTATTAATCCGCACCTTCTGTATCCCAGGCGTTGACAGTATTAGCTGTTTTGGCCCAACTTACGGGATGTATGCCATCAGCGCACAAACCTTCAATGTAGGGGTTAATGCTCTGCGTTTAACCAGCGACTATCAATTACCCCCAGATATTAAGTCTCAGGTTGGCGACAGTAAGTTAGTGTTTATTTGTAATCCAAATAACCCCACGGGTACTGTCATTGAAACGGATGTGATAGAACAAGTGATCGAGCAATTGCCAGATCGTTTGGTTGTTGTAGATGAGGCCTATATCGAATTTTGCCCCGGCTATAGCGTGGCTAATCTGATAGAACGCTATGATAACTTAGTGGTGTTACGAACCTTATCTAAAGCCTTCGCATTAGCAGGGGCTCGCTGTGGCTTTATGCTAGCTAATCAAGCCATTATCGACATGGTAATGCGAGTCATCGCGCCTTATCCTGTGCCCTTACCTGTATCAGAGCTTGCTAGTCAGGCACTGAGTTCATCTGGGATTGCCACTATGAAACAACAGGTGGGTCAGTTAAAACAAAATGGGCTGAGATTAACCGAAGCCTTAATGCGAATGGGCGCAGAAGTATTACCCGCTCACGGCAATTTCATCTTAGCCAGTTTTAATGATGTAGCGACGGTGCAAGCAGGGCTTAAAAAATCAGGAGTTGTAGCGAGAGCTTATAAAGACCCGGTGTTAGCTAGCAGTATTCGCTTTAGTTTTGCCAGCGACGAACAGACAGATGCGCTCATCGAGCTACTTATCGATATCAAGAGCCAATAGTGTTTTTCAACCAATAAACCATTTTTGTTCCTCAGCTATAAGCTGAAGTAGCGACATAAGATTTGAATTGAAGGTAGAACCAAATGAAGCAGAAAATACTTTTTATCGATAGAGATGGCACCATCATCGAAGAACCTATCACCGACAAGCAAGTCGATAGTCTGGCTAAATTGGTATTTGAACCCCAAGTGATCCCCGCCCTATTGAAGCTACAAACGGCAGGTTACCGCTTGGTCATGGTGAGCAATCAAGATGGTCTAGGCACCCCCTCTTTTCCAAAAGATGATTTTGATGCGCCGCAAAACATGATGATGCAGATCTTAACCAGTCAAGGAATTAAATTTGACGATGTGTTGATCTGCCCTCACTTTAATGATGAAAACTGTAGCTGTCGTAAGCCTAAGTTAGGTTTAGTAAAAGACTATTTGACCAAAGGCTTAATCGATTTCACCACCTCAGCGGTGATTGGCGATCGCGAAACCGACTTAGGTCTTGCCGATGCTATGGGGATTCAAGGTCTGCAATACAATCGTGAAACCCTAAACTGGGATACCATTGCTAAACAGTTACTCGGTAGCAACCGTGCCGCGTCTGTGGTGCGCACCACCAAAGAAACCGACATTCGCGTCAGTATCGATCTAGATAGCCAAGATAAAAGCATTATCAATACTGGCATCGGCTTTTTCGACCACATGCTAGATCAAATTGCGACACATGGCAGCTTTAAGATGGATGTTACTGTTGATGGCGATCTGGAAATTGATGATCACCACAGCGTTGAAGATACCGCACTTGCCATTGGTGATGCCCTTAGGCAGGCCTTAGGCGACAAACGTGGCATCGCCCGTTTTGGTTTTAGTATTCCCATGGATGAAGCCAGCGCGAGTTGTTTATTAGACCTTTCAGGCCGCCCGTTTATCAAGTTTGAAGGTCAGTTTGAGCGTGAGACTGTGGGTGAAATGGCAACCGAAATGGTGCCACACTTCTTCCGTTCGTTTGCCGATGGTCTACGCTGCACCTTGCACCTGAGTACCGACGGCGATAATGATCACCACAAAGTAGAAAGTTTGTTTAAAGTGCTTGGCAGAACACTGCGCCAAGCCGTCAAAATTGAAGGGGATGCCCTTCCCTCAAGCAAAGGTGTGCTATGAGTAGTGACAAAAACACAGATAAAGACACCACGGTGATCATAGACACGGGTTGCGCCAATTTGAGTTCGGTGCGCTATGCGTTCGAGCGCATTGGTGCCGATGTCGAAGTGAGTGATGATATAGACAAAATCACCCACGCCACTCGAGTTGTATTACCCGGTGTTGGCAGTGCTCAAGCGGCGATGCCATCGCTTAAAGCCAAGCAACTCATCGATGTCATTAAATCATTGACTCAGCCTGTGCTGGGTGTCTGTCTCGGCATGCAGATGATGACTAATTCTTCTACCGAACAAGGTAATCAAGCTCAAACCAGCACTTGTGCATGTTTGGGCTTAATCGATACCGAAATCAGTGAGCTAGACAGTCAAGGACTTCCTCTACCTCACATGGGCTGGAATCAGATCACCCCAACATCGCATCCCCTTTTTGACGGTATCGAAGCGGGAAGCTATGTCTATTTTGTTCATAGTTATCGTGCCCCCTTAAGCCAGTACACTCTGGCCAAAAGTGAATATGGAGAAGGATTTAGCGCCGCGATCGCCAAAGATAACTTTATGGGCGTACAGTTTCACCCCGAAAAAAGTGCCGCTATTGGTGCGCAGATCTTGAAAAACTTTATGACGATGACCCGCGAAAATCTAACCTCTTCACTAAAAAATTTGGAGGCTAACCAATGATCATTCCAGCCATTGATCTTATCGACGGTCAAGTCGTTCGCCTCTTCCAAGGGGATTACAATCAACAAACCACATTCGCCTTAAGTCCTTTGGCACAACTGCAATCCTATCAAGCTCAAGGAGCTAAATGGCTGCATATTGTCGATTTAACTGGCGCTAAAGAGCCACAGCAACGTCAAACCAGATTAATTACCGAACTGGTTAATGGGCTCGAAGCCAATATTCAAGTAGGCGGCGGTATTCGCAGCGAAGCACAACTCTCAGAATTACTGGAAATTGGCGTTAAGCGAGTGGTTATTGGTTCGCTAGCGGTTAAAGAGCCTGAATTAGTCCAAAGCTGGTTTAAAAAATATGGCAGCGAAGCCATCTGTTTAGCTTTAGATGTCAATATCAACGAGCAAGGTGAGAAAATCGTTGCAGTATCGGGCTGGCAGTCAGGTGGTGGTAAAACACTCGAGTCATTAGTTGAATCATTCAAGCCTTTTGGGCTAAAACATGCGCTAGTTACCGATATTAGCCGCGATGGCACCTTGCAAGGCAGTAACACTCAGCTATATCAAGAGATCGCTGCTCTATATCCCGATATTCAGTGGCAAGCCTCTGGTGGGATCGCCAGCTTAGAAGATGTAGTGGCAGTACGTGACAGTGGCGCCAAGGGTATTATTATCGGTAAGGCCCTGTTAATTGATAACTTTAGCGTTGCGGAGGCGATTACATGCTGGCCAAACGAATAGTCCCCTGTCTCGATGTTCGCGAAGGTAAAGTGGTTAAGGGCGTACAGTTTCGTAACCATGAAATTGTGGGTGACATAGTACCTTTGGCGGCACGTTACGCTCAAGAGGGTGCCGATGAGCTGGTGTTTTACGACATCACCGCCAGTGCCCACGACAGAGTTGTCGATAAAAGCTGGGTCAGCCGCGTTGCCGAGCAGATAGATATCCCCTTCTGTGTTGCCGGTGGTATTAAAACTATCGCTCAGGCGCGAGAAAAGCTGGCTTTTGGTGCCGACAAAATCTCAATCAACTCGCCAGCGTTAAGTGATCCCAGTCTTATCGACCGATTACAGGATGAGTTTGGCCGACAATGTATCGTAATCGGTATCGACTCTTACTACGATGCTGATAGTGATAGTTACCGTGTAAAACAATTTACCGGTGATGAAGCGGCGACCAAAGATACACAGTGGTACACCCAAGACTGGGTCGAAGAGGTACAAAAACGTGGCTGTGGTGAAATCGTACTTAATGTGATGAATCAAGATGGTGTCCGCCAAGGCTACGACATCAAGCAGCTAAGCATAGTGCGCGCCATCTGCGATGTACCGCTTATCGCCTCGGGTGGAGCTGGCACAATGGAACACTTTTATGATGTGTTTTCAGCGGCAAAGGTCGATGCAGCCTTGGCGGCAAGTGTGTTTCATAAAGGCATCATAGACATTCAGGCGCTTAAACGTTACCTACAAGACAAGGGTATTCAGATGCGCCTGTAATAGGCGTTATCGTATTCAAGGATTAAAGATGAAAAACCTAGAAGATTTCGACAGTTTAGATTGGCAAAAACAACAGGGTCTGATCCCCGCTGTGGTGCAAAATCACCTCAGTGGTAAAGTGCTGATGTTAGGCTATATGGACAAGGCCGCGCTGGCACAAACACTAACAAGCGGTAAAGTCACCTTCTTCAGTCGCAGTAAGCAGCGCCTGTGGACTAAGGGCGAGACTTCAGGCAACACCTTAGACTTGGTCGCCATCGACAGCGACTGCGATAACGACAGCTTACTAGTTCAGGTTATCCCCAATGGCCCTACTTGCCACTTAGAACGCGAAAGCTGCTGGCCCGATGGTGAAGCCCACCCCTTTATCGACAACTTGGCGAAACTCATCAAATCCCGCAAGGGACAAGATGCAAAGAGCAGCTACACGGCTCAGCTGTTCGAGCGCGGCACCAAACGTATCGCACAAAAAGTCGGTGAAGAGGGTTTAGAAACTGCCTTAGCAGCTGCGACCCATGACAAAGAGGAGTTGGTTAACGAAGCCTCAGATCTTATCTATCACCTCTTGGTGCTACTAGAAGATCAAAATCTCAGCCTCTCAGAGATCACCGCAAATTTAGTAGCACGCCACAGTGCCGCAGCCAATTAGTTTAAGCTTTATACATTTTTAAAAACAAAAATAGCGCCTCAATTGAGGCGCTATTTTAACTAGCTAACGATTACTGACGAGCCAAAGTCACTGTTTCTATTTCAGTAGAACCAGACTCTTTAACTTCAAGAGTCAAGATATCTCCATCCACAGACACATAAAGCTCTGCATCAGTTGAATCAGCACTAAAATCGCTTAAGCCAGTATCACTGTTATTATCAGCGATTTGTGTCGTAGTTAAACGACGAGTGTCACTATCTATGGTGTAGTTACCCCACTCCATACCATGCTCTTCTGCGTTATCGTCTGCATCATATTCTCCATGAACATAAGTGCCATCGTTATAGAAGATTAGCATGACTAAATCATCTGCATCCGACTCACCATTGTCATCAATGATCTTCCATGCGCCTATGATGCCGTCGCTTGGTAGACTGTTGAAGGTCACATTGCCATCTATCTCACCATTGCCAGTTTCATCTACGTTAAGCGTTAACACACCGTCATTGACCTCACCAAATAGCTCTGGCGCACCTGATTCACCGGTAAAGTCGGTAAAGCCGCGATCATCGTTACCATCGAATATCTGCGTAGGAGAAATCTGACCGGTTTCACTATCACGAATATATGTACCCCATTCCATACCTGCATATTCATCATCACCAGGAGCGGCTTCTATATCGCCTTCAAATTGCACGTATGTACCATTATTAAAAAAGACGATAGTTAACAGGTCATTTTGATGCTCACCCGTATTCACTTCAGCTTGATCCCACGCCCCAACTACACCGATTTGAACACCATTATCGGCTATAGAACCGGTTAAATGCTCCACGGCATCCGACTCTGAAACTAATTCAGTTACCGCCGTATCTTGGCCACCATTTTCAATCACAGCCTGTACCGCAGTAGAAGCAGCAAACTCATCCGGAGTCACATTAAAATCCACAGGCTCTGCAGCACTGATAGCGGTTTCAGTAATAGTAATACCGTTTTCAGGATCGCCATCTTGGTCAAGTGTCTGCAGCAAACGAACCATGTTTACAACCTTTTGGTCGGTCACGTTGTCGGTTCCTGCAATATCTAACGGGGTAACGACTCCGGTAGCCGTAGTCGATGGGAACTCAAGATCACCAATGAAAAAAGTAACACTGTCACCCTCGACATAGTCATACTCACCATTTTCATTAGTGACCCCTTCGTCCCTTATTTCACCATCAGGCGTTGTGGTGCGATAACCAATTCCCGCAACGGCACTATCGATAAAAACACCGGTTTCATAGGTTACTTCTGGTGTAGGATTAACGACGATAGGGTCTACAACTTCTTCATCTTTATCGTCACTTCCACCACAACCAAATAAAGAAGCTGAGATGAGTAGCGCCAGTAATTTTTTGTTCATATATTCTCCATATATATTTATATAGCTGAATTAATTATAATTATTGTATTTAGATAAGATCCATTTATCGCTTTTTTAGATAGCCATAAATCCCCTCTGAAAAGTTACAATAATGAACAACAAAATGCCAACATCGGTAACAATCAGTAACAGGAGCAACTAAACATAAAACTTGTCCATTAACCACTGATATTTAGATACTTTTGTGACTTAAGTCCCATTAAATGCCCATTGTTTTTTTTTAGAAACACTTTGTTTAATAATAAGTTGTCACTTAAAAGGCTGTTGTAAATTTTAAGTTCTGCTAAAATCCGCCGTAGTTTTCACCCTCTAACATGATGATAAAAACAATACCCTATGAATCAATCAAACAAAGTTTTAGCCGTTAACGATGATCTGCCGATCCGTACCGATAAAGCAGTTCATTCAGGCAAAGTTCGCAGCGTATATTGGTTAACCGCCGAAGACAGTGCCCGTCTTATTGAACAGAAAGGATATGATGTTCCTGCTGATACCCCATTAGCCATCATGGTCATCAGCGATCGTATCTCTGCGTTCGATTGTATTTGGCAAGGTGAAAATGGCTTAAATGGTGTACCAGGTAAAGGTGCGGCTTTGAATGCTATCTCTAGCCATTGGTTCAAGCTTTTCAAAGAGAAAGGTTTAGCCGATAGCCATATTCTTGATGTACCCCACCCATTCGTGTGGATCGTACAGAAAGCACAACCGGTTATGGTTGAGGCAATTGCGAGACAATATATCACTGGCTCAATGTGGCGCGCATACAGCAAAGGCGAACGTGACTTCTGCGGTATTACCTTGCCTGAAGGCCTAGAAAAAGATCAAAAGTTAGATGAAGTGTTAATCACTCCATCGACCAAAGGGGTTTTAACTGGTCTGGAAGGTGTGCCTGAAGCCGATGATGTAAACGTGTCTCGTGCCGACCTTGAACGTCACTTAGAAGGTTTTAATTTCCATAATGCAAGTGACATCGATCTGTACGAAAAGCTGCTTAAAGAAGGCTTTAACGTGATCAGCGAAGCACTTGAAGCACAAGACCAGATCTTCGTCGATACTAAGTTCGAGTTTGGTTATGTAAAAGATGCCAATGGCCAAGAGAAACTGATCTATATGGATGAAGTGGGTACGCCTGATTCATCTCGTATTTGGGATGGTGAAGCTCGTCGTAACGGTAAAATCATCGAGAAGTCGAAAGAAGGCTTTAGACAATGGCTACTAAACCACTTCCCAGATCCCGATATTCTGCTGAACAAAGAACGTATGCCTGAGCGTTTTGCACTGGCACGTGACAACCAACTTCCTACTGAAGTAATGATGGAAATCTCAAATACTTATGTAGGTATTGCAGAAACCATTATTGGTGAGAAATTGACTCTCAGTGAAAATCCACGTCAAGAAGTGATCGATATTCTACGCGATGAGTACCAACTTATTGTTGGATAAATCCTCGCAAGGCTAAATAAAGAACCGCAAACCGATAACGTTTGCGGTTTTTTTATTTAAGCCACTCGCTAAATCGCTATTCAATCTTAAGCCCAAATTATTATCTCACTTAATCATTGCCAGATATTAATACCGTTAATTGGGCTTCAATATTCGAATTTGCCAATTATCATGTTTCATTTGGAGGATTTGCCACAAGATAAACAATTATTAATTGAAACTTAAAATTACTAATTGATGTAAGTCACATTCGCTTGGTAAGGTATGGCGTCAATCATCGGTTTACTACGACTGTAATAAAGCTAAACAAAAAATACAGCGTATAACCACAAGGGAGAATCCATGCGTAAGTCTATTATCACCACGGCTGTTTTAGCCGGCCTAGCCCTTTCAGGCTGTTCTGAAGCCCCTACTACTCAACAACAACAACCCGCTCAAACCGCAGAAGTTAGTAAAGCAAATACCAGTAGCAACGTGCTATTGCATAAAAGCCCTCTGCAAGATCAAGCTCCTGAGTTTGATAAAATCACTTTTGCAGATTACGCGCCAGCATTTAGCCAAGGTATCAGTGAACATGACGCCGATATTGCGAAAATTGTCAGCAACAAAGAAGCTGCTACTTTTGACAATACCATAGTCGCGATGGAAAAAGCCGGTACACTCTTAAGCCGCGTATCTAAGACTTTCTTTAACATTGCCAGCGTTAACTCAACCGATGAAGTGCAAGCATTACAAGCTAAACTCGCACCACAGCTTTCTGATCATTGGGATAATATTTTCCTTAATGCCGATCTTTTTGCTCGTGTAGAAACCATCTATCAAGCACGTGAGTCACTTAATGCTGCCGACCAGCGCTTGGTGGAATTCTATTATCAAGCTTTCGTTCGCGCTGGTGCCAAATTATCCGATACCGATAAGCAAAAGATGCGTGAACTCAATGGTCAATTAGCCAGCTTAACCACAGAGTTTTCCAATAACGTCTTAGGCTCCTTCAAAAATGAAGTGATTATTGTTGAAGATAAAGCCCAACTTGATGGTCTATCCGATGCTGAAATAGCAACCTTGGCTCAAGCCGCCAAAGATGCTGGTAAAACGGGTTATCTCATTACCTTGGTAAACACTACGCGCCAGCCTTTACTATCTCAATTAAACAACCGTGAATTACGTAAGCGTATCTGGGAAACCTCAGCCAATCGTGCCGTTGAAGCTAATGGCCCGAACATCATCAAGCAATCTCACCTGCATGCAGAAAAAGCAGCACTGTTAGGTTTTGATTCTTGGGCGGCTTATACCGTTGCCAATCAAATGGCTAAAAAACCAAGTGCAGTTTATGAAATCCTCGATGATCTGGCGCCTAAAGCAGTGGCAAAAGCCAAGCAGGAGGCGGCTGATATTCAAGCTGAAATCACCAAATCAGGTGAAACATTTAAACTGGAACCTTGGGACTGGGCTTATTACGCCGAGAAAGTGCGTAAAGAGAAGTACGACCTAGATCAGAGCTTAGTCACACCTTATTTCGAGTTTAACCGTGTACTCAATGACGGCATGTTCTTTGCGATGAATAAGCTTTACGGCATCACAGTTAAACCACGTAAAGATCTTCCAGTTTGGAACCCTGACGTATTAGCTTTTGAAGTATTTAATAAAGATGATACTTCTGTGGGTATTTTCTACCTCGATCCTTATGCTCGAGAAGGTAAAAACGGTGGCGCTTGGATGGACGAATTTGTCACTCAAAGCGGACTATTAGGCACTAAACCAGTGGTTTATAACGCGCTTAATATTCCAAAACCGGCTACAGGCCCTACCCTAATGACATTTGATGAAGTGACAACCATGTTCCATGAATTTGGTCATGCAGTTCACGGTCTGTTCTCTGATGTTAAATACCCAAGCTTAGCCGGTACTGCGACCGCTCGAGATTTCGTCGAGTTCCCATCCCAAGTTAACGAAGACTGGGCTATCGATCCTCTCGTGTTGGAGCATTATGCTAAACATTACCAAACTGGCGAGCCCATTCCTGCAGAGCTACTCAGCAAGGTGCTAGCGGCGAGCAAGTTCGGTCAAGGATTTGATACTACTGAATATTTAGCTGCTGCACTACTGGATATGGAATGGCACTCTATCGGTGTTGATACTAAGGTCGAAGATATTGAGAAGTTTGAACATCAAGCCTTGGCTAAACACGGTATAGACTTTACTCCTGTACCCCCACGCTACAAATCAGCTTACTTTAGCCATGCCTTTGCCGGTGGATACTCTGCGGGTTATTACGCTTACCTTTGGACAGAAGTGTTCGCAGCCGATGCATTCGACTTTATGCGTCATCATGGCGGCTTATCCCTAAGTAACGGTAATAACTTCCGTAATAACGTGCTCTCAAAAGGTAACAGTGAAGATCTGATGCAAGATTACATCAACTTCACAGGCAAGAAACCCTCTGTTGATGCGCTTCTTCGTCGTCGTGGACTCGTCGACTAATTTAACAAGCGCCAAGTTTACAAGCGGTTAGATAGTCAACTAAGCGCTGGACAGTTAGCATAAAAAAGCGGTGACCTTTGGGTCACCGCTTTATTTTCTGTTCACACTTAATTTAATTAATCCGTTATAGCTTAGCGCTATACTTAATAAATTGAAGGCTCGCCGGGTGGACGTGTACGTAGTAATTTTAAGAACCACATGTACTGTTCAGGATACGCTGAGATCACCTGCTCCACTACACGATTAAGAGCCAAAGCCTCATTTTCTTTCCCCTGCATCTCCTCAGGAGCAATAGCTGGCATCACTGTAAGTTTGTATTTGCGGCGCAGTTGATCGTAACCAATTTTAACCGGTAACACTTGAGCATTCCCGGCAGTGGAAAGCCTCCCGACCACAGGGATTGTCGCCTTAACCGTTGAGAAAAATGGTGCAAATACACTTTTATCAGGGCCAAGATCTTCATCCGGCAAATAGAAAAAACTATTACCTTGTTTAAGTTCGGCAAGCAAAGCACGGATCCCCGCCTCACGCATGTATACATTTCCGCCTCGAGAGCTGCGCATGACGTTGTTGAACCAATCAAATAACTTATTGCGATGAGCCTTTGCCATGGTCACCATAGGCAACTCAATATTTAACCTCAAACCTGCATATTCAATTCCCCAAACATGGGGCATGATAAAAATGACTGGCTGACCCGCATCACGAGCTTGTTGTACATGTTCAAAACCCTCAAGCTCGACTCGTTGACGTAAGTTTTCTGTTGAACGTACTAACAGCTCTGATTGTGCCAACAAGATCATCACAAAGTTTTCGATGTTATCTTGAAGAATCTGCTCAATATCTGCATCAGACTTTTCGGGAAAACAGGTGGTTAAATTAACTCGTGCGACTCTCAGAGGTTTAGTGGCGATTTTCTTGACTAATTTCGCCAATAATCGCGCAATGGGATCCCTAAGCCAGGCTGGCATTAAGCCAAATATCACTAAAATTCCGATTGCCAACCAAGTCAGCCAGTATTTTGGATGTAGTAGTTCAGCCTTAAAACGGCGATCAAAATATTTTGGTTTACGAGACAAGTAGTTAAACCTCAAACTTGCTAAGAATAAAAAATACTATGTGATAAAAACAGAAAAAGCCACTCAAAGAGTGGCCTTAATCAGATATCGAGAAACACTATTTACCTGCGTTTTCCTTTTCAACTCGACTCTTTAGTTTCTGACCTGGACGGAAAGTCACCACTCGGCGAGCAGAAATGGGGATATCCTCGCCTGTTTTAGGGTTTCTTCCCGGTCTTTGATTTTTGTCCCTTAGGTCAAAGTTGCCAAAGCCAGATAACTTGACCTGCTCACCGTTTTCGAGTGCTTGACGAATTTCTTCGAAAAATGCCTCAACCATCTCTTTAGCCACTCGCTTATTAATTCCAAGCGTTTCAAAAAGATGTTCTGCCATTTCGGCTTTGGTAAGTGCCATACTTTTATTCCCTCAACAATGCGTTGAACTCTGACTTAAGTTCAGAAACTACCTTATCAACCATCTCAGCAATTTCTTTCTCTTCAAGTGTACGAGTGTTGTCTTGTAGTGTAAGTGCTATCGCCAGACTCTTTTTACCTGGTTCAACACCTTTACCCTGATATACATCGAACAAGTTTAAGCCAACCAACTGATTTTCGCCAACTTTTCTTATCAAATTTAGCACATTTCCTGCTGACACCGATTCATCGACTAGGATAGCGATATCCCTACGGTTAGCTGGAAACTTAGACACAGTCTGGGCTTGAGGTAAATTTGCATGTAATAGCGCATCTAATTCAAGCTCAAAAACAATTGTTTTTCCATTCAATCCAAATGGCTTTTCAAGGCTTGGATGAACGGCACCAATCACACCTATTACACGATCATTTCTTAATATTTCAGCACATTGCCCAGGATGAAGCGCTGGATGCGATGCTGATTTAAAAGTAAATTCATCATCGGAAACTGTCAAGCCGATAATTGCTTCTAGGTCACCTTTCAGATCGAAAAAGTCAACGGTTTTTGACTCCATAGACCAATGTTCATCATTTTGGTTACCCGAGATAACCGCACCTAGCATAGCCTGTTGACGAACTTGAGATTCTGCTGCTTCATCAGGCACAAAGCGTAAACCGGTTTCAAATAAACGGACGCGATTTTGCTGACGGCTCTGGTTATAGCCCACTGCGGTCAATAATCCCGTAAAAGTCGATAAACGCATAGCCGACATCTCTACCGAAATAGGGTTAGGTAGAATCATCGCCGCTTCACCAGGATGTACCAACTCTTGCAGTTTAGGATCAACAAAACTGTAGGTAACAGCCTCTTGGAAACCGCGCGCGACTAACATAGCGCGAACACGTTTAAGGCTGATATCAGACTCTTTATGATCGGGCATACTTAACGCGGCAACCGGTGCGGTATTCGGGATATTGTTGTAACCATAAATACGCGCAACTTCTTCAATCAAGTCTTCTTCGATAGCCATGTCGAAACGGTACGTAGCCGTGGTTACATTCCAGCAGCCCTCGCCCACTTCAACCTTAAAGCCTAGACGTTCTAAAATCTCAGTGACATCGTTATCACCGATATGATGACCTAACACTCTATCAAGCTTGCTGCGGCGCAATGTAATGTTAACTGGCTGAGGTAGATGTTGATCTGATTTAGATTCAACCACAGGACCAGCCTCACCGCCACAAATATCAAGCACTAAACGGGTAGCACGGTCAATAACCTTGTGTTGCAGCTGTGGATCGACACCACGTTCAAAACGGTGTGATGAGTCTGTGTGTAAACCTAAACGACGAGATTTACCCATAATGGCCAGAGGAGCAAAGAAGGCACACTCAAGCATAATATCTTTGGTCGCCGAGGTTACGCCTGATGCTTCGCCACCAAACACACCGGCTAGAGCTAAGGCTTTTTGCTGATCGGCAATGACTAGCGTATCAGCAGGAACAGTGATCTCATTGCCATCGAGCAGAGTTAACTTCTCTTCGCCATTACCTAAACGAATGGTGATATCGCCTTCCAGCATCGCCAAGTCGAAAGCATGCATTGGCTGACCGAATTCAATCAATACATAGTTAGTGATATCGACGATTGGATCGATAGAACGAATACCACTACGACGTAGCTTTTCCTGCATCCAAAGTGGAGTTTCGGCAGCCACATCAACATTTTTAACCACACGACCCAAATAACGAGGACAAGACTCAGGCGCCTGATTATCAATGACAACACGAGTATCGATCGTCGCCGATACTGCTTGCCATGTTGGCTCTGTTACTGCTTGACGGTTAAGAACACCGACTTCACGAGCTAAACCAGCCATACCTAAACAGTCGGCACGGTTAGCGGTCAAATCCACATCGATAATCGCATCATCAAGATCTAAGTATTCGCGGACGCTTTGACCAATAGGGGCATCCAACGGAAGCTCAATAATACCATCGCTTTCAATATCGATGCCTAGCTCACCATAGGAACACAACATACCAAACGAAGGTTGACCACGAAGTTTGGCTTTCTTAATTTTAAAGTCACCCGGTAACACAGCGCCAACCATAGCCACCGCAACTCTTAAGCCTTGACGACAGTTAGGTGCACCACAAACGATATCGATAAGTTCGTCTTCACCGACATTAATTTTGGTTACACGTAGCTTGTCAGCATCTGGGTGTTGGCCACATTCAACGACTTCACCGACGATAACACCACTAAATTCTGCAGCAACGCCATCCACAGCATCAACTTCAAGACCTGCCATGGTGATCTGATGTGAAAGTTCGTCACGGGTGACACTTGGGTTAACCCATTCACGAAGCCAAGATTCACTAAATTTCATTTTTTACTCGCTCCGTTATTTGAATTGCTTTAGAAAACGCAGATCGTTTTCGAAGAATGAACGCAGATCGTTAACGCCATATCGCAACATAGATAGACGTTCAACCCCCATACCAAAGGCAAAGCCTTGGTATTTTTCAGGATCGATCCCGACGCTACGCAGTACATTTGGATGTACCATGCCGCAACCCAACACTTCTAACCACTTACCATTTTTACCCATCACGTCCACTTCTGCAGAAGGTTCTGTAAACGGGAAATAGGAAGGACGGAAACGTACTTGTAAGTCTTCTTCGAAGAAGTTACGCAGGAAATCATGCAAGATCCCTTTCAGTTCTGCGAAGTTAACATTTTCATCGACCAACAAACCTTCTACCTGATGAAACATTGGTGTATGGGTCTGATCGTAATCATTACGGTAAACACGACCAGGAGAGATGATACGCAGTGGCGGCTTTTCAGTTTCCATGGTACGGATCTGCACGCCTGAGGTTTGCGTACGCAGCATCACCTTAGGATTGAAATAGAAAGTATCATGATCGGCACGAGCTGGATGATGCTCAGAAATATTTAACGCATCGAAGTTATGGAAATCATCTTCAATCTCAGGACCTTGCTTAACACTAAACCCTAGTTCACCAAAGAAGGTTTCGATACGTTCGATAGTGCGTGTAACTGGGTGTAAGCCACCGTTATCGATGCGGCGACCAGGCAAAGTAACATCAATACTTTCTGCAGCAAGCTTAGCAGTCAGTTCAAGTGCTTTTAGCCCTTCAATACGCTCAGAAAGTTTTTGCTGTACCGCTTGTTTCGCTTGGTTGACGGCTTGACCAAAGGCAGGCTTCTCTTCTGCACTTAGTTTTCCCATCATCTTCATCATGTCGGTGATTTTACCTTTCTTCCCTAGGTAATCGACACGAAGTTCGTCGAGGGCTTTCAGATCCTCTGTCCCTTCGATTGCCTGCAAGGCCTGCTCTACGATTTCTGTTAACTGTGACATCATCTCTTCCAGTGCGCCTGCCCCAAGATAGGAGCTAAGACTTTCTATAGGCTAACTATTCATCTTTCGAAAATAGAAAAAGAGACAAATTTTACGTGACCCTAAGGCATTTGACTAGGGCTTATTTGTTATTTTTCAAGCGAAATCTGCTAGAAAACCGACTCGATTAAAAATAGCACATCCATATGTGTGTGATATTAGGAGGCTGACAAAAATTTCATTATTTTACACTTAAAATGAGCTCACAAGATTTAGCGAGTATCCCTGATAAATAAATGCACAAATAACCAACTAACAGGCGTTTTAAGCTAAATATCAGCTTAAGTCGCTCAAGCTCAGGCCGATAAACAAATATCTTAGGAGAGGCAGTAGAGAGTTGCGATGAGAGAAGTGAAGTTTCGTTGGATAGACCAATATCTTATCCATATGACATTAAAAACAAAATTTACTATATTAGCTGTGATCCCCATCATTACTTTAGTGGGGTTATCATTTATCTTATATAGCCAGTTTAATGACCAACTAATCAATAGCCATAAACAGACTTCGCTAGATGAAGCACAAAAAATGGCTCAAATACTTCAATTAAGCCTTGAGTATGTACCCGCTGCCCAACAAACCGACTATCAAAATGCCTTGATCGTACAAGGTATAGTGAGCCCCAAACAAAGCCTGTCTAATGTCGCATTAAAAGCTGTACAACAAGGCGGCCAAACACTAAAGGAAAATGGCTCGCTAATAAGTTATAGCAAAGCCACCCCACAGGGACTGGTTGCTATCACTAATGTTAATAATCTTGATCAAGTCCTTAATTCTGCCAAAGTGTATGTTATTACCAGCTTACTGCTGTTAATTTTGGTGATCTTAATTAGCAGCTATTACATCTCCACTTTTGTCGGTGGTGCCCTCTATACCAGCGTAATGGCACTTAAACGTGCCGCCGATGGTGATCTCACTGGACGTTTGAAATTTTTCCAAGTCAAAGATGAATTCAGCATCTTGGCTGTGAGTATCGATACTTTAGTGGAAAGGCAGCACAAACTGGTGATGCAGATGACCCAGGCCAGTTCACAAATTCGAACTGTAGTTCAAAGCTTTAGACAAACTGCGCAGGAAGGTCAAAGCCTAGCGGCAGAGCAAAGACAACACTTAGACTCGCTAGCAACTGCGATGGAAGAGATGACCGCCGCAGTGAAAGAAGTGGCACGTAACGCAGAGCAATCTTCACAAGAAACCCAAGAAGCTAACCAACAGGTTGATGCAGGCTCACGAGATATCGCCACGACCGTCAATGCTATCGGAGAGTTATCAAACGAAATAAACGATGCATCACAAGCAGTTGATACATTGAACGACAACGCTTCAAAGATTGATGAAGTGGTAACGACCATTAACGCTATTTCAGAGCAAACCAACCTACTTGCCCTGAATGCAGCTATCGAAGCCGCACGAGCTGGCGAACAGGGACGAGGCTTTGCTGTCGTTGCTGACGAAGTGCGAACACTAGCTGGACGAACGCAAGCAGCCACTGTCGAAATTAAGTCAATGATTGAAGCGCTTCAAACCGGTGCTCAGGCCTTGACTCAAGTAATGAAACGCACCGTAGAAAAAGCCAACGAAGGTAAACGCCATGTACTTGATACTGGTGACGACCTTAAAGCGATTGCTAATCATAGCGAAAAAGTCTTTGAAATGAGTGTGTTGATTGCCACATCAGCCGATGAACAATCCGCGGTCGCTAATGAGATAGCTAGCAATTTGATGGAGATTCGCAATCAGTCACACGATGTGGAGCTATCCGCCAATCAATCCGTATCAGGCTGTGATGAGCTGCATACCACGGCTGAGCAATTAGATAAGCTACTAATTGGCTTGAAAGTTTAGCGCACCTCAAACAAATCCAAATAAAATGCCAGTTGATGCAAGTCAACTGGCATTTTTGTATCCAATTAGCATCGAACAGCTCCTTCGATCAATTGATTAACTAACGGTTCAGACTAACTGAAACTTAACCCAGCTTTGGCCCAACAAAGTGCAAAAACAAATAATGATCATAAAAAACAATTAAGAAGTTCAATCAATGCTAGTTTTAACTTTAAAGAATATGATTTAACCTTGATTAATCGAATGAGGAAAGGGAGTGCCCAAGGAAAATGGTAACTGTAGACAAAAATAAGGCGTCAGTCGCGCAAACACATTGGAAAAACAGCCTTACTTTTAAATTTACTATTATCCAAATTATTGTGGCGACCTTGATCATAGCCTCTAGTATCTGGTTGCTTTTTTCTACCGAAAAAAAACACCATATGGAAACTCAACTGTCTCTGAGCCAAACCTACGCCCATTCAGTGATTGAACAGTTGCAAAATGTTGTTGCTAAAATCGATACATTGGCCAACGCCATCAGTATTGTTGGCGAAACTTATAAAGATCAGCCACAAGTCATAAAACAGCTTGTCCCCTCTCTACTCACCGTTGAAGGCACTGATAAGTTAATTGCGGGCGGTGGCATTTGGCCTGAGCCGAAAGTGTTTTTTGAGAATCAACAAGGTAGCAGTTTATTCTGGGCCAGAAATGACACTGGCCAATATGAACAGGTTGATGGATACAACAACATCGAGGGAGCGGGATATCACCAAGAAGATTGGTATCGGCCAATCAAGTATTTTCAAAATGCCCATATTAATTGGTCCGAGTCATATGTAGACCCTTACACGAAAGAGTTAATGGTAACCGCTTCGGTGCCGATGCGTTCGGAGCATAACTTTATTGGCGTAGCGACTGTTGATATTTCACTTTCAGGATTAGATAAGCACTTTACCTTTTCCGATCAAAACCCTTTATCCAAAGGCTACATTTTAGCCCTCGACGCTTATAACAACTTGTTATCCGATCCTTTCGATGAGCTTGGCAGCCAAACACCATTTTTGGGTAAGCCACTACAAGAGTTACTCAAACGTTTCCCGGTATTGCATCCAATAGAAAATGCGATTAATGAGTTGGACGATCGCTTTTATCAACAAGCCATTGAGCACCCAGCATACCGCTCTGAGCAGTTACAAACTTTATTGCAACACACGCCACCGCAGCAACAAAAGCGTTTAACGGCGTTAATTAACTCGGCGCTACAGTCAAAAACCACCAAACAAGATGTTGTCACATTAGAGCTGCCATCCAGCCCACTATTTGACGAGCCGGTATTGGTGTCTATTTTGACCATGGCGCAAACACAATGGAAAATCATTTTAGTTACGCCAGTCTCAAGCCTGTCACAACAAGCCAACTCGATAGCGATAAAAATTGGTAGCTTTTTGCTACTGTCACAACTGCTGGCATTAATCATCCTGTTCAGCTTTCAGCATAAACTGTTTATTCGCCCTATTTATCAGATTGTTTCCGCCTTACAGAGTGGCAATATTGGTAAATTAGAACTCGACGCTAACCATCGACAAGACGAAGTCGGTCAGCTGGCTAAGGCCTTTATTTCTCGTAGTAATCAGCTTGAAATCGCCTACGCTAGCCTAGATGCCAGCAACTTAGCTTTAGAACAACAACTGGAAATGCAACGTCTAGCCCAATCTGAACTAGAAACCAAGCGGGAATTAATCAACTCTTTGCTCAATGCCTCGCAAAATATTATCTGTATTAAAGACACCGATGGAAAGTACACCTTAGTCAACGATAAGTTTTGTGAAATTTTAGGCATAGAACGTGAACGCATATTAGGGGCAAAAGACAGCAATATATTTCCGATACACGTAGCTAAAATGATAGCCAATCAAGATCGATTAATTAAAGAGTCTGATAATGCTCACAGCTTTGAGCAACCTATGCCGACGGTTCATGGCGAACGAGTGTTTTTAATCACCAAGTACCCAATAAAAGATGCCGACGGAAATACCATTGGCCTAGGAGCCATGGCCGTTGATGTCAGTAGTTTAAAAGAGAAACAAGCCGAGCAAGAACAATCTATTCAATCACTCACGGCAAAATTGGTCACATTAGAAAAATGGTTAGAGAAAGCAAAACAGCAAGCCAGTAATAGCACTGCAGAAGCGAAACCGCAGCCACAGTTAGCCGCTGGTACCATTGAACTTACTCATCAAAAATTAATGCTGCAGATGATAAATCAGTTAAATAAACAACAATTGGCAGCATTGGAAAATCTATTTACTGTGCTACAAACCGATCCGAGTTTAAATCATCCCCTATTAAGTGAAAAACTCACTGAACAGATTGATATTTTACGCCGTAGCCAACCATTGATAAAAAGCACACAACAGAGTAAGGCCATCATCCTTGAGCAATATTTACAAGATCTACTCACCGTTCTCGCACCACACTTTAAAAGTAAGGCGATCACTTGTTCTGTCGACTGTCCGAAACAGATAGCGATCACCCTCCCGGCATGGCAATTATTTACCCTGTGTTATCAATTAATTAATAACACGGTGTTTCATGCGTTTACCGAAGAAGTCACCGAAAATAAAGATAAGCAATTACAGATTAAAGTTGAGCAACAGCAAAACTTGTTGAAGATCCGTGTTACCGATAATGGTGTCGGGATGACCTCAGCGCTCCTAGAGGCCATTGATAAGCAATTAGATGAGCAAAGTGGATATGGCACCTTAGCCGAAATAAATCGTTGGTTAAAAGCGGAGTTTCAAGGGACTGTATCTATTGACTCTAAGATTAATCAATTTACCACAATTGAGTGTCAGCTCAATATCAGCAACAGTTAATCGCTTAGCCATTAACCATTAGTTAAAACAGTTAAAACCTATGATGAGGAGCATGACTCCTCATCATAGTCGCTCGACTAACTACAGCGATACATCCACTAAATAATGCCCTTGTAGCCAGTTGCGGCCGATAAGAAATTTATTGGTCATTTTGGAACGGTCTCGCAAGTTCACTTTGACCTTATATTCCTTACCCTGCTCACCCACATTAAGCTCAACCATGTAGCGTATCTCACTGCCTTGAGCATTGCGGATCAATGAGGTTTCAACGATTCGCGCATGCACTCTCTGTGACTCACCCTTCTCATTTTCAGTGGTAAAAGAGAGCATTTTACCGACATTTTTCTCCATATCCTTGTCACCATCGGCCACTTTTAAGTCGATAGCATGTAATGAATTTTCCACCGCACCACTGTCGATACGAGTGTTATAAATCAAACCCGTCTCAACGATACTAATAGGCGCTAAAGGGCCAATGACGTTTTTTTCAGAGACATCAACAATATACTTGTCTTTCAACCAATTTCGTCCAATCAGCAACTTATAATCCATGTGTTCACGCTCACGCAGATTAACGTTAACTTGTCGTTCTTTGCCCGCAAAGCCTACATGCAGTGCCACCATATATCGGGTTTCAGTGCCTTGAGAATTACTTACAGTTGAGGTTTTAACAATCTTTGCGCTTAAGCGTTTTTTCTCACCTTTATTATTCTCGGTACTAAACCAGAGGGTCTTGCCAACATTATCTTTCATCTTTTTGGCGCTGCCGCCTTCGATCTCTAAATCAAACCCATTTAAAGAAGTATTACCAGCACCGGTATCAATTCTCGCCTCAAAATTGAGACCTGCTTCAGCAACCCTCATATCTGCTGTCGGACCGATAATCGCTTTCTCATCTGCGCTAGCCGATGTCACAATAAAAATGGCACATAACATAATTCTTTTAAGCATTTAAAACCTCGAGCAATCAATTAAAAAGCCGACAAAAGTCGGCTCACTCCATATTAGGTATTTACTAGACAGTGTCGGCTTCGGTTAACCAATGCAGAGCCTGGGGTAAGTGTTCTTTAGAAAAAATCTGCACAGGACACGGCGCCATACACGCCAACAATTTAGCCATATTAGTGATCCATTCACTGTCGCTGATAATGGCAACTCTAGAAAAATCAGTCAAATGAAAAAGTCCTAATTTGGCATCATCCCACAGGGTTTCCACCGAAATGCCTTCAAATTGATCACTAAATTCATACCAAAGCTTAATGGTTGAATGATCTTTTAGCTTAGATTCAATCTCAGGAACCAATTTTTGTTGATAGTCATCACTACTGAGCACACCACGAGCCTTAATAGCGACCACATCATGCTCAAACCCTTCTAGCAGCTCTATCATAATCACTCCTTATTAATACCCATTGCAGTAATTATATGATCATTCTTGCTAGTTAAAATCGCCGATAACCGTGTTGTAAATTTTGTGATTAGAATAAATAGTTACTGCAAGTTACGCCTTGTTCTCGACAATTTTTTCTGCGCCCTTTTCTGTTACAAACGGGCTGATCACTCATTTACTTTGATTGGTATAACTTATCTAATTGTAGTTAATAAACAAATTGATAGACGAATAACATAAACAAAGCTCCACAGCAGAGACAATGAACTAAATCCATATTAGCTCTAGGACGCGTATTAATTCGGCGATAGTGACGAACAAATTGCACTGCTAACCAAACAAGAATAAAAGGCACGAAGGGTAATGAAATGACAAATGGAATGAAGCCCCAACCAAAACCGGTAGCATTCATGCTAAACAATTGAAACACATTCCAAAATAAAAAGAGTACAGCGTAGATAATAAAGTGCTGTTTATTAGGATAACTCGATAACATTCACTATCTCTGCTGCGGATTTAGTACCAGATTAAGGACTATTACTTATGTTAACAACTGCAGAGTTGTAACTATCTGTTAGAAAGTTTTTACTTGGTAAGTAAAGCAATTTGTTGATCAAACAAGTTTTTAATCAAACCTGAAAAATCACTGATAAAAATACTTTGCTCCACAGAAGCCTTATGATCGGCGACTTTAGCGAGGATCTCTTCTAAGTCATACACTATGGCATCTATCTCTCGTATCACCATGTTACGCTCAGAGAAAGTTAACCTAGGGTTTTGACCACACACCATGATGATTTGTGCGGCTAGCTGTTCTTCAAATAGCTCCATAATGGTGTGATCATTGTCGGCCATATTCTCTGACGCCTCAAACAAGCCTAAATGCTCTGTGAGATATTGTATTAAGTGTATATATCCGTCTGTATCTGTGACCATCTATCGTCTACTAGCCCTTATCGTATGAGCATGGGATACCATGCTCATCGTTTATTGTTATCGCTATGCTGACCTATTAAGAATGAGATTTTCAACCTGAATCATTTACTTAAGGTTAAAACAAATGAAACAGGTACCGCCTTACTAATTTCACTTAATCCAGCCAACTCACGGAGTTTCTCAACACCATCACTCAAACCAAAGTCGGCTGCATTCAAAATAATCGGATACTCACTGGTGACCATCAATTTATCTTGAGCCAACTTGGCTACACGCACATTAACCATCAACTTCTTGCTCGTACCATGTAAATCGAGCTCAGCGTCTAACGCGACAGATTCTGTGCCACCGATAGCCAATTTATCGACCATTTTTGCATCGACTTTAGCGGTTAATTTAACCGAAGGGTATTTCTCAACTTCAAATAAGATCTCTTTCATGCGAGTATCGCGGATCTCAACGTTAGTCATCACGCTTGTCAGCGGAATAGACAGAGAAAATGCCCCTTTATCGTCGAGTTTACCGGCAACTTCGGTAAATTTATGTACCTCGGCAATATCACCTTTCTTCACCGAGATAAAATTAACTATCGAATCTTGATTACTGACCTGCCAATCTGCCGCAACAACATTGCTGCTTAATACTGCCAAACCTAAGCCTAATAATAGTGTTTTCATCTTGCTCTCCTGCTCGTGAATGTGAGTCCATTGATGTGATAAAAACCTCAGGGTTGTCTATCCATTAATGAATATTGCAATTCATAATAGCCTAATATTCAATAGATTGATCTATAAATCAAGGATATAAAAAAGCCCTAATCTAAGTTAGGGCTTTTAATGGCTATTTTTTCTTCGGCTTAGGTTTCGCTTTAGCTTCACTCACCCACTTACCACCTACATATTTGGCAGTCCAGCCCGTTGCTTTACCATCAACCTCAGTAGCAACATATTGCTCCTTGGTCTTACGGCTAAATCGAACAAAGGTTTTGTTACCCTCATCATCGGTCACTGGAGCATCAGCAAGATACTGATACTTAGGCCATAATAGCTCACGGTATTTCACCAACTCTTCAACCAAAGGCGCCCTTGTCTCACGAGATCTTGGGAAAGTACTCGCCGCCATAAAGATACCTGCAGCACCATCACGCAGTACGAAGTAACCATCTGACTTAGTACATTTCAGCTCAGGCAGATGAATAGGATCTTCTTTTGGTGGCGCCGCTTCACCACTTTTCAGCAGTTTACGGGTATTTTTACATTCGCTATTGGTACAACCGAAATACTTACCGAAACGGCCATTCTTCAGCTCCATGTCATTACCACAACGATCACACTCTAAGATAGGGCCTTCGTAGCCTTTAATCTTAAACTGTCCCAGCTCGACTTCATAACCGGCACACATAGGGTTATTACCACAAACATGCAGCTTACGTTTTTCATCGATCAGATAGCTATCCATTGCGGTGCCACAAACACCACATCTGTGCTTAGCACGTAACGCATCGGTTTCTGCATCTTCACTATTCTCGCTGATAGCCTCTTCACCCGCAGTCAGGTTAAGCGTGGTTTTACAACGCTCTTTCGGCGGTAACGCATAACCTGAACAGCCGAGGAATACCCCGGTAGTACCGGTACGGATCCCCATTGGACGATCGCAGGTTGGACACTTAATATCAGTCAGCACCATCTCGTTAGGTCGCATTCCGCCCTCTTCGGGTGGTAAATCGGCCTTCTCGAGTTGAGCGGTCAAATCTTTATAGAAGTTATCGAGTACTTTCTTCCATTCAAGCTGGCCTTGAGCCACATTATCTAATGTCTGCTCCATACCCGCAGTGAAATCGTAGCTCATCAACTCTTCAAAACTACCAATCAGACTTTCACTAACAATCTCACCCATCTTTTCAGCATAGAAACGACGGTTATCAACTTTAACGTAACCACGATCTTGAATGGTTGAGATGATCGTCGCATAAGTCGATGGTCGACCAATGCCCCGCTTTTCAAGTTCTTTAACTAATGATGCTTCACTATAACGCGCTGGCGGCTTAGTAAAGTGCTGCTTTGGTTGTAACTCTTGCAGCGACAAGTTATCACCTTGAGCCACAAATGGCAGCGTATTGTCTTCTTCGTTTTTCTTCTTGATGGCGGTTTGAACTCGTGTCCAACCATCAAATTTAAGCGTACGACCAGAGGCTTTAAGCTCGTAATCACCGGCCGAAACGGTTAAACGGGTCGCATCATATTTTGCAGGCGTCATCTGACAAGCTACAAATTGACGCCAAATTAATTCATATAAACGCTGCGCATCGCGCTCCATATCGGAAAGACTCGCGGCACTCACCTTAACATTAGATGGACGGATCGCTTCGTGAGCCTCTTGAGCGCCTTCTTTACTGCCATAACGAATCGGATCGGCCGGCAGATACTTATCACCAAACTCACTGCCAATCATCTCGCGCACGTTATCGAGTGCTTCTTGGCTTAAGTTGGTGGAGTCAGTACGCATATAAGTAATATGGCCCGCCTCATAGAGACGCTGTGCCATCATCATGGTTTTCTTCACGCCAAAGCCTAAGCGAGTACTGGCGGCTTGCTGCAAAGTTGAAGTGATGAAAGGCGCTGAAGGCTTGCTCGATGTGGCTTTGTCTTCACGAGCTGAAACCACAAAACTGGCACCAGAAAGTGCGTCGACTGCAGCCATTGCTTGTGATTCATTAACAGGATTGAAAGCTTGTCCCTGATACTTAGCCACCTGCATTTTTAACGCTTCGTCAGATAAGGTATTGAGCTGCGCGTGAATATCCCAGAACTCTTCAGGAACAAACGCCTTAATCTCACCTTCTCTCTCAACGACTAAGCGAGTGGCTACCGACTGCACTCGGCCAGCGGATAAACCTCTGGCAACTTTCTTCCACAGCAATGGCGAAACCATAAAACCCACGACTCTGTCTAAGAAGCGACGAGCTTGTTGGGCATTAACCATGTTGGCGTCAAGGGTCGATGGATGACTAAACGCATCTTGAATCGCTGATTTAGTAATTTCGTTGAAGACCACGCGCTGATAGCGTTCAGGATCGCCACCGATCACCTCTTGCAAATGCCAGGCAATCGCCTCTCCCTCTCTATCCAAATCGGTTGCGAGAAAGATATGGTCAGCTTTTTCTGCAAGAGACTGTAATTCCTTAACCACTTTTTCTTTACCAGGTAAGGTCTGGTATTTGGCTTTCCAACCACGTTCGGGGTCTATCCCCATTCGGGCAACAAGCGCTTTCTTGGCTTTATCTGCCTTATATTTGGCTTTTTCTTCAGGGGACATCTTACGAACTTCTGCAGGGGTTTTCGTTGCCGAACCCGCTTCCGCAGTCGAAGATGTTGGTAAGTCACGGATGTGCCCTACACTCGATTTTACGATGTAATCTTTGCCGAGATATTTATTAATAGTCTTGGCTTTGGCCGGTGATTCGACAATAACTAGCGATTTACCCATAGAATGATCTGCGCCAAAAAGTCTCAAAATTCTGTAAATTGGCTCCATATATAGAGGGTTGTATCGATAGTTTCAAGCTAATCCCTCTATTATTTGTCTCGGAGAGCCAATTTTTAACCGTTTTTGAAAAAAATGTGAAAAATAATATTGCGTAATTAAAAACTAATATTTCATTATTAAGTATCAAGCAAGTAATAGTTATGCATTTTTAAGCAGATATCACAATACCAACTCAATTTACCTACCTTGTTAAGCCTAATCGCTCAAGTATACTGATGCACAATTTCAACAAATCAATGACCTTAATCTTTTAATTCATCTGATTTGTAAACCTAGATAAAAAATAAAAGGATGTGCAATGAAGCATTATGAAGCTAACTTTGATGGCCTAGTTGGACCCACCCATAATTATGCGGGACTCTCTTATGGAAATGTGGCTTCACTCAATAATGCCGCCGCAAAATCCAATCCGAAAGCCGCCGCTAAACAGGGGCTAAAAAAAGCAAAAGCGCTGGCCGATATGGGAATGGTACAAGGTATGTTAGCACCTCAGGAGCGACCAGACCTTCATACTCTGCGCCGAATTGGATTTTCAGGTACAGATGCAGAAGTGTTAAATAAAGCCGCTAAAGAGGCTCCTGAGCTTCTTAGAGCATGTTGTAGTGCGTCAAGTATGTGGACAGCTAACGCGGCGACAGTTTCCCCCAGTGCCGATACCCATGACGGGAAGATTCATTTCACCCCTGCTAATCTCGTCGATAAACTGCACCGCAGTATCGAACCAGTAACCACGGGCAACATCCTCGCAGCGACTTTTAATAACACGCGCTATTTCCAACATCACCAACATCTTCCAGAACATACAAGTTTTGGCGATGAGGGTGCTGCTAACCATACCCGCTTATGTCGTGAATATGGTCACGAAGGATTAGAACTGTTTGTTTATGGTCAACAGGCCACAAATCCTACGGCACCTAAGCCGAGTAAGTATCCAGCAAGACAAACCTTAGAAGCCTCACAGGCGATTGCTCGCCTGCATCAACTTGATGAAGAAAACAGCGTATTTATACAGCAAAACCCAGACGTGATCGACCAAGGCGTATTTCACAATGATGTGATTGCTGTAGGCAACCAAAACGTGTTGTTTTACCATCAGCAAGCCTTTGTCGACACTCAAACTAAGCTTGATGAAATACGCCGTAAATTTAATGGCAATGAATTACATTTTATCGAAGTACCAACCGCTAAAGTCAGCATAGAAGATGCGGTTAAAACCTATCTATTCAATACTCAAATCATCACCTTGCCCAATGGAGAGATGGCGATTATTGCCCCAACTAATTGCCAAGAAAATCCGGCGGTATTCGACTACTTAAATGAGGTCGTCACCTTAGGAACTCCCATTAAACAGGTACATTATTTTGATGTTAAGCAGAGTATGCAAAACGGTGGTGGCCCGGCCTGTTTACGATTACGGGTTGCAATGACTGAAAGCGAAGTAAATGCTGTGAATCAACACACACTGTTAAATGATGCATTATTTGAGCGCCTCAACTCATGGGTCGATAAACACTATCGTGACGAACTCGCCGTCGAGGACTTAGCCGATCCGCAATTAATTATTGAATCTCGCACCGCACTAGATGAGCTGACACAAATTATGAAGCTGGGTTGTGTTTACCAGTTTCAAAAATAACATTTAACCCTCACTTCGTTATTTTAACGCTTAAAGCGACCCAATAAAAAGGTGCCTAGGGCACCTTTTTATTTAACTTAACGCATTATTAAAATTTAATCAGAATTTCAGCACAAGCGTTACTCAATCGTGATCCCCACTGACAGTACTTCAGTCACATGACCGCTTGGCGTTTCCACTTCAACCAGTAAAACCCCAGAGTTCGGCTGCGCCTCACCTTTTAACGTCACGTTGAACTGTCGGCCACCATTGTAATTGGTGCTTGGCCAAGTGTATGAACTAGAGCTGACAACAGAACCTGCAGTAGCAGTAAACCTTACTATACTGCCAGCAGGCATCTGCTGGTTATGCTGATCTGAAATGGTAAAGCCAACCGTCGCTGAACCTTCACCAACGATGGTGATTCCGCCGCCCGTGTGTGGACCATTTTTATCATCAATAGCTACATCAGCAGGGGCTGTCGCATAGGCGGTACTACCCGACATGACAATCACTAAACTTCGACGAATATAAAGTGACTTAGAATCGTTCACACCGTCAGCACAACCTGCATGCACAGGGTCAGAACAAAGCACGCCATTGTACAAACCATCTTTGTCGGCAAATACACCATCTGCATTGAAATCGATCAACTCTTCAAGGGTACCACCAGCTTGTCCACCAGTTTGCTGCGGATTAAACAGGCCATCTTCGTTATAGTCATTGAAAGCGTCTGTCAAATCAAAAGAGTGGCCTGTCACATCAGTACCTGAGGTAAATTCGGTCATTTCACTGGCATCAAAGCGGCCATTACCATTGAGGTCAGGGAAAGATTCTTCACCGATCGCCGTAGCCGTGATAGTAGCGCGTCCACCATATTTTTGACCATACACGTTGCCGTAAACTCCAAGGCTAGCATCGTAAGCCAAAGTGGCATCAGGGTTGTTCACCATAGCACCACTACCATCTAAAATAAGATTGCCTTCAGGTCTTGGTAATTGACTAGTCCAAGTCACGGAACACGCACCGGCCACTGTCTGACAGAAATCAGTAATCGAACCACCCTCAGTAGTAAACGACACAGTTGTTCCATCTGGAACTGGGTTGTTAAAGGCATCGGCCATACGCGCGGTGACTTTCACTGTAGTGCCATCAATATCCCAACCTTCTGCATTTAATAATTCAGCAGACAGCGAGAAACTGTCTTGATCAGGAATACCTGTCGATACGATTAACTGATTGGACTGACTCGAAATCGCTGGTGTTGCACCGTTATCTACTGTTGCAGTTACGCGCAAAGAAGTCGATACCGTACCCGTGGTCACAACCGTTTGTACAATCCCCGACGCATCTGTTGTGGCCGATGTTGGAGAAAGAGAGACTCCACCAACGACGGTATTAAGCGCAAAGAGTACGTTTTGATTACTCACGGGATTACTATTTTTATCCAGCACCTTAAATTTAACTACAGAAGACTCAATACCGCCTGTGCCTAAAATACTGATATTTTCGGGGGTTGCTGAGTCAAAAACGATACTGCCAATATCAGCTTGCAGTACATTGATTGTGCCCGTTGCAGAAAGGCTAATACCACCGGCATTAGCTGTGACATTGATTTGATCATCGCCTACACAACCTTTAGCAAGGTATGTGGTGGTCGCGACTCCATTACTAGAAGAGACAGGAGAACTCAGCTGTGCCTGCGATGAAGTAGCACACGTCGATGAGAAGTTCACATCAACAGGCTGGGTAAAAGGATTACCCTGCTCATCTTGGATTTCAACCGAGATAGTTGCGGTACCACCCGCAGAAAGCGTATCTGTACTTACAGATGCCTGCCCCTTAACGAAAGGAGAGCCACTCCCCATCACCACATTTGTCGCCCCAACGACAACTATGGTTTTACCCACTTCATTGGTTGATAAGGTTGCAGTAACTTCACCAGCACCTAAAGCGCTACCAGCGTAGATATCAACAGTCGCCTTACCCTGAGAGTCGGTTACAGCCGTTTTAATAGGTAAATCACCAATAGCACTATCAAACGTGACAATAACAGGCTTACTGATACCTGTTACCGTTGCGGTTAATTTACCTGGTGACAATGTGCTAATTGACTGAATCGCATTGCCGCTATCATCGGTAAGCACGAGTGATACTTGGGCACCACCACCGGCTTCACCGCCATCACCGACCATAGTGACATTCACAGAAGCGCTTTCCCCTGATGAAGTGGTCGCAGTCACTGTGGCACCGGTATTAATCGCCGCAGTGTTAAGCTGGATAGTCGCCACACCACTTGAATCGGTAGCCACTTCGCCCGTACCCGGAGAAAAAGTACCGTAGGTATCGTTATTAAGAGAGAAAGACACTAAGGTATCCACGGCAGAGCCACCAGCATATTTCACCTTAGCGGTTAATGTTGCAGGTGCGGCAACAGAAATTTGAGTGTTATCGATGGAAAGATCGATTGTAATAGATTCGGGATCGGTAGTGCCACCAGTGCCGTCGTCCGTAACGTTACCACCACCACTACAGGCAACGATAAAAAGTAGAAACAAATATGAGGTAAAAACTTTAAACGCTGACTTCATTGTCAGACTCCCTGTTACTTAGATTATAATGTTAAGCATCTGCTTATTACTTATAGATTAACATTACACAATTTTCCTACAACTTTTCCATCACAATCAGTGTTTAATTGCTAAAAATGGATAAAAACTTTAACCACAAAGCCATTTCATCAATTTAGGTTTCTTGCTAGGCTTTATGTCAATAAAAGAAATGGCTAAAAATAATACAGGAAGCACTATGGCTCTAACTCAAAACAAAAAGCTCGGTTTAACGGCTAAAATACTTATTGGTATGGCTGGGGGCATTTTATTTGGGCTCTTACTGCGTAATTTATTTCCCGAAAGTAATTTTATTCAAGAATATATTACTGAAGGTCTCTTACATGTTATCGGTAGCATCTTCATTTCAAGTTTACAGATGTTAGTTGTCCCCTTGGTATTTGTCTCTTTAGTCTGTGGTACCTGCTCACTAAGTGACCCATCTACGTTAGGACGTTTAGGTGGAAAAACCATCGTTTTTTATCTATTTACCACCGCAATCGCTTTAACTGTTGCTATTTTAGTCGCGCTGTTAATTCACCCAGGTAACGCCTCTCTTGCTTCTGAAAATATGCACTATGCGGTTAAAGAAGCGCCCAGCTTATCCAATGTTTTGATTAATCTGGTACCACGCAACCCAATTCAGGCTATGACCGAAGGTAATATGCTACAGATCATTATCTTTGCAGTTATTTTTGGCTTCGCCATTTCACATATTGGAGAGCGAGGAAAACGCGTTGCAGCACTATTTAATGATTTAAATGAAGTGATCATGCGCGTCGTTACCTTAATCATGCAACTTGCACCTTATGGTATTTTCGCATTAATGGGTAAACTGGCTCTTTCTATCGGTTTAGAAACATTTGAAAGCGTCGTTAAATATTTCTTCGTGGTACTAGGTGTCTTATTATTCCACGCCTTTATTGTTTACCCTTTCCTACTAAAAACCTTTTCCGGTTTAAGTCCGCTGATCTTCATCCGTAAAATGAGAGATGTGCAACTATTTGCATTCAGCACCGCAAGTTCAAATGCCACATTACCTGTGACTCTTGAAACCGCAGAGCATCGACTTGGTGTCGATAACAAAATCGCTTCATTTACCCTGCCACTAGGTGCGACCATTAATATGGACGGTACCGCAATCATGCAAGGGGTTGCCACGGTGTTTATCGCTCAGGTATTTGGTATCGACTTAACCATCACAGATTACGTCATGGTGGTCGTTACAGCGACCTTAGCCTCTATTGGCACCGCAGGGGTTCCTGGTGTTGGGCTTATCATGCTTGCCATGGTATTAAACCAAGTCGGCCTACCCGTTGAAGGCATCGCGCTTATCATGGGTGTTGATAGATTATTAGACATGGTTCGTACTGCTGTAAACGTCACGGGCGATAGTGTAGCGACAGTGATCATTGCTAAGTCTGAATCAGCCTTTAACGAAGAGCTATTTAACGATACGCAAGCGGGGAAAACCACTGGTAGCTTCGTCGACCAAGTTAACGCTGAAGTCAAAGATTAAAACGTAACTAACCTTTAAGCTAAACGCAAAAGGCGCCCCATGATACTTATCTGGGGCGCCTTTTTTGACAGCGTTAGCACTGAAAAAAGTAAATATTCAAACCACTATTACCTTTCCCAATATGCCTCTTCTAGGCTATCTTCTCTTTCTGGTAAACCGCGAGATAAGCGCGGACTATGCTGAGCCAATACTTCATAGGCTACTCGGTTAGCATATTTACAAACCTGTGAAAAAGAGGAGTAACACAAACCATCACGTTTATGTTTACTTGAACCTGGCACATTGGCCTTGTGGTAAGTATTCGACGCCAAGTCATGCAATAAAGCGGCTAATGCACCATCCCCGGCACCATTGGTATTGCGAATAATATCTGGACCGCCCATATATGGCGCAATATGCGCAAACACTTTAAGTGGAGTATCACAATCACTTTTTAATTTGGGTCTTGAGAACTCATAACGGTTAAACTCGGGGATCACGCCAGGTAATAGAGTATGACTGGTTTCTCGCTTCTCAGAATCCTCAGTATATCCCGCCATATACAACCCCAAAGGCCCTGCGGTGGTCAGAACTAAATCACACCATTCCAATGCAGCATCACTGGCACTTAATGGGTCGCGGAAACCCGTTAACGCCTCGCCTTCATCTTCGTTCATCGCTAAAATTGTGACATTTTGTTTGATAAAATCTCGCCACCACAAGGGATCTTCTTCGATTAAGAAACGCGTGCCTAAAGTCAGTACCACAGGTACATCTGCCGCTTTGGCATACTCGATGGCCTTTAAGGCTGCAGCACCAATTTGATCGCCGCCACTGGCCCTCATTAGATACGCCGTCAGCACCAACGCAGAAGAGGACTGCACTATTTCTTTATTAATAAACTCAGGGGTTAACTTATCCATCGAACCTTTACTGATTGCAAAAGTACGCTCACCACATTCGGAGATCAGTGTAAAACAACGCCCGATAGGGCCATCGACGGGCTGCAGATAGTTCAAATCCACTTTAGAAGAGGTATTACATAAATAACGATAGGCATAGCTGCCCACTTCAATATTGTTACTCATCACACCAAATAACACCGAACGGTCATCGGCTAAAATTGAGTAATTGTGTACTGTATTACCTATGGTGCCGCCCGCAAACTCGTCGCAGATCAAGTTTGATTGCTTTAGCTCGTTATAAAGCTTGTGAGCTTTATCGTCATCGATCAGTGTCGAATTGCCTTTAGGTAATTCATAGCGATGCAACAACTCATCGGCCACCTTAGCTTCGATGTCGACTAGGGTTTGATCTATACCACTGACATGAGTAGGAATATGTTGCGGCTGCTGTGTTAGCTGAGCCAACAATGGATCACGGTTTTTGACGGGAAAATAATGCTTTGATTTACGTTGACCAGGAAACTTCATACCGAGCTCACTCTTGTCGCATCCCTGCAAATTGGAATCGAAATAAACAGTAAACTAGACCCCTTAGTTCACTATTTATCAAGCAGCGTCTCTATTGATAGGAGCCGCAGCCTAATCTAATAAAATAGCCGCAGATCCTACCACATAAAATAGCATTGAGTAGTGATTTATGCCTTGCTAGAAGATGGTTTATTTCGCCGTTAACCAACCACCGGCTTGCTCAGTAACAATTTCGGCTAATAGCTGAATATGCACTGGATCGTCGTTGAGGCAATCAATAAAACGGTAACTCTCGCCACCGGCTTCAATAAAACTTTCTTTACCAGCAATTGAGATCTCTTCTAAGGTTTCCAGACAATCCACCGAGAATGCCGGACACATAATATCCACCGATTTCACTCCAGTTTCTGGTAAGGATTCCAACATGGCATCGGTCGCAGGCGTTAGCCATTCCTCTTTACCAAATTTGGATTGGAAACACAGGCGCCACTGTTCCTCAACCAAGCCTAACTCTGCAGCTAATAACTCAGATGTTCGCTGGCACTGTTTCTGATAGGGGTCGCCTTCAGTCACATATCTGAGCGGCACGCCATGATAAGACATCAACAAGCACTGCGCCTGTCCATGTTTATCCCAATGACGACGAACCGAATCGGCCAGCGCCTTAATATAAGTAGGATGTTGATAATAATCTTTACTAAAACGTGTCTCAGGATAATCACGGCGCTGTTGATAAATCTTTGCAATAGCATCGAAAACCGGTGCAACAGTCGAACATGAATACTGCGGATATAACGGTAATACCACAACTTTTTTAACACCTTGAGCGATGAGCTTATCTAAGCCTGCTTGTAAAGAGGGATTGCCGTAACTCATTCCCAACTCAACCGGAATGGGCTGAGCAAATTGCTCTGCTAAAACTTGTTCCAAAGCATTACGCTGGCGTTGACTTATCACCATCAACGGTGATCCATCTTGCCACCAGATTGACTGATATAGCTTAGCCACAGCTTTAGGGCGGGTGTTTAAAATAATACCATTAAGGATCGGTTTCCAAATAAGCGGATTAACATCAACAACGCGAGGATCGCTTAAAAATTGCTTCAGAAACTGTTTAACATCTTTAGGGGTGGCCGTATCAGGGGTTCCTAGATTCACTAATAACACGCCGACTTTTGCTGTATCTGTATAAGACATTGAGTTCCATGACTCCCTAGCTGAAATGTAAAACTGCTGTAAGGCTAGGCTAGCATCGCCTTAGCCATAAAAAAAGCCCACCGTGGTGAGCTTTTTAAATTATGAGATACATCTCATGCAGTTAGCAAGATTAACCTATGGTTTTTGCAATCGCATCGCTTACCGATGCAACGCTTTGAGTACCATCAAACTTGTTATAAGTAAGTTTACCCGTAGCCGCAACTTTGCCGTAATAATCAACTAGAGGCTTAGTTTGTTCATGATAGATACCTAGGCGCTTACGCACAGTACTTTCTTCATCATCTGGACGAATAACAAGGTCTTCGCCGCTGACATCATCCTTACCTTCCACTTTAGGTGGATTGTACACAAGATGATAAACACGACCAGAACCAGGATGAACACGACGACCACTCATACGCTTAACGATCTCTTCGTCTGGCACATCGATTTCAATAACATGATCGATTTCGATACCGCTAGCAGCCATGGCATCAGCTTGCGGAATAGTGCGAGGGAAACCATCAAGCAGGAAGCCTTTGGCACAATCATCTTGAGCAACACGCTCTTTTACTAAGCCAATGATTAGCTCATCAGATACCAGTTGTCCTGCGTCCATCACTTTTTTGGCTTCTAAGCCCAGAGGAGTGCCAGCTTTAACCGCTGCACGTAACATGTCGCCAGTAGAGATCTGTGGCACACCATATTTTTCCATGATGAACTGGGCCTGGGTACCTTTTCCGGCACCTGGGGCACCTAATAACATAATGCGCATCTGAGAGTCCTCTTATTTCGCATAATTTAGAATATTTATTTTTATCATTGGGCGGCGATCTTCGCACAAATGACCGCTTATTTGAAGTCACGAAACCTTAGTTTTCATTCGACTTTAGGTTGATACAAGTTTTTCTACTAACTTCAGAACCAAACCCAGTTGAATATACTAAACAAGCCCTCTATCACCCAAAGACTTAGTACAACAAGCTATAGAGTTTACGACGATATTGGTTAGCAAGCGGATTGCCTGGACCCATAGCGGTCAATATTTCCATGAATAACTGCTTTACCCCGCCGTCATGAGCTGTAATGTCTTTCACCAACACGCTAAAAAGTTTCTCTAAAGCCTCTTCATCGCGCTTGGCACTATTAAGTGCCTTGCATAACGCAAGCAGCAGAGATAAATCGTTCGGGTTAGCATCTAAATCAGCCTGAAGATTACGGATCTCAGGCGTATCGGCGGCATCCAGAGCTAATGATAATTTAGCCTGAAGGCTTTGGTAATAACTGTCTTGATCTGCCAATCCGATGCCACTAAGCAGGACTTTCACCTGCTCGATTTGCCCAAGTTTTAACAAGGCATCGGCATACACTAACGCCACCTCAGCTTGTTGGTTGGCTTGATAAGCTTCCTTTAACAGTGGTAAAGCTTGCTCAGCATTGTCATTAGCCAATAAAGTTTTAGCTTCAGTTAATTGTAACTGCCACAACTGAGGAAGGTGCTGCTCGAACATCGCTTGAATTTGCGGTTGCTCCTGCACTCCAGCGAAGCCATCGATAGGTTTGCCCTCGCGTAGCACTAGCGTTGTCGGCAAACTTTGTATCTGAAAGTAGTTAGCAATCTCCATTTCGGCATCGCAATTCACTTTAGCTAGTATAAAGCGTCCCGATTGGCTCGCTGCCATCTGTTGCAGAGTTTGTACCAGAGCCATACTTTCTGGACTTTGTTGACTCCAAAAGGTCAGAACCACCACTTGCTGCATCGAAGCATCGACAACCTGCTGGATATTTTCTTTGGTTAGATCCAATACTGTATCCATAATTTTCCTTAAGCGAGAAAGCATAAGAGGCAGTCTTGCTGCCTCTTATTAAATTGATGGTTATTTTACACTCGCCAGCAGCATCTTGTTCATTAGTTTAATAAAGGCTGATGGATCGGCCAAGCTACCTTTCTCAGAAAGTTGCGCTTGTTGTAATAACAAGTCAGCCCATTGTCCAAACTGCTCTTCATCCTGCTCAGCATCTAAGCGAGCCACTAATGGGTGCTCAGGATTAAGCTCAAATACTGGCTTGCTCTCAGGTACCGCTTGACCCGCTGCTTGCATCAACTTAATCATCTGTGATGACATCTCGCCCTCACCAGCAACGACACAGGCTGGAGTGTCAGTCAGACGCGTCGTCACTTTGACGTTAGAAACCTTATCACCTAATGCTTCTTTAACACGCTTAACTAAGCCTTCAGACTCGGTTTCTAACTTCTCTTGGGCTTCCTTGTCTGCGGCATCTTCTAATTCGCCTAGTTCAAGATCACCACGAGTCACTGAATGTAACTGCTTGCCATCGAATTCTGTTAAGTGGTTGATTAACCACTCATCGATGCGCTCCGACATCAATAATACTTCGATGCCTTTCTTACGTAACAATTCAAGATGAGGACTGTTTTTCGCTGCTTCATGGCTATCGGCAACAATATAATAAATCTTGCTTTGTCCCTCTTTCATTCGCTCCACATAATCAGCCAATGACACAGTGTGAGCCGCTTCATTGGTATGCGTCGAAGCAAAACGCAATAAACCAGCAATCTTCTCTTTATTCGCGAAATCTTCAGCCGGACCTTCTTTTAACACTTGGCCAAATTCAGCCCAGAAAGTTTGATACTTCTCAGGATCATTCTTGGCTAACTTTTCAAGCATACTCAGTACACGTTTAGTTACCGCAGTGCGCAGTGCTGTGGTGATCTTGTTGTCTTGCAAAATTTCGCGCGACACATTCAGTGGCAAGTCATTTGAATCAATCAAACCTTGCACGAAGCGCAGATAACTTGGCATAAACTGCTCAGCATCATCCATCACGAACACGCGCTGAACAAACAGTTTCAGACCATGTTTACGATCGCGATTCCATAAATCCCAAGGTGCTTTCGCAGGAATGTACAGCAAACTCGTGTATTCCTGTTTCCCCTCGACGCGGTTATGGCTCCACAGTAATGGGTCAACAAAGTCATGAGAAATATGCTTATAAAACTCTTGGTATTCTTCCTCGGTCACATCGCTCTTATTACGAGTCCAAAGCGCAGTGGCCTTGTTCATCGCTTGCCAGTGACCTTCTGTTGCTGGAACAGCCTCACCGCCCTCTTCAGTAGCTTCTTGAGCTGGGGTACCTTCTTGCCACATCTCAACAGGAACAGAGATATGATCAGAGTATTTGGTAATGATTGAGCGCAGACGGTAGTCGTCAGCAAACTCTTTTTCATCTTCACGCAGATGCAAAATGATCTCGGTTCCGCGTGACTCTTTAACTATGTTCTCAACCGTGAAATCACCTTCACCCGCAGATTCCCACTGCACCGCTTCATCGGCACTATGACCTGCTGCACGGGTGCGTACAGTGACTTTATCGGCCACGATAAAGGCTGAATAAAAACCCACACCAAACTGACCAATCAACTGTGAATCTTTTGACTCGTCACCAGAGAGATTTTTAAAGAATTCCGCAGTGCCTGACTTAGCAATCGTCCCCAGATGCTCAATCACACCATCACGGGTCATACCGATCCCGTTATCTTCAATGGTGACAGTGCCTTTTTCGCTATCGGCGCTAACACGAACACGAAGCTCACCATCGCCCTCATACAATTCGTCTTTGGTTAATGCTTCATATCTAAGCTTGTCAGCCGCATCGGCAGCATTGGAGACCAATTCACGCAAGAAAATCTCTTTGTTTGAGTACAAAGAGTGGATCATCAAATTAAGTAGTTGTTTGACTTCGGTTTGAAAGCCATGGGTTTCTTGTTGTGACATCGAGTATTCCTTCTTAAATTCACAAATAACGCTCTATGGCTAAAGAGATGGGGTTAGAATTTTGCTTTTCAAGCCAAAATGTCGTTATGAATTTTATTTGCTCAAAAAAAATCCAGCACACTGGTGCTGGATTTCATCATAACGAGGAGTTAAAGCGCGATATTACAAAGGAAGCCGCCCATTAAATGATAAGGCTAACGTCGTACTATCAACATATTCAAGCTCTCCACCTACTGGTACACCATGAGCAATACGGCTCACGTTAATTTCGTGCTGCTTCGCCATATCGGCAATAAAATGCGCGGTGGCATCCCCTTCTACCGTTGGGTTTGTAGCTAAGATTAACTCACTTACCTCACCACTGGCTAAATGCTGCTCTAACAGACTCAGCCCCAGTTCATCAGGCCCTACACCATCGAGAGGCGACAGATGCCCAAGTAGCACGAAATAGCGCCCAGAGAAGTAGCCCCCCGCCTCAATTGCCAACACATCTGCAGGGGTTTCAACCACACAAATAAGTTCAGATTGACCACGACGGCTACTGGCACATATAGGGCACAGCGTCTCTTCTGTGAAAGTACGACAACTATTACAATGTCCCACATCGCTCATTGCACTAGCCAAAGACTGAGCCAATTGTTGACCCGCTTTACGATCACGCTCGAGTAATTGAAATGCCATTCGCTGGGCTGATTTAGGGCCTACACCGGGTAAACAACGCAGCGATTGGATCAATTCATCGACAAGGGGGCTAAATTTCATATTTTAGAATGGCATCTTCATGCCAGGAGGTAATTGCATACCGCCGGTCACTTCAGCCATTTTCTCTTTTTGACTCTCTTCAACTCGGCGCGCAGCATCGTTACATGCAGCGGCAATCAAATCTTCTAGCATCTCTTTGTCGTCTTCTAACAAGCTAGGGTCAATTTCGACTTTACGAACACTGTGAGAGCCTGTCATTGTGACTTTAACAAGACCAGCACCCGCTTCGCCAGTAACTTCCATGCGTGCGATCTCTTCTTGCACCTTGGCCATTTTGTCTTGCATCATCTGGGCTTGTTTCATTAGGTTGCCCATACCGCCTTTTCCAAACATATCGACTTCTCTTCAATATTAAAAAACTGGCTAATCTTACTGAATTAGCACCAATAAGCAATCAAAGCTGATCGCCAATCTACCAACTAACACCCTAAGAGGGTTACGAATAAAGTTAAGACTGAACCAACTCGATAAAGTTCGATTTATCGATAAGCTCAATAGTTTGAGCCCGTTGGCCAAGTAATTCATTGGGATAACTGAGGCTATCGAGATCAATTTCGGCATTCATTACCTCAGTCAACCAGCGTATATTGTCATCATTTAACAAATCATGCTGCGACTTTTGCAACAGTTCTCGATGAAAGCGTTTACGGATCTCCAGTGGCGTCTCCCGCCCTGCTTCGACACCTACTGCAAAACTCACCTGGCAATCCGCACCTAATGCCTTGGATAACGCCGCTTCTAATTGGCTAACCGCTCCCGGGGCTTCGAGATGTTTCTGATTTGGCTTTAACACCAAAGGCAATGGGTCAACAAACTGCTGACACACAGAATTAACCGCTAATTGACGCACTCGCCCACCAATATCTAATGCCGACATCAAGCGATACCACTTAAGATCGATACTATTGCCCTTTATCTCGTCGCTATATGGCGTTGGAGTTTGAACAGCCTGAGCTGACACAGCAGTTTCCGCGCCAGCGGCTAGATTAGTTTCACGTTCAGCTTGAGGTAATAATGCAGACTCCGTTGATATCTCGGCCTCTAATGTTGCAACAGATTCATCTGCTGCAACTAACACGCTTTCAATATCACCGTTATCAACTTGCTGAGTTTGTAATTGAGGCGATGATTCCGCAGGAGCTTCCCAAGGCGGTCTATCTTCAGCATCACTATTAAGCTGCTCTACTGTGGTCTGAGTTTCAGACTCCTCATTGGGATTATTAACTGGTTGCTTACGCTTAGGTGGTACATACGCTTTGGGTCCCACCTCAGGCTTTTTTGTGTCACTCTCCTTAGATGAAGTGTCATCTAGGTCGGTAAGTAACGACTGTCTGGCGGCTAAAACTGCATCCAGTAAATCATCCTCCAGCGCAGGTGAAGCTGCGGTTACCACCTGTTTATTTGAATCTACAAGGGTTTCAGCAGCGTTTGTACTATCATCAGCACTCTCTTCGCTCTTGGTTTCATCTGTGATGTCATTGTGACTCTTTGCCACATTCTGGCTAACTTGTTCGGCAACGATTTCAGGGGGTTGCGCCTCAGAAGCTTGTGCCTCGGCAAACAGATCACTATATGAATCGGGATCAGAATCAGCTTGTTGCTCAAAATCGGCATAAGCCTGTAAATCGACCTCTGATGAAGTCATATCTTCTGCAGCGCGTTGTTGCGTGTCCGATTGCTGCTCAGATCGCGGCTCAGGTTTCTGATCGGATTCAGCGGTTTTCTGAGTTGATGAGGCTTGTAACTGGCTCTGAGCTTGGCTTAAAATCAACGCTTGCTCAGACAATAGAACTTCATCTTCACAGTCATCTGACTCGGGCGCAGAAGCAGGAGTGGACGGTTTAGCTTGAAGCTGCGATTTCGACGAAGGATCAACATGGCTAGGATTAGATATCTTGTTACTTGCATCATCAGTAACACTTGCTGTAGGTAACACTAACTTTTCAGCCAAAGGCGTCGACTGCCACTTTTTCACAGGAGTTTCAGGCACAAAAGCTACAGCACGCAGTAATGCCATTTCTAAACCCGATTTAGGATCGGGAGCATGAGGTAAATCTTTGCGTCCCGTCAATAACAACTGATAATACAATTGCACCTGCTCGGGTGTTAATTGTGATGCAAACGCTTGAATTTGCTCAGCATACTTAGATAACTGCGCCGCAGCAGGTGCAAACTGAGTTAAAGTGATTTGATGCAACAATTCCAACAAGCTACGCAATACTTCAATTGGATCGGCACCAAATGATAAGACTTCATCGGTGACTTGTAATAAATTACCAATATCGCCATCACACAAGGCTTTAAGCAATACAATTACATAATGCTCGTCGATAGTCCCCAGCATGGTTTGTACTTGGTTTAGCTGCACTTGCCCTGCGCCAAATGCGATAGCCTGATCGGTCAAACTTAACGCGTCACGCATACTACCATTGGCAGCTTTAGCGAGTAACTTTATGGCCCCATCGTCAAATGAGATACTCTCCTGCCCCAAAACCTTTGCCAATTTCAGGCAAATTTCATCAAGGGTAAGGCTCTTTAAATTAAATTGTAAGCAACGAGATAAGACAGTAACTGGCAGTCTTTGTGGATCTGTCGTAGCCAGCAGAAACTTCACATGCTCAGGGGGTTCTTCTAAAGTCTTAAGCAAGGCGTTAAAACTGCTGCGGGAAAGCATGTGCACTTCATCGATAAGGTAGACCTTATATCGGCCACGGGATGGGCGATATTGCACATTATCCAATAGCTCACGGGTGTCATCTACCTTGGTTCGAGAGGCGGCATCGACTTCAATTAAATCGACAAACCGCCCTTGGGCTATTTCTACACAACTCGAACACACACCACATGGGGTGGCGGTAACACCTTGCTCGCAGTTTAGGCCTTTGGCAAATAAACGTGCCAAACTGGTTTTACCCACGCCACGCGTGCCGGAAAATAGATAGGCATGATGTAATCGGTTCTGCGTCAACGCATTGGTCAAAGCATGTAAAACATGTGACTGACCAACGACTTGCTCGAACTTAGCAGGGCGCCACTTTCTGGCTAACACCTGATATGACATAGAACTCCCCAAAATGGATCAACGAATCAGAAGATAATCAGCAAACAATAACATGCAAACCCCCAACTCGCTAGCAAGCAGACACGATCACAAACGTTATTTTTAAAGATTAAAGTAAAGCAAATATAAAACGATGAAAACTGCTGCGTCACTCACCATTAGTGGTTGAAAATAAAGCAGACATTGTGGAAACACCGATAATAACTTTCGCTTGTAATATTGATAATTTGCTCACCTTCAGACATAAAAAATGCTCACTTAGCTAAGCAAAGTGAGCATTTATAGTGACGCTAAATCGAGCTTTATTCGCCTTCAAATTCACATAGGGTAACTAACTCAAGACCAATATCTTGCAGACGCTTCTCGCCACCTAACTCAGGTAATGAAATCACAAACGCCGCATGAGAAACTTCACCGCCTAAACGTCGAATTAATTTAACCGTGGCTTCAATCGTGCCGCCAGTGGCTAAAAGGTCGTCAACAACCAACACCTTATCTTCAGCCGTAATCGCATCGATATGTAATTCAAGTGAATCATGACCATATTCAAGTTCATAACTCTCTTGAATGGTTTCGCGCGGTAACTTACCTGGCTTACGAACAGGAACAAAACCGACGCCTAACGCTAAAGCTAAGGGAGCACCAAACAAGAACCCACGCGCTTCGGTACCCACAATTTTGGTAAAACCTAGGTCTTTATATTGCTCAACAAACAATTCGATCGCGGTATGATAAGCATCGTGATCTTCCATTAAGCTGGTCACATCACGGAACATGATCCCCGGCTTTGGATAATTCGGGATGGTTTTGATGCTCTGTTTGATCAAATTCAATTTGTCTGTATTCATTAATATCATCTTTATTCAATAAGCCCATTTCAGGGTTAAACTCACTGTCGAATGAGTTCATAGGAGAGTTTTCGGCTAAAGCTTAAGCCGCTTTATAGCCTGTTGCAACCGATCAGGTCACAAAGCGTTACCTAGGTGACGATCTAATCCTCTAACTCGGGGACTTGCCGTAAATAGAGTAATAAAGCCATCAACATGCAGCACAACATCAGTTTTACCCAAAGCAGAGGCACAATAATAATGCTCACGGTAAAACTTAACGTCGTTGCCAAATAGGCTTTACGCTTTAAGCCTTTACGAATAGCCCGCTTGCTTTCCCAGTCGCGCAGCGCTTCGGCAAACCAAGGATGAGTCATTAACCATTGATGCAATCGCTCACTAGAACGAGCAAAACAAAACGAGGCAAGTAGGATAAAAGGCACTGTTGGCAGCAAAGGTAAAAAAATACCAATCACTCCCAATAACAAACTGATACAGCCTATTAATAGCAAGATGCTGCGTTTGAAAGCCATCAAATCCCCATAAAAAAACCACTCAAATGAGTGGTTAGTATACCTAAGTAAGACTTAAGACTACATTAATTGTAGGTGCTTCAACCATGATAGCGTAGCTGGTAGTGTTGGCAGCAGTAGAACGAGCAAAAATCCAACAAAATACACGATATTAAACGGGTCTTTAAACGGCTGACTCATAACTTCCTCTATAACATGATTGACTGCATTTATTGATCTAGATCAAATTTCGCCGCCATTATAGAGAGTTGGACACCCGATAGAAACCCCTAAAATAGGATAAATTAACGCTGACTAGATAACACAATTTCCTTGTCAGCCATCTGCTGTAGCATCTGCCGACATCCAGACACCAACATTTGCGCATCCATTTCTGAGTATGTGTCCCTAAGCCACTGACAAATATCATCAAAGCTTATTGCCTCTTGCAGCTCAATATAAGCAAGCACTTGAGCCGCAAGCGGGTTTAATTGCAAAAAACACACTTCATCTTCTGCATCACGGTAAATGCAAAAAAGACTCGGTTGTTCATCGGGTGTTATTGGACGATAGTCACTAGAGATCTTTTGCACTGGATAATGATATTGCGCGACTTTAGCACTATTACTGAGCACGAGTTTATCTGACTCAATATTATCAACCCGTTGATATGATGGGTTATCAAATGCTGTCGCGACCAACAATTCTAGCCATTCATAATGCGCCAGCTCCAACATAAATGATGGGTCGTCCGCTTTAGCTTGATACTCATGTTGCAGGAAACTAATAAACTCTTGGGCTATCTCGATGAAAATCGGTGTCTTACAATCGTGTTGAACAAAAAACTGCTGTATTAATGCTTGCCATCGCTCCTCACTATATAAAGAGCAAAGCACAGGAAATCCGTTTGAAACGAATCCCTTTATATTATTAAAAAATAACTCACGATAGACCTTCATCCGCCGCTCGTCCGTACCTATGGGTAAAGGTTGCTGAGGATCACGAATATGATCGATGAAAGACTGCTGCACCTCTACAAAATCCATATTAGGCACTCCGCTCACATTGAGATAGAGCATCTCTTTGATAGCGGTGGATCTGATTAACCTCCTGCAGTAACACTTGGGTCGCTGGAATATTAAAATCACGCTCCAGTAAGGTAGGAAACACCCCATGGTAGGCATAACAGGCTTGAAGTAACTGCCAAACTGGGTCAATAACATCACTACCATGGGTATCAATCATCAGATCGGGCGCCTCTTCATAATGCCCGGCAATGTGCAGATAAGCGATACGTTCAGTCGGCATGGCTTGCATAAAAGCAATGGGATCGTATTGATGGTTTATCGAATTAACATAGATGTTATTCACATCCAAAAGCAGCTTACAATCGGCTTCGTTAAGTACATGAGTTACAAACTCACGCTCACTCATTTGGCTGCCAGGTGCGGTATAGAAAGACACATTTTCTAAGATCAGCGGCCGCTCTAGAATATCCTCCACCTGCTTTACACGGTTTGCGATGTGAATAACCGCGTCATCGGTAAAAGGCATCGGCATTAAATCGTAAAGATGGCCTGCACCTGAGCAGTAGCTAAGATGCTCTGAATAGATGTCGATACCATGACTATCAAGAAAGTGTTTCACCTGTTTTACAAAGCGAATATCGAGCTCAGCAGGACTACCAATCGATAATGACAACCCGTGACAAAAAAAGCGATGTTTCTCACTGAGTTGTTTAAATTGCCGACCAAACTTACCGCCTAAACTCATCCAATTTTCAGGGGCAACCTCGAAGAAATCAATTGCACTTGGCACTGCCTGACAAAACTCATTGAGCATTTCCCGTCGCAGTCCGAGCCCCACTTTTGCTTGAACCGACATATCCACCTCTATCAATAAATTAGGCCAGCGAATGACTGGCCTAATACTGGTATTTTCAAATAGTTAACAATAGGTTATTGCTCGCCACCGCACTTACCTTCTTTGGCTTTTTTATCGGCCCCACATTTACCCTCTTTGGCTTTTTCCATCTTCTCGCCGCACTTACCTTCTTTCATTTTGCCTTCTTTCATGGCTTTCATTTGAGCACCACATTGGCCTTCTTTACTTTTATCCTTGGCTTTTTCTTTGGCAGCTTCACTGGCACCTCGCTCCCCTTCTTTTGCCGCTTTCTTCATATTTTCGCCACACTTGCCTTCACCACATTTACCTTCACCGTCAACAAGTTGGTAGCCAGCCTGCATTTCACTATAGCCAAATGGATTTGCTTGAGCCTCGATGCTGAGACTGCCACCAACAAAAACGGTTCCTAACGCAACAGCCACTGCAGTATTCTTGGTTAATTTCATAATATGTTCCTTTAGTTAATCCCATATATAGCAAGGGTTGCCAACATCGCTTCTTGCTGGCTCGGATAATATGACCAGACAGCTTATGATTTTATTTCAAAAACCGATCAATTATCACAGTTATGCAACATATTTGATGATAGTACAACCGAAATTAACGTCATTTCGCGATAACTCTCTTTGATTAACATGGAAACTCTACAGCAGCTAACGTAGAATAAGCGCCCTTTCGCTCAAGTCCTAAAAACAGCGAAAACCCAAGATTAATTCGAGTCACTGACCGTTAGAGAGAAGATTCAATGCGCGTTATATTAGCCCCAATGGAAGGTGTCGCCGATGCCCCCATGCGGGCATTGCTCACCAGCGTAGGTGGTTATGACTTAGTCGTCAGCGAGTTTATTCGCGTGGTTGATCAACTGCTGCCAGAGAAAGTCTTCTTTCGCTTGTGTGCCGAACTAAAATATCAATGCCATACCCCAACAGGTACTCCGGTTAGACTTCAGCTTTTAGGGCAACATCCGAACTGGATGGCCGAAAATGCCCTAAGAGCTATCGAACTAGGCTCTCATGGGGTCGATATCAATTATGGTTGCCCTGCTCCTATGGTAAATCGCAGCAATGGTGGCGCAGCATTACTAAAAGAGCCTGAAACCATTTATCAAGTGACCAAAGCGGTGCGTGAAGCCGTTCCTCAAAATAAACCTGTCTCGGCCAAAATTCGTTTAGGTTGGGATGATAAAAGTCGCTGTATCGAAATTGCGCAGGCTATAGAATCAGCTGGCGCAACGGAACTCACGGTACATGCCCGCACAAAAGAAGAAGCCTATCGTCCGCCTGCACATTGGCAATACATAAGCAAAATTAAGCAGCACACTAAGCTGCCTATCATTGCTAATGGTGAAGTCTGGAGCCGTGAGGATTACCTCAAGTGCCAACAAGCCAGTGGCTGTGATGATGTCATGCTCGGTCGCGGTGCTTTAACTGTGCCTAACCTTGCCCATGTCGTTAGAGGGCAACAGCAGGCTATGAGCTGGCCAGAGGTCAAAGCCTTGTTAGTGCATTACTCTGATTTTGAAATTGTCAGTGAAAAACAAAAATACTACCCAGCTCGAATTAAGCAATGGCTGCGATTCATTTCTCGTCATTACCCCGAAGCGGAACAACTCTTTCTGCAGGTTCGCGTACTAAAAGATACCGACCAAATCCTCTCTTTACTGCAGGAAAGTTAATTAGCAGAATTGATGTAGGTCAAAATGGCGCAACTTAAGTGACAAATTGACGCAACTATCAATAAAATATCGCTGTGATTTGATCTTAGTCATAGCCAACTTAGGCAAGCTGTTTAGACTTTATATTCTATAAAATCACTCAGGCGATAATTTGTGAGCAGCTCCCATATTAGACACCAACTGTCGACACTTGAAGCCAATATCAGAATCGAGCTTAGTGAACTCTTTGCTCTGCATCAGCTAAAACTAGACTGCTCAGCGCTGAGCTTGTCTGCATTAATAGACAGTATGAGCGCCGCTAAATTATGCGACCAGCCACTGTTTATTAAACTGACCCAGCTTGATGCTGCAATATGTCAACTTGATCTTGGGCTTTATGGACTGTGTTCCGATTGTGAATCTGAAATAGAAGCAGAGCGACTATCCGACAACCCACTAGAGCAACGATGTGCTCGCTGCGCCGCCAACTATTCCCACGAACATAGACACGAGCTTCGCCTCACTTACTAATCCAAATAATCAATACTGGGAAGGATTGCCAACCCCACAACTTGTCGATTAAACGATATAAATTACCAAAAAAAAAGCCTCCGAATTAAGGAGGCTTTTTACTGTTAAGTAACAGGGAGTGTTATTAACAAGTATTAGAAGGTTTGTTCAATCTTGAAGAAGATTGTTCTACCTAACACGTCATATAGGTCAGTTTTGATATCACGGTAATCAACGAAACCGTCATACCAAGTTGGTGCCTCTTCATCAAGTAAGTTATTAACCCCTAGAGTCAGCTTACCATTCCATGGATGCATGTAGCTCACTTGAACATTATGTTTGAAGTATGATGGAACGTCAGCTAGATAGTCAGTACCGAACTCTTCGTTACCAGATTCTTGTGAACCAATGTAATAAGTGGTCCATGCAGCGTTCCAGTCACCTTGAGTCCAGCCAATGTTCACGTTACCGCGATATTGTGGGTAATCTTGCAGACCCGCATAGTCAAACGGCTCTTCGCCAGCGGCTGAAGTTTGCGCGTACTCATCAACATAGCCAAGCTCTGTCTTGAATGTCCAGTCACCGATTGCAGTTTCTAGGAAGTAAGCGGCTTTGAAATCAAGACCAGAAGTTTCCAATGATGCCATGTTACGGTCGAAACTATAAGCAACATCAATCTTACCATTAGCATCACGAACGATTGCAGTTGAACCACCGTTGTCGATTTCATCTTTTAGTAAGCGAGTCAAGCTGGTAGAAGCAATTTGGTTCTCAAGCTTAAGGTCATAGTAAGAAAGTTCGAAAGATAGAGCATCAGTCGCGTTCCACACGAAACCTGTCGTGAATGACTCACCTTCTTCTGGCTTAAGATCTGGGTTACCACCGAACCATGTTTTGTGCTGTGAACCACCTTGTGCACAGTAAATAGGATCCGCAGCAGCATTGTTACCCGCATCACACCATAGGTTATCATCAGCAGTCTCGAAACTTAGCGCTTGAGTAGAGAACATTTCACCCATGTTTGGTGCACGGAATGACTCACCCCAGCTAGCACGAACAAGCAGTGAATCCACTGGACGCCATGCAACACCAATTTGTGGTGTCGTGCTATCAAACTTACCGCTTACTAGCTGTGCACCAACGTCACCTTCTTGGTCATATTCGTCATAACGAACAGCAGCGTTTACATCGATATTAAATGGTAAAGAAGCTTGTAGCTCAACATAGGCAGAAGTACGGTCACGAGTCGCGTCTACATCGTCACCACCTGAGCCACCAGAAACTCGACCCGATGCAGATTGTGGGTCACTCTTCTGAACAAATTCAACGTGTTCAAACTCGGCACCAACTACACCTGCTAGCGAGAAGTCACCACTTTCAAGTAGCAGCGTAGACACTAAGCCATCAACTTGGGTGCTGGTAAATTCAGCTTTATAAGTACCAGTGTGAGCAGCTTGACCATAGAAATCAGTAATCATGGTGTCATAATCAGCAGTGCTCATACCTGTAGTGTTGAAGATATCATACTGCTCACTATCAATCAGGTTCTGAACGATATCATCATTAATCAGGTTAGTGTTCCATACGTTAGTTGAAGAACGGCTATGTTGAGCATTAATCTCCCAGTCAAGACCGTTACCGACATCAGTGTAACCAACTAGACCACCTAAGAAGTCGATAGAGTTGATCTCTGTACGAGTATCACGCTCACCGATAGGGGCAGAACGCATGTACAGAGTTAAATCTTCACCAACTGGGTTATATGCGTTGCCAGCATCCATACTTGGTAAGTTAGTCGATACAGGCGTACCCGCATAACGGGTATCAGTTTCAGACAATGCAGCACTTGCACGACCACGGAACTGAAGATCATCAGTTAAGTTGTAATTGAAGTTAGACAATACTGAATTTTGAACATTGTCACCAAATAGCTTGGTCACTTCACCGTAGCTGTATAAACAACGGCCGTTATTGCTACCGTCCGTTGCATCAACTGTGTTTTCTGTATCATTACAAAGAGCACTATTAGTCACCCAGCCACTTGCACCATTTCCGTTAACAACTGAGCTATAAGAAGAGTAAGCACCGTAAGTAGGATCGTCTAATTTCCAGATTTCATTATCCATTACGTGCTGAGTATTCACATACTCGTAAGTTAGCGTAATGTTACCTTTGTCGCTTGAGTAACCAGTCGTCACATTAAAGCGGTTTTGATCACCACCTTCGATGCTTGGAAGCTCTGTATCATAAGTGAAGTTTAGACCTTCAAAGTTTTTCTTAGTGATGATGTTGATTACACCAGCAACCGCATCAGAACCGTATACTGCAGATGCACCTTCACGAAGAATTTCGATACGCTCAACGATCGCCATAGGGATACGAGAAGTATCAGCAGCAGCACCAGAACTAGAGCTGGTACCAGGCATGCGACGGCCATCAAGAAGAATTAGAGTATATTTAGCATCTAGACCACGCATCTGAACGCTACTTGTAGCTGATGCGCCAGAACCGTAACCAGATGTACCACGCCATGAACCGAAGCTGTTAATTGAAGAGTTGTTCAATACATCAGCAACTGTTGCTTCACCCGTCATTTGAATATCAGCAGCAGTCAAAACAGTCACAGGAGAAGAAGTCTCCATATCGACCTGCTTAATACGTGAGCCAGTCACTTCGATACGTTCTACTTTTTCACCATTTTCTTCATCTGCAGAAAATGCCATTCCTGAAAAAGCAATACTTGAGGTCGCAGCGGCAACTAAGCCAACGCGTACTGCTTTTGCTGTTAGAGACCAAGAGTTCATATATTTCCCTCATGCACGAGATATTAAAATTAATTAGTTCTCGCTTATGTTGATATTTATTTGTTTTATTTTTGAATGAGAAGTTAATTCCTTCGGTGATGATATTGTTTAAAAAGCAATAATAAGTCAACGATATTCACAATAAAATAACCCAACTGATAACAATTGATACATTTAATGTGATACAAATTAAAACAAGTCAACACATAAGCAAATTAAATCTTTTTAAATCAACATCTTAGATAGATACAAAATAGAAATAACAATAAATACAAATGTCACAAGTGAATGATACAAATAAATACATGTGTATATGATTTGTTTTAAAAGTTAATCAAATATAATTAAAGCGACATTTAAAAAGACATAGGTATCACATTGTAAAATGTGTAGGTTCGAAAAACGCTTTAAAAAAAGAATAAAATGAAACAACAAATTAACAATCTGATATTTAACCTTCTGTTTAAATCAATATAAACGTCAATAAAAGTTAACTGAGTTATAAAAATTAACAAAACAGCTTGGTGCTTGTTATAAGTGACTTGCTAATCGTGCATCTTGTATGAGTCCCTTGTGAGATAACCTGTGAAGATCAAAATCGCTCCCAGATGGAGATACGCTTGTTGAGCAATCAGTATTTGAAAGTGCTCCATTGTGCGTATTGTTTGGCTACTCATTCAAAGCAGTGGATGATGGAATAATTATTCCCTCGTCAGGCAATTCAAGCCAAAATTGGGAAGCCAAATCACGCCTAACAGGGAAGTTTTAGTAATTCAGATGCAGTGTTAAGAGTTTGACCGTTTAACAACTATACTCATCACTTGTAAACCCAAGTTCAGATAAACTTAGCTGATTGCTCTCGATTTCGGTCGCGTTTAAGACATGCACAAATGAAATAGATAAAAAAAAGCCGCTAATGCGGCTTTTTAGAAAGATGACGAGATCAGCTTCGCTGGCGAGGTGTCTTACCTGCAGTGGTCTTATGCTTACGTACCGCACGGCGGATCTTGGCGCTTTTCACCTTAGCACGAGCAACACTGTGCTTATCAGTGCCCATTAATGTACGGTTTTCAGGTTCCATGCCCGCCATTTCTCTCAAGTAATTAACTTGCTCGATAGGCAATTCAACCCAACCACCACGAGGTAACGACTTAGGTAATTCAATCATACCGTAACGAATACGGATTAATCGACTCACCTGAACCTCTTGGGATTCCCATAAACGGCGCACTTCACGGTTACGTCCTTCAGCGAGAGAAACATGCCACCACTTGTTCATGCCCTCGCCGCCTGCTGGTTTAATCTTATCAAAGTGAGCAGGACCGTCCTCTAAGGTCACCCCTGTGCGTAAACGCTGCACACACGCATCGGTCACTTCACCAAAAGTCCGTACTGCGTACTCACGCTCCACTTCATGGGATGGGTGCATTAAACGATTGGCCAGTTCACCATCAGAGGTAAATAACAATAAACCTGAGGTATTAATATCTAAACGTCCCACTGCAACCCAGCGAGAATCTCGGGTACGAGGTAGACGGTCAAACACGGTAGGACGACCTTCAGGGTCTTTACGACTACAAATCTCACCTTCCGGCTTATGATAAGCAATCACGCGACAGACAATATCTTCTTCAGATTTTATCGAGACCGCACGACCATCAATTCTGATCTTGGCATCCGCTTCGACGCGATCACCCAGTTTGGCAATTTCACCGTCAATACTAACTCGGCCTGCAGCAATCCATGCCTCCATCTCACGACGGGAGCCATGGCCTGCACGGGCCAAGACTTTCTGCAATTTTTCACTCATTAGTTGACTCTTCTGTGGTTTCGGGCGTTGATTCATTAGCTAACAAATTCACCTTGGAATTTGTCACCCCAGAAAACAACGCAGCCAATGACTCAGCGTCGGATAATGCGGGAAGATCCGCTATCGTATCTAAGCCAAAATAGGCTAAAAATTCGCTTGTAGTCGCATACAGAGCGGGCCGTCCCGGCACCTCTTTATGGCCTACGATTTTAATCCAATCTCTATCGGATAAGCTTTTGATGGTATGACTGCCAACAGCCACACCACGGACTAACTCTATGTCTCCCCGGGTTACGGGTTGACGGTAAGCGATCACCGCTAACGTCTCTAGCGTTGCTCGCGAATATTTTGGCGCTTTCTCTTGCCATAAACGCTGTAAATATGGGCTTAATGTTTCGATGGTTTGAAAACGATAACCACCAGCTACATTCACTAAATTTATGCCCCGTTCTTGATACTCTTGCTGTAATGCTTGTAGAGCCTCTTTGACTCTTGGGCGCGACACACTGAAATCCGCTAAAACTGTATCAATTAACTGCTTTATCGACACCGTTTTGGCCATCACAAACAAACTTGCTTCGATAAGCTGCTTTAATTGTTGTTGATTTATCTGCAGTTTATTTTTCGACAATGCCATAAGCCCTAACATGAATGCTTGATAATGGTTCTGCCTGGATCAAATCCACCAATAACTCTTTGACCAATTCCATCAAAGCGAGAAAACTGACAACCACACCGGCTCGTCCCTCACTGAAATCAAATAACTGCTCAAATGGCACATAGGATTTACCTTCTAGCATAGCTAAAATCTGTGTCATTCGTTCTCGTGTCGACAACGTCTCACGGCGAACGTGATGATGCTCAGTCGCTTCGACTCTTTTTAATACTGCGGCAAACGCACTGGCAAGTTCAACCAGAGATACACTTGGCGGCACGACAACAGGTTTAATATCTTCAGCGGGCAAAGCCTTAGCCTGAAAAGTATCTCTTTCTAATCGTGGTAAATCATCGAGACGCTGCTGCGCTTCTTTGATCACTTCATAAGCTTTTAGTTGCCTGATCAATTGTGCTCGAGGATCATCTTCTTCATCCTCAGTTTCAACCTGTTTAGGCAATAACAAGCGCGATTTAATCTCCGCTAATGTTGCAGCCATCACTAAATAATCTGCGGCAATTTCAACTTTAGCGCCCTGTAACAGTTCGATATATTCTAAATATTGTTCCGTTACCGGAAAAATTGCCATTTCGACAATGTCGAGCTTTTGCTTACGAATGAGATACAGCAGCAGATCCAAGGGTCCTTCAAATGTTTCTAAAAAGACTTCTAGAGCTTCAGGAGGAATAAACAGATCGGCGGGTAATTGCTTGACCACCTCACCGCGTACCACGGCTAAGGGTAAACTTTGCTGTATTCCCTGCATCCGATCTTCCTGTTTAGCTCTGTTATCGACTTAGCCTTGCTATTGACAGCAAGGTAAAACACTCAAAACAAGCTGAATTTCACCAAACGCGCGATTATACCGATTTGCATAATGAATAGACAGATATTTATCTGGCTGGTTGGCGAATGTACAACTTAACCAAATTGGCTAACATCACCAGCACCTTCACGCAGGATTTCTATATCCCCTTCAGATAGGTCGATCACTGTGGTGGGCTTTTGACCTAAATAGCCACCATGAATGATCACATCCACTTGATGCTCCAAAATATCGCGAATATGCTCAGGATCTGACTCGGTAAACTCTTCGCCAGGCATGATCAAACTGGTAGACATCAAGGGTTCATCCAAGGCTTCAAGTAAAGCAAGTGCGATAATATTGTCAGGCACTCTTATGCCAATGGTCTTTTTCTTGGGGTTTTGTAAGCGCTTAGGCACTTCTTTGGTCGCCTTAAAAATAAAGGTAAAAGGCCCCGGCGTATTGTGTTTTAACACACGATAGGCTTGATTATCGACTCTTGCATAACTCGCTAATTCAGATTGATCACGTACCATCAATGAGTAGTCATGATCTTGCTCAATTTGTCGAATACGCTCGATTCGGCTCATGGCATCTTTATTACCCAACAGGCAGCCTAAGGCATAACCTGAATCCGTTGGATAAACCACCACACCGCCCTGTTTAATCAAATTAACCGCTTGATTAATAAGACGTGTTTGAGGATTTTCCTCATGTACATAAAAAAACTGACTCATAGTGTTTCCGTCCACTTATCCATCTGCCAGACCCAATCGACACCTTGGGGCTGGAACATATTTTTACCTAATTCAATCCAACTTCCGGGAAAGTGAAAATCACTTCCAAGGGAGGCAAATAATTGATTAAGTTTACTCAGCGCAATTAAATTGTTGCGATCATCTAGCGTTTGCTGGCCCAAAACTACTTCCATCCCATCGCCACCGGCAGCCTTAAAATCACGCACCAAACGCTTTAACCATTTAGCTGACAACTTATAACCACTAGGATGCGCTAATACCGCAATTCCTTTAGCTCGGTGGATATACTCGATGGCCGTTGCCATATCAGCCCAGTTATTAGGCACATAACCTGTTTTTCCCTTAGCCAAATACTTCTTAAACACTGCAGCAGGGGCTGTGGCATAACCATTATCCGCCAACCAGCGAGCATAGTGACCTCGACTCAGCGCCGCGCCATCGGCTAATGCTGAGGCGCCTTCATAGGCTCCAGCAATCCCCGCCTTCTCAAGACGTAAGCCAATCTCTTTGGCACGGGCTTCACGTAATTGTCGCTGCTTGTTAAGAAATTCATTGAGTTGTTGATCGTTAATATCGACATTTAACGCCACAATATGAATATCGAAGTTCTGCCAACAGGTTGAGATCTCTGTGCCATTAATCAATTTCAGCGGCACCGTTTGCGCATTGTTATATTGATGCGCCTCAGCTAATCCATCTAAGGTGTCATGATCGGTTATCGCCAATACTTGCACGCCTTTTTCGAGCGCTCGAGCCACAAGTTCGGATGGCGAAAGTTGCCCGTCAGATGCAGTGGTATGGCTGTGTAGATCAATCAAAAGTGTTTCTTCTGTCATCTGTTCATTCTACTCGACTTTATCAGTAGAAACATCAAATTGGCTCAAGATAAGCGGAATAATTGCTTGTCAGCATATTTGTTAGACCAAATACTTCTCAAATAGAAAAATATTCAATTGACATCAAGACGGTGACAATGTTTTTATAGAGCCACAAACAAATTTACTCTTAATTTGATAAACAGATGACACAGACTACAGCGTTTAACAACATCAACTGGTGGTGGCACTTCCCAACTTAGCGGGTGGTGTGAAACTCTGTGCTCATGTAAAAGAGACAAGATTCAACAAAAAGCCCGCATTTAATGCGGGCTTTTTTCGTTTAATGGTTTAATTTTTATAGAATAATTTGCAAAGCTTTCAACAAAGCTAACAAGATATTATTTAGTCTAGCAACAGGCTTGGAGCGATAACAATGGCAAACGGTACTCTGGCAAGCGTCAGTACAATCAAGGAGCGGATCACCTATCACGATGATCCATTGAATTTATATCAACATCTGACTCAAAATGCCCCCAATACCATGTTGTTGGAGTCGGCTGAAATTGACAGTAAGGATCATTTAAAAAGTATCATACTGACCCATGCTGCCATGATTATTCGTTGTGAAGGTTACCGGCTCATTTTCAAGGCACTTACCCCTAATGGGCAATCTTTACTGCAACCAATCAACGCCTTCTTTAATCTTGAAACTGCAACCTTAACTGCAGACACGTTAACGCTAGAACTCACAAAAAGCCCTGAACAACTCGATGAAGATGCCAGATTAAAAGCCACGTCGCCATTAGATGGCCTCAGAGCACTGGTAAAACATATAGAAATCGATAAGCCTGACCAATTTGAATCACTTTTTTTAGGTGGTGTACTGGCTTATGACTTAATAGACACCGTAGAACCACTACCTCAAGTTGCTCCAAGCGATAATACTTGCCCCGACTATCTGTTTTATCTTGCTGAAACACTGATTTTAGTCGACCACCAACAGCAGCATGCTGACATCATTACTCACAATTTCAACGGTGACGCTCAGTTATCCCAAAGCCTAAAAAACCGGATGACCGAGCTGAAACAAGCCAGCCAAAGCCTTAATGCTATCGATGCATTAACGCCTGTTGAAGCTGAACTACAAGTGAATATCAGCGATGATAAATTTAAGGCAATAGTCAGCGACCTAAAAGAACATATTGTAGCGGGTGATATTTTTCAGGTAGTACCATCACGCAGCTTTAGCCTGCCATGCCCCAATACTTTAGGTGCATACCGCGCGTTACGTTTAACTAATCCTAGCCCTTATATGTTCTATTTTAGAGGCGAAGATTTCACCCTGTTTGGTGCCTCGCCAGAAAGTGCCATTAAATATGAAGCGGCGACCAACCAAGTTGAAATCTATCCCATTGCTGGCACACGTAAACGCGGCAAGAAAGCCAACGGCGAAATCGACTTTGATCTTGACAGCCGCAATGAACTCGAACTGCGTCTAGATAAAAAAGAACTCTCTGAGCATTTAATGCTGGTCGACCTTGCTCGTAACGATGTGGCGCGTATCAGTCAAAGTGGCAGCCGTAAAGTGCCAGAGCTACTTAAAGTCGACCGTTACTCTCACGTAATGCACCTTGTTAGTCGAGTAACCGGACAATTAAGACAAGATTTGGATGCCCTGCATGCCTATCAAGCCTGTATGAATATGGGCACATTAACAGGCGCACCTAAAGTCAGTGCAGCCCAGTTAATTCGTAAATCCGAGCAGCAACGACGTGGCAGTTATGGTGGCGCGGTTGGATATATCAATGGATTAGGTGATATGGATACCTGCATTGTGATCCGCTCGGCCTTTGTTAAAGATGGCACAGCACATATACAAGCCGGTGCAGGCGTAGTGTATGACTCAGATCCGCAAGCGGAAGCCGATGAAACACGTCAAAAGGCGCAAGCCGTTATCTCGGCAATTAAAATGGGAGGTGGACTATGAAACTCTACTTATTAGATAACTTCGATTCATTTACCTATAACTTAGTGGATCAGTTCAGAACCCTTGGCTTTGACGTCGTCGTTTACCGTAATGATCTCGACGCAAACTTCATCGCCAACAAATTACTCAGTGAGCAACAAGCGGTACTAGTGTTATCTCCAGGTCCTGGCGCGCCCCATGAAGCAGGCTGCTTAATGCAGCTCATCGACCTATTGGCAGGTAAAGTGCCTATGCTCGGTATTTGTTTGGGACACCAGGCAATGGTTGAACATTTCGGCGGCAAAATCGAACGAGCCAATCAAGTAGTACATGGCAAGGCCAGTCCGACAATACATAATGGATTAGGGATTTTTCACAATCTCCCCTCACCTCTACCTGTAGCGCGCTATCACAGTTTGGTGGCGACTCAAGTACCCGATTGTTTAGATGTCATTGCCACTACTGAAAATATGCCGATGGCAATCTCTCACAAGCAATACAAAGCCATAGGTTTTCAATTTCACCCAGAGTCAATTTTAACCACCTTGGGCAGTCAGTTATTAACTCAGACCCTTGACTATCTCACTGATGGCATTCAGTTAAATGGCAATCAACAAGGAGCCTGTAGATGAACGACCTTCAGCCTATTCTCGATAAACTTTATAGCGGTCAAAGCGTCAGTCGTGAACAAGCTAAACACTTGTTCAGCGCTATCGTTCAAGGTGAAATGAGTGAAGCCGCCATGGCAGGAATGTTAGTCGCAATGAAGATGCGCGGCGAAACGATCGAAGAGATCTCTGGTGCAGCAGATGCACTACTGGCAGCAGCCAAGCCTTTTCCTACTCCAAACGATGCCACTAAAAAACAAGGCATCATCGATATTGTCGGCACTGGTGGAGATGGTCATAACACCATCAACATCTCAACCACGGCAGCTTTTATTGCCGCTGCGGCTGGAGCAAAAGTGGCTAAACATGGTAACCGAGGCGTATCGAGCAAATCGGGCTCTTCTGATCTTCTGGCGCAATTTGACATTGATTTGGCCATGACGCCAGAAACGGCAAGGGATTGCTTAGACAGTTTCGGATTGTGTTTCCTGTTTGCACCTCATTATCACGGTGGCGTTCGACACGCTGTAGCTGTTCGTCAGGCGATCAAGACCCGCACCTTGTTTAATGTCCTCGGCCCCTTGATCAACCCTTCTCGTCCCGATTATATTTTACTTGGCGTCTATAGCAGTGAATTAGTCGAGCCTATCGCGAATGTCCTTAAGGCGCTGGGAATGAAGCGCGCCATGGTGGTGCATGGTAGTGGCTTAGATGAAGTCGCTGTACATGGTGATACCCAGGTGTGCGAACTCAATAACGGCGAGTTAAGTCAATACCGTTTAACCCCTCAGCAGCTAGGTGTTGAGAAAGCACCTCTCAGTCAACTTGAGGGCGGTACCCCACAGCAAAATGCCGACATCACGCGCGCTATTTTACAAGGCAAAGGACAATCTGCACATAGAGATGCGGTAGCAGTCAATGCCGGTTGCGCCCTGTATATTGCCGGAGTTTGTGATTCGCCCCAGTCGGGTGTCAAGCTCGCATTAAATACCATCAACGGCGGTAACGCCTACGGTTTACTCGCGCAACTAGCCGAAGCTAGTCGCCAAGCAAATTAAATTGGGAGTCAGAGTGAGTAGTTCAGCAGAGCAAAGTAATGTGTTGACCAAGATTGTCGATACTAAGGCTGCCCATATTGATGCCTTAAAACAGCGTTTCCCCGAAGCGACATTACAACCTAAGACCTCGGATAGAAGTTTATTCGATGCACTCAAGGCACCAAATGCAGGTTTTATTTTTGAATGTAAAAAAGCCAGTCCCTCCAAAGGCTTAATCCGTCAAGATTTTGATGTAGAGGCGATTGCCGATGTATACCTAAATTATGCGGCAGCGATTTCTGTGCTCACCGACGAACAATTTTTCCAAGGAGATATGGATTATATCCCCAAGGTTCGCGCTCGTGTGACACAACCTATTTTATGCAAAGACTTCTTTGTCGAACCATATCAAGTCAGACTCGCGGCTCATCAAGGTGCCGATGCGATTCTGCTCATGTTATCGGTACTCGATGATCAGCAATATCGATTGCTGGCACAAGAAGCACAGAAGTATCAATTAGACATGCTCACCGAAGTCAGTAATGAGGCTGAACTAAAACGTGCTATCGACTTAGATGCTGCCATTATTGGCATCAATAACCGAAATCTGCGCGATCTCTCTACCGATCTTGCCACCACAGAAGCACTCGCGCCCCAAATCCCATCTGATAGGGTCGTGATTAGTGAATCGGGGATCTATAACCAAAGCCAGGTAAGACGCTTGAGTCCCTTAGTTGATGGCTTTCTGGTAGGTAGCTCATTAATGGCAGAAGCCGATCTTGATCTTGCCTGTCGTACCCTTACCTTGGGTCATAACAAGGTTTGTGGTCTGACTCGAGTCGAAGATGCCAACGCTGTTGCTGCGGCTGGAGCGATTTATGCAGGGTTAATTTTCGCCGAAAAATCGCCGCGTTATATAAGACCAGAACGAGCACAACAGTTGGTCTCAATACAACGCCAAAGCGGTAAGGCACTCAACTTTGTTGGCGTATTTGTTAACCAAGAGATCGCTGACATAGTCGAACTGGCAAAGAACTTAAGTTTATTTGCGGTACAGTTGCATGGTGATGAAACAGAATATGAAATCGACCAATTGCGCCAAGCACTTCAAGCTGCTGGCTGCCAAACTGAAATATGGAAGGCCATAGCTGTTGATGTTGACGCTCCATCAAGGGACACATTAACACTAGCCAACTTAAAGCTACCAAATAATATTGATCGCATCCTGTTTGACAGCAAAAGCACTAATGAGCAAGGAGTCCAATTTGGCGGCACGGGAACATGTTTTAATTGGCAACAGCCACTTCCCAATAAGCAAGCCGCCATGCTAGCAGGTGGACTCAATCCGCAGAATGCACTTGAGGCCGCCAATCAAGGTTTCTACGGTTTAGATTTTAACTCAGGCGTTGAATCTGCTGCCGGTATAAAAGACAGCCAAAAGTTACAACAAGTGTTTGCTGCACTACGCCAATATTAAGTTAACGAATTAAATTTTAAGATTAACCTCCGACAAAACACATTTGTACGGTTAGCGATTAGGAAAACAAAATGACTAAGCTTGATCCCTATTTCGGTGAATATGGTGGTATGTATGTACCACAAATATTAATGCCCGCTCTAAAACAACTCGAATCGGCATTTATAGATGCTCAGCAAGACGAGGCTTTTCAGGCTGAATTTACTGACTTATTAAAAAACTATGCCGGTCGCCCCACCGCACTCACCCTGACTCGTAACTTGAGCCCTAACCCACTGGTTAAGATTTACTTAAAACGGGAAGATTTATTGCACGGTGGCGCTCACAAGACAAACCAAGTGCTTGGTCAAGCGCTACTGGCAAAACGCATGGGCAAGAAGGAAATTATTGCCGAAACCGGTGCCGGACAACATGGCGTTGCAACCGCACTGGCCTGTGCTCTGCTCGACCTTAAATGCAAGGTCTACATGGGGGCTAAAGATGTTGAGCGTCAATCGCCTAACGTATTTCGAATGAAACTCATGGGCGCAGAAGTTATCCCGGTAACATCAGGCTCTGCGACCCTTAAAGACGCCTGTAACGAAGCGATGCGCGATTGGTCAGGCAGTTACGATAAAGCCCATTATCTGCTCGGCACAGCCGCAGGCCCGCATCCCTTCCCGACTATCGTACGTGAATTTCAGCGCATGATAGGTGCAGAAACCAAAGCACAATTGCTACAACGTGAAGGACGTTTACCTGATGCGGTGATTGCCTGTGTCGGCGGAGGTTCAAACGCCATCGGCATGTTTGCTGATTTTATCGATGAAGCCAGCGTTCAATTAATTGGAGTAGAACCTGCAGGATTAGGCATAGACACGCCTAAACATGGCGCACCGTTAAAACATGGTAAGACAGGTATCTTCTTCGGAATGAAGGCCCCGCTAATGCAAGATGCTGAAGGCCAGATTGAAGAATCTTACTCGGTGTCTGCAGGTTTGGACTTTCCATCTGTGGGTCCACAGCATGCACATCTTGCGGCAACCGGACGTGCAAGCTACGAATCAGCAACCGATGATGAAGCACTCGAAGCGTTCCAATTACTTGCCAGCAGCGAAGGCATAATCCCGGCTTTAGAATCGGCCCATGCCCTTGCCTATGCAATAAAAATGGCAGAAAAAGCCACTGAAGAAACCATTTTGGTGGTCAATCTATCAGGCCGCGGCGACAAAGATATCTTCACCGTTGCCGACATCTTGGAAAACAACAAGCAACCAACACAAGCAGCACAGGAGAGCGGCAATGAGTAACCGTTATCAAGCAGCATTCGCCGCCTTAAAAACCAAACAACAAGGCGCCTTTGTTCCTTTCGTTACCCTTGGCGATCCAAGCCCAGAAGTGTCACTCAATATTATTGACACCTTGGTCGAAAATGGGGCCGACGCCTTAGAGCTGGGCTTTCCTTTTTCTGATCCCCTCGCCGACGGCCCAGTGATCCAAGGCGCTAACCTTCGCGCCCTTGCGTCTGGGACTACGCCGAGTCGGTGTTTTGAGATGCTAAGCCAAATTCGCGCTAAGTATCCACAGCTGCCCATTGGACTCCTACTCTATGCCAATCTTGTGTATGCCAATGGTATCGATAATTTTTATGCCAAAGCCCAAGCGGCAGGTGTCGACTCAGTGTTAATCGCCGATGTTCCCGTGGAAGAGGCGCAACCCTTTATCGATGCGGCCAAAGCCCACAACGTCGCGCCTATTTTTATTGCACCGCCTAATGCCGATGCCGATACCTTAAAACAAGTGGCTGCAAAAGGTGAAGGCTACACTTATTTATTATCACGAGCAGGCGTTACCGGTACAGAATCTAAAGCCGGTATGCCCATAGGCGATATCTTGTCACAGCTTAAGAGCTTTAAAAGCGCCCCACCATTACTAGGGTTTGGTATCGCCGAGCCTGCTCAGGTAAAAGCCGCCATTGAAGCCGGTGCAGCCGGAGCGATTTCAGGCTCAGCCGTAGTGAAAATCATCGAAGCAAATCAACACGATAAAACGGCACTATTAGCCGCATTAGCCGAGTTTACTCGCAACATGAAAGCAGCAACCTGATTGGGCTAGTCTCGATAACTAAGGCCTAAACAATTCTGGGATCGAAAATTAAGATCTCGATAAACGGGCTTAAAAACTCAATCAAAGATAAAAATGCCGACTCAACTGAGTCGGCATTTTTATAGAAATTGAACAAGCAAAGTAGAGTACACGTTGAGAATATGACTAATGACTTAATTTAACTGCCAATAGAGAAAAAGATACCCACAGCCATTTCTGCCCAGCAATATAACACTACCAAACTAATCATAATCATCAATAAGCGATGATATTTTCGTGGGATTGAACGTGCAGTATATACAGCTATCGTACTGGCTAAAGTCAACATTGCCGCCATCACGACAAAATCACCAACATCCCAATTTACTTCTTTACTAAACTGCATCGCTGTCAACGGAATTAACAAAATCACCGCAATAACCATCACTATCCAGCTAAAGATGCGGTTATCTTCGATTAATGATTTCATTAGCCCCCCGCAATAACCTATTTTTTATTAACTGATATAGATGATAGCTTTACTGCCATAAGAAAACAAAAAAGCAGCTAAACTGCTGCTTTTTAATACATTCATGTCTAGTATTGGATTAGATTTTTTTCATATCTTCATAGCTAATGTGACGCACATCTTTACCTTTGACATAGTAAATAATGTATTCACAAATATTTTGGCAACGGTCGCCAACACGCTCTACCGCACGCGCAGCCCACAGTACATCGAGTACTTCAGGAATAGAGCGAGGATCTTCCATCATATAGGTCATCAGCTGACGAATAATCCCCTCATATTCGCTATCTAACTTGATATCTTCTTTATGCAGCTCCATCGCCACATCTGCATCCATACGTGCTAACGCATCGAGTGTAGAATGTAGCGTTCGTGTCGCGTGACGGCCCATATTCTCAATACTAACTAGTAATGGCTGCTGATTTTTAAGACGCTTATCAAGTGCTGCATTGGCAATTTTTACGCAGGCGTCGCCAATACGTTCTAAATCGGCAATGGTCTTAGAAATGGCAATAATCAAACGTAAATCGCTTGCTGCAGGCTGGCGCTTAGCGATGATACGAGTACACTCTTCATCGATAGACACTTCCATGCCATTGACCTTGTGATCGCCATCAATCACCTTTTGTGCTAGCTCAGCATCTAAATTACCTAAGGCATCTAAAGACTGCTCTAATTGACGCTCTACCAAGCCACCCATAGCTAAAACACGGTGGCGAATATCATCTAGCTCAGCATTGAACTGACCAGAGATATGTTTATTTAAATTCATGTTATCCATTGGGTTCAACCTTATCTATATCTGTCTATTCAAGCCTTGCCGATTAACCGTAACGACCTGTAATGTAATCTTCCGTCTTCTTCTTTTTCGGCGTTGTGAAGATGGTATTGGTATCGGCATACTCGACCAGTTCACCCATATACATAAACGCCGTTTGATCAGATACCCGCGCCGCTTGCTGCATGTTATGGGTAACAATCACCACGGTATATTTTGATTTAAGCTCAGTGATCAACTCTTCGATAGTTAAGGTTGAAATGGGGTCTAGTGCCGATGTCGGTTCATCAAGCAGCAAGACTTCAGGTTCAATCGCAATCGCACGAGCAATAACCAAACGTTGTTGCTGACCACCAGACAAGCCGAATGCATTATCGTGTAAACGATCTTTCACCTCATCCCAAATTGCTGCACCACGTAGCGAGCGCTCGGCGGCTTCATCCAGTTCGCGACGATTATTGATCCCTTGTAAACGTAAGCCATAAACCACGTTTTCATAAATCGACTTAGGGAATGGGTTCGGACGCTGGAATACCATACCGACGTTACGACGTAACGTAGCCACATCCACTTGTTTGCCATAGATGTTCTCACCATGAAGTAAGATCTCACCGCTAATTTTGCAGCTTTCAACCAGATCATTCATGCGGTTGATGCAACGCAGTAAAGTTGACTTACCACAACCACTGGGTCCAATAAAAGCGGTCACTTGGTTTTTAGGGATCTTCATCGACACATCAAACAACGCCTGCTTGTCGCCATACTTAAGATCTAAGTTACGGATCTCAAGCGCAGTCTGTTCGCTGTTTAAATTAGCCAGATCAACCGTTTCTGTTGTCATTACCGAACTATCTATCGAAATCATCTCTATTCCTAATATCACTTCAGGATAAATTTTTAACGCCCGAACCTAGCTCAGGCGGTATTGAATTATTGTTCAAGCACTCTTTTTTAAGCACTGATTACTAAGCATTGGTTTGTTAAGTATTAGTGCTCAAGTGAACGATACTTTTCACGTAAATGGTTACGTACTGCAATCGCCGTTAAGTTCAAGCTGACAATCACAGAAACCAACAAAAATGAGGTGGCATAAACCAGTGGGCGTGCAGCCTCAACGTTAGGGCTCTGGAAGCCAACATCATAAATATGGAAACCTAAATGCATGAATTTACGTTCTAAATGCACAAATGGGAAATTCATATCAATGGGCAAGGTCGGTGCAAGCTTAACCACACCCACCAACATTAGCGGTGCAACTTCACCCGCCGCACGCGCGACCGCGAGGATTAACCCCGTCATGATTGCTGGACTGGCCATAGGCAAAATAATCCGCCATAAAGTTTCGGCTTTGGTAGCGCCCAAGGCCAAACTGCCCTGACGAACCGTACTTGGGATACGGCTAAGCCCCTCTTCAGTAGACACGATCACCACAGGCAAGGTCAAAATAGCTAAAGTCAGTGCTGACCAGATCACCCCTGGAGAACCGAATGTTGGGCTCGGTAAAGCTTCTGGGTAGAAAAGTTGGTCAATAGAGCCACCTAACATATAGACGAAGAAACCTAAGCCAAACACGCCATACACGATAGAGGGAACACCGGCTAAGTTAATTACCGCAATACGGATCATCTTAGTGATTGGGCCTTTCTTGGCATATTCGTGTAGGTAAACCGCCGCAATAACCCCAAACGGTGTCACGATAACCGCCATCAACATCACCATGAATACAGTACCGAAAATCGCAGGGAATACCCCCCCTTCGGTATTAGCTTCACGAGGGTCAGCGCTAACAAAGTTACCTACACCGGCAAACCAGTGACCAATTTTGCCAACGACACCCAAATGATTTGAATAAGTGACTTTAAGAATGCTATCAAGCTTAAGGGTCACTTCCTGGCCACGCATATCACGGATAATTACCGCATCGCGAGCCGCTTCTTGGCGTAGTGCAAAGAAATTCTTTTCATAGCCTAGATATTCCGTTTGAAGCTTGTCACGTTCAGCCGCTAGCTCTTGCTTGCGCGCCTCGGTTAAGCTGCCATTTAGCTCATAACCACGCTCTTTCAGACGTAGATGTTCAAGTTGATAGTTAATTGAACCAATATCGCCTTTCTGTAACGATACCGCTCTGTCACTGATAGCCACTGCACGCTCAATATGCTCTTCCAGTGAAGCTTCAATATCATCGAGGGCTAGGCGCTTACCATCTTCAATCACAGCTACAGGATAACCATAGAAATCACCATTTTTGCTGCGCTCAAGTTTTGCGAGTTCAGCTGGCTCACTACGAGATACAATATCGGTTGCCAGTATCCAGCGAAAATCCAAACCGACAAATTCACGGTTACCAGTTTTCACTAGATAGCGAGTGACAAACTCACCGGGGTCGTCGTTAAACTTATGACCAGCGGCGATTAAACGCTCCGTTGGTACTTCCTCTCTATCATAAATCTCGCCAATTAGGGTCGACTTAACCCCTTGTTGATCCACCAGCTCCCACTGATAAATCGGAGCAGGCCAGAAGTAACTCAGACCACGCCATGCGATTAACAGCAACAAGCCTAAAACCGCAATCAAACTGATGCTAACGGCGCCACCTGTCATCCAAATCCAAGGGGAACCCGACTTAAACCACTTACCCATTACACAAGCCTCTTAAGATCCCAGGCGAAAAAATAGAATTCATCATCTTGTTCTCCATTACAACGAGCTATAACGTTCACGCAGACGCTGTCTAACCACCTCGGCAATGGTGTTAAACAAGAAGGTGAAGATAAACAGTACAAAAGCAGCAAGGAACAGTACGCGATAATGCGAACTACCAATGGCGGACTCAGGCATTTCAACCGCAATGTTAGCAGCCAAGGTACGCATGCCCTCAAAAACACTCCATTCCATGATCGCTGTGTTACCCGTGGCCATTAATACAATCATGGTTTCACCTACAGCCCGACCCAGCCCCATCATCACCGCAGAGAAAATACCTGGACTAGCAGTTAATAGCACTACGCGCGTCAGCGTCTGCCAGTTTGTTGCGCCCAGCGCCAAACTACCGTTAGACAAATGACGTGGTACAGAGAACACCGCATCTTCGGCAATAGAGAAAATGGTCGGAATAACCGCGAAGCCCATGGCAATACCTACAACCAGAGCGTTGCGCTGATCGAAAGTAATACCCAGTTCGTTAGTGATAAATAAGCGAGTATCGCCACCGAAGAAAACCACTTCGATAGTTGGGCTGATATAGAAAGCAAACCAACCGATAAAGATGATCACCGGCAGCAACATCAACTCCTGATACACTTCAGGCAAACGCTGCTTCCATACTGCGGGCAAGTTATGCCAAGCAAATGCCGTCAGCAATATGCCGATAGGCAACATCAATATGAGCATGATAATGCCCGGCAAATGATCTTCGATTAAGGGGGCTAACCACAGTCCGGCCAAAAAGCCCAAAATGACCGTTGGCAAGGCTTCCATGATCTCAATCGTAGGTTTAACGATTGAACGTACCTTAGGTGACATAAAGTAAGCAGTGTAAATCGCGCCTGCAATGGCTAATGGCGTTGCAAACAACATGGCATACAGTGCGGCTTTTAGGGTACCAAATGCTAATGGCATCAAACTTAACTTGGCTTCGAAATCATCTGAGCCAGAAGTCGACTGCCATACGTATTTGGGCTCTGGATAACCTTCATACCACACCTTTTCCCACATCGCGCTCCACGACACTTCAGGGTGGCTATTTTCAACCGAGAACAGATGAAGTTTATCGCCCGCTTCAACCACAATGGCATTAGAGCGAGGACTAAAGCCCATTACTCCAGGTTGTTTCAGATCGAATGTTTTAGAAAACAATTTACGCTGACTGGTGGTGTAAAGCAGATTGAGTTCACCCGAATCACTCACGGTTGCGAAACTCTTACGATAAAACTCGCTGGCGATACGTTTTACGCCATCTTTGTTTTTGAATTCGCGGATCTCTTGATATTGACGCCCATTCTCACCATTAACCTGAAAATATTGCAGAATAAGGCCATCGTCATAGCTGACAAGCAATGAGCTGGCACCGGCTAACAAAGACACATCGGTTACTTTGGCCTTGGTGCGTTCTAGTTGGATCACTTGATCTAATGAAATATCACCGACTTCACGGATATCATAGACATACAGACGACCAGCTGAGCGAAGTAGCAATTGACGCTGATTCGGCGTCATCAATTGTTGATCAACTTGCAAAGGCGCATCTTTAATCACCTCAGAAGTCGCTTCCCACTCAACTTCTTCGGTCATCATGTTTTCTTCACCTTCGTGACGAGTCACATGCCAACGGCCTGATGTATCTCGATAAGCGAAGCTCATCTTGTCTGAGGCATACACAAAACTCAGTTGATTCAGGGGGAGTCCACTATCATTAACTTGTAAGGGAGCCTCTCCTAATGGAAAACGTAAATTTGGCGTAATTAAACGCTTATCATTTGGGTACGTAACAGAAAAATTCACGCCTGCAATAATCACTTGGCCATTAGAAAGTCCGAAAGCAAAACGCTGTTCACTTGGCATGGCGGCAACACTGCTGACAATCGAAACACCAGCCGGAAGTTTGATGTCACTCTCGTTAACTAAGTGTCCTGTGCTGGCACTGTAAAACGAAACCTTACCATCGGTAGCGACACGATAGAGGAGCTCATTTTGTTCATCGCTACCCACCATCAAGGTCGGCACGGTTTTATCTTGAATATCAGCACTCATGACAGGTGCTACATCGGCACCGTCAAATATTGGCTTAACGACATAAAGCAGATAGAAAAAAATCAGCAGCAAAGCAACAAACACCATAGTACCGCCGAGCGTAACTCCATATTGAGTAAGTTTGTCTTTGACCGCTCTTCGATTTGAGCCTTTAGCCGTCAACAGACTTTTTGCTGTAGAACCAGGTTGAGTGACCTGAGCTTCCATTAAGAACCTCGTTTTATTCTTATTTAAGAAAGTTGTTAAGAGTTTTCGCTGGGATTGTCGTTTCAGCTATGTTAACTATAGTGAAATACAACGACCCCATTTCTGACTTTCGAGATTATATGACGCAAAGATGACACTAATGTTACAACAGACAAATGTCATCAATTACTTATGGAGCTTTAGTGAAATGTTACGATATTTAGTTACCTTACAAGTGACCGATAGAACCGGATTAGTCGAACAGATAGCCCATATCGTTAGCCGACACGGAGGTCACTGGCTCGATTCAGAATTACGTCATCTCGATGGTATCTTTGCGGCGATTTTATTACTTGAAGTACCCGCCGCCAATTGGGAAACCTTGCTTGAAAACTTAGAGTGTATAGAAGGCCTCAGCCTAACTTACATCAAAACCAGTCGCGCTATGACTCCAGCCAAATGTAAACACTACTCGTTAGTAGCCTATGATAGACCTGGCTTAGTTCATGATATTTCAAATAAAATTAGCGATCTAGGTATCAACATCGAAAAGCTCTCTACCAACTACGAAAGTGCCAGCCACACCGGCGTACTCTTGTTTCGTGCCAACTTCAATTTAAATATGCCCGATGACGCTATGGAGCAAAAACTCACCCAAGCCCTCTACTCTATCGGTGATGATGTCGTGCTCGATGTCTTAGATTAACCCCTTAAACACAACTTTTACCATTTACATGCCCTGCTATCATGCAGGGCTGTACTATTTAAAGCCATTTGCCGCTGATAAGAGCAAGCAAAACAACCCATTACAAATGGCTCAAAAACAGCTAACACTATCTGATATACTTCAATTAATGATAATAATAACCTGCTGAATTAGTTTAATTTTCAAACAGCTTAAAATTTTTGGAACTCAAATGTCTAATGCCCCCATTACTGGAAACATCCGCAAGATGCGGTCCAGTCTCGACGCAAATGGTCAAGTGAACTATCAACTGCCATTATCGGAACATCTGGTAGAAATGAATCCGCTGATAGGTCAACAGATCACCCTTACCCATACCGGTAATATCTATTGTTGTAATTGCAATAAAAAAACCAAGAAGAGTTTCTCCCAAGGCCACTGCTTTGTGTGCATGAAAAAACTCGCCAGCTGCGACATGTGCATTATGAAACCCGAAACTTGCCACTTCGCACAGGGCACTTGCCGCGAACCACAGTGGGGAGAAGATAACTGTTTCGTTCCTCATTATGTATATCTGTCTAACACTTCAGGGCTCAAGGTTGGCATCACCCGTCATACGCAGTTGCCAACCCGCTGGATAGACCAAGGTGCGACCCAAGGCTTGCCTATTCTTAAAGTTTCAAGCCGTCAGTTATCTGGATTAGTGGAAGTGGAACTGGCCAAAATGATTGCTGATAAGACCAATTGGCGCACCATGCTAAAAGGCAATGCCGAGCCGCTAGATTTAACGGTTCAGGCCAATGAATTATTGCCGCAAATTGAAACCCGGTTGCATGAATTGGCAATGGAACATGGTGAATACGCGATTGAGCGACTTAACGAGTCGATTGTGGATATCGATTATCCAGTTAGCGAATTTCCGAGTAAAATTGCATCACATAACTTTGATAAAAACCCTGTGGTCAGTGGCACATTAATGGGAATTAAAGGCCAATATCTGATTTTTGATACTGGGGTGATCAACCTAAGAAAATTCACATCATACGAGATCAGCGTTACGGCATAATAAAAGCTGTCGGCTAAGTCGTTTCTATACTTCACTCAGCCAAAATTCGAATATCAAAAAGGCGCCGTCGGCGCCTTTTCTTGTAATATTGGGATTTACCAGTTAAGCATCAAAGTCAGTGACTTTAGCAAGTTAGACTAATCCGATTTATCATCCGCCTTACGGCCTAATACTTCGATCTTGCCTTTTTTAGATACTCCTACCAACCCTAGCTTCTGATTACCAACACTATCATAACTAAGTTCAATACTGCTGATGGTCGACTCTCCTTTGGGAACTGATATGGCTCGGCTGGACATGCCTTCAGTAAGTACACCTAAATTATCGACACTCTTAGATTCACCATCTTTCATATTAATCACGACTTGCTTAAGATTAACCGTACCTTGAGTACATTTAAGCTTAATGCTATCGACTTTTTTCTCACTGTTGTGAGGCTTAACCGTATCAACTTCAGCCTTATAATCCACAGTTTTTTCGGCGATTGTGATCCAATCATCGGCTGCAAATGCCAACATTGTGGTAAGACTCATCGCTAACGTTAAACATAAAATCGCTGATTGTTTAGCAATCTGTTTCATCTGACTCATACAAGCCTCCTTGACCCTTTGAGCTTAATCGCGGTTGGGTAAAGCTGCCAACATATTGTGCATTAAATGATGCAGTCGCTCAGAACTTTCATCTAAATGCTGCTCAAGATCGGTAAAACCTTGAGCAAGCACTTTCCAACGAGGGCGAACCTCATTAGCAGCAAACAACATTAACAACACCGAACTTTTCTCATACTCACTCATGTCAACGCCCTGCTCTGAGAGCCCAGCCACCATTCCGGTATCTTGTAAAATTTGTGCATCACTGAGCTGAGACTCAAATGCCACACCGAAACCAATCAAAAAATCCGGCATATCCTGTGGATGCACATGCTGATAGCCTTTGGTCATCATGGTATCGATAATTGCCTGCTGCATACGATGCATTAACGCATTACTATCCACCGTATTATCAACGGCTAACTTACTAAAGTTTGGATGTAAGGCAAAACGTTGGTTATCGGAGGAGATAAAGCTTATATCGCCACTGGCCACCGTCATAATACGTTCGGTTTGTACTTGACTCTTTTGCTTGGATTGAGGCTCGGTGACACATGCCGTTAGCAATAACAGGGGTAACAATATTGCTGAGGGTTTAACCATAATAAAACGCATCCTTGTCCAATGAATTAGCGAGATGATCATATCAAATAATGACCCAATCTCGGCATTTATAATCAAAATAATACTTAAAATAGCAATGCAAATGTTTGATTGCGAGTCATTTTCTTATATCACTCCCTAAATGACCATACTATTGAAAACAGTAACAAACTAATATCGAATGAATATCAGTCAGTTATAATCACCACGATTAAATATCATTTTTTACTGGCAAGGAATTATATTGTCAGGGATGATATAGCCCTTATTTTGAGTAAATTGATCTATTCCATGGAACTTATCTTCGCCATTGCGCTGTTTGCCTTCTCATCAGGCATTACCCCAGGCCCGAATAACATTATGTTAATGACCTCTGGAGTCAACTTCGGCATCAAGCCTAGCTTGCCACATCTCGCAGGCATCTGTATTGGTTTCCCTTGCATGGTCTTGGCCATTGGCCTTGGGCTAAGCACCCTGTTTCAACATTACCCGGTATTACATCTGATCATCAAATATGTCGGTATCACTTATCTACTTTATCTAGCTTGGCTTATCGCCAATAGCAGCAATAAAATGGAAGGAAAACAAACCAATAAGCCTTTGAGTTTTATTCAAGCAGCTGCATTTCAATGGGTGAATCCTAAGGGCTGGATCATGGCTGTGGGCGCCGTGGCGACCTTTACCCACATCGATCAACCTTTAACACCGCAAGTGCTGACCATCGCCAGTGTATTTTTTAGTGTGGCCTTTCCTTGTGCCATCGTTTGGCTTGGTTTTGGGGTAGCACTAAAGCGGCTACTTAAAAACCAAAAGCAACAACAATGGTTTAATATCTCCATGGCACTCTTGCTAGTGCTGTCTATCATCCCTATGATCGCCCCTCACTAGTGGAGATAACATGAGCCTGCAACGTCCAGCCAACGATGAATTTACCCAAGCAATAGCGACTGAAATGGAACACTGGGTCGAAATAGTCATCATGAAATACAATATCTGCCCTTTCGCTCGCAAAGAAGTATTGGCCAACAGTATTCGTTATCTTGTTATTGAAGCCCATAAGCTAGATCAAGTGTTATCGGAGCTAATTAGCGAATGTCAGTTTTTAGACCAGCACCCAGAAATCGAAACCAGCTTATTCATTCTACCGCGTGGTTTTGAAGGATTTTATCTCTATCTCGATTTGGTCGATATTGCCAACGATCTACTGATAGAACAAGGCTATGAAGGGATTTATCAGTTAGCCAGTTTTCATCCCGACTATTGTTTCGATGGCGAGGCACAAGATAGCCCGACCAATTACACCAATCGCGCGCCTTACCCGACATTGCACATCATACGTGAAGCCAGTATGGAGCTTGCATTAGCACAATATGATGCTCCAGAATCGATCCCCGAACGCAATATCGCCTTCGCCGAACGTAAAGGCAGTCAGTTTTTTATCGATCTTTTAGCACGCTGTAAACCACAACAGCATTAGAAAGGAGTCACATGGCCACTAAATATTATGTTGTCTGGGCTGGACGTGAAACCGGTATTTTCACCAGTTGGCCACAGACAAAAGCCTTAGTCGATGGCTTTGCTGGTGCCAAATACAGATCCTTTAAAACCGAAGCTGAAGCTAAAGCCGCGTTTAACCGAGGCAGTGGCGCAGCATCGACAGCAAAAGCCTCAACAAGCAAAACACCTACCGCCAAATCTGCAGCAAAAACCTCAGCGAATGCTGTCCCCGATAGCGATATCGATATTTATACCGATGGTGGCTGTGAGCCCAATCCCGGCAAGGCCGGCTCTGGCTTAGCCCTGTATCAACAAGGCGTATTAGCTGAGCTTTGGTATGGCCTCTACAATCCTACTGGCACTAACAATACCGCCGAGCTAAATGCCTTACATCAAGCATTACTGATGGCCGAAAATGCCCTTTCTCAAGGTAAAAGCGTGCATATTCATAGCGATTCTCAATACTCGCTTAATTGCGTCACTAATTGGGCCTACGGCTGGAAAGCCAAGGGCTGGAAGCGTAAAACGGCTGGAGATATTGCTAACTTGGCCATTATTCAAGCCGCCCATGAAATCTATGACAAGTTAAAAGATAAACTCAAGATAAGCCATGTGGCCGCACATATTGGCATAGAAGGAAATGAATTGGCTGACCGCATGTCTATCTATGCCATAGATCAGCAAACGACAGACTTTTGCCGCTATCCAGCCCCCTTTGCGCTTGAGGAAATATTGGCTCTTCACACTGGATAAACACCGGCTAAAACCAGTAGCAGATTGTCTCCCCTAGAGGCAATCTGCCACTAACATGACTGCTCATCCTGTCTTAATTTAAATCTCACTCTTAATTTAAGTACCATCCTCAATTTATACCTCAGCCTTTTGGGCCTCAGCTTGAGATTAACCATGAGAGCCGATATAACGCGCTCTTTTCTTATCTTTAAGCTTATGGGTATCCACCAGCACTAAACCATCGATACAATCACCAAAATCGGCATCAATGCCAAAATCCAAGAAGCGAACACCGTTGTCTTCACATAACTCACCATATTGCTTATACAGTGCAGGGACGGCGCAGCCCATACTGGCAAGCGCCTGTTTAAGAAGGCAAAACTCCCCTTGATAATCTAGCCCAGGAAACAGGCTTGCTAGTTCTTTTAGTCGGCTCTGGGTAAAGCGATAACCATTTTTAGCTTGGGCTAAACGTTCAATCGAAACAAAATGAGTTTGATAAAAATACACCAGCATCTCTTTCGCTCGCTCCGGTAAGCTATCGCTGATGGTTACAGGGCCGAACAGATAACGGTATTGCGGATGCTTAGCCAAATAGGCTCCTATTCCATACCAGAGATAATCTAAACTGCGTTTACCCCAACATTTGGGCTGTACAAAGCTGCGCCCTAATTCCAAACCTTGTTCGAAATAGGGAGTAAATGCCATCTGATATTCAAATAGTGATTGACTGTAAAGCCCCGCATCGGCCTGTACTTGATACAAAGATTGGGCGCTAGCAAAGCGATAGGCTCCAACAATCTCTAACGCCTGAGTATCCCAAAGTACCAAATGCAGATAATGCGCATCATATTGATCGATATCGCGGCGCTTTCCACTGCCTTCCCCCACGGCGCGAAAGGCAATTTCACGTAAACGCCCTATCTCTCGCATAATGGGATTGCTCTCGCTGTGGCGATAAAGATAGATCTGCTTATTATCTTGAGTACAGCCCAAAAGCTCACAGCCAGATAAGGCTTCGATGAGATCAGCACGAGACTCTGGATGCGCAATCGCATTTTGAGTAGTAAATAAAGGGCTACGATTCTTACCAATACGATAAAGATGATTCTTCAGCAACTTAACCTGAGTTTTCAAAGGGAAGTCACTGCTAGCAACCTCTTCTTTAGGGATCAACTGACCGATTTTTATCGGCATAGTACGCTTAGCCTGTTTAAACATCTCTTTCACCAATAGCAAGGTTGCTAAAGGCTTATACAACATGGACACACCATAAAAAGTAGCCGAGTTTCGTCCATCGGCGAACATCGGCAGCAACGGTGCCTGACAGGCTTTAGCGATTTTAATAAACCCCGAATGCCAACGGAGATCGCGTACACCACTGGGCCTTAAACGCGACACTTCTCCTGACGGGAAAATTAATACCGCGCCTTCATTCTTAAGATGTTGATGTATGTTATTAAGATGCTGTTTCGGCGTACCACCGGTCATGTTTCTCACTGGCAGCAATAATGAATGCAGCGGCGCTAAGGTCATCAACAATTCATTGGCGACCACTTTGATATCGGGACGGACTTGGCTAATTAATTTAATCATCGCCAACGCGTCGAGTGACCCTATGGGATGATTAGCGTAAATCACTACCCGCCCTTCATGAGGAATATTTTCTATCTCACTGCTCGGCACGCTATAGGTAAAATTAAAGCTGGCGAGGACCAGCTCAATAAAGTCGACCCCTTTATGATAGGCAAACTCTTGCGTTAACTGTTGGCACTCTTTTTCCATCAAAAAATAGCGCAGTAAAGCTTTGGTCGGTGTCGCTAACCAAGGTGATTGATTCAGTTTAGGCAGATTGTTTGACACCACATCATCGACGCTAAAGATAAGATTAGATTCTGAGTGGTTTATCGAGGCTATTTCAGCTTTTGCGTCCGTTTTTAGCAGGGTATTTTGCATCACCTTTCTCACTCTCTGATCACTTGAGTCTTTTCATTTTTCACAGAGTAAGTAGCCAACTTGACTAACAGATGAAGCATTTATGACAACCAGATGACTAAACATTCCTCGAAGCCATCAATCTTGCTGCATTAAAACGAAAAAAGCTGGAGAATCACTTCTCCAGCTTTAATTAAACACCCTTTTTAATCAATATTGATTAGTTAAGCACATAAGCACGCATAGTTGTAACTTGTGCAGAGCTTGAACCTTCATCGGTCATGTTAACGCGAAGGTGAACAAATTCACCAGCTGCGGCGGCGTTAGGAACAATTGCTACCCACTCGCCATCAACTTGCTTAACCTCGGCATCAACCCACGCTTCTTCGGTAAACTTAGCTGAAACTGGGCAATAGATATAAGCCGAAATATAGCTTACACCACACTCTTGTCCATACCCATACTGTAGGCTCACTTCTGATAAATCAACACTATCAATACCATCCATCACGCCCGATAGTTTAATCATCGCAGGCACACCGGCAGTCATGGTGTTTTGCATATCGACAGGAAGATCGATAACAGGCACAAGCACTTTTTGCGTACCTTGCAGGGTTTCATCAGTCGTAAAGTTATACAACACATGAGATAAAGAGCCTAAGTTATCATAGATAGGTGAACGTTCTCCCACGCCACGTGCATAACTTAATAACTCAATCCCTACTTCGGCAGTCTCATTAGGCACAGTCAAAGTACCGCTAGACAAGTAAGTTGACTCGCCATTAAGGGTTAACATATATGCTGAACGTGAATTACGACCCGCTAAACCATCGTGACCATCTGAATCACCATAAACCGGTAACGTCATGCTGAGCACGTTAGTATCACGGTAGGCAATCGGGCGACCACTTGTCGATAAGCTAGCACCTCTAGGCCCCTTAAACCAACTATTGGCAGATTCAGCCCCTGAAGTCATGAAACGTGGACCATCGAAATAAGCTCCATTGGTACTGATATCCGGATGAGGCATCACGATGTTCGTCCAAGTATTCTTAGGTGTAGCTGTGTAATACTCCTCACGAACCAGTGGCGCGAGTAGCATGTGTGGGCTACCTGTAGAATAGAACTCACCAGTACTATTGGTTTGAGCCATAACATCTTTAAATGTTGGACGTTCATCGTTATTCTGTGAGTAATATGATGAAGTGAATTGGTGTAGTTCCTTATCATGAACACGAACCTGTCCACCGTTGATACTACCATCAGTAATATGGTGTAAATCATAAGTGTAAGGAGTTTTCTCTACCGAAGTACCTTTCCAACTAACGATGTTATTACCTTGGTTGATCTGCTCAAATAACACTTCACCTTGCTCAGAACTCAATCCCATCACTGGCAGGCGAGGAATACCGGTTAACGAAGTCTTATAGCGACCATGTGCTCCAGGGCGGTAATAAAGTACGCCTATAGCCCCCTGTTTTATCGCATTATTCACCATATAATTAACGATGTAAAAAGGGTTTTGTACTAGAGCAATCTTGCCTGCTAAGTCAAATTGGCTCCAGTCAGTGCTGTAACTTGCATCACCTACTGGCACTACTTCAGCACTACCTTCCCCGTCAAAACCAATCGCTAAGCCTTGAGCAACTAAATCAAGTTCAACACCATTTTGCATAGTCATCACAGTTTCAGGCGCTGTCGCATGAGTAGAAGCAAATGCACGGAAACGATCATCGTGACCTTGTGACCACAGATACAAGTTATCAACATAATCTGGTGCCAACTCAATCGCAGCCAATTTTGCTAACTTATTATCGTCAAGCGCATAGGTGAAACCAAATGAGAAACCTTGAGTTTCAATGGGTTTATCCGTTTTAAACTCTAGTTTTGGTGCTATTTGCGCATCAAAGTGAATGCTTTCATTCGAGGAAATTTTCTTATTGAGATAGGCCATCTGCGTGGCAGACTCAACCAAACCACTCGTTCTGACATCATTATCATAAGTCATGATATGGGCAACGATGGTGTAATTACCTTCATCCACTTTAACTTCAGCTTGTCCGCTATTCATCGACACATATCTACCATAATCATCTTCTTCGTTGATCAGGTAGATTTTTGAAGGACTGGTTGCAGGCATACCGCGTAGATCGGTCGCGCTTAAGCTTAAGGATACTTGAGGAGGCTGGATCCAAAATGACACAGGGACTGTGATCTGTTCATCGGCTTGACCTTTTGAACGACCTTCGATGCGACCGGTAATAGCGCCATAAGCACCGCTGCGCAGACCAACGGTAGGATCAATCCATACAGGCACTTCTGCAGTACCATTTGCAGGCACAGTAATAGATTTAACGCCTAAACCCGCTATTGTAGCTGGCATACGAGTAATACCATCTTCACCCATCAGCTCTAGTGACAAATCATAAGTCACATCTTCATCTGATAAGTTTTCGAAGGTCACAAAAGTATTGGTAACATCGGTATTGCCCGCATAAGGAAATGAATCCAACTCAATATTAGGCTGTGCAATCACCTTTTGCACCATAGCGCGGTTAACATCCATTGGACCCGCACCTTGCTCTAACACATGTGCATCATTCTCAACCACAGACGAAGTCAGCACTTTTTTCAGTTGCATTGGTGTCAGTTCAGGACGCGCTTCTAAAACTAAAGCTGCACCGCCTGCCACATGAGGCGCCGACATCGAAGTTCCCGACAGCGCACGATAAGCTGTGGCACCATTACCACCTGAAGCCGCCGCAACCACATTCACCCCTTGAGAACCGATATCTGGTTTAGCACTATGTCCATCTGGTGATGGGCCGCGAGATGAGAAGGATGCAGTTTGGTTATCTCTGTCAAGTGCAGCCACAGTCAATGCACTAGGCGCACATCCTGGAGAACCCACGGTTTGACGGGTAAAGCTGTTACCGGCAGAGATAACAAACAGAGTCTGCTCGCGAAGGGCTTCAACCATATCAACCATAGGGCCTTCACAACTGGTGGCAGAGCCGCCCAAAGACATGTTAACGATATCCGCACCGTTATTGGCCGCCCAAATCATACCGTTCAAAATGCCATAGGTACTGCCACCACCGCTATTACTGAGCACTTTACCCACTAGTAACTCAGCGCCAGGCGCCATACCAGCCCACTTACCACCGGACTCTTTACCCGTACCCGCAATCGTCGATGCGGTATGCGTACCGTGACCGTTAAGATCATCGACTCCATTTGATGAATAAGAAAAATCAGCAGAAGCCACGACTCGTCCCATCAAATCAGCATGTTCGATGTCATATCCGGTATCAAGCACCGCAACACGCACACCTGCGCCGCTGTAATTAATCGCATTTGAACCTAAGGCACCAGTAAAGGGCACTGTTGGCACTAGGGTTTCCGCCACATTTTGTTTGTGACCAAACACCATAGCATCAAGCCAAACACCTTCGATACGAACATCAGAGGTCAATGCCGAAAACACTTCAGCCGCCTGATCCTTGCTGATCCCGAAAGCAGCACTGTCAATAATTTCGATTTCACCTGTCAGTGACATACCTGCAAGTTCTGCTGGTGTCGCCGAGCCTTCCAAAGCCCCATCAGGATATTCCACGATAACTGGCAGTTTATCTGTCGAAGCATCATCATAACCAGATTGATACAACTTACTGATGTTAAACAACTCTTTATCAATAACTTTATTGTCAATAAATTGCTGTGCACTTTCAGGGATCACATAGGTATCATTACCGCGTTTAAAGATACTGGTCATAACATCTTGACCATCTTTACCCACCATACGGATGCCAGCTAGCGAACCATCGGTTTTCACTACCGCGCTGACTTTATCACCTGTGATCAGCGTAAATTCTAATCCTGCACTTTCATGCTCAAATGCCACCATATCTTCTGCAACCGCTGAAAGTGACAATGCACCTCCTAGCAGCGCCATGCAATGGACAGCAAGTTTGTTTAGCCTAAAACGACTTTTCATAATACTTCCTAAAATTTGTCTTATTATTGTTTTTTATCTTAATAAAAAACTTATAGTTACTTACGATGCAACATCGAAAGTTATTTTGTCACCTACTTATCTACTAAAAAAAGATTTTGGAGTACATAGCGCGAAACTCACGCAAAGTTAATCAAATGATAATTTTGTGTAACAAATTCAAACCCGTAAAACTTTATTTCTCCTAGTCATAAATAATGTAGCGTTTTGTAGCAAAAATTTATCTTTATCCACAGCGAGATGGCAACTTAACACTTATAAATCAGAGTTTTACACACACCCAAAGCTAGAGTGTGAGAGTCGGATTTTTGGCAGAGTCAATATGATGACAGGAGCTTAAGAAAGGCATCCCAGTAAGAACCCCACATAAAGCAAAACAATTAATTAACAATTAACAGCTTTAATTCTTTGATTATTGCCCGACTAAGAACACACCCATAAAGCTGTAATATATCGCCACTTAACTATTTTTATTAAGAAAACCCACAAAACAACAAGCTTATGACGTGTAACCCAAGTGGATACTGGATTTGTATAAATTGAAAAATAATTAACACCTAATTTTGAAGGCGTTACAAAAGTCTTAAAACAGACTTGATTGGCACACTTCAAGCTGAATATTCAAGTCTATCCATCCGCGCAATTTGGATCTCAACTAGAAGATTAAAAGATATGCTGCCAACTATAAGTTGTGAGACAATCGCGCCATGAAAATTTATCGCAAATTACATAAAGCCCCTATCCGAGTAATGCGTATCAGTCGTCGGAGATTTTCACTGCGACTCAAGCGTGACATGTTGGTGCTGAAGGATGCTTTATCTCAGGAAAAACAGGAAACCAAGGAGATGTTGGTTTCCTATGCGCGCTATACGCGAAACCAAGCAACCAAAGAGGAATTAAAACAGGCAAATGATCAATTAGCCGATCTAGTTAAAGGATTAGGCCTAGGTGTTTTTGCGGTATTGCCTTTTGCTCCAATCACCATCCCTGTGGTGGTCAAACTTGGTAAATTGGTTGGGGTCGACATACTTCCCAGTTCATTTAATAATTTGTCTGAACGTAAAGCCAACCTCAACCGAAAAGCCCAGCAAACTAAACGAGATGCTGAAAATAACACCAGTAATTAATCACATTCTCTGCTTTCCCTCCTGAGCCGATTCACCTTATTGTTGCGCCATGCTAGTCTTAGATGAGTTTTTTCCATCGACAAAGAAGCCTTTCATGACATCATTATTGCTATCGGGCACCCAAGGTACCCCGCTTTCTATTATCGCTGAGCAAGATTTTCAACCTTGGCTCGCTCAACAATCTAAAACCGAACAAAACTGGCTCAATGCCACCCATTTCCCTGGTAAGGGATTGAGTTTGATCCCGAACAGCGAAGGCGGCATAGCCCAAATTATCTATGTCACCGACAAACCGGATGAATATTGGGTTTGTGGGGATATCGTCAATCAACTTCCTGCTGGGCAATATTATCTGCAAGCCGACGCACAACAACTTCATGTTGCCGCATTTAGCTGGGTATTGGGCGCCTATAAATTTGACCGTTATAAGAAGAACGATAAGCAGTATCCTCAGCTGGTTATCGATAGCAAAACGATTGTCGAGCAGGTGCTTACCCTAACCCGCTCCGTTTCCTTAGTGCGTGACTTAGTCAACACTCCTGCCGCCGATATGATGCCGCAGCATTTAGGCGAAACCATGGAATCGCTCGCCAGTGAGTTTGGCGCACAAGTTAATCAAATTATCGGCGATCAATTGCTGGAGCAAAACTATCCCACCATTCACATGGTCGGTCGTGCCAGTGCCAACTTACCCCGACTGATCGATTTGACTTGGGGTGATGAAAATGCCCCTAAAGTGACCTTAGTCGGTAAAGGTGTTTGTTTCGATTCCGGCGGATTAGATCTTAAGCCTGGTGCAGGTATGCGCTTGATGAAAAAAGATATGGGCGGCGCGGCTCATGTTATCGGTCTGGCTCACCAGATCATGGCATCAAATCTGCCTGTTAGATTGCGTGTTTTAGTACCTGCGGTTGAAAATGCCGTATCTTCTGATGCCTTTCGTCCTGGCGATGTGATCACTACTCGCAAAGGCTTAACGGTTGAAATTGATAATACTGATGCCGAAGGCCGCTTGGTACTATGTGACGCCCTAGCCGAAGCTTGTAATGACAAGCCTGAGCTATTGATCGACTTTGCCACCTTGACCGGTGCAATGCGTATCGCCTTAGGTACTGAGTTACCCGGCTTTTTCAGTAATGATGAAGCGGTCGCAGCGGGCTTTACTTCTGCAGGTTTGCAGGTTGAAGATCCGGTATGGCGCATGCCACTGCACCAAGCATACTTCGACTTAACTAAGAGTGATATCGCTGATCTCGCTAACTGTGGTAGCACGCCTTTCGGTGGTGCAATCACCGCTGCACTTTACCTTGAAGCTTTCGTTGATTCCGATATCAGCTGGAGTCACTTCGATGTGATGGCATGGAATAACCGCAAACTACCGGGTCGCCCAGTGGGTGGTGAAGCCTTTGGTATTCGTGCGGTTTTTGAATACCTACAGCAACGCTATAGCAAATAATCCTTGTGTAAGCCGTCAGCCGAACGGCGATATTAAAAGCCTGAGACAACAAAAAAGCCCAAGTCATCGACTTGGGCTTTTGATTAATTGCAGTGACTAATGATTTATTCTTCTACGCCTTTGCTGCGTAGGAACTCATCATAAGTGCCTTTAAAGTCATTAACGCCATCTGCGGTAATTTCGATAATACGGGTTGCCAGAGACGACACAAATGCGCGGTCATGGCTGACAAACATCAATGTGCCTTCATACATCTCTAGTGCGTTGTTAAGTGACTCAATTGATTCCATATCCAAGTGGTTAGTTGGTTCATCCATCACCAAAATATTTGGCTTTTGCATGATCAGCTTGCCAAACAGCATACGCCCTTTCTCACCACCAGACAGTACCTTAACTGACTTTTTGATGTCATCCGAGCTAAACAGCATACGGCCTAAATAACCACGCACACTCTGATCGTCATCTTCAGGTTTACGCCATTGGCTCATCCAATCAAACAGTGTCATGTCATTTTCAAAATCTGACTCATGATCCTGAGCATAATAGCCGATGGCCGAATTTTCTGACCACTGAATTGTCCCGTTATCTTGTGGGATATCATGGATAAGAGTACGCAGCATTGTCGTCTTACCCACACCGTTTTCACCCAGTACCGCAATACGTTCACCCACTTCGGCAATAAGATTGAAGTCTTTAAATAGCGGACCTTGATCGAAACCTTTGGTTAGGTTTTCGACGACTAATGCATTACGGAACAGTTTCTTTTCCTGTTCGAAACGAATGAATGGATTAACACGGCTAGAGGCCTTTACTTCTTCAAGTTTAATCTTATCAATCTGTTTCGCGCGTGAAGTCGCTTGTTTAGCTTTAGAAGCGTTAGCAGAAAAACGAGCAACGAAGCCTTGCAGCTCAGAGATTTGCGCCTTTTTCTTAGCATTATCCGATAAAAGACGTTCGCGAGCTTGGTTTGCCGCCATCATATATTCATCGTAATTACCTGGGTAAACACGCAGCTCACCGTAATCCAAATCTGCCATGTGCGTACACACAGAATTAAGGAAGTATCTATCATGCGAGATGATGATCATGGTGCTGTTACGCTGGTTGAGCATCTCTTGTAACCAACGAATAGTATCGATATCCAAGTTGTTGGTAGGCTCATCAAGGAGTAATACGTCTGGATCGCTAAACAGCGCCTGAGCCAATAGCACACGTAATTTAAAGCCAGGGGCAATTTCGCTCATCAGACCAAAGTGTTGCTCAAGTGGAATACCCACACCTAACAGCAATTCACCAGCGCGAGATTCGGCGCTATAGCCATCCATCTCGGCAAACTCCATCTCAAGTTCAGCGACCTTGATGCCATCTTCTTCGCTCATTTCTGGCAAAGAGTAAATACGATCGCGCTCCTGCTTGACTTTCCAAAGTTCACTGTGACCCATGATCACGGTATCGATCACGCTAAACTCTTCATAACCGAATTGGTTCTGGCTCAGTTTACCTAAACGTTCATTAACGTCTAATGACACGTTACCCGATGTTGGCTCAAGTTCACCGCCTAAGATCTTCATGAAGGTCGATTTACCACAACCATTGGCACCGATAAGACCATAACGGTTACCGCCGCCAAATTTGACTGAGATGTTTTCAAACAGCGGCTTAGAGCCAAACTGCATGGTGATATTAGCTGTAGTGATCAATGTGAAATTCCGAAAATTGAGTTAAGCGAAGCGCCTATGGGCTTTAACACCAGTTGCCATGAACTAACAGTATAAACAGCTTAGATGGCATACCGATTAAAAACCGCGCTAAAGGGATAAATTAAAGCGCGATACTATAGCGATTTAGGCCCAATTTAGCAAATCTAACTCGGTATAAAACCAATAAGATAAACCACAAATGAACCGTCGGAATAAGCCAGCTAGCTAACAAAAATGCTTATTTTCGCTTGAAGATAAACTTTTGTTTCAGCCATTGGCGCACATCATGTTGCTGATGTTGATTCAAACCGAAATAGATACACAACCAAGGTGACAACAAAATATACCAAGGCAAGTTACCACTGTGTTTATTGCTAAAAAGCAGATAAAAGAAACCGCTATAAATTACAATCACACCTATGATCCCCACCACCAGCATCAGGGTCTTAGCGACTTTCTCAATCCACATTGGTTTTCTCTTTACACATTGACTTACTACACCTTGGCCACTGAAGCGGCAGTTAAAACCAACTTCGAATAAAATAAATTTGGATCAGACGACATCGCCTATGATAATTGAAAGAACAAAAAAACGGGCCAATGCCCGTTTTTGTACCGGCTGAAAACTAATGATTAAAGGCGAATACCGCCATCAATCTCAAATACACGACCGTTAACATAGTCGTTTTCGATGATAAATTTCACCGTTGAAGCGATTTCAGAAGCTTGACCTAAACGTCCTACAGGCACCATTTTCTCTAAGCGTTCTAAGGCTTCAGGTTTCATCGCCGCCGTCATCTCGGTTTCGATCACCCCCGGAGCCACGGCGGCACTGCGAATATTGTGGCGCGCTAACTCTTTGGCCCAACCAACAGACATCGCGGCCACACCGGCTTTAGACGCTGCATAGTTGCTCTGCCCCATGTTGCCCGCTTTCGCCAAGCTTGAGATGTTGATAATTACACCCGGCTGTTTTGACTCAATCATAGCAACGGCGGCTTCACGGCCACACAAAAACGAACCAGTAAGGTTAACATTGATCACCGCCTGAAATTGAGCCAGTGACATACGGTCACTCACCACACCGTCTTTGGCTTTAACCAACATGCCATCGAGTAAAATACCAGCATTATTGACCAACACATTGACTTGGCCGAAATCTTCCAAAATATAACGGAAACCAGCGACCACATCTTCTTCGTCAGTAATATCTAAGGCGTAGCCTTGGACTTCGGTCGCCGCACCAATGTCGGCACAAGCACGTTCCAGCTTCTCTTGATCGACATCGATAAGCGCTAACTTTGCTCCAGCCGCCGCTAGCTCTTGCGCCATTGCAAAACCAAGTCCGCCCGCACCGCCGGTAATAACGACAACCTTATCTTTTAAATCCATCAACTTACCCTTTCTTATTAAACTGCTCAAAAATACTGGAGAAATCACGCTGACCGTTACCCTGCCTTGCATGATTAACATATAAACTGCGTGCCAAGGCCCCCATCGGAGTACTCGAATTGGTTAACAGCGCCGCCTCTTGGGATAAACCCAAGTCCTTCACCATCAAATCGACCATAAAGCCACCTTGATATCCATTCGAGGAAGGCACATTTTCCATGACCTCTGGACAAGGATTATATTTATCTAGCGTCCAATTACCACCACTACTAACTTTCATGATCTCTGAAAGCACTTTGGGATCGAGTCCATGATCTATGCCCATCTGAATCGATTCGCTGGTGCCAAGCATCAACACAGACAACAACATATTGTTGCAAATCTTAGCCACTTGACCCGCTCCAGGGCCGCCCGCATGGAAGATATTAGCCCCCATAGCATTAAGCACATTTTGCGCTTGTTCGAATGCGTTATCACTACCACCACAAATGAAAGTTAAGGTACCCGCTGCCGCGCCTGCCGTGCCACCAGAAACTGGAGCATCGATGAACTCAAGCCCTTTTATTTTTGCTTGCTCAGCCACAAAACGCGCGCTTTCTGCATCTATGGTCGAGCAATCAATCAACAAGGTACCCTGTGCAACGACATCGATAAGCCCTTTGTCATCACCTTGCCCTATATATAGGCTACGAACATGTTTACCCGCTGGCAACATGGTAATGACGATATCGGCTGATGCTGCCGCAGCACAAGCGCTAGGAGCTGGAATAGCACCTTGCTCAGCCACATGACTCAATGCTTGCTTAGACAAATCGAATGCTTTGACAGTAAAGCCCTCTTTAACGAGATTGACCGCCATAGGGCCACCCATATTTCCTAATCCGATAAAGGCAACGGTACTCATTTGTTACTCCTTAAGTTGAGGCTTTACCCCAAGCTGAATATTTGATGGCAATTGACCTAAAATGCTTTATTTACCCAAGCTACTCAATGGATGCTCAGATGCACTCCAAGGTGAGCTTAGTAACTGCTGCACCACCGCCTGTGGCACGCTGTCGACACCGGCATATTTCCATTTAGGCTGACGATCTTTATCGATAAGCAACGCGCGAACACCCTCGACGAAATCCCCTAACGCACAGCAATGACAACTTAATCCGAGCTCAAACTGGAACACTTGTTCAAGAGAAAGCTCGCAGCCAAGGCGCATCTGCTCATAAATCAGATGAACACTCAATGGGCTACCAGCTAATAAGGTTTTTAAGCCACGTTGTAGCCATGAATGCTCAGTCTCATAGGTCTGCACTCTGGCCATGATCTGCGCTAAGTCGCCCGCCATTAATGCGTCAATTTCACTCTGGTGCAGCTCAAGTACACTCGGCTGCATAGGAATGGTGCAGCGGCTATTCATACCATCGAGCAGTGAATTTAGTTTGCAGTGATTGGCACCAATATCTGACTCCCAATCCACACTGGCTAAGGCATCAAATAATGGCTGTTTATCATCGCTATTAAGATAGTGATTACCGAGCCCAACAAAATAGGCATCGGCGCCACTCATGTTATAGGCGGTCATGCCCAGAAACAGACCGATTCGTCCCGGCATACGGTTTAGGAAATAACTACCACCGACATCAGGGTAAAGCCCGATAGTAACTTCAGGCATCGCGATGCGTGAATTTTCGGTGACCACCCGGTGGCTTGCACCGGCCATGAGTCCTAGGCCACCGCCCATCACTATGCCATCGCCCCACAGCAATACCGGTTTATCATAGGTGTGCAGCATGTGATCCAGATGATACTCATCTTTAAAGAAATCACGCGCCATATTGGTGACTTCACCTGGGTGCGACAACGAAGCCTGATACAAGGCACGCACATCACCACCGGCACAAAAAGCCTTTTCACCCGCGCCATCGAGTACCACCATGGCAATACTGTCATCATCAGCCCAGGCTTGCAGTTGCTTACTAAGGGCGTGGATCATCTCGGTATTAAGCGCATTCAGCGCCTTTTCCATATTGAGGGTTGCAACTCCAACCAATTTGCCAGATAAGGTCCCTAGGGTCTGGAATACCACACTATTGGTTTGCATATTACTCATTAGTTATTTGTCCACTTTGCTGGGCGCTTTTCTAAAAACGCATTGACACCTTCTGCCTGATCTTGTGTATCAAACAGCCCGATAAACAGTTCTCGCTCTAATGGTAAAGCCTGGGTGCGTGGCATGGTGCGCCCCGCTTGAATCAAGGTTTTGCAAGCTGTCACACTACTTGGGCTCTGCTTAGCCACTTTTTCTGCCAAGGTCATTGCAGCATCCAATGCCGCACCTTTAACGACCACTTCCTCAACCAATCCAAGGCTTAAACCTTTCGCAGCATCGACACGCTCACCACATAAGATCATTCGTTTAGCCCAACCTTCACCCACTAATGCGGTCAAATTTTGAGTGCCGCCAGCACAAGGCAATAAACCCACGGTCGCTTCTGGCAATGCCATTACCGCTTGCTCTTCGGCGATACGGATATCACAGGCCAGCGCCACTTCTAAACCGCCCCCCATGGCATAACCATTGATTGCGGCAATCGACACCCCACGAAATCCACTTAAGGCTTCGAAAGCTTCACCGAAATATTTTGCCATCGATGCAGCATTACCTTTGTCACCATCGGCAAATAGCTTTAGATCTGCACCTGCGCTGAAAAATTTCTCGCCTTCACCCGTGATCACTAAGGCATAAATATCCTTATTGGCATTAAGCTCGGACACTTTCTGCTTTAACAATTGCAGACTCTGGGCAGTCCAGGTATTGGCCGGTGGATTATTCATTGTCAGCACAGCAGTGTGACCAACAATCTTTTCAATAATGGCTGTCATCGATTCTCTCCTTGGCAAAAATTATAAAATTGGGCTGGCGTTTTCGTCCAACAAGCGGCGGGCAATGATGAGTCGCATGATCTCATTAGTGCCTTCTAGAATTTGATGAACACGCACATCACGGAAATGACGCTCAAGCGGATATTCACGGATGTAGCCATAACCACCATGCAACTGCAGTGCACTGTCACACACTTGGAAACCAATATCGGTCGCAAAACGTTTCGCCATCGCGCAATAAGCGGTCGCTTCGGGGTCACCACAATCTAGCTTAAAAGCGGCTAAACGCACTAACTGCCGCGCAGCAACAAGCTCAGTTGCCATATCAGCTAATTTAAATTGTAGCGCCTGGAAAGCGGCAATAGGTTTACCAAACTGCTTACGCTCATTCATGTACTGCGTGGCGCGTTCGAGCGCAGCCTGCGCTGTACCAATAGAACAGGTCGCTATATTGATACGGCCACCATCTAGCCCTCTCATGGCGAAGGTAAAGCCCTGGCCTTCTTCACCCAATAGGTTAGTCACTGGCACACGCACATTATCGAAAGTGATTTCACGGGTCGGCTGGGCATTCCAACCCATCTTATCTTCGGCTTTACCATAGGTAATGCCTGCACTGTCTGCGGGTACGGCGATGGCAGAAATGCCTTTAGGACCCTCAGCACCTGTTCGGCACATCACCACCAACATTTCAGTCGAACCTGCACCTGAGATAAACATCTTAGCGCCCGAGATCACATACTCATCGCCATCACGTACCGCTTTGGTTTTAAGTGACGCGGCATCACTGCCCGCGCCAGCTTCGGTTAAGCAGTATGACGCTAATTTTTCACCTGTAGTTAAGGCTTCAGACCAAGTTTCACGCAGTGTGGCTGAACCAAAGCTGGTGATCATCCAAGTTGCCATATTATGAATGGTCAACATAGCCGTGGTTGCAGTACAGCCCATGGCTAACTGCTCAAAGATAATCGAAGAATCTAAACGAGAAAGCCCCATGCCCCCTTCAGATTCTGGCGAGTATAGTGAGCAAAAACCCAGTTCACCGGCTTTTTGAATCACCTCTTTTGGGAAATGATGTTCTTCGTCCCATTGAGCCGCAAATGGCGCTAACTCCTCATTGGCAAATTGTGTGGCTAACTCGGCAAACTGACGTTGATCTTCATTCAGATTAAAATCCATCTGATACTCCTTGTGCACCTGATTTTATGCCCTCTAATTAGGCTATTTTTGTTATGGTGCTTGGCTTGTTAATATTTGTCTTACTGCGGCTTGAGCCGCTCCCCCAAAGGCAGGTCTTAAGCTGTTACTTAAGACCTCGTTGTGTTCAATTACTTCAGTGCGATGGTCATGTTTGGCGCATGATGTTCCGCTTCGGTAATATCCGACTCGAACCAGCGAGAAGTGATAGTCTTGGTTTCGGTATAGAAACGGACCGCCTGCTTACCATAGGCATGTTGATCGCCATAGAAGCTGCCTTTCCAACCCGTGAATGAGAAGAAAGGTAGCGGTACTGGAATAGGTACGTTAATCCCCACCTGACCCACTTCGATATTATGTTGATATTTACGTGCCGCGGCGCCGCTAGCGGTAAAGATAGAAGTACCGTTACCGTAAGGGCTAGCATTGACGATATCGATAGCTTCTTCTAACGTTTCACTCTCCATACAGCAAAGCACAGGACCGAAGATCTCTTCCTGATAGATGCTCATATCTGTGGTTACATTACTGAACATGGTAGGGCCTACCCAGTTACCGTTTTCATAACCTTCAACGCTAAAGTCACTACCATCAAGCAAGCATTCGGCGCCTTCGGCTTTACCTTGGGCGATTAATTTAAGCACTCGCGCCTTGGCTGCAGGGCTGATCACTGGGCCGTATGCTGCATCCTTATCATCCCAAAGACCAGGCTTCACTTTTGCGATAGCATCACGAAGTTCGGGGATCCACTGCTTAGCCTCACCCACAAATACGGCTACCGATAACGCCATACAACGCTGGCCAGCAGCACCGACAGAGGCTCCCACCAAGTTATTAATCACTTGCTGTTTGTTGGCATCAGGCATGATCACACAGTGGTTTTTAGCACCCGCAAAGGCTTGCACACGCTTGAGATTGTCAGTACCGGTTTTATAGATGTATTGACCCACACCCACTGAACCCACAAACGAAATCGCTTTAATATCAGGATGAGTGAGCAACACATCGACAGCGGTTTTATCACCGTGTACCAGTTGTAAAACCCCTTTGGGCGCACCGGCTTCTTCGAACAACTCAACCAATCGTTGAGGTGTCATAGGATCTTGCTCAGATGGTTTAAGCACAAAGGTATTACCGCAAGCAATTGCTAACGGAAACATCCACAATGGAATCATCGCTGGGAAATTAAATGGCGTAATACCTGCACACACGCCTAATGGCTGAGTGTAGCTATAGGTATCTATGCTGCGCGCCACATTCTCAACGGTTTCACCCATGATTAAACTGGCAATATTACAAGCATGTTCGGCCACTTCGATACCACGCCATACATCACCTTTGGCATCTTCAAAGGTTTTACCGGTTTCTTGGGCCAAAATGGTGGCGATTTCATCATGATGTTGCTTGAGCAGATGTTGATAACGGAACATCACTCGAGCGCGCTCAGATACAGGAACTTCTTTCCAGCTGCTAAATGCGGCCTTAGCACTGGCAATAGCCGTTTCCACTTCGGAGGTCGTCGCTGCATTTATGGTCGCAATCACTTCATTGTTGGCAGGGTTAGTGACCGAGATCTGTTGAGTGCCTTCACCTAGGGTAAATTGCCCATCGATGTAATGTTTAACTTGAGTCGTCATATCGCTTTCCTAATCAGTTTAAGCCGCGATCTACGCCGCGTACCTAAAAGCTATGTAAGTGACAAAAAATACTCACTAGCTGTACAGGTAATAAAAAAGGACAAGGCTAAGCCCTGTCCCTCAATGTTATATTTCAACAGCCATCGCTGTTGCTTCACCGCCACCAATACACAGTGAAGCGATACCACGCTTCAGCCCTTTAGCTTTCAGCGCATGGATCAGGGTCACCAGCACTCGAGCACCAGAACAACCTATGGGATGACCTAAAGCACAAGCACCACCATTGACATTAACTTTAGCTTCATCGAGCCCCAATTCAGAGATGGCTAACATAGTCACCATGGCAAAGGCTTCGTTGATTTCGAATAGATCGACGTCATCTTTATTCCAGTTCACTTTTTCAAGTAACTTGGTCATCGCGCCCACTGGTGCAGTGGTAAACATCGAAGGCTGCTGTGAATGGGTCGTATGGCCTTTAATGGTTGCCAGCACGGTTAAACCTTTGTTTTGTGCTTGCTCACGAGTCATCAACATTAACGCCGCCGCACCATCTGAAATAGAGCTTGAGTTCGCCGCAGTAATGGTGCCCTCTTTAGCAAAAGCGGGACGTAGGGTTGGGATCTTCTCTGGACGCGCGTTACCGGGCTGTTCATCGGTATCAACTACCACGTCTCCACGACGGCTTGAAACAGTAACTGGAACGATTTCCTCTTTGAAAGCGCCGGTTTCAATAGCACTATTGGCCTTTTGTAATGAGCTTAGGGCAAAGTTATCCATGGCTTCACGGGTCAAACCAAAATCATCGGCAGTCTTCTGAGCAAAGGTGCCCATAGCACCACCCGTATAGGCATCTTCTAAACCATCTAAAAACATATGGTCTAGCACTTTGCCATGACCCATACGCATACCGCCACGAGCCTTATCTAACAGATAAGGCGCTTGGCTCATGCTTTCCATACCACCAGCAATAACGATATTGGCACTGCCCGCTTTAATTAGATCGTGTGCCAACATGACAGTTTTCATGCCTGAGCCACACACTTTATTCACTGTGGTTGCACCAACAGATAGAGGCAGATCGGCTCCCAATGTTGCTTGACGAGCTGGAGCCTGACCGAGTCCAGCGGGTAACACACAACCCATTAAGACTTCATCAACGTCACTGCCAGAGACGGCGGTGTTATCCATTAATCCTTTAATCGCGGTTGCAGCCAAAGTGGGTGATGGCACGCTTGAAAGCGCCCCTTGAAAGCCGCCCATTGGCGTACGCTTTGCTGCAACAATAACGATTTCTAGATTGCTTTGTTCTGTACTCATCTTGCGCTCCATTTAAGCTCTAATTGGCTTGGATCACCATGCCAAACTGTGATCTCATTCAAATTAACATCACTCTGACGTTTACGCGAACGTAAAGCAAGTATTAACTGCGCAAATAAGGTGAACTTTAGTCTAACAACTTGTCAGTTTGGATTTACAGTTAACAACGAAGTGGGTTTTTAAAGGGATACAATAGAAAGGCTTAACTCAAATTAGTTTGAATTTACTTAGAAAACAAACAATGAATTAATAAGGATTCATCTTTAATGGTCAGACTAGAAAGATTCAAACTTTTTCGCCATCAGCTGAATTTGACGCAGACTCACCCCATGTTGATTCCGCTGTGCGCATAAAGCTTGATGCTCAGGATCCGCCGGATCACCAATTAATACGTGGCGAACTTGATAACCTAAAGCCTTTGCCGCCGCATCGTAAGCCATAAATTCCCAGCGAGCCATATTAGTGTTATCGCAAATCACCACAGGCTGACGATTAGAAAGTGCCTGAATAAACAGGGTGAGATTACGTTGATGATATTCAGATAAAAGATTGAGATTAAACTGATACTGACCCTGTTTAATAAACAAGGCATCGGTCGAACAATAGCCATTGCGTTTAATCTGCTGAGCGACTTCGCTCGGATACGCGGCAATAAACTGCTCGACCCAATGACTCTTACCACTGCCGGGTAAGCCACGCATGATAATGGCCAGATTAGTCGGCAGATCAGCAGCATCATCTTGACACTGTTGCGAATTATCCTTGTTCATCAATCAGCCGACGCCATTAACTAGATCATTGCTGATGGTGTCGCCATTTAAAATGGTCTCTACCACTTTAGGTAAGATCTCACTGGCCTTGCCTTGAAGGTGATATTGGAACTGGCTATGGCGGTCCGCTTCCACCAAATTCACTTCTACCGTCTGTGCGCCGTGATGGTTGGCCGTATCGACAAAACCGGCGGCAGGATAAACAGAGCCCGATGTCCCCACAGCAATAAACAAGTCGCAAGTGTCTAACGCATGTTGAATCCGATCAAGGCCAATCGGCATCTCACCAAACCACACCACATGAGGACGCAAACGCTGAGCCGGAATGCAACAAGTACAAGTATGATTAACACCAAAATGATCGGTTAATAGAAAGGTTTGGTGAGAACGAGGACAGCGCCCTTTGGTTAACTCGCCATGCATGTGTAGTAATCGTCTCGAGCCCGCACGTTCATGCAAATCATCAATATTTTGTGTCACTACCAGTAACTCACCATCGAAAGCTTGTTCTAGCTTAGCTAAGGCATAATGAGCGGCATTGGGTTCTACTTTACCGTTATGAAGCTGCTGCCAGCGTTCATTATAAAAACGCTCCACCATTTCAGGATCTCGCTGATAACCCTCTGGGGTGGCAACATCTTCGATTTTATGTTCTTCCCAAAGCCCATCTTGATCCCTAAAGGTTCTCAAGCCAGATTCGGCGGAGATCCCCGCACCGGTCAATATTACGATCTGACGATACATCGATATTCCTTATTATTTCGGTCGACCCACTACAGCCTGCCAGAACTCAATCCCAAATCACATTGGGCATTAGTATAAACAGTGATCGAAGCAGATGTATTAGACAAGGTCAGTCAGTAAACAGTGAGTAAAGCAAACTTGCCATTATTATCTTATATAAAGACACAATTTATGACAATTTGTTATATAAGGGAACAATATGGCAGATCAAAGGTTTAAGTTTTCAAATTCAGCCCCTATAATGGTTCTCAACATCAACAAATGAACCTCTATGGCTTTGCTAATGGTTCTGCAATCAAGAGACTTATAATGACAGATGGAAATCAAGCGCTAAAGAAAGCGGGATTAAAGGTCACCTTACCACGAGTCAAGATCCTCGAACTGATGCAGGGACCCGAAAACCAACATATCAGTGCAGAAGAACTCTATAAAAAACTGCTCGATATCGGTGAAGAGATTGGGTTAGCAACGGTTTATCGCGTATTAAACCAATTTGATGATGCAGGGATTGTGAGTCGCCATCATTTCGAAAGTGGTAAAGCGGTATTCGAACTCTCATCAAATCATCATCACGATCACTTAGTCTGTCTATCTTGCGGTAAAGTTATTGAATTCTCTGACGATGTCATTGAACGTCGCCAAGATGAGATAGCAATGAAGCACAATATCAAATTAACCAACCACAGCCTTTATCTCTACGGTGTTTGCACCAACGATAAATGCGACCACGGTGAAGCATAAGCCTATCGGCTATCACTCTTATCGCTATCACGCTTATCATTGAAATAAAACAGCCCACTATATAATAGCGGGCTGTTTTGTTTTATAAGCAAACATATTGTTATGCCCACGTCCGGTACCGCAAGACTTTATCAAATTATTTACGCGCCTTGATGGCATATACCAAAGGAACCTGTTGGCCTTTGTATAGCAATTGATAGCCCTCTCCCTCTACAAATTCTAATCCTTCGAAACAGTTATAAGGGCTATAGGGATATTCATTCACCTCAACCAAGGTTAAACCGGCACAAAGTAAGGCATTAATCACTTCACTCAGTGAATGAGACCAACAAACTGTTGTCGATTTTTCACCAACACAATTTTCGGTATAGGTCCCTTCTTGCTCAACATCAGGTTGATCCTTTGCAAAATAGGCATAACCAGATAACAAATCCGTTATGCCGTGAAACTCGACTAAATGTAATTCCCCACCCTCATTTAACGCATCTGAGATAATTTGCGCCCAGCCGTTAAGATCAGGTAGCCAACACAAGGCACCATAAGAGCTAAACACCAAATCAAATTGCTGTTTATTAATTGCACCAAAATGATATAGATCACTTTCGATAAAGTTAGCATCGATAACCAATTTATCGGCTAACCATCGAGCCTTATCGATTGCATCAGATGAAAGATCTACGCCAGTGACTTTTGCGCCCAGTCGCGACCAAGACAAACTATCGAGTCCGAAATGGCATTGCAGATGCAGTAAGCTTTTACCTTGCACATTGCCAACCTGAGCTAACTCAATCGGGTTGAGTGATGTTTTACCTTCTAAAAATCCAGCCACATCATAAAATTTAGAGTCAAAATGCACTAAGGTACGCTTATTCCATGCTTGTTTATTTATCTCAATATAATCCATTGCCCTACTCTACTGTCTTTTCGTTGTTTCGCACCGACTTGCTCAAACCATTGCGCTTCAATATATCGAAACTTGTATACAGTTCATCGTTTACTGTTATTAATTCCTTTTAAATATTCAACAAGATTAAATCTGAGTAATCAAGTGTGTTGCTAATATTATCATTAGCTTGACTCTGCTAGTATCAAATAAATTGGACTAGCGAAGTGAGAGAACCTATGACCATAATGCAACGAGTATTCTGGTTCATTGCCACGATTGGTAATGCGATTTGTGGTTATTTATATATCACTCAGGATGGTTTTACCGTCGTATTGCTCTTGTCATTTAGCCTACTTTATACTCTCGTTGGCCTACATGATCTTTATCTCAGCTCCCATACCCTCAACCGCCTTTACCCTGTAGTCGCTTATTTACGCTATTTTTTAGAATCTTATCGCGTTGAAATTCAGCAATATTTTATTGCCAACGATACCGAAGAAGCTCCTTTTAATCGTGAACAGCGTTCACTGGTTTATCAGCGAGCTAAAAATGTCCGCGACACCATTGCTTTTGGAACCCAGCAAGATCTACTCGAAGAAAACTACCTCAGCCTATGGCACTCTTTATCGCCACAAACCATCCATGATGAAGCCAAAAGAGTCAAGATTGGCGGGCCAGATTGCACTGCGCCCTATGAGGCATCTTACTTTAATATTTCGGCAATGAGCTTTGGCTCATTAAGCTCAAACGCTATCGAAGCCCTCAACTTAGGCGCCGTAAAGGCCGGTTGTTACCATAATACTGGCGAAGGTGGCGTTAGCCCTTACCATTTAAAACATGGTGGCGATCTGGTGTGGCAAGTCGGCTCGGGCTTGTTTGGTTGTCGCGATAATGAAGGAAACTTCGATGCTGACAGTTTTACAAAAATGGCTAAACGACCCCAAATAAAAATGATTGAAATCAAGCTCAGTCAAGGGGCTAAACCCGGCCATGGCGGCGTATTACCTAAAGCCAAAATCACTCCAGAGATCGCCCTTATCCGCCATATTCCTATGGATAAAGATTGTATCTCACCAGCAGTAAACCCAGAATGCACAACTCCTATCGCTCTACTTAATTTTGTTAAACGTCTACGGGAGTTAAGTGGCGGAAAGCCGGTGGGTTTTAAGCTTTGTATCGGCAATCCTGCCGAATTTCTTGCCATCTGCAAGGCGATGTTAAAAACTGGCATTACGCCCGACTTTATCACCATAGATGGTGCCGAAGGCGGCACTGGCGCTGCACCAGTGGAATTCACCAACCGGCTTGGAATGATGTGTCTCGAAGGGATCTATTTCGTCAACAACGCACTTGTTGGCGTAGGGCTCAGGCATAAAATCAAATTAATCGCCTCGGGAAAGACGGCATCAAGTTTCGACTTACTCTGCAAGATCGCCATGGGTGCCGATATCGTTAATGCCGCCCGAACCATGATGTTATCTCTCGGCTGTATTCAATCACGTCACTGCAACACCAATATGTGTCCTACAGGCATAGCCACGCAAGATCCCGCGCGCGCTAAGGCACTGGATGTTGCAGTAAAAAGCGATCGAGTTAACAATTTCCACCGTAACACCCTGAAAAATTTCTACGAACTAGTCGGCAGCATGGGACTGGACAGCCCAAGCAAACTGACGCCTCAGATGATCAAGAAGCGCTCCCCCTACGGCCTGCTTATCTCAACCGGCAGTCTGGTTGCGCCGCTCAAGCCCAATGCCATTATCGACGAGCGGGTGAATGATACCGCCTGGGCCTCCTGGTGGCAGCAGTGCAGCGCCGAAACCTTCTTCTGCGAAGATACCTATATCCTCACTCCGGCAGAGTTTGGCCTTAACCGTAAACAATAGGCTTAAGCATCACTTCCGGTGCATTTTGGTCTGCTCACAGGCGTTGATAAGGCGTCCCCCTACCGCGCATTTTGACAAAAAACTGTGATTTAAGTTTCGTTTAAGGATATCCGATTTGATTAAAAAATAAGCATCACGCATAGTACGTCTCGCTCTGTAGCCACTCAGTTACCCTGAAGTAAGGCTCCTGATGCCATCTTACGGCCTAGAGCATCTTGTTTATTTGTTAAGAATTGGAAGGTTAAACGATGAAAAAAGTGTTAATCCTAGTTGCGGCATCTGCATCTCTCCTGCTGGCAGGGTGTGGCTCAGAGTCTACAGATAACGTTACTGAGTCTTTCTCTGTGACTAAAACCTACGACCTTAATTCAGGCAATAGTAATGGTAACGTCAAAACCGTCGCGACCTTTACTAGTACCTCTAGCACTAATCGCTATGATGTTAATGTGGCCAATGATGATGCCCTCGCTATCGCTACCCAGTTCAAAGCGATTGCCTCAGAGATTGCTCTGGTTATTACACAACAGGGTGTGAACTTTTTTAATGGACAACCTTATGAAACCGCTCAGGGATGTAATCAAAATTACTGGGGACAAATGGAGCACGACAACGGGTTAAACCCTACCGCTAAAGTCAGTATTTCAGGTATCGATTGCCGTGATGATAAAGGATCAGAATTCTTTACCATGCAACCGACCGGTAACGGTTATCCTGTAAATGGTGCTCAGTCCGTTGTTGCACATAACACCATTACTTTTAATACTCAAAACGTTGCTTTACTTAATGATGGCGATGCGGGTGTCGCTGCTGTGGTTAAATACAACAGCAAGTTCTATCTGTTCAAAACCGCTAACAATGGCGCAGAATTACAAGTAGTTGATCAAACTCTAGTAACACCTTACTACCAAGGCAACAAATCGGAGAAGCAAGTCAATTCGGTTAACTTTTGGAAAGATGGTTTTGCTCAAACTGCCGCTGATGATGTCGTCATTAAGATTGATTTAGTGAATCTGTAATTAGATTGCGTACAGCAACAAAAAAGGCGCCTTAGGCGCCTTTTTTAATTGGGTATTTTTATCGGGTAAAAATATTACCAACCGGTCTTAGTACGAAGTGCACTGCCGATATCAGCAAGTGAACGTACAGTCGTTACGCCCGCAGCTTCAAGAGCGGCGAATTTATCTTCTGCAGTACCTTTACCGCCAGCAATGATCGCACCTGCGTGACCCATACGCTTACCAGCAGGAGCCGTAACACCTGCAATGTAAGAAACAACTGGCTTAGTCACGTTAGCTTTGATGTATTCAGCCGCTTCTTCTTCAGCGGTACCACCGATCTCACCAATCATTACGATCGCTTCAGTCAATGGATCGTTTTGGAACATTTCCAATACGTCGATGAAGTTAGTACCAGGAATTGGGTCACCACCAATACCAACACAAGTTGATTGGCCGAAACCTTCATCAGTCGTTTGCTTAACCGCTTCATAGGTAAGCGTACCAGAGCGAGATACGATACCCACTTTACCTGGCTTATGGATATGACCAGGCATGATACCAATCTTACATTCACCCGGAGTGATAACACCTGGGCAGTTTGGACCGATCATACGAACGCCCGTTTCTTCAAGCTTAACTTTAACTTCAAGCATATCCAGAGTAGGGATACCTTCAGTAATACAAACGATAAGCTCAATACCACCGTCGATAGCTTCAAGGATGGCATCTTTACAGAAAGGAGCTGGTACATAGATAACAGTTGCAGTAGCACCGGTTTCAGCGACAGCATCTTTAACAGTGTTAAACACTGGAAGACCTAAGTGAACTTGACCACCTTTTCCTGGAGAAACACCGCCCACCATTTGAGTACCGTAAGCGATAGCTTGCTCAGAGTGGAAAGTACCTTGACCGCCAGTGAAACCTTGACAGATAACTTTGGTATCTTTGTTAATTAATACAGACATTATTTGCCCTCCGCAGCAGCAACAACTTTAACAGCAGCGTCTGTTAGCGACTCGGCTGCGATAATGTCAAGACCAGAGTTAGCCAATACTTCGCGACCTAAATCAGCGTTAGTACCTTCAAGACGAACAACAACCGGTACTTCAACACCGACTTCTTTAACTGCGCCAATGATACCTTCAGCAATCATGTCACAACGTACGATACCACCGAAGATGTTCACTAGAACGGCTTTAACGTTATCGTCAGAAAGAATGATCTTAAATGCTTCAGCAACACGCTCTTTAGTCGCTCCACCACCTACGTCGAGGAAGTTAGCTGGCTTGCCACCGTGTAGGTTAACGATGTCCATTGTACCCATTGCTAGGCCGGCACCGTTTACCATGCAACCTACGTTGCCATCTAATGCAACATAGTTAAGCTCGAATTTAGCCGCATGAGCTTCACGAGCGTCATCTTGAGATGGATCGTGCATGTCACGGATTTTTGGTTGACGGAACAATGCGTTGCCATCGATACCAATCTTACCGTCTAGACAATGAATGTTGCCTTCGGTAGTGATAACAAGTGGGTTAATTTCAAGTAGTGCAAAATCATGATCGGTGAACATGTTTGCTAGACCCATAAACACTTTAGTGAATTGCTTCATTTGTGTTGGGTTTAAACCTAGCTTGAAGCCAAGGTCACGGGCTTGATATGGCTGAGGACCTGTCAAAGGATCGATAATCGCTTTGTGGATCAACTCTGGCGTTTCTTCTGCCACTGTCTCAATCTCAACACCACCTTCGGTAGATGCCATAAACACAACGCGACGAGTAGCTCGGTCTACAACCGCACCTAGATAAAGTTCGTTTGCGATATCGGTGCAGCTTTCAACTAAGATTTTAGCAACTGGCTGACCTTTCTCATCAGTTTGGTAAGTTACTAAGTTCTTACCTAACCAATGTTCAGCGAATGCTCTGATCTCTTCTTTGTCACCAGTGACTTTAACGCCACCTGCTTTACCACGGCCGCCTGCGTGTACTTGACACTTAACAACCCACATATCTCCGCCAATATGACCCGCTGCTTCTACCGCTTCTTGAGGGGTATCACATGCGTAGCCTTCTGACACTGGTAAACCATATTCGGCAAATAGGGCTTTTGCCTGATACTCATGCAAATTCATGATGATCTATCCATATACTTCTATTCTAAATCCAACCAACTCTTATGAGCCAGTAGCGAGGGTGATGTCTACCCAAACGATAGACATCAAATCAACGTCGTCTTACAGGTCTAATAGCAGACGAGTTGGGTCTTCTAGGAAGTCTTTAATGGCAACCAAGAAACCAACAGACTCACGACCATCGATAATACGGTGGTCATAAGAGAGTGCTAGGTACATCATAGGTAGAATTTCTACCTGACCGTTAACGGCCATTGGACGATCTTTAATGGCATGCATGCCTAAGATCGCACTTTGCGGCAAGTTAAGGATTGGCGTCGACATTAGCGAACCAAATACACCACCGTTGGTCACAGTGAAGTTACCGCCGGTCATATCTTCAACAGTTAACTTACCGTCACGGCCTTTAATGGCTAATTCACGTACATTCTTTTCGATTTCAGCGAGGCTCATGGTATCTGTGTCACGCAATACAGGAGTCACCAGACCACGAGGAGTCGATACGGCAATGCTCACGTCGAAGTAGTTGTGATAAACCAAATCGTCACCATCGATAGAAGCGTTCACTTCTGGGAAACGTTTAAGTGCTTCAGTCACCGCTTTCACATAGAAAGACATGAAACCTAAACGGATACCATGACGCTTTTCGAAGATATCTTGATATTGCTTACGGATATCCATGATTGGCTTCATGTTGACTTCGTTGAAGGTCGTCAACATGGCAGTTGAGTTTTTCGCTTCAAGTAGACGGTTTGCAATCGTCTTACGCAGGCGTGTCATAGGAACACGTTTCTGGCTACGTTCTGCTAGAGGCTCAACCGCTGCAGCAGCTGCCTCAGGCTTAGCTGCTGAAGCAGATTTAACGAAAGCTTCAACATCTTCTTTCGTGATACGACCACCAACACCCGTGCCCTTCACTTTTGAAGCATCAACATTATGCTCTGCGATTAAGCGACGAACTGATGGGCTTAGCGCATCATTTGACTCGTCACTTGCGCTAGCTTCGGCCTGAGGCGCTGCAGCTTCAGCTTCAGCTTTAGTCACTTCTTGACCTGCCACAGCACCAGCAACAAACTTGGCAATAACCGCTTCAGCTAAAACGGTATCACCTTCTTCAGCAAGAAATTCAACAATTGAACCATCTTCTGGAGCAACTACTTCTAGTACTACTTTATCGGTTTCGATATCGACTAGGTTTTGATCACGAGACACTTGCTCGCCAGCTTTAACATGCCATGTGGCGATGGTTGCATCAGCAACAGATTCTGGCAGTACGGGTACCTTGATTTCGATACTCATGGAAAGCTATCCTTTTATAAATTGTCTAATACTACAGATTTAATGCGCTATTAATTAAAGATTCTTGTTGCTGTGCATGCAGTGATGGATAACCACAAGCCGGTGCCGCAGAAGCTTCACGACCCGCATAGGTTAACTGAGCACCGGCAGGGATCACAGACCAGAAGTTATGCTGGCTACAATACCAAGCCCCTTGGTTCTGTGGCTCTTCCTGACACCAAACAAAATCTTTAACGTGCTGATACTGTTCAAGTACCTTAGTCATATCGTCATGTGGGAACGGATAAAGCTGCTCAACTCGAATGAGTGCAACATTATTAAGGTTCTCTTTACGACGCTTCTCGAGTAACTCGAAATAGACCTTACCACTACAGAACACCACACGGTCTACTTTGCTGCTATCGATGTTATCGATCTCAGGGATCACATTTTGGAAAGTGCCTTCGGCTAACTCTTCCAATGTTGATACCGCCAGTGGATGACGCAGCAGTGACTTAGGAGACATCACCACTAATGGACGACGCATAGGACGAACCACTTGGCGACGCAACATGTGATAAACCTGTGCCGGTGTAGAAGGAACGCACACTTGCATATTGTGATTCGCACACAACTGTAAGAAACGCTCTAAACGTGCACTAGAGTGCTCAGGCCCCTGACCTTCATAGCCATGAGGTAACAGCATAGTCAGACCACATAAACGGCCCCACTTCTGTTCACCCGATGATAGGAATTGATCAATAACCACTTGAGCACAGTTAGCAAAATCACCGAATTGGGCTTCCCAAATCGTTAATCCGCCAGGTTCAGCTGTAGCATAACCGTATTCAAAAGCCAGTACTGAGGCTTCTGATAACACTGAGTCTGAAATATCAATTGGACCTTGGCCTTCATCAACATTTCGCAGTGGTAGATAAGCAGTAGCATCGTTTTGATTGTGCAACACGGCATGACGATGGAAGAAAGTACCGCGACCAGAGTCTTGACCTGTAATACGAACACGCTTCTTATCTTCAAGAATTGTGGCGTAAGCTAAGGTTTCGGCGAAGCCCCAATCGAGTAATTTATCACCCGCTGCCATAGCAACTCGATCTTTATAGATCTTGGCAACGCGAGACTGAAGCTTGTGGCTTTCTGGAACATAACTAATTTTATCAGCCAGGTTTTTCAGACGCTCAAGCGGTGCTTGTGCTGGATAATCTTCGTCCCACTCACGATTGAGGTAAGGAGTCCAATCTACCGTATGTAACGTCATTGGACGCCACTCTTTAACCACACAGTCACCCTTATCTAACGCATCACGATAATCGTTGATAAGACCGGTGACTTCATCGGCACCTAATGTACTTTCTTCGATAAGACGGTCAGCATAGATCTTACGTGGTGTAGGATGCTTCTTGATTTTGGCATACATCAAAGGCTGAGTTGCACTCGGCTCATCGGCTTCGTTATGACCATGGCGACGGTAACAAACCAAATCAATGACCACGTCACGCTTAAACTCGTTACGGTAATCCACCGCCACTTGCGCTACAAAAGCAACCGCTTCTGGATCGTCAGCATTCACGTGGAAAATCGGTGCCTGAACCATCTTAGCGATATCGGTACAGTATTCAGTCGAGCGAGTATCTTCAGTCAAGTTAGTGGTAAAGCCCACTTGGTTATTGACCACGATACGAATGCTACCACCCACTTTAAATGCGCGGGTTTGTGACATGTTAAATGTCTCTTGTACAATGCCCTGACCAGCAATCGCACTATCACCATGAATGGTGATTGGCATCACTTGCCGACCTGTCTTACAACCTCGACGGTCGAGACGAGCACGTACAGACCCCATAACCACTGGATTGACAATCTCAAGGTGTGAAGGGTTGAAAGCCAGTGCTAAGTGAACGTTGCCACCTGGCGTTTCGAAATCAGATGAGAAACCTTGGTGATATTTAACATCACCAGAACCACTCAATTCATCACTATGTTTACCAGCAAACTCATCGAATAGTTCAGAAGGCTTCTTACCGAGAATATTGACCAACAGGTTTAAGCGACCACGGTGAGCCATGCCCACAACCATCTCTTTGGTACCCGCTTCACCGCCACGATAAATAATTTCGCGCATCATAGGAACAAGCGCATCACCACCTTCGAGTGAAAAACGCTTAGCACCTGGGAACTTAGCGCCAAGATACTTTTCCATTCCTTCTGCAGCGTTTAGGCCTTCAAGAATTCGGGTTTTGGTGGACTTATCGTAATTGGCTCTACCTAGAGAGGGCTCCAAACGTTGCTGGATCCAACGCTTCTCATCAGTATCTGTGATATGCATGTATTCGGCGCCGATAGAACCACAATAAGTGGCCTTTAAGGCACCCACTAGATCACGTAGCTTCATAGTGTCACCACCATGAGCAAATGAACCCGTGTTGAATTCACGATCCATATCTTCTTCAGTTAACCCGTGGAAACTTGGGGCTAGTTCAGTAACAGTTTCACGCTTCCAAATTCCGAGAGGATCCAGATTAGCATTCTGGTGACCACGGAATCGGTGGGCGTTAATCAGCTGCAGAACTTTAACTTGTTTAGCATTAACATCAGGATCAGTCATACGAGCTGAGCTCTTATGACGACCTTCTAACGCTAAACTACGAAAATATTCACGTACTTTAGAGTGGGCAGCTTCGGGCACATCTGCTGTTGCACCGTTGGCATATGGGAGGTTATCAAATACCGCTCTCCAGTCGTCACCAACTGATTGAGGGTCCTCTTGATAGGCTTCATACATCTCTTCTACATAGGTCGAGTTCGCACCACTTAAGTGAGACGATTCGAGCCAGGCTTTCATGATGCCTTGGTGCATTTCTATTCCTTTCAAACTTTATACACTTGTTTAGCCAAAGTCTTAAAAATGCAATCCCAGTTAATCGCACTGCAATTGCAATATATCTGCCGCCCTAGAGTCCAAATTTCACGGCGCTTGTCTTCCATTACACAAAAGAGCCACTTCTCACACAGGAAAAGTGACTCTCGAAGAGCTATATCATTATTATTAAAATTAGCTCAGTGTGTGGCATTTATACTGCTCTCTTAAGCAACATAGACTTAATGTGTCCAATTGCTTTAGTTGGGTTTAGCCCTTTAGGACAAACATCCACACAGTTCATGATACCGTGGCAACGGAATACGCTGTAAGCATCATCGAGCTCAGACAAACGCTCTTCGGTAGCGGTATCACGGCTATCGATAAGGAATCGATAAGCATGCAATAGACCACTAGGACCGATGAACTTGTCAGGGTTCCACCAAAATGATGGACAAGCGGTTGAACAACACGCACACATAATACACTCATATAAACCATCTAAGTGCTCACGTTGCTCTGGCGATTGCAGATGCTCACGCGCAGGTGTTCTTTCGTCATTAATCAAGTATGGTTTGATCTTCTCGTACTGCTTATAGAACTGAGTCAAATCAACAATCAAGTCACGCACAACTGGCATACCTGGTAATGGACGGATTTCAATCTTCTTACCTTTAAAGGTAGAGATTGGCGTGATACACGCCAAACCGTTTTTACCATTCATGTTAACGCCATCACTACCACACACACCTTCACGGCATGAACGACGGAACGCTAAGGTAGGATCTTGTTCCTTAAGCTGCATCAACACATCCAGTACCATCATATCGGTACCATCAGCCACTTCTAGCGTGTAATCCTTCATGTAAGGCTTAGTGTCTACATCAGGATTATAGCGATAAATAGCAATCTTCAAATTCATCTTATCTTCCTTAGTAGGTACGCTTGATTGGCGGGAATGCTGCACGTAGCTTAGGCTCCATGTTCACATCACGCTTAATCATCTGCTCTGAAACTGGGTCAAACAGGCTGTGGCACAACCAGTTTTCATCATCACGTTCGAGGTAATCTTCACGTGAATGCGCACCACGACTTTCAGTACGGAAGTTAGCTGCATAAGCAGTTGCAATCGCTGTTGCCATCAAGTTGTCTAATTCAAGACACTCGATGCGTTGAGTATTGAACTCTTTAGAGTTGTCAGACAACTTAGCATTAGCAAGACGCTCACGAATCGCTTTAAGTTGTTCAAGACCTTCAGCCATTGCATCACCACTACGGAATACCGAGAAGTTAAGCTGCATACAAAGCTGTAAGTCTTTACGAATCTTAGCTGGATCTTCGCCGTCTTTATTGCTTTCCCAACGGTTAAGACGCTCGAGTGACTTAGCAATTTCGGCATCGGTTGCATCTTTCGGGGTTGCGGTCTCATCTAGCGCTTTACCTAAATGCTGACCCGCCGCACGTCCAAATACCACTAAATCGAGCAGTGAGTTACCACCAAGACGGTTGGCACCGTGTACCGATACACAGGCAATCTCACCTACGGCAAATAGACCCGCTACGTCGTGCTCGCTGCCATCATCATTCTTACGAATAACCTGACCGCTCACTTTGGCTGGTAGACCACCCATCATATAGTGACAAGTCGGTAGCACTGGGATTGGACCATCTGCTGGATCGATATGAGCGAAGGTACGTGACAATTCACAAACACCAGGAAGACGAGCTTCAAGGGTCTCTTTACCTAAGTGATCCAGCTTCAATAAACAGTGTGGACCTAATGGGCCGTCAAGGCCACGTCCTTCACGGATCTCAGTCATCATTGAACGAGCAACAACGTCACGAGAAGCCAAGTCTTTCGCGTTTGGCGCATAACGCTCCATGAAACGCTCGCCATCTTTATTGAGAAGGTATCCACCTTCACCACGACAGCCTTCAGTTACCAATACACCCGCACCCGCAATACCGGTTGGGTGGAACTGCCACATTTCCATATCTTGCATCTGCACGCCAGCGCGCATCGCCATACCAACACCGTCACCCGTGTTAATGTGAGCGTTAGTGGTAGAGGCATAAATACGCCCTGCACCACCCGTTGCCAGAATGGTTGCTTTAGACTTGAAGTAAACGATTTCACCGGTTTCAATTTCGATTGCAGTACAACCGACAATGGCGCCGTCTTCGTTTTTAACGAGATCGAGTGCATACCACTCAGAGAAAACTTCTGTCTTATGCTTTACGTTCTGTTGGTATAAACAATGAAGTAAGGCATGACCAGTACGGTCAGCAGCCGCAGCGGTACGTGCCGCTTGCTCACCACCAAAGTTCTTAGATTGACCACCGAAAGGACGCTGATAAATCTTACCGTTTTCGAAACGAGAGAATGGCAGACCCATATGCTCAAGTTCGATAATGGCTTCTGGACCGGTTTGACACATAAATTCGATAGCGTCTTGGTCACCGATGAAATCAGAACCTTTAACCGTATCGTACATGTGTTGTTCCCAATGGTCTTCATGGGCGTTACCTAGGGCAACTGTAATACCACCCTGAGCAGAAACCGTATGAGAACGTGTTGGGAATACTTTAGATAAAAGCGCACAGCTCTTACCTTCTTTAGAAATCTGTAGTGCAGCTCGCATACCCGCGCCACCAGCGCCGATAACAACTGCATCAAATTCACGAACTGGAATACTCACTTAAACACCCCACACAATAACTATGCCCGCGGCCAAATAACTGAAGGCAGCCACGACGAAGACAAATTGAAGTACACCACGCACACTGACACATTTAACATAGTCAGTTAACACCTGCCAAACACCAATCCACGCATGGATAAGTACGGCAACCAGTGCTAGAAGCGTAAATACTTTCATTGGCAGAGTGCTATATAAGCCGTGCCAAATGTCGTATGTGAGTGGAGCACTAGCGGCAATAAACCCTACCAAGAAGATGGTGTAGCAGGTAAGGATAACTGCACTAGCACGAATAAGAATAAAATCATGAACGCCGCTGCGCCCAAGGCTTGCTGCATTTGTTACCATACCCAAATCCCCGCAATAATTGACAGTGCCGCTGCAATAACAAACGCGACTTTCGCAGATGCGTTACCTGAGCCTAACTCTTCCCAGCGACCGGTATCCATGATCAAGTGGCGTACGCCCACAACCAGATGGTAACCAAGTGCGGTTAGAATTCCCCAGACAACAAACTTAACGAAGAAGTTATCAAAAAGAGATTGGATGCCAGCGAAACTTTCTGCGGATGCGAGTGACTCACTCAACAACCAAATAAGAATACCGACGGCAAACAGCATGATGACACCGGAGATACGGTGAAGGATTGACGCAATCGCTGTTGCAGGAAAGCGAATGGTCTGCAGATCTAGATGGACAGGTCTTTGCTTTTTCACGTTCTGCTCACTCTGCTCCATTGAGCATTATTTTTGTTATTGAACCTCTTTCGAACGAAATATCACCAGCAAGCAACCTTACTACCTCGTCTCGCCACAAAAGAAAAGTTGAAACAAACAGTTAACTAATTCAAAAAACACTAATTAAGTCTTGTTAAAAAGCCTTTATGATTAGGTTTGTTTGTTGCTCTTTCGAGCGGGAGCAAGTATACGCCTGCAAAAAGTCAAATACAAACGTCACATTATGCAAATTTTGTTTTTTTGAGAAAAAAATCGACTAAGAGCCCTTGATATCTGGGGCTTAGCATAAATTAAGACCATGGTCTAACGAATTTAAACCGTTATTTGAATTGAAATGTGATCTAGATTCGCTGTAAAGTATTGGCGCTTAACAAGCCGCACTCACATAAGAATGAAGTAAGGAGAACGGGGTATGGCTGATAATATAGCCAAATTAGAACTACCAGGGAACGATTCGATCGATCTGCCAATTAAGAAAGGAACGGCAGGATTTGATGTCATCGACATCAGTAAACTCGGTAGCAAAGGTCATTTCACATTTGACCCAGGTTTTTTAGCAACTGCATCCTGCGAATCAGCTATCACTTATATTGATGGCGCCCAAGGTATACTTTTACACCGTGGTTACGCAATTGACGAACTTGCCGTCGAATCTGATTATTTAGACCTGTGTTATTTATTACTTTACGGTGATTTACCAAGCAAAGCTCAATATGAGAAGTTTGTTCATACCGTAAAAAATCACACTATGGTTCACGAGCAAATTGCTCATTTCTTCCGTGGTTTCCGTCGTGATGCTCACCCAATGGCGATGCTATGTGGAGTGACTGGTGCGTTATCTGCGTTCTACCAAGATTCACTGGATGTCAATGATGAACATCACCGTGAAATTGCTGCTTTCCGTTTGGTATCTAAGATGCCAACGATTGCGGCTATGTGCTACAAGTACTCAGTTGGACAACCGTTTATTTACCCACGTAACGACCTTAGTTACGCAGGTAACTTCCTAAGCATGATGTTTGCTGTACCGTGTGAAGAATACAAGGTTAACCCTATCGTCGAACGTGCGATGGACCGTATCTTTATCCTACATGCTGACCATGAACAAAATGCATCGACTTCTACAGTTCGTCTTGCGGGTTCATCGGGTGCAAATCCATTTGCCTGTATCGCAGCAGGTATCGCTTCGCTATGGGGCCCTGCTCACGGCGGTGCAAACGAAGCCTGTCTAAATATGCTCGAAGAGATCGGTACTGTTGACCGTATCCCTGAGTTTATTGCTCGCGCTAAAGATAAGGACGATCCATTCCGTCTGATGGGCTTCGGTCACCGCGTTTACAAGAACTTCGATCCTCGCGCTAAAGTGATGCGTGAAACCTGTCACGAAGTCCTTGCTGAGCTTAAAGTACAAGATCCACTACTCGACGTAGCAATGGAACTTGAACGTATTGCACTGGAAGATGAATACTTTGTGTCTAAGAAGCTTTATCCAAATGTTGACTTCTACTCAGGCATTATCATGAAAGCCATCGGTATTCCAACTAGCATGTTCACTGTATTGTTCGCGCTAGCTCGTACCGTAGGTTGGATTGCACACTGGAAAGAGATGTTAGACCAACCAGGACATAAGATCAGTCGTCCACGTCAGCTTTATACTGGTGCTCCAGCACGTGACTTTGTTGATTTAGACAAACGTTAATTGCAGAGTTAACCGATTAAAAAGCGCCTCTTTGGCGCTTTTTTTATGGAATAAGTACAGTCAATATCATCGCCCGCCCTTAGCCATTTCAATCATCCACAAACAATCCTCTCACTCCTTCGCCCCTCTACAGCAACAAACTCTCTCAAATAAGCAAACGATACAAAATGTCGCAAAAAAATCACTAAACTGACTATTGAGCAGTTGGTCAAAACCCTCAAAAGGTAAACATAATCACTACATTTGCGTAAAACCGAAATTACAACAACGCACAAATACGAGTCAAAACATTGATTATATTTAGTTTTACACTTTTGGCATGACACATGCTTATTAGGTCTTAATTGGAAAAATAAATTAGGTATGTTCACATGGAATCTTTGTCAAAATCTAAAATTGCCGTTTCACTGCTTTTGGTTTCGCTATTAAGCGCCTGTGGAAATGAGGAACAAGTTAAAGAAGAAGAGAAATACGCCATTCCGGTCGAAACCGCCACTGTATCTCAAGGTGATGTCTCCTCTTTCTACAGCACAACCGCGACGTTAGAAGCCCCACAAGAAGCCAATGTTGTCACCCGTATTGCTGGCCTTATTGAAAATCTCAAAGTAGAAGAAGGCGATCGAGTGACAAAAGGTCAATTACTGGCTGTGATTGATGCCAAACGCCAACGTTACGATTTAGCCCGCTCACAGGCAGAAGTTGAAATTATTGAACAAGAACTTAACCGTTTAAAAAAAATGACCAACAAAGAGTTTGTTAGCGCCGACTCGATGGCTAAACTCGAATACAACCTTCAAGCGGCAATTGCTAAGCGCGACCTTGCAGCACTATATGTCGAAGAAAGCATGATCCGCTCACCTATTGATGGTGTTATCGCAAAGCGTTACGTCAAAGCGGGCAACATGGCAAAAGAATTTGAGCAACTATTTTATGTCGTCAATCAAGATGAACTTTACGGCATTGTTCACCTTCCCGAAATCCAACTCAACCGTCTTCGCCTAGGCCAAGAAGCCCAGTTGTTTATTAATAAACAGACTAACGATAGCATTCATGCAAATGTGCTACGGATTAGTCCAATCGTCGATGCACAAAGCGGAACCTTCAAAGTAACGCTTTCGGTACCGAATCAAGATGCCAAACTCAAAGCCGGTATGTTTACACGGGTCGAACTAAGATATGACACACATACTAATGTGATCACTGTGCCATACAACGCTGTCGTCAACCAAGATAACCAATATGCGCTGTATGTTATTGATGGCGAAAACGCTTTACGCCGAGAAATCACACTGGGCTACCGCGAGGCCGACACAGTAGAAGTTGTCTCAGGTATCCAACCTGGCGAACAAATTGTGGTTCGCGGCCAACAGAACCTGAAGGATCAATCGTTAGTCGAAGTGATCTCACCTCTTGATGTCGCAACTGCGAAACAATAACGGGAAACGCAATTATGTCGATAATTACTACTTCCGTTAAGCGACCTGTATCGGTATGGATGTTCATGTTAGCGGTGATTTTATTCGGTATGGTGGGGTTTTCTCGCCTTGCGGTAAAACTGCTACCGGATCTTAGCTATCCTACCATCACCATTCGTACCCAATATGAAGGTGCAGCCCCTGTTGAAGTCGAACAATTAGTCTCTAAACCCATCGAAGAGGCGGCTGGGATAGTCAAAGGTTTACGTAAAATTAGCTCTATTTCTCGCTCGGGTATGTCTGATGTCGTGCTTGAGTTTGAATGGGGCACAGACATGGATATGGCTAGCCTAGATGTTCGTGAAAAACTTGATACCATCGAGCTACCTTTAGATGTTAAAAAGCCCTTACTACTGCGCTTTAACCCTAATTTAGATCCCATAGTTAGACTGGCTTTATCTGTACCAGATGCCAATACTCAAGAGCTAAAACAGATGCGCACCTTTGCCGAAGAGGAGCTAAAAAGACAAATTGAATCCCTGTCAGGTGTAGCGGCAGTGCGCTTATCTGGCGGCCTAGAGCAAGAAGTACATATTCAACTTAACCAAGAGAAGCTAACCCAATTAAATCTAAATGCCGATAAAATTCGCGAGCGTATTGCCGCAGAGAATATCAACCTCTCAGCCGGTAAAGTGGTGCAAGGCGATAAAGAATATTTGGTTAGAACCTTAAATCAGTTCAATTCCTTAGAAGAACTTGGACAAATCATCGTCTATCGCGATAACCACACTCTGGTTCGCCTGTTTGAAGTAGCCGATATTATCGATAGTCATAAAGATAGAATCGATGTGACCCGCATCGGCTCACAAGAATCTATCGAGTTGGCTATCTATAAAGAGGGTGATGCCAATACCGTTGCCGTAGCACGTAAAATAAATGCAAAACTGGCAGAGTTAAATAAGCTTAATAAAAATCATCAGCTGCAAGTCATCTATGACCAATCTGAGTTTATCGAAAGTGCCGTCAGTGAAGTAACCTCTGCCGCACTGATTGGTAGCTTATTATCTATGCTGGTGATTTACCTATTTCTACGCGACATAGTGCCGACCTTAATCATCTCTATTTCAATCCCCTTCTCGGTTATCGCGACCTTCAATATGATGTATTTTGCAGGCATCAGTCTCAACATCATGTCCCTAGGCGGAATCGCGCTCGCCGTAGGCTTGTTGGTAGATAACGCTATTGTGGTACTAGAGAATATTGATCGCTGCAAAAAACTGGGCATGAGTAAACTCGATGCTGCGGTCACTGGTACTAAAGAAGTGGCAGGAGCCATTTTCGCTTCAACATTGACCACTCTGGCCGTATTCGTACCACTGGTTTTTGTCGATGGCGTAGCTGGAGCCTTATTCTCCGATCAAGCCTTAACCGTCACCTTTGCCCTACTCGCGTCATTACTCGTGGCACTCACCACAATCCCAATGTTGGCCTCAAGACAAGGATTCACAGCTCTGCCCCAACTGATAAAACGAAACGAAAAACCACTATTAACCACCAAAATGGCTAAAGTGAAGTACTACAGTGCCACCATCTGCTCATTTCCATTTGTGGTGTTGTTTAGCTACTTGCCTTCGCTGCTGCTGACCTTGGTATTAATGTTAACCCGAGGGTTTTCTTGGCTCGCTGGTCTTATTATGCGTCCCGTCAGCCAACTGTTTAACTGGTTTTATCACCTTATCGAAGCGGTATATCACAAGCTGTTACGTCACGCGCTACGGTTCACTTGGGTGACTTTAGCCATTGCCCTCAGCCTTACCGCCGCCACCATGACACTTATTCCCAAATTAGGTATGGAATTAATCCCGCCGATGAATCAAGGTGAGTTTTATGTCGAAGTCTTGTTACCACCTGGTACAGAAGTCACCGAAACAGACCGAGTGCTGCAAACCTTGGCGTTATCGATTAAAGACAGAGACGATGTAAAACATGCTTATAGTCAGGCTGGTAGTGGCGGTTTAATGACCTCTGATACCTCTCGTGGTGGCGAAAACTGGGGGCGTCTCCAGGTTGTATTGGCCGACCATCAAGCCTTCGATGCGGTAACCAAACAACTGCGCCGCACCGCCATGCGTATTCCAGAATTGGAAGCCACCATTCAGCATCCTGAGCTATTCAGTTTCAAAACGCCGCTTGAAATCGAGGTCATTGGTTATGACTTAAACCAGCTGAAATCCACTGCCGACAACTTAGTCAGAGTCTTATCTGAATCGGATAGATTTGCCGATGTAAACACTAGCCTCCGTGACGGCCAACCGGAACTGAGTATTCGTTTCGACCATGCCCGTCTTGCAGCCCTTGGTATGGATGCACCGACCGTAGCCAACCGTATTGCCCAACGCATTGGCGGCACCATTGCCAGTCAATACACAGTTCGAGACAGAAAAATTGATATTTTGGTACGCAGTGAGTTAGATGAGCGCGACCAAATCAGTGATATCGATTCGATGATCATCAACCCCAATAGTAATCAGCCTATTCCGTTGAGTGCTGTCGCAAAAGTTTCATTAGATTTAGGTCCATCCGCCATTAACCGCATCAGTCAGCAACGAGTGGCCATTGTGTCGTCAAATTTAGCCTATGGTGATCTTAATGAAGCTGTGGCAGAAGCCAGAGATATTATTGGCCAGCAAAAACTTCCTACATCGATCCAAGTACGTTTTGGAGGGCAAAATGAAGAGATGGAGCACTCATTCCAGTCACTTCAAATTGCCTTAGTGTTAGCCGTATTCTTGGTTTATTTGGTAATGGCGAGTCAGTTTGAATCCTTGATCCATCCACTGCTGATCCTCATTGCGGTACCCATGGCCGTCGGTGGCAGTATTTTTGGCCTGTTTATCACCCAAACCCATTTGAGTGTAGTGGTATTTATTGGTCTTATCATGCTGGCAGGGATTGTGGTCAATAACGCCATTGTCTTGGTAGACAGAATTAATCAGCTGCGTCAGCAAGGTGTAGAAAAACGCCAAGCCATTGAGGAGGCTGCGAAATCACGCCTGCGCCCTATTGTGATGACCACAATGACAACAGCGCTGGGTCTAGCACCTATGGCTCTTGGTTTAGGTGATGGCAGTGAAGTACGAGCACCAATGGCGATCACAGTGATCTTCGGCCTCTGTTTGGCCACCTTACTTACCTTAGTCGTGATCCCTGCACTGTACGCCCTGTTTGACCGTAAGCAGTTCACTCCAGAAACTGCTGCAAGTACGGGAGATGCACAATGAATATCACCCGTTTAGCGATCAGCAGACCTGTCACCACCAGCATGTTTTTCGTGGCAATTTTGCTGTTTGGACTCGCCTCAAGCCGATTACTGCCATTAGAGATGTTTCCTGGCATCGATATTCCACAGGTCATGATAGAAGTGCCTTACAAAGGCTCTACTCCCGCAGAAGTAGAGCGAGAGATCACCAATGTCTTGGAAGAATCTCTGGCTACTATGGGCGGCATTGAAGAGCTGCGCTCACGTTCATCACAAAATGGTAGCGAAATAGAGCTTCGAATGAAATGGGGTGAGAATGTCTCCACCAAGAGTTTAGAAGCACGCGAAAAAGTCGATGCTGTGCGACACCTGCTCCCAAAAGATGTCGAGCGAGTGTTGATAAGACAATTCTCTACCGCCGACATGCCAGTGCTGACCATTCGAATCTCCAGTGACAGGGAGCTTTCTGGTGCGTTCGATCTGTTAGATAAACAGCTAAAACGCCCGCTAGAAAGAGTAGAAGGTGTATCTCAAGTTCGTCTCTATGGGGTCGAACAAAAGCAGATAGAGATCAGACTTAATGCCGATAAGCTCAGCGCCAGTGGCATCAGTGTGCAGCAATTGCAATCGCGTCTAGCCCAAGAAAACTTTATTGTTAGTGCTGGCACGCTTAGGGCAAATGCCAAGGTGTATCAAGTGTCACCCAAAGGCGAATTTCGCGATTTAGACGAGATAAATTCGCTGGTATTAATCCCAGGGATCACCTTAGGCAATATAGCCAGCGTGCGTTATGCCCTGCCAGAACGTTTAGATGGCCGTCATCTCGATCAAAATTACGCCGTAGGACTGGATGTATTTAAAGAGTCTGGTGCGAACCTAGTGGATGTATCCGATCGTGTACTTAAGGTCATCGAAGCGGCAAAACAAGATCAGCAGTTTAATGGCATTAAGCTGTACATCATGGAAGATCAGGCATCAGGCGTAAAATCCTCTCTTGAAGATCTACTGGCCGCAGGCTTAATGGGCGCGCTGCTTTCTTTCGCCGTACTGTACCTGTTTTTACGTAACCTAAAGATGACCTTAGTCGTAGTTTCATCGGTACCCATCTCTCTGTGTATGACGCTGGCTGGCATGTATTTCCTAGGTTACAGCCTTAATATTCTCTCGATGATGGGGTTATTGTTGGCCGTGGGTATGTTGATCGACAACGCCGTAGTGGTCAGTGAAAGCGTACTTCAGCAAAAACAGCAAAATAATGCGAGTGATGAAACTGTGAGTACACAACAAGCAGTTTTATCTGGAGTGAACAAAGTCGCGCTAGCCGTTTTGGCTGGCACCTTGACCACAGCCATCGTATTTCTGCCCAATATATTTGGCGTAAAAGTACAGCTAACTATCTTCCTAGAGCACGTTGCAATTGCCATCTGTATCTCACTGGCAGCATCACTGTTAGTGGCTAAGACCTTAATTCCCTTGATGTTGAGTAAGCTCGACTTCACCATAGATACCGACCCAAAACCCAATAAGTTACAAAACTTCTATCAACGCAGTCTTGGTTGGGTATTACACCATCCGAAGATTTCCGGCGCTATTGCACTGTTAATGCTGGCCTCGACAGTCATTCCACTTCAATTGGTTCAACAAGATCAGTCCGACGGTGAAGGCAATAATCGACTCTATATTAATTATCAAATAGAGGGTCGTCACAGCTTAGATGTCACCGAAGCGATAGTGAATAATATGGAAAACTATCTTTATGCTCATAAGGATGAGTTCTATCTCGATTCAGTTTATAGCTACTATGCGGCCGACAATGCGTCATCAACTTTGATCCTGCAAGAAGATAAAGAGTTTGATATCAAAGCACTAAAGCGCAAGATTCGTGAAGGTTTTCCTAAATTCTCAGTGGCGAAGCCTCAATTTGGCTGGGGCAACGACAGTAATGGTATTCGTGTGACGCTAACGGGTCGCTCAACCACAGAGTTGATCAATCTTAGTGAACAAGTGATCCCGCTACTGTCTAATGTCGAAGGGTTAATTGACGTTCGCTCAGAACTTAATGGCACTCAGCAAGAAGTTGTTATTGAACTCGACCGCACCATGGCGGCGAGACTTGATCTTAGCTTAAATCAGCTGGCGCAAAATGTGTCTATCGCACTAAGAGGCTCTCCTCTACGTTCATTTAGACATGATCCCAGCGGTGAATTGCGGATCGAATTAGCCTTTGAAAAACAGTGGCAAAAGTCCTTAGAGAAGTTGAAAAAGCTACCCGTGATTCGACAAGGTAACCGCGTCTACACTTTAGAAAGTTTAGCCAATATCAGTATTCAACCTCGATTTGATACCATTCGTCATTACGATCGTCAAACGGCATTATCCATTGGAGCCAACCTAGATAAGCTGACGACTGAAGAGGCACAAAAAGCTATCGAACAAGTAATGCAAGCCGTGTCGTTCCCTGCTGGCTATGGTTACTCATTGCGCGGTGGCTTCCAACGTCAAGATGAGGAACAAGCGGTAATGGCCACCAATATGATATTGGCCATCGCCATGATCTATATCGTAATGGCGGCACTGTTTGAGTCTCTGCTACTGCCAACCGCCATTATCACCTCCATTTTATTCTCAATCACTGGGGTGTTTTGGGCTTTGCTTACTACTGGAACGTCAATCTCCATCATGGCAATGATCGGTATTTTGATCTTAATGGGTATCGTGGTAAACAACGGTATCGTATTGGTCGATCAGATAAATCAGCAAACACCAGAGCTAGATAAGCTGTCAGATACTATCAATAAGGTGTGTATCACTCGCCTGCGACCTGTACTCATGACAGTGGCGACAACCGTACTTGGTTTATTACCCTTAGCCATGGGCGAAACCCAACTGGGTGGCGGAGGTCCGGCATACTCGCCAATGGCAATAGCGATTATCGGGGGCTTAAGTTTTTCAACTTTAACCAGCTTATATTTAGTGCCCTTGTGCTACCAAGCCCTGTACCGCACCAGACATCAAGCTGCAATAAAGTTGGGGCAAGCGGATCGCACCACCCGTAGACTCATGCCATGGGCACATTAAACTTTAACGCTGTGGTAATAAAACCTGTGAATAATGGTTAAATAAATTAAAGGCCGCTTGTTGCGGTCTTTATTTTAGGCAACTATATAAATTAACCTAAACGCGCGCTTACATAACGCTTAATACAAATAGGGTCTAAACCATGTTGAGAAAACAGATAAACAACGCCTGTCTTGTTGCATCCATAAGCCTGACCACACTCAGTCTCTGTAGTATCGCTGCTGAAGACAGGTTTGCAAACGTTGAGGTAAAACCCCAAAAGCTCACAGAACACAGCTATATGCTAACGGGGGCCGGCGGTAATATTGGGGTTTCTGTTGGTAGCGACGGCATTATCATTATCGATGATCAATTCGCGCCTTTGGCGGATAAAATTAGTGCGGCACTGGCCGAAATAAAAGCCGGAAAACCTCGTTACATCATCAATACCCATTATCATGGCGATCATACTGGCGGTAACAATAAATTTGGTGAAACCGGGACAATTTTCGCCCACGACAATGTACTTAAACGTTTAGCTGGCAATGACAAATACCAAGCACAAGGCTTACCCACGATCACTTACGATCAAGGCATCAACATCCATTTTAATGGTGACACACTACAGCTTATTCACCTTGGTGCCGGCCATACTGATGGCGACAGCGTTGTACTCTGGCAAGATAAATCGGTCGTGCATATGGGAGATCTGTTTTTCAAGGATCACTTCCCTTATGTCGATCTCGACGCTGGCGGCTCGGTCCTTGGATACAGAGACAGCGTCTCCAACATCATCAAGCGTATTGATGATACAACCAAAGTGATTCCAGGCCACGGTGAGCTAGCCACAAAGTCTGATTTAATCCGCTTTAAACAGATGTTAGATGCCTCTATCAACTGGATGAGAGTACAACTTGAAAGCCAAAAAACCTTAGAGGAAATTCAACAACAAGGTGTACCCGAAGAACTTAAAGGTTGGGGCTGGAGTTTTATCCCTGATGAGCGTTGGATTAAAACGTTATATCAAGATCTTAATCAATCATAATCCCATTAGATGAGACGTCCGAGTTGTGGCGTCTCAACAGCACAATCCTTGCTAATCCCCTAGCCTTTTCTAAAATTGAAGTATGTTTTCTCGCTAATTTCTTAGCTTGAACAAAGGATTTTCCTTGAGTAATGGTAATGTAAGTGATGCTGATAAAGCGCGTTACGTACTGGTATTAAACCTGACGGGAAAGGAATGCCTAACAAATGCTCAAGACCATCACCATTGGCATTTTATTCATGCAAACTCAATCGCTTGCTTCGAGAAAAAACTCAATAATCAAACCTGTTATGTGGCCATTGCTATTGTAGACCGTCTCAATCAACAATCGACCATCAAAGCGGTAAAACAACTAAAAACACAATTTCCCTTCCTCTTATGGATGGCAATCTCCCATGATAAAGAGTGCCCTTTAGCGCAACTTAAAGTGCGTATTGCTGATCATTTCTTAGATTATCATCATCTTCCTATCGATTGGTCACGTCTTAATCACACCCTTGGTCACCTTCATGGAATGGCTATACAAAATCAATCCTACCCCGCCAAGGCGTTACTTGATAACAAACAGCCACTGATTTTCGGCCAATCTGCCATTATGCAGCAGCTAAAAAGCAAGTTACTTAAGGTGGCTAATAGCGATGAAACCGTACTACTCGGTGGGGAAACCGGAACAGGTAAAGACTTATGTGCGCGATTTATTCATTCATTATCGACACGATGTGAAGGTCCTTTTGTTACCGTAAATTGCGGCGCACTACCACCAGGGCTGATTTACTCCGAACTATTTGGCCACGAAAAAGGCGCCTTTACCGGAGCCGATAAGCTATATATCGGCCACATTGAAAGAGCCAATAATGGCACACTATTTCTGGATGAGATTGGCGATCTGTCATTGGAGTTACAAATTAACCTACTGCACTTTTTAGAAGACCATTACATCGAACGTTTAGGCTCAAACAAAACCACCTATGTGGACTGCCGGATCATTTTTGCTAGCCATGTCGATTTAGAAAACGCTGTAGAAGAAGGACACTTTCGTGAAGATTTATTTTATCGCATCAATATATTACAAATTAGAACACCCAACCTACGCCAGCATAAATCGGATATTCCCATGCTGGCCGATACTTACCTAGACAAACTATCAACAGTGAATCAGTCGCTCAGTTTTAGTCATGATGCTTACCTCGCAATGAATGAATATCAATGGCCGGGGAACATTCGAGAGCTTAAAAACCGCATACAAAGGGCGATCATAATGGCAGATACGGGCTGTATTACTGCCGAGGATTTAGGATTAGAACACATAGAATCACCTACAGCCTCAAAGGTGATCCATTTAGCCAAGCATCGCACTGAAATTGACACAGAGTTATTACTCAGTGCAATAAAACGTAATAGCCATAATATCTCTGCCGCTGCCAGAGAACTAAATATCTCTCGTAGTACTTTTTATCGACTCGTCAAAAAATGCAAAATTAAGCTATGAAGCAAAGTATGGCGATTCAAACAGTTCCTAAAAATTGTCGATAATATTTATATTTGTTGAGACAACACAATTCCCCACTTTATCCAAGGTGTATCTGATGAATCGCTTAGCTAAGCTTTCCGGCTAATTTGAAATGGCGAAATAACCAGTACACTGGACGTAGATCTTTACCACCGAAGTTTTTAAACGGTAAGAACAGGTACTGCACCCAATGCCAGCGAAGTATCTTAGATTGACTAGCTTGCCAAATAGACTCGCCACCATGCAGGCGATAAGCCTCAATAACCGGATCGATAATATCTAGCTGCGGACCAAGGTAACGAAACAGACTATGGATATAAACCAGCAGATCCCGTTGCTGCTGCTTATCAATATCCGTACCTAATTGATGAGATTCAAAATCGATAAAAAACGCATGCCCCTCTTTCCAGCAAATATCGCGCAATACTGGTCGTCCATGAGAAAAACCTTGCTGATGTAACTTAGCTAATGCAACTGCACTGGCTATCAAACTTGCCTGCTTTTCATCTGCCGAGCTATCGGTAAATAAAAACTGATTCAAGGAATGACCAACATCGGAAACCACCAGATAATTATCCCCAAAATCGATTAACTTGGCCACAGGTGCATTGGTTTGTTGAAAGGTTTGTAAACTGGCAATTTCTAAACGTAAAGATTTGATAGGATTAGCTTTTAACCAACGCATTGCCCCTGTTGGTTGTTCAATTTGTTTTAACCAATAACGCTGTCCTTCAAATTCAAAACTCACTGCTCGCTCGCCTTGATTCTCGCGTAGCGTTTTTTTAATGGCTGATTTAATTGTAACTCCAGACAAATTCACCTCCATGTTCACCATTCATCTAGCTAGGTGAAACCACATCCATTGGTAAATAATAAACTAATATCGTAAAGACTCACTACAGCAAACAAAAAATTGTTAGAAAAAATAAATTGCGCGCTAAATTAAGCGCGCAAATTAGAGGGGGGATTAAACTTGTTCTTCTAAAGGCGATGCTTTGTTTTCTAATAACACAGGAATACCTTCATCTATCGGGTAAGCGAGTCTGTCAACCTTACAGATCAGTTGCTGCTTCTCTTTTTGGTACTCTAATTTGCCTTTACATACTGGGCAGGCAACAATTTCTAAAAGCTTCTTATCAAACGCCATGGTTATTTCCTTGTTCTATTTTCTTTTGTTGCAGCAAAGCTAACAGTTGCTGATCAAATCTTGCGTCTATCTTGGCATCAACCGGCAGATACCACCAGTTTTGTGTTGCAAATTCGCGACACTTAACCGCATCTTTTTCGGTCATTAAAACTTGTTTATCCGCCGCCACTGATTCGATGTCATTCAAACTGAACGCCTGATGATCATCGAAACTGTAATGTTGGGAAACCCTAATGCCTTGTTGCGATAAAGTGTCGAAAAAACGTTGTGGGTTACCAATACCGGCTAAGGCTACGGCATCAGACTCAAGGCGGAACTCATCGAGGTTATCACTTACAACAGGCTTAAACGCAGAGGGTAACAGCTGCATGGCAAACTCCCTCTCGAGACAGTGCTCACCATTGACTATGGTGAAATCCACCTGTTTTTGGCGCCAGACGCCTTCCCTAAGTGGGCCAGCGGGTAAAAGAAAACCGTTACCGAAACGACGCTCACCATCAAGGATTAATAACTCAACGTCACGGTGTAATCGATAGTGTTGTAAACCGTCGTCGCTAATAATGATATCGACCTCTGCTTCGGCCAGCAACTGCTGCGCCGCCGCTACTCTATCTCGACCAATCACCATTGGCACATGAGTGCGTCCGACGATCATCGCAGGCTCATCGCCCACCTCATTCGGTGACATTCCTATTTTAACCAAACGGGTTCCGATAAAGTCGACTCCATAACCACGGCTAATAACCCCTGGGCGATACCCTTGGCGTCTAAGTAGCTCAATTAAATAGATAACAGTGGGGGTCTTGCCACTGCCACCGACAGTGATATTTCCCACCACAATCACAGGAACCGACAAGCGATAAGCTTTGCTGAAACCTAAGCGAAAACTTAACCGCCGACAGCTGGAGAGCAGATAAAACAGCAAACTCAGAGGCAATAGTAGCAAAGCAGTAATGACATTGAGTAAACTCGGTTTGCCATACCATAAACGATTGATAAAGCTTTGCATCGATTAGCTGCCGAACTGCATCTGATAAAGATTAAAATACACACCCTCAAGCGCCAAAAGCTCCGCATGCGTACCACGCTCTACCACCTGCCCTTTATCAATCACCAATATTTGATTGGCCTTTTCAATGGTCGACAAGCGGTGTGCAATCACTATGGAAGTGCGATTTTGACGCAAATTATCCAAACCGTTTTGAATTGCCTTCTCAGATTCTGTGTCCAAGGCTGAGGTCGCTTCATCTAATATCAGCAATGGTGCGTCTCGTAAAATGGCTCTGGCAATGGCGATACGTTGACGTTGACCACCAGAAAGCATGACTCCATTTTCACCCACTTGAGTATGGATCCCTTCCGGCATCTGCTCAATAAACTCATAAGCATTAGCCAATTTGGCCGCCTCTATAATCATATTTTCGGTGACTTCACCTGGGTAGGCATAAGCGATATTGGCCGCGATGGTGTCATTAATTAAGGTCACTTGCTGTGACACTAATGCTACTTGATGACGCAGTGAAGATAATTTGTAATCACGCAGGCTGACTTCATCTAATGTAATATCGCCAGCAGCAAGATCGGAATAAAAACGGGTGATAAGGCTCGCTATGGTAGACTTGCCTGAGCCTGAGCGGCCAACCAAGGCTAAGGTTTCACCAGGATTCACCGTGAAATCAATCTGATTTAAAGCCAAACCTTCTTGGTTGTTATAGCGAAAATCAACCTTATTGAAACTTAACTTGCCAGTCACTCTGTCAGTTTCATAAGTGCCATTATCGACTTCGGCCGGTGTATCTAACACCTCAAAAATCGTACTACAAGCGGCGATACCTCGCTGAAATTCCGCGTTAACCTTAGTCAGGCTCTTGATCGGTGCCAACATTGCGAGCATGGCCGCCAAGATGGTCGCGAAAGTCCCCGCGGTCAATTCGGTACGTAAACTATCAATACTGGAAGCATAAATAACAAACGCTAAAGCGAAGGAACCAATAATCATGATCAGCGGCTGGCTGATCGCCTGAGCAAGCGCCAACTTCATCGTGCGCGAACGGTTTCCATCATTCACCTTCGAGAAGCGCGCCGACTCGGTTTTCTGACCACCGAAAACCAACACATTTTTATGGCCTTTGATCATCTGCTCAGTAACAGAAGTTACTCCACCCATTGCCGTTTGGATTTGCTTTGAAATACGACGAAAACGGCGACTGACAATGGAGATCACTAAGCCAATTAACGGCCCAACCACTAAGATACACAGTGATAATTTCCAGGAGCTATAAAACATCACCGCCAACATTCCGATAACCGTAATGCCGTCTCGGACTAAGGTAATTAACGCGCTCCCGGAAGCTCTAGCGATCTGTTCGGTATCATAAGTCACTCGAGAAATAAGATTGCCGCTACTTTCAGAATCAATATAACTCACAGGCAATTTCAAATAATGCTCAAAAACTTGCTGACGCATATCCATGATCATGCGCGCACTGATATAGGAAATACCATAAGTAGATAGAAAGTTAGCCAGACCACGTAAGGTAAATAGGCCGACTACCACGAAGGGAGCCATTTTAAGCACGTCACTGTCTGAATTAAATCCGCCACCAAGGCCTAAATCCACGCCTGTTGCCATACCTGGCGTGGTGGGAACATTACTCGCAAAACCTTGGTCGATAAAAGGCTTAATAGAAAAAATGAAGGTTGCATCCACGAGACCATAGAGTGCGAGTCCAAAGATGGAAAGTAGCAACACCCCTTTTAGCGGGATGAGATAAGTCAGTAACCGAAGAAATACGGCTCTCACTTCACTTTTAGAAGAGTTTGTCATTCAAAAATCTATTATTGATGCAAAATGGTTATTCTACTCTAGTATTCTCTAACAGACCAAATTCAAACACCCGATTGTACCAAAATGGTGAAATATCATACCTAAAGCCACGAACCTTTAAGTCATCTTGTTCAAAAATCACACTTAATTGTCCATTACGCCCGACCATATATTGCTCGCTTTGAGCCACTTTATAACGTTCGACGACGGTGGTTTTAGGGAAGTGATAACGATTATGCAAACCTGCAGGATACAAGACTAATTGCGGGGAAACGGCATGAATAAACGCCTCACTTGAAGAGGTATTACTGCCATGATGAGGTGCCACAAGCACATCACTGGTCAGCACATTGCCTTCAAAAGCTGCATATGTTTGTATTAGTTCCTGTTCAGCTTCTGACTCAATATCTCCTGGCAATAAAAGCTGATATTGGTCATCACTGACTTTAAGCACACAGGAACCATTATTGCCTGCTCTAGGCTCACGAGGTGCCAATATCTGCAAACTTAATCCTTGCCACACAAGGTGCTTAGGCCGACAACTCATTGGTTGAGGTAGCACGGAAAATGGCATTTCAATATCGGTAATTAACTGCAAACCGGGATATTGACTGAGCAAATCTTGGGCACCGCCAGCATGATCGTTATCAGCATGGCTGAGTATGAGATAATCGACACTATCTATACCTTGATATTGTAAGAAAGGAATAATCACACGTTTTGCGTAACTAAAATCTTCGCCAAAAGCGGCGCCGGTATCATAAATAACCACCCGCCCCTGACGTTCGATGATAGCGCTGAGCCCCTGCCCCACATCTAAGAGGTGTAACTTCCAGTTAGACCGGTTATTAATATCCACAAAAGGTCGCGCCATGAGTAAAGCACTTGGCAACAAAAATACTAAAGCCAAGACACGCCATAGCGGTTTAGTAATCAACCGCAGTAGAAAAAAGGCTAATAATAAAAACAGCAGCGCTAGAGATAAGTCCTCTGAGGCGCTAAGCCAAGTCAATGGCAGATGCTGCAGCTGATGAAAACTCCAAGTCAATGGCGAAATTGTACTATTTAATCCAACTAATATCCCTTGAGTTGCCAATCCCACCGAACTTAGCAGCATGACGATGAATGTCAGTGGGATTACCACTAAACTGAACCAAGGAACAAACAGCAAATTAAACAACAAAGCATAGGGAGCAACACCACCAAAAAGCAACATCTGTAATGCGCCGAGTAAAAGGCTCAGACGCCACTGCAGCGACCAAAACTGTAACGCCTTTTTGGTCATTCTCTTGCGCATCGATCGAGCGGGTACATCCTTATTTCCTCCCAACTGCTGCATAAAGCTTAAAATAATGCCCAGGGCACCAAAAGATAGCCAAAATCCTGCACTCATCATACTCAATGGGTCGATCAACAATACAATAAATAACGCCCACAATAAGCGCTCAAACGAGGTGGAATAGCGTCGCAGAAAGCTCAGTACTATCACTAATGCCAACATGATCAATGCCCGCTGAGTGGGTAAGGAAAAACCTGACAAGTAGGCATACACAATACATAAACCCAAAGCCATCATTGCCGCCAATTTGAGATTGACGATGCTTTGAGTCACATTAAACTGAGCTAACATTAATCGAGCAATAAACAGCGCCCACAATGCTAATACCGACAGATGCAATCCCGAGATGGCAATAAGATGGCCTGTCCCACTCTGTCTCAGCCCCTGCCAATGTTCATCGGTAATGAACTGCTTATCACCTACCATCAGCGCCAATAACAAATCGCCATTACTCAATGGCAACACCTTATCAATTATGTGATGATTAAACCGAGTGCGAATATTTTCTGTCGCCATCACACGCTCGGCTATAATCACTTTTCCCGTCCCTATAATATGTTTAGAAAGGTAGTATCGCTGACGATTAAATCCGCCTTGATTGAGTGTGCTGGCGATAGGCTTAGGCTGAATTTGTAGTTGCCATACTTCTCCTACCCGCACAGGAATAGTTTCTGGCCAATTAACGCGCATATATCGCTGTACAAATGTGGAACTATTTACACCTAATAGGCGAATATCGGCACTGATCCGATCGCTGTTTCGATAAACTAGTGATATGATTTCGGCCCTTGTCTCGATACTTGAATGATTTTCAGAGGTTTGGAAGGTCAATAGTTGATGAGAAAATAAGCTAACCCAGGCGACGGCGAATAAGCCTCCTGCCAAAAGTTTTGACCAGCGAAGCAGGATTGCCGCGATTCCAATGCATAAGTAAGCATGGATGGGGGTAAGTAAAGACGGCCAACAAAGTGCCGAAATGACAATGGCACAGTAGCCAAACATAAATCGATTCATAGTGAATAATTTAAGACTGCAATACTAAGCTATGCCAAAAAAAATCATTGAAAGGTTTATGCCTAAACCGGAAACACTGCAAAATCATAAGCATTTGCGTATGTTTGGTAAGTTGTTACATAAACCGAATTTATGGGCGCTCAATCGTAGGTCTGCACCAATGGCGTTTGCCGTTGGATTATTTGTGGCCTGGGTTCCTATGCCATTTCAAATGATTTTAGCCGCCGCGTTAGCCATTTTCTTTAACTGTAATATGCCAATTGCAGTTGCCTTGGTTTGGATAACCAATCCAGTCACTATGCCTTTCATGTTTTATGTGGCCTACTTATTAGGCGCAAAAATTCTGAATCACCCACCGCAAGAATTTACATTTCAAGCCAGTTGGCAGTGGATTGAATCTTCTATCTCCACCATTGGTCCACCATTTCTGTTAGGCTGCTTAGTGCTTGGCATCAGTTTCTCTGCCGTCGGTTACTTCGTGGTACGTAATTTATGGAAATACTCGATTTTATTTAAGTGGAAAAATCGCCCACATAAATAAGCTCAACCAAACAACGCTCCCTATGACCCACCTATCTCGGGCCATACTACTGACACCTCATCAAAAAACAGTTGTTTACACTAAAACTGTGACCCCTGCCCGAATCTAAATTTCGCTAATCAAACTAACTTGCTATAGACTAACTTAGTCGTTACATCTTTAACTATCGATATTAACAAGCTTCAAGAATTGAACAAAAATCCTTAGTTTGTTGTAAGTTCAACAATAGTGTTGGAAGCCATGGAAATCGGTTCAAATAAAAAACATATCATTTTTTTCATAATATTATCATTGGCCTACCTATTCATTAGCATGAGCAGTGTGTTTACTATTAGCCAGTATTTTAGTGAAAAAGAGATTGCCGCAGAGAAAGAGAATATCCGAAAAAATTTGGCTTTAGTTAGATTTAACTTTGAGGCCTCAATTTTTATGGACACTTATTTGGCCGACAGTCTAGCCACTGTGATCACTATCGACCCTAATTTTGCCATTCAAAATTGGGAAACTATCGCATCCAAATTATTGCAAAAAGCCCAATATGTTAGAAATGTTGGCTTGGCACCCAATAATGTCATTCAATATATCTATCCCCTTACGGGTAATGAGGCAGCTATTGGTTTGGACTTTAAAACGGTTCCCGAACAAATGAGAACTGTCGATCTGGCCAGACAAAGACAAAAAGTTTATATAGCAGGTCCAGTCAACCTGGTTCAAGGAGGCAAAGGACTTATTGCTCGCTTTCCTATTTTTTCTGACTTCCCAGTGAACCAACATTATTGGGGAACGATAAGTGTCGTCATGGATTATGATGCGTTAATCACAGAAACAGGCTTAAATAGCTTCAAAGGCGCTAAAATTGCGATAAAAAAACCACAGTTAGCGAATGAAGAGGCACATGTGGTATATGGTGATAAGGCGATATTTGAACAAGCTGATGTTGTTTATCCGATCCGTCTTCCCGGTGAAACTTGGCAATTAATGGCACAATTTAGTTTGGACGCTCATAAACAAACCATTGCAACACGACATTTGATTGTCACCATTGGCGCCTTAGTGACCTTGCTACTCTATGTCGTGATGATATTACTCTATCGTCACTATAAGCATACTCACAAAGCGGCGTTACAAGACGAACTAACGCATCTGCCCAACCGACGTTTTATGATCTCGCTGTTAAATCGTTTAATGAACGACAATAAGCAACCATCCTTTGCGCTACTCAATATCGATCTCAATGACTTTAAACAAGTCAATGATGACTTAGGCCATGAAGCCGGTGATGAGTTACTAAAACATATTGCTAAACTACTGCAAGAAGTCGCTGGAAAGGAGAATACAGTTGCCCGCTTTGGTGGTGATGAATTTTTGGTACTAATGAAAAATATTGCATCTCAGTCGGAAGTAGATGAAATGATAGCAAAAATCCGCTACTCGGTTGAGTCGAGTGTACTGTTGTGGGAAAAAAACCACATCGCCCCCTCGCTGAGTATTGGCTTTGCAATTTATGACAGCCAAATAGCCACAGTCAAACAATTACTATCTCAAGCCGATAAAAGTATGTACGCCCACAAAAAACAAGAACGCCTTAAAGCCTAACGCTTTAAGGCGTTTGTCTTGTTACCGCCCGCAGGATTATCGACCAGCTAACGCTCTAGCAGGTAAAGTGCGACTGGCTTTCCAGGCTGGGTAAAGGGTTGAAATTAGGCTCATCAAAAAGGCTAAACTTATTACCACTATCACATCTGGCCAATGCAGCTGAGACGGAAGGAAGTCGATAAAATAAACGTCTGCAGACAACAATTGAATGCCTAAACTCTGCTCTATTAGAATCGCAATTTGACTTAAATTAAGTGCCAGCATGACCCCAAGACCACCGCCGATTAAACAACCTAACACTCCATTAAGTGCACCTTGAACAATAAAAATCCCCATTACAGTGGATTTCGCCATGCCCATGGTTAACAAGATAGCAATTTCTGATTGCTTATCTCGCACAGCCATAACCAAAGTAGAGACAATGTTAAAACACGCAACGGCGATCACTAAGGCTAAAACCAGATACATCACAGCTCTAACCAGCTGAATATCATGATAAAGATGCCCTTGGGTACGGGTCCAATCAGATAAATACATATATTGCTGCTGGCTATATCCTAGGCTGCGAATTAACCTTGGCGCCTCAAAGACATCATCGACTTTAATTCGCACGCCGCTCACCCCATCGTCGAGCCCAAGCAATTTCGCGCCATAAGCCAATGGGATATACGCTGTGGTCATATCCAGCTCACCACCGATATCGAAAATCCCAGCTACCACGAAACGATGACTCTTAGCGGCCCCTATGCTACGAGTGTTGAGCTGTTTCACCGCAAAATTAGGCGTATACAAGCTAATATAATCGCCGACTTCCAGAGATAAACTCTTAGCTAAACCTTTACCCAGCACTATGTTATTACTGTCTCCGCTCAACGCTTGCCAGCTTTTATCATTCATAAAGTCAGCAATATTAGAGACTTTAGACTCGACCGCAGGATCAATACCAATAACCGTAAGTCCTTGGAACCCACCAGGCTTTTGAATTAAGCCTTGTAAACGTACAAAGGGAGCTGTGGCCGTGATCCCTTCGATTAAGTGCGCATCCTTTGCTATTTGAGGCCAATTTCGAATAGGTTCATTGACGCCAGTCAATTCACCGTGTGGCACCACGCCCAACAGGCGCTGCTCAAGCTCACGTTCAAAGCCGTTCATCGCCGATAACACAGTGATCAACACTGCCACACCCAAGGCGATGCCGGCCGTTGAGGCAAAAGAGATAAAACTGATAAAGCGGTTGGATTGTCGAGCGCGATAAAAACGCCAGCCAACCCACAGTGACAACATTTGATTCATGCACTCACCTGTGAGCTTGCTGAATCCTGCTCTGTTTCACCAAAAAGCTGACCATCTTTCATCTGCAGCTGCCGATCCATACGCGCCGCTAACTTAGGGTCGTGAGTCACCACCACAAACGCTGTGCCTAACTGACTACCCAGTTCGCGGATCAACTCGTAAACAGACTCACCACTTGCAGCATCCAAATTCCCTGTCGGTTCATCGGCCAACACAAGTTTAGGCTGATTTATCAACGCCCTCGCAATAGCGGTGCGCTGGCGTTCACCACCGGACATCTCCGCAGGGGTATGATCTAACCTGTGACCCAAACCGACTCGCTCTAATAACGCTTTGGCTTCTTGTTCAACTGCTTTTTTGTTACGTCCTTGAATCAACCCTGGCATGGCCACATTTTCAAGCGCGGTAAACTCAGGTAACAGATGGTGAAATTGATAGATAAAGCCTAAGTCATGGTTACGGATCTTAGCTTGACGAGCCGGTGATAACTGATAGAGATCTTCACCTTGCAGGGTGACTTGTCCCTGAGTTGGTTCATCTAACGTGCCCATAATATGCAGTAAAGTACTCTTGCCCGACCCAGAGGTACCTACAATCGCCAACTGCTCACCCGCATACACATCAAGGTCAACGCCTTTTAGCACTTGAGTATCGATCTTACCTTCCTGATAACGCTTACTGACCTGTTTGACTTGTAAAAGTAAACGCGGATTTGTCTGTTGAGTCATAAACTATTCATACCTTAATGCAGTTGCGGGTTGTACATTGGCCGCCCGCAGCGCGGGATAAACGGTAGCGATAAAGGTGATAACCAAGGTACCCACCACGATAAAACTTAATTGCGACAGCTGTAGCTGAACAGGCAGGCTGTGGCCTGCACCCAGAATTGAAATCCCTAAAGCCGACAAAATGCTATTAAGATTCAAGGTGATCAATACACCCGCAAGCAATCCACCAATTAGGCCTATGATGGCATTCAAAGAGCCTTGGATCATAAATATTCCCATCACGCTGCCGGTTGTCAGACCTTGTGTTTTTAATACCGCCACATCGGTAGTCTTATCCACAACCATCATCACTAAAGCGGAGACAATATTAAACGCGGCTACGGCGATGATCAGGCTGAGCATCAGCGACATCATATTTTTTTCCATTTTCACCGCAGAAAACAGATGACCATAACTTTCACGCCAATCACTGGTGGTCACCTTAATGCCTGCTTGCTCAAAAGTGCTCACCACCTTAGGTTCAAGGCTCGAGGCCTTAAACGGATCTTTCAAATAGAGTCTAAGTTGCTTAATCTCACCTGATTGTTGCCGCATCAAACGCTGAGCATCATCATGATGAATATAAGCTAGGCTGGCATCAACTTGTGAGCCCATTTCAAATATGCCTGCGACATGGAAATTACGCTGACTGGGTACAGGGCCTAAAGGCGAATACACCACACCATCACCGCTGAGCACCCTGATTTTGCTTCCCACAGTGACTTTTAAGCGTCTGGCGAGTTCGGCACCCAAGACAATATTGTAATTCCCCTGCTTTAATAGGGCTAAGGAACCATTGAAGTGCTGCTCCATCACCGCTAAATTTTGTTGTTCAAACTCAGGGTAGATACCGTAAAGCTGAACCGCACTTATGCTGGTAGGCGACTGCAACATGGCTTGAGTAGAAATACTGGGACTGACGGCCAAAATATCTTTCATTGCCACAAGACGACTGGCCTGTTGCTGCCAATGAGGGATATTCTGCTGACTATAAACGGTTAATTGCGGCACAGCGCCAAGAATACGTTGCTTTAACTGCCCTTCAAGCCCATTCATCACCGAACTAACAATGATCAATGCGGCCACACCAAGAAGAATGCCTGATACGGCAAAGAGAGTAATAAAAGAGGCAAAAGAGTTAGCTTTACGCGCTCGCCAATATCGATAACCTATGTTCCAAGATAACGCTAAATTCATGTGTGGCTGATTCTCTTTGCTCTGGAGCCTTGCTAAATCATTGAGATGCGCACGATAATAGGGGTAATAGTACTATAAAAACAAGAGGCAATCCGTTGAACAGCGAATCAAACTCCTATTTTAGCGTCCAGCATCCGTTTTCGGCCTACCTCTGTGCGTGGCCAGAAAATCAACCGCTTCCGACCGAGGTTGAATTGAAATCCATGCTGCCTCTTGGATTACAATTGATCAATGAAGTCAATGCTATGGAAGCAAGCTGCTTATTACAACTCAGAAACCTCGATGATGAAGCTCGAACAGTGGTTGACTATCTCAAGCTGCAATCGAAGAAAATTGACTTAGTATTACAGCACATTCTTGAACAGCAGGCACACGAAGGTGATAAATGTATTGGCCAGCAATTTGGTGGTAGCGGCGTCAGTATTATCAGCAGCAAGCCGCTAACACTAGGCCAACAATATCGTCTGACACTCCATATTAAAGAAGCACTGATTTCTATCTTGTGCATCGCCCAATGTGTTGAGTGCCAGCCTGATGAGCACGGCTTTCAATGTTCTCTCGAGTTCAGTCAGATATTAGATGAAGATGTTGAGCAACTGGTTAAGGCCAGCCTCAATGTGCAACAGAAACAACTGCAACAGCGCAAAAAAGACAATCTCGCCAAGGGCTAGTTTTCACTGGTACTGTAGAGGCTAAGCCTCTACAATGTCGAACATCTTTGTCGATTTTTGGCCATTAATCTCATCTTCATGAAAGCTTTCTCCATCCTAACGCCCCCAAAAGTAAAAGGGGCCAAAACGCCACAAACGCTCAGTCAACTTCAAGGTGCAGCGCAAGCTATCACCTTGGCGAATATCTGTATTGAACACCCAGGGCTAACCTTAGTTGTCACTCATGATACGCCGAGCGCTTTACAGCTGGAAATGGAGTTAAGTTACTTACTTGCGCCAAAATCGCTGCCCGTTTTACTGTTTCCCGACCGAGAAACCCTGCCCTACGACAGTTTCTCCCCCCATCAAGACTTGGTCTCACAGCGACTCGAAACCTTGTCGCGCATTCCAAGTGCTAAACAAGGGATTGTGATTGTCCCAATTAGCACCTTGATGGTTCGCCTGCCGCCGCAGTCATTTTTAACAGGTAACGTATTACTGCTGACCAAAGGGGATATCTTCCCGTTAGAGCAAGTCCGTCAGCAGTTGATCAATACCGGCTATCATCTGGTTGAGCAGGTTTATGAACATGGTGAATTCGCCGTTCGTGGCTCGATCATAGATATCTTCCCAATGGGGTCAAATCACCCTTACCGCATCGAATTGTTTGATGATGAAGTTGAATCCATTCGCCTTTTTGACCCAGAAACTCAGCGCTCCAGCGAAACACAAGACGCCATACGCCTGTTGCCTGCCAAAGAATTTCCCACCGACGATGCTGCCATCGAAGGCTTTAGACAACGTTATCGCCGTCAATTTGAAATAGTCGTAAAAGAACCTGAGTCCATATACCAGATGGTGAGCCGTAAGGTAATGCCTGCGGGTATCGAGAGCTATTTACCGCTGTTTTTTGACGAAACAGCCACTCTATTTGACTACCTTCCACAAGCAACACAATTGGTCACTGTGGGTGATATTGAAACAGCAGCCAAAGCTCACCTCAATGAGGTACACCAGCGCTATGAAAATCGCCGTGTGGATCCTCTCAGGCCGCTGCTCGCAGCCAAAGATCTCTACCTGCTGTCAGAACAAGTATTCGAAGCCTTCAAACAGCTTCCAAGATTTTTATGTAAAGGTTTAAATTATTCCGGTACCAGTATTTCTGCTGACGTTGAAGCCTTACCCGATATCGCTGCCAATCACAAACTCAAGCAATCACTAATCAATCTAAAAGAGTATGCGCAGTCCGGCACTCCGCTGCTATTTTGTGCCGAATCGGAAGGCCGCCGTGAAGCGCTTATCGAGTTATTAGCCAAAATCGATATCAAACCCCAGTTGTTTAAGCATTTTTATCAATTCGCCGAGAAACCGGTGAAATTTGGCTTAATTGTCTCGCCCTTGTCCCAAGGCGGTATTTTTCAACCCAAAACGGGTAAACCTTGGGCGTTGATCTGTGAAACCGAGCTATTTGGCCAGCGGATCTCCCAGCAACGTCGACGCGACAAACAGCGACAGATCAGCAGCGATGCACTGATTAAAGATTTAGCCGAATTAAAAGTCGGTCAACCTATCGTGCATTTAGACCATGGTGTTGCCCTATATCAGGGGCTTGAAACTTTAGATACCGGTGGTTTAATCGCGGAATATTTAAAATTAGAATATGCAGGGGGCGATAAACTTTATGTTCCCGTGGCATCGCTGAACCTTATCAGCCGTTACAGTGTTGGCGCCGAAGAAGAAGCCCACCTAAATAAACTGGGTAATGAAACCTGGACTAAAGCAAAACGTAAGGCCATTGAGAAGATTCGCGATGTGGCCGCAGAGTTATTAGATGTCTACGCACGACGTCAGGCACGTCCAGGTGAAGCCTGTCAGCTAGATCAACAAGAGTATGCCCAGTTTGCTGGCAGCTTCCCGTTCGAAGAAACCGTCGATCAAGAAACCGCTATTGATGCGGTGCTCACCGATATGTGTTCGCCGATCTCGATGGACAGATTAGTTTGTGGTGATGTAGGTTTTGGTAAAACCGAAGTGGCAATGCGAGCGGCTTTTGTCGCGGTGAATGACAACAAGCAAGTCGCGATTTTAGTGCCAACCACTCTACTGGCACAACAACATTACGAAAACTTTAAAGACAGATTTGCCGACTGGCCGATTAAGATTGAAGTCTTATCCCGCTTCAAAACGGCTAAAGAACAACAAGCGGTATTAGATCAACTCGCCAATGGCCAAGTCGATATCGTTATCGGTACCCACAAACTGCTGCAATCGGAAGCAAAATTTGAAAACCTGGGCTTGTTGATCATCGATGAAGAGCATAGATTTGGTGTTCGTCAGAAAGAAAAGATTAAGGCGCTAAGAGCCAATATCGATATTCTCACGCTTACCGCGACGCCGATCCCCAGAACCTTAAACATGGCAATGTCGGGCATGCGTGATTTATCCATTATTGCCACACCACCAGCAAAACGTTTAGCGGTAAAAACCTTCGTGCGTGAATATGACGACGCTACGGTACGAGAGGCGCTGCTACGTGAGATCTTAAGGGGCGGTCAAGTCTACTTCTTGCACAATAACGTCGAAACTATCGAAAAACGTGCAAGGGAAATTGAAGATTTATTACCCGAAGCTAGAGTGATAACCGCGCACGGCCAGATGAGAGAGCGTGATCTAGAAAAGGTGATGTCTGACTTTTATCATCAAAAATACAATGTGTTAGTTTGTACTACGATTATAGAAACCGGCATCGATGTTCCCAGCGCCAATACCATAGTGATTGAACGTGCCGATCATTTCGGCCTCGCCCAGTTACACCAATTACGCGGACGAGTCGGTCGTTCCCATCATCAGGCTTATGCCTATTTGATGACGCCACATCCCAAACGCATGACCAAAGATGCACTTAAACGCCTTGAAGCCATCGGCCTATTGGAAGATTTAGGCGCCGGTTTTATGTTGGCGACACAAGATCTTGAGATCCGCGGTGCTGGCGAACTGCTCGGCGATGAGCAAAGTGGCCATATCTCCAAAATCGGCTTCACCCTGTATATGGAGATGCTCGAAGATGCGGTGAAATCATTGAAGGCAGGTAAAGAACCCTCATTAGAACAGATGCTAAAAGGTCAATGTGAAATCGACCTACGTATTCCAGCATTGCTGCCTGATAACTATGTTAGTGACGTTAATATTCGTCTGTCTCTCTATAAACGCATCGCTAATTGCGCCGACGAAAAAGCCATCGACAACTTAAAAGTGGAACTTATTGACCGCTTCGGCTTGTTACCTCAAGCGACCAAAAACCTGTTTGCCTTGACCCTGCATAAACATCAAGCAACGGCATTAGGTATAGGTAAAATTGAGATGCACACTAAAGGGGGGAGTATCGAATTTAGGGATGATCACTGTGTCGATCCCGGCTTCATTATTGGCCTTTTACAAAGCCAGCCACAAAGTTATCGTATGGATGGACCAAGTAAGTTAAAATTCATCATGCCAACAGAAACTGATTCAGAACGATTAGATTTGCTGTCACTGCTTATCTCACAGTTGATGCAACATCGCCTTGGAGAACCACGTGCTTAAACAGACTCTATTTTTAGCCACTACCCTACTTTCTATTTCTGGATCAGCCATTGCGGCTGATGATGAACGTTGGTTTGAGGTAGAGATCTATATTTTTGAACGTCAAGGCAACCCATACGAAGAGATGTTAAAAAATCCAGCCAATATCAATCAACGTCAACCCGTTGATATGATTTTACCCCTGTTCACTACTGACATCAGTGGCGCTAGTGCAGGCTTAACCGGCTGCACCGAGCAACAATGGATTGATAATCCTGAAGCTTGTCATCAGCAATTAGATGCTGGCCACGTCAGTTATCCAAGCCGTATCCCCATGAACATTGGCGCTGCGCAGCCACAATACGCCAAAGTGGGAGAATCAACTGTGCTATTAGCAGACTCACAAGCACAATTTAGTGACATCATTGCCACACTCACTCAAGAAGCTGATCATAAAGGCTTATTGCATATGACTTGGCAACAATCGATGCAACCCAGACGACTCGCCACACCTGTACGTTTAATTGCCGGTGATGACTTTTCCAAACGTTATAATCAAGACGGTTATTCGATAGATCATCAACAAGTAGCGCCAGTTATTCCACAATTTAATTTTGATATCGACTTTGGCACCACAGCGAAAAAACAGCCTATTTGGCAACTCGAAGGCGCAATCAACATCTATCTCGATCATTACCTTTATGTTGAAACAGCACTGACCTTACGTGAAGAAGGCCAAAAACAGCTCAACACCGCTTCATTAAATGACAATGCCTTTAGTAGTGAGCCCTATCAAACAGTATCGGGAACAAGCAGTCCGTTACCTTATCTGTATAAAATTTGGATGGCGCAGAATAAGCGGGTAATAAGCGATGAGATCCATTATTTCGACCATCCCAATATGGGCATGATTTTACAAATTCGAAAAATGACGCAACCGAGTGAAATGACGGATCAATTACCCGAAAAGCCATCACAAGAAGTTGTGATAGAAAGCAATACCCAGACAGAGCAAACACCTTCCGATCATTAAATTAGTAGCAGTTAAATACATTAAAGTATCGAAAAATCGAGGTAGATATCATCTGCCTCGTCATCTTCGATAAGTAGATCATCGACTCTTGCCTGAGGCACTCCAGTTTCGACCCAAGCAACAAACTTATCGACAGCATCACCACCGCCCTGTAATAAGATTGATACTTTGCCATTGTCATTATTCTTAGCATAGCCCGTTAAGCCTAACGTTAATGCTTGTTGTTGGCTAAATCGTCTGAAACAGACTCCCTGAACCTTTCCCGAAACCGTAATAATCACTCGCTTCATTGCTGCCTCATCCTATCGAATAGACACATTGAAGATAACTCAAACTAGGGCAATGGGCAAAATTTAGGCAAAAAAAACAGCTAACTAATAGATTGGTTAGCTGCATCGGGCGACATACGCAAACTGGAAAGATCTTTAAAGATCAACATGCGGAAAATTGTATCAATGGACACAATAAAAAACCACTGTTATACACTATTGCACTATAAAAAACTTCAATATCAGAATACACGTCATTTTTAATCTAATTGATCATACAAATAGATCGGAATAATCTTACGAGATTAAGGATTGCAAAAATTGATTTAATATCGGTAATACGTTGTTGCTGGCAAAATGGATCAATGAATTTTGCCAATTTAAACAGAAAAGGAACATACAGATGTAACGCCATCAAAAGCAGAACTTAACTGCTCAATGAAAATAATTTTAATGGGTAACTGACTTATGTGGCTTTGAATTCCTTAATTCGACCGAGATGAGCCGCTAACGCTGCAAACTTATGACTTTGCTCTTCATCCCAGATAATTTCATAGAAATCTGCAAGCTCATTTGCCACTAATTGGTTATCATTAGCTTCATCATGACGAGACAAGATACATAGGCTATTTCCGCGGTTTTTATCCCTAAATTGTGAAACACACTTGCTGGCAATATCCGCATACTCTTCTGGACGGTCAATTTGGTTTAACATGGTCTGTTCAGGATGCAGATTCGGATTTATCAAAACCGTTTTAAGCTGATTCAGAAATCCGATCCTTTCAGCCCAATAGGCCCCTAAGCCAACGCCGATAGCCAGTGGCTTAGTATCATCCGTTTGCTGTAGTTGCCTAGACACCTCGTTGAGCAGATGCTGCATATCATGCTTAGGATGCAACGTACTGTAACTTATCAAGCGCACATCATTATCGATAAACTGTAACTGACGCATTTTTTCGTGATTACCCGGACTTGTCGCGTCAAAACCATGAAAATAGAGGATCATCCTTTTCACCTATCATGCAATACCTGTTTAAACTGTAGCTAACTGATTCAAAAACGCATGTGAGCTATATCAAATATTTATGCCTCAAGCAGTTTATTCGCCAATGACTTAGCTTCAAGCCAGCGGCTTTCATCTTCTAATGCGCTTGCCACTTTTGCCGAATCGGCACGTAATAGATTGGCAGGCATGTTAGGTCTCTCTCTCGGCCATTTAAAATCATTAAGCAGCTCGGTGACACCGCGATTATCATTACAAACCAAAATCATATCGCAACCCGCAGCCAATGCAGCAGTGGCTTTTTGCTGGTAACCACCAACTACACCAGCGCCTTTCATGCCTAAATCGTCTGAAAAAATCACACCATTAAAGCCAAGTTCACCACGTAATACCTGCTGCAGCCAAAAAGAGGAGAACCCTGCAGGACTTGGATCAACCTTGTCATAGATAACATGAGCCGGCATGACCCCTTGCAACATTGACTTCGAGATTAAATCGCTAAACGGTACCATGTCCAAGTCGCGGATAGCTTGTTCACTTCGTGAGTCCACAGGTTTAGCAATGTGAGAATCAGCCGCCACGCTGCCATGTCCAGGAAAGTGTTTGCCCACAGCCGCCATACCTGCATCACTCATGCCTTCAATGAAAGCAGAAGCCAGCAGTATCACTTGCTCAGGTGTTGAACTAAAAGCGCGACTACCAATCACTTCACTAATTCCATTAAGGTCAAGTACAGGTGCAAAACTTAAATCGATATCACAGCTCAGCAGCTCTATCGCCATCAAAAAACCCAGCTCTTTAGCCCATATTCTCGCAAGTGCAATGTCACCTTTTGCCTTAGGTAAAATATCACCCATGGCCGGAATTTTTGTAAAGCCATCGATAAAGCGTTGTACACGTCCCCCTTCATGATCGACGGCAATCAATAAATCAGCACGAATTTGGCGAATAGCACAAATTAATTCACATAACTGGTTTCTATCTTGGTAATTGCGGCTAAACAAAATGAGGCCACCAACCATAGGGTGTTGTAACTGTGCTCGCTCTTGTTCCGATACCTGAGTTGATAATAAATCCATCATTAGATAGCTCACACTTCCCCCTAAATTTCCTGTTAGATAGCGCTAATACAACAATGAGCGCTATGATAATACTTGCAACAATAGTTCAATAAACATCTGTTAAATAATGAAATTAAACTTAATACTGTTTTTATGAATTTAGCTAACTAACACCTTGCACTAATATGACTAATCCGAATCACCTTAATTAAAAAAACTAATGCGAGTTTACCTATCAAAGTATGGGATACTCATAAACCATCAATCTTAAAGTGCTGGCAAGATTAACATACCTTCTCATGCTTTGTTGCCTGCAAAAATAGCTTTATTAGCCTAAAATCACGAGATTGAATAATGATAACAATTAAAGCAAGCGGGATTTTAAATGATTAGCGTTTTTGACATGTTTAAAATCGGTATTGGGCCATCAAGCTCCCATACCGTAGGTCCGATGAAAGCGGGCAATATCTTTATTAAAGATCTACAACAACATGGTCATTTAGCAGCCACCGATGAGCTACGTTCAGAATTATTTGGTTCACTAGGTCAAACGGGTAAAGGCCATGGTACAGGCAAAGCGGTGATCTTAGGCCTGATGGGTGAAGAGCCAGAGACTGTTGATACAGACGCCATCGATAATATTCTTGAGCAAGTGAATGAAACCCAAACCCTCACCATGCCAAATAATAAAGTGGTCCGCTTCAGCCGCGAAGACGGAATCACCTACCACAGACGTAAGAGTCTACCCGCACATGCCAATGCAATGACCTTATATGCATTTGCTAAGGGTGAATGTATCTATCAACGTACTTATTACTCTGTTGGCGGCGGTTTTATTCTCGATGAAGATGAGATTAAAGCACGTAACGTTTCTCCCGCCTCACCAATTAAATCAGCTCCTTATGACTTTAATAGTGCGGCAGAATTGCTTGAGATGTGCCTAGAAAATGGTTTGAGTATCTCCGCATTAATGATGGCCAATGAACTCTCAGTTGCCACCAATGAGGCCGAAGTAAAACAACGCCTATGGTCCATCTGGCAAACCATGAAAACCTGTATTGAGCGGGGTTATCAAAAAGAAGGCATTATTCCTGGTGGCTTAAAACTACGTCGCCGAGCCCCCGCGTTGTATCGCCGCTTAAAAGCTGAGGGGAAAACCAATAAAGATCCCTTAATGGCGATGGATTGGGTTGACCTCTTTGCCCTTGCGGTCAACGAGCAAAATGCGGCTGGCGATCGGGTGGTTACCGCGCCAACCAATGGTGCAGCGGGAATTATCCCAGCTGTATTATGCTATTACGACACCTTCGTTCAAAAAGTCGATATCGATATCTGTAGCCAATATCTACTCACTGCCGCAGCCATCGGCATCTTATACAAGAAGAATGCTTCAATTTCAGGTGCTGAAGTTGGTTGTCAGGGAGAGGTAGGCGTCGCATGTTCAATGGCTGCGGGTGCACTGACAGAGATCATGGGCGGTACTATCGAACATGTCGAAAATGCCGCCGAAATTGGTATGGAACATAATTTAGGTCTGACTTGCGATCCTGTTGGTGGACTCGTTCAAGTACCCTGTATCGAACGTAATGCCATGGGCGCGGTAAAAGCCATTAATGCTTCACGCCTAGCCATGCGCGGTGATGGTAACCATAAGGTTTCACTAGATAAAGTCATCAAAACCATGATGGATACCGGTAAAGATATGCGCAGTAAATATAAAGAAACCGCCAAAGGTGGTTTAGCTGTAAATATCGTCGAGTGTTAATTGCTTAGCCTTTATCTATTACGACTTAGCTAATACCAATAGCAAAAATAAAACCGCCCAAGCTTACACTTGGGCGGTTTTGATATTTGATAAAATAGTAAATTAACGAATTGGCAATTCGATATCGGTAAACAGATTCTCGATAAGTTGTGGGTCCCTCAAGCTCACTGCCTTTTCAACCACATCTTTAGTCAAATGCGGCGCAAAATACTCGATAAAATCGTACATATAAGTACGTAGGAAGTTACCCTTTCTGAAACCAATTTTAGTAGTACTGTGAGCAAATAAATGACTCGCATCGATAGCCACTAAATCTTTATCGATAACGGGATCAATCGCCATAGAGGCGATAACCCCAACCCCTAGGCCGAGTCGAACATACGTTTTTAACACATCTGCACTGGTAGCGGTAAACACTACACGTGGATCGATATTGGCACGGTTAAAAGCTTTTTCAATCTCAGATTCTCTATCAAAACCAAATACATAAGTTACCAATGGGAAGCGGCCTAAATCTTCGATACTAATCTGAGTTCGTGAGGCTAATGGATGATCTCGAGTAACAACAATAGAGCGGTTCCAGTGATAACAAGGCAGCATAATCAGATCGGAATACAGGTGCATCCCTTCAGTTGCAATAGCAAAGTCAGCATCTCCTCGCGCCGCCAACTCACTGATCTGCGAAGGTGTGCCCTGATGCATATGTAAATTCACCTTTGGATAACGGTCAATAAAGCCACGTATAATACTGGGCAAGGCATAACGAGCCTGGGTATCTGTCGTAGCAATATTTAGCTCACCTTGATCGGGTTTAGTGTACTCTTCAGCCACCTTTTTAATACTCTCAACTTTACCCAAAATATCATTGGCAATACTGATCACTTGCTGACCCGCTGGTGTCACATGTGTTAAATGTTTACCACTGCGACCGAAAATTTGAATCCCCAGTTCATCTTCAAGCATTCTCACCTGTTTACTGATGCCAGGCTGAGATGTATAGAGGTTTTCCGCAGTAGCCGAAACGTTTAAGTTGTGATTAACCACTTCGGCGATATATCTCAGTTGCTGTAGCTTCATCTTCTATCCTTTGAAAGGTGTGCAATGCTCATGTGGTTGCACAATAATTGTAACTTTAAGTATAAGAAATAGTTATAGTGCATGCAGAAAATTAAATCAATCTGGAATATAGCATATATCAAAAATCTATGATGAGAGATTAGCAATACTCTTAAATAAGATAGCTATGCTAGTATTTTGATTTATTGTAGTATTAACCTAATTATAAAAATAATGGTAACCCAATGATATTTACTTTGGTTCTGATCCTAATTGGTGCTTTACTGCTTCTAGTTATCGGTATCAATGTGATACAACAGCATAAAGAGCGTGTAGAAGCAGAAAGAAGAATTGAACTCGCACGCCAACGGGCCATTATTGATGAAACTGAAAATGTCTTGTCTTGTACCGGCATGTTCCCCTGCTCTACCGATATCACCCTTATCCTCTATAAACGCATTCAAGAGGCGTTATTTCAGGCGAGTCATCTAGGTGGAAGCTTAGCTGCTGACTACCGCCGCCGTTTAATTGATCTCAATGGCCAGATCGAAGCCCTCAATGCTAACCCGAAAAAAAATCCCTCTGTTGAACAGTTTCGCTTACCCGATACCGATAAACAGATTTTGACCTTGGTTCAAGTATTAAAAAAACTAAAAGCTATCCTTCGCGCCGAACATAACAAAGGCAAAGTTGAGCCCACTATTTTCGCTCAAGAAGAGGCTCGCGTAGATAGTTTACAGCTCAGAATTAATGTTGAATCTATGCTTTCTCGGGCACGTACTGCCTGTTTTATGAAGCAATATGGCTCATCAAAACAGATGGTTACTAAAGCTTTAGCAACACTCCATACCATTAAGGCGCTGACGCCTAACGATCCTTTCATCATGAAAAAAGTCGAGGAAGCCAAATTATTACTTGATGAGATAATGGGCGCACAAAAGCTCGCCGAACCCGATGTGGTACAGAGAAAACAGGGCGAAGATGATATTGATGTATTATTCCAACCTAAGAAAAAATGGTGATCCCATTTGACTTACTGAAAAAAAACCACCAAGTTCAGTTGGTGGTTTTTTTATGATGTAGAAGCTCAATTATCTTTACCTAAGGCGCTAATCTCGAAATATCCCAACCCACGTCCTGTCGGCTATAAAGAAAACGATCGTGTAAACGATATTCACCACCTTGCCAAAACTCAATACTAGAAGGTTTCACCACATATCCGCCCCAGAATTTGGGTAATGGCACCTCGCCTTTACTAAATTTGGCCTTCATTTCAGCAAATTTACTCTCAAGCGCCTGACGGGCAGAAATCTTACTCGACTGTTTTGATACCCAGGCCGCTATCTGGCTCTCTTTCGGCCGCGTAATAAAATACTTTAGTACTTCAGTGGTTGATAATGCTTCTGCAACTCCGGTAATTGCCACTTGTCGCTCAAGGGGATGCCAAGGGAATAACAGACTCACCTTGCTGTTTTGAGCAATTTGTTCAGCCTTACGGCTCTCCAAATTAGTAAAAAACACAAAGCCGTTATCATCAAAGCGTTTTAGCAACACGATACGTTGAAAAGGCTGGCCATGCTCATCGACTGTCGCCACCGACATCGCCGTTGGATCCGTTAATACATTGGCATCACGGATCTCTTGCATCCATTTCTCGAATAGCACCATAGGATCATCGGGAAGTTCCTCGCGATGTAAGCCACCTAAGGTATATTCCCGTCTGATATCATCTAAGTTCGACATCTCTTTTCCTTTACTACATCAAGATTAAACAGGGACTAACTCATTTTAAAGCATAGGCCCTTGCATCCATCTACCCTGTCGTTGCTATTGCAACAATTAGCCTTAGTGCAACTCAACATTCTTGTAGGCCAATTAAAGCCTAATTAGGTTAATTCTACAGGGACAAGGTGTTCACAATCCAACTGTTTATAATGATTAATAAAAACCGTTTTTTGCCGTCCAATTGACAATTGAATTTGAGATAAGTGTTGTGCATCTTTTGCCACAGTATTCGCCAATCCAATTAATTTTGTAGAGTCGATATTAATCATATCCCAACGACTAGGATTAAATGCCGTTAAAAGCACATCAAACAGCGAACACACTAGCTCGTCCTGTTCGATATTGGTTTCAATACTGATGTAACAGTTCGGCAGTTGCGGGGTTATATGTAACGTTAAATACTGCTGCTCTAACACCCCATTTAATGAGTAGCCATAGGGAGTAAACAGATGATCATCAAACTGAAAGTCGGGCAAGCGTTCGGCTAAGCCTAACTGCTGAAAAATATACTGCTTACTCTGCGTCTCAGCACGCAGATACTCGGCAAACTCACCCCGAATATGAAATAGCTGTAAGCCGCTAAAATGGCGACTCAAAGCCTCTTCACCATAGGTAAACAGGTAATGATGATGGCTGTCTAAATGACCTAATCGATAGGCTTTACCTGCAATATGTTGACGTAATTGCCACACATCATCTTCAAAACGGCTCGACTGAAGGTGTGCATACAGCTCACTCTTGCGCTGATAGCTAAAGCCCTTGATATTCTCACAGCCGACCGACGTTAATATAGCCAAAGTAGTATCAATTAAACTGGTGTTACCGCAAGTAATTAAGATCAGCTTATGCTGCCAGACGAATAAGCTCGACTCACTAAGCACATAGGCATCACAATAATTATGGGTGGTTTTCGAAAGGATGCTCGCCCCCGCTTTTGCCAGCACAGTTTGCCAAAATAGTATTTCTCTATCACGAAAACCCGTTTGGCTTTCATCGATAACTATCTCAATGCGTTTTTCTGCACCTTCAAAAAACATGCTAATAGGGCTGCTCCAGTGAATGATTGATAGTGATTATATAGCCAAAAGCCAGCTTTGACCGAGTCAAAACTGGCTTTTGAGAATTAAAGCTTACACTTTGGCTTAAGAGAAATCTTCCAAATAAGTGTAACCTTTTAAGCCCACTTGCAACTCTTCGAGAATATTAGCACGTTCATCTTCTTGAATATGCTGATTCACCAACTCCTCATACGTACGCATAAAGGACACTGCATCAAGGTTCACATAACGCAAAACATCGGCAACGGTATCGCCTGCGAGTACAGATTCTATATTCACTAGTCCTTCGTCATCTAAACGCACAACGGCTGAATTGGTATCACCAAACAGATTATGCATATCGCCCAAAATCTCTTGATAAGCTCCAACGAGGAAAAAGCCAATCAAATATGGACTCTCTGCGCTCCATGCCGGTACAGGTAAAGTGGTTTCAATCCCTTGGCCGTCAACATACTGATCGACAATACCGTCCGAATCACAGGTGATATCAAGCATCACAGCACGGCGCTCTGGCTTCTTATCTAATCCACTGAGCGGCATCACAGGAAAGACCTGTTCGATCCCCCAAGCATCAGGCAAAGACTGGAACAGTGAGAAATTAACGAAAAACTTATCTGCTAACTTTTCATTTAATTCATCAATAATGGGACGATGGAAACGGTACTTACCACTCATCACACCTTTTAATTCGTAGCAGACACGCAAATTCATCTGCTCAGCCCAAGCTCTATCGGTAAGACTCATCTGTCCTAACGCGAATAATGAATGCACTTCAGCCAAATCACTTTGCACGTCATGATAGATCTCAATCAGCGCACGCTGATCAGCTCTGGCACTCACTTCAGTCCAAGACTGCCACATGTTTTTAAGCTGCTGGGGCGCTTCTTCACTGGGTGGATCGAGTTCTTCCGACTTATAGGCTTCAGTGCCAATAACATCGGTGATCAACACGGCATGGTGTGCGGTCAGATAACGTCCCGACTCCGAGATCAATCTCGGCATCGGCTGTTCATACTCATCACACATATCGCGAAGTGTACTCACAATATTGTTAGCATACTCAGTTAAACCGTAGTTCATCGAGTTACTACTTTGGCTTCGCGTTCCATCGTAATCCACAGCCAAACCACCACCGACGTCGAAACATTTAACGTTGGCACCCAGCATTTGCAGCTCGCAATAGAAACGACCAGCTTCACTCACACCACTTCGAATGTCACGAATATTGGCTATTTGCGAACCTAAATGGAAATGCAGCAGCTGTAAGCAATCAAGCATGTCATTGGCTTTGAGAGAGTCAATCACTGTTAACACTTGCGCCGCTGACAATCCAAACTTAGATTTTTCACCGCCACTGGCTTGCCACTTACCTTTACCTTGGAACGCCAAACGTACGCGCAAACCTAATCGAGGTGTTACGCCAAGTTTTTTGGCTTCTTCGAGTACGACTTTTAGCTCTGACAGTTTCTCTAAGACGATATAAACGCTATGACCCAGCTTTTCACCAATCAGCGCTAAACGAATATATTCAACATCTTTATAGCCATTACAGATAATCACTGAGCTGGCTTTTTGCGCCATGGCTAGCACGGCCATTAACTCGGGCTTACTACCGGCTTCTAAGCCTAACTGCGGCACTTCTTTAGAGACTTGGCTGGCTAAGATCTCTTCAACTACAGTCTGCTGCTGATTAACTTTAATAGGGTAAACAAGTAAGTAATCAGATTGATAATCGTAACGCTGAATCGCTTGGTTAAACGCCTGACAAAGACTATTGACTCTGTGGTGCAAAATTTGCGGAAAACGCACAAGTACGGGTAAAGCAACACCTGATTTGACCATATCTTTGGCCAACTCATTTAATCCAATACTGTGTTCAGGATGATTCGGATCGGGCGAAACCGTCACCTCACCGGCCTCACTTATGCCATAGAGCCCAGAGCTCCAGTAGTTAACGTTATAACCTGCATAAGCATCTTTAATAGACCAATTACTCATATTTTCTCAACCTGTCTATCGACATTCATATTTGGCTCGCGCAGCGCTTACCAACACATTAATGTAATTCAATATCGCCACATCTTGGCACACAAAGGCAACATCAAAACTGTTTGGAGGCCGTATTAAGTATTCGCTTCACACGCCCTAATCCATTACCCAAGCTTATCCAGGGATAAAGCAAAAAAGGCGCGCAATTAAACCCCCGAAATAAATTAATTGCAAGTATCAATAACACATTAATTTATTACAACCTTTAATGCACTTTTATCACTTCCATAAGACAAATTTTGTCACGTGTAACTGTAAACTTATTAGCCTAGCTAAAATAAATAGCCTTAACCAATAACTGCTCAAGCATCTTAGGCAAAATTACTCTATAATCCGCAGTCGAAGTTGTTCGACAAAACCATAGAGAATCCCATGATAGAGATAGGAAAATCCTGCACGTTAGAGATCGTCAAACAGGTCGATTTTGGTGTATATCTTAATGCCCATGAATTAGGTCAAGTCTTGCTACCAAGAAAAGTGGCACCCAAAGAATTTGAAATTGGCGATAACATCGAGGTGTTTCTTTATCTTGATTCTGAAGACATGGTAATTGCTACGACCAAGCAACCAAAAGTTCAGGTAGGGCAATTTGCTTATCTAAAAGCCGTAGCTACTGGTCCTTATGGCGCCTTCTTAGATTGGGGCTTAGATAAAGACTTATTCCTCCCTTTCGGCGAACAACATAGAGAGATTGAGGTTGGTCGCTCTTATTTGGTTTATGTTTATCAAAACAGTGCCGATGAACGTATTGTTGCGTCATCAAAAGTCGATAAATTTTTAGATAAAACGCCGCCGCCATATCGTAATGGGCAAGAGGTCAGTTTGATCATCGCAGGCACCACTGATTTGGGCTACAAAGCGATTATCGATCATGCCCACTGGGGCGTCATATATAAAAATGAAGTGTTTAAACCACTGCGTTTTGGCCAGCGTACTAATGGCTTTATCAAGCGCGTTCGCAGCGACGATAAAATCGATTTGATTTTACAGCGCGGTGCCAAAGAAGAACTCGATAAACATGCCAACACCATTATGATTAAATTAAAACAATCAGATGGTTTCTTGCCCCTTACTGACAAAACCGATGCTGAAGTAATTTATGCCGAATTGGCCATGAGTAAAAAAGCCTTTAAGAAGAGCATCGGCGGTTTATATAAAATGCAGAAAATCACCATAGACACCGACGGTATACGCCTTATTTAAACGTATGCGAGGTATTTTTAACCAGTAAAAATGCCAACTTAGCGATTGTCTTTGCACAAAAGCATAGCTCTGTTATAACAAGGCTATGCTTTTATTTTAGATAAGACCTAATGATGAAACTCACTGCACTTGAAGCTCGCGTTATCGGTTGCTTACTCGAAAAAGAAAAAACCACACCAGAACAATACCCACTCTCATTAAACGGCCTAACCTTAGCTTGTAACCAAAAATCCAGCCGTGAGCCAGTGATGAACTTAACTGAATCAGAAGTCCAATCAACCTTAGATTCGCTCAACAAGAAACGACTAATAAGCGAACAGAGCGGTTTTGGCTCCCGAGTCGTCAAATATAAACATCGTTTCTGCAACACCGAATTCAGTGCATTACAACTGAGCCAAGCTCAAGTCGCCATTATCTGTTTATTACTGCTTCGAGGCCCACAAACGCCAGGCGAGTTGCGAACTCGTAGTAACAGATTACATCCTTTTAGCGATGTCGCTGAAGTTGAAAGTGCCCTTATGGAGCTCAACCAGTTAGACTCCCCCTTAGTACAGCAACTGCCTAGAGAACCAGGGAAACGCGAATGTCGCTTCACCGAACTATTAAGCGAAACGAGTGATAACTTGTCAACAGATGATCTCTCTGTGATCCCCAGCAACACTGATAACCCAGAACCTCATTCCACCGCTTTAGCTGACCGAGTATCTCAATTAGAACTGGAAGTCGCTGAGTTAAAACAGCTAGTTTTACAACTAAAAAGTAACAATTAAACACATTTCAACATACCCTGTTGCATACAGAGATGTTAACGTAGGGCAATAATTAAAAAGGGATTTATCATTGAATACTGTGACAACTAAAAACCCTATCAATGCAGCGTTGCTCTTAGCAACCTTTGAATTGAAAAAGATACTCTTCAGCAGACGTGGTATTGTAGCCCTAGCTGCTTTCTCTCTTGTTTGGTTTGTTTTGCTTTGGTATCCCATCAGACAAGCATCATTTTACTTATTCTCTCCAGATTTAAAGCATTTACTGACAGGCATGTTTGGTGAAGACTCCGTAAAAGAGCTTTTCTCTTGGAAAGTGGCTGAAATGGCGATTATGTGGGTTGCTGCTCTGTACTTGTTCCCACTATTCAGCTTGTTTGTCTGCGCCGATCAGTTTGCCTCAGACAAAACCAGAGGAACTTTTCGCTTCCTTACTCTGCGTACCAGTCGAGACACATTATTCTTTGGGCGCGTCACTGGTTACTTGTTAATTCAAGCCTTGCTACTGGGCTTTACATTGTTAGCGACACTGTTACTGGTGGGCTATCGTGACACCAGTTTAATATGGGTCGCCTTGGCATCGAGTACATTTATCTTTATCAATATCATGATAGTGATTTTGCCCTTTACAGCATTAATGGCCTTGTTATCGCTTCATGCTAATTCGGCTCGTCAAGCGACAATATATGCCACATTATTTTTAGTGGGCACATCGATTATTAATGGTTTGATTTCACACTACTTGCCAGCAATTGGCGAAACACTAAATTGGCTAATTCCTGGCGCACAGCTATCAATCATGATTAATAGCCACGGCTTTAACAATCTAGGGATTACAGTTGTCCCCCTAGTGCAAGCCGCCATATTGCTGCTTTTAGGTCGAACCTATATGGCGAGGATTGCACTATGAAAATGATCTGCTGCCAAAATGTCAGTAAATTATATGGCAACAAACGAGCATTAAATGATGTTAGTTTCGACATCGATGCAGGACAAGCCATCGCCTTAGTCGGCCCCAATGGGGCGGGTAAAACCACCCTATTCTCACTTTTATGTGGTTATATTAGCCCTTCCCAGGGCGAGATTAATATTATGGGTCATAAGCCCGGTGACAGTGCCTTGTTAGGCAATGTCGCCGCCTTACCTCAGGATGCCAGACTCGATCCTAATTTGACCGTGTTAACACAATTAAGTTTTTTTGCACAATTACAGGGATTTAATAAATCATCGGCAAAGCAGGAAGCACTGCGAGTATTAAACTTAGTCAACTTGCTTGATGTAGCCGAGCAGAAACCACTGGCGCTCAGCCACGGTATGGGAAAACGAATAGCCATTGCCCAAGCGCTGATAGGCTCTCCTCAATTAGTGTTATTAGATGAGCCAACAGCAGGCCTCGATCCTGTCAATGCCAAAGCCATAAGAGAATTAATACGCAGCCAATCGAGCCAAACCACATTTATTATCAGCTCGCATAATCTCGATGAGCTAGAAAAGCTGTGCGACAAGGTGTTATATCTCGACTTAGGCGTGCTAAATCAATCGGTGTCGATAAAAGACAATCAGGCTGAAGATTATCTCACCTTAGCGATGCAGCAATGTGATAGCGAACGACTCATAGCCATCCTTTCTACTTGGCCACAGGTTAAATCGGTTAAGAGCAATCAGTATCATGAATTCGTGCTTCATTATGAGGTACTACAAGGATTTCAGATTGAGCAGCAGCTACTCAATCTGTTTAGTGAACAAGGTTGGTCATACAAAACTATCCAGCGTGGTAGAACCCTTGAGGATAAGCTGTTTTCAAACTAAGGCTGAGCAGCGTTAAGCTCACTAGAGTAACTAAACCATAAAGCCAGCATCATGCTGGCTTTATTATAGCTATGACTTGCCTATCAAATTGAGAGTAAAAATCAGCAGTTAATAAGTAGATATTGAGCAACGTAAATGGACGATATTGCGAGAAGATGCGAAGACAAAGCTGGTTCATAAAGCCGGATAATCTGGCTAGGTACATGAATTACCCATAAAAAAAGAGCCGCGATTAATCGCAGCTCTTAGAATTCTTTTTAGTAGCTATATGCTACTAGGTCAGCTTAAAGAACAGTTACGTTCTCAGCTTGTGGACCTTTTTGACCTTGAGTCACAGTGAACTGCACTTTCTGACCTTCGTCAAGAGTTTTGAAACCGTCAGAGTTGATCGCACGGAAGTGTACGAAAACGTCTGGGCCAGACTCTTGCTCGATAAAACCAAAACCTTTGTCAGAGTTGAACCACTTAACAACGCCAGTAACTTGAGACATGATATAAATCCTGTAACTAAATAAATTAAAGCCATAAACGGCAGTAGAGCTGGAAAATGCCGGTATTACTTATGTTAACAGGACGAACTGGTCGTATTGAACACATAAAGTTAAGCCCAACCTTCAAGCTCCAATCACTATAAATGATTCTAGCAGTATGTCAACAACCTTAAACCATCCAAAATCTGATTTTTTACTTAAATTTCTGTCAGTTGTTACAAATTAATGACTGAAAATTTAAACCGCATGTTGAACAGTTTTTTGGGGGCAAAAAAATAGATAACTTAAACAATGATTAACACGCTAGCTCGCTCGAAAGACTTCTATCTTGAAATCTAGCTCACAGCTAAACTTTGCCGTCGTCATCGCCTGTTTTTGTTCTGCTGTAAATTTCCAATTATAGGGTGTCATCACTAAAAAATTTGCTATATCGGTGGGGTCTTCTAGCTGCAACAGCTGCTGAACCCGTTCTCCATGTATTAATTCAAAGCCCTCAATCTGGCTAACAATATCAGGATGTGAGCGCGGCTGTTCATAAATACGTTGTTTCAGCGCAAAGTGATGTTGCGGCCCTGCTGATACGGTGATCAAAATACCTCCAGACTTCACGACTCTATGTAACTCTGCATCTTGAGACGGCGCATAGATTCTCAACATGAAATCAAAGCTATTGTCTTCAAATGGCATTTCAAAACTACTTGCGACACAAAAGTCGATCTCTTTATAGCGTTTCGCCGCATATTTCAGCGCCGACTTGGAGATATCAACCCCGTTTAAACTAAACTCGCCTCTGGTCTGCATCACCCGTTGTAATCGATGTGAGTAATAGCCCTCACCACAACCGATATCTAAGCCATGTATCGCATCTGGCGCAAACTCTAATGCCAGTTGATTAACTCTATCGCTCATAAATTGGTAATAGCCTTGGTTCAAAAACTCCCGCCGAGCGAACATCATCTCTTTACTGTCACCAGGATCTTTTGAGCGTTTTTTCTGTACAGGCAATAAGTTAACGTAGCCCTCTTTGGCGCAATCAAATCTATGATTGTTATCACAACACCAAGTTTGTTGAATTAATTGCAAAGTTTGACTACAAATTGGACAACGATAATTCATTAAATTTTCCGAAACTGGGAACTGGAGTAGAAAGGATAATTTCAGTCAAGATCATCAATAAACATTTGTTCAACCATCGCATTAAGCTCTGGTGGGGCGAGTAACTGATAGGATTCCAACTTGCGCTTGATGCTGTCGAAATCATCGGCGCTATTAGAAGAATATTGCCAGTTAGGTCGTTCTAATAGCTGCTGATATAACCTAATAAGTAATTGTTTTCTGCGATGCAATTGCGATTCAATAGTCGAAAGCTCACCGACAATGCCACTGAAGTGATGCACGCTATGATTACCGGCAAACTGATTAAGCTCCCTACTTACGATTTCAATTTCACTGATATCGAGTAAATAAGCTTCTGGCTTTAACTCGTAATCTAATTTTCTCGCAAGAAGTGCTTTGGCTCTATGCATCTCGTTTGGCTCACTGAACAAACGTAAATCATTTTCAAGTTCAATCAATTGCCATTTGTTATCAAATCTTGGTGAGAAACTCACCTCTCCCGCCTGCTTAGAATCAATTGAAATAAATAAACCTTGGCGTAACAAACCAATACAGATGGAGGGCGAAAATCCTAACGAACCAAATAAACGTACACCTTGACCATGAGTACGGATGATCTCATGTTGAACAAATTCTTGTGACTGCTCAACAATAGTAAGCTGTGATTGATTTTCGATCTGCAGAAACGGATGCGTTCGAGCCACCAGCGTCACACTACGGCTATTAGTATCAACCACCACCCATTCGGCAATATGACCGCCTAAAGTTTGCAACAAACTAATATCACTGATCTGATCACGTAAACTCAATTTGAGTTGTGAACCGTAAGTCAGTTCAATTAATTGCGGCTGGTTAAGTAACGACTCGAACATGAAGATTTCCTTTACATTGCACTCCATTGTAGCTGTGTTGTTCTCCAGCGACCAGTTCATTTACCCTATTTTTCCTTGATTATGATTAATCCCAATTCCAATGGCATCAATGAGTTTGTGAATGCTATGATAAAAGCACTATTCATTTTGCCCACTTTTATATGTCATCTAATAATTTAGCGAGCATTTTCTGGCACGATTATGAAACCTTTGGCGCCAATCCTGCTAAAGATAGGCCTTCACAGTTTGCTGGTATTCGCACCGATTTAGATCTCAATATTATCTCAGAGCCAATCACCTTTTATTGTAAGTTGGCCAAGGATTACCTGCCCTCACCAGAGGCGATATTGATCACAGGGATAACACCGCAGCTGGCCAATTTAAAAGGCATGCCTGAAGCTGAGTTTATGGCCAGAGTACATGAACAATTTTCGGTGCCAAATACTTGTGTTGCTGGTTATAACTCGCTCAGGTTTGATGATGAAGTCACTCGCTATGGATTTTATCGTAACTTTTTCGACCCTTATGCCAGAGAGTGGCAAAATGGAAATTCTCGCTGGGACATTATCGATCTGGTCAGAGCTTGTTATGCGCTAAGACCTGATGGCATTGAATGGCCTTCAAAAGAAGATGGCAGCCCAAGTTTTAAACTTGAGCATCTTACTCAAGCCAATGACTTAAGTCATGAAAAAGCCCATGATGCGATGTCAGATGTCTACGCCACTATTGCAATGGCAAAATTGATTAAACAAGTACAGCCCAAACTATTTGATTATTATTTTAGCCTGCGCAAAAAAAACGAAGTAAATAAACAAATAGATGTACTCAACATGCAGCCTCTATTGCATGTCAGCTCCAAGATCAGTGCCTTGAATGGCTGCACGACGTTAATCGCCCCCATTGCTCACCACATTAGCAATAAAAACGCGGTTATTTGCGTCAATTTAGCCATGGATGTGACTCCGCTATTAGAGCTCGATGTCGAGCAGATCAAACAGCGTATGTATACTCCGCGCCACGAACTCGCCGCCGATGAATTACCCATAGGTCTGAAACAACTGCATATTAATAAATGCCCATTCATTGCCCCCGCCAAATCCCTGACCGATGACAATGCCGAACGTTTAAGTATCGATAAAGAATTTGCCAGAGCACAATATAAGCGCTTAAGACAACACCCTGAGATCAGAGAAAAGTTGGTTGCAGTATTTGATAACGATCATGGCAGTGAAATCACAGATCCAGATTTGCAGCTTTATAGCGGTGGTTTTTTTAGTCAGGCTGACAAAAATAAAATGGAGATCATCCGTCATACCCAGCCACACAATCTAGCCGCGTTGGATCTTCATTTCGACGATCCTAGACTTAAGGAGATGTTATTCCGCTATCGTGGGCGTAATTATCCAGAAACTCTTGATGATTCTGAACAATACCGCTGGCGAGAGTTTTGCCAACAAAGGCTTAATGATGCTGACTACTTGCACAAATTAGAAACCTTATGTAATGAAACTCAGCCTGATACTGAAAAGCAAAAGTTACTCACAGCACTATGTCATTACCTAAGTAATTTGTAGTGTAAACTCCAGATGAATGGGATAAGGATCCCATCATCATGCAGGCTTAATCGCTAAAATGATTAACCCATCGTCGAATATTTAAAAGGACAAAGCTGATGCAAGATAGGTTTATTCACTGCATAGCTAATATGCCAGCACCGCTGGCAGACAAATTAGTTCCCCTGCTAAATCATGATTTTGCTGGTCATATAGATGCTAAACAAATTGCCGATCTCGCAACGGCTACTCACCTCCCAAGCGAACAACTGCTGCTGAAGCTTCTTCCGGTAGCGGCGGCATTAGCAAAACCACCAATAAGCGAGTTTTATGTGGGCGCTATCGCCAAGGGAAAAAGTGGCGATATCTACATGGGAGCTAACCTTGAATTGGCTGGTGAAGCGCTATTTCACAGTGTTCATGCCGAACAAAGTGCCATTAGTCATGCATGGTTAAGCGGTGAAACCGAGATTGAAGATATCATAGTCAATGCTTCACCTTGTGGTCACTGCCGCCAATTTATGAATGAGCTTGTGGCGGGTCAACAGATTAATATCCACTTGCCGGGACAAAGCGCGAAGCCATTGTCTCATTACTTACCCTATGCTTTCGGACCGAGTGATCTTAATATCACCCCCCCTCTACTATCAAAGCAACAACATGAATTTGCCTTAGACAGTAGCGATCCGATGATCATCGAAGCCTTAGACCATGCAAGCCTAAGTTACGCGCCATATTCAAACAGCTACGCAGCCGTAGTGTTAGAAACCAAAGATGGACAAACCTTCTGTGGTCGTTATGCTGAAAATGCAGCATTTAACCCATCCATGTTACCCATGCAAATGGCACTGTCGGCGATGGCAAGACACAATCGAGACTTTAGTGAAATTAACCGTGCGGTGCTAGTTGAATCAAGCCAAGGAAAAATATCATTGGTGGGCGCGACGATGGATGCGCTGCACACTGTGGCAGCCATAGAACTAGAACATATTGCGATTGACCCTATCAGTTAGATGATGCTTAACTGATGACGATATAAAAAGGACTGCAATGCAGTCCTTTTTATTATGTTATTTATTTCGATTGCGCTCTAAACGAGAAAGTAGGCTTGAAGTGTCCCAACGCTGGCCGCCACTGGCCTGCACATCTGAATAAAACTGATCGACTAACGCGGTAAGTGGCAATTGCGACCCATTACGGCGAGCTTCATCGAGTGCAATGCCCAAATCTTTACGCATCCAGTCAACTGCAAAGCCCAAGTTATACTCACCTTGCCACATGGTTTGATAACGATTTTCCATTTGCCAAGATTGGGCTGCGCCGTTGCTGATCACCTCAACCACTTTCTCACCGTCGAGTCCGGCACTACGAGCAAAGTGCAAACCTTCAGCTAAACCTTGAACCACACCCGCGATACAGATTTGATTTACCATCTTGGTTAATTGACCGCTACCTACTTCGCCCAATAGTTCAGCGCAACGAGCATAGGCCTGCATTACCGGTTTTGCCTTATCAAATGTCGATTGTTCGCCACCAATCATCACGGTTAATACGCCATTTTCAGCACCAGCTTGACCACCTGATACCGGGGCATCGATGAAGCCGACGCCCTTCGTCGCAGCCAATGCGCCTATTTCTCTGGCAACATCGGCAGAAGCCGTTGTGTGATCGACCAAGATGCTACCGGCTTCCATGGCTGCAAGCGCGCCCTGTTCACCTAAGATCACCGAGCGTAAATCATCATCATTCCCAACACACACAAACACAAAGTCTTGACCTTTAGCCGCTCCAAAAGGTGTATCACAAAACTGACCGCCATGCTCTTGTGCCCAAGCAGAGGCTTTGGCTGTGGTGCGGTTATAAACGGTAACCTCATGACCATGTTTAACTAAGTGTCCAGCCATCGGGTAGCCCATTACACCTAATCCTAAAAATGCGACCTTTGCCATGAATAATCCTATCTATTTATCTGAAAGTATAAATTTTAAAAATATAAAACCTTAAGCTGCAATAACGTTAAGGTTTAAGGTGGGCTTCCATTTCGGCGCCAATTTTTTTGCGCATTTCCATTAATCGAATAGCAGAATCGCGCATAACTTTATCCGACTCGGTAACTGGAACCCACTCAGGCACCCCGGTAGGTTGTCCTTCATCATCAACGGCAACCATGATAACAATACAGTGGGTCGTAAGATGACGTTCAGGGTTTTTAGGATCGCCCGCCTTGACATCAATACCTAAATGCATTGAGGTTCTGCCGGTGTAAATAACCTTGGCACTCACTTCAACGATATTGCCGACCAAAATAGGTTTAACAAAACGAATCCCCCCTGCATAAGCGGTAATACAGTATTTCCCGCTCCAAGCAGCTGCGCAGGCGTAAGCCGCTAAGTCAATCCACTTCATAACCGCACCGCCGTGCACCTTGCCACCAAAGTTAACGTCGGCAGGCTCAGCTAAAAATCGTAAAGTGATCTCTCTTTCTTTTCCGGCCATATCGATTTGCTCGATTCAGATGATTTGCTTAGAGTGTACTGCAAAATAAAGCCAGCGAATATCTAAGATTATCCCAATAAACCAATTTTAATCGTGAATAAACTACGCGATTTCATACAGAAGTGGATAATACCAATTAGTATGAGGAAATGATCTACTCAACGTTTTTTGGCAACTCATTCAAGGCAGTGGATGATGGAAGGGTTATTCCTAGTGAGACCATCCAACCTATAAGTAGGCAGCCCTAAATACGTCTAACAAGCGAGCTTTAGCACTTCTGATGCTGTGTCGACGAATTTGACAGCAGAACAACTATACTCTTCACTTCTTGCCTCAGAAACACTAAATTCTCGCTTAGCGATCACACCTTTATACTAATTGGTATAATTGAGTCTTAGTGATACAGATATCTATTAATAGGCCAATCGGACCACAACATATCGATATAAAAAAAGCACCCGAAGGTGCTTTTTTGCGGTTTAAAGCTTATTCGCCACGTTTAAACAGTAATGAACCATTAGTCCCACCGAAACCAAACGAATTACATAACGCATATTCGAAGCTATGTTCACGAGCGGTATGAGGCACAAAATCTAAATCACAACCTTCATCAGGGTTATCAAGATTCAGTGTTGGAGGCACAATTTGATCGCGAAGCGCCAACAAGGTGATAATAGCCTCAACAGAACCCGCTGCACCTAAAAGATGGCCGGTCATCGACTTAGTCGAGCTCACTAATAGATCATAAGCATGTTGCTCGAACACTGACTTAACCGCTGCCACTTCAGCCTTATCGCCGGCTGGCGTCGAGGTACCATGAGCATTAATATAACCGATTAGGGCTTTATCAATTCCCGCATCCTTGATCGCATTTTCCATTGCAGCTGCAGCACCAGCGCCATCGGCTGGAGGTGATGTCATATGGAAAGCGTCACCACTCATACCAAAACCCACAAGCTCACCGTATATCGTGGCACCACGCGCTTTAGCATGTTCATATTCTTCCATGACCATCACGCCAGCACCATCACCAATCACAAAACCATCACGGTCTTTGTCCCATGGACGGCTCGCTGCAGTGGGATCATCGTTACGTGTCGATAATGCTTTAGCCGAACCGAAACCTCCGACGGCCAATGGACAAGTCACATCTTCAGCACCACCGGCAACCATCACATCGGCGTCACCGTAAGCAATTGTACGCGCAGCAAAACCGATATTATGTACGCCTGTCGTACATGCTGTAGTAACAGCAAAATTAGGACCAGTCATACCGTACATGATAGAAAGGTGACCTGCGACCATATTAATAATGGTGCTAGGAACAAAAAAAGGTGAGATTTTACGTGGGCCACCATTCATTAAACTAGTGTGCGCCGCCTCAATTAAAGGCATTCCTCCCATACCTGCACCAATCGCAGTACCGACACGAGTAGGATCTTCTTGTTCCATATCTAATCCAGCATCTTTAATCGCCTGAATACCAGCCGCTAATCCATACTGAATAAATAAATCCATCTTACGAGCATCTTTCTTAGACAGATATTGCTCAACATCAAAATCTTTAACTGAACCACTAATACGCGTGGAATACTCTGTGGCATCAAATTTTGTTATAGGCGCAATACCGCTTTGTCCTGAGACTAACGCTTTCCAGGACGTATCTACGGTATTGCCTACAGGAGTGACGAGACCAAGACCTGTTACGACTACACGACGTTTAGACACGTTTTCACCTTCTACTAAAGTTATGACAATTTGCCTCAACAAAGGCAATTAAAAGGAAATAAAGATTAATAATTTATAGCACAACAACCACAGCAAAACCTTACAGGAAATATGCTGTTGTATAAATTTCCAAAACCTAAAACAAAAACAGGCGGCATAATAGCCGCCTGTTTTTTAGAATTCAGTATTACTGATTCTTAGAAACGTAATCGATCGCTGCTTGAACAGTAGTGATCTTTTCTGCTTCTTCATCAGGGATCTCAGTGTCAAACTCTTCTTCTAGAGCCATTACCAACTCAACGGTGTCCAGAGAATCTGCACCTAGGTCGTCTACGAAAGATGCTGCTGGTTTAACGTCTTCTTCTTTAACGCCCAGTTGCTCGATAATGATTTTCTTTACACGTTCTTCGATGTTGCTCATTAGTTTTCTTTCCTATTCAAATTACGCACTTGCGTAAGATTGCGAGTAGTTTATTCAATTTGGCACACAATGCAAGCTTAACTTTTGTGGTCAAACCACGAAACCTACGTAAATTTACGCCCAAATTCAATCAAAATCAGTTAGTTGTTAAAACTAATTGATTAAACCATATACATGCCGCCGTTTACATGCAGAGTTTCCCCTGTAATGTAAGCAGCTGAATCCGAGGCTAAAAATAGTACTGCATTCGCAATTTCTTGCGGTTGACCTAATCTTTCCATCGGAACTTGAGACATGATACCTTTTTGCTGCTCTTCAGTCAGCTCATCTGTCATATCAGTCTGGATAAATCCAGGAGCAATAGCATTAACTGTTATTTGACGAGATGCAACTTCTCTTGCAAGAGATTTTGTAAACCCAATTAAGCCAGCCTTCGCCGCACAATAGTTTGTTTGGCCAGGATTGCCCATGGTTCCTACGACAGAGCCGATATTAATAATGCGACCACCACGTTTTTTCATCATAGCGCGTAGCACTGGTTTAGAAGTGCGATAGAGAGAGCTTAAGTTAGTATCAATGATATCAACCCACTCTTCCTCTTTCATACGCATCAATAAATTATCACGCGTGATACCTGCATTATTAACCAGAATATCAACATCGCCAGCTTTTTCTTTGATCAAGGCGAATAAATCGGCAATTGAATCAGGATCGGTAACATTTAATACCAAGCCGTGACCTTTATCACCCAAATAACTTTGAATTGCCTCTGCGCCACGTTCACTGGTAGCTGTACCAATAACTGTCGCTCCAGCTTGCACTAAAGTTTCTGCAACAGCGCGCCCAATACCGCGGCTAGCACCAGTGACTAATGCCACTTTGCCAGTTAAATCAAAATTGAAACTCATCAAAAACTCCTTTATTCGCTCAGTGCTGCAACCGAGGCAGGATCATTGGCCACTTTAGCACCCAAGGATCGATTAATTCTCTTTGCAAGCCCGGTTAACACTTTACCGGGACCGACTTCCACTAACTGTGTTACACCCTCAGCGGCCATAGCTTCTACTGTTTCTGACCATCTTACTGGGCAGTAGAGTTGACGAACGAGTGCATCTTTTATCTCCTGCGCAGTTTGTGGTGCAGCTACATCGACATTATTGATCACTTTAATGCTAGGTGCAGAGAAGCTAATGGCGGCTAATGCCTCGGCTAATTTATCTGCCGCAGGCTTCATTAGTTGGCAATGTGATGGCACGCTTACAGGTAAAGCTACCGCCATTTTGGCACCGGCTTCTTTACAAGCCGCAGCGGCACGTTCAACGGCTTCTTTCTCACCAGCAATCACAACTTGACCTGGACTATTGAAGTTAACAGGGCTGACAACAGCCCCTTGCGCCGAATCATCACATGCCTGTTGAATTGCATCATTATCGAGGCCGATGATGGCAAACATAGCACCAGTTCCAGCAGGAACCGCTTGTTGCATCAATTGGCCACGCAATTCAACCAGTTTGACAGCATCAGTAAAGTCAATCACACCAGCACACACTAATGCTGAGTATTCGCCTAGACTATGACCGGCTAATACCTCAGGCTTAGCCACTCCTGTAGCCTCAATTGCACGCCAGATAGCAACACTTGCCGTAAGCAGTGCAGGCTGAGTCTTATCTGTTTCATTTAAGGTTTCAGCAGGTCCATCTTGTACTAACTGCCATAAGTCATAACCTAATACTTGGCTTGCTTCGCTGAAAGTCTGCGTCACAATCGCATGTTCTGCGGCTAAGTCGGCCAACATACCTACGGTCTGAGATCCTTGCCCAGGAAAAACATAAGCAATTTTTTCCATTATTTTTATACCTTTGCTAAATCAAATCTATTATAGAAAACGAATTTAAAAACGAACTAATGCACTGCCCCAAGCAAACCCGGCGCCAAAAGCTTCTAACAATAATAGTTGACCACGCTGAATACGTCCGTCACGTACAGCTTCATCCAGTGCAATAGGCACAGATGCAGCAGATGTGTTTCCGTGTTTGGCCAAGGTGAGAACCACTTTATCTAAGCTCATATCCAATTTTTTGGCTGTCGCTTTAATAATGCGGAAATTAGCTTGATGGGGAACTAGCCAATCGATTTCAGACTTCTCAATTTGGTTGATACGTAATGTTTCTGTCACCACATGAGATAGCTGGGTGACTGCAACTTTAAATACGTCATTACCTTTCATAGTCATGAAACCAACGGCTTCAGTCGTTTCACCTGCACGAGGTGGAAATTGACACTTTAGCAGATCGCCTTGACGGCCATCGGCATAAATATGAGTCGATAAAATACCTGGTGTATCAGAGGCACCAATCACCGCAGCACCAGCACCATCACCAAACAAGATAATTGTCGAGCGATCATCTGGATGACAGAGACGTGATAATACGTCAGCACCAATCACCAATACTTTCTTAGCTGAGCCGGTTTTAACAAATTGATCAGCTACAGATAAAGCATAAACGAAACCTGAACATGCAGCTGCCACATCAAATGCAGGGATAGTGTGTACGCCCAACAAGGCTTGAATTTCACATGCTGCAGCAGGAAATGCATTACTGGCACTGGTTGTGCCGCAGACAATCATGTCTAATTCACTGGCTTCAATACCTGCCATCTCAAGCGCTTTTAACGCTGCTTGGTGGCCCATGGTGGTAACAGATTCGTCGCTGGCGGCTATTCTGCGCTCTGAAATACCGGTTCGTTCAACAATCCACTGGTCACTGGTTTCCACCATCTGTTCCAGATCTTGATTGCTACGGACTTGCGCTGGCACATAACTGCCCGTTCCGAGAATTTTTGTATGCATATAAGGAGATATCAGTTATTTATGTCTAAAAGGATCGACTCGAGACGTTGTTCAATCATCTCAGGAAGTCGACGTTGTGCTTCGGTAACAGCTAAACTAATTGCTTGTAAATAGGCTGTCTCATCGGCACTTCCATGACTTTTCACTACAATTCCGCGCAATCCTATCAGACTTGCCCCATTATAGTGGTCGGGGTTCATCTGATTTAGCACACTATTGATCCGCGGAGCGATTAACTTGGCCATTAATCGTACAAAAAAGCCCTGAGTTAATCCTTTCTTTAACTGATGGACGAGGAGTCTAGCGATCCCCTCTGATGTTTTTAAAGTGATATTGCCAACAAAACCATCACAAACAATCACATCCACTTCACCTGAGTATATATTATCGCCCTCGATGAAGCCTGTGTAATTTAGATGCGAGCTTTGCTGTAACAGCTGTCCTGCTTGCTGAACCTGATCATTGCCTTTTATTTCTTCAATACCAACATTGAGTAATGCAACTTTAGGCTTGGGATTTTTATCGACCGCTTCGCATAATACAGAGCCCATAACCGCAAACTGGAACAGGGTTTCAGAGCAGCATGAGACATTAGCACCTAAGTCGAGAAGATAAACGGGTTTATGAGTTACTGCCGGTAAACAGCTCACCAATGCAGGCCTATCGATACCTGGCAGTGTCTTGAGCAATACCTTGGAGATAGCCATTAAGGCACCGGTATTTCCAGCACTTATACAAGCTTGAGCCTTATTATCACGAACCAACTCAACCGCTAATCGCATTGAACTCTGTTTGCAGTTGCGAAGCGCATGCACAGGACGATCGCACATTTGCACGACTTCAGTCGTATGTACAATCTCAATTCTCGAAAGAACAGCAGAGTCGCATTGGCTTAATAGCGGCTCGATTTGAGCTCTATCGCCAACGATAATGACATTTAAAAAGGGATATAAGCGAAGTGCCTGCAGAGTTGCAGGCACTGTGATGCGGGGGCCAAAGTCGCCCCCCATCGCATCTAACGCAAGCGTCAGATCAGTCATAAGATGATCAACAAATTACTTGTTGATAACCTTTTGACCACGGTAGAAACCGTCAGCTGTCACGTTGTGACGACGGTGTAGTTCACCGCTTGTTGCATCTACAGATAATTGAGCAGTGCTCAATGAATCATGTGAACGACGCATACCGCGCTTTGAACGAGATTTTTTATTCTGTTGTACAGCCATTTGACCTGTCTCCTAGATTACTTGCTCTTCAGTTTTTCTAACACTGCAAACGGATTTGGACGCTCCTCTTGAGCGGGTTCAATCTCGCCTACTACTATGTCTTGGTCCCCTTCATTACAACTTTCGTCTTCATGCATGGGTATTAATGGCATAGCAACTATCAATTCATCTTCAATCAATTGATGCAGACGAACTTCACCTATCTCATTGCACTCAATAGGGTCATACGCATCCGGGAGCTCATCGATTTCTGCCTCAGACCCGCAAGGGCTAAAACAAAAGTCGACCGTAACCTCAGTGGTATAAAGCGTCATGCAACGTTGACAATTCAGAGTGAGCTCCGTCACAGCCTTCCCTTTCAGGTAGACTATCCCCTGTATATCTACGCCACATTCAAGCGACACTGCCACATCGGAACAGTCGCCGGCACATAACTCATTTAATCGCTTCAGCTGGACGCCAGGAATATAGCCCTCATAAGAAAGCTTACTTGCCGCCGCGCGGTTAGGATCAATTGAAACCGGTATCTTTACTGTTTGCATAAGGCGCGCATATTATAGTTTGAATTACTCGGAGTCAAAGGAAAATTACTCACCTTATATAGATCAAGGTAACGATTCCCATAAAACACCTAATAAAATCCAAAATTGTTGGAGCCAAAATTTTACCCAAGCCCAAGTATATACTCAAGCCCAACACGCTTAAAATAGTAGCATTCGACGTTAATTTTAGTCTATTTAAGCAAGAAAACTGTTAGCATAAATGACATCCTTATTGAGACCCTGTTGTCCTATCGTTAGCTACAAGTCCAAGGTCTCAGATCTCATCTCATTTTTCCATGGAGAGATGCAATATGTCAGCATTAGTGCTTGCCTCTACATCCAGTTATCGAAAGTTATTATTAGAAAAGTTAGCCATTCCTTTTGAAACCTGTAGTGTAGATACAGATGAGACCCCTCTCGAGTCTGAAACCGCCCAACAAATGGTGATGCGTTTAGCAAGCGCTAAAGCCAAAGCTGGTGCAGAAGGTAAGCAAACTGGCATCATCATTGGCTCAGATCAAGCGGCTGTGTTGAACGGCAAGATCATTGGCAAACCCCTCACTAGCGAAAATGCCGTGAAACAGTTAATGAGTTTCTCAGGCCGTAAAATTAATTTTTATACAGGACTCGCCCTGTATAATGTTGCGGCAGACAGCATAGATGTTAGGTATGAAACCTTTACGGTCCATTTTAGAGATTTAACTGAAGCTCAGATACGTTACTACGTCGACAAGGAGCAACCACTATATTGTGCAGGCAGCTTTATGTGTGAAGGGTTAGGTATCGCTTTGTTTACCCAATTGGAAGGACGCGATCCAAACTGCTTGGTTGGCTTGCCATTAATCTTGCTCACCGAAATGTTATTAGCCCAAGGTGTGGATGTGTTGAATCCTTAAAGCAGTGAAAGTTGCGATAAGCCAAAAAGATAAATAACAAAGCGTCTACAGCTGCGAATAAAAGTGTTCCATAATACCTTCGCCGACTCTACTCTGTTTTCTGGGTTTATTACTTATGGCTTATTACAACTTGTATATACACAACTTTGTATACAATTCAGCTCGTCGTTAGACTTCCATAATCACAGGCAACATGGCGAGAGGTGAAGCAACAATGGCAATGGGCTGAGCTTGCTTTAAAATCTGCTCATTGTGAGCACCATAACTCACACCAATAGCATCGATGCCGGCATTTTTTGCCATTGTAAGATCGTGAATAGAATCCCCCACCATCACCGCTTTTTCAGGCGCCACATTTAATTGTACTAATAGTTCATGCAGCATCTGTGGATCTGGCTTGCTCTTAGCTTCATCGGCACAGCGACTGCCGTGAAAATGCGCAGCAAATCCGGTCTCATTTAATACTCGATTTAAACCCGCTCTTGCTTTACCCGTTGCAACAGCAAGTTTATGGCCAGAATCTTTAAGCGTAAGTAATAACTCTTCAGCACCATCAAAAACTGGGCTTGGAGTTTTATTAAGTTGCAAATACTGCTGGCGATACACTGCAATCATATCTTCTCGGGTTTTAGCACAAGCTGTTGGATGTAAGGTATTGAGAGCTTCATCCATAGATAAACCTATGATGTCTCGTACAGCGGCTTCTGTTGGCACTAACATACTCAGCTCTTTAGCCGTTTGTTGCATACAGGCAACAATTTTCCCAATCGAATCCATCAAGGTGCCATCCCAATCGAAGATGACTAGCTCATATCGTTTCATACTTTTTCCAACTTATTTAATAACAGCTCTAACGCCTCATCTAAAGGGGCTTTAACTTGCATAATCTCTTCGGTTAACGGATGAATAAATTTCAGCTGCGCGGCATGTAAAAACAGACGATTTAATCCGAGTGCCCTCATACTATCGTCAAACTTCTGCTCACTGTATTTTTCATCACAAGCAATAGGGTGACCTGCGTATTGGCAATGCACACGGATCTGATGAGTTCGGCCTGTTACAGGGCTGGCCTGTACCAAGGTTGCGCCTTTATAACGCTGCTTAATTTTAAAACGAGTTTCAGAGGCTTTGCCCTCTTTGTTAACCCGAACGATTCGCTCACCGGATTTTAATGTCAACTTGAGCAAGGGCGCATTAACCACTTTATCATGTGACTGCCATTCGCCTCGCACTAGCGCAAAGTAATCTTTCTGCATTTTCTTATAACGCAACTGATCGTGCAGATGTTTTAATGCGCTGCGCTTTTTGGCAATCAGTAACACGCCGGATGTATCTTTATCGAGACGATGCACCAATTCTAAAAACTTCTGTTGCGGACGTAATGAACGCATCGCTTCGATGACACCAAAGTCGACACCACTACCACCATGTACGGCAATGCCTGCAGGTTTGTTAAGCACGATAATCGATTTATCTTCGAATACGATGCGATCTTCCAGTTGTGAAACTTTAGTGAGTTTGGTACTTGGGCCCGGCTTATCTTCATTGTTGGAAACTCTAACAGGCGGGATCCGCACCACATCACCATCTTGTAACTTGTACTCAGGCTTAATGCGCTTTTTATTTACACGCACCTCTCCCTTACGCACGATCCGGTATATCATGCTCTTAGGTACACCTTTTAATTTGGTCACAAGATAATTGTCGATACGTTGCCCTAAATGGTCTTCATCTATTGTAACTAATTCGACTTTATTTAAAGGTTGTGGATTATTCATGTTTAGCCTTGTCTCTTTCAAGAGGCTTATTGTACACAACTAACATCTTTTATGCCTTTCCATTTGCTGAAATTATGTATTGTTGCTATATTTGCCTCGCTAATGGGGATAAAAGCTGAATAAAGTGTTCATAAATCCCCCAAAGCAAGCGCGAAGAGCCGAGACTAAAAAACATTTTTACTGAGTAGCAACTCATTGATTTGCAAGTCGTTGCATAAAAATAAACCGAGAAAACGAGTTTGAACGACTAAACACAGTATCAATGCCACATTTCAACGTGGTTTCTCTAAGAATAGCGCCCCCAAATTCGAAGTTTAATTTTAACTTGTCGTCAGACAAACACTTATCGATTTTGGCATTACCGGAAAGAACAATAGAATTTATGGGGTTGGTTGACGTTTTACAACGAATTCCTTGTTTTTAGTAACATTAAAAAATAAGCCATAAATAGGTAGCGACACGCAGAGATTGCGTCTTACAAAATTGCGCACCTTAAGCCGAGACCCAAGCCGAGAGGCTTCACTCCAGATCTGGGCCCGTAATGCATCGAAATAAGTGTGGTTTGATGACCTTATTTTAAGAAGAAATACGTCATCATGAAACGGATGTTAATTAATGCAACTCAATCTGAAGAGTTGCGTGTTGCCCTTGTTGATGGGCAACAGCTATATGACTTAGACATTGAAAGCCCAGGTCATGAGCAGAAAAAAGCCAATATCTACAAAGGTAAAATCACCCGCGTAGAACCTTCACTTGAAGCCGCATTTGTCGACTATGGCGCAGAACGCCATGGTTTCCTTCCTCTCAAAGAAATTGCTCGCGAATATTTCCCAAAAGGTTACTCATTCCAAGGCCGTCCGAGCATCAAAGAGGTTGTTAAAGAAGGACAAGAAGTTATTGTTCAAATTGACAAAGAAGAACGTGGCAACAAAGGTGCGGCACTAACCACTTTCATCAGTTTGGCAGGTTCATACTTAGTATTAATGCCGAATAACCCTCGTGCAGGTGGTATTTCACGCCGTATTGAAGGTGACGAGCGAACCGAACTTAAAGCAGCGCTTTCTGAGCTCGAAGTTCCACAAGGCATGGGCTTAATTGTACGTACCGCTGGTGTAGGTAAAGATGCCGCCGAACTGAAATGGGATTTAAAAGTCCTACAACACCACTGGGCTGCCATCGAAGAAGCTGCACAATCACGCCCTGCGCCTTTCTTAATCCATCAAGAAAGTAATGTTATCGTTCGCGCAATCCGTGATTATTTACGTCGTGATGTTGGTGAGGTGCTTATCGACCACGCTCGTATTTATGAGCAAGCGAAACAACATGTTTCTTTAGTTCGTCCAGACTTTGTCGATCGAATTAAGCGTTACGAAGCTGAAGTGCCACTCTTCACTCATTTCCAGATCGAAACCCAGATTGAATCGGCTTTCCAACGTGAAGTGAGATTACCATCTGGTGGTTCGATTGTTATCGATCCAACCGAAGCACTGACCTCTATCGATATCAACTCTGCCCGCGCCACTAAAGGTGGAGATATTGAAGAAACCGCACTGAATACGAACCTTGAAGCCGCAGATGAAATTGCACGCCAGTTACGTCTACGAGACTTAGGTGGTCTCGTGGTGATTGATTTCATCGATATGACACCGGTAAGGCATCAGCGTGAAGTTGAAAATAGAATGCGTGATGCCGTTCACCCTGACAGAGCTCGAGTACAGCTTGGCCGTATCTCTCGCTTTGGCTTGATGGAGATGTCTCGTCAGCGCCTACGTCCTTCTCTTGAAGAGTCTGCTGCCCATCTGTGCCCACGCTGTCATGGTCAAGGTACTATTCGAGGCACCGAATCATTAGCGCTATCGATTCTTCGTCTAATGGAAGAAGAAGCGATTAAAGAAAACACTTCGCAAATCGAAGCGGTAGTCCCTGTCGATGTGGCCGCATTCTTGTTGAATGAGAAGCGTAAAGCAATTCGTATTACAGAACAGCGTCATGATGTTGAAGTTTACGTGATCCCAGATCCAAACATGACGACACCGGATTATCGTGTAACACGTCATCGTAAAGATGATGAGATCAGCGAATCAAGTTACAAATTACTTGAAACGCCAGAAAGTAAACTTTATGAACCGCGTAAATTTGAGCGAGCAGCCTCTCCAGAGCCTGCATTAAAAGGCTTCGCCGCACCAACCAAGACTGCGCCACAGACAGCGACCGCTCCAACTGCCAAAACGGCGGAAAAGTCGGCTTCACCTGGGTTATTCTCTAAACTACTAAAAGCCCTTGGTAGTTTATTCAGTACAAATGACTCAACTGAGGAGCAGCAAAAGAGCAAACAGCAGCCTCGTCGTAATTCACAAAATCGCAGTAACAGCAATAATAGCAAAGGTCGTCGTAACAACCGCCGTAACGACAATCGTCGTAACCGCGAAGAAGCCGATATCAAAGAAACCGATAACAAACGCAATCGCAATCAAAAAGCCGGTTCAAATGAAACCAGTACATCTAAAGGCCGTAACGACAATAAACGTGTAAAACGTGACGATGTTAAATCGGAATCTCCTCAAAAAGCAGCCGACACTTCAACTGAGAAGCAGCCTAAACAGGAAGCTGCAAGAGAACGTCGTCAACGTCGTAATATGCGTCGCAAAGTCCGCGTTCAAAGCGAACAGCAACAAGCTGAAGAAGCAGCATTAACACTTGAAGCTCAAAGCGGTGATGTTGAACTTGAGCCAAAAGTTGAGACGACTAAAGCTGAAGACAAAGCACCAAAAGCGAAACGTCAACCACGTAAAGCTAAGCCAAAACAAGCCAAGTCTGAACAAGATGTTGCTGAAACTAACGATACAGAAGCAACTGAAACTGTCACTGCTGAGACGAAAGTTGACACTCCCGTTAAAGCCGAAGTTCAGGTAGGTGCAGAAGTTCTAGTTGATGCTGATGCTGTTGCTAAAGACGAAACAAGTGCAGACGACAGTGACACTGAATTAAAACGTGAACCACGTGACGGTCAGCGTCGCAGTCGCCGTAGTCCTCGTCACCTAAGAGCCGCTGGCCAACGTCGTCGCCGTGATGAAGATCCATCACAGGAAGCAAATGGAGACGGGCAACCCGCTTTCATTCCTAACGATGTTGAAACTGCGCCAATCTTAGATACTGAAGCCGTTTCTACAACCAGTGATGGAACCGCTAGTGTTGAAATCCAGAGTGAAACTCAGGTTGAGCCCACCGTTGAAGCAAAAGCTGAAGTTGCTATCGAGGCTGCTCCAGCAAATGTTGAACAAGCAGAAGAAGTTAAAGCTGAAGCTAAGCCTAAACGTGGCGCTTCACCTAAAAAAGATGACAGCAAGGCTGAAGCAACTGAATCTCCTACTGAAAATGTTAAAGCTGACGAAGCAGTTTCAGAGGTAACGTCAACACCAATAGCTGAGCCTGTTGCAAGCCAAACAGCTGATACAGATAACGCTGAAAATGTAGAAGCTTCTGAAGTCACCAAAGTTGCTACTGAAGCAGCCGAAACTGAAGCGGTAGAGCCTAAGGCTGTCGAAGCCGAGACTGTTAAAGTTGAAGTTGCTGAAAAGCAAGCTGTTGAAACTCAAGCTGATGAAGCCGTAACAAAAACAGCAGCCACTGTCGCTAAGCCTGCAAAAAAAGTTCAAGAAACTGCAGCTTCAGCGCCAATGGCAAAACCTGCAGCTATTTCCGCACCAGCGGTTTCGGCTCCTGTTAAAACTAAGCCTGTAGAAGCCAAAGTGGAAGTTAGCGCTAAGCCTGCTACGAGTACTTCAAGTCGCTTCGGCACAATGGTGAGTTCAACGACGACCAAGCCAAGCGTTGAAACACGAGCCAATGTAGAAGTGCCCACTGGTCGCCAATATCAAGCGACAGAGAAGCCTACTAGCAGCGAAGCCGCAGCACCACGCAAAGACAGTGCAACATCAGAGATGGCACGCCCATAACTTTGCGTTATAAGGGGCGTATCTCATTCGCCCCTCAATTTAAAAGCCATGCAGTCGCATGGCTTTTTATTTAACTGAGCTGGGAATTTTGCTAGTATTCGCGGCCGCAGACTATATAACTAACAAATTTATAACAGAGGCTAAATGTTCGATCTCATTCGTCACAAAACTTCAAGCCACAAAGCAGACATCCTTTCAGGCTTAACTGTAGCACTAGCTCTAGTACCTGAAGCTGTTGCATTTGCATTCGTTGCTGGTGTAGAGCCAATGGTGGGTTTATATGCCGCATTTATTATGGGCTTGGTTACTGCATTAATCGGTGGACGACCAGGCATGATCTCAGGTGCCACCGGTGCTATGGCCGTGGTGATGGTCGCCTTAGTAGCGCAGCATGGCGTGCAATATCTGTTTGCCGCAGTGGTCTTAGCCGGATTAATTCAGGTCGCTTGTGGTGTTTTCAAACTCGGAAAGTTTATTCGCATTGTGCCCTATCCGGTGATGATAGGCTTTGTTAATGGTCTAGCAATCGTTATCTTTCTTGCTCAATTGGGACAATTTAAAGCACCAGATGCAAGTGGTGTGCTAACTTGGCTCCCACAAGAACAATTAATCTTAATGCTTGTTCTTGTTGCCGTAACTATGGCGATTATCCACTTTTTACCTAAATTAACAACGGCATTCCCTTCATCATTGGCAGCGATTTTATCAGTGACAGCCATCGTGGTATTTTTCGAATTAGATACCCGTAACGTACTCGATTTCTTAAAATCCATGAGCGGTGATGACAGTGCAACCATTGCTGGCTCCTTGCCAACATTTGCCATTCCATCTGTGCCATTTAATCTAGAAACCTTATACATCATTCTCCCCTATTCGTTTATTTTGGCCGCCGTTGGCTTGATTGAATCATTGCTGACTCTGACCGTGATTGATGAGATGACCAACAGCCGTGGTAAAGGCAATAAAGAGTGTGTTGGACAAGGTGTAGGTAACATCACCAGTGGCTTCTTCGGTGCTATGGGTGGTTGCGCCATGATTGGTCAATCGATGATTAACATCAACTCGGGTGGTCGTGGACGTCTATCAGGCATTACTGCCGCAGTGGCATTACTCGCCTTTATTTTATTTGGCTCATCACTGATTGAAATGATCCCTCTAGCTGCCTTGGTCGGCGTGATGTTCATGGTGGTGCTTGGTACCTTCGAATGGGCCAGTTTCAAAGTAATGCGTAAAGTGCCTAAACACGATGCCTTCGTCATTGTACTGGTCACTGTGGTCACCGTATTTACCGACCTCGCCTTCGCTGTATTCGTGGGTGTAATAGTGTCTGCACTGGTATTTGCTTGGGAACATGCAAAGCACATTAATGTCAATATAAGCAAAGATGCTAATGGTTGGAAAGTTTACAAACTAAACGGTCCGCTGTTCTTTGGTTCTGTTGCTGAGTTTCTAGAGCTATTTCACTCGCAAACTGACCCTGAAGATGTGATAGTCGATTTTGAAAATTCTCGGGTATGCGATCACTCAGCATTAGAAGCTATCGATACCTTGGCGGAACGTTATGTCAGCGCCGGTAAACGCTTACATCTACGTCACCTCAGTAATGACTGTAAGCAATTACTGCATAAAGCGGGGGATTTAGTCGAAGTGAATTTAATCGAAGATCCTCACTATAAAGTGGCTGACGACAAATTAGATTAATTTTTTATCGATAAAAAAGGCGCTTCAAGCGCCTTTTATTTTTCTGCAATCACTCATACCTATCAGTTTGCAAATGTTCTTTAAATAAAGCTTTAAATTTATCCAGTTTAGGCTTAACGACAACCTGACAATAAGGCTGCTGCGCATTATTAGCAAAGTAGTCATCATGATATGTCTCCGCTGGATAAAATTGCTCAAGTGCAACTAACTCTGTCACTATTGGTGTAGGATATAGCTGTTGCTCTGTTAGCTGCTGGATCATCAAGGATGCAATATCAATTTGCTGCGTATCGTGAGCAAAAATAACCGAACGGTATTGTGGGCCGACATCGTTTCCTTGTCGATTTAACGTGGTGGGATCATGACTGCTAAAAAACACCCTTAACAAGGTTTCATAACTAATTATTTCGCTATCAAATTCAATCTGCACCACCTCAGCATGCCCGGTACTAGCGCTACAAACCGCCTTGTAATTCGCATCTTGCTCGCTGCCACCACTGTAGCCTGATTGCACAGAATGCACACCGTTTAACTGACTAAAAATCGCCTCTAAACACCAGAAGCAACCACCACCTAAAGTGGCATAGGAAAATTGTTGTTGCGATTGTTGCGGTTGTTGTTCTGATGATACTGCCACTGATTGCTCTAGTGGTTTAAAAATCATAGAAACTGAATTTACACAGTGCCGGATGTTTTTATCAGTTAAGTATTCGCCTTCAAACACATGTCCAAGATGAGCATCACAATGCTGACATACAATCTCAATACGTTGACCATCACTATCAGGAATCCGCTTTACAGCGCCTTTAATTTCATCATCAAATGCTGGCCAACCACAATGAGCGTTAAATTTATGCTCAGACAAATAAAGTGGCGCATCACAACGTTTACAATGGTAAACCCCTTCAGCATCCCAATGATAATAATCGCCGCTAAAGGGACGCTCTGTTCCCTTCTGTTCAATCACGTATTGCTCAAATTCAGTTAATTTACGCATACCTAACCACTCATCCCCTGCAATTTTTTCTTCACAGGCTAAATTCACTTTCCTAATATACCAAGGTTAACAGATAAAAGACTCAGTAATGAACTCAGATATTTCTCACTTATATTTTTCCAACCATTGTTTGCAATCAAACTGTTGAAAAACAAAACCTAATAGCAACCTCGCAATCATGTAACTCTTTGTAAGAACAGTGATAAGGTGATTTTAGTCACACTTATTTGCTGATCATTAGAGTCAACGCTACACTGCTGTCGGGGTTTAATAACAACAAAAGAATTTATGCAATTAGCCACTATCGATTACCGCGCACAAGACGGCGCAAAACAATTTGTCGACTCCCTACGTAATACGGGGTTTGGCGTATTGAGTAACCATCCTATAGAGCAAGAGTTGGTGGAGACCATTTACGCTCAATGGCAGGACTTCTTTAATAGTGATGCAAAACAGGCTTTCTTATTTAAAGCCGAAACTCATGATGGTTTCTTTCCCGCCGAAGTTTCTGAAACGGCAAAAGGAAACAGTGTTAAAGATATTAAAGAGTATTACCACGTTTACCCTTGGGGTCGGATTCCAGATGCGTTAAGAGAAAACATTTTAAAATATTATCATCAAGCCAACGCGCTAGCGGCAGAATTGCTCAGTTGGGTTGAAGCATATACACCTGAGGATATTGCTGCCAACTATTCGATGGCATTGCCTAAAATGATTGAAGACAGCCAAAAAACCTTACTACGAATATTACATTATCCTCCTTTATCAGGAGATGAAGAGCTTGGCGCGATCAGAGCCGCAGCTCATGAAGATATTAACCTGTTAACAGTGCTTCCGGCCGCTAACGAGCCAGGTCTACAAGTTAAGAGCAAACAAGGTGAATGGCTGGATGTACCTAGTGATTTCGGTAACATCATTATCAATACTGGCGATATGCTACAGGAAGCCTCTGCGGGTTACTTCCCATCAACGACCCACAGAGTAATCAACCCAGAAGGTGCCGATAGAAGCCGTTCGCGTATCTCTTTACCATTGTTTCTTCATCCTAAACCTGAGGTAGTACTATCTGAGCGTTATACCGCAGATAGTTATCTAATGGAAAGACTGCGAGAACTTGGGCTAATATAAAACTGGAAGTGAATAAAGCGCCTAATGGCGCTTTATATTTGTGATTTTTATGCTATTTCAAGGTAAAATCCCCGTCTTATAACCGTTAGTAGATAAAGAGAATCAAGATGGCAATTCAGTGGTATCCCGGTCACATGCACAAGGCACGTAAAGAGATTGAAGAGGTGATGCCTCAGATCGATCTCGTGATCGAGGTGCTCGATGCTCGTATTCCCTTCAGTAGTGAAAACCCAATGGTGAAAACACTGCGTGGCGATAGACCCTGTATTAAATTGCTCAACAAATCTGATCTCGCTGATCCCGTAACCACCCAATTGTGGATTGACTATTTAGAGCAAGAACAAGGCGTTAAAGCTATGGCAGTTACAACACTGCAGGCGGCGCAAGTTCGAAAGGTCCCCGATCTGTGTCGTAAGCTAGTTCCTAATAGAGAAGCCAGTGAAAAAGATATTCGCACCATGATCATGGGGATCCCCAATGTGGGGAAATCGACCATCATCAATATTCTTGCCGGTAAGGTCATCGCAAAAACCGGTAACGAACCAGCAGTGACTAAAAGACAACAACGTATCAACCTGAAAAACGGCATCGTGCTGTCAGACACCCCAGGTATTTTATGGCCAAAAGTAGATAACGAGGCCAGTAGTTATCGCCTCGCTGTTACCGGAGCCATTAAAGATACCGCGATGGAATATGAAGATGTGGCCATGTTTGCTGCAGAATATTTCTTAGCGGCTTACCCTGACGAGATAGCTGAGCGATATAAATTAAAAACATTACCCAAAGACGATATTGGCCTGTTAGAAGCCATTGGACGTAAGCGCGGGGCATTAAGACCAGGCGGACGCATCGATTTGCATAAAGCCTCTGAATTACTGTTACATGAATATCGCTCAGGAAAAATTGGCTTATTATCCTTGGAAACACCCGAAATGGCTGAAGCTGAAAAAGCCGAAGTGGCTCGGGTATTGGCAGAAAAAGAAGCGCTGAAACAGCAGAAGCTAGAAGAGGAAAGAATTAAGCGTTCTGGTGTTCGACATAACAACTAGTTGGCGTATTTCAGATAACAAAGCTGATAAAAGCGAGCATTCAATGCTCGTTTTTTTTATGAGGCACTTTTAACGTACTGATGCTGACAGTTTATCGAGTAGATTGTCACAACTTATCTCTAATAAATCCAATACCAGCTCAAAGCCCTGCTCACCACCATAATAAGGATCCGGTACCTCACTATAATCGGCATCAGCAAACGACAGTATTAAAGCTAATTTATGCTGAAACTCAAGCGGACAGCGACTACGTAAATCCTGTAAATTTTGATTATCGGCCGCCAAGATAAGATCGAAATCAGCAAAATCTTTATCCTCGATACCTCTAGCGATAATCCCTGAAAAATCATAGCCACGTCGCTCACCTGCTACCCTAACTCGCTTATCACTGGAACTACCTTGGTGATAAGCCATTGTGCCGGCCGAGTCTGATTGCACTTGAATGCCCCGCTTCTTGGCTTTTGCTTTAAATACCGCCTCGGCTGTCGGTGAACGACAAATATTACCAAGGCAAACAAACAAGATAGAATTAACAGTGCTCATATTGGATAATCACTCAGACATAGACTACTGGGGGTAACTATAAAGTCTACCACTGATAGGAATATAAAAAACAGCTTGGCCAAATTACCGATAATGAATTGAACTCATCAGAACGAGTGCTAACATGAGGCCATTATTGATGGTTATCAATCAACATCATTCATAATGGCCAAAAAGCTAGTGTAGAAGTGAGTATGCTTTATATTATTGTTTGTATTGTAAATACTAGCTTTATTTGAACAGTTCCATCCTCAATTACAGATGAATAAGGATATCCGCAAGGTCGCTAAATGGTGCAATAATACAAAAAGTAAAGAATAGTGCTAATCCGATTTTAGTTGTCACTTCGCTTAACGCTTCTGTTTGATATTGTGATTTCATATTTTTACCCTTTAATTGTGAATTAACCACTTGACACTTTCAGACTGCTCCTTTAGGAGGCTAGGTTCAAGCTATTTTTCATTAACTTTTGTTAACTGAATTAATTTCACTATTTCCAATAAAACAATAACCCCACAAAAAAGACTAAAACACTGATAAGTTGATCTTATGCAGTTTTTTACATCAAACGATTAATCACGATAACTTCACTTGCTACGCACTTAATCGCGCACTAAATATGATAAAGATTATAAAGGCGGGCGCTCTCGTATAAAGCTAGCAAACCTGGGTATCCCCGATTTAGTTAGACCATAATACTTGTAGGTTACAACACTACCGATGGCTGGAGGTTGCCTGCGCTGTTGGTTGTTAAAACCAGTACCGAGTCGAAAACGGATACCTGTTGGGGTCTTAACTTCTAGCGCGCCCAACATGCCTGCAAACTTGCCTTTACCGGGATAATGAGCGATTACAACCGCTTCTGCATCCTGATAGCGTTTGAGTTTAACCAAATCATTATTACGTCCCTCACGATACATGGCTGTTTTTCGATGCAGCATCAACCCTTCACCTCCTGATGCGACAATGGCATCTAGATGCTGATCTAACTGCAGCTGATCTTGGAACGCTTGCTGAGGAATAACCATTAAGTAGGGTGAAACTTCATCGAAATGCTCGCTGGCAAATTGATAACGCTCAGCGAAAGGTTTAGCGATATCAGGGAAATCAAACACCATAAACTTGACCTGCCTCCAGCTCTGTTGTGGTGCTTTACTTGTTCGAATTAATGCCGAGATAGCATCAAATTCTCCTCTACCTATCCACAATTCACCGTCTAACGCTTGTTTAGGAAAATTTTGTGTAAACCATGAAGGCAAATTAATCAGGTTACCGGTTCGAGTAAACATCTGTTCACCATCCCAATGACCACGAACGCCATCAAGCTTCTCGCTTACCAAATATTCGGTTATCGGAAATTGCGGTTTTATCGCGCCGGCATGTTGTAAATGAAGTTGAGGACTTGTTTGGCTACTGGCTTCTTCAGCACCAATTACATTGATGTTGAGACTAAACATGATTAAGCCGTACTTCAACCAATTAGGCCAACGACGATGAATAGAATCGAAATTTGACCAGAGAGCGGTTATCCCATTGAAATGTAATTTCATAAGCTCCTCCTTGAGCTCTAATGTATCTTCGCTGATACCAGTTTAGTTCAAATTGTTAACCGTGTTACTTGGCTGCTATAATTGCGCAGCTTTTTAAGCATTATTCAACTAATAACGATAAGAATGGAAATTTATGAAACCGGAAAATAATCACGGTATTAAACGCGTATTTCGCGCAACTGGCTTTTCCATGCAGGGACTAAAGCAAGCTTGGCAATCAGAAGCCGCTTTCAGACAAGAACTTGTGCTGGCTTTAATCATGCTCCCCATAGCGGTGCTGCTCGATGTCAGTAATGTTGAGCGGATTTTGCTCATTATGACAGTACTCATCGTCTTGATCGTTGAGTTACTCAATTCTGCAATCGAAGCGGTTGTCGATAGAATAGGCGATGAAATACACCCTTTAAGTGGTCAAGCAAAGGATATCGCTTCAGCAGCAGTATTTATCAGCTTAACGCTATGTGGCCTTACCTGGCTAATGATTATTTGGCCGATATTCTTCTAAAAATAACCTAGTAAGTATTTTGGCTTTCATTGGTTTGCAATGAATACTAAAGATAAATTAGACCAAATATTAATAACTTCGCTCCGTCAGTTGAGCGAGGTTATTAAAATTAGCCCATTAACCATAAAACCAATAACACACACCAATAGCGGCACATATTCCAGCAAAATCTGCGGTTAAGCCACACACCAAGGCATGGCGACCATTTCTGATCCCTACCGCTCCAAAATATACAGCTAATACATAAAAAGTGGTTTCTGTACTTCCCTGCACTATCGCGGCCAATCGTCCGGCAAAAGAATCGACGCCATAATGTTGCATAGTTTCTAACATCATGGCTCTTGCTCCCGAACCGCTAAAAGGCTTCATCAATGCCGTAGGCAAGGCATCAATAAATCGAGTATCACCACCTACTGTATTCACAATGATGGCAATCAAGTGCAATAGATAATCAAGCGCCCCAGATGCTCGCAGCAGCGCAATGGCAAGCAACATGGCTAACAAATAGGGGATCAGTTTTATGGCCTGCTCAAACCCTTCTTTCGCACCCGAGACAAACTCATCATAAACAGCCACCTTACGCATGCCTGCGACTAAAATGAAACTGAATATCAGTAACAATAAAATGCCATTACCCAGCGCCGTAGATAGTGAGCCAATGGCACTAGCGCTCAAGGTGCCTAAGTAGAATACCAAGGCAGCGATACCACCAAAAATAACTGCGGCGTAAGCCATTATCACCGAATTGAACAGAGACAGGCGCTGAAAAACAGCAACTACAAGTACACCAACCAAAGTCGATGCCGTTGTCGCCAGTAAAATAGGTAAAAATATATCAGCAGGTGCCGCCGCACCTTGCTGAGCACGATAAAGAAACACGGTAACAGGAACTAAGGTAACCGAAGAAGTATTAAGCACAAGGAATAAAATTTGAGCATTGGTTGCAACCGACTTGGTTGGGTTCAGAGATTGTAGGTCCTGCATCGCCTTTAACCCCAAAGGCGTAGCCGCATTATCTAGCCCTAAAATATTGGCAGTTAAATTCATGGTGACACTACCAAAAGCGGGGTGACCTCTGGGGACTTCTGGCATTAATCGTCTCAAAAGCGGCTCAAACAGGTAAGCAATAGCCCCCACTACACCGGCTTTCTCCCCTACCCGCATTAAGCCCATCCATAGGGCTAAAACACCAATCAAACCTAATGCGATTTCTGCTGCTAATTTAGCGCTGGCAAATAACGCTTCTACAGCTGTCGACAACACTTGCCACTCGCCTTGCACGAGTGAAACACCGATCGCCAACAATGCCGCCACAAAGAAAATTAACCAAATGCGATTAAGCACAAAAACTCCTTTCAACCAGAGGTTTATTCACATAAGCACTCGCAGCTATGTGATATACTCCTATGTAACAATATCCTGTTTTACTCTCCTATGGTTCAACTAAATCAAAATTTTATCAATAGCATAGCCAAAGATATGCCCGCCCATTTATCGATGGACGATTTTATCGCCTATAGCGCCAAGCCATTAAGACCTTCTATTAGGGTAAACACCCTTAAAATAGCTAGCACAACCTTTGTCCGATTGATGCAAGCCAAAGGTTGGCACTTCGAGGCTATCCCCTGGTGCCAAGATGGCTTTTGGGTCACAGCTGCTGAAGATATTCAACTAGGTAACACCATAGAGCACATTCAGGGTTTGTTTTATATTCAAGAAGCCAGCTCGATGTTGCCTCCTCATGCGCTTTTTCCTGAGGTTATAGACAAGGCAAATGAACTGACACTACTTGATATGGCATCGGCGCCGGGATCAAAAACCACCCAACTCGCAGCGATGATGCATAATCAAGGCTTATTGGTTGCCAATGAATACTCATCGAGCCGGGTCAAAGTACTGCATGCAAACGTGCTACGTATGGGAGTGAAAAACTGCGCCCTAACTCACTTCGATGCAAGGGTTTTTGGTGAATACCTATATGAAACTTTCGATGCTATTTTGCTGGATGCGCCCTGCAGCGGAGAAGGTACAGTACGAAAAGATCCCGATGCTCTGAAGCACTGGGATTTTTCTGAGATAGAAGCAATTGCTGCGACACAGAAGGACTTAATTGAATCGGCGTTTCTCGCTCTCAAGCCTGGCGGCAGCCTGGTTTATTCAACCTGCACCTTAAACCAAACAGAAAATCAATCCGTGTGTCAGTACCTTAAACAGCGCTACCCTAACGCCGTCGAATTTGTGCCGTTAAATAAACTATTTACCGATGCCGATAAAGCCTGTACCCCTGAAGGTTTCTTGCATGTATGGCCGCAAATTTACGATAGCGAAGGTTTCTTCGTTGCCAAAATAACCAAAACTGCCTCTGTAGAGCGAGCTAAACCTGAGCCTAAAGCGCAAAAGAACTTTCCTTTTACAGCTGTCAGTAACAAGCAATCTCAAGCCTTACAAGAATACTTTTCCAGCTTCAATATCGAGCTAAAGCAATACGGCTGTTTAATGCAGCGTGATGATGAGTATTGGCTGTTCCCTGACAATATTTTGCCTTTGATCGGTAAAATTCGCTTCCAACGGCTCGGAATTAAAGTTGCTGACGGACTTAAAAAAGGTTTTAAAGTTCGACACGAGGCCATCACAGCACTAGCCAACGTAGAAGATAGCATCGCACTCGATGAACAACAGGCCAGCGATTTCTTGATGGGCCGCGACATCATGTTAGCGAGCAAAACTAAGCCTCAAGGCGAAAAAATCGTCTGCTATCAAGATGTCAATTTGGGATTAGTAAAACACTTAGGAAACAAGCTGAAAAACAGCCTACCCAGAGAGCTGGTCAAAGATAAAATCGCTGCATCCAGCAGCAAACTTTAATCGCTCGACGAAGCTCTGAATCAAAAATGACTTTAGTTTGCGAGATATCGATAAAGTACTTTATCGAAGCTGTGCAGTATTTTAGTGGCTGGACAAAGAAAGCCAATTATCATAAATGTAACTATTTCATTGAGTTTTAAGCGAAGTTAAAGAACAAAACATGGCTAAGAGTGGTTTGAATTATCCAAGGTTGCCAGTTGCATTGATAAGATCCAATAAACAAATTACTCATATAAAATCGGTTTTTTATGAAAATTTATACTGGTTATTTTTTATTCTATTGAGGTGTTTTTTTTTAGCTCGACTACAATTTAAGGCCTGAGAACGAATTGAGAGAGGGGTTCTCAAACAGTAGCGCACGGCTCTGCAAAGAGCCATTCCCCTAGACCCAGAACAATTGGAATAGTTTTGGGTCTTTTTTTGTCCAGTTGTTGATATAAATGAGTAATACCAATCAGTGTAAGAGCTGCTCACATGCTTGTTAACTGACTTTAAGCACACACTAGCTCCAAGCTAGCATTTATCGCCCAACCAATTTGGCAGCATCTTTAAACAGATTGAAAAAGTTATCAGTGGTAGATTGGGCCAACGACTCTAAAGATTCCCCACGCAGTTCTGCCACAAATTCAGCCACATCGCGTACATAGGCAGGTTGGTTTTCTTGGCCCCGATGAGGAACAGGCGCTAAATAAGGGGCGTCGGTTTCAACCAGTAACCTGTCTTTTGGTACTTTGCGGATAACAGTGCGTAATTCGCCTGCATTTTTAAAGGTCACAATGCCTGAAACCGAAATATAAAAACCAAGATCAATGGCAGCCTTGGCCATCTCCCAGTTTTCAGTAAAGCAATGCAATACACCGCCTACTTTATCTGCATTTCCCGCTTTCAATAATGCGATAGTGTCTTCTCGTGCATCACGAGTATGTACAATCAGGGGTTTATCAACGTCGACAGCCAACGCAATCTGCTGCTCAAAACAAGATTGTTGTAGTGCCTTAGTTTCATCGGCATAGAAATAATCTAAGCCGGTCTCACCAATAGCAATCACTTTAGGGTCTTGAATGTATTGATATAACTCTTGGGTATCCAGACCTTCTTGCACATCTAAAGGGTGCACACCCGCTGACAAAAACACTTGCTCAAATTCTGCCATTTTCTGCTGCATCGACGTAAAGCCTTTTTGGCGCACATTAACGCAAAGAAAATAGTCGACCCCTCGAGACTTAGCTTGAGATAACAAATGTTGAAGAGAGGCATGATCGGGAGCGGCTTTAAGACGATCAAGATGGCAATGTGAATCGATTAACACGCAAATATCCAAGTAGGCAACAAAAGAGGCAAAGCATACCTAGCTACATGGTACAGGTCAAATCACTGGAGGCCAGTTCCCGCGAAAGCAGGTTTTCAATATGGTGCTTATGTGTCGAGGCATCGGAAACAATTTTGACACCTATTCCAGCAGGTCTACCACCAGAGGCACCTAAAGGGTTAATCCACACCACTACGCCTAGAAACTCATGCTTTACGGTTGAGCCTGGAAGCTGGTAAGCAATAGACAACTCTTGCCCTAAATAATGTGTTTCTGAGGTGGTAACAAATAGCCCTGCCGGCTGGATAAACGGCATATAAGCGCGATACAGCTGATGTAATGTATCAAAATTAACTACAATATCGACCATGTATTTTTAACTTTTATTTAGCGACTGATATTCTAAGATAAACGATTGAAATATAGCCATATAATTCATATTCGGCATCATACTCAATTCGTGATACGTTGTCATAACTTTAGCTGCAAAGTCACTTATCTTAGCGTTAATTAATGCATCGGCACTTTTCTGCTTAATGAGTTTTTGTCGTAAGACAAGATACAAAACTTTAAGCGCATCAGAAACTTGCTTTTGATCTATATTAGATAAACTAGCACAGAGGTGTCCAGACGACAAACTTTGTACCCACTGTTTTCTAAGATGAATTAAATCGGCGTAACGTTCTGATTGTAATGCCGATAATAACTCAGTTGGGCCCCCCATAACAGGTAAACACCAAGTGACATCGGCAGATAATTGATGATGCTGTTGTAGCCATTGCTGAATTTCTGCAATGTTGGGCAACTTGAAATGTAACCGCTGACAACGGCTACTTATGGTCGCTACTAGGCGTCCAGGGGTATCCGTTTGCAATAACAACAAGGTATCTTTACCTGGTTCTTCCAACGTTTTTAACAGCGCGTTGGCTGCCGCGGTATTTAACCGCTCAGCATGATAGATAATGGCAACCCGTTTACCGCCCTGCTGAGCCGTTGCAGTCAAGCTTTGGCACAATTCACGTATTTGATCGACCTTGATTTGATTACCGTCCGCCTCAACTACATAAAAATCGGGGTGACTGCCTGCAGCGAAAAGCTGACAAGGTTTACATTGACCACAAGCGCCAGTGCTTTCGGGGCTTAAACACAATGCCAATTTCGCTAAGGTTTGCGTTAGTTCAATTCCACCATAGCCTTGGTGCATCCCAACAAGATAAGCATGGCCCTGTAATCCACTATTTAGCTGTTGACTAAATTGGGCAATCACAGCTTGATGCCAAGGGATCACATTCATTTTCACCAGCCTTGCTGTTGCAGCACAGTCAAAATGGCTTGATGAACATCAGCCATCTCTTGGCTAGCATCAATAACAAAGATTGAATCATCTTGTTCGGCAAGGCTGAGATAAGTTGCACGAGCTCGCTGGAAGAAACTGATATCCTGTTGCTCGATCCTGTCTAATGCGCCGCGTTTAGCCGCACGTTGCAAGCCCTGCACAGGGTCAATATCGAGATAGAGTGTCAGATCAGGTTTGAAACCTTTAAGCGTAGCGGCACTCACAGTTGCCACTAGCGGCATCAAATCACGTCCACCGCCTTGATAGGCTAAGGAAGATAAATCGTGTCTATCTCCTAGCACCCAACTTCCAGTTTTTAACGCAGGCTTAATGACATTAGCCACCAGCTGCGCTCTTGCGGCATAAATCAACAAACATTCCGCTTCGTCACATAAGGGATCGCTTGGTTCAGCAATTTTAACGAGGTCACGAATCTTCTCTGCTAGCGGCGTACCACCAGGCTCGCGGGTACATATAGGAGCCTGCCCTATCTGCTTTTCAATAAAATCTCGAACCAAAGCGATGGCACTCGATTTACCGGCTCCCTCTAATCCCTCAATAACGATAAATTTTGCGCTGGGTTGACTCATCGATTTCTCTGATATTTATCTACGGCACGATTGTGCTCTGTTAATGTTTTTGAAAATGTATGGCTACCATCATTTTTAGACACAAAGTAAAGGTAATCTACCTCGGCAGGATGTGCAGCCGCCGCCAAAGACGCTCCACTTGGCGCAGCTATTGGTGTAGGGGTTAAGCCATTGATACGATAGGTATTGTAGGGCGTTTTTTTCAATAAATCTTTACGGGTAATATTACCTTGATAGTTATCGCCCATGCCATAAATCACCGTAGGATCTGTTTGAAGGCGCATATTTTTTCGAAGCCGATTAGTAAACACCGCCGAGATCCAAGGACGCTCGCTCGCTTGTCCTGTCTCTTTCTCGATAATCGATGCCATAATCAATAACTCATAAGGCGAGGTAAGTGGAATGTTTTTATCTCGACCTTGCCAAGCCTTATCTAACTCGGTTTGCATTTTCAGATAGCTTTGCTCAACGATAACTTTAATGTCATCGCCGGCTACATAATGGTAAGTATCTGGATAAAACTTGCCTTCTGGTAAACCCGATGTATCACCGTGCTGGGTGAGCACCTGATTAAATACATCATCCTGCCATTTAAGTCTGGGTAATTGCTGCAGAACTTGCCGCCACTCTTTAATTGTCTGCCCTTCGATGAGCGTCACGGCGAACACCATCTCACGGCCTTGATTCAATTTATCGAGTAAACTACTTACCGTGTCTTCTGGAGTAATTTGATATAAACCTGAACGAATATGCGCTAACTCAGGCTTGAGTTTCACTAATAGCTTTAGCTTCCAAACATCATCTAGTACGCCGCGCTGAACTAGCCCATTGGCCATCTGTATAAAGGAACTACCGCGTTTAACCTCGAACTCTTGTGTTGTGCTGATCTTTAGCGGTGATTGACTGTAACTTATCACCGTTTGATAGCCCCATAACAGGCCTACCCCGGCTAAGGTTAATAGCGTTAGCATCGCCCCCAGCAAATTGACTAATGGTTTTTTCATAAAGATAAACTTAAATCCGTTTGTATTTTCCTTGAGATATCACTCATTGCATATTGGATTTGATCAATACGCTTAATCGCTACCACACCAAACAAACTGTTGGAGATCAAGGCCTGTTCAAATTGAGTCAATTCAGCGTAGGCAATATCGCGGCACTCTAAATTAAAGCCTGACTCAATCAAATAATAAAAAAGTTGTTCACGCATCACACCGGCAACACCTGAATGGCTCTGTGCTGGCGTCACGACCGTTTTACCTTTGATAAAGAAGATATTCGCCATCGAAGATTCAACTAGGTTACCCTGGCAATCAAGTACCAGCCAATCATCAAAATCTTGATTAAGAGGTTCTGAGCGGAGCAATACTTGCTCTAAACGATTTAGGTGCTTCATCCCAGCAAGGCGAGGCTGACGACTAAGCTGCACAGGATTACTTTGCAGCGTAATCCCTTGAGCTTGCCAGTCTCGATAATGAGCAGGTATGTCATGCACCGACAACACTTCTGTTATTAATGCATCATTTGGCGGCAAGTAACCACGGCCCCCTACACCACGGCTCAGCAACAGCTTAATGCAGCCATCATGGCCACCGTCGGCAACGTAACGCTCAGCCACCTGCTGAATTAACCCTAAAAGTTCCGAACTCGGCTGCCACTCTATGCCAAGACGTTGAGCACTTTGGGCCAAACGCGCTAAGTGCACATCGAGAAATAACACGCCCTGTTTCGAGCAGCGCATTGTCGCAAACAGACCATCTCCGTACGCTAACCCTCTATCGAATGCAGAGACGCTATCTTGTGCAATGCCGTTAACCCAAACATCTATAGACATTAGCTGTCCTGACTTATCCGGCTAGCAACCGCTTCTTGCTGGTCACGGTATTTGGCGCTGGCACGTTTATTATAGGGACGAGCCACTGGCGAATTTAAACGTTCGAAGTTTAATGCCCCTATGGTCATCATCGGACGCAGTGCCAGCGGTAATTTACCGCTATTGTAAAATTCCAATACAATTTTACCCTGCCAACCCGGATCGATTCGATGAGCAGTAACATGCACCATAAGGCCTAATCTGGCCAACGAAGAACGCCCATCGAGCCAGCCAACTATATCCGATGGTAAAGTGACATTTTCATGGGTTACCGCCAAGGCGAGTTCCCCTGGATGCAGGAAGAAAGCTTCCCCTTCGGCAATCACAATTTTATCGCTCATCACTCTATCGAGTGCCGCTTGTACTTCTGCGCTGGGGCCGCTTAAATCAATAAAAGGAGCCGTATGGTCTTGAAATACGCGAAACTGATCACCTAGCTTAACATCCACACTTACACCACTGATGGCATCGGCTGCGGGACGCGGCTCAATAACAATAGTGCCGTCATCTAAACATGCTTCAATCTCTAAATCGGTCAAACGCATCTCAATTTAACTCCTAAAATAAATTTCTTATCCGGCTAAATTATTTGACTAATAGGTGCTGAATTCTGGCTTTTAAGATGTCCGTTGCAATTCGATTTTTACCACCACGAGGTACGATAATATCAGCGTACTGTTTTGATGGGTCGATAAATTGCAGGAACATCGGCCTCACCGTTTGGGTATATTGCTGCATCACCGACTCCATGGTTCTGCCCCGCTCTGCAACATCGCGAGATAAACGACGCATAAAACAGATATCTAAAGGCGTATCCATAAACACGCTGGCATCCATTATTTCTCTTAGCCTAGGATCCGTCAGCAACAAGATCCCTTCGAGAATAATCACCTTCTTAGGTGTCAGGGTTTCCGTCTCAGCCAAACGAGTGTGTTCGGTATAACTGTACTGTGGAATTTCAACCGCTTGGCCATTTTTTAGCGCATCGAGATGTTCACACAATAGCGGATGATCAAGGGCTTTGGGGTGATCATAATTGGTCAACACCCTCTGTTCCATCGACAGATGGCTCTGATCTTTGTAATACGCATCTTCGGCTATGACCGCGATTTGGTCCGTGCCCAAATCACGACATAACTCTTCGTAAATAGTTTTAGCAATTAAACTCTTACCTGAAGCAGACGCGCCAGCAATACCAATAATCACACATTGCGATTTCATGCTTAACCCTTACTCATCATCTGAAATTGAAATTGAAACTGCACTTTGTGTTTGAGTTAAGGCTAGTTGCGCACCGACTTTACGCGCAATAGCAAGATAAAGCTGAGATACTGGACCTTCAGGATCTGCAACCACTGTAGGAGTGCCGTTATCGACATCCTCACGAATATTGAGCTTAAGTGGCAATTGCCCCAGTAACGGCACCTGGTAGCGTTCAGCAATTTTTGCGCCGCCATCTTGTCCAAAGGGATGCTCTTTATGACCGCATTCGCTGCACAGATGAAAGCTCATATTCTCGACGATACCCAGTACTGGAATATTCACTTTTTGGAACATGCTGATGCCTTTCTTAGCATCGGCAAGAGCAATATCTTGTGGCGTAGTGACAATCACGGCACCGCTCACAGGCACTTTTTGTGAAAGGGTCAGCTGAATGTCACCCGTTCCTGGAGGCATATCAATAATGAGGTAATCCAGCTCAGGCCAGAGAGTTTCGTTAAGCAATTGTGCCAAGGCGCCAGCCGCCATTGGACCACGCCATACTGCCGCTTCATCACCGCCAAGCATAAAGCCGATAGATTGTGCGCTAATGCCGTGGGCTTTTGCAGCGGTCATCATTTTGCCATCTGGAGAAACCGGATTAAAGTCAGGTACACCTAACATGATAGGGATTGATGGGCCGTAGATATCGGCATCTAATATGCCCACTTTTGCACCTTCCGCCGCTAAGGCTAAGGCTAAATTGACCGAAGTGGTTGATTTACCAACTCCCCCCTTACCAGATGAAACAGCGATCACTTGCTTGATGTTAGGAAGTGGCTCAACAGCCCCAGATGAAATCGTTGCGGCCTGAAAATCAATCTCACATTCGACTTCATCAATTTCATCGAGTACAGCAAGTTTATGAGTGATCGCCATAACCGTATCGCGATATTGACTCTGACAAGGATAGGGATAACACAACCCAAGTTGTAATCGCTTACCTTCAATATCCAACTTAGTCACACAGCCTGCCGAGACTAAACCTTGATGTAAATATGGATCTTGATATGCATCTAAAATGGCCAAAACCGGCCCGAGAAGATCATCGCTAAGATGATAATTCTGAGAAGCTGAAGACAAAACGACTACCCCTAAAAATTAATTTGGCTAAGTGTATCAGAAATTCTAACAGCATTCGGCTAGATTTAGCTCAGTTAAAGCAGCTTTTAATGAAACTTTTGCGATGATCGGTTAGTATCTATGCCATTCTTTTTGGGCACTTAACTGATTTTGAGACAAGATGGCAACTTCACAACGTAAAATTCTCGTGACCAGCGCACTACCATACGCTAATGGACCTATCCATTTAGGCCACATGCTAGAATATATCCAAACCGATATTTGGGCACGTTTTCAAAAACTTCGTGGTCACGAATGTCATTATATCTGCGCCGACGATGCCCACGGCACGCCCATTATGTTAAAGGCACAGCAACTTGGCATCGAACCAGAGCAGATGATTGCCCAAGTACAAACTGAGCACCAACAAGACTTCGCTGACTTTAATATTGAATTCGACAATTTCCATAGCACTCACAGTGAAGAAAACCGTCAACTTGCGAGCGAAATTTACCTCAAACTTCGGGATGGCGGCTATATCAAGTCGAAAACCATTTCTCAGTTATTCGACCCAGAAAAGTCGATGTTCCTACCTGATCGTTTCGTTAAAGGCACTTGCCCTAAATGTAAGTCAGCGGATCAGTACGGTGACAACTGTGATAGTTGCGGCGCAACCTATAGCCCGACAGAACTTATCGACCCTAAATCGGCTGTATCGGGTGCGACGCCGATAATGAAAGATACCGAGCACTTCTTCTTCGACCTTCCCGCTTTTGAAGATATGCTCAAAGAGTGGACCCGTTCAGGTTCACTGCAACAAGAGATGGCTAATAAACTCGGCGAGTGGTTCGAACAGGGACTACAACAGTGGGATATCACTCGTGATGCCCCCTACTTTGGCTTCGAGATCCCAGATGCTCCGGGTAAGTTTTTCTATGTGTGGCTAGATGCACCCATCGGTTACATGGGTTCATTTAAAAACCTATGTGATAAGCGTGATGATCTGAATTTTGACGATTTCTGGGCTAAAGACTCCACTGCCGAAGTGTATCATTTCATCGGTAAAGATATTGTCTACTTCCACAGTCTGTTCTGGCCAGCCATGCTCGAAGGCGCCGGTTTCCGTAAGCCGAACAGTGTCTATGCTCATGGTTATGTCACCGTTAATGGCGCCAAGATGTCTAAATCGAAAGGTACCTTCATTAAAGCTCGTACCTATCTAGATAACTTAAACCCAGAATACCTACGTTATTATTACGCCGCTAAACTCAGTAGCCGTATCGATGACTTAGATTTGAACCTTGAAGATTTCGCTCAACGTGTTAATTCAGACTTAGTCGGCAAACTGGTTAACCTTGCTTCTCGTACAGCAGGTTTTATCAGCAAACGTTTCGATGGCAAATTGGCGAAAGTTAAGGGTTCATCATTAGCAGAAACCTTCCTTGCTAAGCAAGAGACCATTGCTGAATTTTACGAAACCCGTGAATTTGGTAAGGCGATGCGTGAAATTATGGCGCTAGCCGATATTGCTAACGCCTATGTCGCCGATGCCGCACCTTGGCAACTGGTTAAACAAGAAGAGACACAAGAAGAAGCGCATCAAGTGTGCAGTAATGCCCTTAACTTGTTCCGTATCTTAGTCACTTACCTTAAGCCAGTACTGCCTCAGCTTGCGAAAGATGTTGAAGCCTTCCTACAACTCACTCTGACTTGGGATGATTTAGCTCTCGATTTATCTGGCCATGAAATCGCTCAATTCAAAGCATTGATGCAACGCGTTGAAATGAAGAATATCGAAGCGATCATCGAAGCTTCAACCGAAAACTTACAAGTGACAGAAACACCATCAGAGCAAGCTCAAAGCCAACTCGAACTCGATCCTATCAGTGAAGAGATCAGCTTCGATGATTTCGCTAAACTCGATTTACGTATCGCACGTATCGCCAAGGCTGAGCACGTCCCCGAGGCCAACAAGTTACTTAAACTACAATTAGATTTAGGTGGTGAAACTAAACAGGTTTTCGCAGGCATCAAATCAGCTTATGCGCCAGAAGATCTTGAAGGTAAACTCACTGTGATGGTGGCCAACTTAGCACCACGTAAGATGCGTTTTGGTATGTCCGAAGGCATGGTGCTCGCTGCAGGTCCAGGCAAAAAAGATTTGTGGATCTTAGAGCCTCACGAAGGTGCTCAACCAGGTATGCGAGTTAAATAACTTAACCGTTAATTAATTCATTAAACGAAAAAGGCCCTTTAAGGGCCTTTTTGTTATCTATCATTTGATACTAGCTATGTTATATCAATCGATTGATATAGCGTTAAACCGGATTGTCGATATCAACAAAATGGTGAGTCACACCAAACTTCTCGACTAAATGCTCACCCAATGCCTGAATACCAAATCGCTCTGTCGCATGATGGCCTGCGGCAAAATAATGAATATTTTGCTCAACAGCGCTATGGAAAGTACGCTCAGAAACTTCACCACTTATAAAGGCATCTGCACCAAGTTCTGCAGCAATATCGATATAATCTTGAGCCCCACCACTACACCAAGCTAAATGATGAATGGGCTTATCGTTACTGCCAATATGCAGTGCTTTACGTCCCAGCACTTTAACCAATAAGGCATTAAAGTCATCCACAGACATAGGAGCATCTAAATGACCTTGCCACACCAATGCTTGAGGGGAAGATGCAACAGCTTCCGCATCGATAAGACCAAGCTTTCGCGCAAGTTCAGCGTTATTGCCAAGCATTAGATGTCCATCGAGAGGCAGATGATAACCGTAAAGGTTGATGTCATTATTTATCAATGATTTGATCCGCTGATATTTCATGCCGGTGAGCACTGCTGTCTCACCTTTCCAGAAAAAACCATGATGTACCAATAAGGCATCAGCATTAAGCTCCACAGCTCTGTCAATCAGTGCCTGGCATGCTGTAACCCCTGTCACTATGGTGTTGATTTGATCGCAACCTTGCACTTGTAAGCCGTTAGGGGCGTAATCTTTATAATTTGATACTTGCAAAAACTCAGCGAGATATTGCGTTAAATCTGAGCGATTCATGGCGACTCCTAAAAATCCCTTAATTACCAGACATTAAAATGCCAATGATGAGCAATAAATATTGCGCTAGTGTAGCCAAAATTGGCAATTACTTCATAGAAATAGGCCGAAATTCGGTGAAAATTGGACTTTTTTACCCTTTAAACTATAAAATTAGTGCAAACCTTCAATTACACATTAAAAATAAATAGGTTAAAACTATGTCAAATTTGACTAAAGAAGAGGTAATTAGCGCGTTAGAATCTGCACTAACAAAGGCGCAAGGGAAAACGGTAACTATCGAGCAAAAAGGTAGTTGGTACAAAATCGATGGCGGTAAATCTCTTCGTTTTAGCGAGATTGAGGCTATGTTAGCTGAGCAAGGCGGCACTGTAGCAGCGACTACTGAAAAGCAGCCTGCAGAAAAGAAAGCGCCTGCAGCTAAAAAAGCACCAGCCAAAGCTGCACCGAAGAAAGCTGCGGCTAAACCAGCAGCGAAAAGCGGTTCTGGTATGACGCCAAAAGAACTTTGGCGCGCTAAATTAGCAGGTAAAGGTCAGCTTCCTCGCGGATTCTAATCTCTACAATCCATAACAAAAAAGGAGCCTCGGCTCCTTTTTTGTTATCTGTTTATGGCAGCTCGATTATACCAATCAGTCTAAGAAAGCGATCTATTCAGCGACACATCTTTATATTGATTGGTATTACATCGCAAGGTCGACTCTAACGCTGCCCTTTAAATAAATCACACGCACTTGATCTCCAGTATTAAACACCATAGCGGGATCGAAATCTTGTAACACCATCACTTGTTCGCCACTATCGAAGGTGATCAATAGTTCAACCAATTTGAGTTGCTGCAGATAATCTCGGCTATAATGACTACCCGCGCCGGCACCAAGCAATGCCCCTAAAACGGTTGCTACATCTCGACCACTACCACCACCGAACTGATGGCCAATCACACCACCGAGTAGCGCACCGCCAAACATCTTCCAGCCACGGTGTTGATCTTCAACCAGCTGACTTTGACTAATATTACGCACCGAATTCACATAGCCATAAACAACTTTTTCAACAGGTACAGCCTTATTACGCTCATAAGCGGCATTGACTACAGATGGAATACCTGCAAAACAGCTGGCAACAAAAATCAGACTGATAAAGCGAAAGAAGTGGACTCTAGGTTTCAACATAGCTATTTTTCCGCTAACTTATAAAGAGGCTATCAACTAATTTTACTCAATTGTGAACTCACTGTCCTACTTAAATAATGAATTGGCGAAGTTTCCTTCACCAGAGTATGCCCTCACCGATCCAAACGGACTATTGGCTATTGGCGGTGATCTTCATCCCAAGCGATTATTAAGCGCATATTACGACGGTATTTTCCCTTGGTTTAATGAGAATGACCCTATACTCTGGTGGTCTCCCGATCCCCGTGCCGTTTTTGTCCCCGGCACCATGAAAATTAGCCGCAGCCTAAAGCGTCACATTAACAAGTCTCAATGGCGTTTCAGTGTCAATCGCGCATTTAATCGGGTGATAGAAAGTTGTGCTCAAAGCCGTCAAGGCAAAGAAGGTACTTGGATCACTGCTGAAATCCAACACGCCTATAAAGCCCTGCATAGGCAAGGTAAAGCACACTCCATTGAGGTTTGGGAAAATGAACAGCTTGTCGGGGGACTCTATGGTATTGCCGTGGGCCAAGTATTTTGTGGTGAATCCATGTTTCATTACAAAACCAACGCCTCTAAAGCCGCAATGATGATGTTGCATCAACATCTACTGAATCACAAGTTCAGGCTTATCGATGCCCAAGTAATGAATCCGCACCTTGAATCTCTCGGCGCAAAAGCACTAAAACGTAGTGATTTTATTAACCTGCTAAAACGCTTTAGAGATATCGAAGTGGCAAGTGACACTTGGCATTGCAACGAGGTTTTCCTTGAACTCTAAATCAGACACCATTCAAGTAGGCATGACCAACACGTTTGCCTGTAGTTATCTACCAGAGCAAAATGAACAGTTGCTGGTGCTGCAAGAAAACATCCTTAACGTCGAACTGTATGAGCAGTTGATCTCATTGGGGTTTCGTCGTAGCGGCGATACCTTGTATAAACCCCATTGCCCTATGTGCAGTGCCTGTCAGCCCATCAGAATTCCGGTTAAAGACTTTATCCCTTCCAGGCGACAAAAACGCACGCTAAAAAACAACAGAGACCTTAGTTGGTCAATTGTGAATAGCACCACAGATGAACATTACCAGCTTTACCAAGAGTATATTGCCAAACGACATTATGACGGCCCAATGTATCCACCCTCTCGACAACAATATGATCATTTTCTCCATTGCAACTGGCTTAAACCACAACTGATTGAACTGAGAGAAAATGGTAGATTAATTGGTGTCGCGGTAACCGACATGCTACCCAATAGCCTATCGGCTATTTACAGTTTTTTTGCACCCGAGGAACACAAGCGCTCCATGGGTAGCTTAATGATCTTAATCCAATGCCGTATTGCGAAACTATTGGCAAAAGAATTTGTTTATTTAGGCTATCAAATAAACGAGTCTAGAAAAATGAATTACAAAACCAATTACCAGCCTTACCAAATTCTTACCCAGCAAGGCTGGCAACAGAGCGAATAAGCTAAACAAATAGCGATTACGAACACATCTCCTTAGTGCGCTATCACGACATCCCTCTTTACAGCACGGCCGTTTTGCGGCATGATACGCCCGTTTTTAATATTTGAAGGCTAACAGGATAACTGATTAATGGCGAAAGAAGACAACATTGAGATGCAAGGCACTATTCTTGAAACCTTGCCAAATACAATGTTTCGAGTAGAGCTAGAGAATGGTCACGTAGTAATCGCCCATATCTCAGGCAAAATGCGTAAAAACTACATCCGTATTCTTACGGGTGACAAGGTCACAGTTCAGCTGACCCCTTATGATTTGAGCAAAGGGCGCATCGTCTTCCGTTCACGCTAAAGAGTTAGCTAACGATTTAAATAAAAAACCGGCCAATGCCGGTTTTTTTGTACTCTGAAAAATCTAATTGAAAAAGATACCCCAAGTAATACCAATCAAAGTAAATGAGTGATCAGCCCGTTTGTAACAGAAAAGGGCGCAGGAAAAATTGTCGAGAACAAGGCGTAAATTGCAGTCACTAGTTATTCTAATAACAAAATTTACAACACGGTTATCGGCGATTTTAACTAGCAAGAACGATCAGATAATTACTGAGATTGGTATTATTATCCCAATCAGTCTAAGAAAGTGATCTACTCAGCGTATTTTTAGCAATGAACTCAAAGGGAATGCATGATGAAATGGTTATTCCCTTATGAGGCCATTCAACGCTATTTAGGACGGGGCAGAAGCCACAAAAAAGGCTGCAATTGCAGCCTGTTAATTTACCCTGTGACTAACTTGTCACTTTTTCAGGGCGTTCAACATTAATGGTAATTTTATCACCTTCGGCATCGACGTGAGCCGTACCGCCCTTCTCTAGCTTACCAAATAAGATTTCATCGGCTAGCGGCCGCTTGATAAGCTCAGTCACAACACGTGCCATTGGACGTGCGCCCATCGCCTTATCGTACCCCTTCTCTGCAAGCAAGGTTCTGGCTTCATCACTCACATCAAGCACTACGGCCTTATCGTCCAACTGCGCCTGTAATTCAACCAAGAACTTGTCGACCACTTTAGCAATCACTGTCATATCGAGGTGATTGAACCAAATGATCTCATCAAGACGGTTTCTGAATTCAGGAGAGAACACACGGTTGATTTCCGACAGCGCATCTTGACTATGATCTTGCTGCTTAAAACCAATCGATTTACGCACCGTCTCTTGCACACCCGCATTGGTAGTCATCACCAAAGTCACATGTCTAAAGTCGGCTTTACGGCCATTGTTATCTGTTAATGTACCGTGATCCATTACCTGCAACAGCAAGTTGTACACATCGGGATGGGCTTTCTCAATTTCATCGAGCAGCACCACACAATGTGGATTTTTGATCACAGCGTCGGTTAACAAACCACCTTGGTCGTAGCCAACATAACCTGGAGGCGCACCGATAAGACGTGATACCGTATGGCTCTCCATGTATTCGGACATATCAAACCGAACCAAATTTAACCCTAGGCACGAAGCTAACTGGCTGGTCACCTCAGTTTTACCAACACCCGTAGGGCCTGCAAACAAGAAACTCCCCACCGGCTTAGCATCACCGCTCAAACCACTGCGAGATAAGCGTATCGCCGAGCTAAGGGCCTCGATAGCTTTATCTTGACCAAAGACCACCATCTTCAGATTACGCTCAAGATTCTTCAGCATATCTTTATCGGTGGCAGACACGGTTTTCTCTGGAATACGTGCCATCTTGGCAATAATCGCCTCAATTTCACTCTGACCAATGGTTTTTTTACGTTTACTCGCCGGTAGCATCGCCATTCTCGCCCCAGCCTCATCGATAACATCGATAGCTTTATCGGGAAGATGGCGGTCATTAATATGCTTATCCGACAATTTGGCTGCCACACCAAGCGCAGCTAAGGTATAACGCACGCCATGATGCTCTTCATATTTTGACTTCAAGCCTTGCAAAATTTTAGTCGTTTCGGCAACCGAAGGCTCATTAACATCAATCTTTTGAAAGCGTCTTGCTAAGGCACGGTCTTTTTCAAAAATGCTTTGGTATTCTTGGAAAGTGGTTGAGCCCATACAACGTAAATTACCACTCGATAACAATGGCTTAAGCAGATTAGATGCATCCATCACCCCACCAGATGCAGCCCCAGCCCCAATGATGGTATGGATCTCATCAATAAATAAAATGGCATGCTTATCTTTAGCTAACTCTTTTAGCAGGCTTTTGAAACGCTTTTCAAAGTCACCACGGTATTTAGTGCCCGCCAGTAGCGCGCCTAAATCGAGTGAATAAACCGTAGCGGTTTCCATCACCTCTGGCACTTCTTCGTTGACGATGCGATAAGCCAAGCCTTCAGCGATAGCCGTTTTACCTACACCAGCTTCACCGACTAATAAAGGGTTGTTTTTACGACGACGACAGAGGATCTGTATCGCACGCTCAATTTCATCGCTGCGGCCAATCAATGGGTCAATATTGCCATTGCGGGCTTCTTCATTCAGATTCGAAGTAAATTGCGATAGCTTACTACGCTCCTCAGCCTCACTATTATCCTCTATCTGCTCAGTCTCTTGCGCTTCATCAATCTCGTCTCTGCCCACTCCGTGAGAAATATAATTAACGATATCTAAGCGGGTGATCTCGCCATTACGCAGCAAATAAACCGCTTGTGATTCTTGCTCACTAAAAATAGCCACCAGCACATTGGCGCCAGTCACTTCATTGCGACCGGAAGATTGCACATGAAACACTGCCCGCTGCAGTACGCGCTGAAAGCCTAAGGTAGGTTGGGTCTCTCGCTCATCATTAGGATCGCTAATAATCGGTGTGGTCTGCTCAATAAAACTCGCCACATCTTGACGAAGTCTATCGAGATTAGCCCCACAAGCGAGTAATGCCTCTTGCGCTGCTGGATTATCAATTAACGCTAATAGCAGATGCTCAACGGTCATATACTCATGGCGAGCGTCTCTGGCTTGTTGAAATGCCAGATTTAAGGTGACCTCTAGATCTTTATTTAACATAGCACCCCCTAAATTAATCACTACATGTTGAGATTCAGGCTTTCTCTAAAGAACACAGTAACGGATGTTGGTTTTGTCTTGCAAATTGATTTACCTGAGCAACCTTGGTTTCAGCAATACCAAAAGGAAAAATACCACAGACTCCTTTGCCTTTATGATGGATCGCTAACATGATATCTGTCGCTTCTTGCTCATTTTTTTTGAAAAAAAGTTGTAATACCTCAATGACAAAATCCATTGGGGTGTAGTCATCGTTGTTTAAAATTACTTTATACATTGAAGGCGGAGCGATCTCTGATTCAACTCTTTCTTCAACACGTTCTATATTGCCTGTTTTGCCCATCTTTAAATATTAGCCTCTAGTTTTGGCTTCTACCAAATGTTGATTTTTCTCTTTATCCAAACATACCAGTCAGGGGTTCAATAACGCAATTGATCATATTTTTTATCAAAAATGTTGCCGCATTGTTAAGTTACGCTTGACATCCACTTTTACTGGTTACATTCTGTTTACTGAGTGGTGAATTATCCCAGTCAGTTTAGTTTTACTATCTTACTGGTCAGTAAACAACAGAAGGAAGTGGAAGTATGGCAAACGGAACTGTTAAATGGTTCAACAACGCCAAAGGATTCGGGTTTATCTGCCCTGAAGCTGGTGGTGAAGACGTTTTCGCACATTATTCTACCATTGAAATGGAAGGCTATCGAACTCTAAAAGCAGGCCAACCAGTTCAATTTGAAGTAGAAGAAGGGCCAAAAGGGATGCACGCGTCAGCGATATCTCCTACAAAATAGTAGGCGTGAAAACAAAAAAGGCAGGGTTTCCCCTGCCTTTTTTATTGGCTGATATTCATCGGAAACGGAGCAAGTAAACTCTCTCCGTTTCCAACTTCATCATTGGCCTATTAACGCATTTAACGTTGCACTCGGGCGCATCGCTGTTGCTGCTTTAGCAGCATCTAAACGGTAGTAACCGCCTAAATCAACCGCACTACCTTGAGCACCATTTAATTCAGCGACAATCTTAGCCTCATTTTCGCTCATCGCTGCGGCCAATGGAGCAAAATAAGCTTTTAGCTCTTGATCGCTATCTTGCGCAGTCAACGCTTGAGCCCAGTACATCGCTAAATAGAAGTGGCTACCACGGTTATCGAGTTCACCAACGCGACGTGATGGTGAGCGGTTTTCATCTAAGAACTGTCCAATCGCAATATCTAACGCATCGGCCAAGACTTGAGCTTTAGGGTTATTGTAGTTTTGACTTAGATGCTCAAGAGAAGCGCCTAGAGCCAAGAATTCACCTAGTGAGTCCCAACGCAAGTGCCCTTCTTTTTCAACCTGCTGTACGTGCTTAGGCGCACTACCACCAGCACCGGTTTCAAATAATCCACCGCCGCTCATTAATGGTACGATCGAAAGCATCTTAGCACTGGTACCCAATTCTAAAATAGGGAACAAATCTGTCAGGTAATCACGTAACACGTTACCTGTGACAGAGATGGTATCTAAACCTGCTTTAATACGCTGTAGTGAGAAGCGAGTTGCTTCCACTGGCGACATGATATAAATTTCAAGACCGCTGGTGTCATGCTCAGGCAGATATTGTTTGACCTTAGCGATAAGCTGAGCATCGTGTGCACGCTCGGCATCAAGCCAAAATACGGCTGGCGTCGCTGATAAACGCGAACGGTTAACGGCTAATTTTACCCAATCACGGATAGGCGCGTCTTTAACCTGGCACATTCTCCAAATATCACCAGCTTCCACATCATGGCTCAATAACACATTACCAGCTGCATCAACCACTTTCACCACACCATCGGCAGCGATTTCGAAGGTCTTATCGTGGCTACCGTACTCTTCAGCTTTTTGCGCCATTAAGCCCACATTAGGTACGCTTCCCATAGTGGTTGGATCGAAAGCGCCATTCTCTTTACAGAACTGAATCGTTTCTTGGTAAACACCGGCATAACAACGATCTGGGATAAGTGCTTTGGTATCTTTCAGCTGACCATCGGGGCCCCACATTTGACCAGATGAGCGGATAGCCGCAGGCATAGAAGCATCGATGATCACGTCGCTTGGAACATGTAAGTTAGTGATACCACGATCAGAATCAACCATAGCTAATGCTGGACGCTGGGCATAAATAGCAGCGATGTCAGCTTCGATTGCAGCTTTTTGCTCTGCTGGTAGACTAGCAATTTTGGCATACACATCACCAAAACCGTTGTTAACATCAACGCCTAACTGTTCAAATAGTTCACCATGTTTAGCAAAGAGTTCTTTATAGAAAACCTTAACTGCATGACCAAATAAAATCGGGTCTGACACCTTCATCATGGTCGCTTTAAGATGCAGAGAAAGTAATACGTCTTCATCTTTAGCTGCAGCGATTTCACGCTCAAAATAGGAAACTAACGCCTTATTACTCATTGTCGCAGCATCGATCACTTCACCCGCTTGCAGATCCAGTGCCGACTTTAATGTCTTGCTTGTACCGTCTTTTGCTTCAAAAACGATATCAATTTGAGTGGCTTCAGCAAAGGTTACCGATTGCTCTGAACCATAAAAATCACCGTTATCCATATGAGAGACGTGAGACTTTGACTCTCTACTCCATGCACCCATTGAATGTGGGTTTTTCTTTGCATAATTTTTAACAGACGTTGGTGCACGGCGATCTGAATTACCTTCACGTAAAACCGGGTTTACCGCACTACCTTTAATCTTGTCGTAACGTGATTTCACGTCAACTTCGGTATCAGTCGTTGGCTCATCAGGATAATCTGGAAGCGCATAGCCTTTGGCTTGAAGCTCTTTAATACAAGCTTTTAACTGTGGAATAGATGCACTGATATTTGGAAGTTTAATAATGTTAGCTTCTGGCTTAGTCGCCAACTCGCCTAGCTCAGCTAGGGCATCAGAAATTTGTTGTTCAGCAGTCAGAAAGTCAGGGAAATTAGCAATAATACGCCCAGAAAGTGAAATATCACGGGTTTCAACACCGACACCTGCAGCGGCAGTAAAGTTTTTAATAATCGGAAGTAAAGATAGGGTCGCTAGAGCTGGAGCTTCGTCGGTTTCAGTATAGATAATCGTTGGATTGTCGTTCATTGTATGTCCTACGTTTTGTATAATAAAGCGTTAATGAATCTGATTATTTTTCTAATTATATCTGCGAGTAAATCGCATTTTTTGTAGAGTGAAATGACCTAGAGGTATGCAAATACAGAGGTTGAAAAGTGATTAAATCGCTCAATGCCACCATCACTTATGAATTCAAAATCAATGCAATACAACCCGCATCTAACATCTCAAAAACTAATTACGTTTTGCTATCGATCACATTTTTATGGACGACATCATAAATCATTCCCAGTAATATTCAAATTCCACTAAGGGCGAATGCCAAGTACAATGTGTTATATCCAATAAATGACCTTAGAAACTGGCCTTGTGAGCGTATCGAAACCTAAAAAATCAACCTCATATTCCCGTCCTGCTGCAGCGACTCATCGTAGCAAGAGTTCGAAAACCCAATCACAGGGTAATCCCAAACACTCAGCTCGTCGTCCTGCAAGAAAAACCACAAAGCCACGAGCAGAAAAGCCCATCATTGTCTTGTTTAATAAACCTTTTGATGTGCTATGTCAGTTCACCGATGAACAAGGTAGACAAACCTTAAAAGACTTTATTCCAATCAAAGATGTTTATGCCGCAGGCCGTTTAGACCGCGACAGTGAAGGTTTACTCTTATTAACCAACGACGGTCAATTACAAGCAAAAATAACCCAGCCAAACAAAAAAACCTTTAAAACTTACTGGGTGCAAGTTGAAGGTCAGCCGAGTGAATCCGCTTTAGCCTCACTACGCCAAGGCATTGAGTTAAAAGATGGTTTTACCTTACCTGCCAAAGTTGAAATTATCGAATCGCCTGTAATTTGGCCAAGAAATCCGCCGATACGAGAGCGACAAAATATCCCAACCACCTGGCTACAAATTGAAATTTGTGAAGGGCGTAATCGCCAGGTACGTCGAATGACTGCTCATGTGGGTTACCCAACACTCAGATTAATTCGTTATAAAATAGGACAATGGAGCCTAGATGATATTGCCAATGGCGAATATCGGGTGGTTTCAGATAAGTCATCCACTGCAAATTTTTGAGCAATAAATTTGGTGGTTCACAGCCTTAAGGAACCAATATGCATCGCTATAAACCCAACGTTACCGTGGCATGTGTCATTCGCAGCCAAGATAAATATTTAATGGTTGAAGAGCTGATTGACGGTGAGCTCAAGTATAACCAACCTGCAGGACACCTCGAAGCCAATGAATCACTTATCAATGCCTGCAAAAGAGAAGTCCGTGAAGAAACCGGATTAACCGTCGAGCCTGAGTCGCTAATCGGTATCTATCAATTTCAAGCTAATAGCGAACTGGCTTTCTTACGCTTCACCTATTTCTGCCAACTCGAACAACAGCTCGATACAGAGCCTCAAGACCAAGCTATTAACCGAGCCGTATGGTTATCAATCACTGAAATTCGTACACTAAAATCACAACTTAGAAGCCCATTAGTGCTGCAATGCATTGAAGATCAGCTACAGGGAAAACAATTTTCGCCAGAGATAGTTAATTGTCAATTTCTCTAGTTAGCTACCGCGCATAATGCGTGATAGAATACGCCCCCGCAGATAAGGTGTTATAGGCGCATTTTATGCTCCTTAATTAACAAGTTGAGCAAGAATGTCGCTATAAGCGACATAATCAATGCCTAATGTCTTGTCGTAGCAACATAATTTTTAATGGTTTTCAGGATCTATGGCACTAATCGAACCCAATCCAAACGGTAAAAAAGTCATCGTCGGTATGTCTGGCGGTGTTGACTCATCTGTTTCTGCATATCTACTAATGAAACAAGGCTATCAAGTTGAAGGCCTGTTCATGAAAAACTGGGAAGAAGACGATACCGACGAGTATTGCGCCGCAGCTGAAGACTTAAAAGATGCACAAGCCGTTTGCGACAAATTAGGTATCACGTTGCACACCGTTAATTTCGCCGCCGAATATTGGGACAATGTGTTCGAATATTTTTTGGCAGAATATAAAGCGGGACGCACGCCAAACCCAGACATCATGTGCAACAAAGAGATCAAATTTAAAGCCTTCTTAGAGTTTGCCGATGAGATCTTAGATGCCGACTATATCGCAATGGGCCATTATGTACGCCGCAGCGATGCCTCAGGTCAAAGCCAAATGCTTCGAGGTGTCGATAGCAATAAAGATCAAAGCTACTTCCTCTATACCTTAAGCCATGAACAGGTGTCGCGTTCTCTATTTCCCGTTGGCGAGTTAGAGAAAAGCGAAGTGCGTGAAATAGCCAAAGAGATGGGGCTTATTACTCACGATAAAAAAGACAGCACAGGTATCTGTTTTATCGGCGAGCGCAAGTTTACCGACTTCTTACAAACCTTCTTGCCCGCTCAGCCCGGTAAGATTGAAACCGCTGACGGCGAAGTGATCGGTGAACATCAAGGTTTGATGTACCACACTCTTGGCCAACGCAAAGGCCTTGGCATTGGCGGCATGAAGAATAGCAATGACGATCCTTGGTATGTGGTAGACAAAGATCTTGAACGTAACGTACTGGTTGTCGGTCAAGGCGGCAACCACCCACGCCTGATGTCCAGCGGATTTTATGCCGACCAACTACATTGGGTTGATCGCAAAGGCCCAGCAGACGGTGCAAACATCACTGTAAAAACCCGTTATCGACAACGCGATGTGGCTTGTACCCTTTCCTATGATGGTGAAGACCGCATTAAAGTGATGTTTACAGACCCTGTTGCAGCCGTTACGCCAGGCCAATCTGCAGTGTTCTACGATGGTGAAGTCTGCCTTGGCGGCGGCATCATAGACTCACTGATCAAATCGTAAACAGAAGAAGAGAAAATACGTGAGCCAAGCAATCTTTGACAGAACCATGGCATTTGCCGGCATCTTGCAGGCAATTGCCCAAGTACAGCGTGTTGCCCGTCATGGGCAAGGCGATAATGACGCCTTGGCGGCCTGCCTCAATACCATCTTAGTCACTAACCCTGACAGTACTAGCGATGTGTATGCTGACAAAATCGTTCTCAGAAGCGGCTATCAACTGATCATCAACCAACTGGGCGATGACAAACAAAAAGATGTTGAAATAACCCGCTACCTGATTGGTATTCTCGCCCTTGAGCGCAAACTCTCTCGCTCTTCAAATGCCATGGGCATGTTAGCAGAACGTATTAATCAGGTGCATCGTCAACTGCATCACTTCTCGATCACCGATGATCAAGTTGTCGCTAATTTCGCTGGTATTTATAGCGACATTATCAGCGATATAGGCCCTAAAATTCAGATCTCAGGCAACCCTGAGTTTTTGAAGCAGCCGTTGGTTCAACAAAGAATTCGCGCCTTACTGCTCGCCGCTATGCGTAGCGCAGTATTATGGCGCCAATTAGGAGGCAAGCGTAGACACCTTGTCTTCTCTAGAAAAGCAATTGTCGATATAGCAAATAAAAGCCTTACCCTATAAATAATTAATCTAAGTTCATAAAGGAGCTTCTGATGGAACTTTCCGCACTAACTGCTATCTCTCCGGTAGACGGTCGTTATGGTAGTAAAACCGCCTCATTACGAGGGATTTTCAGCGAGTACGGCCTGACCAAATACCGTGTTCAAGTCGAAATTAACTGGCTAAAGCTACTTTCTAGCTGTCCAGAAATTAAAGAAGTTCCACCTTTTAGCGAAGCGGCATTAGCCCTACTCGACCAGATCAAAGACAACTTCAATGAAGAAGACGCGTTACGCGTTAAAACCATTGAAGCAACCACCAATCACGACGTTAAAGCGGTTGAATATTTCATCAAAGAAAAAATCGCCGATAACGCCGAACTGGTTGCCATCGATGAATTTGTACACTTTGCTTGTACTTCTGAAGATATCAACAACCTGTCACACGGTTTAATGCTGACAGATGCTCGCGAGCAAGTATTAGTGCCTTACTGCCAACAAATCCTTGATGGTATTAAGAAGTTAGCGGCTGAATACAAGTCAGTTCCACTTATGTCACGTACTCACGGTCAACCTGCTTCACCTTCCACTTTAGGTAAAGAGATGGCTAACGTGGCAGTTCGTCTAGAACGTCAACTTAAGCAAATTCAAGCTGTGGAAATTATGGGTAAGATTAACGGCGCGGTTGGTAACTACAACGCTCACCTATCTGCTTATCCAGAAGTTGACTGGCATACTCTGTCACAACGCTTCGTGACTAGCCTAGGCCTAAACTGGAACCCGTACACCACTCAAATTGAACCACACGATTACATCGCTGAGTTATTTGATGCCGTTGCTCGTTTCAATACTGTTTTAATCGACTTCGACCGTGATATCTGGGGTTACATCGCCCTAGGTCACTTCAAGCAAAAAACCATTGCTGGTGAAATTGGTTCATCAACCATGCCACACAAGGTTAACCCAATCGATTTCGAAAACTCTGAAGGTAACTTGGGTATTGCAAACGCATTGATGCAACACCTTGCGGCTAAGCTACCTGTATCTCGTTGGCAGCGCGACCTAACTGACTCTACCGTTCTACGTAACTTAGGTGTGGGTATGGCACACGCGTTAATCGCATACCAAGCCACGCTAAAAGGGATCAGCAAGTTAGAAGTTAACGAAGCTCACCTACGTGAAGAGCTAGATCAAAACTGGGAAGTACTTGCTGAGCCTGTACAAACAGTTATGCGTCGTTATGGTATTGAAAAGCCGTACGAGAAACTTAAAGAGCTAACTCGCGGTAAGCGTATTGATGGTGAGCAACTTGCCCAGTTCATCGATAATCTTGAGCTTCCAGCTGAAGTTAAAGTTGAACTGAAAAAAATGACGCCTGCTAACTACATCGGCCGTGCAGAAGCCTTTGTTGATGAGCTAAAGTGATCATTATCGACTGATATTTAAAAAAGGCGGTGAGCATTATGCTTACCGCCTTTTTTATTTAGCTTATACTGCTCACATTTACGCACCACAATCTGGGTTTAACCTTTCATGTATACAGTTAACTTCGATCCACAAGCTTTTTTACAACAGCACTGGCAGAAACAGCCTCTAGTGATTAAGGCCGCCTTTAAACACTTCCAAGACCCTATCAGCCCAGAAGAACTTGCAGGCTTGGCCTGCGAAGAAGAGATCGCATCACGTATCGTACTAACCAAACAAGGTAACTGGGAGATCATTCAAGGGCCTATCGAAGATTATTCACCCTTTGGCGAAGATAATTGGCAACTCTTGGTTCAGGCGGTAAATCACTGGTATCCCGATTCACAGCCGCTAGTTGACGCTTTTCGCTTTATCCCCGACTGGCGTTTCGATGACTTAATGGTGTCATTTGCCACTCCCGGCGGTGGAGTGGGCCCCCATATAGATAACTATGATGTTTTCTTGCTACAAGGTGAAGGTAAACGACGTTGGAAAGTCGGCGCTAAAGGACAATATTCTCCCCGTGGAGGAGATACTCATACGTCACTGATTGATGACTTTGAGCCCATTATTGACGTGATACTTGAAGCCGGTGACATGTTATATATCCCACCGGGATTTCCTCACCGCGGCGAGACCTTAGAAACGGCTTTAAGCTACTCGATTGGTTTTCGCGCTCCCAGTCAGCAAGAGTTACTCAGCAGTATTGCCGATCACCTTATCGATACCAATAGCGGCTTAACCCGATTCACATCTCAACAAGAGCCCAATGCCTCTGGATTACTCACCATAGATCAGCAGCAAGGCATGATGGATTTATTGCAGACATTATTGACCCAGCCAGAGCACTATCAAAATGTTTTAGGGCACTTACTCAGTCAAAACCGTTTTGAGCTTGACCTATGTGAACCTCAGCAAGACTACCATAAAGCTGAACTCATTAGCGCTTTAGAAGAAGGGGCTGAGCTACTTCGTATTGGCGGATTAAAGGTAATTCAAATTGAAGCCGATCAACAGCAACGCTTATTCATCAATGGTGAAAGTTACTCATTAGGTAGTTGCCAAGCTGAATTACTGACACAACTTGCCAACCAAATTAGCTTTGACAGTACTAGCGCACTCGAATTGTGTCAGCAAACTGAAATATGTGACTACTTCCTGTGGATGCTTAATCGCGGCTATGCCTATTTGGCTTAAACAGAAAAATTCCAAACGGTATTATAAGAAAGTGCTCTACTCAGCGATCACATCTTTATGCTGATTGGTATAACCACGAAGATATTTGTTGTCACTTACCTTGCCTCAAAAGCATAAACTTCAAAAACAAAAATGCCGCTTAATTAAAGCGGCATTTTATAGGATAACCTAAGGGTTCGATTATGATTCTTTCCATAACTTTTCATCGTTATGAATTTGAAATAGGCTCTCAGCACGGGAAACCAACAGTTGGGCAAACTTAGCCTGTGTCGGATCTTGAGTTGCACCTGATTTCATCAAGTTTTCAGCTTTAAGTTGCCACATCATTGAAAAATGGCGAATGGCATCACGAGCGGTTGCTGCCACACTAACATCGACATAATCGGTAGGAAGGTCACCAGACATCACCCAGAAGGTTTGCGATTTAGGCTGCTTAGACTCTAGTTTCCAAATCGCTAAAAATGGCGCGAGATAACGACTCTCTTCGGCAATAACACGTTCAGGGATCACCCCTTTCTCAGCTAAAAAGCGATTCGCCTTCTGGAAATGCTCTCTTATCCACACTTGAGTGCGTGCTTCAATCTCTTCTGGCGATAAAGTTTGCGTTTGATCGGCTACTTGTTCTGACATACTACTTCCTATTCTTATAATTATTCTGCAATCTATATAAGCCCAAAATCATTTAAAACAATGATTTGGCAGCATAGCAAACCAAAAACTTTACGTTGACGTAAAGTGGAAAGCAAAATTGCCACATAAATCACAAATAAAAGCGGTTTCTTACTTTGTCGAGAGTATCGCTAAATGCTATCGTTCTGCAATAAATATCACACTCCATCGAAAGGCAAATTGTTATTCGATGTTTTAATTCCCAAGCGGAGAACTCTCAAAGTGGCAGTATTTAATCACATCTCATTTGACGATCACGAACAAGTTGTATTTTGTCATGATAAAGAAAGTGGTTTGCGTGCAATTATCGCAATCCATAACACCAATCTGGGGCCTGCTGTTGGTGGCTGTAGAATGTGGAACTATGAATCGGATGATGAGGCTTTAACCGACGTATTACGACTGTCACGTGGTATGACATACAAGAATGCATTAGCAGGCCTTGCTATGGGTGGCGGAAAGTCTGTGATCATTGCCGATCCTAAAACAGAAAACCGTGAAGCGCTCTTTAGAGCCTTTGGACGCTGTATTAATACATTAGGCGGTAAATACTATTCTGCTGAAGATGTTGGGGTTTCAACTAGCGATATTATGATCGCCCACCAAGAAACGCCTTACGTAGCTGGTCTTGAAGGCAAAAGCGGCGACCCATCTCCTTTCACTGCACTAGGTACTTACTTAGGGATTAAAGCCGCAGTTAAGCATCAGCGTGGTATCGATAGCCTTAAAGGTCTTAAGATCGCTGTTCAAGGTGTAGGCCATGTAGGCTACTACCTATGTCGTCACCTACATGCTGAAGGCGCTGAACTTATCGTCACCGACATTCATCAGGCATCTCTAGATAAAGTTGCAACTGAATTTGGTGCTATTATTGTGGCTCCTCAAGATATCTACCATCAAGATGTCGATGTCTATGCCCCTTGTGCTTTAGGCGCCACGATTAATGACACCACTATTCCATTACTAAAAGCTAGCATCGTTGCCGGTTGTGCCAACAATCAGTTAGCCGAAGCGCGTCATGGAGAGAAGCTAAAAGAGTTGGGTATTCTGTATGCGCCAGATTATGTGATCAACGCAGGCGGTATCATTAACGTCTCATTTGAGAAAGATTATGATGCTCAGAAATCTACCGCAAAAGTTGAAGAGATCTACAACACCTTACTGAAAGTATTCACCCTTTCAGATGAGCAAAACCGCACGACGGCTTCCGTCGCAGATGAGTTAGCTAGAGCTATTATCAACGGCTAAAATAGTCTCTGATAACAAAGACTAAAGCTCATTATTTTAAAAGCCACCGTTAAAACACGGTGGCTTTTTCATATCATAAACAAGGTTGATTTAAAGTTGTATTTCAATTGGTTACACAAAAATATTACTACTCGCTTGCACAAACTTAAGTCATATCACCAATGTAAAAATAATTTTCTTTTTACTAGCAACAACATAAATTGAAAACACCAATATTTCATAAAACCATACTGGAAAATGTCATATTCCTCTGCTTGAATTAAATCCCCGATATCAGAGTGTGGACACTAAAATGATCTGCTTCAAACATGACTTTAATCAGGATTTAGTTGAGCTAAAGGCAAGTGACTGGTGTGGATTAGAGCAGGTCTTTGTTAATGGTAAACGCGTATCGCGTAAACTTAATTTTGGTCCCAAAAGCGAACATCAAGTTCAGCTTCGCAATGGCATCCCCTGCAAATTCCAACTGTTTATCGACCCCAACAGCGAACAGATGATCTGCCGTATTTATAAACAAAATCGATTGATAACTAGTATCAAACAAGGAAATGCTAACCTGCTACAAAGCCGCCAATGGTTATATGGTGTTGTTTGCTTAAGTGCATTAGCCTCTTTAGGATTATTGATCATTTAGATTAAATATTTGAATAAATTGGTTAATTTCTACTAAACCGTTAATTCTAAAGACTAATTTTCGTCGACCATCTACACGTTAAAACACCATGAAACCTTATCTACCATTAACTTAGGCGATTAATCTTGTTCAACAGACGAATAAAATCCTGTGACTCTTGCTCATTTAGGTTGGCTAGAAAACGTTCATTGACTCGCTCCGCTTCGCGGGTCAAATCCTGTTCTAATGCTTTAGCGTTGTCTGTAAGAAATATTTGAAAAGCGCGACGATTATCGGCTTCTTGATGACGGGTGATCAATCCTTGAACTTGCAACTGATCTAACAGTCTGGTCATGGTGTAGTTAGCCACATCACAGCGCTTTGAAAGCTCTGTTTGTGTGATCCCCTCCTCTTGCCACAGGGCAAACAACACAGGCCATAATTTAATATCTAAATCATAGCGCTTTAGCTGCTCATCTAACGCTTTTTGCAGTTCGATATTAAGGTGAGATACCAAGTATCCCAAACTCTCATAATGCTTCAATCGACACCTCCAAAAACAGTGGCTTTAATTAATACTACCACTTGCTTCTGAAGAAACTAGAGAAACAATCAACAAAATTTAACGAGTAAAGCGATTCATATTGAGAAAGAAAGGCTTAGCATAAAACACAATGATAGGTCGCATTTTGCTCAGAAATTTAAGGTATCAATAGAAATAAAGCAGCAAACTTATAATAGGATCCTATGAAACTTAAATATAAAATCGGCAAATTACGCCGTTGCTGTAAAAGCACTGTGATAAGTCACTTCGCCGCGAGGCTGTTTTCCTTTTAGCACAAGAGCTTGAAAATACTCCATTGGAACACCTGCTAAAATCAGCTGCTCCAATGGTTTAAAACCAAAACGCTGATAGTATTGTAGGTCACCTAACAGCACACAACCCTGTGCATTTAAACGTTTCAATTCGGCTAAAGCAGTATCCATCAATTGACTACCTACGCCATGACCTTGCTCACTGGGCACCACAGAAATAGGCCCTAACCCATACCAGTTTTCAGAGCCATCAGAAATTGAAACTAGAGACACTGCCACATGCCCAATAATGTTTTCCCCTTTTTGCGCAACCAAGGAGATTGATAAAGCGCCTGAATGACGCAAGGCATTAACAATAAATTGCTCAGTATGATCTGTATGTGGTGCAGTCATAAATGCGGCAATAGTGACATCATTAATTGCTTCGATGTCACTAGCAGTTTCTTTGCGAATTAGAATGCTCAATGGGATTTTCCTGAAAAGGTTAACTTAGTAAATTGGCTAAGTGAGTAACGAGAACTAGTCTTGCTTTAATAGAAATTGTTCAATAAAACGGTAATAACACGCTCGTCCTAGTTTTGCCGATAACCCTTTATCCAAACTAACAAAAATATCTTGTTCATCAACAGTAAAATGCTGTTCACTCTCAACAGTAAAATACGTGCCAATTGAAGTGGTCAGCACCAACTGTCCTTTTGAATCGAATTCATAGTCGACAATCAGCAGCGGAAAAGCAGCAACGCTAACAATGACTTTCTCAACCGGAGTGATAAGAAAATATTGACCATCGACGGCATATAAAATTGAAGCAAATAAGCGGCAAAACTTATCGGGTAACGGCTCATCCTTATAAAACCAATTACCCTGATTATCGATAACAAACAGCGGCTCGTCATCACATAAGCTAACCCCTTGGGTTAACTTATGTAACTGTGATTGTGCCCCGCTAGTTTCTGCCATAGTGATCACTCATTACCAAGCAAAGCCAATAAAGCTTGCACCGGATGTTTAGGCTTAAAGCCACCAAAGCGTTTCACTTGACTGCGACAAGAATAGCCCGAAACCAAGATCTGCTCTGCTGGTAATTGCTTGATAGCTTGCTCCCAAGACATCTCAAACAGTGCTTTCGAACGTTGCTGGTTTTCACTTTCGTGACCATAGGTTCCCGCCATACCACAACAGCCTAGGTTTACCGTATTTAAGGTTGCTCCAAACTTGGCGAAAATAGTTTGCCACTCTTTGGCGGTATTAGGCTTAGCGGTAGACTCTGTACAATGACTAAACCAAGTAAACTGCGTGTCACCGCTTGGCAAGTCATCCCGTTGTTCAATCACTTTCAATAGCCATTCGTTGACAACTTGCACGTGAAACTCACCACGCTCATCGCCTAAGACTTCTTTATATTCATCGCGATAACAAAGCACCATCGCAGGATCGACACCGATCAGCGGCATATTAAGGGCAAACACTTGATTTAAAAAATCAGCACTCGACTTCGCCGTTTTGGCAAATTTATCAAGGAAGCCCTTGATATGAATAGGTTTGCCGTTAGGTTTAAATGGCAGAAGTACCGGTTTAAAGCCCAGTTTTTCGATCAGTAATATCAGATGATAAACCGTGTCGGCTTCGTAAAAACTGTTAAAAGGATCTTGTACCACTAAGACATACTGATCTCGTGATTCAACAGGGATTTGCTGCAATGCTGATAGATCATATCCACGACAACTATGATTTTCTAAGCGCTGTTTCAAAGTAGGCACAGATAAAGCCGGCGCATCCACATAACCTAAGGATTGTTTGATCACCCATTGGCTAAGCTTGTTTTGTGAAACAGCATTGGTCACTCGCGGCATCATCGCCATTAATGGCAATGAATCTTCGATGCCTGCCACTAGGTAATCTTTCACTGGGCGTAAGTAGCGCTGATAATAAATATTAAAGAACTGCGCCCTAAACTTAGGCACATCTACTTTAACTGGGCACTGAGAAGTACACGCCTTACAAGCTAAACAGCCCTTGAGCGACTCCATTACCTCGTGAGAATAGTCGTACTCTTTATCTTTCTTTAAGGTGTTTTGGGTACGTTGTAGTAAGCCTAGTGGTTTTGCCTTAGCTAAGGCTTCAACGTCTACCCCTTCCGACTCCAATAAACGTAACCATTCACGCATCAAGCCTGCACGGCCTTTTGGTGATTGTACTCGATCGCCAGTAACTTTAAATGAAGGACACATAGGTGAATACACACTGTAATTGAAACAAAGACCGTTGCCATTACAGTTCATTACATCGGGAAAGGCTTCACGGGTATTCACTGGGATCTGACGATCGAATGCACCACGCTTGGTACTATCAACATTGTACTTTAATGGTCCACCATCTCTTGGTGCCACCAGCTTACCCGGATTAAGTTTATTCAGCGGATCAAATAGCCATTTAACATCTTCAAGAATACCAAATAGTTTGTCACCAAATACCGAGGGGCCATATTCACCACGCACGCCTTTTCCGTGCTCACCCCACATCAGGCCACCGTATTTAAGGGTTAATGCCGCCACTTGATCCGATACGGTTTTTAGTAAACGCTCATCATTGGGATCACACATATCCAGTGCTGGACGTACATGCAAAACCCCTGCATCGACGTGACCAAACATACCGTATTGCAGCTGATGGCTATCGAGTAACGCTCTAAACTCCATAATATAATCGGCCAGTTTCTCTGGTGGCACTGCGGTATCTTCGGCAAAAGCGATAGGTTTACGACTGCCTTTGGTGGCTCCTAGTAATCCCACCGCTTTTTTACGCATCGCGTAAATGGTATTGATTGATGTTTTATCGGCCGTCACTTGATAGCCAAGCAAACCTGCTTGCTGGGCAGCAACTTGCGCATCGAGCATGGCACAAAGATGCTGTAATTTTTGCTCAACTTCTTCAGTCTCTCCGGCAAACTCGACCATATTCAAACCGTCGATAACGCTGCCAGGCACTTCTTCAATCAAAGATGAAACCGAATGCCAGATAATATCTTGCTTGGCGAGGTTAAGTACTTTTGAGTCGATAGTCTCAACCACAGTCGCATTGGCTTTAACTAAGTCTGGTGCATGACGCAATGCTGATTGAAATGAGTCGTACTTGATATTCACCATCATGCGAGTTGTCGGCAGCTTAGTGATATCCAGCTTGGCTTCTGTGACAACTGCTAATGTTCCCTCAGAGCCAGTGATAATGCGCGACAAGTTGAATTGATCTAGTGATTCATTCCAAACATTTTTCAGATCATAACCGGTCAAAAAACGGTTGAGTTTAGGGAAACGAGCTTCGACTTCGTCGCGATGTTCGCGAGTCAACTTAGCAATTTCTCGCTGTAGAATGTCGCCCAATGTTAGCGACTCTATCTGCTCAAGTTCACTCAGTGCAGCCTGATTTAATGACTTAGTTTCTAACACACTGCCGTCATACAGCACGCTGGTTAACTCAAGTACATGATCTGAGGTTTTTCCATACACTAGCGAGCCTGCGCCAGAAGCATCGGTGTTGATCATACCGCCAAGCGTAGCGCGATTAGAGGTCGAAAGATCCGGACTAAAAAAGTAACCATATGGACGAAGCACATCGTTGAGGGCATCTTTAATGACACCGGCTTCGACTCTTACCCAACCCTCTTCGGCATTCACCTCAAGCACCCGATTCATGTAGCGCGACAGATCTAGCACTAAACCATGGGTCAGCGCCTGACCATTGGTACCAGTTCCGCCGCCACGGGCACTAAAGACCACTTTTTCAAATTCGGGTTTAGCCGCGAGTTTTAGCACAATCCGTACATCAGTTTGATTGCGTGGATATAACACGGCTTGGGGTAAGAATTGATAGACAGAGTTATCGGTTGCCTGAGCTAAACGTGCGCTATAGCGTTTATCGATATCACCAGTAAAGCCACTGGCTGCCAAAGCACCAAGAAAATCGAAGTACACTGGCTCAAGCATTTGTTGATGAGATAACTTTGGAAGCATGGATTATGTCTATTATGGTTAAAAAATTGTTGAGCCATTATAAACAAAAAAAAGCCGCTAAAAAGCGGCTTCTGTCAATTAACAAATTCTTTTCACAGAATGTTTATTAACCGTGTTGTTCACCTAGGTATAACCAAGTGTCGATAACGGTATCTGGGTTTAGCGATACAGTATCGATACCTTGCTCTACTAACCAAGCAGCAAAGTCGGCATGATCTGAAGGTCCTTGACCACAAATCCCCACGTAAGCACCTTTCGCTTTAGCAGCCTTGATAGCCATTGCTAATAGGGCTTTAACGGCTTCGTTACGCTCATCAAACAGGTGACTAATGATGCCTGAGTCACGGTCAAGACCAAGGGTTAACTGGGTCAAATCGTTTGAGCCGATAGAGAAACCATCGAAGATTTCAAGGAACTGTTCTGCAAGCAGCGCGTTAGAAGGCAATTCACACATCATGATGACACGTAGACCATCTTTACCACGTTCTAAACCTTGCTCTTTCAGTAGCTCGATAACCTGACGGCCTTCCTCCAACGTACGAACGAATGGGATCATAATCTCAACATTCTTCAGACCCATCTCACCACGCACACGCTTAATCGCTTCACACTCTAGCGCGAAACAGTCACGGAAAGATTCTGAGATGTAACGGCTAGCGCCACGGAAGCCCAACATTGGGTTTTCTTCTTCTGGCTCATAGCGGTCACCACCAACTAAGTTAGCGTACTCGTTAGACTTAAAGTCTGACATACGTACAATCACTTTCTTCGGATGGAAAGCCGATGCGATTGTCGCGATACCTTCAACCAAACGCGCAACATAGTACTCAACAGGAGAGTCATAACCGGCGATCATCTCGTGGATCTCAGCTTGCAACTCAGCCGTTTGATCGTTGAACTCAAGTAAGGCTTTAGGGTGAATACCAATCATACGGTTGATGATGAACTCAAGACGTGCAAGGCCTACGCCTTCGCTAGGTAGACGAGCAAAGTCAAACGCTCTGTCTGGATTACCCACGTTCATCATAATTTTCATCGGCAATTCCGGCATAGAATCAACGCGCGAAGAGATCACATCAAAATCTTGAATACCTTCATAGATGAAGCCTGTATCGCCTTCTGCACAAGACACGGTAACTTGCTGACCATGTTTAATCTTATCTGTGATGTCGCCACAACCCACAACCGCAGGAACACCTAATTCACGAGCGATAATCGCTGCGTGACAAGTACGACCACCACGGTTTGTCACAATCGCGCTGGCACGCTTCATGATAGGTTCCCAATCTGGGTCAGTCATGTCAGTAACCAGTACATCGCCTTCTTGGATCTGGTCCATATCTTCGATTGAAGCCAATACTTTAGCAGTACCGTTACCAATCTTATGGCCGATAGCACGACCTTCACCAATCACATCACCTTTACTCTTAAGGTGGTAGCGCTCGATGAGCTGCACATCTTCACGTGAACGTACGGTTTCAGGACGCGCCTGAACGATATAAAGCTTGCCATCGTTACCGTCTTTTGCCCACTCGATGTCCATTGGACGACCATAGTGTTTCTCGATGATCATGGCTTGTTTCGCCAATTCCATCACTTCATCATCGTTAATTGAAAAATGACGACGCTGCTCAGCAGGCACATCCTCAATCTTAACTTGCTTGCCGTGACTTAAGTCATCAGAGTAAACCATTTGAATCAACTTGCTGCCGATGTTACGGCGAACAACTGACTTATGCCCCGCGGTTAGGCTTGGCTTATGAACATAAAATTCATCAGGGTTCACAGCTCCTTGTACTACCATTTCGCCAAGGCCAAACGAAGATGTCACAAATACCACGTCGTTGTTGCCTGACTCAGTATCCATAGTGAACATCACACCTGAAGCGGCGGTGTCAGAACGAACCATACGCTGTACACCAGCTGAAAGAGCAACGCCCTTATGGTCATATCCTTGGTGTACACGGTATGAGATAGCTCTGTCGTTAAACAGTGAAGCAAATACATGCTTAATTGCGACCAGTACAGCATCGAAACCTTTCACGTTAAGGAAAGTTTCTTGCTGGCCAGCAAAAGAGGCATCAGGCATATCTTCAGCTGTCGCAGATGAACGCACAGCGAAAGAAGCATCATTAGTTTCTGAGGAAAGCTTATCGTACGACTCACGTACAATCTGCTCAAATTCTGGGTGGAATGGGGTATCAATTACCCACTGTCTGATCTGTGCACCGGCTGTAGCGAGTGCATTCACGTCATCTACATCTAGAGAATCTAGAATGTCGTATATCTTCTGGTTAAGTCCGCTTTGTTCAAGAAACTCGTTGAACGCAAAAGAGGTGGTCGCAAAGCCACCAGGCACTTGAACACCTGCATTAGCTAGATTGCTGATCATCTCTCCAAGAGAAGCGTTTTTACCGCCTACCTTGTTGACGTCTCCCATGCCTAATTCTTGATACCAGAGTACATATTGCTGCACAGTTCTATCTCCGCAAGTTTATTTGTGTGTGGCCCCTTCACAGGAGGGCAGCCGCATTTTACACTCCACAGCAACACGCGTAAATGTATAATTTTATTTGTAATTTTATTACTACAAGAGGTCAAAATGTCACGTAAAGTCTTTTATATTTCTGATGGGACAGCTATCACAGCTGAAGTATTTGGCCATGCGGTTTTGTCTCAATTTCCAGTTGAGTTTGAAGCACTTACCATTCCATTTGTTGAAACACCTAAAAAAGCGGAGGCTGTAAAAAAGCAAATCAATGATTGTTTTATTACAACAGGCGAGCGGCCACTGGTGTTCCATTCCATCGTAAAAGCTGAGATCAGAGACATTATCTATAGCAGTGAGTGTATCGATTATGATTTTTTGAATACTTTTGTGGCGCCATTGGAAGAACAATTAGGAATGAAAGCGGTTCCAGTGACACATCGAACCCACGGAAAAGCCAATCACAGTTATGAAGCGCGTATCGATGCCATTAATTACGCGATGGAAAACGACGACGGTCAAACCCTAAAACACATAGATAAAGCCGACATCGTTTTACTAGGTGTTTCCCGCTGTGGTAAGACCCCTAGCAGTCTTTACTTGTCTATGCAGTTTGGCATCAAGGCGGCTAACTATCCTTTCATCGAAGATGATATGGACAACCTAAAATTGCCAGAAATACTTAAGAAGAATAAATCTAAACTTTTTGGTCTAACTATCGATCCGGTGCGTTTGCATGAGATACGTCAAAGCCGTATGGAAAACAGTCGCTATTCGTCGCTAAGACAATGCCGAATAGAAGTGAAAGAAGTGGAAATGATGTATAAGCGAGAACGCATCCCTTATGTGAATACCACCAATCACTCTGTCGAAGAGATTGCCACTAAAATCCTAGAAAGGACCGGACTTGAGCGTCATATGTTTTAAGTTCAAGTCGCTAACATAAAGGCAACAATTGCTAAGAATAACCCCTTTGACCGCACAGTCGCCGAAAATTAACCATATTTTCATGTTTTAGGCGCTGTGCTGAGTGCAACTATTCGTTATAATCCGAAGCATTAAGGCTAAATGCTAAAGACAAACGCTCGGTATATTGAATGACCATTAAAACAGACGAATTACGCACCACATTGTTATGTAAAGCCATTTCACCGGCTAAACTCGCCTCTGAATATCCACTCACTCAAGATGCTGCCGATTACTTAGTGCAGCAACGACATGAAGTTGAAGCCATTTTAAGCGGTGATGATCAGCGTTTGTTAGTGATTATTGGTCCCTGTTCTATCCATGACACTCAAGCGGCAATCGACTACGCCAAACGCTTAGCCGTATTACATCAAGAATTAAAAGACGATTTATGTATCCTGATGCGGGTCTACTTTGAAAAGCCACGCACTACTGTGGGCTGGAAAGGCCTGATCTCTGATCCAGACTTAGATGGTAGCTTTAATGCCAACAAAGGTCTGCGTTTAGCGCGTCATCTGCTACAACAAATTACCGAACTCAAACTGCCAATCGCCACTGAATTTCTCGATATGGTGAATGGTCAGTACATTGCCGACCTGATCACCTGGGGCGCAGTGGGAGCCCGTACGACAGAGAGTCAAATTCACCGTGAAATGGCTTCAGCGCTTTCATGCCCTGTTGGCTTTAAAAATGGTACAGACGGTAATATCAATATTGCTATCGATGCGGTACGCGCGGCAAAAGAGCCACATATCTTCTATTCGCCAGATAAAGATGGCGCCATGGCGGTTTACCGTACTAGCGGGAACCCTTTTGGACACATCATTTTACGTGGCGGTAAACAGCCTAATTATCATCAAGCCGATGTCGAAGCCGCAGCCGAGCAGCTGAGCAAGGTTGGTCTTTCTCACCGTATGGTGATCGACTTTAGCCATGGTAACAGCCAGAAGCAGCACCTGCGTCAGCTTAGCGTAGCTAAAGATATTATTGCTCAATTAGAGCAAGGTTCGACGGCGATTGCAGGGATCATGGCTGAAAGCTTCATCGAAGAAGGCAACCAGAAAGTAGTAGCAGGTCAACCTCTTACTTATGGCCAAAGCATTACCGATGCCTGCCTAAAATGGCAAGATTCAGAAGTTTTGTTGCGTGATTTAGCCAAAGCTTCTCGAGCGAGAATTAACAAGCTTGCATAAACTCAGACCACATAACGAGTTAGTCTAAAGATAAGGCTCCCAAAGGAGCCTTACTTCTATCTAGCCTAAGATCGTTATATTTCGATATTTATATAAGGTCGAACAGACTCCATCATCTTTGGTGCCAAGCATTGGATTACTATCTGCCGCTTTGCCCGCTGACTATTTTTAATCGCATAACCTTAAGGTTGCAGTATGCCACAATCACCATCGACTTACTCTGACGCGATTTTAGCGCGAATTGAACAATCAGAAGCTCGCGTTATTAAAGCCATTTTCCCATCTATCACTAACCACCATAACACCCTATTTGGTGGCGAAGCCTTAGCCTGGATGGATGAAACGGCTTTTATCGCAGCGACTCGCTTTTGCCGCAAAGCATTGGTCACCGTCAGCTCAGACAGAATTGATTTCAACAAAGCGATCCCAGCAGGAACCCTTGCCGAAATCATCGCAAAAGTGATTGAAGTGGGTAACAGCTCCCTCAAAGTTGAAGTGAATATTTTCGTCGAAGATATGTACAAAGATTGTCGTGAACACGCGATTCGCGGAGTATTCACCTTTGTAGCCGTAGATGAGAACCGTAAACCCACTAAAGTTTGGACTCAAGAGTAAGCACCTGCTGAGACATGCAATGGTTTTGAAAGATATCGAGACTCGCTATAACAACAACTCAGCCAGGCTCGATATCTAACCTACCAATGGATGAGTAATATACTCGCATCCATGGCTATCACGGTCTAAATAACCCAACTTGGGAATAAGAAAATCGATATAGCTTGGTTTTCTTACAAATGAAGGTTCAATTGGGCTCTATGCTGCAATTTTAGATGGATAATAAAACAAAAACACAAACCAATATCAGCCCTATTACATTGATTTTAAAATTATTACAGACCAAGCAAAAGGTACGAAAAGGCTTAAGTTATCCCAAGTTGAGGTTAAATGGCCATTACCTCATACGGCATCGTTTTAACAACAAGATAACACGCGACTAAAGTCTAAATTCCAGCATAAATAACCGTAAAACCACTATCTTAAGCATAAAGCAATAGAACAAATCGTGAATTATCTGTTACATTAAATAATCTTCAAATGCCACAAAGATAATCACAAAGCAATGAAGCTAGAAAATTTGAATATCATCATCGCTGATGATCACCCTTTGTTTCGTAACGCCTTACGTCAAGCACTTAGCGGCTCATTTGCCGATACAAGCTGGTTTGAGGCAGACAGTGCCGATGCACTGCAAGGGTTATTAGACCAAAACAACACACCTTACGACTTGGTATTACTCGACCTGCAAATGCCTGGTTCACACGGTTATTCAACCCTAATACATCTTCGTACCCATTATCCCGACTTGCCTGTGGTCGTGATATCAGCCCATGAAGATTCAATGACCATTAGCCGCGCCGTGCACTATGGCAGTGCTGGATTTATACCTAAATCGGCATCAATGGAAACCTTAGCCGATGCATTAACTTCTGTGTTATATGGTGATATTTGGTTACCGGAAAATGTCGAATTACAAGAGATAAATGAAGATGCTACCGATCAAATGGCAGCGAAACTCGCCGATCTCACCCCACAGCAGTACAAGGTGCTACAAATGTTTGCCGAAGGCTTGCTGAACAAACAAATCGCCTACGATTTAGGCGTATCAGAAGCAACTATCAAGGCTCACGCCACCGCTATTTTTCGCAAATTGGGGGTCAGGAACCGCACTCAAGCGGTAATATCGCTGCAGCAACTTGAAATGGAAAAAGTCGAAATTTAGCACACGCTTGGAATTTCAAAATCACATATAAATAAAGCCGAACTCATGTTCGGCTTTCTGTTGATCAAACCCATTTAAAGGCTGGAGATCTTCAGACTAGATATTGAATCTCAGTACTATTTCCAAATGCATTGTTGCAAATGCCTATTCGAAGTGTTTTGCATGAAAGCGTAAATGCTCTTCGATAAAGCTGGCGATAAAATAATAACTATGGTCATAACCTTCCTGCATACGCAGGATCAACGGATAGTCATTACTGGCCGCAGCATCAATTAAGGCATGGGGTTTTAGCTGCTCTTCCAAAAAGTTATCACTGGTCCCTTGATCCACTAAGATAGGCAAATCGCAGTCAACCGACTTCATCAATTCACAGGCGTCGTATTGCAGCCACGTATCTCGGTTCTTGCCTAAATAATGCTCAAATGCCTTTTGTCCCCAAGGACAATTAATCGGATTAGTGATGGGACTAAATGCCGAAATAGACTGATAACGCAAAGGGTTTTTAAGGCCTATGGTTAACGCGCCATGGCCCCCCATCGAATGCCCAGCAATACCACGCACTTGGCTAACGGGAAAGTGCTGTTCAATCAGTTCAGGCAGCTCATTGACCACATAATCATACATCTGATAATGGCTTTTCCAAGGAGCCTCAGTTGCATTGAGGTAAAACCCTGCGCCCAAACCTAAGTCATAACTCCCCTGTGCATCGTCGGCAACACCTTCGCCGCGAGGGCTGGTATCTGGTGCAACAATAGCAATACCCAGCTCGGCAGCAATTCGAAGTGCCCCCGCCTTCTGCATAAAGTTTTCATCGGTACAAGTCAGACCCGATAACCAATAAACCACAGGTACCTTCTGCTCGCTGGCTTGCGGTGGCAAGAAGATGGCAAAACGCATCTGGCAATTTAGGCTTATTGATTGATGTTGGTACTGTTTGTGCCAACCAGCAAAACTCTTTGTGCTGCTAATATTTTCTAACGTCATCATCCCACCTATATCACAACGCGACCAGCACAGAGCTGATCGCTTGTTTGGTTATGGTTTATTTGTTGAAATGCACTACCGAGCGGATACTCTTACCTTCGTGCATCAAATCAAATGCGCTGTTAATCTCTTCTAGCGCCATAGTGTGAGTGATGAAATCGCTTAGTTTAAACTCACCGCGTAGGTATTTTTCAACAATTTCAGGAAGCTCTGAACGCCCTTTCACACCGCCGAATGCGCTACCACGCCATACACGTCCAGTAACCAATTGGAATGGACGTGTAGAGATCTCCTGCCCCGCACCTGCCACACCGATAATTACCGACTCACCCCAGCCTTTATGACAACATTCCAGCGCTGAGCGCATTACATCGACGTTACCGATACATTCAAATGAATAATCAACACCACCGTCTGTCAGTTCTACAATCACTTCTTGGATCGGCTTGTCATAATTTTTAGGATTGATGCAGTCAGTCGCGCCTAATTGACGTGCTAATTCAAATTTACTCTCGTTAATATCGATAGCAATGATACGGGTAGCGCCAGCCATTGTCGCACCAATAATGGCTGATAACCCAATCCCTCCAATACCAAAAATAGCCACACTTGCGCCCGGCTCGACTTTAGCCGTATTGAGTACTGCGCCCATACCGGTAGTGACACCGCAACCTAAGAGACACACCTCTTCCAATGGCGCTTCAGGATTGACTTTTGCTAAAGAAATCTCAGGTAACACAGTATATTCAGAGAAGGTTGAGCAGCCCATGTAATGGAAAATTGGCTCACCATCTTTATAGAAACGTGTGGTGCCATCAGGCATTAAACCTTTACCTTGAGTTTCACGGATCTTTTGACAAAGGTTAGTTTTACCCGATTTACAAAACTTACATTCGCCACATTCAGGGGTGTAAAGCGGAATAACATGGTCTCCCACCTTTACGCTGGTAACACCTTCACCAACCATTTCAACAATACCGCCACCTTCATGGCCTAAGATCGCTGGGAAAACCCCTTCAGGATCATCACCTGATAAGGTAAATGCATCGGTATGGCAAACGCCTGTAGCAACGATTTTGACTAAGACTTCACCCGCTTTAGGCAACATCACATCAACCTCTTCTACCGATAAAGGTTGACCCGCTGCCCAAGCAATTGCCGCTTTCGATTTAATAAACTTATCTGCCATGTTTAGCTACTCCAATAAATTACATACCCACACACAATTTAGCCGCTTTTGCCTAAATTGCTGTGCTTTACGGCATCATGGTGCCGCGACCAAAGGTTATGGCTTATTGTATTTATTTCACATGCAATGATAATCTAGCAAAACTGTAAATCATTTTTACGAGATAGTAACAATGCAGAATTGGGAAGGGGTCAGTGAATTTGTCGCAGTCAGTGAAACAAATAGCTTTACCGGAGCCGCTAAACGATTAAATTTATCGACCGCTCAAGTGAGTCGCCAAGTTGGTGCGCTAGAACGCAGACTCGATACCAAACTGTTTTACCGTACAACTCGTAAAGTGGCCTTAACCGAAGAGGGAAGCCTCTACTATAAGCATTGCCGTCAGGTTCTCGATGGGCTAGATGAAGCAGAGCGTGCATTAAGCAGCCTAAAAAACACCCCTCAAGGTTTACTCAAACTCACTGCGCCTGTGGCTTATGGTGAAAAATATATTCTACCCATAGTTAATGACTTTATGCAGCAGTATCCCAGCGTCGAGATGGATGTTGAGCTCACCAACAGGCAAGTTAATTTAATCGATGCAGGTATAGATTTAGCTATCCGTATAGGAAAGCTGGCCGACTCCAGTCTGATGGCCAAACGTGTCAGCCAGCGAACTAACTTTGTTTGTGCTTCACCCGAATATCTTAAACGATTTGGTGAGCCTCATACCCTGTCTGAACTCAGCCAGCATAATTGTCTTAGTGGCAATTATGACTATTGGCGCTTTATCGACCAAGGTCGTGAACGACAAGTCAAAATTAAAGGCACACTAAAATGTAATACAGGCCACGGCCTACGTGACGCTGTACTTAAAGGTATAGGTATCGCGCAACTGCCAAATTACTATATTAGCCAGGACATAGAAGAAGGCACTCTGGTTCCTCTCCTGACGGCCTATCAAGAACCCAATGAAGGCGTGTGGGCACTCTATCCGCAGAATCGTCACCTTTCACCGAAAGTCAGACTGATGGTGGACTTTCTCGAAGCAAACTTGCCCTAATCGATAATCTATTGAAAATAATCCAGATTCAGATTGATTTTTTTAGTCGAGAGGTTAAGTTTGATAGAGAACACAAAATTGTGACGTTCAGACAAACACTTTTTACTCAATGCTGGTAAATTTTATATTCATATTTTCACTATAGGATCGATATCAATGAACAAAGTGCTCGGAATTGTACTTATTATCGTTGGCGTTGCTTTGGCAGCATGGGGTTATAACATCTTTGATTCGGCGAGCTCTCAACTCAGCAGAGCCTTTAGCGGCGATGCGCCAATTGAAGCTTGGGCAGGCATGATTGGCGGTGCCGTGTGCATATTGATAGGTATTACCAAGGTCAAATAATCATTACTGTATTGATCAGCTTTGTCGTAACTATCATCTACCACAAAGCTGATAAACACTAGATTGCAGATACAGCCATGTTTAGCACGATATCAACCGATCGGTGTTTCCGCAGATATTAGCGAAAATGCTCCATCATCCGATAATAGAGCATCCCCAGCGCCATCCCCTGTTTGCCTAACCATTCGCCAACTGGCAAGCGGATCTGCTTCATATTGGCAAATAGATCAAACTCTTCTAATTGCCCTCTCACCGCCTGCGCCATAATTTCCCCCATGATGTGAGAGGTGGCAACCCCATGGCCAGAATAACCCTGACAATAAAACAAATTGGGAGATATTTTTCCAAGCTGTGGAATACGATTCACCACAATCCCCGCCATGCCAGTCCATTCAAACTCAATTTCAATGCCTTTAAGCTTTGGAAATGTGCGCTCTAATGCCGGCCTTAATTCATCGGCAACATGTTTAGAGTCTCGGCCAGAATAGTTAGTCCCACCGCCAAACATTAAGCGATGATCCGCAGTCATGCGATAATAATCCAGCACAAAACGACTATCGTAAACGGCTAAATCATGTGGGTTTAACTGTTTTGCCAGTGCGGGATCTAATCGAACAGTGGCACAATTACCTAATGATGCGGGAAACAATAAACCGCTTAACTTATTTCGCGCCAGCTTATGATATGCATTACCAGCAAGCACAGCGGTTTTCGCAGTGATCTGCCCTTTCGGCGTTTTAACAACCACCTGCTCACCATCTTGTATATCGATCACTTGGGAATATTCAAAAATTTTCGCACCATTGGCCTCAGCGGCTCTGGCTTCGCCAATACATAAATTAACCGAATGCAGGTGCATATTGCGTTTATTTAATAATCCACCATGGTAAAGCGGTGTATCGAGATAATCGCTGATGCCAGCTTTTGACACTAAAATTAATTCATCAGCCATACCGCGGCGAGCACCTTCATCGAAAGTGGCTAGCATTTCAGCCATATGCGCCGGTTTATAAGCCGTGTGCAGATGGCCATATTTTAAATCACAATCAATACCATACTTAGCCACTCGCTGTTTGATGATCTCATGTCCGCGCCAACGTAAATCCCATACAAACTGTTCAGCCTCGATGCCAATGCTATTTTGTAGCTGCTTTACCATGGCTTTATCGCCAGACAAACTGCCGGTAACTTGGCCTCCATTTCGGCCCGTTGCGCCCCAAGCAATCTTATTGGCTTCAACGATCGCCACCGAGATCCCCTGCTCACTAAGCTCCAATGCCGTTGCTACTCCGGTAAAACCACCACCGATGATCACCACATCAACTTCTAACTCACCCTCAAGTTGAGGATAATGGGTTTCATGTTTAATGGTCGCGTTATAGTAAGAGGGACAACGAGGTAGAGACATTTGGCTTCCTTTTCGCGCTAAGTAAGAAGTGATCCAGTAATTATTGTTTTATATTTTTTACAAAACGTTTGATATTCGAGTATATCGAAGTTGTAAGTCAGGTCAATAAAATGCATCGCATAACCACTATTCAACATTTTAACACGCGTTCCACCTCACATGTGTCATCACTTGGTCTTGCTCAAATAAACAAAGAGTAAACTCATGATCACTTTCGACAACCCCCACCCCTTTGGGTGTCCCTGTCATCACTATGTCACCATCGATTAACGTCATGAACTCGCTGATTTCGCGATAAATATCATCCGGCTTGTTGATCATTAAATCCACATTACCAAATTGGCGCTTCTGGCCATTAATATGCAAACTAAAAGATAGCTCGGATAAGTCACCTTTTATCTCAACAAATTCGCTAAATAACGCCGAGCCATCGAAACTTTTGGCGCGCTCCCAGGGTAAACCTTTAGCTTTTAATTCGCTTTGTAGTTGACGTTTAGTGAGATCGAGCCCAACGCCGACACCATGAAACTTTCCCTGTTTAACCATAAAACACAGTTCGGCTTCATAATGCAGTGGCTCATGATGAAAGCTATTTAATTGGCTTGAAATTGCCGAGTTGGGTTTAACAAACAGCACCATCTGTTGTGGCACTTCATTGTTGAGCTCGCTGATATGTTCAACATAATTACGCCCGACACAGACCACTTTACTTGGAGCGACTAAGCTAGAAATCCCTTGGCCATCTATGCAGCTGACTTGTTGTAAGTTCAAGATAACATCCTTAATAACTTATATTTTTCATGAAATTTCAATCAAAACTATTTTTTTATCAAACTTGAAATCAAGGCTCTTAGCGCCGCGGGTTTGACCATTTTTGCCATATAGTGATATCCACGTCGCTCAATATCTTCAATCAAGTCTTTGTTGGTATTGGCAGTAATCAAAATACCAGGTAAGTGAACACCATAAAGTGCACGAATACCATCCATGGCATCGACTCCATTTTGGCCATGGTCCAGATGATAATCAGCAAGAACAATCTCGGGCGCAACTCCTTTTAATCCGAGCTTTATTCGCGCATCGGCCAGATCACTGGCACACACTACATCACATTGCCAACGGCTCAATAAGCTTTCCAGTCCCGCTAAAATTGCCTCTTCATTATCGATACACAGCACTTTCACTCCAGCGAGCGGTTGCATGACCATGTTGGATCTCTTCGGCGAGGTAACATGGGCTTTATCACCCAAAGGCACGATAATAGAAAACATCGAACCTAGACCCAACTTAGATACCACCTTGATATCATGCTCGAGCACCCGTGCAATACGGTCGGCAATCGCTAGCCCAAGCCCTAAGCCACTGACACTTTTTGATTGCGGATTATCCAGACGCTTGAACTCTTTAAAAATTTCACCGACCTCTTTTTCATCTATGCCGCAACCGGCATCAATAACCTGAATTTCTAATACTCCAGCGCGATGGCGACAGCCTAAAACGACTCGGCTACCTTTGGCATAGCGATAAGCGTTGGTTAAGAAGTTTTGCACGATACGACGAAGTAAACTCAGATCTGAATTTATGATGACACTGCTCGGGATCAGCGAAAACTTAATACCGTAATCTTTAGCCATCGCATTGAACTCAACAGCCAGTCCTTCAAGTAATTCAGATACCGAGAAATCACGGCGGTTCACCTCGACCATGCCAGAATCCAACTTAGAAATATCCAGCAGATCCGTCAGTAATTCACCAGCGATCTTTAACGAACTATTGACATGGGACAGCGTGGTGCGTCCCTCCTGGTCTAGGTTCGGATATTGAGCTAACGAGGCAGTAAATAGTCGCGCCGCATTAAGCGGCTGCATTAAATCATGACCCACAGCGGCTAAGAAGCGGCTCTTCGAAGCATTGGCATTTTCCTCTTGCGCCTTGGCTTCCAGTAACTGACTGTTGAGCAACGCCAGTTCATAAGTACGCTCTTTGACTCTTGCCTCAAGGGTCTCATTACTTTCTTGTAGCGCCCTGGCTTGAGCCCGATATTGAGTAATATCGGTAAAAGTCATCACGAAACCGCCGCTGGGCATAGGATTACCCTGAATTTTTATCACCTTACCATCACGGCGCTCTCGCTCAGACACATGAGCAGTGCCGTTTTTCATATGTTGCACGCGCTTGGCGACCTGCTCTTCAATATCGCCAGCACCACAATAACCGCGCTCGGCATTGAAGCGGATCACCTCTGCAATAGGCATCCCTTGTTGTAAGAAGTTATCTGGGTATCGATATAACTCTTCATATTTGTAATTCCAAGCTACCAGATTAAAGTCTTTATCGACCACACTCATACCTTCATAGGCATGCTCTATCGCGCCACGCAACATATCTTGGCTAAGAATAATTTTCGAAGATGCTTCATCGACTAAGTTAAACACTTCATCGAGCGCAAGATCTCGCCCTTGTAAAACCGAGTCCATCACCAATGAAGCACTGGAACCACCTAAAACCCCGGCGAGCATGTGCTCGGTGTGATCGATAAGCTCGGGCGATGCCACCTTATGCCAACTATCACTGCGTACTGCTTCATCAGAAAAACGCGAAAAGCTTTCATAAGCCCTCGTAGGGCTAACAAAGCGACTGGCGAGAATTAACAAATCTTGCTGGGAAATCGGTGATGCTCGGCGATTATCACTGTTTTTTAGCTGACCGGGTGTCACAAAGGCACTGGCTTGAATTCGCTCAGCAACCCCAGCTCTAAACCAAATGGAGCCTAAAACATAACAACAGGTGTTAGCGATTAATGCGGTAAGGGTGTCGCGAACACTAGGATTAATAGAATCGAGCAAGGTTAACTCTGCTCCAAACACTCCCCTTGTATCACCCATGCCTTGAAATAAGATGTAACACCACAAACCAAAACCGACTATCAAGCCTAAATATACACCGCGACGATTACCGTGTTTCCAATACATACCGCCCACTAATGCCGGTGCCAATTGGGCAAATGCACCGAAGGACAACATACCTAATGTCGATAGCGAATTGCTGTCCATAAAGGTCAGGTAACTGAAATAGCCGATGGCTAAAATCAGCACTATGGATATACGACGGGTGTTTAACAAGAACTGTGAAAATTGACTGAAATTTTTCTGGCGGATACGTCCTGAGCGCAGCAATAGTGGCACTAACCATTCGTTACTGACCATCACACTAATGGTCACTACCGCCACAATTACCATCCCAGTCGCGGCCGATAAGGTGCCCAGCAATGCGATTAAAGCAATTGCTGGATGCTCTAACGCTAAGGGTAAATTAATCACATAGGTATCGGCTGCAACACTGTCACCTAGCAAGATTTTACCTGCGAGAGCCAGCGGTGCGACAAAAAGGCCAAATAACAGCAAATACAATGGAAATAGCCAGCGTGCCTTGAGTAAAGTTTTCTCATCAGCACACTCCACCATCATCACATGGAATTGCCGAGGCATACACAGAAAAGCCGCCATCCCCACCAAAAGCTGAGGTGTTAACTGTTCTATCCGCAGCTCGGGATTAATAATCAGATCTTTATCTAACGCCTGTTGCCAAATATCACCAAAGCCATCAAAAAATCCAAAACAGACGACTAACCCCACCAACAAAAAGGCTGCTAACTTAACCAGTGACTCGAACGCAATCGCTAACATCATACCTGGATTATGTTCGGTCGCATCAAGTTTACGAGTACCAAATAAGATGGCGAAAAGCGCTAATAACGCAGTAACAATCAAGGATACCCGAGCGCCATCATAAGGTGACATTTCAGGTTGAAACAGATTTAAGCTAAATACCATCGCCTTCAACTGCAAAGCAATATAAGGCATGATGCCAAACAGCGCGATCAGGGTGACGATTGCGGCAATGGTTTGTGATTTACCGTAGCGAGCGGCAATAAAATCGGCTACAGAGGTGATATTTTGCGCCTTTGACACGATAACCATTTTGCGAAGTAAACCGAAACCAAACACAAAAATCAGAATTGGTCCGATAAAAATCGGTAGAAATGACCACAAATCTTCAGCCGATTGCCCTACCGTGCCAAGGAAACTCCAAGAAGAACAATAGACAGCAAGACTCAGTCCGTAAATCCAGCTCTGAATCCGCTTTGTGATGCGCCCAAACCAGCGTTCGGCCCCCCAGGCCAATAGAAAAAGCAATGACACATATAAAATGGCAATCACGCCCACAACGAGGGTTAGATTCATAGGTTTTCCATTTTTTTAATTATTCTGCGCTAAATACTAGCGCAATTCTCTGCTGAGGATAATCACAACAGACTAAAAGTTAACGATATTTTTTTTGCTAGACCAAGGTCTAATAGAGCTAATCGCCCCAAGCAATCCATACTTCATTTATGCACAATAAGCTAATAAAGGAAGTCAGATGAGCACGCAGTCTCTCTATAAAGTGCCAAGCGAAATCGCAACTAAAGCACACATTAACGAAGAACAATACAAAAAAATGTATCAGGAGTCAGTGGTCAACCCTGAAGGTTTCTGGAGAGAACACGGTAAGCGCATCGATTGGATCAAGCCTTACACTAAAGTTAAACAAACCTCTTTTGATGATCATAACCTGTCAATTAACTGGTTTTATGATGGCACCCTGAATGCATCTGTTAACTGTCTCGATAGACATTTAGAAAACAATGCCGACAAGGTCGCTATCATCTGGGAAGGTGACGACGCCGCGGATCAACGTACGCTAACATATGGCGAGCTACACAAAGAAGTCTGTAAATTTGCCAACGCACTACGCAGCCAGGGGGTGCGCCGTGGTGATGTTGTGACAGTTTACATGCCAATGGTGCCAGAAGCGGCTATCGTCATGCTGGCTTGTGCCCGCATCGGTGCAATTCACTCAGTGGTGTTTGGTGGTTTCTCACCTGACTCTATTGCTTCTCGTGTTATCGATGGCAAATCTAAGGTGGTGATCACTGCCGATGAAGGTGTACGCGGCGGACGCATCATCCCGCTTAAAGCCAACATCGATGAAGCATTATCTCACCCTGACGTGAAATGCGTTGAAAAAGTGATTGTATTTGAACGCACAGGCAATAAAGTCAATTGGGTAGAAGGTCGTGACATCAAATGGCAGTCGCTCATGGACACCGCTTCTGAGCACTGTGTCGCCGAAGAGATGGGCGCAGAAGATCCACTATTCCTACTGTACACTTCAGGTTCAACCGGTAATCCAAAAGGTGTGTTACACACCACCGGGGGTTACATGGTTTACGCCTCAATGACTCACGAATATGTATTCGATTACAAAGAAGGTGAAGTCTATTGGTGTACTGCCGATGTAGGTTGGATCACCGGCCATTCCTATATGGTATACGGCCCACTGGCCAATGGCGCAACCATTCTGATCCACGAAGGTGTTCCCAACTACCCAAGCCCTGCTCGTTTAGGAGAGATGGTGGATCGTCATAAAGTCAACATTCTTTATACTGCACCAACACTGATTCGCGCCTTGATGGCTGAAGGTAAAGAGCAGTTTGATTCATTTGATGGTAGTTCACTGCGGATCATGGGTTCTGTGGGTGAGCCAATCAACCCAGAAGCATGGCGTTGGTACCATGAAGTGATTGGACATGAAAACTGCCCTATCGTTGATACTTGGTGGCAAACTGAAACAGGCGGCATCTTAATCAGTCCACTACCAGGTGCTACCGACACTAAACCAGGTTCTGCAACTCGTCCCTTCTTTGGTGTACAACCGGCACTGGTTGATAACATGGGTAATATTATCGATGGCGCAACTGAAGGCAACTTAGTAATCCTCGATTCTTGGCCTGGACAGATGCGTACGGTTTATGGCGATCATGAACGTTTCGCACTGACTTACTTTAAGACATTCCGCGGTATGTACTTCACAGGTGACGGGGCTCGCCGTGACGAAGATGGTTACTACTGGATCACCGGTCGTGTAGATGATGTGATTAACGTATCCGGCCACCGCCTAGGTACAGCTGAGGTAGAAAGTGCCCTCGTTTCTCACGAGCATGTTGCTGAGGCCGCTGTGGTGGGCTATCCACACGACATTAAAGGTCAAGGCATCTACGCTTATGTGACGCTGACTAAAGGCACACAAGAAAGCGAAGAACTTCGCCAAGAGCTGCGCCAATGGGTCAGAAAGGAGATCGGTGCATTAGCTACACCAGACTTGATCCAGTGGGCAGGCGGTTTACCTAAGACTCGTTCAGGCAAAATCATGCGTCGCTTCTTACGTAAGATCGCTGCTAACGAAGTAACCAATTTGGGTGATGCTTCTACGCTAGCAGATCCTGCGGTAATCGATACCTTGATTGAATCTCGCTTAAATCGCAGCGAATAAGCTGATACTAAACGTCGCTAATTCAAGCCCCTCAAATGAGGGGCTTTTTATTTTCAATGGCAACTGGTTCGCAAGCGTTAGCGCTGTTATCCTCTGTCTCACTTCATTGTCAATTCCAGCAAAATCATCAACAACGTGCAATTACGAGATTATCAACAACAAGCGGTCGATGCTGCTATCGCCCATTTTAAACAAAGCCAAGATTCCGCCGTACTCGTATTGCCAACCGGAGCGGGAAAAAGCATCGTCATTGCCGAGCTAGCGCGTATTGCCCGCGGACGTATATTGGTATTGACTCACGTTAAAGAACTGGTCGCCCAAAATGCTGAGAAAGTAGGTTTGTTGACCGACGAGGCGAGTATTTACTCCGCAGGCTTAAAACAAAAAAACACCAGCAATAAAACCGTAGTCGCGAGTATTCAATCTGCCGTTAAAAACCCGGTAAAATTTGATGAACCATACTCCTTGGTGATCATCGACGAATGTCATCGAGTCAATGCCGATAAAGACAGCCAATATCAACAACTGCTCAGCCATTTAAAACAGCGCAATCCAAAACTCAAACTGCTGGGACTGACGGCGACGCCCTACCGACTGGATTCAGGCTGGATCTACCGCCATCACTATCATGGCAGAATGGGCAATGACCAAGCCCCAGCGTTTGAGCAGTGTATCTTTGAACTCCCTATCCGGCCATTAATCAAGCAAGGTTATTTAACCGAGCCAAAATTATTTGACGGCTTATCGGCGCAGTATGATTTCAGCGAACTTGAACCGACAGCCACGGGTGAGTATCGAGAGGCTGAGATCGATGCATTACTCAATGTGGCAGGCAGAGCCACCACGGCAATCGTTAAGCAGATAACCCAGTTGGCTAGCCACAAACGCGGCTGCATTATCTTCGCCGCCACCATCAGACATGCTCAGGAGATCATCAATCAACTTGGCGATATTGCAGCAGGTTTAATCACCGCCACTACGCCGTCGTCTGAGCGTGATGAGATCATCGAGCGCTTTAAACAACGCCAACTGAAGTACCTAGTAAACGTAGCCGTACTTACTACAGGTTTTGATGCGCCCCATGTCGATTTAATTGCCATATTAAGACCCACAGCATCGGTGAGTTTGTTTCAACAAATGATCGGCCGAGGGCTAAGGATCTGTGAAGGCAAAAGCGATTGTATGATCATCGACTACGCCGCCAATGGCTTTGATCTCTTCTTTCCCGAAGTCGGACAAGCCAAACCCGACAGCAAAAGTGTCCCGGTTCAAGTACACTGCCCTGTGTGTGATTTTGCCAATATATTTTGGGGAGTAGTAGATAATGACGGTGATTTGGTTGAACATTTTGGCCGCCGCTGCCAAGCCATTATCGACACAAAGCAAGGTAAGCAGCAGTGTGACTTCCGCTTTCGCAGTAAGTCTTGTCCTCAGTGCGGTATGGAAAATGATATCGCAGCCAAAATCTGCCAACATTGTGACAGCGTCTTAGTCGACCCCGATAAGCGCTTAAAAGAGGTGTTACAGCAAAAGCACCATCATCTGTTTCGTTGCCAAGATATGTTGTTTGAAAAGCACAAAGATAAACTCAGAGTGCGTTATCTTGACAATCAGGGTAATGACTTTTGTTGTTATTTTAGCTTTCAAACTCCGGCTCAAATTCGTGCTTTCTATGGTATCTTTGTCCACAAACACACCCGCACGCCTGGATGTAAACAGCCCAAATTAGCGAATATCGAGCAGGTTATCGCTGCCCGAGAAGCATTTCGTTACCCCGATTTATTATTGCTTAAAAAGAATAAAAAAGGATGGGAGCTAGTCGAACGTTTTTTTGATTATCAAGGCCGCTTTCACAGTGAACAAAAGTTTGCCTGAATCACAATATACAAACTCCCTGTCGCTATGGTATAAAGACTCAGTTGATTTATCAGGAGCTTATATGTTTGTTGTAATTTTTGGCCGTCCAGGCTGTCCATATTGTGTTAGAGCCGTTCAGTTATCAGAGCAACTTGTTGAAGCTCGTGATGATTTTAAATTTAAATATGTGGATATTCACGCAGAAGGGATAAGCAAAGCGGATCTAGAAAAGACCGTGGGTAAGCCTGTTGAAACAGTGCCTCAGATCTTTGTCGATCAAGTACACGTTGGTGGCTGCACTGAGTTCGAACAATATGTTCGCGACAACAACTTACTTTAAGTTTATCGCTTAACGTAAAAAAGGAGGCAATTGCCTCCTTTTTATTTAGCTTAACAATAAACTAGAGTACATATTTTACAGAGAACATCACGCGATTAAGTTCGCCTTTATCTCCATTCTGCTTGGTATTTTCTGCATACATATATTCAACACCGAATGTCATTGGTTTCACAGGTGAATAAAGTAAGTTTATATAGCCTGAATATGACTCTTCGTTGACAGCACCACCGGTTAAGGCAACATCATTATCGGCCTTAAAACCTGATGCAGTAATACTTGAGCGCCACTTATCATTCCACCAGTGACGATATGCCACAAAACCACCGTAAGAAGAAATGGTTTCAATATCACCATTAGCATCAATTACACCCGCATTAGCATAGTTAAGCGCCATATAACGGCCCATACCATCACCTGCCGTTGCTGAGAATTTAATATCATCACTACCTACAGGAATGACACCGGTTACGCTTACACCGTATGCCATAGTCTGTGCATCGATAGTGGCATTTTCAACGTTTAACTGTCGTGCTAAACCTGCAACGGTGAATTTAGCGCCACCCTCGGTATTAAAGTTATAACGAGCTACGAAGTCAGGGATCATACCACTGCCACTAACAACGCGCGCACCACCGGTATATGGCGTGACCGTTGTCTCTGGGTTTTCCAGCGCAAACTGGAAACCACCGTTGGTATAACGCACCTGAGCTTGACGAACAAACGGTGTACCTTCAGCAGCACCCACAAAGTCTAAATTTTCAGGTAATGCCCCAGGGTTTTGAAAAGTTGACCAGGTTTGACCCACGGTCCAATTATCATAGCTCACAAACGCATGACGAATACGAGGTGAATAGCTGTTGGATACTCGCTCGTTACCATCAGCATGAGTCATAAAATCGAGTTCGATAAAACCCGAAAGTTTATGGCCATCAAGATCGGTTGAAGTCTTAAAGTTAAAGCGAGACTCCCTTGCTTGAAAGTCGACTACTTGCTTACCATTATCAGCCGTGCCGTATATGGTTCCAGGTACATAAAACTGACGTGACAGATTACCAGAGTCAGGAGCTCCATTACTGTAATCACTAAACATCACATCCGTTTTTACATACCCCCCAAATTTAAAGTCGGTTTCAGCCATAGCCCCGCTTGAGCCCATAGCTAATATAGTGGCGGCCGCGACGATTGATAATTTTAATTGTTCCATCGGTACTCTCCCTTATTATTTTATCAGAGTGAATATGACGGACTTAATAAGTCAAAAACATTAGCAAAACGTCTATAAGACTAAGGTCGATAAGCAACAACTAATAAATAGACCATACTTAGAAGTTCCCCCAACTATACCCCTTCCCCATTCACCAACACATCCTGCTTCAAAAACCATGCCCTAATGCCTTAATAAAAGTAAAAGCCGAAGACTCTCATGCTTACCCGAGGGGTAATAGCAATAGAAGCAGCAGCTCTTAAAAATTCATAGGAAAACAAAATCGAAGGTGATGGATAAGAAGTGGTGTATCGTGAAGAATTAGAACCTTCGACTAATGTGGACTCTTATAAGGAAAAGAAAAGCCAACTGTCTCTCGTTTCAAAAGCTACAATTGAACCAACTTATCTGATGAAAAATACTATAGGGGAAACTTTAAGAAGTGGTGGGTCGTGAAGGATTCGAACCTTCGACCAATGTGGAGTTAAGAGTAAAGCCAACTGCCTCTTTTTTAACAAGCAGCGACTAAGCTAACTTCATCTCCGTCCTATTTGACCACTTAAAAATAAGTGGTGGGTCGTGAAGGATTCGAACCTTCGACCAATGTGGAGTTAAGAGTAAAGCCAACTGCCTCTTTTTTAACAAGCAGCGACTAAGCTAACTTCATCTCCGTCCTATTTGACCACTTAAAAATAAGTGGTGGGTCNCCTTCGACCAATGTGGAGTTAAGAGTAAAGCCAACTGCCTCTTTTTTAACAAGCAGCGACTAAGCTAACTTCATCTCCGTCCTATTTGACCACTTAAAAATAAGTGGTGGGTCGTGAAGGATTCGAACCTTCGACCAATTGGTTAAAAGCCAACTGCTCTACCGACTGAGCTAACGACCCATCTAGGATGCTCTGAATGTTTTGCCACTGTCAGAAAAGTGGTGRGTCGTGAAGTATTCAAACCTTCGACCAATGTGGAGTTAAGAGTAAAGCCAACTGCCTCTTTTTTAACAAGCAGCGACTAAGCTAACTTCATCTCCGTCCTATTTGACCACTTAAAAATAAGTGGTGGGTCGTGAAGGATTCGAACCTTCGACCAATTGGTTAAAAGCCAACTGCTCTACCGACTGAGCTAACGACCCATCTAGGATGCTCTGAATGTTTTGCCACTGTCAGAAAAGTGGTGGGTCGTGAAGTATTCAACCCTTCGACCAATGTGGAGTTAAGAGTAAAGCCAACTGCCTCTTTTTTAACAAGCAGCGACTAAGCTAACTTAATCTCCGTCCTATATTTGACCACTTAAAAATAAGTGGTGGGTCGTGAAGGATTCGAACCTTCGACCAATTGGTTAAAAGCCAACTGCTCTACCGACTGAGCTAACGACCCATCTAGGATGCTCTGAATGTTTTGCCACTGTCAGAAAAGTGGTGGGTCGTGAAGGATTCGAACCTTCGACCAATTGGTTAAAAGCCAACTGCTCTACCGACTGAGCTAACGACCCATTTATCGATGTTGATGTAAATTAACCTTCATCATTGGTTAAAAGCCAACTGCCCTTTCTCTAAAAATAGCGACTGAGCTAATGACCCATCTCAAGGCTTATTCCTGAGAAATTCGCCCTCAAAACATCTACACTGCTTTGAGGGCGCCTATAATACCTTTTTCATCTTCTCATGCAAGTGTAAATTTCCCATTTTTTACCGTTTGCATGAAAAACAGACTAAGAGTATGTTTTTTCGCAAAATACAGATCACAAACCAACCATCTGCTGTTTAGCCAGTCTAGCGGCCGCGCTATTTCCATATTCATTGATAGCTTGCTGATAAAAACGTTTTGCCGTAGCGGCATCATTACGTTTTTGAGCAATCATTCCTAGCTTAACCAAGCTATCAGCACGCTTATTTGAATCTTTATATTGATTTACTACCGAACTAAACGCTTGATTAGACTCTTCAAACTCACCTTTATTAAACAATAACTGCCCTAGCCAATAATTGGCATTGGCAGCATAAGTCGAATCAGGGTATTGCTTAATAAAGCCTCTAAAGGCGGGGATCGCTTCGTCGTATTTACGCTCTTTCAGTACTAAATTAACGGCTCTTTCATAGCTGGCCGTTTCACCTAAAGAGGAAGATGTGGTTACTTGAGAAGCAGCGGGAGTAGAAGCTACTGGCGTACTCTTAGCACTACTCAAATTAGCAATGTCTTCATACAGCTGACGTTGACGTTGCAACATTTGATTAATCTGATAGTTTTGCTGCTCCGTCATACCACGGAGATCTAATACCTCTTGTTGCAAGGTATCTAATCTCTGTTGCATCTCAAACTCTGCAGCTTGCTTAGCTTTGATCATACGCTCCAGTCGAGTAATACGATCATCAGGTGAACCACCAGCAATATCTTCAACAGGTGCAGGAGCAGCAATTGCTACTCCAACACTCATTAGCATTGCCGCGGTGAGAACGGCAGTTTTCATAAGTAACCTTATCTAACTCAATTTTTAGTAAACTAATACGGCGCGACGGTTCTTAGCAAAGCCATCATCGGTACGAGAAAAGTCTAGTGGCTTTTCTTCACCATAGCTGACAATGCTCATTTGGCTTGGAGATACGCCCATGCTTTGCAAATATTTAGCAACCGCTTTAGCACGACGTTCACCTAAGGCAATATTATATTCAGGTGTGCCACGCTCATCGGCATGGCCTTCAATCATCACACGTACATTTGGATGTTCAAGCAAATATTCACCATGAGCATTCAACACTTCAGAGAAATCAGAAGAGATTGAACTACGGTCAAAATCAAAATAAATAATGTGCTCTTTACGTAACTCTTCAAACTTAAGACGCTGCTGTTCTTCAGGTGTCAGCATAGGTGCAACACCACCGGTTTCAACACCACCTGAAGTCACTTGACCACTTTCAGTACCACTCACAGAACCGCTTGCATCGGTTTCTGAATCAGATGTTGAGCTACATGCGCTCAGCGCCATTATTGGAAGTGCTACAGCGATAGCTTTAAACAGCTTATTAAGATCCATTTTAAAATCCTTAATCTTCTTTGATGTGATAATTAATTATAAAAAAGGTGACCAAGCAGGAGACTTCACTTCCCCTTGACCCACTGGCAACCTTGCCTTAAACCGTCCATCCATTGAAACGGCCGCTAATACTTGTTTTCCTTGGTAAGTTGTACCGTAGATAACCATAGTTCCGTTTGGTGCAATACTGGGTGACTCATCTAAACGAGTGCTGGTCAGTACTTGCATAAAGCGCGTTTCTAAATCCATTCGAGCAATATTGAATTTACCGTTAGTGCGATTAACAAACACTAAGCTACGACCATCAGCTGAAATTGAGCCACCTAAGTTCCACTCACCCTCAAAGGTCAAACGAGTCACTTTACCCGAAGCTAAAGTCACTTCGTATAACTGTGGGCGGCCACCACGCTCTGAGGTGAAAATTAGTGACTTTCCATCTGGTGTCCAAGAAGCCTCAGTGTCAATTGCATAATGATTAGTCACACGTTTCAATGCTTTAGTGGCAATATCCACCACGTAGACATCTGGTTGGCCATCTTTAGAGAGAGTCAGAGCTAACTTTTTACCATCAGGCGAGAACGAAGGTGCCCCGTTAATACCAGAAAAACTGGTCACTTTAGTGCGTGACTGAGTGTAAATATCCTGTACGAACACCTCTGCCTTCTTGTTCTCAAAACTCACGTATGCTAAACGGCGACCATCAGGAGACCAGGCTGGCGACATCAATGGTTCAGGTGAGCGTAATAGCATCTGCTCGTTATAGCCATCATAATCGGCAATCATTAGTTTATAAGGAGATTTATCTTTATGATCAACAACAACGTAGGCAATACGCGTCAAGAAAGCGCCACGAATACCGGTAAGCTTTTCATAAACAATATCACTGATGCGATGACCATACTGTCTAAACTGCGCTGCACTGATCACGGTTTCACGGCTGTCGAGCAAATAGTCAGACACACTGCTCGGACCGCCGGATTGCATCTGTGCCTTCACCAAATCAACCAGTTCAAAATTTACTAGGTACTGATCCGGACCATAAGGCTTAACAGTGCCCATCACGACCGCTTCTGCCGCAACACCAGACCAGGCTTTGACATTGAAATTAGCAACAGCCCCCAAATTACGTTGAGGCAAACCCAACTCATCGATAGGCTTAAAAGTGCCGCTTCGAGCTAAATCAGACATGACTACATCGGAGATTTGCTGTGGCATAGGCGTATTGCCTTGCCAAACAAAAGGTACGACCGCAATAGGACGAGCGGCATCAACACCCTCGGTGATCACTATATCCAATGCCGCCTTAGCAGGAACAGTACAAAACATCAGCCCTAAAATGAGCCATTTTCCCAGTGCTTTCATGGAACTCCTTTAATTAAATTGCGGTTGAACCGTTAAATTAATTTCTTTTAACTTGTTATAAACGTCAGCTTCTTGGGATACCGGCAAGCGTCCCGCTTTATTAATGGCCGCCTTAGTTGCACGACAGACTACCGGATCGCCTGAAATAATTTCATTGCCGGTGACAAAACCATCTTTTGCTAAACGAATAAAGATACGACAACTCTTACCACGCATCGACTCATCGACCACTAGATTACGCTGAATCGTCGCTCGGATCATTGAGGTATAACGCTGCACCTCACTCATCACCTGCTTATTACGAGTCTGTGATAAAGCGGCTTGCTCAGCCGCTAAAGCTTCTTGCATCATACGCTCTTGTTCGAGGCGCGCCTGTTCTTCAGCCTTACGTTTTGCTTCTGCCTCGGCTTTACGTTTGCGCTCTTCCGCGGCTTTCTTCGCTGCGGCTTCTTCCTGTTTACGTTTAGCTTCAGCTTTCGCTGCGGCCTCTTCGGCAGCTTTTTGCTCAGCTTCTTTCTGCTTACGCTGCGCTTCAGCCTTGGCTGCTTTCTCTTTTTCTTGCTGCTCTTTGAGCTTGGCCGCTTTGGCAGCCTGAGCCGCATTTTGAGTTTCTATCTCTTTCTGCTTACGTTCTTGTTCAAGCTTTTTAATTTGTGCTTGCTCACGCTCACGAGCCTGTTTGGCTTCACGCGCCTTACGTTCAAGCTCATCTTGACGTGCCTTCTCTTTACGCTCGGCTTCGCGTTTTTCCGCTTTCAGCTTTTCGACGTGCTGATTCACTTTTTGTTGATCAATCACTACTGCTTGAACCGCTGGCGCACTGGCCTGAGGCATCTCTTTAGGCTTGTCTTCAAAATCGACGCCCATGGCGACAATAATAATCACACCAACATGAATACTTGCTGACACTATCAGCGGAATTTTAAAATCTGATTTAATTGCCACCCACTACTCCTCTGGCGAATCTGTCATCAAGCCGACAGAAGGCACACCCGCCCTTTGCAGACTCACCATCAGTTGGATCACTTTTTCATAAGGAATGTTTCTGTCGGCTTTAACCACTACCGGACGTTCTGGTTCCAGCTGAATAATGGCGCCTACTCGAATGGCTACCTCTTCTAGATCTAAAACCTCTTTCGAGCTACTGCTACCCACATCGAGATAATAATCACCATCGGCATCAATCGATGCCACCACGGGCGGCTTACTATCGGCTGGCAAGGTTTCCGCTTCCCCTTGAGGTAAATCGACTTTCACGCCTTGAGTCACAATCGGTGCGGTCACCATAAAGATGATCAATAGCACCAACATCACGTCGATATAGGGAACAACGTTGATCTCAGCAACCGGACGACGCCGTTTACGTTGATAACCTTGATGCATTAAACCGTTTCCTTTTCGCTGTATGCTTGACGATGTAGGATGCTTGAAAACTCTTCCATAAAGTTGGCGTAAGACATCTCAATTTTATCAACCTGCGTTGAGAAGCGGTTATAAGCGATAACGGCTGGGATTGCGGCAAATAGACCCATAGCGGTAGCAATCAAGGCTTCTGCAATACCAGGGGCAACCATAGCAAGAGTGGCATTTTCTACGGCACCTAAGGCGATAAAGGAGTTCATAATCCCCCATACTGTGCCGAACAAACCAATATAGGGACTCGTTGAACCAATCGTCGCCAGCAGTGGCAGGTTAGTTTCTAATTTTTCCATCTCACGAGACAGGGAAACACGCATGGCACGATAACTACCATCCATCACAGCACTAGGCACTTTACCACTGAGATTACTGAGGCGGGCATACTCTTTAAAACCAGAATAGAACAGGGTTTCAAGACCTGTATTACTTTCTTGTCTCGCGGATAACTCTTTGTAGAGTTTATTCAAATCGACACCAGACCAAAACTTATCTTCAAACTTAATCGAACGTTCACTGGCACTGCTCAATAAGCGTTTACGTTGAATAATCACCGCCCAAGAGACAACCGATAATGCTAACAAGGTCAGCATAACAAACTTAACCAATAAACTAGCCTGCAAAAACAGACCGATGAAAGAGATATCAGCTTCCACTCTTAAACTCCTGAGCAATATTTTGGGGAATGGCCCTTGGTCTCATACGTGACAAGGCAACACATGCAACAAGGATCTGTCCTTCGCAGTAAACCAAACCAGCGTCATCAACCAGTTGCTGATGAAAAACCAGTGAGGCTTTCTTCATTTCTATGACAGCCGATTGAACAAAAAGGTTCTGCTCGAATCGAGCCGCCACTTTAAAATCTAATTCGGCTTTTTTTACAACGAAGGCGATATCATCGGCCAACAACTGAGTCTGTTTAACCCCCATACTTTTGAGCCACTCGGTTCGAGCACGTTCAAAAAAGTTGAGATAATTGGAATGGTAAACCACCCCACCAGCATCAGTATCTTCGTAATAGACGGAAATAGGCCAACGAAACATAGATCCTTATCACCAAACATAAGATAAACACGAGCCCTACTATACCTAGAGCGCAAGCAATTGTGAATGGATCAAAGCTGAACAGTTTTCACTAACTTCATAAAATTTCGTTAATAAAAAAGGGAAGTTATCACTTCCCTTTTATGGTTGATTTAAATTAGCCGCCTATTTTGGCTGGCACTGTTAAACCAAAGCTATGCCATAGGAAGCTATAGATGTCGGCAAACTCATCAATCTTCATCGAAGTGGGTTTGCCTGCACCGTGACCGGCTTTTGACTCAATACGCATAATGACAGGTGCATCACCCGTTTGTCTGTCTTGTAATAAGGCACCAAACTTAAAGCTATGCAGAGGCACCACGCGATCATCATGATCGGCCGTCATCACCATAGTCGCCGGATAATCACGTTGTTTGATATTGTGATACGGCGAATAAGCTAATAATGCCGGAAATTGCTCAGCTACATCGGCGCTGCCATATTCACTAGTCCAAGCCCAACCAATGGTGAACTTGTGGAATCGAAGCATATCCAACACCCCTACAGCGGGTAACACAGCAGCAAAAAGGTCAGGACGTTGAGTTAACGCCGCGCCCATCAATAAGCCACCATTACTACGACCGTAAGCACCTAACTTACTAGTGTTCGTGTAGTTATTGTCGATAAGGTACTGCGCCGCAGCATAGTAATCGTCAAATACATTTTGCTTCTTATCGAACATCCCCGCTTGATGCCAGCTTTCACCATATTCAGCACCACCACGTAAGTTTGGCACCGCATAGATGCCGCCCATATCCATCCAAGCGATATTAGCTGGACTGAAACGAGGTGTTAATGAAATTGAGAAACCACCATAGGCATAAAGCAAGGTTGGATTATTACCATCAAGCTTCACTCCTTTTTTATAGGAGATCATCATAGGTACACGAGTACCGTCTTTGCTGTGATAAAACACTTGTTCAGACACATAATCATCAGGGCTGAATGACACTTTTGGCTGATCATAGACCGTTGACTTACCGGTTTTGAAATCAAACTTGTAAGTCGTTTGTGGCTGAACATAACTGTTGAAGGTGTAGTAGAAGTAGTCTTTGCTGCGTTTACCGTAAGGGCCAGCAATTTTACCTTTACCAGGCATATCCACATCTAGACGCTTAACCCCTTCCATACTGAAAATTGACAGTTGGCCTAACACATCATGGAGATAACTCACGACAAGGTGATCGTTAATAATGGCAACGCTAGCGATAGGGTCTTGCGACTCAGGGATAATGGTTTTCCAGTGTGCTTTGTCAGGGTGATTAATATCAATCGCAATCACCTTGCCATTCAGTGCGTCTAAATCGGTTTTGAAATAGAACACTGACTTATCGTTACCAAGGAAGCTATATTCGGCTTCAAGATCGATAATCAACTCAACCACAGGGGCGTTTTGCTCAGTCAACGACTTATAGAAGAAGCGGTTACGGCTATCGGTTCCCTTCGAAATCGAGATCAGTAAATAATCCCCTGCTTCTGATACGCTAGCAAAAAAGCCCCAATCTTTGTTTTGTGGACGTTCATAGACTAAAACATCATCCGCTTGGGCTGTGCCTAATTTATGAAAATACACTTTTTGATTGAAGTTAACATCGGCAAGCAGGTTTCCGCCTTCCGGTGCATCATAACGTGAGTAGTAAACACCTTGGTTATCATGACTCCACTGTGCACTAGAAAATTTAATCCAATTAAGCTCATCGCTAAGTTTCTTGCCTGTTGCCACATCGACAAATTGCCACTGCTGCCAATCGGAGCCCGATTTAGACACACCGTAAGCAATGGTTTTACCATCACCACTGAACGACACGCCATTTAGCGCAACGGTACCGTCGCTAGAAAACTGATTTGGGTCTAAAGCGACTTTCTCTTTTCCGGCCTTATCTTTTACATAAAGCACCGATTGCGCTTGTAGACCATCATTACGATAGAAAAATGTATTGTCACCACGCTCTGTCGGTGCAGTCACTTTTTCGTAATTCCACAATTGAGTAATACGATCGACAATCGCCTGCTTATTTTCAATACTGGCGAGGTATGCTTGTCCTGCTTGTTGCTGCTGTTTAACCCAAGCGTTAGTCGCTTCGCTGTCTTCTTCAAGGTAGCGGTAAGGATCGGCCACCTCAACACCATGAATTGTTTCTACTACGCCTACTGGAGTGGTTTGTGTCACTTCTTCTTGAGACGGATTATTCTGGCAGCCAACGAGTGCTAGCCCGAGTCCTGCAATCAATAAATGCTGCTTAGTTATTATCTTTTTTAGAACCATCTATAGCCATCCTGGATATCGAGTTATGATTTAGGAGCAAACTGTGAGCCAAGGCTCGAAATAACGTACTATACAAGCAAATAAAAACTGCGCAATGGCAGAGAAACATTCCTTAAAACTCTTTTTGTTTAAAAATGTTAATAAAAAACCAACATAGATAAATTCAGTAAAATATGGATTTATGCAATTAGTTTGACTAATTCCTCGGTAATTGTCGTAATCAATGAATTCAGTCAAAAAAACCACCTACCCAAGCATTAGAATAACTAATCTAAACCGGCAATTTTTCTCGTTTGTTGGGCCGTAATACTCAATCTATAATTCATCTTGTTTTCAGGAAGTGTCTACTCCACGTAGATTTGAAAACAAGAACTCCAAACTTGTGTGCCTAGCACGTGAGTTTATCCCTGGTTCTTATGCTAGACTTCCTTCCTTCAATTTGTTGATTGCAATTAATTATTTGCGGCCCACTTAAGAATTTAAGTGGGCTTTTTTTTTACTTTAATTAAGCTGAATTATGGACAGAGAAACAACAGACGTAAAAAAGCCAGCAAATGCTGGCTTAAGAATGGAAGCTTAAAGAGGCTTACTTAATCTAATAACAACCCGGCGATTTCTACTGCGCTCATCAATGGTTCCATTTGAGGCAACATGACGGCGCTCACCATGTCCCATGGTGTGAATACGCTCTTGAGGGATCCCTGCCGACACAAACAGGTTTTTAACTGATTTAGCCCGCTCTTGAGACACTTTGTCATTAATCGAACGGCCGCCATAACTATCGGTATAGGCGTCAACTAATACCAGCTCAACATCCGGATCATAAGAAAGATACTCTTGAACCTTGGCAATTTGGGCCTTTGAATATCGGGTCAACTCGGCACCACCAAACTCATAGGTAAGCACAGTAAAGGCAATATCTTCGAAACTATAAGGTAATAGGTTGGCTAAACATGACTTAAAGTCAGCATACTTGCGCTTAAAGTTAACCGCTGATAACCCTACTGCCACTTTGTCTGCACGGTTATACCAATCGGCATAATAAAAAGTCGGCTGCATGCCTCGCTCTAACTCATTGAGCATCGACCAAGCTGCTTTTTTGGGTACCTCACCGCTAAAATACTTTTGGTAAGTTAGTTTAGTGATAGGTTTGGCGCTAATCCCTGGTCGCCAGGCTGGCGCTAAGCTGATTAGCTTAGCGTCAGTGACCTCATCGGGTTTAACCCACATGTCTAAACTAAAATTAAGCTGATGTTCTTTGCCTGCACTACTGGCAAATATCGCTTTACCATAAGATGGAATATCATGTTCAAGCTTACAGCTGATCGGAGTGTTATCGCTCAAGCGCCACTGAGATTGCTCGAGTGAGGCCACATAATGGCGTAATTCGCCGTGGGCTGTCTTCAACATCCCTAAGCTCAACCATAATGTTATCGCCAAAATCACTCTTATCTGCATAGACAACCACTCTCTTAAAATAGGTTACTTAACCCTATCGGCCTCATTTACTGATCCTTTAGCCTATATATTGGTCAATCAAACATGACAAGCCAATGCCTGATACCTCATAATAGCCACTGGCTAATTTTGGGAATTTTTTGATGAGTGATATTTGCGACGCGAACAAGCTTAACCACAGATTTAGGGGCTACTTCCCTGTGGTTATTGATGTAGAAACAGCAGGCTTTAATGCCCAAACCGATGCGTTGCTTGAAATTGCCGTCACCATGTTAAAAATGGATGAACAAGGCGAGCTGCTGCTCGACAAAACTCTGCATTACCATATCGAACCATTCGAAGGCGCAAATCTTGAACCTGAAGCTTTAGCCTTTAATGGCATAGATCCCAGCAACCCACTTCGCGGTGCAGTCTCCGAAAAAGAAGCCTTTTTAGAAATTTTTAAAGAAGTTAAAAAACGTCAAAAGGCATCAGGGTGTCATCGCAGTATTATCGTGGCACACAATGCGGCATTCGATCATGGTTTTGTCACCAAAGCGATTGAACGAAATGCCCTCAAACGTACTCCATTCCATCCTTTTGCCACTTTCGATACCGCCGCGCTTTCCGGTTTAGCTGTCGGCCATACCGTATTAGCAAAAGCATGTCGTATTGCAGGCATCGATTTCGATAATAAGGAAGCACATTCGGCGCTTTATGATACTGAGCGTACCGCAGAGTTGTTTTGTTACATCGTTAATCGTTGGAAGTCATTAGGCGGCTGGCCCATGCTTAATGATGAGGCCCAAGCTGACGGTGAAACCACTGAACAAGATTAAGCTTTTAGCTTAAATGCCCCATAAAAAAGCTGCGCACTGGCGCAGCTTTTTTTCAGAAGCGTAAAATTGTTAGATTAAAGCGCGTCTGCGTTGTCAGTTAGGTAAGAAGCAACACCTTCTGGGCTTGCGTCCATACCTTTGTCACCTTTTTCCCAGCCAGCTGGGCAAACATCACCGTGCTCTTCGTGGAATTGAAGTGCATCAACCATACGGATCATTTCGTCAACGTTACGGCCTAGTGGTAGATCGTTAACCACTTGGTGACGAACTTGACCTTCTTTGTCGATAAGGAAAGAACCACGGAAAGCAACACCAGCTTCTGGATGTTCAACATCGTATGCTTTACAGATTTCATGCTTAACGTCAGCAACTAGGGTGTATTGAACTTGGCCGATACCACCTTTGTCTACTGGAGTGTTACGCCATGCATTGTGAGTAAACTGAGAATCGATAGAAACACCGATAACTTCAACACCACGCTTCTTGAACTCTTCCATGCGGTGATCGAATGCAATCAGCTCTGATGGACATACGAAAGTAAAATCTAGTGGGTAGAAGAATACTACAGCTGGCTTACCTTTAATCGCTTCGCTTAGGTTAAAGCTATCAACGATTTCGCCATTACCAAGAACCGCTGCTGCAGTAAAGTCAGGAGCCGGACGGCCTACTAATACGCTCATTTTATATCTCCATCTATGGATTGAAAAAGCTTTTAATTTTGAACTAAAAAGCATTATAAGCAGTCATCAGCGGGACACAAGTAATTTGCGACCTTTGTCACTTTTTTTAGCCATTATGCTTCTAGTTGCCCAATAACTGTTCAAACACTAAAAAATATTTCATCGCAAGCTTAACACTAGAATATTGGCGTATATTTCACCTTTTTAAGATTAAATTCAGATAAGCTGGACAAACCAAGGTTTTGCAGTCAAAAATAATGATTAATCAATTGGTAACTAAGTTGAGAAAATCAATATGAATGCAGTCGTTATTGCTGTTTGCCTGATGCTAGGTTTGAGTTTTGCACGGGTCAATGTGGTTATTGCGCTTACGATCAGTGCGCTTATAGCGGGACTCATTGGTGGATTAGACCTCCAACAGACGATAGACGCTTTTAACACAGGTTTAGGCGGCGGAGCTCAAATAGCCCTCAGCTACGCCCTTTTAGGAGCTTTTGCTGTTGCCTTATCTCATTCGGGGCTAACCACGCTCATTTCTCGAAAAGTCATTTCTCAATTAGGACAAAAGCAAACTAGCAGCAACATCAAACGCGTTCGCTGGTTATTATTATTGGCAATTTTAGCGATGGCTATTTCATCGCAAAACATTTTGCCGATCCATATCGCCTTTATCCCGATTTTGATCCCACCACTACTACATGTAATGTCAAAACTGCGAATGGATCGCCGCTTAGTGACCTGTGTACTGACCTTTGGTCTTGTCACCACTTACATGATTTTGCCTATTGGTTTTGGTGGTATTTTCTTAAACGATATTTTGTTGGCTAACTTAAACAGCAATAACCTGCATGCAGTACGAGAACAAGTTGCCCCAGCAATGCTTATCCCCGCAATGGGAATGATTTTTGGTTTATTGGTCGCCGTCTTCTTCAGTTATCGCAAACCACGCGACTATAAAGAAGAGCAGATTTTAGCCGCCGAGCCTGAAGAGAAGCTCAACCCAAGAAACATCAGTATCGCACTGATTGCGATTGTCTCGACCTTGGTGGTGCAACTTTATACAGATTCGATGATTTTCGGTGCCTTAGTTGGTTTCATTATTTTCAGTTTTTCAGGTGCACTTAAGCATGTGGCCGACCAAGATATCTTTAACCAAGGAGTTCGTATGATGGCTTCTATTGGTTTTATTATGATTGCTGCGGCAGGATTTGCGGCGGTGGTTAAAGAAACTGGCGATGTAGGCAGCTTAGTCTCATCGCTGTCAGATATGATTGGCGATAATCAAGCCTTAGCCGCTTTCTTAATGTTACTGGTTGGACTGTTAATCACCATGGGAATTGGCTCTTCATTTTCAACCATCCCCATCATTGCGACTATCTATGTCCCCTTGGCCATCAGTTTTGGCTTTTCGATCCCGGCCACCATTGCACTTGTGGGTACCGCGGCGGCACTGGGTGATGCGGGTTCTCCGGCATCGGATTCAACTTTAGGTCCCACTGCGGGTTTAAATGCTGATGGGCAGCACGACCATATTCGTGATAGCGTGATCCCCACCTTTATTCACTACAATATCCCACTTCTGGTGTTTGGCTGGATAGCAGCCATGGTGTTATAGCCATAACAAGCTATTTATTGGCGAATACAAGACATTAAAAAGGAGCCTTTAGGCTCCTTTTTAATGTGCTAAATCAACTTATTTAGTACCGAAAATCTTATCACCGGCATCCCCTAAACCAGGCAAGATATAACCTTGTTCGTTCAGGCAGTCATCCACAGATGCCGTGTACAGCTCGATATCTGGATGGGCTTTTTCCAGCGCTTGTAATCCTTCTGGGGCAGCGACAAGCACTAACGCCTTGATTGCGGTACAACCACGCTCTTTAAGTAAGTCGATAGTAGAAATCATCGAACCACCGGTTGCCAACATAGGGTCTACAACAAGTGCAATACGCTCTTCCATGTTGCTGGCTAATTTTTCAAAATATGGCACAGGCTCTAAGGTTTCTTCGTCGCGATAAATCCCCACAACAGAGATACGTGCACTAGGTATGTGCTCTAACACACCGTCCATCATGCCAAGACCGGCACGTAGAATCGGGACGACTGTGACTTTTTTACCTTTAATTTGTTCTACTTCTACAGGGCCATTCCAGCCTTCAATGGTCACTTTCTCAGTTGCGAAGTCTGCGGTCGCTTCATAAGTCAGCAAGCTACCCACTTCTGCGGCTAATTCACGAAAACGCTTAGTACTAATATCACCTTCACGCATTAATCCAATTTTATGTCGTACTAAAGGATGCTTAACTTCAACTACTTTCATCGTTTTCTCCTGATACTCTTGCAGTATTTTTTTAGCAAATTGCTAGGATTTTAGTTGATTAGTTTAATATCGAAAACATAAAGTTTTACGGATACGGCAAATCGTGAGCTAAGTCCATCTGAATATTCCAAAACATTACTTTCGAGGGCTGTCACAAGCTGATAGAATAGCGCCGCATAAAATCCAATAACGATGTACCCGAGAGGATCCTCCGTGAGCACTCCTACCCAGCTAAGCTATAAAGACGCAGGTGTTGATATCGACGCAGGTAATGCGCTTGTAGACAATATCAAATCTGCAGTAAAACGTACCCACCGCCCAGAAGTTATGGGTAACCTAGGTGGCTTTGGTGCCCTTTGTGAGCTACCAACTAAGTACAAACATCCAGTTCTTGTTTCTGGCACCGACGGTGTTGGCACCAAGCTTAGACTGGCTATCGACTATAAAAAACACGACAGTGTCGGTGTAGACCTAGTTGCTATGTGCGTTAACGATCTCATCGTTGCCGGCGCAGAGCCTCTGTTCTTCCTCGATTACTATGCAACAGGCAAGCTAGATGTTGAAACTGCAACATCAGTTGTCAACGGTATTGCAGAAGGCTGTGCTCAGTCTGGTTGTGCATTGATCGGTGGCGAAACGGCTGAAATGCCTGGCATGTATGAAGGTGAAGATTACGATCTTGCCGGTTTTTGTGTCGGCGTAGTTGAGAAAGAAGACGTGTTAGACGGCAGCAAAGTAGTTGCTGGTGATGCGCTTATTGCATTAGGTTCAAGTGGTCCTCACTCAAATGGTTATTCACTTATCCGTAAAGTGCTTGAAGTGAGCCAAGCCGATCCGCAGCAGGATCTTGAAGGCAAGCCACTAATCGACCACCTACTCGAACCCACTAAAATTTATGTGAAGCCACTACTTAAATTGCTTGAGCAAAGTGATGTTCATGCTATGGCACACATCACAGGTGGTGGATTCTGGGAAAACATCCCACGCGTACTACCTGAAACGGCTAAAGCCGTTGTTCAAGGTGATTCTTGGCAGTGGCCAACCGTATTTAACTGGTTAATGGAAAACGGCAACATAGCTGAATTTGAGATGTACCGTACCTTTAACTGTGGTGTAGGTATGATCATCGCGCTACCTCAAGATAAAGTTGAAAGCGCGTTAGCTCTACTTAAAGCTGAAGGTGAAAACGCTTGGCTTATCGGTAACATCGCTGCACGCGATGGCGACGAAGAGCAAGTGGAGATCATCTAATGCCAAAGTGCTGTCGCATTGTTGTATTAATTTCAGGTAATGGCGGCAATCTGCAAGCCATTATCGATGGCTGTGATGATAACCTGCAAGCCGAAGTCGTTGGGGTGATAAGCAATAAGCCCGACGCTTATGGTCTGGTACGCGCTCATCATAGTGAAATTGATACCAGTTGCGTTATAGCCCACCAAGGTGAAGTTCGCGCCGAATACGATGCTCGCCTACAAGTCGCTATCGAAAAATATCAACCCGATCTTATCGTGCTAGCTGGCTTTATGCGGATATTAACCGATGAGTTTGTCGAGCAATATCAAGGACGAATGCTTAATATTCATCCTTCATTGCTACCCAAATATACTGGGTTGCATACTCATCAACGTGCCATTGATGCAGGTGACAGCGAGCATGGTGCCTCGGTACACTTTGTCACACCAGAGCTTGATGCCGGTCCGGTGATTTTACAAGCTAAAGTGCCTGTCTATCCTGAAGATGACGCGACACTATTAGCCGAGCGTGTTCATGAACAAGAACATGCTATCTATCCGTTAGTCGTTAAATGGTTTAGCCAAGGTCGACTACGCATGACTGATGGCATAGCTTATCTTGATGATAAGCCACTGGATATCATGGGATACGCCGCAGATTAATCGCTTATTGTGATAGTTAAAAAAGAGACCTTAAGGTCTCTTTTTTATTTTAAGTGACTGCAACTCAAATATTTAACCGAATAGCATTGTTTTTAAAACACAATTAGTTTTATATGAATGTAGGTAATACCAAGCGGTATAAGTTCTGTTAGCTATATGAGACTCAATATGAAGAATGTAATTTGTGATATTGATGGTGTTCTACTGCATGACAATAAGTTAATCCCCGGCTCCGACGCTTTTATTCATCGTATCCTTGAACAAGGTAATCCGTTAGTGATCCTCACTAACTATCCAGTTCAAACGGGTAAAGATTTACAAAATCGACTCGGCGCTGCGGGAATCAAAGTACCAGAAGAGTGTTTTTACACCTCTGCTATGGCGACAGCTGATTTTCTCAAGCATCAAAAGGGTGATAAAGCCTTTGTCATTGGTGAAGGTGCCCTCACCCATGAGCTTTATAAAGCAGGCTTCACGATAACCGACATCAATCCAGATTTTGTCATCGTGGGTGAAACTCGCTCCTATAACTGGGATATGATCCATAAAGCCGCCCAGTTTGTTGCCGCAGGTGCCCGCTTCATCGCAACAAACCCCGACTCTCATGGCCCAGCTCACAGCCCTGCTTGTGGGGCGTTATGCGCACCAATCGAGCGAATTTCAGGTCGTAAGCCCTTTTACGTTGGTAAGCCTAGCTCTTGGATCATCCGTAGCGCACTGAACCACATCAACGGACACTCAGAAAACACCGTGATAATCGGCGACAATATGCGAACCGATATTCTGGCAGGTTTTCAGGCGGGCCTTGAAACCATTCTGGTCACCAGTGGGGTAAGCCAGCTGAACGATATCGATAAAGAACCCTTTAGACCCAATCATATCTTCGACTGTGCCGGAAGCATCGACGTTATTTAGACGGTTAACAATCTAGTAATAAAGCGTAACATTTTAATAAGGCCGTAAGCTTGATTAAGTTTGCGGCCTTATTCATGATAACTCGTTGAAGATAAATGACGATTTTTAACCTGTTAATTTATCGAACAAAATAACAATAAATAACCGACATAGGATTTTCCATGCGATTACTTGTATCCGCATGTGCGCTAACGGTTCTCAGCGCATGCAGTCAATACTCTACAGCACCACAATCGAGTCTCACCGCACCAGAATTTAATGAAGCTCGCTTTCGTCAAGATATTCAAACTTTGTCATCAGATAAGTTTGAAGGACGTGCTCCTACCACACATGGCGAAACCCTGACCCTAGATTACCTCAGCAAAGCCTTTGCTGCAGCAGGGCTTGAAGGCGCCAATGGCGGCAGTTATTTACAAGCAGTACCTATGGTGAGCTACACTGCCAGCGAGCAGCAACAAATTAGTCTGGGTGGCATTCCAATGACATATCGTAAAGATATCGTCATGGGTAGCCGTCATGACACCAAGCAAGTTGATATCAAAAACGCTCCGCTGGTTTTCGTCGGCTACGGTATCAATGCGCCAGAATACAGCTGGAATGATTACCAAGGTGTCGACATGAAAGGCAAAATCGCGGTGATCTTAGTCAATGATCCCGGCTTTGCCCTGCCAGATTCAGGTAAATTCGATGGTAAAGCCATGACCTATTATGGTCGCTGGACATACAAGTATGAAGAAGCCAGTCGTCAAGGTGCTCTCGGAGCGATCATTATTCATGATACCAAACCAGCCGCTTACCCTTGGTCAGTGGTCGAAAATAGCTGGACGGGAGCTCAACAAGACTTAGTGCTCGACAAAAAGACTCAAGATAGTCGCGTACAAGTTGAAGGTTGGATCACTAAAGACAAAGCCAATGCACTATTTGAAAAAGCCGGCTTATCTTTAGCGACCTTAACCGATCGAGCTGCCAGTAGCCCAGTTCATGTCGCTCTTGAGCAAGAGGCCAATATCGCCTTTGCCAATAAGGCTGAATATGCCAATAGCTACAATGTGGTAGCCACCTTACCCGGTACAAGTGCCAACGATGAACACATTCTCTTCACTGCACACTGGGATCATATCGGCATAGACCCCTCTAGAGAAGGCGATCAAATCTATAATGGCGCACTAGATAACGCTTCAGGCACCGCAGGCATCTTAGAGATTGCTCGCCAATTTGCGCTGCAAGCTAAGAATGGCTCGCCATTAAAACGCTCTATCACTTTCGTTGCCACAACAGGTGAAGAACAAGGTTTATTGGGTTCACGCTATTACGCAGCAAACCCAATCTATCCATTGGATAAAACCGTAGCGGTATTTAATTTAGATAGCACTAATATCTATGGTCGTACATCAGATTATACTGTTGTCGGTAAAGGTAAGTCAGAGCTAGAAAACTACCTTGCCAATGCCGTAAAAGCACAAAACCGTGCAGTGGTCGCCGAATCACGACCTGAATCTGGTGGTTTTTTCCGCTCAGATCATTTCAGCTTTGCTAAATTTGGTGTTCCAGCGGTATTTGCCGGTGGCGGCAGCCAACCGGTTGATGAAGCAACCGCAAAATATAAAGCTGATATGAAAGAAAAATTCAAAGGCTGTTACCACAATGTCTGCGATGAATATCGTGCTGATTGGGATCTATCAGGCGCGCTTGAAGACTTAGGCGTGTACTTCCAAGCCGCTAAAGTTCTTGCCAATAGCAATGATTGGCCAGGCTATTATCCAGGTACTGAGTTCCACAGCTTACGTCCAGCAAAAACGGCAGTTAAATAGCAATGACTATTGAGTTTTAAGTTTAAAAGGCTTCTTAATGAAGCCTTTTTTATTGGTATTTCCCAAGTTGAACTGAGTTGTTCCATCTCAAAAAATCACCCTATTTTCCTGTTTGATAAAAAGCAGCAAATAGATTTAGGATTATTAAATCATTGGCCTCATATAGCACACAAAATTAAAGATCCATTAATAAAGCAATGCAAAAAATAGATATTAACCATTACAACCCCACCAATAACAATAAAAACAACAGCAAAAACACCATTCAACCTATGTTTATTCAAAAAATAGACTTGGCAACTGAATAAAATACTGTCAAAGTGATTAGCAACTAAGGTTTATATCGTTTTCGGAGCTTGCAGTATGTGTTCAATTTTCGCCATTTTAGATATTCAGTCTGACGCTACCCCACTACGTCAAGTAGCTCTGGAAATGTCCAAGTTACTGCGCCACCGAGGTCCAGACTGGTCAGGGATCTACAGCAGCGATAAGGCCATTCTCGCCCATGAACGTTTGGCAATTGTCGATATCGAACATGGTGCGCAGCCGCTACTTTCGCAAGATGAATCATTAGTTCTTGCCGTTAACGGTGAGATCTATAACCACAAAGAATTGAAAGCCCAACTGGGTGATAAGTACAGCTATCAAACCAACTCAGATTGCGAAGTGATATTGGCGCTTTATCAAGAGTATGGCTGTGACTTCCTCGATAAACTCAACGGTATTTTTGCTTTCGTGTTGTATGACAAAGCGCAAGACAAATACATTATTGGCCGCGATCACATGGGCATAATTCCGCTTTACACAGGTCATGACACCGAAGGCAACTTCTACGTCGCGTCCGAGATGAAAGCTTTAATGCCAGTATGTAAAACCGTTGCTGAATTTAAACCCGGCCATTACCTCACTGATCAGGGATATCAACAATATTACCAACGTGATTGGCAAGAATTCAGTGCCGTTGCAGATAACAAAGCCAGTGTTGATGAACTACGTGAAGCGTTAGAAGCTGCAGTTAAACGCCAACTAATGTCAGACGTACCTTACGGTGTATTACTATCGGGTGGACTCGACTCATCGGTCATCTCGGCAATCACTCAAACCTTTGCTAAGCGCCGTATCGAAGATGATGGTGCTACAGATGCTTGGTGGCCTCAACTGCATTCTTTTGCAGTGGGCTTAGAAGGTGCTCCTGATCTCGCCGCAGCGCAAAAAGTAGCCGATGCTATTGGCACCATACATCATGAAATCACCTTTACCTTCCAAGATGGTTTAGATGCGTTAAAAGATGTGATTTATCACCTTGAAACCTATGATGTGACCACCATTCGTGCTGCAACACCTATGTATTTAATGGCTCGTAAAATCAAGGCAATGGGCATTAAGATGGTGCTATCAGGCGAAGGTGCCGATGAATTATTTGGTGGTTATCTATATTTCCATAAAGCGCCAAACGCACAAGCTTTCCATGAAGAGCTAGTACGTAAACTCGATAAACTACATCTGTTCGATTGCCTGCGCGCTAACAAGGCGATGGCAGCATGGGGATTAGAAGCGAGGGTTCCTTTCCTCGATAAAGAATTTATCGACACTGCGATGCGCATTAACCCTGAAGCCAAGATGTCTAAAGATGGCCGCATTGAAAAACATATTCTGCGTACCGCCTTTGAGCACAAATTACCTAAAGAAGTGGCATGGCGTCAAAAAGAGCAGTTCAGTGATGGCGTAGGTTACTCATGGATTGATGGTCTGAAAGACCACGCAGCGGAACAAGTGGACGATCTACAACTCGCGAACGCTAAATTCCGCTTCCCGTATAACACGCCAGAAACCAAAGAAGCCTACTTCTATCGCTGTTTCTTCGACGAGCTGTTCCCACTCACGTCAGCGGCAGAAACCGTCCCTGGTGGTAAGTCTGTGGCCTGCTCGACTCCAGAAGCTTTAGCATGGGATGCCAGCTTACAAGGGATCATCGACCCATCAGGTAGAGCGGTACAATCAGTACACGATAGCGCTTACCAGTCTTAAAGTAATGCGAATAAAAAGCGCCTGTTTTTAATGTTAAAACAGGCGCTTTCTTGTATTTTAAATCTATAAACCAGCATGATAATTTATTAGCTGTTGGCATTTTGAGCACAATAACAAGGAAACATAATGACGCAAGATGAATGTTTACAATACATGCGCGAAGGTGGCGTGATAGAAGGAAATTCAAAACTACACCACCAGTGATATTAAAGATTATTATGAATCCCTAAACGCTTTTGGACATTTGTGAGTTAGAACTTTAGCTCTATATATGTGAGTTTCAGATTAATATTTCTATGGGCTAACGCCTTAATAAGCCGTGCAAACACGGCGCTTTTTTTGTGTAATACTGAGCGAAGCGAAACACAAAAACAAGCAGAGTGTTTGCATCGGTTTTAATTAATTTTGTTATATGAACGTACTGATATACTTATTTAATTGATTCTGAAAATTTAATTTCTATTGTAGCTTCGTCAAATTTTGCTAGATAATCTTCAATGTGAATACAGTCTGTAAGAATTGTATTCCCATCTTCATCAATCAATTCTAGATTCAAGTTATCCCTGCTTTTATAGTATTCTTCAAAGTGTTCACTTATAAATAACTGAAATACATCTTGTACTTTACCATAATCTTTTTCAGGCAAAAATATACCGTGAGCTATACCCATACTTGAATCAACATTCTCTAAGTTGGTCGATCCAATAATAAGATCTGAAGTTTTGATTTTATATTTCATTTAGTCATATAACGCTTCAATAAGCGGTCAGATTAACGTTGGTTATAATTGTTGTGAGGAACGAACAGCAACCAACGTTTAGCTGTCCGACTTAATTGTTTTTGTTATATTTTAAATCGAATTTTAAAACCAACGCCTTTTCATTGCACGCAAAAATTCTCTTGTAATTGGTATACCTGAATGATCACCTATTACAGAATCGATAGCACAATTTGGACAAAGTGCAGTGTCATTGTCATCAACCCATTCTACAACATCTTTATATTCGAATTCCGCTAAGCAATGGAAACAACCACAAAGATTACTATTCTTTAAATCGTCATGATGATAAATGGATTTCTTACGCGCTAATTTAATTAAATGTCTATATTTAGCATTCATTTTATTGCCTAGAAATATAACGCCAGTAACAGCGGGCCGGCCGTTGGCCGGTCCGGCGAGTGAAACGAGCATCTTGGTTACTCTTGTTATACGTTGAAGTTATCAAGAAACTCCATTACCTTTTGCCCTTTTTCAGCCATGCCTTGCATTGCCCCAAGACGCTTATCAGCACTAGCAACCGCATCCAGTATGGATTTCGTTTTCTGCCACATAGAGGATAACTTACTCAGCTCTTGTGTACCTTGCGCTTCTTTGAAGATAGCTTCATTTGAAATAACTTCTCCATACGCAGACTGCATCACTTCATTAAGTGCTTTGCTTCCGACGACCTTGTAGTCTACGAGCGCATCTTCTATTTTACTTAAGTGTTTGCGGATAATCTTTTGTGTATATTCCGGCAAATTTGATTCTGACAAGCACTCTCTTAGCTCAGAAACGAGCCCATTCAACTCCGTCAATTGCTCTGGTTCAACCAACTCTTCTTCACCGGGCAGTATTTCAGAGCAAAAACCAAGTGCAACGGCAACTTCTGGAGTTATTTTCTGCTTCATTGACTTCCAGCTAGATGATAGATTTTGCACTGCCAAAATAGAGTTGCACTTATTTAAACTCACACTATATAAATTGACACTATAGTTTAGAGCACTCATTTTAACTCTGATTGACTCAACTTCGTCATGAAGGTCTGCCAAACATCTAGATATCGCAAAGCTCTTTTTGTTTTGGTCTTCCTCATTAATACCGAAGACTTCCCCCCACACTTGATGAGTAGGAATATTATCAGGCTTACCCTTTGCTTCATTTATTATTTGTCTAACTCGATATGCCGAGTTTATATTTTTAGGCATGATCTATCCTTAGTTCATCTTTGAGTTATCTCGATGGCACTCACTAGTACGTATAACAGCTTATTAGCGCGACCTTGCAAGGTACGCTACCTTGTAAGGTAGGAGGCCAAGCATGTATAGACACACTAGTAAGACTCAAAAAAATTATCGTAAATCATACAGTAAAGTAAATTCTGCTTCAGAACAATACGAACAAGGTGATGTATCTGTGCAATGTATTCCTGAGCTTCGAAGANAGCATGTATAGACACACTAGTAAGACTCAAAAAAATTATCGTAAATCATACAGTAAAGTAAATTCTGCTTCAGAACAATACGAACAAGGTGATGTATCTGTGCAATGTATTCCTGAGCTTCGAAGAGTGATTGAAATTACAGATTACGATAATGTAGTGCCAACTACGCACACGTTAGAGTTATATAAAACTGGTAAGCCCCCAATTCAATAGACACTGTGCGTCAATACTAAAATTTGGCAAAAAAAGTTAAGAGTATTCGATTGACGGCGTGGCGTGAAACTCATTTTGGGGCAATCCCAAGTTGGCTTTTGAATTAGCGACTCGCATCAGATGAAGTAAAATCGAAGAGATGAAATAACCCTGTGTAAACGCGGTTTTGGCCTGCGAAATCATGGATGATTTCGCAGAGCCCACATGGACGTGCTTGCGGCGTGCCAAAAGCGTGTTTGCACATTCGCTCACCGCAGGTGATAGATTGCCATGAAGGCACACTTTCAAACACCCTTTCTAAAAAGTACTCAGCCAACCGCTACTCAGCAAATATCAAAAAATGCCAAACCTTCATTCCAAGGCTAACTCACTTTGGAGCATAAATGCTTTAGCTTGTCCGCCCCATCCCCCTCTGACATTGCTCAAAAACGATCAAACTTTATTGGAATCGACAAACTATATTGTCTTCCGACAATTTCGACACATACACGAATTTTTATCACTAGCTGAGTTGAGTAAACCAGCTTCAACATCTACTGCAATCGCTTACTTAAATATCGTTTAATTCAGTCGTTTAAAGTAACTGGACTTTGCAATATCTAATACTTCCATGGTGATGCTATTAACGTTCTCAGCTAACTCATTGAGGTGTTGATACACGGTTTGCGTCAGCAGTTGTTTCTGCTCCTCAGAGCGGCCGGGCATAATTTTAAAGGTGATATGAACAAAGCTGCCGTCAGTCAGTAATCCCACCTGATTGTGTTGACTTGGATAACTACGAGTTTTCACCGCCGAAGGTTCAAACAATCCACAAGCGATAGCACCTTGATGTACGGCTTGAACCAAGTCACTCACATCCAGTTTGTCGGTCAAAGCTGCCGAGTATTCGATAATACAGTGAGGCATACAAAAATATCCTTATTGTTATATCTGGTAACGTCTATTCCGACCACACGGCAAACTCATTGCCATTAGGGTCTTTAAAATGAAAACGGCGGCCGCCAGGAAAACTAAAAATTGCTTTAGTGATCACGCCACCTGCGCGCTCAACATCCGCCATGGTTTGCTCAAGTTGCGACGAATAAATCACAATCAATGGCGCACCATTTGCCAAATCAAAACCTTGCTCAGAATGAGTCTCACTGCAATAAAACCCACCCGTGATCCCTGCGTTAGTGAAGCAGGTATAACTGTCACCGTAATCAACAAATTCCCAAGCAAAAACTTGGCTAAAAAAAGCTTTAGTTTGCTTAATTTCTTTAACGGGGATTTCAAGATAATTGATAGTTAAGTGCTTATTCATTCGCTTCTCCATTGCTGTAACGACAGCGACCATTAACCCAATGAAAACATCGTTAATTGATTATGCAATCAACGCAGCAAATAGGCCAATTAAGCCACCAAATACACCGCCCCAAACCACCAGCCAGCCCAAATGTTTCTTAATCATCTGCTGTACTATCTCTTTAACTAATTGAGGCGTTAACTCGGCAAGTCGTTGATGCACTATGCTCTCAACCTGACTTCGTAAGTCGGCCATCACATCAGGCTGTTCAATTTCTTGTTTGATTAACTCATAAAAGTCATCGCTTTGCGTGATCTCAATTAACGAGCTTTTCATTTTTTGAATAAAGGGATCTTTCAATGGAGTAATGGCCTCACTGCCACCAAACATGGCTAGCATACCACCAAACGAAGATTGCTCGACCGTAGTGACCAATGCGTTGAACGCTGGCGTCATATCGACATTTTCAATCACGGGTTGCAGATTAATATGCTTGGCGCCTTCTCCTTGGGCCGAAAGAAATTTATCAATGTTTTCTTCGGTAAAAAACTGCTCCATCATCAAATGCGCAATGCCCGCTTTGAACTCTTCAAAACGTGCAGGCACCACACCACTGCCATATAAACCGGGAACTTTTTCAAACAGCATGTGGATTGCCAGCCAGTTAGTCACTGCGCCAGACAGAGCGAATAAACCAATACTCAGAACTACAGGGGAAGCAAACAGGTAGCCAGCAAGCACCACTAAAGCGGCCAATAGATTCGTTACAACGCTTTTGTTCAACTTATATCTCCACATCTTCAGATAACAAAACCGCGCTATCTTATCACATTGAAAATTGTCGCTCACAGCCTGATAAGCAAGAGACGTAAACTTTCAACGTTGAGCAGAGTTATTCCAGTAAAACAAAACCATGGTCTGATAAATCAGTACGGCGAACCGCAAGGACATTGGTTTCTTTTGCAAGCTGTTTTGCCTTTTCGATAAGACCTGTTGCAACTCCTTGCTTTCGCAGCGACTCGATAACGAAGATGTCATCGAAATACCAAATGGGTTTCAATAAAAGTGAAGAGTAAGAGGGGTAAAGTTGAATAAAACCCACTATTTTTTGCTCAAAAATCGCAACCAAAATCACCGAGTCATTCTCGAGTAATCTCGATTGTATAAAGTCTTCACAAGCCGCAAGTTCAGCGGCTTGCCCTAAGCTTTGTCGGTATTGATTAAACAGCTCAGCCAAGCTTGATTGATCGTCTTCAATCGCAATTCGAATCAACATATTCCATCCTTGAAATCAGTATTTTCATGATTAATCGTCGCAATACCTATAGCGAAGAACGGCATAAACAATTTAGGAGATTGCTATCAATAAGAATAATGGCGCAGAAACTTCATCTTTGTCAATGAGTTAAATTTCAACTTGCTAATATTATCGGCGTGCACGATTACGCAGATCTTTATATTCAAAAGACAAAGTATGTACACGTTCAATTGGGTAACCATTTAAAAATGCCTGCTCACGGCTGTGATTAACCGCCATAGCATCACCGCAAAGAAACAGCTGCTGTTGTCGATCGAAACGATGGGCTTTAACTGCTTGAACGAAGGGATCGGCCATCACCACCCGACTACCTTTCATTACAGAAGGCTTATGGCCGGTAATACAAGCTTGGTAGGTAAACTGGCGATGAATTAAGTTCATTTTGAGCAATTGAGTATGCAGGTAGAGCTCACCTTCATCGCGACCACCAGCATACAGAAACACCTCGCCCTGATGGTTATTTTGCAGCGCATGAGCCACAATGCCGTAGGCCACACCCAATCCACTGCCAAAAGCCACCACAATCAAAGTTTGATCCTGATACTCAGCTTTATAGTAGCTATTACCTAAAGGCCCCTGAACTAAGATTTGCTCGCCCACCCCAGCATGATGATATAACCAGTCACTAAACTGACCGTTATATTTACGCTTAACATGAAATTCGACAATGTCGTCATTAGCAGCATTGATTGGGCAGTAGCTTCGGGTCAAGCCATCGAAACGTCGCAAGTTTAGGTACTGTCCTTGCTCGTAAAATAACTTGTTCTCTAACTTTAATCCGATACTAACCACGGTATCGCTAAGGATCTTTTTATGCTGGATCACTGCGCCGACAAACAGATCTTGGGGCAAGATTGATTTAAATTTTATGTCGGCAGTAGCCTGACATTGGCAAGCACAAACATAGTTACGTTGCTTTAGTCTTGGGGCTAAGCCACGTTGGGAGCCCAGCTTTATCTGCCCTTCGACCTGTTCGAGCAGACAGGTTTTGCATACCCCTTTTTTGCAAGAATAGTTTACCTGTTGGCCATGACGGATCAGCGCATCTAATACGGTTTCGGTAGGCTTAAATTCGACCTCTTGGCCATCGAGGTAAAATACTGTCATATCAATCTGTTTTTCCGTCTAATTTTGAAAATTTCTATTTTAACCATTCAATATCGATTGTAATCGGACTAGAATCATAATTGGCTGGCGTGTTGTACATTTTTCCAGTGTATTTTTTCAGGCTCTAGCCACTAATTCTAGTTCACAGTCCATATTTCTTTTTTAAAAGGTGATTATGTCTTCCGTCCCATCAGTGTTTGCACGTTTAAGACAAAAATACAAACAACTTCCAAAATATCAACGCTATAGTGGAATTTTATTATCTTTATATCTAGTATGGACTCTGATCTTAGGTTTGCTTGTTCCTTACATTATCGTTCAACAAGCACCGAAACAACTCTCCAATTTATTAAATCGTCCTGTCGTATTAAATGATGTCAGCATTAACCCTTTTACCTTAGCGATACAGCTTGACCATTTCGGCATTGCTGAACAAGACAACAGCCCCTTTGTGGGCTTTAAGCAAGTCAGCCTTCAATACCAATTTTGGCACTCCATTTTTAATTGGGGCTTTAGCTTTAGCGATATCAACATTGTCGAGCCATATGCCAAAGTCCGACGCGTGATCAGCGACCAACCATTGCAATTTAACTTCTCTGATATCTTGGCTACATTAGCGGCTAATGCGTCTCAAGAGCCCGAACCAGTAAAAGATAAACCCGCAGTGATCCCTCACTTTATGCTGGCTAATTTTGCTATTGTCGATGCTAATCTCAATCTTGCCGATGAGATCACCCGCAGCGAAGTGACTTATCCCAGAATCAATCTCAATATAAAATATTTTGATTCCCACAATCCATTGGCGATAGACAAGCGTAATCCCACATCGGCGCAAGCGAGTACAGCTGTCGCGAATAACACCGAAACAACGAATGATACCAACCGTTACGATATTGAATTTCATGGTAAACACGGTGGTACTGTGGCGCTAAAAGGCCAAGTGCAATTATTACCTTTTGAAGTACAAGGTGATATTGCACTAAGCAATATCGATTTACCCCAGTTCTGGGGCTTTGTTGCCGAAGATTTCAATGTGGTACTGACTCAAGGCTTGGTCGATTTCTCGACTCGTTATCGCGTAGCTATCGATGACAAAAATTTGCTTGCAAGCACCAGTAACGGCCAATTCGCCTTTAAACAAATCAGTGTTGAACATCTACAGCAGCCCGTATTACAACTAGATCAGTTTGCCCTAAGCGATATTGATTTTAATTTAACCGAAAAACAGCTAGTTATCGGCAGTCTCGACTCTGAAAAGTTACGCCTTAATGCCAATGTCGATAAACAAGGGGTCGACCTAGTTAAATTATTTGCCCCTAAGTCGATGCAAGCAGCGCAAGTCAGTACAGAAACTCAAGCTGACGACGTTAACCAAACCGCAGCGACAACAGAGACGGCTTCTGCCCCTAATACCGAAAGTAACGCCGCAGCGAATACCCAATCTCATGCCGAAAATGACTGGAGCGCGGTACTGGGTGGAATTAACTTAAATGATTATCAACTGGCTTTAAGCGAACAACTTGTTAATGGTAAAAACCAATGGATTATTAGCAATATCGCCCTCTCCACCGGCAGTGTCGATGCCGCATTATCTAAGCCAATTGAATACCAACTTAGTCTCAATATTAATCAACAAGGCAGTTTTAGCAGCCAGGGACAAGTGGATGCCAAAGCCCAGCAAGTACAAGCTCATGTTGAACTCGACAAACTGGATTTAGCTCAATTCCAGCCTTACCTGGCTCCTTATCTCAACATCAAACTTGAGAAAGGCTTATTCAGCACCCAAGGCGAACTGAGTGCCAACGCTCAAGCTGAGGCTAACTATCTGGGCGCGATGCAAGTCGATGATCTGTTAATCAAAGATGAGCTTCATAAAGAGACGCTGGTCAAATGGCAAAACTTCGATATCAATACGTTAGAGTTTGATAAAACCGCCAATAAACTCGCCATCGACCAAGTGACTTTGACTCAACCCTATGGCCGTATTTTAATCGCCGCAGACAGAACCACTAACTTCCAAGAGTTAGTCAAAACGCCGGCACCGTCTACAGAAACTAAGACGACTGAAGCGCAAATCAATGCGGAACCTCCTACCAATAAGCAAATGCAGGAAGCTCAGGCGGAACAAGCAGCTATGGCATTGTCCATCAATAAAGTGATTATCAAAGACGGTGCAACCTTCTTTGCCGATAACTCGCTGACACCTAATTTCGCCAGTGGGATAGAACAACTTGAAGGCACGATTTCTCACCTATCTTCTAGTAGCGACAAAGCCGCTAAAGTCGATATTAAAGGTAAAATTGACCGTTATGCTCCTGTGACCGTAAAAGGCGAAGTGAACCCACTATTGCCCGAGCCTTATTTAGACTTAGCCGTAAGCTTTAAACATGTTGAGCTGACTTCAGTAAACCCCTACTCGGGTACTTATGCCGGTTACTACATCGACAAAGGTTTAATGTCATTAGATCTCACCTACCAACTTGAAAACAATCAACTGGTCGGCGATAACCACTTAGTTATCGATCAATTAGCATTAGGTAAGCAAAGTGAAAGCAGCCTTGCCACCTCTTTGCCTGTGACGCTGGCCATTGCGCTGCTGCAAGATAGAAATGGCGTTATCGACCTGGGAGTACAAGTTTCTGGCGACTTAAATGAACCCGACTTTAGTTTCGGCAGTATCATACTAACCGCCTTTACTAACGTGATCACCAAAGCGGTAACCGCGCCATTTAGCTTAATTGCAGGCCTATTGGGCTCTGATGATGAACTGGATAAAGTGGCCTTTAACCCAGGAAGTCCAATACTCAGTGACGATAGTCAATCACTGCTAGATAAGTTAGCTAAAGGTTTAATCGACAGACCTAAACTCAGCATCAGTGCTCGCGGAGCCGTCAGCCTTGTTGAAGATAGCCAGGCACTCAAGACTAGCCTACTACTACAAAAGTTAGCCAGCACGGCAAAAGTCGATATACCAACCGATCTAACGCCAAGTACATACCCAACATCTGGCCCGCTATCCGATGCGCTAAAGCAGCTATATGATGCTGAGCTAAAACAATCGGCCAATGAGATAAAGGCTCAGATAACCAGCCAGCAAGAACAGCCCTTGGGTGATGAGGAACTTCAAAACCGCTGGCATATCGCAATGTACAATATGTTATTAAACCAGCAAGCTATTGCAGATTCAGCCTTAGGAGCTCTGGCTCAGCAACGCGCGGTGGCGGTGAAAAGTTATCTGATTGAACACGCACAAATTAGCCCCGATAGAGTATTCGTACTCGACAGCCAAGCCGAACTCAATACCAGTGGCAGTCAAGCACTATTAACCTTGAGTGCAGATTAACCTACTGTATTTAGCATCCCACAAGAGAGCGAGTCTTACTCGCTCTCTTGATTAATATCTGCCGTGATTGCAGCTAATTTATACTTGTCTTACTCTGTCGGCTTGCTTTCTCAAAAGTCGCATGCCAATTCAAGGTTTGATCCAAATCACACTTAGGTTAGAATCCAGACCATCAAACACAATGAGGAAGTTGTTCATGTTTATTGTTCGTTGGTTACTTGGCCGTATTATTCTGTTACTTAACGCTATTTTCGCCCCTAAAAAACGTCAGCGTCCAGTCACCGAGCAGGTGAAGGTTGATGAGCAAACCCGCAGTCTGCAGCTTTATCAGTATGCCGCTTGCCCATTCTGCGTTAAGGTGCGCCGCACCATGCGTCGCCAAGGCTTGAACATCAACTTAATCGATGCCAAACAAACCGAGCATCAACAAACTCTCGTAGAGCAAGGTGGCCGAGCCATGGTGCCGTGTTTGCGTATCGAAGAAGATGGCCAAGTGAAATGGATGTACGAATCTTCAGACATTATTAACTACTTGAATCAACGTTTCGCTTAATCTCAAACGTCTTCTCACTTTGCATTCACTGTTGAGGGCGCCTTAGATAAAGGTGCTCTATCTCATCTATCGCTGTCCATCTACAGCGATAGATGATATCCCAAAGCATTTACGGTATGCTTAATCAATAACACTATTCCTGCTTATCCTCTTGCATACAAAGACAATAAAATCATGCATATAAAATTACTCATTAGCTTATGTTTCATTATTGGCCTCGGCGCTTGCTCAGCCCGTAAACTCGATGTAGAAGACTTTGATACCGTGGTGGATGATAAATTTGTCACCGCAATTAAGGGAGATGGCATCAAGCTATTTACCTACAGCATTAAATACGCTGAGCTCCCCACCATGGAGCAGCCTCATCAGCAACGAATTGACGACCTAAAAAGAATGCAGCGGCAAAATGGCGGCAAAAGACGCTCGATGAAGTCAATTGATCTCTCACAATGGACACAGCAGGTTGAACTTGGGTTAAATAAAACCATTGCAATGACGCAATTTTGCCGTGAAGGTTATATTGAATTAAGCCGTATTATCGAAGTGGGTCGCGGTGAGATCCGCGGTGAATGTAACGATGGCGCCAGCGATGATGACATCGCCAAATTTACTCGCTAATCCCATAAAAAAACGGTGGTAAGTCAAAACTTACCACCGTTTTTATTTAGCCTTCCGGTTGATGATTTATACCAATCAGTATTAAGCTAAATCGAAACGATCTAGGTTCATCACCTTATCCCAAGCCGCTACGAAATCTTTAACAAACTTCTCTTTCGCATCGGCAGAGGCATAAACTTCAGCGACCGCACGCAGTATTGAATTCGAGCCAAACACTAAATCCACACGGGTTCCGCTCCACTTAGGTTTACCCGTCGCTCTGTCTACCGCTTCATACAATTCCTGTGTTTCTGAGGTACTCTTCCACTCACTATCCATACTAAGCAGGTTAATGAAGAAATCATTGCTCAATGTTTCAGCGTTATCAGTAAATACCCCATGTGGTACTTGGTTCACATTGGTTCCTAGTACACGCATACCACCCACTAAAACCGTCATCTCAGGTGCGGTTAAGGTCAGTAATTGCGCCTTATCCAGTAACAAGGCTTCAGCAGGAATACGGTAACGGCCTTTGACATAGTTTCTAAAGCCATCGGCAAAGGGTTCAAGCACAGCGAAAGAGTCAACATCGGTTTGCTCTGCTGTTGCATCGACACGACCTGGAGTAAATGGCACAACAATGTCCACACCCGCATTTTTTGCAGCTAGCTCAACACCGACACAACCACCAAGCACGATAATGTCGGCAATGGAGACAGGTAGAGCGAAGTTTTGCTGAATGTTTTCATAAACCGCCAACACTTTGGCCAATTCCTGAGGTTGGTTAACAGGCCAATCTTTTTGTGGACTCAATCTGATTCTGGCACCATTAGCACCACCACGCTTGTCTGAACCTCTAAAAGTTGAAGCCGATGCCCAAGCAGTTGAAACCATTTGCGAAATAGACAACCCAGAACCGGCAATCTCAACTTTAAGCAAGGCAATTTCATTGGCACCTATGATGTTAGTCGGCGCTTGAGGTAGCGGATCTTGCCAAATTAGTTCTTCGGCTGGCACTTCGCTACCCAAATAACATGCACGAGGCCCCATATCTCTATGTGTCAGCTTAAACCATGCACGAGCAAACGCATCGGCAAACTCTTCAGGGTTTTCCAAGAAGCGACGAGAGATTTTTTCATACGCAGGATCGAAACGCAGCGATAAATCGGTGGTTAGCATGGTTGGAACATGGCTCTTGCTGCTGTCGAATGCATCAGGGATTTCACCTGCGCCAGCGCCGTCCTTAGGTTGCCATTGATGGGCGCCCGCTGGACTCTTGGTTAACTCCCACTCATAGGCAAATAGGTTTTCAAAGAAGTAATTGCTCCACTGAGTCGGTGTTTGTGTCCAAGTCACCTCTAGACCGCTAGAGATAGTATCTCCCGCTTTACCGCTAGCATAGGCACTTTTCCAACCAAAGCCTTGTTGCTCAAGGCCTGCGGCTTCTGGATCTTCACCCACAAGTTCAGCATCACCTGCACCATGTGTCTTACCGAATGTATGGCCACCCGCAATTAGCGCTACGGTTTCTTCATCATTCATTGCCATTCTGGCGAAAGTTTCACGAATATCTTTAGCCGCTGCAACAGGATCTGGATTACCCTCAGGCCCTTCAGGATTCACATAAATCAATCCCATCTGTACCGCAGCTAATGGGTTATCTAAATCACGCTCACCGGAGTAACGCTTGTTACCTTCAAGCCAAACCGTTTCATCACCCCAGTACACATCGTTTTCAGGTTCCCACACATCCGCACGGCCACCGGCAAAACCAAAGGTTTTAAAGCCCATAGACTCTAAAGCAACGTTACCGGTTAAAATCATTAAATCAGCCCAAGAGATCTTACGGCCGTATTTTTGTTTAACAGGCCAAATCAAACGGCGAGCTTTATCTAAATTGACGTTATCCGGCCAACTGTTTAAAGGAGCGAAACGTTGCTGCCCAGTTCCTGCACCACCGCGGCCATCACCCGTTCTGTAAGTACCAGCACTATGCCAAGCCATCCGCACAAACAGTGGACCATAATGGCCAAAATCTGCCGGCCACCAGTCTTGAGAGACGGTCATTAAGGCACGTAAATCACTTTTAACGTCTTCAAGATTAAGACTGTTAAACTCAGCGGCATAGTCAAAATCAGCATCCATAGGATTAGATTTAGTAGAATGTTGATGTAACAGATCGACTCGAAGCTGATTCGGCCACCAATCTTTATTGGAAGTACCGCCACCCACTGCGTGATGCATCGGACATTTACTTGCAGACATAAAGCTAACTCCTTTGTTGTAAGGACAACATTTTATTGAATAGATTAATTATAAACATCTCACTGGGATAGCAAGTTTTGAGCTAGATCAAATTTTCACCCGAACAAAAGGTAAAGATTTGTAAACCTTAAAATTAAATTAAAACAATAAGATAATAAGGGTAAAGAGTGTAAATCACCTTGCTATTCCCACTGGTGACTGATAAGCCAAAATCAGCAGCTTTTGTTGATTAAATCCCTAAAGATGCTATCCAAACACGCATCGTCTCTATGCGAGTAATTCTGGCGACTCGATTCAGATTAGGTTAGAATCCGCCCCCAGTTTAGGTGTATGCAGTTAAAAACGGTTACACTAACCATTAGCATCCTAAATACTCCACGCTATCCCAGTGAGCCGAATAAGCAGGTAGGTATGAACAGAAAACAAAAGATGATGAAAAAGACCGCTAAACGAGCCAAAGCGCGTCACAATAAACATACCCCACCGACGGTAAAAAAGTACGTGTCTAAAGGCGATCGCGCTAAAGAGTTAGCCCGTGAACAAGCCGAAATGGCAGCAAAAGCCAATGAACTTGCCAAAGCTAACGATGATATTGAATCGAAAGATGATGTTGAAGCTACAGCGGAAGTTGAAACAAGTACGGAAACTGAAACAGTTAAAAGCGAAAGCCAAGCCTAGTCACACTTCTAGGCTTAATATTGATTTGGCTTTAAATCCACGAATCACCTGCCGCACCACGAGTTAGCCCATTTAAGCGGGCTAATCCCGTCGCTCACCCACCACGAGTTCGCTGACTTTATTACTTGCCTCACTATCTTGCTCTTCGTTTATTTGCGCCATTTGCGCGCACGAGGAAGAAAGTGGATTAGGACTAATAGGACTCAGTTCTTCATCCAAAGCATCAACGCTGACAGTTTTTGCAACCACAGGGCTATTTTGTACCTTATCGACCAATCGATAAGCAGTCCACACACCTAAGGTGCCGAATAATATTGAGCCTATTACCTGACCCACTAATACGCCTTCAACGCCCCCCCACTGAGCACCATAATAAACGAATGGGATCGTCCCCAGAGTCGCCTTACCCACATTAAACAACGTCGAATACTTGGCTTTACCTAAATTATTAAATGAGGCATTAGCCACAAACAGTGCACCGGAAAACACAAAAAATACCGCGATATAATTGCAGAAAAAGCGGATCAACTCAGCGCCCTCTCCCTGCATCGCAAAGATCACTATGATCTGCTCTTTGAGGATAAACAAGCACACTGAGAGACATACCACATAAGCGGCACAAAACTGAATCGCCTTAGTTAAACTCTCCCTAACACGCTCAAATTGTCGCGCACCAAAATTTTGTCCAACTATCGGTCCAATCGCACCTGATAAGGCAAAAATCATCCCAAAAGCGACTGGCGTTAAACGCCCTAAGACAGCCCAAGCAGCCACAAAACTATCACCAAAATCGGCTATGGCTCGAGTGACCACCACATTGCCTATTGGTGTGGCAATATTGGTCATCATCGCAGGGCCTGCGACAGCAAAAATAGGTTTGAGATCTTGTTTTAAAGCGGGGAATTCGAAGCGTCCAATCAGTTTGTGTTTAACAAATACCCCGTAAGCTGACACAAACAATACTGCGAAACGGGCCAATACTGAGGCTAAAGCCGCGCCTTCTATCCCCATGGCAAGCAGGAAAATGAAAATAGGATCGAACACCAAATTGACGCCGCCACCACAAAGGGTCGACATCATAGATAGTTTGGCGTCCCCCACGGCTCGCAATGCGGCTCCTAGGGCCATCGCTAAACAAATAACCGGCATAGAAGGGACTAAAATATATAAGTAATCTGCTGCCAATTCGGCCGTTTTTCCACTAGCCCCCACTAAGGCTAATAGTTGTGGAATGGAAAAAGAGACCACTATTGCGACGAACACTGATACAACGAGACTCACCACGGCACAATTGAGTAATAAGCGCTTAGCCAGTGCCAACTCTTTTGCCCCAATAGCACGAGAAACCAGCGCACCTAAGGCGATAGAAAGCCCAATACCAATAGATGTGATAAAAAAAGAAATTGAGCCAGCATAACCTACGGCCGCAGCAAGCTCTTGTTCACCCAGTAAACTGAGAAAAAAGATATCCAATAAATCGACGACAAACAGCGCCGATATACCAATAGCTGCTGTTGAACTCATCACCCAAATATGGCGCATGATATCGCCTTCAACAAACTTCGCTTTGCTCATCTCAATCCTTGGATGAAGGGACTAAAGCCCGTTACTCTACATATCGGTTTCAAGTTCACTGCCACATTTATCACAATAAACCGCATTAGATTCATGGCCCATTTTAAGACAGTTACTGCAACGACGAAGGTCTTTCTTACGCACTATCTCTTGAGAAATTTCCGCAGTTAAAATCCCTGTAGGAATGGCAATTATCGAATAACCAATCAACATGGTTAATGCGGCGATGCCCTGACCCAAGGTCGTTTGCGGTGTAATATCGCCATAACCTACGGTGGTGATAGTCACAATCGTCCAGTAGATAGATTTCGGCATAGAACTAAAGCCATTTTCAGGGCCTTCGACCACATACATTACTGCGCTGAGCACCATCACAATCAAACTGACAGAGAAGAAAAACAGAAACACTTTGCGGCTCGACTGCATCATGGCACGCAACAAAATATTGCCTTCGCTGAGATAGCGCAATAACTTGAGTACCCGAAAAATACGGAATAGCCTCAATACCCTAATCACTAAGGTGAAGTTGGCGCCAGGGAACACTAAGGCCAGATAACTCGGCAAGATGGAAAGTAGATCAACCACGCCATAGAAACTACGAGCGTATTGTACCGGCTGCGCCGAACAATAAAGACGCAGTAAATATTCGATGGTAAAAATCAGCGTGAAAAACCATTCAGCAACGCGGATCCATTCGCCATATTGCTGATGAATACTATCAACGGTATCGATAAACACCAGTGCAACACTGAGCACAATACAGACAATCAAACTAATATCGAAATATCGACCAGCCTTGGTATCTGTCCCAAAGATAATCACTCGTAACTTTTGACGGGTAGTCTCACTATTTTCTTGCATCCTAAACAAAAATCCTTGTGAACAGTGACCTAGACAATGTTTGTGTCGCTAACCACAGTTATTGGAAGAAACAGCTCCAGCTTAATCTAAAATGAGGTATCATGAACAGCCGAGCAATGGCTTTATTTTAGTTAAATATAAGATGCGCATACTTTTTAAACCTTTTTTCCTGCTAACTTTATTCTGTTTTAGCGGCTTTTGTTTAGCGACAGCTAGCAGTCAAAGCACCTATGAAAACATGAGTAAAAGTGATATTGGCAAGGTCGATCTTGTGGTGGTCAACAAGTCTGATGCCAGCATGTCGCTAATGCGAAAAGGAAAAGTATTACGCCGCTATAAAATTGCGATGGGCGATCGTCCCACGGGTCATAAACTGCAAGAAGGCGATCAGCGCACACCCGAGGGGCGCTATCTTCTCGATTATAAAAAGTCTGATAGTGCTTACTATCGCGCCATTCATATCTCCTACCCCAATGAAGAAGACAGACTGAGAGCAGAAGCCTTAGGCGTTAATCCCGGTGGTCAAATCATGATCCATGGACAAAACCCTAATTCATCACTGACGCCAGATGAAGCCCAGCGTCTGAACTGGACCGATGGCTGTATTGCACTGAAAAATGATGAAATAGATGAACTATGGCGCGCTATCGATACCGGAACGCCTATCGAGATTTGGCCTTAATTCAGTAAGTGAACCCTATGACACAGCCATCAGCGCCTATCGCGCACCAAACCCTAGACAGCATAACGGCAAACGACCTTCAGCAAAGCTGGGCAAGATTTTCAGCTAAGATAGGCGAGTTTCTCAGCCTGCTGCAACTGGATAAACTGAATCTTGAATGCGACCATGTCGCGCTCAGAGTCAATACTATAACCGCTGCCGACCGTCTATCTCACTATTTTCAAACCCAAGGCAAAGTCATTTCTAACAATATGATTAATGGCCGCCCTATTCTGATCTTTCAGCTTGATAAGCCGTTAATTCTTAGCAGTAATGCTATCGAGTTAGCTATTGAATGTGTGGAGCTACCTTACCCTAGCGAAAAGGCATATCCTGCTGAAGGTTGGGAACATATCGAAATCATCTTACCCGGCGAAGCGCAAACGACACAACAGCTTCAACAGCAGCTACTTGAGGTGGCTCCCCAGCTTAATGAAATTTTCGAGCAAAGGACTGATATCAAAGTGAAGCACAGCTCTCCACAAGGTGAACATGAACGCTTAGCTAATCCCACTATTGCCTTTAAGCGCGCAGACGTCTGTATTAAAGTGCACTCTCATAGCATCAAGGCTATCATTGCATCCGAAGCACAATAAACCATTATACTGATTGGTATTAATCATCTAGCTTCTCGATATAGAGAACTATTTCGCCCACTTTAAAACCAAACTTTGTCATTTCGGTTTTATTGAATAATCGTTTTTCATCCAGCAGGAACATCCAATCATCTAGCGTTAGCTGATAGGTTTCTCCCTCAACCTCCACCAGCAAATCATACTGCCAATACAGCGCTGAGCCCTGAGTTTGCCCCTTAGCGATACCAACCACATCGGCAGCTTGTCCCTGATATTGATTATCCGCGGTTTTAGTCAATTGCCATACTCGGGTCGACTTTTCACCATCATCAAATTCAAACCATTCTTTTAGCTCGCCGGTATCACCTTCCCAATGACCGATTAGGTCAGCATTAAAACGACGCAGCAAGTTGCCCGAGCGATCGAACACCATGCCATAAGCCTTTAGCTTACCTGTAAAAAATTGCTCTAATTTCAGCTCAGGTTGAGTGCCTTTATGTTCATCAAGACTGGCAGAACCACAACCCGATACACCAACTAGCATCAAGCAAAGGCTTCCCCATGCCAATAGATAAGAATAAGCTTTCATCGGTTTTCTCCTAGCAGTTGCCTGCGCAGCTGAGGTTCTGTGGTGTTTTTAGACAGCCAAATGGATAGGAAAGCCTGACCAAAAGCAGGGTCATTAATCATGCCTATCAGCTTATCGTCTAAATAAAACTGGCTCTCTCCGCCTTGAGTCACATAAAGAGTGAGTGCGTCACCAGGCGTGACATCTGGCCATATTTGATTTAACGGTTTCAGCCAAGTGTCAATCGCACTCGCGCTATAACCCAGATGCAGCCATTGCTCGCCAGTCGCTTCGATTAACGCCTGTTTGTCGATATGTTTGTAGTATTCGATTCGCAGCGCTTTGGGATTATTGTCATCGGCGATAAAAGAGGCTGTCGAGCTAAACAGTTGAGCACGGTACAAGGTCCAAAACAGGTAACTCATCTCGCCTTCGCCTAACAAGTTTAACGTCTGCAAATTGAGCCCATTGTCAGTGACTTGATCAGCTGGCATGGTATCTGACGCTGCAGCAAAGCAGCTTTGGCTGATGCCAAGCTGCAAACACAACCACAAGATGAATACTGAAATTAGCCGTAACATCTAATACCTCCATTAAGCCACTTCAAGGTCATTTGGAATCAATCTTGATGGGCATTAATTGTCTGTAACTCATCACCAGCAGAGGCATGAGTACAGCCCAGATAAGCAGTAGTGACATCAACAACTGAATATCACTCAGATGAGTCGTTAAACGAGCCAAGCTCACTCCAGCCCAATAGCTTGATGCGCCGCCCAAGGCACCCAAAATCGATACGATTGCCATGTTACATCGGGTCAACCAATTTAAGCTGTGGTTAAAACTGATGATAAACATGCACCACAGCAGCAGTAACCACAGCGGAAAAAACACATCAGTCTCGCCCGCAACATTAAACTCAAATTGCAATTTATCGACCAGCAATCCTATCGGCACCAATAGCAGTACCTTGCAATCTCGCCTTGGAGAGGGTGACAACAAAAAGTGCACAGCCAATAACCCCACCAGCAGCACTTCGGCATAACTTGGCAGTAATGCAGCGCTAAACCAGCAAAGCTGAAATAGCAGTAGATTAATAATCCAAAACCGTTTCATCACCGGCGCCCAGATAGCGAGGCTTACGACTCACAATGTGATGGGTACTGATCACTCGCTCCTTAAATGCACCCTCGCAGTAACAAAAATAGAACAACCACAAGCGTTTAAAGGTATCGCTGTAACCTAACTCGGCTAATTCTGTCCAACGCTGCTCAAAAGCTATACGCCAATCATTGAGGGTTCTGGCGTAATGCAAACCAATATCTTCGATGTCGCAAATCACCATGTCTGTACGCTCGGCAAGATGTTTCGCCATCACGGCAACCGAAGGTAAACAACCACCGGGGAAAATATACTTTTGAATAAAGTCGGTGCTTTTACGGTATTTATCGTAGCGAGCATCACTGATGGTGATCGCCTGAAGCAACATTTTGCCGTCAGCCTTCAGAAGCTTGTTACAGGTGTCGAAGAATGTCGGCAGATATTCATGCCCCACAGCCTCAATCATCTCAATAGACACCAGCTTGTCATATTGCCCTTGGAGTAAACGATAATCTTGTTTCAGCAGCGTGATCTTATCGCTAAGCCCTGCCTTGATAATGCTTTGCTGAGCAAACTCATGCTGAGCCTCTGAGATAGTCGTGGTGGTCACTTGGCAGCCGTAATGGGTTGCCATATAAATGGCTAATCCGCCCCAGCCAGTACCTATCTCGATAACATGGTCAGACTCTTTAAGCGCCAGCTTTTCACAGATGGTGCGCATCTTATTTTGCTGAGCCTCAGCTAAACTCTTGGCCTCGTCGCTGTATACCGCACAAGAATAAAGCATGCTGTTATCTAAAAAGCGTTGGTACAGTTCGTTACCGATATCATAATGAGCAAGAATATTGCGCTTTGAACCTTGCTGGGTATTACTGTTTTTCTGTCTAATAAACAGGTTTTTAATTCGTGATAACCAGGCCATTTTGCTTTCGATTTCATCCAGTTTGGCTTGATTACGTGCCATCACTTGGATCAGTTTGGTCAAATTTGGGCTGGTCCATTTTCCATCAATGAAGGCTTCTGCCGCACCTATGCTGCCGCCCATAATCACATCTTTATAGAAGCTTGGATCGTGTACCACAATTTGCCCCGTCAATTGAGCATCGCGTTGACCCAATAGCAGATGCTCATCCCACTCGATCAATTCGATACAGGCATCATCTAGCTCGGCCAATAGTCTGATGATCAATTTACGGTATTTGGCATTATCTCCCAGAGTGAAAGCAACTCGGCGAGATTTAAGTGTCCTGTTTTGTTTAACTAATTGTTCCATTTCAACCTCGCTACAGTTAATCGGCTTTCACATTCGATTCGGGGTGGGCAACAAAGGGCACTCGTTTAATCCATAATTTCAATGCCTGCCAGTAGATCCCCAGCAACATTTTGAGTGTCATCGATGGCGTTCCTAGCCAGAGTTTCGACAAAGCTTTTGCTGTTACTCTTTGCTTTGTCATGGCTAAAGTGGCATCAAACACTTTGCTATTTTTATGATTTTCAATATGTATCAATGCCTTATCATCAGGTGGAGTGACACGCCAATGATAGGTCATCTCCATCTCCATAAAGGGCGAAACATGAAAAGCTTTATCGACTTTCATCGACCCAGTTAACGACACCAAATAGTAATGTCGTTGCCGCCACGGAGTGTTACTGACTTCGGCCAACATATATTGGCATTGCTGCTGTTGGTCATAGCAAAAGTAAAAATTGATTGGACTAAAATACAGCCCTAAACAACGACATTGAGCCAACATCAACACTCTGCCATCGGCCTGCCACTCGCCTCCGAGCGCGTTAACTTTCTGTGCAATACGCTGCTTAAGGCTGCCAGGTTCACTTATGAGGTAATCTTTTTCATTAAAGCGGATGGGATTAAACCAATGCTTGCCAAAAATGAAGCTGCGCTGCAACAAATGAGGCAACTCGTCGAGATCTAGCCCCATCATGTAAAGTCGATAACGAAAGGCATGAGGGATTGCGCCAAAGCGACGATGACGAACTTGCCCTACATAGATACCGCTATGCTCCTCAGGCTGCTCTTTCCTAGCACTCGGTCTGTCATCATTCTGGCTCATAAGGTCAGTCCAAATCGCTGCGTCACATCGAGGGCGCTACGCACACCATCTTCATGGAAGCCGTTGTACCAATAAGCACCGACAAAGTGAGTGTGCTGTTTGCCACAGATCTTGCTGCGCTGCTGTTGCGCTGCAACGCTTGACTCATTTAACACCGGATGATGATAAACAAATTGGCGTAGCACTTTTTCTGGGGCGATTTCATTACTCTGATTTAAAGTGACACAGAAAGTGGTATCGCTGTCGATCCCTTGCAGTATGTTCATATTGTAAGTCACGCAAGAAGGTCGGCTTAAATTGTCATCCAACATATAATTCCAACTGGCCCAAGCTAAGGGTCGTTTGGGTAACAAACTGATATCAGTGTGCAGTACAACTTCGTTGCGACTATAGGGTATCGCGCCTAATATCGCTTGTTCATCTGCAGTCGCATCTTGCAGTAACCCTAGAGCTTGGTCGGAATGACAAGCAAAAATCACCTCATCGAACTGCAAGTTGCGACCATCACTAAACTGCAGTAACACGCCGTCACTATTACGACTGACATAGACGATGTGAGCTTGGGTTTGCACCGGTTTAGACAGCTCAGCTAAGATTTTTTGCACATACACTCGAGAGCCACCGGGCACAACATACCATTGTGGTCGGTCGCTAATATTAAGTAAGCCATGGTGATAGAAAAACTGGATAAAAAATTTCAGCTCAAATTGACGCATTTCATCCAAACTGGTCGACCAAATTGCCGCGCCCATGGGCAAAATATAATGCTCACAGAAAAACTCACTAAAGCCATGTTGTTGTAAAAAGTCGCCTAAGGTGCTTCCTTCAGCAATAGTCTGTTGATGAAATGCTTGTTTGCAGAGTTTGTTGAATCGCAGAATTTGCCGGATCAATGACCAAAACTGTGGCCGAAACATATTACGACGCTGAGCAAATAACGAGTTCAAGCCATGACCGTTATACTCAAACCCGCTTTGCCTATGATGCACACTGAAACTCATTTCGGTGGCTTGGCCTTGAATACCTAACAAGTTCAATAACTGATTAAAATGTGGGTAGGTTCTGTCATTGAATACAATAAAGCCGGTGTCGATGGCATAATCTTGATTTTCATGTGTAATATCTACCGTCGCGGTATGCCCCCCCACGTAATCATTCTTTTCAAAAACAGTCACATCGAACTGCTTATCGAGTAAATAGGCACAGGTTAACCCTGAAATGCCTGACCCAATAATGGCGATTTTTTTCATGCTTTAGTCATCCTTCTCGCTAATCTGCGCCATAAGGAAAAAGGCAGCCAAGATAAAACGCGCATAATGAATATAAAATGGCGAGGAAAACAGATTTCACGCTTTCCCTTTTCAAGCCCACTAATAATGTGTTCAGCCGCCTGCTGCGGTGACACTATCATTGGCATGGCGAAGTTATTACGATCGGTTAAGGGCGTTTCAACAAAGCCCGGATGAACCCAGCTCACCTCAATATCGTGTTGAGCCAAATCGACCGCTAACACCTTAGCAAGATAAGTTAGCGCCGCTTTCGATGCGCCGTAGGCCTCAGCTCTTGGCAGAGCTAACATCTGCGCGCTAGAGCTAACTAACACCAAACGACCGCCGGGTTTTATGGCACTGAGCCAGGCCTGCAGGGCATAGCCCACAGAGATAAGATTTATCTGGATAACACGCTCAAACTTTTTAGCATCAAAATTGAGCGCATCGTCGATATACTCACAATCACCCGCATTGAGGATCAGTAAATCTAATTCTCCCTGTTCTGCACTAAGTTGGGGATAAGCCTCAAAGCCGGTTAGGTCGAAACACAAATGACTAATCCTGCCTTGTTCAGTCCCCTGCTCTACCTGCGATTGGGCTGGCTTAGCGGAGGCCAACTGTGCGAGTTTGCTTTGGCTACGGCCGCAAGCGATAACATGATGGCCTTGACTGACATAGGCCTTAGTAAGCGCCTCACCGATACCTGAAGTTGCGCCAGTGATAAGGATGTTTTTTTGAGTAGCGTGAGTGGTCTTCATCTATTTCACCGCTCGGCGTTTTATCAGCCGCACTAATGCCCCCAACACCGGCACATGTTCATACAACATGGCTCCGGCATCGAGATAATCGCGATGATAAATCACTTTATTGTCTTGGGCTCGAAGGTGTGAATGGCCAGAAATTGTAATGAGCTCCCCACCGTTCAACTGCTTATGGCGAAAACTCATGGTCCAATAAACCGCGGCCTCTTGCTGAGACTCAAGAACCTGATCGACCTTAAAATCACAACTGAGTAAATTCTGATAGAGATGCTCAAAGTAATCGACCAGAGACGGCAACCCATTGAGTCGATGTAATGGATCGCAAAATTCAATATCGGGATGATATACCTGTCCAAGTGCGGCAAGGTTATCTTTCGATAACTCACTGTATACCGAGATAAAGTTTTGTAACCACAAGGATTGCGCCATGATGTTGTTATCCTAATATGCTTGATATAACGCTAACGCTGCTAACCTCGCCTGCTTATGATCGACTATCGGCGGACAATAGCGATTGTCCATGCCATTTTTAGTCAAATACTCATGAGGAAAATGAATATGTTTATCAGGCACCTCAGTTAGCTCAGGTAAATACTTACGAATGAAATTACCGTTAGGATCAAATTTTTGGCTCTGAGTGATGGGATTAAAAATACGAAAATAGGGCTGCGCATCACATCCTGTACTGGCCGCCCACTGCCAGCCGCCATTATTGGCGCTGAAATCACCATCAATTAGGTGCTGCATAAAAAAGCGTTCACCCCAACGCCAGTCAATCAACAAATCTTTGGTTAAAAAGCTGGCGACGATCATCCTCAAACGATTGTGCATCCAGCCCGTTTGCAATAGCTGCTTCATCGCGGCATCGACAATGGGATAACCAGTACGACCTTGGCACCAGGCATTAAAATCATCAGTGCTATTCTGCCACTTTATCTGCTGATATCTGGGCTGAAAGCATTCACCTTTTATCAAGTTTGGATAATGAAACAACAGATGTTTATAAAAGTCGCGCCAAATCAATTCGTTCAACCATGCAAAGGCTGCATGCTGAGTATCGTAGATCACTTCGGGATGTGTCTGAATTAACTGCAGCGCCAACCAACGTGAGCTAATAGCACCTATCGCCAAATAAGGCGACAAACCCGAGGTCCCTTTAATGCTAGGAATATCGCGCTTATCTTTATAGTCCAGTAGTTTATGGTGCCAAAACGAAGGGATAACTTGGCTCATCACCTGCGAACTTAATGGCCAAGCGCTCGAGTCACTCTTCTGCTCGATACTCTCGTTACTATTCTGATTACTGAAAGTCTGTGAATTATGTAACAGCTCACTTAGCAAGCTGTTCAATTGAATCCTATTATCGGCTTGTTGATGCTCGGCAACACGAGGAGTGGCAACACACTCAACTCCAACTTCTCTTAATCGTTTAAGCCAAGCATTTTTAAATGGGGTAAACACCTTAAACATACTGCCCTGCTGACTTAGTACGCTCCCTGGAGGCAGTATGGTGTCACATTGGAATAAAGTGAGTGAGATAGATTCTGCCACAGTTTTATCACGGTGCATTTCATCAAGCTCTGGCTCACTGTTTGCTATGACCTTATCGATATGGTTTTGGCGGCAATAATCGACCAGTAACTTAGCCTGCTCGGTATAATCGTCACTATGAAGATAAACTAACTGCATGCCGAGCTGCTGGAGTTCGGTAGCAAACTGATTTAAATGGCGGCGAAATAGATCAGCCTTTATTGGCGCAACATCATGCTGCAGCCACTGTTTCGGAGTGGTAATAAACAATGCGGTTGTCGCACCGTTTTTAATGGCCTCACACAAAGCAGGATTGTCATGTAAACGTACATCACGGCGCAGCCAATAAATCGCACTCAATAGCCGTACCTCAGTTTCAACTCTTTCGGATGAGGATTTAAATAAACCTGCTGCTGTAGGTAGCCATTAGGATGATTATTAAGGTGATGTTTTATCAAGGTCAGCGGTACCAACAGCGGTGAAAGCCCCTTATGATAAGCAATGATTTCATCAGATAACTCTTTACGCTGGGCTTCATCTAATTGGCGCTTAAAATAACCTTGCAGGTGCTGTAATGTATTGGTGTGGCTACGTCTAGAGGCTTTATTTTTCAGTGCCTGCATCAAACCTGCAATATATTGCTGCGCTAACGAGTCTAGCTCGATATCAGCTCTTGCCAATAGTCGACCTAAAGCACGATAACTTTCAATATGATGGCTCATCACCAAGTACTTATGCGCGCTATGAAACGCGATAAGCTTATGTTTCGTCAGGCCTTCAGCTTGTAAATCTAACCATTTCTGATAAGTAAAAATACGCGTCATAAAATTTTCGCGAATAATGGGATCATTCAGCCGACCATTTTCTTCACAGGGTAACAAGGGATTAAGCTGCATCACTTGTTCGGCAAACAGCCCAACGCCCGTCGCTTCCGAGCCTTTTCCATGATGGTGATGCACCTTAACTCTCTCCATGCCACAGCTGGGGCTCTTCGCGCAGAAGATAAACCCGGCTAAATCGCCATAACCTTTAGCTGACTCTTGGCCGAACCGAGTTAGTTTATCAGTGACGTCACCACTACCGTCGGGACGTGAAACTGTGATGACACCATTATTAATGATTTGACGGATACTGGCTCTGGGGATAGGCAAACCAATAGCAACTTCAGGACAAACCGGTTTAAATTCGACAAAGTCACTGAGTTGCTCCATACAAAAACTCGAGCGTTTATGACCTCTGTCGAATCGCACTTCCTGGCCCACCACACAAGCACTAATGCCTATTTTGAGCTTATTTTCAGGCTGATATGTCATCACGATTACCTACCAAATTCGACTTTGATTTAATAAATAAATCGCCCAATCGGGTTAAGTAACTGACTTACCCCTTGGGTAAAATGGATAGCATCACTCGATACCGTTAGACAGACACAACCTTCACTGGTGGTCGGCTGATGAGTGTGTTTACCATCGAGCCAGATAAAATCACCGGCATGATATACGCCCATCTCATCTGCAAAGCTACCTTGTAACAGCAAGGTGATCTCAAAGCCTTTATGGGTATGGGTCGGCACACTGCCACCTTTGTCGATATGTAGTAAGCTAGCGCGTAAATCACCATCATCCAACGCTAAACGTGAACGCGACAACTTACCTAAACCTTGCCACTCTTTAAGGCCAATCGATTTCATGGCTTGTGGCAAATTAATCCGCTTACCCGCGACTTCAATCTCATTCACTCTTTGAACTTTGGTTGAAAACTCTTGGGCAGGCTCATCGGTGATGGTATCTATCATGGCAAGAGCATCATCGGTTAACGGCATCAAAGTTTGTGAATCATCAAGCGTCGGTTTGAATTGATCATCGACCAATTCGAAAACCGTGTTGGCCTGCTGCAAAGTGAATTGCTGCACTCGTTGATGGCATTCACTACACATCTCAACATGACTGGCAACGATAACCGATACCGACGCAGGCAACTCACCGCAAACAAATTGCTGTAATACCTCAGATGTAGGATGATATTTAATCATGATTATCTTCCTCCATTTGCAGTTTCAACTTGGCAAGCGCCAACCTTAATCTCGACTTGATGGTTCCTATTGGAACCCCTAATTGTTGCGCCAACTGCTCTTGAGACAACTCTTGGTAATACACGCCTTTAACCACGGCTCGCTGAGTTTCAGGAAGCGAATCGACATAACTGAGCATCTGTTTTTCCATTAAATGATCGGCGAAATGCTCAACATCGGCTTCGCTATCAAGCTGTGCCTGATCGATGGGCCAAATATCATCACCGAGATTTTGTTCATTCTTAGCTTTTACTCGCCTAAGCATGTCGAAGCAGGCATTACGCATCACGGTATAAACCCAAGTGGTCGCCGCCCCCTTTTTAACATGATAAAGATGCGCCTTACGCCAAACATTAGTCATCGTTTCCTGTACCAGTTCACTTGCCTGAGCCTCATTGCTAAGTTGCTGCACGCCATAACGCTTTATTTTGGGTGCAAAAAATTGAAACAAAGCCGTAAATGCCTGTTTATCACGATGTTGGGCCACTAAATTCAACCAATGAGACAGTTCCGTGGGCACTTCCCTAGCCGCTGACTCGGTTTGACTGGCAATAATTGCGCTCTCCCTGTTTGGATCGCTTTTACTCACACTCTGCTGCATCTCAAACCAACCATCATTGAAGTATACAAAGCATTACGTAAGCCAAAAGCAAATGGATCAATTTTTATTATCGTTACCAAATAGGTAGGTATACAAAAAGGTTTTAAGTGCGTGGAACCTATTGGGCTGAATAAATTTTTCCTTTTCATTCAAAGATAAAGGTAATACTTCTAAAAAGCGACTACAAACCCAAATCGGATCATCAAAACGAGGCTGAGGATATTGCTTTGCGAGTGCGGGATGTTGCTCGAAGATTTGCTGGAGTGCATCACTGATCGCCAAGATTTCCGCATCCTTCTCTGCTTCTGTCCAATGCGATCTCATATCGACATTGGCTATCAACAATTTGTCAGTGCGGTAATAAAACTGACTTAAATTAACCAGTTGCATGCCTTTAACATCGATAACTAAGATGCCATCTTCACCCGCATGGAAATCGATAACTTCAACTCGAGTTCCCCAGTTAGGTACTTTAAAAGGTAAGCTGTCATCGAAACGGGAAATCACAAACCCTGACGAAGGTACGGCTTGATTTTCTAAGCGTGGTTTAAGACCTGGGTCATTCTCAGACAGCAATGATTCGGTTGACGATTCAGTTGATATTGCACCAGAGGTCGTTGCGCTGTTGGCAACAGACTCCGCCACCATAGAAAGGTATCTAGGCTCGAAAATACGTAGACGCTGTATACCATCGGGTAAAATAAACAGTGGCAAAGGAAATACCGCCAACTGACGATTCGTTGTTTGACCTGTGGCAATATACTGGGCTTTTTCTATCACAATATTTCTCGGGTTGAAGCAATACTACAGATACGTCAGCCGCACAGGATTAGATCACCTCCGCCTGCTCTCTCTTAATATCGCTATGTCAATACCCCATAAACAACAAAGCGACCATCAATGTGGTCGCTTTAAAGAAGGAAGCCTAGCTTATTTTTGTTTCAACACGCTTGCCATCGAAGGCACTATCGTGACGGGATCGAGTCGCATCTGATACCAATTAATGCGCCAGTCTAAATGTGGGCCGGTCGCCCGCCCTGTCGCGCCGACTTCAGCCACGGCTTGTCCCTGTTTGACTGTGTCACCCTCTTTGACATACAGCTTGCTTAAATGCAAAAAACTGGAACTCACACCATACCCATGATCTATGATCATAGTGCCGCCAGAGTAAAACATATCGGCCACAGAAAGGCTTATCACCCCATCTGCAGGAGCGACCACAATAGTTCCGGTTTTGGCTGCGACATCGACACCATAATGTGGATTTCCAGGTTTACCGTTATACACTCGCTGACTACCGTACACGCCGGAGATCCTACCGGTTAATGGCCAGATAAAATCTTGAGCAAAAGCGGTTTGCTCAGAAAAATGATTTCTTGCTGCTTTTACTTGCTTACTGTCCCTTGCAGCACGTTCTACCGCTTTAGGAGCCGGCTTCATGATCTTCTTAGCGATACCATTAACTCGATCAATCTTGTATTGCTTCTGAGCAATCGTCAGAGGTTTAATCTGAGTTAAGCCATCGGGATAAACCAATTTTAGCTGTTGAGTTAGCTCAGCTTCGCGCTCAAAGCCAAAGGCAAATTCCCCTTGAGGAGTCACTTTAATCGGATTGTCATTCAGAAAAACTTGGGTTCCCGGAGTGGTTTTAGCACGAATCAACGCACCTTGTTCCATCTTGCCCTGCAAAGTGACATCGGCCATCGCCGTGCCACACAAAATCAAACTTAACAGACTGCTTAATACTGCTCGTTTTTTCAAAACCACTCCTTTGCATTAATAGGGTTTTCTCGGCCTAGCCTTTGACTGAAATCGCACCCTTACCAACGCCTTCATAGGCGATCACTTTAAATGAGGAATCTGGTGCTTGTTCTACTAAGGTGTTGGCAATAAATTCAGCCAACAGTTCCACAGTCGTATCATGGGGAATGATTTCACAGCGTTTTTTAGGCATTGCCAGCTGAAAATCGCCCTGCGGCGCAACATAGTGGAAACCGTAATGTGTCTCTTCATTGACTACAGTTTGCGGCGAAAGCTCAAGCTCGTCGATTTCGACTAAGTCATCGGCAGAACCTAAATAGATATCTTTCCAACGACGGCTCCAATATTCATCCCATTTAGGCGCGGCTACACCATTTTCAAATACATTGATCGGGCTGCGATGTCCATGAGCGATGCGTTGGCAATTACCATCGTGTTTCTTTAAACCATGAGAATAATGATAAAACGGCGTGTCATGCAGCTCGTTACGCAAGGTTAGCGCAATGCCATTGACGTTATCGGGTAAGGCTTCACGCAGGGCTTTTTGCAAGAAGGCGTTAACACTGTCGAAATCAATAATTTCGGTAGGCACCAAGGCAAAAGCTTGGGCTGGACAGGCAAGGTGAATATCGCCTTGAAGAGAGTTGAAATCCATCCACACTCGGTCGCCTTGTTGCTGCCAACGCACCTCAGAACAGGCAGTAGGGATCAATAATCGATGATCGGCGACATTATCTATGGTGTCTTTGATAGTGCGTTTAACTTTGGCAAAATCGAGCACCATATTTTGCTCATCCAGGCCACCATCGAGTAACACATCCACTATCCAACTTTCGCCCACCATGCCTCTGATTGGGCACAAATAGGAAAAGTCGATAACGGTTAAATCTCTAACAAAAAGTTGCATTTAATCTCCTAGGCAGAAGTACAGTCTGCCCTATTTCGTCCCATCGGCAACTGGCCAACGGACTAAAAAACGTTTAAGTGACGATTTCACATCATCTGAGCCATTTTAGCAAGCAATCAAGTCCGGGCGATTAAAAAATCCTAGACGGCTTTTGCCTAAAACAACAAGGGGATTGGTAAAATTTTTAAGCAACAAAAAACGCCCATGAGGGCGTCTTTGTTTGACTCGCCTAAATTTAGTTATTGGCCGCCTTTTAAACGACGATCCAATTGATCTTTTAAGTTTGCAGGCACCCCTTTGATCAGAATCGAATCTGAAATAGGGTCATAGATCACTCGTTCACCAAGATGCTGACCATCGAAACTTAACGTCACACCACCGCCAGTACCAGAGAACTTCTTCAACTGACGTAAGGTAGGCTTGTCACCTGGAAACTCATCTTCAAGCTCGTATTCGCCGCCGCTGGCAAAATCGTAGAATGAATCCATACCTGAGTCAGCCAGCTCGTCGGCTAAATCTTTTAGTTGTATATCATTTCCAGTTTCGCAGCGCTCAGTGCAGTAATCGAACACTTTCTCACGACACTGTTGACGCTCATCTTTAGTCAGTTCGCTACTGGCGACAAAATCTTCAACCGCATTCATCAGCTGTTTATTTTGTACTTTAGGATTTACCCCTTCGACACAGCCCATAAAATCGAGGAAGAAATCGGCGACCTTGCGACCAGCACGGCCACGAACGAAAGAGATATATTTGAGTGAATCAGGATCGGCTTGCCACTCAGTCAAATCGATACGCGCAGCCAACTGCACATTATTCAGATCCAAATGGGTATTTTGCGACAGCTCCATATCATCTAATACCGTCATCGATGATTTGGCATTCAATAAAGAAACAAACAGATAGTCACTGGTCATGTGGGTATAACAAGCCATCAACAGGAAGCCGCCTTGACTAAAATCGTACTTAGCCAGTTCTTCTTGCAGTAATTTACCCGCCGCTGCTGAAAATTCCACAAAGCCAAGGTTGCCATTGCGATATTCAGTTAACGAATCTTTAAACTGTGGATTTGCTTCACCATCATCACCATGGGTACCAAAATGGCCAAAACCTTTACCGGCCTTGGTGGTATAAGTTTGGTGTAGCTCTTCGAGCATGGTTTCTACGGCTTGGCTGTTTAATAGTGGTTGCGGACGCAAACGACAGCTCAATTGACCTTCGCCATCTTGAGAAATAGCGTGAATAATTGCTTGTTCGACGTGAATACTCATAAGCCTCGATAGTGATAATGGTAGAAATCCGCTATTATATGCTGCTATTTCAAATTAAAGTGAAAAAATTTCAAATATGGCTATTCAATCTAAATATTCTAACGAGCAAGTCGAAGCTATCATCGCTGAAATGCTTGCGGTACTCGATAAACATCAAGCGCCAACCGATCTTGGCCTAATGGTATTGGGTAATTGTGTGACCGATCTACTGACCCGCCGCGTGCCTGAAGCCGCTCGATGCCAAGTTGCCGAACAGTTTGCCAAAGCCCTAACTCAATCGGTAAAAGCGTAAGCTGATTTGTTGTTTACGTCTAAAAATGCTGTTTTTATTCGTAAAAAACTGGCAAAGTCGGTTATAAAATATTTAAAATTAAATGGTTTTCAATCAATAACGGATCCCTATGATCGAGCGTAAAAAAGAGATGGGGCGTGATCGCGTCTCTCGTCTAGTCAGTTGGGGGCATTGGTTTGCCTTTTTCAATGGCTTCTTAGCTATGATTGTTGGTGTCCGTTATATTCAGACTGTGGGCGCACCAGAGAGTTGGATTGGTTGGGGCTACTTAACCATTAGCACCTTAGGTCATTTTAGTTTTCTGGCTTTTATCGTCTATCTGGTGGTGTTATTTCCCATCAGCTTGATCTTGCCCTATTCCAAAATCCTCAGAGGTTTAGCGGCCATCGCAGCCACTCTCGGCCTGTGTATCTTATTGTATGACACCATTATCTATGATGATTACGGCCTGCATTTAAGCCCCTTCGTTTTCGATATAGCTTGGGCAGACTTAAACGCCTTGCTGCAAGGCACCTCTTATATTGTCACGCCGTTAGGAATACTGATCTTAGAGCTGACGGCAGCGAATTTTCTGTGGAAACGCATCGAAAAAATCCGCAAATCGAATTATGGCAACAAGGTAGTGTTGTTTATTGGCGCCTGTTTTGTCAGTAGTCACCTAATCCATATTTGGGCCGATGCTGCCGACGTCAGCGAAATTACCCGTTTGGATGACATCTATCCTTTATCTTATCCTGCCACGGCGCGCACCTTTATGGAGCGTCACGGTATTGAGAAAATGCAATCGGATAATAGGGCGAGTCATCTCAAACCCACACTCAACTATCCTATTGCCCCACTACAATGCAGCAGTGATGATAAGCTCAATATCTTATTGATTACTATTGATGGCTTTAGAGCCGATATGGTAGATGAACACACCATGCCGTTTTTAAATCAGTATGCCAGCCAACATACCTCGTTTAGCCAGCATCACAGCGGCGGTAACATTAACTCCAGCGGCATGTTCTCCTTGCTATACAGCCTACAAGGCAGCTATATCTCGGCCCATGATTTAGATTACCGCTCTCCGGTATTTACTCAAGAGTTGAAGCAACAAGGCTATAACTTAGCGCTATTTTCTCCTGATATGCAGGATGTTGTGCCCGGTGCCATTTTCCAAGATCTGCAACAACACACTCAAGATAAAACTGACGGCATTGCCTCGGCCGATATCCATAGTGTCGACGCCTTTAATACTTGGTATCAAACTCAGCAGCAACCTTGGTTCGCCTTAATCAATTTGCAAAGCCCTGATAGCTACGATACTCCCATTGGCTTCTTGGGTATCGAAACGGTAAAACCTAAACAGCCTCTCAAAGCGGCACAAAAGGTTTTGTTTAATCAATATCGTCAATCACTCAACTTTATCGATGGCCAACTAGAAAACCTTTTGAGTGAATTGCCAGAGCAAACATTAGTATTAATCACAGGCGTTAGTGGCAAGGTGTTCACTAGTGATAGCGATCAACAGCGTACCGATTTATCGCCTGCCAATGTTAATGTACCGCTAGTGATCAGCTGGCCAGGGCTGAACAAAAGAAAGTTAATCGACTATCCCACCAGCCATTACGGAATAGTACCAACCTTAATGACTCAGGCGCTAAACTGTACCAACAATCCGCAAGATTACAGTTCAGGCCACAGTCTGTTACAGCCCAGTACCAGCAACTGGACCTATGTCGGTGACAATTTAGTGTTTGGTATTTATCAGCAAGATGAAATCACAGTGATCGACCGTCATGGTAAATACCGTATTTATGACAAAGATTACAATAAGCGCTTACGTAAAAAGATCAGTGCACCAGAGTTTATCCAAGTGATGCGTGAAAGCCGCCGATTCTACAATCATTAAGCGGCTAACAAGTCTGACGATTAATATCTAAGCAATTAGTAAAGACAACAGCGTTAAACACTTGCACAGGCCTGATTGAGTTGATAAAGTTCGGCCTGTCTTAGCAGACCCCAATGTCTTACTGTTAAGCAAAAATCGGTATGTAGCGCAGCCCGGTAGCGCACTGTCATGGGGTGTCAGGGGTCGGAGGTTCGAATCCTCTCATACCGACCAAATACTTAAACAAAAAAGCCTGTACTTATTAATAAGTTACAGGCTTTTTTGTGGCCAGTTCTTAATTGTTAAATACTTTAACATGGTCAAACTCCGGTCAAACTCTGGTCAAACCTACAACGCAAATCAGCTGTTAAAATGCTTACCTTTTAATTACTTTTTGTAATGATTTAAGGGTTCAAGGTGCTTAATATCTCTTTGTAACAGAATTTCCCCCATTATCTACAGATACTCTCTCCAATAGGATTTTGTGTGGGATCAGATCAATTTCCCCAATTCCTTTTAATCTATTCAAACCCATTCAATTCTCCATCCACGCACCTAACTACTCATACGGCCAATAGGGTCGCATCAAGACAATTGAGGAAAGAGTATGAGTCACACATCCTTCAACCTTCAGCTGAACTGGCTGAGCTGCATTATCAAACAACTCTGTAAAGCTATCGATGAAGAGCTTAACTACGCGAGTGAACAGGAATTTCAATTGATAACTGAGCGAGAATTTCTGCTAATTTCAGTGCGCAGGTATCTCCGAAGAAATGGTTTAGATGAGGGTACAGCAGAGCTCATGTTGAACTTTTTAGAGGAATGTTTACATAATTCGCCGCCAGCGAACCTAGTTATCCAGGAGGACATTCATTAGGAAACAAGGAACAGCAATGAGCGACAAAAAATCACAATTCGTCAGGGTCTATCAAAGGAAATCAAAGAGCCCATGGACAGACCACAGTACAGTGCTATTACTCGCCGACCACCAAATCGACGATGAAGGCACCATCAAACTGGGGTTTTCTCAATACATTTATCAACACAGGGACACCGCTGGGAGAATTTTAGGGATAAGCGTTAGTAAGTCTATCCTAGAAGATTTTCCTGAGTTCACTACTCTATATCTCGAGGGGATTGAGATGTACATCATCCTCTTATTGTTGAAGGAAGAGATCAGACATTTTTGTGAGCTGTTTAAATCTGAGTTCTTGGATATTTTTGGTCTCTACCCTACTGAATATTTTGAACTCGCTGAGCAGCACTGGGCAAATCGATWGGATGATGTTTTGTAACACTTACTAGCGAGCCGACAGGCTCGCTTTTTTTATGATTAAAAAATTTATTTTATAGAACACCAACCTTTTCACTAAAAATTCTCCTCACCTGCTCTTAGTTAATAACATGGTCATGGTGACCATAAATAATTTTAATTTTTAAAATCAGGAGAAATATTTATGCGCTCAGGGATGGAGTTACACCTTATCTGGCTTAAAAGCATTATCAAAACATTCGATGAAGTTATTGATTCAGAACTTGAGAATATTAGAGATAAAGACTTCGAAGATGTATCAGAACGCGAAGGCCTACTAGGCTCAGTTCGTGAAAAACTGATGAATAGTGGTCTGATCGAAGATGAATATACTTTGTTAGTGGAATACTTCTATCAATATTTGAATAGCAACCCGCTCACAACTTTGGCTCTAGATGAGGAGGATGAAGTAGAACCATTAGATTAATACACTTTAGAAAATCCAAATAGTCCCTATTTAAAACAATGCTTTTTAGAATAAAGTGTACAGAAAACAAAAGAGCCAGTTGATTTCTCAACTGGCTCTCATATCAAATGCTACAGATTAACCGCCGGTACCGCCACCACCAGTACCACCTGTTCCGCCAGTACCACCGGTAGGAGGCTCATTTGGATCTTCAGGCTCTTCTGGAGGCGTCGTCGGCTTAGGTGTCGGCAATACGATTGTTCCAGGAGGGTTTTGTGGATCGAAATCAGGATCGATTAAATCTTCAATCTTTTTAGCGATTTCTTTCACATCGATGACAATTTCCTCGCCATCTGCATTCATTGGATAATCTGGATATGCTGCTAATACCAAAGCTGCAAGGTTAGCCGCTGCAGTCGCTAAGTTAGCAGGGTCAACATCTACGTTCGCAACCAACGCATCAGATAAAACCACGTTAACAACAGAAAGTTGGCTAAATAGCTCACCGTTTCCGGCTTCTTTAATCGTGGCTAAGCTGCCTTCAACATCAAGCAAGAAATCTGCAATCGAAATACCACTCACAGAGGTTAAATTGCTTAAACCTAATGCGCCCAACACTTCAACGGCGGTTGATTCGTCATAAGGTAAATCACCGAGTGTATTTGCAATTAACGTAGAAATAGGCGAAGCAGACACTTTTTCGGCATCGGCAGTCACTAAGCCCACTGGCACTTTGTATGTCACATCGCTCATATCCTTACCGTTAGAAATATCGATAGCATTTTCTGTAGGTAAGAAAGTAAATGAACAAATAGAGGGATCGGTAATAGTTTCGCCATAAACAAAACCATAATAATCAGTCGCACCCAATTCAATCGTAACACCGTCACAAACGGCCTCAGCATCCATACCCCATACCGCGCCATCAAAAGCTTGAATTGCTAATACGGAGGCTGGTGGCGGTGGCGGTGGTGGCGTTACGGTAATCGTCTCATCATCCTTATGATCGTGGCAGCCAGCAATAATTGCAGCTGAAACACACATCGCCAGAAGTTTATATTTCATTGATTTTCCCTCAAATGAATGTTGATTATTATGCTTTGCTTCATCTTAGCGCAGCTTGTTTTCATTGGTAAATAAAAATCATCCAATATTTTAAAAAATATTTAATGTTATTAATAACTTTCGAACGGTATGAACTAGAAAACTGACCAATCAGGTCAATCAAAAACTCATCAATAACGATCTCGATTGAAGTAAACTTGGTTAACATTGTTGTATAACGCAGGCTCTTGACCAAAGCCGGATTTGATATGGTTACCGGTGTTTTTCTCTGTCAGTGAAGTTTCGACATAGTAATTCCACTGCTCTATGCCTCTTACCTGGAAACCATACTTAGGTGTCATCGATTTTTTAAAGTTAAGAGGGATAGAAAAGCCAATGGCGAAAAAGTCTTCTTGCTCGCCACCATCAGTTTCATCAAATTTGGTTCGGCGGTATTTCAACCCAACTTGAACGTTGTCAAACCAATGTAACGAACGAAGTGTAAAGCCTTTATCTCCTCCCCAATATTGGCCCGCAGTTAATTCAAGATCCCAATTCAACGGTGTATATCGGTAACGATATTTCAATAGCATGGGTTGATTATGAATGTGTCCATAAGGTGAAGTTGCCGATGGTGTTTCAAAGTCACCACCAAGGAAAGAAACACGATGCAGGCTGTTATTACTCTGCCAGCGAGATTCATTTAAAAAGCCATCTGACTGTCCATAAATCCGTCCATACGAAAATTGCGTAAACACGTTAAATGGCAATGAAAACGCTTGATGGAATAAGCGACGATCGACGCCCTCTTTAATACCAAAACGGTTATAGATATAGCTATTATTTTCGAAATCATCAGATTCCAAAATAGAATCTGTCATATAGCGAAAATCGACTAAAGCACCTGGCCACAAAGACATTTGCAGGTTGAGACTCATCAGAAGTTGATAATCAAACGAACCATACTCAGTGCCAACTAATGAAGCCAAAGCTGGTGCAACGATTAAACGCGGAACAAAGTGTGCACTTGATTGGTTCTTTACCATCCAATTCACATCATCATTCATCAGCCAACGCGAGACTAAATTGCCATCTTTACTCGAAGGGTAACTTGTCGATGTTATTGTTTTATTGTCATCAAAATCTAAGGTTACTGTGTTAACCACTAAGCCAAAGTTAGTTAATTTTACAATGGCATTGGTATGTAAATGCTGCTCAATTAACTTTGCCATCTCTTGCATGGCATCATCTTCATTACGGTTATAAAGGTTATTTTCAAACTCAATAACAAGGCGATGTTGCTCGTCTAAACCAATACTTATTGACTCAAAGCCATAATCATCAAGGATGTCGGCAAAGGCCTGAACATCAGCAATCGATAAGCTTGATTCTGAATGTTTGACCGATTTAGAAACTGACTCAGAAGTTATGGCTGCAATTTCAACTGGCTCTTTAGCAGATTTTGATGTAGCACTATTTTCCACTACCTCATTAATTGTCCCAGAATAAGAAGTGTCATTATCAAGTTCAACACTTGTCGCTGAACGGATTAATTTACTCGTTGTCGCACGAGGCTGAGTCGTTCCCATAGGCACAGTTAAATTAACACCAAACCATTGATCTTTTTGATTATGCGCAGGATCGCTCGAATAAAGCTGTGCCGAACCAGATACTTGCCAACCTTTAGGTAGCCAGTCTTCAGGGGTAAACAGTTTCAGTCCCGCATTGACGGCATTAACATCGTATTCAACTACCAATTGCACAAACTCTAATGGCTGGTATTCAAGCGAACCAAATATGCCATCCATATAATTAACGGCGTTATCAGATTTCCCGACCCCAACACTAGTACGCATACCGCCCAGCATGCCTAAATCAAAGTCTTTGGAAGCGCTGACATAATAAGCCTGCGACTTAATCACTGAGCCACCGACATCTTGGCCACCAACGGCAACCTTAAACCAATTTTCAGGGATATAAGGCAACTGCCATTTTATTGAGCCAGAAAGATCCCTAAAGCCACAACCCTTATCAAAATAATGATTACAGTCCATGGTTCGGGTACCCAAGCGACCCACAATTTCTAGGTTCGGCAATAATCCCACACCAAACTTTAAATCTGTCGCCCGTTGAAATCCGTCTTGCTTATTAACAATATGGCCTTGATCGTAATAATTATCGCTATAACCAAAAGCGAAATCACCATAGTCGATAACCTCTGCACTAGGAGTATTAAATGCCCCGGTAAATGCCTGTAGTGAATAGGATTTATGGATGTATTTGCTACTCTCTCCCACCACACTTTCTGCACCATTTACCTGAAAAATAGTACAGCCAAGCAGAGAGAAAACAACTGCCGAGGTTCTCATAAATTATTGTCCATCGATATTATGATTATTAGTAAAAAGACCAGCAGAATACGGGCCTCAGAGGTTATTGTTAGTTGTTAGTTCTAGTTAGCTGACCTAAACTCGCGCCAAGTCAGGCTTGATGTTAGCGCCACAAAATCAAATTTAGGCAACATAATTTAGCGATTCTTTATCTTCGCTTTGCGCTTTAGAAGCAACGCCTAACATGCTTTTTAAGGCCTGCTCAAACTCATGACCTAGTTTTTTATCACGCAGACCATACTCGACAAAGGCGGTCATATAACCCAATTTGTTACCACAATCGTGTGAACGACCGGCCATGTTAAAGGCTTCAACAACGTCTGATTCAATCAACATATCAATGGCATCTGTGAGCTGAATTTCGTTACCTGCCCCTCTAGGAGTGATTTCGAGTAATTCCCATATTTTTTCCGATAATACATAACGTCCTACTACAGCTAAGTTTGACGGTGCTTCTTCAACATTGGGCTTTTCTACCATTGAAAGAATTTTGGTAGACTCGCCAATAGCAGGCACAACACCAGCGCAATCAGCAATCCCGTATTGAGAAACGTCTTGCTCTGGTACAGGCTCAACCATAATTTGGCTTATAGCGGTTTCTTTATAACGCTTAATCATTGCGGCTAAATTTTCGCTTTTTTGATCTGCGGTATATTCATCTAAAATCACATCCGGCAACACCACCGCAAACGGGCTATTACCAATACAAGATTTAGCACACAACACCGCATGCCCTAAGCCTTTTGCTTCACCTTGACGCACATGAATAAGGGTGACATCTGGTGGACAAATGGACTGAATTTCCGCTAATAACTGACGTTTTACCCGCTTTTCAAGCGTGGATTCCAGCTCATAAGAGGTATCAAAATGGTTTTCAATGGCATTTTTACTGGCGTGAGTCACTAACACTATCTCTTTCACGCCCGCCATAACACATTCATTAACTATATATTGAATTAACGGCTTATCCACTAAAGGCAACATCTCTTTAGGAATCGCCTTGGTCGCAGGTAACATCCGTGTTCCAAGTCCAGCAACGGGAATAACAACTTTCATATCGGTCCTCAATAAGAAAAAATTTTGTAGGTGGTAGGCATTAAGCATTAAGCATTAAGCATTAAGCATTAAGCATTAAAACCATAACCTTATGATTTAAAGATATTTTATATTTTGTTCCAAAACTTTAAGGTATTAAATCCGAGTCGTTTTTTTACAAATACAACAGCAAGTAAATTCTGAATACTAACAAAGAATGCGGTTACAAACGCAGCCCCAATAGCACCATAAAAGAAAGTAAAAATAGGTACCAAAAACAGTACCCCAAAACCACTAACTAAAACTGAGAAACGCAAGTCTCGCTCATTTCCACTCATTGTTAATAAATAACCTACAGGACCCGTTAATACATTTACAGTCTGACCAATCACCAAGATCTGTAGTAAAGTTGAACCTTTTTTAAACTCATCACCAAATAAACCCATCAAAAAATCAGGAAAAATAAGCATTAGTAATACTATTGGCATTGCACTTAAAATTAATAGACGAACTGAAAATAATGCAGTTGTGCGTATTCCTTCAATATCACCTTTATTCCAAAAAGCGGCAAATTTAGGGGCAACAACCAAATTAACAGCCATTAAAACAAAACTAGATAACATCGCTACTCGTTGAGCCACACTAAAATAAGCAGCCTGTTCAGCAACAAGATAAACACCTATAAATATAGGAGCTGACCACTGTACAATATGTAACATTATAGTGATAACCCAATTAGGCATAGCACTATTCCGTATATCTCTCAAACTTATACTCTTTGGTAAGTTGTCATGTTCATCAAAATCTAGCTCATTATGAGATAGACCTCGAATACTTAACCTGTAGAAAAAAATTGCCGATAATCCTAACGATAAACTAAATAATAGCGAAGCTTGCTCTGCATTATTTACATTAAAACCTATAATTGCACTACCACAAAGCAAAAAATGAGCAATTCCCTGGCAAGGGATACTAGCCAAAAGTTTATGTCTGGCCTGTAAACTCATTGCTAATAAATAGACTATACAAAACCCAACAATTGATGGTGACATTGATGACAGTACGCTATTTAGTTCATTTTTTTTAAATAATGCACCTGCAATATAAGGGGATAGGAAATATATTAAAACTGTAAACAAGATTGCAACAGGCACACTAAATCTAAGTGAAAAATGCAAAATTGATTTAATTATATAAGGATTATCATTATTTGCTGCAGTAAATCTTAATACGGTATCATCAAACCCTAAGCGTGAAACAGACGCTATTAACATTGCGATCGATAACGCAATAAAAAAAATTCCCGCTTGCTCCGCACCTAACTCTCGCGCAATAATCAAGTTAAATATAAATGCCATCCCTGCTCCCAACACTCGAATAAAAAGTGCCAAGATTGAATTCAACACAGTATGCCGATGTTCACTATCATTTAATAATGCTTTAATTTTAGAGATCATGTTATAAATATAGAAAAATTGAAAGTCAGGAAACACGTAAAATATGTTAATTAGATAAATAAAACTTTTTACATCAATAAAATATGTTTAACGTCTAAATTTAATATCAACAAGAGGGTTGAAATTAATTGTACTCCAGAGGTCTAAGGTATCAGCATATGTCTAATACAGCTCACCTAGCTGTATTGGTCTGTAAATTTTCTTTGCTTCAATGCCCAGCTCGATTTATATGATTTTCACAAACTTCATATTATTAATTGGCTAACCATGCCCCATATGATAAGCCGCCTCGCTTATTACCGATGAGCCTACTCTACATCCCCTTTGAGAAATAACATCCATAATGCTCCTCCCCTACAACAATATCATCCATACTGCTAAAGTCACGCCATCACCATCATTATTATTAATATCTATAGCATGTCACCTTCTAAGAACATTTTAATAAGGATAAATGGAGCCATGCAGGGATGCCCCAACAGCCATACACTGTGAAGAAACGGAAGATCGTAATAGTCATTAAGGTTATTAACACCAATCACCCGATGGCCAGCTGCGATTAATTTTGCCACCAAGACAATGCCGATAAAGCCCACCACACCTTTCACTAAATTTTTATTCTGTTTCTCATCACCCCTGTCAATTTAAAACACGACAAGTAAGCGTTAGTCTGAGCCAAATAGATCGCGGGTATAGACCTTATCTGCCACATCATGGAGGTCTTCCACCATACGGTTGGACACAATCACGTCGCTGCACGCCTTAAACCCAGCTAAATCTTTGATGACTTTTGAATGGAAAAATTCTGCTTCATCTAATACTGGCTCATATATCACTACCTCAATACCTTTAGCCTTAAGACGTTTCATGATCCCCTGAATACTTGATGCTCGAAAGTTATCTGAGCCGGCTTTCATGATTAAACGATAAATACCGACCACTTGAGGATTGTGTTTTAAAATAGAATCTGCAATGAAGTCTTTACGAGTACGATTTGCATCGACAATCGCTGCAATAATGTTATTGGGCACATCCTGATAATTGGCAAGCAGCTGTTTAGTATCTTTAGGCAGACAATAACCACCATAGCCAAATGAAGGGTTGTTATAGTGATTGCCAATACGAGGATCTAACCCCACCCCTTCGATAATTTGACGTGAATCTAATCCATGAGCCTCTGCATACGAGTCCAGCTCATTAAAATAAGCCACACGCATCGCAAGGTAAGTATTTGAAAATAACTTCACCGCTTCAGCTTCCGTTGATTCGGTGAAGAGTACAGGAATATCTTGCTTTTCCGCCCCTTCAACCAATAAATCCGCGAAAATTTTGGCACGTTCAGAGCTTTCACCCACAATAATGCGCGATGGATGCAAGTTGTCATAAAGCGCCTTACCTTCACGCAAAAACTCTGGCGAGAAGATGATATTTTCACAATTTAAGTCCTGCTTTATGCGATCGGTGTACCCTACCGGTACCGTAGATTTAATAACCATCACCGCATTTGGATTAATTGCCATTACATCTTTAATAACAGATTCAACAGAAGTGGTATTAAAGTAATTGGTTTCAACATCATAATCAGTTGGCGTTGCAATGATGACGTAGTCAGCATTAGCTATTGCAAACTCTTTGTCTGTTGTGGCACAAAGGTCTAACTTTTCATTTTTAAGATAACTACTAACGCAATCATCCACTATTGGCGAAATTTTATCATTTATAAGAGTGACTTTATGTTCATCTATATCTAAAGCTATCACTTTACTTTTTTGTGAAAGCAAAATTGCATTAGATAAACCAACATACCCAGTACCGACTACAGCAATTTTCAACTTATCATCCTTGTAATTATTAATATGCATTTTTGTTGACGAATCCCTTAAAAATAGTCAGAAACACAATTTTTAAATCGAGGAATAAAGACCAATGGCGAATATAGTCCAAATCGAATTCAACCCTTTTTTCCATTTTGTCTAAAGTATCAGTTTCACCGCGCCAACCATTAATTTGTGCCCACCCGGTAATACCAGGCTTTACTTTATGGCGTAACATATATCCATCGACAAGTCTGCGGTACTCTTCATTATGGGCAACGGCGTGAGGGCGAGGGCCAACAATCGACATCTGTCCTTGTAACACATTAATGAATTGCGGTAGCTCATCCAAACTTGTGCGTCTAATAAAGCGACCGATTGGAGTGAAGCGGTCATCATTCTTGGTTGCTTGTGTCACCTTACCACCATCTTCCATGACATTCATTGAACGGAACTTCCACACCTTAATCGGCTTACCATCAATACCGTATCGATTTTGCTTAAAGAACACAGGGCCATTGGAGGTCAATTTAACCGCAAGTGCTAACCCAACTAAAACAGGAGAAATCAAAATTAAGATTAAAGATGAAAGAACAATATCTTCTATTCGTTTAATCAGTACGTTACTGCCCTCGATTGGAGAGTCGTAAATACTAATAGTTGCAATGCCTTCAATCACATCACTTCTAGAATGTAATAATTGATAGGTAAATACATCGGGCACAATATACACACTCACGGTGCTGTCTGATAACTCTCTCACTAACCATTTAATGCGATTATCAGCCTTTGCGGGTAACACAACATACACACGATCAATTCCACCCTCTTTACAATCTGCAACTAACTGTTCAAGGTTACCTATAGTTTGAGCAGCAACAAGTTCATCTTTCGGAGTAGCATCATCATAATAACCAGCGAAAACCAAACCGAAACCAGACTTAGCAATAATACTCTTAGACAATTTACGGCCTAAATGTCCTGCACCAGCTATGACTACGGTACGTGTATTAACCCCTTGTGCCCGTAATGACCTTAAAAATACCCTAAGTAATAAGCGGTAAGAGATTAAACAAAATGTAGTTAATACAAACCAAGCAAACTGTAGGTTTTCTGAATCAAGGTATTTCAGCTCTAAAAAGTCAATACTCAAAAAGATTACCGAAGCACTGACAAACCAATGCCAGAAGGTCTTTCCCACTTCTTTTAATAAAGAAAGTCCACGCCATGAAATATATAATCGGTCTAATTCACTGGTAAAGTGAAACAGAAATACAGCAACAACCGCTACAGTTGAATGTTGCAACTCCCAATGTTGGCCAATTAACTTAACACTGAACCATAAACCACCAACAATGATTACAATATCAAGTATTCTATGAACAAGCGATACCAGTGTAGAATTACTATGTAAAATACCTTTTTCCATTTTATATTCCATTTTAAAAGCGAATACATTCCAATTGAACATAAATCATGTCCAAGCGGTTCATTAATTACTAAGAAAAATTGATGGGAATTATTTATCTAGGTTATTTACCACAAGCTTTTAAAGTCATCGAAACTATTTTACTGGCTTTAGCTTGTGAGCTTGACTCGGAGTAACATCTTAATTCAGGTGCATTGCCTGATGGTCTTAAATGAATTATATCGCCACATTCAAGAGTAATACGTAAACCATCAATGTTATTAATCTGAAAATCTTGTTTGTAATCTAAATTAGCTAAGAATTGAGTTGCACTGACAGTTAATTGTTCAATCAACCGTTCACTCTTGTCTCTAGAAAAATTTTGCAGTCGATCACTGGCTGTAAATCGCTGTGGTATCTCTTTTAATTGCATAGAAATCGAGACTCTCTGAGCTAACAACATCAAAGCAGGCAATAATGCATCGCGAGTGGGAAGAGCTTTGAGGTTTTTGCTATTAACCTTTATATCCGAACCTAATAAATAGCCACCATTAGCTTCAAAACCTGCGACAGTTTTAGACTTCTTAGCTAATTCTGAAAACTCAGCAATAACGTAAGGTGAGCCAATTTTTGTGCGAACAACAGTAGTAAAATTTTGCGACTGTTCAATAGCAGAATTACAACTTACTGGTACAGCTAAAGCTTCAATCCCTAGTTGTTGACTACACAATAAACCAAGAATATCACCACGCAGCCAATTACCGTTTTCATCAGCGATTAAAGGACGATCACCATCACCATCAGTGGAATATAGAGCATCAAATCCATATTGCTTTGACCAATCTAATGCGCGCTGTTTATCTTCCTCTGACACGGCTTCGGTATCAATTGGTACAAACTCATCACTACGACCTAAACTCGTCGTTTTTGCGCCTAATGATTCAAATAAATAACTATAAATATCACGACCAGCACTTGAATGCTCATATATCCCTATATGCTTACCTGCGAGAATTTTGTTATCAAATAACTGCTGATAGCGTTCTATATAAGCTCTACTAGCATCATTATTTAAAGACAATTCTTCTAATTCATCAGCCAATGGCGTAAATGTTACGGCAATATTTAAAATGGCTTGTTCGTCGGCTTTAGTTATTTCACCGTCTGGACGATAAAACTTAAGACCATTACGGTCAAAAGGAATGTGACTGCCTGTTACCATTATGCAAGGCATTCCATCCTGCATCGCTTTATAAGCCAAAGCTGGGGTTGGAATAACCCCATAATAGATCACGTTTTGATTTAACTGCTTTATCCCTGCAGCACAAGCCTGTGCAATAGCGTAACTGCTTGGTCGGTTATCTATCGCAATGGCAACGGTATCAAATTCGAAGTCATCACTAATTGAATTAATGAAGGCTATAGCAAAGGCTGCATTTACATCAGGTGTAAAATCTGAAACCAATCCACGCGCACCGCTGGTACCAAAGGCAATGCCACTTTGTGCGATTAAAGTACGAGTATCCATCATCTACCCTTTCACTCGTCCGTAACGGTCTTCGAAACGTACAATATCGTCTTCCCCGAGATAAGAACCTGATTGAACCTCAATTAGCTCTAAATCCACTTTGCCCGGATTTTCTAATGCATGGACTGCTGTGATGGGTATATAGACAGACTCATTTTCTGTCACATATTGCTCAGTATCGTCAATTTGCACTTTTGCAGTGCCAGAAACCACGATCCAATGTTCAGCCCTGTGATGATGCATCTGTACTGATAATTTTGCTCCAGGCTTTACTGTAATGCGCTTAACTTGAAAGCGCTCGCCATTGTCAACCGAGTCATACTTACCCCAAGGACGGTAAACTTCACGGTGGAATGTGACTTCTGAGCGTTGCTCAGCTTTTAACTGATTCACAATCGCCTTCACTTCTTGCGCCTTTTCTTGATGGGCAACCAGAACAGCATCCTTGGTATTAACAATAATTAAATCTTCAAGGCCGATCGTAGCAACAAGCTTATCTTCACTTACTACCAACGTGTTTTTAGTATCAACAGCTTTAACATCTCCTTTAAATGCATTGCCATTTTCATCTTGAGGAGATACTTCTAAAAGGGCCGGGAAACCTCCCACATCACTCCAACCAGCATCTAAGGGAATAACCACGGCATCGTGAGTGTGTTCCATAACAGCATAATCGATAGACTGATCAGGACAGGCCTCAAAAGCTACCCTATCGACACGAATAAAATCTAAATCACATTTTTGAACTTGAATTGAATTTTTACAGGCTGCGTAGATATCGGGGCGAAACTTTTCTAACTCAGATAAATAGCGACTGGCTTTAAACAAAAACATGCCGCTATTCCAATAATACTCGCCTGACTCAATATAGTGGCGGGCTACATCTTCGCTTGGCTTTTCAACGAAACAATCAACAACGAAGCCATCCGCAAAAGGCTCACCTCTTTGAATATAGCCATAACCCGTTTCAGGTTTATCTCCAACGATACCAAAAGTCACTAATTTATCTTGTGAAGCTAAAATCGAGGCTTTGTCAACACTTAATTGAAACGCTGACACATCTTGAATAAGGTGATCGGCAGCAAGTACTAAAAGTAAAGGGTCTTGTCCGTTCTCAATTGCCTTAAAAGCAGCAAGTGCAATAGCAGGCGCAGTATTACGACCAACTGGCTCTAAAAAAATACCATTATGCTCAACACCGATCTGCCTAGTCTGCTCGGCAGCGATAAAACGATGCTCTTCGTTACAGATTAACATCGCTGGCGAAAGTGCTAAGCCATCCAAACGAGTCAATGTTTCTTGCAACATAGTTAACTCGCCATTTAGCTTTAAAAATTGCTTAGGGTAATTTCCACGAGAAAGCGGCCACAAACGCGTACCAGAACCGCCGGCCATAATTATTGGTAGGATCATATACTGCCTATTATTTACGAACGAATAAATTAAATAATTTTTGATTCATTATTTTTTCATTAAAACAACGATTAAAAGAGTCAAGACAACGCCCCGTACCTATAATCGCCCTAGCCTTGTAAAAAGATAACTCAAGTTTTTTAGACAAATCATTTAAATCACAAGATTCGAATATCCAACCAGTTTCGTTATTAACTACCATTTGAGGAAATGAATCAACATTTGAAGCAATTACCGGACGATTATTCCTTAAAGCTTCAGCAACAACCAATCCAAACCCTTCCCATCGAGAAGGAACAATGAGCACATCACATGATTTATATACAATGTCAATCTCAGAGTTTTTCACCCAACCTAATTTTTCTATTTCAATGTCATCAGATACAGTATTTATTAATTCCTCACAATATAGTGAGTGAGATTGAGAGAGTACACTTTCACCTACAAGTATCAACTTGCAACTATCTTTAATACCTGTTGGAAGTTTTAGAATACTCTGGAGTAGTAAATCAAGGCCTTTCTGCTCATCAAATCTACCTACAAATAAAAATTTGAATTTTGAATTATTGGTAATAAGTTCTTTAGTGTTTGATTCCCTCACACCATTCCAGATAAGTTTTAGCTTTTTGGTACTTATTCCTATATCAAGTGCATCATGATATTCACTGGATGAGATACACACTATCTGATTTACAAAGAGTGAGAGCGAAAGTTCGATGTATTTATAAAAAAATGAACTTATTTTTATCGTTCCACCGCTATTTTTACGATTGAAAGACCAACCATGACTACAATAAACTACTTTAATAGATTTTATTTTACACAAAGGATAAATAATAGGTCTAACAAGGCCTGCAAATGCACTGTGTAAAAAAATCACATCTACCTTTTTAGTAAGCAATATATAGATGACTAAATATAATACTTTCAATGTGTTAAATATTCTTATATTTGTCGATGAAAAGCAAAAGTTATTAAAACCGTTTATTTCAGACGGGGAGACAAGAAAATGTTCAGACTCTACATTAACAACAGAGTTAAGATATGTTTCAATTCCACCTTTAATAGTCTCACTAGCATGAACTATCTTCACATATCCCCCTCATTTTTTTAGCAAAGTACTCCCATTTAAATATTTGATACCTCTTATTTCCCTTTTTAACCAATTGCTCTCTTAGAATTAAATCTGTACTGATATTTTGCATTGCCTCTACAATCTTTGATTCATCATAGATATCAACCATAACAGCAGCATCATCTGCCACTTCTGGATATGCAGTATTATTAGAGCAAATGACAGGTGCGCCAAAAGCCATAGCTTCTAACACTGGAATCCCAAACCCTTCAGCATGACTTAATGATAAAAAAGCTATACATTGTTGGTAATAACAACACAAAGATTCATCATCAACTCTACCAGTAAAAACAATATCGCTTTTAAACAATTCAGCATCATTAACTAAATCTAGATCGGTATTAAAATTATTTCCATTACCGCCAACGATAACAAGTTTATAGTTGGATTTGTATTTCTTTTTAAACTCTATGAAAGCTGAGATGATACCCTTGAAGTTTTTTCTCTCCTGATTAACACCGACAGCCAAAAAGAATGGTTCTTTCGAAACAGTTATATCATTTTTTTGAATACTTTCGAAATCTGAAGGCAAAGCATTACCTAGAACTGTGATAGAATCTTCTGCAACATTAAAAACTTGAGATATTCGTTTCTTACTATATTCAGAAACTGTAAATATTGACAGAGTTCTATTTAAAGTTAACTTAGTCGCATATTTATAAAAAAATCTAAATTTGAATGAATACCATTGAGGAAAATCAACAAAGAACACATCGTGTAACACAATAACTTTGTTACGATATAAAACTGGAGATGTATTACACAGGCAAATTAATAGTTCATTGTAAAAAAAACAGTATAATGGTAGGTATAGTTGCTCCCAAAAATGTCCTAAAATCCCTTTAGAAAATAATCGACTTGGTTTGACCACTCGATAATTTAGTCTCTCTGACATTTCTATAGCAAAACGCTCAACCCCAGAAACATCCTTATTTATAAATCTACCATTTATGACCGGCATTAATACCTCCCTCTAAGATAAAATCACATAAATAATATCAAAAAGTAACTTTTGCTTGAAAAATATAACTTGTAAAGCATTAAACACATAAAAAAACATTGATATACTGGCTTATGGTATGCTCTAAAACTTAAGCCATTTTAATATTTTTTGAATGTGTATTATACTTCCTAAAAAAAACAAATAGAAACGATAAGAATATTATCGCCGGGGAATTAATAACGTCTTCAAAATAAAAACTAAAGTACAATGATAAAAATGGAAAGGTGAAAACATTAATATCTGAAAAACTATTAAATACAATCACATAAAACATATACGTCATATATATAAAAAACACAGTGGAAAATATTAACCCATAAACAACCAGAAAACTGATGAACCCATTATGTGTAGCATTAAAACCAAATTCATTAATCAACATAATTTCTTTGCCCTGCCAGCCAAGACCAAATGGGTGAACAAGTCCATAACTAAGACTTACCACTTGTGTCTCTAGTCTTTCAAGAAAATTAGAACTGATACTCACTACACCATGACCAACCCATCTATCATTCATTACTTCAAAAATATATTCTGAAAACAGTAAAATTCCGACAAATAGAAAAATTATAAATGATACTTTATGTCTGAAATTATTGCTTTTAAAAACACAAAATAACAATAAAATTGAAAATATTACTAAAGAACTCCGAGTCTGAGTCAAAAAGTATAATAAAAAAACACATAATATACTGAAAAATAGAAACATCATATTTCTAGAAGATAAATAAAAATACAATAAAGGTACAATACCTATCATCGTAATTTGAGATGCTGCATTTGGGTGCTCAAATATACCTGTATATCTCTGTCGTTCCGACACCCACCACAGCTTAGCTCCCGAAGGTTTTAATGTATCAAAATATGACAATTCTAAATACTGACCATACATAACTAACAGTGATGATATAGCACCAAGTATGATACCAATAAAAAACATAGTACCTAATTCTAAGGTCTTAATAAAATATATTGAGATAAAATATGCAAATGAAATATAAAGAAGATGCCTTGATGTTGTGAGGACACCATTAAAATCAGATTCAAATGACATGAAAAGTATTGATGTAAGCAAACAAATAACTACAAATAAAAAAAAGTGATACGGACCTAGATCTACCTTCCATAACAAAAAATACAATAAAGAAATTAATATAAAAGATGGACCTAAAACATCCATAATTCTCATTGAAAAAAAACCAAAATCATAAACAACAAAATTAAAAATCAATGAAAAACCAATGAATACAAACACAGATTTAATAATTTTGTGATATATACTAGAC